>NZ_CP025987.1:0-3160000 GCF_005222245.1 Marinomonas sp. FW-1 | reverse complement strand
GTTGAAGGTTGAGTAACATCAACTGGAGGACCGAACCCACATCCGTTGAAAAGGCTGGGGATGACTTGTGGATAGGAGTGAAAGGCTAATCAAGCTCGGAGATAGCTGGTTCTCCTCGAAAGCTATTTAGGTAGCGCCTCGTATCTCACCATTGGGGGTAGAGCACTGTTTGGGCTAGGGGGTCATCCCGACTTACCAACCCCATGCAAACTCCGAATACCAATGAGTGCAATTACGGGAGACACACGGCGGGTGCTAACGTCCGTCGTGGAAAGGGAAACAACCCAGACCGTCAGCTAAGGTCCCAAAGTTACAGTTAAGTGGGAAACGATGTGGGAAGGCTTAGACAGCTAGGAGGTTGGCTTAGAAGCAGCCATCCTTTAAAGAAAGCGTAATAGCTCACTAGTCGAGTCGGCCTGCGCGGAAGATATAACGGGGCTCAAACTGTACACCGAAGCTACGGATGCTTAGTTTACTAGGCATGGTAGAGGAGCGTTCTGTAAGCCGTTGAAGGTCAAGCTGTAAGGCAGGCTGGAGGTATCAGAAGTGCGAATGTTGACATGAGTAACGATAAGGGGAGTGAAAAACTCCCCCGCCGGAAGACCAAGGTTTCCTGTCCCATGTTAATCAGGGCAGGGTGAGTCGGCCCCTAAGGCGAGGCAGAAATGCGTAGTCGATGGGAAACAGGTTAATATTCCTGTACTCGTGCATATTGCGATGGAGAGACGGAGAAGGCTAGGCCAGCACAGCGATGGTTGTCTGTGTTTAAGGCGGTAGGTTTAGGGCTTAGGCAAATCCGGGCCCTTTTAAGACCGAGAACTGATGACGAGCCCTCTTTTGGGCGAAGTGGTTGATGCCATGCTTCCAGGAAAAACTTCTAAGCTTCAGATATGCAGGAACCGTACCCCAAACCGACACAGGTGGTCAGGTAGAGAATACCAAGGCGCTTGAGAGAACTCGGGTGAAGGAACTAGGCAAAATGGTACCGTAACTTCGGGAGAAGGTACGCCGGCCGGTGTGAAGGACTTGCTCCGTAAGCACTAGTCGGTCGAAGATACCAGGTGGCTGCGACTGTTTATTAAAAACACAGCACTCTGCAAACACGAAAGTGGACGTATAGGGTGTGACGCCTGCCCGGTGCTTGAAGGTTAATTGATGGGGTTAGCGCAAGCGAAGCTCTTGATCGAAGCCCAAGTAAACGGCGGCCGTAACTATAACGGTCCTAAGGTAGCGAAATTCCTTGTCGGGTAAGTTCCGACCTGCACGAATGGCGTAACGATGGCCACACTGTCTCCACCCGAGACTCAGTGAAATTGAAATCGCAGTGAAGATGCTGTGTATCCGCGGCTAGACGGAAAGACCCCGTGAACCTTTACTATAGCTTCACAGTGAACTTTGAACCTACTTGTGTAGGATAGGTGGGAGGCTTTGAAGCGGTGACGCCAGTTACCGTGGAGCCACTCTTGAAATACCACCCTGGTATGTTTGAGGTTCTAACTCAGGTCCGTAATCCGGATCGAGGACACTGTGTGGTGGGTAGTTTGACTGGGGCGGTCTCCTCCCAAAGAGTAACGGAGGAGCACGAAGGTGTGCTCAGCATGGTCGGAAATCATGCATAGAGTGTAAAGGCAAAAGCACGCTTAACTGCGAGACAGACACGTCGAGCAGGTACGAAAGTAGGTCTTAGTGATCCGGTGGTTCTGTATGGAAGGGCCATCGCTCAACGGATAAAAGGTACTCCGGGGATAACAGGCTGATACCGCCCAAGAGTTCACATCGACGGCGGTGTTTGGCACCTCGATGTCGGCTCATCACATCCTGGGGCTGAAGCCGGTCCCAAGGGTATGGCTGTTCGCCATTTAAAGTGGTACGCGAGCTGGGTTTAGAACGTCGTGAGACAGTTCGGTCCCTATCTGCCGTGGACGTTTGAGATTTGAGAGGAGCTGCTCCTAGTACGAGAGGACCGGAGTGGACGAACCTCTGGTGTTCCGGTTGTCACGCCAGTGGCATTGCCGGGTAGCTATGTTCGGACGGGATAACCGCTGAAAGCATCTAAGCGGGAAGCCTCCCTTAAGATAAGATCTCACTGGGACCTAAGTCCCCTAAAGAGCCGTTCGAGACTAGGACGTTGATAGGTTGGGTGTGTAAGTGCTGTGAGGCATTGAGCTAACCAATACTAATTGCTCGTGAGGCTTGACCATATAACACCAAAGTGGTTTTAGAGACACAAAAGACACAGATTACGATTAAGCATCAGCAATGATGAGCATCGGTTTGATACTTGGTTATCCCTATTTCAAAATGAATTGTTAAAGATCCAAGCATGTATTCGCGTGTTGTGGTGAGACGAAAAAAGTCCAGCCAGAACAAAACGCAAAACGAATTGCTTGACGATCATAGAGGCGTTGAACCACCTGATCCCATCCCGAACTCAGAAGTGAAAAGCGCCATCGCCGATGGTAGTGTGGGAGATCCCATGTGAGAGTAGGTCGTCGTCAAGCTTTAAAATGAAAAGAACCTCGTCCTGCGAAGCAGGGCGGGGTTTTTTCGTTTTGGAATATCGTCATCTATCTCTTTACTACTTTTGGATACATGTGATTACACGATGCACCGAAGGTGCTAGTGGAAGACATCCGCAGGATGCCCGAAGGGGATGAAGCACCGCTTCAGATCATTGTGGTCGTCGTATCGTGCTCCAAAGTCAGGTTTTTTCGTTACGAGGAATCAACAAGCTAAGCTGTAATGGCTTGCTGCAACAGTTGCCTTGCTCTTGCAGCAGTGGCTTACTCTTTTGTGCCCCGCTAGCGCCTGTCTCATTCTTCGACGCATCTGCGCGGGTCATCAAAAGAGAACGACTTATTTGTCTATCTGGGCGCGTCATCAAAAGAGTACGCCTGATCGTATCGTGTATTAAGTCGTTTACCTGATTTGCCTAAGCCATGCGCTACGCAGCAATGGTATACCCAGCTTGTGCTTGTCTTATCCTTCGGTGCGTCAGTGCGGTATATTAAAAGAGCTCGCCTTGTGTCATCTATCAGAATAGCTTTTCCATATTTTTTAAACGACGTGGTCGTAGGTGTCATGCGTATATCAAAGAGGCTTTGAGAGTTATTTATGCTGTCAGGGCTTTTTTTCGTTTAAAATAGCGCCAACAAAGATATTAACAACCTCAGAGTACCTTTATGTCAGATAAAGAAGCACAGAAGAAAGTTGATAAGGCGAATGTATTTAAGTTAGTCATATCGAATTTTTTAATTAATTTAGGGGATGTTTTGATTAACCCTAAAGTGACTCTTCCTTGGCTTCTACAAAGCGTAGGTGCACCTTTGTTTTTATTAGGTTGGCTTGTACCGATTCGTGAGTCTGGGTCTTTGTTACCACAGGTTATTATTGCTCACTTTATGTACAAAATAAAAGTCAGAAAGTGGGTGTGGGTGCTTGGAAGTGTTATTCAATCTTTGTGTGTCGTATTGATCGGTTTTGCGGCTGTAACACTTGAAGGTGAATCTGCTGGTTGGGCTATTATTAGTGCTTTAGTTGTATTTAGTGTGGCAAGAGGTTTGAACTCCGTCGCCTCTAAAGATGTTTTAGGCAAGACGGTAGTCAAGAATAAACGAGGTAGTGTGAGCGGTTGGTCTGCAAGCGCTGCTGGATTCATCACGATTATCATAGCTCTCACTATATTGTTTGGCTTTGACAGTTTTCATAAAAATACTGATGTCTACGTTTGGGGGATTGTTGCTGCGACATTGATTTGGTTGATTGCTGCTTTAATATATTCATTCGTGCGAGAACCTCTTAGTGACGTTAAAGGGGCTGGTTCGAGTTTACTGGACATCTTTAGAGAGTTTGCATTACTGCGTACAGATCGGCCATTTCGTTCATTTGTTATCGCTCGATCTTTATTTCTATGCGCTGCTTTGAGTGCCCCTTACTACGTTCTAATTGCTCAAAATGACGCCCAGAATTCCGTTTTAACCCTAGGACTATTTATACTGGTTAGTGGTTTGGCTTCTTTGCTGTCATCTCCATTTTGGGGGTTGTTTTCCGATTACTCTAGCCGTCAGGTGATGGTGCTATCTTCATTATTGAGTGTTTTTTCTGGGGTGGGGTTGTTTCTCAGTGTTCGTTTTGAGGTAGAAATGCTCTCAGGTAGTTGGTTGTTACCTCTGTTGTATTTTGTTCTTAGCATCGCTCATCAGGGGATTCGGATTGGGCGTAAGACGTATTTAGTTAATTTGGGAGAGGGCAATCTGCGCACCAGTTATGTATCCGTTAGTAATACATTGATTGGTATTGTTTTGCTAGCTATGAGCAGTATCAGCTTATTGTCTTATGTTGTTTCTCTGGAAACTCTGGTTTTGATATTTTCATTTATAACTTTAGCTGGTGCTATTATGGTGATTCGTTGTTTACCAGAGGCTTAAAGCGCCATTAGTTTGTTGCTTGCTTCCTGTCGCTTTAAGCCCTTCATTGTTAATTTGGTAAAGGGATAGAGGGGGCGTGCTTTACACGATTCAATACGACTGTTGAGGTAAGATCTCGAACGCAGGTTAGACTCGAAAGTGACTCGCTTAAAAAAGAGGAAAGCGATGGAAGGTTTTCACTTATGACTCTCAGCCAGTAATCAGCATCACCGCTGACAGAATAGCATTCTAATATTTCGGGAATTGCTTCAATTGCTTGTTTAAATTCTTTATCAGAGTTCTTTACTCTCTTATCGAGGGTGATACTGACAAAGGCGGTTATTTGATAACCAAGCTCACTGGCATTTAATTGAGTAAAGTAAGCTTCTATTAGATTGTTTTGTTCAAGTCTCTGTAAGCGCCGAGAGCATTGTGACGGTGATAAATTTACTTGTTCGGACAAGGCAACATTACTTAATCTTGCGTTTGTTTGCAGTGCTCGTAGCAATCGCCAATCATAACTGTCTAGTTCAATATGACTCATTCAAAGTTCCTTAATCAGCATCTATAAATATGTGCTGCTATTTTTATATTTGCTAAGCCGTTTTTAGCTTGATCAACAAGAATAAGGGGTTTTGTAAACTAAACAAGCTTAAAAGCTTTGTTTTTGCATTTTTTTATGCATTTATTTGCACTTTTGTTTTTTGAAAGTATAGAAGGTTTTGATTCTGAGGGATAAATAAATGCCGCCTATCATAATTGATAGCGGCATTGATGGGCTGCTTTATGGTAAATGGCTATTTTTGAGGTAGATTCTCAGATAGCCAAGTTAGTGCTTCAGGGTAAGGGGCAGGTATATTCAATTGATTGAGGGCTGCTTGTAGTACTTCTGGGTCGCCAGAACAAAAGTTGAGGTGACCAACTTTTCTTCCAGGTCGTACTTCTTTCTTATACCAATATAGCTCTAAGTCTTTAATGTTGAGCCATTGATAGTCAAGGTCTACGCCGATGAGGTTGACCATCATGCTTTGGTTTTTCACTTCAGCTGGTGCCAGTGGTAAGCCTGTTACAGCTCTCACATGATTTTCGAACTGACAGACGCTTGAGCCTGCTTGCGTCCAGTGGCCACTATTATGAACTCGTGGGGCAAGCTCGTTAATGAGTAGCTCATCACCTACGCGGAAGCACTCCATAGCCATTACACCGACATAGTCTAGCGCGCCCATCAGTTTACTAAGCATAGCTTCAGCTTTGCCCTGTAGAGGCTTCAGGCGCTCTAATGGCGATATTGAGGCGTACAGAATGCCGTTAATGTGTAGGTTTAGAGTAAGAGGGTAAAAATGTGTTTCACCGTCTTTGCCTCTAACACCGACTAAAGAAACTTCCTCGTTAAAATTGATTGCTTGCTCAGCAATAGCACGGCCTTTCCAATCTTCAGGGATTTCAGTCGCGTCAGACTGTTTTAACCAATATTGCCCTTTACCATCATAGCCACCGCGGCGTTGTTTCATAAGGACGCGTTCGCCTAATGTTTCATAAGCAAAAGCAGCGGTTGAATCTGATTCAACAGGGAACCATGGTGCTGTAGCTAGGTCGAGACGATCTAACCACTGCTTTTGTGTTAGGCGATCTGCTAGTTGTGGGAACGTCGCTAAATTGACAAAGTTGCTGTGAGTAGCAAGTTGCTTTGTTGCCACAGTTTCTGGCCATTCTTCTCTTTCTGCTGTGACAATATCTGCTGGTGATAGATTTAGCGTTTCAGTTGATTCGATATCGACTGGACGAACATCGAGGCCGAGAGGTGTTCCAGCTTGTTTTAACATAGCGCCTAACTGACCAGCACCCAATACCCATAGAACTGACATAAATTAGGCCTCTCTTGGATCTGGGTTGGCTAAGACGGTTTCAGTCTGGTTTATTCTGAACTCTTCAATCTTCTTAGCTAGTTCGGGGTTGGTGATAGCAAGGATTTGACACGCTAATAGACCAGCATTAAAAGCGCCAGCTGTGCCAATAGCTAGTGTACCTACGGCGACACCTTTTGGCATTTGCGCGATAGATAATAAGCTATCCATACCATTGAGTGCTTTGCTTTGAACAGGCACACCTAGAACTGGCAATCGAGTGTGAGCGGCAACCATACCTGGTAAATGAGCAGCGCCACCAGCACCACCAATAATAACTTTGAAGCCTTTTTCTACGGCACTTTCGGCAAACTCCGCAAGTTTTACAGGGGTTCTATGAGCGGAAACAACTTCAACGTGATAGCTAACACCAAGAGCGTCCATTATTTCAGCCGCACCTTCCATGGTAGCCCAATCACTTTTAGAACCCATTATTAGAGCAACTTCTGCTTGCAAAATTTTTCTCCTATCGAGGAATCCAACGTGGTGCTGAGGGAGTTAAAGCGTTGAATTCGGTCAGTAAACTTATCGAACATAGCATGAGGCCTAGAGCATCTATATCAGATAATAATTGGCGGCTAATATAGCCGATTTTGAAGTAAACCGCGAGCTTTGAGGGAGGATAAGTGCTTAAGTGGAAAGATAATGAATGGAAAAGAAAAGAGCGACTAAAGTCGCTCTTGGAGGTATTTATCGTAATCTGGAATTTGCCGTTCAAACTCGGATTCAAATAATGGAGAAGAAACCAGAAAGTTTGCAGAAGAAACACTGCATGCAATCGGGATGTTCCACACTGCTGCAACTCGAAGCAGGGCCTTAATATCTGGATCATGAGGCATAGGCTCAAAAGGATCCCAGAAAAAAATCAACACATCAATTTTGCCTTCGGCAATGAGACCGCCAAGTTGTTGGTCTCCACCCAAGGGGCCACTAATTAGGGACTTTACTGGAACGTTTAATTGCTTCTGCATTAAATTTCCAGTTGTTCCTGTTGCCATCAAATTATGCTTGATTAGCCTTTCTTTATGCTTTTCAGCCCATTCGATAAGAGCAGGCTTCATATTATCATGAGCAACCAGAGCGACGTTTTTACGCTCTGGTGTCATGATGGTTTTTTGTTGCAGTGTATTGTTTTTCACTGTGGATTATTCCTCAGCAGCGCCAACTTTCACGACTTTCATCATATTAGTTGTGCCATAGCTTACTAGGTGATCACCTTTTGTCACTATGACAAGGTCACCATCTTTGATTAAACCGAGTGATTTAACATGGTCAACCAAGCCTGTAATGATAGTGTCTACGTTATACTCTTGTGAAGAAAAAGCCACAGGAGTTACGCCGCGATAAAGGTTTACTTTATTAAGCGTCGCTTGGTTTGGAGACAATGCGTAGATTGGCAGACCAGAACTGATGCGAGACATGAGAAGTGGTGTTGTGCCAGATTCAGTCAAACTGATGATCGCTTTTACGCCTTCCAAATGGTTAGCCGCGTACATAGCTGACATGGCGATTGTTTCATCGATACTCGTAAAAGTAACATCAATGCGGTGTTTAGAACGGTTGATTGCTGGTTGTTTTTCAGCACCTAAGCAAACGCGGTTCATGGTTTTGATGACTTCTTCTGGGTACGCACCAGCCGCTGTTTCAGCAGAAAGCATTACGGCGTCTGTACCATCTAGTACAGCGTTCGCAACGTCAAACACTTCAGCACGAGTTGGCATTGCACTGGTAATCATGGTTTCCATCATTTGTGTCGCGGTGATAACAGGGCGGTTCAATTGACGGCAGCGCTTGATCATGTGTTTCTGTACACCAATCAATTCGGCATCGCCAATTTCCACACCTAGATCGCCACGAGCAACCATAACGGCATCAGAGGCTAGAATAATAGAGTCCAATGTTTCGTTGTCAGCAACGGCTTCAGCACGTTCTACTTTAGATACAATGCCTGCTTTCAGACCGGCAGCCTCTGCAAGTGCACGGGCTTCGTGAAGGTCTTCTGCAGAACGAGGGAATGAAACGGCTAGGTAGTCAGCTTTTAATGCTGCTGCTGTTTTAATGTCTTCGCGATCTTTATCGGTAAGGGCTGCTGCAGACAGGCCACCACCTTGACGGTTGATGCCTTTGTTATTCGACAGAGCGCCGCCAACGATGACTTTAGTAATGACTTCTTGGCCTTTCACTTCCAACACTTCAAGGACTACTCGTCCATCATCAAGAAGCAAAATATTACCTGGTTGAGAGTCTTTTGCTAATTGAGGGTAATCAATACCAACTCGAGTTTCGTCACCATTGTTTTTGTCAAAGCCTACATCAAGGATAAAAGTGGCTCCGTCTTCTAGCTCAATTTTGGTGTTTTTGAAGCGAGCAATACGGATTTTTGGGCCTTGTAAGTCACCAAGTATCGCAACATGACGGTTGTTTTTCTTCGCCATTTCACGAACTACTTCAGCGCGATTAATGTGATCTTCTGGTTGACCATGGGAAAAATTCAAGCGAAAGACATTTGCTCCAGCCAGAATCAGTTTTTCGATCATTTCTGGTGAGCTGGAAGCTGGGCCTAAAGTGGCAACAATTTTAGTTCTACGAGTCATGTTAAGTACCAAAGATTAGAAAGCGTGAAGTGAAGTATAAGAGACGACGAAGGCTGCGTCAGCAGCCTTCGTGTATTTTGACTATTTAGCAGCCATTAATGCGATAGTATTATCGAGCATGCGGTTTGAGAAGCCCCACTCGTTATCATACCAAGCCATAATTTTAACCAACTTGCCTTGAACGCGTGTTTGCGTCGCATCAAAGTTAGATGTGTAAGTGCTGTGGTTAAAGTCAGAAGAAACGAGTGGCTCATAATTGATATGTAATACCTGAGCAAGAATAGGGTCAGCTTTGATGGCATCTTCTATAATTTTGTTTACTTCTTCTACTGTCGTTTCGCGTGGTGCTAGGAAAGTCAAATCAACCAAGGAAACGTTGATCGTAGGGACACGAACGGCCATACCATCAAACTTACCAACTAGTTCAGGCACAACAAGGCCAACAGCAGCAGCGGCACCCGTTTTACTTGGGATCATATTTTGTGCAGCAGCACGAGCACGGTATAGGTCTTCGTGATAAACATCTGACAAACGCTGATCGTTAGTGTAAGCATGAATAGTCGTCATCAAGCCACTTTCGATTCCCAATTTGTCGCTAAGCGGTTTAGCAACAGGAGCTAGACAGTTAGTTGTGCAAGAAGCGTTAGAAATAACCGTCATGTCTGAGGTAAGTACATCTTGGTTAACGCCGAATACAACCGTAGCATCAACTTCTTTGCCTGGTGCAGAAATAATGACTTTCTTCGCTCCAGCTTTGATGTGCGCGCTGGCTTTTTCTTTTGTTGTAAAAAAGCCTGTACACTCATAAACAACATCAACACCTAGTTCAGCCCAAGGAAGGTCGGCAGGGTTACGTTCAGAGAAAGTGCGGATTTTGTCTTTGTTGACGTAAAGTGCTTCATCATCAAAGGTGACTTCTTCACCAAAGCGACCATGTACAGTGTCGTATTTTGTTAAATGAGCGTTGGTCTTGGAGTCGCCTAGATCATTGATCGCAACAATTTGGATTTGATCACGCTTACCTGATTCATACAAAGCTCTAAGCGTGTTGCGTCCAATGCGTCCATAACCATTGATAGCTACTTTAATTGTCATACTCACCTCTAAATAGTGCGAAAGTTACTAATGTTCGAATTCGAACAATTAGCGTTCAATAATGTTCTTTGACGTAAAAATACTACATAAGTAATTTTTTAAGCAAGGATTAGTAACAAATTCCTTGTAGTTTGACTATATTTCGATCAATTAACTGTCATTGATCATGTTGCATAGAAGTATATTACAAATGTTGGGATATTTTAGCCGAAAAAATGTCTTTTTCGAATCCTGAATGTAAAAAAATTACAAAATAATATGTTTTTGGTGTGTTTTTTGGGATTTTTGGCGTGAAATAAAATTAAAATGTAGTAATATTACATAAATATAGAGTCAGGCAGCTTGCTGAGATAACAGAATGAAAAAACGGAGAGAAGCATGAATCCGATTGTTGCTAAGGTAACGAACGACATTATTGAGCGTAGTAAAACCTTGCGCGAGCAATACCTTAAAGATATGAGAAAAGCGCAAGAGCAAGGGCCACACAGGGGGAAGTTATCCTGCGGCAACTTGGCTCATGGCTTTGCGGCATGCGAACCTCAGGATAAACAAAAATTGACTCTAATGGATGAGGCGAATATTGGCATAGTATCGTCTTATAACGATATGCTGTCCGCTCACCAACCTTACGAGAATTACCCAGACCAAATCCGCTCCGCTGTAAAAGAAATGGGCTCTGTCGCTCAGTTCGCGGGTGGTGTGCCTGCCATGTGTGACGGCGTCACCCAGGGGCAAGATGGCATGGAGTTGAGTTTGTTTAGTCGCGACAACATTGCGCAGGGTGCTGCGATAGCGCTTTCTCATAACATGTTTGACGCCGCTATTTATTTGGGGATTTGTGACAAGATTGTTCCAGGCTTATTGATTGCAGCTTTACGCTTTGGTCATTTGCCGGCTTTATTTATTCCTGCTGGACCAATGCGTTCTGGTATTACCAACGCAGCTAAAGCTGCAGTGCGTCAGCGTTACGCACAAGGACAGGCGACTCGAGAAGAATTACTCGAAGCCGAGTCTGCGTCTTATCACAGTGCTGGCACTTGTACTTTTTATGGAACGGCAAACTCCAATCAGTTATTAGTCGAAATCATGGGGCTTCAGCTTCCTGGTTCCTCTTTTGTTAATCCTGATGATCCATTACGAGGAGCGCTAACTAAATACGCTTCTCAACTATCTACCAAGATCACAGCGCTTGGGCGAGATTATCGTCCTTTATACGAAATAATTGACGAGCGCAGTATTGTTAATTCGATTGTTGGATTGTTGGCAACGGGCGGCTCTACTAACCACACAATGCATATTGTGGCTTACGCTCGAGCTGCTGGCATTATTGTAACGTGGGATGACTTTTCTGCTCTTTCGAAAGTGGTGCCATCACTGACAAAAATCTACCCTAATGGCCAAGCTGATATTAACCACTTCCATGCGGCAGGTGGGATGGCATTTTTGGTTAAGCAGTTACTGAAAGGTGGTTTGTTGCATGAAGATGTTAATACTATCGTCGGAAAAGGTTTAACGCATTACACCAAAGAACCATTCCTAGATGGCGATAATCTAGTGTGGCGTGATGGTACAGATGAAAGCTTGGATATGGACGTTGTACGACCTATCGATAATCCATTCAGCAAAGAGGGCGGATTGGCGTTGCTCAAAGGTAATCTTGGTCGCTCCGTGATTAAAGTTTCTGCCGTGAAAGAAGAGAATCGAATTATAGAGGCTCCAGCGGCTGTATTTCATAGTCAAAATGAATTGGCTGCTGCCATTGCCAGCGGTGAACTAAAACGTGACTGTGTGGCTGTGGTTCGCTTCCAAGGGCCAAAAGCGATAGGGATGCCTGAGTTGCATAAATTAACGCCTTACCTTGGTAACTTACAGGATCAAGGTTATCGAGTGGCGTTAGTGACTGACGGTCGTATGTCTGGTGCATCCGGTAAAGTACCTGCGGCAATTCACCTAACTCCAGAAGCGTTAGCGGGAGGCTTGATTGCGAAAATTCAAGATGGCGACATGGTTCGCTTGGATGCCATTGAAGGGACTTTGTCTGTGCTGGTTTCTGATGAAGAGCTCAATCAACGCGAAGCGGCTTCGCAAGATTTAACGAATTCCCATCAAGGTATGGGGCGAGAACTATTTAGTGCGCAACGCATTTTAGTAAGCGGTGCTGAACAAGGCGCTTGCAGCTTGTTTAATGACTAAACCTTTCCTCTGACTACTAACATTTGTTAGTAAATGGTGTTTAGGGGCTTGTTTCAAGCCCCATTTTTTTGTCTAAATTTTCTTCTCTTGTATTAATTAATCTTGGTGAACTCTCATCTTTAGGGGACTTTGTATCTCAGTGTTTTAGCTAATATAAGTGGGAGCTTGTGGGTATAAAAAAGGCCCGAATCCATTATGGATTCGGGCCTTCTAGAGCAATAAGTCTATTGAGCTGGCTGCTCTTACTGCTTAGTTCATTGTTTCTAGTGCTTTCTCGTATTCGTCAAAAGATTCTGTTACAGACTCTTCTGGCTTACCTGTAGCAATGCTGACGACAAAGATTGTGATGCTTGAAAATACGAAGCCAGGAAGGATTTCGTATAGGTCGAAGAGACCACCAGTTAACTGCTTCCATACTACAACCGTAACACCACCAACGATAATACCTGCTAAAGCACCGTTACGGTTCATGTTACGCCAGAATAGACTTAGCAGAATCGCAGGGCCAAATGCCGCACCGAAACCAGCCCAAGCATAAGATACTAGACCAAGCACCGAGCTCTCAGGATTTAATGCAAGCACTAAAGCAACAATGGAAATTGCGACAACGGCAAAACGTCCAACGTTAACAATTTGTTTTTGTGTCGCTTCTTTGTTGAATAGTTGCTTGTAAAAATCTTCCGCCAAGGCAGAAGAAGATACGAGTAGTTGAGAATCCGCTGTACTCATAATTGCAGCCAAAATAGCAGCAAGAAGAATACCTGCAACCACAGGGTGGAAGACAGCATTAACAAGAATCATAAAGATTTTTTCTGGATCATCTAGCGTGCCAGCAAGGTTGTTATCAACAAATGTGATACCAACAAGGCCAATCAATATAGCACCAACCATTGAAATGAATGTCCAGATAACCGCAATGCGACGCGCTGTTTTGATGTCTTTATTAGAACGAGATGCTTTGAAGCGCGCTAGAATGTGAGGCTGACCAAAGTAGCCAAGTCCCCACGCAACAAGAGAGATAATACCAATTGCTGTTAATGGTTCACCGCTTACACTTGTCCAAATATCTAGCAGCTCAGGGTTTTTAGCTGTTAGTGTGCCCGTTAGTTCTGACCAGCCACCGTCAAGCGCTACAAGAGGCACGATAACCAAGGCTGCGCTCATCATTAGGCCTTGAACTAGATCTGTCCATGCAACCGCAAGGAAACCACCAAAAAGAGTGTACGACACAACACATACTGTGCCGATAACCACTGCATAGGTGTAATCTAAGCCAAATACGGTTTCAAACAACTTACCGCCAGCAACTAAGCCAGAGCTTGTATAGAACAAGAAGAACAGCAATATGAATAAAGCTGAGATTGTTTGAATTAGCTTGGATTTGTCATTGAAGCGAGTAGATAGGAAGTCTGGAAGCGTTAAAGCATTGTTTGCTTTGATACTGTAGGTTCTTAGTCGTTTTGCACAGATTAGCCAGTTCAGCCAGGTGCCCGCAAGTAGACCGCCTGTAATCCAAACGGCTTCTAGACCTGAAGCAAAAGCGTAGCCCGGCACCCCAAGCAATAACCAGCCGCTCATGTCTGAAGCACCAGCTGAAAGAGCGGTCGGCCAAGGGCCTAGGGAGCGTCCACCAAGAAAATAATCTTCAGAGCTGGAAGTGAGTTTGTAAGCGTAAAGCCCAATACCTAGCATAACTACCAGATAGGCTAGGAATGTAAAGCTGATCGCATAGCTGCTTTCTATCATTATTATTGTCCCCTAGTCGGAATTGTTTTGTGTGGAACAGCTTTGAATAAGTTGGGTTACTTATTTGTGTCCCGAAAAGTGGTAACGTCTAAATCGTTATCATGATAGCCATCGATATTAGGTGTAAAAATAATCGTCTGACTGTAAAGATAATGGACGGCATTTTAACATACCTAAAGACTCGATCGGATTCTAAGTGGCTTACGGTTGATAATCTTTCAAAATGCTCTCGCAAATTTACAAAAAAATCTGATTTCCTTGTTGAGTCAATGGATTCGAATAAAAATAAGGCGCAGCCAGTGCGCCTTACTAGAATATTATTTTTTTTCTACTTTTGGTAAGCGAGTGTCTTGAACGCTTTGCTTGAGCTTTTTAAGGTGGGCATTGAACTCAGGGCCTCGTTTTAAAAGCACACCAGTAGCAAGGGCATCAATCAAGGTTAGATAAACAATACGCGAACTCATTGGCGTATAAATATCTGTATCCTCAGTCTCTTCAATAGGAAGTACAATAGAGCAATGTTCAGTCAACGGAGAATCTGGATTAGTAATACCAATCACAGACGCGCCAGTCGCTCTAGCCACGCGAGCTGTTTCAATGAGCGGTAAGGTTCGACCAGTGTAAGAGATGACAACAATCGCATCGCCTGAATGAGCGCCAGCCGCTGCCATGCGTTGTACTAATATGTCGGTATAAGCAACAACCGGCATATTTAGACGAAAGAATTTGTGATGAGCATCTTTCGCAACGGGTCCGGATGCACCTAAACCATAAAATTCGATACGTCGGGCTTGGGCGAGTACATCGACAGCTCTGCTGATGAGTGATTCCGGTAAAATTTCTTGAGCACGCGTTAAGTTGTTCTTCGCGGCTTCAAAAATTTTCGCAGTGACAGCGCCTGGGGCATCGTCTGGTTCCACGTTTAAGTTAACGTATGGCGTACCTGTTGCAAGACTTTGAGCCAGTGATACCTTAAAATCCGGAAAACCACTACCGATTAGGCTTCGGCAAAAACGGTTTACGGTGGGTTCACTCACTTCGGCTCTTGCAGCCAATTTCGCAATGCTGGAGTGGATGGTGGTTTTAGGGTCGGCAAGAATCGCTTCCGCAACTTTTCGCTCGGATTTGCTCAGTGTGCTTAAACGTTCTTGTATTTTACGAATAATGTCTTCGTGTTTATTCATTGATCTGCTTCAAAGTTGTCTATTGACTCGGATGGTTCAGTTATACATTCTGACAGCGACTTACATTTCTGGCAATAAAATGATGAAAAATGACTGAATTATCTGAGTATTTCGCAAATCTGGCTTGTATTTTGCCAACCACCGGTGAGATTAAAACAACATTACTAGAAGAAGGCTTTTCTAATGAAGCCTACTTAATCGATTGGGGAGAAAGCATTCATTTGGTATTGCGAGTTCCTTTTATAGATAGTGATATATTTTATATTAATCGAGCTAGTGAAATGGCAGCGTTGAAAAGTGCTGCCGCGTTAGGTTTGTCGCCCGCCGTTATTTGGAATGACCAAAAAGGTGCCTTTGCTTGTCAGTTTGTTGTTCAGCCTTCTCTTGATTGGTCGGTTGTTCATAAAGATAAGGATGTGTCACGAATTGCTAAGTCATTAGCCAGTAGTCACCAAGGATTGCCTATTACGAATCATCAATACGCTGTTTTTGAGGTTATTGAGCATTATTTAAGTGGTATCCATTCTTATGCTGAGAAAGATGCAGTATTGCTGAAAGAATATGAGTATCTGAAATCTGTTTTTAGTCAACTGGCGCAGCCGAATCAGCTACTTAACTCTGTCCTTTGTCACAATGATTTGAATCCTAAGAACGTTCTTATGGATAATGAGCAATTGTGGATTATTGATTGGGAATACTGTGGTGTAGGTGATCCATTATTTGATCTTGCGGTGGTGGCAAAGTCGCATAATTTAGATGAAAGGCAAACGATGCTTTTGATGGCTGAGTACGATGTGAGTTTGCCTTTATCAGAATCTTTAGCTGCAATGTCTGAATACAAAAAAGCCTACGCCGTGCGGGAAATGGCTTGGTTATTACTAAAACATCTAGTGACCCCGAAGGACCGTATTTCTTTGAAGTATTATTACGAATTCAAAGCAACACCTTCGCTCAATCCGTTTTATGCCTAATATTGGCTTCAAATACAAAAGAGAATTGAATAATGGAATTAACAGGAGATTGGCAGCATTACTTAGCCAGTGAACTTGAAAAAGAATACATGCAAGACTTGCAAGCCTTTCTGAGTGAAGAGCAAAAAACAAAGACGATTTATCCTGCCCAAACCGAATATTTTAGTGCGCTAAATGCCACACCATTTAAGCAAGTGAAGGTGGTGATCTTAGGTCAAGACCCTTACCACGGAGAAAATCAGGCCCATGGCTTATCCTTCTCAGTAAAACCAGGAATAAAAGTGCCGCCGTCTTTGATGAATATGTACAAAGAGCTAGAGGCAGATTTGGGTATTGCACCAGCGCAACATGGCTTTTTATTGCAGTGGGCTGAACAGGGGGTTTTACTGCTCAACAGTGTGTTAACCGTTGAGGCGAGTAAGGCAAACTCTCATCAAAACAAAGGCTGGGAAATCTTTACCGATAAAATTATCGAATTAATTGATCGAGAGCATCAAGGCGTGGTGTTTATGTTGTGGGGATCTTACGCACAGAAAAAGGGCCGTTCTATTGATAGAGAAAAGCACTGCGTATTAGAAAGTGTGCATCCATCGCCTTTGTCCGCTTATCGGGGCTTTTTGGGGTGTCGTCACTTTTCAAAGGCCAACGACTATTTAATACAACAGAATAAAAAGCCAATCGAATGGGCATTAGAGCCTATAGATCATAGAGGAAGCGAAGACGGTGCCCAGTTTGGTTTGCCGTTTTAAGAGTTGTTAAGAGAGTCAAACGCTTAGCGTTAGACCCTCTTAACGCGCTGTCACTATTTTTTGCTATCCAGCGAATATGGAAGGGGTAACAAGGTTACTTCTTCGTTACCTAAAAACAGTTGCTTAGCGTCACTTGGCTCGATGTTTAAAATAACTTGAGCGTAGTGTGTATTATTGATTTGAGAAGTCGCAAAAAGTTGACCTACGCTCTTGCCTTGCTCATCGACAAGTTCATTCGTTGTCTCTGATGACCCTTGCCACGTAATTAAGGCGAGTTGCTTCTTCGATTTACCCTTGTATTGCATTCGAGCAACGATTTCTTGTCCTGTATAGCAGCCCTTAGTAAAGCTAATGCCGCCTGTGCTTTGCATATTCAGCCATTGCGGAAGCGTTGTTTCGCTTTGCTCTAAGGTAATCACCGGACGTGCGATGAGCAAGCTAAGAGCTGCCAGTTCCGAGTTTGCTTCTTCCACAGCTGAGCGGGTGATTAACCATTCAACGTTGAGTGGTGTATTGCTCAGAGTCAAAGTGATGGTGTCATTGTCTCGGGTTGTCGCAAACGGCGCTGCCCCTGAACTTTTTGGTGTTAACTTGGCATAAACCGTCAAGTCGTCTTGTGCATTCGTGAGCTCTGTTTTGAAAAAGACCGCGTACTTTTTCAAATGCAATACGGTTTTCTCGACCAAGTCCTTTGCCATCAGCATTAGGATGTCTTCGTTGCTCTGGACTATGTAGAAGTTTGTGATGATACGACCTTTGATATTACAGATCGCACCATAAAGCCCAGAATCTGCCGATAAAGCATTAATGTCGCAGGTTATTTGGCCTTGCAGGAACTTTTTAGCGTCTGGGCCAGAGACACGCAAAGCACCAATATCAGGCTGTTTTGCTATGACGTCTTGGTTTAACAGCGTTGAATCAACAATATTTTGCAGCGAGGGCATAAAACTTTCCATAAATAGGTGGACCAAAAATAGCGTAATACGTTTTTGACAAGTTAGCTTATTTGTAATGCCTATTTTCTGCTTTTCAATAGACAGAAGAGAATGAATTTTATTCTGTCTCAGTCTCTGCAAATTAAACAATGTAAAGTAAAAAGCGTACTAGAGCCTAGCAATATAAAACCATCAGGCTGATCAGATGTTGGCGATTCTGTCATTTACCGAAACTAACCATTTTTATGCTTTGTTTGTACTAAAGAGGCCAGTTTGCCGAATTTTATTGACTATCCTTCCCAATATTTCGAGTATGAAGATGTATGAGTTTTTTGGTTAATGCTTGCCAGATAAAAGAACAAAATAAACCACTATTTCTTGATAAGATGAGTAATGAAATGTATTTAGGTCTGGATCTTGGAACCTCTGGGTTGAAAGGGGTTGTTATTGGTGCTGATGGAAACGTGCTAGCGCAAGAGTCGGCTTCTTTGGTTGTTAACTCGCCTCAAACGCTCTGGTCGGAGCAAGACCCCGAGTCATGGTGGCAAGCTTGCGTCGAGGTGATTCGGCAATTACAACAGCGCCTAGACCTAAGTAAATTAAAAGCAATTGGCCTTTCTGGACAGATGCATGGCGCTACTTTACTTGATGCTCAAGGTAACATTCTACGACCTTGTATCTTATGGAATGATGGTCGAAGTCAGGCTCAGTGCGAAGCTCTAATGACACAATTTCCAGAATTAAAAGAGCGCTCTGGCAACCTTGCTATGCCTGGCTTTACTGCTCCTAAAATACGTTGGGTGCAGGAGAATGAGCCCGACATCTTCGCAAAGTTGGCATTCGTTCTACTTCCTAAAGACTACTTGGCTTATCGATTGACGGGGGTTATGTCATCGGACTGTTCTGATGCTGCTGGTACGCTTTGGTTAAATCCTGAAACAAGGCAATGGGACGATGCTTTATTAGCGGCAACAGGTTTATCACAAGCCAACATGCCAAAAGTGTATGAAGGTTGTGATCTTGTTGGACTTTTAGCTGAGCCAATAGCGCAAGAACTCGAGCTGACCCAATTACCTATTGTTGCCGGAGCGGGCGATAATGCTGCTGGTGCGGTTGGTATGGGGATAACGAACCCAGGCCAAGGTTTTATCTCTTTGGGGACTTCTGGTGTTTATTTCACAGTAAGCGAATCCCATAAAGCCAATCCAGACAATACGGTACATGCGTTTTGTCATGCTTTGCCTAATCGTTGGCATCAAATGGGGGTCACTCTCAGTGCTGCAAATTCTCTTGCTTGGTTTGCTAAGCTGGTGGATAAATCCGTAGCTGAGTTATTAGATGCGTTGGAAGACAGTGATATACAGCGTACTAATGTGTTGTTTTTACCTTATCTTAGCGGTGAACGAACGCCGCATAATGATCCTCTAGCGAACGGGCAGTTTGTCGGTCTAACCAATACGACGAATACCGAGGCGATGACCTTAGCAATTTTGGAAGGTGTGGCATTCTCTTTATTAGATTGCCAAAATGCTTTGGAAAGCGCAGGTAGCTTTGTGGATGAATTATCACTTATTGGTGGTGGCGCGCGTTCTGCCATGTGGCGTCAAATTATTGCCAATGTATTAAACAAACGTCTTATTTACCGTGACGGTGGCGATGTTGGTCCTGGTTTGGGGGCGGCGCGCTTGGCTTTGTTAGGAGAACAACACAGTCAGGGGAAAGACATCGAGTTATTGATTACAGAATATTGTACTATGCCTGAAATATTAGAAGTGAATGAGCCTGATTCGACTATCGGGCGATACTATCAAGACAAATACGACTTATATAAAGCCTTTTACCAATCCACAAAAGGGTTTAATGAAAAGTTGGCCTCTTTGCTCTCCTGATATTCGTTGTTGCTTAGTAAGAGAAACGCCGCTTAACAAATATTGTGCCGCGGCGTTTTTTTATGTGTTCTTGTTATTTTTCATGGTCATGAAGCGGGTACGACACCTTCAATGTGGATATTGCTTTGAGAGCGAAAATCCCTTGGAGTAACGCCTTTTAACTCATGAAAACGGCGGTTAAAGTTAGCGACATTGTTGAATCCGACTTGGAAGCAAATAGTGGCAATTTGTTGATCGGTTTCGGTTAATAAACTGCAAGCACGGCTGACTCTAACGCGATTGACAAATTCAATAAAACGATTCCCTGTTGCCTTTTTAAAGAAGCGAGAGAAGTGGCTATCGGACATACCAATTAAACTGGCTACGCTAGAAAGCGTGATATCTTGGCTGTAATTTTGAGAGACATAATCGACAACCGTATTGATTTTTCGTTGCAGTGTTTCGTTGGATTTTAGGTCGATTTGTACTGTGGAAAGTAAGCGGTAACTTCGGCTTTGTGCGAGCTTTTGTAATAAAGGCAATGCGACTATTAGTCTTGATAAGCCACTTGAGTCCCTCACATTTTGGAACACTTCTTCTAAATATTTATGATCTAAATCGAAAAACTCGATGCCAGATTTTGCCCTAGCTAGCATAGGTAGCACTTCAGCAAGTTCGGGGATAATTTTCATGCCATTGGAAAAAGACTCATGGTCGAAGCGAATAACCATGTCTCTGCGCTCTACGACTTGTTGATCGTTTTGGCAAATCCAATTATGAGGAAGTCTGGGACCTGTCAGAATGAGTTGGCCTGGAGAATAATTCCCAATGTAGTCTCCAACAAATACTTTACCCGAGGTCGCAACGATAAAATGCAGCTCATAATCATCATGGGCGTGCCAACGAATAAGGTCACTCGGATGCCCATGTTCGAGGTAGCGAATGGTTTCGTTATCTTGAACGATTTCATATTCTGGGGTGATGCGTTTGGCGGTGTTGGGCATAATATTCTCGCTCAAGCAGCAAAAAATAATGATGTTTCTGCATCGTAGCTGCTTTATGTTCTTATTCTTCTATAAAAAATATACTCAAGAAATTAAGGTATTAAATACAATAGAATGCCAGTAATTTCTTGAGTTAGAGATACCTTTATCTAAGCATACTTTTCCATATTTGTCTGAATAGCTTGTGTAAGCTGTGCAACAAAATCTGGGAATTCTGTCGGTATGCTACCCCATAAAAAGCGGTCTGTGACAAAAGCCTGAATACCTTTTGCATCATTACTAAACGCTGCCAATGAGGCTTTGTTCGGTTCATGATATGGCGTGGCTACTTTGCCTTGGTTCGACAATTGTATGAAGGTAAACCAGCTCGCAATGCCTTGAATGGTTTTTGTCGGTGTGCCGCCTTTGCGATAAACGCCTTCCAGTGTTGGGAAGACGAAAATTGGAAATTTAGCATAACCGTCTGTACATATACGTTCTACCGTATCGCCAATATTGGCGTTGCTAAAACGCTGCGCAATAATGTTGAAGTAAGCTGGCAGATCCACTACCGAGTCGCCAATAGCTGGAATCGAGTCTTGCAGGATAAAGTCTGTAAAATACTGCCTTAATTCATCGTCTCGCATGGCTTCATCAAAATAGGTGAGACCCTTTAATGCTGCTTGATAGGTGACGCAGGTGTGGCCTGCATTAAGAATACGAATCTTCGCTTCTTCAAATGGGTCGACCCTATCAACGAACTGAACGCCAACTAAATCAAGAGCGGGCTTTTCGCCTGCAAAATTGTCTTCCACCACCCATTGAATAAAGTCTTCACCCATGACAGTCATATCATCATCAACACCAAAGCGGGCACGCACGTCATCGACATGTTGCTGGCTTGGTTTTGGGGTTATGCGATCCACCATAGAGCATGGGAAAGACACATTTACGGCCACCCAAGAAGCTAAAGCATGGTCATTTTTCGCTTCTAAAAATTGCATCAAGCCAGCCTTTAGCAAGTCACCGTTATGACGAAGGTTATCGCAGCACAATAGGGTTATTTTGGCTTTCGATGTTTCGTTACGCAGTTTTAATCCCGCATATAAAAAAGCATAAAGAGTGTTTCTACCTCCTTCTAGGTCTGCTTTTATTGCTGGGTGCTCTAGCATCAAGCAGCGGTTTTCGTCCAGATAGTAACCACCTTCGGTGACGGTTGAGGTGACAAGTTGCACCTTCGCATCAGCGAGAGCCTCATCGACTTCTTTGGGATTCTGTGCTCCGTCAATTTGCTGAACAATAGAGCGAATGTGTTCGTAATTTGTGGTGCCATCTGCCGCCATGGTTTTTAAGACGTATTCGCCTTTTTGCTTGATAAAGCGATCGAAAACTTGGCTGTCTTGTGGGCGAATATTGACGCCAATAATCCCCCAGTTTTGCTGAGAATCATGAGCTAACAGACGATCAATGTACACAGCTTGATGAGCACGGTGAAAAGCACCAACTCCTAAGTGCACTATGCCCGCTTTAATCGTGTCTTTGGCGTAGTTTTGCGTGCAAAGCTGCTCCATATTGTAGGAGGCTTGTAAGTAATTAGTCATATTACGCTTCCTCTGGAATAACAGAGATGACACGGTCGTTTTCGTTAAACAATATGAGTTCTGAAGTGTCAATTTTGATGCAAACTTCTTGACCGTCTTTTAGCTCAGTTCGAGCCGGTGCTTTGATGATAATAGTTTGGTCACTGGACAACTGAAGATGGGCATAAGCTTCTGAACCAAGATGTTCAACCAATTCAATGCGTCCAGTTAAATCTCCGTCCGTTTCTACCAAGGACATGTGTTCCGGACGAATGCCAATGACAACCGAATCTGGCAATGGTCCTTTCAAACGGTTAGCGGGGAAAGATATTTGCTGTCCTAATATATCGATTGATAGCGTGTCTTCATTGCGTAGGATTCTATTAGCAGGGATGAGGTTCATTTTGGGCGTACCAATGAATTCCGCAACAAAGCGGCTGTTCGGTTGGCGATAAAGTTCTAATGGCGTGCCGACTTGTTCTATCTGGCCTGCGTTAAGAATAACGACGCGGTCAGCCAAGGTCATCGCCTCGACTTGGTCATGGGTTACATAAATCATGGTGGTGCCAAGTTTTTTATGTAAGCGAGCCAGTTCCAAACGCATTTGTACACGAAGGGCGGCATCGAGGTTGGATAACGGCTCGTCAAACAAAAAAACTTTTGGTTGGCGAACAATAGCGCGGCCAATGGCAACCCGTTGGCGTTGGCCACCTGATAGCTCTTTCGGTTTTCGCTCCAGCAAGGCATCAAGTTGCAAAGAAGCCGATACCGAACGGACTTTTTCTTTGATTTCAGCGTCAGATACCTTAGCAAGACGCAAGGCAAAGGACAGGTTGTCTGCTACCGTCATGTGTGGGTACAAGGCATAAGACTGGAACACCATGGCAAGGTCGCGTTTTGATGAAGCCACTTCGGTAATGTCTCTGCCATCTAGCTCTATACTACCGCCCGTGCTGGATTCCAAGCCTGCTATAGTTCGCAGTAAAGTAGATTTACCACAGCCAGAAGGCCCAACAAAGACGACGAATTCGCCTTCACTAATGGAGAGATTAATGCCGCGCAGTGCATGGTAATTCTCATAATGTTTTTGTAGATCTGTGATCGTTAAGTAAGACATAAAAAGCTTCCTAATAATTATTTTACGGCGCCGAACGTAAGGCCTTGGACTAATTGTTTCTGACAGAACCAACCGAAAATGACGATGGGGGCGCAAGCAAGTGTGGAGGCCGCAGACAACTTCGCCCAGAACAAGCCTTCAGGGCTCGAATAAGAGGCAATCATCGCGGTTAATGGCGCGGCATCAGAGGCTGTTAAGTTGAGAGACCAAAATGCTTCGTTCCAGCAAAGTACAATGGACAAAAGCGCTGTAGAGGAAATAGCACCAACTGAAAGAGGCAATACGACTTTGACAACCTCATCCCAAGGTGTGGCGCCGTCCATGCGTGCGGCTTCTAGAATCTCTTTTGGTAGATCTTTGAAGTAAGAGAACAGCATCCAAACGATAATAGGCAAGTTCATCAGGGTGAAAATGATCACGAGAGCCGTTTTTGAATCCAATAAACCATAGTTTCGGCAAAGTATGTAAATAGGCACCAGAACACCTACAGCTGGTAGCATTTTGGTAGAAAGCATCCAAAGCAAAATGTCTTTCGTACGCTTGCCGGGGAAAAACGCCATAGAGTAAGCCGCCGGGATGGCAATAATCAGCGCGATGATGGTTGAACCGAACGAGGTAACCACGGAATTCCAAGCGTGGTGAATGTAATCACTGCGCTCTTGAACGATTCGAAAGTTATCCAATGTGGGTTCGAAGAACAGCGACGGTGGTACGGATATCGCCTGTAATTCGGTTTTGAATGAAGTGATAAACATCCAAAAAATTGGGAAAAATAACACCAATGCGACCGACCAAGCGAATAAGCCTGTCAGAATGGTTTTTAGTTTGCGTTGTTGATTAAGCGTCATTGTATTTACCTCACACCGTTAAGTTTTTGCCAACGGCACGAATTAAGAAAATGGCTACGATATTGGCAAGCAACACGGCAAACAAACCACCAGCAGAGGCCACACCAACGTCATATTGAAGAAGAGCTTGGTTGTAAATTAAATACGCCAGGTTGGTACTGTCGTAACCTGGGCCGCCACCAGTGGAGACGAAAATCTCAGCAAAAACAGCCAACAAAAAGATGGTTTCGATCATGACAACTACCGCAATCGGGCGGGCAAGGTGTGGAATGGTTAGGTAGCGGAAGATATGCCAGCCAGTCGCGCCATCCATCTGAGCCGCTTCTTTTTGTTCAGTATCTTGGGACTGAAGTGCGGTAACAAACACTAAAATAGCAAATGGCAGCCATTGCCAGCTGACCATGATAATGACGGATACCAATGGATAACTAGAGAGCCAATCTATGGGTTCAAAACCGAGTGATTCCGAGATCCAAGCGAAAATGCCATAGACGGGATTCATCATCATGTTTTTCCAAATCAATGCATTGACGGTTGGCATGATGAAGAAAGGCGATATTAATAAGACGCGTACAATGCCTTGTCCAAAAAATGGCTTATCAATCAAAGCGGACAGCATGACACCTAAAACCACTGTGATGATTAAAACGGAAAGCAGCAAAATTAATGTGTTTGATACCGCAGGAACAAAGCCGGGGTCGGTAATAAAGAACTCAAAGTTCATCAAACCGACAAAGTTGTTTTGACCTGGGTACAATAAGTTGTAGCGAATGGTTGAAAAGTAAATGGTCATGGATAACGGTATGATCATCCAAACCAAAAGCATGATGACTGATGGCGCCATTAATAAGCGAGTGATTGAGCGCTTCATGTTGAGTTTCTCTTATTATAAGCAGGGTGCTTGTTCTTAAATAGAACGTATCAAAAGTAAGAAATAGGGCTTTTTGGCCCTATTTCTTTGTCGAGCTTAAAGTCGGTTAGTAGTAACCTGCTTGACGCATTTGACGATCGGCAGAGGTGTTTGCAGATTTCAATGCTTGATCCACTGACATAGAACCTGATAACGCTCCGGAGATCATTTGTCCTGTAGTAGTACCAATTGCTTGGAACTCCGGAATCGCTGCAAACTGAACGCCCACATAAGGAGACGGTTTTAGCGTACTGTCAGTTGGATCGGCAGAATTGATGGCTTTTAGTTCTGCGTCAGCAAAGACGGCGGCTTTTTGGAACTTAGGGTTTTCATAGGTACTGGTTCTTGTCCCTGTTGGTACCGCAGCCCAGCCATTCTTTTGACCCACGAGCTGAATGTATTCCTTAGAAGTTGCCCAGCGCACAAATTTCTGTGCTGCTTCAGCATTTTTTGTGGCTGCTGGAATGCCAAGAGCCCATGCCCATAGCCAGTTAGCTCCTTTTTCGGTAACAGCGTAAGGGGATTGTGCAAAACCAACTTTGTCCGCCACTTTACTTTGCTTAGGATCGGTCACGAAAGATGCCGCGATAGTGGCATCAATCCACATGCCACACTTGCCTTCGTTGAATAATGCTAAGTTTTCGTTAAAGCTGTTGCTGCTTGAACCTGGAGGGCCGTATTTTGTTAGCAAATCAACGTAGAAACTAACCGCATTTTTCCATTCACTTGTTTCTAGTTGAGGTTTCCAGTTCTCATCAAACCAACGCGCACCGAAGGAGTTTGCCATGGCAGTCATGAATGCCATGTTGTCCCCCCAGCCAGCTTTACCACGTAAGCAAATGCCGTAAATGCCTTTTTCTGGATTATTGACTGCAGCGGCGACATCGCGAATATGTTCCCAGCTATCACGATCATTGATTTCCATTCCAGCTGCTTTAACAAGGTCCTTACGGTACATAACCATAGAGCTTTCGCCATAGAAGGGCGCAGCATACATAGTTCCTTCATAAGATAGACCACCACGAATAGATGGCAAAATGTCTTTCTCATCGTAGTTTCCGCTTGTGTCTACGGCTTGTAGCCAGCCGCGTTCACCCCAGATAGGGGCTTCATACATACCGATTGTCATTACGTCATAAAGCCCACTGCCATTTGCAATGTCTTGAGTAACGTTTTGACGGAGCACACCTTCTTCTAGCGTGACCCATTTTACTTTGATGTCAGGATTGGCTTTTTCAAACTCAGGAGTCAGTTTTTGCATTTCAATCATGTGGCCGTTGTTTACGGTTGCCACTGTGATTTGTGTCGCAGAGAATGCACTTGCAGCCGTCATAGCTGCAGTTATAGATACCGCATAAGTTAGGGTATTCTTGGTAAGGCGTTTCATAGGTTTCCCCCAGTTTGGAGTTTCTTTGTTTTTATAGTCGTACCTAATTCTTGATATTTGGTTATCAAGTGATTATCAATATAAGTGATATAATAATTGACCTGTTAATACATAATCCGCCAATACTTGTACTATTTTGTTTCATTTTTATGGGATTATTAAAAATTGAGTCAATATAATACTCTTTTGATGTTCCTTGAATTGGGCTATCCCTTTGACTAATAAGGTTTTACATGACAAATGTCAGTAATTCAGACCGAGGCGTTTTCGTTTTTTTTATATAAGTGGCTATAATGGCGACATTCTAGTAAGAGGTTATGTCATGAGTGAAACAGTAGAATCATTGAGTTTTAAACGTCTTAAAATGCAATGCCGTCGTGGCATGTTGGAGCTTGATGTTCTTCTTGAGCCTTTTTTAGCGGATGCATATCTGACATTGGAAGAGGATGATAAACAGCGATTTGCTCGCTTGTTGACCTGTGAAGATCAGGAATTGTTTCCCTGGTTTATGCAAAGTGAAGTGCCGGAAGACGAAGATCATGCTCGCATTGTTAACATTATTTTGACTCGTGTTCAGCCTGAAAACTACCGAGCTTAAAGGCTCTTGGATTGGTTTAAGCGTATGGCTACTAACGGCCATCGTTTACATGGCTTTATTGCAAGTTTTTTGGATGCCTGCCTTTTGGCGGGCATTGTTTTATATTGGTATTGGACTGCTTAGTGCAACCTTATTAATTCGTGCTTTTTTCATGGAGAAACAACGGGTTGGGATTGATGAGCAGGGTGCGTATTTAGTTAAGAATGGACATTATGCGAGGCTAACTTTTGTACGCGCCAACAGTGTGCAACTGATCGCGAGAGTGGAGCGAGGCAAGTCTTTTGTTGCACGTATTTGGCCTAATTATCGCGTTATTTATCGAGACAGCGTTCAGCTGGATCAATACCACACACTGCTTTCTTATGCGGCACAGCAAATTTTGCTGAGCCGCAGTGAAGAAGCTAAAAAGCGTTTTGGTTCAAAAGCTTAATTTTAACTCAGAATCGAAAAACACAGCTTAGTCTGTGTTTTTCGGAGTCAGTATGGTCGGTGTACTGGTTGCCAGCTTATTTGGATAGTCTAAGGTGAAATGTAAGCCTCGGCTTTCTTTGCGAGACATCGCGGAACGTATGATTAAATCTGCCACAACCGCTAAGTTTCGTAGCTCCAGTAAATCGTTAGAAACCTTATAGTTAGTATAGAACTCTTGGATTTCTGATTGTAACAAATCGACTCTATGCTTGGCCCTTAAAAGGCGCTTGTCCGTTCTCACTATGCCAACATAATCCCACATAAAGCGTCGTAACTCTTGCCAGTTATGGGTGATAACCACATCTTCATCTGAATTAGTCACTTTACTTTCATCCCAGTCTGGAATGGTGATTTCATTTGCCTTTTGCTTGTTTTCAGAGATGTGGCGGGCCGCTGAGCGAGCAAAAACAATACATTCTAATAAAGAGTTGCTGGCTAGACGGTTTGCACCATGAAGGCCTGTATAGGCGGTTTCACCGATAGCGTATAAGTTGGCTATGTCTGTTGCGCTGTGACGATTTACCACGACACCACCACACGTGTAATGAGCCGCAGGCACGACAGGAATCGGCCCTTTGGTCATATCATGGCCGTATTCCAAGCAGCGTTTATAAATGGTTGGAAAATGCTCTTTGATAAATTCTGGGTCTTTATGGGAAATATCTAGCAAAACATGATGAATGCCAAGGCGTTTCATTTCGTGGTCAATGGCGCGAGCAACAATGTCACGTGGGGCTAGCTCTTTGCGTTTATCGAACTTCTCCATGAATTGAGAGCCGTCTGGCAGTAAGAGTTTTCCGCCTTCACCACGTACCGCTTCCGATATCAAAAAGGTTTTGGCTTTGGAGTCGTAGAGGCAGGTTGGATGGAATTGATTGAATTCCATGTTTGCGACTCGACAACCAGCACGCCATGCCATGGCAATACCATCTCCAGAAGCGGTATCAGGGTTACTTGTATATAGATACACTTTGCTGCTGCCGCCACATGCCAAGGAGATAAATTGGCCGTGAAAGACTTCGATAACATCGTCGTCTAGATTTAACGCGTAAACACCAACAGCACGGTTGGGACCATCAACGCCAAGTTTGTCAGTGGTAATAACATCGATCGCAACACGATCAGGGTAAAAATCGATATTGGGGTGTTTACTGGCGTTTTTAATTAGGGTTTTTGAGATGGCTAATCCCGTTGCATCTGCACTGTGGATAATGCGTCTATGGCTATGACCACCTTCTTTTGTTAAGTGATATTCTTCGCTTTCACCGTAGCGGGTGAAGGGAACGCCTTGATCTATTAGCCAATCAATACTTTCTTTAGAGTGTTCAACCGTAAAGCGAATAGCATCTGGGTCGCCAAGTTCAACACCAGCGTCAATTGTGTCATCAATATGAGAATCTATGGTGTCTTTGTCCGATAATACAGCTGCAACACCACCTTGAGCATACAATGTTGAACCTTCACGGATATCGGCTTTAGTCAAAATTGCTACTCGATGCTGATCGGCCAGCTCAAGAGCAAGCGTTAATCCCGCAGCGCCTGCGCCAATAATGACGATGTCGTATTTATAATGTCGGCTCATTGTATTGATCTAATTATGAATAAAAAATTAATGTTACTATTGTTGTCACTCAATAGTGAATACTTTCTGAGATCACATTTTGAATATTCACCATACTTTGTCGTTTTGAGTGTGTTTTATCTTGTTTAAACAGGCTGTTTAGAATATCAAACGGGAACTCATAGGAATGCGCGTTGTCTTCTCTTGAAGTAGCAGAGGCGCAGACGAATAGGTTTATTTTACATGAGGTGCCTATGCAGCACGAAACGTCTTCAGATCAGGCGTTAGTTGAAAAAGTACAGCAGGGCGACAAGCGGGCTTTTGATCTACTTGTAGTCAAATATCAATATAAGGTTATTGGCTTAATTGGACGTTATGTACAAGACAGAAGTGAAGTATTAGACGTAGCTCAGGATAGTTTTATTAAGGCGTACCGCGCGATTGGAAGCTTTCGTGGAGAAAGTGCTTTTTATACTTGGTTGTATCGTATTGCCGTAAACACCGCAAAAAACTATCTAGTCAGTCGCTCCCGCCGTCCTCCAGAGTCGGATGTTGAACTGGATAATGAAGAAGTGTTCAGTGTCTATGAGCCCTTAGCTGATATAGACACACCTGAAGCGAAACTAAACAGTGATCGCCTTGAAAAAGCGATTCATTATGCCATTCAACAGTTGCCTGAAGAGTTGCGCAGTGCATTAACGCTACGAGAGTTTGACGGTCTGAGTTATGAAGATATTTCGTTGATTATGGACTGTCCCGTAGGAACGGTTCGTTCACGTATATTTCGTGCTCGAGAGGCGGTAGAAAAACACATACGTCCCTTGATGGGGTCAGGAGAGTAAAGATGAAAGCTTTAAATGATGATTTCCCAGAAAATCATAGCTCCCGAGAGAAAGGTAACTCCCTAGACGTGAATAGTTACCCTGATGTGCTCCCAAGTTTGTCGGCCATGTTTGATGGCGAGGCGACGGAGCAAGATTTAGAATGTTTATTAAACGCAGACAGTCAGGATGTAAGCCGACAGTTAGAAAGTTTTCACTTGATTCAACAAACACTCCATAAAGAGTCCTCTGTGGCGGTTGGACTTGAAGGGAGTTTACTGTCTCGTATACGTGCAGAACTTGACGTTGATGCTTCTTTTCCCGATGTACAAGACAATACAGAAGGAAGTAACTTACTGCCTTTCGTGCTACCGACAGAAAGCTCGTCAGTGTCTCGACCTGCTTGGCGTATGGCGTTATCTAGTGTGGCGATTGCTGCCAGCGTGACATTTGTGGTTATTTTTGCAGGCAATCAATTCTTAACATCTGAGCCGCAAATACAAAAATTAACGGCTGATGTCAGTTCGTCGTTACCAAATATGGTTGTTACCCCTTTGGCTGAGTTAGATAGCGAAGCGTCGCAATTCGACAATGAGAAGTTGCAGCACTATCTGCGACAGCACGCTGAGCAAGCGACAATGACAGTAGGTCAAGGCATGATTCCTATGGCTCGTGTCGTTAGTTACCCGATAAAAGAGTAGTTTATGAAATTGATTTCGCCATTTCACATTTTTTTCACGGTACTGTGCTTTATTATTTCGGGAACGAGCTTAGCAAGTAATGCGTCACCGGATGCTTTGCATTTGCTAAGAAGCATGACACAGTCATTTTCGACACTGAGTTATGACGGTGTGTTCGTGCATTCTGAAGCAATGAATATGAATAGCATGCGTGTTCGTCATAGTTTGATGAATGGCGTTGAATATGAAAGCTTAGTGGATCTGGATGGCGATAAAATTGAAGTTTTGCGCATCGATGACAAAATTATTTCTGTTTACCCAAATGCGATGCTTGCAAATACTCGCGCACCCTTGATACCGCCTTTCAAGCGCTTTAAAGATGTTGAGAGTGATCGGCTTATCAAGGGATATGACATGGTAATTAGTGACCATACGAGCCGTATTGCTGGGCGTAAAGTGGTGGCTGTAAAACTTATACCAAAAGACCAATACCGCTATGGACATCAGTTTTGGTTAGATGAAGAGAATCACTTTCTTCTAAAACATGACATGATGAAAACAGACGGAAAGCTATTAGAAAGAATTCAATTTACGTCCGTTAACTTTGCACCAGACTTGAAAGATAAAGATTTTGTCCCAAAAGAGGGGAGTTATGCAGAATCTGTTGTTGATACACCGCCAAGACGGGTCAAAAATCTTTGGCGGTTCGATTGGCTACCTAAGGGCTTTTCCTTAGTTTGGCCTGAAGCGCGTTCTTTGAATCATGGAACTAGCATGCTTTTATTATCGGATGGTATGACAACAGTATCTGTGTTCATTGAGCCAACAATGAAGCCTAAGCCCATGTCGATTTTGAATATGGGAGCGACCATTGCTGGCGAACGAAGTATTAAGGTAAAAGACCAGCTGTACTTGTTGACCATGGTGGGTGAAGTACCTGAACCGACTATTGAAAAACTGATGACTGTATTTATGCCAAGGCCTGAGCATGATTGAAGAATCTGGAACCGTATTATCGACCGAAGAAGGGTTTGCTGATGTCGAAACGATTCGAACTAGCACCTGTACTTCGTGTCGTGCACGCCACGGCTGTGGTCACCATGCGATTGCGCAAGTTTCTTCAGCCAATAGAATGCGCATGAAAGCAATTGATTCTTTTAATGTGAAAGTGGGTCAAAAAGTGGTGGTTGGTATACCTGAAGATACCTTGCTACAGGCGTCTATGTGGATGTATCTCATACCTTTACTTGGCTTAATTGGCGGTGCTGTTTTGCCCTCTTTATGGGGAGGAGAGTCTGGCGTCGCGGTTATCTTCTCTATTATTGGTTTTGCTGGTGGTTTGTTACTGGCGCGGAATAAATCGAGAAAAGAAACATATAACCTGGATTATTATCCAAAAATTTTACGAATTGAGGCGCTTGATGACGGTCACATCCCCTTGGTTGTGACGCCATAGATGTCTAATGATCTTCACCTGGCACTGTAATGAACTTGGTACGTTTTAAGGAGACCAATCAATGAACAGATTGCTTAAACACGTAAGCATGATCTTCGTCAGCATGTTTTTGATGACTTCAATGCTTTCTCATGCGGCTTCTCTGCCTGACTTCACCGAGTTAGTTGAAGAAGCTTCCCCCGCTGTTGTGAATATCAGTACGGAACAGACTGTTACCACAAAAACGGCTAACCAAGGTGGTCAGCAATTAGGGCCAAATAGCGAAGAGCTTAACGAGTTCTTTAAGCATTTCTTTGGTCAGCAGCCTTTCGGTCAGCAAGCGCCACCACAGCAAGGACAGCGCAGTTCTTTAGGTTCTGGCTTCATTGTTTCGCATGATGGGTATGTGTTGACTAACAACCATGTTATTGACGGTGCGGATGTTATTCATGTGCGCTTAAGTGACCGTCGAGAGTATGTTGCTAAGTTAGTCGGAACCGATCCGCGTACCGATTTAGCCTTACTTAAAATCGAAGCTGATGACTTGCCTATCGTAAAAATGGGGGATTCAGACAAGCTTAAACCAGGACAGTGGGTATTAGCGATTGGCTCGCCATTTGGTTTTGATTATACCGTGACGGCCGGTATTGTCAGTGCAACAGGGCGAAACTTGCCTTCTGACAACTATGTGCCTTTTATTCAAACCGATGTCGCGATTAACCCAGGCAACTCTGGTGGCCCTTTGTTTAACTTAGATGGCGAAGTGGTAGGCATAAATTCACAAATTTATACCCGTTCGGGTGGCTTTATGGGCGTGTCTTTTGCGATTCCGTCCAAAGTGGCTATGTCAGTCGTTGAGCAGCTGAAGAGCGACGGTAAGGTGTCTCGTGCTTGGTTGGGTGTGCTGATTCAGGATGTAAATAATGAACTGGCAGAGTCATTTGGATTAGACAGATCAAATGGTGCTTTAATCAGTCGTGTATTACCTGATTCACCAGCAGAAAAATCAGGCTTAAAATCAGGCGACATCATCTTGGAATTCAATGGTCAATCTATCGCGCATTCGGGTGAACTGCCTTATATCGTTGGGCAAATGAAAGCGGGTGAAAAAGTAGAGGCGAAAGTATATCGAGATGGTAAGGAGCAAACGATATCAGTGACACTGGATGCGCGCCCTAATGACCCTAACGTCATTGCGCAATCACAACAAGATCAAAACCGCCTAGGTATGATTGTTGGTGAAGTGCCAGCGGATATGGCTAAGCAATTTGAAATTGATGGCGGTGTTGTTATCGAGCAAGTGCTTGGTGGTACAGCAGCGCGTAATGGACTTCAGCCAGGTGATGTGATCACTATGCTGAATGGTAAACGCATTGATAGCGTGGCGACTTTTACGGAGATTGCCAAAAATGTTCCTAATGGGCGATCAGTGCCAATGCGAGTTATTAGGCAGGGTTACCCAATGTTTATTCCATTTAAAATCATTGAATAAAAGCAGTTGATAGAAAAAAAGCGGCCATCAGGTCGCTTTTTTTATGCCTAAAACTTGTGAATAAAGATTAGACATGTAACTATTTTTGTGAGAACGATGACTTACGTTAAATAAGTCTTATTGAAGTAGTGTATTGTTTGGAGGTTAGGTTGTGGATCAAGCTGTAGAGAAAGGGATCTGCTTTTGTTTAGGTGGTGAGCGGTACATTCATCCTCTCTCAAACGTAAAAGAAGTTCTCAGTTACCAGTCTCCAGCACCTGTGCCGGGTGCAGGCGAAGGTGTTGAAGGTATGATTGATGTACGTGGAAATATGGTCACCGTTTTGTATGGTACATATCTTCTAAAATTGGACCCCAATTCCTGTAAGAAGGAAGGCCATATTATTGTGTTGGATTTTCCTACTGGCTACTTTGGCGTTCGGGTAGAAGAGGTTGAGCAGGTGATGGATATACCGCAAAGTGTAGACACGAACGGTCTTGAGTATCGAGATCATCATTGCATTCAAGGCACTGTGCAGCTTAATAAGCAGCTTTATATCCTGGTGGAGTTTAGTGATTACTGCAAAGCGCTGGACTGAATAAAAGTCGATGACGACCTAGAGATAAGCCCCATAGGTCGTTTTTGACTTCGTGCTGTTAATGCAAATGCTACAACTTTTTAGCGAAGATTTTGGAGTTACGCTGGTAGTTATACAGTGCTTGCTTTTGCGTTGGTAAACTGGCTAAGGTTGTTTCGCTAAAGCCTCGCTCTATAAACCAATGAGCTGTTCGAGTGGTAAGCAGGAAAAGCATTGAAAGGTTAAGGCGTTTAGCGGCTTGTTCTATGCCTTTTAGTAAGCGTTCACCACGGTTGGAACCGCGATAATCTGGCGATACGGCTAAACAAGCTAACTCACCAGAATACTCTTGTTCGAATGGGTATAAGGCTGCGCAAGCAACGATTGCTCCGTCACGCTCGATGACGATAAAACGATCTATCTCATTTTCTAACAGCTCGCGTGACCGCCTTACTAAGATGCCTTTTTCTTCTAATGGCGACAATAATGCCATCATGCCACCAACGTCATCAATGTGCGCCGGACGCAATTGCTCATAACTGTCTTCGTCGATCATGGTGCCTGAGCCTTCACGAGTGAAAAGCTCCTGCAGTAAGCCGCCATTTACATTGTATGAAATCAAATGCGCTCTTGGCACGCCTTTGCGAACCGCTTGCACGCAGGCGTCTAAGGCGGCATGGGTAATGCTAGAAAGTGATTTTTCTTTCAGTATGGCTTCTGCATCCTTGGTTAACAGCTCTGAGTAAAGCTCCCCATCGCTTTTAAAGACACCTTCGTCTTCAGCGTAAATAATAAGCTTGTCTGCCTTTAGTTGAGTGGCCGCTTGGATGGCAACGTCTTCGCTTTTTAAGTTGAAGACTTCACCTGTTGGCGAGAAACCAAGGTGCGGCAAGAGCACCATATTGTCGTCTTCAAGTAGGCGAAAAATGGCTTCTGTGTCGATTCGACGAACCTCTCCTGTGTGTCCGTAATCGATGCCATCAACCACACCCAGAGGTCTAGCAATAACATAATTACCACTACACACTTTTAATCTAGCGCCATCCATAGGGGTGTTTGAAAGCCCCATAGAAAGTTGGGCTTCAAGTTGGACACGCACTGCAGCAGAAGCTTGGATAATATCCAATAACTGATCCTGTGGCGTGACACGATAGTCATCTTCGACGCGGCTGACTAAATTTCGATTAGATAGCGCTCGGCTTATTTGTGGTCGAGCACCTTGTACTAAGACAAGGCGAATTCCTAATGAATCCAGCAACGCAAGGTCATGAATTATGCTGGAAAAGTGGGTGCATTCGACAGCTTCACCTGGAATCAATATGACGAAGGTTTTTCCCCTATGGGCATTAATATAGGGGGAAGAATGGCGGAACCAGTCCACATAGTTGAATTCTTCAGGCACTTTATTCCTCATTTTTTTGCTCGTTTAATTGAAGGCAGAAACGCTCTATAAGACCGCGAATTACCCCTTGCATAGGTTTAATTTGATCCAGTGCCATAAATTCATTTGGCTGGTGAGCCTGATCAATCGAGCCAGGCCCTAAAATCAACGTCTCCATTCCCATTTGATTTAGGAAGGAGCCTTCCGTTGCAAACGCCACTGTGCTGGCTTGGCGTTTGGTTAAGGCTTCACATGCTTTTATGATATCTGATTCGACCGATGTATAAAAAGACGGAACGTCAGGAAACAAACTATTTAACTGTATTATTGTGCCAGTTTTTTCTTCTATGCGGGGAAGAATGGCGGCAATTTCTGCCATAAGAGCCTGATTACTCATTCCAGGTAGGGCTCGTAAATCAAATTCAAGTTCACAACGTCCACAAATTCGATTCGGGTTGTCGCCACCATGAATGCAGCCAAAATTCATTGTTGGGTAGTCAATAACAAAATTGGCGTCGCGATAGTTTGTTTTCAATTGTTGGCGAAACAGCATTAATTCCGACATCACATCGTGCATGGCATCCAGTGCATTGTTTCCCAATGATGGATTAGAGGAATGACCAGATTGTCCTGTTACTTGGATTCGTTCCATCATAATGCCCTTGTGGGCATAGATAGGTGTTAATGATGTAGGTTCACCTATCAGGGCATACCTTGCCTTTAAAGTGCCTTGATCCACAAGTGCTCTTGCGCCTGACATGGAGCTTTCTTCATCAGCCGTGGCGAGTATGATGAGTGGTTGCTTCAGATTAGATAGCTGCATCTGTTGAATGGTATCGATCACGATGGCAAAGAAGCCTTTCATGTCACAGCTGCCAAGGCCATAGAGTTTTTGCTCTCGCTCTTCTAATTTAAAGGGGTCTGATTTCCATCGACCTTTGTCGTAAGGCACTGTGTCTGTGTGGCCGGATAGCACTAAACCGCCATCACCGCTGCCAAGCGTGGCAATCAAATTGAATTTGTTCGGGTTGTCTGGCAAAGGCATTACTTCACATTGAAAGCCTTGGGAGCTGAGCCAGCTCTCGAGCAATTGAATAACCCCTTTATTTGACTGATCCCAATCAGCTTGACTACAACTGATAGAAGGCGATGCAATAAGCTGAGACATCATACTAATGAGCGAAGGCAATGCGGGCATAAAAGGCGTTCCTTGAATCCGAGTTATGAGCGAATATTACTACTGAACGCTAGGCATCTGGTACACTTGCTCGCACATTATTTTTTCTTTGTTGTTTGCTCAACAGCAAAGGTTTTAGAGGTTCGTATATTATGGCTACCGAGCTAGAGCTAAAGTTAATGCTTCAGTCTGAGTATCTCAAGTCCGCAAGTGATTTTCTTGATGAATTTTGCGCGCTTGCTGATGCGGAGGATCAATCTCGTCAGCCAACCTTGGCTTTGATGAATGCCTACTTTGATACTGAAGACGCCAGTCTTATGAAAGGAGGCATGGCGTTGCGTATTCGAGCGGTAAACAAGACCTTTATTCAAACGGTAAAAACTCGAGGTAGTAATCGTATTGGCATGCACGCCCGGGGAGAGTGGGAGTGGTTTTTACCTAATGACCAATTAGATTTATCACTATTGAATGAAGTGCCTTTGCCAGAAAGCTTGCAAGATATGTCCTGGGCCAATGAGCTGGTTGAAGTATATCGAACGGACTTCGAGCGCCAAGTTTGGAATATTCATTCAGCCGCCTGCAAAATGGAAGTGGTTTGTGATCAAGGTTTGGTTACCTCTCCATATGGAGAAGATTCAATTTGTGAGTTAGAACTGGAATTGAAGCAAGGTGACGAATCCGGCTTATATCAATTTGCATTGCAGTTGGCCGAGCGGGTTCCAGTGCAAGTGAGTATTGTCTCTAAGGCTCAAAAAGGCGTACGTTTGAAATATGGGCAGATAGAGTTCCCTGATAAACCACTTGCGACGTCAAGTTCTATTGAGCTGGCGGCGTATTGGTATGAAGTATGGTTAGTGTATTGGGAGGCAATGTATTTCATGGAGGATGAAGCGCTTTTGCAACCATTCCGTCACTCTATGGCGCAGTTGAAAAACTGCTTACCAGACACATTAGCGCAGCAATTAACCGCATTAGATAATGAGTTAATGCCTTATTTAGCAGACGAATCTGTTGTGTTAAAACAGTTAGCTGGCATGACAAACATTGGCGTCAATATGTTACTTGTCGGGCAATGGTTAAACAGCCAAGCTTAATGATCTATGTTGTAACGAAAAAATAAAAAGAAAATGTTGTAAGGAAGCCCTGTGACACCACCTCATTTAAACCCAAATTACGCGATATTTTGTGAGCAATCTCTTTCTCGTTCCTTGTTATTGGAGCATGTTCAAGACGCACGAGAGAGGCATGGTCTTGATGCATTGAGCCAAGAGCAAATCGATACATTAGAGCCGTTATGGGTTCTGAGTGAGTATTTGCATCAGCAATTTACTCGTTTCCCTCATTGGTTAGATGATCTCTTAACGTTAAAAGAGTTGCCGGAAAAACCATCAGTGGAAGCGTTAATGGCTGGGGAAGCGTTTTTCTCATGTGAGGCGAGTGCATGTTCGACAGAGACGTCAGAACCACTAGATGAAGCGGGTTTTATTAAACGTTTGCGTTTGTATCGACAGTGGTGGATGGTGCGACTAATCGCCTTGGATATTCAGCAACAAATTTCATTGACTGAGCTGACATCACGCCTAAGTGGCCTAGCGGATGCGTGTGTTAACGCCAGCTTGCAATGGACAACGCAGCACTATCTAGCCTTGTATGGTCAGGCGTTGGATAGTAACGGCCAGCCTCAGTCGATGATTGTGATTGGTATGGGGAAATTGGGGGGCAACGAATTAAACCTGTCTTCCGACATCGACCTCATTTTTGCATTCCGCGAACATGGTGACACCCAAGGTGGTAAAAAAAGCCTATCTCATCAAGAGTACTTTACTAAGTTGGGACAAAAACTGATCCAGCATTTGGATCAGGTAAGTGCCGATGGCTTTGTATTTAGAGTCGACATGCGCTTGCGACCGTTTGGTCAGTCAGGGGCCTTGGTGTTGAACATGGATTCTCTAGAGAACTATTACCAAGATCAAGGCCGAGATTGGGAACGCTATGCCATGATCAAAGCTCGTGTCATGTCAGGAAATACCTTAGATGTTCGTGAATTTGAAGCGTTACGAAAGCCTTTTGTCTATCGCAAGTATTTAGACTTTGGAGCAATCGGGGCGCTGCGTGATCTTAAACAAATGATTGCCAAAGAAGTGCGTCGTAAAGGCATAGAGCATAATATTAAATTAGGCGAAGGTGGAATTCGCGAAGTAGAGTTCATAGCCCAAGCTTTGCAAATCCTCCATGGCGGTAGAGATCAGAAGCTACAAACACCCGCTTTGCTAGAAGTCTTACCTTACCTTGCTAAGCAGGATTATTTACCCACAGAGGAAGTTGAGCAATTACGCGATGCTTATTTACTGCTGCGCCGAACAGAGCATGCATTGCAAGCGGTCAACGATGAGCAAACCCAATTGTTGCCTGAAGATGAAAGAGCTCGTACTCGCATTGCCTTGATGGTTGGGTTTCCTTCTTGGGAGGCGTTAGATGAACGTTTATGGGAAGTACGTAAAAATGTTCATCGTTCTTTTGTCGCCCTGATCGATGACGGTCATGAAAGCAGTGAAGAGGTTAAGAACCAAGAAACATGGCGTTTATTGATTAAGCATCCAGAAGACAAAGAAGCCATTGAAGATGCTATCGCATTAATTGCTTGGCAAGATCAAGAAGCAGCGATTATGAGAATCGCACAATTGCTTAGCTCGCGTACTGTTGTTTACATGCAACCTATTGGGCATGAACGGCTTGCGGTGTTTTTAGCTGCGCTCATAACGAAATTAACGGATGAAGTGAATCCAGATCTAGTGTTGGAGCGTGTTTTCCCCATATTAGAAGCGGTATTGCGCAGAACGGCTTATTTGGTGCTGCTATGTGAGAACCAAACTGCGCTGACACACCTGATTCGCTTATGCCGAGAAAGTGTTTGGTTCACCGAGGCGATCTCGACAACGCCAGCATTGTTGGATGAGTTGTTAGATGCCAATACGCTGTTTTCTCCACCTGATAAGACGATGCTTGCTGAAGAGCTTCAGCAGATATTATTGCGTTTGCCGGAAGAAGATGAAGAAGCACAAATGGATGCTATGCGTCGCTTTAGACGTTCTATTATCTTGCGTATTGCGGCCTGTGATATCACCGAAATCTTGCCTGTCATGAAAGTGAGTGATCACTTAACTTGGTTGGCAGAAGTGCTTCTTGATCAAGTATTGCAGCAGTCTTGGCAATATTTGACCAAGAAACATGGCTTTCCTGTGAGCCAAGGTGAAGCTGCGTATTCTCCGCAACTGGCGATTATAGGTTATGGAAAATCCGGTGGCTGGGAGCTGGGTTACGATTCAGATTTGGATCTTGTGTTTATTCATGATGCACAAGCAACAGGTAGCACAGACGGCGAACGCAGTATCGATAATTTAACTTTCTATACTCGACTAGGGCAGCGTTTAATTCACATGATCACGAGCTTTACCGCTGCGGGTCGATTGTATGAGGTAGACATGCGCTTGCGTCCTTCTGGTAATTCTGGCCTATTGGTTTCTAGTTTAGATGCCTTTAAAGATTACCAGCAAAAGGAAGCGTGGGTTTGGGAGCATCAAGCATTGACGCGTTCTCGTGGTTTGGCGGGAGACCCTAATCTACTAGCTAAGTTTGAAGACTGCCGCAAAGAGATTATTGCTTCTGTTAGAGATCGAAATGAACTCAAAGCGGAAGTAATAAAAATGCGTGAGAAAATGCGTGCTCACCTTGATACTGGCGGTAAAGACAAAGGTTTTGATCTTAAGCAGGGCGCTGGTGGCATTATAGACATCGAATTTATGGTGCAGTACTTAGTATTGGCTTGGTCGCACCAGTATCCTGAACTTATGCGTTTTTCGGATAATGTCCGCCAGTTAGAAGCTGCAGCAAGTGTTGGGCTTCTAGATAAAGATCAAGCAGAGAAGATGACTGACACTTATACCTTGTATCGCTCGCTTGTTCACCGTTTGAGTTTGCAACATCAAAGCCGAGTTATTCAAAATGAAAAGCTAGTCAGTAACCAGAATATGGTCAGCCAGTTTTGGAGTCATTTTGTGACGGATAAAAATGTTTGAGTAAATTTCATCCCGTTTACAAAAAGTCATTCGTAAATATGTTATTTTCTGACTATACTGGATGTATTGATGTTTTTTTGATCAATGAGTAACCTACAAACGCGAAACACGTTAGTAGGTTTATAGGAGGAAAAATGCCAAGTATTAATGGTTTGAGTAGTCCTGCGATGGATTATGCTAGTGAGGTATACAGTGCCAGCTTGTCAAAAGTTGCCCAGCAACAAAAAGCAGAGCAAGAGCTTGCCTTGTTAGAGGAAGCGGCAAAAACGGTAACGCCTGCCGCGAATAGTGGGTCGCACACTACGACGGATAACTTAGGTCAGAATATAAACGTTAACGTTTGACACCGTATAAAAACGTTTATTTGAAATGTACTTAATAATAAAAGGCCCGTTAGATTGAATCTAACGGGCCTTTTATATTCACGAATATACGCTATTGATTTACTGCTGTGTTTCGATAAAACTCTGGTCTTCTTCAGGCAGTGGTTGATCGTAAATAGCCGCTTCAAAAGCTTTAAGACGTTTGTAGATAGATAATAGTTCTACAATCGTTGTCCAAGAGTTAACCAAGTACTGGAAGGAATTCTCTACTTGATTGAACGCATTATTGATTTGTTGAAATATCCCAAAAGTGATGGCGCCAGCAACGATAGATGGGCCGAGTGCGATTAATGGTACTAAAACACCTGCTTGAAGGTAACCGTAACGAACCACATTAAAATACAAGTAGTTAAAGTAAAGAGTGAAGTAGTTTTTACGTACATGGTTAAACAGTTCTTTTAATGTTGCAGGCTCTGCTCTGTCGGCTCTATCTTCACCATATACCAGTTCTTTTCGGTAGGCAGCCTCAACACGTTGATTTTTAAATTCCAAACCGGGAAGTTTGATACCAGCTACCGCAAGAAGTGCTGTCCCGATAATCGACCAAAATAATGCGGTGAAAACTAACCCCTGTGGTACTTCACCGATAAAGGGAAGTTCTTTGACATAGGAGGAGAGCCCCCACAGTACAGGCAAAAAGGCGATCAAAGTCATAACTGAGCTGATCAAACGCACTCCCAGACCTTCCATTATGCTGGCAAAGCGCATGGTGTCTTCTTGGATACGCTGTGACGCCCCTTCAATGTGCCTAACTTGCTGCCATTTTGATGAATAATATTCCGTCATGGACGTTCTCCAGCGGAAGATGTAATGGCTCACAAAGAAGCTCTTTAGAACCACGAGGCTTATGTGTGTTGCTGCAATCCCAAAGAAGACATAGATCTGAGCAAAGTAGTCATCCATAGTGATTGAATTTGGGGTTGTTAAGGCTTTTTGAACTAGGTTATAAAAATCGCCATACCAACTGTTCAGCATGACGCTAAGTTGTACGCTGAACCAAGTAGCAAAAATAATTAAGCCCGACCCCATCACTGACCATTTTGCCCATTTATGGCCACCGAAGATCATCCAGATCCCGATAAATAACCCATAACATACCGCTATGTATTGATAGAGCCACGCATCTAATGCCGTACTTTGTGCGCTCTGAAATGCGCTTTGGGCAGCAGCATCAGCACCTTCCGCTAAAGCCTCAGGAAAGTGGACGCCAAAAAAGGAGCCTAGGCTTAAAATGTGTCCTAAGTCCTGAACGACAGCATACCAGCCAATCACACAAACTAGTGCCCAGATGACAAAACTTAGGAAAAAGAGCTTGGGTTTTGGGAAAAAAGATTGAAACACGTTGTTGTTTCTCTATGTTAGTTAATTAGTTGGGATGAGTAAGCCATTGATTTACACAGGGTTAGTTAATGGCGAATCATCCGAGCTTAAACCAGTGAAGTGATAATGACAATCAGATACCAGTACTTGAATCAGCAAAAAAGGCGACAATTTATTAACTAAGAGTCGTTTTCATTATACTAAAGCACTTTATGGCAAACTTAAGGTACAGGGAAATAATATGGCGCAGGTTGAGGTGTATCTAATTCGAGCTTTTTCTATTGCGGGCCAAGGCGGAAATTTGGCGGGTGTGGTGTTAAATGCAGATTCCTTAACAGAGCCACAGAGACAATTCATAGCGCAGCAAGTGGGTGTGTCTGAAACAGCATTTGTTAGTAAAAGTGATAAGGCTGATTTTCAGGTATCTTTTTACACTCCTACCGTAGAAGTCGATTTTTGCGGTCATGCCACGTTAAGTACCTTTTGGTTGCTCCATCATTTTCAATCTATTGCTGCTGGAAAATATCGACAAGAAACGAAAGCGGGCGTCTTAGATGTCGATGTGGCGTTAAATGGTGATATTTTAATGAGTCAAAGCTTACCAACTTGGTTTGACGAGTTTAGTGCTCAAGAGATCGCGCCTTTGTTAGGTATTGCGCCGTCACTGATTTTGCAAACAGGTTTGCCTATTCAAGCTATTTCTACTGGCTTGATTGACCTGATGGTTCCTGTTCCTTATGGAGTGCTAGATTGTCTTGAAGTGGATCATGAGGCGATCACTCGGTTTTGCCAACAACACCAGTATGTCGGTTTTCATGTCTTTGAAATGAATCCACAGGAAAGTGCTTATACCGCCAGTTGCCGTAACTTTGCACCAGCGGTTGGTATACCCGAAGAATCCGCGACCGGCAGTTCGAGTGGCGCGTTAGCCTGTTATTTGAACCGGCGCTTTGGTTATCAGCAGGCGATTTTTGAGCAAGGGCGGGCGATGGAAATGTCATCGCGTCTAGTGACTCAATTAACCATAGATAAAGAGGAATTAACGCAGGTTCAAGTTGGAGGGGAAGGGGCGTTTTATAAAAAAGTAGTCATCGAGGAACTGTAACAAAAAAATCGGACCTAAGTCCGATTTTTATTGTTTTGCTTGTGACAAACCAGCTTAAGCTGCTTTGTTGTTCGCGACGACTTTTGCAATGGCTTTATCCAGTCGAGCAAGGCCTTCGGCAATGTCTTGTTCTGGAATGATCAAAGACGGAGCCAAACGCAATACGTTCGGACCGGCTACAAGTGCAAACAGACCTTCTTCGGCGCCCGCTTTAATAATCTCACCAGCTTTTCCAGTAAGGCTATCAACCATCTCCGCACCAATCAAAAGGCCCATACCACGAATCTCTTTAAAGACATGGTACTTTTCGTTTAATGCTTTAAGGCCTTCAACAAATAAGTCATGGCGTTTTGCTACGCCGCCAAGGACTTCTGGCGTATCAACAATATCAACAACAGCTTCAGCAATAGCGCACGCCATTGGGTTACCACCATAAGTACTACCATGAGTACCAAATGATAAGCTTTTGGCTGCTTTTTCTGTGGCTAACATAGCGCCGACAGGAAAGCCGTTACCAAGTGCTTTAGCGGTTGTTAATACGTCAGGTGTTACGCCTAGCTGTTCATACGCAAACAACGTACCTGTTCGGCCTACGCCGGATTGCACTTCGTCATACACCAACAGTGCATTGTATTGATCACACAGTTCACGAACTTGCTTGGCAAATTCAACGTCGGCAGGAATGATTCCACCTTCGCCTTGGATTGGTTCCATAACAACGGCACACGTTTTATCGCTAATGATGGCTTTAAGCTGTTCTATGTCGTTGTAGTCACAATGCTTGATGCCACCTGGCGTTGGCTCAAAACCTTCTTTGTATTTTGCTTGTCCGCCTACAGAAACGGTAAACAAAGTACGACCGTGGAAAGATTTGTAAAAGGCGATAATTTCGTGCTTTTCTGGGCCAAAATTATCAAACGCATAACGACGAGCAAGTTTGAATGCTGCTTCATTGGCTTCTGCGCCACTGTTAGCAAAGAAAACTCGATCGGCAAAGGTCTTTTCTGTCAACTTTTTCGCCAATCGTAGCGCTGGTTCATTGGTCATAACGTTAGATAGGTGCCAAAGTTGCCCAGCTTGTTCACGCATGACGTTGACTAGAGTTGGATTGGAATGACCCAATGCAGTAACAGCAATGCCGCCTGCAAAGTCGATGTATTCTTTGCCCTCTTGATCCCATACGCGAGAGCCTTCACCACGCACTGGAATAATCGCAGAAGGTGCATAGTTAGGAACCATTACTTCGTCAAAGGTTGCTCTCGTTACTTGTTGTGTCACTTTTCTATCCATCCTCAAAAAAGACCTCTTAAAAATAGGCGGCCGAAAGGACGGCCGCCTGTTGGTTTATATCAGATTTCTTAGCTCGCGAATAGCGACAGTTACCATGGCAAGTGTTAATTCACTTTCCGCTTTTATTTCGCTAAAAGCGGCACGGTAATGTTTGATGCTGTCACTATTTGACTCGCGCCAATGGGTCAAACGTAGCTCCAGTTTCTTGATATCGGCACTGGATTGAATGACTTCTTGGGTAAGCGTTCTTAAGCTATTGTCGACCTCGTCGCCTAAACCTGATTTTGCTCGACGTTGCCACATGTCATCAGCAGACAGTTCGCTGACTTTATGACGCAACCAATGCAGTTCTAGATCCATTTCAAGAGCAAAGTAGGTTTGAGCGACATCCAGCACTTCGGTCTCGGTATTTGCCGCGACGCGAATAATGTCTAACCCGTAGAATAGATAATGCAAAGACGACAAGCGTTCTGCTATTTCTACGGGGATATTTTGCTCAACAAGGTTGGCGGCAATATCGGCCAAATGCGCTTGGCTGGATTCTGTCAGAATTGCCTGCATATTGGCGCGAATGACTTCAACACCCGGCTTGTAAGTGTCTTTCAAGCGCTGGATCGATAAACTTTCGCGAGTGTTGCGTAGTAGCCAAAGTGTCGCGCGCTCTAGAAGCCCTTGAATACGAATCAGTAAGCGGTTTAAAACCGAGTTCGCAACGGTAAAGTCCAGTTCATTGATTGCATCCCAAAGTGCTGGAATGCCAAAAATGTCTTCCGCTGCCATGTAAGCACGTACAACGTTCAAAGAAGTCGCACCAGTCTCTTCTTGCATGTAGGTGGTAAACGTTGGCCCCATGCGGTTGCCTAAGTTGTTGGTCACATGCCCAGCAATGATTTCTTGAATCAGCGGATGTGATGACATTTGTCCACCGAAGTGCTTAGTCAACTGCGTAGGGAAGTATTCGTTGATTTGAGTAGTCAAATCAACATCTTCACCAATACCGTCTTCTACTAGCTGTTCAGATAATTTGATTTTTGAATAAGCCAGCAAAACAGAGATTTCTGGACGTGTTAAGCCTTGGCCTTTGTTTAAACGCTTTTTGATTTGCGTGTCACTAGGCAAGTACTCGATTTCACGATTTAATCGACCTTCTCTTACAAGAGATTGAATTAAACGCCAATGATCGGTTAAACGCTCTGGTGCCTGTGCGTTTGCCAAAGACAAGACGTGGCTTTGGCCACGGTTGTGGCGTAACACCAATTTACCCACTTCATCCGTCATTTCGGCCAATAAGCTGTTACGTTGCTTCTCGGTCAAATCGCCATTTTCAACAACACGGTTTAGTAGGATCTTGATGTTTACTTCGTGATCCGAGCTGTCTACGCCCGCAGAGTTATCGATCGCATCGGTGCTGATTAAGCCACCTTTTTGAGCGAATTCAATACGGCCTAGCTGTGTTAAACCTAGGTTTCCGCCTTCACCGACAATTTTACAACGTAGTTCTTTACCGTTTACACGCAATCCGTTGTTTGCGCTGTCACCAGCATCGGCGTGGGATTCGCCTTCGGATTTCACATAAGTACCGATACCACCATTCCATAGTAGATCCACAGGCGCTTTTAGAATCGCGTTGATTAGATCTGTTGGTGCCATCGATTTGATATTGCCTTCGATGCCTAGTGCTTTACGAATATCCGCATTGATCGGAATAGATTTCGCGGAGCGGTTGAAGATACCACCGCCTTTTGAAATAAGTTCTTTGTTGTAATCTTCCCAAGAAGAACGCGGCAGTTTGAACATGCGCTCACGCTCTGCAAAAGACGTTGCAGCATCTGGCGTTGGGTCGATGAAGATATGCATATGGTTAAATGCAGCGATTAGACACGTGTGTTTTGATAACAGCATGCCGTTACCAAATACGTCACCCGCCATGTCGCCTACACCAACAGCGGTGAAATCTGTTGTTTGGCAGTCAATGCCAATTTCTTTGAATTGACGTTTAACGGATTCCCAAGCACCACGTGCCGTGATGCCCATTTTCTTGTGGTCGTAACCGTTAGAGCCACCAGAAGCAAAGGCATCGCCCAGCCAGAAACCGTATTTCGCAGAAATACTGTTTGCCAAGTCAGAGAATGTTGCTGTGCCTTTATCTGCTGCAACTACCAAGTACGGGTCGTCTTCGTCGTAACGAAGTACAGAAAGAGGTGGGACTACTTGGTTCTGTACTAGGTTGTCAGTGATGTCTAACAAACCACTAATGAAGGTGGTGTAGCAATGGATAACTTCTGCTTGCACTTCCTCGCGAGATGCGTTCTTTTTAAGCTGTTTGGCAACGAAACCACCTTTGGCACCAGATGGTACGATAACGGCGTTTTTCACCATTTGTGCTTTTACGAGACCTAGTACTTCAGTACGGAAATCTTCCATACGATCAGACCATCGTAAGCCACCACGAGCAACCTTACCGCCGCGCATGTGGATACCTTCTACCCAAGGCGCATAAACGAATATTTCGAATTTCGGTCTTGGAAGTGGTACCGCTGGAATTTGTGAAGGATCCAGTTTGAAAGAAACGTAGTCTTTTACTTCGCCTTCACTACCCGCTTGGTAGAAGTTAGTACGCAACATTGCCTGAATAACAGACAAGTAATGTTTCAGAATACGGTCTTCGTCCAAATTGGCAACTTGATCCAACTCTAGGTCAATTTTTTCAAGTAGCTTTTGAACCTTGTCGTCACGCTTGGTTTCTTGGCTAGGGTCGAAGCGTTGTTCGAACAGTTGAACCAAAAGGCGAGCGATGCCCGCGTTTTTCTCTAGCGTTTGCTGCATGTACTGCAAAGAGAAAGGCACTTGTAGTTGCATTAAGTACTTTGTCAAAGCACGTAACATGGTGACTTGACGCCATGTTAGGGAAGCGCTTAGTACCAAGGCGTTGAAGCGGTCGTTTTCAACTCGACGGTTGATCACTTGATTGAAGGCATCTTGGAACGCTTCACGCTGAGTGTTCTTTTCAAGGTTCACATCAGCGTCTACGCTGATAGCAAATTCGACCACCCAAGTATTCGCTGACCCATCGCCATTTTGATCTAGTTCATATGGACGTGCTTCTAACACACGTAATCCCATGCACTCCAAAATAGGTAATACGTCGGACAAAATAAGTGTTGTGCCAGTGCCGTATACTTTGAAAAAGTAGTTGTTTTTCGCTTGACCAACTTGGCGGTAGATGTGCGTTGAAATATCACCTTCACCGGATAATTGCGCCAAACGCTCAATGTCTAGAACGGCCGCATTTGGAGAGAAATCTTCACGGTAAGCAGCAGGTAAATACGGCACATACTCATTGAAAAGAATGTTGCCGCTTTCTTCACCATGGCTTTTATGGAGCGCGGTTAGTAGCTTGTCTTCCCATGAGCTCATTGCATCTTGCATCTTACGCTGAATGTCTTCTGCGTCGATGGTTGGGCTTTGTTTTGGATCGGCTATCTGAATAGTGAAGTTAACGCGCGCTAAGACCAATTGCGAGAATTGCACGTTGAATTCAGAGCTGGTTCCGTTACAGGCGCTCATCAAGATGTCTTGCATTTTGATACGCAGTTCTGTGTTGTAACGATCTCGTGGCACATACACTAAGGCGTTTAGGAAGCGACCGTAAATGTCTTTGCGTAGGAAGACTCGTAATTGACGTCGTTCCTGTATCGCCAAAATGCTTTCGATCGTACCAAATAGCTCTTCCACTGGCGCTTGCAGCATTTCGTCACGAGGGTAGCTGTTTAGAATGTGCTTAAGGTTTTTACCTTTGTGGCTGTTCGGGTCCACATTGGCTTTTTCAACGATGACATTGAGTTTCTTGCGCAACAATGGAATATCTTGCAGACGAGCAATATAAGCGGCAGAAGAGTAAAGCCCGAAGAAGCGCCATTCGCCGACCACATTGCCTTTTTTGTCGAAACGTTTAATGCCAAGGTAATCCAAATGAACAGGGCGGTGAATAGTAGAAACCGCAGTTGATTTGGTAAGTACTAATATGTTGCTGGTATCAACGGCAAGCTTGGCTAAGTGATCTTGCAAGATAATGTCGCGTTTCACTTTTTTGTCATTAATGTCGCGGAATGTACCAAGGCCAGAACCATCAACTAGCTTAAGGTGAGTTTCTTCGCCTTCAACAGATAAGTCATAAGCGCGGAAACCGATAAAGGTAAAGTGATCATTTGCTACCCAGCGTAAGAAATCAAGAACCTCTAAGTGTTCTTCATTGTCTTTCAGGTGTGGCAGTTGCTCAGATTCTTTAATAACGTCATTTAGCTTGGCTTTCATTGTTGGCCAATCAGAGACGGTTTTTTTCACATCGACTAAACTGCTCAGCAGTTCTTCTTTTATTTCGTCAAGCAAGTTGATGTCTGAAAGACGATCTATCTCGAAGCGCATCATGGCTTCATGAGATTTAGATGAAAGGTTGATGCTTTGTAGCTCGCCTTTTTTGTTGCGCTCTACAGGCACAACAGGGTGTGCTGTTAGGTGAATAGTGTGGCCAAGACGAACCAATGCCATATTGAAAGACGATACAAGGAAAGGCATGTCATCCGTTAGAATTTCGATAACGGTATGGGTGGATTGCCAGCTGTGCTCCTCGTAGTTCGGATTGTAGACACGAACTTTAGGTTGGTTGCTTGGACGTTGTTGGATGAAATCCCATAAGCAAAGTACTGTGCCATATAGGTTTTCGATTGATTCATTAACCAAGTCTTCAGTTAGAGAGTCCTGAAAGTAAAGACGGGTAAGTTGAACCAAGTTGTTTGCTTCTGCGGCGCTAAAGTTCTCGTTTATTTCGACTTCAACGCGTTCGATCAATTCGTTTTTTTTGTAATCAGTCATTAGAACTCATCCCTCATGAGTGGTGTTCTTAATAAAACTAGTTGTAAATGCAATTTTTCGAAAGTATGGGGTTAGGACTCTGTATTAGATTATTATGAAAATTCGCCTCCTTTGATAGCGGGTAACTTTTCAAATTGCGACACTTTGTTGTGTAGTCTGGTTAATTGGGCTAGAAAAGTCTTGCCCAACACGAAAAAAACCTTTGTTATCCATTTTAAACGAAATAAACTCCTTATTTGTCTATAGTTCGCAGGATAATATTTTGTACAAGACTGAATTCGCATCAAGAGAAATCATGCAGGCGAGCAAAAAGCCATTAAAATACGGTTTTTTGCTCTTGCCACATTATTCTATGTTGGGTTTTTCATCTGCTATTGAAACATTGCATATGGCGAACTGGGTGGCAGGAAAAGAGCTCTATTCTTTTTGTACGATTAGCCATGAAGATAAGAATATCCCTTCAAATACAGGCGTCTCAACGGTTTCAGACTACCTTACCAGTGATGCACCAGGGGATTTGGACGCTGTTTTCGTATGTGGCTCATCACCAGGTATAAAAAACGAAAGTCCGACTTTAGAAAATTGGATAAAAAAACAAGCGAAAAAAGGCATAGGTTTAGGTGGTGTCTGCACTGGAAGTTATTTGCTGGCAAAAGCAGGCTTACTGGACGGATATCGGGCGACGATTCATTGGCGCAGTTTGGCAAATTTACGTGATGAATTTGTACAGACGATTGTGTCAAATCATCTTTTTGAAGTGGATCGAGACCGTTATACTTGTAGTGGTGGCACAGCGGCAATGGATATGATGTTGTTTTTGATAGGCAAACAACATGGCATGTCGTTGGCAAGTGGAATTTCTGAGCAGTTTGTTTGTGAGCGTATTCGTACACACGAAGACCCGCAGCGCATTCCTCTTCAGGCGCGTATAGGTACTGGCCAACCTAAGTTAGTTGAAGCGGTTCAATTAATGGAAGCCAATATTCAAGAACCCTTGTCATCGGATGATATTGCCTATCATGTGGGGGTTTCTCGGAGACATTTGGAGCGGCTATTTAAAAGTAATTTGGATATTGTGCCATCTCGTTACTATCTAGAATTGCGTCTTCAACATGCAAAACAGCTCATTACTCAAACGGATAAGACGATTACGGAAATAGGTACGGAGTGCGGATTTGGTTCAGCGCCCCATTTTAGTACAACCTATAAGGGCTTCTTTGGGATTACACCAAGAGAAGAACGTAATAAAATCCACAATAAGAGTACAGTGCCTGTCCTAATGGACAAGAAAAAGAGGCGGCTATGGAAAAAGTAACTTAAAATACAGGGTGAATTGCTCTTGGCGTGATTCTTGTATTCTAGGTGAGAGAGATTGGGAGGGATTCTGATAGATTTGGTGCAGTTGAATGACTACACATATACTAGATAAAAAGTAATAAGTTCAAATAAAATAAAGAAGGTAGAAAACATGTCGAAAGTCCCGGCGTTAGAGCTCATTGATATTCACAAAACGTTTGGTGATGTCGAGGTGTTAAAGGGTATTTCTTTAAAAGCCTACGATGGCGATGTCATTTCTATTTTGGGATCAAGTGGTTCAGGTAAAAGTACATTTTTACGCTGTGTGAATTTACTTGAAAACCCAACCCGCGGTGAAATTCTTTTTAACGGCAATAAGCTTGATTTGATTCAAGGTGAATCCGATTTAGTGGCGAGTAATATGAAGCAGCTTACTCAAATGCGTCAGCAAATTGGGTTTGTTTTTCAAAGCTTTAACTTATGGCCTCATATGACCATTCTTCAGAACGTGATGGAAGGCCCTCTGCATGTTCTAAAGCGTCCTAAGCATGAAGTAGCAGAGTACGCTGAGCATTTATTGCGTAAGGTTGGTATCGCCGAGAAAAAGAATATGTATCCCAACCAGCTTTCGGGTGGGCAACAACAGCGTGTTGCAATCGCCAGAACATTGGCAATGGACCCGCAGGTCATATTGTTCGATGAACCGACCTCAGCGTTAGATCCTGAATTAGTGGGGGAAGTGCTTGGCGTGATGCGCAATTTGGCGGAAGAAGGCCGAACCATGCTGATTGTGACTCATGAAATGAATTTTGCTCGTGACGTTTCGAGTGAAGTTGTTTTCTTGCATCAGGGTGTGGTGGAAGAAAAGGGCACTCCAGATCAAGTATTTGGGGCGCCAAAATCAGAACGCTGTAAGGCATTCTTATCCAGTGTGTTTTAAGTTAACAGCACATTTAAGTGAACGAAAATATAACATCAAAAATGATTATATAAGCAAATATACTAAGGGGATATTGCAATGAAATTTAAAAAAATAGCATTGGGTTCGGCGTTACTGTTAGGTGCAGCCTTATCATCCGTTTCTGCACAAGCAGCTGACAAAGTTCGCTTTGTGACAGAAGGGGCTTGGGCACCTTTTAACTTCATTGATTCTGAGGGTAAGCCTCAGGGTTTTGACGTGGATATTGCTCGTGCTTTGTGTGCAAAAATGGCAGCGGATTGCGAAATCCTAACGCAAGATTGGGACGGTCTTATTCCAGGCCTAAAAGTACGTAAGTTCGATGCTATCATCGCGTCCATGTCAATCACTGAAGATCGATTGAAAGTCGTTGATTTCACAAACAAATATTACTCTGGTGGTTTGCGCTTCATGGGTCGTGTTGGCGAAACATTTGACTTAGCTGACCTATCTGGCAAAACGATCGGTGCTCAGCGTGCGACTTTAGGTGCGCAATATTTAGAGGATAACTTTGCAGGTAAAGCTGACCTTAAATTCTACGATAACCAAGATAATGTATATTTGGACTTGGTTTCTGGTCGTCTAGACATCGTATTGTCTGATGAATTGCCTACTTACAACTGGTTGAAAACCTCTGAAAGTGGTTCTAAATTTGAGTTTAAAGGCGATGCGTTCATGAAGACGGACAACATTGCAATTGCCGTTCGTAAGAGCGACAAGGAACTGAAAGAGAAGCTGAACAAAGCGCTTGATGCGATTCTTGCTGATGGCACTTATCAGAAAATTAACGCTAAGTACTTCCCTTTCTCTATCTACTAAGTGGGTATTTCAAAGGGCTTTCATTTTAGTTTGTGATGGCCCTTTGATGTGTTCGAGAGTTGATATTTCTTAGAGTTTCTTGGTGCTCTTGCTCCAAGAAACTTACTTTAAGCTTACTCTGAGAAAAAACTATGATTGATCTTCATGGGTTCGGTGATCAGCTGTTACAAGGTGCTGTTGTTACCTTAGAGCTAGCCTTGTGTTCGTTGTTCGTCGGTCTTATTTTAGGATTGCTAGGCGCGTCGGCAAAATTGTCTTCAGTACGTGTTCTTCGGTGGATAGCCAATGGCTATACAACCATTATTCGCGGCATTCCTGAACTCCTAACGGTTCTTATTATTTATTTTGGTGCGACCAGTGTTTTGATGGCCATAGCTGGGCTATTTGGTTATGACGAGTACATTGAAGTTGGGGCCTTTGCTGCAGGTGTCACTGCGTTGGGACTAACGTTTGGAGCCTATGCCACTGAGGTATTTCGTGGTGCGTTACAATCCATTCCAAAGGGGCAGCATGAAGCCGCCACAGCATTAGGAATGGGGCCTATTAGAAAGCTTTACCGTATTATTTTGCCGCAGGTATGGCGAATTGCTTTACCTGGGCTTGGAAACTTGTTTTTGGTTCTGCTAAAAGACACGGCGTTGGTTTCCGTCGTTGGGTTGGACGATATTATGCGCAAAGCGAATATCGCAGTGAGCAGTACTAAAGAAGCATTTTTGTTTTATTTGGTGGCAGCATTTATGTATTTGGCTTTAACCATTATCTCTATGGTGTTCGTTTCTTTTATGGAAAAGCGTGCCAATCGCGGATTAACAAGGGGATAAGGTATGGACTTTTCTGTTGTCGTTGAATATTTTCCGCGTTTGTTAGAAGGGGCTTGGGTTAGCCTTCAGTTAGTATTGATTTCTATCATATTGGGTGGGATTTTTGCTTTACCTATTGCGCTGGCGAGGATTTCTCCGGTCGGATGGATTCGAGCTATCCCTTTTGCGTATATCTTTTTCTTTCGTGGCACGCCGCTGCTGGTGCAAATATTTTTGGTGTACTACGGAGCGTCACAATTTGATGCAGTACGGGAAAGCATCTTATGGCCAATACTGAAGGAACCATTTTGGTGTGCCATTATTGCCTTTACGTTGAACACCTCTGCTTACACGGCTGAAATCTTCCGTGGTGCTATTCAGGCGATTCCGCATGGTGAAGTTGAGGCATGTAAAGTCATTGGTATGACGAAGACTCAGATGTATCGACGTGTTTTACTGCCTCGCGCTTTTGGTATCGTATTGCCCGCTTACGGTAATGAGATTATCTTGATGTTAAAAGGCAGTGCTTTGGCGAGTACCATTACGATTTTGGATCTTACTGGTATGGCGCGAACCATCATTGCTAGAACTTATACGCCGATGGAGATTTTTATCGCGGCAGGCGCAATTTATTTGGTAATCAGCATTGTGATCATTGCGATTTTTCGACAGATTGAATTGCGTCAAAATCGCTATTTAGGAACCTTATCTATTAAGGTGCCAGACAAAGGCTGATGGATTATCACTCATAAAAAAAGAGGCTAAGGCCTCTTTTTTTATGAGTGTGCATGATGACTAGATTGCTTCAGCGCCTGTTTCACCAGTACGAATACGGATGATTTGCTCAAGAGCCGTTACAAAAATTTTGCCATCGCCAATTTTTCCTGTGTTGGCGCTGTGCTGAATCGCTTCAATAGCACGCTCTACTTGGTCCGTTTCTACTGCAAGTTCTAATTTAACTTTCGGTAGAAAATCGACGACATATTCTGCGCCGCGATAAAGCTCAGTATGGCCTCGTTGGCGACCAAACCCCTTCACTTCTGTGACGGTGATGCCGTTAATCCCAATTTCAGAAAGCGCTTCGCGCACTTCGTCTAGTTTGAAAGGCTTAACAATGGCCGTGATTAATTTCATTTCTTTTCTCCATACGAATAAAGCGTTAATTAGTCTAAAAATACCACTCTATTGTAAAAGTCGCCACAGGCTCGATGAATATGATCTACATTTAGTGAACCTATGTTCCTTAATAAAAGGTGCTGAAAATGGAAACGATAGCATCAAGCGATCATTTTATGTCTGCTTCAAAGTCGTTCTTTGCCGATGTTGCTGCTTTGCTCTTTCGAAAAGAGGGGGTGCGGCTCGCGAATGTGTCGGCACCGCAAAGTGTGGCTTGCTACCAGACGAAAGGCTTGAAAAAAAAGTATTGGTTGCGATTGGTATTAATTCCACTGGCAAATGGTCGCTTACTAGGCCGACTGTCTTGGTTGGATGTACGAGGGGTTGATCATGTTTGTTGTTACGTAAATGAGAGGTTTGATTGCGTAACAAGAGAATCAAATGATGTTTGGGTTAAGCAAGCGAAAAGTGCGGAAAAGGTATGTTTACAGAGTTTTGATAATTTAAACGAATGAACGGTGAGCCTTATTGTAAGACTCACAGTAATGACATCAATCTTAAAGACCGTTTAATGAATCCAAGTCGTCGAATATAGGTTCGTGGTACTTTCTACCTAGCTCATGTACAGCATCGATCAAATACTTTGGATGTTCTGGGTTTACGAATTGGTGAATGCCATGGCCAAGGTTGAACACATGTCCGCTGCCGTGACCGAAGCCAGACAAGACGTTTTCGACTTCGCGCTCAATAACCTCTTTATCAGCATAAAGAACACAAGGATCAATATTACCTTGTAGGGCAACACTGTGGCCAACGCGAGCGCGGGCTTCTGCAATGTCTGTTGTCCAATCCAAACCTAGCGCATCGGCGCCAGTTGCAGCAATGTTTTCTAGCCATTGGCCGCCATTCTTAGTGAATAGAATAACGGGGATTTTCCTGCCTTCATGTTCTCGAATTAAGCCATCAAGAATCTCTTTCATGTAGAGTAATGAAAACTGTTGGTACATAGGCCCACTTAATACACCGCCCCATGTATCGAAAATCTGCAAAGCTTGAGCACCCGCTAAGACTTGACCGTTAAGGTAAGCGGTAACCGATTTTGCTATTTTGCTCAGTAGGGCGTGTAAGACTTCTGGTGAACGGTACATCATGGCTTTGATATGACGGAAATCTTTGCTAGAGCCTCCTTCTACCATGTAGGTTGCCAGTGTCCAAGGGCTGCCAGAAAAACCAATTAATGGAACGTCACCATTTAAGGCATGACGAATCGTTGTCACGGCTTTCATGACGTAATCTAGATCATTAGCAGTGGTCACAGGAATTGCGTCAACATCTGCCTGGCTGCGGATAGTGTGCTTGAACTTTGGGCCTTCGCCAGTTTCAAAATACAGACCCAAGCCCATTGCATCAGGGATGGTAAGAATATCCGAGAATAAAATAGCCGCGTCTAAATCGTATCGTTTTAATGGTTGAAGCGTCACTTCGCACGCGAATGCGTCGTTTTTGCAAAGGCTTAAGAAGTCTCCAGCTGTTGCACGACTCGCTCGGTATTCTGGTAAGTAACGTCCTGCCTGTCTCATCATCCATACAGGTGTTGTATCGACAGGTTGTTTGAGTAATGCGCGCAAAAAGCGGTCATTTTTTAGCTCAGGAAACATTAGGACTCTCCAGTATGAATTTTCAGTTGGCGCATTTTACCTAAGTTGAACAGGAAAAGCAGAGTGAATAAGCACAATTTATGAGAAGGCGGCTGAAAAGGCCAATAATATTGATCTATGGCAGGGTTTGTTTTTGTCCATGAGATTGGCAAATTATAAGACACGTTAATCACCTAAATAGGTTTTTAGGCTGTGCTTCTGAACTCGCTGAGCTGCATTTTCTATGTCTTTGTTGGCGTGTAGCTCTGCTAATACTTTAGGGAATGCCGCTCTTGTTTGTGTCACATCCATTCCCGGTTGAAGGTGAGGGGAGTAGAGTGCTTTAAGCAGTAAATAGTCTAACGGACTGAGATAAGAGTCGATGCTGACATCATTGAAAATAGAGGGGAAAACCTCATTTGAATCATTAGGAAGCCCCAGCAGTTGGGTGATTTCTTCGACAATACAATCTAAAAAGCGCGCTTTTGCACGAGCATAATCAACTGGAATAATGATACTTCCTTTGGTTATCTCGTAGTTTCTATTATGGCGAAAATTACCTAAACAAATTGCCTCATTCAGAGCTGTACGGATTTTCTCGGGGTCGCCTATGTATTGCCTTACCTTATTTTCCAAATTATCGTATTTGGTGAAGATAACAAACATATTGGCTTGTTTAGGGTCATTAGTGAAGTCAATGGGCAACCCTGTTATATGGGTAAGATGCTGAGCATGAACGCTGAGCAGTTCTTTTTGTAGGCTGGCATCACCTGTGTCACTTTCAAAAAAGAGCTTTACGGGTGTCGTCCAGCGGATGAGCATAGGGTATTTGGTTTCTTTGTATTCTCGCTCTAAGGCGATTTTTACAAAGCTTTCTTGTATGTAAGCGTCGTTTTGCCAACGTTCTTCGCCCAGAGCGAACGAAGAAGCAAATATAGTAAGGAAGCAAAGGATGCTAGAGCGGATCATCAGACTTAGGCTGGGTTAATTTGTTCGCATAGTGTTCTAGCGCGCTAAGGGAGTCAGGGGTAAAGGGCAATTTATCGGTATTGCTGAGAATACTATCAATGCTCATTTCATGTACTGAAGCGACTTCTTTAGGCTGCAAAATAAGCTCGCCATGAATCGTTGCGTCATAGTGGCAAGTATAGATTTTCCCCCATATTTTGAAGCCTTCACCTTCTGTGAAAAAGACTCCTTGGCTTTCAAGTGGGGCATCGAAGCCTAGCTCTTCTTGCAGTTCTCTGTGCGCAGAATCAATATACGATTCCCCTTTCTCGACAACGCCACCTGTGGTTACACCGAAGAACCCCGGACAAAACGCCTTATTATCCGTTCTTTTTTGAACGAGCAAATTACCTGCTTGGTTAAATACCAAGATATAAGTAACACGATGGTAGTCTCTGCCAAAGTTCATTAGGTGTCTTGGTACATCACCAATGACCTTGTTACTTCTGTCGACTAAGGTAATGACTTCGTCATTTACAGGCATAAAATACTCTATTTATAAGTGAATCTAGTAGAAAGCGAAAGGGTATCGGCATTTGTCTTGAAAGAAAAGCCTTCTTACATCTTAAGAAAGTAAACCATTCAATGTCGAGTGAGTATAAAAAAAGCGACTTGTTTTTATATATTTCACGCGACGTAAAAAATTACGGGTGATCATGCGTGGAAAAACGGTATGATCAAAGCGTATTTTAGGCTTGTTTTGTAAAAAAAATGATAGGGAAAGTTGGTAAAAAATGTCCATTTTGAATAATGACTTTTTAGCTTTAACGCTCGACAACCAAGAAGCTTTAGCACCGTTTGAGTTCGCTTTTCCAAGTGGTACTGGGTTTGTTGAAGATACCGGTATTTTACGTCTTGAGCCTAAGCAATCAAGTCGCATTAGTCTGGTGTTATCCGTTGGTGTTCATGGTAATGAGACTGGCCCTATTGAGCTGGTTAACCAGTTGGTGGCCGCTATTTTAGATGGCCGAATATTATTGAACATCAGGTTGTTGGTATTAATTGGTAACCCGGTAGCGGCCAACTTGGCAAAGCGCTTTTGTGATGTAAATCTTAATCGTCTTTTTAATGGTGCATGGAAGAAGTTCGAAGGCTTTGAGGCACTGCGAGCTCAGCGTTTAGAGCAGGCAGTTAGCGATTTTTATGCTGAGTCTAGTTATAAAGCAGAGTCTGTGAAGCTGCATTATGATCTGCATACTGCGATTCGTGGCTCAATGCATGAAAAGTTTGTTGTTTATCCTTATGTTGAAAACTCGGTATATAACAAAGAGCAGCTCGCTTTCTTGGCGGCCTGCGGTATTAACGCGGTGCTGCTGTCACATCAACCGACGACAACCTTTTCCTACTATAGTTATCTAGTTCATAGGGCTCATGCTTTTACCGTAGAGCTTGGAACGGTGTATCGATTTGGTGAAAATGATTTATCGCGCTTCGCGGATCTTAAGGCCAGCTTAATATTATTATTAGAAAAGGGCGCTTTTGCGGAGTCTTCCTTGGCTTATTTGCAGGTGTTCCGTGTGGTGGATAGTTTGGTGAAAGACGATGACAGCTATGAACTGTCCATCGACAATGAGGTTAAGAACTTTACTCAGTTCGAACAAGGTTATCCTTTAGCTCATTCGAAGAAAAGTGATTACTACATAAAGCAAACAGGTGATGCGATTGTGTTTCCTAATACGAATTTGCCTGTTGGGCAGCGCGCTGGTTTGATGGTGCGACCAATTGCGTTGGATGATTTGCAGCTTACTTAAGCTAAGTTCACGACTTGTAAAAAGAGATTTAAGCCAAACCGCTTGAATCTCTTTTTTTTATATCGTATTGTTACGTTATAACGTTAACTAATTGGTAGTAAATTAATGAATAAACTTCTTCTTGCCTTAGGTGTGTCTGCGCTATCTCCCTTAGCATTAGCTAAACCTGTTATTACCACCAGTATTAAGCCTGTTTCTATGGTAGTAGCGGCAATCGCTGGTGATAAAGCGGATATTCAGCAGATCGTATCTAGTACGGCATCGCCGCATGACTTTGCCATGCGTCCTTCGGATCTTAAGAAAATACTGGAAGCCGATACTGTCGTTTGGGTTGGCGAATCGCTAGAGCGTTTTTTAGAAAAGCCATTAGAAAATGCTGGTAAAGAGGAGTCATCAATAGAGTGGTTGGCTTTACAAGGAATGGCTCTGCATAATTTTGCTGATGATCATGGCGGTCATGAAGATCATGATGACCATCACGAAAATGATGGGCATGATGACCACCACGAGCATGAAGGCCACGGCCACGATGATCATGATGACCACCACGAGCATGAAGGCCACGGCCATGATGATCATGATGACCACCACGAGCATGAAGGCCACGGCCATGATTATCACGATGACCACCACGAGCATGAAGGTCACGGCCATGATGATCACCACGAGCATGAGGGCCACGAAGGGCATCACCATGATGGTGTTGATCCACATGTTTGGTTGTCGCCAGATAATGTACGCGTGTTGGCAAAAGCAGTGACCGCTCGTCTAGTTTCTTTAGACGCGGCGAATGCTGAGTATTACAAAGGCAATTTGGCGTCCTTTGAAAAAGGCCTTAGTGCGAAAGACGCAGAAATACGCAAAGCGCTGAATAAAGTGAATACAGTCCCTTACATTGTGTTCCATGATGGCTATAGCTATTTTGAGCAACATTACGGCTTGAGTCATGCCGGTGAAATTACCGTCAGTCCAGAACGTAAGCCAGGCGCGAAAAAAGTTGCTGAAATTCGTCGTGAAATTGAAGAGCATAATATTCAGTGTGTCTTCAGTGAGCCACAGTTTAGCCCAGCTATTGTTAAAACATTGCTGGAGGGCTCAGACGTGAAAACGGCTCCTTTAGATCCATTGGGGGAAAATGTGAAAATGGGCCAAAATGCTTATTTCTCATTTCTGGATAGTTTAAGTGGTCAATTTCTTAACTGCTTAGGGTAATTCCTCTCTGTTTATCAAAGAGTAAGTGTTGAATGCTTGCTCTTTGATAGTCCTCCCGCTTCCTCCTCTGTATAATGATCTCACTTTACGATTATTACATTTAGCAGCGAGGCTTTATGAGCGATCTATTTAATTTGAGTGGCGATTCGAGTACCCATTCCGATACCCTTATTGAAAGTGCTCGACGTACTTTATCGATACAAGCTCAAGCCTTAGCCAATCTCGCCAATCAGGTGAGCGAAGAATTTCCCAAAGCCGTTCGAATGATTCTTGCCAGCAAAGGGCGTACGATTATTTGTGGTATGGGCAAGTCTGGTTTAATAGGTAAAAAAATTGCTGCTACTTTGGCATCAACAGGTACGCCGAGCTTCTTCCTTCATCCGGGCGAAGCGTTCCATGGCGATTTAGGTATGATCCAGCCTGAAGATGTTTTGGTCTTGATTAGTTTTTCTGGTGAAACAGAAGAGCTGATGCGCTTACTGCCTTCTTTAAAAAGCTTTGGTAACCCAAGTATTGCGATGGTTGGGAATACTCATTCTACTCTAGCGAAACATTGTGATTGTGTGCTTGATCTTTCCATCGACAAAGAAACTTGCCCAAACAATTTAGCGCCTACAACATCGACAACTATGACAACGGCCATGGGTGATGCGTTGGCAGTCGCTTTAATGGAATGTCGTAATTTTCAGCCGCAAGATTTTGCTCGCTTTCATCCTGGTGGCAGCTTAGGTCGTAAATTGTTAACTCGTGTTAAAGACCTAATGCACAAAGATAACCTTCCTGTTTGTTCGCCTGAGACGACATTAAAAGACGCTATAACGGTGATGACTTATGGCAGAATGGGCGTTGTATTGATTCAACAAGAAGGTAAGTTGTTGGGCATTTTTACCGATGGTGACTTACGCCGCGCTATGCTGAAAGAAAGCGAAGGTATGATACATAAGCCCATGGCCAGTTTGATGACACCGAATCCAAAAACCATTAATGAGAATGTCATGATAGTACAAGCAGAAGAGCAAATGCTACGAGATAAAATCACCTTATTAGTGGTGACCAATGACGACAATGCTTTGGTTGGCGTATTAGAAATTTACGATAGATAAGCAATATTGACTAAGCACTTTGCCATTTTGCAATAGGCTTAACCCGAATTTAGATTGGAGCGAGAGATGTCTCAGGAAAGTAAGATTATTAAAATTGGCAATAAGATTGAAGTAGCTAACCACCTTCCTTTTGTTTTATTCAGTGGTGTGAACGTATTGGAGTCTCGCGACTTGGCGATGCGTGTTGCTGAAGAGCATGTAAAAGTAACGGAAGCGCTGGGTATCCCTTATGTGTTTAAAGGCTCTTTTGATAAAGCAAACCGCTCATCTATTAACTCTTTCCGTGGCCCGGGCATGGAAGAAGGGCTGAAAATTCTGCAAGAAATAAAAGACACTTTTGGCGTGCCTGTCATTACTGATGTCCATGAAGGTTATCAATGTGCGCCAGTTGCTGAAGTGGCTGATGTCATTCAATTGCCAGCGTTCCTTTCTCGTCAAACAGACTTAGTTGTGGCAATGGCGAAAACAGGTGCTGTGATTAATATCAAGAAAGCACAGTTTCTAGCACCCCACGAAATGAAGCATATCCTGACAAAATGCCAAGAAGCTGGAAATGATCAACTTATGCTTTGTGAGCGTGGCACCATGATGGGCTACAACAATTTGGTTGTTGATATGCTTGGCTTTGGTGAAATGAAAAAGTTTGGTTTCCCTGTTATGTTTGACGTAACCCATTCTTTACAGCGTCCAGGTGGTCGCGAAGATTCTGCCGATGGCCGCCGTGCACAGGTAACAGAATTGGCTCGTGCCGGTATGTCACTTGGTTTGTCTAGCTTGTTTTTAGAAACTCACCCTGACCCAGATAATGCTAAATGTGATGGTCCATGTGCTTTGCCTTTAGGTAAGCTTGCGCCATTCCTAAAGCAGATGAAGCAGCTTGATGAGTTGGTGAAAACGTTTGAAGAATTAGATACGAGCGCATAAAAATGGACGCGGCTTTTCTTTCTTCTTATCCAGCGTTAGATAGTGACCAAACTTTGTTGGCCAAGCTGCAAGCTCTGAAATTAGTCGTGTTTGACGTGGATGGCGTACTAACTGATGGCCGTTTACTTTATACAGAGCAAGGCGAAACCATAAAACGCTTCAATGTAAAAGATGGTGTGGCCATGAAGCTGTTGCCAAAGTGGGGCGTTCAAGTTGCGGTTATTACAGCAAAAGATTCTGCGCCATTAAGGCAAAGGATGAAAGACCTAAAAGTTGAACATTTTTATCCTGGTTGTCATAACAAAGCCGAAGCCTTTGCAGAGTTGATTGAGCGTTTGGATATTACGCCAGAAGAGGCCGCTTACGTTGGGGATGATGTAATCGATCTTCAAGTTATGCCCAAAGTTGGGGTGCCTTTGTGCCCAGCAGATGCTCATGAGTTACTGCAACGTCATTGTCCCATTATACTTAGTAAAGCTGCCGGTGACGGTGTGGCTAGAGAAGTCGCGGATATGGTGCTGGCATCTCGTATGTCACTGGAACAAGCTTATGAATTGGCTCAAAAGCCGGAGTTTGAAAAATAATGACTACTCAAATCTTACCTGATTTTCACATCGTCATTCCCGCTCGCTATGCTTCTCAACGTTTTCCACAGAAGCTAATGGCCGATTTGGGTGGTAAGCCAGTATTACGCTGGGTTTATGAGCTGGCTTTGAAAGCTGGCGCAAAGTCTGTGACGATTGCCACAGACCATAAAATTATTGAAGAAGCTGCGATTGCTTTTGGTGCGCCTGTCGTTATGACGCGTGATGACCATGAAAATGGCACTGAGCGTCTTGCAGAAGTGGCGGCCAAAATGGCTTGGCTAGGTGATGAGATTGTCGTCAATGTGCAAGGTGATGAGCCTTTTTTACCTGTTAGCTTGATCCATTCCAGTGTGATCGCATTAAACCAAGACAAAGAAGCTGAAATGGCTACGGTGGCTTGTGCTATTGATAAAGCAGAAGATTTCTTTAACCCAAATGTGGTGAAAGTAGTTTGCGATGAAAAGCAGCGTGCGCTCTACTTTAGTCGCTCACCCATGCCGTGGGATAGAGATGGTTTTGCCAGTAATTTAGAACGAACAGGATCGTTGCCTGCTGATTTTCCAGCGCTTCGTCATATCGGTTTGTATGTGTATCGTGCGAGTTTATTGGCAAGATACGCGGATTTACCTATGTCGCCTTTAGAGCGTTGGGAAAAACTGGAACAGCTACGCTTCTTGCATCAAGGTATTAAGGTGCAAGTGGCTATGGCAGATGGTTTACCGACTCATGGGGTCGATACGCCAGAAGATTTAGAGAAGCTTCGACATCAGCTATCTTTAAATTGTATGTAGCTTTTTAGTTCAAAGAAAAGGTCGAATAGGCCAGAAAGCGGCAAATCAATACAAGGTTTGCCGTTTTTTTTTATTTCATGTGTTTTACCGTGTTTTTTTGCCTTATTTAGGGTAGGAAAAATGTAAGAAATGCGTATACAATTAGCTTAAAGGTAATTATTTATTGCTATTTACTTACGTTTTCTTTCGCAAAGGGATAAACCATGAAAAAACTCATACTTGTATCAAGCAGCTTATTAAGCACCGCAGTATTCGCTGCGATGCCTGTTAATCAGCCGGTGGGCTCTAGTTTTACCTTGAGTAATGCTCCGAACCAACGTGCATTGGCTACTGCTCTTGCGAACCCCGCTGCACCATTTCTAATGGTTAACCAAGAAGACGAAGACAATTTCCGCTTTGGTATTGTTGGTCCTCTTAGTGTGGGGATCGAAATGGGTGATGTGAGTGACCTAGGCGATCAAATTGAAGAGATAGAAGATCTTGTTGATAATGCTAATGCTGGTAATGCAGTAGCTAATCGAAATCGTGCAAATGATATCTTGGACGAAATTGGTAATACCGCGTATGTAAAAACATCCCTAGGTTTGCAAGTCCCTTTTATGCCGGTTATTTACAGAACCGACAACAATGCTGCGTTCATTTTGGATGCAAGTGTGTCTGCAGTTGCTAAAGGCAGTTTATTGGCCGATGATGTAAATGTAAATGGCACCAATGACGGGCTAGTTACTGATACTTCATTCTATGCGCAAACTGCCGTTGACCTTCAGATTGGGCTTGGCTACAGCCAGTCTATGTGGGAAAACTCCCATGGTATGTTAGTGGGTGGTGTTAAGGCTAATCTTCATAATCTTTCTATGGGTCGTGCCTTGGTGAAATTGGATGATGAAGACGTTGAAGCAGGCGATGCAATTTCGGATTCTATTTCAGATGATGCGGTTAGCAGCACTGGTGTTGGTATCGATCTAGGTGCGGTTTGGGTGTCTAATTACTACCAAGTTGGTGTGACTGTTGCGAATATTAATGAGCCTGAATTTGATGGTGCTCCTATTACAACGAATGCTGCTTCAGATAAGTACGGTATTACCGCGTCAGATAAATACGTGATGGAAATGCAAACCACAATCGATGCGGCTGTTTCTACTAAAGGTAAGCAAGTTACTTTAGGTATGTCTTACGACACTAATGCTGTAAAAGACGCTGTGGGTGATGAATATCAATGGGCTGCCGCTTCTTTGTCCTACTATGGTGACTCACACTTCCTTCCAGGTCTTCGCGTTGGCTACCGTCAGAATATGGCCGGTACAGAGCTAAGCTACGCGACTTTTGGCCTAACCTTCCTTAAGCGTCTAAATATTGATCTTGCGGTTGGTTTGGACACAGTTAAAGATGAAGACGGTGATGAAATGCCTCGTAGTGCTTTCTTCTCTATCGGTTATGATACTGCGTTCTAAAACTGTAAAGATTTAACAAATAAAGCCGATAACCTTTGTAAGGTTATCGGCTTTTTTGTTTGAAGTGCAGATAGATACAATATTTTCCCTAAATGGATAATGGATTGATGCGGTATTTAGTTTTATTTTTGATTGTTATTAGCGCGAATGTCGCGGCATCCGTGCCTGTTTATGTGCCGATTGGTTCCAATACTTCTCTAGGGGGTTACGCAAATAGACAATCATTAGAGACATCTTTATCAAACCCGGCAGCCTCCTATTTGATGACACCAATTAATGACTTTCGCGTCGGCTTTTTGGGACCTTTAGATTTTGGGTTAGAGATTGGCGATATAAAAGGGATAGAGGACAAGGTTGGCGATCTAGGCGATAAACTGGAAGCAGACTACAGTAGCGAGGCTGAAATTAATGCTGCTCTAGCTGAAGTAAACGCCTCTCTTGCGTCGTTAGAAGGGGATGCTTACGTAAAGGTCTATGGTTCCTTACAAGCCCCATTTGCTCCAATTATTTACAAGACTCATAATCGAGGCGCTTTCTCTATTGATGCGAGTGCTTCTTTCGTCGCTCGCTTAGGGTTATTAGCGGACGATATTTCAGTTGTTAATACTGGCAGTGATTTTAACTTTGAATCTAACTCTTCTGTCATTATAAAGCGGGCAACTGACTATCGTTTTGGCGTTGGTTACAGTCAATTGGTGGGCAGGCCAGTCAGCGGTGCGCTCATTGTGGGGGGAAAAGTAAATCTTCATCGAATGGCACTGGGTCAAAAAATATCAGTGCTATCTGATGGTGACAGTGATGACAGCTTGTCGATGAGCTACATATTTGACCGTGATTATGTTGATTCTGGGATAGGAATTGATCTTGGTGCGATCTGGGCTGCGCCGAATTATCAATTAGGTGCGACGGTAGCTAACATTAATGAGCCTGAGTTTAAGTTTAAAAAACTGGGTAATTGTACAGGGTTGTCGGGCTCTGAATTGAACGCTTGTAATGTCGCTATTGACCTAGCAGATAAAGATAAGCTGACATTAAATGAAACATATAAAAAGAAGGCGCAGTTGACCGTTGATGCAGCGATCATGAGCGTAAATCAAAATTGGTCCTTAGCAGGGTCATTTGATGTGAATTCAATTGCGGGGCCTTTGGGTGATAAGTATCAATGGAGTACCTTCTCAATCTCCCATTTTAGCGATAATGTCTTCTTTCCTGGTATTCGTATTGGTTACAGAAAGAACCATGTTGGTAGTCAATTAAGCTATCTAACAGGTGGTCTGACCTTAAGTAGACGCTTCAACTTAGATTTAGCTTATGGCTTGGAAAGTGTCGATAGCACACCAAGAAGTATTAGCTTTTCACTCGGGTATGCGTTCGCATTTTAGGTTTTTCTTACTTATACATTGATAATACGGCTTGGTGTTATTATCGCCTGCAAAGGCACATCCCAACCTTCAACAGGCAGGTTTTTTACTTCTTGGCAGTCATGGGCCAAGCCAATTAACAGTGGTTTTTCGTTGGCTTTTTTGTCGGCAAATGTTCTGTCGTAGAAGCCACCTCCCATACCAAGACGTCCACCCTGTGAATCAAACCCCACCAAGGGCAGCAAAACCACATCCAGTTCATCGCCAGACAGATATTCGGTAGTGACGGGCTCTTTTATGCCAAACACATTTTCTTGCCAAACAGTGTTAGGAGTATAGCGTGCAAAGGTTAGTTGTTTCCCTTGAATAACAGGAAGATAAGTCTGGATTCCTTGCTGCCAATAGTAGTCGCATAAAAGGTGTGGGGAAATTTCGCCATCATTTGTAAGGTACAAGGCGATGCGCTTAGCGTTCTCTACTTCTGGGAGATTAAGATGATTCTTAAGACAAAAAACGAGTTGAGTTGCAGCTGCTAGCTGTTCCTCTGCCGATAGGCTTCTTCTAGTTTGGCGTAATTGTCGACGTAGTGTTTGTCTAGGGTCTAGATGAGAGGTCATAAAAGAGTTTCCCAAGTTGCCGTTTCGGCTATTGGCCTTGAACCCAGTGGTTCAAGGTGGAGAGAGCTGTGATTCTTTAGGCTTTCCGACGCACGGACATGCACACCAAACCAGCAGGCTCTTTCCGGGGTATTACTCATAGGCTCAAGGGCGTTAAGCCGCTTCGAACAACCCAGGAAACGAAGTGCAGTATAGAGTATGTTGATAGAGAAATCACTCAATCGGCCCATTCGTTTTCTGTGCTCTATGAAGAAAATTCGTGTTCTACGCTTGCAATCAAAAAAGTAGATCAAGAAATAAACCACGGATGTTTATTCGTTAACCAACTTTGTTTCATGCGCTAATGCTGCATCAAGCTGCGATGTCAGTTCTCGCAACTGTTGCTCGTTAGAGCGTGCGTATTTTCTGTTATTTAGCATATCGTGAGTAATATTCAATGCAGCAAGTACAGCGATTTTTTCAAGACCGATGATTTTCCCACTGGCTTTGATCTCACGCATTTGATTGTTCAAATATTCAGCCGCTTCTTTTAAATCGGCTTCATGCCCTTTAGGGCAATTTATCTTATAATTTTGTCCCAGTATGGCGACTGACACAGTTGGCTTATCCATATTGACTCCATTTGATAGCAAGGCCCACAAAAAATGGTCTGTTTTTCCATCATTGGGTAGCGAATGGCATTTTATGCTGCGACTAAATTCGTTACAATTCCGAATTACATTTATCCACACTGTTTATAGCAAATTGACGCCAATATGGAAATAAACCCGATACTTTCTAAGATAAAAGACCTTTCTGCCCGTTCTGTAACCCTACGGGGGTATCTTTGACTACGAGTCAAAGAAAGAACGCTTAGAGGAAGTTAACCGTGAACTGGAAGATCCCGCTATTTGGAATGATCCAGAGTACGCCCAAAAACTTGGCAAAGAACGCTCTGCGCTTGAAGCTGTAGTTGAAACCCTAGACAGCATGGAATCCGGTCTGAACGATTCTAAAGAGCTGCTAGATATCGCTGTAGAAGAAAACGACGAAGATTCTGTAGAAGCGGTTGAGCTCGAGCTGCAAGAGCTAGAAGCCCTACTAGGGAAACTAGAATTCCGTCGCATGTTCTCCAAGGAAATGGATGAAAACAGTGCCTTCTTAGACATTCAGTCAGGCTCTGGTGGTACAGAGGCTCAAGATTGGGCCAACATCCTGTTACGTATGTATTTGCGCTGGGGTGAAGATAAAGGTTTTAAAGTTGAGCTAATGGAAGTTTCCGCAGGCGATGTTGCTGGGATTAAATCTGCAACAATTCGATTTGAAGGGGAATACGCTTTTGGCTGGCTACGTACCGAAACAGGCGTACATCGCTTGGTGCGCAAGTCACCGTTTGACTCAGGTAATCGTCGTCATACGTCATTTGCGTCCGTCTTCGTATCACCTGAGATTGATGACAACGTTGATATTGAAATTAATCCAGCGGATCTACGCACGGATACTTACCGTTCATCTGGTGCGGGTGGTCAGCACGTAAACACCACCGACTCAGCGGTACGTATTACCCACGTTCCTTCTGGTATAGTAGTGCAATGTCAAAACCAGCGTTCTCAACATGCTAACCGTGATTTCGCGATGAAGCAGTTGCGTGCAAAATTGTATGAGTTGGAAATGATGAAACGTTCTGAAGCGGCGCAAGCTTTGGAAGATAGCAAATCTGATATTGGGTGGGGCAGTCAAATTCGTTCTTACGTTTTGGATGCATCACGTATTAAAGATTTACGTACTGGCGTGGAAAGCTCGAATACTGGTGCGGTACTGGATGGCAACTTGGACCAGTTTATTGTTGCAAGCTTAAAGCAAGGCCTATAAAGCGGCGTTTCTTATTTAGAACATTTAAAAAGAGTAGATAGCAAAATCATGGCTAACGAAAAAAACATAGAATCCACAGCACAATCAGACGACAACCGTTTAGTAGCGGAACGTCGTGGTAAATTGGCGGCGATCCGCGCTGAGCGCAATGCTTACCCGAACACGTTTCGTCCAAATGCATACGCAGCCGACCTTCAGGCCGAATTCGGCGAATTTGAAAAAGCCGAGCTAGAAGAGAAAGACCATAAAGTCAGTATTGCTGGTCGCATTGTTCGTAATCGCGGCGCTTTCATGTTGCTACAAGACATGACTGGACAAATCCAAGCTTATGTAAATCGTAAAGCCTTGAGCCCAGAGTTATTGGCTGATCAAAAAACGTGGGACTTGGGCGATATCATTGGTATTTCTGGCCCTGTGCACAAATCTGGCAAAGGCGACTTGTACATTGATATGCAAGAAGCGCAATTGCTCACCAAATCGTTGCGTCCTTTGCCAGACAAGCATCATGGTTTGTCTGACATGGAAATGCGTTACCGTCAGCGTTATGTTGATTTGATTGTAAACGAAGAGTCCCGCGAGACGTTCCAAATGCGTTCAAAAATCATCTCTACGATTCGTCGCTTCCTAGAAGATCGTCGTTTCATGGAAGTTGAAACGCCAATGCTACAAACCATTCCTGGTGGTGCGACGGCTCGTCCGTTCGTAACGCATCATAATGCCATGGACATGAGTATGTACTTGCGTATCGCACCAGAGCTTTACTTAAAGCGTTTGGTCGTCGGTGGTTTTGAGCGTGTATTTGAGATTAACCGCAACTTCCGTAATGAAGGTACATCGACTCGTCACAATCCAGAATTCACTATGATCGAATTCTACCAAGCCTACGCGGACTACAAAGATCTAATGGATCTTACAGAAGACATGTTGCGCACTGTCGCGGAAAAAGTCTTGGGTACGACCAAAGTGACCTATCAAGGTTCTGAATACGACTTTGGTGCGCCTTTTGTACGTATGACCATGCTTGAGTCTATTTTGCACTACAACCCAGAGTTAACGGCTGCGGATCTAGAAACGGTTGAGAAGGCAACAGAGGTTGCGAAGAAACTAAAAATCGATGTGAAACCGATTTGGGGTCTTGGCAAACTTTGGACAGAAATCTTCGAAGAAACCGCAGAACACAAATTGGATCAACCGACATTCATTACTGAATACCCAGCGGAAGTGTCTCCACTTGCGCGTCGTAATGATGATAATGATTTCATTACAGACCGTTTTGAATTCTTCGTTGGTGGTCGTGAAATTGCTAACGGTTTCTCGGAGCTTAATGATCCAGAAGACCAAGCCGAGCGCTTCATGCGTCAGGTTGCTGAAAAAGACGCAGGTGATGACGAAGCCATGCATTACGATGCAGACTACATCAATGCGTTAGAATATGGCCTACCTCCAACCGCTGGTGAAGGTATTGGTATCGACCGTTTGGTGATGTTGTTCACCAATGCGCCTTCGATCCGTGACGTATTATTGTTCCCACATATGAAGCCTCAGGACTGATCCTAGGCCGGATAGTCACTGATAAAAAATTCTAATGTATTTATAAGGCCTCAATTGAGGCCTTATTTTGTTTCTATTAAAGGGGCCAGATCCCATTAATTTTAACAAAATTTGCCTTATCTAATATCTACTTTTAAAGGGCTCTGACCCCTTTATAAAAAGTAATGGAGAGTTATATGAGTCGTTTTTGGACAGATAAAATTGCTTCTCTTGACCCTTATGTGCCAGGCGAACAACCGCAAGACAAAAAGTACATCAAGCTAAATACTAACGAAAGTCCCTATTCGCCATCACCTAAGGCGTTAGAGGCTATGGCCCTTGAAGTCAGTGAGCGTTTACGTCTTTATCCAGATCCAAACTGCGTGACGCTGAAAAACGCTTTAGCAAATAGTTATCAGTTGGACGCTAATCAAGTGTTTGTTGGTAATGGCTCGGATGAAGTCTTGGCTTTGGCTTTTATGGGGTATTTTGCTGGCGGTAAACCATTGGCATTCGCGGACATCACTTATAGCTTTTATAAGGTCTATGCTGGCTTATACAGCATCGAACCAAAACTGATCCCATTAAGTGATGATTTCGACATTGTTCCCGCGGATTACCAAAACTTGGATGTATCAGGCGTTGTTGTTACCAATCCAAACGCACCAACGGGTAAGGCTTTGCCTTTGACGGATATTGAGACGATTCTAAAAGCAAACCCAGATGTGGTCGTGTTGGTTGATGAGGCCTATGTGGATTTTGGTGCGCAAAGTGCGGCGTCTTTGATCAACCAATACCCAAACCTTTTGGTTGTACAGACTTTGTCTAAATCCCGTGCCTTAGCAGGTATTCGTGTGGGTTACGCATTGGGTCACCCAGATTTGATTGAAGGTTTGGAGCGTTTGAAGAACTCTTTCAACTCCTATCCAATCGATCGCATTGCTTTAGCAGGTGCGACAGCAGCGGTGGAAGATGAAGCGTATTTAAAAGAGATTTGTGATAAAACCATCGCCACTCGAGAGCAGTCCGTCAAAGACCTTGAAGCGTTAGGGTTCCACATCATTCCATCAGCAACAAACTTTGTTTTCGCAACACACCCAGAAAAAAATGCCGAACAAATTTACTTGGCTCTAAAAGAGCGGGGCATCCTTGTGCGCTTCTTTGGTAGCAACAAACCTCGCATCGGTAACTACCTTCGCATCACTATTGGTACTGACGAAGAAATGGCGGCGCTTACGGCTGCTTTGAAAACCTTGTAACTGCCTATTTATAGCCTTTATTAAAAGATATATCTTAAAAACCGCTCGTAAATGAGCGGTTTTTTTATTGGTTTTAGGTGAGGATTACTTTGATATAAAGTGAAACGCTGCGAGTGTAATTAAATCAAACGCAGCCAAAATGGTTTATTAAGGTTATGATTTCTTGAATTGGGTTTAACTAAAAATAGTGTAATACTGACATCTTACGAAGTGGGCACCTAATCGATGCGAGTCTTATGAATCAATCTTTATTATCGGAACAGCACACCACGGAATCCTTAGCAAATTTGCTGCTTAGAGTTGCTCAAGAAGATCGTCTTGCCTTTTCTGAGTTGTATGATGCTACTCATCGGAAACTTTTTGGCATAGTTTCTCGTATCTTAAAGAATCAGGCGGCGTCTGAAGAGGTGCTGCAAGAAGTTTATCTTAAGATATGGGAGAAGGCAGAGAGTTTTGATGCACGTGTTGCTTCCCCCATTACTTGGATGGCGACGATTGCACGTAATCGTACGATTGATGAGGTTCGAAAAAATAAGCTGCCAGACAGTGAAGCCGATGTAGATTTTGATTTAATCGCAGACGATTCTATGGCACCAGATGACATTTTTACTAAGAGCCAAGATTTATTAAAACTGGAAACGTGTTTGGATGGCCTTGAACCGCCTCGTGCACAAATGATTAAAGCAGCTTATCTAGACGGACTTTCTCGTCAAGAGCTTGCTGAACGTTTCAAACAGCCGCTAGGCACCATTAAAACTTGGCTTCATCGCAGCATTAAGCAGCTGCAAGGTTGTATGAAATTATGATTAACGACGAAGAGACATCCATTCAAACATTGGCGGCAGAGTATGTGCTTGGTACGTTGGACAAGGACGAGCGCGAGACGGTAGAAGCTCGACGTGTGAATGAGCCTATGCTTGAGCAAGCCATTGTAAACTGGCAAGCCCACTTTGCTGGTTTGAACGATTATGCGCAGGATGCAGAGCCAAGAGAAGGCTTGTTTGAAGAGATTTTGGCTAAACTCGACCAACGAACGAATAAAAATCCTGTCAGTAATAATTCACTAAATTCTGCCGCTTCCGCTGTTGTTGTCGAAATGGAAGCGATGCGGATTAAAATGAAGCGTTGGCGTTTAGGGGCATTTGGTGCATCAGCTATTGCGGCTTGTCTTGCCATCTTTATGGTCGTTAAACCGCCAATAGCGCCAGCCGTTCAGGCTAACGCGCCTTTTGTTGCAGTGTTTCAAGCAGATGATAAGCAGCCAGCTTTTATTATGTCGCTGGATATAGAAACTCGACAACTTACTGTTCGACCAGTTACCGCACAAGGACAAGAAGCAGGTAAAACCTATCAGTTATGGATTAAAGCCGATGAAATTGGCCCAGCGCCGCGCTCTTTAGGTTTATTGGCGAATGTTGCTGCACCCATTCAAAAGCAAATCAATTATGACCCTGCGGTGATTCGCCACGCGACGTTTGGTATCAGTGTGGAACCTGCGGGGGGATCTCCAACTGGCGTGCCAACAGGCCCTGCCATTCATGGCAGACTGTACCCGACGTCTTTATAATCTAGACATAATAGTTATGGAAGCCAACCTAAATAGGTTGGCTTTTTTTATGTTGTGCCTTTACTTTGAGGTTTTTGAAAAATAATTCAAAAAAACATGTAGTGACTGAAACCTTTTTAAATTGTGCTCGTAGCTATGAGTGTAAAAGGAAAATACTACTCAATAAGACACAATGTAGAGGTATATTATGAAAAATACATTTTCACGTATTGCGCTTGGTTTAGGTGTTTTGACAATGACTGGTGCTGCGTTAGCGGGTGGAATGAACGGCAAGCTTTCGGTAAAAGGCAGCGATCAAGATGTATCTGGTGGCACCGTAAGTGCGGATGTCGTTACCGCGGATAGTAATGGTTGGTTAGTTGTTCATCGCACAGATAAGGCAATGAAACCAGGCCCTGTGGTGGCGTATGCACCACTTAGAAAAGGTATGAATCATGACGTATCGGCGATTTTAACAGAGCCAGTTAAATCCGGTGAAATGCTGATGCTGATGTTGCATGGCGAAGCTGGTGGCATGAAAACCGGTATTTTCGAATACACTTTAGGTGCGAAAGAAGACGGCCCAATCAAGGTGAACGGCAAGCTAGTGATGGATGTGATCACAGCCAAGTAAAATGCCAAAAATACGCAATTAAAAAGGGGCGGATAAAACTTATCTGCCCCTTTTTTTATCGGTTATTTTTGCTTTTACCTGTACACTCATTTTTTGGCTAACTGGCTAGGTTCAGAGTTAGAATCAGTCTGCGTTCGTCAGTGAATGTGGTTGGCTTTTATGAATCTTATGGGTTTGAAGTAACAAGGAGCGAGGCCGATTTCAATGGTATTCGCTTTGTGCCTATGTGTTTGGTGCGTTGATTAGATTATTAGAAGGAAAGTTCTTTTGCCTGAGTTAAAAACAATAGGTCTTTTTATTCTGACCGCACTGGCAGAAATTGTCGGCTGTTACCTGCCTTACCTTTGGCTTCGTGAAGGGAAAACGATTTGGTTATTAGTACCGGCGGCGTTAAGTTTGGCGGCATTTGCTTGGTTGCTAACGCTGCATCCGACAGCATCAGGCCGGGTCTATGCGGCTTACGGCGGTGTGTATATCTTCATGGCTGTTTTATGGTTGTGGGTGGTAGACGGTATTCGTCCAACCACTTGGGATATTATTGGGTCTAGTGTGGCGCTATTAGGAATGGCCATTATTATGTTTGCGCCACGGTCTGCATAACGACAGACCGTGGTTTGGATTTAGCCTTGGAAGCTTTTATAGCGAGTTCAGCTTCCTTTCAATGGCTTTTTTAATTCCTTCAGCATCCAGTCCCACGCGTTTTAGCATAGAAGCATGGCTAGCATGTTCTTCATATTGGTCTGGCAGGCCAAGATGAAGTGTTGGAATATTGATGTTGTGAGCAAGTAAGAACTCACTTACTGCCGATCCCGCTCCGCCCATGATGGCATTCTCTTCAACGGTGACGATAAGTTTTGCCTCGCGATTGGCAAGGAGTGCTTCCTCATCGATCGGTTTAACAAAGCGCATATCGAGCAAGGTGGCGTCTAACTTATCCGCGGCTTGTAGGGCATCGTAAGTAGGACGACCGAAACCGCAAATAACAATACCTGATTGGCCTGTTCTCAATGTACGAGACTTACCAATTTCAAGGGTTTTCAATGTTGCTTCAATATCAACACCTTGACCAGTTCCACGCGGATAACGCACGGCGGCTGGGCCTCTGTATTCGTAACCAGTTTGTAGCATCTTACGGCATTCGTCTTCATCAGAAGGCGCCATAACAACCATGTTTGGAATGCAACGAAGATAACTTAAATCGTAAACACCAGCATGAGTTGGACCGTCTTCACCAACTAATCCAGCACGATCAATGGCAAACAGCACATCAAGGTTTTGCAAAGCGACATCGTGGATTAGCTGGTCATAAGCTCGTTGTAGGAATGTCGAGTATATCGCGACAACAGGTTTTATGCCGTCACAGGCCATCCCCGCTGCTAATGTCACTGCGTGTTGCTCTGCAATGGCAACATCAAAGTATCTTTCTGGAAAGCGATCGGCAAATTCAATGAGATCGGAGCCTTCTTTCATTGCCGGAGTAATGGCTACAAGCTTTTCGTCTTGTTCGGCAGCATCGCATACCCATTTCCCAAATACATTACAGTATTTTGGTAATTTGCTTTTCTCTGCGTTAGGTTTCGGGTCTGGTTCTATCTTGTTGATAGCGTGGTAGCCGATAGGATCGCCTTCAGCGGGTTCAAACCCTTTGCCTTTCTTTGTTATGACATGCAGGAACTGAGGGCCTTTTCGGTCTTTTAGGTTGGCTATCGTTGTCAGTAAATGATCCATATCGTGGCCATCAATCGGTCCGATATAGTTAAAACCAAGCTCTTCAAACATCATGCCTGGCGATACCATGCCTTTCATATGTTCTTCGGCTTTACGAGCCAGCTCTAATGCGGAAGGTAAACCAGAAAAGACTTTTCTGCCGCCTTCGCGAATATGGTCGTACGTTTTACTAGCCCAAATGCGAGCAAAATAGCTAGACAGTGCGCCGACTGGCTTAGAAATGGACATTTCGTTGTCGTTTAGAATAACCAGCATATCGGCTTTGACATCACCGGCATGATTAAGTGCTTCAAACGCCATACCTGCAGACATAGCACCATCACCAATGATGGCAACCGCTTTGCGGCCTGTTTTTAATTGACGCGCAGCAAGAGACATACCTAATGCAGCGCCAATAGAAGTACTTGAGTGACCAACACCAAACGTATCGTATTCACTTTCATCGCGTTTTGGAAAACCGGATATACCGTTTTCTTGGCGAATATTAAGCAAAGCGTCGCGACGCCCCGTTAGAATTTTGTGTGGGTAGGCTTGATGGCCTACATCCCAAACAATTCGATCTTCTGGTGTGTTGTATAGATAGTGAAGGGCAACGGTAAGCTCTACGACGCCAAGTCCTGCGCCAAAGTGACCGCCGGTTTGTCCGACACTGTACAGCATGAACTCTCGTAATTCGCGGACAAGAGAAGGCAATTGCTCTTTTTTAAAGGCACGCAAGTCAGCAGGTGAGTTGACTTGATCAAGTAGCGGCGTGTCAGGTCGCGCAGTAGGTATCTCTTCGAACATCGGCACAGGTTTGGTCACATTTAATTAATCTAAAAAAGCGGGTAAGTATATCAGTGGTTGCGGTCAATAATATAGTTCGCGAGCTCAACTAACGGTTTGGCTTTCTCTCCAAATGGAGAAATCGCGACAATTGCCTGCTTATGTAGGTTTTGAGCAAGTGTTTGGGCACCCTCTAATCCTAGTAGCTTTGGGTACGTTGGTTTGTTCGCATCTTCATCTGAAAACTGTGTTTTTCCAAGCGTTGCAGTATCACTGGTGATATCAATAATATCGTCTTGAACCTGAAAAGCTAAACCAATAGCGGCCGAGTAAGCATCAAGTGCGGCTAGGTCTTGCTCGCTATGACCTCCAGTACTAATCGCACCCATGCGCACGCTGGCTCGAATTAATGCACCTGTTTTGTGTTGGTGCATTTGTTCTAGCGCTTTAACGTCAATGGTTTTTCCGACATTGGCTAAGTCGATCATTTGACCTGTCACCATGCCGTGACGCCCAGACGCGTAAACAAGCTCTTGAATCAATTGTAGCTGTATACCATTATTTTGGTGTTTTTTATTACTTAATAGTTCAAAGGCAAAGGTCTGTAAGGCATCGCCAGCTAGAATGGCGGTGGCTTCATCGTATTGAATATGGCAAGTGGGTTTACCGCGACGCAGATCATCATCGTCCATTGCGGGTAGATCGTCATGAATCAATGAGTAAGCATGGATAGATTCAATCGCAGCGGCACTTGCATCTGTTAACTCTCCAGCGGTCCCAAACAAAGAGGCTGCCGCGTAGGTCAGCATTGGTCGAACTCGCTTTCCACCATTGAATAAGCTGTACATCATGGCATCTTGCAGATGTGCTGCGGGCGCGTATTGATTTAGATTTTGCGTTAAATAATCATCAACTCGACGGCGAGCATAGTCAGAAAAATCTTCTAAGGTCACGAGTTTTATTCCGGGTCAAAAGTTTCTAGATGTTCGCCATCTTGTTTTTCAAGCAGGATTTGAACTTTTTGTTCCGCTTGGGTAAGAACAGATTGGCAATCTTGGCTAAGTTTAACGCCTTTCTCGAAAGCCTTTAATGCTTCCTCTAGAGAAAGTTGATTAGACTCAAGTTGAGTGACAAGCGTATCTAATTCGCTGAGGTTTTCTTCAAAATGACGTACAGTTGTTTTTCGAGACATGATGACTACTCTTATTTTAACCCACGTTTTGTAACAGAAAATGACTTACTGTTCGAGGGAGTGTTAATGAAAATTACAAAAATCATGTAAGAAGATGTCATTCTTAGTCTTACTTTCGTATAGAATTGCAGAAACGTAGTAGTCGTATTATAGCTTTTTTGTCAGGAGACGTGTGTGGATATCGCAACGTTAATAGGACTCATAGGGTCTTTTATAGTAATTATTTCAGCTATTTTTGTTGGTGGGTCGGCAGGGATGTTCGTCAACGTACCATCAATATTGATTGTGCTGATTGGTTCATTATTTGTTGTATTAATGCAATATCCACTAAGCCAGTTTCTAAGTGCTGGTAAAGTCGCAGCGAAAGCCTTTATGTTTAAAAGTGTTCCCTTGGATACTTTGATTGACGAAATTTACGGTCTGGCTGATGAGGCACGTAAAGGTGGCCTGCTTTCCTTAGAGGGAAGAGAGGTGAGTCATCCTTTCTTATCAAAGGGGATTCAAATGCTGGTGGATGGCCATGACAGTAACGTTGTCAAAAGTCAGTTAACCAAGGATATGAATCAGGCTTATGTGCGGCATAATGCCGGCGCTAAGGTATTTAAAGCCTTTGGCGATGTTGGTCCGGCCATGGGGATGATAGGGACGTTGGTTGGCTTGGTACAGATGTTGGCAAACATGTCTGATCCAAAGGCAATTGGCCCTGCTATGGCGGTTGCTTTGTTAACAACGCTTTATGGTGCCATGATGGCGAATATGGTGTTTTTACCTATGCAAGTAAAACTCAATGTTCGTGCCGATGAAGAGTTAATCTGTCAGAAGTTAATCTTAGACGCTTTGCTTGCCATTCAATCCGGTCAGAATCCACGTATTTTGGATGGCGCGCTGAAAGCTTACATGGCGGAAGGCAAGCGAGTAGAGCGTGAATAGTATGTCAGTTTTTAATGGAATATTTGAATGAGCGATGAAGAAGAGTCAGATTGCCCTGAATGTGTAGAGGGCTTACCTGCTTACATGGGGACCTTTGCGGATCTCATGTCCTTGTTGATGTGTTTCTTTGTGCTGTTACTTTCATTTTCTGAAATGGATGTTATTAAGTTCAAGCAAATAGCAGGTTCATTAAAATTAGCATTTGGTGTTCAGCGTGATGTTGAGGCGGACTCTATTCCTATGGGGACGTCTGTAATAGCCCAAGAATTTAGTCCTGGTCGACCTGAGCCAACCCCCATTAATGAGGTCAAGCAAAAGGTAGACACGACGCCAGAGAATACGCTTGAGGTGATTTGTAAGCCGGGCGATGCAGAGTTAAAAGAGCAAAGCGATTCAGGCTCACCCTCACCTGTGACTTTTGTTGATAAATCAAAAGCGGACCTTGATCGAGAGAAAAAAATTCAGGAAACGGAAGGTGATGCTCAAATGATCGCTTCGATCATGCGTGAAGAGATCTCTAAAGGTTTGGTGGAAATTGAAACCCAAGAACAAACCATCACAATTCGAATTAAAGACCAAGGCTCCTTTGAATCTGGTTCTGCCGAGCTGAATTACGACTTTATTCCTGTTATCGATGTGATTCGTGATGTTCTTGTTGGTATACAAGGGACCATTTCTGTAGAAGGGAACACGGATAACGTACCTATTGTCAGTGGCCGTTTCCGTTCTAATTGGCAATTGTCTTCGGCACGAGCGATTTCAGTCGCTGAAGAGTTGTTTTCAACGGGGCAGCTTGACCAAAGTCGGTTCGCTGTAACGGGTTATGCAGACACTCGCCCATTAGTGCCAAATGATACGGCTGCTAATAGAGCAACAAATCGACGAGTAGAGATTGTGATTAAGCAAAATGACACGTCACGGCCGAAAATGCGTAATACCATAGATGAAATTCCGACAGATGGTGTTCTAGAATTTGACCTTGATATGGTCGAAGAATTGAGACCAGACGAGATCTTCTAGTCACCTTAGTTTGATGTTTGTGGTTGTGATTCTATAAAGGAGCTTTGGCTCCTTTTTTTTATGGCCTGTAAAGACCTTGTTGATTTTTAATGCTGAGATTTAGACGGTTTTTTGTTATGGTTTACGCAGACAAAATTGAGGAAGCAGAGAAATGCGAGTAGCAGTTATTGGCGCATCAGGGCGCATGGGAAAAAATCTAATTACAGCCATTCATGATGCCAGCGATGTTACTTTAGGCGCTGCTATTTTGAAGCCTGGCAGTAGCTTAGTTGGTGCGGACGCTGGCGAAATAGCTGGCCTAGGAAAGTTGGGAGTTGCTGCTGTTGAGTCATTAGCGGATTGTGTGAACGATTTCGATGTATTAATTGATTTCACTACACCAAGTTTAACGTTAGAAAACGCGGCGTTTTGCGCTAAGCATAAAAAAGCCATAGTGGTTGGCACAACGGGCTTAAACGATGAAGAAAAAGCGGCATTAAATGAATGTGCTCAACAATCACCTATGGTGTTCGCGCCAAATATGAGCGTTGGTTTGAATTTGACGCTTAAGTTGCTGGCAACCGCCGCACAAATTTTGGGTGATGATTATGATGTGGAAATTGTGGAAGCACACCATCGTCATAAAGTAGATTCTCCTTCAGGTACGGCTTTGCGAATGGGCGAAGTGGTCGCTGAAGCATTAGGTCGAGATTTAAAAGAGTGTGCTGTTTACGGTCGCGAAGGCCAAATTGGCGCTCGTACCCAAAAAGAAATTGGTTTTGAAACCATTCGTGCTGGCGATGTGGTTGGTGAACACAGTGTTTGGTTTGCAACGGAAGGTGAACGTATTGAGATTGTTCACAAAGCCAGTAGCCGTATGACTTTTGCCAAAGGCGCTGTTCGCGCAGCAAGCTGGTTAGAAGGCAAGTCTTCTGGTATGTATGACATGCAGGATGTTCTGAATCTAAAGTGATTATTCATTCCTAGACACAAAAATGGCCGCAAACATGCGGCCATTTTTTGTGTCTAGCATTTGGTTAGCTTAGCGCTTAACGGTTAGTGCAGGTTAGGCGTCTGGCGAGTTGATATCAAGCAGAGGTGCTGCGTCTAGAGTTTCAGCGTCCATCATCATCGCTATGCGTTGTAGAGAGGCCAGTACCTGAGTTTGCTCCCAGCCTTCTAGGGAATCAAATTCATCGATGAATTTTTCATGCAAAAGAGGCGGAGTGGTTTTCAATATTTCGATACCTAAGCTGGTTAAACGCGCATTGACGATACGTTTATCCTTTTGACCTCTAACTCTTTCAACGTATTTTCTATCTTCTAAGCGATTCAAAATAGTGGTGACCGTTGCCTGGCTCAATGACACACTGTCTGAAATTTTTCGCACAGTAACATCGCCTAGTTCTTCAATAGAACGAAGCACCATGATTTGAGGAATGGTTAAACCGCAGGCTTTTACTACACGCTTGGATTGTAGGTCAGTGGCGCGGATGATGCGTCGCAAGTGGACTAGAACATCATGTAAGTGTTGTGGAGAGTTAGACATAGCTGTAATCGATCCAAAAAATTTCCCGAATTATAAGACTTTGTTTGAGTCTGTAAAGACGAAGTGCAAAAAAAATATTACAGCTCAAACTATAGAGGTATTTTTCGGAGAAAGCATAGTAAACGCGAAAAATACCTCTAAATAGGCTTATCCAGCTTTTAACTCATCAAATGCGTTAATGGCATTCTGTCTAGCGGTTTTATAATCAATGATAGGGTCTGGGTAACCGCATTGCTTCCTTTGGCTCGGTTTCGGGTCATGTATAGATTTCGCATCTAGGTTTGCCAGTTCTGGAACAAAGCGGCGAATAAAGTCACCGTTTTTGTCATAGGTTTGAGATTGTCTAGTGGGGTTGAAAACACGAAAGTAAGGCGCGGCATCGCAGCCAGTCGAAGCGCTCCATTGCCAACCACCATTATTTGCGGCGAACTCACCATCAATCAGTTTGCTCATAAAGTACGCTTCACCTTTTCGCCAGTCTGCAAACATAAGTTTGGTGAAGAAGCTCGCTGTTACCATTCTTAGCCGATTGTGCATCCAGCCTGTTTGGTTTAATTGTCTCATGGCGGCATCGACAATGGGAAAACCTGTTTTGCCTTCGCACCAGGCTTGGAATTCTGCGTCATTGTTTCGCCAAATCAAGGCGTTAGTTTCCGCTTTGAACGGTTGGTGTTTAGACAAAAATGGAAAGTGCATCATTAACTGACGATAGAAATCTCGCCATGCGAGTTCTTTTAGCCACGTGCTGTCTTGCCAGCGTTTTTCTTCTTGGTTACAGGTATAGAAGATGGCTTCTAAGCATTGTCTTGGTCCCAAGGCACCCAGCGCTAAATAGGGCGATAAGGTGCTGGTGGCTGGTTCAATGGGATAATCTCTTGCTTCTTGGTAGTGGCGCTCTTTATGGTGACAAAACTGCCAAAGCTTTTGTTTAGCTGTGTCCTGATCTGCAGGCCATAAATCGTCTCTGAAAGGTTTCTCCCAAGCGAACTCGACATCAGGTTCTGGTAATGGATCAGCCTGTGGTTCTGGTGACTCAAGGGGAGTTGTGTCTTGTAGAGCTAACATGGCCACCCAACGGTTAAAAAAGGGGGTGAATACTTTAAATGGTGTTCCTTGTTGGCTCAGTACATCCTCTGGAACGATAAGATCAGCAGCTTGAACATGAGCGTGAATCTGATGTTTAGCGAGTTGTTCACAGACAGCGTGATCACGTTGTTGTTCGTGAACCGGCAGGTCGCGATTAAACCAAAGATGTTTTATTTGCTGACTGAGGCAAAATTGAGTGATGGCCTCTGGCAGCTGATTGAAACTATCTACCTCAAGAAAGTGCACGGGAATGCCAAGCTGTGCCAATGTTTTCGCTAGAGTTTTGATTAAACCAGCGCGTAAACCTGTTTTTGCATCCGACTCATTATGCTCTGCCCACTGTGCAGGTGTTGGTGTAATGACTACGGCAAGCTGCGTATTTTGTGCACGAGCTTCCTTGGCGGCAAAGTGAAGTGCTGGATTGTCTAAGTGGCGCAAATCATTGCGCAACCATACTAGGTGTTCAACTTTCATGCTATTAGGTCACCTTAAACCGTATTACGGATGCCGAGAGGGGAAGGGTATGGGATGAAGTAACTCTGTTGGTTTATATAGTCACTGCCGTAATGCTTTAAGTAATGATGAAGTAGGGTGACAGGCGTGGCTAGATTAACTTCTCCACGGCGATATTGTTCCACTACTTCTAAAATGTCTTTGCGTACAGAGACATCCACGGCATGTTTTAGATAGCCAACTAAGTGCATCAATACGTTGCAATGATTTTTACGTGCCGCCGGTTTTGACAGGGTTGTCATGAGTATTTCAAAGTAAGCGGTTTTTAATTGCTCGATGGGGCGTGGATCATTGCCTGAAAGCATGCGGCCGAGTTTACGATAAATTGGCTGAGAATGAGCCATTACCATGTATTTATAGCGGCTATGAAAAGCGATAAGGTCTTTCATTTTTGCCTGTTCGCCCATGCTGTGACGGAAGTCGTGATGAGTGAACACACGCAACAAAAAGTTCTCCCGCAAAACAGGGTCATTCAAGCGACCGTCTTCTTCGACAGGCAATAATGGATAGCGTTGCTGAAGGGCTTTGGTAAAAAGTCCTGCACTGCGTTGCATATGAGGATGACCATTTTCTTGATAAACCTTAATACGCTCCATGCCGCAACTAGGGGATTTTTTCATCAAAATATAACCATCTAGATGAGACAGGTTTTCCAGATACTTATTCGACGCGGTCATAAATACCTCGGAAACATCTTCTTCCGAGTTCTTACTAAATACCATTCTTGGTGAATCAGGATCACCTTCTAGGCGAAGTGTTGGGCGTGGTGTGCCAAATCCAGCAGCGACCTCAGGGCAAAACTTTTGATAGTCAAAATAATGACTGAGGATTTTGTCGCAATAGTCCGAATGACTGTGCCCACCGTTGTAGCGGACATTATCTCCCAATAAGCAGGCACTGATGCCAACGGGAATCTTGTGTGTTAGCTGATCTGGTGATGGTTGAGAGTGTGGCATAGGTTAATCCTCCAATAGACATCGTAGTGTCTATTCAGCATCTGTGATGTGGTGAATAAGAGACAATGCACTGAGTAATGCGCCTTCAGCATCACCTTGGCACAACCAGTCTCCAACAAGTCCGATGTTATTTTCTGGCGACCAAGCAAAGGGTTTATTGCCCTTATGTTCGCTAAATCGGCTTAAGAACCAGCGGTGTGGTGCTCCGTGCTTTAATACTCTGTGCTCCGTGATTTCTGCGAAAGCTTTCAGCAAGGTTTGAGTGATCCATTCCTTATCTGAGTCTAGGTGTTGTTTACTCCATTCGGCCGTTGTTTGAATGACCCATCGATCCATCTTTTCACTATGGCGCATGGGCTTGTAATTGTCTTTTATCATGCGTTTGATTAAAGAATCTTTAGGTTCAATTAAGGCATTTAGATCGCATGGTTCTGTTTCTAGCCACATGGCCCACTGAGATTGATAAGAAGCGCTCGCTTGATTTGCTCTGAGTAACAATACAGCCAGTTGTTCATGGGTAGCCAATATGGATGCCGTTTGAGGGGCTGGTGCCGCAATGATGACCTTTTTAGCTATAACAACAGGTTGGTATTTATCGTCTCTTAATAGCCAGCTTGCCTGTTTATCGCCGTTTTGCGTTACTTGATCAAGATGATGAATACGAGTGCTTGCGATAAAGTGAGCCTGTTGAATCCAGTGTCGAGTGATAGCGCTCATTTTAGGTGTGCCAACAAAGGCTTGTGCGTCACCTTGATTTAATTGTTTCCATGGCGCTGCAACTTGCTCCTTAGTGAGCTGTTGCAAGAGAGTAATAACATCAGAATGCTGGGCTAGGATAAAAGGAGTGCCTAGGTCACAGCTAGTATCATCTTCCAATCTTTTACTGCTGGCTCGACCGCCACTGCCACGGCTTTTGTCTATGATGCAGACGCTATGGCCTGATTGGGCTAACAAATGCGCACATAGACTGCCTGCTAAGCCTGCGCCAATGATGGCGATGTCGAAGGCAGGTGTGTGTATTTGGTTAGCGGTTAATGTGCTCATAGTGTTTTTTCCAGTTAGTGCATTGCTTTCTTATACAATATAGAATCTTGTACAATAAAAGCAATTAAATTGTACAAAAAAATATTTGTATAGTTTTTTAAGTCTATATTAAGTTTAGGTCACAATGAGTAAATCACCTTGGGTGAACGATGATTTATTGGAAAAATGTATGAGTCAGTCAAAACAAAATGTGGAAGTGGAAAGTCTCAAACGATCTGAGCCTTTGGATGACGCTGTGCCGTTAGGCAGCGAGGCGTTTTTTCCTATTCGCGAATTATCACTAAAAACAGGTGTTAACTCTGTCACGCTGAGAGCTTGGGAGCGTCGTTATGGTTTACTAAAGCCAAAGCGAACCAACAAAGGACATCGATTGTATGACCAAGGTGACGTACAGCGTGTTGAAGGGATTTTGCGTTGGATTCAGCAAGGGGTTGCCGTTAGTAAAGTGCGCGCCTTATTAGATCAAGGGGCTATGTTTGATGCTGTATCACCTTCGAATGAATGGCTGGCGTCTCAGGCGGCACTGGTGAAGGCGGCAGGCGCTTTTCAAGGTGAGAAAATTGAGCAAATGTATCAGCAAATATTTTCTCAGTACCCAGCCGATATTGCTGTACGAGACTGGCTGTTGCCTAGCTTCGAGCAGTTGGGAAAAGGGGCTGCCTTAGCGTTTTGTGAGTCGATTGTGCTGTCATGCTTAATGACTCGTCTAAATAGCTTTAAGGGGCAGCAGAAGAGCGCGCATAAAGTGCTGATTACAGGGCTATCGTCCCAGCGTAGCTTATGGTGCTACATGGCAGCAGCCATGTTATTGGATAAAGGGTTGTCATGTTGCGTAGTGCCCAATGTACTGCAAAGTAATGACTGGTTTAGTTTAGTGGAAGGTGTTCAGGCTGCGTCAGTGTTGGTTTTTTGTGAAAGTGAATTGAATAACAAAGCAGCAGACTTGGTGTATCAAATGCAGCAATGGCAGCGCCCTGTTGCGGTAATTGGGGCGAGTTTTTGGTTAGCAGCCAATGAAAGCAATTTAAAGGATTCGCAGGATGTGAAGATCTATTCTGAGGCGTTTGAAGGCGTGAATGACTTCATAGAGCGGATCATCATTCCTGCTCCCAATGATTAAATGTAAAAAGCTATTAGATAGATATTAATAATATATTTTAATAATGAGTCTGGTTTCACTACTCTTTCTGTAATCGAAAAGAAGGAGATTCACCATGGCTAAAACAATGACTTTTGCAGTAATGCATTTTTCTATCGCGTTCTCTGTTGCTTACCTTATTACTGGGAGTTTGTTAGTGGGTGGCTTGGTCGCTATTGTAGAGCCTGCGATCAATACAGTTGCATTCTATTTCCATGAACTTGTGTGGAACAAACTTCAACAAGCAGACGTGGCTGCTGAGTTAAGTCAGACAATTCAGTCGGCGGGAGAAAATTATGCGCTTAGATCAATGTGATGTTTGGCGTATAGAAAAAGAAACCCCATTGGCACAGAGTACCAATGGGGTTATGACAACGAATGTTGTGATGGTTATTTCATTGGGTTGATCAAGAAATACAACACAATGGCTACAGCGATTGGCGCTGTAAATTTCATCGAGATATTCCACAATTTGAAAACAGCACTTGGAAGTTGCAGCTCATCTTGTGCGAACTTATCTTTTACGACCCAACCAGCAAACAATGCAATGAAGATACCGCCCAATGGAAGCATAATGTTTGCAGTGATGTAGTCGAAGAAGTCAAACGTGTTCTTGCCGAAGAAAGTCACATCAGACATAAAGCTAAATGAACCTAAACATGCGATGCCTAGAGCCCAAACAGTAATGCCTAAGCCAATTGCTGCTGTCATACGTTTTATCTTGAGGCGCTCGATCAAGAAGGCAACGGTTGGTTCCAGCAGGGAAATAGCGGAGGTCCATGCAGCTACGGCGATCAGGATAAAGAACAAAACACCAAATAATTGACCAAAAGCCATTTGACCAAAGGCAACAGGCAAAGAGATAAACATCAAACCTGGGCCAGCAGCAGGGTCCATTCCGTTCGAGAAAATAATCGGGAAGATGGCTAAGCCAGCGACCAAAGCAACGAGTGTATCCAAGCCACCGATAGCCAATACCGTTTTACCGATTGACGCATCCTTTGTCATATAAGAACCATACGCCATGATGGTGCCCATGCCCAAAGATAGGGTAAAGAATGAATGACCAAGTGCAACTAGCGCAGCATTCCAAGTCAATTTGCTGAAATCAAACTCGAACATGAAGTTCCAGCCTTGTGCAAAACCACCGGTTGTCATGGCATAGCCAAGCAAGATGATCAGTAGCACGAACAACGCTGGCATCATGATGCGAGTAGCTGTCTCTATACCTTTGTTAATGCCTGCTGCAACAACAGCAATAGACATAATGCTGAATAGAGTGTGCCAGCCAAGTAAAGTAGCAGGATCGGCAAGTAGTGCACCAAATGCAGAACCCGCTGCATCAGAAGTAACACCGATCATTTCACCTGTAAGCATTACTTTTATGTAATGAAGGACCCAACCACCCACAACAGAGTAAAAAGAGAAAATCAGTACGCCAGATAGCATGCCCATAAGGCCGATAATGCCCCATTTCTTTGTGCTTCCTGACTCTTCTGCGACATCCGCTAAAGCGTTGATAGGGTTCTTACGAGCACGACGGCCAATAAATACTTCTGCCATCATGATCGGAATACCAACCATCAATATGCAAGCTAAATAGACAAGAACAAATGCCCCGCCACCGTTTTCACCTGTGATGTAAGGGAATTTCCAAATATTACCTAAACCAACGGCAGAGCCTGTCGCCGCTAAAATGAAAATCCATCGGCTCGCCCACGAGCCTTGGATCGATGTTTTATTTTTCATAGTTATCTCTAAGTTATTGATATAAGTATATAAACAGCGTTCAGAGTCGGTTTTATTGCCAAGCCTTTGCTTCACTCTTTCGCTAGTTAATAGAAAGAGAATAATCAGCAGAACTCCGAATAGGGGCAGGATTTTCCGAATTTCAGTGCATTTATGCAACAAAAAAGATGTTTTTATTCTATTTTCACCTAATTTCGTGGAGTGACTGGGGCTTGCTTGAGCCATCGTCGGCGGCATAAATGTAACAAATGTTAGTTATGTAATGATTAGTTCTCTAAATAAAATGTAGCCAAGCACTTCATTTTAGGTATAATGATTAGACATCAAACTATTTTTGCAGTCTAAAAATGCTCAACGAATCTGCAAATCGCCTATATATCGTTTGTATTCGATATTTAATACTTTGATTTCTAATGGATGTAGTTATGGATTCAAAAAAAATAGTGTTATCAAAACCAACGGCAAAAGATGGAATGGCTGTGAATCTGCTGGTGGCGTCTTGCCCACCGCTGGATACCAACTCCGTTTATTGTAATTTGTTGCAAGCCAGTCACTTTAGCGAGACCTCGGTTGCTGCAAGTTTGGAGGATGGCGAACTGGTTGGTTTTGTCTCCGGTTATATCATTCCCAACCAATCGGATACTTTGTTTGTTTGGCAGGTTGCAGTTAGTGAGAAAGCTCGTGGTCAAGGGCTTGCTAAAAGAATGGTTTCATCACTACTTGAACGGTCCAGTTGTTCGGGTGTGCGTTACATCGAAACCAGTATTACAGCAGCGAATGACGGATCTTGGGCTCTGTTTCGCCGTCTTGCTGATCAGCTCAACGCGCCATTAGAAGAGTCAGTCATGTTTGATAAACAGACTCATTTTAACGGCTTGCATGATACCGAACACCTCGTTCGGATTGGTCCAATAGTCTTGTGATTTAAAAAGGTGTGACGCTTGAAAGCCAAGCTTTCGCTCTCAGCTTTTTGATCAAAAACAGTAATAAACTTAAAAGGATAATAGAACTATGAAAATTTTTGACGAAATCGAATCAGAAGTACAATCTTATGCTCGCTCTTTTCCTCGCGTTTTTAATCGCGCACTTGGTGCTCATTTGTTTGATGAAGAAGGCAATAAATACCTAGATTTCTTGGCTGGTGCCGGCACATTGAATTATGGTCATAACAACCCTGTCTTTAAAGAAAAGCTTGTTGAATACATCATGGAAGACGGTATTACACATGGCCTTGATTTACACACCAAAGCAAAAGGTGAATTTTTAGAGACCTTCAAAAAATATATTTTAGAGCCCCGTGGCTTGGAATATATGATGCAGTTTACGGGACCGACAGGGACTAACGCGGTCGAAGCAGCCCTTAAGCTGGCTCGTAATGTGACAGGTCGAGAAAATATTATTAGTTTCACTAACGGTTTCCACGGTTGTAGTTTGGGAGCCTTATCTGTAACAGGTAATTCTCATCACCGTGGCGCAGCGGGAACGACATTGGGTGGCGGTGTTTCTACCGTTCCTTTTGATGGCTATTTGGGGGATGGTATTGAAACAACAGAGTACCTAGACAAAGTATTGTCAGACTCTAGTAGTGGTGTAGACACGCCAGCCGCAGTTATCGTGGAAACGGTTCAAGGTGAGGGTGGTATTAATGTGGCAGGTTTTGAATGGCTACAGAATCTTGAAGCGGTTTGTAAGAAGCACGGTGTTTTATTGATTGTCGATGACATTCAAGCGGGTTGTGGTCGTACTGGTACTTTCTTTAGTTTTGAAGACGCTGGAATTAAACCTGACATTGTGACTATGTCGAAATCATTGAGCGGCTATGGTTTGCCATTCGCAGTGGTTCTTATGCGTCCCGAACTTGATGAATGGAAACCAGGCGAGCACAACGGTACTTTCCGTGGTAATAATTTGGCCTTCGTAACGGCTAAAGTAGCGATTGAAACCTATTGGAAAGACGACGCGTTTGAGAAAGAAATCAAACGAAAAGGTGAATACATTCACCAGCGCACACAAGATATTATTAATGAATTCGGCGAAGGTAATTTCGTTGTTCAAGGCCGAGGTATGATGCGTGGCATCAACTGCGTTAGCGGCGAATTGGCTGGCAAGATTACCAAGAAATGTTTCCAGAATGGTCTGATGATCGAAACATCCGGTGCCGATGACCAAGTAGTGAAGTTTCTTTGTCCTCTAATTATTAGTGATGAAGATCTAAAACAAGGTATCGATATTCTAGAGCGTGCAATTCGTGATGTGTGTGCCAAGGAAGACGATATGCCAGAAGCAAAAAGCTACTTTGATGAGAACTATGACATTGCTGTTTAGTTCCCATTTGCTAAGAAAGGTAACCCAAAGAACTGCGGCCTAATTTTTGCGGTGGTTCTTATTACATGCTTGAGTGACGTAAATTGTAAGTTCAAAACCTCAAGCGTTATTCGATATTCGTTATCGAGATGTTAATCGATCTAACAAGATCATAAGGAGAAAAGAATGTTTGCACGTGATTTAGCCGAATGCGAAAAAACTGAGCGCCGAGTAGTGTCACCTGATGGTAACTGGGAAAGCACTCGTCTTTTATTAAAAGAAGACAATATGGGTTTTTCTTTTCACATTACGACTATCTATGAAGGCAAAGACTTTGATATGCATTATCAAAATCACCTCGAGTCTGTGTACTGCATTTCTGGAGAGGGTGAAGTTGAGAGCCGTGAAACAGGCCAAAAACACCATATAAAACCAGGTGTTGTTTATGTACTAGATAAACATGATGCACATACTTTGCGTGCTTTTAAAGAATTGAAATTGGCGTGTGTTTTTAATCCACCCATTACTGGTAAAGAAGTACATAACTCAGAAGGTGCTTACGAACTTCTAGATTGATGTGTCGAGCTTCTTCTTATGTAGCGTAACTTAATTTTAGTGGTTACGTTATAGGAGTCGGTGCTGTTCTGCTCTTGGTGGTAGACGGCACCCAAACTTCTTTATATACAGCCGCATCTTATTGTCCTCCGATGTATTTTTCCTTAGGGCTAAATACAGAATCAATATAGCCTCAACAAAGAATATTCTGTCTGCGGTTTTATGCATTGAAAAATACGATTAATGCTTAAAATTTCCGCAACCTTATGACAATATAGCGGCAGTTTTAGACTCTGGTCGAAAATTTGCTTTCGGCCCATTGATGAATTGGGTAAATAATGGGACAACATACAGTTGAAAAAATTGGCGGCACGTCCATGAGTGACTACCGTTCAGTTAGAGACAATATCATTTTCAAGCCTACTCAAGTAAACAGCATGTATCAGCGTATTTTTGTTGTTTCCGCTTATGCAGGTATGACCGATAAGTTGCTAGAGCATAAGAAAACAGGTGATGCAGGTGTTTTCGCATTATTTGCTCAAGAGCGTAAGCAAAATAACTGGTTCCCAGCATTGCAAGATGTTCGCACCGCCATGTTAGAGGTCAATCATGCTTTGTTTGAAGAGGGTGAGCTGCGTGAAAAAGCAGATGCTTTTTTAAACAGCCGCTTGAAAGAAGCACAAGAATGCTTGGAAGATTTACACCGCCTTTGTCAGCACGGTCATTTCTCGATTAGTGAGCACCTTGCTACCGTACGAGAAATGCTTGCAAGTCTTGGCGAAGCGCACAGTGCTTGGAATACTGCGCATTTATTAAAACGCGATGGTGTAAATGCTGTTTTTGTTGACTTAACTGGCTGGAACAGCCCAAGTCACATGTCTCTTGATGAACGCATTGTTGACGCTTTTAAAGACATTGATTTGAGCAAAGAACTTCCGATTGCAACGGGTTACGCTCACAGTGAAACAGGTCTAATGTCTACGTTTGACCGTGGTTACAGTGAAATGACTTTTAGTCGAATTGCGGTTTTAACAAAAGCACATGAAGCTGTTATTCATAAAGAATTCCACTTGAGTAGTGCAGACCCGCGTTTAGTTGGTGAGAAAAATGCCGTGCCTATTGGCCGTACTAACTACGATGTTGCAGACCAGCTTGCGAACCTTGGTATGGAAGCGATCCATCCAAAAGCAGCGAAAGGCTTGCGCCAGAGCGGTATTTCATTACGCGTGAAAAACACCTTTGAGCCAGACCATACAGGTACATTGATTACAGGTGATTATGTCAGTGATGCGCCATGTGTAGAGATCATTGCGGGTTGTCGTGGTGTCTTTGCTGTGGAACTATTTGATCAAGATATGGCTGGTGATATCGATAAATTCGACGTGGACATTCTTAAAGTATTAAGACAGTTCCATGCTCACATTATCGCAAAAGACATTAACGCCAATACGATTACGCATTATTTGGCTATTAACCTGAAAACCTTGAAGCGAGTGATGAGAGTTCTGCACGAACGTTTTGCAGATGCTGAAATTACTCAGCGTAAGGTTGCTATTGTGTCTGCGATTGGTAGTGATATGAAAACCACAGGTATGTTGGCAAAAGCGGTTAAAGCGATCGCTGAGCAAGACGTTAACGTATTGGCTATGCACCAATCTATGCGTCAGGTAGATATGCAGTTTGTGGTTGATGAAGAAGATTACGAAAAAGCGATTTGCAGCCTGCACAAAGAATTGGTTGAAGTACATAACCACGGTAGTGCAATTTGCTTAGCGTCTTAGTTCGATAAGCTCAGACTTATCTATCTAGCCTATACCGAAAGCCCAAGTGTGAATTTTCACATTTGGGCTTTTTTATTGGCTAACTTTTGCTTTCTTATCGATGATTTTTAATCAAGAATCATTGTGAACTATGGGCTTGCCATTATTGAATTCGTCCATAGTGACTGCTTTGCTCACATAATAGCCTTGGCCATAATCGCACTGGAAGTTTGCTAACATTTTCCATTGTTCTCTGGTTTCGATGCCTTCTGCCAGCACTTTTATATTAAGCTTGTGTGCCATGGCAATAATCGCCTCAACAATTTTTCGGTCGTCTGGGTCGGATTCTAAATCCATAACAAAACTGCGATCAATTTTAAGTAGATTAACCGGAAGGTTTTTAAGCTGAGAAAGCGAAGAGTAGCCTGTTCCAAAGTCGTCTATGGCGATGCATATTCCCATATTTTTGAAGGTCTGCAGCAACTTTCTTGTTAAATGAACGTCCTCAAGAATAGATGTTTCAGTAATCTCGAAGCCAATAAGGTGTGCTGGTACTTGGTATTTTTCTAACAGGTCCTGCACCAAAACAACAAGGTGAGGGTCCGATAACTGGCGAGAGGCAAGGTTAATATGCAGCAGAATATCTGCTCTTTTTTCTATTCTCCGCTTTGCGATATAAGCGATGCTGTTTTCTAGTATCCAGTAGCCTAATTCAATAATTTTCCCTGTGCTTTCAGCCAAAGGTATAAAGTCATTGGGAAAGATGAGGCCTTTTTCCGGATGATTCCAGCGAATAAGCGCTTCGGCTCCCAAAATATGATTCGTATGCAAGTCAAATTGAGGTTGATAATACATTTCGAATTCATTTCTGAGTAGGGCAAGAGATAAGTCATTTTCTGCTTTCATGAGATTGTGCGTATTAACTTTCATGTTCTCGCTATAGAAGGAGAACTGATTTTTCCCCAGCAACTTGGCTTGATACAACGCCATGTCAGCATTTTGCATGATACTAACTAAGTCATCACCGTGTTCAGGAATCTTTGCAATGCCTAAAGAGGTACTTAATAGGTATTCTCGATTATCCATTTTTATGGGAGCGCGGATGCTTTGTAGGATGCGGTTGGCATGTTCTTCAATTTGATGCTCGCTACTTACTTCACCTAAGAATATTCCGAACTCATCTCCCCCTAAACGGGCTACTAGATCGGATTGTCCTTTCAGCTTAGTTAATCTTTCACCAACAATAATGAGAACTTGGTCCCCAACATCATGACCTATCGTATCGTTAATGCGTTTGAAATTATCAAGGTCAAAATATATAAACGCAGAAGTCCTTTTATGCTTTTGATTGTGCTGTAAAACGTTAGGTAAATTGTTTTGTAAAAAACGTCGGTTTGGAAGTCCTGTTAAGGGGTCTTTATTCGCGAGGTCTTGAAGCTCTGCTGTTTTTTCTTTAACAAGCGTTCTAAGTTTTAAGGGCTGGATTAATATCGCGTACAGTGCGATGGCCAGCAATAGTGAAACGATAAGGCTCACTGCATAGCCTGTTACTCTTCTTTGATCTAGATCCTTATCAAGTGCTTTGCTAATTTTTAATGTCCATGTTCCGACTGGGAGAACAAGCTCGGTGGATGCTTGGATGTCAGAAAGGGGGGCAAGGGAGCTTGATAGGGTTATCGTATCCTTTGTTGCCGCATGTTTTCTTGATAAGTTGTATTGGTAGCCTTCGCTTTCAAGGCGTTTTAATTGTGTTGCTTCGAGTAAATCGTCTAAATAAATGACCGCAGAGGCGAAGCCCCAAAAAAGCTCTCGTTGCGTGCCTTTATTAAGAAAAATTGGCGCACGGCTGATAACGGCAACACCACCTTGCACTAATGCTACTGGACCTATGACGAACATCCGATGATTCTGAATAGATAGCATCGCTTCTTTTTCAAAACCTGGTGTTGATATGATGTTAAAACCTATGGCGCTTTCATTGCCTTCTATAGGATAGATGTCTGAAATAATGCCGTCTGGTGCAAGCTGGAGGTTTGCAATACCGCCAATAGAATCGATCAGCTTATGTGCATAATTAGGAAACCATTCTCCATCGCCACCATTTTGTTCTACTTCATAAGCGAGAATTTGTGCCGAAGTAAAGGCTGCAGACAGGCGTCTTTCCAGAACGGATGCTTGGGTACGAGACAGTCCGCTTAGAAGTGACTGCTGTTGATTGATAATGGATTTATTTGTTGATTGAGTCCAATAAGCCCCAAAAGACGCAATGGCGAAGAAAGCAATCAGGGAGAAAAATAAGGCGGAAGGTTGCTTAAACTCTGCTTTTTTCAAGGATTGATCCTTTCTTGGCAAATTACTGAATATGCAAAAATCATACACATAAACTTTTACAGGGTATTTAATCTTTTTGTAAAAGAATGCGCTGTTGGGTAACTATGTAAAAAATGAATCGATTTATAGACACCATAGGTTAGGGGGAAATAGCGTTAAAGAATAAAAAAAGCCACGCTATTTCTGCAAAATAACGTGGCTTCAATTAATGCTTCATGTATTTATGCTAGTGCTAAAAATACGCCAGCAATAGCAATGATACTGCCAGTTAGGCGCGTCACGATAGGCGCTTGAAAACGCGCAACACCCATACCAAAGCCGATACCTGCAACATGTAACAATGCCGTAGCAGCAGCAAAGCCCAAAGCATATTCTGCACCATTAGCGTTTAGAGGCATTTCTAAGCCATGCGCAGCGCCATGAAATAGTGCAAACAATCCGGCAATACCAGCACAAGTCGCAACAGAGAAGCGCGCCGCACCGACTAACAATGCACCCATTAGGATGACAGATAAGACAATACCTTGCTCAATGAAAGGGACTTGCACACCAGCAACGGCTAGACCGCCACCAACCAACATAGTACCAACAAAAGCCGCAGGCACAGCCCACAACGCACGACCGCCAAGGCTAGCTGCCCAAAGACCAATAGCTAACATAGCCAATAAATGATCCAAACCACCCATAGGGTGCATGAAGCCGGTCATAAAACTGGTTGTGTGTTCATGTCCTGGGTGAGCAGATGCAAGAGCTGGTATTGCGGCAACAAGTGCGGCTAATGCCATTTTAAGCGAAGATAAACGCATGGTGTCGTCTCCAAAATAGATAAATATGAATAAGACCTTACGAAATGGTCTTCTCGAAACCACCGCTCTTGCGGCTGGAAGCGGAGATTCTAACATACCCACAGAGAGGGTAAATTGAATGATGTTGCCAATAGGTAACGAAATATTCAGCTTCTAACAAAATATGGTGGTAAATTAACCGATATTTTTGTCATTGCTCAGTTAGGAAAACGCTTGTCATTGAAACACTTGGAAATTACAGTCATTGGCAGCTTGTTTCTTACCATGTGTGGTGGGAGATTGCAGAGTAATCAATAAAAATAATAGGGGCGTATGTATGGCGAGTGGTTGGGCGCAAGATGGCGCGGTGCAAGATCAAATAGACGCAACAGTTGACTCCGAAGTTGAGCGTGCAAAAAACAGTATGCCAAAAGGTGAGAGTCTGACTCATTGTGAAGAATGTGATGCGGCAATTCCTGAGCCTCGTCGCAAAGCCATTCAGGGAGTACGTTTGTGCATTCAATGCCAGTCCGAGCAAGAGAAGAAAGGCCGTTCTGCTTTGTATAATAGAGCGGGCAGTAAAGACAGTCAGCTAAGATAGGGTTCATAAGGTATTTTCTTTTGTTTCATTGATCTAAATACCAGTGTTATTCACTGAATCTGCGTATTTGCCGTCGAATTTTTCCTGCTTGATCTTCCTCAATATGATAAGGTTTCGCCTATCAAAAAGGGTGGTTTGACCATGGGTCTGACGCTCTGTTTCTTTTAGAATAAATAAGGATGAGCTTGTGGCAGACACTTACTCAACAGAAGTAAATAAATTAGAGAAACTACGTGCAGCTTGGTTGCCAGCGGTAGAGTTTCTTTTTGGCGAAGCCGTTGAAGAAGCCAAGTTTGATGGTTTCGAAGTCAATGATGACATTGCCAAACCAAATGCTGTATTTGAACATGCCGATGAGCCGTATCGTTACAAAATCCAAATGCCAGCTCGAGTATTCAGCAACGATGTGATGTTGCTGGCGGATGTAATTCAAGAAATGGTTCGTGGTCAATATCCTGTTGGCTTTGAAGGCGCGCAAACCCCAGCTCTATGTGAGGGTGTTGCCGTGTTTGGCGCTGTTACCGCTATTAAACAAGTCTTTGGAGAAGAGTCCGTTGACTCTTATTTGAATGCACTCAAAGAGCAGGCATTCCCTTACTATGATGCGTTTTCTTATGTGGCAGTTTTGTTGGCGGAAGACCCACAAGCGATCAAGAAACTGCGTGGTGTTCAGCCTTACTTGTACAAGGTGGAAAGAGCCGATTTTGAGGCTGCGCAAGTAGAAATAGATCGTAAAATCAAAGATATTCTCTTGCTGGCGTTTCGCGCTTAATAAATGCATGACTTCGAATAGAAACAAAAATGCCGCTTTTAAGCGGCATTTTTATGGCTGTTCTAAACGAATAACATTAGCCTTTTAATTCAGACAGCTCTTCACTGAACCAAATTTTGCGTTTAAAACGAGGATTTTTAGACGACATATCAATTTTGTAAGGGTTTGGTTCGTGAGTTTGTGGCAAGTCAAGAATATTGCAAAGCTCTTGAGCTAGCCATTTTTCGACTTTTAATACGACCATTTTCTTACGTAAGCGACCTTGCTCATCACGGTTCAAAATCGTTGGTAAGGTATTTAGTGTCAGAATCTCGCCAATCGCTGGATGCGCCATACGTTCACGACCTTCATCGCTGGCATAAAAATGCGATACCGCAAACACCATGCGTTCAGGGTTGATTTGCTGTAAGAACTGGCAAGATTTCACAACAGTCGAGCCCGTGCGAACCATGTCATCAAACAACACAATACTCGCGCCGTCTAGACCGTCAAAAGTGTGCTCGCTTTCTTTGTGAAGGGTAATTTCTACTTTGCGTTCAGCGGTGCGATCTTTATCAAGCATGATGAATTTTGCTTTGCTAAGGCCCAGTGTTCTGAACATTTCTTTAACAAAATCGCGAGCGCCTTTATCTGGAGCACAAAGGACAAGCCCTTCGCCGTCTTCGCCATAGTTTAAGATGTTTGAGTTTAGTAAGTAGTGGGCGTATATCTCATAAGGGATTAGGTTGTGGAAATCGCCTTCGAATACATCATTAAAGATTTTTTGCACAGAGTCAGAGTGGTTGTGGATGGTCATTACCGTATCCACACCAGACAGTTTTAGCAGTTGAGCGTAAAGCTTGGCAGTGAATGGTTGGCCGTCGAATTTTTTAATATCGTTGATATCTCTATCAAAACTGGTTTCACCTAAGCTTTTATGAGGGCCACGGTCTTGTGCACTATAGAATAGATCTGGCTCAACCAGAATAACGCGATCAGCACCGTTTTCTTTCGCAGCACGGGCGATTATTAAATTTGACATAGCCAATTCTTGGCGGCTTTTTACATGACTGCCAGTACTGACGATAACGACAGCTTTACCCTTAAGTTTGCGGCCAATGTTTTCAAAATCCGCTTCGTCAGAAATAAAACGAGGGCAAAATTCAGAGTTCATGAATTGCTTCATACTGATCAGATCAGCGATGTCTTCATGCTGGCCCATTGCATAGGCAACATCAATAGCAAAGGGATTATCAGAAGAGTTACTAACAACTACGACATTAGTTGACTGACTGGTCGACAAAGTCATGAGGTTTCCTTAACTAAGGGTATGGGAATTTGCGCTGATTTTAATACTTGTGGGCGTATTTCGATAGGGCAGATTGAGGAAAAAGGCATTTTTATGTCGATCTAATCAAGTCTTGCTTTTTCTTTAACCAAAAATGAGAGGAAATTTTCGATATATTACCAGTGGTGATAATTGTTCTCAGTTCTACTTAACCTCTGTAAATGCCTTATTTAAGCGAAATTTGTGGGGTAAATAAGTTGGTGTAGTTGGTGGTGAATGGTTCCAGATAGCTTTTAAGGTCGCCACCGTGGCAGGGCCATATAACTCCGCAGGGACACCCACAGAATTCAGCCAATTAGCAATCCAAGGATTAAGTGGATTATCATCGAAACCGAAAAAAGTCATATCATCCGTCGCACTCAATTCTGTTTCTTGCACTCGCCTGTAGGCACCGAACGCAAGCATATCGCTCAGGCATAAAATGACTTCTGGTCTTTCAGCCATGTTCAATATGTTTCCCATGCACTGATAGCCAACCTCAAGATGATTTAAGCCTTCTGCGTGAGCATGGGGGATTTGATCAGAGTGAATACCTGCCTTTGCTAGGCGATCGAGTAAGCCTCTGCGCCTTTCTTCCGCGGCGGTTTGATCAAGTGAGGCATGAATAATAGCGATGTTTTTTTTGCCATGTTGAAGCAACAATTCAGCAACGTCCACACCTGCTTGATAATTATCGATGCCAACATAAAGTGCACTTTCTTGGTCTGGTGCGGGGCGATTAACAAAAACAAAGGTCATGTCACTGTTGCGATAATCCGTTAATAGCGGGCTTTGAACCGCGCCGACAATGACCACCGCTCGAGCGAGCTGAGCACGCATTTCCAGAAGATATTCATCTTGTATGTCCGCCTCTTGATGGGTGTCGCACAATGACATTATGTAGCCTTCGTCTCTTAGTGCCCATTCGATCGATGACGCGATAGCCGACATGGTAGGGTTAGCCAAACTGGCGGCCAAGACGCCAACCATACGGCTTTCCTGGCACCTTAATGCTCTACCAATACTTGCAGGTCGGTAACCAAGCTCAGCCACAGATTTTTTGACTTGAAGGATCGTTTGTTCTGACGCCTTGTTGGTAATTCCGTTGATAATTCGAGAGGCGGTTGCCGTCGAAACATTGGCATGAGCAGCGACCATTGCTAAAGACACTCTTTTATTCGATGTGTTTTTTTGCTTTCTGCGCGGAGCTGATGGCATGTCTCTTCCTTGGGATAAAGGCATTAAAGAGCCAAGATTTTAGCCTTGATTGATAGTTGCAACAAGCAAGTTACTGATCTTGCTGTTATTAGGTGTGCTTTCGCTCTTGAGCGAAGTGTAATGACGTGGTTATACTTATTTGGTTAATCGATTAACCCAATAATGTTTAAACATTCAATACAATAAAGATAATAAGGACTGTTGTTATGAAAAATAAGCAAATGACACGTTACGCTGCTGCGTTACTTGTGGCGTCTTGTGTTCCATTTTCTGCGGTACAAGCTGAAAATAGAATTGATATTATCCGAGCGGATGCCCCTGAATTAGCGGCTTATGGCGAGCAGACCGTTGGTGTTAGGCAAATAGATTTCATTCATAAAAACCAAATTGATGTTTTAAACACCCCAAGAGACAGAAAAGAAAGTGATGCATTCCCTTACTATGATCGCCCTTTAACGGTTGAGGCTTGGTATCCAGCACAAGCTAATTCGAAAGGCTCTCAGGTGTTAAAGGTTTTTGCACGAGACGGTAAAACAGAAATTGAGCTACATGGCCAAGCGATTCTAGATGCTGAGCCAGCTAAGGTAAAAACCGCCTTTCCGCTGGTTATACTTTCCCATGGTTACCCAGGTAATCGCTTCTTAATGGCTCCGATAGCTGAGAATATTGCCTCAAAAGGTTATGTGGTTGTTGCTATTGATCATACAGAGTCAACTTATAGAACCGTATCAGACATTAGTTCAAGCATTGTTAACAGAACCAAAGATCAGTTGTTTATTTTGGATCAAATTAGTCAATTGGCGAAAGACAAATCTTCCTTCTTATATAACCTAGTGGATACCAATAATACTGGCATTATCGGCTATTCAATGGGCGGTTATGGAACCGTTGTGACGGTTGGCGGTGGTTTAACCTCATATGGTGTTAAGAAAAACGAAGGTTTTTTTTCCACGCCTAGTGGCACGCTAGATCAGTATTTAAGTGGCAGTGATGAATACCTCGCTTTGGCTGATGAGCGTATTAAAACGGCTGTCACCTTTGCTCCAGCTGGTATGAATAATGGTTTTATGGATGCTGAAACGGCTAAGGGAATTCGTGTTCCTATGCTGTATATAGCAGGGTCGGTAGACGACGTTGTTGGTTACGAAGACGGAGTGCGGGCTTTATGGAAAGCGTCAACCAGCGTTGATCGTGCTTTATTGACGTTTGACTACGCTAACCACAACGCGGGGGCACCGATGGCGCCGCCAGCTGAAATGTATAAAGTGGACCCAGAGTTAGGCTTCAACTTGTCTATGCATTACCTTGACCCTGTTTGGGATAATGTGCGAATGAACAATGTATCTACCCATTTCATTACGGCATGGTTAGGTCAGTATTTGAAGCACGATGATGCAATGTCAGGCTATTTAGATTTAGTGCCGCATTCTAATGAAGGCACTTGGGGTGATGGTGAGGATAGCGCCAACCACACTTACTGGAAGGGCTTTCCTAATAGAACAGCCAGCGGTCTAAGGTTTGAAACGCTAAAAGCACAATAGCATGAATAAATGAGGCAAAAGCCCGAAAGCCAATTACTGACTTTCGGGCTTTTTAATTTACGTGCTTTTGCCATAACGCGACAGGCATGTTTTTAGAAATTAGGCTGTTTTTAAGTATGTGTCTGCCTATATTTAACGCGCATTAAGCGGTATTGTTCTACCAAATTAAATATGGGTAAGTCTTTTTATGCTATTGCTTTTTATCATTTATATTGCCTTCATCAGTTTGGGGCTACCTGATGCAGTACTGGGCTCATCGTGGCCTGTGATGAGTAAAGACTTAAACGCCTCAACGGAATTTGCGGGTGTTATTTCTCTCATTATTAGTGCGGGGACCGTTCTTTCTAGTCTTTATGTGACAAAAGCAATCAACTTTTTTGGTATTGGAAAAGTTGTCGCAATCAGCGTTTTGCTGACAGCCATCGCATTATTGGGTTTTAGTTTGTCCAATGTAGCGCTGGCTCTGGCATTTTTGGCCATTCCTTTGGGGCTTGGGGCTGGCGCAGTCGATGCTGCATTAAATAACTTCGTGGCACTGCACTATAAAGCCAAACATATGAATTATCTGCATTCATTCTGGGGCGTGGGTGCGACAGCGGGCCCGCTTTTGATGGCGAATTACTTGACCCTAAAAGAAGGCTGGCGAGATGGTTATGTCACCATCGCCGTGGTGCAATTTTCACTGGTTATTTTGCTCTTTTTATCTCTGCCACTGTGGAAAAAGTTTGTTGTTAAGTCTGCTGAACGCAATAGCACAAGTGTGGCGGTCGTTTCGAATGTCACTGCCTTAAAAATTCAAGGCGTTCCACTGCAAATGGCGGTGTTCTTTTGCTATTGCTCAATAGAAATGAGTACCGGATTGTGGGCGGCAAGTTATCTCACCACACAAAGAGATGTTTTGGCTTCGGATGCTGCATTTTGGGCGGCAATGTATTATTTAGGCATTACAGTAGGGCGCTTTGCTTGTGGCGTCATAGCGGAAAAAATTACCGAAGAAGCTCTAATCCGAGCAGGCGTGTTCATTATCTTATTGGGTTGTATATTACTGGCTCTGCCGTTCTTTGATGGGTTTGCAAAAATAGGCTTGATATTGATTGGGCTTGGTTGCGCGCCTATCTTTCCCAATACCCTTCAAATGACACCAAAACGCTTTGGGTCGGCTGCATCGCAAACCATTATTGGCTTATCTATGGCCTCTGCGTATATCGGCATCATGATCGTTCCGCCCTTGCTAGGCGGTGCCGCTACAGTCTTCACTTTCGCGTCATTGCCGTTGATATTAGTCTTTCTTTCTGTCGTTATATTAGTGACAACTGAGCGGCTACGACGTTACAGCAATACTTCCTCTCGTTAATAACCAAGAGCGAAGTAAATTATCAGCATCGAGAATAGGGCAAGTATTCTCTGAGACACTGAAGCAGCGATTTAATGTGTCGGATAACATCATTTTCAACGATATAATTTATTTAGAAAAAGCGGGGGTTCTAAAGCGTATTGACGCTGGGGCTGGTGCTGTAGAAGCGTGTTCGGAAACAGAGCGAAAGTAGTTATTATCTTGTCTTATTCACTGTCAAATTTTAAGACTGATGAAGACAAAGAAACATGCATGGACTATGATTTAGATTCTTAGAGAACCTCGGAGAATGTCAATGTCTTTAAAAGCAACCTCAGTCAGACTAGACGAAGAAACACTGCAGCGTGTTGGACAAATGGCTGAAGCAATGGATAGGCCTCGTGCGTGGCTAATGGCGGAAGCGATTAAGCAATATGTTGCTCGCGAAGATTGGTTTATTCATGAAGTAGAAAAAGGCATTGAGTCAGCGGACAAAGGGCAATTGATCGACCATTCTGATATTAAAGCGAAATGGGATGCAAAGCGTGCTGCTCAAATGGACTGACTTAGCAGAACTTGATTTAGAAAAAATCGAAGCCTACATCGTAGAAGATAATAGCCAAATTGTTGCTATTGATGTGGTAATAAAGGTCATTGATAACGTAAATCTTATTCTGTCTGAACACCCGAGAGCTGGACGCTATGGCAGAGTGAAAAACACACGAGAACTTGTTATTGCAGGTTTGCCTTTTGTCGTCGTTTATCGAGAAAATTTGTCTGTAAACTGCCTAGAAATCTTACGTGTGCTCCATGAATCGCAGCATTGGGCAATGAGTGAATGATTGTCAAAAGCCAAGCCGTGTGGTGTTTGGCGCTGACGACGTCAGTGACGCAAGCAAAACACCACACGGCTTGGTATCCAAAGATAAACTCTCCTAAAACAAACTAACGTGCTTCACACTGTTGATAACAGCTCGGTTTCCTTGGACAAACGGCACCACGGGAACAAATCAATCTGGCATCGTTGTCTATGCCGCGTTCGACCCAGTTGATGTTTAAAATCTTCGCCACGCTCATTAAGTCTTTTTTGATGCTTCTTGGGATTTGTGAGGAGCCGCCTTTGGTCACGCAGGCTTCCCGTAAATCGGAGGCGATGGATAGGGCGTCTTTGCCTTGGGCATCAATGGCGGGGTTCAAATCGATGCCGGAGCAAAGTACGTGATTGTTACCGGCAAGGTCCTGCACTTTTATTGATTCACACGCGTAAATCCGTGGTTCGTCGCCGACATTAAGAATCGATATTTGTGCTGAGGTGCCAGTGCTTGGTTCGCTGATTTTGCGAAATACAGACCAGTGCTGACAAGGGTCTTCCACCATGCTCATGTTGCCCCAAGGTAGTGGAATACCATTACCTCGATACACGGCTTTGAGTTTGCCCGGTGCATAAGCATCAAAATAGTGCCAATGGGGATAAGGCGACGCTGCGGTCATGCGGCGCATGGTGACGGATTCAGAAACACCTGCTAATTGTGCAGTATTAATTTCGTAGCCATTACGATCCAGCATTTGTCGAAACGGCACTTTTGGACAAAGCAAAGCCCCAGCAAAGAAGCTGCATTCGAAGTCTCGCCAAGCGTACAAAATATCCTGAGCATCCATACCTGACGATTGTATTTTCGCATTCTGCGCTTGTAAGGGTGATATCTCATTTCGCCCTGTGACCAAGACATTTTTCATGCCGTCTTTATCGTGTAAAACCGTGTGACCAATATGCACCGCAAGATTGTATTTCAACCTTTGTGGTTGGGCTTTCATGATTTGGTTGATGTAAATCGTACTTGGTGGATCAAAGAAAGATGTTACTACATGGCTTTCACTGATGCCCATTTCTTGTAAAACCGCTAAAGGCGTTTTTCTAAACCACTTGATTTGCAAACCCATTTGCTTGGTGATGGCAACAATCTCATCAAGGCTTAATGGTAAGCGTTTAAGTCCGACTTCTTCTGCCGCGCGTTCTAAATCAGGGAAATGATTTTGATGATGCTCTTGGTGGGCGCGAATCAACAAATGCGCAAATTGACGACCGCTAGTCCCTGTTTGAGAAAGCATCTCAGGAATGGCGATTTGGAGTATTTCTTTCGAGAACAAAAAGTTTGGCTCTAACGCCATACCATTAATGCCACCGCCAGACCCTTTTGTTGGAGTAATGGCTTCTTCTTCCGGAATATCATCCAAAAACCATTCGACATCTTTTTGAAAAACGCTGGCGATGACTTCCAATACGTCTTCACTGGGGATGCGTTTTCCCCTTTCTATCATGGATAAATAAGACACTGATGGGGCCGATTCTGCGTCCACTTTTATACATCGTGCCGACAGGTCTTCCATGGTCAAACGGTTGCGTTTACGCAGGTTGCGGATTTTTGTTCCCAAAAAATGGGCCTTGCGATTGAGGCTATTTTTATTTTTCATTTTTGTAAAATTTACACTGTGTAATTCTTATTGTGAAATTTTATCTTAGTTGGACATAGACTATAAATCAAGCAATCGAAAGAGAGATCAAGCGAATTGCTAACCCTAAGAATCAGAGTGATAAGAGAAAGAAGGAAAGCGAGATGAATATGCCCCAAGCTAAAAATAACAGTGTGATTCATCCAGGGTTTTGCCACTTCATTAATGAAGAAGTGCTGCCACTTCACGCTATCGAACCAACAAAATTTTGGCGCGACCTTGAGCAGCTCGTTGCTGATCTGTCACCAATTAATCGTCAACTATTGGCGACTCGTGATCAGATGCAGCAACAAATTGATCAATGGCATTTGGATCATAAAGACCAAGCCATGGACACAAAGACTTATGAAGCCTTCTTGCGTGAAATCGGTTATTTGGTCGAAGAAGGTGACGATTTCACCATCACCACCGCGAATGTTGATGAAGAGATTGCTCACTTGGCTGGGCCTCAATTGGTGGTACCGGTGAAAAATGCTCGTTTTGCATTGAATGCCGCCAATGCTCGTTGGGGCAGTTTGTATGATGCCTTTTACGGTACAGATGTGATTAGCAAAACAGACGAGCTAGCCACAGGTAAAGCCTATAACTCAGTTCGTGGTGACGCCGTGATTGCCAAAGCCAAAGACTTTTTAGACGACGTGTTTCCGCTGGAGTCTGGTTCTCACAAAGACGTGATCAGCTACGTGGTTTATTACCATCATTTGTTGGCCTTTTTTCAAGACGGCAGCCAAGCCGGCTTAAAACAACCTTGTCAGCTGGTGGCGGTAAATGGTCAGCGCAGTGAGCCAGAAGCCGTATTACTGAAAAATAACGGCTTACACGTAGAAATCCAGTTTGATCGTAACGGTAAAAACGGTGTGAAAGACCCAGCCAATATCAATGACATTCTTATCGAATCAGCTCTAAGCACCATTATGGACTGCGAAGACTCTGTGGCAGCCGTTGATGCGGAAGACAAAATTGACGTGTACCGAAATTGGCTTGGCCTAATGCAAGGTACGCTAGAAGCCAGCTTCGAAAAAGACGGGCAAATGCAAACGCGCCGCATGAACCCAGACCGTATTTTTACGGACTTGGACAATCAAGAATACCGCTTACATGGTCGTTCTTTGTTGTTGATTCGCAATGTGGGTCACTTGATGGAATGCGACCTGATGCAAGACGAACTGGGTAACTTTGTGCCGGAAGGCATTATTGATGCGGTCGTCACAAGCTTGATCGGTGCGTTGGATTTACAGCGTACTCAAGGCATGCGCAATAGCCGTACTGGCAGCATTTATATCGTCAAGCCAAAGATGCATGGGCCAGAAGAAGTGGCGTTTAGCTGTGAGTTATTTGCTCGAGTAGAACAAATGCTTGGTTTACCAGAAAACACCATCAAGATCGGCATTATGGATGAAGAGCGTCGCACTACCTTGAACCTGAAAGAGTGCATTCGTCAGGCGAAATCTCGAGTGTTTTTTATCAATACCGGTTTTCTGGATCGCACCGGTGACGAGATTCACACCAGTATGCAAGCTGGCGCTTTCTTGCCAAAAGATCAGATTAAAAACCAGCCTTGGATTCAGGCCTACGAAAATCGCAATGTCGACATAGGCTTGCAGTGTGGTTTACCGGGCAAAGCACAAATCGGCAAGGGAATGTGGGCCATGCCGGTTGAAATGGCCGCCATGATGGCAGCGAAAGTAGCCCATCCGAAAGCGGGCGCGAATACGGCTTGGGTGCCATCGCCAACTGCGGCGACTTTACATGCGTTGCATTATCACCAAGTGGATGTGTTTGAAGTGCAAGATCGACTCAAAAATCGTCCGAAAGCGAGTCTAACAGATTTGCTTACCATCCCGACGATTCCAAGCAATTTGACCTTGTCGGATCAAGTGATTGAACGAGAAATCGAAAACAACGTTCAAGGGTTATTGGGCTATGTGGTGCGCTGGATAGAAGCGGGCGTGGGTTGCTCGAAAGTGCCTGATATTAACAATGTGGGTTTGATGGAAGACCGTGCCACCTTGCGAATTTCTAGTCAGCATTTGGCGAATTGGTTACTTCATGGAATGTGTAGCAAAGAACACCTTGATGACGTCATGCAGCGCATGGCACGGGTGGTGGATGAGCAAAACACAGCGACGGATGGATATCGCCCGATGGCACAAAATGCCAATAGTGTCGCTTTTAAAGCAGCGCAAGATTTGATTTTCAAAGGCGTGATTCAGCCTAACGGTTATACGGAACCTTTGCTTCATGCTTATCGAATGCAGGTGAAGGAAACGCATTGAAAACAAACGGATTAATAAGAATTTGTATCCCTTTAAACAACCTAAAGAGTGAGAAAAACCATGCAAACTTATAACAATAAAACACAGCAAGCGAGCAATACGATCAATCAACAAGGTCCAACTTGGGCGGCGATGAACCCTGAATTCGTAGCGAGAATGCAATTGCAAAACCGTTTTAATACGGGGTTAGATATCGCTAAATACACAGCCAAAATCATGCGTGAAGACATGGCGAGCTACGACAAAGATCCAGCGAATTACACCCAATCCTTGGGGTGCTGGCACGGCTTTGTAGGCCAACAAAAAATGATTTCTATTAAGAAGCATTTTGGCACCACGCGCAGCCGTTACTTATACTTGTCTGGTTGGATGGTGGCGGCCATGCGTTCTGAGTTTGGTCCTTTGCCAGATCAATCTATGCATGAAAAAACGTCTGTGCCAGCGTTGATTGAAGAGTTGTACACCTTTTTGAAACAAGCCGATGCCCGTGAATTACAGCACTTGTTTAAAGAAATGGATGACGCCAGAGAAGCGGGTGACCAGGTTCGAGAACAAGCGGCTCAGCAGAAAATTGATAACTTCGAAACCCATGTAGTGCCAATCATTGCGGATATCGATGCGGGCTTTGGTAACGAAGAAGCGACGTACTTGCTAGCAAAGAAAATGATCGAAGCGGGCGCTTGTTGTATCCAGATCGAGAACCAAGTGTCTGATGCCAAACAGTGTGGACACCAAGATGGCAAGGTAACGGTTCCACATGAGGACTTCTTGGCGAAAATTAACGCTGTGCGTTACGCATTCTTGGAGTTGGGCGTGGACGATGGCGTAATCGTAGCGCGCACGGATTCTTTGGGAGCGGGTTTAACGCAAAAAATTCCTGTGTCACAAACACCTGGTGATTTAGCTGAGCAATACAATGCCTTTATTGATGGCGAGGAAGTAACCTCACTTGAGCAAATGAAATCTGGTGATATGGCGATCAAACTAGGAAATCGTTTAATCAAACCTACGCGTTTGCCGAATGGTTTGGTGCGCTTTAAACCGAATACGGGTGAAGACCGCGTGGTGTTGGATTGCATCACCTCTTTGCAAAATGGCGCGGATCTACTGTGGATCGAAACGGAAAAACCGCATATTGGGCAAATCGCCGCAATTGTGAATCGTATTCGTGACGTTATGCCAAACGCCAAGCTTGTGTATAACAATAGCCCTTCATTCAACTGGACGCTGAACTTCCGTCAGCAAGTGTTTGATGCGTGGTTGGAAGAAGGTAAAGATGTTAGCCAATACCAGCGTGAGAAACTGATGTCACAAGATTACGATGGCAGCATGTTAGCCGAGGAAGCCGACGAGCGTATTCGACGCTTCCAGAAAGATGCCGCCGCGCAGGCAGGAATCTTCCATCATTTGATTACCTTGCCGACTTACCATACGGCCGCCTTGTCTACGGATAACTTAGCGAAAGACTACTTCGGTGAGCTAGGCATGTTGGGTTATGTGAGAGAAGTGCAGCGTAAAGAAATTCGCCAAGGATTAGCCTGCGTGAAACACCAAGACATGTCGGGTTCTAATATAGGCGATGACCACAAAGAGTACTTCTCTGGTGAGCAAGCGCTTAAAGCGTCTGGCAAAGACAACACCATGAATCAATTTGCAGTCTGATTGAAATAACGACCAGAGTGTATTGATAACAAAGACCAGCAGTCTTCCCCCTGCTGGTTTTTTATTAGAGGGGCTTTTTCTTCATCTAGCAAACTCTTGCTCGCTGAGCGGTTTTTTGCCTAACTCTAAGCAAAGTCTTGCTCGCTGGTGGCTTCGACTTTTTTAAGTCTATGAAAGTATTGGGTATTTTGGTTTGGCATCTATATTGCTCTTCTGGATAGAGTGTTCAAGAACACGTTTTTACTATTTTACGAATAAGGAATTTTATTATGCCAACGCCATGTTATATCTCTATCGAAGGTGAATCTCAGGGTCTGATCACTGCGGGCGCTATGTCTGTTGATTCTATCGGTGACGTGGGCTTGGAAGGCCATGACGACGAAATGCTGGTGCAAAAGTTCGACCACAACGTAACGGTGCCAACCAACCCTCAGTCTGGCAACCCATCTGGTCAGCGCGTTCACAAACCATTCAAATTCACCGTTGCTCTGAACAAAGCGGTTCCACTGCTTTACAACGCCTTGTCTTCTGGTGAAAAACTGCCAAAAGTGGAATTGAAATGGTACCGCACCTCTGCGGAAGGCAAGCAAGAAAACTTCTTCGTAACGGCGCTTGAAGGCGCGGTTATCGTGGACATTCATTGCGAAATGCCACATTGCCAAGACCCAGCAATGGGCAACTTTACACAAAACCTAACGGTCTCTATGGCTTACCGTAAGATCACTTGGGATCACATCAACTCTGGTACGTCTGGTTCTGACGACTGGAGTAAGCCAATCGAAGCGTAAGCTTGTATTGGTACGGGCCGCCTGTTCACTCAGGCGGCCTTTTTGCGTATTAATGGTTCACAATTCTTACGCAATTATCACGATCTTCGGGGTAGATGGTCTGTTCTGAACGTGAATAATGGACTGTTTAAGATGCGCACTTCACGACTTGCATTCTACACATTGGATTGACCCGTCATAACAAAGGAAACTGGTATGGCTACATTGACGTTTACATTGGCACTCGACGGAATAGAAGAAGACACCCTCGTCGTTCGAGAATACCAAGGGCATGAATCGATCTCTGATTCTCTGCTGAAAGACGGTTCGCCTTGTTATGGCTTCCGTTATCAATTGTCTCTTGCCAGTCGTCAATCGGATCTGTCTGCCGACACCATCGTCGATAAAAGCGCGGAGTTACGCCTGTTTCGCAATGGCGAATTAGTACAACGTGTGCACGGCATCGTGCGTCATTTTGAAAAAGGCGACACTGGGCACAACTTCACCTACTACGGCTTAACCCTCGTTCCTGCACTGGAACGTTTGTCTTTACGTCACAACAGCCGTATTTTCCAAAAGAAAACCGCCCAAGCCATCATCACCCAACTGCTGGATGAGATGGGCATCACGGAACACCTTTTTACCACCCAAAGAACGCCCCTAGAGCGCGAGTTTTGCGTTCAGTACCGTGAGACCGACCTAGACTTTTTACACCGACTGGCCGCCGAAGAAGGCTGGGTCTACTACTTCACTCACGAAGAAGGCAAACACCTGCTGCACTTTGCTGATCAAAGCCAGTTTTTACCTAAATACCCCACACCTATTCCATACAATGTCTTAGCCGGTGGTGGCTCAGACGATCTTTACATCTCCACTTTGACACACCACACTCAAAGCTTACCAAGCCAAAGCACACTGAAAGACTACAGCTTCAAAAAGCCCGATTACCGTTTCTTGCACCAGCAAGAGGGCGAGAACATGGATTACCAGCTGCCCAATTACGAACACTTCGATGCCCCAGGGCGTTTCAAAGACGACGTGACAGGCAAAGCCTTTTCTCGCATACGCCTAGAATATCTACGCCGTAGTGCTCGCACTCTCGTGGGAAAAAGCAACCACGCTGGCATCCAAGCTGGCATGAAAATCACCATCGAAGGGCACAACGAAGACACCATCAACCAAGAATGGTTGCCGGTCTGGGTCGAACACCACGGCACCCAACCGCAAGTCTTGGAAGAAGAAGGCCAATCTGGCAGCACCACCTACAACAATCGCTTTATCTTCATCCCTGCCACCACCAACTGGCAAGCGACACCACAACCCAAACCGAGTGTCGATGGCCCCATGATGGCCACGGTTGTTGGCCCTGAAGGGGAAGAAATCTTCTGTGACGAACACGGACGCGTCAAACTGCACTTCCCATGGGACAGATACAGCGAAGCCAACGATCACAGCTCCTGCTGGGTACGCGTTTCCCAAGGTTGGGCAGGCAATCAGCACGGCATGATGGCCATCCCGAGAATCGGCAGCGAAGTCATCGTCAGCTTTTTAAACAGCGACCCAGACCAACCGATTGTTACCGGACGCACCTTTAACGCCAAAAATACGCCGCCATACCTTCTACCGGACAACAAAACCAAAACCGTATGGCGCAGCGACACCCACCAAGGGGAAGGCTTCAACGAGATCTCATTCGAAGATCAAGTCGACAATGAAAAAGTCTATGTACACGCGCAAAAAGACCACGAAACCGATGTCCTCAACGACAGCATCAGCCACATCGGCCATGACCAACACAGACAAATCGACAACGACCGCTTCACCCAAATCGGCGGCGAAAACGGCACAGGCAACGACCACCTGACCATCAAGGGCGAAAGTCGCCACAAGATAGATAAAGACCAAACAATCACCATTGATGGCAGCTTGCAGCAGAAGGTCGGCAAGATCTCGGTACTAGAAGCAGGTGAAGAAATACACATTAAGAGCGGTAACAAAACCGTGATTGAAGCCGGCGCAGAAATAACCCTCGCCGCGGGCGGCAGTTTTGTGAAAATCGACGGCGGTGGTGTCCACATGGTCGGCGCCGCTATCAACCTAAACGCAGGCGGTGGCGCAGGATCGGGTAGTGGGTTTAGTGAACTATTGCCATTGTTGCCGGGTGGTATTGTTTCGCCACTTGCACCTGAGAAATTATTACTCGCTCCACACAGTCCGAGTGTAACGGCAGCCTTACCTGCGGTTGCTGAGTTGGATTTACCTGTGATGGAGCTCTGCCAGAGACAGGCAGACGGAGCCTGCGCAAAAGCGAACTGTACATGTATTCAGGATGCATAACATGAGTGACACTCAACTTTACTTGGTAATCGACACAATTCGTGTGCCCGAAGCAGCACAGGTGTGCGCCAAGCACGAAATTGAATATGGCAAACTTTATTTGGGAACTCAGTGGCAGGCACAAATAGACAATAGTCCGCTATGGATTAAGCTTCATCAAGAGGATTATGTCTGGCAGCAATGGCAAACTGATAAGCGATGGGCAAGCAGTAGCCTCTGTTTTGAATTTGAGGGAACCTTGCTGAAAGCTGAGGTAATTAATTCTCTGCAACAGCATATTACCATCACCTCTGAAGACGGACGTTTATTGCTGTTTCGGTTCTATTCTCCAAAATCTCTTATGGCCGTTTTACCGCATTTAGATTCAACTCAAATATCTGCGTTGTGTGGATTGGCACGTGAATTACACGTTTCCCCGTTGGTAATGGGGGCGGAAGCTTTATTGCCTCTAACCAACCCGTCTGATTCTCCGACCCTAGTACCACTCATGATTAGCAAGGAATTAGCTGAGGAATTATTATCGTGACCAAAATTCACATGATTAAAAAGGGAGAGACCCTCTCCTCATTGGCAAAGCTCTACAATACAGACGTTATGACGCTGCAAAAGCTCAATGCCGATCAGATAAAAGACATCAACTTAATTTATACTGGCGATGAATTGGTTACACCAGATGAATCGGCCTCTGCACAATGGCAACCTCAAGACAAAGAAATTGAAAATACGCTTCCGAATACCTTAATTACTCAATCAGAATGCAGTAAAAATGTGACTTTGGTTGATGTGCTATATGTGCCTTCTTTTCTTGGTGAGCAGGGCAAATCTGAGCAGAAATTTCTTTTTTTGGCTCAGGAAGCAGTTGATGCAGTGAAAGCAGAGCATGATCTTTGTGTTAAAGCGGTCACTATGCCGGATAATGTTTCTCGGGTCGCTGCGATGGGTGAGCTAGGTATTCTTGATGCATTTAACAGCTTGTCTCATGAAGTATTTTTGCGAATGAATGACAGCAAAGAAAATACCAAGGACGCTGATAATTATCGAGAGGCCTTGTTTGTAAAAGCGTTGTTGAGTAGGCAAGTTGAAATTGAGCCAGAAAATTTAACCTTTCCTGAAGATAATCGGGATATTGGTGTCAGCGGTATAAAGCGTAAATTAGAGATTAAAGAGCGGCTACACAACAGACAAGAAGAAACTCTAGAACGAATGTACTGTAATCTTTATGGGGACAATTTTCGTCAATTCCCCAATGTGTTAGAAAATTATGAGGTCGCACGTACGAATCTAAAAAATCGGTATCGTAGAGCGTTAATTAGCTTGCTTCATGATGTCTTCGAGGATGTTGAAGATAAAGTGGCGGATTATGAAGAAAAAGCTAAGAAAATCGCAAAGTCCGTCAAGCTTCCTCAGGGGGAGCTCAGCTATGAGTTTTCCGAGTTCGGTTATTATTCTTCCGCAAAAGGTTCTGCTGTATTTCAGTTGTTAAATACAGTACGTGAGTACCGTCAACGTGCGAGTATTGATGTGCCTGCAGATATCAAGGATTTAAAATCTGATACGGAAATCGTCGATTTGGATCGGGTTGAAGAGTTCTATTCCAAATGGAAAAATCACAGTGACTCAATTATTCGCAAGCGTTTATCTGAAAGAAGTGCGGCTAATTGGTATATGGTACGTACAGGGTATTCTGCTGATAGGCTAAAACTAGATTTTACTCAGCATGACGTCGATTACTCTACACTCATGTCGCATATTGTTGGGTTGAATCTGCTTTCTGTGGCGATAAAAGAGCAATGTCTAACAGAAGAACAGTTGCTGGCTGGTAAAGCGGATGTGAACCGCGTTCGTGAAAAATTTGAAAATCAAATCTCAACCTTGAGTCAACTCAAGTCTGCGTTGTCAACAATTGATGTTGATAAATTAGGGTATTATCCCGCGTATGTTTTGCAATTGTTAATCGTGCGTGAAGTGGCAGAAAGGATTGAAGCCTTCAAAAATCTGGTCGGTAAGAATCAAGAATATGTTGCACAGGTGAGCGATATCTTGCCCTATGCACATCAGTGCCAGGCGCGTATTGATTTTCTGAGGGAGTGTGCAGAAACACAGAAGGGCAAGCCACAGCTTTACTATAGGGTTGAAGGGGCCAAATTTGCTGACCAAGTTTTAGAGCAGCAGCCAATGCAGCTCATCTGGGACGAGCATGACTATCAGCCGGAAAACCTAACCAATCAGTTATATGCGACTAACAGTAATGCACAGTGCCATATTGTTGAATGTGCATTAGCCAGTGCACCAAATAAGCTTTTGTATATCCGTTCTAATCATGCTGTTCTGAGTGACAAGCTATCTCAGCACAAAAATTGTGTGGTGGGTTATCAGTTCTCTCCGGTAGGTGGTGCGACTGGCGGCGGTAATATGAAGGCAATTCCTTCATTGAAGGATAAGAAGAAAGAGAAGGCTCCTGGATTTGTTGATATGAAGAAGCTTTCGGCGAGCCTAGAAGCCAAATATGGCAACATTTTGTCTTGGTCTGGAGGCAAAAAACTTGCTGACGTAGAGGATGTGGCTTGTTTCCCATGGTTTAAAGAAGACGTCAACCTGTTTGGTGTGGAAGGTGGTGCGGACTTGAGTGCGTCGGCGCAATTCATGCGGTTTGTTTGGACTGGGGGCGGCTCTATTTCGGTAAAGAAGGATCTTGTCTCGGGGAAGAAGAGCGCTGCTGCCAACTATGACCTTATTAAAACCGGTGTGGATGTGGCGGCTGGTCAGAGCAGCATTACGCTGACATTACCGAAAAAAGAAATGCCGCTTAAGTTGCCATATATACATAGCGGTACAGATGCCAATGGTAATGCGCTGCCGGAGACCAAGCAGGAGCGAAACATTGGTTCTTTTCAGGTTAAGATAATAGGCGCTGTTTACGGTTCGATAGCGGCAAGCCTGCATTTGTCGACAGAATTGGATATTGGTAACACCGCAAATGGTTTGTTTGGGGTGCGGGGAACGACGCCGACAAGTTCGAGTTTTGCTAACTTTTCAGCTGGAGACGAGCCGGCTAAAGTAGAGGGTAAGGCCTTTGCTGGACTAGAAGTGGGGGGCTCGGTAAATTGTGAGTTTAACTGGAAACCGACCGCTACAGACGCCAAAAACCTTAACCTGAAACATGACTTTTTAAACTTGTTCAAAGTGGGTGGCGGCGTTCGAGGAACCTTGGGTATTGGTGCAGAATGCACTTTTACTCTAACGTTCAATGGCAGTCGCTTTATCGTCATGTTTAATGCAGGAGTGACTAAGGGGATTGGTTGCGGTGGGACAATCTCAGCCGAGTTGAACCCGCAGAGTATGGAGGCATTTTTGAGTCTGTTATTGTCCATTAACAACAGCAGTAGCTTTAAGCGTTTTGCTTTTTTTGATGAACAAGGCAAAGACGACGAGACATTTAAAGCGTTGAATAGCGTGATGACGGTGGCTATCTCGTTTGGCTTATCAGCGGGGGTTGTAGCGATGTTGCCGTTTAAACTGATACGTGAAATGGAGTCGCGAGCACTGGAAGAAAGGAATGCGGGGTTTGTAGCAAACTTCATCAACAACCCAGACTATACCGACAAAAACGCTTCATGGATCAAAAACGCACTACCGGAAACGTTAGCTAAGCTGTTAACGGTATTGACGCATTATCATGATATTCCAAACAATTTTTATAATTGGGCATCTAAAGAAGAAGCTGATTCGATGGCAGAGCAAAACGCCGCTCAGAGTAATGCCATATTACAGATTTTTAAATGGTTGGGGGCTGAATCAACGATTCCGAACGCCGCGCAACTGGATCGATTTGAAAATGCCGTGCAACGAATGGGGCTAAAAGACCCCACCTCTTTAGATCCAGGTGAGAAGTGGGAAAAGTATGCAGAAAATCTAGTGAAGATAAAACGCTTTTTTTCCTTATGTGTTAGTGAAAAATATGATGACTATGAGTTAAAGATAAATAGAACGTTATATAACACCTCAATGATTAGGGATTATCAGAGTTTTGTTCTTTATATTGGACGGATGACTTCTAGACATCAATTATATATGAAAGCGGATTATAGATATAGCAGAGCTAAAAGTTTTGACTTTGCTGATTATAACTATAAGTCCTCTAGAGATAGCTATTCTATGGTTGATCAGGGATATGAAATTATGGATTGGCAAAAAGTTAATAGATATTAACTAGGGAACAGAATTATATGATGAAGTTATTAAAAATACTAAGCTGGGGATTACTTTCGGTTGCGTGTAATGTTTCAGCTGAAACCGTTAAGGAAGGTTTAACCTTATATAACCAAAAAGAGTTTAATGAGGCGAAGGGGATCTTTAAATCTTTAGCTGAGCAGGGGGATGCCCGTGCCACATTTTGGCTGGGAGTTACTCAGTTTCGAACAGGGGAGCAATTTGAAGCAGGCTCGTCGTTACATAAAGCTGCAGAGGCGGGTGATCCATGGGCGATGCACTTAATGGTACCCAGTTATAATGGTTACTGTGATTATTTAGGGTGGCCTTGTAATGAAAGTTGGATGGACAAAGCCATCGCTGGTTGGAAAAAACTGGCTGATAATGGTGATGGTAACGCCATGTACGCGTTGCTTCGCTGGGGGGAGAAGCCATGGTGGTCATATGTACCGATTTTGAAGCAAAAGAAATACGGTGAACTGGTGGAAGAAGCTGTCAAAGCTGGCGGTTATCGAGCGGCTAGCTTTAATGCTGGTATTCCTATAACGATCGAGAAGCGTACAGAATTATTAAAATACGAAGCCAATAAAAATTATGCTCCAGCTATGTTGGGGTTATACTCTGTTAACAAAAATCATATGAAGTTAGATCTGGATATATCTCAGTTTTTGGAAAGAATGTTACTTTTGGGCTGGAGTGGCGTAACATTGATTTTTGAGTTGGAACAGAGTTTGCCACGTATAAAAAGCTTTTCTGATATAGAGGCTTTGTCTGATGAGGATAAAAAATTAATTTCAGATTTATATTACTACTCTTTAATCAATAAAAGAATAACAGGTGATCAATATTTTAATACGACCGTTAATATTTTTAATGAGAAAAATGAGTTATTTGTAGTAGATTTATTAACAGAAGGTGAAAAGAAGAGAATCGAAGAAAAAGCAAGAAAATTCCTTGTTGATTTTAAAGTGAATTTATTTATCGATGAGGCATCGAGTGTACACGCTTTGCTTTAGGCAATTTAGTGAGATGATTTGAGTAATAATATCCAGTTTGTGTTTAACGAGGCGAAAGCTATCTTTGAGACTTTAGCCGAGCAAGGAGATGCTCGCGCTATGTTCTGGCTCGGTGTGACTCAATTCCGAACAGGGGAGCAATTTAAAGCAAGTGTTTCATTGCATGAATCGGCAGAAGCAGGAAACCCATGGGCGATGCATCTCATGGTGCCAAGCTATAATGGCTATTGTGATTATCTGGGTTGGCCTTGTGATGAAGGTTGGATGGACAAAGCCATAGCTGAGTGGAAAAAACGTGCCGATGAAGGTGATGGTAAGTCGATGTATGCGTTATTGCGCTGGGGGGAGAAGCCATGGTGGGCGTATGTGCCAATTTTGAAGCAAAAAAAATACGGTGAGTTGGTTGAAAAGGCTGTCAAAGCGGGAGGTTATAAAGCGGCTAGTTATAATATGTACATACCAATCGATATGAAAAAAAATATTGAATTACTAGAGTATGAAGCAACACAAGGTTATGCGCCTGCCATGATGGATTTGTATTATATTAATGATTCAAAGAAAGTTGATATTGATAATAAACTTTCGTTGGCAAAGAGAGCATTGTCTCTAGGTTACAGCGCTGGTGCATTTAGTCTTTATTTTCATTTTAGAGAGAAATTGCCAAGCATAGATACTGAGTCTGATATTGAAAACCTATCTCATGAAATGAAAGAAAATTATAAGAGAGCTTATTATTATTCATTGGTTGAAAAATATTTTAGTGGAAGAGATAGAAGTTTCATAATAAATAAAAGAGTTGTAAATAATAAAGGGGAAGAAGTTTATATGGATGTTTTGTCAGAAGATGAGATGAGAAAAGTTGAATTAAAAGCAAAAGAATTTACAAAAGACCTACCTGTTAATATGTTTTTGGATGATTCAACTGTAGGCGAAATGGTTGCACGGTGATTTATTAGAGAGATTTTTCTTTTTAGTAAGGCTGAGCGACAGCTAATCTGTTCGGTAATAGTGTGAAAAAATGTCAAAATGGTTAAGCTGCATATTATTAGTAATTACATGTAATATTTCAGCTTCAACAGTGAAGGAAGGTTTAGCCTTATATAATCAGAAACAGTTTGATGAGGCGAAAGCTATCTTTGAGCCTTTAGCCGAGCAGGGAGATGCTCGTGCCATGTTCTGGCTCGGTGTAACTCAATTCCGAACAGGGGAGCAATTTAAAGCGAGCGCTTCACTGCATGAAGCGGCTGAGGCGGGTGACCCATGGGCGATGCATCTCATGGTGCCAAGTTATAATAAGTGGTGTAGTTATTTGGGTTGGCCTTGTGATGAAGGCTGGATGGACAAAACCATCGCAGGTTGGAAAAAACTGGCCGATAATGGCGATGGTAATGCCATGTATGCGCTGCTGCGTTGGGGCGATAAACCATGGTGGGCATACGTGCCCATTTTGAAGCAGAAGAAATATGGCAAACTGGTAGAAGAAGCTGTCAAAGCTGGCGGTTATAAAGCAGCTGGGTTTAATGCTGGTATTCCTCTAACGATCGAGAAACGTGTTGAGTTATTAAAATATATAGCCAGTAAAAATTATGCTCCAGCTATGATGGGGTTATACTTTGTTAACAAAAATCATATGAAGTTAGATCTGGATGTCAATGAGCTTTTAAAGAAGATGTTGTTTTTGGGGTGGGGGGGGCAAACATTAATGTTTGATTTGAATAAAAATTTACCACCTTTAAAACGCTCTTCTGATGTAGAGGCTTTGTCTGATCAGGATAAGAAATTAATTTCAGACTTATATTATTACTCTTTAATTAATAAAAGAATCACGGGGGATTTGTATTTTAAGCCATATATTGATTTTCGTAATGAAAAAAATGAACTTGTTAAAGTGGATCTGTTAACGCCAAATGAACAGAAGAGAATTGAAGAGAAAGCAAGAAAGTTCCTTGTTGATTTTAAAGTGAATATGTTCATTGATGAAGCATCGAGTGTGCATGCTTTGCTTTAGGTAACTTGTAACCTAGTTAGATGTAATAGAGATGCTTCGAAGAGTAATAGTTAGCCTGTGTTTGATTGTTTCTTTTAATGCCTTCGCGACGACAGTTGACGAGGGCGTTGATTTATTTAATCAGCAGAAATATAAGGAAGCTATACATATATTTGAGCCATTAGAATCATATTCTGGATGGAACTCAACAAAGGCAATTTAACAGTTGGATCGCTTGGGTAGCAGAAGAGCAAGATGATGTAAACCGAAGTGAAGCCATGGCATTTCAACCTTTAACTGGTAAGGCCTTCGAGAACAAATTACAGACACTGTAAAAGAAAGATACAAAATCAGCATATAAATGGACGTGTTCGCATCCATTTATATGCTTCATTGAGCTTAAATAGGTGTTTTTTGTTGTAAGGCGCAACGAAAACCGTACATCGAATAATACTTATCCTTATCTTCCCCAATGTGGCGTGCAGTAACAATAGGTCTGTCATCCTGCCAACCTCTTTGCACTTTATTAGTGCCTGTAGCAGGGCCTTGTGGGTCGTGTTCTGGAGAATTAGCATAATAGTCGGCAGAGAACCAGTCATTGACCCATTCGGTAGCGTTGCCCCCTAGGTCATAAATGCCTAACGGGTTCGCTGGCCAACTGCCTACGTCATTAAAGGCATCGCTGACTCTAGGATAGTTCCATTCTTCTGGTGACCAGTCTTTCCATATTTTCTGATTTTTACTGTTTCTAATATAGCGGCCATCACCTTTTGGTCTTATGTGGCCATCGTTGGTGGCGTAATAGATGTTTTGTCCGCGGTTACGTGCTGCATATTCCCATTGGGCTTCTGTCGGCAAGTCAAAAGGGTAATTAGTAATGTCTCCTAACCAAGTGCAATAATCTTTTGCTTCTTGCCAAGTTTTGGTTGGGGTGGGTCTTTTTAAGCGCCTATCATTGAGTTCTTCGTTAATTAATGGCAGTTGGTGAGCTAAACGGTAGGCGTTCATGTCGTAGTAAGTGGTTTCAAACTTAGCTAAAGAATAGTTACTCAGAGTTACTTTATGCAGATTAATCGTACCATAACGTTGACTGTTGACGTTTGACGCACACTGTACATTCGGGTTCCATTCTGCCAGAAATAAGTTGTCCATTTCGCAGGGCATACCAAAATCCCCCATCATGAAGCTGCCACCTTCAATAAACACCATGTTATCAATGGCTTTTACCGCCACATCTAAAATGTGATGCTGTAGTCCTGCATCTGCATTAGGGTATTTTTCAGCTATGGTCTTTTGAATCTCCACGACTTTACTGCCATCAATTACCTTGCTTTCTACAGAAGGCGTTTGCGAGCAAGCCATAAGAGACACCAGCAATGGTGTGGCTAAGGCAAAGCGGGTTAGAGATATCTTTACAGTAGGGAAGGTGCGAAACAATGTCATCATTCATCCTTTAATGTCTGTTTCCCTTTATTATAAAACAGCGAAAATTAGAAAAGAACGAAGATCGCCCGTGAACTGTCAGGTCTATGTAAAAGTTGTTTTATTGTTATCGACTGGCAGTATCGGCGTAAGTTTGGAGAGGTGTTAGCACATATGAACCCCAAAGGCGAAAAGCAAGCTGGGGATAAGATACTGTTTGATAATTTAGATCGTATTAACGCCATATTGGCAGAAGACCAGCAGGATCAGTTCAATGATTGGATTAAGTGGTTGTCTGAAGGTGAAGATGATATCAATCAGCGATACCTTCTGGCATTTACCTATAAAACCGGGTCAGCTTTTCAAAACAAACTGTCATTAGTTGCCCAACAAATTAGTGATGTTCCTAGTTTCTATGCCTAAGTAAACTTAACGTATAGCCCCACTTGGCTTATTAGTCGAGAAGGAGGGGCTATACGTTTATGCCGTCTCAGTTATATTAAAGGGGTTGTTTGTTGTAATCCACACCGAAAACCATAGGCAGGATAATAGTCATCCTTTTCTTCTCCGATAAAACGGTTCATGACAAAAGGTTGATTTCCTTGTCCTCCTCTTTGTACTTTGTTGGTACCTGTTTTGGGGCCTTGAGGGTCGTGTTCCGGAGATTGTTGGTAGTAGTCAATGGAATACCAATCATTAACCCATTCCTTTGGACCGCTGCTAAGGGCATAAATGCCCAGAGGGTTAGGGGGCCAGCTGTCCACATCATTGGCATAGTCATTTGTTTGGGGGTAATTCCATTCCTCTGGTTGCCAGTCTTTATAGTAAGTGGAGCCATCGGCTCGTTTGATATAGCGTCCTCTATTTTTAGAGCGCACTTCACCGTCGTTAGTTGCGTAATAAATATTTTGTCCGCGGTTACGAGCGGCGTATTCCCATTGGGCTTCCGTTGGGAGGTCAAATGGGTAGCCAGTTAGCTCCCCCAGCCAAGTGCAATAGTCTTTCGCTTGCTGCCAATTTTTTACTGGGGTGGCTTCTTTGAGTCGTCTAGTATTAAATCTAGCATCAATTAATGGTAGGTCATGGGCTAAACGATAGGCATTCATGTCGTAATAAGTAGTTTCGAACTTGGCCAGCGAATAGTTACTTAAGGTGACCTTGTGTAGGTAATTGGATCCATTTGCTACACTGGCGATGGAGGACATACAGCTAGCACCGGGTTCCCATTTCGCCAAATGGATGTCTACGTCCATGTCACAGGGCATACCAAAATCCCCCATCATGAAACTGCCGCCTTCAATGAATACCATGTTATCAATGGCTTTCACGGCCACGTCTAGTATGTGATGTTGTAGTTCAGCATCGGCATTAGGGTATTTTTCAGCGATGGTCTTTTGAATCTCCACGACTTTACTGTCATCAATTACCTTACTTTCTACAGAAGGCGTTTGCGAGCAGGCCATAAGAGATACCAACAATGGCGTGGCTAAGGCAAAGCGGGTTAGAGATATCTTTACAGTAGGGAAGGTGCGAAACAATGTCATCATTCATCCTTTAATGTCTGTTTCCCTTTATTATAAAACAGCGAAAATTAGAAAAGAACGAAGATCGCCCGTGAACTGTCAGGTCTATGTAAAAGTTGTTTTATGGATATTAGTAGGATAGGTGAGAGGGAGGTAGTGATGCTCGTAGGTCTATGAGAGTCATCACTGTTTTAGTTGGTTATAAAAGAAGTTTATTCTTCAGTTGTTTTCTTTATTGTGGGTGGCTCAGCTTCCAAACCACTAAATCCACTACCAGATCCAGCACTGCCGCCTGAGTTGAAGTTGATGGCGGAACCAACAACGTGTACACCAGCAGCGTCGATTTTTATAAAGTTGCCACCGACTTTGACGGTCATTTCTGATCCGGCTTCAATTACGGCTTTGCTGCCACTTTTTAGATGTATTTCATTGGCAGCATCCAGCACGGCATTCGCTCCGACTTTTTGCTGCAAGCTACCTTCTACTATTAATGTATGATCTTTATCCACTTTATGACGACGTTCTCCTTTAATAGTGAGATGGTCGTTGTTGTTTAGCTGTGTAAATCTATCGTTGTCGATTTGTCTGTGTTGATCGTGACCGATGTGAGTAATGCTGTCGTTGAGGACATCGGTTTCGTGGTCTTTTTGGGCGTGTACATAGACTTTTTCATTGTCGACTTGATCTTCAAAACTGATCTCGTTAAAGCCTTCCCCTTGGTGGGTGTCGCTGCGCCATACGGTTTTGGTTTTATTGTCCGGTAGAAGGTATGGCGGCGTATTCTTGGCGTTAAAGGTACGCCCTGTAACAATCGGTTGATCTGGGTCGCTGTTTAAAAAGCTGACGATGACTTCGCTGCCGATTCTCGGGATGGCCATCATGCCATGTTGGTTACCTGCCCAACCTTGGGAGACGCGTACCCAGCAGGAGCTGTGATCGTTGGCTTCGCTGTATCTATCCCATGGGAAGTGCAGTTTGACGCGTCCGTGTTCGTCACAGAATATTTCTTCCCCTTCAGGGCCAACAACCGTGGCCATCATGGGGCCATCGACACTCGGTTTGGGTTGTGGTGTCGCTTGCCAGTTGGTGGTGGCTGGAATAAAGGTAAAGCGATTGTTGTAGGTGGTGCTGCCCGTTTGGCCTTCTTCTTCCAAGACTTGCGGTTGGGTGCCGTGGTGTTCGACCCAGACCGGCAGCCACTCTTGGTTGATGGTGTCTTCGTTGTGCCCTTCGATGGTGATTTTCATGCCAGCTTGGATGCCAGCGTGGTTGCTTTTTCCCACGAGAGTACGAGCACTACGGCGCAGGTATTCTAGGCGTATGCGAGAGAAGGCTTTACCGGTTTCGTCGTCTTTGAAACGCCCTGGGGCATCGAAGTGTTCGTAATTGGGCAGCTGGTAATCCATGTTCTCGCCCTCTTGCTGGTGCAAGAAACGGTAATCGGGCTTTTTGAAGCTGTAGTCTTTCAGTGTGCTTTGGCTTGGTAAGCTTTGAGTGTGGTGTGTCAAAGTGGAGATGTAAAGATCGTCTGAGCCACCACCGGCTAAGACATTGTATGGAATAGGTGTGGGGTATTTAGGTAAAAACTGGCTTTGATCAGCAAAGTGCAGCAGGTGTTTGCCTTCTTCGTGAGTGAAGTAGTAGACCCAGCCTTCTTCGGCGGCCAGTCGGTGTAAAAAGTCTAGGTCGGTCTCACGGTACTGAACGCAAAACTCGCGCTCTAGGGGCGTTCTTTGGGTGGTAAAAAGGTGTTCCGTGATGCCCATCTCATCCAGCAGTTGGGTGATGATGGCTTGGGCGGTTTTCTTTTGGAAGATACGGCTGTTGTGGCGTAAAGACAAACGTTCCAGTGCAGGAACGAGGGTTAAGCCGTAGTAGGTAAAGTTGTGCCCAGTGTCGCCTTTTTCAAAATGACGCACGATGCCGTGCACACGCTGTACTAATTCGCCATTGCGAAACAGGCGTAACTCCGCGTTTTTATCGACGATGGTGTCGGCAGACAGATCCGATTGACGACTGGCAAGAGACAATTGATAACGGAAGCCATAACAAGGCGAACCGTCTTTCAGCAGAGAATCAGAGATCGATTCATGCCCTTGGTATTCTCGAACGACGAGGGTGTCTTCTTCTATTCCGTCGAGTGCCAATGTAAACGTCAATGTAGCCATACCAGTTTCCTTTGTTATGACGGGTCAATCCAATGTGTAGAATGCAAGTCGTGAAGTGCGCATCTTAAACAGTCCATTATTCACGTTCAGAACAGACCATCTACCCCGAAGATCGTGATAATTGCGTAAGAATTGTGAACCATTAATACGCAAAAAGGCCGCCTGAGTGAACAGGCGGCCCGTACCAATACAAGCTTACGCTTCGATTGGCTTACTCCAGTCGTCAGAACCAGACGTACCAGAGTTGATGTGATCCCAAGTGATCTTACGGTAAGCCATAGAGACCGTTAGGTTTTGTGTAAAGTTGCCCATTGCTGGGTCTTGGCAATGTGGCATTTCGCAATGAATGTCCACGATAACCGCGCCTTCAAGCGCCGTTACGAAGAAGTTTTCTTGCTTGCCTTCCGCAGAGGTGCGGTACCATTTCAATTCCACTTTTGGCAGTTTTTCACCAGAAGACAAGGCGTTGTAAAGCAGTGGAACCGCTTTGTTCAGAGCAACGGTGAATTTGAATGGTTTGTGAACGCGCTGACCAGATGGGTTGCCAGACTGAGGGTTGGTTGGCACCGTTACGTTGTGGTCGAACTTTTGAACCAGCATTTCGTCGTCATGGCCTTCCAAGCCCACGTCACCGATAGAATCAACAGACATAGCGCCCGCAGTAATCAGACCCTGAGATTCACCTTCGATAGAGATATAACATGGCGTTGGCATAATAAAATTCCTTATTCGTAAAATAGTAAAAAACGTGTGCTTAGATATTCAATCTAAGTAGAGCAAGATGGGGGCCAATATTAAATATCTATTAAATTCAAGTGGTTACGGTTTTGTTGGTGTGTGCTCGGGCAATAATCTGCTTAGAATCGAGCGAAAAATCGCCTAGCGAGCAAGGGGTTGCTCGCTAGGTGGGGGGGGGGGAGGGCTAGCCGCCAATGTTGACTGAGGCGCTGCCCATCACAACGCCACCACAATCAATGGCGCCACCAGTTACGGCGGCTGGTTTTCCATTGATAAAGACTGAAGAGGATCCAGCTGCAATGGCCCTCGGATGGGATGGGTTTTTGGGTTTATCGTGTGGCTCTAGTGGGTCACCGACGCGTGCAGCAGGGCTGCCATCATATTTTACATTTGGTGAGCCGGCCGTCACCGGGGTGGGTGGGAAACCGTCGTGATCCGTTCCTGTGTCGCCAACTTTCACTGCGCTTGGCATGGTGTTCTCCTTGAAATAATGAATTGAACCCTATTTTTTGTGTGGATATTTCTGTACTGAGAATCAAATTTTATATGTTTATTACAATATATTCTGGTTTATTTCTTTTCAACTTTTATCTTTGTGTGATTTTAGAAGCCTTTTAGAAGTTGTTGTTTTAAAAGGGATTGTTGTGGCTTTAGAAGAGGGTGGTGTAGATTGCTGACATAAAATTTACATTAAATTTGCTTTTCATTTTGTTGAATTGTCTTCTTGCTCTCTGTAGGCTTCGCGTTAATAAATGTAAACAAATGTATTTGTAGTTAATAGTTATATTTTAAAAGTGCCTTGAAGTTTTAGAAAAAGGATTTGAGTTAGCTTTTTGATAATGCCGTTTTTTAATGGTTTTTTGATTTTTTGCTAAGAAAATGGAAGTTGTTTTTTTGGTATTTTTTACCTCATTTTTTCATTTCTGTGTTTTTTCCTTTTTGTGATTCTTCTTCTTTGTGCTTTTAGATTTAAAGCAAAATACTCGCTTTGTGTTTCTGATTTTTAGATTTTTTTCTTGATCGAAAATAATTTTCGAAGTCGAGTATTTGTCGTTTGAGTGGTTGGTTTTGGGTTAGTTGCCAGAAGCTGATGATGCTTAAGTTTTTTTATGAAGTAGTTTGATGGAGGACGATATGTCAAAAGAAGGAAGTGTGGCGCCGAAAGAGCGGATTAATATTAAGTATATACCTGCGACTGGTGACGCCCAATCTGAGGTTGAGTTACCTCTAAAAACTTTGGTTGTTGGTGATTTTAAGGGGCATTCTGAAGATACGCCGCTTGAAGATAGAAAGAGTATTTCTATTGATAAATCTAATTTTGAATCAGTAATGCGCGAAAGCAATTTACGCCTTCAGACCACTGTTAGTAATAAGCTTGATGAGGAAGCGGGTGGCGATTTAGCTATTGATCTTTCTTTTAATGGGATTAATGATTTTTCTCCTGATTCAATTGCTTCACAGGTTCCTGAACTTAAAAAGTTAATTGAATTAAGGGAAGCTCTCGTTGCTCTTAAAGGCCCATTAGGGAATATTCCTGCTTTCAGAAATAGCCTTCAAGGTTTGTTGGCATCAGATGAAAGTCGCGATCAATTATTGGCAGAGCTAAATCTTGCTCAGGAAAAAGAGTCTAATTAATTAGCTCGATCATCAGTGTACTAAATTGAGAAAATTACTAGCAGGGATACAAATATGTCTACAAATGATATTGCGGTAGAAGGAAGTTCTATCAGTCAGGGTAGTGGTAATCTACTTGATGAAATAATGGCGCAAACTCGCATAGCCCCAAATGAAGAAGGTTATGATGTTGCTAAAAAAGGTGTTGCAGCCTTTATAGAAAACTTGCTTCAGTCTAATAAAACTGAGGAGCCAGTTAATAAGACTCTAGTTGATCAAATGCTTGTTGAGCTTGATAGAAAAATCAGTAGTCAAATGAATGAAATACTACATGATGAATCAGTGCAGCAGATGGAGTCAGCTTGGCGTGGTTTAAAGTTGCTTGTTGATCGTACTGACTTTAGAGAAAACAACAAGATTGAGTTAATCCATGTGACAAAAGCTGAGTTGCTAGAGGATTTTGAATTTGCTCCTGAAACGACTCAAAGCGGTCTTTATAAACATGTCTATTCCTCTGGTTATGGTCAGTTCGGCGGAGAGCCAACGGGCGCTATAATTGGTAACTTTGCCTTCACTCCATCTACTCCTGATATGAAATTGCTTCAATATATGGGAGCGTTAGGTGCAATGTCTCATGCGCCATTTATTTCGAGTGTTGGTCCTGAGTTTTTTGGTATCGAGTCTTTTGAAGAGCTTCCAAATCTTAAAGATCTAAATTCTATTTTTGAGGGGCCGAAGTACACTAAATGGCGTGCCCTTCGTGAATCAGAAGATGCTCGTTATATTGGCCTAACAGCACCGCGTTTCTTGTTACGTGTTCCATACGACCCAATCGAAAACCCTGTTAAGTCTTTTAATTATCAAGAAGATGTAAGTCAGTCTCACAGTAATTACCTTTGGGGTAATACTGCTTTTGCTTTTGCTTCTCGGTTAACTGACAGTTTTGCTAAATACCGTTGGTGTCCAAATATTATTGGTCCACAAAGTGGTGGCGCAGTAGAAGATCTGCCAGTCCATGTGTTCGAGTCAATGGGTGAGTTGCAGGCGAAAATTCCAACAGAAGTGTTAGTAACAGATAGAAAAGAATTTGAATTAGCAGAGGAAGGCTTTATCGCACTGACAATGCGTAAGGGCAGCGATAATGCCGCTTTCTTCTCTGCTAACTCTGTTCAAAAACCAAAAATATTCCCTAACACAAAAGAAGGCAAAGAGGCTGAAACTAACTACCGTCTAAGTACTCAGCTGCCTTACATGATGATAGTGAATCGTCTTGCTCATTATGTGAAAGTGCTACAGCGTGAACAAATTGGCGCATGGAAAGAGCGCGGTGATCTTGAGCGTGAGTTGAATGGCTGGATTAAACAATACGTTGCCGATCAGGAAAACCCACCTGCAGATGTGCGTAGCCGTCGTCCACTTCGTGGTGCAAAAATTGAAGTGTCTGATGTAGAAGGGAATCCTGGTTGGTATCAAGTATCTTTGTCTGTTCGTCCTCACTTTAAATATATGGGTGCGAACTTTGAGCTTTCACTTGTTGGCCGTCTAGATCAAGCATAAAAGTATGAGCTATCTAATAGATGAAAATAGTGTATATGGAGTTGGCTTTCTTGAAAGGCTGACAGCTAACGCCGGTCCTATTTCTTTGTCTCAGGGGCCTGACTCTATAGATGTTCTTAACTCAATAAAGTTAAACGTTGCTAACGTTTTGAATACTAGATTAGGGGAGGCGCAATCCGCCCCTAGTCTAGGATTGATAGACTTTAATGATGCTTCTTTGGGGGCTATGGATTTATCTTTAAAAGTGAAGTTGGCTGTTCAGAAGTGTTTGACTGCTTATGAGCCTAGATTGTGTAACTTGCAAATTAAAACGGTTACAGATCCAGATAACCCTTTGGGTTTATGTTTTCATATTAACGCTGACATCAATAGTGCTGCTCTTCATGAAAAAGTAGAGATAAATCTAATACTTGGTAATGATCGTAAATATAGAGTGTATTAGCCGTGAGCCAAGATAAGTATTTTAGAGAAGAGCTGTCTTTTTTACGTGAGCAGGGGAAGCAATTTACTGAGATTCACCCTCAGCTTTCCCGTTTCTTGCATGGGCGAAATACGGATCCTGATGTCGAGCGATTGTTAGAAGGCTTCGCCTTTCTAACAGGTCGTTTAAGGGAAAAAATTGAAGACGAGTTTCCTGAACTAACGCACTCAATCATTAATATGCTTTGGCCTAACTATTTACGGCCAGTACCAAGTATGAGCATTGTGAAGTTTAAGCCTGAGGATAATGTCAGTGTAAAGCATGTTATACCTTCTGGTGTTCAATTAGATAGTCGACCAGTATTTGGAACAATATGCCATTTTAGGACATGTCGTGACGTGTCTATTTATCCTTTGGATTGCATAGATGTTTCTTCTCAGCACACCAGAGAAGCCAGTGAAGTAAATTTGGCAATGCAAATTGACGGAGATTTAACCGTTGATGATATTAAGCTTGATACGCTTAGGTTTTATTTAGGTGGTGATAAATACAGCGCTGAAATGACCTATTTATGGTTAAACCATTATTTAGAAAAGATCGTGATAGAGGTTAATGGTGTTGAATTTAAATTACCAAAAGACGCTTTTTCACTGGTCGGATTTGATGCTAATGATAGTTTGCTGCCGTATCCTAAAAATGTTTACGATGGCTATCGTATTCTCCAAGAGTATTTGACATTTTCTGAAGGGTTTTATTTTTTCGACCTAAAGGGCTTGTCGAGTGTTTTACCTAAAAATGTCTCTGGTGAATTCAATATTAAAATGGTTTTTAATAAAACCTTTGAACCAGGTGTAAAAGTTAGAAAGGAGATGTTTCAGCTTTATTGTGCTCCGGTTATTAACTTATTCGAACATGATGCTGAACCTATCGATTTAACAGGACGCAAGACTGAATATAGAATAATACCGTCTAGTACATCGCCCGCGCATTTTGAAGTGTTTAGTATTGATGAAGTTGCTGGATGGCAGAACAATAGTGCTGATGGCAGTCATGCTAGAGGTGCTAAACGTGTTTATTCGTCATTTGAAAGTTTTCAGCATGAAGTGGAGAGAGCTAGGCACCGTAAGTCTCTTTATTACAGAGCTCGTATAAAAGACAGTATTAGAAACGACGGTTTTGATAGCTTTATTTCATTCATTCGGGGTGATGAATCTGTTGTTTATAATTTTGATGAAGCCGTATCTATAAAGTTAACTTGTACCAATAGACAGCTTCCTCTTGAGCTTGGTGTAGGTGATATTTGTGAGCCAACTGATACGTCTCCAACATTTGCGACGTTTGAAAATATAACCATACCATCGCCGCCATTGAGACCTGTTTTAGATGGCAGCTTACTTTGGACTCTTATTTCAAATTTATCGCTGAATTATTTGTCCCTATTATCCAAAGACGCTCTTTGTTCAGTGCTTCGAGCTTATGACTTTAAAGCATTAGTCGATCGTCAGGCTGAGAGAGTGTCTAAATTAAGACTAAGTGGCATTCTTAATATCGAATCAATGCCGACGGATAAATTAATATATGGAATGCCAATAAGAGGCCTGAAGTCGACAATAACATTAGATCAAGCTGCTTTTGGTTCTGAAGGTGAATTGTATTTATTTGGTACGGTTCTAAGTAAGTTTTTTTCTTTATACGCAAGTATCAATTCTTTTCATGAGTTGGTCGTTATTAATTCAAGTAATAAAGAGGCATATACGTGGGGAATTCAGGAAGGGATGCAACCGCTGATTTAGAGTATATCGCCTCTTCCAGTGACCAAGGTATATTTCCAAGTGATGTAGAAAAATTTAATTTCTATCAATTGGTAGAGCTGTTATATCAGCTTGTTGAGCAAGACCCAGAAGAGAGTGATTGGGAATCTAAATGTAGATTAGTGTTTAGTGCTAATCCAAGTTTAGGGTTTTCTCCAACCGATGTTTCCTCGTTAACGCTCTTGGAAGATAACCGATTGCAACTGGAAACGAATTTTTTTGGATTGACTGGCTCACAATCTCCATTACCTGGTTTTATGCTTGAGCAATTGGTGACAGAAGATGAGTTTGGTTTAAAACGTCAATTTTTAGACTTTTTTAACAACCGGCTTATCTCGCTTGTTTATCAAATATGGCGAAAATATCGTTATTACATCCGCTTTCAAGATGAAGCGAAGGATAAGTTCTCAAGCCAATTATTTGCTTTAGTCGGATTGGCTGATGAAGGGATGAGAGGTGATACCCCGATAAACTGGTGCAAAATGCTGGCTTATTCGGGAACTTTGGCAGGGCGAAGCCGTTCTCCTCAGGTTGTTGAGGGGATTATCTCTCATTGTTTTGATTTGCCTGAAGTATCAATACGCCAGTGGATTAAACGCAAAGTGCCTATTCACCAAGAACAAAAAATGCAACTAGGTATGCAAAACTGTGGTTTAGGTCGAGAAACCGTTTTAGGTGATGGTGTTAACGACATTAAGGGAAAGTTTGCGATAGAAATTAAAGGCTTAGACAAAGAGCGATTTGCTGATTTCTTGCCTAGTGGTCGGGAGTTTTTGCCTTTATGTAAGTTGGTTGAGTTTACGTTAAGAGAGCAGATGGCTTATGACCTTGAGCTTGTTTTAAAAGAAGATGAAGGCTCTGCTATGTCTCTGGGGAACGGTAGTGTGTCATTAGGATGGACATCGTTTCTAGGTGAGCCAAAAGAAATGAAAAAAGTAGTCATACAGGTAAGACAATAGTCATGGATAACATCACGCAACGAGTCGCCAATTTTATTGTTACAAATGTACGTTCGCTTGAGGCAGGGCTTTTGGCGAAAGTGTCTTTTGAAAAAAACGGTGGGGTAATTGGTTCTGCCTTAGAGGCAGATTGGTATCTTAAAGATCGAGGCCAATCAATTGATCCTTTTCATTGTGAAATTGTTTTTGTCGATGATGCTTTCTGTGTAAAAGATCTTTGTGGAAAAACGTACGTTAATTCATCCAGCATGCCTTTAGGCGTTAATAATTTAGCTCGTCTTAAAGATGAAGATGAAATAAAAGTTGGTGAATATGAAGTGCGTGTTTTTTTAGACAGAGAGGCTGAGTTAAAAGAAAGTAGTCACTCACTCGAACAGTTTTTTTCAAATAAAAGTAATAGCTTAATTGATGGTTCTGACTCAGATCTTGATGATTTTGATAATGAAGAGTTTGGAGAAGTGACTAAGCATGTCACTGAACTCGACCCTATTGTTATGCTTGATAGTAAAAAAGTCTCAGAAAAGGAAGAAAGCCTAATCGATGCTGCACCTTCTTCAGATAAAACTTATGAAGATTTTATTAACCCAGTTTCAAATCATAGTAGCACTATATCGCAGAAATTTACCGTACAGGCAGACACGGATAATGACATAAGCGCTGCTTTTGGACTTAATGATATACGACGCGATGTTTCCTTGGTTGAAAAGGAAAGTAAAGCTAAAAAATTAAAGAAGTTTTTTTCTAAATCTATTTTTCAAAGCGAAAAAGAGAGTGAGAAGAAAAGCGAAATACAAGTAATGGAGACGAATCCTATGGACGATAATGTTTTAGACCTGCTTGAGCAGGAAATGGCAAAAGACTACACCAACGAAGATACAGCAAGCTCTAGTTCTCAGCGCAAAACTCAACATGACAGCAGTCACTTTGAGAACAATCATGTTCTTGGAGGGCCTTTAATGTCAGGCCTTGAAGTGTCTATCGGAAGTAATTCTAGTGTAGAAGAAATGCAAGCATTATCCGCTGAGATTGGAAGTACTCTACGTGCATGTGTACAAGGTTTATTGGAATTACATTCCCAAGTAAAAGATAGCCGATATGGAATGATGCATAGAAGTCTGCAGCCTATAGAAGATAACCCTCTTAAGCTTGGTCTTTCTTATGAAGATACCATTCGTACTATGTTCGACGAGAATAAAAGTGCTGTGCACTTGTCGGCAACATCTTCCGTCGAAGAAAGTCTTAAGATGATAAGTATTCATAATGAAGCTGTTCAATATGCAACCAATATTGCTCTAGGGCAAATTTTACATGCATTATCTCCCGACGCCTTATTAAAACGATTTAGCCGTTACAATCGAGAAGAAAAAAACAGTAATGACGATAAATCATGGGCGTGGGGAATGTATGAAAATTATTACAAGGAATTAACCTCAAATCGCCAGAAAGGCTTTGAAAAATTATTTTGGGAAATATTTGAGCAGTCTTATGATAAGAAATTACGTGAGAAGCATGCTGAATAATCGCATGTTGAAAGTATTCACACCATTTTTGATTTTGGTGTTTTTAGCTGGCTGTAGTTCTTCACCGACTGTTGACCCATCAGAGCAGCTAACACGGATTACTTTCAGCTTGTTTGCTGGTAAAGAGGTTAATGCTGGGGAGTCTGGCGTGGCGGCGCCTGTTGAAATTCAGGTGTATGAATTGGTTGATGACTCTATGCTGATGTCTGCTGATTTCGACATGATTAATAAAGATTATGAAGAGGCGCTGAAGAATAATTTCATTAAAACTTATGATTATGTTCTTACTCCAGAACAATTTAAATTTGTTGGCGACTTTGAAATAGATCCTGAAACAAATTATATCGGTGTTGTGGCTAAGTTCGCTGAGCCAGATAAAAGTGACTGGAAAAAAGCGGTTAAAATTTTAAACCGTGGAAGAGTGTATCATTTACTGATGTATTTTAATGGTTATGAGATCAAATTGGAAAAGGTTGAATAGTTATGATTTCTAGGAACAGAGTAATTTGGAATGAAGGACTATTCATTAAGCCTCAGCACTTTCAGCAGCAGCAGAGATATAATGAATACAGTTTAAACGAACGTGTGCAGTCTGTTAGTAGTTATTTGTATGGGATATCCCAGCTGTCTATTAACCCTGAGTACCTTTCTTTTGGAAGAATAGCGATCGATAGTGCGGTTGGTGTGATGCCAGATGGCACAGTTTTTCGTATTCCTCAGGATGACATGCTTCCAGATGCTCTTGAAATAAATGATGCGACTTTAACGGGTCAGACGATATACCTGGCAATACCTCTAAAAAATGAGTCTTTGTTAGAGATTGATTGGCCTAATGAAAAAGGGACCGGAAGGTACGCGAGCCACCGTCAAGAAGTGAAGGATACTCAGTCCTTAGATGGTGATACCGCGGTCATAGATCTTGCCTCTATGCGTCTTAGGTTAATGTTTGAAAAAGATGATCGTAGTGCTTATGCCTCTATAGCCATCGCGCAAATTCGTGAGAAGCGACAAGATGGCAGCATTGTTTTGGAACCAGACTTTATACCTTGTCATCTAGATGTTAACTGTAATCCTCAGTTGCATAGGTGCATTAATGAGTTAGCGGGTTTGATGAAAGAAAGGGCGAAAGGCATCGCTGTGCGTTTAGGTGCATCGGGACAAGGCGCTATTGCGGATGTTTCTGACTTTATGTTGCTTCAGGCCTTAAATAGGTTGCAGCCTATTCTTCAACATCTTGTTAATTTAAAGAGGCTGCACCCTGAGCGCTTATATGAAGCGCTAGCATCTATTTGCGGTGAACTGTCTACATTTACGGATGAAAGTCGTTTATCTCCAGATTTTAAAGGCTATAACCATGACTTACCAAGTGATCCTTTTTGGCAGGTTATTAAGTATTTACGTCAAAGCTTAAGCGTTGTTCTAGAACCAAGAGCCGTTTCAGTGCAATTGCATCAACGTAAATATGGGTTAATGGTTGCTCCAATACACGATACTCAGCTTATTGAAAGTGCAGACTTCATTTTGGCTGTCAAAGCGAATATGCCACTAGACGAACTGAGAAACTTATTTATTCAGCAGACAAAAGTATCTTCGGTCGAAAAAATTAGAGATCTAATTTCTCATCAGTTGCCTGGTATACCTGTATTGCCTTTGCCTGTGGCACCAAGGCAGCTTCCATATTATTCAGGTTACACATATTACCAATTAGATAAAACGAGCGAAGCTTGGAGAATGTTAGAAAACTCCTCTGGATTTGCTTTCCATGTCGCGGGTGCTTTTGAAGGCTTAGATTTACAATTTTGGGCGATAAGGGACTAATTATGGCTACTAATGGTGTTATCGGTAAATATGATGATTTGCTGTTTGATGAAGCCGAGAACATAAATGAGGATAAGGATTATTGGTTCCAAATAAAAGGTCACAATAATAATCCTTTAATTGATTCAGCAACCACGTTTTTTGGGTTGTCATTACGAGTTAAGTCCTTAAGCGAATGCGAAAATATTGAAGAGATATATAAACAGACGATCGAAGAAATAAACATCATAGAGATGGAATTGTCTGATAAGAACTATGAACATTCAGTGCTAATGGCATATCGCTATATATTATGCGCTTTTTTAGACGAAGCGGTCATGGGAACGAGATGGGGAGGCGCATCTGTGTGGGCCGAATACTCAATGTTATCTCGATTCCATAATGAAACTTGGGGGGGGGAAAAGGTTTTTTCGATTCTTTCTAGATTGGAAAAAGACCCTAGTCGCTATAGAGATTTGCTTGAGTTTATATATTACTGTCTTGTTTTAGGCTTTGAAGGAAAATTTAAAGTTTTAAATAATGGTAAGGAAGAACGAGAGAAAGTAATTAGTAATCTTCACTCTGTTTTAAATAGAGATGACGACGAAGAGCCTTTAAGACTGACATCAAAGAATGATCATGTTGTAAATACTCGATATAAGTTAAGTCGACAACTTCCGGTTTGGTCTGTTTTTGCCTTTTTTGCGGCATTTTGGGGATTAACCTTTTGTGGTTACCTGTTTTTATTGAGCTCTAAATCGTCAAGTGTACTTGAGCAGCTAAACCAAATACTGCAATAACAGTTTCGCCTTATATTTATTATCTTCACAAGGAATAAGGGAATAACGTGATTAGAATTGAACTTTCCACACTGATTTCTAAATTAAACTCCCAGAGCAAACTTGCTTTGGAACAAGCTGCAGCATTATGCATCGAACGACAGCACCACGAAGTCAGTATAGAGCATTTTTTAAGCGTTTTACTTGAAAACCCTATGTCTGATGTGTGCGTTATTCTTGAGCACGTCAAGTTGAGCAAGGATGATGTTCAATCTGCTATCTCAAAGAGCTATCCAAGGTCAACAACGCTTGATACCTATCCTGCATTTTCTCCGTTGTTAGTTGAGCTTTTGCAGGAAGCTTGGCTGTTATCTTCAACAGAGCTAAACCAAACAGAATTACGATCTGGTGCTATTTTACTTGCCTCCCTTATTCATCCAGATCGTTATTATTCTTTTGAAATGATTTCGCTCTTTGAAAAGATCAATAAAGAAGCCATCCGTAAGAATTTTGATTTTGTGTTAGAGACATCCTCTGAATCGGATCATCCGGTGCATGATTCACAAGATAAATCTTCTCAACAAGCAGCGACAGGTAACTCTGCGCTGGGGAAATTTTGTACTAATGTGACCCAGCAAGCTAGAAACGATGAGCTTGATCCAGTGCTTTGTCGTGAAGATGAGTTGAACCTTATGGTCGATATTCTTTGTCGACGCAGAAAGAACAACCCTATTGTTGTGGGTGAGGCTGGTGTTGGTAAAAGCGCCGTTGTTGAAGGGCTTGCACTAAGAATTGTCGCAGGGAATGTGCCGGATAAGCTTTCGAATGTAGAGATTCACTCTCTAGATTTAGGTCTTATGCAAGCTGGTGCATCGATTAAAGGGGAGTTTGAGAAGCGTCTTAAGGGGATTATTGACGAGATTAAATCTTCACCTGTTCCTATCATTTTGTTCATCGATGAAGCGCACACGCTAATTGGCTCCGGAAACCAAGAAGGTGGCAGTGATGCTGCTAATCTATTAAAACCTGCGTTGGCCCGTGGTGAGCTGTCTACAATTGCGGCAACAACTTGGAAAGAGTACAAAAAATACTTTGAGAAAGATCCAGCATTAACTAGACGCTTCCAGCTGGTTAAAGTGGAGGAGCCATCTGTTAGTCAATCTGTTGATATTATGCGTGGTTTGCACCACGTATACGAAAAGGCGCATGGCGTACTCATTCATGACGATGCTCTGAAAGCGTCTTCTGAATTGTCAGCTCGTTATTTGTCAGGTCGTCAGCTTCCTGATAAAGCCATTGATGTTCTTGATACAGCTTGTGCTCGTATTGCCATTAATATATCGACTCCACCAAAAATTTTGGGTCAGTTAGAGAATCAATGTCACACACGTCAGCGTGAAATTGACATGCTGAAGCGACAAGCTTCCATTGGGCAGCCTGTAGATAACGACTATCTAGAGAGTCTGATCGATTTAGAAGAGCAAGCTGAAACGGAAAAAGAAACACTGCTTAGTCGTTGGACAAAGCAAAAAGCGATAATCGAAAAAATTATCGATCTTCGTCAGTCTATTCTACGCAGTCCGATCACCGAAGATGAAGCATTAAGCGATGACGAGCTTGATGTGCTTCGTGAACAACTTGCTGAAAGCTATCAAGAGCTTGAATCTATTCCGCGTGATGAGCGTTTGATGTACCCCGAAGTTAACGAACAGCAAATTGCTGAAGTAATTTCCGATTGGACGGGGGTGCCGATTGACCAAATGAATGCCGATGAACTGCATAAAATCACCAATTTGCCAGACATTTTAAGCGCCAAGATCAAAGGCCAAGATGTTGCCATTGAATGTGTTCATAGGCACTTATTGACCTCTAGAGCAGACCTTAGAAGACCAGGTCGTCCAAAAGGGGCTTTCTTATTAGTAGGCCCAAGCGGTGTAGGTAAAACTGAAACCGTGATTCAGCTAGCTGAAGAACTGTATGGTGGTAAGCAGTTTTTAACCACCATTAATATGTCTGAATACCAAGAGAAACATACGGTTTCTCGACTAATTGGTTCGCCGCCAGGCTATGTGGGCTTTGGTGAAGGTGGCGTGTTGACAGAAGCTATTCGTAAAAAGCCATACTCTGTTGTGCTATTGGATGAAGTAGAAAAAGCGCATCCAGAAGTGTTGAACTTATTTTATCAAGCCTTTGATAAAGGTGAGCTCGCCGATGGCGAAGGTCGCTTAATTGACTGTCAAAATATTCTTTTCTTCCTGACATCCAACCTTGGTTATCAAACCATCGTAGATAATGTGGATACACCAAAAGAAATTGAATCCAAGCTTTACCCTGAGTTGGTGCCATTCTTTAAGCCCGCTTTGTTGGCTCGAATGGAAATTGTGCCGTATCTGCCGCTCAATAAAGAAGTGCTAGAAAAAATAGTGCTTGGAAAACTGTCTTTCTTGGAAAGTGTGTTGCACACGCGTTACGCAGCAGAAGTCGAGATCGATCCTACCTTGGTACAAGAGATTTTGAATCGTGCAACGCGTTCAGAAAATGGCGCTCGAATGTTAGAAGCGATTATAGAAGGTCAGGTATTACCACCAATTTCACTGGCTCTTTTAAATCGATTGGCAGAGCAGCAACCAGTATCTCGAATCTACATGACAGTAGAGGATGGGGAATTCGTTGGTGAGATCGAATAGCAATGAATAATTGGCTTAAGTCAGCAGCTGAGTTAGTGGTGATTCGTCACTCCACTCAACTGCTGTCGAAATTCACTCAAGTGCTTGATGCCGAACTGGGATGCAGAGGGGTTTATATTTTAACGCCTTCTGCCGATGGTCGCTTCGTTGAATGCGCCATCAATGATAATCGCCAGTTGAATTGGTCTGTGTCCGACTTTGATAACCCGTTCGCTCATGTCATTCATTCTGGTAAGTCGATGCTATTAAAGAACAGCGAATTGCTCTACTGGCTTTCGAATGAGGGATTTAGTGATTTGATCGGCTGCACGGATGACAGTGTGAATGTTGTTATTTTGCCTATGCTGTCAAAAGATGGGCAGCTTCAGGCTATTTTGGTGCTTAAAACGGACAGTTATTCGAATCACGGCATGGACAGCGATGAAAATTTTTTAGATTTGCTGTCGGTATGTGCCAATCATTTGCAACTTTTGAATGATATGGAAGCAAAGAAAAGGAAATCTCAGTTGCTGTCAGAGTCATTGATTGAAGTGGAACAAGGCAAGATAAAAAGTCACCTATTGGATGGTCTTGCCAGCGTGTTAATAGGCCAAAGTGAGGTGATGAAGTCGTTACGTGAGCAGGTAGCCATTGCCGCTTCTTCTCGTCTTTCGGTGATGATTCAAGGAGAGACTGGAACAGGTAAGGAGCTTGTTTCACGCGCAGTTCATGATTTGTCTTCGCGTAGTAAAGCGAACTTTGTTGCCATCAACTGTGCTGCTATCCCTGAGCATTTGCTGGAGAGTGAACTGTTTGGCTACGTCAAAGGGGCATTTTCTGGCGCGGATAAAAGTAAAAAAGGGCTATTGGCTGATGCTGACGGTGGCACTTTGTTTCTTGATGAAATTGGTGACATGCCATTAGCGCTACAGGCTAAATTGTTAAGAGTATTAGAATCTCACAAATATCGCCCAGTAGGTTCTGAAAAAGAGCTAGATTCTAATTTCAGATTGGTGGTAGCAACGCATCTAAATTTAAAAGAGCAGGTATTGAACAATAAATTCCGCAAGGATTTGTATTACCGCTTATATCAATATCCGATCGCTTTACCACGATTAAAAGACCGCACATCAGACATAGAGAAACTCAGCACACATTTTGTTGAGCAATATAATGCAAAACATAAATGCAGTGTACGAGGTCTTCATTACAAAGTGTTAGATCGTTTACTGGATTACGATTTCCCTGGAAATGTTCGTGAATTGAAACACCTCATTGAATATGGCTGTGCGCAGACCCAAGATGGCGAGCAGATAGAGCTCGCTCATATCCAAATAAAATTGGATAACGAAATTGACAGTCTTGCTGAGTTTGAACCTAAAAATCGAGCGGTAGTTGAGTTGTCTAAAATTCGAGATCTCAAAGTTGCGGTAAGGGAGTATGAATCCAACATTATTGCCTCTAGGTTGCGTGAGTTTGATGGCGATAGAGGAAGGACAGCTGAGAGTTTGGGGATTCCCAAAAGAACGTTGGCTGATAAGTGTTTGAAATTGGAGATATCCATTAATGATTAGATATTTGCTTTTACTTGTTATTTGTTTGCAAGTATCGACCCAAGTTTTTGCGAACAATAATGACAGCGAGTTATTGAAGAAGGCAGCACGTTGTACTGAAGAGGCAATGAATTTTGCTAGGCTAACTTGCTTTGATGAGGTCTTTTCAACGCCTGCCCATATCCCCGTTATCAATGATAAACCGGATGCTTGGCTGCGCGCGAAAGCGAGCGAGATGGCTCGTGTTGGTAACAATGATCCAATGTTAACACTGGATGGTGATGACAAGTGGATCACGGTGCCAGCCGTAAATAAAGACAGCGGCGAGTTGTTTCCTGCATTGATATTCAGTTGCATTAACAACATCAGTCGACTTGAAATGGCGCTACCAAATGAACTAGAAGACGGCCGTGTCGATGTAACGTTTGGTGATTCCTCTGCTCAATTGTGGCGTAGTGATGATACCGGTTTTCTGATCTCATCAGGGCGAGGCTTTATTGCTATTAATCAAATAAAAACAATTTTATCGTCTTCTAGCCTAGTGGTTCGTTCCAATAGCCCATCTATAGACGGGCTTCAATTTAATACAAATAAGCTAAATGACACCATAAAACCACTACGTAAACAGTGTGGCTGGTAAGGATTTGAGCATGGATATTAATCTTATTCGAGCCGCGCTTCGTGAGCCTATATCTGAAGATCATCCAGTTGGCGAAAATGCAGTTCATGATCCGCTTTATGAATTTGTGGATGATCAAATGATGAAGGTTGGCTCTTTATCCCATGGCTCTGTTCAGTGGGGAAAGGCTGAAGAATCATTAATTGAATTACTTAGTAAGAAAACAAAGGATCTAAAACTACTGACGTATTTTTTTCAGTGTTTACATAATAAAAATACACCAGACAGCTTAGCCTTATCCATTTTTGTCTTAGCGGATTTTATGTCCGAATACTGGGAGATATGTTTTCCTTTTGCTGGCAAGAAAGGGAATTTACCGAGACGTAAGTTTCTCGGTCAAATCGTTCAGCGTTTTGGTCTTGCTCTAGATAAGCTGGATTTCATGAGCTTCAATTCAGCAGAAAGAGACAACCTAGGCGCAGCAAATGCCTTTTGGCATGAGGTTGTTAAGGGCAAAGAGCTTGATTCAGAAAATGTTACAACAGTCATTGAAGTTATTAATAGAAAACTACAAAACTCTGAAAAGAAACGCCTAGAGACGGAAAAGAAAGCGCCATCACAAACAGAGTCTAAACAAGCTGAAGTGATGCCGTCTAAACCAGCGATTGAGGTGGATTACAGTTCTTCAAAAAGTACAAAACAAACTCTATTAAAAGTCGCCGATTTTCTTTTTGAAAGTGAAAGTAGTGTCGAATTGGCGATGCGTATCCGACGATATGCAGTTTGGTCATCTATTACGACATTGCCAGATAATGTGAATAAGCAAACGTTGATCAGTGCTTTACCGCAAGAGCGAGTGAAAGAATATTGGGGCTCATTAGATAAGCCAGATCTCGCTTTGTGGAAGAGAGTGGAAGCGACTCTTACTGTTGCGCCTTATTGGTTTGATGGGCAGTTTTTAAGCTATCAAATTGCTGAAAGGTTAGGCTACACAGAGAGCGCTCAAGCAATTTTAGTGGAAACTCAGCGCTTTCTTCAGCGTTTTCCTTCACTGCAAGATTTCACTTTTAAAGAGGGAGAAGCATTCATTTCTTCTGCTTGTCTAGCTTGGTTAGAGCAAGTTGATGAGGTCGATGTGAAAGAGTCAAATCTAGCAGGCGATAGCTGGGCAGAGAGAAAAAAAATAGCCGTTGATTTGGTTGCTAAAGAGGGTATTGGTGCCGCTTTATCCATGATCAATGAAGGGATTAGTAACGCTGTGGAGCCAAGGGATAACTATTATTGGCGCCTCATATCTACGGAATTATTGGAAGAAAATAAATTAAATGATTTAGCCCAGCAGCAGTTTCAACAATTACACACACAAGTCCAGTCAATGTCGGTTTCAGAATGGGAACCATCTTTACTTAAGAGAGTAAAGAAGCACATTACAGTCAAATAAACCAAGGATAGTTCATGTTCAAACCTTTAGTTGGCCTATTAAAAAAACTCGTACCCAGCCTTGTTGCTGCACTGCCGTTTTTAACCTTACTAATAGTCGTCCTAATCAATCTTGCTATTTGGTTGACAGGGCCTTGGCTAATAATAAATGAAGAAGCACCGTTGGCTTCGATTAGTGCTCGTTTATTAACGATGACAATATTTACTCTTGCCTGTCTTGCGGCATGGGGGTTATTTCAATGGCGCAAGCTCAATGCATATCAAGCTGAATTGCAGCGCGAAGAAGCACTGAGAGAAGATCCTATTAAAGCGGCTGAAGAAAACCAAGAGGCAGAGTTAAACAAGGTAATGGCTAACATGGAGGAAAGCCTCAATAAGCGTAATTACCTTTACGCTTTGCCTTGGTATCTTGTCATGGGTCTTGAGAATGCGGGTAAAACCAGTCTTATCAACCGATCTGGTCAGGATTTCACTTTCTCGTCCATTTTAAAATCTTCTGGTGAGGGAAGTAAGAACGCTTACTCTTTTGATTGGTGGGTTGGCGATACCTCTGTCTTGATTGATCCAGATGGTGAACTCTTAACGCAGGGGAAAAATGTTTCCGATCCCTCTAGTAACGGCGTAATGGAAAAACGCCTTTGGGAGCATTTCATAAATTGGCTTGAACGAACTCGTAGCCGTCGTCCACTTAATGGCATTGTGTTAGCCCTAGATGTGTCGAAATTAGCGACCTCTACTATTTATGAGAGAAAGGCGTTTGCTACTATTTTAAGGTCGCGAATCCGTGAGCTTATGGAAACCTTATCTACTCGCTTGCCTGTGTATGTCACCTTAACCAAGTTAGATTTACTGTATGGCTTTGAGCCATTTTTCAAAAATTATACGAAAGAACAAAGAGAAGAAGTGCTCGGTTTCACTTTCTCTCTTTCTTCCGTTGATGATCATGATAACTGGCTGTCTGAATTTGATTCGGAATATGAAGAGTTCATCAATCGCGTCAATGCGATTTTACCTCATGTCGTATCAAAGAATATTAGTGATGAAGATCGTAATGCCGTTTATAGCTTTACGAGACAAATAAGCGGACTAAAAGACATATTGTCTGTATTTTTTCAAGACGCATTAAGCAGTGATCAGTTTTCCACTTCAGCACTGGTTCGAGGAGTGTACTTCACTTCTGTTTATCAACAAGGTGTTCCAACCAATGCGTTTGATGATGCATCCTCAAGACGTTATGGCCTGACACATGCGATAAACAGCGCTCAAAATGCCAAAAACTCAACTATGTATTTCACCAAAAATCTGTTTAATAACATTATTTATCCAGAAGCTGGGCTTGCGTCAGACAATTTCCGCGTCAGTAAGCAGAAAAAGCGCATTATGATGTTAAGCACGGTCTCCTGCTCCATTATTTCTTTGATTCTTATTGGCTCATGGCATCGCTATTATTTGAAGAATATTGAACAAGCTGATGCTGTGTTGAACAAAGTAAATCTCTATATGGAAGAGTACCCATCAGATTTGGATTTGGTTTCTCAAAATGACATTTTGCCACCTTTGAATACCATCCGTGATGCGACATTAGAGTTTGGTTTTTTCAGAGATAAGCCACGGTATATTTCAGATTTAGGTTTGTATCAAGGTCATGCCATTGGGCCTCAAGTAGAGATGACCTACTTGAACCTTCTTGAATACCGCTTTTTACCATCTCTAATGGTGGAGTTAGTAGCCGACCTTAAAAATGCTGAAACGGACGAAAATAAGCTCTCTATCTTGAGAGTCTATCGAATGCTAGTCGATAAAAATGGCCGTTATGATGATTTTGTACTGAATTATTTTTCACGAAAATGGCAGGTTAAATTTTCAGGGAATAAATCCATTCAAGATAAACTTTTACAGCATTTAGAATATGCGCTACAGCATACGGACCTTCATGCTGCTCGCCTGGCCGGTGATGAAAATGCCGATAAAGTGTTGCGTCCTTATGACAAATTAATTGCGCAAACGCAGGAAGGTTTAGGTTCTTTGGCTATCGATCAGCGCGTATATAGGAACCTAAAACAATCTGCGCAAACGGCGTTAGGCGCAGATATTAACGTCCGAACCTTGATTGGACCTGCTTTTAACTTGGTTTTCTCTGAAAGAGAAATGGGTAGTGAGAAGCTGAATGTACCTAAAATACTGTCTAAAGAAGGGTTTAAAAACTACTTCTTGCCACAGTCTGAATCTGTATCTGACCTAGCACTGATTGATAGTTGGGTATTAGGGCAAAATGAGACCGCTCAATTCAGCAATGCCGATAAACAGGCATTGAAGGAAAAAATTAGAGATTCCTATGTAACTGATTACACAAATACATGGCGCAGTGTCTTAAACGAAATTGACATTAAGAATTTCTCCAACATCAGTGAAGCGGTCGATGTGCTGGATAATTTAACGGGTAGTGGAAAACCGTTACAGCGATTACTCACAACCTTAAGAGATAATACTAAGCTGTTTCCTGAAATACCGGAAAGTGGCGAGGTTCGTGAAGAGATGCTGAAAAGTACCAGCTATAACATTGCATCTAGGCTGAATGCGCCGTTTGCAGGGCTTAATAGCATTGTAGAATCCAACGATGATCAGCCTGCCTATATTGATGAACTATTGTTATCAATTGAGCAGTTAAGAAATTATCTCACAGCGATCCAAGATGCACCTGATATGGGGCGTGCGGCTCTAGAAACAACAAAATCTCGAGTCTCACTGAACAGTGTGGATCCTATTTACACCCTTTCTAGGGTGGCGACTGGCCTTCCAAAGCCATTGGATTCTATGATGACCAAGCTTGCTGATGAAAGCTGGTACGTCATTAAGCAAGAAGCAATACACTATTTGGAAGTGAGATGGCATGACGATATCTATAAAGTCTATGAACAAAAATTTGCTGGACGTTACCCATTTGATCCAAGAGCGAGTCGTGATGTTTCACTGCAAGACTTCGAGGCCTTCTTTGCACCGGATGGCACACTGGATCGATTCTATAACGATCAGTTAAAAATGTTTATCGATGAAAGTTCAAACATCGGTGGCGGTCATCAAGGAAAATCACTTATCCGAGACGATGTATTAAATCAGCTTGAAAAAGCGAAGCTAATTCAGGATGCCTTCTTTAATCGGAAAGGCATATTGGATGTTAGCTTTGGGGTAGAGCCAATTCGTCTAACAGCTAATAAACGCAGAGGTGTGCTCAATATTGACGGTCAATATTTATCTTACAGCCATGGCCCACGAAATAATGTAGAAGTTATTTGGCCAAATACACTGAGAGATAATACGACTTCCAAATTGACCTTAGTACCAACAGAGGCGAATGAGTCGCCTCGTAGTATCTCAACTGAAGGTCCATGGGCACTTTATCGTCTGCTGGACACAGCCAAAGTGGTTGGTGCTAGTGACACCAGTGTGACTTATCAATTTACGGTTGATGATGGTGATATGGAGGTCAAAATCAATGCAACCACCTCTAATCCGTTTACGCAGCGCTTATTTAAGAATTTCGAGCTGTCTGAAACCTTGTATTAATTAGTAGGGGGAGGCTTTGCCTCCTCCTGCACCTACCATTATGACCACATGAAAAATGTAATTTATATTGAGAACAAACGTTTTTGTATAGAGTCAGACTCTAGTCAGATTCGGGATGAAGAGCGTTACTGTGCTATTAAAGACAGTATTAATCGAAGAGCCGCTCTGCCTAAAAGCAGCTTTGATTGGGGGGGGATTTATACTGATGCAGAGTCACTTGCAGAAACGGCAGGTATTGATTTAATCATTGCCAGTTACTTCACCGTAGCAGCGTTTAAAACTCAGGGCTTTCGAGGGTTTGCTAATGGCTTAGCTTTAGTTAATGCCGCGTTATTAAACCAAAGTACCAATGACTTAAAACAGCATAAGTTAAATAAAGGCTTAGTGGACTGGATTAAAAAAGAAATCATAAGTGATATTGACAAGTTGGAACCTAACTATGATGCGTTACGAGATTTATACCGTTGTGAACGTGAATGCCAAATATTGGACGATGTTTTAGGCGATCAACAAGAAATGTACGAAGGTGCTTTTGAAGAAGTTGCGCTGCAACTGCTGCAGCATATAGAGCGTCTTGAAATGCGATACCATCGTAGTGAAAAAGTGCAGGAGCGAGTAGTAGAAGAGCTATCGAAGTTTTCATGGAATGATACCGTATTGGTTGTAGCAGCGAGTCTGATCAGTGCCGCGTTCACCTTTGTTGTCATGACATATTTGCCGAAGTGAGATAGACGGCTTTGATTAAGTTTTTTCAATAAGCAAACTCTTGCTCGCTGAGCGGTTTTTTGCCTAACTCTAAGCGAAGTCTTGCTCGCTGGTGGCTTCGATTTTATTTAAGTCTATGAAAGTATTGGGTATTTTGGTTTGGCATCTATATTGCTCTTCTGGATAGAGTGTTCAAGAACACGTTTTTACTATTTTACGAATAAGGAATTTTATTATGCCAACGCCATGTTATATCTCTATCGAAGGTGAATCTCAGGGTCTGATCACTGCGGGCGCTATGTCTGTTGATTCTATCGGTGACGTGGGCTTGGAAGGCCATGACGACGAAATGCTGGTTCAAAAGTTCGACCACAACGTAACGGTGCCAACCAACCCTCAGTCTGGCAACCCATCTGGTCAGCGCGTTCACAAACCATTCAAATTCACCGTTGCTCTGAACAAAGCGGTTCCACTGCTTTACAACGCCTTGTCTTCTGGTGAAAAACTGCCAAAAGTGGAATTGAAATGGTACCGCACCTCTGCGGAAGGCAAGCAAGAAAACTTCTTCGTAACGGCGCTTGAAGGCGCGGTTATCGTGGACATTCATTGCGAAATGCCACACTGCCAAGACCCAGCAATGGGCAACTTTACACAAAACCTAACGGTCTCTATGGCTTACCGTAAGATCACTTGGGATCACATCAACTCTGGTACGTCTGGTTCTGACGACTGGAGTAAGCCAATCGAAGCGTAAGCTTGTATTGGTACGGGCCGCCTGTTCACTCAGGCGGCCTTTTTGCGTATTAATGGTTCACAATTCTTACGCAATTATCACGATCTTCGGGGTAGATGGTCTGTTCTGAACGTGAATAATGGACTGTTTAAGATGCGCACTTCACGACTTGCATTCTACACATTGGATTGACCCGTCATAACAAAGGAAACTGGTATGGCTACATTGACGTTTACATTGGCACTCGACGGAATAGAAGAAGACACCCTCGTCGTTCGAGAATACCAAGGGCATGAATCGATCTCTGATTCTCTGCTGAAAGACGGTTCGCCTTGTTATGGCTTCCGTTATCAATTGTCTCTTGCCAGTCGTCAATCGGATCTGTCTGCCGACACCATCGTCGATAAAAACGCGGAGTTACGCCTGTTTCGCAATGGCGAATTAGTACAACGTGTGCACGGCATCGTGCGTCATTTTGAAAAAGGCGACACTGGTCACAACTTTACCTACTACGGCTTAACCCTCGTTCCTGCACTGGAACGTTTGTCTTTACGCCACAACAGCCGTATTTTCCAAAAGAAAACCGCCCAAGCCATCATCACCCAACTGCTGGATGAGATGGGCATCACGGAACACCTTTTTACCACCCAAAGAACGCCCCTAGAGCGCGAGTTTTGCGTTCAGTACCGTGAGACCGACCTAGACTTTTTACACCGACTGGCCGCCGAAGAAGGCTGGGTCTATTACTTCACCCACGAAGAAGGCAAACACCTGCTGCACTTTGCTGATCAAAGCCAGTTTTTACCTAAGTACCCAGAAAAAATCCCGTACAATGTATTATCCGGTGGAGGCTCAGACGATCTTTACATCTCCACTTTGACGCACCACACACAAAGCTTACCAAGCCAAAGCACACTGAAAGACTACAGCTTCAAAAAGCCCGATTACCGCTTCTTGCACCAGCAAGAGGGCGAGAACATGGATTATCAGCTGCCCAATTACGAACACTTCGATGCCCCAGGGCGTTTCAAAGACGATGTGACCGGCAAAGCCTTTTCTCGTATCCGCTTGGAATACCTGCGCCGTAGTGCTCGCACTCTCGTGGGTAAAAGTAACCACGCTGGCATCCAAGCTGGCATGAAAATCACCATCGAAGGGCACAACGAAGACACCATCAACCAAGAGTGGCTGCCGGTCTGGGTCGAACACCACGGCACCCAACCGCAAGTCTTGGAAGAAGAAGGCCAAACGGGCAGCACCACCTACAACAATCGCTTTACCTTTATTCCAGCCACCACCAACTGGCAAGCGACACCACAACCCAAACCGAGTGTCGATGGCCCCATGATGGCCACGGTTGTTGGCCCTGAAGGGGAAGAAATATTCTGTGACGAACACGGACGCGTCAAACTGCACTTCCCATGGGACAGATACAGCGAAGCCAACGATCACAGCTCCTGCTGGGTACGCGTCTCCCAAGGTTGGGCCGGTAACCAACATGGCATGATGGCCATCCCGAGAATCGGCAGCGAAGTCATCGTCAGCTTTTTAAACAGCGACCCAGATCAACCGATTGTTACCGGGCGTACCTTTAACGCCAAGAATACGCCGCCATACCTTCTACCGGACAACAAAACCAAAACCGTATGGCGCAGCGACACCCACCAAGGGGAAGGTTTTAACGAGATCAGTTTTGAAGACCAAGTCGACAACGAAAAAGTCTACGTCCACGCGCAAAAAGATCACGAAACCGATGTCCTCAATGACAGCATCACTCACATCGGTCACGACCAACATAGACAAATCGACAACGACCGCTTCACGCAAATCGGCGGCGAAAATGGCACAGGCAACGACCACCTGAGCATCAAGGGCGAAAGTCGCCACAAGATAGATAAAGATCACACACTTATGGTGGACGGAAGCTTACAACAGAAAGTGGGTTCGAAAGCGGTGCTCGATGCTGGGAACGAGATTCACCTAAGTAGCGGTGTGAAATTGGTGGTTAACGCAGGGGCAGAGCTCACCTTAATGGCAGGGGGAAGCTTCTTAAAAATTGATGGCTCAGGGGTTCATTTAGTCGGTTCTGCCATCAATCTCAACTCAGGCGGTGGTGCGGGTTCTGGCAGTGGATTTAGTGGGGCAGCACCCGAGCTACCACTTAGTGCTGTTTCACCGGAGTACGATGCCAACCTTGAGGCGCCGGAAGGCAATGAAGCGCCAATAGTGGCAACTGCAGCATTAAAACATCAATTGATATCGGATCAGTTGCAAAATGAACCAGTCACCGAAGTGTGTCAAAAGAGAGCCGACGGAACCTGTCCTTTAGGTGATTGTCCTTGTGGGAATAATTAACCGATGATTACATCAGATACGTTAAATCTACATTCGGATTCATTTGAGGCTGGCTTACAGTATTACCTAATTGCTAACAGTGTTCCTGCTAGTACACCAACATTAAGTGCTGATATTTATACTCACAGCAACAGTGTAGAAAGTGCAGCTTTGTACCTTAATTCCGATCTTTCCACATTCCTTGATGTTAGTCCTTATGTTATTCGGGTACGTGAAGGAGATCATTTGCTTCAACAATACGAGCAGAATGCACTCACAAAAAAAGGTTGGACAGGCGTTTTAATTGCGGTGACTGAAGAGACCAGCTTTGAAGCGTTACTGGCTCATTTACGCCAGCGTTTGTTTGTGTCTTTTTCCTCAGGAAGAAAAGGCATTTTGCACTATTCCAACCCCAACATAGCAAACTATTTTTTTGGTGAAACGGAGTTGCGTACCAACACAGAATCATGGCTTGGAATGATTAAACAAGTTTGCTGGTATGGCGCAGAAAATTCACCCAACCAAGGATTATGGTGCAAAGTTCAAAATCATTCAGATAAAGCAGAAGCTCATACGCCATCATGGGTGATAACGCCGTCACAAGAAGCGGCTTTTAAGCTGCAGAATATTGATAGAGCGTTAACAACATACTTCACGAATGTTTTGTTAGATCTAAAAGATAGCCATATATGGACTCAATATCGACGCTACTTCAATGAGGCAGAGACACTGGGTTTTGCTGATCTAGACAATATTTATCAATACCTTACTTTATGTCGAGCGCAAAATAGCCCATGTGATCAAGAGCATTATAGTGCTGAAAAGGTGGCTGCCAGTTTGTTTGAGCGCCTTGATATAAAAGCTATTCAGTCATTGAATGAAGCTCAAAAATTACATCATATAGAAATGCTGATTAAAAAGGATGAATCGTATGCCAACGGATAAAATAGGCTCAGGCCCTGCCTGTGATGGCACTAAAGTATTTATCGAAGTCACTGGGGTGCAGCATGATGCAAGCTGCCGTTTTCAGTTTTATGATGCGCAAGACGCGAGCCGCAAAGAAGATATTGAAGGTCAGCTGGTCTCTATGCCATTGGTGAATACGACGATTAACAGCTGGCCATGGCAGCAAAACGCATCTCCCGTGGATGCTTGCTTAGCGATAGCAGGGCAGCAGGGTGATATCCTTTTGCCGTTATTTAATGATGTTCAGCCCAAAGAGCGGGTGGATGGCGAGCAAGATTACTTAATGCATGCAGTAGTGCCGTTGACACTCATGCCGACCTACAATCCACATTTGCAAGACAATGAACGCTATGTACCTACTCGTAACGGTTACTTGTATGTATTTTATAATAACAAGGCATGGCGCGAACTGGAAATACACGCATCCGACAGCGAAGGTGTACAGTTCCTGGATGTGGATTTGTCTGCCTATCGTACCGGCGAAAACGAGACTTTTTCGTCAGACAAACGAGAGGCGGTGGGTAACCCCCTAAAAGATATTTGGCTACCAGTAAAAGATAACAATCAAGACACGCTTGTCTACCTTGCCTATTCAGAGGTGCCATGGAGTGGTGAGCGTTTAAATTATTTTGAAAATAATGTAGCAGAGCTGCAGAAACGCGCGCAGTCCTTGCATGAACTAAAAGGTATGGATAGCCCGCCCAGCCATAGACAAAAAGAGGCTTGTGTTCTACTTGCGAGCGACTTACCTGAAATGCGAGCTCGCGCGGACATTGAATGGCATATTGGTGAGCCACTTAAGTTTAACCGTGACCTAAGCGGAAGTTGGCTAAATCAACAATATACAGATATCAAAAATGGCATAGAAAATGCCAATAACAATGGTGATGAACAATTCGAAGCCCTGATGCACCGAAGTGCGTTCCAGTACGAATACGGTATGAAAGAAACGGCGTTGAAGTCTCTGATCACCAATGACAATGATCTAGATATAACTTGGGAAGCGTCACAAAGCTTAGATTATCTGAGTGATGCCAAAGCTCGCCAGCTAAGAACCTTAGTGCTTGATGATCCTATATTTGATTTAAAACAGCGTGCCTTTATGGTGCTTTCTGGTGCGGCGTACATGCAGCAATTGTATGTGGATATGAGCCAACAAGAGTATTATCAGACCGCCGAACTGACACAACAAATGATCATGACAGAACGGTTTGGTGAAAAAGAGAATCCGCTTTATAAATTCAACGATGATGTCAGTCGTGATTTAAGCGGATGTTTTCATCGAACATTGCGTACACGAGAACGCTTGATTGCCAACCGTGACATCAAAGAAATGCAATATCACTTGGATCAAGTACTTAATAGTCAACGTACGGCCGATGTATTACGTGATATATCTTCACTAAATGGCCTTAATTCAGCAGGTGCACATAAGATCGTCGGTCATGCTATGAGCGCATTGAGTATTAACATCGACAAAATTGACGCCTTTTCGAAATACCAGTACATACATGACTACTTGCCGTCTGATCAACCGCTAAATCAGATAAATAGCCTGAGTGTAGAAGACTGTCATGCCACCCTCAGAAATGTCTTATCCTCCAGTAGCCATCCTCTTTGTAAAGTGTTATTTGTTGAAGAAGGAGCTGTTCCCTTAGACTCCGAATATACGATGCCAGAAGCTTTGAATGATGGTTCCGGCTTTGCCACCCCTCAAAGCCTAGCACAATGGAGCCTTAACGACTTCGTGCTTGAAGATGACAAACTGGAAGTCATTGATCTCGTCTTTGTTACTAAGAGTAATGTAGCTGCCTCCTTATCTGATAAGGTACAAGATGCATTTTCTCAAGCAAGGCGTGTGAGCAGTATTTTGGATAATATTTTAAAGGGTTACTACGAAGCGCTGATGTCTATAAAGGATTTGGCGTCAGAAGCCAAAGTTATTCAATTTAATCAAGCCTATGCCTCCGTATTGGCATTAACTAAGGCAACGAATCCGACCTATCTTGGGAAAATGTTGTTCACCTCAGCCCAAGGGGCAGAAACCAAGGGCTATGTAGTGGGTGTGCATGGTCAAGGGTTGAAATTTGGCCTGAGTGCCGATGACAGAGAGCACATTAAAAACAAAAGACGTAAAGGGCTACAAGGTCAATTGCGTGAAGAAAATGGCCGCTTAGTGGTGGCATCTAATAAAAAGCCTTTTAATAACGCGGACAAGGCCAACTTAGCCGAGCGCGGTAATCTAAAAGTCGTGGTCTTGCCAGAAGACATCGCCGTGGCACAAGCCTATAACCAAGCCAATACCCAGCGTGCTTTAAGGAACATGAATAACCCTGATATCAACAGCAGCAATGCTTACGAACGCATACGAATCCCGTACTGGATTGTTGCCATTGAAACAGTGAATTTGGTTTTAAACTTTAAGCACTTTGAAAACCTTTATAACGAGAAAGACAAAATCTACTCAGGCTTCAGTGCATTCAGTGTTTCTTTAGATTTGAGTGTGGCGGTGACCCATGCGGCGAATTTACATGGCAAAAACGCCTCATTGCTAACCCGCATTGCTAATAAGACACAGTTTACACTGCCTCAGTTAAGGATAGGTGGTGCTCAATTGGTCAGTAGTCTAAGCCGTTTGGCCGTAGCAGGACTTGTTGGTGGCTTATTGACCGCTGGTATGGCGGGCTGGGAGGCTCTTCGTTTGTCTGCCAAAAATGACGACGATGCCAGTGCTGCTATGTACATGGTAGCGGTGGGAACGGTGATGTCGACCTTTGCCACGGGCTTGTTTACCACCAGTGCGCCTATCTTATTCGGTATGGGGCCGGTTGCCTGGTTAGGCATTGGTATTGCAGTCACTGGAGCACTCTTATACATGTTGTTCTTAGACACACCTATTGAAGAGTGGTTAAAAAATGGCCCCTTTGCAGAGGGCCCAGGTGAGCAATACGCTCATCTACAGGATAATAAAGTCGCGTTCGAGCGCTTTGTCAATTGCCTGTTCTCTGTGGATATAAAAGCTTACCAATATGGTCGCCAAACGGCCTTACCAGAGGGCTTTAATGCTGCCATGCAGGCTAAAGGTGTTACCCATGCAATACGAGTGAGCAGTAACCTCGCTGCGCTCATGGGGGAGGACAACGCCCGTATCGATTTTTATGTTCGTCCTGCGGCTTTGGAAAAAATCGAAACCCGCTCTTCTCGAACCGCCGCTATTTCCCATGACGAGGAAGTCAAAACGTTAGGCAATCGAGCATTACCGATTCTCGCACAATCGGATGGCTCAGATAGCACGGTTTATTTTGTAAAACACGATGTTGCTTTACCTCAAGCCCATAGTGAAAGTGCTTGGTTTGGCGGAAAGCATCATACTTACACCTATTCAAAAGCCTTTATAGCAAGAGTGAGATTACACATTGGCGATGAAGTGTTTCCCATGCCAGCATTGGATAAAGTCACTTTTGAGGACGAAGTATTTGATCCGCCGCATTTTACCGAGGATGAAAAGTCTTGGATCAATCAAGTTGTTGTCGTGACATCGAATCAACAAACATGACAGAAATAAACGCTTATTTCATTAGAGTAATCAACATTTCGCTCTAAGGAAAAACGAATTCGCGTCATAAGCGCTAAACAATAAAGGATAGAATGCATGGCTTTTGTTAACGCCACTACCAACAGACAAAACGACTCTCAAGCTCCAGATCGCCGTTCCGTAAGTGAGTACCAAGACACGGCTTATAACTCAGAGGATTTCCCGTCTCAGAAGCCTCGTCCTGAAAAAGGCTTCTTACGCCGCATGATGACCAGTGGCAAGCCATTTTCATTTAGTCAAACCACGGACAGCATCACCGTTTATGGTCTGGATCAGATAACACCTTCCGAAATGGCCCAGATAGCCGCCACGAAGCAGCAGGAGGTGTATTGGGATGAACAGAGTCTCAACGGAGAGGGCTTAACAGGTTGGTCTCAAGTCTATGCCATCGTGGTTAGTATTACTAATGGCGTTTTATTTATGGCATTGCCTTTGCTTTATGCTATTTTTTTATTAGGGCTGTTTATTGGTAAAAGTGGTGTCGAAGCGGGTTGGAACGATGGATACTCTGATATCTTTCTGGGCATTACTCTATACGCGACCTTACCTTGTTTGCTTATTTACCTTCATTATAAGTTGTTACATGCTGGCTATATGTTTTTAGCGCCGTTTTTACGCCCGAGCCGAATATTTGAGCTAAATCGCACCACAGGCATGGTGACTTTGTTTAAAAAGAATAAGCCTTATTTTACTCATCCCTTTATCGAGTTCGATTGTGTATTGATGTCGTCACCGACTCAGCAAGGCTTTTTAAATTACTCGTTAACGTTAATTCATCGCTACCGTGATTATTCTGTTGGCGTGCCGATTAGCGGTTCCATGGGCGCCAATCATAAAGTGATCGAATACCTTCGTTTTTGGAACATGGTGCAGCGCTACATGGACATCAGCCAACCGCTGCCAGACATTTTGGTGTTAGAGCCAGCCCGTCAACGTGACCCAACCACTATAGCCTATGACAAAGAGCATAATCGCAATCCAAGGTACTGGCGCGATATGACAGACGAAGAGTTTAAGCAAAAAATGGACGAGATCGACAAAGCCCAGAAAAACACCCCAGCGACAGGTAAGCCGATTGATATTTTCAAAGGGCCTGATTCAACAGCAAGCAAAAAGCACAATCGTAATAAGAAAAAGTAGTCATGGAGCTGATGAATATGGATGTTTCTGAAACGCCTAAAAAGGGGCAAAACGACTCGCAGGAAGCACTAGATCATCGTTCCGTAAGTGAGTACCAAGACACGGCTTATAACTCACAAGATTTTCCTGCTCAGAAGCCTCGTCCTGAAAAGGGCTTCTTACGCCGCATGATGACCAGTGGCAAGCCATTTTCATTTAGTCAAACCACGGACAGCATCACCGTTTATGGGCTTGATGATTTGACGCCTACTATCATAGCGGAAGAAGAAAAAAGTTCGAAAAAAATGTATTGGGATGAAACGCATTTAAATGGAGAGTCATTAAGTGGCTGGTCTCAGGTTTATGTCTTGATAGCAGGGATTGCTAATGTTTGCTTAATGGGCTTGTTGCCTTTGTTGTATGTCATTTTTCTACTAATGTGGTGGTTCGGGGGGGGCTGGAATGAAGGCCCTTCAGAAGCTTTTTCGGAAGTTACTTTGTACGCGACCTTGCCTTGTTTACTCATTTATGTTCATTTTCTTCTGTTGAATGCGGGTTATTTTTTTGTTGCACCTTTTTTACGGTCTAAGCGAGTGTTTGAGTTAAACCGCACGACGGGTATGGTGACTTTGTTTAAAAAGAGTAAGCCTTATTTTACTCATCCCTTTATCGAGTTCGATTGTGTGTTGATGTCGTCACCGACTCAGCAAGGCTTTTTAAATTACTCGTTAACGTTAATTCATCGTTACCGTGATTATTCTGTTGGCGTGCCGATTAGCGGTTCCATGGGTGCCAATCATAAAGTGATTGAATACCTTCGTTTTTGGAACATGGTGCAGCGCTACATGGACATCAGCCAACCGCTGCCAGATATTTTAGTACTAGAGCCAGCCCGTCAACGTGACCCAACCACCATCGCGTACGACAAAGAGCATAATCGCAACCCAAGATACTGGCGCGATATGACAGACGAAGAGTTTAAGCAAAAAATGGACGAGATCGAAAAGGCTCAGAAAAACACCCCAGCGACAGGTAAGCCGATTGATATTTTCAAAGGGCCTGATTCAACAGCAAGCAAAAAGCACAATCGTAATAAGAAAAAGTAGTCATGGAGCTGATGAATATGGATGTTTCTGAAACGCCTAAAAATGGGCAAAACGACTCGCAGGAAGCACTAGATCATCGTTCCGAAAGTGAGTACCAAGACACGGCTTATAACTCACAAGATTTTCCTGCTCAGAAACCACGTCAAGAAAAGGGCTTCTTACGCCGCATGATGACCAGTGGCAAGCCATTTTCATTTAGTCAAACCACGGACAGCATCACCGTTTATGGTCTGGATCAGATAACACCTTCCGAAATGGCCCAGATAGCCGCCACGAAGCAGCAGGAGGTGTATTGGGATGAGCAGAGTCTCAACGGAGAGGGTTTAACAGGCTGGTCTCAAGTGTATGCCATCGTTGTTAGTATTACTAATGGCGTTCTATTCATGCTATTGCCTTTGGCATATATACTTTTTTTATCAGGGCTCGTTTTTGGTAAGGGAGGGATTGTTTTTGCTTGGAATGATGGAATGGATGATCTTTTCTGGGGACTTACTTTGTACGTGACCTTACCTTGTTTGCTTATTTACCTTCATTATAAGTTGTTACATGCTGGCTATATGTTTTTAGCGCCGTTTTTGCGCCCAAGCCGGATATTTGAGTTAAACCGCACGACCGGTATGGTGACTTTGTTTAAAAAGAATCAGCCTTATTTTACTCATCCCTTTATCGAGTTTGATTGTGTATTGATGTCGTCACCGACTCAGCAAGGCTTTTTAAATTATTCGTTAACGTTAATTCATCGTTACCGTGATTACTCTGTAGGCGTGCCGATTAGCGGCTCCATGGGTGCCAATCATAAAGTGATTGAATACCTTCGTTTTTGGAATATGGTGCAACGCTATATGGACATCAGCCAACCGCTGCCAGACATTTTAGTACTAGAGCCAGCTCGTCAGCGTGACCCAACCACTATAGCCTATGACAAAGAGCATAACCGCAATCCAAGGTACTGGCGCGACATGACGGATGAAGAGTTTAAGCAAAAAATGGACGACATCGAAAAGGCTCAGAAAAACACCCCAGCGACAGGCAAGCCAATCGATATCTTCAAAGGGCCTGATTCAACAGCAAGCAAAAAGCACAATCGTAATAAGAAAAAGTAGTCATGGAGCTGATGAATATGGATGTTTCTGAAACGCCTAAAAAGGGGCAAAACGACTCGCAGGAAGCACTAGATCGTCGTTCCGAAAGTGAGTACCAAGACACGGCTTATAACTCACAGAATTTTCCTCCTCAGAAGCCACGTCAAGAAAAGGGCTTCTTACGCCGCATGATGACCAGTGGCAAACCTTTTTCGTTTAGTCAAACCACGGACAGCATCACCGTTTATGGTCTGGATCAGATTACACCTTCCGAAATGGCCCAGATAGCCGCCACGAAGCAACAGGAGGTGTATTGGGATGAGCAGAGTCTCAATGGAGAGGGCTTAACGGGCTGGTCACAACTCTATGGCATTCTTGTTAGAATAGCTGATGTTTGCCTTGTTGCCTTGTTGCCTTTGCTTTATGCCATTTTTTTATTAGGGTTATTTATTGATAAAGGTGGTGTAGTAGATGCTTGGAGTGATGGGTACGCTGATATTTTTTTGGGAATTACTCTCTACGCGACTTTACCTTGCTTAATTATTTACCTTCATTATAAGTTGTTACATGCTGGCTATATGTTTTTAGCGCCGTTTTTACGTCCAAGCCGTATATTTGAGTTAAACCGCACTACCGGCATGGTGACTTTGTTTAAAAAGAATAAGCCTTATTTTACTCATCCCTTTATTGAGTTTGATTGTGTATTGATGTCGTCACCGACTCAGCAAGGCTTTTTAAATTACTCGTTAACGTTAATTCATCGTTACCGTGATTATTCTGTAGGCGTGCCGATTAGCGGTTCCATGGGCGCCAATCATAAAGTGATTGAATACCTTCGTTTTTGGAATATGGTGCAGCGCTATATGGACATCAGCCAACCGCTACCAGATATTTTGGTATTAGAGCCAGCTCGTCAACGTGACCCAACCACTATAACCTATGACAAAGAGCATAACCGCAACCCAAGGTACTGGCGCGACATGACGGATGAAGAGTTTAAGCAAAAGATGGACGAGATCGAAAAGGCTCAGAAAAACACCCCAGCGACAGGTAAGCCGATTGATATTTTCAAAGGGCCTGATTCAACAGCAAGCAAAAAGCACAATCGGAATAAGAAGAAGTAGTCATGGAGCTGATGAATATGGATGTTTCTGAAACGCCTAAAAAGGGGCAAAACGACTCGCAAACAGAATCGGAGAATACCATCAGCCAATATCAAGACACGGCTTATAACTCACAAGATTTTCCTGCTCAGAAACCACGTCAAGAAAAGGGCTTCTTACGCCGCATGATGACCAGCGGCAAGCCTTTTTCATTTAGTCAAACCACGGACAGCATCACCGTTTATGGACTGGATGATATGACGCCTACTATCATGGCTGAAGAAGAGAAAAGTTCAAAGCCCATGTATTGGACCGAAATACAACTGATAGGGGAATCATTAAGTGGCTGGTCTCAATTATATTTTTTAATAGTTGGCATCGCTAAGATGTGTTTAATGGGCTTGTTACCTTTGTGTTATGCCATTTTTTTATTAGGGCTGTTTATTGGTAAAAGTGGCGTAGTTGCGGGTTGGAATGATGGGTACGCTGATATTTTTATGGGCATTACTCTGTACGGGACTTTACCCTGTTTAATTATTTATGTTCATTTTCTTCTGCTGAACGCGGGTTATTTTTTTGTTGCACCTTTTTTACGGTCTAAGCGAGTGTTTGAGTTAAACCGCACGACGGGTATGGTGACTTTGTTTAAAAAGAATAAGCCTTATTTTACTCATCCCTTTATTGAGTTTGATTGTGTATTGATGTCGTCACCGACTCAGCAAGGCTTTTTAAATTACTCGTTAACGTTAATTCATCGTTACCGTGATTATTCTGTTGGCGTGCCGATTAGCGGTTCCATGGGTGCCAATCATAAAGTGATTGAATACCTTCGTTTTTGGAACATGGTGCAGCGCTACATGGACATCAGCCAACCGCTACCAGATATTTTAGTACTAGAGCCAGCTCGTCAACGTGACCCAACCACCATCGCGTATGACAAAGAGCACAACCGTAAATCAAGGTACTGGCGCGACATGACGGATGAAGAGTTTAAGCAAAAAATGGACGAGATCGACAAAGACCAGAAAAACACCCCAGCGACAGGTAAGCCAATCGATATCTTCAAAGGCCCTGACTCCACGGCAAGACAAAAACACAATCGTAAAAAGAAAAAGTAGCCAATGGACTTGGTGATTAATGAAATAAGCCTCAGAGTGTATTGATAACAAAAGACCAGCAGTTTTCCCCCTGCTGGTTTTTTTTGGTTTAGTTTTTTATATCGCATAAATGAACTATTATGGCGTAAGTCAGTTTTGGTAAAGTAGGTTTTGCCACACTTTTATAGCCATTAAGTTCGAGGATTTTATTGAATAATTCACTTTATGCGCTGGGCGATAAGCAAGTTAATGACATTAGCTTAAAAGATCTAGCTAAACGTTCTCGCTATGGTGGGATTTTCTATCTGCTTGCTTTTTTGGCTGCGGTTTTCAGTTCTGCAACGGCTCGTGAGCATTTAGACATTATTGGTGTTTTTTCTGGTTGCTTTTTATTGATCCAATTTTATCGGTTGGTTTTATTCTTCAAAGTATTTTCCTCTAACGAGATTGACTACCCGTCTTATTTCTCTCGTTATGCTTTTATTTACAATTCATCCGCTCTTGTGTGGGTAAGTGGTTCTGCTTGGCTTTTTTACGTGAATCCAACTATCGATTTAGCTGTGACAGTGAATGTTATGGCGGCAGCTGGTATCAGTATAGGAGGGGTCACTGTATTAGCGCCTTCTTATAAAATAATGCGCAGCTATTTCGTGTTGATTTGTTTCCCTTTTGCCTTAGGTGCTGGTTTGCTGTTAGACCAGCCGGGTAACATGATTGTTGCTGCTTTAATTATTGGTTATGGCCTGTTTATTTTTATGACTGGAAAACAGCAAAATCGTGTGTATTGGCAGGCTCTTAATGACAATTTAAAACTGTCAGAGCAGGCTGAGGAACTGGAAAAAGCGAAAATAGCCGCTGAGCTTGCGGGTCAAGCGAAAACCGATTTCTTGGCTGCCATGACGCACGAAATCCGCACACCCATGAACGGGGTACTTGGCATGGCTCAATTGCTATCCATGGGGGACCTTAACGAAAAACAGCAGCAGCAAGTTACCGTGATTAATAATGCGGGTCGAACACTGATGCACATTATTAATAATATTTTAGACTACTCTAAAATCAATGCAGAGCAGTTGGAGTTAGAGAAAATATCCTTTAGCCCTGCTGATGTTGTTAATGAGGTGATGTCATTACTTGCGCCTCAGTTTGAGAAAAAGCCAATTAATTTCACTTGCACGCTGGACGATATTCCAGAGTTTGTTCAGGGCGACCCTTATCGGGTCCATCAAATTCTCTATAACCTTGTTGGAAATGCGTTTAAATTTACGGACAACGGGGAAATATCCATAAAGGCTTTCTGTCAGGAAAGCGATGATACTAATACGGTAATGTTGTCGTTTTCTGTTACAGATACTGGTATTGGCATTTCAGCTGAGGACCAACAGCAAATCTTTGAGCAGTTTTATCAGGTTAGTCATTTTAACCCTAATATCCGAGGTACTGGCTTAGGGTTGAGTATTACTCAGCGTTTAGTTGAGCTCATGGGTGGGCGTATTTCTGTTGAGAGCGAAGTGGGAGTGGGAAGCACGTTCACTATATCGATTCCTTTTGTTCTAAGTGACCAAGCGGCTTGTCAGGAATCTTCTGCGCTAGGAGGTGTTGGGATAAAGCCAGACCTTCCGTCTAACTTGCACGTTCTGTTGGCGGAAGACAATAAAGTGAATCAGATGATCTGTGAGCAATTTTTCTTAAAATTAGGCTGCTCTGTTGATTTGGTTGAAACTGGTGTTATGGCGTTGGAGAAGTTTAATGGCTCTCAACAGTATGATGTTATTTTCATGGACTGTAACATGCCAGAGATGGATGGTTTTTCAGCCACCCTTGCTATTAGGCAGATTGAAAAAAGCAAAGGTCTAAATCAAACTCCGGTAATCGCACTGACCGCTCATGTGGAAGAAGATATTAAGCGCCAGTGTCTTGATTCTGGTATGAATGCTTTTATTAGCAAGCCTTTCTTGTTCGAGGACTTAGAGTCTATGGTGAAAAAAGTTCGGGTGGGCTTGCACAATGAAATTACCTTCAAGGAAGATAGTAGGAAGGGGTAACCTTCCTCCATTCTTATTCAAAAACATGGCATTAAGACGAAGTAAAGTTGTATGAATTTAGAGTCGTTATTTTCTATTGAACCCTATAGTTGGAGTTCGATAATTACCGCTGTTTTTTGTGGTGTTATTGTTGGTTTAGAACGTCAACTAAGGGGGAAGCCTGTAGGAATTAGAACCTCGGCATTAATTGTATTGGGCACCTATGTGTTTATTGCATCGTCGATGTTTGTGGCTGCTGAGACGACAGATCCGTCACGCATAATTGGGCAGGTGATTACTGGTATTGGTTTTCTTGGCGCAGGTGTTATGTTGTCTAAAGATGGTGCTGTCATAGGGGTTACTTCCGCTGCCACAATTTGGGCATTGGCCGCGGTTGGTGTCTGCATCGCGATCGTTGATTCTTATGTAGCGATAAAGTTGTCTTTTATTGTTGTGGCGATTTTATATGGGGTGGATATTTTGGAGGAGTATTCTTCGGCTTTTACACGAGGAGTGCATTCAAAATACAGCCGCTGGCGTAAGAAAGACTAAGTATGTGCTCAGCTTACAATAGCGCATAGGGGTTACCTGAAACTTTATTGTAAAAGTAGCAAGCTGATGTCCACAAAGAGTGGCTTACTCAGGCAGTTCGTTTTTATTCAATGTAAAGGAAAAAAGACAAAATCGCGCAAGTGCTTCTGAACTAGGTCTTCACACACAATTTAAACGGCATTCTATGTTAGATTTGCTTCAAATATTGTGATGTTTAAGGACGTAGAATGAAGGTAAAACGTGGATTTAGTGCCGTGGCAATCTTAGTTAGCTGCTTTACAGTACTCCCTGCTATGGCAGCGACATTTGAAGTGCCCAGGTCTTTTGAAATTATGTATGTTGACTTAGAAAGTTCTCGACAGTTTGGGAACGACTTCAAGGTCGATGTGGAGGAAGGGCCGCATCAAATTGTTGTTCGATTTAATAAATTGCTACGTAGTGGCGGCGATACTCAAACTTTCCAATCGGAACCGATTGTATTGAATTTGCAGTTTGAGAAGGATACCTACCTGAGTTTGAAGGCCCCTTATGTCTCTACGGTTAGGCAGGCAGAAGACAATGTAAAAGATCCTCAGTTCTCCATTATTGATGAAGTAAGTGGCAAAGAGGTTGATTATAAGCAACAAATGCTAACGACCAAGTCTGGGTTACAAAACACGCGGGATTTTGTGGCAGAGGTTGAGCGTTTAACGGCTAAAAATTCAATGAATGCCAATGTCTCATCTTCTGGTCCTGATGTTGCGCCTACAAAAATGTCTGACGATGTTGAGCTGCAAATGATGCAGTTTTGGTATAACCAATCCGACAAAGTGACTCGTAAGCATATTCGAGTTTGGATCGCGGATGATTTATATAAACCAGAAGTCTCAAGTATCCAGTTTGAGATGGCAACATTTTGGTTTAAGAGAGCGGATAAGGAATCACAACAAGCTTTTCAGCAATGGTTGATTAAAGAGTAGTAAGCGATTAGCAAAAAAATCGCCCAACATACACATTTGTGATGTTGGGCGATTTTAGTTTAACAGCTGTATTCTAGAGGGCTGCTTGCGCCTTGCTCTGTCTCTGGTTGAATTTATCATTCACCCATAGTGCTAGTAATATAATCCCGCCACCAATACTTAAACGTAGAATATCTGCATCACGATTCCAGAAAAGCACATTGACCAGTATTCCTGCAGGAATCAGTAAATTGTTTGCTACCGCTAATGTGCCAATGTTGACTAAGGTTGCCCCTTTGTTCCAAGCAAAGTAGCCAAGGCCTGAAGCCACAATTCCTAAGTAAGTCAAAATAGACCATTGTAGTGTTGTGGTAGGCAGTTTATCTGGGTTGCCAAGCACAAGGTAACAAGGAATAACAATGGCAAGAGCACCTAGAAAGAACCAGCCAAATACAGTGCGTTGTGGTAAGTCTGGACGCTCTTTTGCTATAACACGTTTGTAACCAACTTGTCCGGCTGCAAAACAAAGGTTGGCACATTGCACAATCAACAAGCCTTTCACGAAGCCTTCATCTATGCCTTGGTAACGAATTGCAACAGCACCAAGAATGGCAAGCAATGCACTGACTGCAAAACCAATATTGATACGACGATCTAACATGTCATTAATTAGCGTGACATACAGAGGGGTCATAACGGTAAACAGTAATACTTCCGGAACTGATAGGTACAAAAATGATTGGTAGTAAAAGCCATACATGATACCGAGCTGGAATGCGCCACAGACCATTAATTTCAATGCTATTTTTGCTTCGATCTGGCGAAGTTTTAAGAAAGGAAGAAACACAAGAGTGGCAAGAGCTACTCGCATTAATACAGAGAACCAAGCATCAACCTGCCCAGCTAGGTAGACTCCAATTAAACTAAATGAAAACGCCCACAGTAGCGTGACAGCAATAAGTATTGGCATATTATTCTTTATCCAGATGAGAATTTTCGCAAATATTACCGATTTATTGAGCTAGGGTAAATCAGTTTACTTTTATAATTTTGATGGTTTACTAATGTTTCAATGTACACCTTCAAGTAGACGAGTCTTTTTATCTGCATATTTGGGCAAAAAATGATTTTATTTGGGCAGTTTACCTTTTCTTGACCTAGTGGGTGTGTCACCTTGGTTGTCTCTCTGGAGCGAGTAAAACCTTGATCTAGATTAAAATATTGATTGTAGATCCTGTTACTTTTTGGTCACTGACATGTTGTTTGACACAAAAAGGAATCGATTATGAAAGCTTTACTTCCTGTAGCCCTTGTTTCTGCGTTTTGTTCTTCTATGGCTCTTGCACACAGTGCTGGGGATATTTTTGTTCGTGGTGGTTTGGCCAGTGTGATGCCCAACGAAAGCAGCGATAAAGTAACTGGATCCAACGAATTAGAGATTGATAAAGATACTCAGATTGGGGTAACGCTAAGCTATATGTTGACAGACAATGTGGGCTTTGAGGTTTTGGCAGCAACGCCTTTTACTCACGATGTTTCCGTGAACACTTTGGGAAAAGTCGCTGAAGTGTCTCATTTGCCGCCTTCCGTGATGGCGCAATATTACTTTGGTCAAGCCAATAGCCAGGTGCGTCCATATGTGGGTGCTGGTTTGAATTACACGCTTTTCTTTGATGAAGAAGGTAAGGGCGATTTGGCCAATACGGATGTTAACCTCGATAACTCATTTGGTTTGGCTGCTCAAGTGGGTGTAGACGTGACATTATCTGATCACTGGTTTGCCAATGCGTCTCTTTGGTACATGGATATTAATACCGATGTACACACAACCGTTGGCACATTCGATACGGATATTGATCCGCTCACTTTCATGGCGAGTGTTGGTTATACGTTTTAATAGACAATGACATGATAGAGAAAGGCCTTGCTTGAAACAGCAAGGCCTTTTTTATTGAAGGAGGTTGAACTTTGACGTTACCATTCTGACCGTTTCATCCTGTAAGAGCAGAGAAGGTTATGTGGTTTCCAAACGAGCAGCAGTTTTCATCTCAGTGTCAGTCTTTTTTAGTCTCTCAAAATGCAGTGGATGTGGCATATGATGTGAATCATATCCATAGGGTAGTAAAAGCGGCTAAGCAACTGACTCAAGAAGAGGGTGCTGATTGGGGGATTGTTATGCCTGCTGCATGGCTACATGATTGTGTGTCATTGCCAAAAAACCACCCTGATCGAGCTTTCGCTTCAACCATGGCGGCAGATAAAGCCATTGGCTTTCTTGAATCAATTGAGTACCCGAGTGCGCATCATGAAGCCATACATCATGCCATTTGTGCCCACAGCTTTAGTGCCAATATTCCCCCAAAGACACTGGAAGCCAAAATAGTACAAGATGCGGACCGCTTGGATGCCCTGGGAGCGATAGGGATAGCTCGTTGTATGCAGGTGAGTGGGGCACTTAATCGTGCGTTATACGCTAGTCAGGATCCTTTTTGTGAGGTGCGCGAACCGAACGACAGTGCTTATTCAATTGATCACTTTTATAGCAAGCTGTTTGGTATTGCTGAAACGCTTAACCTACCTTCTGCTCGGCATGAAGGCGAGCGAAGAGTCGCCTTCATGCGTGACTTTTTGGAGCACTTAGCACAGGAAATTTAAGGTTAAGTTTTATGCCTCGCTAATGACAGTATTTAAATTAGCGAGCATTTTTTTACCAATGTTTAAGAATGCCTTGAGCTCTTCATCACTAACATCCTTTCTCATTTCTTTTAGAACCTTTTGATCTGCTTGCGCTAGATGCTGATAAACCGTCAAACCTTTGTCGGTTAAAAATAGGTATTGGCTGCGTTTATCATTTGGATTTGGAGACTTGATAATCAGCCCTTGGTTTATAACTTCCTGAATTAAGCGTGTGACTTGCCCTTTGTCTTTGGCGGCTACGTCTGCAAGATAATTTGCTGTGCAATTTTCTGTCTCGTAGATATTTTTCAAAATCATAAAATGCAAAGGTGATAATGACAGTCCTTGCTCCTTCATGATGGCTTTCATTGATACTTTTAATCCGCTGATCGTATTTATGAAGAGAGTTTGTAGTTCTGATTCGTAGTGTTGCATGACAATCCTTGCTTTAGTTGACTTTATCAACTTAATTTAATATAGTTGACTTTGTCAATTTGTTTTGGCGTTTTTACCTTATCATTTTCCGCGAGAGAATCTATGTCAAATAAAGTTCAAAAAATTGCTGTTATCGTTAGCCTTGTTATTGCTATAGGAGGTTCGTTAACTTTCTTAATGACCTGGAGAAATATTGGTTTTACCCAGGATTTCATGACATCTTGGTTGTCTTCTTTTGCTTTGTGTATTCTATGCATTGCACCAATTGGCGGTGTTATCGCTTTTATGGTTAATCGCTTGGTTAATATGCTATTTCCAAGCCTGTCGTCTATGAAGCAAAATATTGTTTTCGGGCTTATTATGGCGGTGTTGATGGAATCGATCATGGCCGTTGTCACGACCGTGAACTTACATGGCTTCCTAGCACTTAAGGATTTAATTAACTTTTGGATCGCGACGTTTATGGCTGCTTTACCTGCTGGATTGGCGATCTCTGTTTTAATGTCTCTGGTTATAAAGCCTAAATTAGCGGCCTTTTGGGCTAAGCCTGCTTGAAGGCTGTCAGTGTTTACGAAAGAACCGCCACAGACTTTATTTGTACAATAACGGATTGACCTTTTTGCAAAGCCAATTGATGGGCAGAAAAAGCGGTAATTTTGGCTAAAATTGCCGTATTGTCGATCATGAGCCGAACCATAGTTTGGCTAGGATCTTTGGGATCTCGTTCAATATCATCAACTACGGCAGTTAGACGATTAAGGATGCTGGATCCGTCTTGTTTGTCCAGCGTGATGCTAACATCTCTTGATTGGATACGTAGCCGAACGGGCTCCCCCAGTGCTTCATTACCTTGTTTAAATGCAATGGCTTGATTGCCAATTGTTAACCAAGACAGCCCCCATTCGGGAGAATGTCGAGTCACTGTGCCTACCACAACCACACTGGCATCTTGATAACGTGAAAAGGAAGTACCAAGTTTTCCAAGTAATGTATGGATGTCGCCTTCCTCTACAACTCGTCCTTTATCCAATACCACCATGTGGTCAGCTAATCTGATTACTTCATCTAACGAATGGCTCACATAAATGATAGGGATGTTAGCTCGACGACACAGCTTTTCTAGGTAAGGCAAAATGTCTTGTTTCAAGGTTTCATCTAGGGCGGCTAAAGGTTCATCCATAAGCAATAATTTTGGCTGAATAAGCAATGCTCTGGCAATGGCGACTCGTTGACGTTCTCCACCTGATAATTGTGCCGGATATTGAGCCAAAATAGAGTCGATATCCATTAAACGAATGACATCGTGATAAGAAATAACGGACTGATCTTTCTTGGCTCGTTTCATCGCAAAACGCAGATTCCCTTCAGCGGTTAAATGCTCAAACAGGTTTGCATCTTGGAAAACAAAGCCTATTGGGCGTTTGTGCAGCGGTAATGATGTTTGAGAGTTTTGCCAAATAGTATCGTCTAGGCGGATGTGGCTACTATTGCTCACCTCTAAACCGGCAATATGACGCAATATCGTGGTTTTTCCTGAACCAGATGGTCCAAATAACGCAGTAACGCCAGTACTCGGGAGCTGGAGGTTGATATCCAAAGAGAAGTGCGACTGTTTGCTGGCTGGTTGAGTAATTTGTATGTGCAATGCTTTTTTATCGTCTGCTGGAGTCACAGTAATCCCCCTGAGACAGCTTTGCTTTTTTGGTGTTTTTGAACGCCGTATAAAAAGGCAAGTACGATAAATGCAAAGACCACCATTAGCAGAGACAGTGTATGAGCTTGGCCGTATTCTAGTGCTTCAACATGGTCATATATTTGTATAGAAATCACTCTTGTTTCACTGGCTATGTTTCCACCTATCATAAGAACCACTCCGAACTCGCCCACGGTATGGGCAAACCCAAGAATCGCAGCACTGATATAACCGGGTCTTGCTAATGGAATGGCAACATAAAAAAAACGATTTAAAGGGGAAGAGCGTAAAGTGGCTGCGGCTTCTAAAGGCCCTTTTCCTATGGCTAAAAAAGCATTTTGAATAGGTTGTACAACAAACGGAAGTGAATAGAGCATGGAAGCAATGACTAAACCTGTAAAACTAAAAGGCAGCGCTGGTAACCCCATGCTGCTCATTATCGAGCCTATTGCTCCCTGCGGACTCAAAAAGAGCAGTAAATAGAAGCCAAGTACCGTTGGGGGCAATACCAGTGGCATCGCTACAATGGCATTAATAGGGCCTTTTAACCAAGATTGTGTTCTTGCTAACCACCATGCCAGTGGTGTGCTAATAATAATCAGTAAAAAAGTGACTAGGCTGGCTAGCTTAAGTGTTAGCCAAATAGCATCAATGTCTTCGGAGGTAAGGTGCATTGTGATTCGGCCTAGCTGTTTGGCGCTGCATAACCAAACTGAGTAATTTTAGCTTGGGTGTCAGGGCGCATCAAAAATGCCATGAAGGCGCGGGAGAGTCCTACATTTTTAGAATGCGATAAAATTACCCCAGCTTGGTTAATATCACTATGAAGTTCGCTCGGGATTTTAATGGTGTTGCCTTTTACTTTCCCTGCCAATACTTGTGAGTACGCTACAAAACCTATATCGGCATTTTGAGAATAGACAAATTGATAGGTTTGTCCGATGTTCTCTCCTTGAACTAGCTTTTGTTCAACCGTATTCCAAAGCGATAATGCTTGCAGGCTTTCTTGTGCAGCTTTTCCGTAGGGCGCGAGTTTTGGGTTTGCAATGGCGATGCGATTGCTGTTCTGCAAGCTGATTTTTATGTCTGACCCCAAAGGCGTAACAGACCATAGGGCTAATTGCCCCTTGGCATACGTGACGATGCTGTCAGCTAAGGCAAATTGACTTTGAATTAACGCCTGGGGTTTGGCGACATCGGCAGATAAGAAAATATCATAGGGAGCCCCGTGCTGGATTTGGGCAAATAGCTTCCCTGAAGAACCAAAAGACAGTTGTATTTTTTGTCCTGTTTCCTCTTCATAGTCTTGTGCAAGCTGCTTTATTGGTGAAATAAAATTAGAGGCTACCGCAAGGTGAAGTGTATCAGCCGCGAACAACTTGGTAGAGAGCAGGCAACACAAAGCCATAGTTAACAAGACGCTAAACTTGTTTTGTAGAAAAAGCGTTATGTTAACTAAAAATGCATTGTGACCCATGTTTGTCCAGCGTGTGGTTAAGTAAAAGAGCCGTTAGGCAAAAAGGAGATAGCAGTTGCCTTGTTCCATGCCAACAGTGGCCTTCTTTAAATGGCTACCTTGACAAGGTCCTGTTATGCAAGTGCCGTCAATTGGAGAGAAGAGAGCGCCATGATGGTGGCATTTCAAATAATCTCCGCCTTCGTCCAAGGTGGTATTTGAAGAGCAACTTAATTGCTTTTTCTGGTGAGGGCAAAGGTTCTCATAGGCTAAAATTTGACCTTGCTGTTTCGTCACTAAAAAGTTGTATTCTGCTACTTTTATGTTCAGCGCTTTTCCTTCTGGAAGGTTTTGCGCGTCTGGAATGAGATACTTATTAAACACGTGATTACCGCACTATTTATAATGGATTACTTGTTTGTGAGAATTGGCGCATTTCGTGTTTATGCGAACTAGAGCAGAGAGATATTTATTCCAATCTAGTGCTGTTTTCTTCCAATTCTACGGCCGATTAAGTGATTAAATATCAAGGGAATGTCAGTTAGTTAAGCATTCCGTGAGGAACGACTCTAAAGTGCTATGGCAAATGAGTCAATATGCAATAATTTAGCTAGTTGGGTTTTGATCGTTGCTTGCGTTTGACAAGCTCCTTATACTTGCCGCCATGGCTAAAAAAACTCCGGCAAAATCCTCTCGTAAATCTTCGTCCCAAACGAAAAAAGTGCGCAAATCTTCTTTTTTGAAGAGGTCGTTTCGTTTTCTTTTTAAGTGGGGGCTTATTCTCTCATTAGTGGCCAGTATCCCATTTGCTGTTTGGGTCTGGTGGTTAAACGGGCAAGTGGTGGAACGTTTTGAAGGCCAAAAGTGGCAGGTGCCTTCTGAGGTTTACAGTGCTCCTATTATCTTATCGAGCGGCGCGCCTTGGAAAAAACAAGATTTAGAGAGCTTGCTGGAAGAAACGGGTTATCGTTTTGGCCGGAACAGTCAAAAAGTCGGTTGGGCTGCTCGTAGTCAGACAAAAGTAAGCGCACACCTTCGTTCGTATGTCGATCATCTTGGTTTCCACGAAAGTGAAAGACGCATTTTTTCATTCGAAAATGGACGTTTGGTTATTCAAGCGTTGAATGGTGATGAAGTCGATGAGGCCAGAATCGAGCCTCAACGTATTGGCTATTTATATGGTGGTAACACAGAAAGCCGTCAAATATTGACCTACAAGGAAATACCCCAACCCCTTATTGATATTCTGGTGGCTGTTGAAGATCGCGATTTTTATCATCATTGGGGGATCTCATTAACAGGGATTGCACGAGCTGTTATTGTTAATTTTACCCACGGCGCTAGACGTCAGGGCGGCTCTACCTTGACTCAACAATTGGTTAAAAATATGTATTTAACTTCGGAGCGAACTTATACACGCAAATTAACCGAAGTTGTGATGAGTTTGTTGCTTGAGTATCACTATTCAAAAGAAGCCATTATTACCGCGTATATGAATGAAGTGTATCTGGCTCAGCTTGGTAGCAGTGCGTTACATGGCTTTGCAGCCGCCAGTCAGCACTTTTTCGGCCGACCTTTAAACGAGCTTAATATAGATGAATTTGCGCTCTTGGTTGGCATGGTAAAAGGCCCATCTTTATACAATCCTGAACGTTCGCCAAATAGGGCAAAAGCTCGACGCAATACCGTTTTAGCGGTGCTTAAAGAGCAAGGTCGTTTATCCGATAAGGATTATCAAAGCCTAATCAAGCGACCTATTCGTCTTGCCAGTAAGAAGAAAGAGCGCTCTATATATGGTGATTATTTAGACCTTGTTGCTATGCAGCTTTCTCGAGATTTTGATGAAACGACTTTGGCGACAAAAAATTTACGTATTTATACTGGTGTTGATATTCGAGCACAACGTGCTGCTAGTGCTGCAATGCAGCGTCAGGTAAGCGCATTAGAAAGACGTGATGCGAAATTAAAAGGCCTTCAAGGTGCGATGGTAGTTACTGATCGAGTAACAGGGCAGGTGCGCGCTATTGTTGGTTCGAGTGGCCAGTACTACACAGGGTTTAACCGAGCGTTAGGCGCTGTTAGACCTATTGGATCATTAGTGAAACCGCCACTTTATATGTCAGCTTTGGCGACTGGGCGTTATACATGGTGGTCAAAAATTGAAGATAAGCGACTTCGTTTCAAGGTCGGTGACCAGATTTGGGAGCCTGAAAACTATGATCGTAAAACGCATGGTGTGGTGCATCTGTATGAAGCGATGGCGAAATCTTATAATTTGGCGACCGTCTCACTGGCACAGCAAATAGGCTTTGATCGGGTTGGGGATACGTTAAGACAATTAGGAGTTAAGCGCTCCTTTACTATGCATCCAGCCATGGCGTTGGGGGCATTAGAATTGTCTCCGTTTGAAGTGTCGCGTTTGTATCAGCCGATTGCATCCCAAGGTAAAAGCAGTGAATTGGGTGTCGTCCTTGCGGTAATGGATCAAAATGATCGAATGATGAAGCGTTTTGATCAGCAAAACGATGTGCCTTTTACCGATGCTTTGCTGGCTGTGACACTGGATGGAATGACAAAAACGCCGAAAATAGGTACGGCGCGTGCTGCACAGGCAGCGTTTCCAGATCTGAATTTTGCGGCTAAAACGGGAACGACTAACCAGCAAAAAGACAGTTGGTTTGTTGGTATTACGGGAGATTACTCTTCAACCGTCTGGCTAGGTGATGACAACAATGTGCCACTCAGCATAACGGGAAGCAGTGGTGCTCAAAAAGTCTGGATAGACTTTACTAAAAACGTAAACCCTAGATCACTGCCAACAAGTTTGCCTAGTGGCGCGGCTCGTTATGATGTGCTCGATGACGAATTTGAAATAGCGGCTAGCCGCTGTAGTGATAAAATCACTCTGGCTTTTATTTTAGGAACAGAGCCTAAAGACAGTACTTCCTGCTTTTGGCCTTTTTAAGGTGATTAGGGTTCGTCTAAAGAAGGGGTTATAAGGTTTAGGGCTTTATTCTGCTTTTTAGAGTATTGGAATGAAACAGATTACTGTTTTTTATAATCGAATCGTGATTATATTTACCGACAATGTTGTGTGTGAACACAAGGGTCGGTTGCTGTTATAAATGGTTAATGAACTTACGTATTTTTCGCTGTAACGTGATCACTATATTTGTAGAGTACAGCGCGTCACTTGTTGTTTGAGTTTTATTTGTTATGGGGAGTGGCGTGATATGCGACTACATACACACCTGGTTTGCTGCTTATTAATGGCGACCTTCTTTAAAAGTTCGGCCGTTTTAGGTGAAGAAACTCTTCCTTCATCATGCACCCAGCTTACGGCATCAGGTAATTCAGAATACCCTCCTTTTTTGTGGCAAGCGCAACCAAATGCAAAGACTCTACAAGGTGTAAATCGCCTTATTATTGATGAGTTGAGCCAACGTATAGATATTCCTATTCGGTTGGTGCATGTGGGGCCTTGGTCACGAGCGCAAAATGAAGTAAAAAACGGGCGTATTGATTTAATGGCCGGTGCGTTCTACACCACTGAACGTGCCGATTATATGGACTATTTCACACCTGTCATGCTTCATACAACGAGTGTTGTGTGGCAACGCAAAGACAAGCCTTTTGCTTTTGATAAAAAAGAAGATCTGATTGGTAAGTGGGGCGTTACCGTTATCAATAACAGTTTTGGTCAGGAGTTTGATCAATTTGCCCAGAGTAAATTAAGCATATTGTCTGTTGCTAGTTTATCGCAAGCGTTGCGAATGCTTGCTGCCGATCGTGTTGATTATGTTTTATATGAAAAAAGTCCTGCTCAAGCTTACTCTGTGGTTTTAGGCTTGTCTGATACTATTGTTGCTCGGCAGCCATTTATAAGCAGCGAAGGCTTATACCTAACTATGTCTAAAAAGTCGCCATGCAATAATGATGATTTAAAGTATCGGATCGCTATTGCCTTGCAAGAAATGAGGCAGGAGGGCTTTACTGAAAAAGCCTTGGTTGAGGGCGAAAAGTTATGGGAAGAGAGTCGTCACGCTGGGTTATCTCTTGAATAAAAGATAACCCGCTTGATGAAAATAGGCTTATTTATCAATAAGAAGCGATTTATATAATGTTTCCCACTGATCTGTAACGGCCTCCCAGCTAAAGTCATAGCTCATTGCGTTTTTTTGTAATGCTTGCCAGCGCACTTTATCCTGATGAAAACAAGTCATGCAACGCTCCATGGCGGCCTGTAAAGCTTCTTTACTGGCATCAGCAAAGACAAAGCCATTTGCCTTCTCTGTGAGTTCAAAAACACTGTCAGCCAGTCCGCCTGTCTGCCTTACGATTGGCAGAGTGCCGTACTTTAAAGCATAAAGTTGTGTTAAACCGCACGGCTCAAATCGAGAAGGGATGAGTAAAGCATCAATCCCAGCTTGGATGCGATGTGAGTAGTCTTCAAAATAACCAATGCGGACGGATACTTGTTCTGGGTATTTATCTTGTAAGGCTAAATAGCCAGATTCCAGCTGTTTGTCTCCAGAACCTAACACAACGAGTCTTGCGCCCTTATCTAACAAGTTGGGCATAACCTCTAAAATAAGGTCTAGTCCTTTCTGTTCGGTCAACCGACTGACTACGCCAAAAATGGGCTGATTCAGGTCTTCCGATAGACTGTTTTCTTGTAACAAGGCGAGCTTGTTTGCCTGTTTTTGTTCTAGGTTGTCTGTGTTGTACTGTTGAGCGATGAGAGGGTCGACTTCTGGTGACCATTGCTCGTAGTCTACGCCATTCAATATGCCAACCAGTTTCTCAGGCATCGCTCTTAATGTGCCATCAAGACCATCACCGTATTCTGGTGTAAGGATTTCTTGTGCATAGGTTGGGCTTACGGTGGTGATTGCATCTGCATACACAAGGCCAGCTTTTAGTCCTGAGAAGCGGCCATAAAATTCCATGCCATGCATGCTGAGTAGTTCAGTCGATAAAAATGTGTCAGAGAATTGATCCATATCAAAACTTCCGTTATAGCGTAAATTATGTACTGTTGTCACAATCGGAAGATGTTTTACTTTCCAGCTTTCAAGATAAGCTGCCGCGAACCCTGTTTGCCAGTCATTTAAATGAAGAATGTCTGCTTGCCAATCGATCAGATTGCCATGCAAAGCGAGTGTTGCTGTCGCCCATGATAAGGCGGCAAAGCGGATGTGGTTGTCTTTGAAGTCTATTCCATTTCGATCAACGTAAGGGCCGTCTTCACGCTCGTACAGCGCTTGGCATTGGAGGAGGTAAATCGGTGTGTTGTTTTCTGGTATATGGGTTTCAAGAAGTAACAAATCTCCAACACCAAATGGATTTCCAAGGTTGATACTCTTTTGAATTGGCGCTACCTTTTCAAGTATGCCTTGATAGGCAGGCATGATAAGTTTGACATCAAGGCCCTTCTTTCGAAGAGCGACGGGAAGGGCACCTGCGACATCGGCCAATCCACCAGTTTTAATTAGAGGGTAAATTTCGGAAGCGGCAAAGAGTATTTTCATTATTAGGCATCTTATTGATTTGGAATAATGATACGAGTATACCTAAATGAAACTTCAAATAGAGTGTGTTGATAAAAATTTTAAGGGCATTACATGGATTTAAATACGGCGCGTATGAAAACTTTGTCCATTATTTTAGCCGGTGGACGTGGCTCAAGATTAAAGCAATTGACGGATAACCGCTCTAAGCCCGCTGTCCCGATTGCGGGTAAGTATAAAATTATCGATTTTCCGCTTTCTAACTGCATGAATTCAGGTATGAGACGAATCGCCGTTTTAACTCAGTATCGGTCTCATACTTTAAATCAACATGTGCAACGTGGTTGGAACTTCTTGCGTTCCGATTTTAATGAGTTTATTGAACTCTGGCCTGCTCAGCAGCAGACTGGAGGCGATTGGTATCGTGGAACAGCAGATGCTGTTTATCAAAACTTAAGCATGATTAACGGCTTGGAAAGTGAATATATTTTAATTCTTGCCGGTGACCATGTTTATAAGCAAGATTATAGTGTTATGTTGCAAGAGCACATAGACAGTGGTGCCGATGTCACTGTTGCGTGTATTCAAGTTCCTTTGGCAGAAGCGGATCAGTTTGGCATTATGCATGTCGATGACAATGACAACATCATCGCTTTTGAAGAGAAACCCTCTAATCCTCCTACTATGCCAGGCAAACCCGATGTGTCTCTTGCTAGTATGGGAATATATATTTTCAATACAAAATTTTTATCTGAGAATCTGCGCTCTGATGCCAGTGATGATGCGTCGAGCCATGATTTTGGTAAAGATTTGATCCCTCTTTTTGTTGGCAGAAGCAAAATAAAAGCTCACCATTTTGCTAACAGTGTGATTGATAATAAAAGCTACCCAGACAAACCTTACTGGCGCGATGTTGGTACTTTGACTGCGTATTGGGAAGCCAATATGGATTTGACCCGTTTAGTCCCTGAATTGGATTTGTACGACGAAGATTGGCCTATTCGTACCACCCAATATCAACGTCCTGCCGCTAAGTTTAATTACAATTACGAAGAACGTATTGGTACGGCGTTGAATTCTGTTGTATCGGCTGGGTGTATTGTTTCAGGTTCTACAGTCGAGCAGTCTATCTTGTTCAACAATGTGCGAGTCAATTCATACTCACATGTGAATAAATCCGTTATTTTGCCTCGTTGTGATATAGGTCGTAATTGTCGCTTAAACAAAGTGGTGGTGGATTCCGATTGCCATATACCCGAAGGAACAGTAATTGGTGAAGATGCTGTTGCAGATGCTGAGCGTTTTTATCGTAGTTCTGATGGGATTGTCTTGGTGACTCAGGGCATGATTGACGCCCTATCTGAGAAGTAGTGCGAATAGACTAGGTTTCTCTCCCGTATAGACCGAAAAGCCGCTTATGATGAAGCGGCTTTTTTTTTAATTTTACCGAGCAATGCTTACTGCCAACTTGAAAATGGATAAAATGGGCGCATTAGTAAGGTTTAGTTTTATCTTTTTGTGAAGAAACTGTTATCCCCGTAACCTGTGGATAACCCTATTGGTGACACTGTGATAACTTGCTCAAAACCAGTTCTGATGCAGCTTTGAATAAAAGTGTTCATTTCTTCTTCAGTCTCGCTGGTGGCCAGCATTAAGTTCGTCATACCGCACATTTTTTCACCTATGAATGAGGATTCTTTATGTTTACGGGTATTGTTCAAGGTACTGCATCGGTTCAAAGTACAAGCCAAGTTGGTCGTAATAAACGACTAGAAATTGTCTTCCCAGCGGGTGTGATGTTGGGGCAGCAGTTAGGGGCTAGTGTTGCGATTAATGGTGTTTGTTTAACCGTTGCTGAGATTGGCCATGATGTTTTAACGTTTGATGTGATTGATACCACGTTAGCATTAACCAATATTGGTTTACTGCAGGCGGGTGATACGGTCAACTTTGAACGTGCGGCGCGCATGGGTGATGAAATAGGCGGGCATGTTATGTCTGGTCACATCATGACGTCTGTTTGTGTCACGCGTATTGAAAAAATCGAAGAAAGTGTTCATATCCGCTTTACGACAGATCGCCAACATGACGTCGATGCACGACGCTATTTATTTGATAAGGGTTATGTTGGCTTGAATGGCGCGAGTTTGACCATCAGCGACATTGGTGATGATTGGTTAGAGGTATCGTTAATCCCAGAAACACTAAGGTTAACAACGTTTGGAATGCTCAGTGTGGGCGACAGAGTCAATCTTGAAATTGATTCTCACACACAAGCCACCGTCGACACGGTTGAACGAGTCTTAAAAGAAAGAGGGATTGTGTTGCCTTAATCCTATACATAGACTTAACTTGCTGGGCTCTTCTGGCTTGACCGCTGAAATAAATGGAGTCCACGCTCGATTTTCGGTAGAATGCTCGCCAATTTCTATCCTGAAAATGTGTTGATAAGCTTTTTCATAGTACAAACATGGTAATGGAGCTCAATTTGAACGCCATTTTGATGAAAATGTGTGCATATGTGGCTTATTTATCAACAGGAAATCATTCAAATATCGCTTTTTAAGTGTGAGTAAATAGTGTCTTCCAATAATCTTAAGCACATACGCAATTTTAGTATCATCGCCCACATTGACCATGGGAAATCGACATTAGCCGATCGCTTCATTCAGACTTGTGAAGGCTTGAGCGAGCGTGAGATGTCGGCTCAGGTTCTCGACTCAATGGACATTGAGCGTGAACGAGGCATTACCATCAAGGCGCAGAGTGTCACGCTGGATTACCATGCGAAAGATGGTCAGGTCTATCAGTTGAACTTCATCGATACACCTGGACACGTAGATTTCTCGTATGAAGTATCACGCTCACTGGCTGCTTGTGAAGGCGCATTATTGGTAGTGGATGCGGCGCAAGGTGTTGAAGCTCAATCTGTTGCAAACTGTTATACCGCTATCGAGCAAGGCCTCGAAGTTATGCCAGTCTTGAACAAAATCGATTTGCCTCAGGCTGAGCCTGAACGTGTTTGTGCAGAAATTGAAGAGATCATTGGTATTGATGCCATGAATGCTGTGACTTGTTCTGCAAAGACAGGCATGGGGGTTGATGATGTATTGGAGCGATTGGTTGCGACTATACCACCACCAGAAGGTGACGTAGATGCGCCGCTTCAAGCGCTTATAATTGATTCATGGTTTGATAATTACCTAGGCGTTGTTTCTCTTGTTCGTATCAAGCAAGGAACATTACGTAAGAAAGACAAGATTTATATTAAATCGACTAAACAAACTCACCCTGTTGATATGACGGGTATTTTTACGCCTAAGCGTAAAGAAACTGGTGTTCTGCGCGCTGGTGAAGTGGGTTATGTTGTTGCTGGTATCAAAGACATTCATGGCGCACCTGTTGGTGACACTATTACACACTCATCGACTCCTGATGTGCCTCAATTGTCTGGTTTCCAGAAAGTTAAGCCGCAAGTATACGCTGGTGTTTTCCCTGTAAGCTCTGACCAATACGAAGATTTCCGTGTTGCCTTGGATAAATTAACCCTAAACGATGCTTCCTTGTTCTTTGAACCTGAAAGTTCAGACGCATTGGGTTTTGGTTTCCGCTGTGGCTTCTTAGGAATGTTGCATATGGAAATCATCCAGGAACGTTTAGAACGTGAATACGATCTCGATTTGATCACGACAGCGCCAACGGTAGTTTTTGAAGTTGAATTAAACAATGGTGAGGTTATCAATGTTGATAGCCCATCTAAAATGCCTGACCCTGGCACTATTAAAGAAATGCGTGAACCTATTGTTGAAGCCAATATTTTGGTTCCACAGGAATACTTGGGGAACGTGATTACTTTGTGTGTGGAAAAGCGTGGCATTCAAAAAGACATGTTGTACGTTGGTCGTCAGGTGCAACTGCGTTATGAGTTGCCAATGAACGAAGTGGTAATGGATTTCTTTGATAAATTGAAGTCTTGTAGCCGTGGTTTTGCCTCGTTGGATTACAACTTCTCTCACTTTAGTCCTGCTCCGTTGTGCCGTTTGGATATACTTATCAATGGTGAGCGTGTTGATGCATTAGCCTTGATTATGCATAAAGATAACGTTCAGTTCAGAGGGCGTGCTTTGTGTGAAAAAATGAAAGATCTGATTCCTCGTCAGATGTTTGATGTTGCCATTCAGGGTGCGGTTGGCGCGAAAATCATTTCGCGAACAACGGTCAAAGCGTTGCGTAAAAACGTTATAGCGAAATGTTATGGCGGTGACGTGAGCCGTAAGAAGAAATTGCTACAGAAACAAAAAGAAGGTAAAAAACGCATGAAGCAGGTGGGCAACGTTGAAGTGCCACAGTCTGCTTTCCTTGCGGTTTTGCAGCTTGATAGCTAGCCAGAAAATCAACTGGTGCGCGCGAGCGCACCAAGGCGGAGAAATGAAGTATGAGTTTTGATTTCGAATTGATACTGGCGATTGCGTTTTTGGTAACCGGTGTTTTTTGGGTTTACGACCGCATTGTATATTTACCAAAACGTAAACAGGTTCTGGCGAGCATGGCGACAGAGGCGCGCAGTGCTTTAGACAAAGATGCGAAAGAAAGATTGGCGCAAACCCCTAAATTTGTTGTAGAGGTTAAGTCTTATTTTGTCATAATCGCAATTATTTTTGGTCTGCGCTCTTTTGTCGTCGAACCTTTTCAGATCCCATCTGGTTCTATGTTGCCGACGTTAAAGATTGGTGACTTTATTCTGGTGAATAAATTTGATTACGGACTTCGTTTGCCAGTACTCAATACCACTATTATTCCTACCACAGAGCCAAAACGTGGTGATGTAGTGGTTTTTAAGTACCCGCTAAAACCTGATTTAAACTATATTAAACGTTTGGTGGGCTTGCCTGGTGATCATGTTGTTTATCGCAATAAGATCTTAACGATAAATGGCAAGCAAGTGAGTAAAGAGTTTTTAGCTAAGTTGCCTGTGTCGTTGAATCCGGATCAAGAGCCGGTTGAGCTATTTAACGAAAACTTAGGTGGCGTGCAGCACGAGATTTATAATAGTTTCCGATTTACTCCCCATGAAGGAGAATGGACGGTTCCTGAAGGTCATTACTTTGTAATGGGAGATAATCGAGATAATAGCGCAGATAGCCGATTCTGGGGCTTTGTTCCTGATGAGAATATGAAAGGCCGCGCTTTTTACGTGTGGTTACATTGGGATGAGTTTTTCAGTATTCCAAGTTTTAAAAATAACGGTTTGATTGAATAAGTATTTTTTGGAGAAATTTTGAGTTCATTGTATCAGAAGCTGAGTCGGCGAATAGGTTACTTCTTTGCCGACCTTGGACTGCTTGAGCTGGCGCTAACGCATCGTAGTTTTGGTGGAAAAAATAATGAGCGCCTTGAATTTTTAGGTGACTCGATTCTTAACTATGTGATCGCTGAAGACCTATTTCATCGTTTTCCAAAAGCTAAGGAAGGTGAATTGAGCCGCTTGCGTGCCTCTTTGGTGAAAGGTGACACGCTAGCTGAACTCGCTCGTGAATTTCAACTAGGCGACTATTTGAAGCTGGGTGCTGGCGAATTAAAAAGCGGTGGCTTTAGACGTGACTCTATTCTGGCAGATACGGTAGAAGGCATTATTGGTGCTATGTATTTGGATGCCGGCATGGATGTTTGTCGAGAGCACATATTGTCATGGTACAAAGAACGTTTAGATGCGACATCTTTGAAAGTTGTTACGAAAGATGCCAAAACGCGTCTACAAGAGTATTTACAAGCCCGTAAGCACGCTTTGCCTCAGTATGATGTGGTAGACATTGTTGGTGAGCCACATGACCAGACGTTTCATGTTCACTGTTATATAGAACTCTGTGAAGACGCTATTGAAGGGAAAGGCAATAGCCGCCGTATTGCGGAGCAAAATGCCGCTTCAAAAGCACTGAAACAATTGGAAAAGAAAGATGTCTGACGTTGAAATTACACACTGTGGTTATATTGCCATTGTTGGTCGCCCTAATGTGGGTAAATCCACTTTGCTTAACCATATCTTGGGTCAAAAACTGTCGATTACTTCACGTAAGCCGCAAACGACTCGTGACCAAATTCTTGGTGTAAAGACCGAAGGGCATGTTCAAGCTATTTATGTTGACACTCCTGGGCTGCATCTCGGTGAGGCAAAAGCAATCAACCGAATTATGAACAAAACCGCCGTAGCGGCTTTGAAAGACGTGGATGTTGTTTTGTTTGTTATCGATGCTGATCGTTGGACCGAAGAAGATGAGTCTGTTCTCCAGAAGGTTAAGAATGCGCGTTGCCCGGTTATTTTGGTGGTAAATAAGGTTGATCAACTAGATCAAAAAGAAAGCCTGTTGCCACGCTTGGCAAATTTATCTGACCGAATGAATTTTGCGCAAATAGTGCCGATATCAGCGTTACGTAATAATAACCTTGATCGTTTAGAGCGTTTGGTTGAGAGCTATATTCCAGAAGGCACGCAATTTTACCCAGAAGATCAAATTACCAATCGTAGTTCTCGTTTCCTTGCGGCAGAAATCGTTCGTGAAAAGATTACTCGTCAGCTTGGCCAGGAAGTGCCATATGAAGTGGCTGTGCAAATTGAAGAATTCGTTTTCGAAGAGTCTGCTATTCATATTAGTGCGTTAATCTTGGTAGAGCGGAATGGCCAAAAGCGTATCATTATTGGTGAGCGTGGCGAAAAAATTAAGCTCATCGGCAAAGAAGCGCGTATTGATATGGAGAATCTGTTTCAACATAAAGTGATGCTGAATCTTTGGATTAAGATTCGTTCTGGCTGGTCTGATGATGAACGTGCGCTAGCCAGTTTAGGTTATCAGGAAGAGTAATTCCGATGCGCGTATCTGCGTATGTTATCCACACTCGTCCTTTTCAGGATAACAAAATTTTGCTCGATGTATTAACCCTTGAGCAAGGTTTGGTAAGAGGCGTGTGGCGATTACCTAAAAAAGAGGCTCGGGTCATACCTGGGCCTTTTTTGTGTTATGAAATGGAGTTTTCTGGCCGTAGCGACTTAAAGACAGTGAAAAGCTTAGAATCTATTACGTCTGCTTCTGCTCTTGAGGGATTGCCCTTGTATGCTGCGCTTTATGTGCATGAGTTGCTGGAAAAGCTGCTCCCGATTAATCTTCCCTTGCCTGATGTGTATGAGCTGTATAAATGGCTTATTGAAAGCTTGTACGCAGGAGCGCCAATAGCGCCTTTGTTACGACGTTTTGAAGTCGGGTTGTTCTCCGAATTAGGGGTGGCTATTAATATGCTTTCCACAAGCCGTGGTGAGTTGATAGACGCGAAGCAGCTCTATCAATTTCACTATAAGTTTGGCTTGCGTCCATATTATGGCGAGAAGCCGAAACTCTTGCCTATGTTGTTTGTAGAAGGGCAGGTCGCGCTTGATTATCAAGCGGGGAAATGGACAGATAAGCAGGTGTTAAGCCTTGCCAAAGAATTGCATCGTAATTGGTTGGACAGCTTGTTAAATGGTAAGCCTATCGTTGCAAGGCGTTTATTGCCAAAACAGTCCTTCCAAGGAGAGTTGCATTTGGGTGTGCCAATTTTCCGTACGTTGAAAGTTTGAGTTGAGTGAAGAGGTTATATCTTGATTATTGGTGTTGGAACGGACTTAGTAGAAATTGCCCGTATTGCGCAATCTATCACTCGTTTGGGAGAGCGTTTTGTTGATCGCATTTTGAGTGCGGACGAGAAAAAATGTTGGCAAGCTATTAGTAATGAAGATAAGGCCATTGCCTATGTCGCGAAACGTTTTGCCGCAAAAGAAGCCGCAGTAAAGGCATTGGGTACGGGAATTGGTTCTGGTGTGAGTTTTCAGCACTTTAGTGTTATGAATTTGCCCACAGGTCAGCCGATTCTTGTTGTTGATGATGCTATTGCGGCTCGTTATGATTTTCCTATTTCATGGCATGTAAGTTTAACGGATGAAAGGGCGTATGCTCAGGCCTTTGTAGTACTTGAATCTAAGGCTTGATTCCAAGGAATAAGCTGACGATGATCAAGCAGTTCATCGATGGCTTCTAAAAAGTCCTCGGTGACGCCCTCGGCGTCTTCCATGCCGAGTTCCTTTAGATGGGTTTCAAGGAAATTTGCGTGTCTCGCGATATTTACTGTACCTGTGTATTTTGATGCACCGTGTATTCGGTGAACCACTTCAATAAGTTTTTTAGTATCTTGGTTTTCTAAGTGATGTTTAATCAGCTTCTTCTCTGCGCTTAGCGAATCAGCCAGCATATCGAACATTTCTTTTGCAATCTCTTCTTTGCCGTCGACAATAGATAATGCTTTTTCTAAGTCAAATATATCAACTAGCTTTGCATTGACTTGATCTTGAAAGGTGTCGGTATTGGAGCACCATTTTTCGATCGTGCTAATGAGAAGGTCTTCGTCAATGGGCTTGGTAAGATAGGCATTCATCCCACTGCTGAGCATTTGTTGCTGCTCTGACCCTAAAGCATGGGCTGTTAGGGCGATGATAGGCGTGTTTTTGTAGGCGTCGAGTTGTCTTAAATGCTGGGTAGTTTCCATGCCATCCATTTCTGGCATTTGTATATCCATAAAAACCAAGTCGAAATGTTTGTTCATCGCTAGGTCTAAGGCTTGTTGTCCGCTGTAGGCTAAGGTGACATCGAGTCCGATCGGAATGAGCCAATGGTTAAGCAATTGTAAATTGATTGGCGAGTCATCGACCGCAAGTATACTGAGGCCTTTAATCTTGTCTCGTTGAGCATTGGTTTTTTGAGGTTGAGAGGTGGTGATCGGATTATGCCCTAAGTTTTGCAAAGCATGATAGAGGCGATCATGACTGATTGGCTTTAGCAAAATGTCACTGCAAATATCTTTTAAGTCTGGGTAATGTGTAATTTGGCCTGGTGGTTGGATCATCAGAATGCATGGAATAGAGAACTGCTGGGTCGAATACGTGATCAGTTCCCGGATTTCATAAATGCTTTGTTCATTTGGTACAACGCTCAATAGAATGGCATCTATTTTGTCGTGCTGTTTGTTTAACAGTGCAACGGTTTGCTCGATATCTGAGCATATACTGCAGCTGACCCCAATACTCTGTAAATAGTTGTTCAGATAGCTTTTATAGGTGGAGCTAGGTTCTAGTATGAGGATATGAAGTCCAAGTGCTGTTTTGTCACTTTGGGTTTTGGTCGATTTTTTCAGTGTGATTGTAAAGCGAAAGGTGGAGCCAATACTTGGGTCACTGCTTATTTCAATTTTGCCGTTCATTTGTTCAACGAGCTTTTTGGTTATAACCAAACCTAACCCTGTTCCGCCAAACTGCCGAGTGGTGCTGGTATCGACTTGTGAAAAAGGCTTGAACAAACGATGAATTTTGTTTTCTGCAATGCCAATGCCGGTATCGATAATTTGAAAAGACAGGGTGATATCTTGATCGTTCTCAGTCGCAATAGCGACGCGGGTTCTAACCGAACCTTGATGGGTGAATTTAATCGCATTACCGATTAGGTTGGTTAAAATCTGTCGTATTCGGGTGCTGTCACCAATAAACCATTCCGGTACATCTAAGCCAAATTCTGGGACTAAATCGATGTGCTTTTCTTTGTTGAGTAAGTTGATACTTAATGTCTGGTAAACATCGTCTATTAAGGTTTTAAGATTGAAATGGTTGCTTTCTAAGCTAAGCTTGCCTGCTTCAATTTTAGAGAAATCCAAAATATCACCGATAACCGCCAGTAGGCTGTTGGTAGATTGCTCAATGGTGTTCACATAAAGGCGGTGTTGAGGGTCTTTTATGTCTTTTTGCAGGGTTTTTGTATAACCCAGGATAGCGTTTAGAGGGGTTCTTACCTCGTGGCTTATGTTGGCTAAAAATTGCGACTTTAAGCGGTTGGACTCCATTGCTTCGCGGTTGGCTATGTGCAACTGGGCGCTTTTTTCTTCCATGCTATCTAAGCTACGACGAATGTCTTCTGTGGCTTGTTCAATGCCCGAGACGAGCTCTTCATTATGGTGCTCCAGCCTTTCCGTCAAATCGAGTAAGTCTCTTTGTATGGAGGTGTATTCTGCTGGTAGTTTCATCAGCTTCGCTGTGGAAAATTGACCTTTGACCAGTTTACTTAATGCTGAAGCCAGTTTGTTTATGGGGTGGGTGAGGATTTTTGACGCATGGAATGCGCCTAATATCATGGCGACGTTAAAAAGCAGAAAGATAAAAATGACTAAGCTGGAGTACTGGTATTTTTCTAATTGCACAGTGGCTTTATTTGCCTCCACTCTGACCCAGCCAATTAGGCTGCGCTGATCTTGAGTGTTGAAAAGGTCAGTTTGACTGTTGAAAATACCGTCCAGAGAGTTACTGGTATAGTAGATAGCGCTAATAGATTCGAGGCGGTCTTCGTATTCGATCACTTCATTTTTTTCGGGAAAAAAAGGACTGTTTTGTATCGATGGTTTGCCTAGTTCGGCGATGGCTTTTTGTTCACTGTTGTAGAGTTGGACACTACTTATATTTGGGTTGTTAAGTGCGTTTTGTAGAATCCGATACATCATGTTTTGGTCAGAGAACACAATGGCATAGGCGCTCGTTGTGGAGACTTGTTCTGTTATGTGGCGTGATTGCTCATGCAGGTTGCGATTTAGATCATTGAAACGCGTAGATAATAAGAAGATGGTGACCATCAAAGAGATAATGAAAGAAGGAGTGAATAACACCCAAAACAACTTGCTGCTTAGGCTCAGTGAAGTGATATTAATAAAAGGAATTTTCATTGTGCGAGCCATAGATATAAAAGGTTAGTAGCATGCTAAGCGGCCTTGTTCTTTGCGTGTGTCGCATTCTTTTTCATAATTTTCGCATGCCGCTATTTCGTCACCGGATGCCGAGTCTAGGTAAGCGCATGCTCGCCAATTTTTACGTAATTCTGCGTTGCTTAGCTCTGTGAGGTCTTCCGCAGGCTTGTTGCAGCCGCTTATTACTAGTAACAAAAAGAGCAATGTGAGAAAGCGTGTAGCGCGCATAGGGTTAGTCCAAGTGAAGTGCAAACAGCAGATTTTACCTACCTAAAAAGATAGAGTAACCTGTTTTATTTTTCAAAATGAGAAACTAACACTAAGTTTATAACGCTTTCTTATTGTACTGTTGGGCGTAAGTGTTCTTAAATAGGCCCATAGCGTTAAGTTTCATTCCCTCAGTCATCAATGTCAATGAAGTTTTTTATGATCCAATACCCTAGCATCGAGTCCTTAATTGGACACACTCCTCTGGTTCGCTTGCAGCGCATCAACCCAAATCCAAGTAATACGATTTTATTAAAGCTTGAAGGCCAAAACCCAGCAGGATCAGTAAAAGACCGCCCTGCATTGAATATGATTCTTCAGGCTGAACTTCGCGGAGATATTAAGCCAGGTGATAGTTTAATTGAGGCGACAAGTGGTAATACTGGGATTGCCTTGGCGATGGCGGCAGCCATTAAGGGCTATAAAATGCACCTGATTATGCCGGATAACATGAGCCAAGAGCGAAAGTCAGCGATGACGGCTTATGGCGCCATCTTGCACTTAGTGACAAAAGAAGAGGGTATGGAAAGAGCCCGTGATCTTGCTCAAGAAATGCAAGATGAAGGTGTTGGTATTGTATTGAATCAGTTTGCAAACCAAGACAATCCTAATGCGCATTATCTCACAACAGGGCCTGAGATTTGGCAACAAACACAAGGAGCCGTGACACACTTTGTGAGTTCAATGGGCACCACGGGCACCATTATGGGAGTGTCACATTATTTGAAAGAGCAGAATAAAGACATCCAAATTGTTGGTCTTCAGCCTCAAGATGGTTCAAGTATCCCAGGTATCCGTCGTTGGCCAAAAGAGTATCTGCCTTCAATCTTTGACGATAGCCGAGTGGATACCATTATGGATGTGTCGCAAGAGGCCGCTGAGACAACAATGCGTCGTTTGGCGAAAGAGGAAGGTATTTTTTGCGGTGTGTCCTCGGGTGGTTCTGTTGCGATAGCGATGGAATTGTCTAAGCAGCTAACGGATGCCGTGATTGTCGCGATTGTGTGTGACCGCGGAGATCGTTATCTGTCGACTGGCGTGTTTGATGGCTGAGTGATTAATGGCTATTAAGGCTTGCTTTCGCGTACAGTTCTATCTACAGATGAGATAGAATAGATATGCATTTATCCTATATTCAGGAACAAGAGAGCCACCTTTGAGAAGAAGAACACCCCCTCGCCGAACAAGCAAACCCCAGGTATTGGGCCCCGTCCAGACTTACCATGTGGAAGGCATTACTCATGAAGCCAAAGGCGTTGCTCGCCTGAATGGTAAAGTAACCTTTATCGAAGGTGCTTTACCTGGCGAATCAGTGACTGCGCAAGTGACTAAAGCTGGGCGTCGTTTTGATGAAGCCGCTTTGCATTCGATTATTGAGCCAAGTGATTACCGAGTTGAACCTGCTTGCCCACATTTTTCTATTTGTGGTGGTTGTAGTTTTCAGCATTTAGCCGCTGAAAAGCAATTAGCTGCCAAACATGATTGGCTGCAAGGACAGTTGCGCAAAGTTGCGACAATGCAAGATTTTGAGCCTCTGGTTGATGCGCCAACACAGTACCGTCGCCGAGCCCGAATAGCCATTGAGCAAAAGAAAGGCCAACTGGCAATGGGGTTTCGTGGCAAGTCCTCAAGCGATATCGTTTCTATTGATCAATGTGTTGTGCTTACTGCTCCTTTGCAAACCATTTTTTTGTCACTAAAAACTGCGTTATTACAAAGTGAGTTAGCGGGTTTGCTTGGGCACATTGAATTGTTAGAAGATACAAAAGGCGTATCCGTGTTGTTTCGATTGAACTTTGAGGTGAGTGATGAGCTCAAAGAAACGTGGGAACGCTGGGCGCAAGACGAGCAAATTACGTTATATTGGCAAGCACCAAAGGCGAGCAAAGCGGAGGTGTCGCCAGAAAAAATGCGCCATTATGAACTTGATGGGTTGAAATTGAGTTATCACCCTCAAGACTTTATCCAAGTGAATGCCGCGATGAATCAAAAAATGGTGATGCAGGCGATTGATTGGTTGGCGTTAAATGATCGAGACATTGTGTTGGATTTATTCTGTGGTGTGGGTAATTTCTCTTTGCCTTTAGCTAAGTACGCACAAAAGGTAATTGGCGTTGAGGTGCAAGACTCTATGGTGGAGGCTGCGCGTCACAATGCACAACTAAATAGATTGGATAATGTTGCATTTGTTGCTGCAGACTTGACTCAGCCGGTTGAAAATGGGCTTATTAGCAAGCAAATTACAAAAGTGCTGCTGGACCCTCCACGTGCGGGAGCATTTGAATTTTTAGACAGCATCATAAAAATTGCACCAACACAAATATTGTATGTTTCTTGCAATGCTTCTACTTTAGCAAGGGATGCCGAATATCTAGTTGCAAAAGGATATCGTGTTTTGAGGGTGAGTTTGATGGACATGTTTCCGCAAACTTCCCATGTAGAGACGATGATGTTGTTGCAAAAAAAGAAGTAACTTGAAGGGCGGATAAATGGTAACGGTAAGAAAAGATCACCCTGTTTTAGATGATGGTAGCGTGGATATTGATGGTTGGATGGGGCACTTTTCTCATTTAATCGATGACAGTGCTCGAGTGCCTTTGCGTATGGCTTGTGAATTAGCTAGGCAGGCAGAACTTCAATCTGCAAGACCATCTTATTGGGGGCCACAGGCAAGTACTTTTCGAGCCGGACTAGAAATGGTCGAAATTTTGTCTGGCTTTCGGGCGGATCAAGACTCCTTGGTAGCGGCTGCCGTCTATCGTGCAGTACGAGAAGACCAACTGCCTATTTCCCGGGTGACGGACATGTTTGGGCGCAAGGTGGCTCTGATTGTCGAAGGCGTCATTAAAATGGGGGAGGTTTCTAAAAACCTCACTGCAGACACGGCGGCAGAGGTGCTTGGAAGCAGTGAAAATCAATTAGAATCTTTGCGCAAAATGCTGGTTTCTATTATTGATGACGTCCGCGTTGTATTGATTAAATTGGCGGAACGCGCCTGTGCTATCAAAGAAGCAAAGCATCAAAGCGAAGAGCGACGTGTTGCTGTTGCACTAGAAGTACAAAGTGTTTATGCCCCATTGGCCCATCGTTTAGGCATTGGTCATATAAAATGGGAGCTGGAAGACCTGTCTTTTCGTTACCTATACCCCTCTGACTACAAACGTATTGCTACCTGGTTGGATGAAAAGCGTTTAGATCGTCAGCAATTCATTGACGATGTTATCTCTTTGCTAGATGAACGACTAAAAGCCATTAATATTCACGCCGATCTAATGGGACGTGCCAAGCACATCTACAGTATTTGGCGAAAAATGAAGCGTAAAAATATAGGCTTCGATGAAGTCTATGATGTGCGTGCTGTTCGTATTTTGGTGGATGAACCAATGGAGTGCTATGGCGTTCTTGGTGTTGTTCATAATTTGTGGCGCCCCATTCCGCAAGAATTTGATGATTACATTAGCAATCCTAAGTCTAACGGATACCAGTCTTTGCATACGGCAGTGGTTGGTCCCCAAGGACGAGCGCTGGAGATCCAAATCCGTACGCATAAAATGCATGAAGATGCAGAACTGGGCGTGTGTGCGCATTGGAAGTACAAAGGAACCGATTTAAGCTCTAACAGCACCAGCTATGAAGAGAAATTGCAATGGCTGCGTACCATTTTGGACTTTCATGAGGTTCAAGGCGACTTGGAGTCTTTGTCTGAGCAAGTTCGCAGTGATATAGAGCAAGATCGTATTTATGTTTTTACGCCTGATGGGCATGTTGTCGATCTTCCAGTTAACGCTACGCCTGTTGATTTTGCTTACCGCGTCCATACGGAAATTGGACATCGTTGTCGAGGTGCAAAAGTAAACGGCAAGATTATTTCTTTAGTAACGCATCTAAAAACTGGCGACAAAGTCGAAATTCTAACCACGAAAGAGGGTGGACCGAGTCGCGACTGGCTCCACCCTACATTGGGCTATGTTCAAACTAACCGTGCAAGAGCCAAAATCCAGAATTGGTTTAGAAAAGAAGATCGAGAGAAAAACCTTGAAGCGGGTAAGCAATTACTAGATAAACAGCTAAAACGTTTAGGGCTTGAAGATAGTCGTATTGATTTACAGGCGATATCAGCGCGCTTTAATTTTTCTTATGCCGAAGAAGTGTATGTGGCGTTAGGCGCTGGCGATATACAGTTGGCACGCGTTTTAAGAGTTATTGATGACTTTTATAACCTGAATGGCGAAACTTCACCAACGCGACCAATTCGCCTTAAAAAGAGCCTTCATAAGTCGTCTGATAACGATATTCATATATTGGGTGTTGGCAAATTACTTACCCAAATGGCCAAGTGTTGTTCGCCAATTCCTGGGGACGATATTGTTGGTTTTATTACCCAAGGGCGCGGTGTATCGGTACACAGACAAGATTGTATTAATATCGTGCAGTTAGGATTGGATGAGCCCGAGAGAATCATTGATGTAAGCTGGGGTGAAGAGCTAGACAATCAGTACCCTGTAAATATTCAGGTTGAAGCTTATGATCGCACTGGTTTGCTTAATGATATTACCAGTCTGTTGGCCAACGAGAAGGTCAATTTACTATCGATGAATACCTTGTCTGCAAAGGAAAATCATACGGCGAGCATACGTTTTACTATCGAAGTAGGCGAGTTAAGCGTGCTAAGCAAATTGCTGCACCGCATTAATCAGCTGCCAAATGTCTTAAATGTGTTTAGAGAGAGAGACTTTTGAGTAACGCCATTACCCAGTTGCAGTATTTAATGACCTGCTTGAGAGATGAGCAGTTTGGGTGTGCGTGGGATAAAAAGCAAACCTATAAAACGATTGCACCTTACACTCTGGAAGAAACCTATGAAGTGCTAGATGCCATTGAACGAGAAGATTTTGAGCATCTAAAAGAAGAGCTTGGCGATTTACTGTTTCAGGTGGTTTTTTATGCGCAAATAGCGGACGAAGAGCAACGCTTTTCTTTTGAAGATGTGGCCGCTGGTATTGTTAAAAAAATGCTACGACGTCACCCACATGTGTTTCCAGACGCAGACTTGACGCGTTTTGGTGAGCCGACAGCGCTTACCGAACAAGAAGTTGCTGAGCAATGGCAGCAGATTAAGGCGCAAGAAAAAGGGGATAAAAAAACGAGCATGTTAGCGGATGTGCCCGTGTCGATGCCAGCCTTAATGCAAGCCATTAAAATTCAGGAAAAAGTATCGAAAGTGGGTTTTGATTGGTCAGACATTAAGCCCGTTTTTGACAAAATTCGTGAAGAGTTAGATGAGCTTGAAGAGGCGATTCAAGAGCAAAATCAGCCTCATATAGAAGAAGAAATGGGGGACGTTTTGTTTGCAATGACAAATCTATCTCGTCATTGCAAGGTGTCTCCTGATATCGCTCTAAATAAAACAAATGTTAAATTCCGTAGACGGTTTGCTAGAATTGAAGCGCTTGTTGCAGAGCAAAATAAAACGCTAACAGATTGTTCTTTAAAGGAACTAGATAATTTTTGGGATCAAGCTAAACGCGAAGGTTTATGAGTTTGATTTTTGGTCGGATGATAAAAATACCTTTGAACACATAGGTGTTATTAGCAAGATAAGGAGGGTGCAGTGAGTGATCGTCAGGCGTCATTACGTGAAAATGTTAGGTTGCTAGGAGATTGTCTTGGCGAAAGCATGAGTAATCATTTAGGCGAAGGTTTTCTTGAGAAAGTAGAAAATATTCGAATGCTTTCAAAAGATGGGCGTCAATCAGGAGACTCAGCCGCTCTTATTCAAGCTTTAGAAGAGTTAGATGATAAAGAAATTGTTCCTGTCGCACGGGCTTTCAACCAGTTTTTAAACTTATCTAATATCGCAGAGCAGTATCACCGAGTTCATCGTAGACGTACAAACGAGAGTTTGGGGGTTTATCATAATCCTGTAGGGGATTTATTGGCTCGCCTCGATAAGAAGAACTTTACCGCCGAGCAAATGATTGCTTCTTTGCAGTCTCAATCTATTGAATTAGTTCTCACAGCGCATCCTACGGAAGTGGTACGTCGATCTTTGATTCGTAAATACGACAATATTTCCACTGAGCTAGAAGCGCTTGATAAAGATAATATTCTGCCACTAGAAGAGACGAAACACATTCGACGATTGAAAGAAATCATCACTCAGGCTTGGCATACCGATGAAATCCGTGAAGAACGTCCGACTCCTGTAGATGAGGCTAAGTGGGGCTTTGCTGTTATTGAGCAGTCTTTATGGCAAGCAGTCCCTCGCTTTTTTCGCCAACTCGATGAGCAGTTTAGTAAGTTTTCAAAAGAAGACCGTTTGCCCTTAGATTTAGCGCCGATTCGTTTTGCAACTTGGATGGGTGGCGATAGAGATGGCAATCCAAATGTAACGCACACAGTAACAAAAGAAGTGGCTTTGTTGGCTCGCTGGATGGCGGCAGATCTTTACATCAAAGATCTGAACACACTGCGTTCTGAATTTTCTATGACCCAATGTAATGCCGCTTTGCGCGAACGCGTTGGGGACAGTGCGCAACCTTATCGCGAAGTCCTGCGTCACCTAGAAAATAAGATGCTAGCGACCAAAAATTGGGCGAAAGCGTGTTTGGAGGGTAAGCCAACAACTGATGAAGAGATATTTCTTGATATACAAGAGCTTAAGGACGATCTAATACTGTGTTATCAGTCTCTGTTAGATTGCGGTATGAAGGTTATTGCCAATGGTTCATTGCTTGACCTTATTCGTTGTGCAGCTACTTTTGGCGCAACGCTCGTGCGTTTGGACGTGCGTCAGGATGCCTCTCGCCATATTGATGCGCTGTCTGCCATTACTCGCTTCTATGGGTTGGGAGATTACGCCGAGTGGGATGAAGCTTCTCGCCAAGCTTTTTTGCTGACCGAACTAAATTCAAAACGTCCTCTTTTGCCTATGGAGTGGACGCCAACAGCCGAAGTTAAAGAAGTCCTCGATACGTTTAAAATGATTGCCAACGGTGAGCAGAATTCGTTCGGTTCTTATGTCATTTCAATGGCCAGTGCGCCTTCTGATGTGTTGGCTGTTGCTTTAATGCTGAAAGAGTCCGGTGTGGCCTTCCCGATGCGAATAGTGCCATTGTTTGAAACCCTTGCGGATTTGGATAATGCAGAGCCAATTATTGAGCAATTGTTCTCGTTGCCTTGGTACAAATCTTATATTAACGGTCATCAAGAGGTGATGATTGGTTATTCTGATTCGGCTAAAGATGCTGGCCAAATTGCGGCGACATGGGGGCAATATCGAGCGCAAGAGGCCTTGACGCGTCTTTGTAAGAAACATGGTATTCATCTGACCTTGTTCCATGGTCGTGGTGGTACCGTTGGTCGTGGCGGCGGCCCAGCTCATGTTGCGATTTTGTCTCAACCTCCAGGTTCGGTTAATGGTGCGATTCGTGTGACCGAGCAAGGTGAAATGATTCGCTTCAAATTTGGTATTCCTGACATCGCTGTTCGCTCTTTGGAATTGTATTGTTCTGCTGTTATGGAAGCGTCTTTGATACCTGCTGAAGCTCCGAAAGAGGAGTGGCGGGCTATTATGGATGAGATGGCGGAAGTGGGCATGAATCAATATCGCTCTATCGTTCGTGGTCATGAAGATTTTGTTCCTTACTTTAGGGCAACCACGCCGGAACAAGAGTTGGCTAAATTGCCTTTAGGTTCTCGTCCTGCCCGTCGCCGTTCAGATGGTGGCGTTGAAAGTTTGCGAGCGATTCCTTGGATTTTTGCGTGGATGCAAATTCGTCTGATGTTGCCGGCTTGGCTGGGTGCCGAGAGTGCATTGCAACAGGGCGTTGAATCCGGAAACTTAGAAAAACTGCGCGAAATGCATAAAAAATGGCCTTTTTTTGGTGCTTACCTAGACATGCTTGACATGGTATTGGCAAAGGCTGAGCCAGAAATTGCTGAATATTATGAGAAGCGTTTGGTTGGGGAAGAGCTTCAGGGATTAGGGCGATTATTACGGGGTAAGCTAAAGCAAGTGAGTGAGCTTGTGAAGATGCTTAAACAGCAAGAGCGCTTAATCGAAGACAACAAAACGATTCGTCAGTCTATCGATGTTCGTAACCCTTACATTGATCCATTGCACTATTTGCAGGCCGAGCTTTTGTATCGTAGTCGTAAGGACGAAGATAATGCAGAGGTCAACAAAGCTCTTATGATAACCATGGCGGGCATTGCCAGTGGTATGCAAAATACGGGCTAATTACAAATGTGGTTGATAAATGCTCAATATGAGTAAGAAAAACATAAAAAAAGGCAGGTAAATTTGCATAAAGGATGGCTGCTTGGGTATGCTTGGCGGCCATTCAATTTATTAGTATGCAAATGGTGTAATTTTTCATAGTGCTGCCGTGCTTTTTGCACGTTGATGGTGCGCTGTGTCAGTTAGCCTTGCTTATCAGTTAACTCTGTCTTTTGGAGACGTTTATGCGAGTAATATTATTAGGTGCGCCAGGCGCTGGTAAAGGCACTCAAGCTCAATTTATTACAGAAGAGTTTGGTATTCCACAAATCTCTACTGGAGACATGCTGCGTGCCGCCGTGAAAGCAGGAAGCGAAATGGGTTTAAAAGCCAAAGCGGTTATGGACGCAGGTCAGCTTGTTTCAGATGATATTATTATTGGTTTGGTAAAAGAGCGCCTAACACAAGACGATTGTGTTAATGGTGCGTTGTTTGATGGTTTTCCTCGTACGATTCCTCAAGCGGATGCTCTAAAAGACGCTGGTGTTAAGATCGATTATGTTGTTGAAATCGATGTGCCAGATGAAGAGATTGTTAAGCGCATGAGTGGACGTCGTGTCCATGAAGCGTCAGGCCGTACATACCACATTGTGTACAACCCGCCGAAAGTAGAAGGTAAGGACGATGTAACAGGGGATGACCTTGTACAGCGTGCTGATGATACAGAAGAAACTGTTCGTCTTCGCTTAGGTGTTTACCATGATCAAACAGCGCCTCTGATTGGTTATTACCAAGATTGGCTGAAAGCAGATAGTGCAACTGCTCCTAAGTTCGTTAAAGTCAACGGTATTGGCGATTTGAATGAAATTAAGCAAAATCTTTTAGAATCACTAAAGGCTTAATGAGTTCATGTCGGTCATTTTAGCTCTTGATACCTCAACGCCTGCATGTTCTGTGGCGTTGAATTTGAATGGCGTTGTGTTAGAAGATTTTCGCATGGCGCCACGTCTTCATAATGATCTGATTCTTCCTATGGTCGATCAAATTCTAGACCAAGCTGGTATTACCCTGTTAGATCTAGATGCTATTGCATTTGGAAGAGGGCCCGGCTCTTTTACTGGTCTGAGAATAAGTGCGGGTGTTGTGCAGGGGCTTGCCTTTGGTGCTGATTTGCCTGTTATTCCTGTATCGACATTGGCGGCTCTATCTCTGGAAGGTTTTCAGAAAACCGGAAAAAATCGTTGGCTGGCTGCCCTTGATGCCCGTATGGGGGAGATTTACATGGGTGGTTACACTGTTAATAAAGTGGAAGGCCGCTATGTAATAGAGTCATTGATTGATGAGTGTGTTGTGAAGCCCGAATCCCTAAAAGGTTTTACTGAACACTATAACGGCGTAGGTTCTGGCTGGTGTTATGAAGACATTCTTAGTTCATTAATGCCTGCTGCTCCAGAGTACATTTTAACGGATGCTGCCCCTCGAGCAGCATGTATTGCTGATCTAGCTATGCTTCAATTTCAACAGGGTGCGACGGTATCTTCTTATGAAGCAATACCGACCTATTTGAGAGATGAAATAAGCTGGGAAAAGCAAGCTCCAAGGATAGGAAAGCGATAACAAACTATGTTGTGGTATCACATTGTTTTTTTGGCAGTAATACAGGGTCTTACTGAGTTTCTGCCAATTTCAAGTTCTGCTCATTTAATTCTCCCAGCTCAATTACTTCATTGGCCAGACCAAGGTTTGGCCTTTGATGTCGCTGTTCATGTTGGCACTTTAATGGCCATCCTTGGCTATTTCAGGAAAGATATTTTTGCCATTGTTGTTGCTTGGTTTGTGTCCCTAAAGACTAGACAGTCTACACCTGAAAGTCGTCTAGCTTGGTGGATCGTGTTAGCTACCTTACCGGCTTGTGCAGCAGGTTTGCTGTTTGATGACTTTATCAGTACACACTTACGTTCTTTAGAGGTTATTGCGTATACCACTATCGGCTTTGGTGTTTTGCTTTGGTTGTCTGATAAATACGGTACATCGAATAAAACAGAGCGTGATTTCGGTATAAAGAGCGTTCTTTGTATTGGTTTTGCTCAGGCTCTTGCATTAATTCCTGGAACATCACGTTCCGGTATTACCATGACTGCTGCGCGCTTTCTGGGATTTGGTCGTGAGTCAGCGGCAAAGTTTTCTTTTCTTCTGTCTATTCCTTTGATTTTAGCGGCTGGTGGTTTAAAGACGGTTGAGCTGGCGTCATCTAATTTAGCCGTTGATTGGGGAAGTATTCTTGCTGGCGTTATTTTGTCGGCGATAAGTGCTTATTGTTGTATTTATCTGTTCCTAAAATGGCTAAACACGATTGGTTTTTTCCCTTTTTTCATATATCGCCTTGTTTTAGGCTTTATTCTTCTGTTTATCGTTTATATTTTATAAATGTGTATCTCTGTCGTGCTATAAAAAAACGGCGGAATAAATGGAGAAAGGTTGACGGCCTACTGTTGTTTTAAATGGTAGGCTGAACCTATTTCAAGCCCGTTTCATGGTTTTCGGAGAGCGTTCCTTTTGCCTAATTCTATTGCTGTAGCAGCGTCTGATAAGCTTCTAGAGGCTGAATCTCGTTTGTTGTCAAAGTCACTTGATCTTAGCTTTATGTCTTTGCGTGATCCGATTAAATTTGTTTCTCAGTATGACTACCTCCTGCTTAATACAACGGAGGGACTGGCTATTGCAAAAACAGGGAAAGGGGCACCAAAGCCAGTTTATGTTGATTTTACCTCTGGTGCTGTTGATCACAGGCGGCGCTTTGGTGGTGGCAAAGGGCAGGATATAGCCAAAGCGGTTGGGTTGAATAAACGTGCTAACTTGTCTGTGTTAGATGCCACTGCTGGGTTAGGTCGTGATGCTTTTGTCTTAGCGTGTCTTGGTTGCTCTGTATCGCTGTGTGAGCGCGTTGGTTTTGTTAGGGCTATGTTGAAAGATGGCTTATATCGAGCGTCGTTTCATAGTGAAGTGGCTGAGATCGCAAAAAGAATGCAGCTGTTGGACACGGATATCACCGGCATCGATAGTGACGAAAAGTTTGATGTTGTGTATTTAGATCCTATGTACCCTCATACTGAAAAATCTTCTGCTGCGGCCAAAAAAGAAATGGCGTTCTTTAGAGATTTGGTTGGCAAGGATGAGGACGCAGATAGCTTATTACCTTATGCCATGGCGTTAGCGGAATACCGAGTGGTGGTTAAGCGACCAAAAGGGGCTCCTTACTTAAATAATGTCGAACCAACTTACCAATTGGAAGGAAAGTCGGGGCGATTCGACATTTATGTTCTAAAATCTTTAGATAGCTCAGAATAGCGCTCGAAGCGTTAATAGTGCGGTGGCTTATCTCCATCGTGAATAGGCTGTTGCTGTCGATAGGACTCCAACTGGTTTCCTAATAAGACGAGCTTTTCTTGCATTAGCAGTATGTCTTTTTGTTGGCTTATTAAAGCTCGGTTTAAACTGTCAATTGTGTCTTCTTGAAATTGTAGTTTGAATTCTAATTCGTCGATGCGTTGATTGATTTGTGAGGTGTTCATAGATACCTTCTGTGTGTTAACCTTATGAAACTAAATTCGTATTTTATAAGCAATTCTATACAAATATATGATTTAGCTATTAGTCATTTTATGTGTAGAGTGGCGTGAAAATTGCTCTAAAATGAAGGTAAGTATTTTACTACTATCTTCTTTCGCTTCACACAGTGATTTTAAAAAGAGTTTAGTAATAATATTTATTTATTCACTATACGTACTAATACGGAGTCTGTTTTTCTAGGATGGCCTCCGCTTCACGATAATATTTAATTTAATAAGAGATATATTTTATGAATGATCATCAGGATAATGTTTCACATAACAAAGGGTCTTCTGTTGGTTCTGGTTTGTTTTCCCTTCGCACGTTTATCGTCAGCCTTGTTATCGCTTTGGTTGTACCTCTGCTTATTGCGGGCGTGCTAAAAGAAGAAATGGGTGCAAACTTCTTAGTGTATTTCGCCTTTATTCTAGTGTCTGTTTATGTTGGCGCTATGGTTAGCCAGGTCAGCTCCGACAGTTTGGACTCTGACTCTGATGAAGACGAAGATGATGACCGCGAGCAGGGGACTGTTAAGTGGTTTAATTCTTCAAAAGGCTTTGGCTTTTTAACGATGGAAAATGGTGATGATGTATTTGTTCATTACCGCGCTATCCGTGGCCGTGGTCGTCGCTTTCTTGTTGAAGGTCAGTTGGTGCGTTTTTACGTCACTGAAGGCGAGAAAGGCAAGCAAGCAGAAAACGTTTCTATTATTCGCGGTTAATTCTTTATTTAATTTAAGAGGTATGTATGGCAACTGTTACGTTAAAAGGTAATCCTTTTGAAACCGTTGGAACTCTTCCTGCTGTAGGTTCTGCAGCACCAGCATTTGAGTTGGTGAAAACGGATTTGTCTGTAGCTACTTTGGCCGATTACCAAGGCGCTAAGTTGGTTTTGAATATTTTTCCATCGGTTGATACACCGACTTGTGCCATGTCTATTCGTAAATTTAATGAATCTGCGGCAGCATTAAAAGGCGTGAATGTTATTTGCGTTTCTGCTGATCTGCCTTTTGCGGCAGCGCGCTTTTGTGGTGCAGAAGGTATTGATAATGTCGATACTGGTTCTACTTTCCGTTCAACGTTCGGCAAAGATTACGGTCTTGCTTTTGCAACAGGCCCGTTAACCGGTCTTTTGTCTCGTTCTGTGATTGTTTTGGATGAAAACGGTACTGTCATTTATACCGAGCAAGTTGCTGAAACAGCAGATGAACCTAACTATGAAGCTGCATTAGCCGCATTGGCGTAATTTGCGGTTGCATATAAAAAAGCCCCTTGCCTATTTTGGAAGGGGCTTTTTTGTATTTCATGAAAGTAATTTTTTAAGTAGATATAAAATTAGTCTTTCTGTACTGGAATCGTGTTGGTGGTGCGCTCTACGCTATTGTCTTTGTTTAAATAGACGAGTTTAGGTTTGAATTCATCGGCTTCAGTTTCATCCAGTTGTCCATAGGCTGCGATGATCACTCTATCACCTACTTGGACTTTTCTTGCTGCTGCGCCATTCATGGAAATTGTACCTGACCCTGATTCTGCTAGGATGACGTAGGTATGAAAGCGTTCACCATTATCAACGTTATAGATGTCTATTTGTTCAAACTCTCTGAATCCTGCTAGCTCAACCAAGTCTTTGTCTATTGCACAAGAACCATCGTACCAAAGCTCAGCTTGAGTAACGCTGGCCATGTGGAGTTTGCCTTTTAGAAGTGTTATTTGCATGTATAAAAATCTCTAATAATATATTGCTGTTTTTGAGCAGCGCATTAATTCCAAATGAAAGGGCCTTCTTCGTGGCTATTAATGCGCCACCATTGGTCTGGATCTTGGTTGCCTTCTTCTTCCCATCCCTGAAAGTTGCAACGTATTTCACAGTTAAGGGCTTCAAATGCTTGCTTGGCGCAAGCAATATCGTCCTTCCAAGGGGTTTTGTCTGAGTCAAACCAGACAGAGGTGAAGCGCTTTCCTGCGGCTTGTTCTAAAATGGTGACGTCAATTTCATTAGTGTCTATGGCAATCGTCACTTTAGTGCAGAGTGACGATGGGCTGCTTTTATCGATGATAGTAAAAGTGCTTTCTAGCCAAGATATGATTTTTTCTGTCGGGCAGGACAATACATATATTTCAATATCTGCTTGCATCGTTCTAATCCTTCTTGTTGATCATGTGGTAAATCCTGAGAACACTCATGCATATATAGCCAAATAAAGTCCAGAGCACCCCGCAGCCAGCGAGAATCAAGCCAAACAGCGCCATAATCTCTTGTGTGAGAGATTCTACAATAACGCGATCAGCAACCATGAGTATGAGTACCCCAAAAACAAACACAAGACCGCCTTGGATCATTTTGATCAGTGCTTGTCTAGGATTGTTTCCCAGTTTCATGGCTAATTTATGTATGGCGTTCTTCATGTTGGATTGAATGGGTGCTCTGCCTGTAGGCTACTTTTTTTCAGTAAAAAGATTTTCAAGTATACGAGCGTATATTGTCGAAAGCTGATTTAAGCTTTCAGCATCAACACACTCATTTACTTGATGGATTGTGGCGTTAATAGGGCCCAGTTCTACAACTTGTGTTCCCATTTTAGCGATAAATCGGCCATCAGAAGTGCCTCCTGACGTCGATAATTCAGGGGTGATATTGACGGTCGTTTTAACAGCCTCAACAATGGCATCAACAAGTTCGCCGGGGCGAGTTAAGAATGGTAAACCATTATAGGTCCATTCGATGTCATAGCGAAGGTTGTGCTTGTCTAGGATCTCAATTACGCGCGCTTTAAGCGCATCGAAGTCCAGCTCAGAAGAAAAGCGGAAGTTAAATTGAGCATTCAATTTACCTGGAACAACGTTGGTTGCACCTGTGCCAGACTGAATGTTGGATATTTGAAAGCTTGTTGGTGGAAAAAAGTCATTACCGTTGTCCCAGTGGGCTTTTGCCATTTCATCAAGTGCTGGCGCAGCTAGATGAATAGGGTTTTCTGCCAAATGAGGGTATGCAACGTGGCCTTGTTTTCCGTATATGGTTAAATCGCCACTGAATGAGCCTCGACGGCCATTTTTTATAATATCGCCCAGTGTTTTAGTGCTGGAAGGTTCGCCAACAATACACCAATCAACTTTTTCCTCTCGTTCTATAAGCGCATCGACCACTCGGGTTGTGCCGTCTACGAAAGGACCTTCCTCGTCGCTGGTAATCAAAAAAGAGATTTGTCCTTGGTGATCTGGGTATTTAGAAACAAAATCTTCAACCGCTGTCACCATAGCAGCAAGGCTGCCTTTCATATCCGCAGCACCACGCCCATAAAGCATGCCATCTACAATGCTAGGAGAGAATGGCGGTATTTTCCATTCTGTTTCTGGTCCCGTTGGCACGACATCCGTGTGGCCTGCAAAACACAGGTTTGGCCCGGAAGTTCCGCGTTTTGCGTAGAAGTTCTTCACTTCTCCAAAGGGCATGTGTTCAATCTCGAAGCCAATGTTCTTTAGTCGCTCAATCATTAGATCCTGACAGCCGGCGTCTACTGGTGTCACTGATGGGCGAGAAATGAGATCTAGGGCAAGTTTTAGCGTTGGGGACAAGTCTGACATTCTTTACCTTTGTGTTGGTTTTCGCTACCTTATAGAAGATCCTGTTACTATAACAGGAGATTCGGATAAAGGTGGGCTTATGAAGTTAGGTGTTGTTGTTTTTTTAGGGTTGATTTCAGCTGGTTGCAGTCTTTTTGCGCCGCCTGTTACTCAAGAATCGTACTTTGTTCCTGTGATACGTTCTGATACCTCCAATTCTGCTTATGTGCCAACTGTCACGCCAGACATACAGCGAAAAGAAATGCCTCGTATTTACACACCTGCTTTTGATTAAAGTAATTTTTCTGCGTATTCTTCGCTATTAAATCCGAGTAAAAACTCTGATTTGTCTAGCATTAATAGAGGTCGCTTAATAATAGATGGCTGAGCAAGCATGATGTTAACTGCTTTTTCGCTGTCTATTGTGTTTTTGACTTCATCGTCTAGCTTGCGCCACGTAGTGCCGCGTTTATTAATGACGTTTTCCCAACCCAATGCCTTTACCCATGCCTTGGCCAATGTTTCATCAACACCTGCTTTTTTGTAGTCATGGAAGTGGTATTCAAGGTTGTTGTCATCAAGCCAGCGAAAGGCTTTTTTCATCGTATCGCAGTTTTTTATACCAAATATAGTAATCATAGCAAATTCCGTTAAAGGCCATTTTGATCTGCGCAAAATGGCCTTTTAGGTGTGGTTATTAGTTATGTGCGTGCAACGCTTCGTTTAACTCGATAGCGGTTTTGTTTGTCTTGCATTCGATTGCGCCAGTAGCAGAGTTGCGGCGGAATAGAAGGTCTGATTGGCCAGAAAGTTCGCGCGCTTTTACTGTTGATACAACTTGGTTGTTTTCATCCAAAACAGCGACTTTTGATCCAGCAGTAATGTAAAGACCAGATTCAACGATACAGCGGTCGCCAAGACCAATACCAATACCAGCATTAGCACCGATTAGACATTTTTCGCCAACGGCGATAACGATGTTGCCGCCGCCAGACAATGTGCCCATTGTTGAACAGCCACCACCAAGATCAGAACCATTACCGACCACTACACCAGCAGAAATACGTCCTTCCACCATGCTGTTGCCTAGTGTGCCTGCATTGAAGTTTACAAAACCTTCGTGCATGACGGTTGTGCCTTCTGCTAGATGAGCACCCAAACGCACGCGAGCAGCATCACCGACACGAATGCCAGCAGGAACGACGAAGTTCAACATTTTAGGGAATTTATCAACACTGAATACTTCTATTGTGCGTCCTTCCATGCGAGCGCTTAACTGACGATCAGCCAATTCTCGAACATCGATAGGGCCTTCGCTTGTCCATGCAGTATTGATTAGTAGGCCAAACATGCCATCCAATACGGTGTTGTGCGGTTGTACTAGACGGTGCGAAATAAGCTGCAGTTTTAAATACACTTCAGCAGGATTGGTTGGCGCTTCGTCTGTTGCAAGTATGCAAAGGATAACGGGCTTTGTAGATGCTTTTAGGCGAGAAGCTAGCTCGGCTTGCTCAATGTTTCCCGCTTTTAATAGGCTCATGTGAAGACGATTTAAGTCGCCCTCATCAAGTACCAATGTGCTATTTCCGCCTTCGTAGTTGGTGCTTTCTAGTAAAGCATCTAGCGTGCTTTTTTCAACGTTAAGGCTTGGTGTTGGGTAGAAAACTTCTAGCCAGTTGCCTTCTTTATTTTGTGCACCGATACCAAGTCCGAATGCGAAAATTGTGTTACTCATGTCTATTCTCCAACTGAGTTGTTTAACTAAAGGGGTTAGGGGTGTTATCGACGACTGAGGAAGTCTCTGATTCTTTTGGCTGCCTCAACGCACTCAGATTCTTCAGCAACCAGGGCCATACGAACATGTCTACTACCAGGATTGCGGCCGTTGTCCTCTCTACCTAAATAGCTGCCAGGTAAAACTAAAACTGACTCTTCTTGATAAAGCGAGGTGCAAAATTCTTCATCTGTCATATTTAATTCAGGCCAGAGATAAAAACCAGCTTCAGGCTTTGAGATAGGCATTACAGGCGATAATATTTCCAAAACGGAATCAAATTTGCGAGTGTATATTTGGCGATTTTTGATGACATGCTCTTCATCATTCCAAGCGGCAATGGAGGCATCTTGATGGTGAATCGGCATGGCACACCCTTGATAGGTGCGATACAACAAAAATGGCTTAAGAATAGAGGCATCACCGGCAACAAACCCTGACCGAAGGCCAGGTAGATTAGAGCGCTTGGACAGAGACTGGAAGATTAGGCAGTGCTTATAATCTGTGTGACCCAGTTTATCGCAGGCTTCTAGTAAGCCCAGAGGTGGTTGGTCACCAAAGTAGATCTCTGAATAGCATTCATCTGCCACAATGGTGAAATTAAAGATTTTGGCTTTTTCTATTAGGTAAGCGTATTCCTCTAGTGTCGTAATGCTGCCACTTGGGTTGTTGGGCGAGCAGACAAACAGTACTTCACACTGTTGCCATACCTGATCACTAACTTCTTGGTAATTTACTCTGTAGTTTGTTTCTGCTCCACAGGGTAGGAAGTGTAGTTTTGCTCCAGCAAGTATCCCTGCACCTTCATAAATTTGATAAAACGGGTTTGGGCTGACGACAAGAGCGTTCTGTTTTTCACCAACCAGTGTTTGTGTGATAGCAAACAGTGCTTCACGGGTTCCTGTTACTGGCAGGATTTCTGTGTCTGGGTTAAGCGCCTTGAGGTTAAAGCGTTTAGTCGCCCAATTGCTAATTGCCTGTCTAAGAGGGAGCTCCCCCTTTGTACTTGGGTACTTGCTTACGCCAGCTAAGCTTTTGGCTAGGGTGTCTAAAACAATCGCAGGTGCTTCGTGTTGAGGCTCGCCAATGGTTAATTTAATCAATGGCTTTTCTGGATTTGGTGCTAACCCTTCTATTAGCTCTGCGAGCTTCTGAAATGGGTATGGGTGCAAAGAATGTATAAGAGGGTTCATTTGTCTTTAGTCCATTGCTTGAGAGAAACGATCTATTTTCTCTTTTAAAAGTTCGCAGATAGTATTCATGTTATCAGGGTCGGTAATTAGATCACCATTTTCATCCGTGATGTAAAAGGTGTCTTCTACTCGTTCGCCTAAAGTGGCGATTTTAGCCTTGTGTAACATGATGTTGTGGTTCATAAAAAACTGTCCAACTAACGCCAATAGCCCCGGTCTGTCTGGAGCGGTTATTTCGAGTGCCGACCATACTTCTTCTGGTTGGCTAACAAAATGAGCGGTTGAAGGAGAGTTAAATATTTTCAAAATTCTTGGTGTATGGCGTTGTACCACACTTTCAAACATTGAAGGCGTTTCTAATTGCTCCATCAAGGTTTTGCGAATCAGGGTGATACGTTCCTTGTCTAGATGCAAGTTGGTTTCGTTGTCATTGCTGTCCATCACGACAAAGCTATCTAGGCTGTAGTTGTCACTAGTATGACTTATTTTTGCATCTAAAATGGTTAAGCCCAATTGCTCGAAAGTCGCCGCGGTTACCGCAAAGAGGTGCTTACTAATTGGGGTGTAGATGAAAATTTTACTGGCACCAGAGAAATTGCGTCCACCCAGAGGGGTGATGGCAATCAGAGGTTTGTCGCTTGGGCGATGGCGTAAGATTGCCTCTGTGTTCCAAGCAATTTCGTCACCGTTTGAGCGAATGAAATATTCCTCTTCAATGGTTTCCCATATATTTTCTGCTTCCATGATATCGACATTACGCTCAATCATGATTTCTAAAGCTCGTTGTTTATGCTCATCGCTGATCATGTCAGCATCGATAGGAAAATCCAGCCCGCGGCGAAGGGCGCGTTTGGTTTCCAGATACAATTGGCGCATTAATGATGCACGCCAGCTGTTCCACATCGTTGGGTTCGTCGCATTTATGTCGGCGACGGTGAGTATAAATAAATAATCTAGGTGCTCTTGGTCTTTAACGTAGCTAGCAAACTCCCAGATGACTTCTGGGTCGGAGATGTCTTTGCGCTGAGCCGTTACCGACATAAATAGGTGATTTCGAACCAGCCAGACAACCAGCTCAGTATCCCTTTTGGATAGACCATGGCGTTCACAGAAAGCTTGAGCATCGACACAGCCAAGCTCAGAATGATCTCCCCCACGACCTTTAGCGATATCGTGATATAAGCCTGCTATGTATAAAAGCTCAACTTTTGCTATGTGTCGAATGGCTTGTGCGGAAATCGGAAACTTTTGCTTAAACTCAGGTAGCCAAAGGCGACGCAAGTTTTCAACAAGTTGAAGGGTGTGGGCATCAACGGTATAAATATGAAATAAGTCATGCTGCATTTGACCAATAATGGCGCCAAACTCAGGCAAATATCTGCCTAGTAGTCCAAGGTGTTTCATTGACCTTAAGATGCTTGTCAGTCTGTAGCGACTGGCAATGATGTCGAGGAATAGGTCTGTATTGACTTTGTCATTTCTAAAGTCGTCGTCAATCAAGTCTAAACTGTCGCGAAGTTGTCGCATGGTATTAGCTCGAATGCCTTTTATATTTTCATACTCTCCATATAAAACGTACAGCTCCAGCATGCTGGAAGGTGTGTCGCTAAATAGTGTTGCAGAGCGTGCTTCAAGTTGACCATTGGCAATTTGAAAGTGATCGTTAATGATTTCGACTGTATCTACCGCGTCTTTTGCTAAGAAAGATTCTTCGAAATGCTGAAGGAGCAAGTCGTTTAGTTGTTGGATGGCGGCAACGCTCTGATAGTAGCCTTGCATGAAGCGTTCAACGTTGCGCTTCAGGTCATCATCATCAAAGCCAAATAATTTGGTTAAGGTGCGCTGGTGGTCAAAAAGTAAGCGATCTTCTTTGCGCCCTGCAACCATGTGTAGAGCCCATCTGACTCTCCAAAGATGGCTGACGGCACCCTTTATTTGTATGTACTCATCTTCTGACAAAAACTCTTTTTCGATGAGGGCGCTAAGTCTGTTAGTGTGCAGGTGACGTTTAGCAACCCAATCGATCACTTGCATGTCCCTAAGTCCACCAGGGCATTCTTTTAGGTTGGGTTCTAAGTTGTATGCTGTGTTCTGGTATTTTGCATGGCGCTGCTTTTGCTCTGCCAGCTTGGCCTGATAAAAAGAGTGTCCATCCCACATTTGCGAGATATCTACATGCAATTTGAGTGTGGCTAATAGGTCATCAGGGCCGATCAATGTGCGAGATTCGATTAAATTTGTGATAACCGTGATGTCTTTTGCTGCCATTTCGGTGCATTCGTCAATGGTTCTGACGCTATGGCCGACATCTAAATTAATATCCCACAAGAAGGTGATGAATGACTCTATTTTATCTTTGGGAGCCAGTGTTTCATTTTTGATCAGAATGAGTAGGTCTATGTCTGATTTCGGGTGCAGCTCTCCGCGACCGTATCCGCCAACCGCAACAAGGCTTACATGAGCTTCGTTGTCTAATCCCTTAGATATCCATGCTGCCTGCATGATTTCGTCATAAAGACAGGATAGGCCTTTAACGAGTTTCTCAATGGGGTATAGAGAATGAAAAAGGTCATTATAGCTGTTCGTTTTTTCTTCAATAATGGCTTTGTAGCGGGGAATCGAACAGCCCGTTTTGGAAAGTTCGTTTTTTTCTTCCGTTGTCAGTAGTGGCGGAGCGTCTGGAAAAGCAGGGAAGTCCATACAAAAGCCTCGAAGAATGAATCGTTGTTATTGGTGTTTGTGAAGTCAGCCGTGAATTATTTAATCATGTATTAGCTCGCTTCTCTTATGAGAAGCGAGTTTCTTCTGGTCGACGAGTTAGTACTTCAACGCCATCAGCAGTAACGAGCAAGGTGTGTTCGTATTGTGCAGACAGTCGCCCGTCTTTGGTTTTTGCAATCCAGTTGTCTGGTCCAGTGTGTTTAACTTGTTTTTTGCCAGCGTTGATCATTGGCTCAATCGTCAGGGTCATGCCTTCTTCCAGTATCACGCCTGTACCTGGTGTACCATAATGGGCAACCTGAGGTTCGCCGTGGAAGGTCGTTCCAACGCCGTGTCCGCAGTATTCTTCAACAACTGAATAGTGGTGTTTGTGTGCGTAGGCTGAAATGGCTGCGCCAATATCACCTAGGCGGGCGCCAGGCTTAACCATATCAATGGCAAGGTAAAGTGCCTCTTGCGTGACTTTTGCAAGTCGTTCTGCGTGAGGAAGAGCTGGGCCAGCAAAGAACATTTTGCTCGTATCACCATAGTAGCCATCTTTTATGATAGTGATGTCGATGTTTACTACATCGCCTTTTTTTAAGGCTTTATCATTTGGAATGCCATGGCATATAACATCGTTGACTGATGTGCAGCAGGACTTGGGAAAGCCATGGTAGTTTAGAGGTGCAGGAATGGCGCCTTGCTCTTTAATGATGTAGTTGTGAGCAATAATATCTAGTTGTTCGGTTGTCACACCAGGAACAACAAACTCTTCCAGCATCACTAAAACGTCAGCGGCTAATTTGCCTGCTGTGCGCATGCCTTCAATATCGCTTATGTCTGTGAAGCGCGTTGAAGCTGGGCGCGGAGTCCAGCTAGGCGCGTCAACTCGACCATCTTTGGTTAATGCTTCGACTTTTTCTAAGATTTCGTTGCTCATGATTCACGTGTCTTAATTTGGTTTATGTCTACATAGAAACGGGGTTGCGAAGTATTCTACATGACTTGAGCGGTAGAATCGCCTCTCTAAATGAAAAAAACGTGCAGATGATGGGGTGTAAAAAATACGCTCAGGTCTTTTGGTTTGGGGTTAAATGTGGTATAAAACGCCGGCTTATCAGGCTTGTGCCTGAAATAAGTGAAATTACTTAAATCAACGATCTTGCCGCTATTAAAGAAAGTGTCTTGGGTGTCTTAGGTTGCCTTAAACCTTATATGACTGACGCTTTTAGCTGGTAAGCATAAACAACCCAAATTTAAAGGATAGTAAAATGCCTACAGTTTCTATGCGCGACCTATTATTGGTTGGTTCACACTTCGGTCACCAAACTCGTTACTGGAACCCAAAAATGAAGCCTTTCATTTTCGGTGCTCGTAACAAGATTCACATCATTAACCTTGAGCACACAGTTCCAGCTCTTAACAACGCTCTTGAGCTTGTTAAAAAAATGGCTGAAAACAAGAACAAGGTTTTGTTTGTTGGTACTAAGCGTGCTGCATCTAAAACGATCAAAGAGCAAGCTGCTCGCTCTGGTATGCCATACGTTAACCACCGTTGGTTAGGTGGTATGTTGACTAACTACAAAACTATTCGTGCATCTATCAAGCGCCTACGTGAGCTTGAAACACAAATGTCCGATGGTACTTTTGATAAGCTGACTAAAAAAGAAGCTTTGATGCGTACTCGTGAGCTTGATAAATTGGAGCTTTCTATGGGTGGTATCAAGGATATGGGCGGCCTTCCAGATGTATTGTTCGTAGTTGACGTTGACCATGAACGTATTGCAATCAAAGAAGCTAACAAATTAGGTATTCCTGTTATCGGTATCGTCGATACTAACAGTGATCCAGATGGTGTTGATTACATCATCCCAGCTAACGATGACGCGATTCGCGCTGTTCAGTTGTACGTAGGCGCTTTTGCTGATGCTGTTCTTGAAGGTCGTAATGCGACTGCTGGAACTGCAGATGAATTCGTTGAAGTAAGCGAAGCAACTGAAGCGTAAGTAAACTTTCTAGTTTACTCTGGTTTCTAAAGGGAGGTGTCTTGCCTCCTTTTTTAAATTTGAATTGGTATAAAGAGGATTTAACATGGCCGCAGTATCTGCAGCATTGGTAAAAGAGCTACGTGATCGTACTGGCCTAGGCATGATGGAGTGTAAAAAAGCACTTGTCGCTGCTAACGCTGATATCGAAGTGGCTATCGAAGAACTACGTAAATCAAGTGGCATGAAGGCAGCTAAAAAAGCTGGCCGTACTGCAGCTGAAGGTACAATCATTATGCGTGTAGCTGATGATGCATCTTACGGTGTCTTGGTTGAAGTTAACTCTGAAACTGACTTCGCTTCTCGTGACGAAGGTTTCATCTCTTTCGCTAATAAAGTAGCTGACGTTGTGTTTGCAACGAAAGAAACTGACATGGAGAAAGTGATTTCAGGCGAAATGCTTGAAGCTCGTGAAGCTTTGGTTCAAAAAATCGGTGAAAACATCACACCTCGTCGTGCTGTTATCGTTGAGGGCGGTTTAGTAGGTGGTTACCTTCACGGTAATGGCCAAATCGCTGTATTGACTCAGCTTGAAGGCGGCGACGCTGAATTGGCTAAAGATGTTTCTATGCACGTAGCTGCAGTATCTCCTCGCGTTGTTAACGGTGAAGATATGCCTGCTGAAGTTCTTGCAAAAGAAGAAGAGATTGTTCGTGCGCAGCCAGACATGGCTGGTAAACCAGCAGAAATCGTTGATAAAATGATTGTTGGTCGTATGAAGAAGTTCTTGGCTGAAAACAGCTTGACTGAACAGCCTTTCGTTAAGAATCCAGAAGTTAAAGTTGGTCAGCTAGTTAAAGACGCTGGCGCAACCGTTACTTCATTCATTCGCCTTGAAGTAGGTGAAGGTATCGAAGTTGCTGAAGTGGATTTTGCAGCAGAAGTAGCAGCACAACTTAAAGGTTAATTCCTAGTTGTAATGTCTTGCGAAAAAAAAGGGGCAGCTTGACTGCCCCTTTTTATGAAAGATGAGTGCGATGAGTGTCGGTTAGATTGACCTCAGTTATTCAAGAAATGAAATCATTGCCGGAGGTTGATATGCCAAAAGAAAAGAGTCCAAAATACAAAAGAATTTTGCTTAAGCTAAGCGGCGAAGCCTTGATGGGCGATGAGTCATTTGGTATTGACCCTAAAGTGTTAAACCGCATTGCGTTAGAGATAGGGCAGTTGCGTGGTATTGGTGTTGAAGTAGGTATTGTTATTGGTGGCGGTAATTTGTTCCGTGGTCAGGCGTTGAGTCAGGCTGGTATGGATCGAGTAACTGGCGACCATATGGGGATGCTGGCGACCGTTATGAATGCACTGGCAATGCGAGATGCGTTAGAACGAGCGAATATTGCAACACGTGTAATGTCGGCTATTACTATGACAGGAATTGTTGAGCCTTATGACAGACGTCGTGCGATGCGACTGATGAAAGAAGGTGATGTGCTTATTTTCTCTGCTGGTACAGGGAACCCTTTCTTTACAACTGACTCTGCTGCTTGTTTACGCGGCATTGAGATTGATGCAGATGTCGTAATGAAAGCGACAAAGGTGGATGGTGTTTATTCTGCCGATCCTATGAAAGATCCTACTGCCGTGAAATATGATACATTGGGTTACGATGAAGTGCTTGAAAAGCAATTAGGCGTTATGGACTTAACTGCCATTTGTTTGACTCGTGACCATTCTATGCCAATACGCGTATTTAATATGAATAAGCCCGGAGCCTTGGTGAATATCATGGTTGGTGGCAGTGAAGGTACACTGATTAAGTGAGGAAATTATGATTAACGAAATTCTTAAAGACGCAGAAGACCGTATGGGCAAAGCAGTGGCTTCTGTTGAATCTGCGTTTAAAAAAATCCGTACAGGTCGTGCACACCCAAGTATATTGGACTCAGTGAAAGTGAACTATTACGGTTCAGAGACACCACTAAGCCAAGTGGCGAATATTACCGTTGAAGATGCACGTACATTGGGTGTGTCTCCTTGGGAAAATAACTTGGTTCCTGAGATTGAAAAAGCCATTATGAAATCTGATCTTGGTTTAAATCCAGCGACAAATGGTAATCTTATTCGAATTCCTATGCCTGCTCTGACAGAGGAAACGCGTAAGAATTATTTTAAGCAAGCTAAGAATGAAGCGGAAAATGGTCGTATTTCCATCCGTAACATTCGTCGTGATGCGAACAGTTCTTTGAAAGACCTAGTGAAAGAAAAAGAGATTTCTGAAGACGATGATCGTCGTGCACAAGATCAAGTTCAAAAAATTACTGACAAGTATGTTGCTCTTGTTGAAGAGCGTCTTGCTGCGAAAGAAAAAGACTTGATGGAAATCTAATGGAAGGAGCGAGCTTTCGAGCTCGCTTTTTTTGTTGACTAGGGTAATGCTATGTCTGAATTGGATGGCGCTGATATTAATTCAGTAGTCGTGCCTGATCATATTGCCATTATTATGGATGGCAATAATCGCTGGGCAAAGAAAAAACATCTTCCGAGCATTGCGGGTCATACAGCCGGTGCTGCTGCGGTTCGCCGTGTTGTTGAAGCGTCTGCTAGAGCTGGTGTTAAAGTGCTAACACTATTCGCATTTTCAAGCGAGAACTGGAAACGCCCAAAGTTGGAAGTGGATGGTTTGATGAAGTTGTTTATGCGTTCTTTGAAAAAAGAGCTGAAACGACTCAATGAGCATAAAATCCGCTTGCGAGTAATCGGTGATTTGTCTGGCTTTAGTCAGGGACTACGAGAGCAGATTCAAAGCACCGAAGATGCAACAAAAAATAATGATCAGATGACGCTTGTCATTGCGGCAAATTATGGTGGTCGCTGGGATATTGCTGAAGCGGCCAAGAAAATGGCAGAGCGTGTTGCTGCTGGCGAATTGTTGCCAGAAGATATTAATGAATCTTCGTTGGCTGAGCACGTGCAGTTGGCCGATTTGCCCCCGCCAGATCTGTTGATTCGAACCTCAGGAGAGGAGCGAATTAGTAATTTTATGCTTTGGCAGACTGCCTATTCTGAGTTTGTCTTTCTTCCGGTATTGTGGCCAGATTTTGATCAATCGCATTTCGATGAGGCTGTTCAAACTTATCAAAACCGTCAACGTCGTTATGGTGGTCGATAACTATGTTACTCCCCAGAATTTTTAGCGCCATTGTCATGGCTTTTCTGTTTATTTATGCTGTTTTTGTCTTGGGCGCTTCTAGTTTTGTTTTTGCAATGGCGGCTGTTGTTGTACTGGCTGGCTGGGAGTGGGCCAGATTGTCTGGCGTGCGAAGTCAATTGGGTCGCGTTGCTTTTGCAGCGGCAGTAGGTGCTATATGTTTTGTGGTTCTTGATAGAGATTTGCAGAGTGCGTCGCTGACTATTAGCCCGGTTTTATGGGCTCTTGCGTTGTTTTGGGTGATTCGTTACCCCGTTCCTTTATTGTGGAAGTTTAAAAGCAGTCGTTTGGTGTTTGGCGCCCTTGTATTGGTAACGACATGGTCGTCTTTGGTTGTATTGCGCCAGTCAGGTGATTTTGTTGTTTGGATTCTGCTTCTTATGGGGCTTATTTGGGGCGCTGATACGGGAGCCTATTTTGCTGGTCGTGCTTTTGGTAAAAGAAAATTAGCCCGCTTTGTTAGCCCTGGCAAATCGTGGGAAGGCGTTATTGGTGGCTTGCTGCTTACCCAAGTTGGTTTGGTTGTATTTGCTCAATTGAGTGATTTTACGTTAAATCAATGGTTCATTTTGGCTGCGATTGGTTTGATTACTTCATTTGTCTCTGTGTTAGGTGATTTAACCGAGAGTTTGTTTAAGCGCCATGAAGAGCTAAAAGATTCAAGTCATTTAATTCCAGGTCATGGTGGCGTTATGGATCGTGTGGATAGCCTGACGGCGGCGGCTCCTATTTTTGTGTTAATGCTTAGTTTGGTGGGATGGCTTTGATGCAAGGCATTTGTCTTTTAGGTGCAACAGGATCGATTGGTCAAAGCACGTTGGATGTTATCGCTCAGCACCCAGATAAATTTTTTTTGGTAAGTGCCTCAGCGAATCAAAGCGTGGATAAAATGGCAGATATATGCCGTCGTTTTAACCCGCAGCGTGTTGTTATGGGGTCTCAGGCGGCACGAGATGAGTTGGCAAGTAAGTGCCAAGACTTAGATGTTTCGTTTGAGTGGGGAGCGGACGCGCTAGATAGCATCGCTTCAGACTCGTCTGTTGACCAAGTTATGGCTGCCATAATGGGGTTTGCTGGCCTAAAGCCAACGTTAGCGGGTATTCGTGCAGGTAAGCGAACCTTGCTTGCCAATAAAGAGTCTTTAGTAACGGCTGGGAAGCTCTTTATGGATGAGGTGGCACGTAATAATGTTGTCTTATTACCAATAGACAGTGAACATAATGCTATTTATCAGAGTCTACCTCAGACATCTAATGGCGCTCATAAGCAAGATGTCGCAAGTATTATTTTAACAGCCTCTGGTGGTCCGTTTAAATCTTGGTCAATTGAAGATATGGCCAGCGTGACGCCAGAGCAAGCTTGTAAGCACCCGAATTGGTCGATGGGGCAAAAAATATCCATTGATTCTGCAACCTTAATGAATAAAGGTTTAGAGCTGATTGAGGCTTGTTGGTTGTTTGATGTGACGCCGAATGAGGTGGAGGTTGTTGTCCACCCAGAAAGCATCGTTCATTCTATGGTGTCTTATATTGATGGTTCTGTCATCGCGCAGATGGGGAATCCAGATATGAAGATTCCAATTGCGTACGGTATGAGTTGGCCACAGCGTATTGAGACAAATGTTCCTCCTTTGAGTTTGGTGGATGTGGCTCGGCTGAATTTTGAGTCCCCAGATTTAGTGCGTTTTCCTAACTTAAAGTTGGCGGCCGACGCTTGGTTTATGGAAGGCACAGCGATGGCTGTGTTAAATGCCGCGAATGAGGTGGCTGTTTCTGCTTTTTTAAAAGGTGAAATTGGTTTTCTTGATATTGCCCGCTTAAATGAGAGGGTGTTAATGTCTGCGGATATTCGTTCCGTTAATGCAATAGATGATGTTTTTGAGGCGGATCTTTATTCTCGTCGCCTTGCTCTGGACTTGGTTTCTGGTGGTGGTTTCTGATGATACAGAATATTCTTTCTATTGTTGTTGCCCTTGGTGTTCTTATTACATTTCATGAGTTTGGGCATTATTTTGTTGCGCGCCGCTGTGGTGTGAAGGTGTTGCGTTTTTCGGTTGGTTTTGGCAAGCCTATATATCGTCATATCGGCAAAACAGGAACTGAGTTTACTCTGGCTATGATTCCTCTTGGGGGGTATGTTCGCATGCTTGACGAGCGTGAGGGGAATGTTCCTGAGTCTTTGAAAAGTCAAACCTTCAACTGCAAATCAGTGTGGCAACGTATTGCGATTGTGGCGGCGGGTCCTATCGCCAATTTTATTTTAGCCGTCGTTATTTATGCGATTGTTGCTTTGCTTGGTGTGCAGTCTGTTGCGCCCAAAGTAGGGCAGGTTGATCCGCAATCACCTGTCTCTCAAACGCAAATCCAGCCTGGCGATGAGCTTGTGGCACTTGCTGGTGAGTCTGTATCGTCATGGGACGATGTAAATTTAGTGTTAGCAGACTTGATCGGTAAAACAGGAACCATTATCGTTCGTTATCAATCTGAAAGTGGCGGCTCTTTGCATGAAGAGGAGATTGATTTAGATCGTTGGCTAGTGGGTGATGAACCAAATAACTTGATTCGAGCATTTGGACTGTTGCCGTGGCAACCCACTGTGCTGCCCGTGATTTCTCAGGTTGTCGATGATGGAGCGGGTTTCGCTGCAGGTTTTCAGCCTGGTGATGAAATTTTATCGATCAATGGTCAGTCTGTTTCGAGTTGGCAAGAGGTTGTCGCATCTGTGCAAAGTAGTCCTAATCAGACGCTTAGTATGGCGGTGCAGCGTAAGCAAAATGTGGTTAATTTGACGTTGCAGCCAAAGTACACTGAGCGTGATGGCAAGGCGATTGGTTATGCAGGTTTGGCGGTGGTTCCTCCTAAATGGGATGAAAGTCTTGTTAGGGAGAAGCACTATGGGGTTTTCGAGGCTTTGTTTTATGGTGTTGAGCAAACCCATAAAATGGTATCTTTAACCGTTTCCTCCATTGGGAAAATGTTACAAGGATTGATTTCCGTTGATAATTTATCCGGGCCGATAACGATTGCCAAAGTGGCAAGCGCATCGGCGGACTCCGGAGTACAGTCTTTTTTGAAGTTTATGGCGTACCTCAGTGTGAGTTTGGGGGTGCTTAATTTATTGCCTATTCCAATGTTAGATGGTGGGCATTTGGTCTTTTTTGGCATTGAAGCGATTCGACGTAAGCCAGTATCTGAACGAGTTCAGGCCTTGGCTTATCGTATAGGCGCTTCGCTTTTATTTGCTTTAATGGCTGTGGCCATTTTTAATGATATTGCCCGCTTGTAGAGAGGTATATGTGAAAGTCGTTTCAGCTGTATTGTTGGCTTTAATAAGCGTGCAGAGTTTTGCGAAAACGGTAGAAGATGTTCGTATTGATGGCTTGGTTCAGATGCCTTCAGCAAGAGCCTTCGATGTTATTGGGTTTAATGAAACAGAGTCGTATGACTCTGCTAAAGTGTATCAAGCAATTACTGGTCTTTTTAGGACGGGTTACTTTAGTGATATTGATGTTTATGAAGACAACAATGTCTTGGTCTTTGATGTTGAGGAGCGACCTTCAATAGGTAATCTAACTATTGAGGGAAATGAGCTAATCAAGACGGAAGACTTGGAGAGGGGGCTTAAGTTATCAGGTTTAGAGGTTGGTGAAATCTATAAACCAGAAACCCTTAATCAGATCGTTCAAGAACTCCAGCGTCAGTATTACGCACTAGGTCGATACAGCGCTAAGGTAGATATCACGATTAATGAAATGCCTCGTAACCGTACGGGGATTGTGATCAATATAGATGAAGGTGATACAGCAAAGATTGTTCACCTTAATATCGTTGGCAATAAAGCGTTTGATCAGGAAACTCTGACAAAAGACTTTGAGTCTAGCGAAACAGGGTCATGGAACCCTTTCAGCTCTGCGGATGAATACGCAAAAGCAAAAATTGAAGGTGATATAAATACACTGAAAAGCTTTTATTTAGATAAGGGTTATTTAGATTTTCAAGTTGTTTCTAGCCAAGTAAGTCTGTCTGCCGATAAGCGCGACGTTTACATCGTTATTAACGTTGATGAGGGTGAACCGTACACTATCAATCAAGTTTCGTTAAGCGGCAGTTTGCCTATTTCTGAAGATCGAGTTTGGTCGAAGATCACTCAAAAAACGGGCGATGTTTTTTCTCGTAGTCAGGTGACTTCAATTATTGAAGGCATTTCAACAGAGCTTGGTGATCATGGCTATTTATTTACCAATGTGAATGTCATTCCTGAAAAGTTTGATGATCATACGGTGAATTTAAGTTACCAAATTGCTCCAGGGCCAAAAGTGTATGTTCGCCGAATCACATTCAGTGGTAATAGCGAAACCCAAGATGAAGTGCTGCGTCGTGAAATGACACAGTTTGAAGGGGCGCTTGCGACTCATTCCAAAATACAATCCTCTAAGCGCCGTATTGAACGTCTCGGCTTCTTTAGTAGTGTTGATTTAAGAACTCGTCCTGTTGCGGGCACGTCGGATCAAGTCGATCTGGATGTGGTTGTTCAAGAGCAAGCTTCTGGAAGTATTCAAGCGAGCCTTGGCTACTCTCAAGAAGATGGAACGGTACTGGGTTTTGGTATTTCCAAGCGCAACTTTTTAGGTACAGGCAATAAGCTCTCCTTTAATGCGCAACGTACCAATCAAACACAAGATTACTCTGTTAATTATGATAATCCTTACTTTACCGTTGACGGTGTAAGTCGTGGCTTCCAGCTGTTCTATCAAACCAGTGATCATGCTGATGATGATGTGGAAGATTATGATCTTGATGAGATAGGTGTGGGTGTTAACTATGGTTATCCTATATCGGACACTCAGCGTTTGTCTTTTGGTATGACAGTAAAAGAAAGTACCGTGAAGTTAGGTTTTGAGCCATCTAATGAAACCAAAGATTATGTTAATAATTATGGTGAAAGCTATGAAGATGTCATTGCGAACCTTACTTGGACTGATAGCGATTTAGTGGGTGGGGTATTGCCAACTGATGGTTACTCAACGAGGGCTACGCTAGAGGTCGCTCTGCCCGTTGGTGATCAGCAATATACTAAGGTAGGATTAACTTCTCAGCGCTATTGGAATTTGACAGACTCTAATTTGTGGTTGTTCCGCCTGAAAGGTCGCCTTGGGTATGGGAGAGGATATGGTGACACAGATACGCTTCCTTTCTTTGAAAACTACTATGCAGGTGGATCCTATTCGGTAAGGGGTTATGGAGCCTCATCTTTAGGGCCTAAGAACTCTTATGATGCTGGTTCTAATAATACTAGTTCTGCATTGGGTGGTAACATCCTAATGACAGGTACTGCGGAGCTGATTTTTCCATTACCAATGGTGGAAGACCATAAGTCTGTTAGGACGGCTTTGTTCTTAGATGGTGGTAACGTATTTACTGATACTTGCCTTGCTGGTAATGCTCAGTGTAATGAAGGCATTGATCCTGAGGAACTGCGCTTCAGTGTTGGGTTTAGTTGGACATGGATTACACCAATAGCGCCTTTGTCGTTTAATATTGCGCGTCCTTTGAATTCCAAGAGCGGTGATAAGACAGACTTTTTCCAATTCCAGTTGGGAACTACTTTTTAATTTAGAACGCATTATTTAATAGGATTTAAAATGAAAAAGCTCATAACTGCGATTTTTACACTATGCTTTATAACTAGTGTACAGGCGACAGAAGTGGCTGTATTAGATTTTAGAGCGGCGATTTTACAAAGTAATATTGGTCAAGAAGCTGCCAAAGAACCTAAGCAAAAAGTTGCTGCTATGGACGCTCGTCTTAAAAGTGAGCAAGAAAGCCTAGAAGCGGATGCAAATAATTTAAAACGCGATGAATTAACCTTGTCTGAAGAGGAGTTTAAAAAACGTCGCGCTGAATTAGCTGAGAAACAGAATAAAATTCGTAATATGGCTGCGAATATGCAGCGTCAAGCGAAGGAATTAGAACAACAGCTTATTCAATCGTTAACACCAAAAGGTGAAGCGGCTTTGAAAGCGTTAATTGAAGAGCGAAAATTAGATTTGGTGCTAAATAGACAGTTGAGCTTGTATGCAAGTGGTGCATCAGATATTACTGATGAGCTTGTAGAGCGAATTAATAAGGACAATTAATATATGAGCCATACGCTAGGGCAATTGGCTGCCAATGTACAAGGTGTCGTTAAGGGTAATCCTGATCTTATTATTGAAAAATTAGGAACACTCGAAAATGCGACACCGCAAGAGTTAAGCTTCTTGGCTAATCCAAAGTATCAAAGCCAGCTTGCTACGACTTCTGCAGGAGCGGTTCTTGTTAAAACTGAGGAGCTGGCTCAGTTGGTTGAAAATGCCATCGTGGTTGCTAACCCATACCTAGCGTTTGCTCAATTATCAACTTTGTTTGTTCCCCGCACTCAGTGCTGGAGCGGTATTCACCCTAGCGCAGTCGTGTCATCGACGGCCCAATTAGCGAGCGATGTCGTCGTAGGCCCTAATGTTGTTATAGATGACAATGTTGTTATTGCCGAAGGATCTGTCATTGGTGCTGGCTGTGTGCTTAGTCGTGGCGTTCGCCTAGGTAAAAATACTAAGTTATACCCTAATGTCACTCTTTATCATGATGTTGTGCTCGGAGATTCTTGTATCATTCATAGTGCGGCTGTGATTGGTGCAGATGGCTTTGGTTTTGCTCCTAATGAGGGCTGCTGGGAAAAAATACATCAACTTGGGTCTGTGGTGCTTGGCGATGCTGTTGAAGTTGGTGCCAGTACAACAATTGACCGTGGTGCGATAGAGAACACCTTAATTGGCAATGGCGTTAAAATAGATAACCAAGTTCAAATTGCTCATAACGTCATAATTGGAGATAATACGGCAATTGCAGCCAGTACGGCAATTGCAGGTAGTACGAAGATAGGTGCCCTTTGTACGATTTCTGGTGGTGTTTGTATTGCCGGTCATTTGACAATCATTGATCATGTTCATATTACCGGTATGAGTCTGATCAGTAATTCCATTTTGGAGAGTGGCTCTTACTCTTCCGGAATGGGAATGGAACCAACAAGTAAATGGCGTCGAACTGTTGCTAGGGTCAGAAGAATTGATGACATGGCGAAACAGTTTTTACAATTGAAACAACAGGTTAATAAGTTTTTAGAGAAGGTTGATAATAAATGATGGACGTAAATGAAATCCGCCAATACCTACCGCATAGGTATCCGTTTTTGTTGGTGGATCGTGTTGTAGAACTGAATTTAAATGAGTCCATTATTGCGTACAAAAATGTCACCATTAATGAGCCGTTTTTTAATGGACATTTTCCAAACCATCCGGTTATGCCTGGTGTTTTGATTATTGAGGCAATGGCTCAGGCTGCCGGTATTCTTGGTTTTAAAACCATGGATAAAAAGCCAGAAGATGGATCTATTTACTACTTTGTTGGTTCTGATAACGCACGTTTTAAGCGTCCAGTTGTGCCTGGTGATCGTTTACAACTTGAAGCTAAAATTGTGACTGAAAAACGTGGTATTTGGAAATTTGAATGTAGAGCAACTGTTGACGGTGAGTTAGCGTGTTCTGCTTCTATTCTGTGTGCAGACAGGAAAATATAGTGGCGATACATCCAACTACTTTAATCGATTCGAAAGCAGAGATTGACTCCAGTGTGGAAGTTGGTCCTTTTTGTGTTATCGGACCGAATGTAAAAATTGGAGCTGGTAGTGTTATTAAATCCCACGTTGTGATTAATGGTCATACAACGATTGGTGCTAATAATGAAATTTACCAGTTTGCTTCTATTGGAGAAGCAAACCAAGATAAAAAGTACAAGGGTGAGCCGACACAACTGGTGTTGGGTGACAATAATGTGATTCGCGAAAATGCTACTATCCACCGTGGCACGGTCCAAGATAACGGTATCACTCTCATTGGAAGCAACAACCTGTTCATGGCAAGTACTCATGTTGGTCATGATTGTATTGTGGGCGACAATAATATTTTAGCGAATTTTGCTGCGCTAGCAGGGCATGTCACAGTAGGTAATAATGTTATTCTTGGTGGCTACACTGGTGTTCACCAGTTTTGCCAAGTGAACTCTTATAGTATGTGTGGTATGGGTTCTATGGTGTCCAAAGACATACCAAGGTATGTCATGGTGTCTGGTAGCCCTGCGAAAGCTCATGGAATGAATTTTGAAGGTATGCGCCGTCGTGGCGTGGCCCCAGAAATTATTCGAGCATTACGTGCTGCTTATAAAATAGTGTATTTGAAAGGCTTAACCTTAGAAGTTGCATTATCAGAGCTCGAGAAAGGGGAGCTGTCTCAGATCCCTGAAGTCACCGAGTTCATATTGTCAATTCGGAATTCAAAACGTGGAATAGTCCGATAGACACCATGTATTAAAAGAAAACCCCGGACAGCTTCGGGGTTTTTTTATTGTTAGAGGTTGTGAAAATGCAAGTAACGTCTGCAACGCGTTATGTTTTGGTCGCTGGTGAGGCGTCTGGTGATATATTAGGGGCAAACTTAATTGCTCATTTAAAACTATTACAGCCTAACGCTACTTTTGAAGGCATCGGTGGTCCTTTGATGGAGGCGCAGGGTTTTAAAAGTATGGTACCTATGGACCGATTATCCATAATGGGATTGGTTGAAGTATTAGGGCGCTTAAGAGAGTTGTTAGGGATACGTAAACGCTTGTATGAAGATTGTTTAGCGAATCCACCCACGGCCTTTATTGGTATAGATTCACCTGATTTTAATATGCCGCTGGCTAAAAAGCTTAAGCATGCAGGGATACCTACCGTCCATTATGTTAGCCCCTCTGTCTGGGCATGGCGCCAAAAACGAATTTTTAATATTAAGAAGTCTGTCGACCTCATGTTGGCACTTTTTCCATTCGAATTACCAATCTACCATGAGCATAATATTCCTGTTGTCTGTGTTGGACACACTTTAGCTGATGATATTCCATTAGAAAGTGATCCTCTGGAGGCAAGGCGTTCGCTTAATTTGGCGGATATTTCTGGCCCTGTGTTTGGTATTTTGCCGGGATCGCGAGAAGGTGAGGTGTCACGATTGGCGCCACTTTTTATCGAAACGATGAAGCAAATCAAGCAACATCAACCAGAGGCGACTTTTTTAATTCCAGCCGCCAACAAGGAACGACGCCTACAAATTGAAAAAATCCTTCATGAAGCAAACGCCGAAGCGATTCTGATTGATGGCAAGTCCCGTGTTGTGATGGCCGCGTCTGACGCTATTTTATTGGCATCAGGCACAGCCGCATTAGAGGCTATGTTGGTTAAACGTCCAATGGTTGTGTCATATCGGGTGAATAAATTGACCTTTGCTATTATGTCTAGAATGATAAAAGTGCCGTATGTCTCCCTGCCTAATTTATTGGCAAATGAAACGTTAGTACCTGAGTTATTACAAGATGAAGCCACACCAGATAATCTAGCGATTCGTTTGGTGCAAACTTGGAAGTCTTTTATCACGGATCAGTCCATTCAAGATAAATACCTGCAGTTACATAAAATGTTGCGTAAAAATGCAGGTGAAAAGGCGGCAGAAGCGATTGTTGCGATGCTTGAGGATAAAGGAAAGTAATGGAACCTTTTGTTAGCCAGATGTATTTCGGCGAATTGTTAGCAGGTACTGATGAAGCTGGGCGAGGTCCGTTAGCCGGTGAGGTTGTTGCAGCCGCGGTGATTCTCGATCCTACTCGGCCCATCCTTGGCTTGGCGGACTCTAAAAAGTTGACAGAGAAAAAACGCGAGGCTTTGTATGTCGAGATAATCGACAAAGCCTTAGCTTACGCTATTGCTAGTGCAACAGTGGCTGAAATCGATGAAATAAATATTTTACATGCCAGCATGTTAGCTATGTCTAGAGCAGTGTCGCTTCTTTCTGTTCAACCTGAGCATGTATTAGTGGATGGTAACCGTCTTCCGCCCAATTTACCGTGTCCAGCAGAAGCGGTTGTGAAAGGTGATGCTCGCCAAGAGGCTATTTCGGCTGCTTCTATATTAGCGAAAGTGACTCGTGATAGGGATATTGTGAAGGCCGCCGAGATTTATCCAGAGTACGGATTTGAAAAACACAAAGGTTACCCCACAGCCCAGCACCTTGAAGCAATACGTTTGTATGGTATTACACCAATACATAGACGTAGCTTTGGTCCAGTTAAAAAGCTATTAGAAGGATAATATTTTGTCCACATCTTTTATACATCTTCGAGTACATACCGAATTTTCATTAGTCGATGGACTGGTGAAAATTAAAGGACTGCTAGGCGCAACTGAATTTATGTCCATGCCAGCGGTGGCCATTACAGATGAGAATAATCTGTGTGGCTTTGTGCGTTTTTACAAAGGCGCAATGGAAAAAGGTATTAAGCCAATTTGTGGTGCGGATGTCGTGGTGGACGAAGATGAGGATGTGGATTCTCGCTATCGATTTACCCTGTTGGCGACATCAAATAAAGGCTATAAAAATATCATCGCCATTATTTCGAAAGGCTATCAGTTAGGGCAGGTGGAAGGTCGTCCTATTGTTCAGCGTAAATGGATAGAGGAGCACAGTGAAGATGTGATTGCGCTCTCTGGTGCTGGCTTTGGTGACATTGGTTACTTGTTGCAAAAGGAACGAAATGAGCTAGCCAAAAAGCGTCTAGCTCATTGGATGTCGGTATTTCCAGATCGTTTTTATGTCGAGCTGCAGAGAACTAGCCGCCCAGGAGAAGAGACTTACATACATTCCGTTGTCCCTCTTGCTGCTGAATTAGGTTGCCCAGTTGTGGCTACTAACGATGTACGCTTTCTAAAACGAGAAAATTTTGACGCTCATGAAGCTCGAGTGTGTATTCATGATGGCGTCACCATAGATGATCCGCGTCGCAAGCGCAGTTACTCCGAAGAGCAATACTTTAAAACCCCAGAAGAAATGGCCGAGTTGTTTCAGGACCTTCCTGAAGCGTTAGAGAATACCGTCGAGATTGCCAAGCGCTGTAGCGTTGATGTGTTGCTTGGGGAATACTTTCTACCGGACTATCCCGTACCGGAAGGTATGACGATGGAGGAATTCTTTAGCAAGCTTTCTTATGATGGTTTGATTGAACGGTTTAACTTCCTTACCAAAAAATACGGTGAACGTATTGAAAAACGTCGCCAAGAATATTGGGATCGCTTGGATTTTGAGTTAACTATCATCAATCAAATGGGCTTCCCTGGTTACTTCCTGATTGTAATGGACTTTATCCAGTGGGCCAAAGATAACGGTATTCCCGTTGGCCCTGGTCGAGGGTCGGGTGCTGGTTCTTTGGTGGCGTATGCGTTGAAAATTACCGACCTTGATCCACTTGAGTATGATCTACTTTTCGAACGATTTCTGAACCCAGAGCGGGTCTCCATGCCTGACTTTGATATCGACTTCTGTATGGATAATCGTGACCGAGTGATTGACTACGTGTCACGGACTTATGGACGTGATGCGGTGTCTCAGATTATTACCTTTGGCGCCATGGCGGCGAAAGCCGTAGTTCGAGATGTGGCCAGGGTGCTAGGTAAGCCTTATAGCTTGGGGGATAAGTTATCTAAGCTGATTCCTTTTGAGATAGGCATGACGCTTAAAAAGGCTTTGGAAGAAGAGCCTGCATTGCCTGAGTTTATATCGGGTGATGAAGACGCTGCAGAAGTCATGGAAATGGCAATCTCTTTGGAAGGTGTGGTTCGTAACTTTGGTAAGCACGCTGGTGGTGTGGTAATCGCACCAACCAAACTGATCGATTTTGCTCCACTCTATTGTGAAGAAGATGGCTCAGGACTGGTGACTCAGTACGATAAAAACGATGTTGAAGAAGCTGGCTTAGTAAAATTCGACTTTTTGGGTCTTAAAACCCTAACCGTTGTCGATTGGGCGGTTAAAAACATTGATGCTATTAATGAGTTGGAAGGAAAGCCGCCGCTTGATATCTCTCTGATCGATTTGGAAGACAAATCCACCTACGATCTATTGAAACGGGCAGAAACTACCGCTGTATTTCAGCTGGAATCCCGCGGTATGAAAGAGTTGATCAAAAAGCTTTTGCCGTCGCGTTTTGAGGATATTATTGCCTTGGTGGCCTTGTATCGTCCGGGGCCGTTGGGTTCAGGCATGGTGGATGACTTTATCAACCGTAAACATGGTCGTGCTGAATTGGCCTTCCCTCATCCTGATTACCAGCATCAAGATTTGATTCCTGTTTTGGAGCCAACCTACGGCATTATTCTCTATCAGGAGCAGGTAATGCAGATCGCTCAGGTGCTTGCCAAGTTCTCTCTTGGTGGGGCCGATTTGCTTCGTCGTGCCATGGGTAAGAAAAAAGCCGAGGTTATGGCCGAGCAGCGATTGATCTTTATGGAGGGGGCACTTAAGAACAATATTGATAAGGATCTGTCAGGTAATATTTTTGACTTGATGGAAAAGTTCGCGGGGTACGGTTTTAACAAATCGCACTCTGCAGCCTATGCCCTTGTTTCTTATCAAACTGCTTGGTTAAAGAATCATTATCCTGCGCCATTTATGGCTGCAGTATTATCTGCGGATATGCAGAACACGGACAAGATCGTTATCTTCATTGAAGAATGTCGTTCTATGGAATTGGCGTTAGAGCTGCCTAATGTTAATGAGTCTGTGTATAAATTTACTGTTAACCCAAAAGGGGCCATCGTATATGGTCTTGGTGCGATTAAAGGGGTTGGTGAAGGGCCAATCGAGGCGATTGTCGAAGCCCGTAAAGATGGACCGTTTGAGCATATTTTTGATTTCTGCCAACGCGTTGGTAAGAAAGTAAATAAACGGGTAATGGAAGCCTTGGTTCGTTCCGGTGCGTTTGACACCATAGGGCCGAATCGTGCAACCTTGTTTGCTTGTATTGATGAAGCGCTTAAGAGAGCGGTGCAGGATGCTAAGAACCAAGATGCCGGCATGATGGACTTGTTTGGTGTTGCGGTAGAGGAAAATACGGAGGATGCTTATAAGGAAATAGGTATTCAACATGAATGGCCACCACGTCAACGACTTGATGGTGAGAAAGATACGCTGGGCTTATATGTGACAGGTCACCCAATCGATGAGTATGAAAAAGAGATACGTCGCTTTGTTCGTTCCAAGATTGTTGATTTGCAGCCTAAGCGTGGCGATACTCAAGTGATGGCGGGTTTGATCGTAGACTTGCGGATTACCAAGAGTAAAAAAGGTGGTAACATCGCCTTCGTCACGTTAGATGACCGTTCAGCCCGTATTGAAGTGACTGTTTTTCCGGATAACTACGAGTCTTTTAAAGATGTTATTGTAAAAGATGAGGTTGTCGTTGTTGAAGGTGAAATTACTGTTGATGAGTTTAGAGGTGGGCAAAAAGTTATTGCTCGTAATGTCCTCGATATTGCTCAGGCTCGAGTTCGCTATGTTGAAGCATTGCGTATTACTTGGACGTCTGAGACGGTGACACCAACAGAAATTCAAGCCTTGGCGAATTATATGGAGTCCTATCGCGGTGATGGCTGTGATGTGGTTATAGGCTTTGATACACCGCAAGCATGTGGTGATATTCGCTTGGGTTCTGGTTGGAAAGTTCGTCCAGATGACGAATTAATTCACCAACTTCAGAAACAATACGGTAAACAAAATGTTCAGTTAGTGTATACTTAGACTCATTTAATAGTTTTGTAACGGAATGTAGCGTCGCGACGCGCTAATAGAGCTATAGGACAAAAGATTTTATCTTTTTTCTTTGAATTTGATGGCAACCAAACAGTAGTGTAATTAAACATGAATTTAAATTATCTCCCTTTTGAGCAGCCGATTGCTGAGCTCGAACAAAAAATCGAAGAGTTACGTTTAGTCGGTAATGACAACGAACTCAATATAAGTGACGAAATTAGTCGCTTAGAAGATAAGAAAGTAGCACTTACAAAAAGCCTGTTCAGTAATTTAGGGGCATGGGAAGTTTCTCAGCTTGCGCGTCACCCAAAGCGCCCATATACACTTGATTATATTAAACACGCTTTTACTGACTTTGAAGAAATGCATGGTGACCGTCATTACGCTGACGACCGTGCTATTGTTGGTGGTATTGCTCGTTTAGATGGCCGTCCTGTGATGGTGATTGGTCATCAGAAAGGCCGTGAAGTTAAAGAAAAAGTATTACGTAACTTTGGTATGCCTCGCCCTGAAGGTTACCGTAAAGCATTGCGCCTTATGGAAACGGCTGAGCGATTCAATATGCCAATCGTTACGCTTATTGATACACCTGGGGCTTATCCTGGTATCGGTGCTGAAGAGCGTGGTCAGAGTGAAGCGATTGCCTTTAATTTGGCTGTCATGTCTCGTCTAAAAACGCCGATCATTTCTACCGTTATCGGTGAAGGTGGTTCAGGTGGTGCTTTGGCCATTGGTGTATGTGATGAGCTAATGATGCTGCAATATGGCACTTACTCGGTTATTTCTCCAGAAGGTTGTGCCTCTATTCTATGGAAGAGCGCAGATCGTGCTTCTGATGCGGCAAAAGCGATGGGCATTACCGCTCCGCGTCTACAAGAGCTAGGTTTTGTTGATACCATTATTCAAGAGCCTTTAGGTGGGGCGCATATTTCTCATGAAGAAATGGCTCAAAGCTTAAAGAAAAATGTTCTTGCGGCATTGGATCGTATGGAAGCATTGACGACTGAAGAGCTTTTGGCTCGCCGTTACAATCGCCTGATGTCTTACGGTTTATAAGTTTTTGTTTCTCTCAAAAGCCTCCTATATTTAGGGGGCTTTTTTGTTTCTTGTGTGTAAGGTGTTTTGCTTTTGGGCTTTATGATGAAACGTTCAACCTCTGCATCCTTGGCTTCCTTATCTCGGCTCGAATTTAATACCGAGTGGCTTGATTCTGTCTTTTCGGGGCAGGCGAGAGTATGGGTTGGTTTTAGCGGTGGCGTCGATTCACATGTGTTGCTTCATGCTTTGGTTAGTCAGATTTCAGAAGAGCGAAAACAGCAACTTGTGGTGCTTCATGTTCATCATGGGTTGAGTATGAATGCCGATGCGTGGTTGAAGCATTGTGAGTCTATTTGCAGCAATTTAAATGTCGCTTTTATCGCTGAAAAAGTTCAATTAGAGGCGCAAGCTTCCCTCGAAGATGCCGCTCGCAATGCGCGTTATCAAGCCTTTCAAAAAGTCATGTCTGACCAAGACGTCATTTTACTTGCTCATCATGCTGGGGATCAGGTGGAGACTCTGTTGTTTCGTTTGTTGCGCGGAACTGGAGGAAAGGGGTTAGCGGGCATTCCGCAAGAACGAGTAATTGGACGTGGTGGGGCTCGCTTAATTCGGCCTTTTTTGAAGGTGTCGAAAGAGCATATTGAAGCCTATGCAGATCAACATAAATTGGTTCATATTAATGATGAATCGAACGAAGATGAGCGGTTTACACGTAACTTTCTTCGTAAAAGCGTTGTGCCCATTTTGCAAACGCGTTTCCCAAAAATGGAACAGAATATTGCGTCGAGCGCTGAACGAATTGCCACGGATTACGCGATGCTCTCTCAATTTGCCCAGCAACAGTTGGCGACTTGGAGTAATGAATTTGGTGGTCTTGATTTATCATGTATTGCTGATAAACCTCTTCAAGAAAGGTTGTTTTGGTGGCGATATTTTTTACAGGGTAATGGTGTTTCATTATCGCAATCCCAGCTAGAAAGTGTAGAAGCCATGTTTTCTGGTGCAGAGGATAAGCAGCCAGAGTTTGAGTTTCCTCTAGGGCGGATAAAGCGTCATCAGAATGCTGTGTACGTACTGCCCTTGGATCAAGAAATCAAACTATCAGCACTGCATTCAGGTGAACGCTTTGAGCGCTCTTTTGACAGTGTTTGTGTTACCGGAAGTGATTCGTGCGTCCTGAAAGCACGACCACAAGGCTCAAGTTTGCTCATGCCCAATGGCACAACTCGTAAACTAAAGAAATGGTTTAATGATTGCGCTATTCCTAGCTGGTGGAGAGAGCATCTTCCTTATGTGTATGACGGAGATACATTGGTCGCCATTGGGGATTTATGGCTGCACCCCGATTATTCTTATTTGAAAATTAGCTGGCGTTTAGATCCAAGCCTTCCTTTCCCTAAAAACACTTAAAAAACTGGCTGTCGAAATCGTTGTGCCTTTATTTGGCTGTTAGCTGCACAATTCTTTGGTGTTATCCCGATATAATTCTATGCTTAGAACATGCTCGGATTTTCGATAATGTCATCACATTGTCTAACATATTAACGTGACAGGATTTTTTAATGCTTCAAGTTGCTGTTCTTGGTGGGTTGGAATTTAGCCCACTGGTTGTGTACTTTCCTATCGCTTTCTTATTAGCGGCACTCACACGCTTTGTTCTTCATCGTTTAGATTGGTATGACCTTATTTGGAAAGTCGCTTGGTTCGAGGTGTCTTTGTTTGTGTGCTATTTGGCTCTTACTGTTTATGTTCTAGGTGGAAGATGAATCAATGACAAAATATCTACGAATTTTTATCACTTTATTGGTTATTCTGGCCGCTCTGTTTGCGGGAAATTGGGTGTGGAATGATTATATGCATTCACCGTGGACACGAGATGGACGTATCCGCGCCGAAATTATAACGGTTGCGCCTGATGTCTCTGGCTGGGTAACAGACTTAAAAATCTCTGATGACCAAGTCGTCAAAGAAGGTGACTTACTTTTTAGTGTAGATCGGCAACGCTATCAAGCTGCACTTAATCAAAGCAAAGCCCGAACTGAGAATGCTCGATATACTTGGGAGCTGGAGAAGCATAAAAATGAGCGACGAACCGCGCTTCGAAGACAAGAGGCGATTAGTGCAGAAGATTTAGAGTCGTCACGCATCAGTACTGAAATCGCCAAAGCCAATTATGATTTAGCTGTTGCGGAGCAAGAAACTGCGCAGCTTAATCTGGATCGCACTCATGTCTATGCTCCGGCATCAGGGCATATTATTAATCTCAATTTGCGTAAAGGGAATTATGTTGGGCAGGGGGCGTCTGTTTTTGCCATAGTCCAGTCTGATTCGTTTTATGTCACAGGTTATTTTGAGGAGACTAAAATCCCCCTCATTCATTTAAATCAGCAAGCCAAAATCACTTTGCTAAGTGGTGGTAAGCCATTGACAGGTCATGTGGTGAGTATTGGTAAGGCCATAGCGAATAGCAACACCCAGAGCAACGGTCAGCTTTTACCGCAGGTTCAGCAAACGTTTAACTGGGTGCGTTTGTCGCAGCGTATTCCAGTGGATATTAAGCTTGATTCATTACCAGAGGGCACTCAACTTAGTGCGGGGATGACGGCGACGATTCATTTGGCCAAACAGTAGGGAGACCGCTTTGGAGATCGTGCTTCGCAATCTGTTTTTACCTGAAAAGCAGGCGGTTATTTTTGCGCTGAAAGGCATCATTGCCATGGCAATGGCGCTGACTCTTTCCTTATCGTTAAATCTTGATCGTCCATACTGGGCTTTGGTCTCTGCTGTTTTTTTGCAAATGCGGCCTGAGAGTGGTTTGGTCATTGAAAAGGCGGTATGCCAAATTATAGGAACGATTATTGGTGGTCTATTTGGCATTGTCTTATTAACGTATTTAATGGCTTACCCTTTTTTGGCTTTAGGTGTGCTGGCGTTATGGTTAGGGTTGAATTCCGCGTTATCCGCTATGGTGCGACAAGCTAACTTTGTCTATGCGTTTGCAATGGCGGCAGTGACGTCGGAGATTATTGTGTTAATGGTGATGGCTAGCCCATCCACCGCAGACAGTAAAGCGGTGTTTGATATTGCTCAAGCGAGGGTGAGTGAAATCATTATTGGCTCTATTTGCGCAGGGGTAGTCAGCCATATGTTTTGGCCTGTGAAAGTAAAAGATAGCCTGCAACGACAAGCAAGATCTGTCATTAACCAGACGCTACAATACCTCGTGACGGAACTCGATAAGTCTGGCACTCACGAAAATCGCCATAAGCAAATTGATGGCATTATGGCGACGCTAGGAATGGTTAGCGAAGATTCCAGTGCAGTGAGTTACGAGGGGCCAAAAGGACCCGGTCACACACGAGCTGCGAATCAATTGGCTCAAAAAGTTTTGTCTTTGTTGGCCTTGGTGCAAATCTTTGGGCGCTTACAGCGTCGTCATGCCGAGTTGATGACGCCCGCTGTGACTCAACTTCTCGATCAGTTGCGGGACACATTTGGACGAATTGCAGAATCGGAAGATTTTGATTATTGCCTAGAGCAAGTCAAAATATTACGTAGTGATCTTGCTGATTACCGTGCAAATAATGACTCAGATGCTCCCTTTGAATCCCATATGTTAAATGTCGGTGCAGAAGTCACCTCGGAGTTAACTGTTTTGCTGAGAGCGTTTCGCGCACTAGAAAAGCGTGATAGCACCTTGTTGAATGCGCCTAGCATGCTGTCCTATCGTGATCCATTAGCGGGAATGGTCATTGGTGTTCGCACTATGGTTGTGTTTTTGATTGGAGCGTGTATCTGGGTTGGTACTGGCTCTTCAGCTGCACTGATGATTATGATTTTGCCGGTTATTTTTTCTATCATGCTGGCTAGATTGCCTTTGATGATTCTAAAAGTGGTTTTGAAACGGCTGCTGATTGGTGTCGTCGTGGCATTGCTGGTTGCTATTTTCTTTGCGCTTAATTTATTGGCTCAGAGCTCTGGTCAATTAGAGCTTTTGTTGCTTGTGCTAGCAGTGCCATATTTTATTGGTTTGTTGTTGCTCTTTGATCGTCAGACTCTGCCATATGGTTTGGGTTTTTGTATTCCTTTTTCTATTCTGGTCAGCCCAAGTCGAGATATGAGTCGGGCCTTCTCTATCGATTTTACAATAAGCTCTGCGATGGCTATTTTTGCTGGAGTGAGTATTTTATTTTGGGTATTCCACTTAATTACGGGGCCAAGTGTTCAGTTGCTGGTTCACCGTATATTTAAGACAACGTATCAGGATCTATTGGAGGTGAACCAGCATGCAGCACCTGCTGCTTGGTATAATCGCCGAATGGCTGATAGATTGTTGCGGTTAACCAATTATGATCAGGGTTCTAAAACGCGGGCGATTACTGATTTGGCACTGACTGCTTTGAATCTTGGGCATGTGTCTATCCGCTTACGCTCCATTTGTGAAAAGTTGGCGGGTAAGGAATTGCAATCATTGGAAAAATGGCAGACAGCCTTGGCTGACGCATTTCTATTAGCAAGCAAAGGTCACTGTAATAATGGTTTTGAAAAAGCCAGTCAGTCTTTATATGACGAGTTGCTTGCTTTGGGAGGTCATTCTAGTCAAGTTGAAGCGATTCAAGGTATGTTCTTACGCATTAATTTGACCTTTGAGCGCAGTGCAGAAGCCATTGCTATGCAGAAATCTTAGGAAAGGAAGGCTATATTTTTAATAGCCAGTCTGCCTGATTTTTGTAGGTGGCAACGAGTTTGGCGTTTAAGCCATCACTTTGGTTGATTCTATTCATTGCTTGCTCATGGCTAAATCCCCAAGCCTGCATGTGGCGTTTTGCCAAACGCTCGATCGCTACATTAACGGGGATGTCTAGAAACCAATGCTCGTTGAATAAGGCTTTTGATTCTTCCCAGCCGTCTTGCTGGTGGAGCAAATAAAGCCCTTCAATTAATATGACTTTTGTTTCTTTTTTGATCGATACATCGTCGGTAATTGGGTCGCCAAGGGCATGGTCAAAGCTTGGCCATAATATGTCCTCTTGTTGGTAGCCATGTTTGATCTTCTTCACTTGTTTTATAAAGGCTGAGCTATCGAAAGTCCAAGGGGCTCCGCGTCTAGCAAAAGCGTCTTCAGCATTGGGGAGGCTGTGAAGTTGGGCTTTCGATAAATGAAACCCATCCATTGAGAGGCAAACTACCTGAGCGTTTTGCTGCTTACTAAAGTGATCGAGTAAATAGTTTGCTAGGGTGCTTTTTCCTGACCCCGGTCCGCCAGTTAAACCTATCAAACTACGGTTTGGCTGCTTAATGTAAGACTCTATTTTGCTAAGGGCGACTTGGACATTGGTCGAATTGGTATAACTGTCGTAAATATCAATGGCCATGGTTTCTCCTATTTTATTCTTGTACTAGGTCGTTAATGCGAGCTTATGAAGGCAATTCACCACTTAATGTGAACTGATAATGCAATGAGGTACGTACTTAAGTAAAGCCATAAAGGAATACTGTTATGTTGTTAAAAGAGCTTAAGAAGATTTTTCATTTTGATAAAGTCAAACTGCATTCTTTAGAGTCAAACCTATACCAGTTATCGGTGGTGATCGATGGAGAGGAGCAATATATTGAAACAGATGAAGGACGCTTCATAACCAGCCATAATAAGCTAGATCTGCAGGCCTTGTTTAAAGGTAAATCGGTTGGGGCTATGGTGCTTTGTCATCGTAGTGCTTATGACGAAATGATAGGTCAGCCGATCGGAGTTGGAAATGTGTTAGAGGTGCCAATAGGGAATACAGAATTCGCTCAGTCTACCTAATGGGGGAGTGAGGCATGTTGAGCTTACAGTGCTGAGTTCACGTTGTTTAACACTTGCATCTTTTCACCTTTTTCTTCCATCTGGGAGAATGTTTTAGCATAGCCATGAGTGGCATTCGCATGTTCACGCATAATGGCTTCTGCGCGGCTTGCTTGGCCATTCGTGATGGCGTCGAAGACGGCGTGGTGTTGCATATGGGCAAAGTTAAAGCGTCGATATTCCTGTACTAGGTTGTTTTGGTCAAACGCCAATGCGCTAACGGAAGCAAAAGGCAGGTGCTCGTTGCGACTTAGTGCCTCGGCTATGGCGGGGTTTAAACTGGCCTCAATAATAATCTGATGAAAGCGCTGATTCATATCATGATATAGAGCAAGGTCTTGTTCATCTATGCTGCCTTTTACGAATAGCTCGTCGCCTTGCTTTAATAATGTTAATAGCTCACTTTTTTGTGCTTGGGATAGTGTATTTTCAGCCGCTTGTCTTGCGGCTAAACCTTCCAGAACTCCACGTACTTCTATAGAACCGCTGATTTCTGCTTGTGTCACTTGGCGGACGATATAGCCCCGCCCAGATAATTTGGTCAGTAGCCCTTCTTGCTCTAACGTTCTGAAGGCAATGCGCACAGGCGTTCGTGAAACGCCAAGTTGCTCTGCAGTGGGGATTTCAGCAAGACGTTGGCCCGAAGCCAATTCGCCAGACAAAATCATTTGTCGTAATCGGCCAATTACTTGTTGTCCGGGTTTGTTCATGGTTCTTGCCTCAGTGTTTTTCATAGAAAAATAATCATAACGTAAATATGAATAAAAAAGTAACAATTGGATCCAATAAAGAAACGTTTATTTATCAACTGTTTAGCTTTTTAACTATTATTCATTATGGTTTTAATGGATCCAATTAATGCATAACTGTATTGTTTTTTGATTTTCCTTGGCTATATTGGATCCAATAAATAAGAATAAAAGCAGGAGTGTCCCAATGAGTAAGCAAACTTTTCCTAAAAATGCGTGGTATGTAGCAGCGATGTCTGAAGAGGTTGCGGGCAGCAAACCTCTCGGTCGTAAAATCTGTGGTGAAAGCATTGCTTTCTACCGTTCCCTCGATAATGAAATTGCCGCCGTGCTGGATTTTTGTCCGCACCGTGGCGCGGCATTGTCTTTAGGTTATGTTGAAGATGGTCTATTGGTCTGTGGTTACCATGGTTTAAAAATGGGTGCAGATGGCAAAACCAAAGAGATGCCGTTGCAACGAGTGAAAGGCTTTCCATGCATGAAATCCTATGCTGTTGAAGAGCGTTATGGCTTCATTTGGGTGTGGCCGGGTGATCAATCTCAAGCCGATAAATCATTGATTCCACATTTAGAATGGGCAGTCAGTCCTGAGTGGGCTTACGGTGGTGGTTTATATCATATCAACTGTGATTATCGTCTTATGGTCGATAACTTGATGGATTTGACCCATGAAACCTATGTTCATGCGAGTAGTATTGGTCAGAAAGAAATCGATGAATCGCCTGTTTCTACGAAAGTTGAGGGCGACAAAGTTATTACAAGTCGCTTTATGGAGAACATTATGGCGCCACCGTTTTGGAAAGCGGCATTGCGTGGTAACGGCTTGGCGGATGATGTTTTGGTGGATCGTTGGCAAATTTGTCGTTTCAGCCCACCTTCGCATGTCATGATTGATGTCGGTGTTGCTCATGCGGGGAATGGTGGCTTTGAAGCGCCAGGAGATAAAAAGGCCAGCAGTACCGTGGTGGACTTTATTACGCCAGAAACAGAAACGTCCATTTGGTATTTCTGGGGAATGGCTCGTAACTTTAAACCTGAAGATCAAGCATTAACCGACACTATTCGAGAAGGGCAAGGTAAAATTTTCGCAGAAGATTTGGAAGTTCTTGAGCGCCAGCAGCAAAACCTATTGGCCTTTCCAGACTATGACTTATTAAAGTTAGACATCGACGCTGGTGGTGTTCAGTCACGACGAATTATTGATCGTATCATTGCGAAGGAACAACTTACAAAAGAGCAGGGAAGCACGTCAAAAACACAAGCTGATGCACCACTGCAAACAGTGTCATTTTAATCAAATGGGTGCTTGCCAGAAGGTATTCTCTTTGCCTTCTGGCAAAGAATAATAATAAGTTAGGAGTGCCAAATGATTCCGGTCATTGTTAGAAATATGGTCACAGAAGCACGAGGCATTGTTCGAGTCGTGCTGGGTTCTGTTGATGGTTCGGCGTTACCCGCCTTTGAAGCAGGGGCGCATATTGATATTAAGTTGCCAAGTGGTTTGACGCGTCAATATTCTCTTTGTCGTCTCCAAGAAGATGCTCAGTACTATGAAATTGCCGTTTTGAAAGACCCTCAATCCAGAGGGGGCTCTGTTGAGGTTCATAGTTTAAATATTGGAGATTCTGTTTCAATCAGTGAACCTAAAAACCATTTCCCTTTGGTAGAAACAAATCGCCATAGCATTTTGGTGGCTGGTGGTATTGGTGTCACACCTATGTTGCCTATGGCGCAGCATTTGCAAAAAATGGGGCTGCCTTTTGAATTTCACTATTGTGCCAAATCGCCTGAGACAGCGGCATTTGCTTCTGCGTTAGCGTCGTCGTCTTTTGCGGACAAAATGCATTTTCATTACAGTCAGGTAGCGGGATCTAGCCGTATGGATGCGGTGAATGTATTGTCATGTCACTCGAACGATTCAGAGCTGTATATTTGTGGCCCTGCGGACTTTATTAGTGGCGTCTTACAGCAAGCAAAAATGTTGGGTTGGCCAGAGGAACGCTTGCATAGAGAGTTTTTTGCGGCGCCAGCATTGGATGAAAATGTCAGTGAAAATACAGCGTTTAAAGTAAAGATTCACAGCAGTGGTGAGCTTTTCGACGTACAAGCGGATGAAAGTATTTTTGAAGTTCTGGATAGAAATGGGGTTTTCCTTGCTGTGTCTTGTGAATCTGGTGTTTGTGGTACCTGCCAAACGGGTGTCATAGACGGAACGCCTGATCATCGAGATGTTTTTTTAACAGATAAAGAGCATGCTCAAGGTAAGCTGGTAATGCCTTGTTGCTCTCGCTCTAAAACGCCTGTTCTGGAACTGGATTTGTAATAACGTTTTTTGCACCTCAATTTTTCTTGTAGTGAATCTTTCACTCAATGTAAAACAACTGTGTTTTACATTGAGTGAAAGGCCTTCCGATGTTATTATTTTCTCCCGTCCTGAAGGTACATTTTTATGTGCTTTCAAATCTCATTTTTTTATATTTGTAAGGCGGGTTAAACACTCATGGCGACACGATATATTTTCGTTACAGGTGGTGTAGTTTCATCTCTTGGTAAAGGTTTGGCAGCAGCATCTTTGGCGGCTATCCTTGAATCTCGTGGTCTAAAAGTCACCATGCTAAAGCTAGATCCTTACATCAACGTGGATCCTGGCACCATGAGTCCTTTCCAGCACGGCGAAGTTTTCGTAACAGAAGACGGCGCTGAAACTGACCTAGACCTTGGCCATTATGAGCGTTTTATTTCCACCAAAATGGGTAAACGCAATAACTTTACCAGCGGTCGTGTTTACCAGCATGTTCTGAGAAAAGAACGCCGTGGTGAATACCTTGGTGGTACTGTTCAAGTTATTCCTCATATTACTGACGAAATCAAACGCCGCGTTATTTCTGGTGCCGAAGGCGCAGACGTTGCATTGGTTGAAATCGGTGGTACGGTAGGTGATATAGAATCACAACCTTTCTTAGAAGCGGTTCGTCAGCTAAAAGTTGAACTGGGCTCTCGTCGTGCCTTGTTCATGCATTTGACCTTGGTTCCTTATATCCGCACGGCGGGTGAAACCAAAACAAAACCAACTCAGCATTCGGTTAAAGAACTGCGTTCTATCGGTATTCAGCCAGATATTCTTGTTTGTCGTTCTGAAGTGTCTATTGAAGCGCCAGAGCGTAAGAAGATTGCATTGTTTACGAGTGTTGAAGAGCGAGCCGTTATTTCCCTTCCTGATGCAGACACTATTTACCGTATTCCTCAAATGTTAAATGATCAGGGCTTAGATAGCTTGATCGTTGAGTACTTCAACTTAGATTGTAATATGCCAGATCTAGAAATCTGGAATAAAGTGACTCAGGCTAAATTGAATCCTGAGAAGCAAATCAATATCGCCATGGTCGGTAAGTACATGGAGTTGTTGGATGCCTACAAATCTTTGATTGAAGCTATGGATCACGCTGGAATTCACGCCCGTACAAAAGTGAAATTACACTATATCGATTCTGAAAGCGTTGAAGAAAAAGGTACTGAAGTTCTGAAAGGGATGGACGCGATTCTTGTACCTGGTGGCTTCGGTGAGCGTGGCGTTGAAGGTAAGATATTAACGGCTCAGTATGCCCGTGAAAACAAAGTACCTTATTTGGGTATTTGTTTGGGTATGCAAGTAGCGGTAATCGAATTTGCTCGTAACGTAGCAAATTTAGCTGGTGCTCACAGCACCGAGTTTAATCTAAAAGCAGAGAACCCAGTTGTTGGTCTGATTACTGAATGGACTAATGCAGAGGGTTCCAAAGAAATCCGGTCAGAGGAATCCGATCTAGGTGGTACTATGCGTCTTGGCGCGCAGAATTGTAACCTTACTGAAGGCACGAAAGCCTTTGAAGCTTACGGTAAAGCAGTCATTAAAGAGCGTCATCGCCATCGTTATGAAGTGAACAACTTTTATGTTGATGCATTGGAAAAAGCAGGTCTGACGATTTCTGGTCGCTCAGAAGATAACTCTTTGGTTGAGATGGTAGAAATTGCTGATCACCCTTGGTTTGTTGCTTGTCAGTTCCATCCAGAATTCACTTCAACACCTAGATATGGACACGGCCTGTTTAGTGCCTTTGTACATGCGGCGCTAAAATACGCAGGAAAAGAAAAATAAGTTGAGCAAACAGGTAGTTTGTGATTTTTCATTTATTTTAAGAGGTTTGTTATGAGTCAAATCGTTGATATTAAAGCCAGAGAGGTTTTAGACTCTCGTGGTAATCCTACTGTTGAAGCCGATGTTATTTTGGCAGATGGCTCCGTAGGTTCAGCGTGTGCACCTTCTGGTGCCTCTACCGGTTCTCGTGAAGCATTAGAATTGCGTGATGGTGATAAAAGTCGCTATCTAGGCAAAGGTGTGTTGAAGGCGGTTGCAGCGGCAAATGGTCCTATTCGTGACGCTTTGATCGGCAAAGATGCCCTTGCTCAAGCAGAACTAGATCAGATTATGATTGATCTTGATGGTACAGAAAACAAATCTACTTTTGGTGCAAATGCTATCTTGGCCGTTTCTTTGGCAGCAGCCAAAGCAGCAGCGGCTTCAAAGAAAGTGCCTCTTTATGCTCACATTGCAGATCTAAACGGTACGCCAGGTGTTTACTCGATGCCTGTACCTATGATGAACATCATTAATGGTGGTGAGCACGCAGACAACAACGTTGATATTCAAGAATTCATGATTCAACCCGTTGGTGCACCGAATTTCCGCGAAGCGTTACGTTACGGTGCTGAAATTTTTCATGCATTGAAAAAAGTATTGAGCGATCGTGGTTTAAGTACTGCGGTTGGTGATGAAGGTGGTTTTGCTCCTGATTTGTCATCTAATGCTGAAGCATTGGCTGTTATCAAAGAAGCGGTTGCCGCTGCAGGCTACGAGCTAGGTAAAGACATTACTTTGGCTATGGACTGTGCTGCATCTGAGTTCTATGACAAAGAGGCAAATATCTACAACCTTAAAGGTGAAGGTAAGAAGTTTACGTCAGAAGAGTTTAACTTTTTCTTGCAAGACCTTACTAAGCAATATCCGATTGTTTCTATCGAAGACGGTCTTGACGAGTCAGATTGGGATGGTTTCGCACATCAGACTAAATTAATGGGCGATAAAATCCAATTAGTGGGTGATGATCTTTTTGTTACAAACACTAAAATCTTGAAGCGTGGTATTGATAACGGTATCGCGAACTCAATCTTGATTAAGTTTAACCAAATCGGTTCTTTAACTGAGACGTTAGCGGCTATTAAGATGGCGAAAGACGCAGGATTTACCGCTGTTATTTCTCACCGTTCTGGTGAGACGGAAGATGCGACGATTGCGGATCTTGCAGTAGGTACTGCGGCGGGTCAAATTAAGACCGGTTCTCTATGTCGTTCTGACCGTGTAGCTAAGTACAACCAATTGTTACGCATTGAAGAGTTACTAGGCGGTAAAGCTCCGTACAAAGGTCTTTCTGAGATCAAAGGTCAAGCTTAATCTCGTCCTGATTAAAAAAGGGAGAACTTGGTTCTCCCTTTTTTTATTTGTTTTTGATTCAATTCCTTTGATAATAGGAATGTATTTTAGGCTTCTGAGGGTGTTATGGCGCGTTTGTTAATTTTTTTCTTCGTTTGTGCCGTGGGTTATCAATCTTATCATCTGTACTTTGGTGAGCAGGGTATTAAGCGACAAGAAGAGCTGGCAAAACAGATTGCTTATCAGGAGCGTATAAACTCACGTCTAAAACAGCGAAATCAAGCGCTTAGAGCGCAGGTAAATGATCTACGCCTAGGCGAAGAGGCTGTAGAAGAGCATGTTCGTAGTGAGCTGCAATATATAAAAGATGGTGAAGTGTTTTATCGCATGGTAAACAAAAAATGACGCAGACTTTCTGGGTGATTATTCCTGCTGCAGGCGTTGGTCAGCGCATGCAAGCGAATTGTCCTAAGCAGTATTTATCACTTGCTGGGGAAACGATTCTAGACCGAACGATAGCCTTGTTTATTTCGCATCCATTGATTGCTGGTGTACTAGTTGGTGTTGGGCAGGAAGACGCTTATTGGCCACATTCAACGTGGTATAATCATGCTTTGGTAAAAACCTTTATTGGTGGTGAAGAGCGCAGCGATACCGTGCAAAAAGGTTTGCGTCATCTTCTCTCTATGCCTGATATCAATGAGCATCAAGCTGTATTGGTTCATGATGCGGCGCGACCTTTATTAAGCCAAGATGCGCTCAATCGTATTATGGATCATCAGTCTGAACACGGAGCTATTTTGGCAATGCCTGCTAAAGATACGGTAAAACTTCAGTTGGCGGAGCGGCCTTTGGTGGACGCAACGTTGGATCGGAGTGCTATTTGGTTGGCTCAAACACCGCAAAAGTTTCCTCTTTCAGCCCTTTTAGACGCATTAGAAAAAGCACGATTAGAAGGTGTCTCGGTAACGGATGAATGCTCTGCGATGGAGTTTATTGGTTGGCACCCTGATCTTGTTATCGGTGAGAGTAGCAATATTAAAATTACTTTACCTGAAGATTTGCTGATCGCAGAAGCGCTGTTTTCATACCTTTCTAAATCACATTGACAGTGCAATATATCGCACAGGAGTAACTATCATGACGCCATTTCGTATCGGCCATGGTTTTGATGTACATAAATTTGGTGAAGGTGATCACGTTGTACTGGGCGGAGTATCGATTCCTTATTCTCAAGGGTTGATCGCTCATTCTGACGGTGACGTCGCTTTACACGCTTTAACAGACGCTTTGCTTGGAGCGGCTGCGCTGGGTGATATAGGTAAGCATTTCCCTGATACAGACGCTGAGTTTTCTGGCGCTGATAGTCGAATTTTATTAAAACGCGCTTATAAAGAAATACAGGCTCTGGGTTTTTGTGTTGGTAATGTGGATATAACGATTATTGCGGAAGCGCCAAAAATGCGACCGTATATTGATGCGATGCGAGCAAATATCGCTGATGATTTGGCGATTGATATAAGCACGGTTAATGTAAAAGCCACAACAACGGAAAAGTTGGGGTTCACTGGGCGTAAAGAGGGGATCGCAGTCGAAGCGGTTGCTCTCATTGTCAAACAGGATCAAATATGAATACCGAATGGCGATACGCTTGGTCTAAGCCGACGGTTACAGGGGATTTGAAAACCCATGTACAAGATTTTTATGTGGAAGAGCAGTTAGGCTTTGAGCCCGATGGTAAAGGGGAGTTTTGCTTTGTATTTATTGAAAAGGAAGGTGTAAATACCGACTTTCTTGCCAAGCGCTTAGCCCAGCTTGCTGGAATAGCACCGAATAAAGTGACTTACAGCGGCGTAAAAGATCGCCATGCTTGTACGCGTCAGTGGTTTTGTTTGCATGTTTTGAATCAAGAGCCTGATTTGTCGACAATTCAAGAAGCCTTTCGTGAGCCTGAAAATGTTCGAGTCGTTGCGCAGTTACGCCATTCCAAAAAGCTGCGTACCGGAACGCATTTGGCGAATCGTTTTGTTATACGATTACGAGGCGTTGATGGCGACTTGGATGAGCTTGAGGCACGTTTGAATCTTATTAAACAAAGCGGCGTGCCTAATTATTATGGCCCACAACGCTTTGGTATAAACGGTAATAATTTGCACTATGGTAAGGATTTTGTGTTAAAAGGGCGGCAAAGTCGCCGCAAACTTTCAAAGACAGAGTCTTTCTGGTTATCAGCTGTACGCTCTTGGTGTTTCAATGAAGCGTTAAGTGATCAAGTTGAAAATGGAATGTGGATGCGTTTATGCGATGGCGATATCGCTCAGTTTCAGCATAAAGATGAGCAATTTCGTGTAAAAGAAGTGGGTGCTTTGATGCATCTAAGTGTTCATCGCGGCACGATAAGCCCTGTTTTACCTATGATTAGTGAAGGTTGGGAAGCCGGCACTGGCGCCCAGAGAGAAAAAGCGATAAAAAGTTCTTTGTCAGAGAGTATGGAGCTGGTGGATGCCCTCATTGCTTTTGACCTTTCCAGAGACAGTCGTTTAGCTCGCCTTGTGCCTATGAATATGGCGTGGGAATTGCTAAGAGAAAGCGAAGGGAATACGCAACTGATAGTGGAGTTTTCTTTACCGAAAGGGTGTTTTGCGACCAGTTTATTACGCGAGATGATTGATTTTACGGATAAGTCAGCTGAGAAATATCATGAGAATATTGATCGCCAATGATGATGGATTTGATGCGGTTGGCATACAAACATTAGCGCAACATTTACAGCAGGAATACGATGTTTTAGTCGTCGCTCCCGATCGTAACCGCAGTGGTGCGAGTAACTCTTTGACTTTGACTCGTCCGCTGCAACCTACAGAAGTTAGACCCCATTGCTTTCGCATTGATGGGACACCGACAGATTGTGTGAATTTGGCTTTGTCTGGGATGATTGATGGAGAGGTAGATTTAGTTGTATCGGGAATCAATCATGGCGCTAACTTAGGTGATGACGTGATTTATTCTGGCACCGTTGCTGCGGCCATGGAAGCTCGTCACTTAGGTCGTCCTGCATTGGCGGTTTCCTTGGTTGGGAGTCAGCATTTTGAGACGGCAGCAAAGGTGGTTTTACAGCTATTAAAAGACGCTCCTTCGCTTACTTTATCGGCGGGTATTTTGTTGAACATCAATGTTCCAGATGTACCCTATAGTGAGCTAAAAGGTATTCAAGTTACGCGTTTAGGCTATCGGCATAAAGCTCAAGCTCCCATTTCTGCGCAGCACCCGCGTGGTTTGCCAAGCTATTGGATTGGTGCTCTGTCTGAACCTCATGATGTGTCTGAAGGAACAGACTTTTGGGCAATTGAAAATGGCTACGTTTCTATTACCCCAATTCACACCGATATGACCTGCTATGAAGCTCAATCACCACTGAAAATATGGACTGATACTATAACGCTATGAGTCTTCACGATCTTAATTGGTTGATATCAAACTCTGAGTCTCGCTCTTCTAGGATGGTTCAACAGCTTAGAGAGCATGGGATTTGTCATGAAGAGCTATTGGCTTTGATGGAGTCTATACCTCGCCATGATTTTGTGGAGCCTGCTTTTTCTCATTTGGCTTATTCTGCAACCCCGCTTCCTATTGGTCGAAATCAAACGATTAGCCAGCCACTGACAGTTGCTAGAATGACTGAATGGCTGCTGTTGCATGCTCGACTTGGGCGTGTGTTGGAAGTAGGGACGGGGTCTGGTTATCAGACTCGAATTTTGTCGCATTTTTTCAATAAAGTTCATACCGTTGAACGACAAGAGTCGCTTTATCTGCAAGCGAAACAACGCTTGTCATCAATGGGGGTGAAAAACGTTGAGTATTTATTTGGCGATGGTCAGGCTGGTTGGCCAAATAAAGTAGAGATGGACGCTGTTATTATTACCGCAATGGCGAGCAAAATCCCGTTGGCTTTAACAAATTGCCTAAAGCAAAACGGAATTCTTATTATGCCGATTGATCATCCTAGCCCGCAGATTGGTTGTTGGAAAAAAGAGGGTGATCGTTGGAAGTGTTTGGGGACTGAATCTGCGCATTTTGTCCCTCTATTGGAAGGAATGGAATATGCCTAAGTGGCTGAAAGTGTATTTAAGTGGTGTGCTGATGGGGGCCGCAGATGTTGTTCCTGGTGTTTCTGGGGGCACGATTGCGTTTATTTTAGGTGTGTATGAGCGCCTTATTAATGCGTTGAGTGGTGTTAATAAGGACAGTTTGAGTATGTTATTTAAAGGCGACTTCAAGGCCTTGTGGCGGCATTTTGATGGCGCTTTTTTGCTGTCACTGGGTGCTGGTATCTTGACCAGTATTTTTTTGCTAGCGGGTTTAATAACGCATTTATTATTAGAATATCCTAGCTACCTGTGGAGCTTCTTTTTCGGCCTGATTTTAGCGTCTGCTTACTTTTTAATTAGCCAAATAGAAGGGTTCTCTCGCCAGCATTTTGGTGGCCTTGTGGTTGGCGTGGTGATTGGGGCCAGCTTGTCATTATTGGTTCCAACTCAACTGAACACATCCCTTTTAATGGTGTTTTTCTCTGGCATGATTGCTATTTGTGCCATGATTTTGCCTGGGATTTCAGGAAGCTTCTTGCTACTGATGATGGGGATGTATGGATTTATTTTGTCCGCTGTCAAGAGTGTCGATCTTGCTGTAATTGCCATTTTTGCGGCGGGGGCACTAGTAGGGTTGTTGAGCTTTTCTAAAATTCTGCGTTATTTGCTTAATCATGTAAGGTCCATGACTCTCTCTGTTTTAACAGGTGTTATGCTAGGTGCGCTGGTAAAAGTGTGGCCATGGAAAGTGACAGATGAGTGGGCGCTGATTGGTGATAAAAAATACCCTATGCAAGAGCATTTGATTTTGCCTTGGAACAGCGCCAATTTTGATTGGCAAACGGATTTTTTGCTGCCCGTAGTCTTTGTTTTTATAGGTTTTTTGAGTGTAGTTCTCATTTCTTACATTTTTTTACAAAAAGATACAAGTGTAAATAGTGGACTCTAATGACAGTTAAGGTGACGAGTTATTTTTTGTAGTGTAGCGATTAGACAAGATCTTTTTTCGCTAACTCGCTTGACGGGTTGGCTGGCTTTTTTTTGTCTTTTTTTATCTGGTTGCTCATATGAAGTGCTGCATTATTCAGATAAAAATAACCGCTCTTATGCATCGAATAATGCCAGTGTTTCTTCTATCCCATCTTCGGGTATTCATCGCGTGCAAAGTGGTGAAACCTTGTTCTCTATTGCCTTTCGGTACGGTTTAGATTATAGAGAATTGGCGAAAGCTAATCGTATTGATGCGCCTTATACTATTTATCCGAAGCAAAAAATACGTTTGGAAAATAGTAGAGAATCGGCTGTAGCTGCAAATCCAAAAGCAACATCTTCTACTCCTTTAATTGTACAAGATACGAAAACTACACCATCTAAACCTGCAACGTCGACAGTAACTAAAACGCCTGTAATATCACCTAAGAGTGACACTAAAGACAGCAAAATTACCAGTGATTGGTTCTGGCCAGTCGATGGAAAGGTTACTAGGGGGTTTTCAAATAGCGGCGTTAGTAGTAAAGGTATAGATATAAAAGCAGAAGAAGGAGCCTTAGTGACAGCCGCAGCGGATGGAACGGTTGTCTATGCAGGTAGCGGTCTAATTGGTTACGGAAATCTTGTGATAGTAAAACATAATGATGTATACCTTAGTGCTTATGCCTATAACGAAAGGATTTTGGTAAAAGAAAAGCAACATGTTCGCGCTGGCGATTCTCTTGCTGTTATTGGTGGCAAGGGAGAAGATAGACCACTGCTTCACTTTGAAGTGCGCCGTGATGGCCAGCCGATTGATCCGCTAGATGTTTTACCCAAATAAATTAAGCGAATTGGCGTTTTAAGGAGGGGGCATGAAGTTGGCAAATATGGACAAAGAATCAACTAAAATTTCGAATACAGAGGACTTTGATTTCGAGTCAATGGATGAGTTTGACGAGAACGATGACCTAGTAGATGAAGAATTTGAATCGGCAGTCAACGCACGATATGCAGAGGCTGACACTAGCCGCAGTTTAGATGTTACTCAGTTATATCTGAGTGAAATCGGCTTTTCGCCATTGCTGAGTGCAGAGGAGGAAGTTTACTTCGCTCGCCTTTCTCTAAAGGGCGACGAAAAAGCACGTAAGCGCATGATAGAAAGTAACTTGCGTTTGGTGGTTAAAATATCGCGACGTTACTTAAATAGAGGATTATCTCTATTGGACCTCATCGAAGAGGGGAACCTTGGTTTAATCCGTGCTGTTGAGAAGTTTGATCCTGAGCGAGGTTTTCGTTTTTCCACTTATGCGACTTGGTGGATACGACAAACCATTGAACGTGCCATCATGAATCAAACCAGAACCATTCGTTTGCCTATCCACGTTGTCAAAGAGCTTAATGTATATTTGCGTGCAGCTCGTGAGTTAACTCAAAAGTTAGATCATGAGCCAAGAGCTGAAGAAATCGCAGAAATGCTTGATTGCCCGGTTGAAGATGTGCAGAAAATGCTTGGACTCAACGAGAAAGTAAGTTCGATTGATGCGACTTTCGGTGGTGAGAATAACGATAAGAGTTTGGTGGAAATTTTAGCCGACACTATTCATCAGGGGCCTGAAGCTGACCGTCAAGATGGTGATGTTATTCATTGTATTGAATTATGGCTGAATGAACTGAGTGAGAAGCAGTGTGAGGTGATTACTCGTCGTTTCGGACTACGAGGTCACGAGGCAAGTACACTTGAGCACGTAGGCGCTGAGATAGGCCTAACACGTGAACGTGTTCGTCAAATTCAGGTAGAAGCGTTGCGTAAGCTACGATTGATCATGGATAAAGCTGGCTTAGCGTTAGACGATGTTATCCGCCTTGAAGATTAGGTGTGCATTTGCTTAAGAGACGAATAAAAAGACTCGCTTAAAGCGGGTCTTTTTATTTGTTTTCGTGTTGCGGTACTAGGCGTCTTGATGCTGCTCAGGTTGTGTTATCTCATCAACATATTGTTGAATCTGTTGTTTGTATTTGTCAGAAAGTCCTTTAACTTCATAGGCTAAAATTTCCTTTTCATCATCTTCTATTATTTCTGGTAGCCCAGTAAATACGCGGTTTTGGATGTGAGATAACGTGAAAATATCATCCGTAATAACCAGAGCGTTGACGCTTTCTGAGCGGCTGAGTTGATGGATGTTGTTTAAGAGTGATTCTATATCGTCGGGCTCAAAGTAATTTTCTTTTACCATGTTGGTTATGTAAGTATTACCTTGATGTAGACCTAAGTGAAAGTTGAGTTTTGGGCAGTCTGCATATAAGTCGTTTTCTAGTAATTTATCCATCAAGCTTAAGAAAAGCTGGGCGGTACAGACAGCGTTAATATAGAGGTTGTCCTCACAGTGACGGGCACTAAAAAGAACGATTGCTGAATCATTTTTATACTGATGGACTTGCCCTAGGTATATTTCGCTTGCTTGAAACATCGCTCTGTAAATCGGGGTTAGTAAATTAGCGACTTGTAATGGTGTCATGTTTTCATGCCATTCTTTAAGATTAAGAATGTCGAAATACAAAACGCAGCTACGATTTCTAGACTCTTCAAAGATAGCCTCAAAGTTTATCTCAAATTGAGGTTTGGCTACCTCTGCTACTTTTTCTTCTTTCTTCTCTTCGGCCTTTTCGACTATTGATTCTTGTGGCTTTATGCCTTGTACAATTTTAACGGCCTTTAATAGTGCTCGTGCTTCTTTATAAGATGGTGTTGGGATATCGACAGGGTTTTTGCCTTTGCTGTAAGCAATGAGAGCTGATGTTGCTTCATTGACTGGAGCAAGTAGCCACTTTGTGACCAGAATGATCAGTAGTAACGCTATCGTGCAAGTAAAAATAGCGACACCGATTAGAAGGTTGTTTAAGTGCTGGAGTGTCGCTTGGGCGGGGGTTTTATCTAGGGTGATAAGAACATGGCCAACAATTTCATCTCTGAACTTGATGCTCGAACTATACACTCGGCGTTTGTCATTTGGACGGAAATCTGGTTCTGATAGCATGCCAGAGTTGCTACTGTCGGCTTCTGCAAGTAATTCGTCTTTCTTGTTATAGACTCTTGCACTTAATATGTTGTCGTCAACGACGAGTCGGTTTAACAAAACATTGAGGCTTAATAGGTCATTGTTCAATATTGACTGGGTGGCATTAAAGGCGGCTTGAGTCGCCAAGCTACTGCCTAATACCTCTGTTTGTTGTGACAAGTAGTTGCCCAATGCATGCGTCATCGTATACCAAAAAAGACAGACGGTAAGGATCATTAATGAAATAAAAGTGGCAATTGTGACGACAGATGCGCTGAGCTTTTCTCGTATAAATGCACGAATTGCATGGGTTTTAGATTGGATGTTCATTTATTTCCTTTGGTAACACATAGAACAATAATTAAAGTATACACATCATAACGACTATTTTCTGAATTCTTTAAAGTAGAACAGGTGCTTAGCGAAAAGAAAACGATTTGCTATAGTAGGCGTCTTATCGAATTAGGAGCCTTTATGTCTGCCAGTATTACTCTTATAGGGGCTTTGACCCCTGAATATCTTGATGAATTTAACGCTTGGTTAGACGCGCGTAGTTTGCAAGGGGCAATTTGTTTGCTAACAGATGCAGATGATAACATTGCTGTTGCACAAGTTCTGCTGCCTAGTGAAGTGGCGAATAGTGCGGTTGTTCGTACAGAGCTGCTAGCGTTATCGAATGAGACTGGAATAGATCATATTTATCAGTCGACTATGATAGATATTCGTCGGCCTGGCGTAGCCGTGTTTGATATGGATTCAACTCTGATCAAAGCGGAAGTTATGGACGAGTTGGCTGTTGAGGCTGGAATCGGGGAGCAAATTGCAGCAGTTACAGCCAGTGCTATGCGTGGTGAAATCGATTTTGTTGAAAGCTTTGTTCAGCGTTTAGCCTTATTAAAAGGCCTTAGCAGCGAGGTTATGGACGGTGTTTATCAGCGTATCCAACATATGGATGGGATTTCAACCTTGATGACTGTGTTGCATCACTATGGCTGGCATACTGCTATCTTATCTGGCGGCTTCACTTATTTCGCCGATCGTGTCCAAGCCGATTACGGGATGGCGGAAGTTCATGCTAACGTTCTTGAAATTAAGGAAGGTGTATTAACCGGTCGCCATCTGGGCGATATTGTCGATGCTGAGCGTAAAAAACTATTATTAACCCAGATTGTTGAAACCAAAAAAGCGGATTGGTCTCAGACCATTGCGTGCGGTGATGGTGCGAATGATTTGTTGATGCTTAACCATGCAGCGCTTGGTGTGGCGTTGCATGCAAAACCTTTAGTAAGAGAAAAAGCCCCTTGTCCGATGAACAACCTTGGATTAGATGGCATTTTATATTTGCTGGGGATGACATCCGCTGAAATTCGAGATCTAGTCGTATAATTATTACTTTGGATTATGTGATAAAGCGCTATGTCCCTATTGCTTAGTACTTCCTAGCAAGAAAGCTATTGTCTTTTCTAAAAGCTTGTTATGATTCTTAGTTATAATTATAACAAGCTTAGTTGGGGTGCTGTTTTGTCAGAAATTAGATTATCCGATGTGGATTTAAATTTGCTGTATGTGTTGCAGGTTCTCATTGAAGAGCTGAATGTTACCAAAGCAGCAACACGCCTAAATGTGTCCCAGCCCGCCGTCAGTCGCTCATTGTCTAGACTAAGAGATATGTTTGATGACCCCTTGTTCATTCGAACCTCACATGGTCTTTCTGCAACCGCTAAAACACAGAATTTAGCACCCTTATTATCCGATATGTTGAAAGGGCTTGAGCATATCATTCAGCCCAGCGAGTTCGACCCTCAAACTAGTAAGCGTCGTTTTGTGCTCTCGACAACCGATTTTGGGACCTTGACGGTTCTTCCAAAGATCTTAGATCTGTTTCGTCAGCAAGCCCCTAATGCGATTCTTGATGTAAAGTCTTGGGACGAAGATAGAGTGCTAGAACTAGATCAAACAAACATTGATATTGCCGTGGCTGTATTATCAAAAGAGCCACCGCCTAGCATACGCGCTATGCGTTTAAAAAGTGACCGATTGGTTTGTTTAGCCCGAAAAGACCACCCAAGTATTCAGCAGGAGTTGACGTTAGACAACTATCTACAAGCCGATCATGTGCAAGTGGTGTTGGGGCGTCGAGAGTATTTTGCCGTTGATAGAGAGCTTGAGAAAATGGGCCATAAGAGGCATGTTTCTGTCCATCTGCCGAACTTCGTACCAGCTGCTCGCGTTGTGATGGACAGTGATTTATTGCTTACAGTCCCCAAGCTTTTTGCTGAGGATATGGCGGCAACGGTATCTGAGATCGCTGTGTATGAGCTGCCATTTGGAACGCGTGAATTTGATTATTCGATGATTTGGCATGAACGTTTTCAAAGAGATGCCGCCCACATTTGGTTTCGCGGTTTGTTGAGGCAAGCGTTTTTAGACGCATCTATTTAGCGTTAGCTTTGACCGCTTATCAGGGCAAGCTTGATAAGCGTGTTATCCACTCTTTAGTTAGTATTTCGACTAACCCGTAGCGTCTTAGTGTCATGGCTTCTTCTAAGTCTTTGAAATTTTCATCTAGATAATCATGTAAAATCTTATCTCTCAATGAAATCAGAGTTCGCATTTGTTCGGCTTGTTCATAAGTCACGTCGTTATGAGCAATTAATGCGTTTAGCACCTCTTTACGTGAAGTCACTACTGTTTCGTAATGATGTTCTAACACATACCGAGCAAGATCAATCATGGAGGCAACCAGTAATTGAAATGAATGCTCGATTACCATGGTTTCATCTTTGCTGTAATTTGCCCCGGAAGACCGTTTTCTATAGGCATCAAGACGTTTGATCATCTCATGCTGATGGTTATAAAGGGAGGTTTCCCATTCTACATCTCTCATTTTGATTTCGCCTTTTTTATGAAGAAATGGCATGCACATTGTTATGCATGCCTTTATTAGTTTAGGTGAGATAAGTGAAAAGGGGAAAGTTAGAAGCTAGAGAAAGGGTAAAAAGAATAGGAGTGACCATATTCAATTTGAGTATTTGCTTTTACATGTAAATACCCGTGGCTCTCACAAGCGGCAAGTAGGGCGCCAGAGCTTTGTTGTGGATGGGCATAAGCCAGTCCATCTTTACCAATAGACACCCGCAAGAACTCGTCTCGTTGGATGGTTTTGCTACGGTTAAATCCTGCATCCACAAGATAAGGCTGGGGGCGTTCAGCAGTTTGCCCTGCACATATGGATAATAAAAGACGCGCAAACCAGTGGTAGGTCACTAGAGTTGAGCTAGGGTTGCCTGGTAGCCCAAGAAATGGAATGCCATCTAATGTGGCATGTACTAACGGTTTACCTGGTTTTATGGCTATTTTCCATAGGTGCACTTTCCCCAATTGTTCTAACACGCCTTTCACATGGTCTTCTTCACCGACAGAAACACCGCCAGAGGAAAGAATCACATCGCAAGATTTCATTAAGGTTTCTAGTGCGTTTCTGGTGTCGTTAGCCGTATCTGCCGCGTGAATGCAATGCTTTACTCGATGACCCGCTTGAGTAACGAGGGCGCTTAGCATTGGGCCATTGGAGTTGTATATTTGGCCCGAATTTAAAGGTTCACCAGCAGCAATAAGCTCGTCCCCTGTTGTGAGTATTCCTACTTGTAGTGGCTTGTATACCGAGATTTCGGTAATGCCAAGGCTGGAAAGAAGGCCAATGTGCACTGGGGTGATCTTACAGCCAGCTTTCATGACGGTTTGCCCCGCTTGCATATCTTGCCCCAGCGGACGAATGTTGTCCGCCAACGCTGGTTGCTCGCTAAAGATGACTTTATCGCCAACTAATAGAGCATTTTCCTGCATGACAACCGTATCTGCACCAGGTGGAATATTTGCACCGGTAAAAATACGAGCACAGGTTCCAGGTAGCAAAGTTTGCGGATGTTGCCCCGCTGCAATTCGTTGGCTGATGCTAAATTGTTTACCGGCCTGCCAATCTTTAGTAAACAGTGCATAGCCATCCATCGCACTGTTATCGTGAGGTGGCACGGATATTTCAGCAATGACGTCCTCAGCTAAAGTGCAGCCAAGTGCGCTTACGAGGGGAATTGTTTGTTGCCCTACAAGAACCTTAGCACTGCGCGTAATCTCTTCTAGAGCATCTTCAAAGGCGAGTAAAGTGGACATCGGTTACGCCCCATGCTGGTTTTCAGAGTACGGTCCAATCAGCATGCTGACAAAATTACAGGGTCTGTGAGAAGCATTAAGCTGCTCTTCTAAAATACCATTCCATGCCGTTTTACACGCTCCAGTAGAGCCAGGTAAACAAAAGATCAGAGTCTGGTTCGCCAATCCTGCGATTGCACGAGATTGAATGGTGGAAGTGCCAATTTCTGTATAAGAAATTTGTCTAAATAGTTCACCAAAGCCTTCTATCGTTTTATCAAATAAGGGGGTCATCGCTTCTGGTGTACTGTCGCGAGAATAGAATCCTGTGCCGCCTGTGATTAAAATTACATGCGTGTCGGAATCCGCTATCCAGTTAGAAACGACGGCACGCATTTGGTACACATCGTCTTTGACTAGCTTTCTCTCGTTGAGTTTGTGGCCTGCTTTTGTCAGTAATTCAATAAGCGCATCGCCAGATGTGTCTTCAGCAATAGAACGAGTATCTGAAACGGTTAAAACGCTGATATTTAATGGGCGAAAAGGTGTGGGTGTTTTAGCCATGGGAATCCTTATTTAGCCTCCAGTCGCGCTCATGAAGCGGAGAATTTGTGGAGCTTCATCGAGGTTAAAATGATGTTTATGTGGTTTGAGGGCGAGGGCCTCAATAATAGCGTTTTCTAATGCTGTTGCATCGTGATCTTTCGAGTTTAGTGGCGTCGAGCAGTATGAAGGACTACGAAGCACGTTTTTCAAATCTTTTGAGTGCTCATTACCAAGACAAAGTAATAAACGGCCTTCTGCTGTCAATCTCACTCGGTTACAGGTGTCGCAGAAATTGTGGCTATGTGGCGAAATTACCCCAATCTTGTGCTCATAGCCTGTCACTTGATAATAACGTGTTGGGCCACTGGTCGTCGTTAAGCTGGGGGTAAGCTCATACCTAGAACCCAGTGTTTCTATGACGTCGTCACTGGATAGATAAGTAGCAGCACGGTTATGGTCGGTGATAATACCAAGCGGCATTTCTTCGATAAAGCTGATGTCCATTTTTCTGTCTAAGGCAAATTGGGCAAGGTCAAACAGCTCATCATCATTATGATTTTTCAGCATCACGCTATTAATCTTTAAGCGCTTGAAAGGCAGTTTACTTGCAAGCTCTATCCCATCGATAACCTGCTGGAATTTGTCTCTGCGAGTTAGTGTGTGAAAACGGTCCGCTTTAAGGGTATCAAGGCTAATGTTGATGCGTGACACACCTGCATCCAGCAGGCGTTGCGCCATTTTGTAAAGCTGTGAGCCATTCGTTGTGATCGTCAGTTCTTCTAGGCCAGGTGTATTCGCTATTTGCTCGATGGCCCAAAGAATGTTTTTACGCACTAAAGGCTCTCCGCCAGTAATTCGGATGCGTTTCGTGCCCATGGCGATGAAGGTTTTTGCTACGTGTACAATTTCTTCTAAAGATAAAATATGGTCTCTAGCTAAAAACGTAACATCTTCATCCATACAATAGGTACAGCGAAAATCACATCTGTCAGTAACAGATATGCGTAAGTAGTCTATTTTTCGACCAAATGGATCGATTAAAGTGGACGTCGCCAAGAAAATTACCCCAATAGTTATACGCCCATAGAAGCAAAAAAATGTCTATTTAGCAAAGTACTAAGACGGTTTAAGTATAATTTCTGACGTTATTTTTAATATATAAATATTTTGGGTTCAGCCAATGAATAAAATCGCGCGATAATAGACACCATTGCGCTGGGTTAAAAGTAGGAGAAAGAGGTGAGTCAGGTTGTTAAGCATTTAATTGAATTGCTAAAGTTAGAGCGAATTTCAGAGACTCAATTTGTTGGTCGCAGCCAAGACATAGGTTTTCCGAAACTGTTTGGTGGTCAGGTTATTGGTCAGGGTTTGAGTGCTGCGACTCAAACGGTTGACGGTCGATTTCCTCACTCTTTGCATTGCTATTTTTTACGTCCTGGCGACTCGTCCCATCCTATTGAATACGACGTGGAAGTGGTTAGAGATGGTGGAAGCTTCAGTGTAAGGCGAGTAATCGCGTCGCAGTTTGGTAAAAGTATTCTGGCGATGACAGTGTCCTTTCATATAACGGAAGAGGGGCTGGATCACCATGAGGCAATGCCGAATGTTCCTGGGCCTGAATCTTTTAAATCTGAGTTGTCGCTCTATCGAGAGCATGCGGATGAGATTCCATCGAAAGTACGAGATTTATTTACCGCCGATCGGCCGATAGAATATCGCATTGTAGAGAACCAAAATCCGTTTCGTCCGCGTCCCGGTATTGCGAAACGCCATATGTGGATTCGTAGTGTATCGGCTTTGCCTGATGATGCATTGGTACATCAATCTATGCTGGCATACACAACCGATTATGGTTTTATTGAAACGGCCTTGATGCCTCATGGGATTTCGATAGGTAGCCCTTATCTGAACGTAGCGAGCTTAGACCATGCTATTTGGTTCCATCGTCCATTTAGATTGGATGAATGGCTGCTGTATGTGGCGGATTCGCCTTCAGCGAGTGCCGCGAGAGGGTTCGTTCGTGGACAAATTTTTAACCAAAAAGGTGAGCTTGTTGCATCAACTGCTCAAGAAGGTTTATTGCGTTACTCTCGTTAGCTGTCAATTGTTGTGCTGTTTTAATGCCCAAACGATGTGCTCTTTCACTAATTCAGACGAGTGCGGGAGCGCATTTTCTAGAGCCTGAATAGTGGTTGGGCTGGTGGGGGCGTTGCCCAGTGCTACGGCAATGTTTCGACGCCAGTTTTCAAAGCCTGTTCGACGAATAGGAGAGCCTTCGGTATTTTTTAGGAAGGTTTCTTCGTCCCACTCAAATAATTCAACTAGATCCGCTGAGTCTAGGCTATGTCTTGGTTGAAAGTCGTCTTCCGCTGTGTATTTGGCAAACTTGGTCCAAGGGCATACCAGCTGGCAATCGTCACACCCAAAAATTCGGTTGCCCATTTTACTACGAAGTTCTTCCGGTATAGAGCCTTTATGTTCGATGGTTAGGTAGGAAATACATTTCCCTGCATCCAGTACCCATGGCTCGACAAACGCATCCGTTGGGCATTGGGTCAAACAGGCCGTACAGCTGCCGCAATGCCTTGTCGCGGTGGGCGCATCTACAGGAAGGGGGAGGTTGGTGAAGATCTCGCCAAGTAAAAACCAACTGCCCGCTTTAGGTGTGAGCAAAAGTGTATTTTTGCCAATCCAACCCATTCCTGCTTGTTCGGCAATTTGTCTTTCTAGAATGGGAGCGCTGTCGACAAAAGCTCTGTAGCCGTGATCACCGACAGTCTGTTCTATTTTCTTGGCCAGTTGAGTTAAGCGTTTACGAATGAGCTTATGGTAATCACGCCCTAGTGCATAACGAGCAATATAGGCTTTATCTTTGGTTTTAAGACGTTCAACGGTTTCGACCGATTGAGGGAGATAATGCATGCGAAGGGAGATAACACGACGAGTTCCTGGGTGAAGTTGCTCAGGATAAAAACGCATATCACCATGGTTGGCAAGGTAGTCCATACCTGCCTGATAGCCATTATCAAGCCACTTATTATAGTCGTCTTTATGTTGTGCTAGATCTGGCTCGACGATACGAGCTTCGGCAAAACCAAACTCTATTGCCCATGATTTAATATCATCAGCAAGTTGGTTTAGCTCTTCAGGGCTGGATAAAATCAAAGGAAGCAATTGGGTACCGAAACATGGGCGCTAGGCCAGAAAGCAGCCTAGCGTGTAAAACAAAAAATTAGTAAAGCTGTGAGTCGCCTTTTACGACGTCCATCAATAGTTTGATGAACTTTCGATCCGCTTCAGTGTGCTCTTCTTGGATTTTTATTGTTGTTTGGTTCGACACTTCTTCGGCAATGCGCTGGTAGGCATTAGGCTGATTGATATTTTCTTTAGCTATTCGGACTAACTCACCAGCGAGTTCTGGGTCCATCAACATTTTACGAAAACAGCGTAGAAATTCGTCAATAATACGTTGTTGGTTCAGCTCATTAGCCATGGTAAAACTCCTAATCAAATTATGTGGCTATGACACCATGAAGCGTGGACTAGAGCAAGTTTTTATGTGCTTTGTGTTGACAAATCTTAGGTACAAAGACAGAATGGAGCGCTATATAATTCGACAACACCCTGTCGATGACTCCGTTTTATGGGCCACTAGCTCATCTCAATCAGATTTTTTCTGATAAGCACAAGTATAGAATGACGCAATATTGTTATCCTATACTTCTCCTCGCGAAAAGACGCGGGCAGTGTAAAAACTGCGATTTATTGCGTTGAGTGTTCCTACTTTTATTTAAATGTTCTTCGTTTTTAAAAGTTACTTCATTTAGTTTTGCAAACTTCGTTCTATCAACTTTAATCTGCTTGTCGTATGCGGTTACAATGACTGCACTAAAACTAAAAGACAGATAAATACTATAGAGGGTAACAAGGTGGAGTTATTATCCGGTGGTGAAATGATCGCCCGCTTCCTCAAAGATGAGGGAGTTGAATATATCTATGGTTATCCAGGTGGAGCCGCACTTCATATTTACGATGCTTTGCATCGTCAGTCTGATGTGAAGCATATTCTGGTTAGGCATGAACAGGCTGCTACGCACATGGCCGATGGCTATGCACGTGCTACAGGTAAAGCGGGTACCGTTCTCGTAACATCGGGTCCGGGTGCAACCAATACGGTAACGGGTATTGCGACCGCTTATATGGACTCTATTCCTATGGTCATTATCTGTGGTCAGGTAATGAGTTATCTGATCGGTGAAGATGCGTTCCAAGAAACGGATATGATCGGTGTGTCTCGCCCAATTGTGAAGCACAGCTTCACAGTTAAGCATCCTTCTGAAATTCCGATGATCATGAAAAAGGCGTATCACATTGCGACCTCAGGACGTCCTGGCCCAGTTGTGATTGACGTTCCTAAAGACATGACCATGCCTGGTGATAAATACGAATATAAATACCCAGAATCGGTTTCTATTCGATCTTATACCCCACCAACGAAAGGTCATAGCGGTCAAATCAAGAAAGCGGTTGAGCTTCTTCTTGCTGCTAAGCGCCCCATCATCTATGCAGGTGGTGGTGTTATTATGGGTGGTGCATCTGATTACCTAGTAAAGCTGGCGAAATCGTTGAATGTCCCTGTTACTAACACTCTGATGGGCTTGGGCGGATACCCAGGAACAGATAAACAGTTTGTCGGTATGTTGGGAATGCATGGTTCTTATGAAGCGAATATGACAATGCATCACAGCGATGTGATTTTAGCTGTTGGCGCTCGCTTTGATGACCGCGTAACAAATGACCCTGATAAATTCTGTCCTGGTGCGAAAATCATTCATATTGATATTGATCCTGCTGCCATTTCTAAAACCATCCGAGCGGATGTACCAATCGTTGGTCCTGTTCACCAAGTGTTGGAAGAGATGCTGTCCTTGGTTGAAGGTCAAAGCTCAAACACCGAAGCACTTGTTGGCTGGTGGAAGCAAATTAATGAATGGCGTTTAGTGCACGGTGGTCGTTACGACACGAGTAGCGATAAAATTAAGCCACAAGCGGCCATTGAAGCTTGCTGGCGTGCCACTAAAGGTGACGCTTTTGTTGCTTCCGACGTAGGTCAGCATCAAATGTTTGCTGCGCAGTATTACAAATTCGATAAACCAAACCGTTGGGTTAACTCTGGTGGTTTAGGAACAATGGGATTTGGTTTGCCTGCTGCGATGGGTGTGAAGATGAGTTTCCCTGAAGAAACGGTTGTATGTGTAACGGGCGAAGGCAGTATTCAAATGAATATTCAAGAGCTTTCTACCTGTTTGCAATACGGTTTGCCAGTGAAAATTTTGTGCTTGAATAATGGCTATTTAGGCATGGTTCGTCAGTGGCAAGATATGAACTATGAAGGTCGTTACTCAAACTCTTACATGGATTCATTGCCAGACTTTAAAGTATTGATGGATGCTTATCGCCATAAATACGTTGAAATTCGAACTAAAGATGAACTTGATGCCAAGATGGAAGAAGCGTTTGCGATGACAGACCAGTTGGTCTTCATTAACTGTTACGTGGATCCAGAAGAGCATGTGTATCCAATGCAAGTGCCTCGTGGCGCGATGCGCGATATGTTCTTGAGCAAGACGGAGCGTACCTAATATGCGACATATTATTTCTGTATTGATGGAAAACGAGCCGGGTGCTTTGTCGCGAGTAGTTGGTTTGTTCTCTCAGCGTAACTTTAACATTGAATCGTTGAACGTAGCGGCAACGGATGATCCGACGTTATCGCGTTTAACATTGACGACGTTTGGTTCCGATCAGGTTGTCGAGCAAATCACCAAACAACTGAACAAGTTGATAGATGTGGTGAAGCTGGTGGACTTAACTGAAGGTCAGCATATTGAGCGTGAATTGATGCTAGTGAAAGTTCGTGCCACTGGTGCTCAACGCGCTGAAGTGAAACGTACGGTTGATATCTTTCGTGGCAACATAGTTGATATGACACCTTCTATTTACACAGTTCAAATCGTAGGTGAATCCGATAAGCTAGACGGATTCTTGCAGGCATTGGGCGGTGCTCATTTGCTTGAAGTGGTTCGAACTGGTGTCTCTGGTATTGCTCGTGGTGAAAAGACATTGTCTTTGTAATCTCCTTATAGCTAGATTAAAAAGGCCGCGATTATTCGCGGCTTTTTTATGGAAATCTGATGACGTCACAATGGAGGCTAAATGGATAAGACGAATTGGAAGTTACTTAAACTGCTGGAAGACAACGGCCGTTTGACCTTCGCAGAGCTGGGGAAAATGGTTCATCTGACGGCGCCTGCGGTCGCAGAGAGAGTAAGAAAGCTTGAAGAGTCTGGGGTCATTACAGGCTACAGTGCGCAAGTTAATTTAGAGAAAGTAGGTATTCCCATTACCGCTTTAGTGGAGTGCCAAGTTTATCGCACCAAAGAGCGAGAATTTAAAGCGCTCATTATGGATCTGGATGAAGTCATCGAGTGCTATAACGTGACAGGACCTTATGCTTTTGTACTCAAAGTCGGCGTAAAGTCTATGTCTAAACTTGATGCATTATTAGAGCGGTTAATTGATTTAAGCGATACCAACACCATGATGATAATGACCACACCAGTTAAGCGCGTCATGCCATTAAATATCGCTCAAGAGGATTAGCTTACCGCGACTTTGGTAGGGATCGCTTTTCTAGGCCATTGGCTAATAATCATTCCGGTCATTATAAAACCACAACCAACCAAAGCGCGTGTTGAAAGCATTTCTTCCATAAATATCCATCCGCCTAATACGGCAAATACCGCTTCGGACGAAAGAATAAGTGCGCTTACGCTGGGGGAAACATTTTTTTGTCCCAATGTTTGCAGTGTGAAAGCAATGCCTGATGAAGCAACGCCGGCGTAAACTAACGGCCACCAAGCCATTTTGATGCCTTCAATTGTGGGTGCTTCCAATGTGAAAGCGGTGAGTGCGGCTAGTACTGTTGCTACGGAAAACTGTACGATAGACAGTGGTAAAGCCGATACATATCGAGATAAATAACTTATCAATAAGACATGTCCTGTCCAAAAAAAGGTACCTAGGAGTTCTATCGCGTCGCCTTTGTTGACAGATAGGTTTGGCCCAACAGTCAAACTGTATAGTCCAATTAACGCAAGCCCAACGCCAACCCAAGTATGTCTTTCGGTTTTATGACCAAGCATAAGCCCTAAAATAGGCACGAACACAATGTACATGCTGGTGATAAAGCCTGCGTTACCTGCTGTAGTGTATTGCAAGCCTATTTGTTGGCAGGTAAAGCCCAAGAATAAGCAGCTTCCCGCAGCTAAGCCACCTAACCACAATTTGGTATTGTTCTGGGATTGTTTGATTTTAAAGATCAACAGTAAAGGTAAAAGCGACAATGTTGCTAATAGAAAACGTACAGCGTTAAAACTGTGTGGTCCAAGACTTTCCATGCCAACGCTCTGGGCGACAAAGGCAAGACCCCAAATGGCAGCGGTGGCCCATAAAAAAACATGTGAAATAGACATAGTGACTCTCTGGTTAGTGGTAATGGAATGGCTATTTTACGGATAGGGGGTGTTTTTCCACAGTTGAAATAAAAGCTTCTGAGTGAGTTTGGCTTTGGATAAAAAAATAAATTTAAGCTTTTGCTTTGATAAATGAAGGGAGTTAACTATTTGATTTTAAACCCGCTTAATACATTCATTGTTTGATAGTCGAAAAGGTTAAAAAATAGGCTGACATGTGTGTTGTTTAATTGTACAGTGGCGCCCAATTTCAAGGTGTAATGGCACCATCCCACAGGTATATATTAAGAGATTCCGTTGTTATGACATTCAGTGTTTGGTTGGCAACCGCGCCGTTATTAATGTTGCTTTCGTTAGGGCCTGGTCCCAATAATTTTACAGCGATGCATAATGGCATTCAGGTTGGGGCAACAAAAGCGGTTATTGCTGTGGTTGGTCGAAACTGTGCGTTTAGTCTTTTGATGTTGGTTTCTGCGCTAGGATTGGGTGCAATCATCGTCTCTTCAGCCTTCTGGTTTGGTGTTATTAAGTGGTTTGGTGTTGCTTATTTATTTTATGTTGGTATCAAAACATGGCGAAGTGCTGCCATTGTTCTTGAGGAGCATGAAAGTGAGATAGGCACCAAGGCAAAACGCGGACATTTTGCGAGAATGCGTCAAGAGTTTTTGGTTGCGATTGGTAATCCTAAAGCGGTATTGCTATTTACGGCAATTTTTCCTCAGCTTCTCGATCTTAGTCAGCCTGTTCCTATGCAATTTTTCTGGATGGGATTAACATTTTGCTGTACTGAGTTTATCGCGGCTTATGTTTATGCGATGAGTGGTAAGCAAATTCGACGTTTGATTCGTAGCCCGAATGGCATGAAAAATCTTAATCGTGGTATGGGAAGTGTGTTTGTTGCAGCGAGTGCTTTTTTAGCAACAGCGACGCGTTCTTAAGGTCAATATTCTTTCTTGAACTCAATAAAAAAGGTGGCATATAGCCACCTTTTTTATATTGGAGCATCGAAAGGCGCTTAGCTGTGCTCTTTTAAGAACTCTTCGCTTAGGTAGAGTTCTTCGTTGCTGTTCACTTTCACGTCACGGTCTAGAATCATTTTCGCGATTTTTTGCGCTTCTTCTAGGGAGTGCATTTTGTAAGTGCCGCACTGATATTCGTTCAGCTCTGGAATATCGGCTTTGGCTTTCACTTTCAATACATCTTCCATTGCCGCTTTCCAAGAAGCCGCAACCGCTTCTTCTGAAGGGGTACCGATCAAGCTCATGTAGAAACCCGTACGGCAGCCCATTGGGGAAATGTCGATGATCTCTACATTGTCACTGTTTAGGTGTTCACGCATAAAGCCAGCAAATAAATGCTCTAGTGTGTGAATGCCTTTCTCTGAAAGAATTTCTTCATTTGGCACACAGAAGCGTAAATCAAATACTGTGATGTCATCACCCTTAGGTGTGGACATAGACTTAGCAACGCGAACTGCTGGCGCGTCCATACGAGTGTGATCGACACGAAAACTGTCTAATAATGGCATAAAAACTCTCCTGCTTAACTTAACGAAATCATCGTTGCTGTTTTAATGATGATATTAATGGGCGTTATTGTACATGAAGTTTTGAATCTTTGATTGGGCTTTTTGGTGACTTCAAAGATTCATAGCTGAGGGCCAAACAAAAAGCGATGACAGCGAATAGCATGCTTTGGCCAATGAAAAGTACCATGAAGCCACAGCTCATCAGGGCAAGCATGGCTAGTATTTGAGTGACTCGATTAACCAGTTTGAATGCGGCAATACAGGTGAGTGTGTAAATTAGCAAAAAACTACCGTTTGTCATTTCAATAAACCATGACATCTTCCAGCCTGATAGTTCAGAAAACACAATAGAGAATAGTGTAATAACACCCACCAACAGGACGGCTCTTTCTGGCGAGCCATTTTTATTCAGTCTGATAAAGGACTTGGGCAGTGCACCTTGCTGCGCCATGGATTGCACCATGCGAGAAAAGCCTAAGATATAAATAGCGACGTTGGCGAAGGCGATTACATAGGCACCAACGGCAAAGAATCGGCTACTGGTTTCGCCCATGAGTTTACTTACCAAAAGTGCTAAAGACTGGCTATTGGTAACCTCATCGCCATAAGTATGGTGCCAAGCGATAAGCAGCACCAAGCTTAGGTAGGCAAGAATAACGATGGTGATGCCACCTAATAAGGCGATTGGGAAATCTCTGGTTGGGTTTTTAAACTCAGCGCCCATATGAGCCATGACTTCAATGCCTAAAAAACACCAAAATATAACGCCTGTTGCGTATAGAGTTTGCTGCCATTCTGAACTCGTTATCGGTGCCTCTATTACTTGGCGGCTATCGGCAATGTCGCCAATAAAACATAGCCATACAATGGTTGCAATCATCACAATGACGACACCTGTTTGAAAGCGAGCCGAAGTTTGCATGCCTACGATGGCAAAGAACAGCATGCCAGCCAGAGTGACGAGGCTGAAGGCGAGAATCCATTCGTCTGGCGCTTTAAATATAATGATTAAGTACGCTGCGGCGACCTTGATGGCAACCGCCGGGCCGACTAATAAGATACTTAAAAACAACCAGCCGACAGCTTTTTCATAACGTGAACCAAATGCACGCCCAATATAATGAGATGCCCCGCCAGCAGAAGGGTATTTAGAACCAAGCAAAGCAAAAATAAAGGCAATGGGGATAATCATGGTGGCGGTAATTAACCAAGCATAAAAAGCAAAGGAACCAGCCTGCGCGACCGACATAGCAGGTAAGATCATTAGCCCTGTTCCGATAAAGGTGGTTACTGTCATTGCAATGCCCTGAAGAGGGCCAAGAGTTTTTTGATATTGCGTCATGAGTTTTGCCTGTACTTGTTAAATTCAGTGGCTGTTATTTATTGCTGCTAAGGATAAAATACTTACATTATCGATACGCTATGCAAGTTGACCCCATTAAGGCGCATTTTGCCGGAATGACCGTCAAGTTGAGTGATTATGTTTTACAAGGGGGCTTGAGTGGCCGATCACTATGATCAAAAAATTTTAGCGTTGCTGGTAGATGATGCTCGAATGTCAGTGTCTGATATCAGTCGCCAAGTGAATTTATCACGCTCGGCAGTGACTGAACGAATTCGTCGCATGGAAGATAATCGAACTATTACTGGCTATCACGCCCATACGTCAGTTTCAAAAGAAAAAGGAGTTAGCGCCTATATTGCTCTGACATTTCGACCTTTATCCTGCGATCAAGTCTTACCTTTGATTAACAGTATTCCAGAAGTTAAATTAGCTCATTCAATTAGTGGCGATCTTGATTTGCTGTTGTTAGTGCAAGCATCATCAATGGATAGGTTGAATGAAATACGTGAAAAAATGGAGACGTGGCCTAATCTACACAAAGTGGTGACACATATGTGCCTTGCTCAACGATTAGATCGTTGGTGAGTGGTGTTTAGCTCGACTGCTTGATTGAATGAACGTGTCCTAATAATGGAGAGGCCTTCTGAAACGATTAAATTTAAGGGAAAACTGGTCTGCTAAAGCCAAATCTTATGATGATTTGTTGGTTCTGGCGGCTCTTGGTGCTTTTTGCGGATTGTTAAGTGGTCTTTTGATGGCGTTTTTCTACGCTGTGATCTATTTGCCTACTCGATCCTTGATTGGCTCTGATTTTGATTCGTTTGAGCTTCTGTCGGTTGAATGGCGTATTGGGCTTTCTCTTTCTGCTTGTGTTGTTTTGGCGCTGCTTTTTACTGTTGTACCTCGTAAGTTGCAAAAAGTCGGTGTCCCTTATGTGATTGAACGTTTAAATCATCATCATGGAAACTTGCCTGTATGGAATGCGGTTGTACAGTTTTTCTCTGCGGCAATCGCTTTGGTTGGTGGTCTTTCTATTGGTAAAGAGGGCCCAGCGGTTCATCTTGGGGCAACGCTTGGTGGCTACTTAGCTGAGAAGGCTAAGTTGCCTCAATACGGTGTGGAAACGTTATTAGCTTGTGGCGTTGCTGGAGCTATTTCGGCAATATTTCAAACGCCTTTAGCGGGTGTTTTGTTTGCTTTCGAGGTTATCTTTCTCGAGTACCGACAGCGTTATGTCTTGCCTGTATTACTGTCTTCGGTCATTGCTACCATAGTGAGTCATTATGTCATTGGGCCGCTGGATATTTTTAGTATTGAAAGTATCTCCTCTGTGTTGCTTTCAACGGACTTGTTTGTTGCTTGTTCTATTTTAGTTGTTGTTATTGTATTGCTATCGGCATTATTTCTTCACACTCAAAAAAGCCTGTGGCGTTTTAGTGGAGTGTCTATTTGGTGGCGTTTTTTGTTGGTCGCGATTGCTACGACATTGGCGGCGATTTATTTACCTGAGTCGTTAGGAAGTGGCTACCTTTCTCTTTCTCGTTTGCTATCGGGCGATTTGGTCCTTTATTCTTTGTTGCTGTTAATTGTGGTTAAAACGGTTTTGACTGCTCTTACTATTGGTTTAGGTATTCCAGGTGGCATGATTGGACCGACTTTTATCATCGGGGGCTTGGCTGGTGTTCAAGTCGCTTTAGTGTTTGATAATAATGTAGCGGATATTGCTTTGTTTGCTCTATTAGGCATGGCCGCAATGATGGCGGCCTGCTTTCAAGCACCACTCACGGCATTGGTTGCCATTATAGAAATGACACACTCGTCTGCGGCTATTGTTCCAGCTTTGTTTGTTATCGTGTTGGCTTGCTTGCTAGTGCGAGTGTTTTGTCATCAAGAATCGGTTTTTGTTGAAAGGTTAAGTTTTATGGGAATGTCTTCGACAATATCCCCTTTTCAACGCTACCTTCGACACCATACAGTTAAGCCCGTTGCCGAAGAAGTGTTGATGTTCCCTGAGGTCGTTTCTATTGAGCGGGTGAAGGATTTAGCATCAAGTATGGTAGACTATATCGCTTTCGAACATGGTGATGAGCTACGCTTGCTTAGACGAAAAGCGGTATTAGATGCATTGATAATGCTAGATCAAGGTCCACAAATTTGGTTGGTTTCGGAAGAGGATAAAGTGAAGATGAACTTATCTTTGGCGTTAGATTCCGTAAGTATACCAGTGATAGATGAACCTTCATCATTAGAGGCTATGTTGGCTTGGTTTCAAGAAACCGGTTTGACTGAGGTGTTGGTATCGACATCAAGTGACTCTTATAGTTTGGTATCTCGTCACCGTGTGGATCAATTTTTACTGAAAAGTGACTAGTGCACTTTTTTATTAAATTTTTTATGGGCAATTGCTTACTATTTTGAAGCTTGTTTGCCTTTGTATTTTATTAGCTATGGGATTTAAAAATATGAGTCGTTCTGAAGATCTATACGCACGCGCCCAACACCGTATTCCTGGAGGCGTAAACTCTCCAGTAAGAGCTTTTAATGGTGTAGGTGGAACGCCTGTTTTCTTCGAGCGTGGAGAAGGGGCTTATGTTTATGATGAAGATAAAAAATCATACATAGATTATGTTGGATCATGGGGGCCGATGATTTTGGGCCATTCTCACCCAGATGTTTTGGATGCGGTTAGACAACAACTGGATTTCGGATTGAGTTTTGGTGCTCCGACAGAAGTTGAAATCACTATGGCGGAAAAAGTATGTGAACTTGTTCCATCCATGGATATGGTCCGTATGGTGAACTCTGGCACGGAAGCGACTATGAGTGCGATTCGTTTGGCTCGTGGTTATACCGGACGAGATAAAATCGTTAAGTTTGAAGGTTGTTACCATGGGCATTCTGATTCATTGCTGGTAAAAGCTGGTTCTGGCGCATTAACTCTTGGTGTGCCGAACTCGCCTGGTGTGCCAGCCGATCTAGCAAAACATACGATCACATTGCAATACAATGATATCGAAGAAGTGACTCGCTGCTTTGCAGAGATAGGGGATCAAATCGCTTGTATTATTGTCGAACCAGTTGCAGGCAATATGAACTGTATTTTACCTGTCGAAGGGTTTCTTGAAACATTGCGTAAAGTGTGTGATGAATCCGGTGCGGTTCTCATTTTTGACGAGGTGATGACAGGTTTCCGTGTCGCTCTTGGTGGTGCTCAGGATCACTTTGGTATCGTTCCAGATCTGACAACCTTAGGTAAGGTTATTGGCGCTGGAATGCCGGTCGGTGCTTTTGGTGGTAAACGTGAGATTATGGAGTGTATTTCTCCGTTAGGGCCTGTTTATCAAGCGGGTACTCTGTCTGGTAACCCTGTTGCTATGGTTGCGGGCTTGGCTGTACTGAACAAAATCAGTGAAGACGGTTTTCATCAGGCATTAGGGGCTAAAGCTGAACGTTTGGTATCTGGGTTGAAAAAAGCGGCTGATGCGGCGGGCGTACCTTTTTGCGTTGTGAGTGTCGGTGGAATGTTTGGCTTTTTCTTTACTGAAGCGCAAGAGGTTACGACATTTGCAGATGTGCAGAAATGTGATTTAGCTAAATTTAAAGCATTTTTCCACTATATGTTAGAGGAGGGTGTGTATTTTGCCCCTGCAGCGTTCGAGGCTGGTTTTATCTCTCAAGCTCATACAGAAGAAGACATCGATTACACTATCGAAGCCGCAAAGCGTTCTTTTGCTAAGCTAGTATAAATAGTTTTTAAAGAAGGAAGGTTTCTAACATGTCTATAGAAGATGTGAAAAAAGCACCTGTCGATGAAATCGAAGATGTGGATTTAGGTGATGAAAAAAAGCAGCCGCATAAAGGGGTTTATTTGTTGCCTAACTTGTTTACCACGGCGGCACTGTTTTCTGGCTTTTACTCCATTATTGCAGCGATGAACGAAAACTTTACCTATGCCGCAGTCGCCATTTTTATTTCAATGGTGTTTGATGGTTTAGACGGTCGTGTTGCTCGTTTGACTCATACTCAAAGCGCGTTTGGTGCTGAGTATGATTCATTGGCTGATATGGTCTCCTTTGGTATAGCTCCTGCGCTTGTTGTATTTACTTGGTCTTTAGCGCCACTGGGTAAAATAGGCTGGGTTGCTGCCTTTATTTACGCTGTTGGCGCCGCACTTCGTCTGGCCCGGTTTAATACTATGTTGGGGGTAGAGGAGAAACGATATTTCACTGGTCTACCTAGTCCTGCTGCAGCCGCTCTGGTCGCTGGTGTTATATGGGCGGCTAATGATAATGGCTTTTCAGGGCAAAGTATGGCCACGTTGATGGCGTTACTTGTGCCTATTACTGGCTTATTGATGGTTAGTAATGTGAAGTACCGCAGCTTCAAAGATCTCAATTTAAAAGGTCGAGTTCCTTTTGTTGTCCTTCTTATTGCTGTGTTGGTATTCGTTTTGGTCACTCTTCAACCCGCGTTGGTTTTGATGAGCGTGTTTTGCCTTTACGGTTTATCGGGGCCGCTTGGGATCGTATTTAAGCGATTCCGCTAGATGATGTACAAAAAAGCATTCATTTTTAATGAATGCTTTTTTGAACTAGTGCCATAGCTTCTTGTCAATAATTCTAACGATAGAAGAGGACATGCTATGTTAATTTTTAATAAGAAAGCGTCAGACTGTTCTGAGTCAGAGGTGACAGATAAATCTGTTTACTTGAATCGTCGCCAATTTATGAAAACAACCGGCGGAATTGTTTTGGGTGCCGGTGCTATTGGTCAAGTATCTGCAGCTCTTCAGGACGGTAACCCTCTGTCTCCGCCTATCTCCTTGAAGCCTTATTTTGAAAACATTACCGAAACCTCCTTCGGTAAAGACGATAAAATCTCTCCTTATGATGTTGCGACTTCCTACAATAATTTTTACGAGTTTGGTTATGGAAAAAGTGACCCTAAAGATCGTTCTTCTGAGTTTCAAACAACGCCATGGACCATTACCGTAGAAGGTGAAGCTGGCAAGACCGGTGTCTTTGATCTTGAGGATATTATAAAAGAGTCGATGCTGGAGGAGCGAATCTATCGACTCCGTTGTGTAGAAGCTTGGTCTATGGTTATTCCTTGGGTCGGTGTGCCTCTTGCGGATGTCCTAAAGCGGTTCGAACCAACTTCAAAAGCCAAATATGTGTATTTCGAAACTTTATATGATCCCAAACAAATGCTAGGTCAGCGAAGTGGTGGACTGGATTGGCCATATCGAGAAGGCTTGCGTATTGATGAGGCTATGAATCCCTTGGCACTACTTGCAGTGGGCATGTACGGAAGTATATTGCCAAATCAAAATGGCGCTCCGGTTAGGTTGGTTTTGCCTTGGAAGTATGGCTTCAAAAGTATTAAGTCTATTGTGAAAATTCGATTTGTTGAGGAAATGCCCAAAACAACCTGGGCTATGTTGGCTCCTAATGAATATGGTTTTTATGCCAATGTAAATCCTAATGTGGATCACCCTCGCTGGTCGCAAAAACAAGAGAGGCGATTACCTGGTGGTGTTCTTTTTCCTAATGTCATTGAAACAAAGATGTTTAATGGTTACGAAGAAGAGGTTGGGTCTTTGTATGCAGGCATGGATCTGAAAAGGTTTTATTAATATGGCAGCGTTCTGGGATAGAAGAGAAAAGCCATATGTCTTGATTGTGTTTGCTTTGCCATTCGTATGGATGTTTAGCTCACTATTAATGGGACAGTACTTTCCAGATCCTGGTAAATTACTGATGAGGCTTAGTGGTATTTGGGCATCTGTCTTTGTTGTTGCTGTAATGGCAATGACATTGATTGGTAAGTTCAAGCCATTGAAAGCGATTAATCGTTATCGTCGTTTTATTGGATTAACGGCTTTTTTTTATGGGTTACTTCACTTTGTTATTTATTTGGTTTTATTTGCCGGCTTGAGTTGGACTTGGATTAGCTCCGATTTAGTTGAAAAACCGTATATTTATGTCGGTGTAGCGGCTTTGTTGATTATGGCTGTTTTAGCCATCACTAGTACGAAAAAAATGGTGCGGGCGTTGGGTAAGAAATGGAAACCTTTGCATCGTTTGATGTATGTTGCCGCCATAGGGGTTATTGCACATCTTTGGTGGCAGGTGAAAGATGACGTATCCTTGGCAGTCTATTTTTCCGTATTACTCGTACCTTTACTAATAGTAAAAATCCCTACATTGCCCACTTATAAAAAACTTTTTAATAAAAAGTGAAAAAAGAGCTTGCGCTAAAAAATTCAGAATGTATTATACGCCCCCACTGACACGGAGAACAACGCAAGCGAAGGTTTGCACTTACCAAGGTAAGTAAGTTGAAGAAGGTGTCAAACGCTCTTTAAAATAGATAATCAGATAATTTGTGTGGGCGCTCTCTGGAGGCTTCAGAAGATCCTTTTAGGATCAAAAAAATTGAAGTCTTGCGAAACGTCTAACACGTCAATTCGCTTTATGTTGTTTTGTTGTTCTTCGGGACGATGAAATGATTAAGTTATTGTTAGTGTAATAGATTTTGAGTAAGCAAACTTTTTAACTGAAGAGTTTGATCATGGCTCAGATTGAACGCTGGCGGCAGGCTTAACACATGCAAGTCGAGCGGTAACAGGGGAGCTTGCTCCTGCTGACGAGCGGCGGACGGGTGAGTAACGCGTAGGAATCTGCCTAGTAGAGGGGGACAACATGTGGAAACGCATGCTAATACCGCATACGCCCTGAGGGGGAAAGGAGGGGACTTTTCGGAGCCTTCCGCTATTAGATGAGCCTGCGTGAGATTAGCTAGTTGGTAGGGTAAAGGCCTACCAAGGCGACGATCTCTAACTGGTCTGAGAGGATGACCAGTCACACTGGGACTGAGACACGGCCCAGACTCCTACGGGAGGCAGCAGTGGGGAATATTGGACAATGGGCGGAAGCCTGATCCAGCCATGCCGCGTGTGTGAAGAAGGCCTTAGGGTTGTAAAGCACTTTCAGGAGTGAGGAAGGGCGTTTGGTTAATACCCAAGCGTTTTGACGTTAGCTCCAGAAGAAGCACCGGCTAACTCTGTGCCAGCAGCCGCGGTAATACAGAGGGTGCAAGCGTTAATCGGAATTACTGGGCGTAAAGCGCGCGTAGGTGGTTTGTTAAGTCGGATGTGAAATCCCAGGGCTCAACCTTGGAATGGCACCCGATACTGGCAGGCTAGAGTACGGTAGAGGGGTGTGGAATTTCCTGTGTAGCGGTGAAATGCGTAGATATAGGAAGGAACATCAGTGGCGAAGGCGACACCCTGGACTGATACTGACACTGAGGTGCGAAAGCGTGGGGAGCAAACAGGATTAGATACCCTGGTAGTCCACGCCGTAAACGATGTCTACTAGCCGTTGGGTTGTAATGACTTAGTGGCGCAGCTAACGCAATAAGTAGACCGCCTGGGGAGTACGGCCGCAAGGTTAAAACTCAAATGAATTGACGGGGGCCCGCACAAGCGGTGGAGCATGTGGTTTAATTCGAAGCAACGCGAAGAACCTTACCTACTCTTGACATCCAGTGAACTTAGCAGAGATGCTTTGGTGCCTTCGGGAACACTGAGACAGGTGCTGCATGGCTGTCGTCAGCTCGTGTTGTGAAATGTTGGGTTAAGTCCCGTAACGAGCGCAACCCTTATCCTTATTTGCCAGCACTTCGGGTGGGAACTTTAAGGAGACTGCCGGTGACAAACCGGAGGAAGGTGGGGACGACGTCAAGTCATCATGGCCCTTACGAGTAGGGCTACACACGTGCTACAATGGCGTATACAGAGGGCTGCGAACTTGCGAGAGTAAGCGAATCCCAGAAAGTACGTCGTAGTCCGGATTGGAGTCTGCAACTCGACTCCATGAAGTCGGAATCGCTAGTAATCGTGAATCAGAATGTCACGGTGAATACGTTCCCGGGCCTTGTACACACCGCCCGTCACACCATGGGAGTTGATTGCTCCAGAAGTAGCTAGCTTAACCTTCGGGATGGCGGTTACCACGGAGTGGTCAATGACTGGGGTGAAGTCGTAACAAGGTAGCCCTAGGGGAACCTGGGGCTGGATCACCTCCTTAAACGATAGAAACCTCTGGTGAGCGTTCACACAAATTATCTGATGGTGTTTTAAATAACACGATATCTCTTTAAAGATTAGGATAAAGTCCTAAGCAAGACGTTTGAATGAGTGATCATATCAAGCTTCTGACTTAGTGCTTTGCACTAAACTTGCTCTTTAACAATTCAAATTTTGAAATAGACGATAATCAAGCGTCAAACCGGTGGAAAGCACCTTTAACCTAGGTGACTTTCTAAATCGTAAATCCAGAGGGGGACAAAAGCCCTTTGGTATGTGATCCGAAACTATTTTGGGTTATATGGTCAAGTGACCAAGCGTGCACGGTGGATGCCTTGGCAGTCAGAGGCGATGAAGGACGTGGTAATCTGCGAAAAGGTTCGGGGAGTTGATAAACAAGCTTTGATCCGAACATGTCCGAATGGGGAAACCCACCCGCTTGCGGGTATCGTATGGTGAATACATAGCCATACGAGGCGAACCCGGGGAACTGAAACATCTAAGTACCCGGAGGAAAAGAAATCAACCGAGATTCCCTAAGTAGCGGCGAGCGAAAGGGGATTAGCCCTTAAGTGATTTTGGTGTTAGTAGAAGGCTCTGGAAAGGGCCGCCGTAGAGGGTGATAGCCCCGTATACGAAAACACCTTAATCATGAAAACGAGTAGGACGGGACACGTGTTATCCTGTCTGAATATGGGGGGACCATCCTCCAAGGCTAAATACTCCTGACTGACCGATAGTGAACCAGTACCGTGAGGGAAAGGCGAAAAGAACCCCTGTGAGGGGAGTGAAATAGATCCTGAAACCGTGTACGTACAAGCAGTGGGAGCGGACTTGTTCCGTGACTGCGTACCTTTTGTATAATGGGTCAACGACTTATTTTCAGTAGCAAGGTTAAGCACATAGTGGAGCCGTAGGGAAACCGAGTCTTAATAGGGCGTTTAGTTGCTGGGAATAGACCCGAAACCGGGCGATCTATCCATGAGCAGGTTGAAGGTTGAGTAACATCAACTGGAGGACCGAACCCACATCCGTTGAAAAGGCTGGGGATGACTTGTGGATAGGAGTGAAAGGCTAATCAAGCTCGGAGATAGCTGGTTCTCCTCGAAAGCTATTTAGGTAGCGCCTCGTATCTCACCATTGGGGGTAGAGCACTGTTTGGGCTAGGGGGTCATCCCGACTTACCAACCCCATGCAAACTCCGAATACCAATGAGTGCAATTACGGGAGACACACGGCGGGTGCTAACGTCCGTCGTGGAAAGGGAAACAACCCAGACCGTCAGCTAAGGTCCCAAAGTTACAGTTAAGTGGGAAACGATGTGGGAAGGCTTAGACAGCTAGGAGGTTGGCTTAGAAGCAGCCATCCTTTAAAGAAAGCGTAATAGCTCACTAGTCGAGTCGGCCTGCGCGGAAGATATAACGGGGCTCAAACTGTACACCGAAGCTACGGATGCTTAGTTTACTAGGCATGGTAGAGGAGCGTTCTGTAAGCCGTTGAAGGTCAAGCTGTAAGGCAGGCTGGAGGTATCAGAAGTGCGAATGTTGACATGAGTAACGATAAGGGGAGTGAAAAACTCCCCCGCCGGAAGACCAAGGTTTCCTGTCCCATGTTAATCAGGGCAGGGTGAGTCGGCCCCTAAGGCGAGGCAGAAATGCGTAGTCGATGGGAAACAGGTTAATATTCCTGTACTCGTGCATATTGCGATGGAGAGACGGAGAAGGCTAGGCCAGCACAGCGATGGTTGTCTGTGTTTAAGGCGGTAGGTTTAGGGCTTAGGCAAATCCGGGCCCTTTTAAGACCGAGAACTGATGACGAGCCCTCTTTTGGGCGAAGTGGTTGATGCCATGCTTCCAGGAAAAACTTCTAAGCTTCAGATATGCAGGAACCGTACCCCAAACCGACACAGGTGGTCAGGTAGAGAATACCAAGGCGCTTGAGAGAACTCGGGTGAAGGAACTAGGCAAAATGGTACCGTAACTTCGGGAGAAGGTACGCCGGCCGGTGTGAAGGACTTGCTCCGTAAGCACTAGTCGGTCGAAGATACCAGGTGGCTGCGACTGTTTATTAAAAACACAGCACTCTGCAAACACGAAAGTGGACGTATAGGGTGTGACGCCTGCCCGGTGCTTGAAGGTTAATTGATGGGGTTAGCGCAAGCGAAGCTCTTGATCGAAGCCCAAGTAAACGGCGGCCGTAACTATAACGGTCCTAAGGTAGCGAAATTCCTTGTCGGGTAAGTTCCGACCTGCACGAATGGCGTAACGATGGCCACACTGTCTCCACCCGAGACTCAGTGAAATTGAAATCGCAGTGAAGATGCTGTGTATCCGCGGCTAGACGGAAAGACCCCGTGAACCTTTACTATAGCTTCACAGTGAACTTTGAACCTACTTGTGTAGGATAGGTGGGAGGCTTTGAAGCGGTGACGCCAGTTACCGTGGAGCCACTCTTGAAATACCACCCTGGTATGTTTGAGGTTCTAACTCAGGTCCGTAATCCGGATCGAGGACACTGTGTGGTGGGTAGTTTGACTGGGGCGGTCTCCTCCCAAAGAGTAACGGAGGAGCACGAAGGTGTGCTCAGCATGGTCGGAAATCATGCATAGAGTGTAAAGGCAAAAGCACGCTTAACTGCGAGACAGACACGTCGAGCAGGTACGAAAGTAGGTCTTAGTGATCCGGTGGTTCTGTATGGAAGGGCCATCGCTCAACGGATAAAAGGTACTCCGGGGATAACAGGCTGATACCGCCCAAGAGTTCACATCGACGGCGGTGTTTGGCACCTCGATGTCGGCTCATCACATCCTGGGGCTGAAGCCGGTCCCAAGGGTATGGCTGTTCGCCATTTAAAGTGGTACGCGAGCTGGGTTTAGAACGTCGTGAGACAGTTCGGTCCCTATCTGCCGTGGACGTTTGAGATTTGAGAGGAGCTGCTCCTAGTACGAGAGGACCGGAGTGGACGAACCTCTGGTGTTCCGGTTGTCACGCCAGTGGCATTGCCGGGTAGCTATGTTCGGACGGGATAACCGCTGAAAGCATCTAAGCGGGAAGCCTCCCTTAAGATAAGATCTCACTGGGACCTAAGTCCCCTAAAGAGCCGTTCGAGACTAGGACGTTGATAGGTTGGGTGTGTAAGTGCTGTGAGGCATTGAGCTAACCAATACTAATTGCTCGTGAGGCTTGACCATATAACACCAAAGTGGTTTTGGATGAGAAGAGTGAAGGCTCAAGATCATCAAAATGACAAAGACACATAGTACGATAAAGCATCAGCAATGATGAGCATCGGTTTGATACTTGGTTATCACTATTTCAAAATGAATTGTTAAAGATCCAAGCACGTATTCGCGTGTTGTGGTGAGACGAAAAAGTCCAGCCAGAACAAAACGCAAAACGAATTGCTTGACGATCATAGAGGCGTTGAACCACCTGATCCCATCCCGAACTCAGAAGTGAAAAGCGCCATCGCCGATGGTAGTGTGGGAGATCCCATGTGAGAGTAGGTCGTCGTCAAGCTTTATATTAAGAAAGCCCTGATAGCTGATGCTGTCGGGGCTTTTTTTCGTCTGCTGTTAGCACGCCTTCACGTGCACGCAGTAATGGTTTACTCCTGCAGCAATGGCTTGCTCTTTTGTGCCCCGCTTGCGCCTGTCTCATTCTTCGACGCGTCTGCGCGAGTCATCAAAAGAAGACGCCTTATCGTGCCTTATATGGTCTATCAAAGCGTAACTTTAGTGTTATCCACTATCAAATGTATGGATTTTATATAGCAAGAGTCGTTAGTGTCTTCGCTTCCTTTCTTAGCCAGTCTCTAAAAGACTTAATTACTTCTTCATCCTTGCGGCTTTCTTTATAAGCAGTGTAAAAGTTGTCACCCGTTTTAAATGCGCTGCAAGGTAGTTTTACTAAGGTGGTCTGGTCATGTTTTTCGCTCATCATGTAGTCGTTGACGAGAGCAATGCCGAGAGAATGTTTGGCGGCTTCATAAGCTAGCATAAGATGGCTAAATTGATGGAACTGAATGCCTTCTGGTAAAGGGCGATTTATATTACCAAACCAGCGTTTCCAGTCCTCTGTATGTCGATCATAGATGCTGTAAGATGTGATAAGTGGGAATTGAGCGAGTAAGCTAGGATCATTATTTAGTTTGCTGGTCAGTTCTTGGTTGGTTACTGTTCCTAATTTATTTTTTATTGTTTCATAATAACTGTGACTACACACTGGAAACAGCTCTTCTTGATATACGTGATCAAAGAGAAATCCTCGTTTTTCATTTTCAATTGTAATGAAAAAGTCGGCCGTTCGATCAGATAGGTCGGGCGAGCCATGACTCATTTCGATACTCAGTTCTAAGTTCGGGTACAAGTGCTTTAGCTCTGGGAGTCTTGGTATAAGCCAGTAAACAGCGAATGAGCTGTATACGGCTAATCGAATATGTGTTTTTTGTTGGCCTCTAATATGGTTTGTCGCTTCTTCAATTTGTAGCAATGAATTGCTGATTGAATCTAAGTAATGTTTGCCTTCAATGGTAAGTTCTAGCTTTCGTCCTTGTCGATGAAATAGGTTTTCACCAAGGTGGTTCTCTAAAATCCTTATCTGATGAGAGACCGCGCTTTGGCTAACATTGAGTTCGTTAGCAGCTAACGAGAAGCTGTTTAATCGAGCAACAGCTTCGAAAACAGGGAGTGATTTTAGCGGAGGCAGCATACTATATATCCAAATAACTAATACTTAATCTAAATATATCATTTTAACTAATGACTTTAACTTATTAAGCTAAGGTGAATATAGCAATAAGTTTTCTTGGAGAAGCGTTTTGTCAGGTCGTACAGTAAGTAGCGCTATTTTGATTCTTGTATTAGGTAGTTTTTTTGCCACTTTGTGTGATGTCTTTATTAAAATGGCTGGCGTTGATGTTGCCATTTTTCAGTTCACGTTTTTTCGTGCCGTTTTTATGTGTCTTATTCTTTTTCCAATCGCTGTAATGAAATACTTGAGCTCACCTAAAGCGGTCGCAACATTGGGTCTAAAGTTGCATGTTATTCGAGGCAATTTATGGGTTTTAGGTTCGGTTTTGCTTGTCATTTCATTGTCTGAGCTATCTTTGGCGACGGCTAATGCGGTGTTCTATGTGGCGCCTATTTTTATCATGCTGTTTGGTGCTTTTTTCTATAAAGAGCGTTTGAGTGTGGATGTTGTGCTTGCTGTTATATTGGGCTTTATTGGTATTTTGGTGATTCTAAGGCCGACTGAGGTGACGCTTGCCATGATTAGTGCGATTCTTTTTGCGGTTGTTCTGGCGGTAAATAGCTTATTGATAAAAAAAATACCTCAAGAACAAAGTATGTTTTATGGTTTATTTGTGACCCAGCTTTTTGCGTTACCTATGGTTAGTGGGCTAGCAATTTGGGAGGGTGAAAAATTTGAATTTGAAGTTTTGATCTACGCTGCTTTATCATCGGTTTGTTCTATTTTATACAGTGTTTCTTGCTTAGTTGGTTATCGTTATGTGGTGTCAAGCAAAGTAACGAGTGCTGAATATTCCGGTTTGATTTTTGCCTTCTTGTTAGGTTGGTGGATCTTTGGTGATACACCTGATTTGGGTGTGTTTGTTGGGTCGGTGTTTGTTATCACTCCGTTATTGTATTTAAGTCACAGGGATATTAGGCGATTACGTAAAGAGCAGCTTTTGTCTAATACTCGGTCTAATTTAGGCGCTGGTTGAGCATAGGTTTTTTATCATTTGCTCAACCATATCTGCTAAATCCTCTTTGTCTAGATAGATACCATCAATAAACAGCCTCGCTAATCCGTGAAGGCTAGCCCAGGTTGTTTGTCCTATTCTGAGTGGCGTATTGCTGTTAGGAAGTACCTTTTGTTCTTGTAACTCTTCTACCCAATCTATCCAAGCTTTAAAGGTTTGCTTTGATGCTGCTTTCAGTGAGTCACTAGGGGTTCCGGCTTTCCATAATGTTCTACCATACATAAGGTCGTAGGTTTCATTGTGTTGGAGTGCGTATTCTAGATAAGCATGAACGTATTGTTTAAAAACGTCAGTGGCGGGTTTTTGCTCTGCTTTTAGAGCGAAAAGCATGCTTTCTTGTTCATGAAAACCTTTCTCTGCAAGTGCGCAAAGTAACGCGTTCTTATCCTTGAAATGATGGTATGGCGCTGTTCTTGAAACACCAACTGTGTCTGCAAGTTTACGCATGCTGAGGCTTTCAACTCCTTGCTCTTTGATAATCAGAGCAGCGGATTGAAGTAATGATTTAGTGAGATCACCGTGATGGTATTGTGTTTTTAATGTCGACATGGGCTGATTAAATACTTGTATCTTGACAATGTCAAAATGAAAACCTATCTTGACAGTGTCAAAATTGCACGCGGGCAGCGGCAGTTCAAAAAATAATAAACAAAGCGAGTGATGATTATGAGCCATTCAACCTATCCGAATTTGTTCGAGCCACTAGACCTAGGCTTTACTCAGTTGAAGAACCGAGTGTTGATGGGGTCTATGCATTTAGGTCTAGAGGAAGTAAAAGGCGGAATTGAGCGAATGGCTGTTTTCTATGCGGAGCGCGCTCGTGGTGGTGTTGGTTTGATTGTCACTGGCGGCATTGCTCCTAATTCTGAAGGTGCTGTTTATGCTGGCGCAGCTAAAATGGCGTCAGAAGAGGATGTTGAAAAGCATCGTATCATTACGGATGCTGTCCATGCAGAAGGTGGAAAGATATGCATGCAGATCTTGCATACGGGGCGTTATGCTTACAATCCTAAATTGGTCGCGCCATCGGCCCTACAAGCACCTATTAATCCCTTTACGCCTGAGGCATTAACGCCTGAAGGTATTGAAAAGCAAATATCTGATTTTATTAACGCCGCTGTTCTAGCTAAAAAAGCGGGCTACGATGGCGTTGAGGTGATGGGTTCAGAAGGTTATTTGCTGAATCAATTTATTGCCAGTCGAACAAACCAGCGAGAAGACGAGTGGGGCGGTGAATACGCTCATAGGATCAAGTTGCCGACAGAGATTGTTAGGCGAATTCGAGCCGCGGTGGGGGCAGATTTTATTATTATCTATCGCTTGTCCATGTTGGATCTAGTGGAAGGTGGTAGTGATCTTGAGGAAGTGGTTGAGCTGGGTCTTGCTATTGAGAAAGCGGGCGCGAGTATCATCAGTACGGGAATTGGTTGGCATGAAGCGAGAGTGCCGACGATAGCCACAAAAGTTCCGCGTGCTGCATTCACTTGGGTCACAGCTGAGTTACGGAAATTGTTATCTGTTCCTTTGGTGACCTCTAATCGAATCAATACGCCTGAAGTGGCAGAGCAAGTGCTGGCACGTGGTGATGCGGATATTGTCTCTATGGCGAGACCTTTTCTTGCTGATCCTGAATTTGTGTTAAAAGCAGAGCAAAATCGCGCCGACGAAATTAATACTTGTATTGCTTGTAACCAAGCTTGCTTGGATCATGTATTTGATCAAAAAATGACGTCCTGTTTGGTTAATCCAAGAGCCTGCCATGAGACCGAAATTGTTATTACACCAGTGGATTCTCCTAAGCGTATTGCCGTTGTAGGTGCCGGTCCTGCTGGTTTGGCTTTTGCAACCACGGCAGCAAAGCGTGGTCATCTTGTTACCTTATATGACGCAGGTAACGAAGTGGGTGGGCAATTTAATATCGCCAAACGCATTCCTGGTAAAGGTGAGTTTTATGAAACCTTGCGGTACTTCGCTCGTCAGGTTGAATTAACAGGCGTGAACCTTCAGTTGAATACCCGAGTTGATGGAGAACTTTTAAATAAGGAGAAGTTTGACGAAGTTGTACTGGCAACGGGAATCTTGCCGAGAACCCCTGAGATTGCAGGTGTTGAACATCACAAAGTAATGAGCTACTTGGATGTGATGAATGGCAAGCCGGTTGGCAAGCGAGTGGCTATTATCGGAGCTGGAGGTATTGGCTTTGATATCAGCGAATACCTAATTCATTCGACGCCCCATAAGGAGCAAAAAATTGCTGACTTCATGTCACAGTGGGGAGTAGATATGAGCTTCTCTGCCCGTGGTGGTGTGGAAGGTGTTAAGCCAGAGTTTGAAAAGGCTGAGCGCGAGATCTTTTTGTTGCAGCGTAAGAAAACTAAGGTCGGCGCTAACTTGGGTAAAACGACAGGATGGATTCATCGTACTGAGTTGTTGAAGAAAGGCGTTGTCTTCTTATCAGGTTGTGATTATCAGCGCATTGATGATGAAGGACTGCATTTGACGGTTAATGGTGAAGCTCGTTGTCTTGATGTCGATACGATTGTTGTGTGTGCTGGACAAGAACCAAATCGATTGTTGGAGCGTGAGATTGGTCATGCGGTTCATTTTATTGGTGGCGCAGATGTGGCTTCTGAGTTAGATGCTAAACGGGCTATTAAACAGGGAACCTTGCTGGCAAGCTCGATTTAAGCAATGTTCAGAGAGTGATGGTTAGATATATAGATCCATCACTCTCTATATTTAATGTTGTGACAGTTCTCTTGGTTTTTTGTTTATCCTTCCTTGTAAGCCTTCTGTAAATGACTTTATCTTGTCGATTAATGCTGTAACGTATTAAGTATAAATTGCGTGATAAAATCAGTCATGATTTTAGACAAATCACGCCGACAGTAGATTCATTGAGTTGGAGCCTATGCAGATTTTTGACGTTTTGATTGATTGGATTCGTTTCTATTGGGTAACCATTATTGTGCTTTTACATATTGGGTTGTCAGTAGTGACTTCTCTGCATGTATTGCTTTATAAAGAAAATGATCGAACTTCACTTGCCTGGATTGGACTGGTTATTTTTTCTCCCGTTTTAGGTAGCTTATTTTACTGGTTGTTTGGCATAAACCGCATTAAGCGCTTAGCGAAAAGAGAGCATCCTCAAAAACTGAAGCAAGATTTTCGTTACCAAGAGGATTGTATTGATTTTCATGGTCAGCCGAAACATTGGCAACCGTCGATCATTGCAGGTTACACCATTCATCCCGTTAACTATGTCGATGCGAATAGTATAGAGCCACTGGTTAATGGCGATAACGCTTACCCCGCAATGATAGAGTCTATTCGAGCAGCCAAGCATCATATTGTACTATCGAGTTATATATTTGATTACGATTCACTAGGGCGAGAGTTTGTAACGGCACTGGCGCAAGCAAAAGATCGAGGTGTTGATGTTTATGTGTTGTTAGATGGAATCGGGGTGGGTTACAGTTGGCGAAAATCGGATAGGGCACTAAAGAAACGAGGTGTCAGAACCGCTCAATTCTTACCGGCTATTTCCTTGACTGGTATTCGTTTTATTAATCTAAGAAACCATAGAAAAATACTTTGTATAGACGGCCAAGAAGCTTACATCGGTGGTATGAATATCAGTAAGGGCAATTTGGTAGAGTCTGCTAAACAGCCTATTGATGATGTTCATTTTAAAGTGATAGGTCCTGTGATAGATCAGATCAGCCAGGTCTTTATTGAGGATTGGTTTTTCGCGACGGGTGAGTTAATTAAATGCCCCGCTTACAATCCAGCTACTACGGAGCTAAAAAAAGCGTCTGTTGTGTCCCGAGTGATTCAAGATGGGCCCGATGAGCATCATAATAGAATACGTTGGACATTAATGAACGCACTCGTTTGTGCGCAAACAAGCGTTAAGATCATTACGCCTTATTTCATCCCTGACCAGACCTTGATGACGTCTCTTCATGCTGCGGCTTTGCGTGGTGTGTCTGTTGAAATTATTGTGCCCGAGCGCAGTAATATTCTTTTTGTTGATTGGGTAATGGAAGCCAATTACCTTCGGATTATAGAACACGGTATAAAAATCTATAAAAATAAACGGCCTTTTGATCACAGTAAAATTGTTCTTATTGACGATGTGTGGTCGTTTATAGGTTCTACTAATTGGGATGCAAGGAGTTTAGAGTTTAACTTCGAAATTAACCTTGAGTGTTTTGATAGTAATCTTAATTCAGAGCTTACAGCGTTATATGAGTCGAAAAAGCTCAATGCAGAGCAGGTTTTAGAAGAAGATATGGCAAGCTTGCCTATGTATAAAAGGATTCGGAATAACTTGTTTCGATTGTTTTCTCCCTATTTGTAAGGTCATTTATTATGATTAAAAGCCGTTTCAGCCGCGTTGAATCATTAAAGGTTATGGGGAGTGCATCGAAGCAGGCGATAGGGCCAGATATGAGTGTCTTATTGTGGAATGTGTTCAAGTGCAAAAGAAAAGGTTGGCAAAGTGATTTCACCTCACTGATTGATGGCAAAGACTTAATTTTGCTCCAAGAGGCTATTTTGAACTCGCCTTTCGATGGTCTTTTTCATCATTCTTCACAGCATCAATGGATTATGGCCAGCAGTTTTAAGAGTGTTAAAACCAATATTGAAACAGGTGTTAAAACTGGGGCAAACGTTGAGGCAAACAGGCACTTTTTTTCGGTTTCTGCTCATAGTGAGCCTATTTCTAACACCAAAAAAATGGTGTTAGCGACTGAGTACCCCTTAATGAATATGGGCGGTTCGTTTATAGAGTCGTCCTTGCTGGTTATTAATACCCACATGATCAACTTTGTCTCCTTCGAGAAATTCAGGGCGCATCTTGATCAGGCTTTCCAAGCGTTTGAACATCACAACGGGCCAATATTATTGGCAGGTGATTTTAATACTTGGAATGGTAAACGTATGGCCTATTTTGATGAGATGGCTAAGTCCTGTTTACTAAAAGAAGTGCCTATTATGCGCCAGCCTAAGTTGGGGCATTTACTCCGTCATCTTGATCATATCTATTGTCGTGGATTGGATGTGCTTGATGTGAAGGTGCATACGGATATCCACTCATCCGACCACCATCCCATTAGTCTGTCGCTTCGTCTTGCAGAATAACAGTGGGTTAGTTAGCGAGTAATTGTGGCGTATTACGCCCTTTCTATTAACTCGTTTAAGGTTCTAAGGCGAGTAGATACTTCTTGTTTATCCAAGTCGACGAGTTGTTGTTGCTCAAGTCCGTGCTCTAACATGAGCTTCTGATGGCATACAAAAGACCAGTGTGTTGAATGGTTTGCCTGCTCCGCAATACGTATCACACCTTCTAATTGACGCAATTGCACAGCCAAGCAAGACTGAGAGTACTGGCGGATTTGATTGAAGGCAATGTTAGCTAAGTTTTCGAAGGAGGTGGTTTTGTAAGTGACTCTTTCTACACCACTCTCATCGTAAGTTATGCCTTCAGGGAAGCTTTTTTGGGTTAAATCACATACCGCGGCGGTGAGTTTATCAATGCAAGCGATGGCAGAATATGGGTCGTTGATACCTGGGGAGAGGGCTCTTAAGGCAATCTCAACCAGTTGATGAACGGCAAATTCTGGGTCTTGTATCGGGGTGCGTTTTGGTCCTAGGGTGAAACACTCATGCAATGTTTGTCTGTCTTCTTCTGAAAACGCTTCAATGTCACTTGTCATGATGACCATTCGTTTTACGACAAAGTCTCCAGGGTTCACTAATATATCCAAGTGTCCGTCCAATTTGCTCATCACATGGGTTAGATCGGCGTAGTTTATCGCCTGAATATAGCCGCATGATTGGCTTTGAAACTGGAACTGCTGTCGTGTTTTATCTGCTGTTTTTGTCCTCTGAGGTTGTTTTTGACTTGTTGAAGAGTCGGCGTCTTCTTCCTCTTTTTGTTGTTTAAAAATCTGCTTGATGCTGGATTGCAGTTCGCTATACACATTGTCGATGACGCTGTCAGATTGCAAATTGAGTGAAACATGGTGGATGAAGTAAATGAGCAGAAGAATGCCAAACAGTGTCATGGCTATTGCGCCAGCAATCGTCAGTCCTGGCAGGAAAGCACCACCGGCAAAATCATCTGTCATCCGAACCAGTATTAGGCAATAAACAAATAAGGAGATAAATACGCCAAGCACGATTTGAGTGCTTGAGTCTTCCATAAAGTTACGAATTAACCTAGGTCCAAATTGTGATGAGGCGTTAGTGAGTGCAACGATGGTAATAGAAAAGGTGATACTGACAACAGTCATGACACTGCTCGCGACGGTGGTCAGAAGATCGCGAGTGATCTCTGCATTGGCGTGGTATAAAAAAGTCAGCCAAGGCAATGTATCTAGCCCTGCGTATAAATCGATAAGCAGTAAGGTTAAACAACCTAAAATAGTGAGTGACAAAATAAGACAGGGGGTAAACCAAAAGCTGGTCTTAATGGTGTCGTATGCTTTTAAGATACTGGTGTTTTTTATTGTTGATAATGGCAATTGATTCATCCCTGTCTATGGTGTGATGTTTCTGCTATTGACTCTTTTCATTTGGTTCGCCTGTTTTTAGTATCTTGAGTAGGTCTTCTCTTTCGATACTGCCTTTTAGTGCGAGGTCTAACTGGTATTGGTATTGGTTATTCCAATCCGATGTTCTGGGGTTCAATGCTGAAAGGTCTCTCATCGCAGATTTCATGACTTTTAGGTAAGCCTGAATGTTACGCTCTTGATCAATCAAGATGTTTTTTAAAGCCGTTGAGCTACTGTGTCTAAGGTAGAGTTTTAGCACCTCGCTTTGTTCTTCAATAGTTTTTATTTTAGCGTTTTGTTGGGAAATGGTTCGCTCCATCGTGGCGATTAATTTGCTTTGGTCTGTAGAGGTATCAGCTGCTTTGGCAGTTTCTGGTGCGGGTTTAAGCAAGACATAGGCAACACCAGATGATGCTGAAACACTAAAAATAAAGCACAGCAGAAAAGCAATAATTAGCATGGTTGGCTTTTTCTTGGGAGTGTCTGCTGCAGCGTTATCAACCTGATTTTTAGGTGGCATATTATTCTCCTTTATTGGCTTTGGTGCTGTACTTCAAGGTACAAAATACGATTTGAGTGATCTTATCATCATTATGTGTATTGTCTTGCGCTGCAATCTTCTATTTGAGTTTCTTTCGCAACAGGGTCTTATTATACCCAGCATATCCTCGATATCCCTATTCAGCAGTTTAGTTTTTCCTTTTGTGCACGTAAAATACGCGCTAATTAATTTAGAGAGTAATAACCTACCAAAATAGTCAGGTAAATACTTGATCAAAACAGTAGGTTTTGTGTACTATTTGTTCTCACAGAATAATCTAAATTGGATGGCTTATGCGTCTGACAACAAAAGGTCGTTATGCGGTAACCGCCATGCTTGATTTGGCATTACACTCAGATAAGGGACCCGTATCCTTGTCTGATATTTCAAGCCGACAAGGGATATCGCTATCTTATCTTGAACAATTGTTCTCCAAGCTGCGCAAAAGGGCACTAGTAAACAGTGTCAGAGGGCCAGGTGGAGGCTATCGTTTGAGTCGTTCAAATAGTGATATTTTTGTTGCGCAAATAGTTGATGCTGTAAATGAGTCGGTTGACGCAACAGGTTGCAAGGGGCGAAGTGATTGCCAAAGTGGTAACACCTGCCTGACCCATCATTTGTGGTGTGATTTAAGTGATCAAATACATGATTTTTTAAATCAAATTAGCCTAGATCAATTAGTGCGCCGAAATGATGTCCGCCAAGTCGCAGAGCGGCAAGAACTTGAAAGCCGCCAGCGTAGTTTTGAAAATGACAAAATTAGCGCGGCGATTGTTGATTAAATAGAGAATAAATTAGTAGAGCTTGATGCACTGATTGACAGTGTATTGGTGACTATAATTGAGTGAGTTTTTATATGACTGAGCAGATAGATAAGGCGCTGGCACGGGAATACGAAGCGGGCTTTGTGTCTGATGTAGAATCAGAAACATTTGAGCCAGGTTTGAATGAAGACGTTATTCGTCGTATTTCTGGAATGAAAGGTGAGCCTGAATGGATGCTCGAATGGCGTCTAGGCGCATTTCGTGAATGGCTAGAAATGGAAGAGCCAGACTGGGCGTTAGTTGATTACCCAAAAATAGATTTTCAGTCCATTTCTTACTACTCTGCACCAAAGAGTATGAAGGACAAGCCTAAATCTTTGGACGAGGTTGACCCTGAGTTACTGCGTACTTATGAGAAGCTTGGTATTCCTCTTATTGAGCAGCAGATGTTGGCTGGTGTCGCGGTTGATGCCGTATTTGACTCTGTGTCAGTTGTGACCACATTCCGTGAAAAACTAGAAGAAGCGGGTGTTATCTTTTGCCCAATTTCTGAAGCCGTTCACAAGTATCCTGATCTTGTTAAAAAATACATTGGCAGTGTTGTTCCTAAAAAAGACAACTACTATGCCGCGTTGAACTGCGCCGTGTTTACCGATGGTTCTTTTGTTTATATCCCAAAAGGCACTCGTTGCCCAATGGAGTTATCTACCTACTTCCGAATCAATGAACAAAACACAGGTCAATTTGAACGTACCTTGATTGTTGCTGATGAAGGCAGTCATGTAAGTTATCTTGAAGGTTGTACAGCGCCACAGCGCGATGAGAACCAGCTACACGCTGCTGTTGTCGAATTGGTTGCTATGGATAACGCTGAGATTAAATACTCAACCGTACAGAACTGGTATCCAGGCGATGAGAACGGTAAAGGCGGTATCTACAACTTTGTTACCAAACGTGGCATTTGCCATACCAACGCTAAAATTTCATGGACGCAGGTAGAAACAGGTTCTTCTGTTACTTGGAAATACCCAAGCTGTATTTTGAAAGGCGATAACAGTGTTGGTGAGTTCTACTCGGTGGCTTTGACGCGTGGTCGTCAGCAAGCCGACACCGGGACCAAGATGATCCACCTTGGTAAAAATACCAAGTCCACTATCATTTCAAAAGGCATTTCGGCAGGCAGAAGTAACAACAGTTACCGTGGTCTTGTGCGTATGAACCCAGGTGCTGAAGGTGCTCGTAACTTTACCCAGTGTGATTCTTTGCTGATTGGTGATCAATGTGGCGCGCATACTTTCCCTTATGTGGAAAGCCGTAATCCGTCCGCTATTGTTGAGCACGAAGCAACGACCTCGAAAGTCAGTGACGAGCAGATGTTCTTGTGTCGCCAACGTGGACTAGATCCTGAAAAAGCCGTCTCTATGATTGTGAATGGCTTCTGTAAGGAAGTATTTAAAGAATTACCAATGGAATTTGCCGTTGAAGCGGGCAAGTTACTAGAAATAAGCCTTGAAGGCTCAGTAGGTTAAGGAATTATTAAAAATGTCGAACACGAACAGTTTGTTGACGATAAAAGATTTGCACGCCAGCGTTGAAGAAAAACAAATTATCAAAGGGTTGGATTTAGATATTAAACCTGGCGAAGTTCACGCGATCATGGGCCCCAATGGTGCAGGTAAAAGTACCCTAGGCTATGTTTTGTCTGGCCGCGATGGTTACAGCGTTGAAAGTGGTAGTGTGACGCTTGACGGTGAAGATTTACTTGAAATGGAAACAGAAGAACGTGCGCGCGCAGGTTTATTCTTAGCGTTCCAGTATCCTGTCGAGATTCCAGGTGTGAGTAATCTGGAGTTCTTGAAAGCTTCTGTTGATGCGCAACGCGAAGCTCGTGGCGAAGAGGCGATAAGTTCAGCTGATTTTCTAAAAGAAGCGAAAGCGGCTTGTAAACAAGTTAATTTGCCTGTGGCTTTCTTGAAGCGTGGCGTTAACGAAGGTTTTTCTGGTGGTGAGAAAAAGCGTAATGAGCTAATGCAAATGTTATTGCTTAAGCCAAAGCTTTGCATTCTGGATGAAACCGACTCTGGCTTGGATATCGATGCGCTGCAAGTGGTAGCGGAAGGCGTAAACAGCCAGCGTTCAGCTGATCGTAGTTTTATTGTGGTAACGCATTATCAGCGTCTTTTGGATTACATTAAGCCTGACTTTGTACATGTATTGTCTGACGGCAAAATCGTTAAGAGCGGTGATGCTTCTCTTGCTCTTGAGTTGGAAGCTCAAGGTTACTCTTGGTTGCAGAAAGAGCCGTCTGAAGACGAACTTGAGGGGTAATGCATGAGTGAATGGTTAGAAAGCGCCATTACTCGAGCGCAAGGTATTAATGACTGGTTAGCGCCAAAACGTGCACATGCACTGGATCTTTTAGCAAAGACGAAATGGCCAACACGCAAAACCGAAGCATGGCGTTACACGCCGCTTCGTCCAGTAGAGCGTACGCCGGCAAAAGTGATCAGCGATAAAGTGGATTTGTCTCCTGTCGTTATTGCTGATTTGTCTGCCATTGAAGTGGTGTTTGTTAACGGTCAGTTTGATCAAGCTCAATTAGCAAAAACATTACCTGCAGGCTTGTCTATCGCCTTGGGTGCTGATTTGAATGCAGCGCAGCAAGCGGACGCATTGACTGCATTTTCGACAATTAAGCCTGAGCGCCACATTTTTGGTTTGATTAACGATGCGCTAGCACAAGATGTGGTGGTTGTATCTGTTGCTGAAGGGGTTGAAATTACCCAGCCAGTCCGTATTAGTTCTTTATTGAGCTTAGGCGCAGAATCTCATACACGGGTTCAGGTTGTTTTAGCAGCAGGCTCTAAGTTAACGGTAATTGAAGATATTCAGGCGCAAGGTGACAGTCTGAATACGGCGTTTGTTGAATACAATATTGCCGCTAATGCACGCCTTGAACATTATCGTTTTGCTCTGCAGACAGGCAGCAATGTGGCTGTTGGCGGTAGTCACTTCAATTTGCATGATCATGCGAAAATGAACAGCACTATTGTTGGTTTTGGTAGTGAGTTATCTCGTTTAGACACAGATATTATCCATGCTGGTGAATTTGCTGATGCCAAGCTAAATGCTATGTATTTGCTAGACGGTAAAGAGTTGTTTGATCTTCATGCGACGGTTGAGCACGCGATGCCAAATGGTAAAACAGAAGAGAATGTTCGTTGTATTGTCGCGGATCGCTCTCGTGCCGTATTTAATGGCCGCATTCATATTCATCGTGATGCGCAAAAAACCTTGGCTGAACTGAATAACCGTAACTTGTTGTTATCAGACAAAGCGGAAATCAACACTAAGCCAGAGCTAGAAATATACGCTGACGATGTGAAATGTGCTCATGGCGCTACGGTTGCTCAAATTGATAAGCAAGCTTTGTATTACTTGCAAACTCGCGGTGTAAGCCGTTCCAAAGCGCAAGTGATGCTTAACTTTGGTTTTATTAATGAGCTGATTGATTTGATGCCAAATGCCGCGTTAGCTGAGTGGATTCGTCCTATTATCCGTGAGCGCTTTGCGCAAATGGAAGTGAAATAAGCGAGAATCGAATGAGTTTTGATGTAGCGGCTATCCGCGAGCAATTTCCGATTTTAAAGCGTGTCATTGACGGTAAACCACTTGTTTATCTTGATAATGCTGCGACAACGCAAAAGCCGCAGTGTGTGATTGATGCTTTGGTGGATTATTACTCGACCTGCAACTCTAATGTGCATCGTGGTGCTCACCGTCTTGCGGATGAAGCAACGCGTCGCTTTGAAGATGCTCGTGATATTGTCAAAGACTTCATTAATGCACCGAAGCGTGAAGAAGTAATTTGGACAACCGGCACCACCGAGGCGATTAATATTGTTGCCAATGGCTTGGGTTCTTTGTTGTCTCCAGGTGATGAAATTATCGCAACCGAGATGGATCATCATGCCAACTTGGTGACTTGGCAGCAGGCATGTAAAGCGTCCGGTGCGACATTAAGAACCATTCCGGTAACGGATGCGGGTGAATTAGATCAAACTGCTTATGATGCCATGTTAAATGAGCACACTAAGTTTGTCGCTTTTCCACATGTTTCTAATGCATTGGGCACCATAAACCCAATTAAAGAAATGACGGCGAAAGCCAAAAAAGTTGGGGCTTGGGTGCTGGTGGATGGTGCTCAAGGCGCTGCTCATGGCTATGCGGATGTGCAAGATATTGGTTGTGATTTTTATGCCTTTTCGGGTCATAAAATCTATGGGCCAATGGGTGTCGGTGTGCTGTGGGGTAAAGAGTCAGTATTGTCGAATTGGCCTGTCTGGCGCACTGGTGGTGAGATGATCTCTACCGTGACTTTGCAAGATGCAACATGGAATGTATTGCCGTATCGGTTTGAGGCTGGTACTCCCAATGTAGGTGATGCCATTGCATTGGGCGAGGCAATTCGTTGGTTTAGTGCTTTGGATCAAGAGGCGGTAGCTGCCCATGAAAAGGCATTATTAGATCGAGCGACAGAGCTAGCAAAAGAGTTCGAAGGTTTAACCATCATTGGTAACGCTAAAGATAAAGTCGGTGTGCTGAGTTTTGTGATGGATCAAGGGCATCCTGCTGATATTGGTTTTTTGCTAGATCGCCAAGGCATTGCAGTGCGAACTGGTGATCATTGTGCCCAGCCTTTGATGGCGCGCTTTAATGTGCCTGGAACGGCACGCGCATCCTTTGCAATTTATAATACATTAGAAGAAGTTGACGCTTTGTTTGTGGCACTGAAAAAAGTGCGAACAATGCTGGCTTAGGAGGTTTCAATGACAGTAACAACGTTTGATCCTGTCTCTAGCGTGTCTTTAACCGCTTCTGCACAGAAATATTTTGCCTCGAAATTGGCTAAACAGCCAAGTAAGCTGATTCGATTGAGTACTAAGGAAAGCGGTTGTACAGGCTTTTCTTACGTATTGGATATCGTTGATGCAGCATTGGATAATGATACCGTTTTAGAATTTGGTGATGTTGTTCTTGCGGTGGATTCGCAATCCGTTTCCATGCTTCAAGGAACAGAGATTGACTTAGTGCGTGAAGGCGTTAACGAAGTTGTGAAGTTTAAAAACCCTAACGTTGTAGCAGAATGTGGCTGTGGCGAAAGCTTTAGTGTGAGTTAGCTTCATGCAAAAAATGGTAGTAACACAGCGAGCATGTCCTGCGCGCCGAGTACCAAGCGGTGACCCTGTTAGCATTCCTGAAGGTCAGTTTATTACGATTAACCAGAGTCTTGGTGGAAATTATACCGTGACTTGGCAAGGTAATATGCTGCGCATTGATGGTACAGATGCTGAGGCGATTGGTCAGCAACCAGAGGTTTTGAATTTTGAAGATCTCGGTACTGGCGGAATCAGTGAAGAGCAGGTTTGGCAAGCTCTAGATACTATTTATGACCCAGAAATTCCGATAAGTTTGGTGTCGTTAGGCTTGGTTTATAAAGTAACAGTAGACCAAGACAGCAAGTCTGTTTTAATCGATATGACATTGACGGCGCCGGGTTGCGGAATGGGACCTGTGCTGGTTGGTGATGTTAAGTATCGAGTAGCGAAAGTGCCTAATGTCGAAACGGTAAAAGTGGAGCTGGTATTTGATCCGCCATGGTCTCGAGAAATGATGAGTGAAGAGGCACAGCTAGAAGCCGGTCTTTTCTTTTAGTCTTCGGTCACTCATTGAAATCGAATACAATATTAAACGGCCTTGGCACTTTGCCAATGCCGTTTTTGTTTTAATAGGCTTGATGTAAAAAAGAGGGTAGTCATGGCTTTACCTAGTACAGAAGACATCGTAGATGATCTGTCGTTTTTTGACGACTGGGAAGATAAGTACAAGTACATCATTGATCTGGGGAAATCCTTACCTGCATTTGATGATGAATGGCGCACTTCAGAGCGTTTGGTAAAGGGCTGTCAGAGCAGTGTTTGGATTCAGCCGGATAGTGAGCAAGATGCGACAAAAGGTGAGGTTCTGACATTTGCCGTAGACAGTGATGCCATTATAGTGCGTGGTTTACTAGGATTGGTTTTGGCTGCTTTGGACCATAAAACACCACAAGAAATTTTAGATTTTGATGTCGCTGCTTATTTCGAAGAGCTGGATCTTGAGCGACATTTGAGTCCCACTCGTGGCAATGGTTTGCGTTCTATTGTTGGGCGTATAAAAGGCATTGCACAGGCAGCGGCTTAATTGATATTGGAGAGCGTTAAATGAACACCCCTGTTTACCTAGATAATTCTGCTACCACACCAGTCGACCCTAGAGTGGCGGAAAAAATGATGGTGTGCCTAACGCAGGATGGTAATTTTGGTAATCCTGCCTCGCGTTCCCATCTCTTTGGTTGGCGTGCGGAAGAGGCGGTAGAAGAAGCTAGGTTGCAAGTGGCAAGTTTGATCAAAGCGGATTCACGTGAAATTGTTTGGACGTCTGGTGCGACGGAGGCCAATAATTTGGCGCTTAAAGGCGTTGCCTATGCTTACCGCCAAAAAGGTCGTCATATTATTACTTCAATGATTGAGCACAAGGCAGTCTTAGATCCTTGTAAGCAGCTTGAGAAAGAAGGCTTTGAGGTAACGTATCTGCAGCCTGATGTGCATGGTGTGATTTCACCGAGTCAAGTTGAAGGGGCGCTTCGTGAAGATACTATTCTTGTGTCTTTGATGCATGGTAATAATGAGCTTGGAGTTTTGACTGACATTACAGCAATAGGGCAATTGACCCGTTCGCATGGTGTCTTTCTTCACGTTGATGCAGCTCAGACGACGGGCAAAATTGACATCGATGTTAATGCCATGAAAGTCGATTTAATGTCACTGACGGCTCATAAAACCTACGGCCCTAAAGGCATAGGGGCCTTGTTTGTGCGTCGCTCGCCCAAGGTTAAGTTGGAGGCGCAAATTCATGGCGGTGGTCATGAGCGCGGTATGCGTTCTGGTACATTGGCAACCCATCAGATTGTTGGTATGGGCGAAGCGTTCCGTCTGGCGGGAGAAGAGATGGAGCAAGATTGTGCTCGAATCAAAGCCTTGCGTGAACGTTTGTGGGCATCTTTAACTGAGTTACCTGGTGTGCATTTAAATGGTGATGCGGATAACCGCGTTGCTGGGGTGTTAAATGTTGGTTTTTCAGGAGTGGATGGCGAAGTTCTGTTGATGTCTCTGAGTGATATTGCTGTTTCCTCTGGGTCCGCTTGTACGTCAGCCAGCTTGGAACCGTCTTATGTTTTGCGAACGATTGGCTTGGCAGATGATTTGGCCCACAGTTCTTTGCGCCTTTCTGTTGGACGTTTTACCACGCAAGAAGAGGTTGATTTTGCTGCTGATACGATTAAAAACGCAGTGAGTCGTCTTCGTTCTATGGCTTAGTTATCCGATTTAGCGCTTTTATGCGGATTAGCGTAAATAATGTCCGTTTGATCGTACAATTTTAATGAATTGATGCGTATAATACGCGCGCTGAACTTTTATGTCCTGGGCCATGCAAAGGCATCGCCCTCAAAATTTAATTTGGAGTTATACCATGGCGTTAGAACGTACTCTATCAATCATCAAGCCAGATGCTGTTGCTAAAAACGTAATTGGCGAAATCTACACTCGTTTTGAGCGTGCTGGTTTTAAAATTGTTGAAGCTAAAATGATTCAACTAGACGACGAATTGGCTGGTGGTTTCTACGCTGAGCACAAAGAGCGTCCTTTCTACAAAGATTTGGTTGCTTTCATGACTTCTGGTCCTGTTGTTGTTTCTGTTCTTGAAGGTGAAGGCGCTGTTCTTCGTCACCGTGAACTAATGGGTGCAACTAACCCTAAAGAAGCGGCAGCTGGTACTTTGCGTGCAGATTACGCAACGTCTATCGATGCAAACGCTGTTCACGGTTCTGATTCTGTTGAATCTGCAGCTCGTGAAATTGCTTACTTCTTCGGTAAGTAATTGACAGCTAGGACCTTTATGTCCAGTCTGTTTTGAAAAGGCGGGCGTTAGCCCGCTTTTTTACAGAGGCTTCTGAAAAGACTTTTCTTTTCAGAGGCTTTTTTCGTTTACACTTAATGCTAACCATAGCAAGCGACATTGAATTATGACTGACATCAAAAAAGTAAACCTGTTGGGTTTATCCCCTGAGAAATTGATCGAGTTTTTTGAATCCATTGGTGAGAAGAAATTTCGCGCCACTCAGGTGATCAAATGGATCCACCAAAAGGGCGCTGAAAGCTTCGATGAAATGACGGATGTCAGTAAAGCTTTACGTGCTAAATTAGAGCAAATTTGTGAGATTCGTGGACCTGAAGTGGTGTCGCAAAATATCTCAGCGGATGGCACACGTAAATGGATTATTCGCACTGAGGGCGGCAAGAACGATTGCGTTGAAACTGTGTTAATACCTGATGGTGATCGTGCAACATTGTGTGTTTCATCTCAAGTGGGTTGCTCTTTGGACTGCAGCTTTTGCTCGACAGGTAAGCAAGGTTTCAATCGTAACTTAACACCTGCGGAGATTATTGGGCAGGTTTGGATTGCGATTAAGTCTTTTGGCCCGATGGATCCGAATGGACCACGTCGCGTAACTAACGTGGTTATGATGGGCATGGGCGAGCCACTGATGAACTTTGAGCCTGTGGTTGATGCGATGATTCTAATGATGCATGACCATGCTTATGGCCTATCTAAGCGCCGTGTAACCTTAAGTACTTCTGGTGTGGTGCCTAAAATTTATGAGTTAGTAAAGCGTACAGATGTGTCCTTGGCGATCTCATTGCATGCGCCAAATGACGCTTTGCGCAATGAGCTTGTTCCAATCAATAAAAAGTATCCTATTGCTGAGTTAATCGAGTCTTGTCAGCACTATTTGGCGAATTTGCCGGACAAACGTCACATTACAATTGAATATACTTTGATGTCTGGTGTGAATGATAACGAAGAGCAAGCCCATGAATTGGCGGAGCTTCTTAAGGTATTGGAGTGCAAGATTAATTTGATTCCATTTAACCCATTCCCCCATTCTGGCTATGAGAAACCGTCAAACAATCGTACTCGTCGCTTCCAGAAGATTTTGGCCGATGCTGGGTACACTGTGACAGTTCGTACGACTCGTGGTGATGATATCGATGCGGCATGCGGTCAATTGGTAGGGGATTTCCATGATAAAACTCGCCGTAGTCAGAAGTATATTGAGTTGCGCGAAGTGAAAAGCTAACTTATTGTTCAAAAAAATTGTATATGACAAGGATGTCTGTATGCGTTTATGGTTACTGCCTTTTTTATTGGGTTGTGTGTTGATTTCCTCTTGTGCTTACCAAACAGTAGCCCCTGAGCGACCACCCATTTCAGATTCAAAGCGCCTGTCTATCATTCAGACGCATCTTCTACTTGGCCAATGGGTCTTAGCAAAAAAGCAGTTAGACCAAGTTAGCTCCTCGGAACGACACAGGGAATACTGGCGTCTACTCGGACTATATTGGTTGAGTGTTGAAGAATATGATGAAGCCATTTTGGTTCATGAAAGCGCACTCAATAACTACCCAAATGATGGCTTTTTGTTGAATAACTATGGCGTGCTGCTGGGCGTTAAAGAACGCTGGGATCTTGCTTGTGATGCATTTGAAAAAGCGGATAAAAATAGCGCTAACAGACGTCAAACTGTGAAAATTAATTTATCCAGATGTGCCATACGTCAAAATCACGTAAATTTAGCAGGGATCTATCTAAAACAGGCAAAAGAAATTGCCGATTTGCCTCTGATTGGTTTGATGACGGAGCTCAATCTTGTTTTAATACAAGGTAGTAATGACAAAGCTCGCTTAATTTTTAATAATATCCAGGCTGATAAACAAATTGCCCGAGGATCGGTGCATTTTGATGAGTACAACTGTCTGTCGCGGCATCTAATTGCACGCGAGACTGACCCTACACTGTCCTCATCTGCGAGTAATTTTACATGCCTGAATGGCTCAAGGTATTGACATGACCACTGAATTTCAAACTGATGCTCCTGAAAGTAAAACGAATATAGATACGATTAATATTGGTAAACGACTTAAAGCGAAGAGACTTGAGCTAGAGTTTGATGAAAGATATGTTGCCACAGAGCTAAAAATCCCTATTGATCAAGTACGAGCACTTGAGGCGAATAATTTCAAATATTTTCGCTCTAGTACCTTTGCTCGTGGCTTCCTTAAGAGCTACTGCCGATTATTGAACATAGAACCATCAGAAATGTTGAATGCATTCGATGCAGAGCGTTCTGGTGCCGAGTCAACCATCAAGCCTGTTGATAAAGTGAATAGACAAAGTCATCTGGGTGACCCTATCGTTATGTTTATATCGGTTGTCATCATTGCTGTTCTAGTCTTTTTAGTGTTCTGGTGGCCAGCGCAATCTACAGATGATGTGAGCATTGTAGAAGAAAGTGCTCAGAGCTCCGAACAGGCCGCTGTCGAAGAAACCCCGAGTGAGCCAGAGGCGGATGTTAATAACGCCACAGAGGAATCTCAAGATTTATCAGAAAACACTCCTGAAATGGCGGCAGCTGAAGATGTCTCAGATGATGGCGATGTAGTAACTGGTTTGTCTGCTGAAACAATGGCTATTCTAGAAGAGGCTGGTGTTAACCCTGATGAGGTAGTACGAGCAACCTCTGAAGTACCGGCTGAAACGTCCCCTGAGCCAGTGTTACCAACTTATTCTGATGATATCGTGATTGCGTTTGATGCTGACTGCTGGACAGAAGTGCGAGATTCAACTGGAAAGATTTTGTTTTCAGGTGTTAAAACGGCTGGTAGTCAGTTGGCGTTAACAGGTAATGCGCCTTACCGTGTGGTTTTAGGCTATGCCAAAGGTGTGTCATCTTTGACGTACAAAGGCAACGACTTCGATTTTTCTTCTTTTACACGTAAAGATTTGGCTCGATTTGAGCTCAAGTAGAGACCCTTATGCATTTTGAATCACCTATTAAACGACGTCATTCTCGTCAGATTATGGTTGGGAGTGTTCCTGTTGGCGGAGGTGCGCCAATTAGTGTTCAAAGTATGACAAATACTGAAACGTGCGATGTCGACGCAACGGTTGCGCAAATTCGCGCTATTGTGGATGCTGGCGCTGATATCGTTCGTGTTTCTGTGCCATCTATGGATGCCGCTGAAGCATTTAAGAAAATACGCGCAGAAGTATCTATTCCACTGGTTGCTGACATTCATTTTGACTATAAAATTGCGTTAAAAGTCGCTGAGTACGGAGTGGATTGTTTACGTATTAACCCCGGCAATATCGGTAATAAAGACCGTGTTCGCGCTGTGGTTGATTGTGCACGAGATAAAAATATCCCTATTCGTATTGGCGTGAATGCTGGTTCCTTAGAAAAGGACCTTCAGAAAAAGTACGGTGAGCCAACGCCAGATGCGCTGGTTGAATCGGCTTTTCGCCAAATTCAGTACTTCGATGAATTAGACTTTCACGAATACAAATTAAGCCTTAAAGCGTCTGATATTTTTATGACGGTTGAGGCATATCGAAAAATTGCTAGTCAGATCGATAACCCTTTACACCTTGGTATTACAGAAGCTGGGGGCTTGCGTTCAGGTACTGTGAAATCCTCTATTGGGCTTGGTTTGCTTTTGATGGATGGCATTGGTGATACCATTCGCGTGTCTCTTGCGGCTGATCCTGTGCAAGAAATTAAAGTCGGTTGGGATATGTTGCGTAGCTTAAAGTTGCGTAATCGCGGCATTAACTTCATTGCTTGTCCAAGCTGCTCGCGTCAGAACTTCGATGTTATTAAAACAATGAATGAGCTGGAAGAGCGATTAGAGGACATTACTATTCCAATGGACGTTGCTGTCATTGGTTGTGTGGTTAATGGACCTGGTGAAGCAAAAGAAGCCGATATCGGTTTGGCTGGTGGATCGCCAAATAATTTGATCTATCAAGACGGTAAGCCAAGTAGCAAAACGAAAAACGCAACACTTGTTGATGACTTGGAAGAAATGATTCGAAAAAAGGCGGTTCTAAAAGAACGTGAAATCGCCAATATTATTGTAAAAAATTAAGGATCCATTGTGGCTCGTAAAATTCAAGCAATCAGGGGAATGAACGATATTTTGCCTGATCAGTCTTCTGTTTGGTTATATCTAGAAAAAACAGTAGCGAGTGTTGTTAAATCCTATGGGTATCAACAAATCCGTTTCCCAATTGTTGAAAATACGGATTTGTTTAAACGCGGTGTCGGTGAAACAACAGATATCGTTGAAAAAGAAATGTACACGTTTGATGATCGTAATGGTGAGTCTCTTACCTTACGACCAGAAGGCACCGCAAGTTGTGTACGAGCGGCTGACCAGGCTGGTTTGTTGTTTAATCAAGTCCAGCGTCTATGGTACACCGGGCCAATGTTCCGTTACGAACGACCGCAGAAAGGGCGTTATCGTCAGTTTCATCAAATCGGTGTTGAGTCGTTCGGCATGGGAACGGCAGATATCGATGCTGAGTTGATTATTTTGTCCGCTCGGTTATGGAAAAAACTTGGCTTGCTTGAACACGTTGAGTTGCAACTAAACACGATTGGTTTGGCGTCTGAGCGTGAAGCCTATAAAGCGGCTTTGGTTGAGTATTTGACTCAATACAAAGATCGATTAGACGAAGATAGCCAACGTCGTCTGGATACGAATCCATTAAGAATTTTGGATTCTAAAGATGAATCGACTCAGGCGGTGTTGAAAGATGCACCGAACTTAGAAGATTTTATTGGTGAAGAGTCACAAGCGCATTTTGATCTTCTGCAAGCGATATTGAAAGCCAATGGCATTGCTTATGTTATTAATCGTCGTTTGGTTCGTGGTTTAGATTACTACGGGAAAACGGTGTTTGAATGGGTAACAACGCACTTGGGCTCACAGGCAACGGTGTGTGCAGGTGGTCGTTACGATGGATTGGTTGAACAGTTGGGTGGAAAATCTACTCCAGCAGTTGGCTTTGCGATGGGGATCGAGCGTTTGGTGCTTTTGCTTGAAACACTTGACCTTATTCCGGCAAGCGCTAAATTCTCAACAGACGTGTTTGTGATTAGTATGGGAGAAGCAGCGGAAGTCGCTTCTTTTGTATTGGCTGAGAATCTACGTGAGGAAAACGCTGACTTAGTTGTATTGCGTCACTGTGGCGGTGGCAATTTCAAAAATCAGATGAAAAAAGCCGATAAATCTGAAGCGCGATTTACGATTATTTTAGGCCAAGATGAAATTGAGCAAGGTATTTGTCAGGTGAAAGACATGTCAACGGGCGAGCAGCAAGCTTATGCTCTTGACGATGTTGCTGCTTATATTAATGCCAAGTTGTAATTTGATTGAATAGTGTGCGCCTTTAAAAATTTGGCTGTATACCTTGCATGAGGAAATGAAAGTGTCTGAATTAAAGACTGAAGAAGAACAAATTGAAGCGTTTAAGACATGGTGGAAAAAGAATGGCTTAGTATTGGTCATTGTTGTTGCCGCTGCTGTTGGTGGGTATTTTGGTTGGCAAGCTTGGAAAACCAATCAAGCTAATTATATTAGTGAGGCATCAGCTCTTTACCAAAACTTAGTTCAAGCTTCTGCAGACCTAAGTGATGAAAATAACCAGAAGACGGTAACCTTCATCGCTAAACAGCTTTCCGATGAGTATGGCGATACGGGTTATGCCATGTTTGGTCAGTTGTTTTTGGCTCGAGTAGATGCTGAGAATGGTAAATATGATGAAGCGATCACGGCTTTGGATAATGCTATTTCTAAAACAAGTGATACTTCTTTTATCGCTATTGCTGATTTACGCATTGCCCAATTATTGCTTCAGAAAGGCGACTTTTCTGCCGCTATGGTGCGCGCTGAAAAAGTATCTGCAGAGGAATTTGCAGTGCAGAAGCAAGAGTTGATTGGTGATATCTTTATGCAGCAAGGAAAGCGTGACGAAGCTCGAGTTGCTTACCAAAAAGCAAGTGAAGCCATTGGTACAGGTGTTAATCACCCGTTACTAGAAATAAAACTGAAGGATTTGGTGAAAGGTTAACTATGCGTAAGTCTACTATTCTCATCACATTACTCGCGCTACTAGTGCTTCAAGGTTGTTCTAACTCACGCCCAGCTTTAGCTGACCTTCCTCCACTTAAAAATAAAGTGGATTTAGGAACGGATTGGCGCTCTGGTGTCGATGGTAATTTTGGTGAGTCTAGTGAACGATTTAACCTTGTCCTAGATAGCGATTCTTTATTCTTTGTTACTGATAAAGGTACGCTTTACGAGCTTGGGCAGAATCGCGGAAAAGAGAAGCGGGTTTTCCCAACAGGGTATAAAGCCAGTTCTGGTGTGACTCGTCATGATGATGTTCTTTATTTCGGCACTTATGACGCTAAACTTGTCGCCGCTTCGTTGGCAAGCAAGTCTGTGTTGTGGGAAAAAACACTGAGTTCAGAGTTGTTGTCAGAAGCTGCCTATGCCGCTGGAAAGCTAGCTATCCAAACGGCTGATGGCTGGATAAGTGTGCTGGATGCAACCACGGGTGAAACACAGTGGCGAGCAAAAGAAGATTTGCCTTCACTGACAGTACGTGGTACAAGCGCGCCTGTTATTGAAAACGGCAAAGTGATCGTGGGTTTTGCGAGTGGTAAACTGAAAGCTTACGAATTACAAACTGGTAGCTTAGTTTGGTCGTATGACGTTGGTAAGCCAGAAGGGCGTTACGAAATCGAACGTTTAAGTGATATCAATGGCCGTCTGGTTGTAGATAATGGCGTTGTTTACGCTGTTGCTTACAATGGTACGCTTGTCGCGCTTTCTATTGAAAGCGGTCGTCCTTTATGGCAACGCAATATTTCCAGTTCGGTTGGTGTTGCGGTGAAAGGCGAGCTACTTGTTGCTGTTGATATGAAGAGTAATGTTATTGCTCTAAATGCGAAAAACGGCAATGAAGTTTGGAAGAATTCTGAACTTGAGGAGCGTGATTTAATCACTCCTGAGTTTTTTCGAGATTATGTCGCTGTGATGGATCGTGGTGGCTATGTTCATTTGCTTGACCTTGTAACGGGTGAAGTTGCTGCACAAAGATTAGCAGATGGTAAGGTTCCACCTGGTAGTCGAATGGTCACAAATGACAAGCAAATGTTTATTTTAACGCCGAACTCTAATGTGACGGCATTGAGCTATTAAAATCAGTTTGATTTTTGTTAGCGAATTTTTAAAGCGGCTGCCATCTCATTTATAGAGGTGGTGGCCACTTTGTATTTTTATAGGTAAAAAAATGATTCCAGTTATTGCATTGGTAGGTAGACCCAATGTTGGCAAATCAACTCTCTTCAATCAATTGACGAGATCTCGTGATGCTTTAGTTGCCGATTACGCAGGCTTAACTCGTGACCGTAAATACGGTGACGGTAAGCTTGGTGAGCATGAGTTTATTGTTATTGATACTGGTGGTATCAGTGGTGATGAGCAAGGTATTGATGAAAAAATGGCTCGACAGTCGCTGTTAGCGATAGAGGAAGCGGATACGGTTTTGTTTATCGTTGATGGTCGTCATGGTTTGAACCCTGCCGATGAAATGATAGCCAATCATTTACGCCGATCAAGTAAGCCTGTCACGCTTGTTGTTAATAAAACCGATGGTATTAACGAAGACATTGCTTTGGCGGACTTTTACTCTCTAGGGATGGGTGAATTACATCCTATTGCGGCCTCTCATGGTAAAGGCGTTCATGTTCTGATTGATAAGGTGATGTTGCCTTATGCAGAACGTGTTGAAGAAGCCAAGAAGCAAATTAACTTAGAGTCACGTGGTATTCGAATCGGTGTGGTTGGACGTCCAAATGTGGGCAAATCCACCTTGGTAAATCGAATGCTAGGCGAAGATCGTGTTGTTGTTTATGACATGCCTGGTACTACGCGTGACAGCGTTTATATTCCTTATACCCGCCACGATAAAGAATATACGCTAATAGATACAGCAGGTATTCGTCGACGTAAGCACGTGAAGGAAGCTGTAGAGAAGTTCTCTATTGTGAAAACATTGCAAGCGATCCAAGACGCTAACGTTGTGATTGTTGTCATTGATTCCCATGAAGACTTAGTTGAACAAGATCTACACATGATTGGTTATGTGTTGGATGCTGGTCGTGGGGTTATTATCGCCATTAACAAGTGGGATGGCCTTCAGAAAGACGAGAGAGAGCACATTAAGAGTGAAGTAGAGCGTCGTTTAGGCTTTGTTCCTTATGCTAAAGTGCACTATATCTCGGCTTTACATGGTACTGGTGTGGGCGATTTATACGATACGATAGAGAGCACTTACGAATCTTGTTATGCCAAGTGGTCGACAAATCGATTGACTCGTATTCTTGAAGATTCTGTTGCTGAGCATCAACCACCTATGGTGAATAGCCGTCGCATCAAGCTTCGTTATGCTCACCAAGGCGGGTCTAATCCTCCGCGTATTGTTGTGCATGGAAATCAGACGAATGCTTTGCCTGGTAGCTACAAGCGCTATCTTGAGAACAAATTCAGAACGGTGTTGAATATTACTGGTACGCCAATTATTTTCGAATTCAAATCCTCTGAAAACCCGTACGCACCCAAAAAATAAGCATTATTCTTAATTGCTAACAAGAGTCTCCGATCGCTTTTAGATATTAAAGGTGATCGGAGATTTTTTTTAGGTAAAATGAGTAAAATCGCTTCCTAAATATAAGGTTATTCACTATTCTCGCGCCATTGGCATTAACCTTTTTTTAAGCATCATTTGCTTTCTACTTTGTTCAAAGGACATCTATGAAAATTGCAATTCTTTCTCGTAACCCTCGACTTTATTCGACCCGTAGATTGGTTGAGGCAGGTGAAAAGCTTGGTCATGAAGTGGATGTTATTGATACGATGCATTGCTATATGGACATAACAAGTAGCAATCCTTCAGTGCGTTATGATGGTAAGCCGTTGCCTAAATACGATGCCGTTATTCCTAGAATTGGTGCTTCTGTTACCTTTTATGGAACCGCGGTTGTTAGGCAGTTTGAGATGATGGGGACGTACAGTATTAATGAGTCTGTGGCGATTAGTCGTTCACGGGATAAGCTAAGATCGTTGCAACTTATGTCTCGTAAAGGTCTGGGTTTACCTAAAACCGGTTTTGCGCATCATCCAGACAAAATTGGCGATCTCTTGAAAAATGTCGGTGGTGCCCCTGTTGTTATTAAGCTTTTAGAAGGGACCCAAGGGATTGGTGTCGTTTTGGCGGAGTCGAACAAGACGGCTGAATCTATCATTGAAGCTTTCATGGGGTTGAAAGCCAACATCCTAGTGCAAGAATACATTAAAGAAGCGGGTGGCGCTGATATCCGTTGTTTGGTTGTTGGTGGAAAAGTTATTGCAGCAATGAAGCGCCAAGGTGCGGAAGGTGAGTTTCGTTCAAACCTTCATCGTGGTGGAACGGCTTCTTTAGTTAAACTGTCACCAGAAGAAAGACGTACGGCGGTGGAAGCGGCAAAGGTAATGGGTTTGAATATGTGTGGCGTTGATATTCTGCGTTCCAATAACGGCCCGTTGATTATGGAAGTAAACTCTTCACCTGGATTGGAGGGGATTGAGTCCGCCACAGGTAAGGATGTTGCTGCTATGATTATTCAACACATTGAAAAAACAGCGCTTCAGAGCACGACAAAGACAAAAGGTAAAGGTTAATGGGAAAAACAACTTTAACAATTGGTGGTGTTGATATTCCATTGGGTGGTACAGCTCGAATAAAACTGCCAATGGTAAAGTTGTATACTGACACAAATATGTCCATGCCGGTGTTTGTTAAGCGCGGTAAGCGCTCAGGGCCGACATTGTTTCTCAGCGCCGCTATTCATGGTGATGAGCTGAACGGTATTGAGATCATTAGCCGTATTATTCAAAGTAAATATCTTGAGAACCTAAAAGGCACCCTGATCGCGGTGCCAATTGTTAACGGCTATGGTGTGTTGAACCAAAGCCGTTATTTGCCCGACCGACGTGATCTAAATCGTTCTTTCCCTGGCTCTAAACGGGGCTCTCTAGCGGGTCGCGTTGCTGATCGATTCTTAAGCGAAATAGTCTCTAAAGCTGACTATGGCATTGATCTTCATACTGGCAGTTTGCACCGCACAAACCTTCCTCAGGTAAGAGCAAACTTAGATGACCCTGAGACATTAGCGATTGCAAAAGCATTTGGCGTACCCGTTTTAATGAATTCGAACCTTCGTGATGGATCGCTAAGAGAATGCGCTAATGATGTCGGAGCAAAAGTCATCTTATATGAAGCGGGTGAAGCGCTGCGTTTTGATGAGTTGTCTATTCGGGCCGGCGTCAAAGGTATTGTTGGTGTTATGCGCCACTTAAGTATGTTGCCAAAATCCCGCAGTAAAAAATCGCTTTCTGAGCCAAGGATTGCACGCAGCAGTAGTTGGATAAGAGCGACAGACAGCGGTTTTACCACTCATATTAAAGAGCTGGGTGACCTAGTCGAAACTGGGGATGTATTAGCTGAAATTAAAGACCCTTATGGTGACATCTTAGATAAGGTGCTTTGTAAAAATGGCGGCATCATTATTGGTAAGCAGAATATTCCTTTAGTTCAAGAAGGTGATGCTATGTATCATGTTGCGCACTTTTCGTCGCCTGACGAGGTGGCAGGTCATGTTGAAAGCATGCAAGACGAATTAATGGACAGTGATGCATCTTTGAACTTAATTGACTACAAATCGTCTTAAATTATTCCTTAATTGTCTTTTTATTATAACTGACATGACATAACGATGAATCAAGAAATGATAGTGTCATCTTATTGTAATACATCGTTTTTTTAGTTTTTTTTCACTAAAATCTCGGCCTTACAAGCTGAGGTCTTTTCATGTTTATTTTTCGTGGTTTTATTTATCTTTTTGCTGTTGCCGGAGTCGCACAGCTCATATCATTGGAAGGATACCAATTTCAAACGGCTGCTCAATACAGCGAACAAACTCTAACAGAGCATATGCAAGACTTTATGTCTTTCTTTAGCTGTCTATTGTTTTTGTATGCTGCACGCTTGGATAAAAAATTAAATATAGCGGCAACATTATTGGGTGCTCTTTCAGCCATGATGTTTGTGCGAGAGTCTGATTCTTTATTAGACCAGTATGTATTTGATGGCGCGTGGCAAGCAATTGTAAGTATGATTTTTGTTTGCGTGGTTATTGCTCTATGGGGGCGTTTTTCTTCTATTTATGCTTCATTAAAAGAATACTCTCAACAGCCTAGTTTCGGTACGTTTCTCGCCGGTTTTGTCACTATAATGGCGTTTTCTCGTTTACTGGGGCGCGGCTCTTTTTGGCAGGCTGTTATGGGGGATTCCTATATGCGACTGGTGAAGAACATTGTCGAAGAGGGAATAGAGACATTGGGTTATACCTTGATCCTAATATCCGCGGTAGAGTTGGCGCTTGCTTGTCGAAGAAGACAGAAGTCAGTAAGGGCAGCCCATAGCTGATATGTATTTGAATAAAAAAACGCGCCCTGTTTTTACGGGGCGCGTTTTTTTATGTCTAGTGTTTAGCTTTGTCGTTATTGTTGGCGCGATTTTACTTTTGTCTTGCGACGCTTTGCTGGTGTTGCAGCCCCTGTTTTAGCTCGGTTATTCGTCGGCTTCGGAGTGTTTTTATTGCGAGCCTTTTCCGCTGCTGCATTTTTTTCCATAGTCGGTCTATTAGACGTATGTGACGCGCCAGTTGCCTGTCCTGGTTTGGCTTTTTGAGGGCGTCGATGGATTTGTTTATCCTTTTCTGCTGCAGGGACCAATTTGTTATCGCCATGGCCAATTAGATCCGAGCGACCCATTTTGATCAGGCTATTGCGTAGATCCTGCCAGTTGCTTGGATCGTGGTAACGCAAAAAGCCTTTTTGCACTGTTCGCTGTTTGGCGTCTTTTGGTGTGTAAACATCTTCACTCTTATAGGTAACAGGCTTCAATGGGTTTTTGCCCGAGTGATACATCGCCGTTGCTAAGGACATTGGCGACGGATAGAAGGTTTGTACTTGGTCTGGCTTGAAGTCGTTGGTTTTCAACCAGACGGCAAGGTTAAGCATATCCTCATCGGAGCTGCCAGGGTGCGCAGCGATAAAGTAAGGGATCAAATGCTGTTTTTTGCCCGCTTCTTTAGAGTACTTATCAAACATGCGCTTGAAGCGATCGTACGTTCCCATTCCAGGCTTCATCATTTTTGACAGTGTGTCTTTCTCTGAGTGCTCTGGTGCGATTTTTAAGAGCCCGCCAACATGATGCGTGACAAGTTCTTTAACGTACTCTGGGTCTTCTACCGCTAGGTCATAACGCAAGCCTGAAGCAATCGATACAGTGTGAATGCCTTCGACCGCTCGGGTTTTTCTGTATAACTGGGTAGTTGGACTGTGATCTGTATTCAAATTAGAGCAGATGGTCGGGTATACACAGGAAAGCTTACGACAAGATGCCTGAACTTCATCGTCGTTACAGTTCAGTGTGTACATGTTCGATGTCGGCCCGCCAAGATCTGAAATGTGTCCAGTGAATCCTGGCACTTTCGCTTTGATGTCTTCAATTTCGTTCAGAATCGATTCGTGTGAGCGGGATTGAATGACACGCCCTTCATGCTCCGTTATCGAACAAAAAGTACAGCCGCCAAAGCATCCGCGCATAATATTGATCGACGTTTTAATCATGTCGTAAGCAGGGATACGAGCTTTCTTGTATTTTGGGTGAGGCACTCGCGCGTAAGGTAAGTCGAACACACCGTCCATTTCAGGTGTTTCTAATGGGATTGGTGGTGGGTTCACCCATATCTCTTTTTTACCGTGTTTTTGAATCAAGGCTCGTGCGTTATGTGGGTTTGATTCAAGGTGTAAAATACGCGAAGTGTGGGCGTATAGAACAGGGTCTTTCGAGACTTTCTCAAAAGAAGGCAAACGGATGTAGGTTTTTTCCGGATCAAGCTTTTCGCCACGGCGCAGTGGGGCGGGAATGACTCGAATAGGCATGACATCGGACTCTTCTTCGTCCTTAGTTTGGCATTTGCCTTCCGGGATGTATTCGTAAGGGCTGTAAATTTTATCGACTTTACCAGGCCAATCAACGCGAGTAGAGTCGATTTCTGTGTAGCCACCAGGCGGTGTGTTACGGACAATCGTGGTGCCACGAATGTCAGTAAGTTCATCAAGCGTTTTCCCCATAGCCATTTGATGAGTCACTTCGATCATGGCGCGTTCGGCATTGCCATAAAGTAGAATATCAGCGGTAGAGTCGATTAGTACTGAGCGACGAACTTCGTCACTCCAATAATCGTATTGAGCAATGCGTCGCAGGCTAGCCTCAATACCGCCAATCATGACAGGAATGTCGTGGAAGGCTTCTTTACAGCGCTGGGAGTAGACAATAACCGCACGATCAGGGCGTTTACCGCCTATGCCATAGGGCGTATAAGCATCGTCATTACGGACTTTTAAATCCGCAGTATAACGGTTGATCATCGAGTCCATGTTGCCCGCAGTAATACCGAAGTATAGGTTTGGTCGGCCAAGGCGCATAAAATCATCAGTATTACGCCAATCTGGCTGATCGATAATACCAACACGATAACCTTGCGCTTCTAATAAGCGACCTAGTACTGCCATGCCAAAGCTGGGATGGTCCACATAAGCATCGCCCGTAACAATGATCACGTCACAGCTATCCCAGCCAAGAGCGTCCATTTCTTCCCTTGTTGTGGGTAGGAAGGGGGAGACGCCATAACACTCAGCCCAATACAATGGGTAAGAGAAAAGTTGCTTGGCGGTTTTATGTCGTTTGATCATTGTCTACTCTTGGAATCGGTGAAAATAGTGAATGACTATTTCTTTGCTAGTACGAGGATACATGGATTATAGGTGGAAAACTGTGCGCTATTATCCCAGAAAACCTCTGGGGTAGACAGTCAAATCTAAGCCAATTCCGTTATATCCTCTTTAAGACTGAATCCGCCAAACACTTTCGTTATAGGTGCTGTGTCCTTGCTCTTTATACTGCAAATTGGTTTGAGCTAAGTTTTCTGAGGCTATTTTTTGAATACGATTGCCCCAAAGTAAAGGAATGCTGTCTTCTTCGATTGAAAATGGTGGACCTTGCGTATCGCCGTCGTATTGTAAGGAGATTAACAAGACACTCGCAGTAGGGGATAAGCGTTTCAGTGTGTGAGCAACATACTCCGCGCGCTTTGAATCTGGCATTGCTACCATGGCTGCACGATCGTAACAGGCATCAAAGCCATCTTCGCAGAACTGGAAGTAGTCTCCTTCAATGATGCGTAACGATAAACCGCTATTTACCGTATGTATCTTCAAGTCGCCTTCTTGGTGTGTGTCATAGCTTAAATCGTTGTCCCCTAAAAACTGAATGACAGCGAGAGAAGACAGTTCTACACCGGTGACTTCATAACCTTGTTCTGCAAGCCAAATCATATCATTTGATTTACCACACAAAGGCACAAGCACACGACTGTTCTTTGGCAAGGCTGGCCAAAATTCTACTAGCCTTGGGTTAATGCCTTCTTGGTGAAAGCCAATACGTCCAGCTTTCCAACGATCCAACCAAAATTCATTTGTAATCACGGTAACCTCATTCAATGTGGCGTATTTATATTTTAGTTTATGAAATGTGTCTCTATCGAACAATTTTTAGCTGTAAACGCCATTATAGACAGCAAAAAAGATTTATCATTGTCTCTTTACGCATTCTGCATTTAAATTAGATCAACTTTAACAGGGAGCCCATATGTCTTTAGAGCATGCGCCAGATCACGTTAAGCTGGCTGTAGATCTTATTGAGTTACTAGAAAGTAATGATATAAAGCCACAAGTGGCTGTGGATGCGTTGACTATTGTATTAAGAGACTTCAAAGGAAAAATTCCGTCAAAAGATGACAGCCAGAAAGCGTCCAAAGTAGTAGATCAACAGAATCCAAAATAGTTTCTTAGTGTTTTACTCATAGTATGAAAACTATTCCGTTAACAAAATATAAAAATAAGAGGTTGTATTTATGGTGTTATTTTCAATGGTTGCCACGGCGCTAGTTGCTCTTTTGCATGTGTATATCATGTATATCGAGATGTTTCTTTGGGATAAACCTCAAGGGATGAGGGCATTTGGCTTAAAGCCTGATTTTGCAAAAGCAACGAAAGTGATGGCAGCAAACCAAGGACTTTACAATGGCTTCTTGGCGGCAGGGTTGTTATGGGGGTTATGGCTTGGTGCCGAGGGCTTTCAGGTGACCGTTTTTTTCTTGCTATGTGTTATTGTGGCGGGCGTTTATGGTGCCATCAGCGCCAATAAGAAGATTCTATTTGTGCAGGGTGTTCCTGGCTTAATTGCCCTAATTGCTGTTTTATTAGCGGCTTAACAAATACCTAAAAAGGTAGAGGATTATGTCGGTAAAAGAAAATATGCAGCTGATGGCGTCTTATAATCAATGGATGAATCAGGCTATTTATAAGGCCGTTGGGGAGTTGAGTCGTGCTGATCTAGTAGCTGATAAAGGCGCATTTTTTGGCTCAGTACTAGGAACGCTTAACCATAATCTTGTGGCGGACATTATTTGGTTGAAACGCTTTGCAGATCATTTTACTGAGCTTTCTAGTTTAGATCTTGTTCGTACGTTAGAACGACCTGCGGCGCTTAATACTCAGTTGTTTGATGATTTACTCTTATTACAAAGTAAGCGTTTCGAGCTAGATAAGCTGATTATTGCCATGATAGATGAAGTAACCGACGAGATCTTGGCATCGGCGCTTGTGTATAAAAATATGAAAGGCATTGATCATTCCCAAAGGTTTGGCTTTACTCTACAGCACTTCTTTAATCATCAAACTCATCATAGGGGGCAGATAACCACCTTACTTTTCCAAATGGGCATTGATGTTGGTACGACAGACTTGATAACCACCATTCCTCGTATGTAATTGGTTATAATGCGTGTAAACCTTATGTAGAAAGAGCATTGTTTTGCACACACTTGACCAACTTTATAGCGGAGAGCTGAAAGGCATTGTTCGTCTTCAGCTCTCTGACAACTTATCCCACTTTCCAGAAGCGATTTTTGATCTTGCGGATAGCTTAGAAATTCTTGATTTGTCTAATAACCATTTAAGTGAGCTGCCCGCTGATTTACCACGCCTTAAAAAACTGCGCATAATTTTCTGTTCGAACAATCTGTTTACTCATCTGCCAGACGTCTTAGGGCAGTGTGAGCAACTGGAGATGATTGGCTTTAAAAGCAATCAAATTGCGACTGTGTCATCTGCATCCTTACCGACGCAAACGCGTTGGCTTATTCTCACGGACAACAAAATTACGTCTCTGCCAGAGGATTTTGGAAGATTGACGCGATTGCAAAAACTGGCATTGGCAGGTAACCGCTTAAGCACTCTGCCAGACTCTATCATCAACTGCCGTCATTTAGAGTTGATTCGTTTGTCAGCGAATCAGCTGGTGGTTTTCCCTGATGCATTATTAGAATTGCCTCGTTTGGCTTGGTTAGCGTTCTCTGGTAATCCGTTTTGTGCGCAACGTGATTCACATGACGAATTTAAAACCGTACCTTTTGGTGATCTAAAACTGCATCAAGTATTGGGACAAGGCGCATCAGGCGTTATCTCTCTCGCGACGTGGCAAAAAAATACCTTTGGCTTTTCTGAATCAGTAGCCGTGAAAGTTTTTAAAGGCGACGTGACCAGTGATGGTTTCCCCGAAGATGAGTTGGATGCCTGTTTGGCGGTTGGTGATCATGACAATTTGGTAAGGCCGCTGGCAAAAGTGGCTGAGGCTGATTGTTCTGCTTTGGTGATGGAGTTAATCCCAACCCATTACACGAATTTGGGTCTACCGCCGAGTTTGGAGTCTTGCACTCGAGATACCTTTGCGCTGGAGCAGGTGTTTTCGATAGATAAAATTGCCAAGATTGTTGAGCAAGTGGAACAGCTGGTCACTCACTTCTCTGAGAAAAAAGTCAGTCATGGTGACCTTTATGCACACAACACCCTTATTAATGAAGAAGGTCATGTCTTGTTTGGTGATTTTGGCGCGGCCTCAAAATATGGCAATTTATCACGACAACAGCAGCAGGGTATTGAACAAATAGAGCGAAGAGCGTTAGGCTTTTTTGTGGATGATATGCTGGGCTTGTGTGCTGAAGAAGATCGAAATACCGAGGTGTATCAATCGCTACGAAGTAAGGCTTTTACCTGAGTAGTCGAACTTACTATTGAGTGAAATAAAAAATGCTCCGTATTCTTCGAATACGGAGCATTTTTGTAAACCTATTACGCTTTTGTATGTCGCGTTTGACTTTGAATTTATAGCATTTGCTTCGCTTTTTCTGTTAAGCGTATGGTTTGATCGCAAGCATTTGCTAGCTCCACCCCTTTCTTAACAAAATGACGGCTGAAGTATTCTTTGTGCTCATCGTGCTCATGGAAATTATGAGGTGTTAGCACCGCGGTAAGAACAGGTACTTCCGTTTCTAATTGCACTTGCATTAACGCATTGCAAATTGCTTGAGCAACAAAGTCGTGACGGTAGATGCCACCATCGACAACCAATGCTGTTCCTGCGATCGCAGCGTATTGTCCGCTCTTCGCCAGCAGTTTGGCTTGTAGTGGGATTTCGTAGCCGCCAGGAACTGGGATAACGTCTATCAAAGACGCGTCATATCCACGAGAAACGAGTTCTTTTTTAAAGCCTTCGACACAATTCATGACAATATCTTCGTGCCAAGAAGCATGAAGAATAGCAATACGTTTTGTCGCTGGAGTAAATTCAATGTTATTCGTTGAGCTCTGATTCATTTGTCAATCCTAAAAAAATCTAAGGTGAATCAGGGCGAACGGGCAGGCAAATACACCATAATCAATATGGCATACCTGAGGCGTCGCAAAATACGACACCACTTAAGGTCTTGTCTGACGCGCTCTCTATCATCCGGACTATAACCGTCGGCTCTGGAATTACACCAGATCTGCTGACCCTAAAAGATATGATCTTCTAGGCGCTCGCGGGCTTAGAAATAGATTCTTTACCGCCGGTGGGGAATTACACCCCGCCCCGAGAACGAAGTCGGATAAATCCGACAAAATAAATACTACTTGTTTTCGTTGTTGACTGTCAAAGAGTGTTCTTAAGAAAAATGTAGCGTTTTTGTGATAAATATCTAAGTAACAAAAAGTAACCAATAATCATGGCTCAATGAATGGAGCTTTATACCTATCTCGATATAAAATACGGTGAGCAGCAGATTTTGTGTTTTGTTGCTTTAATAGAGAAATTTGGAATATTGATTTTGAATGGAGTCATTCTTTGTGAGTATAAAAACATCACGGTTACAAAAATTCCTCGTTTGTGCGTCTTTGTTAGCATTGACTGCCTGTAGTTCAGTCACTAAAGAGACGTCATTGGATAGCGACGTTGATGACATGGGCGACATTTCACAGACTAACGCAGCGACTTACCTATGTAATGCTGCCCCTTTGCATGTTTTCTTTCATGCTGAAAATGCGCAAATTACCTGGAATGATAAAGAATACACATTGACTCGTGCCATTAGCGCATCTGGCTCGTTTTACCTTGGGGAAGGTCTTACTTTCTGGATTCATGGTGAAACGGCAGAGCTAGAAGTGGGAGCCATGGCAGCAACATGTCGTCTTGTTAAAGTAGAGTCGTAGCCTTATCACCTGAGTTGTCTTCACTTTAAATCGAAGTGTTTTCATCCCGTCAAATTAGCAATACGTGTACAATGGTTTCATTCGCGTCTTATGACGCATGATTCCATTGTAGAGAACGTATGAACAAGCTATTTGTAATGGGCATGGGCCCAGGTGATTTAGGGTTGGTTGCACCCAAAGCAACGCAAGCATTGTCAGCTTGCAGTGATTGGGTAGGCTACGGCTACTATTTAGATTTATTGGGCGAGTTGAGTGAAGGTAAGGCGTTTCATAACCTACCGTTAGGCGAAGAAATCGGGCGTGCTCGTTTGGCGCTCGATTTGGCCGCTCAAGGAAAAAATACCGCGTTAATTTCCAGTGGTGATATCGGCATATACGCCATGGCGACATTGGTGTTTGAGTTACTGGATTTACAGCTGCAAGGCAAAGAACACCATCCTGAATGGCTGAATGTTGATATTGAAGTGATTCCTGGCATTTCGGCAATGCAAGCCGGTGCAAGCCGTGTTGGAGCCATGCTAGGTCACGATTTTTGTACCATTTCACTTTCCGATTTATTAACCCCTTGGGAAACCATCGACAAGCGTTTACACGCTTGTGGCGCGGGGGATTTTGTCGTGTCATTTTATAATCCTGTTTCAAAGAAAAGAGATTGGCAACTAAACCACGCTCGTGATGTCCTATTGCAATATCGTCCTGCTAGTACCCCTGTGATGATTGGTCGCCAACTGACCCGTCCGGAAGAAGAAATTACCTTTACGACCTTGGGTGAGCTAGAGGCCAAAGATGTCGATATGTTCACCATGGTAAGTGTGGGCAATTCCGACTCAAAACACATAGTTAACGGCCAGAAACACTGGATTTACACGCCTCGCGGCTATTCCAAAAAGCTTTAGCTCTTTATAAAAGGTTAGTGACAAAATGACTGTTTACTTTATTGGCGCAGGCCCAGGCGATCCAGATTTGATGACGGTAAAAGCCGTTAAAACCATGGAGCGCTGTCCGATTGTTCTTTACGCTGGTTCTTTAATTCCGCCACAAGTGGTTGATAGTGTCCGTGGTACTGCTGAAGCCATTTACGATACGGCAGAAATGAATCTCGATGAAACCACAGCCGTGATTGAAAAAGCGGCGCAAGAGGGCAAAGACGTTGCTCGCTTGCAGTCTGGAGATCCTGCTTTGTATGGTGCGATTGGCGAACAAATTCGTCGCTTGGAAGCATTAGATATTGATTATGAAGTGATTCCTGGTGTCAGTGCCGTGGCAGCATCCGCTGCGTTATTACGTAAAGAATTGACTTTATCTGGCGTTTCACAAACCGTCATCATGACGCGCTATGAAGGCAAAACACCTTTCCCAGAGCGTGAACGCTTGCCCGCCTTGGCGCAAAGTGGCGCGACGTTAGCGATTCATCTTGGCATCACTCGTATCCATAAAATCGTTGAAGAGCTGATACCTCACTATGGTGAGGACTGTCCTGTGGCTGTTTGTTATCGCACTAGCTGGCCTGATCAAGATTACGTAGTGGGAACATTGACGGATATTGTTGCCAAAGTAAGAGAGAAAAAATTCACTCGCACCAGTTTAATATTGGTCGGAAAAGTATTAGATACAGAAGATTTCGCAGACTCCTATTTATACGACAAAGAGCAAGCGCATATTTTCCGTAAAATACATCAATCTAAGAAAAATCAGCCTAAAAGTGAAAAGGATGAATCATGCAATTGAATAAAATACCAACCACAATTGTGACAGGTTTTTTGGGCAGTGGTAAAACGACACTATTATCCAACGTCCTAAAACAAGCCGCTGGTAAACGTATCGCGGTGATCGTAAATGAGTTTGGTGAGTTGGATATCGATTCCGATTTATTGCGTTCTTGTCCACTTGATTGCCCAGAAGGTGTGGAAGAGGGAAGTCTGCGCAGTGACGATGGCTTTTACGAATTGGCGAATGGTTGTATTTGCTGCACTGTAGAAGAAGAGTTTTTGCCAGTGATGCAGCAACTTGTCGCACGCCGTGGAGATATTGACCATATCTTGATCGAGACGAGCGGTTTGGCGCTGCCAAAACCTTTAGTGCAAGCGTTTAACTGGCCGGGTATCAAAGAGCACTGCACCGTTGATGCCGTAATTACCGTGGTCGATGGTGCAGCTGTGGCGGCAGGTCGCTTTGCACATGATGAAGATAAAGTTCAAGCACAACGCCTAGCAGATGAAAGTTTAGATCACGACCCAAGCTTGCAAGAATTATTAGACGATCAACTTAGTGCCGCAGACTTAGTGGTGGTGAGTAAAAATGATTTGCTAAACGAGGAAGAGCGCGCTCGGGTACAGGCTATCATTGCCCATGAAGTGCCAAGCACAGTCAAAACCGTTTACATTGAAAATGGCGAAGCGGCATTGGATGTCTTGTTAGGCATCGACGCAGCGACCGAAAGTCGAATCGATGAGGTTCACAACCATCACGATCATCATCATGCCCATGGTGAACACCATGATCATGCCCATGATCACTTTGACTCTTTTGTTGTGACATTGGGTGAAGTGCAGTCCGATTTATTGCAAGACACACTGACTCAGTTAATTGAAGAACACAATATTTTCCGTGTAAAAGGTTTTGCAGCGGTTCATGGCAAGCCTATGCGCCAAGTATTTCAAGTGGTGGGAACGCGTTTGGATCGTTACTTTGACCGTTTGTGGAAGCCAGAAGAAGTACGTAAAACGCAATTGGTGTTCATCGGCAAGGGTATCAATAAAGAGCAGATTGAGAATGTTCTGCATGATGCTTTGAGTGCTTAACCCCCTCCCAGCCTCCCCCTTGAAAAGGGGGAGGCGCTAGACATTCCCTCCCCTTGCGAAGGGGAGGGTTAGGGAGGGGTTAAGAGGGCTATGCCCAAGCTCTTAATGGAAAAACTATGGATTCCCGCTTTCGCGAGAATGACGGTTAAGTAGAAGAAGTAATTGGAGAAACCGTGCACTTATTAGCAGCCAAACCGGGTGGCTTTGTTGACGACGAGGGGATTGTTGATCTTGGGCAAACCCCAGCAGACTTAGTTATTTTGGCCGCGGCGGATAGTGTGCTCGGTGCACTTGGTAGTGCACTTGATCAAGTCGCTTCTCTCAATCGTCCCCATGATGGATTGGAGGGCGTAAGATTACCGAGTGTTCGCCTTGCCAATTGGATGCAGTTGGTCAAACCCGCTGCTTACGATTTGTACGAGCACAAGGTGCTTGATCATGCCAAGGTTGTGGTTGTGTCACTGCTTGGCGGTGAGCACTATTGGGAATATGGCTTCCAGCGGCTTCAAGATTGGGTGAATGCTAAAGCGGGTCGCACCCTGATTTTTGTCCCTGGGGATGATTCTGAAGACCCTTCGTTGATGAGTGTTTCTACTGTGCAAGCTGAAGACTGTCACCGAGTGTGGCGTTACTTGCGTGAAAGTGGTCAGGTCAATTCTCAGCAATTGTTTTATTTCCTTATGGACCGTTACCTTAACACGCCTTGTTCGTGGCAAGAGCCTGCCCCTCTGCCTAGTGCTTTAATTTATCATGCTGGGTGTTCGTCCGGTTTCCTTCAATGGCAAAACCATTATGCGGATAAATTAGCGCAAGGCTTTCCAGTCGCTATCTTGGCGTTTTATCGTTCACATCTACAAAGCGGCAATACCGCGATGTTTGATGGCCTGATTGGAATATTAGAGCAAGAAGGCTTAGTCCCTTTGGCTGTAGCAGTAAGCTCCCTAAAGGACGATGTGTCCGTTGGGCTGATCGAATCGTTAGTTGATCGGACCCATGCTAAGGTGATTTTAAATACCACAGGTTTTGCAGCGAATCGGGTGGGAAGCCCTGATCTAGCCTCGGAGCCGACGGATTTCCAGTCGGCTTTTGCATCACCTATTCCGGTTTTACAGTTGATCCTTTCCGGCAGTACTGAAGAAGATTGGCAAGCACAAACTCAAGGCTTGCGCAGCCGTGATGTGGCGATGCAAATTGTCTTGCCAGAAATGGATGGACGTATTATTACTCGCGCGGTCAGTTTTAAAGCATTGAGCCATTACAACGACATTGCCCAAGTAGACTTAGTACGTTATGAATTGCAGGAAGAGCGTGCGCGTTTTGTCGCTCAGCTTGCCAAGCGTTTTGCCAATTTAGCCAGTAAGCCTAACCATGAAAAGCGTATTGCGTTTGTGCTGGCAAATTATCCAACCAAAGATGGTCGTATTGGTAACGGCGTTGGTTTGGATACGCCAGCCTCGGCAGTGAACCTACTAAAAGCCTTAGAAACCGCGGGTTATCCCATCGACAATATTCCCACTCATGGTAATGCCTTGATCGAAGAATTACTCGGCGCGGTGACCAACAACCCCAACACTTTGCATGAACGTGGTTGCTGGCAAAGCCTCGCCTTAGAAGATTACTTAAAGTACTTTTATCAGCTTCCGTTGGAGTGCCAAAACGCCGTTTGGGACCGCTGGGGACCACCGGAAGACGATCATAAATGCCGTGAGCAAAACGGCCAACGTCGTATTATGTTGGCGGGTATTCGCTTGGGCGAAACCTTTGTCGGTATTCAGCCTGCTCGAGGTTTCAATTTAGATTTGGCGGCGAATTATCATGACCCAGATTTAATCCCACCTCACAGTTATTTGGCATTTTATTTTTGGTTACGTCATGTTTATCAAGTTGATGCTTTCGTACATGTGGGGAAACACGGTAATCTTGAATGGTTACCGGGGAAAGGCACGGCTTTGTCGGCGTCTTGCTGGCCGGATATTGCTCTTGGCCCCATGCCGCATTTTTATCCTTTTATCGTCAACGACCCAGGTGAGGGAGCGCAAGCCAAACGTCGTACGCAAGCGGTGATTATTGATCATCTTATGCCGCCCATGACCCGTGCTGAAACCTATGGCGACATGGCGGAATTAGAAAACCTAGTTGATGAATATTACCAAGCCATGGGCATGGATGTGCGCCGCGAGACTTGGTTGCGTGAACAGATCCTCAAAAAAGTCCAAGAGTCCCATTTATTAGAAGAGCTTACGGGTGTTGAATCCGGTAATGACGATGCGGTGCTTGAGGGACTAGACACCTATTTATGTGAAATCAAAGAAGCGCAAATTCGCCATGGATTACATCGTTTGGGAGAGCTGCCCGAAGACGATAAGCTCGCTGATACGCTGGTGGCTTTGTTACGCTTACCGCGAGGCAGTGAAATCACCAGTCAAGGTATTATTCATGCCTTGGTAAAGGACTTTTCGCTGCAACAAGACGGTTTTGATCCGATGAAAAGTGAGCGTACTCCTTGGGTAGGTGATAAGCCTGAACGTTTGTTGTCGGTCAGCAAACTGGCGTGGCGTACCCATGCGGATACCAAAGAGCGTTTAGAATTATTCGCCAAAGAGTTGGTGCTCAGCCATGTGATTGGCGAAGGCTCCACTGATGAGTTGGCAACAAAACTCCCTCAAACTGCCGTGTTATTGGCGCACAGTAAAAAACGCTTATGGGTTGCTTTGCAGCAAAGCGCTCAGGATGAAATTCAAGCGTTAATAACAGGTTTGGCGGGCGGTTTCATTCCCCCTGGTCCAAGTGGTGCGCCGACAAGGGGCCGGCTCGATACCTTGCCTACTGGGCGTAATTTTTTCTCTGTCGATAATCGGGCGATTCCATCCCCTGCGGCCTGGGCGATTGGTCAGCAGTCAGCGGAAGCTTTAATACAGCGCCATTTGCAAGAGCATGGCGATTACCCAAAAGACTTAGGTTTATCTGTTTGGGGAACTGCCACCATGCGAACCGGCGGTGATGACATTGCCCAAGCCTTTGCCTTGATGGGCGTTCGTCCGATTTGGGCGCCGGGGTCAAACCGCGTGACCGATTTTGAAATCTTGTCTTGCATGCAGCTAGGTCGCCCACGAGTCGATGTGACTTTGCGTGTTTCAGGCTTTTTTCGAGACGCTTTCGCCAATGTAATGAGGCTCTATGATGCCGCGGTTCAAGCCATTGCAGACTATCAAGAACCCGGTAATGGCAATGTTATTCGCGCCAATGTGGAAGCCCGTAAGAGCAAATTACTTACGCAAGGCATGAGTGAAGCAGAAGCGAATCGTCAAGCGACTTACCGTGTTTTTGGCAGTAAACCAGGCGCTTACGGTGCTGGCTTGCAAGGTTTGATCGACGAGCGTTGCTGGGACACTAAGGCGGATCTTGCCGAAGCTTATGTGAACTGGGGTGGTTATGCCTATGATGGCAATCATTATAATGGTAAACAAGATGGTATAGAGGCGAAGTCTGCCTTTGTTGAGCGTTTGTCTCAACTAGATGCCGTGGTGCAAAACCAAGATAACCGAGAGCACGACATTCTTGACTCAGACGATTATTATCAGTTTCAAGGCGGTATGACCAATGCTGTTACTGAGTTTAGTGGTCAAGCGCCGAGTGTTTATCACAGCGACCACTCTAATCCGAGCTCACCAAAAATCCGTACTTTAAAAGAAGAGCTTAATCGTGTGGTGCGTTCACGAGTACTTAACCCTAAATGGATTGAAGCCATGCAAACTCATGGCTACAAAGGGGCGTTTGAAATGACCGCCACTGTGGATTATTTATTCGCTTATGATGCGACCACAGACTTAGTTGCGGATTATCAGTATGAGCAAGTGACCGATCGATTGTTACTTGATCCAGACAATCAAGCCTTTATGCGCGATAATAACCCTCACGCATTAGAAGAAATGGGCGAACGGCTATTAGAAGCAATACAGCGAGGCATGTGGCAGAACGCCGATGGGTATCGTGAGAAAATACACTCCTTGTTGCTTGATTTAGATCAGCAACAAGAACAACGTCAGTGATCTTGGGTAGAAGATCTCTTGTAACCTTGCTAGTTGTATTTAGACTATTCAACTAGCTGAGATGAATAAAGTAGAGAGAAACAATGAGTAATAGAGAACAGGCCAAAAAGGGCATTATGATCTGTGGTCACGGCAGTCGTGATAAAGACGCTGAGCGCGAATTTGGTCTAGTGGCGAAAGGGCTTAAAGAGCGTTTTCCTGACTTGCCTGTGGAGTATGGATTTCTAGAGTTTTCTGCACCGAATATCCATATGGGGTTAAACAGCTTGGTTAATCAAGGTGTTGAAGAAATTTACGCCGTGCCGGGTATGTTGTTTGCAGCCACTCACGCAAAAAACGATATTCCTTCTGTATTAACCACCTACGAAGAAAAGCACCCTGGTCTTCATATTACTTACGGCCGTGAATTGGGGTTACAAGACGACATGATCGACGCATTCCAAGCGCGCATTTATGAGTCTCTTGGCTTAGATCCTGAAAACCCACCAGAAAACCTGTATGACACCATGTTAGTCGTTGTTGGCCGAGGCACATCAGACACTTCTGCTAATGCTGAAGCGGCGAAGCTAACTCGTATCGTCAATGAGAATATGGGGTTTGGTTGGGCTGATACTGTCTATTCTGGCGTAACTTATCCATCTGTCGGTGTGGGTCTTGAAAAGCTAATGAAGCTTGGCTTTAAGCGTATTGTTGTTGCGCCATACTTTTTGTTTACTGGTCGTTTGATCAAGCGAATTCAAGGGTATGTAGACAAGGTTGCTCAAGAGAATCCAGCCATTGAGTTTATTCAAACGCCTTATTTGAATGATCACCCTCGTGTTATTGATGCATTCCAAAATCGTGTGGAAGAAATCATGCAGGGCGAATTACAAACGGGCGAAGAGACCTTGATGAATTCCTTCAAGCGCCGCCTTGCGGCAGGCGAAGTAGATGTTCATCATCACCATGCTGAGTTTGTTGACCCGCAAGACGATACGCAAGGCTTGTCTGCATCTGACGTTAAACACTTTACTAACGTGGTTCTATCGGAAGGTCACGGGCACTCGTCGGTATTAAATCCGAATGGCCATTCTCATAGTCATGGACATGACCATAGTCACGATCACGGTCATAGCCACGGTCATTCCCATGCTCATAGTCACTCTCATGATCATTCCCATGGCCATAGTCACGGCGTGTATAAACACATTGGTCACCCAATGGGGCCAAGAACCATGATTGGTGAGGGGATTTGTTGCTGCTTTATGAGCCAGTTTACAGATGAAATACTCGAAGAAGAGAAAAGCAAAATCGACGGCGATTGCACGAAAACAGCATTTGCTCATCAATAGTTAAAGTTTTTTGTCAAAAAGGCCAGCTAATTTAAGATATTCATCTTCGATTAGTTGGCCTTTTTTATTTCTATTTACTCCAGTTTAATACTACCTTCTCAAGGTTAATTCCTAATTAATGATTAATTTATTTACTAAATAAAAAGTTTCGATGTATTATTGTTGTAACAGTATAGACATCATCTTAAATGGTCTGTAATGTGTTTTATTAAGGTCTATTAATAAGTGTGGATTTAGCACATTATTTTTCTAGGTGTTGGTAGTATGAGTCCTTATTTGGAAAACTTTTCGTCAAAAATAGTATATAAATTAATATTTATACTTTTTCTGTTTTTGAGTATTGCTGTCGTTTTTTTCGCTAATTCCTCATATAACACAAAGACATTGGATTTAATTTCAATGGCTGAGAAAAACCAAGTTGTCATAGAGGCGTCAGGTACTGATGTTACTCTCACAAAGGTAAAAAATAGCTTTATTGTTGAATGTAATATTACTGTTGTAGGTCATGATATATGTGGTTTATATATCGGTTTACCTGACGATGATGGAATAGGTTTCTCTCTAAAATATTTTGAATCATTAAATTTTAATATAATAGAGAAATCAACTAGCAAAAATTATGACGATAGAGTTCGTGTATTTGTAAGAGCAAATTTAAGTTCTGAAGAAAAAGCTAGTTTAGGTGTGAAATATAAGTACCATGCTGTTCGAATAAAGGCTGAAGGTGATGGTGTAGTTCCACTTTCTCGTTTTAAGGTAGAAACATGGTGGGAGGATATGTATAAAGTACCTTTCGAACTTGCTTACTATGATATAAATAACGTTAGTAGTATTGAGTTCTTTTTTAATGAAATGCCAATTGTATCCCCTGGAAAGTATTCCTTGTCATTATCTAAGTTAAAAGTATCTGGAAAAATAATCCATCTTGATGTTGTTTATAAGATTTTAACATTGGTTTGGCTTTTTATAGCGGTATTAGCTATATTTTCGTATTTGTTTTTTAAATTTAAAGAATTTAAAAAACTTAAAGGTCAAGCTTATAAGGATTCAAGTGTTAATCTTTTAAATGCTTTAGGGTTTGAGGCTAGATATTCAAGATATGTTGGTAAAAAAGTAGTAGTTTATCGTATAAAAATTATCAATTGGCAAAAACTATTACGTCACTTTGGCCTCGCCACAGCAAATCATCTACTTAGTAAGGTTATTGAAAGAAGTGCTCTTCGCTATAAAAATGATTTTTATTTAAGTGCAAGATTAAATGAAAATGATCTTATACTCTTAAAAAAAGGTGAGCGCTTTTCGGCAGAAATGGAAAAGGACTTTTTAGACTCCTTATTGTCTTCGATACATATCATTGGGTTAGGTGATTTGTGCTTAGATATAAAGGTTGGGATATGTGAGGAGATATCTCTTCCGGGTAATAAAGATATAATATTGGAGCGCACTGAAATATCTATTCAGTCAATAGTTGGTAGTAAGTCTCTTTTACAGTTATATACTAGCGAGATAAGCAGAGAGGCTGAAAATAAAGCACACTTAGAAAAACTAATTGAAATCGCACTAAATCAAGATGCTTTTTATCTTTTGTATATGCCTTTATATCGCGCATCGTCAAATAAAATAGTGGGTGTGGAAGCGTTATTACGTTGTAGTTTACCTGAACTTTATAGTCTGTCTCCGGAGGTATATGTTTCTGTTGCAGAAGAAACTGGCCTTATCCGAGATATTGATTTAATGGTGATAGAAAAAGCTCTGACTGACTTTTCGAACTTCGAGTTGTATGAAGACCTTACGCTCTCCATTAATATTTCATCTAAAGAATTATTAGACACTTCTTTTGTTGGGCATTTTGAAGAGAGAGTATTAAAGAGTGGTGTTAGCTTTGAAAAAATTTGTTTAGAGATAACTGAAACCTTTTTGCTAGATATCGATTGCACCTGTATTAATACGCTTAATGAAATTCGTGGAATGGGATGTAAGGTTTCACTTGATGATTTTGGTACTGGTTATACCTCTTTTCAACATCTTATTAATTTCCCTGCAGATGAAATTAAAATAGATAAAGGTTTTATTAGCGGTATTAAAAGTGATCAAGGTTACAGTGTTATTGTCGACTCCTTATTTTTAATTGCAGATACCTATCAGTATAATATAGTAGCTGAAGGAGTGGAGACTAAAGAAATTTATGATTTTCTTGTCGATAAAGGTTGTGATGTATTTCAGGGTTACTTTATATCGAAGCCTATTCCCTTGGAAGGTGTTGTGCTTTTAAATAATAAAATCGACAAGGACGGTTTGTAAGCTTTTCTAGTGAATAACGTTTTTCTTGATATGCAATAAAAGTACCCCCGCAGTAGCGGGGGTATTTTTAAGGTCTTCAAACATTTTTCGGAAAGATTAAAACGTGAAAGGATGATCGCCTGTCTCGTCTTTAATGCGAGTCGGTAAGCCCATTTCGTTTAATAAACCCAAGAAAGGTCGTGGATCAAGTTGCTCTACGTTGCGCATTTCTTTTGCATCCCAAGTGCCGTTGGCAACTAGGATAGCGGCAGCTACAGGTGGCACACCAGCGGTATAAGAAATACCTTGGCTACCCACTTCGTTGTAAGCGTCTTTGTGGTCTGCTACGTTGTAGATGAAGACTTCTTTCTCTTTGCCGTCTTTGATGCCTTTAACAACATCACCGATGCAAGTTTTACCTGTGTATTCAGGAGCAAGAGAAGATGGGTCAGGAAGTACGGCTTTCACTACTTTAAGTGGCACAACTTCAAGGCCTTCTGCTGTTTTAACTGGCTGTTCAGACAATAGCCCTAGGCTTTGCAATACGGTGAAAACGTTGATGTAATGTTCACCAAAGCCCATCCAAAAACGTACGTTAGGTACATCTAAGTTTTGAGAAATAGAGTGTACTTCGTCATGGCCGCTCATGTAGGACGTTTGCTTTCCTACTATTGGTAGGTCATCGGTACGACTTACTTCAAACATCTTGTTGACGTTCCATTCGCGATTCTGCCAAGAATACACAACACCGGTAAATTCACGGAAGTTGATCTCTGGGTCGAAGTTAGTCGCGAAATATTTACCATGGCTACCTGCGTTGATATCAATGATGTCGATATCACTTACGCTGTCGAAGTAGTGGTTGTAAGCAAGCGCCGCATAGGCATTTACCACACCTGGATCAAAGCCCACGCCTAGAATGGCAGTGATGCCTTTTTCTTTACAAGCGTCACGACGTTTCCATTCGTAGTTCGCGTACCATGGTGGTGTTTCACAAATTTTTGCTGGGTCTTCGTGGATGGCTGTATCTAAGTAAGCGGCACCTGTTTCCATACAAGCTTCAAGCACAGACATGTTGATAAATGCTGATCCCACGTTGATGACGATTTGAGATTCTGTTTCTTGAATCAGTTTAACCGTCGCTGGCACGTCAAGAGCGTCTAGGGCGAATGCTTGAATGCGTCCCTCTACTTTCATGCTGCCTTTGTCGAGGACACTGGATACAATATTGTCGCATTTCGAAACGCTGCGCGAAGCAATTGCAATATTGCCCAGTGTGTCATTGTGTTGGGCGCATTTGTGTGCCACAACTTGTGCCACGCCTCCGCCGCCAATAATTAGGACGTTTTTTTTCATAATAGTGCTTTCTCCAAAGTGGTATCTTTTAACAGAATTAAGATAGATTCTGCTCAAAATCGTCGTAACCGAATTCCTTTACAAGTTCGATGCTGCCATCCAATTGGCGTATGGCAATAGACGGCATCTTAACACCGTTAAACCAGTTCTTTTTCACCATGGTATAACCGGCCGTATCTTGGAAAGACAGGCGATCACCCACTTGCAGTGCTTTATCAAATTTAAATTCGCCAAAAATATCGCCTGCTAAGCAAGATTTACCACAAATCATGTATTCGTGGTCACCATCACAAGGTGCCATTTTAGCATTTTCACGATAGATCAGCAGGTCCAGCATATGAGCTTCTATTGAACTATCAACAACCGCTAAGTTTTTGCCGTTGAACAAAGTGTCCAATACGGTGACTTCAAGGGTTGTACTTTTGGTAATAGAAGCTTCCCCAGGCTCTAGGTAAACTTGAATATCATAGGTTTCTGCGAAACGTTTTAGGCGCTGACAAAACTTGTCGATGGGGTAACCTTCGCCAGTAAAATGAATGCCACCGCCAAGGCTCACCCATTTCACTTGTGTGATCAGGTGGCCGAAACGCTCTTCAATTAGAGTTAACATTTCGTCAAAACGATCAAAGTTGTCATTCTCACAGTTATTGTGGAACATGAAACCAGAGATATCGTTAATAACGGTTTCGATTTTTTCAGGGTCCCATTCGCCTAGGCGGCTGAAAGGTCTTGCTGGGTCAGCAATTAAAAACTCAGAGGTGCTCACTTGCGGGTTAACGCGCAAGCCACGAGTTTTGTCTTTGCTCACGTCTTTGAAGCGATTGAATTGGCCGATCGAGTTGAAAATGATCTTGTCAGAGTGATCGAGTACTTCATTAATCTCATCGTCTGAATAGGCCACACTGTAAGCGTGCGTTTCGCCTTTAAATTTGGTTTTGCCGAGTTTGACTTCATAAAGAGATGAGGAGGTTGTACCGTCCATATACTCTTGCATTAAGTCGAACACAGACCAAGTAGCAAAGCATTTCAAAGCTAACAAGGACTTAGCCCCAGACTGCTGGCGCACATAGGCGATCTTTTCTAAATTCTTTAGAAGAGCCGCTTTATCAATGAGGTAATAAGGAGTCTTGATCATGGCAACTAGCCTGTCCGCAAAAGCGCGTATTCTAGTTCAAATGAGGGGAAGTTTTCTACCGCGAGGGAAGCCTTTTTTAATCGAATCGCGAATTGTCCTTTATCTCGACTTTGCTTTCATCTGATTTAGCGGGTTGGGGGGCGAAAATAGCGGGCTTTATTATTCCCATGGGAAACAGTACTTGAACATACTATTGTTCCTAACGGAATACCGCTTAGGTGTTCGGAAAGTGCTTTTCAAATTTTCAAAACAAGGTACTCTTACCTCCAATAATTTTTTGTCCCTAGGGACGCTGCTTTACAGAAAGAATAGCAGTGCTAAATTTTGTTTACCGTTTAGTTTAGGAATCGAGTTTATATGTTGATTATTGTAATAGGGTTGGTCATTTTTTTTGGTTTGCACTCCATTCGCTTGATTGCACCGCAATGGCGTGAAACGAGTATGGCAAGACACGGCGCATTACGCTGGAAAATGCGCTTTGGCATGTTAACCTTGATTGCTGCGGCTTTTATTGTAATGGGCTATATGCAAGTTCGTCTTGAACCCGTTTGGTTATGGTTTCCGCCTGTTTGGACTCGCCATTTAGCGGGTTTGTTGGTGTTGGTTGCGCTTTTCTTCGCAGGTTCTGCGTTAGTGCCTAATACGACGATGAAAAATAAAATGGGCTACCCAATGTTAATCGCGGTTAAGCTTTGGGCATTTGCGCATTTAATCAGTAATGGCACGTTAGCAGATGCGATTATCTTCGGCAGCTTCTTGGTTTGGTCGATTGTGAGTTTTGCTGTATATCGTCGTCGAGATCGTAAAGCGGGCGTTGTTTATAAAGCCTCAGACGAATCCACTGTTCCGATGAATTTGATTGCTTTTGTTTTTGCTATGGTGTCTTGGTTCACAATTGTATTTTACCTACATGAAGCCATTCTTGGTGTATCACCGCTCGTTTAATCTGTCGCGAAAACATTTAGATACAAGAACGAAAAAAAGGCTCTATCAGGTTTCCCTGATAGAGCCTTTTTATTGTCATCAGTGTGTTATGTTCTGAAGTGGTTGATGTTTTTGATCAAGTCATCCGCTAGTACTTTTAGCTCTTCGGCGCGCGCTGCACTTTCTGCTGCGATTGCAACCAGCTCAGTAGAACCTTGCTGTATGTCAGCGGTGTTTTGGTTCACCTCAGCAGTAACACTCGTTTGTTCTTCGGTTGCCGTTGCGATTTGGGCTGCTCGATCGTTAATAGTGGTAACGGATTGTTGAATCTTGTCTAAGCTTTCTCGGGCTTGATTGACATCTTCAACGCTACTGTTTGCTCTGGTATGGCTTAACTGAATTTTATTCACTGCATCTTTGGTGATCTTTTGCAACGATTCAATCATTTTTTGAATTTCTTCAATCGAGCTATAAGTGCGTTGTGAAAGCACACGAACTTCATCGGCAACCACGGCAAAACCGCGACCTTGTTCCCCTGCACGTGCCGCCTCAATCGCAGCGTTTAGGGCCAATAAATTGGTTTGCTCTGCGATACCTGAAATCGTCGTTAAGATCGCGTTAATGCCATCGGCGTTTGTGCTTAGGTCATTAATGACGCCAGCCACACCTTGAATATCTTCCGCTAAAGTTCGAATGCTCTCTTGGCTTTTCAGTACTTGTGATTGGCCAATGTTACTGGCTGCAACAGTCTCATCCGCATTGATCGCGGTGTTTGTCGCATTACTGGCGATTTCTTGTGTTGCCTGCGCCATTTGATGGATGGCGGTAGCAACCATCGAAATGTTGTGTTGCTGTTCTTCTAGTTTCAAAGAGCTGTTTCTAGAAGATGAATGAGAAGCGCTGGCTTGACCAGATAGCTCATGGCCGATCTTTTTGAGATGCGACACAGTGCCATGAAGTAGGGCGACGAACTTATTAAAATTGTCTACCAATACCGCGATTTCATCTTTAGAACTGGCGGTTAGGCGCTGAGTTAGGTCTCCGTTACCTTGGGCAATTTGTGCCATGCTGTCAGAAACGCGACGCAAATCTTTTAATAGGAATCGTGTTATTTGGACGACGAGCAATATGGCAATCGAGAGCAAAACCAAAACAGCAACAAGGATATTGGTGCCCAAACCCACAAGCGGCGCATTGAGAACGTCTTTGTCCATCATTAAGCCCAGCACCCATGGATTGCCTTTTATATTGCTGGCAAACATTTCAATATTTTTGCCGTCTAAATTAAGCTCAGCAAATTTAGCCTGATTGCGAATGTCTCTGAAGAAAGAGTCGGTTAATACAGGTGACAAGTCGGTAGCATCTTTTAAAATTTGCTCTGTATTTGGATGAGCAATGATTTTGCCGTCACCATCAAATAATACGCTATAGCCATTGCCAGCGACTTTCATGGCGAGAACACTGTCTAATACGCTATCTAAAAATACTAGACCACCAATGGCGCCAACGAATTGACCATTAATAGTAATGGGTTCGACAAATGTCATAGACAGTTTTTTAGTGGAGGCGGAGATATAAGGCGCAGTGACATAAGCGCTGTTTTTTGCTTTGGCATCAATGTACCAGCTGCGTTTACGAGGGTCGTAATCGGCACTGTTTAGCGATGGGTCGTGACGGTACATTGCGCCATTTTCCATCCCTAAAAAAGTCATACCAAACCCAAGACTGACCTGAGCTTGTTGGAGGATATTAAGAATGTCTTTTTCGTTGACGTCTGGGTTTTCCTGCAGGGAGGCCTCTATTTTTTGTTTAATGGCTTCCATGGTGCTGATGCGATCATTGGACCAACTATTTATATAGGTGGAGATTGCATTAGCTTGCGAGCTGGCTTCTGATTTTATACGAGCATCACTGTCGGTTTTAAAGGCGTAAAAGGAAACACCGCCAACACCGAGTGCAATGATTATAGCCACAATAATGGATTGAAGCGTTATTTTGGTTTGTAGTGAAAGGCGCATTCCTTTTCTCCGCAGTAATTTTAAAGTGGATTATTACTTAAGTTATGTTTCTAATCTGTTGCATGGCTGCAATTTTCTGTTAATTAGCGTAATCATTCTAGAGTTAACAGGAGGCTTGTTTGTTTTGATACTTTTGAACCTTTCTGTTATCGTCCGCGCCCCGTTGTATTGGTCAGTATAGGTAGATTTTAGATGATTTGTGGATTTGATTACGGAACATCAAATTGTGCATTAGGTATAGTTGAGGATTCGGCTGTGCGCCTAGTTGCTTTAGAAGACGAGCATGCTTTTTTGCCTTCTACATTATATGCGCTAGATCGAGACCTTATTACCGAAGCGGTTGGGCGAGGCCTTAAGGATATTCATGCCAGACAAGCGTTTGCCGAACTACGCCAAAATGCGCTAACTCGAGCAAAGCGAGCGCGTTATGAAGAAGACATAGCGGATGAAGATCAAACACTATTTTTTGGGCGCGCAGCCTTTGAAGAATATTTTCAGTGGCCAGAAGAAGGGTACTTTGTTAAGTCTCCTAAATCCTTTCTAGGTGGTGCCGGACTTCGAGCTGAACATATACATTTTTTCGAAGACATAGTGACTGTGATGATGCAAAACATCAAACAGCGCGCCGAGAACAGTTTGGGGGCCGACATTACTCATACTGTTATTGGTCGCCCTGTTAACTTTCAAGGTCTGGATGCGGATGCAAGTAACCGCCAAGCACTGGAGATTCTGACCACAGCAGGTAAACGTGCTGGCTTTAAAGAAATTGAGTTTTTGTATGAACCCATTGCTGCAGGCTTAGATTTTGAAAAGTCCTTAGCGGATAACAAAACGGTGCTGGTTGTGGACATTGGTGGTGGTACGACTGACTGCGCCATGGTTCGAATGGGGCCGGAATATCTTAAAAAAGAAGACCGACGAAGTGATTTCTTGGCGCATACGGGTGAACGAGTAGGCGGTAATGATTTGGACATACAAATCGCGGGTAAGCATTTTATGCCATTATTTGGTATGGATACCTTGCTTAAGACAGGCTTGCCTATGCCGACTCAGCTTTATTGGAATGCAGTGACGACAAATGATGTTTCTGCGATTGCTACTTTTAATAGTATGGAAACAAAGAACCAAATAGAACAGCTACGTCTTGATGCCGCGAATCCAAAATTGATAGAGCGCTTCCTAAGAATGCGTGAAGAAAAGCACAATTATCATATTGTGCGAAGTGCGGAAGAAGCCAAGATCGCGCTGTCTGACTCTGAGCATTATTCAGCTTCACTGGATTATATCGAAGCCGCTTTGGGAGCAGACATTAGTCGTGACCAGTTAGCACAATCTATTGCTTCACCGCTAGAGAAGATGTTGAGTTTAATGAAAGCCGCTATTGAGCAAGCTGGCGAGAAGCCAGACCTAATTTATATGACAGGTGGCTCGGCTAAATCCCCCGTTATTCGAGATGCGATTCAGGCAAGTATCGGTAACATTCCTGTTTTAGATGGGGATCACTTCGGTAGTGTGGCAGCAGGTTTGACAGTTTGGTCGGATAGAATCTTCAAATAAATTTCACCAGATCAATAAAACTTATAAAAAAGGGAACAAGCCATTGGCTGTTCCCTTTTTCATTGCACACAAATTAACTACTTATGAGACTGACGTTACAGAGAGAATCTATCCACAGAAACTTTCAGTTTTTCTAATACTTCAGAAAGCGTCTGAGTGGTTGCCATCATTTCTTTGACGCCGTCGGCGGTTTCATTTGATACGTGACGAATGCTCGATATGTTTTCATTAACACTGACCGCCACAGCAGATTGCTCTGTAATTGAGCTGGCAATGTTAATAGACATAGAGTTAATTAAGCTAACAGACTCCGTTACTTTCATTAAGCCCTTACTTGCTTCGATCGCTTTTTCTGCATTTCCAGCGGCCTGATCGCGCCCGCTGATGACTTCACTAGAAGCGGTTTTAGAAAGTTTTTGCAGTTGCTCAATCATACCTTCAATTTCAGATGTCGCATCCTGAGTTCGTGTTGCCAGCGTTCTGACTTCGTCTGCTACCACAGCAAAACCTCGACCTTGCTCGCCTGCTCGCGCTGCTTCAATGGCGGCGTTTAGGGCGAGTAGGTTGGTCTGTTCCGCAATACTGCGAATAACATCGAGAACGGAGCCAATATTCACACTCTCTTTTTCCACTTCTTCCATGACAGAAGAGGCATGACCTATAACCTTAGCGAGCGCTTGCATATCGGTAGCGACGTTATTGACTACCTGAGTGCCAGCTCGAGTTTCCTCGTCTGCTTTATGGGTTTCATTGGTTGTCTCGGTGATATTTTTTGAGACATCCTCAACCGCAACAACCATCTGGTTCATCGCGGTAGCAACCAAATCTGTTTCAACTTGCTGTTTGGTCATTCCTTCTGAAGCCAGTGAAGCGGTTTTTTGTACTTTTTGGCTGGAGCTGGCAAGCAACTCCATGCTGCTTCTTACTTCCATTTGCATGGAGCGTAATTGCTTAATGGTATTTCGTCCGTGCTCGAATAAAATCGAGATTTCATTGCGGCTATGAATTTGATTTTCTTGTCCGTTCTCAAAAAGGTGTGTGGAAAGGTTTCCGTTACCTAGTTCTTGCAGGTCTTGGCCTACACGTTTTAAAGGGGAGAGAATACGCTGGGTAATAAAGGCAATCAAAACGACAAGAATAATGGCGCAAATGATTGAGATGATAATTAAACTATTACGAACAGAGTTAGCGACTAGAGTAAATTCATCAACTGGCCCTCCTGTTAATAGCGCCCAATTCCAGTTTTCGGCATGACGAAATGTCATGATGTTTTCTTTGGTAACACCATTGATGGTTTGTTCGGTGAAAAATGTCCCGCTATTTTGATTTTTCATTAACTCTAAATGTTTTTCTGCATTGGCTAGGCCAATTTCGCTAAATAGCTTACCTTTGTTTTTCGAATCAATAACCACTCGGCCGAAGTCTTTGCCTTCTTTTAAGTTGATCACCGTGGCTCTGCCAGTATCGCCAAAGGATAGGGTATTAATTTCATTCTCTAAACTTTTTAGCCCTTCCGTGTAATCAAAACCAATGTAAAGAATGCCAGCTACTTTGCCCGTTGCATCTTTAAATGGAACGTACTTCGTCATGTAGTTGCGGCCAAATAATGCGGCGGGTCCGGCGTAGGTTTCGCCATTGATGAGCTTTTTATAACCCGGATGGCCTTTGCCTAATAACGTTCCGAAAGCGCGGTCGCCATTTTCTTTTTTAAGGGAAGTACTAACGCGTAAAAAGTCATCGCCATAACGAATAAAAACCGTCGCTGTGCCACCTGTCATACTTGTAAACTGGTCTGGCTTACTAAAGTTTAAATTAATGGTTTCGCCAGAGTTGGTTGCTAAAGGACTGTCGTATTCACCAATTTTTACCGTTTCTGAATCACTAACTTTGATTCCACCAGGAAAAAGAGTGAAGAATATATCGGCTAATCTGTCTGTATTGCTTTCTAGGTTTTCATAATAGAAATCCAGCAACATGCTGCCTTGGTTGGCGCTAGTTTGTAGCTCGTGATCTATGCTGGTCATAAAACCATCGTAGGACTTATTTGATGCTAACCAACTTAACGCGCTAAAACAAAGAATGGAAACCGTGAACACTACAACACCAAGCTGGTGGGTTATAGGCATGGCTTTTATACGCTGAATCATAAAGGTATTCCTTCTATTGAGGTATGCTTATTATCAGTTTAGTAAAGCATTTGATAAAGTTTTTATTTTTATAGTGGTCTTTATATTTTGACTCCACAATGGCCTGAGGACGGGCTTTTGAAAAGATAAATAATCTAAAAATAGTCTGGAAATGTTCGCTCAATCGGAACATTTTCTATAAAGGCAACAAGACATGATTTGTCTTGTTGCCTTTGCATTTTGTCACCGATTCTACGTTTATATTAACGACTACAAGTTCGGGTGTGTATTTTCTACATGGTGCTTCTCTTTCACAGGACGAACCATTAAGTTCGCGAAAAAACCAACTACCAGTAACCCAGCCATAACATACATCGTTGTATTGTAGAGGCTAGACGTTGGGTCGACTGTTCCTGCTGGAGCGATTTCCATTAATTTAGCAACGGTCACCGACTTCGCTGCGATGAGTTCATTTAGCTGGGAGATAGGAGCATTGAACTTTTGCTCGAACGCGGCTGTGTCTATCTTGCTAACCAAATCGGTAATGGCATTTTCTACAGAAAGATTTCTTAGGTAGGTGATAACGAAAGGCCCAAGAACCCCTGCCGTTGCCCATGCCGTTAGCAATCGACCATGGATACCACCAACGTGTAGCGTGCCAAAAATATCCGCGAGGTACGCTGGAATCGTTGCAAAACCACCACCGTACATAGTGAAGATAATCATGGTTGCTGCGTAGAACATGATCAGCCAAGTCACTGATGGATCAGCGCTTACCGCTGAGGCGGCATAAGGAATGGACAGATACAAAAGTGTGCCAAGTACGAAGAAGCAATGGTAGGTATTTTTGCGTCCAATGAAGTCGGAAGTCGATGCCCAAAAGAATCGACCACACATATTAAAAACTGAAATCATTAATACGTATGTGCCAGCAAAGCTTGCTGTCGCAATGGTCGGGAGTGTTGACCCAAAGATTTCCGTCATCATGGTTTTTGCAATGCCAATGACGCCGATACCTGCGGTCACGTTTAAGCACAATACAGCCCACAATAGCCAAAACTGAGGCGTTTTTAATGCCTGATTAATATGAACATTGTTGCGACTAATCATAACGTTAGCGGCATTTTTTGCGGGTGGCGTCCAACCCTCAGGCTTCCAATCTTCAGGTGGCACACGATAAGCAAAGGCTGCAACCATCATGATAATAAAGTAGACAATCCCCAGCGTTAAAAACACGCTAGACGCGCCAGTGTCACCTGTGCCAACAACATAAACCCCAGCTTCACCTGGAGTAGGTAGCTTTGCCGCTTCAGCAGCGCTGGCAACGACCACTTCTAATTTGCCACTGGCCATTTCTGCAAAGCGCTTACCGCCTTCAGTGATTAGATTTACGGCCGATTCAGGCCCAAGGTAGGTAGGTGCGACAGCGAATTTTTCTAATAAAAAAGCTTTTAGAGGCGCGCCAATCATCGCTCCGCCACCGAATCCCATTATTGCCATGCCTGTTGCCATACCGCGTTTATCAGGGAACCATCGCAGCAGCGTAGAAACAGGGGAGACATAGCCAAGCCCCAAGCCACAGCCACCTAAAACACCATAACCTAAATACACCAGCCATAATTGGTGCGTTGATATCCCAACGCTGCCGATAATAAAACCGCCTCCCCAAAGGAATGCCGCTGTAACACCAACACAACGCGGACCTACTTCTTCAAGCCATTTACCGGCAACGGCTGCCGATAGACCAAGAAATACAATGGCCACAGAAAATATCCATACCACACTGCTAAGACTCCAGTCTTGAGCTGCGCTCGTGACAACGCCAAACTCTTTCGTCAATGCCGGATTAAAAATACTCCACGCATAAACAGAGCCAATACATAAGTGAATAGCAATTGAAGCGGGTGGAACTAACCAACGGTTAAAGTTTGGAGATGCAATGATTTTATCCTTCATGAGGAAGGATAAAAGAGTCCTAATCAGGTTCATAATCTGTGTCCTTGTAGAATTATTGTGATTTCGGCAACCAGTTACAAAATATTACATAGAGATTATAATTTTTTATAGCAGAAAGGATATGTATATTTCGCAAATATTGTCAGTTAGGTCGTTTTTCTTATCTTTGGCAAAGTGCTAAGTCGAAGGTGTGCTTTTCTTTCATGGAAAATTTATAACAGTGATATACTGTTTCCATAGTAAACATTCTTATCGGAGTATTTCTTTGTTCAACGCGTTATTAACTCAATTAAAAGAGCTTTTTGCTTGGAGCGATATCAAGCGTCCTTGGCATCTCGCCGTTCTTGCTGCTGTTTGTGTCGGTGTGCCTGTTTTAATTGGTGCAGCGTTAGATCAATTTGCAGTAGCGACCTTGTCTAGTTTAGGGGCCATGGTGATATTGTATTTACCTAAAACTCGAACTGCGCACCGTATGGTGACGCTTGCCATGTGCTCTTTTGGTTTTATGATCTGCTTTAGTATTGGTTCTCTTTCCAGCTTTAATCATTATGTCGCGGCTTTAGCTCTTGGGTTGTTGTCTTTTGGCTCTATTGTCATTACACGCTATTACCGTCTACCACCACCGGGTAGTTTTTTCTTTATTCTGGTATCTGCCTTGGCTATTTACTTACCGTTTGATCTTGGTAGATGGTCATCAAATATTGGCATGGTGGCATTGGGTGGGATGTTATCCTGCTTTTTGGCATTCTTTTACAGCCTGATGACGGGAGCCAATGATTTACCTGTTACCAAGATAGAAACGGACCCTCGGGTGAATGCGATTATTCTAGAAGCCGCTTTGGTGGCGTTCTTTATTGCTTTCTCCTATTTTATCGCAGTTATATTTGAACTAGAAAATGCGCTTTGGGTGCCCATTTCATGCGCGGCTATTTTGCAGGGCGCCACTTACCGTATGATTTGGCATCGTAATATCCATAGAATAGTAGGAACGGCACTTGGCATGGGAGTAGCGTATTCGCTATTTTCTTTTCAGCCTAACTATTGGGTACTGGCGTTAAGCATGATTTTCTTCCAGTTTGTTGTGGAGTTGCTGATTGTCAAAAACTACGGTGCCGCGGTGATTTTTATTACACCTTTAACCGTGATTATGGCTGAAATTACCAGTGCGAATATCAGTACAGAGGTCTTACTAGAACATCGGCTTGTCGATATTTCTATTGGTAGTGCGATTGGTATTCTCGGTGGCACTATTTTTCACCGCACTTCTCTTTTAAAACACATTGAATCTAGAATGAATACACGTAGCTCGCTATCAGGTCGTAAGCCTTCCTAAGCGTGTTTTGTTATTTGTTAGTTGCTTAAAGCCTTCTATAGACGTACGCTGCAAAACTCTGCGGATTGATAAAAAATTGCTTCCGCAGTTCTTATGAAGGTGCCTGTAATAGGGTGAAACGGGAAACAGGTGCGTTTTAAAAACAAAGCCTGTACTGCCCCCGCAACGGTAAATAAGTGGTGTGTTTCTTCTTAATTCCACTGTCTTTTAGATGGGAAGGAATAAGAGTATTAGAAATACAGATCTGCCAAACACTTATCAGTCCGGAGACCGGCCTTCATTAATTTGGACACTTTTTTCGGTATTTTTTGCCGCTTAATTGTCCGCTAATTTGAATCATACGGGTGAGTATGAAACATATTTTGGAGGCACATAGTGCATATTGAACCTGGCGTCGTTGATGGCGCGAAAATTGTTTTGAGTTACGCTACCGCTTTGGCAGCTTTGGGCTTGTCGGCGAAAGCATCTATCGACATGATCAAAAAAGACGGACTAGTGTCTTTAATCAGTCGCAGTGTGTTAACCACGCTTTTTGTCTTTGCCTTTTTTGAACTCTTGCCGCATCACGCTGTTGGTGTGTCTGAAGTGCATCTTATCTTAGGCTCAACCCTATTTTTGATCTTTGGCCCTGCAGCGGCGTCTATTGGCTTGATATTTGGTTTGTTAACACAAGGCGTGTTCTTTGCTCCGTTTGACCTGCCACAATATGGTATGAACGTTACGACCTTGTTATTACCGCTATTTGCTATGTCGGCCGTGGCTCGTCGTACGATTGCAGAAAATACGGCTTATGTAGATATTTCTTATAAGCAGGCATTGCAGCTGTCTTTAACTTATCAAGGCGGTATTGTTGCTTGGGTGGCTTTTTGGGCGTTTTATGGTCAAGGCTTCGGCGCTGAAAACTTAACCTCTGTGGCGACGTTTGGTATGGCGTATTTGAGTGTTGTGCTGCTAGAGCCTGTGCTTGATCTTGCGGTATTAGCTGCCGCAAAAAGCTTGCATCGTTTTAAGAACTCTTCTTTGCTTGAAGCGCGTTTATTTAATTAAACATCTTGGTATGTTTTTTATATGCCTATCCTGTCTTTGTACAGGATAGGCATTTTTATGTATTCAGCGCTTATATTGTCCGTGCTCGCTGACAAACTCTAAAAAGGCGCGATTGGCTTTTGATAGATAACTGTCTTTACGCCACGCAATACCTAGGTCTAGCCAGATTGGCGGATCAAAAGAGCGAGTAATTAAGTCGTCGTCATCTTCAATCACCATGGCAAGTAGGGTGGATATGCCGAAGCCCTGTTGAGTGATGGACTTAATGAGCGGAATTAAGTTGGTTTCAAAACCGATTTTAGGTGTCTTTTTGCAGACTTTCGCCAGTTTATCGACAATACGGCGGTGAAAATAGCCTTCTTTGAACATCACCAACTCTTCATCGAAAAACGCTTCTGGTGAGATTCGCTCTAATTGACTAAAAGGGTGATCCGTCGCAATCGTTACCAGCATTTCTTCTCGTATTAGCGCTTGTGTTTCTAAGCTATCAGGTAAGGTTTCTGCAACAATAACACTAAGATCTAACTCACCATTTTCGAGCATTTTCTGTAGCTGCCAAGTGCCTCCTTCAATAACTTTTAAGGCAATGCTTGGGTATTTATGGCGAAATGCCATAAGAATAGGGGGGAAGTAATAAGAGCCAAGCATACTTGGAATACCGACACGAACTTCACCTTGGCTTAAGCCTTTTAACTCACTCATTTCTAGTAAAGCGTCGTCTGTTGCCTGAATAATTTTTTCCGCATGCGTCAGCAGTTTTTGGCCTTCATCTGTTAAGCCTATATTACGGTCTGCTCGATGGATTAAGGTCAAGCCCAGGTCTGTCTCTAGTTTTTTTATTGCCATACTCACAGCAGGTTGTGCAACGCCAAGCTGCTGAGCGGCTTTTGTAAAACTCTCGGTTTTTGCAATGGCAATGAAATAACGCAGCGGTTTAATATCCATCAACAACCCTTATGAATTGGATAAGATGGATATATTTTATTGATTATTTTCCTAAGCGTATAGTGTCGTATTAATTTATATTGTATTCGGAGCAACTTTGCGTTTGATGTTGCTGCGATCGTTGGAGAATGTTTGTGATAGAAGTGGGTAGTTCTGTTTTTTGGCGAGGCACCATAGCGCTCATTATTGGCTCTTTCATGATTTTTGCTAACGTCTATGTGACACAGCCTTTGCTACCTATGATTGCTAATGAGTTTTCCATTAGTCCACTGCAAGCCAGCGGTAGCTTTACCATCACGACACTGACCTTGGGTATCTCTTTACTTTTCTATGGGCCGATTTCAGACGCCTTAGGCCGCAAAGGTATTATGGTTATGACCATGGTTGGTATTACTTTAACGACTTTCTGTTTGTCCCTCGTACAGAGTTATGAATCATTACTAGTTTTACGTGGCCTGCAAGGTTTCTTCTTGGCTGGGCTACCTGCCATAGCCGTTGCTTATTTGGGGGATGAATATACGCCAGAAGCGTTAATGGTAGCGGTTGGTTTGTATATCAGCGGAAACACATTAGGCGGCATTGGTGGTCGTCTTATCGGTGGTTTTGTTGGCGAATGGCTAGGGCGTTCAGCGACCTTTGGCGTGATGAGTGCGATCAGTTTACTGTGTTTATTGGCTTTTTTCTTTCTGCTGCCAAAATCTCAGCATTTTGAAGCAAAACCTTTGCGTGTTGGTCACATTCTGATGAACATGAAAAGTCATTTACAGAACCGTCGTTTAATAACCAGTTACTGCATTGGCGGTTTTAGCTTCTTTATTTTTATTAACCAATACAGTTACGTGACCTTCGTTTTGGAAGCTGCGCCTTATAACTTATCGGCTAAATACGTTGGCTTGCTCTTTTTGACCTACCTGTCTGGCACCTTAGGCTCAGCTCTTTCTGGCAAGCTTGCCAAGCGCTGGAGTCAACCGAATATTATGGTGCTAGGCACTTGTATTTTCATGTTGGGGTCTTTAGTTACCTTGGGCGATTCTTTAATAGCAATCATCACAGGGTTATTGATAAACAGTTTTGGCTTCTTTCTATGCCATTCTACTGCCAGCAGCTTTGTGAGCCGCAATGCTAAACACTCTAAGGCAAGCGCTTCATCTTTGTACTTGGTGTTTTACTATCTAGGCGCGAGTCTTGGTGGGTTTTATCTTGATCCTTTCTGGCAAACGGATGGCTGGACTGGAGTGATTTTAGGCTCGTGGTTGGTATTAGGTTTCGTTGTATTGGCTGGGGTGAGCTTGATTCGACAAACGAGAACCGCGAATCAATTAAGCTCCGACGCACTATAAATGTTGGAGCTTAATAAAATATGAATGACGCTGATATTAAAGGAGTTGCCAGACACGAATGATCACCGCAGGGTTTTCATTGTAATCATCGGCTAGGTCTACAGTCCCTAAAAATATTGATTTATTCATCCATTCATATGGACTACCGATCGGCGCTTCAAAACTAAGTACACTTCTAGCGTAGTTATGTTTTGGGTCACTTTCGGTAGGTTGAGCTCTGATGATGGCTTTATTTTGCACTAGGATGATAAAGCCATCTTCGGTTTTAAGCGCGTATTTTGCCTCTAATTCTCTACTACCATCAGGTCTACCAAGCTGCCAGTCACCGCCACCAGAAATAACTTCACCTTTTAGAGATGGGCCTTCAAATTCGCCACCTGTGATCCAAATGATGCCTCGTTCGCCATATTTACTTTGCCCAACAGTGACTCGTTCTTTGTCTATCTTCACACGAGATTCGTAGATGAATTTGGTTTCAAAGCGATTGTCTCTATTTGGATCTTCGTTGGCTGCTAATGCGCCAGCGCTGGTTAGCAAAGACATTGCACACACTGCGATGGTCGAAATGATTTTAAACATACTTGTTCTCCTTTTTTATTGTTAGCGCTTGTATTGCTTAAGAGGATCCTTTCGCAAATGAAGGTATTTTGATATCAGGAAGATAATGTTTAACTATACAATTATTTGAAGTAGAAACGTTATTATATTTTGTTATAGGTTTAGACTGTATTGTAGGGTAATAAGGGCTCTTGTTGAGCCCTTATTATCAATAACTCACCGAAAAGCTGTCATAAATGGTCCATTGAAATTACCATACTCGTTATTGCATAATCGAATGCCTCCAACAGAGTAAAATATGAACACCAAAATATACAAAGAAGTGCTTTATCTCGCCAAAGAACTCATGACCTGCGCCAACAAAAAAGACCAAGCGGGCTTTGATGCTTATTATGCGGAATTGAAAGCTATATGTGATGACAACGACGGCACAGACAAAGACCACCCAGTACAGTGGGAAACTCTAGGCGACTTTACCGACGATCTAGAACAGGCGATTGTTATCTATGACAAAGCCTTAGAAAAAGCCGCTGCTATAAACTCCAAAGATTACCTTTCCTCCATTGGCTTCGCGGCCGCTCAACTGAAACTAGAACTTGGCGACAAAAACGGTGCCATTGAATACCTAGAACAAGCCAAAATCCACAGCAATAAAATCATCGATAAAGAGCTAAAAGCGGAAATTCACGACGTGCTGTTTGACCTGAAAAAAGCCTAAAGAAACAAGAGACACAGAATGGAACGTCCTACCAAGGAACAGATTAGCCAATTACCCTTATATATTGGCCTAGGCCTTCGTGACATCGTCATCGTTGAAAACGAACTTGATGCCGCACAAGCCATAAAAGAGCTAGAAAACGAAACCTCTATTGGATTCGATACCGAGAGCAAACCGATTTTCCAAAAAGGCCAAGTCAGCCCAGGTCCATCGCTTATTCAACTGGCGACTGAATCAAAAGCCTTTCTGTTCCCTGTTCGATTTCCTGTCGCCGTTGCGGCAGTGAAGGAAGTGTTAGAGAACCCAAAGATCAAAAAAATCGGCTTTGGTATTAAAGACGACAACAAAGAACTGCGCAATAAACTCAGCATCGACATCACCAACACCCAAGACTTATCCTTCACCTTAAAGCAACTTGCTGGAGAGAAAAACAGCATCGGCGCCCGCGCCGCCGTCGCCATGGTTCTTGGAAAACGCCTTGGCAAAGGCGCCCAAAAATCCAACTGGGGCGCTTATCCTCTTAAAGAAAACCAAATTCTGTATGCCGCCAATGACGCGCATTCGGCTATTTGTGTGGATAGGGCGTTGACTTCATTAAGGTCTTAGTTTCTTCCCCTTTTCAAGGGGAAGACGGAAGATGGGGTTATTGGTTCTATTCAAACGCTTTGTATTCCCAAAAAATTCCAGTTACTACGATATTTTAGTAGCTGGAATACTTACACTATATCAGATGTTATTTTTCGATAATTGGTGCGTATGGGCCATTCAGTAGCCCCTGATTTGGTTTATATATTGCGATATTATTTGCTGTTCTGGCGACAGTAGGTGTTTGATCCGAAATAGAGTTCATTATTTGTGATGCAACTGCGCTTACTAGGCTGCCAATTAGGCCATTGCTACCTGAGTTAGAACTTTGGACAACAGAAGCGCTTGCATCCCATAAGAGAACGCCTGTTTTTCCATCAACTAATCTCATTGATACGTTAACGACAGTATCAGAGGAAAGCACATTAAACTTTTGCCCCCAGTCATTAATTTCTACATATAGAACGGCATCAGCACCAATATGTTCATATAGTTTTTCGAGAGGAACGGAGTTCATTTCTTCTGGCGTTGGCAATCCATTTTCTTTCATAAAAGTATCAATGACAGCCACTGGAAATACGTAATAGCCTTTTTCACCTAAGGGTCTACTTATTGTTGATAAGTAAATATACGGTGCGTTTACCTCAACAGAGTTATTTTTAGGAGGAATAACTAAGATTGACCTAGGTTCAGATGCCAAGAGTGCTTCATAATTATATGGCGGTGGTGTTGAACACCCTGTAATTAAAAGAACTAGTGGGAGTGAAAATAGTAAAAATGCTTTTTTGAAAAATAGCATTATTTAGCTCCTTCTAAACGGTTCATCATTCCATCTATCAGTATCGCAGACTCTGGAAATAGGGATTTTTCAGTCATGAATTCTGCTTTAGATTGAGCTACATTTCCTTCTAAAGCATACATATACCCAAGATGAGCATGAATGCCTGGTGCTATGGGTATATTCTGAGCTTCTGCTTTTTGAATATCAGTGACTAAAGTTGAAATTTGAGTCGTTGAATCAGCACTACCGGGCTCAATGTACATCCCATACAGCATGTTTTCGTATTCTCCCCAGTAGAAAGTGCTTTTCTTAGTGGCGCAGCCACTCAAGATAAACAGCGAAAAAAATACTATAGCGAAAGATACTTTATTGGAGTGTTTGATGTTTTTATTACTGCTCATTTGATAGCACCACCCATGTGCCGTTCTCTAGATCACGTACAATATTATTTACTGCTTCTGTTATGGCGAAGTTTAGTACTTTGCCGTTTAGTGTTGCATCGTAACTAGCAGTTGATCCAAAGCCTACTACTTCTCGATTACTGAGTTCATATTCACCAGCGGCTTGAGTGGAATAAACAATTTCTCCATTCACAACATCGACAATGTTAATGCTGACTTTTGCATAGGCTGTTTGAGTTTTTGCTGATCCAAGAATTCCAAAAAGCTGTTTATCCCCAGTTACCTTTCGTCCAAATTCTGTTACATCACCGGTAATTGTATATCTAGCGCCAGTTAAAGTTTGTTTTACACCATTCAGCTCAGCTTCACGTTTTAAAACTTCTAAATTCTCTCTGTCTACTACTTTAAAACGATTAGTTTGTTGAAGGTGTGTCTTCAGAATGGTTTTAGATTGGTTTCCTAGTTTGTCAGTGCCTGACGAAAAAAGGCCTTGCATGTATGAAGAGCGGTTTTGGAAGTTGCCAACAACCAACGTTGTTTTTATTCCTTTGTAATCAGTGTTATAGCTTTTTACTGTCTCCGATTCGACAGAACGATGCGACTGGTTTACCGAGCAACCAGCTAAAGTTAAAGCTGTTGCTATAGATAAGCAAACCATAGAATTTTTTAAATTTCGAAAGAAAGGGCTTGTCATTTGATACTCCATGTAAAAATACAAATTAATTTTTCTGATTTAAAAATCGAGGCGATTTTATCCATATCTGGGTACAATAACCAGAATTATCGATCACAAAGTTTCCCTTATCTTTGTTGTTTTTTTACAGGTGATACTTAAGCAAGTTTTGGTCAAAATCAATGTAGGTAGTTTTTATACTTCGTTAGGATTAGGAGTATTAATATCTTGTGAATGAGACATCCATCATGGATCGTAAATATTTTTTGAAATGAGGGTTAGATGAAGAATCCCTCTGTTTTTCATACAACCCTGGCTAACCCTTTATTCCCCTTAGTCTTGGAATAAACGTCGTTCAAGAAGAGATTGCATATCACGACGACCATCAGCGATCACCATGACATAAACTGACTGCGAACTGATTCGATAAATAATACGATAGGGTTTGAAATAGATTTCTCGATACTCTCGTAGACCGATAGCTAGCAGCTCATTTGAGTAACTCCCGCGCTCGGGATTATCAGCAAGGCTTAAAAATGCCTCTTCAATGTTGTCTAGAACGTAATCTGCTTTTTCTAGAGCATCATGAGATTCGATATAGTTGTATAGAGCCTCAAGATCGTAAGCAGCATCATCAGTGAGAAAAACCTGATAGCTCATTAGCGGCTTTTACTCCGGTTACGAAGCTTGGCGACAACGTCACCAGCAGGCTGAACTTTACCTTCGTCTACTTGGCGCTGCCCCAGAGCCAATATCTTAAGTAGCGCCATAGTCTCTTGAGTTTGCTCATAGCTTTTGATGTCTTGTATAACCGCCTTAGCCTCACCGTTTTGAGTGATCACCATCGGCTGCATGTTAGTAGACAGGTTACGCACGACCTCAGCAGCGTGAGCTTTCAAATAGCTAATAGGTTTGATTTGATCTGATAGTTTCATAAATACCTCTTTGTTACGACCAAATATAGTCCTTAAACAGGTCCTCGGTCAATGAGGGTAGTCGTGATAACGCGGGGTTTAGTTTCTTCCTCTTTTTAATGGAAGGGCAGATATGTGAAGTATTGGGGACGTTGTTGTGATGCAAATTGCTACAAAAGTAGCATTTTGCTACAGTTCTTATGCAACACTAAGGAGATTTTATTATGTCTACAGCAAGTATTCGACTTGATCAAGAACTGGTTGATAGAGCGGCTATCATGGCAAAAGCCTTAAACCGTACAACACCTAAGCAAATTGAACACTGGGCGAAAATTGGTGAAATGATGGAAGATAACCCTGATTTGCCTTATGAGTTCGTAAAACAAGCCATTATTGCCAAAGCGGAAAAAGAAGCCGGAAAACTTGAGGAATACAGCTTTGGCTAACATTACTCAAGTTCTTCAAACAACCACATTTAAAAAAGCGGTCAAAAAACTGCATAAAAACCAAAAAGCGGATCTGGATAACGCGATCAGAGAATTGATTGAAGATCCGCTTCTAGGGCAGCAAAAGAAAGGCGATTTATCCTTCCTCCGTGTTTACAAATTTAACATGGTGAAAAAACTTACATTACTTGGCTACAGCTACGAAGATGGCACCCTTACACTCGAACTCATGGCATTGGGTTCTCATGAAAATTTTTATCGTGATGTGAAAAATAGTGTTTGAGTGGCTATGAGCCATAATGGTTAAGCCCGCTTCAATGGTTCCAGATATTTCTTAGGCTTAGAACAAAGGACTAATTTTCATCTGACCCTAATTGTTCGACAAACATGTTTAATTTTTATCTGGGGATAATTGCTCCTATAACTTCAAGACTCACTTTTGATTTATAACGCCCGCGTAAAGCGCGCGAGATACGAGCGTCGCATTTGACGCGATTGTTAGGTGCTATACGTGATGCAACCATTTTCTATACTCTTCCACACTTTCTAGAGCCTTTTCGAATGATTCCGGTGGACCTTCACCGCGCACAAGGCTTACAAGTGTAGGTATGCTCATTGTTGAAACTACGCTCCCATTCGGCGCTTGATTTGCCCTTGCGATATGATGAAACGTAACTTTCTGAATTGCCTCTTCGCTTCTGTCTTTTAGGTCTGCGATTAACTCATTTAAATGAAGATAAGCTATATTCCCGTAAGCAAGAGTTTCTGAAACAGACGGAATATAGCCTTTGTGAACTACCGCATTACGAAATTCCTTCCATGTTCTAGTATTGTTTTTTGAAACGCCATCGAGATTGGGTTTATCATTGTCAATTATTGGTGGTTCGCCACCATTATGGTCTATTAAGTATGCGAAAAGGTAAGCACCAAACTGCCGCTCGGACTGATTTGCAACGTGCCTCCATGCTTTTTGAAAATCGGTTAGTTCCATGCCGTGTTTCAGGCAGATAGTGGCCACATAGAACTCATAGAATCGCTCAATAGCAGCAGCAATGCTGGTGACGGCTTCCCTTGGGTAGCCATCGATTAATGCCATAGCACCAAAGTCGAACAGCACCTCAAACTTCTGTTGTTGGATTACTGTAAGAGTTGTGTGGCCGTTGCTGCATGTTGACGAATATAGGCCGTCATCACGAATTTCAACAGGTTGAAATTCTAAAGATGGACGCCCTTGCTCTTGAAAGCATTGCATACAGTTAATTCGTAGCTTCATAACTTCCTTGCACCTAATATTTTGTTAATGCACATGCGAGTTTAGATAATTTCAAAATCATCAAAATCTCCCTATAACCAACTGAATAATAAAGTTTTTATAAGGACATTAAAAACTCAAAACTGGAAAAACGAGCACGCGCGTTTACACCTTTATCCACAGCGCGTTATTTCTGTGCTGTAGATCCTTATTCATTGATATTAGGGGACTTTCTTGTTTTCTGCCAGTGCAAATACGCAAAACACGACTATTCAAAACTGGGAAACCAAGCCAAAATTTGGCAGCCATAAAAATACACTGTATATGCACCCATAAATTGCGTTTTAAATTTCGGCTCAAAAAGGTAGTTTCTTATCCTAGCCCATAAGAGATCTATTCCCGCCTTCGCGGAAATGACTTATTTTTAGTGGGAATAATGAAAGCTTCGCTTTCCACGGCGGATCACGGTCGTTCCTCCCTCATCGCGCCCTACGAAAGACCTGCATCACAGAGGAAGTCAGTTCGACGCAATCCCGATTGCGCGACTTTATGGAGTTTCAGAGTCAGTTAAAAGTATCTTCTCTCCAGCCTGCAAAACAATCTATGCCTTACGATGTAAATCGTCTTGCTAAAACTGATAATAAATAAAGTGAATCAGACGTTTGGGCGATAGCCCGACAAGCGAATTTTTGGTTACTTTTTGGGCGCTAGCAAAAAGTTACCCGCTCAGCAGAGCGGAATAAAGATTGGGAATATAAAGCGTTTGAATGGAGCATAAATTCCGCGTCGGGCTGAATCTGAGATCCTAGACCATAAGAGCTTGATTCCCGCCTTCGCGGGAATGACGTGTCTACGTAGAGGCTCTTAGTGGGAATAATGAAGCCCGAAAAAGATATTAACCCCATCCTCCGCCTTCCCCTTGAAGATAAAAGGGGAAGGGACTTGGTGATCAGTAGACATTACCTTCCGCGCTTGAAATCCCGATGAAATCAGTTCGACGCGACGAAGTTGCGCGACTTTATGGCGTTTCAGAGTCAGTTAAAAATATCTTCTCTCAAGCCTGTAAAAACAATCCATGCCTTACGATAAAAATCGTCTTGCTAAAACTGATAATAAATAAAGTGAATCAGACGTTTGGGCGATAGCCCGACAAGCGAATTTTTGGTTACTTTTTGGGCGCTAGCAAAAAGTTACCCGCTCAGCAGAGCGGAATAAAGCTCTTAGCTCAAAGCAATAGATTGGAAACAAAGGGCACGCCTAGCAGGGCGGAATAAAGCTCTTAGCTCAAAGCAATTGATTGGAACCAAAGTACGAAAAGAGATTGATTCCCGCCTTCGCGGGAATGACGGTTTGGGGGATAAAAGGGGTTTGACCCCTTGAGGGACTAAAAAAAAGCCCCGCAGAGCGGGGCTATAAAACTAGGGAGTGACTACGATAAGGTCACGCGCTGCTTTGACACAGCATTCTGATCCGATGATGAGTTAAAAAACACATCACCAAACGCAGACTGTTTTCCCGTTACGCCATGTCTGGTATTACTGCGGCGTAACGGGAAGATTTTTTTAAATGGCTTTGTTGGTTAATTCGGTATTTTTCAATACTTCATCAAGGTGTAGCCAGGTTTCGATGACGGTGTCTGGGTTAAGAGACATGCTTTCGATACCTTGGGCTACTAGCCAGTCGGCGAAGTCGGCGTGGTCAGATGGGCCTTGGCCGCAGATACCAACGTATTTGCCTTGTTCACGACAGGCGGTGATCGCCATTTTTAGCAGTTTTTTAACCGCTGGGTTACGTTCGTCGAATTTGTCTGCGATCAATCCTGAGTCGCGGTCAAGTCCGAGTGTTAGCTGAGTCAAGTCGTTGGAGCCGATTGAGAAGCCATCGAAGTATTGTAGGAACTCGTCAGCCAGTAGGGCGTTAGACGGTAGTTCGCACATCATGATGACTTTCAGGCCGTTTTCACCTCGAGCCAAGCCTTGTTCTGCAAGCAGTTCGGTCACTTGTTGTGCCTCTTCCAAGGTACGAACAAATGGAATCATGATTTGTACGTTGGTTAAGCCCATGTCGTTACGAACGCGGCGAATGGCTTCACATTCTAGGGCGAAGCAGTCACGGAAGGAGTCGTCGATGTAGCGCGCTGCACCACGGAAGCCAAGCATTGGGTTTTCTTCGTCTGGTTCAAACAACGGACCACCAATAAGGTTGTGGTATTCGTTTGATTTAAAGTCGGACAAACGCACGATGACGGGTTTTTGGGAGAAAGAGCACGCCAATGTCGCGACGCCTTCAACCAATTTGTCGACGTAGAATTCCACTGGGCTTGAGTAGCCAGCAATACGGTGGCTGATTTCTTCTTGCAGTGCAGGCGTCATTTCAGCGTAGTTCAATAGGGCTTTCGGGTGAATGCCGATCATGCGGTTGATGATGAATTCTAGGCGAGCCAAGCCAATGCCTGCGTTGGGTAGCATGGCGAAGTCGAAGGCGCGATTTGGGTTGCCGACGTTCATCATTATTTTTACTGGCAGTTCTGGCATGTTGCCGACTTCAGAGGTAATGATGTCGAATGGCAGTTCGCCTTGGTAGACCATACCCATGTCACCTTGTGAGCAAGATACGGTGACGATTTGACCATCTTGCAATACGTCTGTGGCGTCGCCACAACCAACGACCGCTGGAATGCCCAACTCACGGGCGATGATCGCCGCGTGACAGGTACGACCACCACGGTTGGTGACAATCGCTGAAGCGCGCTTCATGATAGGTTCCCAATCTGGATCGGTAATGTCGGTCACTAGAACGTCGCCCGGTTGGATACGATCCATTTCGGTAATAGAAGACAATACTTTTACGGCGCCTGTGCCGATTTTGTGACCAATTGCGCGGCCTGTGATCATCACCTGAGAAGTTTTCTTCAGGTTGTAGCGTTCCATGCTTTGAGCGTTGCCTTGGCTACGAACGGTTTCTGGTCGCGCTTGCACTATGTAGATTTTGCCGTCGACACCGTCTTTTGCCCACTCGATGTCCATAGGGCGTTTGTAGTGTTTTTCGATGATGCAAGCTTGGCGAGCAAGGTCTTCGATCTCGTCGTTGGTTAGTGCAAAACGGTTTTGATCATCTAAAGCCACTGGGACGATTTTGACAAATTCGTCATCGCTGCCGGCTTCGGCGTATTCCATTTTTTGTGCTTTGCTACCAAGGCTTTTGCGGACAACCGCTGGGCGATTGGCAGCTAATGTTGGCTTATGAACATAGTATTCGTCTGGGTTGACGGTGCCTTGCACCACCATTTCGCCAAGACCGTATGCCGCGGTGATGAAAACCACTTCGTCAAAGCCTGATTCTGTGTCTAGGGTAAACAATACCCCAGAAGCGCCTATATCACTGCGCACCATTTTTTGAATGCCTGCGGACAAAGACACGCCTTGGTGTTCAAAGCCTTGGTGAACGCGGTATGAAATGGCGCGGTCGTTAAAGAGAGAAGCAAATACGCGTTTGATTGACGCTTTAATGTCTGCCAAGCCTTTCACGTTTAAGAAGGTTTCTTGCTGACCTGCGAAAGACGCGTCTGGTAAATCTTCTGCGGTGGCAGAAGAGCGCACGGCGAATGAAGTGTCGTCTGCGTTGTCGTCACACAGAACGGCGAACGCGGCTTCGATTTCTTGGTCGAACTCTGGTGAGAAAGAGGCGTCTTCAATCCATTGGCGAATTTTCACGCCCGTTTCGGCAAGGGCGTGAACGTCGTCAACATCCAATGCGTCTAGTGCTTGGTGGATTTTTTCGTCTAGGCCACTTTCTGTGATGAAGCTTTGATAAGCATAGGAAGTGGTTGCGAAACCGTTTGGTACTTGAATACCAAGGTCTGTCAGGTTAGAAATCATTTCACCCAAAGAGGCGTTTTTACCGCCAACTTCACCGACATCTTCCATATGAAGATCTTTAAACCACTTAATAAACTTGCTCACAAGAGACTCCAGTTTTTTATATAAATTAATGGTAGGAATAGTTCTTAGCCAGTTTTTCCTAGTACGTCAGGTACTTGTCAAAGCACTTGATCTGGGTTCATTGTATGTAGGCGAGTTGCTTTGAATAAAATCGATTATTCGATGTAGTTTTATTTCAATCGAAAAAACGAATGTCGTTAGATAACAACAAAATAGGTAAATATTGAATGAAAGTGTATTTCGTCTCTGATGGAACGGCGATTACCGCTGAGGTGTTTGGGTCGGCAATGTTGTCGTTTTTTGATGTGGCAGTAGAGACAAAAAGTGTGCCTTTTTTGACCACTAAAGACCAAGCAGAGGGGTTGAAGCAGCAGATTAATTTGGAACTGAATAGCGGCATTGCTTTGTTGGTTTTTTATACTATTTCTGATGCGTCTATCCGCGATATCATTGAGTCCTGCGATTGCCATTGTTACAACTTGTTTGGTGATTTATTGTCACCCATAGAGCAAGCTTTGGGAGTAAAAGCACAGCCCACAGCGCAAAAAGCTCATGGTATGAAAGAGGGTGTTTATGATGGTCGAATAGACGCCATAAACTATGCTTTAGCCAATGATGACGGGGCATCTGTGAAGAATTTCGCTGAGGCCGATATCATTTTGTTAGGCGTATCTCGGTCAGGTAAAACGCCGACCAGTTTGTACTTGGCGATGCAGTACGGTATCAAGGCTGCAAATTACCCGATTACCGAAGACGATTTTTCGTCCACTGGTTTGCCTAAAGTATTAAAAGACCACAAGAAAAAGCTATTTGGTTTGACCATTGACGCTCAGCGATTACATGAAATTCGCACTGGGCGAATGGCGGCGAGTAAGTATGCCTCGTCTCGTCAATGCCGCTATGAAGTAGATGAAGTAGAGTCTTTATATCGCCAAGAACGCATACCGTTTTTGAATTCGACAAAACTGTCTGTGGAAGAAATTTCCACCAAAGTGATGGCTGAGATGAATTTAGTGCGTCATAGACAGTAAAAATGATGCGTTAAGTGATCGAATAATTCGATGGATTCACTGTTTTTGCACGAAAAACAGACAAAAATAGCATAAAAATATTTCGCTTAGGTCAAAATGGCATTACCAAAGTGGGATAAATGACCCGAACATCCCCGTATTTTTGTTTGTTTGTTGTGTAATTACAAACAAACACTGGGATAGACTGTGAAGATAATGTTAAGAGCGACGCGAACTGGAAGAGTATTTGGTGAATATGCTCTATAATGACGATTAATTGAGCGCATAATTAATTTTAAGGATGTGAGAAACGAACTCCGAGCGCTCTGAATAGTGAGATGTTCATATTTCTATTTTATAAAAGGGATATCTTATTAAAAAAACCAAGGATAAAAATACATTGAGTAATAAAAAAATTAACGATCCACACATGCAGCGAGAAGCGTCTAAGTACGATAACCCCGTACCAAGCCGTGAATTCATTCTAGAGTTTCTTGCTACCCAAAATAAAAGCATGGGTCATCTAGAGTTATGTAAAGAGTTTTCGCTAACTGGTGAAGACGAAATTGAAGCCCTCCGTCGTCGTCTCATTGCTATGTGCCGAGACAATCAAATGACCAGCAACCAAAATGACGAGTACTCGCCGATTTTAGAGAGTGACCTGATTGAAGGTTACGTCCAAGGCAATAAAGAAGGTCATGGTTTCTTGTTGCGCCAGAGCGATGACGACATTTTCCTATCTGCCCGTCAAATGCAGAACGTGATGGATGGGGACAAAGTGAAAGCCCGTTTGTCTGGCCGTAGCGTTAAAGGTCGCTTAGATGGTGTTGTGGTTGAGGTGCTAGAACGTAAGCACACTCAACTTGTTGGCCGCTATTATGAAGAGAGCCGAACGGCTTTTGTTACACCAGAGAACCCACGTATCGCGCAAGATATCTTGATCACTACAGAGTCTGGTTTGACGCCGGCTCATGGTCAATATGTATTAGCTGAGATCGTGACTTACGCTGAGCGCGGCAAACCAGCTCAGGGTTTGGTGAAAAAGATTCTTGGCGACTTCATGGCGCCGGGCGTTGAAATTGAAGTGGCGATGCATCGCTACGAAATTCCACATGAATGGCCGGCTGCGGTAGAAAAGCAAATTAAAAACTTCAGCACAGAAGTTGCTGAAGAAGACAAAGCGCATCGTGTTGATTTACGTGATACGCCGTTTGTGACCATTGATGGTGAAGACGCGCGTGATTTTGATGACGCCGTATATTGTGAAAAAACACCGGGTGGTTGGAAGCTGTTTGTTGCTATTGCCGATGTTTCTCATTATGTGAAAAAAGACACGGCACTCGATGAAGAAGCCATTGTGCGCGGTAACTCGGTTTATTTCCCCGGTCGCGTTATTCCTATGTTGCCGGAAGTGTTGTCAAATGGCTTATGTTCACTTAACCCAGATGTAGATCGTTTGGCGATGGTGGCAGAAGTGTCTTTGACGAGCAAAGGCAAGATGCGTGGCTTCAAGTTTTATGAAGGTATCATTCGCTCCCATGCTCGCCTAACTTACAGCAAAGTCGCGAAAATGATCGCTGATGAGCCAGAAGAACAAGGTATTGAGTTGCGTGACCGTTATGCGTCTATCGTGTCTCATATCGATGATTTAAATGGTTTATACCATGTCTTGAAAGGGGCTCGTGATGAGCGCGGTGCGATGGAATTCGATACCATCGAAACTCGCATGGTGTTCGATGAAAATTCTAAGATTGAACACATTATTCCTGTCGAACGTAATGATGCGCATAAGCTAATCGAAGAATGTATGTTGTGTGCCAACGTGGCAGCGGCAGAGCTATTGATTAAAGCGGATTTGCCTGCCTTGTTCCGTGTTCACGAAGGGCCAAAAGATGACCGTTTGTTAACCTTGCGTACCTATTTAGGTTTGCTGGGCCTTGAGCTGACAGGTGGCAATAAACCGACGCCTGCGGATTATGCGGCACTCTCTGAAGCGATTAAAGACCGAGCAGACGCTCGTAGTATTCAAACCATGATGCTGCGTTCTATGTCTCAGGCTGTGTATCAAGCGGATAATTTGGGCCACTTTGGTTTGAATTACGAAGCCTATACGCACTTTACGTCGCCAATTCGTCGTTACCCAGATTTGTTAGTTCATCGCGCGATTCGTTATTTGATTCGTGGTGAAGGCCGTCCGGCAGTGCGTCAGGCGCATCGTGTCGCTGGCAGTCCAGAACTGAAAGAACGCAAAATCTATGGTTATAACCACGCGGATATGGACGGTTTAGGGGATTCTTGTTCCTTGACCGAACGCCGTGCAGATGAAGCCACTCGTGACGTAGAAGCCTGGTTGAAATGCCAATACGTGGAACAACATTTGGGCGAACCGTTTGACGGGGTTGTCACAGCAGTGACGTCGTTTGGTTTATTCGTCGAGTTGCAAGGCTTGTTTGTTGATGGTTTGGTGCATATTTCTGGTCTTGGACAAGATTATTTTGTTCACGATATGGAACATCAGGCGATTGTTGGTGAACGCACAGGTCGTGTCTTCCGCCTTGGTGATACCTTGAAAGTTCGCGTCTCAAATGTGAATCTGGAACAACGTAAGATTGATTTGAGCCTGGACGAAAGCGGTTCTCGTCCAGCGCGCAAAAAGGTAGAACGTACAGAACAAACTGAGCTTGAAATGCAATTAGCTCAATTGCCACCAATTGAGCTGGGTGGTCGATCTAAGCCGAAGTCTGCTGCCAAAGCGGAAGGCGATAAGCCTAAAGATGGCAAATCAGCAAAAGATGGCAAAGAGTCTGATGGCAAGGCGAAGAAAAAACGTCGTTCGCCTGTGTCTAAGGGCAAACGTATCAGACAGAAAAAGTCCGGTACGGTATCGGCTAATGGCAAGCCAACGGCAGCGGCTAAAAAACCGAAAAAGCCTAAGAAGCCAAAAAAGAGCAATGCTAAGCCGAAAGCAAAAGACTGATCAGAAGCTTTGAATTGAGTTTTCTAGATGAATAACTTTCTAGATGAGTAAAAGGGGGGCGTAGGCCCCCAAATTAATAGAGTAGATAATGTCAGATTTAGAATGGATATACGGCATACATGCCGTGGAAAATGCATTGACTCAACAGCCAGAACGCGTCAAAGAAGTGCGTTTTCAAGAAGGCCGCGACGATAAGAAAAACCAGCGACTAGTGCAACTTTGTAAAGCAAACAAAGTGCGTTACAGCGTGGTACCTCGTAAAGAACTGGATCAGCTTTTCAGCAAAAACAAAGAGCGTGCTGTTCACCAAGGCGTGGTGGCTTACACCACAATGAACAAAGCGGGCAGTGAAGCAGACTTGCATACTTTGGTGGCAGGTTTGGATGAAACGCCTTTGATTATTATCTTAGACGGTGTGACTGATCCTCATAATTTAGGCGCATGTTTACGTAGTGCGGACGCCGCGGGTGCCCATGCGGTTGTGATGCCAAAAGACAATTCAGCGCCTCTGAATGCAACGGTTAGCAAAGTGGCATGCGGTGCAGCAGAAAGTATTCCTGTTTACGCGGTGACAAACCTTGCTCGTACTATGAAAAAGTTGCAAGACCAAGGCGTGTGGATTTTTGGTACGGCTGGTGAAGCGACACAAACTATTTACGAGCAAGACTTATCTATTCCGACGGCGATTGTAATGGGAGCAGAAGGCGACGGTATGCGTCGTTTGACTCGTGAACAGTGTGATTACCTTGTGAAACTGCCTATGGCTGGTGTGGTTTCTAGTTTGAACGTGTCTGTAGCGACAGGTGTTTGTCTCTACGAAGCAGTGCGTCAACGTGCTGTTAAGGCCAAAGGTTAAGGGGCAAAAGAGCCTTGTTTAAGCAATTTAATATTGTGTCTCCTTCGGCTGATATTTCAGCCGAACTTCAACAGAAAATCGACACTAAAACGAAACCGTTAGGTGCGTTAGGTGAGTTGGAAAACATTGCTTTTCAGCTAGGTAAAATCCAGCAATCGCTGACGCCAGATGTGTCTAAACCTAAAATGATCATCTTTGCCGCTGACCATGGTGTGGTGGCGCAAGGGATTAGTTTGTTCCCGCAAGAAGTGACGCCACAAATGGTCATGAACTTCCTGATGGGCGGTGCTGCGGTCAGTGTGTTTTGCGAACAACATAATGTGCCATTACGCATTGTGGACGTGGGTGTCAATGCAGAGTTAGAAGCCCATCCGCTATTAGGCGATCGTAAAGTCGCGTTTGCGTCTAAGGATTTTAGCCAGCAAGCAGCGATGACTGCAGAGCAGTTAGAGCAAGCCATTTTAGCGGGCGTTGATGAAGCAAACATGGCCATCGATGATGGTGTGAATTTGTTGATGTTCGGTGAAATGGGCATTGGCAATACTTGTGTATCCTCTTGCATGATGACTGCGTTAGTGGGTGTGAGTGCGGCTGATAGTGCTGGGCGAGGTACTGGTTTGGATATGGCCGGTGTTTCTCACAAGGCGCAAATTATTGAACTATCTTTAAAGCGCGCAGAACGCGAAACAGGTCAGATCATCTCGGAATGGAGCGCTCAAACGCTTGCTCAGCAAGTGGGGGGCTTTGAAATTCTCGCCATGGCGGGTGCGATGTTGCAATCGGCGCAACGCCAAACCGCGTTTGTGGTAGATGGTTTTATTTGTTCTGTCGCTTTGTTGTTTGCTCAGAAAGTCGCGCCTGCTGTGCGTGAATATGCCATTTTTGCTCATCAGTCGAATGAAAAGGCCCATAAAACATTGCTCGAACATTTGCATGCCGAACCTATTTTGTCTTTGGATCTGCGTTTGGGTGAGGGCTCTGGTGCGATTTTGGCTTACCCTTTGATTCAGAGTGCCTGTGTCTTTTTGAAAAAAATGGCAAGCTTTGAAAGCGCTGGTGTAAGTGATTCTAAGTAGTCTTGGTTAAACATTTTATTAGGTAATAATACATTATGAAAGGCGTGATTATTGCTCCTTATTGGCAAGGCTTTAAACGCAGCTTGGTTACTTATACACGGATCCCATTAAAAGTGGATTGGAGCGATGATGTAAAGCACACCCCTGCGGTGTGCTTTTTACCATGGGTGGGGCTGCTGGTTGGCTTGTTGAGTGCTTGGCCCTTATGGTTTGACTGGTCGCCTTCATTGCAAGCCCTGTTGATGTTGTTAACGGCAGTACTCATTACGGGTGGTTTTCATGAAGACGGTTTGATGGATAGCTGTGATGGTTTAGTGGGTGGTTGGGATAAAGAACAACGCCTGACTATCATGAAAGACTCGCGCATTGGCAGTTATGCCGCTTTGTCTATTTGGTTTTCATTGTCGTTAAAATGGTTACTGCTCAATGAGCTTCTTCAAGCCATTCCTGATTCGTTTTTAGGCTTTATTTATACGTTAAGTGGTTGGTGTGTGGTGCATGTCATCGCACGTTTTATACCTTTGCTATTAATGCACACGCTCACGTATGTAAGTCTTGGGCAGAGTAAGGCTTCAAGCATGATCGCTAGGCTAAACCCTGTCGAATGGGGTGTGGCATTGGCGCCTTGTTTGTTGGTTGGCATATTGGCTTTCAATTTGTGGTATTTGATTCTTACCCTTGTTTTGTCGCTGGCGCTGGTTTTTTTGGTTCGTGCTTATTTGCGCCAAAAAATCGCTGGTTTCAATGGTGATACGTTAGGAGCAAGCGAGCAGCTGGGTGAGATTTTGGTTATTGTTTGTTTGCTGGTTTCTTATTCGTGAAGCTTTATCTGATTCGTCATCCAAGACCCGAGGTTGCCAAAGGATTTTGTTATGGTGACATGGATGTACCGCTTGCCGATGGTTGGGAAGAGGGGGCTGAGGCATTAAAACAGGCTTTATCGATTGAATTTGATGGCGAAGCCAATGTGTGTTTTCACAGCCCATTAACTCGTGCTGCGCAATTGGCAGAGCATATTTCTGATGGGCGCTCTCATGCGACTGCCGCTTTGAAAGAGTTGGATTTTGGTGATTGGGAGGGGCTTTGCTGGCATGACATACCCAAGCAAGAAATAGATGTATGGGCTGAGGATATCGTGCACGCCGCGCCTTATAACGGTGAATCACTGCAAGTGGTTGCTGACCGTGTTTGGCGATGGTGGCTTTCAGTGAAAGACACACCGATGGAGACGTGTGTCGTGGTTGCTCATTCTGGTGTTATCAAGGTGTTTGTTAGCATGCTTTGCCAATGGCCTTTGAATCAGTGTCACCGAATTGATGTTGGTTTTAGTAGTTTGACAGAACTGTCTGTACAAGGTGAGTTTGTCATGCTGAAGCGTTTGGGGGCTGGAGATTGGGTATAACTCAATCATCTGTGTCTGTTATTTTTTGGTTAGGTATTCACCTAGCTGTCTTAGGCTCTTTTGAGTAAATAAAGAAATGTTGTTATATCTTTTAGGTATGTTTGGTATTGCTGCGTTTGCAATAACCGGCGTTATTTCATCCGGAAAAAAAGACATGGATTTGTTTAGCGTGGTATTTCTTGGCATGGTGACGTCCTTAGGGGGCGGCACGATTAGAGATACGGTTCTATCCGTTGAGACGGTTTATTGGGTGGAGGATACGTCCTATTTATGGGTGGCATTTTTGTCATCGGCCTTGGCGTTTTTTACTGTCCGATTTATTGAAGATAGGCAGACAGTTTTTCATTATGCTGATTCTTTTGGTTTGGCTTTGTTTACTGTTGTGGCAACCGAAAAGGTTTTAGATTTAGGCTTTTCGCCGACGATCGCGATTACTATGGGCATCATTACGGGCGTGGCTGGTGGCATTATTCGTGATGTATTAAGCCATCGTCCGCCTTTGGTGTTGGGTAGAGAGTTTTATGCAACGCCTGCGTTTTTGGGCGCTCTGTTATTGGTGCTGCTTGAAAAAAACGTACCGACTCATGAGTTTAACTCGATTTACGCGGTGGCTTTAGTCTTTATACTAAGGGTGTTTGCGATACATAAAGATTTGTATTACCCGAGTTGGTTGCTGTACAAGAAAAGGTAGTGCAGGCCAAAGCAGCACGAAAACTAGCATAAGAAAGAGATAAATTATGACGGATCTTTCCCTAGATAAAAAAAGTCTAGAGCAAAAAGACGAACTGGCTGAGAAGAATGAGGCGCGCCTGCTAAAGAAGAAGGCCGTGGTTGATCAACGTATTGCAGCGGCAACGGAAGAGCGTGGCGTGACTATTTTGCTGACAGGCAATGGTAAGGGCAAAAGCTCTAGCGCCTTTGGGACTATGGCCCGTGCTTTAGGCCACGGTCAAAAAAGTGCGGTTATTCAGTTTATTAAAGGCCGTAAAGCAACAGGTGAACAGTTGTTTTTTGGCTCCCACCCTTTGGTTGATTTTCATGTGATGGGTCATGGCTTTACGTGGGAAACACGTAATCCAGAATTAGAGAAAGAAGCAGCAGAACAGGCATGGGAGCTTGCTAAGCGTGTGCTTGCTGATCCTAGCGTGCATTTTGTCTTATTAGATGAAATTACCTATATGTATAAATATGGCTATTTAAACGAAGACGATTTGATTGCTGCATTGGCGGCTCGGCCCGTTCATCAAAATGTAATGATGACAGGACGTACGGCGCCACGTGTCTTGCTAGATAGTGTGGATACTCATAGTAAAATTGCTAACGAGCGTCATGCTTTTGCGAATGGGGTTAAAGCGCAAATAGGGATTGAATGGTAGCTCGCGTTGCGAGCTGCACCTTCTTCTATTCCTCCTTCCTGTTTTCTTCTTTGTGGTATTTCATCCCCTGAGTATTGGCTTTTAAAAATTAAATGAGATTAATTCTCAATATTGCTGGATTTATTTGATTTCTTTTACGATAATGATTCTCATTAAATAAATTGTGTGTCATAACAAATCGTGGAGAAGACAATGCAGGACTGGGAGCGTTTAACTAGACAAGCGAATAAGGCTTACTCAAACAATGCTTTTACTGATGCTGTTGATTTGAATCGACAAGCTCTGTCCGAAGCCGAACGTTCGTTTGATGAAGATTTTTTTCGGGATGCTGAATCTGCTGTAGCGGCGGCGGCTGTTAGTTTTCTCAATATTGCGGAATCATACACAGCTCTCGGTGATTTCATTTCGGCAAATACGCAGTTTGAGCGAGCTGTTCATTTTTTACAAACCGTAATATCGCGTCCAGATATGAGCACTGAGCAGCGCAGTCTGATCATGCGCACTGCGACTCATATTCGCTTTGAATGGGATCTTTTCACGCAGTGTTATAAAAAAGATGTCTCGGCGCAAAGTAAGAACTTGATGCAGGCGTTATCCAGTGCGATTACAACGCCAAATACTTACGTATGTCATTAGTTGCTAAAGTGCCATTAATCATGGGCATGGCACTGAGTTCTTACTTGCAGGCAAGTTCAAGCCAAGGTGTTTCTGAATGGGGGATGAGCGAGCTCTTTCATTTGTTCGCGGTTGGCACTGGCCTTTTTATCATCTTTGGTGGTTTTGTTTATAAACAGTGGGCACGTCATCGAAAAAAAGTGATCTCTGGAGGGTAACAATCATGATGCATAATCTGATAAAAATCTTAGATAAAGTGATGGCTTTTAAGGTCGCAAAAGCGTTATGCGAGCAGCCAGGTAGCGAATAGCAGTCTATAGGTGTGAATATGGTTCACTTAATAAAAGTGCAGGGGCATAGCATGGCCCCATATTTACAAGATGGAGACTTCGTTTTTATCAGCCGATGGCATCGTAAGCTGACTATCGGCCATATTGTGGTGGTTGATCATGCTTTCTATGGTTTGATTATTAAAAAGGTTTTGCATATCGCCCCCGATGGTCAGCTTTGGCTTGGTGGTGAAACAAACAAAAGTCTGCAATCGGAACGTATTGGCTGGGTCTCACCTCGGCGGGTCATTGGAAAAGTCATTAGTCGTATCTGTGCCCACAAAGAGTGTACAGAAATCTAGACGGTTTTCTAAAAGTGAGTAAAACGGTTTAAGTGTCAGATATTGGTCTAGGGTATTTTTTTCTCTAGAATCCACGCCTATCAATCTTAACCATTTATTCAGTGAGAAAATCATGTCAACTGCCGAGCAACCAATCGTGAAAAAACATACGCGCCTTGAAGATGTCCAAGCTGTCCTTCTTGGCACTATGATCATCGCGCTGGGCGTGAATCTTTATACTCATAGTGGCCTGCTGACGGGTGGCTCTGCAGGATTGGCTTTTCTTATGAAGTATGCAACGCCTTTGAGTTTTGGACAGGCATTTTTCTTAATCAACCTGCCATTTTATGCTTTAGCGATTATGCACTTTGGTTGGGAGTTCACCATCAAAACTTTCCTTTCTGTGTTTAGTTTGTCAGTGTTTGCTGATGTGACCCCAATGCTAGTTAACTTCAATGAAGTGAATCCACTGTACGCCAGTATCGCTGGTGGCTTTCTGATGGGTGTGGGCTTTTTGATGTTGTTCCGTCATAACGCAAGTCTTGGTGGTTTGAATATTCTTGCCCGTTATTTGGCTGAAAAATATGGTATCTCCATGGGTAAATTCCAGATGGCGGTTGATTGCATGATTGTATTGCTGTCTGTATTTATTGTGGATTACACGTTAATTCTTATCTCGGTTGTTGGTGCTGTTGCATTAAATATGATCATTGCAGTGAATCATAAGCCTGGCCGTTACATGGGGAATGTGTAGTCATAGCGAACAGCGCATGATGAAAAACAGTAAAAAGACGACTTAGCTCGTCTTTTTTTATGTCTTAACGTTGAACAGGCTGGCAGGCGTTTCCTAACAGAGCTGCGCTCAGGTATTATTACCTTAATCAAAAGTGCGAGGAAAAGCGTTTGGAATTACTTAAAGTAGACAACCTTAACCCCTATCTGGATGATCTTGTTGAACTCTTGTGTGATGCTGTGGATTCAGGTGCGCCAATTGGCTTTTTACCACCAATGAGCGAATCGGAAGCAAAGGCGTATTGGCAACTCGTGAACGACGATCTGCAAGCCAATGCTCGACAAGTTTTGCTGGTTCGTGAAGACGACAAAGTCGTTGGAAGTGTACAGATTGCTATGTCTCCAAAAGCGAATGCTCTGCATCGTTGTGATGTGGAAAAGCTGATGGTTCATACGCAAGCACGAGAAAACGGTTTAGGAAGCACCCTTATGCAAGGGGTAGAGCGCGTTGCTGCAGCAATGCAAAGGCAACTGCTAATATTGGAAGTAAGGAGCGATGATATTGCTCACGACATGTATGTCAATATGGGCTATATTCCGTTTGGTGAAGTACCTGGTTACACGCGCAGTGCAAGCGGTATGCTGCATAATGCCACGTTTTTCTACAAAGAAATTGAAACCACTCACGAAGTATTCTCTTAATTTAAACAAAGCCATAGGCGATTCCCTTGAGACTTGATTTTTATATATCCCACGTGACTGAATTGGCACGTAAGGCCGCGAAAATTGCGGCATCAAAAGGCCGTGTTACTGTAAACGGTGAAGTGGTTAAGAAAGCCAATTACACCGTACAAGAAGGGGATAAAGTTTGCCTAGATGACACCCTTTTGGCATGGCCATCTGAAGGGTACTATTTGTTGTATAAGCCAGCTGGCTACGTTTGTGCAACTCAGGATCCTGATCATCCAACGGTGTTGGATCTTTTGCCTTCTCACCTAGGGCAAGAGTTGAAAATTGTTGGTCGTCTAGACAAAGACACAACCGGCTTACTCTTGCTTACTACGGATGGCCAATGGCTACATCGTATTACGTCACCACGTAATGCTTGTAACAAACGCTATCGTATGATGTTAGCGGACCCAATTAGTGACGCAGATTTGAAGCAGTTGGAAGAAGGCGTGATGTTGCATGGCGAATCACAGCCAACGTTACCAGCCGTTGCGGAGCGGATTAGCGAATGCGATATATATCTGACGATCCAAGAAGGTAAATACCATCAGGTGAAACGCATGTTAGCAGCGGTTGGTAATAAAGTAGAAGAGCTTCATCGCGATCAAATCGGTCCACTGATGTTGGATGCCGACCTAGAGGCAGGTGAGTTCCGTCAATTGACTGAAGAAGAAGTCGCTTACTTTTAATAAGAGATAACATAATGAAAGAATTATCGATGGATGAACGCGTCCAGTTGTTAATCGCACCGGATAGTGAGCGTTTAGCGTATTTTATTGAACAAGCAAAAGCCACAGAAGTGGTTTGGAGCCTAAGCAACGAAGAAGGCTTTGTCATGGTTGAAACCGATGAGGGCGATTGCGTGATGGTTTGGCCTGATGCGGAATTTGCTAGTCAGTGGGCGATAGAAGATTGGGATGACTGCGAACCTGTGTCTGTATCCTTGGAGACATTTAAAGCTGAGTGGTTACCAAGCCTTGCCTTAGACAATATTACCGTCGCTGTTTTTCCAAATATTGAAGACGAAGGTAAGTTATCTACAGCACAAGAGTTAACGGATTTATTGGCTTAATACGATAGAAATAACGCCTTTTGCAAAGGCTGCTGGTTGCTTAAAGACAATAATCTCGTCCTAACTGCCCGTTCAAACACGTAAGGGCGGGGACCAAATCTGGCTTGCTCCTCCCCTGATCAAAGGAGAGGTTGGAAGGGGGTTATGTCTTGCTCCAGTGTTGTTTGTAAAAATACAAATAAGGACTCAACTCCCCCATGAGCAAACGTCAAAACCACCGTGAAGAAGTCTTTGTCAAAATCTTAGAGGCCGCTGAAACGGAATTCGGCTTGAAAGGATACAATGGCGCAAGTTTGCAGCATATTGCTGAGCGAGCAGGCTTACCGAAACCCAATATCATTTATTATTTTCAGTCCAAAGCCAATTTATACAAGCAGGTACTTGATCAAACACTGATGGGTTGGAACGACCTATTTGATCGTGCCACCTTAGATGATGATCCGGCTGTGGTCTTAGACAGTTTTATACGAGTGAAACTAAAGCAAAGTTTTGATAATCCAGGTACCTCGCGGTTGTTTGCGATGGAGGTGATTGGCGGTGCATTGCATATTGGCGATTACCTCAAAGAAGAACTTAGGCCTTGGTTTAAATCTCGTACCGAGTTGCTGCAAGGTTGGATGGATGCAGGCAAGATGCGCCAATGCGATCCTGCTAGCGTGATTTATATGATTTGGTCAACGACACAACATTATGCAGACTTTGAAGCGCAGGTTTTGGCACTAAGTGGTATAGAATCACTGGGCGAAGAAGATCTACATCGTATTGGTGATACCGTTAGCGGTATTATTCTAGCGGGTTGTGGCCTTACATTGCCTACTGAAAGCTAAGTTCTATTATTCGGCTGCTTCCCTCAGTTTGTGAATATGTTGTACCAAAGCCCGTAATTTTGCGGGCTTTGCTGGTTTTGCCATGTAGGTAATATTGAGTTGATTACACTGCTCGACCAGTTCGGGGTCTCGTAGTGCTGTGATCAAAACCGCTGGTATGGATTTTCCTGCTCGCGCTCTCAGAGCTTTGATTAGCGACAAGCCGTCTTTATTATCATCAAGGTGATAATCCACTAACAGCAATTCTGCCTCGCCTTCAGCGTCTAACGCATCTTGGAAACGATTAAAGGTTCTACAATCACACTGCCAATGGGTGAGAAGTGTGTTCATCGCCATTAGATTGTTCTTCTCATCGTCGATACACCAAATATAACAATGCGCCAAATTTTCAGTCTCGATGTTTGTTTTTTGTTGTGTTGCTAGGCCGACAATGTGATCACTTTTTGCTAAAGGTATACCAATGCTGAAGCAGCTCCCACGCCCTGGAGTAGAATGAATTTTTGTCGCCAAGCCCAATTGCTTTTGCATACGGCGTACTAATCCTAGCCCTAACCCCATTCCAGGCTCTTGGGTGTTTTCCCAGCGATAGAAATCATCAAATATTTTCTTTTGCTCAGAATCTGGAATACCAACACCGGTGTCCCATACTTGTAGATAGACCACGCCATCTTTAGGGCGGACACTTAAGAGGACTCTACCTTGCTGGGTGTATTTAACGGCATTAGAGACGAAATTTTGGATAATACGACGCAAATAAATGGGGTCTGTGTGAACTCTGAATGGACGTAAACGCGTGGTCAGCTTTAGATTTTTGCTTTCTGCAATGACACCGAATTCGGCGATAATAGGCGCTAAAATATCCTGTAAGCAGCAGTCGATCAGCTTGGGTTGAATGGCGCCTTGGTCCAGCCGAGCGATTTCCAACAAGGTTGAAATAAGGGCTTCTGTCGATTCTAAGGAATCGGATAATTTACCAATAACTTGGCTTGTATCATCAGGTAGTTGGCTGGACTGTAAAATTCCCATGTAAAGTTTGGCTGCGTTTAATGGCTGCAGAATATCGTGGCTAGCAAGAGCAAGGAACTCGGTCTTTGAGGCATTGGCTTTTTCGGCTTCAGCTTTGGCACTAATTAGTGCTTTTTCTGCTTGATTACGACGTTCAATTTCTTGCATCAATTCATTGTTAACGCCTTGCACTTCTTCTGTACGAGCTTCAACGCGCTTTTCTAAATCAATGTTGGCTTCTTTGAGTGCTTGCTGACTTTCAATGTGCTCGGTGACATCCGTAAAACTGGTCACAAAGCCGCCGTCAGGAAGCGGATTACCCACCATTTCGATGACGCGACCACTGGCACGACGGCGTAAAAAGCGGTGTGTTGTGCCTTTTCTTAGATGCTCTAATCGTTTGCTAACCAGCTCTTCAATTTCGCCAACACCGCATTCACCACGCTCAGCATTAAAGCGAATCAGTTCTTCTACAGGCAGTCCGACCTTTAGCATTCCCTCTGGATAGGGGTAAAGCGACAAATAGGTTTTGTTCCAAGCGACTATCCGTAGGTCTTTATCCACCACGCTGATGCCTTGGTCTAAATTATCCATGGAGACAAATAAGAGGTTTTGACTGAACTGAATGGCTTGGGTGGTTTCATCCAGGTAAGTCACCATTTCTTCTACTTTGATTTGTTTATCAACCAAGATGGAATTAATAATGGTGCGCGCTGACGAACCGCCTAATACGCCACCAAGAATTCGTTCGCAATAGTCGACAAATAGACGGTTTGGCGAGGCATTGTTTGGCAGAGTCTGGTTGTAATCTTGTTCGAAACTGGATAAGACTTGCTGGCATTTTTGTTTGCCCAAAAAGGTTTGCAGTAGAACAAAAAAATCACCGTTAGTTGCTTTGCTTTTCGGTTTAAAGAAGCCTTTTTCTAGCTCGGTTGTCGGGCTCACAAAGGCTGTTGCTTGAATGCGGTCAATCAGGCGCTCTGTCGATAATAAAGAGCCGGTAATGTAACCAAAAATGTTAGCAATAAGGCTGATAAAAGCCCCGTAGCTGATCAGCTCAGAACGCGATTGCGCACTGTACAGAGTCCAATCCATGTTGCCAGTGAGAGGCAGCATCATGAGTAACATCCAAGATAAAAACCCGAGTGTTAGCCCCGCATAAACGCCATGGGCATGGGCGCGTTTCCAATATAAACCGCCAAGTACAGCAGGCATAAGTTGCAAAACGAGTGAGAAGGCCAGTATGCCTGTGCTGGCTAATGACTCGGCATTCGCCATGTTCTGGTAGTACAAAAAAGACAAGGCTAAGATCCCAATCATCGCCAAGCGCCGGATCATTAATATTCGACGCCGATAAAGTGGTAATGCTTGTTGCTGAGCGCTGGCGCGCGCCAACATGAGAGGTAAGATCACATCGTTGCTGATCATGATGCTCAGGGCAAAGGCGGCAATAATGATCATGGCTGTTGTGGCTGACATTCCGCCAAGAAAAATCAGCATTTGTAGCGGAAGATTGTCAGAGACTAAGGCGAACTGAATAACGTAGGTGTCTGGATTAACATCGGCGGAAAATAGGCTTTGTCCAGCGATGGCGATGGGTGGAATGATGGCAGCAAAAATCAATAGATAAAGAGGGAATAGCCAGCGTGCAGTATTGGACTGTTTATCATTTTGGTGGTCCACCACCGTGACATGGAATTGACGTGGCAAACAGATGACGGCAGCCGCCGACATAAAGGTTTGCATCAGAAATGGAAATGACAAAAACTGCTCAGGGTTCCATACTCTGAAATCGACATTCTGACGCATTTCATCGAATGAAATTTCTTGCGTCATTAATATAGCGACTAGGCCAACGGCCACAATCGCAATAAGCTTGAATAACGACTCTGTTCCTATGGCGAGCATCATACCTGAGCGATATTCCGTCACTTCAACTTTACGCGTACCAAATAGCATCGCAAATATGCCAATCAGAATCGTTGCGACCAATACGACAAAACCCGTTGATGATTCGTCTTGATTGACAAATAAGGCAAAATTTGACCCGATGGCTTTAAGCTGTAAGGCAATATAAGGAATGATAGCAAGCATACTAATTAGTATGACCAAAGGGGCTGTCATTGGCCGTTTGCCATAACGAGAAGAAATGAAATCTGCAATGGAAGTGATGTTTTGCTTGCGGCTTACTGTGATCATTTTTCGCAGCATTGGGAAGGCAAACAAATATAAAAGAATGGGCCCGAGTAAAATAGGCAGATAGCTCCAACCTGAGCGCGAGGCTTCACCAATCGCTCCGTAGAATGTCCATGCCGTACAATAAATAGCCAGAGAGAGGCTGTAGACCAAGGGATGGCGAGTCAGCTTTTTGGCCGCTGGACTTTCTTTATCGCCCCAAATAGCGATCCAGAATAGGCCTAGAACATAAAGGATAGCTAACAGAATCCAGAAAACAGTCATTTAATTCGATACCTGAATATAGGCTGAAAGATTATGGTTGTATCAATTAAATGTAACACAGCTTCTTAAAGAATCCTCTACGACTAAGGTAGCGTAATGTATGGGAGCATTGTTTCTGATCTAGAAATACTGCTTTTACTCCAACAAGCTCTAATGAATGGCTGACTAATGCTAGAATTAACATTAAGAAATTAACGATATATACCATAAGGCTTGGAGTAAAAAATGAGCACACTTCCTTCATACAAGAGCATCAAAGCGTTCCATGCTCATCTTTATTACCAAGACGAAGCGGGCGTTGAAATCGCTAAACAGGTGGCTGAGCAAGCTAGTGAACTGTTCGATATTCGTGTTGGGCGTTTCCATCAGAAACCCGTTGGCCCACACCCAGTTTGGAGCTGTCAGCTTTCATTCACTGCTGAGACGTTCGGTAAGATCATTCCGTGGTTAATGTTAAATCGTCAGTCATTAGATGTTTTTGTGCATCCGATTACTGGGGATGAGTACGTGGATCATACGCAGGGTGTTAGCTGGTTAGGGAAATCATATGAACTTGATATTTCTCAGTTCATGTCCCCGAGTGAATGAGTTTTTACGTAATCTGATTAGCTGATTTACAAGACTGAAACCTGCGATGGGGCGAAAAAGTTTTATACTTCGCTCGGTTTTTCCATTATGAAAACGCAATCTGTTTTTCAATTGTAGGGAGAGCTTGTTGATTAAATTGTGTTTCAAATTTGATCAGCTTGGCTTTTTTTGTCTTTTTTTTAATTTTTTTGTCTTTTTTTTAATTTTTTTGTCAAACATCCCTTTAAAAATCATCGAACGTACCAAACTTCTACGCTTACATGGTAGTTATTGGGCTTATGGGACGTTATCATAATGCTACAAACTATTGTTTGGGTTCGTGTTGTGGCGGTGTAACGCTTATTGTTGAAATGTAAGATTTGCTTGTATCAAGCTCTCGTTCCCTCATTATTAATTATTTACTCATTAGGAGAATACAATGCAAATTACAGAAAACGCCGTTGTTAGCATGCACTACACACTAACTGATGAACAAGGCCAAGAGCTTGACTCTTCTGTTGGTCAAGAGCCTTTAGTGTTCCTAAGTGGCGCGCAAAACATCATTGATGGTCTAGACAAAGCGCTTCAAGGTAAAGTGGCTGGTGACAAGCTTGCCGTTTCTGTTGCGCCTGAAGATGGCTACGGTGCAGTTCATCAAGAATTGATCCAAAAAGTACCAACAGAAAATTTCCAAGGTGTTGATGAGATCCAAGTTGGCATGCAATTTATGGCTCAGACTCCAGGTGGTCAACAGCCAGTAACGGTTATCGCCGTTGAAGAAGATGGCGTTATGCTAGATGGCAACCATCCTCTAGCTGGTAAAACATTGAGCTTTGATGTTGAAATCATCGACGTACGTGCTGCTTCTGAAGAAGAACTAGAGCACGGACATGTTCACGGTGAAGGCGGTCATCACCACTAAGCCTATTTCTTAGAAATAGCAAAGTATCCACTAAGCGACTTCTGACTTGTTTGTCAGAAGTCGCTTTTTTATGGATAAGACACACTGAAGAAGACGTTATCATCGTGTAAATTCTTTGTTACCTTTATTATTGTAATCCGATTGTTTGCTGTTTTCGTAAAGGGTAGATATAAAATCGATTTATATTACGTGACTTAAGGAACGGGATCGCCAATGAAAAAAGCTAAGTTATCTATCGTACTATTGTTTAGCTTTATTTTGAGCGCTTGTTCCTCTTCCTTCGCCTACAACAATCTTGATTGGTTGCTCTATTGGTATGTCGACGACTACATAGATTTATCGTCGGATCAAGAAGCCGCGTTGGACGAGCGTATTGCTTCGTGGCATAGCTGGCATCGTTCGACAGAACTTGAAAAGTATCAAACCCAGCTTCACAACCTAAGAGCCAAACTAGAGTCTGGTGCTCTCACTGAAGAACAATGGTTGAGAGAGTTCGCTGAAGCGCAGCAACATTTAAATCGCTTTCGGACGAAAATTGCGCCAGAGTTGGCTGATATTGCGCAAACATTATCTACAGAGCAAGTAGAAGATTTCTTGTCTGCGTGGCATAAGAAAAGACAAGAACGCCAGTCTGAGTCAGATAAACGAACAGAGTCAGAGCGACTAATGCGCCGAGAAGAGCGCTTAGTTGAATTCATGGAAGATAATGTGGGTAAGCTAAGTGAACAGCAGACAAATATTATCAAGCAATATGTGCCGACATTTATCTCCATATCGACGGAGCAAACTGCTTATCACTCACGCTTACAAAATGCGCTAAGAGACATTTTTTCGAATCGAGATAGCGTTGAGTTTACGCTGCGACTTACCGATCTTATCCGTAACCCAGACCAGTATAAAACCGTTTCATATCAAGCCAGTTTAGATCATAACGCAAGTTTGTATGCGCGTATGTTGGCAGACCTCAATCTTACCTTTACTGAAAAGCAAAAGTTGAAGCTCGATGATGCGCTTGAAGATTGGATTAATTTGATTGAGGATTTGATTTCAGATTAATTCTATAACGGATAAAAAACCATGGCGGATGCCTTTATCACACTCAAACAAGATATTTTGCGCTGTCAGCATTGTGCGGACGTTTTACCTTATCCCCCTAAACCCATTTTACAAATCCACCCGGATGCTAGGCTTTTAATTGCCGGGCAAGCACCAGGTCAAAAGACCCATGATATTGGTCGTCCCTTTGATGATTTAAGTGGCGAGCGCTTACGAGATTGGCTAGGGCTATCTGCTGATGAATTTTACGATGAGCAGCAAGTGGCGATTGTTCCTATGGGCTTTTGCTTTCCAGGCAATAGTGTCCATAAAAGTGGCCCGTCAGCAGGAAAGAAATCTGGTGATTTACCACCACGCCCTGAATGCGCAGGTAAATGGCGAGAGGCTGTACTAAGCCAGCTGACGAATATTGAACTTACGATTATTCTTGGCGCTTATGCGCAAACGTATCATTTAGGTCAGTCCGGAAACGTGACAGAACAGGTGAGGCAGTGGCGTTATTGGCTGGAGCAAGGCAAGTTGGTATTGCCTCACCCAAGCCCAAGGAATAATCGCTGGCTCAAGCAAAACTCTTGGTTTGAAGCAGAGGTTTTACCAGAGCTAAAATCGCGAGTTAACGCTTTACGTCAGTCGTCCTCGTCATGAGGTAATGTTCTATGCCATCTTCCATGTAAGGTTCGGAGACTGTGGTAAACCCGTGAGATTGGTAAAAGCGTTCAAGATGAGATTGAGCGCCAATTTTAATCGGGCTGTCTGGCCATAGGTTAAGGGTTTCTTTAACCGCATTTGTCATAAGTACATGGCCGATTTTATCTTTACGGCTTTCCTTTGCAACAACGACTCGACCTATACTGGTGTAGCCAGAGTAAGAAACATCTTTGGCCAGCAGTCGAGCATACGCCACGACTTTATTGTCTTTAAGAGCGTAAAGGTGTCGAGTATCCGGCAGGGTGTCCACATCATCCAAATCGGGAAAAACACAATTTTGCTCAACGACAAAGACATCGATGCGAAGCTTGAGTATCGCATACAAAGTGTGACTGGTTAGTTCATTAAACGGCTGACAGTGCCAGATCATATTGATTCCTATGCGCTTTTCTTAATGAGAGAACTTAATGTGTCTGTGGTTAAGCAAAACGTTTTTCTAAGTATTTAATGATCTCAGAGGATTCGTACAGCCATTCGGTTTTGCCGTCTTGATCTATGCGTAGACATGGCACCTTTATTTTTCCTCCACCTTGTAACAAGTCTTCGCGATGCGGTGAGCCTTCTTGCGCATTGCGCTTTTCAATAGGAAGGTTCAGCTTATATATAGCACGACGTGTTTTAATGCAGAATGGACAAGCAAAAAACTGATAAAGCGCTAAATTGGCAGCTTCGTCATTTACTTGCTGCTGCTTTTCTGGTGATCGCTTGAGCTTTGTTCCTCGTGTTAAAACATCCAGTGTTGCAATGATGAGGCCCAATAAATTTCGGATAAGTTTAATAAATAGTTTCATGCTGCTTTTTGCCCTGTTGAAAGTGGCAATATTCTAACGCTAAAGCGCATAATGGTTAAGTGATAGTCTTATGAGAAGTAAATTGTCTTATTAAATCGTATTTCGACGTATGACGGCGAAAAAGTAAAAGACAGTGTTTATGCAGTTAGAAAAGGATATACAAAGAGAAGGGTGAGCAGGGAAGCGCTTTATGTTTTTATTCTAGCGCCATTTCCTGTTCAAAAAGTCTGTTGGTGTAAGCCAAAATATCTACTTATAAAAGTGGATGCTTACCCAAAAAGGTCGACTTTTTGTTTTATTAAGCGTGTTGAGCTGAAGAAGATACGAACGTCGTTTTCAATTTTAGTACTGCTTTTTTAACCGCTTGAACAGCAGAAGACAAACTAGCAACGATGTATTCAGCGCGTTCAGCACGAGCCATTGCTTCATATTTTTCAGCATCAGTTAAATATGCAGTGTTAACGTTTTCTAGAAGTTCACTAATAGTTTGAGTGTTTTTCATAATCTAATCCTTATGTATCTATGGTTTAAAAGATAGCCAAAACAAACTTTGTTTTGATGCTTATATGGTAGGAACTCTGTGTAAATAAGACAAACGATAAAAAATACAGCCATAGATGAAAAAAACTAAACAATGAGTTTTGGACTGGTTGTCAGCCTATTCCCAGACAGTGATAGGGCTGCTATGTTGTTTGGCTACGCCTAAGGTAATGTGTGATTAATAAAGGCTGTTAATAGCTTTTAATATGGAGATAAAGTGATGGCACCTAGTTTAGATTTAGCGTTTGTTCGCTCTCAGTTCCCAGCGTTTAAAGAGCCTTCTTTGGCTGGTCAGGCTTTTTTTGATAATGCTGGTGGGTCGTATGCCTGCCAAGCTGTGATTGATCATTTGGGTCAATATTATCGAGAGACGAAATTACAGCCTTATCATCTTCATCCAGCGGCGCAAAAAGCCGGAGCTCAGATGGATCTGGCATATGAACGTTTGGCGTCTTATCTAAATGTCGATACCAGTGAGGTGCATCTTGGACCTTCTACGTCTCAGAATACTTATGTGCTGGCGCAAGCCTTTGGCAAAATTTTAAAAGCCGGTGATGAGGTTGTGGTGACTAATCAAGATCATGAAGCCAACATAGGTGTCTGGCGTGCGCTGGAATCTCGTGGTGTTGTGATTAAGGAATGGCAGGTCGATGCCAAGACGGGTTCGTTAGATACTGACGCTTTAGAATCTCTGCTCTCTGAGCGCACCAAGCTTTTAGCTTTCACTCATTGCTCGAATATTGTGGCAGAAGTGAACCCTGTGGCGGAGATTTGTGCACGAGCCAAAGCGGCGAATGTGACAACGGTCGTAGACGGTGTTTCTTTTGCTGGTCACGGTTTGCCAGATGTGGATGCACTTGGCGCTGACATTTATTTATTCTCGCTTTATAAAGCCTACGGAACCCATCTTGGGGCTATGGTGATTCGTGATGCTGTGGCTGACAAACTAGGCAATCAGGCACATTATTTTAACAACGCTTATCGTCAAAAATGGTTTGTTCCAGCAGGGCCAGACCATGCCCAAGTAGCAGCAAGTCGAGGAGTATTGGATTACTTTGATGCGTTGCATGATCACCACTTTGACGAGACAAACTCTGTCAGTGAAAAAGCGCAGCGTGTGCGAGCTTTGATGCATGAAGCCGAACAATCGCTTTTGGCAACGTTATTGCGCTATGTTGATCACCATCCGAAGCTTCGATTGCTTGGAACGGCCGATCCTGCCAAGAAAGCGGCAACAGTGTCTGTTATTCCGATAGGTCAAACGCCTCAGCAATTTGCCCAGAAGCTTGTTGATCAGGGGATTATTTGTGGGGCGGGGCATTTCTACGCAGTGCGCTTGTTAGACGCCATGGGGGTAGATCCAGATACCGGTGTGGTTCGCTTATCATTTGTTCATTACACAAGTGAAGAAGAGATGAATCAGTTGATTGAGGCTTTAGACAAAGCGCTTGCATAACTATTGAGAAAGGCAGACATAATGTCTGCCGTATCGCAGGTTCAGTTCTGGTTATTTTTTTGATGACTCTGGCCAAGATTCATAGTGAATCGCAGAGCTAGCGTCTCGTCTTGGTAGCCAGCCCGCTCTTTCTAGGTCTGGTGTGTCATGAAATTCTTCCACATAGCCCACGCATAAATAGGCAATGATATCGATGGATTCAGGTATGTTAAGCGTGTCTCGTATGACTTTGTCATGAACAATACTAACCCAACCAACACCCAGATTTTCTGCTCTCGCGGCTAACCATAGGTTTTGCACAGCGCAAACCGAACTGAATAAATCCATTTCTGGTTTGGCGGTTCGTCCTAACACAACGGAACCTGTTCGGCTTCGGTCGCAGGTTACACAAATACCCAGTGGCGCTTCTTCAATACCTTCTAGTTTGAAGCTTTTGTATTGTTCTTTGCGCTCACCTTCAAACAGTTCAGCTGCTTCTGCGTGCGCTTGTAAGAAGCCTTGTTTGATTTGTGTTTTGGATTCGCGCTTGGAGACAAGAATGAAGTCCCAAGGCTGCATAAAACCAACACTTGGAGCATGGTGAGCTGCGAGTAACACGCGTTCTAACACATCGTGTGGTATGGGGTCGGGTTTAAATTCTCGACGGACATCACGACGAGAAAAAATGGTTTTGTAAACCGCGTCACGCTCTTCTGGAGAGATGTTCATAATGATCGACTTTTGGCATTGTAAAAGCCGACATTATGAGGTGTGGAGTGTATTTAAGCCAATGAGTAAAACTCGAGTTAATGTGTGCGTTATGCATTTATGCTTGGTTGTCACAAACGGCTTTTAGTAATAGGTTGTCGCTTTCAATAGGGTGCCATGTTGGCTGAGATTCCGCGTTTGAGCTATTTGATGCACTGAACGATTGAGTGAAATCGGCTCTGGCGCCTTGCAAGCAATCGATAATTTGTGGCACACGCTTCGCCATGTGACGACGCTCAAAAAAGTACAAATCGACTAACACAAGGTTAGGGTCAATTTTGTTCTTTGCTGAGTTTGCGACATCAGCCGCGATAAAACGCATTGTTTGTGGGAAAACATAACTCCAAGGGCGCCATGGCGCTTCCTCTTGAACTGTTTTCACAACGACAACGCCTTCAGGTAGCAGGCTGGCTTGATGTTCATACCAGTCGTATTCACCCTGAATTTGGAAGCCAAGCATGGCAACGCCAGCAAACACAGGAACCAGCCATTTAGGGGCAGTTTGCTTGGTTATTTTTCTTAACAACAGAGCAATACCAGCGCCGCCAATACCTGCAAAAACGGTAGCAATAAGTTCCCAAAACATAAGTATTCTCTTTTTGAATTTGTGTGGATTCTTATTATAGGGAAAGTGGGCCTCACAAAGAAGTGAGGCCCACTTGATAGCAAGTGCTGTGTTTAAACCTTAATGGTCAATTGCACCGCCAGCACCTTGAGGGTAACGAACGCTTTCAACAAGGTCTTGGATTTCTTTTGGTGGTGGTGCTGTCATTGAAGAGACAGTGAACGCAACCACAAAGTTAATGAGCGCACCAATGGCACCGAATGACAATGGTGAAATACCGAACAACCAGTTGTCTGGCGTGTTGGCGAAAGACGCCGTACCTGGAATGAAGAACCAACCAAGGAATAGGAAGATATAAACCAAGGTAGCAATCAAGCCAGCTAGCATGCCCGCAACTGCACCAGTACTGTTTACGCGTTTAGAGAAGATACCCATCATAAGCGCTGGGAAGATAGACGCTGCGGCGATACCGAATGCCAGTGCTACTACCTGCGCTGCGAATCCGGGTGGATTCATACCTAGATAGGTTGCAACGATTATGGCGACAAACATCGATATCCTGGCGACCAGTAGTTCGCCCTTATCACTGATGTTTGGATTGATTGAGCCTTTTATTAAGTCATGACTTACTGCGGATGAAATGGCCAATAGTAAACCTGCAGCTGTCGACAAGGCGGCAGCAAGACCACCAGCGGCGATCAGACCAATAACCCAACCAGGTAAGTTGGCGATCTCTGGGTTTGCCAATACAAGAATGTCTCGGTTAACCACAAGCTCGTTGCCTTCCCAACCACGTGCTGTTGCTTCTTCTTGGAAAGCAGGCACATCGTTGTAGAATTGAACACGACCGTCACCATTTTTATCTTCAAACTTGATCAATCCAGTGGTTTCCCAAGTTTGTACCCAATCAGGACGCTCAGCGTACTCAATTGGGGCTTCTGTTGGGCCAGAAGGATAGATAGTGGTCATTAGGTTCAAGCGAGCCATAGACGCAACAGCAGGAGCTGTTAGGTACAATAAGGCAATGAATACTAATGCCCAGCCAGCAGACCAACGAGCGTCAGCTACTTTAGGCACTGTGAAGAAACGAATGATAACGTGTGGCAGACCTGCAGTACCTATCATCAAGGATAAGGTAAACAGAACCATGTTCAGTTTGTTGTCTACATCCGCTGTGTAATCGGTAAAGCCAAGTTCGCGAACCACTTCATCCAATTTTTGTAACAGTGGAATACCAGATTCAGTATGGTTAGAGAAAAGGCCGATAGCAGGAATAAACGTATCTGTCAGCTGTAAGGAGATGAAAACAGCTGGGATAGTGTAGGCAATGATCAATACAACGTACTGTGCAACCTGAGTATAAGTGATACCTTTCATACCACCCAATACTGCATAGAAGAATACAACAATAGCTGCAATGATAAGACCAGTGTTGTTATCGACTTCTAGGAAGCGTGAGAAGGCAACCCCCGCACCAGTCATTTGACCGATAACGTACGTAACAGAAGCAATGATCAAACAGGCAACGGCAACTAAACGCGCCGTGTTGCTGTAGAAGCGATCACCAATGAAATCTGGCACGGTAAATTTACCAAACTTACGTAAGTAAGGGGCTAAGAGCATTGCAAGCAATACGTAACCACCAGTCCAACCCATCAAATAGGTTGAGTTAGCGTAACCACCTGCGGCGATTAAGCCGGCCATAGAGATAAAGGAGGCTGCTGACATCCAGTCTGCTGCCGTTGCCATACCGTTTAAAACCGGATGTACACCGCCACCTGCGACATAGAATTCTTTTGTTGAGCCAGCGCGAGCCCAGATAGCGATACCGAAGTAAAGCGCAAAGGAGCCACCGACGAAAAGCAAATTTATAGTAAACTGATCCATGCGACTTACTCCTGAAGGCCAAATTCTTCATCAAGCTTGTTCATTCTCCAAGCGTAGAAGAAAGTCAAAACGATGAATACAAGAATGGAACCTTGCTGAGCGAACCAGAAGCCTAAATCAGCGCCTCCGATCATGATGCCTGAGAGCATGGGACGAAGTAGGATAGCGCAGCCATATGAGGCTAGCGCCCAAACCACCAAGCTGCCTAGTATCAGCCTTAGGTTTGCTTGCCAGTATTTTTCTGCATTATTGTTATGATCTGACATGGTAGATCTCCTTATAATTATTTTTATACGCCTTGTTAATTTAGCAGGCAGTCGATGGATAAGAAGTCAGACTTTAGTCGCATAGTGTGATTTTATATTGGAAGTGCTCTATACGAGATTCGTGCGAGAGAGCCTTAAAAAAGGAAAGAAAAACGTTGAATACAGAAATTAAGCAGAAGATTCTCTCGGTATGTGCTGACAAAATCAAACAAAAAGGCGACGGTGTTCAAGTCTCTTTTTATGCATTTTTTGCGAATAAAAACCATGACCCTATTACTTTAATGGCGGTTGCGCGCTGGTGGATAGAAGAGCATCAACTAAATCACTTTGAAAAAGCCACTAAGATCTACGCCATGGTAGCCTCATTAGATGATACTTCGGCTTTCCAGTCATCGCCCATCGTCCAGCATAATGGCTTTAACCATCTGACCTTAAGTGTGTCTAATCTTGACGCATCAATTGAATTTTATTGTGGTCTGCTAGGGTTTAAGGGAGAGGTGCGCTGGAAAACCGGTGCGTATTTGTCATATCAAAATTGTTGGCTGTGTTTAACCTTGGGCGACGTTAAGCCTTGTCAGGATTACACGCATTTTGCGTTTACTTATGATTCAGACGCTATGACTCAAATTCAACTAAAAACGGCTTTTCAGGCTGTGAGACAGTGGCAATCTAACAGCAGCGAAGGCGATTCCTTGTACATTAAAGACCCAGACGGTCATAAATTAGAATTGCATTCTGGTTCCCTTGCTACGCGTCTTGATTCTTTAAAAGTTAAACCCTATGACGGATTGGAGTGGCTAAATTAAATCTGTACCATGTTAGTCCGATCAAACAGCGAAAGACTTGTTTAGGAGACAAAGGGTGATTCAAGCAATTTTCGTATCGAAAAAGTCTAAACAATCTCAGATGGGAATTGATGCCGTCAAAGTGGACGCTGGTAAAGGTATCGTAGGCGACAGGTATTATGGGAAAAAGGGCTTAGATGGCCCAAATATCACCTTTGTTGAAAGCGAAGAGATTGCGGCGTTTAACGCTAATTTTGGGCAGAGTATTAGTCTTTCAGCGACCAGAAGAAACATTGTTACCCAAGGCGTGCGACTGAACCAGTTAGTTGGACAAGAATTCTCTATTGGCGATGTCCGCTTCTATGGTGTCGAATTGTGTGAGCCCTGTGACTCATTAGGAAAATCATTGGCGAATGACTCTATCTCTTCACCACAAGTAGTGAGAGCTTGGCTACACCGTGGTGGTTTAAGAGCCAATGTGTTGAGCACAGGTATCTTACGAACTGGAATGCAGTTTAATTTGATCCAGAAAAGCGCTAAATAGCCCTTTTCTGGATCCTTCCATTAATGATCTTCGGTCCGTTCTGGTTAGGCAAAATCCTCAGCCAATACAAAACGCTTAATATCACTAAACTCTTGATTGAAGGGTTGTGGTTGCGGAGTGTATTTTCCTGCCAAGCAATTTTGAACTATCTCTTCTGCTTGGGTTAGGTAGTGACTTCTGTCTGGTGTCGAGCTTGGCTTTTGTTGCGCTGTTGGTTGCTGCCAAAGCAAGTTTGCAAGTGATTTAGGCGTGTTTGACTGCCCTTGGAAGCGCCATAAGTCTGAAGTCTGATCATAAGCGTAATACGGTAAGAGAGTTGTGCCGTGTTTTGCCACAAAACTGATTGCATCCAGAATAAATACCGCTTCCGCATCGTCTAAGAAATAGTTCAAGTTGAAGCGAACCCAACCTGGTTTTACTAGCTTCTCGCCTTTTTTCAATGCCAGCTGAATGCGCTCTGATTCCGTTTTGTCTATGCCTAAAAGCTGGTGCCCATAGGGTCCAGCGCAGGAACAACCGCCGCGGACTTGAATACCAAATAAGTCATTTAATAACGCGGTGACAAATCCATGGTGTAAATAGCCTAATTCGGTTTTGATGCGAAACGCGGTAATGGATAAGCGTGCGGCATCAGCGTGTCCAAGACGTTCGATGTTCGGGTGATTATGCCAATGTTTGTCGATCAATTGCACAAGCTCGTGCTCGCGTGCTTCGATGATTTTTTCGCCAACGGCTTGTTTCAGCTGGAACACTAATCCAGCACGAATAGATTCAATGATGCTTGGAGTGCCGCCTTCTTCTCTACGTTCACCAACAGGCAAGAAGGTATGATCTTCTGGGGTCACAAAAGATACGGTGCCACCGCCAACATGACTGGGTGTTTGATTGGCGATAATGGCTTTTTTGACGACGAGAATTCCCGGCGTGCCAGGACCACCGATAAATTTATGGGTGGAAAAAAACATGGCATCTTTGGCAAGGGTTGGGTCTGAACTTGGATTCATATCCAGCGTGACGTAAGGTGCAGCAGCCGCGAAGTCCCAAAAAGCCAAGGCGTTATAACGATGTAGCAAGGCTGTGATGGCATCTTGGTCACACAAAATTCCAGTGACGTTCGATGCGGCACTGAAGCTACCAATAAGGCGCTTATTCTTGTTTGCCTGTAATTGCTTTTCTAAGGTGACTAAGCATACATCGCCACTTTCTGATTCGGGAATTCGAATCACTTCAATTCCTAACTCTCTCCAAGGTAATTCGTTGGAGTGATGTTCATAAGGCCCAATGAATACTGTCGTCTGGGACTTTTCTTCCGTGCTAAGTTTGCGTAAGCCTAATTGGCTAATTAAGGTATTGATCGCGCTGGTGGCACCGCTGCCGCAGAATACGACTAAGTCCTCTGTTGATGCATTGACGGCTTCTCGTATTTGTTGGCGAGCTTGTTCACGAAACGTGGTTGTCTGTTGGCCGGTGGCATTGGCTTCGGTATGCGTGTTGGCATAAAGCGGCAGCACATGTTGACGAATGGCGTCCTCAATAAAATCTAGGCTACGACCCGATGCTGTGTAGTCGGCGTAGGTGAGGGTTCTTGCGCCAAATGGTGTATCAATTTGCGTGTCCTTGCCTATGATGCCGTCGCGAATACGGGCAAGTAGAACCTCTTCATTAGACAGCTCTTTTGTGTTTGGTTTGACGCTTTTTTCTGCGACAGCAATAGACATGGCGGTTTCCTTTTCTTGGCTTACCGCATTAATCAATCTACTGCCGTTCACTCTGTTGGACTAGGTAAGGGCAACTGAGTTGTCCACTTGATCTGTTCCATAGCGAAGTTAGAGGTGACGTCGGTTAATGCGGTGGCACTAATTAATCGTTTATAAAATTTGTCATACGCAGGGATGTCTTTGACCAGCACTCGCAATAAATAATCGTACTCCCCAGCCATGCGGTAAAACTCCACGACTTCAGGGAATTGCGCCACAACGTGAGCAAATTCTTCTGCCCAGTTTGCATCGTGCTGATTGGTTTTCACTTGTACAAAAACGGACACGCCAAGGCCAAGTTTATCTGCGTCTAACAGAGCGACACGGCGCTTGATAAAGCCTGCATTTTCTAGCTTTTGAACCCGTCGCCAGCAAGGGGTTTTGGATAAGCCAACTTGCTGGGCCATAGACTCTGTGGAAATACTATCATTACTTTGAATTAAGGCAAGTAGTTGCAAATCTATGTCATCTAAGTGCATTTTGTTCTCTTTTTATTGGTTTTTTTAGAAATATATTTCTAATTGTCGTGTTTTTTCTTCTCTTCTGCAATCTCATTCTTGCATTGTGCTGAATAGTGGAATTGCGTTTTTTATTTGGCGCGAAAAAATGGCGTTTAAATGCCAATTATTTAAGGGGAAAGTAAATAAAACGGGGCTAAGTGCAAAAAAATAGCAATGCAAGGTTTGTGTGGAATGTTCTCTGGGCTTTGTAGTCTCAACATTGCGTTAAACAATGTTGTAGGGATTTCCATTTAAGGATAGGTATGAAAGTGATGAATGTTATTGGTGGTGTTGGTTTAGCTTTAGTATCAGGTTTGGCCTTTGCCGCGAACCAAGGGGCTGTGTCAGATGAAGAAATTCTAAGACAGCGCCAAGCCTTACAGAAAAACACAGCAGGGTTGAATGTAGGGCCACAATCTCCACGGGATATTGATAGGATCTTTGGTCGTAACCTACAAACGTTCGCGCCAGCGCCAGCATCGAACAAGATGAATCTGTGTAATATTCATTTTCACAAAAATGCCGAGCACAAGGGCGGAGAGTTTACTCAGTATGCTGGCAATGGCGATGGAAAAGGGTTTCAAACAGGTTATGTCTATTCGGGTAAGTTAAGCCAAAGAGAATTGGAACCTGTTAAAGCTGGCGCGATTTGTAAAGGGAAGCATAGTGAGCTTTTTCCCGGTGATACTATCGAAGTGCACTATGTGTATTCCAGTGCTGAAGTTGAACCTGGACCAACTTTATCCGCCTGTGTTGTGAAGGGTGAAGCCATGCCACAGTTGCGAGTAGAGGCTCAAGTGTATGTCGTGGTTAATGATGATAAGGCATTAAATTTTAATACTTTGGCATCTCATGATGTAAGAGATGGCTTGTATCAAGCAACGGGGATTCCTAGTGATACTGGTGATCCTGTTACTTATGCAGGCTCCACAACAGGCCCAGACTACAATGAAAAAGCCTCACCTTTTGAAGTGACATGGAATGTTCGACCCAGAGTGACGAAGGTTGATATTCATTCAGTAGGGGACTGGTGCGATAGCGAAAACATCTATAAAGAAGATCACGCTCATGGTGTGAGAAATCTAATAACCAATCCAGATTTGTTGTCAAAGATTGATTAAATGTCATTTTAGAAATGAAAAACTGGGCAGAATAATATTTATTCTGCCCAGTTTTATTCCGTTTATGGAAGCTTAACAGATTGAATGTTAATTGCTTTTAATATTGGTACAGAAGAATGCTGTGTTGTATTACTTGGTACAACTCTTATATTGAAACTTGTTGTATTACCTTGCCCCATTTGAGTGAAAGCCTGCAACTTTTTATGAAGTGGCACTTGAAAAACTGTGTCATGTGACATATTCATGTGTTTCATCTTAGGGCCAAAGAAGGCAATAGTTCCAGCGTAATAAGGACTATCAGCATCTACTTGAGTAATGTGGTCTGGTGCATTTACGATTACATCATATTCTCTTGAGCTTGAGGAATTATTCGACCGTGGTATTACTATTTCAGCAATGAGCTGACTGTTTTCGTTTAAGTGGGATTTTATATCATCATTAGAAATAGCTGCTGTTGCTATATTGTTCTGAACTTTAGCAACCACGGTCGAAATGGTACTTCTGGTAGTATGATTTTTGTAAGGTTTGACAAACTTTTCTCCGAAGCCATCAGCATATTTATAGTGGAATATGTTGGTGCTCAGAAAGTCACCAGCCTCTTTAGGGCCAACGTGCTTGCCGTTACTGTCTACAAAAAACTCAAAGCGTTGCTGAACATAATTAAGTAAATCACTGCCGTTAGGAAGATCTGGAAGTCCATTTGCTTTTTGCTTTCTTGACCACACATCCCATAAACGGTCCATATTCGCGTGATGTAAGAAGAAAATAGGATCAACGGGAGAAAGGAAATTTGTCATATTCCCATATGGGCCTGGATCAGTATGAGATACACCACCGATACAGTTATGCACCTTGTTATGTGGAAAGCCTTCTAGAATTGAGAACTTGGTTGCGCTATTAGGCGACACTGTATGAGATTTTGTTTTAGAACTAGCAAAGCTCATATAGTTATTTTCTTCATAAAATGTAGTGGGTAATACAATACCTGCACCGACAACGAGTGGTGAAACATCAAACCTTGTTTTCGGGTCAAGATAAGGGTTGCCTTTTGACAGAAATCGAGCGCCTAGAGTGTTTACATAAGCCATGTCTCCGGCGATACCTTGGCCGTCATTTATGCCTACAACGCTATTCCATAGATCTTCAAATGTATTGTAACCACGTTCAGCTTGTTGTTTTCTTTGTGACGGGGTAAGAGTTTTCCAATAATTAGAAAGTTCAGGTTTAATAAAGTCTGTAAATACAGCTAAGTTCTCTGTATAGGGTAGATATTCTTTGGCTGTAGGGCTAAGTACACTATCGAACATAGTGGATGGTATTTCAGGAGTTTCTGTCCAGTCCCAAAATGGTAATGTAAAATTGTCGTTACCACTAAACTTCCTGATCGTCTCTTCAAAATAGCCTATGTAGGCACGGTGCCAAACATAAAACCACCAATTTCCATGGGGGCAATCCATCATATGAATAAAGGCGTTCCTAAACCAATTGTTTGGATGGTCTGCTGGCAAACTAAGCATTACCTTGATGCCTTTTATATAACTTTTAAGCATCTCTTGCCCTTCTGGAGTAGTTACATTGTAGCGGACATATTTACTGCTTTCACTGGCAAATACTGGTGGTATTGCAGAGCCAGCTAATGCTGTTGTTGATGCTAAAATAAAATCTCTTCGAGTGATGTTAGTCATTGAATCTTCCTTGAAGTAATTGGTGATTAGTTAGGCTTCCTTGTTGCTTAGATAGCCTGATATAGATGTTAGCAGGGATTTTTAAGCCCACAAGTATTAGTTTAATTGCTCTTAACATAGCTGCTAATTTTTTCTTTCAAATCAGTCTAGTTCACGCCGCTGTAAGATATGTTGGTGTCAAATTGGATAAGGCTTAGGGCTGCCTAATATAACCATCCAGAAAATAGCATATCCTCACGATGGCCATTATCAATCTCTGAGGCCATGACTTTATGCCTATCTTGGTTTGTGTTAATGTTATAACATAACACTAAATTTATGAGGGAAAAGGCATGGCAGATATGCAGAGCAAATTGCCGGTGACGGTATTATCTGGTTTTTTAGGCGCGGGAAAAACGACCGTTTTAAGCCATATACTCAATAATCGTGATGGCTTGAGAGTCGCGGTGATTGTGAATGATATGAGTGAAATAAACATTGATGCGGCGACCATTAAACAAGAAGTGTCGCTAAATCGTAGCGAGGAAAAGCTCGTTGAAATGAGCAATGGCTGCATCTGCTGCACGTTGCGAGAAGACTTGTTGATTGAGGTTAGAAAGCTTGCCGAAGACAATAGCTTTGACTATTTGGTTATTGAATCAACCGGTATTTCCGAGCCCTTGCCCGTTGCGGAAACCTTTACTTTTGCCGACGAAGACGGTGTGAGTTTATCGGATATTGCTCGCCTTGATACCATGGTAACTGTCGTTGACGCCGTGAATTTCATGAAAGACTATGACGCTGCTATCTCGCTGCAGGAAACGGGGGAGTCTCTTGGTGAAGAGGATGAACGCAGCGTGGCGGATTTATTGATCGATCAAGTCGAGTTTGCTGATGTTATCTTGATCAGTAAAACCGATTTGGTGAATGAGGCGGAGTTACGACAGCTTGAATCCATCCTGCGTAGCTTTAATACAGAAGCGGAAATTATTCCTATTCATCAAGGCAAAATAGAGCCTAAACGCTTGCTAGGCACAGGTAAATTTAGCTTTGAAAAAGCGCAACAAGCGGCGGGTTGGCTAAAAGAAATGCGTGGTGAGCATGTGCCAGAAACGGAAGAATATGGCATTGGCAGCTTCTCCTATTTGGCTCGACGACCTTTTCATCCTCAGCGCTTTTATGATTTTCTTCATGGAACAGAAGCGTATGGAAAATTGCTACGGTCAAAAGGCTTTTTCTGGCTAGCGACCCGCCCAGAGTTTGCTGGCCAATGGAGCCAAGCCGGTGGTATCGCGCATTATGGTTTTGCTGGCATGTTTTGGAAAGCCGTTCCTAAAGATAAGTGGCCACAAGACCCAGAATACCTTGAGTCGATAGCAGAGCAATGGGTCGAACCTTTTGGAGATATGCGACAAGAGCTGGTGTTTATTGGTCAGAACTTGAATAAAGAGGCTGTAATAGAAGCATTAGACCGCTGCTTATTAAGCGACCAAGAGCTACTGGCTGGAAAAAATGCCTGGGCTGCTTTGCCTGATCCTTTCCCAGAATGGGGTGAGGTCGCTTAGTCTCCTAGTGTATTAAATAAGCATAAAGACTCCCTGTCTGGCCAAGACAAGGAGTCTTCTTTTATTATTCTTTGCCTTCGTTAATTGGCTCTAATACTTCTACTGTCTTGTTTTTTAATCGATTTATAAGCAGATGGATATCTTCTTTTATCATGAGCAGTACGGGGATTAAAATCAGCGTAATAACGGTGGCAAACATGATGCCATAAGCGAGAGAAACCGCCGCAGGAATGAGCATCTGTGCTTGCCTTGATGTTTCCCCGAGAATAGGGATCAAGCCTGCAAAGGTGGTGAAAGAAGTCAGTAGAACCGCTCTTAAACGGCTTTGACAAGCAAGGCTGATGGCTTTTTTAACATGACTCGTTTCGTAGCGTAGGTCATTGAACCGAGACACTAACAATAGACTGTCATTGACCACCACTCCGCTTAGCGCAAGTATGCCGTTAAGAGAGAAGATCCCAAGTGCTAAGTTGTTCATCCAATGGCCTAACAAAGCACCAATGATGCCAAATGGAATCGCCATCATAATGATAAGCGGTTGCGAGTAAGATTTTAGCGGAATGGCTAGCAGGCCATAAATAATTAAGAGCGCAATAAGAAACATCTCGGACATAGACGATTGTGTTTTCTCTCTTTGCTCTGCCTCACCCGAGAAGAAGATAGAAACCCCAGCAAACTGGCGTTTCATCTGTGGCACCACGGCATTTCGTAAGTATTCAACCACTTCGGTAGATGACATGGTGTCTTTATCGACTTCGGCCGACAAATACAAAGAACGTTTGCCGTCGATGCGGATAATACGCGTTTCAGCATCTTGTTGTGACAATGTGGCGACGGTAGAAAGAGGAACCCGAGTACCATCTTCCAAAACAATTTTGGTATTCATGACGGCAGCAGGAGATTCTTTTTGGTCATTAGGGTAGCCAAGGCGAACTTCAACTTCTGAATTATCACGCTGGTATTTTTGTACGACTTGGCCGTCAAAATTGCGTGCTACTTGAGTAGCGAGAGCGCTGGTAGACAAACCTAATAAGCGCCCTTGATCTGTTAGTTTTAAAATGAGCCTTGATTCGGTTGGCGTGTTGTTTTGCTCAACCCCAGTGACAGCGGGAAGTGTGGCTAACTGCGTTAATAATTCTTCCATTGCGCCATCAAGGACACTGGTATCATTGCCTCGCAGTTCAATTTTTAATGCATCGACTGTTTCACGAGCACTACGAATACGCAGGTTTTTTACGCCTTCTGGCATGCCTGCAAGTTGCTGCCATTTACTGGCGAATTGTGCCGAGGTATAGGGTCTATTCTCGTCAAGTTCTATGCGGATGTTACCGGATTGATCACCGCTTGCGGTGACTTGTATATTTTTAATGGCCACATCACCCTTGGGTGTTTGCGTTTCTCCAGCTACTTGGGTATTGCTTGGTTGGGTTTTTGTTAGCGTACTGCGTAATACAGTGTCTGCTTGGTAGGCTTTTTGTTCTAGTTCGAATAAGGTTTTGTTCGTCTGTCCATAGCTGACATCGTTGTACATGGTCAATGTACCGCGCACAGTATCCCCTGGAATTTGAGGAAAGAAACTCATCCGAATCGCGCCAGTAAATGGCATGGAAATAACCAATATAAAAACAGCGATAAACAGCACGCAAACCGCGTATCTATAATGAAGCGCGAGCTCTATAGTGGGGCTATAAATACGGTTACTGAACCACTGTAAGCCAGAATCAGCTCCACGTTGGACCATGGCCCATGCACCAGATAGTGGATTCGTTTTAGTGGATTTTTGGGTGTTTATGTGGGCGAGGTGAGCAGGCAAGATAAGCTTAGATTCAATGATAGAGAGGATCAAACAAATTGCCACCACGGTTGCAAACTGAGCATAAAGTTGACCTAAACGACCTTCGATATTGGATAGCGCCCAAAATGCAGCAACGGTGGTGAATACCCCAAAAAGAGTCGGCACTGCTACCATCATGGTGCCTTTAATGGTATTGCCTATGGTATCGCCTTCTTTAGAGCGAACCGTGTACACGCTTTCTCCAACCACAACCGCATCGTCGACCACTATGCCCAACGCCATGATAAAGCCAAACGTGGTGAACATGTTTAAGGTCAGGCCGACACTTTCTGTTCCCATGAAAAATAGGGTGCCGAAAAAGATAAAAGGCAGCCCCATAGCAACCCAAAATGCCACGGTAACGTTTAGAAAGATCGCTAATAAAATAAATACCAGCAATACGCCAGTGACGGCATTTCCTATCATCAAATCAAGGCGCTGATTAATAGACTCACTCCGGTCATACCAAGTACCCAGTGTTACATTGGCTGGCAAGCGTCCGCTGTTTTGCCATTCTTCTATTACTGCTTTTGCCCCTACAACAGAGTTAGAAATATCACTATTGCCTGTGGTTAATACTTGTATACCTAAGCTGTTCTGGCGATTAAAACGTGACAATACGTATTCATCTTCATCGAAAGCATCGCGAATGGTAGCAATATCACCCAATAATAGTTTTCCGCCTGAGCTGTTATATTGCACTGGAATGCGAGCAAATTCGCTTTTCATATACGCTTGCTCTGAGGCACTAATGGTGAGGTAGATAGCTTCATCACGCAGTGTGGCGACTTGGGCTGGCGATGACTCAGCGTTGATGGCTGTCGCTATGTCCGACAAGGTAAGCCCATAGGTTTCTAAAGCATTCTTGTCGAGTTCAATCATGATGGTTGGATCTAGCCAACCAGATATTGAGGTCGAACTGATGTTTTCGTTTGCCAATAAATCGGATTCCAGTTCGCTGACTAGCTTTTGAAGCGTTCGTCGATCTGCGTCACCGTATAATTGAATCCAAATAGCGTGCTCTTCCCGTGTTGCTTTACTGACCACTGCTGGGTCTGCTTCATCAGGAAAGGAAGAAATTTGGGCAACCTTGTCTTTCACATCGTCAAATAGCGTGTCGATATCATAGCCGTCCAGCATTTCGATGGTGGTGCTGGTGGACTTGGCTGTAGAGGAGGTGGTGATATTTTTAATACCTGATACACCTTGCAGCGCTTTTTCTAACGGAATAGCGATGCCTTCTTCGTTCTCTTTTGCTGAGCCACTGTCGTTACTGACTGAAATTGCAATGCGATTTGGCGTTAAGCTTGGAAAGGCCTCTTTGTTAATGGAGCCCATGTTCAGAACGCCTAGGCTAATGACCAAAATAAGCAATAGGTTGGCCGCAACAGGGTTATTCGCAAACCATGGAATAATGCCTTTGGGTTGATCAATAGGAGTCATTATTGCGCGCCTTTATTGGCTGGTAGGTTCAGTGACTTCACTAGGGTGCCTTTTAAATAGCTGTTGTAGGGCTGAACAATCACTTGGTAAGAAGCGTCAAGCATGTGGGGCGGTACTTGGATATAAACGTATTTGGAATCGACAAAACGCGGTGTGGTTTCAAACGCGGCAAGACGACTGTCTTCGTCTATATACCAGATTTCACTTTTTTGGCTAAGCGCAGTATTGGGGAGTTTCCATAGGTTATTCAGTTGTTTGCCTTTAATGGAAACTTCAACAAATGACCCTGGCAGTAAAATAGGCGTTTGGCTCAAAGGATTGTCCAGGCTAACCAATAGACTGCGCATTCGGGTGGTTTCATCGATATGTTGATTGACACTAAGAATCTTGCCTTGCCATGTGTCCTGTTTATCCATGCTTGAAATTTGTACAGGCCAATCACTGCTTAGCAGAGTGTTCATATCAGGGAGTTTCATCCAGTCGTTGTTGGATAAATCGATTTTTATGTCTGCACGATCGGTGCTGTAAAGCGTACCAATTTCACTGCCAGAACTAATGTATGAGCCAAGTGAGGCTTCGCGAGTCACCACTAAGGCATTAAATGGAGCCGTTAGTTTTGTGTGTTGCAGTTTAGCTTTTGCATTGTCTAACGCGGCCTTGGCAGCATCAAGCTCGGCTTTGGCCGCGGCAAGTTGTGGCATTCTTAGCACTAGATCAGAGTCTGGATCCCCCTTAAAGCCAGCCGCTTCCCATTCGGCTCTGGCTTGTTCACCTTGGCGCATTTCTTCTTTTAACGCGAGGTTTGCCGCCGCTAGAGCATTTTCTGCGCTGGCAACATTGCTGTTTAGCTCTGTGTTTTGCAACTGTGCTAACACATGCCCTTTGCTGATGACTTGCCCAGGTTCAAATTGATTTGATAAGCGAGTGATTTCACCACTGACTTGGCTGGTCATGGTCAATGCATAGCGTGTTTTGACTATCCCAGATGCCGTAATGGTCGCAGCATAACTGCCAGCTTCGGCTGTGATGGTGGTAATCTCAAGGGCTTGTTCTGGTGCGGCAGGTCGTGGTGTTCGCACTCTATTTTTTTGCGCATCCATGGCGCTGGTGACATAGACATACACACCGGCAATCGCAGCGCCCGCTAATAATAAGGTGATCCACTGTGAAAGATGTTTCATTAAGGTTTTACTCCAAGCCCGAGTGCGAGCCCTAAATCGACTCTATTGGATAGTTGCTGATAAATTAAGTTGTCTAACTGCGCTTCTAAGTTAAATGCTGTGGTTTGGGCATTGATTAAATCGCTTAGTTCAACCAAACCAGAGCGGTACTTTTGTTCATATTGAGTTAAGTTCTTTCGAGCGCTATTTAAGGCGTCTTTTATGTGCAGGACTTGTTGGGATAATACGCGTTCTTGACCTAGCGTATTCTCGATGTCATTGACTGCAGTGAGCAGAGTTTCTCGGTAGTTTTGATACGCTTGAGCCGTTTCCAATTTAGCAATTTCTACCGCCGCTTTTCGTTGCCCTCCCTGATAAATAGGTTGGGTAATTTGGGCGAGTAAAGACCAAATAGGAGAACCGAATAAGGCGGCACTAGGAGATGACGCTGTGTCACTTAATGTCGCGCTTAAACTGATACTAGGGAGCATATCTTTGTAGGCTACCGATGTACTTAAATCCGCGGCTTCAATGGCAAGGTAGGCGGCTTTTAAGTCTGGTCGGCGCTGTAAGCTCTGTTGAGGCAGCTCGTTTAAGCTCAGAATAACTCGGGGATATTGTGGGTTGGCAATAAAGCTGGGAAGCCGATTTTCTCCGAGATACAGCTGCAAATTACGTTTTTCAATCGCCAGATCTTCTTGGTATTCGATTAAATCTGCTTTGGATTGAGAGGTGGCGGTGCGGGATTCATCCATTTCTTCTAGTGTCCCTAAGCCATTTCTAAAGCGTCTTAGGATCAGTTTTTCATTTGATTGCAATAAGGCTAAACGTTTCTGCTCGATTTCTATCGCGTGTTGTTTGGCTGTAATGGAGAGCCAGGATTTTATCACATTCGCCACTAATGTATCGCGGCTGGCCTGATAGAGCGCTTCGTCACTGGCAAGCGATTTTGCTGAAGCTTGTTCAGACTGAGCCAACTTTTGCCATAAATCCAGTTCCCAGCTTATGCCTAGGTTTGCTTTATAGGCGGTGTCGCTGCCTTCGGTTTTATTGCCTGATAAACCTGCTTCCACGCTGGGCAGTGAGTTCCCTTGCTGGGAACTCAGGCTCCATAAACTCGCTTTTAAGGTAAGCTGAGTTTTCTGCAAACTTGGGTTTGCTGCGAGTGCTTTGTGTATTAGCTCATCAAGTTGTTCGTCTTTTATGAGGTCGGTCAAATAACTGGTCGGAGCAACGTCGTCCATTGACTGCCATTGTGAGCTTGTTGATTCGCTCACGGAGTCTAATTCTTGTTGCGCTTTATCAGCATAGTCTTCACGTTGTTGTGAACTGCTGCAGGCGGCTAGCATCAAGCTTAGGCTCAGTATTGTGATGGTTAAGAAAGACCGTTTAAGCATTAAATTATCCTAGTGAAAAGGGCCTAGTCGATGTTGTGTTTATACGCTAGTTTGATACATCCAGTGTTTGCTTTTTAAGATTATGTCGCCTTTAAATTAATGCCTTAAGAGTATTTGCGTTTCTTTACATTCGATCTTATATCAATACAGACGTCTCTGGCGCACTGTGTTTTATCCTAGTGTCGGAATCTTGCAAAATAGCGGCCAACCTCTTTATTGCCCATTCTCTTTTTTCTTTATTTTGTTCACTGAAATTTAACCGAAAACAGTTACGATATTTGCCTGTTGCTGAAAATAATGGCCCAGGAGCAAAGTTTACGCCTTCTTCGCGGCAACGTTCGACGAGTTTCATCGTATCGATACTTGGGTGAAGCTCAACCCACAAAATGAAGCCCCCAACGGGGAAGCTGACCCTGGTGTCACTGGGGAAATGTATTTTGATCGCATTGAGTATGTGATCGCGTTGTTGTTCGTAGTTCTGTCTCATCTGGCGTATGTGTTTGGCATAGCTACCTATACGGATAAATTTTGCGATTGCCAGTTGCGGGAGAACGGGACACATAGAACTGCTGACATATTTTATATGAGTGACTTTATCTCGATAACGTCCAGGCGCAATCCAGCCAACTCTCGTTCCCGGCGCAATGCTTTTGGAAAAAGACGAGCAGAGTAATACGCGACCATCTTGGTCAAAGGCTTTGATTGCTTTGGGACGAGGAAATTGATAGGAAATATCCCCATAAATATCGTCTTCAATGATGGCAATATCGTAACTTTGCGCCAGTCGGTACAGCTGTTCCTTTTTCTCCTCGGGCATATTGTATCCCATTGGATTGTTGCAGGTGGGAGTCACAAAAATCGCTTTGATAGGCCATTGATCAAGCGCGAGTTCTAGGGCTTCTAGACTTATCCCTGTTTCTGGGTGAGTGGGGATTTCCATGGCTTTTAAGTTAGCGGCTTTAATCGCCTGCATGGAACCATAAAAGCTTGGAGATTCAATAGCAATAATATCGCCAGGTTCTGTCACCGCTCGTAAGCAAACGGATAGCGCTTCTTGGCAGCCAGATGTGACGACGATATCGTCTGGGTGAAGTTGGCAACCAGAGGCTACCGTTAGACGGCAAAGTTGCATGCGCAGTTCCTTTGATCCTCTAACGTCCGAATAACCTAGCCCCAATTCTGGTTTCTGTTTTGTTAAGTCAGATAAGGTCTTTAGCAGAGGCTTTAAGGTTGAGGCTTTCATGTCAGGCATGGCGTGTTGCAACTGCACTCCTTTGTTGCCACTGCGATTCATTAACATGTTGAGCACTTCTTCCCATTGGGAGACTTCCAAAGGGCGCTGAGGGGGGCGAGAAATACTGGGTAAATTATCCTTTTTGGGTATACAGACAAAGTAGCCAGATTTCGGACGAGCTTCAACAAGCTGTTCCTGTTCAAGCTGACGATAGGCTTCTTGCACGGTAGAAATGCTCACGCCATGTTCTTGCGCCAATTGTCGTACTGAAGGTAATTTATCGCCAGACTTATAAAAGTCATGCTGTATGTGTTCACGCAGGCGAGTCGCAAGCTTTTGATACAGTGTCATGGTCTTTCCTTTGAAGCTTCTGTGTGTCTCTGTGTCTGTATTGATTATATAAAGATAAACAGTGGTAAATTACCATACAGATTTGAGGTTATTTTGCCATACAGGCGAATTGAATGGGGATCTGTATGTTTATTAAAGTGGTTTTCTGAGGCTGTATTGGTTTTCTGTCTTCTCTTAAAGTGGTTACTCATACACATAGCACCTATGACGTATTGCAGGGTGCCACTCAGAAGGAGAAGGTTATGTTAATCGTTAGCTTATTTGTTTGTATTCAGCAAAGTATTGAGCGTTTTCAAACACGTAAAAAGCTTGCAAAACTTAGCGCAGAGCAACTTAATGACATTGGCATGACCAAAGAGCGCCAACAAATAGAAGTGTCCCAAGCAACTTTCTTGCAGCTACTGCGTGATGTTGTGTTGAGGGTGAAAAACGCTAGGAGGGCGCAAGGATAGATGGCTCCTTGTCATTGCTGGGGATTTGTTTAATCTAACAATGGGGACAGCGACCGCATCAACATTGTTTTTAATGATTGGCAGTTGATGGTGAGTTACTAAGCGTTGAAAGGGCATAAGGTGAAAGAAAATAAAGAGCAGAAAGCGTCTTTAACAGAAGCTCAATGGAGTCTTTATATGATAAAGACTCGTTTAAACACGCTTTATACTGGTATCAGCACGGATGTGGAGCGCCGTTTTAAAGAGCATTCTGGCAGCAGTAAACGTGCGGCTCGGTATCTTAGAGGGAAGGGGCCGCTAGAGCTGGTTTGGTCTCAGTCTGTCGGTTCAAAGAGTGAGGCATTAATACTGGAATATCGAGTGAAAAAGCTAAACCGCCGTCAAAAACAGGGCTTAATTGATGGGGGCATTAAGCTGGTTGATTTGCACCAACAAACAGACGAATAAAGGGTTTTTTGCGCTTGTTTTTCTAAGAAATCATTCGTAGCATGTTAAATCATTAATTGGTCTTTCAAAGGGAGGCAAGGGGTGATGATTAGCCACATTGACCACATTGTTTTAACTGTGGCGGATATAGACAGAGCAGTCGCTTTTTATGAATCTGTACTTAAACTTGAATCATTTACCTTTGCTAATGGAAGAAAGGCTGTGCGCTTTGGCCAGCAAAAAATCAATTTCCAAGTGCTTGGGCAAGAGCTAAGAAATCATGCAATGGAAGGGTCTGGTGATGTATGTTTAATAACGAACTGGTCGTTAGACGAAGTGATTACTCATCTAAAAGCCAATAATGTCACTATTCTTGAAGGCCCCGTGTCTAAATCTGGAGCACAAGGGCCAATTCAGTCTGTTTATTTTAATGATCTTGATAATAATCTCATTGAAGTAAGTGTCTACGAAGAGCCACTTAATGATGGCCAAGAAGTTGAGTAACCGCGTCAAGCACAGATGAATAACTCTTTTCCTCATAAACGCCAAACCCACTTAGTTGACGAGCTTTCACTTTCGTAAAAATAGGCTGTATTAACCCCGTCAGAAAACGAGTGATTAACACCGCAGTAACCTGAGTGGTTGGGCTTTTGCTACTGAGGTAGTGGGTAAATTCTCTAACGTATTCTGTCATATTGCTCCAAGCTTCTGCTCCCTGTTGTGCTGGTGGCGCAAATACCAAAATGTTTCCTCTGCAAACTGAGCAATGGCCACAATGCTCAGGTGCATGCTGATCACCAAAGTATCGTGCTAGATTATTATTTAAGCAGCGATCTAGCTGGAAAAAGCGAATCATGGTGGCGATTCTTGCAATCTCAGCGTTTTGTTTTTCTTCTACATAATGATGCAGTTGGCTGGCCAATGTTTGGTGATGAAAGTGCTCAGTATGCACTTCATAGACGTCGGTTAAGCCTTTACTTTCTAGTGTCAGGACATTGTTATCTGCAGCGTATTCTAATATTTCTAGTACATCGCCTCGTGACAATCCTGCTTCGTTAAATAGCTTGTCAAAATCAGGTGTGCCCCAAATTTTTTTATATTGAATGCCTTTCAATAATGCTTGGTAGGCTGCTTGCCATTCGTCGGGAATACGGTTAGCAAATTCGTTTCGGTCGCCTTCCCATTTTAATCTGACATCAGAATAATAGGTGTACTTGGCCGTCAGCACGTTGAGCAATTCGAGCTGTACCAACAGTGTTTTTAATGGCAAAGCTCTGATGTTGGTCTGCATAGATAAGCTGTATGACTGCGTTTCCCACAATGACTGAGTGCTATTGTAAGAGTGTGTAGACTGAGTGGTTTGCTCTGTAATACTGTTGAGCAGTGTATCTATGTTTTGCGGTTCTGGTGTATCGCCATAGACAAAGTTTTCGAGTGTGCTCAGGCCTTCAAGGCTGGCGAGTAGTACGCAGCGGCTTGGTTGACGATCTCGACCTGCACGGCCAATTTCTTGGCTGTAGTTTTCAATGGATTTTGGTAAATCAAAATGCACAACGAGACGGATATCGGCTTTGTCTATGCCCATACCGAACGCGATGGTCGCGACTATGATGCGCGTTTTACCAGCCATAAAATCGGCTTGAATAGTGCGTCGCGTCTCACTGTCTAATCCAGCGTGATAAGCCGTCGCAGAGTAGCCGCTGGTTTGTAAATGGCGAGCCACATCTTCGGCCGTTTTCTGCTGAGTTACGTACACGATGCCCGCGCCTTGGGTGTCGTCGATTTGGCTTTTTAAGGTCGTTAGTTTGTTGCTACTGTCGACAGCAATCAGGTCGATGTCTAAGTTTGGGCGGTAAAACCCCGTTTGCACTATGTGTTCTGGGTGAATAGCGAATTTTTGCGCCATATCACGTTGAACCCGACGTGTTGCGGTTGCGGTTAACAATAGCACCAAAGGAATAGCTAACTCTTGTTGATAAGAGGGCAGCTTTAGATAATCCGGCCGGAAATTATGACCCCATTCAGAAATACAATGTGCTTCATCCACAACCAACATAGAAATAGGGATGTGTTTAATAAAGCGGCGAAAACGCTCGTTTTTAAAGCGTTCAACAGAAATCATCAAGATTTTTATCGAGCCGTCTTGGACGCCAGACATGACTTCCTGGCTTTCATCTTTGCTCTGACTGGAATCCAAACAGGCTGCATTGATACCTTTTGATGACAGAAAGGCTAATTGATCATGCATCAGGGCAATTAATGGCGAGATCACTAGGGTTAAGTGTGGTAGTTGTGTTGCTGTAAATTGGTAGCATAAGGATTTACCCGACCCTGTTGGAAAAACCGCCAAAGAAGAGTGCCCAGATAAGAGTTGTTCAATTGTTTGCTGTTGCCCCTCACGGAACTCACCAAAGCCAAAGAGTGAATGCAGGTTTTGCTCTAATGAGATCATCGAGAAATTTGCCCCCATTCCAATTCGCAACTTTTTAACTCGTTTAAATGGTTTATCCAATATTCTTCAGAACCAAACCATGAAAACGCTTTGACGAATGCAGGGTCATGCCAGCGGCTCTGTAGCCAAGCGGCATAGCTGATCACGCGAACGCTTTTGAATACATCCACCAAATCCAATTCACGCGTTTCAAAAGGCAGATAAGATTCATAACCTTCGATAATCTCACTCAATTGTTGTCTAGGGTTTTCTGTTTGAGTGATGTGTAGCCATAAGTCTTGTACGGCAACGCCATTTTGGCAATCATCAAAATCCAATAAATGAAATTGTCCCTCATGAAGCATGAGGTTACTGCGGTGACTGTCACCATGGATGGGTCTAAGTTGAGTGGGCCAGTATGCTTGGATTCTTGTCTCACTTAATTCTCTTAACCTAGCAATTTGCTTTATATATAAGGGTTTAAGCTTTTCTGGTAGCTGTAATGCCTTTGGCAGAGGGGCTTTGAGAAGCGTGTTGCCTGTTAAAATTTGATTTGCTGCCACATCCATTTGTGCTAGCGGAGAAACGTTCAGTCTCTCTTTAAACATTGTTGTTGATAAGGCTTGATGAAGCTTTCCAATCAGTTCGCCAAGTTGATATAGCTGATCTAAATTGTCCGCTTCAGGGTGTTGTCCAACCAATCTTGGATATAGGCAAAAATACATGTCTTTATGCTGAAACAAGCTAGCGCCATTAAATTCTAATGGTGCCACTACAGGAACACTGGCCGCTTTCAGTTTGAGTAGGGTTTGGTGTTCTTCCTGAATTTGCGCTTCGTTCCAGCGTTCAGGGCGATAAAATTTTGCAATAACAGGGGAGCTGTCTTCGATCCCAATTTGGTATACACGGTTTTCGTAACTGTTAAGTGGGTAGATACGTGAATCACTCCACAAACCGGTGGATTCCACCGCATCTAAGATGACATCAGGAACAAGCGTTGAGAAAGAATGGGGTGCCGTCATAAAGGAGTACTCTGATGCTAAAAAAAGAAATGTCGATGACCATAACGATGTGTTTGGATTATAGCAAGCCGAGTTGCTTTTTTAGCGCGTGTTTTTGCGTACTTGAAAGATCAGAGGCGTGGTTGTTGATATGAAAAACGATAGAGATCAAAAAGTGTTTGTTCCTTTTTGATCCCTTTTGGACATTAAGCGATGCCTAGTTTTCTTTGTAAGGTTAGCTCTTGTTCTCGTGTGATTGATGAGGCTTTTCCTGACGCGATGAGTTGCTTCCATTGCTTCCAAGATTTAATAGCATCTTCTCGACGCGAACGGTGTAGGTACTGTTGAACTTCTACACGGAAAGAGTTCGTAACGGCAGTTGGGTTGTCTTTCCCTAACTGTCGTAACCTTGTCAAAGAGCGTTTTAGCTTCTCTGCAATTTGCGGATCTTGAGCGTCATTTTCCTGGATCGCAATAAGGCATTTTAGATGCTCATAATAGTATTCTATTTTTTCATGCTGAGTGTTTCTTGTTAAACGAATGACTCGTGAATAAGCTTGTTCAGCCGTTTTCCAGTCTTTTATTTTAATGCTCAGCTTTCCAAGGCGTTTGGTTCTTGCCAAGGATCTAGGTGATACTTCTAAGCTTTTTGCCATGGCTTTCTGGGCCCCTTTGAAGTCTCTTAATTCTTCATGGGCATCAGCAAGGTTATCGTAAGCGGGTAGAAAGTGACGACTAATATTAATGGCTTTTTCTAGGTTCTCTATCGCAGACATTGGCTGCTGTAAACTTAAGTCACATTGAGCAACACCAAAGTGCGCCCAAGAAAGCTCTTTGTTCTCCTTGAGCACTCCCATGTAGTGTATTTTGGCTGCTTTATAGTCTGCTCTAGAAAGTAGCGATTCCCCAATTGCCTTTAGGCATAAATTGCGATATTGGGGATATTTGTTCATGATGCTTTTGGCTTCTTTTTCCATCTTTTCATAATTGTCGTTGTTTCGACTTTCATACACAGACGAAAAGATGCTCTTTTGTTTCTTTATACGGTCTAGTCTTCGATGCAACGTTGATGGCGTGAAGGGTTTCACCATATAGCTGTCAGGTCTGTGTTCTAGGGCGCTCGCCACGCTATCATAACCTGTGTCTGCGGTGATCATGATGAAAATATTGGAGTGGCTGAGCAGATTGTTTTTTCTAGATATTTCTAACACTTGTTGACCGTTAATTTGGCCACCAAGGTTATAATCAGAAAGAATAATATCAAAGCTTTTCGCTTCCATGCGTTTAAGCGCGCTTTGCCCAGAGGCTTCAAGTTCTATGTTTGTATAGCCTAAAGAAAGCATCATAGATTTCAGCATTAGGCGCATTTCATTCATGTCTTCAATAATTAAGACGGTCTTCTTGCTGACATCTTCTTTGACCGCTTTGGCATTTTTTGTGGGTGTACCTGTCACAGATTAACTTTCCCTAGCTTGAGTGCTTACAAAACAACGTGAATATTTACAAAAAGTTACAAGCGGCGTTTTATACCACGTTTTAGGGGAGCTACAAAGCACTTTAGTTCAGTAAAGTTGGAAAATTAAGGGTCTTAAACCTGTTCATTATTTAATGCACTATATTTGCTGTGAGAACAAAAATATCCATGTATCCCAATTCGCCATTTATGGGCTTTATCGCCTGTGCGCTATGGAAGAATTTACGGTCGTTCAGGACAACAAATTCGCCATGATCAAAGTTATGGCTCATTAATGCTGGACTGTTTTCTGTTAGGTGAACATTGATATTACCGCCTTCAATATTATGGCGCTGCATGACGTAAATACCGATTCTATCAAAGCCATCTTGGTGGATACCTTCAGGGGCGACTTCTGCACTTTTATGATCGGCAAAAATACGTAATTGGTGTACCTCAATTGGCGTACCATCAGACACACTGGCCATTTGCTGAAAATAGTGAAATAACTCAATAAATGCTGGGTCGCACGCAGTCTTGTCATCTATTTCTTCATATTGACGCACAACATTGCCTTGAAAATGATTAATGCTTTCATCTTGTACAAACGCTTTTGCTGGAAGGCGCTGTAGCGAACCGTGTTCTACCGTAAAACGTGAATAGCGACGTAAGCGAAACGTGCCATCAGCATATGGATTGGGTGGTAACTGTTCAAAGGAAGGAGTTAGGTGGTTAACGCTTTCAGGGCTAAGTTGGCCAAGTTCAAGATAAAAAGGCTCTGTAATGAGTTTATTCGTCATCATGGGGTAGTCCTCATGCTAATCGTCGGCAGATCGTGCACAACGTTATTTATTGTTATTCGCTTTGTGGGCGATTTTTTTAGTGTAGCCCTAACGTGAGAAAAACGCTGGGAATGATATGTAAAAATTAATGTTAGGGATGCTTTATGTCTGTCAAAGCCGCTTCACCAAGGTTGCTGGTAGACGGTTCTGCAGTATTAGGGGATACGACTTTAGTCTTATGGGTCTCGTTTTGTATTGACCTTACTTTGTTGTCGTTAAACACTAGAAAATAAAAATAACAATTAAAATAAGGGATGATGATGGCTTATTTCCGATTTGGTGGAGCATTAGGGCTTTTGGCTCTGTTTGTTTTTGGTTTCTTGCAAGGCTCTATACCGCAATACTTTGCTTTAGTTGGCATTATCTTATCCGTCTGCTTACTTATTCCGAATTTTGTAAGTGATCGTAATCGCTCTCATCCCAGATCTAATGAATCGCATGAAAAAGGTAAGACATCTGAGAATGCACTGTCAGAGATGAGTCAGAAAGTGACTCATGCAACCTCTAAAATGGCGATGGGAGCCGCGGAAGTTTCTTACTTTGTTGATACCTTAAGTAAAGACATTCACTTCACTAGTGATGACAGCGAGCAGATCACGCAAGCCGTTGTCACCCTTTCAGAAACGGGGTTAACCTTATCAACCAATCTGGGCCAACTGGCTGTCACCATGACTGAAACCGCTAAATCTAGCCATATTGCCCAAAATGCTCTGTCGCAAAGTGCCGAGCAAATACATGAGCTGACCGAAAAGGTACAAACTGCCAGTGAACAGCTGGCTCTATTAACCAAAAGTGCTGATGACATAGACAGTATCACCGCTGTGATAAAAGCCGTTTCAGAACAAACCAATCTATTGGCGCTTAATGCGGCTATTGAGGCAGCACGTGCAGGTGAGCAGGGCCGAGGTTTTGCGGTGGTGGCTGATGAAGTGCGATCATTAGCGGGAAAAAGTGCCGATGCCTCAGAACAGATTTCACGATTATTGACCGATGTTCGTCAAAATAGCCAACGAACAAACCTTGAAATGTCGTCATTAAAAGAACTAACAGAATCTCTATCGTCGACGCTCTTAGGGGAAACTCAGCGTTTTATATCGTTAACAAAAGAGGTGCAGCATGCTTCTTTAGTACTGTCTGAAGTGGAGAGTGCAGGTGAAGAACTAGGGACGGCGAGTACTCAGATCAACGGGTCTATTTCTCGTATTAGTCACTCTTTGCATGATATTTCAGTGCGCAGTGATCAATTAACAAAAGAAGCGGCAGGCCTAAGTAATGGTGCAGAAGTCGTTTTTCGGGAATTAGATAAAGTAAATGATTCTTTGTTTTTCTCCACATTGCTTAATGAAGCCAAAGCAGCAGCGCACGCTATTGGCCGTCTATTTGAAGAGGCGATTGAAAAAGGTGAATTGACTCAGCAAGCCGTGTTTTCCAGAGATTATCAACCTATTAGTAATACGAATCCACAAAAGTACAGTACATCTTATGATGCATTTAGTGATCAGTTTTTCCCTACGGTGCAAGAGGCCTTATTAGAAAAATATCAGCAAGTCATGTTTGCAGGGGCGGTGGATGTGAATGGTTACTTCCCGACCCATAACAACAAATTTAATCAGCCATTAACTGGTGATTATGAAAAAGATTTAGTGAACAACCGTTCTAAGCGTATTTTTAATGATGCGACTGGTAGCCGATGTGGCGCTCATACAGACAGCTTCTTACTGCAAACCTATAAACGCGATACCGGTGAAATCCTCCACGACCTCTCTGTGCCTATTTTTGTAAATGGAAAACACTGGGGTGGTTTTAGAATGGGATTTAAGCCTGAGCCTTGAGGCTTATAGGCTCTTTAAAATCGGCCGATAAATACACCGCGATAGGCGCAATGAAGTTCGTTGCTCGCGATGGATAACCCGGGTGTCTGATAAAGCACTTCTAGGTCGCTGTTTGCGTCTGGGAATGGCACGCTAAGCGGTGAATCATCATTATAGAATACGATCCAGAATGTATTTGAGTGATCAGAAGGCGTGAGTGTGAGCGCAATAAAGCGACGTTGATCGTCAGCCCAATTTTCGATCGTCATTGCTTCGCTGTGTTCGTTGAGCCAGTGAATCTTGTCTGCTGATGTATGCTGATAAAGCGGGTCGTCTTCTAAGCGTATTTCCGCCAAGATCGGGTAGGTTTTGCGCAAGGTTATCAAGGTTGATATGGTGTCTTGAATGGCTTTTCTAGCATCCGTTATTTCGCTGTTAGCGTCCTGCCAATGCTGCCAAGTGATCTCGTTATCTTGGCAATAAGCGTTGTTATTGCCTTGCTGTGTATGAGACAACTCGTCACCACCCAAAATATGCGGAGTGCCTTGGCTCAACAATAATGTTGCCATATAGCAAAGCTGCTGATTTAGGCGTTTTTCTTGAATCGCTTTATCATCTGTTTCACCTTCCGCGCCAAAGTTCTGGCTAATATTATCGCCATGGCCATCCCGATTTTCTTCCATATTGGCGAGGTTGTGACGGTGATGATAAGACACTAAGTCTTTCATTGTATAGCCGTCATGGTAGGTGATGTAATTGACCGAATTAAGCGCGCTTTTTTGGCCTTTATGAAAGTAGTCTCTTGATCCCATTAGGCGAGTAGCGAATTCAGGAACGGAGCCACGGTCACCACGCCAAAAACGGCGAACAGTATCCCGATATTGATCGTTACATTCCAGAAAACCTCGTGGAAATTGCCCTACTTGATAGCCATTTGGACCAATATCCCAAGGTTCCATTACCAAGCAGGTTTCGCTTAAAACAGGGTCTTGCAGAATGGCTTGCAGCAAGGGGGCTTTTGCTGAAAATTCATGGTTAGTTCGGCCTAGGTCAACGCCTAGATCAAAGCGGAAACCATCCACACCCATTATCTCAACCCAATAACGCATACTGTCGCAAATCAAACGGATGCTTGTGGGGTTATAAGTATCAACACAATTGCCACAGCCAGTGTAATTCAGATATTGTCCGTCTTTATGTCGATAATACCGAGCATTGTCTAAACCTCGATAACATACGCTAGATTGGTCAAGTTCGCTTTCCGCTGTGTGGTTGTAAACCACGTCTAAAATCACTTCAAAACCCGCTTGTCTAAGTCCGTCTATCATTTGTTGGAATTCAGTAATAGGGTCTTTTATTGCGTAACTGGGCTCCACTGCAAAAAAGCTAATCGGGTTATATCCCCAATAATTGTTGAGCCCTAATTGCTGAAGATGACGCTCTGTCATAAAGCTAAAGCATGGCATCAGCTGGATGGTGGTGATATTTAGATTTTTTAAATGCTCGATACCAGCCGAGGAGATAACGCCTAAATAAGTCCCTTGTAGTTCGCTTTCAATCGGCAGGTTTTTGCTGAATCCTTTGACATGCAATTCGTACAAGGCGCGGCTAGAAGGGGTGACATTGACGCGAGCAGGGCGCTCCGGCAGCGGTTTGATATTTCGTACAATGGATTTAGGTACGCAATGGGCGGAATCGCTTTGGTGTACTTGGCCCTCTTTGGTGATCGCGGCTTGGTCTTCGTGCCAGATAAGCTTTGCGCTAAGCGCTTTCGCGTAAGGATCAATCAGTAGCTTTTGTTCATTGTATAGCAGCTGCTGTTCTGGTTTGAAGTCACCTTTGGCTCGTAGCCCATACTGTTGACCTTCCTTTAAGCCAAGCACTTCCATGTGCCAAATACCTTTGTGCTTATTGATAAATGGTATTGGCTCTTGTTCTTTGCCATCTGGGTCAAATAAGCATAGATACAGTTGATGAGCATCTTCAGACACAACAGCGAAATTAACGCCATGCTCCGTGACCGTTGCACCTAAAGGAAAAGAAGAGCCATTGGAAACTTGGTACGCTTGGTTCATGAAGACCTCTAGATGCTATTTGGGTTACGGTTGCTTGGTGTTGCTTTTACGATTCGCCCAGCCATTTTAACAGTACGCCAGAAAGTGGTGGTACTTGCAGCTCAATGCTTTGATCACGACCGTGGCTAACAGAAAACTCGGTGTTGTACTCTTTAATTTGAGCATAACCACTGCCAGTGTAGTGCGTATCATCAGTATCCATAATAACTTGATAGCGACCAGCTCTAGGAACGCCAATACGGTAGTTACCATGTGGGGTCGGGGTAAAGTTAATGATAGCAACAGTATGCTCTTCACTGTCTTTTGCTTTACGAGCAAAGGCTAAAATACTGTTGGCACTGTCGTCGTAGCTGATCCACTCGAAACCATGGTGAGAGTGATCGTACTGTAGGCTTGGCTCATTTTGGTACAGGTGGTTCAAGTCTTTCGACAAGGATTGTTGGGCTTTATGAAAATCAATATCCAACAAGTGCCAATCCAAAGAGCGTTCATGGCTCCATTCTTGGCCTTGAGCGAATTCATTCCCCATAAAATTGAGCTTTTTGCCTGGGTGAAAATACATATAAGCCGAGAAAGCGCGCAAGTTGGCGAATTTTTGCCAAGCATCGCCGGGCATTTTTGCAATCATCGACCCCTTACCATGGACGACTTCATCGTGAGAAATAGGCAAAACAAACTGTTCATCGTAGGCATAAACCATACTAAAGCTGAGCTCGCCTTGATGGTGTTGACGATAAATTGGGTCTCTTTTTATATAGGTAAGAGAGTCGTTCATCCAGCCCATATTCCATTTAAAGCCAAAACCTAATCCATTCATGTAAGTAGGCTTAGAGACACCCGGAAACGCTGTGGATTCTTCAGCTACTGTAAAGCAGCGAGGATGATTTAAATACACGGTTTCATTTAAACGACGTAAAAAATCAATGGCTTCGTAATTGTGGTTACCACCGTCTTTGTTTGGAATCCATTCGCCGTCTTCACGGGAATAGTCGAGATAGAGCATGGACGCAACGGCATCGACACGTAAGCCATCAATATGGAATTCCTCAAGCCAGTACACGGCATTACTGATGAGATAATTCACGACATGGTCTTTACCAAAATCGTAAATTAAAGAGTTCCATTCAGGGTGCCAGCCTTTTTTAGGGTCTGGGTATTCGTATTGTTTGGAGCCATCAAAGTTCGCTAAACCGTGGCTATCGGCAGGAAAATGAGCGGGAACCCAGTCCATAATCACACCGATATTGGCTTGGTGCAGCGCATCGACTAGGGCTTTAAAGTCTTCAGGTGTACCAAATCGAGAGGTAACCGCGTACAAACCGACGGGCTGATAGCCCCATGAACCATCAAATGGGTATTCAGTAATCGGTAAAAGCTCAACATGGGTGTAGCCCATTTCTTTAACATAAGGCACCAGCTGGTCTTTGATTTCAAGATACGTCAGCGGCTGATTGTCACCACTGCGACGCCATGAACCAATGTGCAGCTCATAGATACTCATGGGTTTTTCGTAAATGTCTTCAATTTTACGGTTTACCCAAGCGTGATCTTGCCAAGCGTGTTTATCATCAAAGCAAGTGACGCTGGCAAACGACGGGAACTGTTCGATGCGTTGTGCATAAGGGTCACTACGATGTGGAAGAACGTCACCGTTTTTGGAGCGAATTTCGAATTTGTAGCGAGCGCCATGGTTCACATCAGGAATAAATAAGCGCCACACACCATCGCCATTACTCGACATTGGATGAATTCGACCATCCCAAGCATTAAAGTCCCCCACCACAGAGACTGAGCGCGCTGCAGGAGCATAAACGGCAAACCGTGTTCCTTGGATAGTAATTTGGTCATTCACTTTAGCGCCAGCACGAATAGCACCTTGGCTTTTGTATAAGCTGGCTTGATGGTGTTCTGGGTCTACAAAGGTGGTGTTAGGAAATTGATAAGGATCAACGAGGGTGTATACGCTGCCATCTTTGTAGGTGATTTCGAGACGATAATGAAAGCGTGTGGTGGTTTTTGGCCATTCAGCCAGAAAGAGGCCTTGATTATCGGTCTCGCTCATTTTGGCAAGCTCTTTGTCTGAATCGATAGCCAATACTCGTATAGAGGCGGCTTCTGGCTGCCAGACGATTAACGATAAACCTTTCTTAGAAGGCGTCTCTTGTAGTCCCAAACAGCCAAATGGGTCTGAACATCGAGTGTTCAGTACATCATTTGTTAGGGCGTTTTTGATTAGATCCATTCACTTCTCCAGCAAGAGTGAGCGTATTAACTCGATGAGTGTTGGTGCTGATGACTGTGAAGCTTGCTCACTGCCCAACGCAAATATTGGTTTACTTTGTTCGGTGTTATTTGTGCGAACTCATCTAGAGCCGCCTCGACCCTGCTGTCCTCTGGATGTTCTGCTTGGTGTTGCTTGGCATGATCCAGAGCGGCTTGGGAAACAAGAACCGGTAAGTTTATTTCTTGCTCAAATTTACAATTTTTATGTTGCTGGCAGAATCGTATGAAGGCGTACAGCCCTTCAAAAATAAGACTCTTATACCAGCTCGGATGAATATCGGACGTCAGTGTTTCTATTAAAAGGGCGAAGGTGTCTTCACCGGGAGTCATTGAACTTAGAGTGCGTTTACAGTCTAGCGCGGTGTTACTTTGCACATCGCCAAAGACGATCGTATTGGCATTACTTAAACTTTCCCAGAGTTGCAACAGCATGGATTCTGGTAACTTGGTAATCATGCCTTGTTCTGAGCGCCAATCGAACCAATCCACATCCTTCATTTTACTCTGCGCATCGGTCGTATTGTGATAACGCATGGTATTGGCAACATGTGCGAATTCATCGTGCTTTTGTTGTAACACTTGTTTGAGGGCTTCGTAAAGCTCGCTTGGCGAAACCTTTGATAAAGTGTCAAAAACAGGTGCGTCGTCTTCAGGGTCAAATTGCCGCGCGCAAAGCATCGCTAAATTGTGAATACGGATTGTGCGCACACCAGAGAAAAACTCTGGGTGAACCTTAATCAAGGTCCCAGCTATCGCCACCAGTTCATGACAAATCACTAAGCCAATAGGGGACGATGAGACGCTTTTTAGCATGTCTAAAATAACGTCTTGATGCAGCGGTGAACTGATGTCCAGCTCGGTTTCAGGCGTTTCTCCGATGACCAGTAAACGCTGTCGAACGGTAATATCCGCAATATACGTGGCCAAGTCTGTGGAAGGTTTAAGAACCAAAGAATACAAGCGTCGAGCTGAGTGCCAGTCTTCGGCAAGAAGTGCTTGAAAATAAACACTATTTAAGACTTTATAGGCGGTAGCAGCAGGGTTGGAATTAGGTATGGTATTCATCAAGGCCCTGCGAGCGCCCAATTCCATAAGGCAATCAATTGCCTCCGCCATACTTGGAGTGTCAGTCAATCTTGCCAATAGCGTATTGGTTTCGGCTGTTTTTATTTCGGCGGCATCGTAAGGTTTGGGCTTGTCTGATAACGGCCAAGGCGAACCATGAACCGGCAATTTTGCAGATAAGGATTGCTGGTTAGTGGCATTAATAATAATGGATCGACGGTTGCCTGACTTGAACGCATTCTTAGCGGATTGCGGAATAACACGAAACTCTTCATGTTCTCGTTTTTGTAATAAACGGATAAATTCAAACAGTTCATCGCTGCCTTGCATATCACTCATAGCTTCGTCTATGAGTATGCTGAAAACCGCATTGGCTTGGTAATACCAATGCTCGGCAATGATCTTAAGCTCGTTACGAATATGCGCTTGAAAAAGAGCTGGGTCCACTTTTCGGTAGTCTTTGTCTTCGTTCTGAATCCAAGACAGGCATAAGTAGCTTTCGCCATCGATATTAAATGCCTGAGACGTGGCCAAACTATTTAATGCGCGATTTGGACGACCTGTTAAACCTAGCGCCTCAGAGTCGCCAAGGTGTTGATAGGTTTCAACTAACTGATCTGCACTGATGGCTTTAAGTGGGGCAATATCCTCCAGTGTTTGGCATAGACAACCCGCGTTCAGTAGCTTTTGTTTTACTTTGTCATTTTGTGCCAATATCACCATAGAGGTGGTGACTTTGTTTGGGCGATATTGAATACGATGAAGCCCAAGCGGGTCTAGGTCATCCGTAGTTATCAACTCTTCATCAAGCATTTTACCCACTAGAAACAGGCTTTGCGCCCATACTAAGGGCAAGTTGTCATTGGGTAAGCGTTTTTGTGACCCCGGTTTTTCTTTCTCCGCTAAAATACTTTCTTGTGGTACATAATACAGTTCAGGAAGCAGCATTTGGCCGTCTTTTTCGACCATGAGAGACTCAAGCTTATGACGGTAGAAGTTGGCGCTTTCCCAGTCTCTGGCAAACAAACGGTCAATATAAAGGTAAGTAAAGAATAGCGGCCATTCTGATTCGATATGCTCGAAATTAATCAGCTCATCGTGTTCATAATAAATACGGCTTTGGTCTTCCAATTCGGATTGGTGCCCATCTAGCAAGAAGCGTTTACAACCGTATTCACCACCCAGTTTATTAATGATTTCTTTACGTGTGCGGCGGGTGAGTTTTTCATCGTTTACAGCAAAAGCGGGGAAGCCAATAATGCTGAGAATGGCGCTGTCGACTTCTTTGGAACGTGACTCTTTTGGTAATAGAGATTGGAGTACTGAGCCAGCTCGAGCAACCGCATCGGCAAAAGAATGAACCACAGCCCATTCCGGACCATCGTTACCAAACAGATTCAATCCATCCATCGCTTCCATAGCGGCTTTTGCCATGCCTACCGAGCTGGCGTTTATTTCTGCTTTGCCGTTGTTTACTTTATTTCCTCGCTCCCAAATACCGTAATCTGGGGTTCGATAGGTACGGGAAATATAGTAGATAAGGTTTTGAATGAAATTAAACTCATCGCGTGAAAAGATAAGTTTGCTGCCTGCTTTAGTCATTTGGGCAAGCATCAGCAAATAAAAGCTGGTGGCATCAATTTGCAAATGTCCCCAGGCATCGTCTGCAACGGCTTCTAAACCTGTTTTTGTATCGTACTTGGCGTGTAAAGCATCTTTGGGATCAAGGCTGTGTTTGAACGCCTCTACTTTGTGGGATTGACGCATCATGGCGAATAGCAAGCCACGCATCATTTTTACACAGGCAAATTCAAGTTCATGCGCGCGTTTATGTGGGTTAGAGGCGCGTTTATAGGCTAGATGTAAAGCCCAGACTGCCTGAATGCTGTAAACGTTATCTCGCACCCAAGCATCGGTATAGTTGCCGTGATTATTAATGCTAGTACTTGCTGGAAAGAGCCCTGTGACAGGATGCTGGCGGGATAAGATGACCGCTTGAATATGTTGATATAGAGAATCTAGCTTATCTTGGTTGTCAGACGCCATGTTCGATCCTTCAAAAACGTATCGTTAAAGACCTGTTACCCAATCCAAGCGTTGTGAATGGATTCGGTTTAAATCACTATACCCAAACTTAATCGGACTCACCAATAAGTTAAAGCAGTAAAAAGACTTCTTTTTTACATAGCGTATAAAAAAGTGGTGATTTTAACGAAATCCTATTTCTATGCACGATATCAGAGCAACAACTCAAGGCAGTGACTCATTTTAGGTACTGAACTGATGAACAAGTTGTCGAAGCTGACTGGCACATTGTTGCAGGTTATTAACAGATGCTTGAATGTCTTTTGAGTTGTGGTTGGTGTCTTCACAGATAATGGCGATATTTTCGAGTGTCTGATGCACGGTTTGCGAAGATTCAAATTGACGCTCAGCCGCTTGGCTTATGTCGCCATTGAGTTTAGAAATAGACAATACGCCATTGGCAATTTCAGAAAACGCCTGCCCAGCCTGAGAAGTTTGCTCTGCGCCTTGGTTTGCGGTATTGCGAGCAGATCCCATGACTTTCACTGTATCCAGTGTTTGCTGAGTCAGTTGCTCTATTAGGCCGCCAATTTCTGTTGCGGCCAATTGTGAACGTTGTGCAAGTTGGCGTACTTCGTCTGCAACGACAGCAAATCCTCGGCCTTGCTCGCCGGCGCGAGCCGCTTCAATGGCAGCGTTAAGAGCCAGTAAATTTGTTTGATCAGCCACTTCGCTAATAATGCCCAATCGATCGCTAATATGGGTCACGTCTTCTCTTAATTTTTGGATTTGTAATGCCGCTTCACCCACTTCCACAGACAGCTGCTGTATGTCTTGGTTTGCTTTGTTCATTACGCCAAGACCTTGTTTAGAATGTTGGCCAAGTTCTTGGGTAGTGGTATTAGCGCGCTCTGCAATAGAAAGGGTATCTTCTACTGAGGTCATCACACTTTGCATTAACTCTGTTGCTTGACCTGTATTCGATAGCTGTTTAGTAACGCCTTGGGCGGTTTTGGTGGTCGATTTATTGGTTTGATCAACAATACTGTCTAGGGTTTCACTGGAGTGGCTAACGTTACGAACTATGGATTGGAAATCGCTCATCATGCTGTTAAAGGCATGAGCCATTTCTCCCATTTCATCCTTGCCGGTAAACTCGACTCGTTGTGTCAAATCTCCAGAATGTTGTACCGATGTCATCGTTTTACAGAGTGATGTGACGCGACTTGTGACTAGGTGAATAATGTAAAGAGCAGAGCCTCCAACCACTACCGTTAATACACCCACAAGAATGCCATAATCCACCAAAGCAAGCAGAAAGAAATCTATAACAGCGTTCAGCGACGTGGTCGCAATAATGGTTATTTTCCATGGGGCAAAAGTTGACGCTGTGGCGATCATTTTATGTGTAACACTGTTATTGCCTTGGTACTCAAATTCGACTGGCTGATAGCGGTTAGTCGCTAAGGTGGATGCCGATCTTTTTAGTGCATTTTGCAAACTGGTTGGCGGTGTTGTGTTGTTATAGGAAGTAGGTGAGCTTAGAAGTGATTGGCTACCTTGATCCATTATCCAAAGGCTTTGCTGGTCTCCATATCTAATGGATGACAATAGTGTCAAGGCTTGTTGTTTAGCCTGGCTTTCTGTGAGTTCACCTGATTGTTGTTTTTCATAAAACGGCTGTATGGTGGTGTTGACGATTTTTAATATATCTTGAGTTCGATCTTTACGAGCATCCACATGACTGTTAAACAAGGACGTGAGTGAAACAAGAATAAGAGCGGCTGTTCCCATAGACATTAAGCCAATAATTGCCCATAGCTTATAACGAATTTTGATATCATTAACACGTTCCAGCATGCCTGCTCCGAATAGGTGAAATATTTAGATTAGTTTTAGTAGACCGAACCAGAGCTCAGATACAGTTTCTGCTCATTTAGGGAATGAATTGAATAGATAAACACGTAAAAACATTTTCCACAGACTAGATGTTTTTATGCAAATTGCCTAGTCAATAAAATTGAGCTGGATCAATATTTTGTTATTTAGAAAGTAATTTTCAATTAAGAGATTAGGTTGGCAATATTGTGTGGAGTTACTTATCGGTATTTCTCGTATCCTTTTTTTCGGCAACGATTTTGCCTATGGGATCAGAAGGGATATTACTTTATTATGCGAATGATACGACTTTATCCATATTCCTATTATGGGGGGTAGCCAGTCTAGGTAATACCTTAGGTGGCTTAACTAACTGGTTAATCGGGCGTTATTTAATTCGTTTTGAAGGGGCTAAGTGGTTCCCAATAAGTGCTGCCTCTCGTCAGAAAGCCGAGCATTTTTTCAATCGTTATGGCATGGTTAGTTTATTGTTTACTTGGCTTCCTATTGTGGGTGATGGGATTGCATTAGTATCAGGTGTGTTAAGAACGCCTATTTGGTATTTTTTACCCTTGGTTTTTATTGGCAAAGCAGCTCGTTATGCCTTAGTTTTGTGGGGTCAACACTTACTGTTTGCCTGATAATTCATAACTGGATTATTCAGCTGAACGTAAGCGAAAGCCTAAATAAAGTACATGGAGAATAGAATTATGGAAACATCCCAGAAAATACTTGTTGTTGCTATTGCCGGCTTGTCGCTTGGTGCTTGCTCATCAGTGGATGAAAAGAACACTTTCATGGCATATAACGACTTACAAGATAAGGTAATTGCTCATGACGAGCAATGGCAGGCAATTCAACCTAAATTAGATCGAATCGATGCCTTAGAAGCGGAACTTGCGGCATTGAAACAAGGGAATGCCGGTGACATGGAAGAGGTTGCACCTAAAGAAAACCTCATTTCGGATCAAAGCATGGCCGCTGTGAATGTGGCCCCAGCAGTAACGCCCACTTCAGAGACAGATGACACCGGCATGACGACAAGCGTTGCCATGGAAAGTTCTGCTGCCCCTGTTGTTTCCGCTCCGGTCGCTTCGGCACCAGTAGCGATGTCTAAATCAGAATACGGTGTTCAGGTTGCCGCTTATCTTAAAAAAGAAGACGCTATTACTGGCTGGCAAGCTATGCAAAAAAAATCTCCTACGTCGTTTCAAGGTTTAACTCCTCTAATTAATGAAAAAGAGGTGAATGGTCGAATGATGTATCAAGTCAAAGTAGGGCCATTTAATAGTAAGTCGTTTAGTTCGGATTTTTGCATGATGCTAAAAGAAAAGGGCGGAGACTGCTTGCTGACTCAATACAATGGACAAACGTTTAGCGTAAATTAATTGAGAGCCAAATGATGTTCGGGTAAACAAGCGGTGAATTGAAGCTGCTCTGAACTCATGTTTTACCGTTTATTTTAAAGTTGTCACTGTATGAATTTTGAAGAGTATTCTCAGATAGTTAAAGGTTTTGAACATCAAGCTGGCTTGTCATTAACAAGCCATTTTGATGACGTATGTAAGGCGCAGGATGCGTTAATTGCGCAGATCGTTGCTAAGGGCGCCACCATCGCTGGCTGGAAGATAGTTAACAAAGATGGGGTGATTATTCTTTCTCCCATTTTTGATTTCCAAGTATTTTCTTGCATGGGAGAGAAAATTTCTCACCAAGCGATTCGTGGTACAGAGCTAGAAGTGTGTTTTCAAGTGTCCGTTCCTGATACGGTGGATAGCGTCGAAAATCTTGTTGCATCACTGGATCCCTTGGCTGCGGTGGAACTGATTCGCGGTGAGATTCATCCCTCAAATCATTCGGCCTGCGACTTTTATTTTAACTACGGTGTCTTTGTTTCCTCTAAAGCGGTTGGCGCAAGCTTGACGTTTGAAGGTGGTAGCAATGACTACACTTTTTCAGCTGACATAGATGCACTCGTGGCTGAGAAAAAAGACATCGTAACGCAAGGGATACTTCAGTGCGTTCAACGTGGTTATGGTAATAAAGACTACTTTTTTATTACGGGAACCCTAAATGGACTAGTGGCTGTCGCGGATTCTTTAGGTGAGAATTGTGTTACCAATCAGGGTGATAAGCTGATTTGTTTTGATGTGATTTAACCTATATTGATATCGCAATAGGTAATGGGAATGCAGAGAAATCTGCATTCCCATTTTTGTTTTACGCTGAAGCTTTTGCGTTAATGCTTAATGCCATGGCTTCGGCGATTTTGATGCCGTCGATCGCTGCCGACATGATACCGCCTGCATAGCCTGCGCCTTCACCGGCTGGATACAAGCCTTTGGTGTTAATGCTTTCTAGGCTTTCGCTATCGCGTTTGATGTTGATTGGTGCAGAGGTACGAGTTTCTACGCCAGTCAATAATGCATCGTCAAATGCGAAACCACGAATTTTCTTATTGAAGGCTGGAATTGCTTCGCGTATCGCTTCAATACAAAAGTCAGGTAAGGCATCGGCTAAGTTTGTTAATTTAATGCCTGGTTTAAAAGACGGCTCGACCGTACCCAATTTTTCAGGTGTTTCATTCCGTAAAAAGGCGCCAACGGTTTGTGCTGGCGCATCGTAGTTGCTTCCACCCAATTCATAAGCCAAGCTTTCTAACTTGCGTTGGAATTCGATGCCTGCAAGTGGGCCGCCAGGGTAATCAGAAGGATCAATGCCTACGACAATGGCACTGTTTGCATTGCGTTCGTTACGAGAATATTGGCTCATACCGTTGGTCACAACGCGATTTTCTTCCGACGTCGCAGCAACCACAGTGCCGCCAGGGCACATGCAAAAACTGTAAACAGAACGGCCATTTTTACAGTGGTGAACCAGTTTGTAATCTGCTGCACCAAGAATCTCATTGCCAGCATTTGGGCCAAAGCGTGCTTTATCGATGGCGGATTGCTCATGTTCAATACGAAAGCCAACAGAGAAAGGTTTGGCTTCGATGTATACGCCTTTGTTGTGAAGCATTTCGAATGTGTCGCGAGCACTGTGGCCAATAGCGATGGCAATGTGTTTAGAGTGCAGTTGCTCACCATCAGCAAGTGTCACACCAGTAATCTGACCATCTTCAATATGCAGATCATCTACACGGCAGCTAAAACGAATTTCACCGCCAAGCTCAATAATCTGTGCACGCATTTTTTCGACCATGGCCACCAGTTTGAAAGTACCAATGTGAGGCTTACTGACGTAGAGGATTTCGTCTGGCGCACCCGCCGCAACAAATTCATTAAGGACTTTGCGGCTGTATTGTTTTGGATCTTTTACTTGGCTATAAAGTTTACCGTCAGAGAAAGTCCCCGCACCACCTTCACCAAACTGTACGTTAGATTCGGTGTTTAGAATTTTCTTACGCCAAAAACCAAAAGTGTCTTTGGTGCGTTCGCGCACTTCTTTGCCGCGCTCTAGTACGATTGGCTTGTATCCCATTTGTGCCAAAACCAAAGCCGCTAGCAAGCCACAAGGGCCAAAGCCGATAATAATCGGGCGTTCAGTTAAAGTCGCTGGTGCTTGTGCCACTGGATGGTATTCTAGATCTGGAGTGACTTTTACTTGCTGGTGTTCAGCGAATTGGCTGAGCAAAGCGTCGTTACACGTTGTTTCAACATCTAGAGTGTAGATCAACATGATGTTGGTTTTTTTACGTGCATCGTAACCACGTCGAAAGACATTAAAGCTAACTAGCTTGTCGGCTGTTATTTCAAGCATAGCTAAAATAGCGTTTTCTAATGCGCTGGCATCGTGATCAAGAGGAAGTTGGATATTGGAAAGTCGTATCATAGGAATCAATAATTAGAATGCTGGGTCAATGGCTAATAGCGTGGATAATACGATATTTTCGTTTAAAAAGCTGATAAAAATGAGCGATTAGGTTAAGGGATTTTCGACAATAGCTGCAAGCGAGGCAAAGAAGGTGGGTTTATGGTGATTCGTCCCTGTGGGGCTGCATTAGGTGCATTTGTTGATGACGTAAGTTTAGCGACACTAAACGCTGAGGTGTTTAAAGTGCTTTATAAGGCTTTTTTACAGTACAGAGTCTTGTTTTTTCGCGACCAAAGCTTGTCCCCAGAGCAGCACTTAGCGTTAGGAAAGCGCTTTGGTGAGCTTGAGCCTGCCCATCCATTTTTTCCACATTTAGCGCAACATGATCAAGTTGTCATCATTGAAACCAGTCCCGGTAATCCGCCTGGGGAGAGCTTTTGGCACACCGATATGACATGGCAAGCCATACCGCCTAAATGTTCTATTTTACACGCACAGTACGTTCCGCCCGTTGGGGGTGACACGCTTTGGTGTGACATGGCTGCGGTATTTGCAGACTTATCGAACGAAGAGCAAAACCACTTACGTACACTAAACACCATACATGCATTACATGCGTTTGAAGGCAGCCGCTACGATGCGGTAGATGCAAATGGGCAAAGCCGTGTAGCACAAAAGTCTCAGGCTTATCCGCCGATTGTGCGACCGATGGTGACGCGTCACCCCGAAACTGGGGATGAGGTGTTGTTTATCAATGAACAATTCACGCGTTCGGTGCAAGAATGGGAAGACGCGCAGAGCCAAGCGTTATTAGATCGGCTTTTTGCGATTGCCCGACAAGATAGGTTTCATGTTCGACTTAAATGGCAAGCAGGTACCGTTGCCATTTGGGATAATCGAGTGACGCAGCATTTTGCGGTGACGGATTATGGAGATCAACCCCGAAGGTTGCATCGGGTAACGGTGCAGGGTCTTCCTGATTGATCAAGAAGACCCTGAATTGTTTAGCGAAGGTTAACAGCGATGTCTTCGTCAAAACCTAACATGATGTTTAGGTTTTGTACGGCTGCACCAGAGGCGCCTTTGCCAAGGTTATCCAGTTTGGCAACCAGTATGCCGGATGTATTGCTTGGCTCACTTAATACAGACAATTCGATTTGGTTGGTATCTTCAAGTCCATGAGGAGTCAAAAATGGCGCTGCGCTATCAGCAATAGCATTCAGCTCATTAACCGTCACAAAGCGATCACCGGCGTATACTTCTGCCAGTTTCGCTTGTAGTTGCGCCATGGTGACACCGTCTTTCAGATGGATAGGCAAAAAGGTCAGCATGCCTTGGCGGAAGTTGCCCACGCTTGGTACGAAAATCGGTGCATTATCCAATCCAGACCATTTTTTCATTTCGGCTAAATGCTTGTGATTGAAACTCAAACCGTAGGCACCAAAAACCGGCACCTCGTTACCGCTTTCAAAGCGGTCAATTAGCGCGTTACCGCCACCACTGTAACCAGATACAGCGTTGATTGAGTAATCATAAGATGCAGATAACAACCCAGCTTCAATCAATGGTTTCAATAGCAAGATCGCACCTGTTGGGTAACAACCAGGGTTAGAGACAAATTGCGCGCCTTTGATTTTCTCGCGTTGCGTGACGTCCAGTTCTGGCAACCCGTATACCCAACCTTCAGCAACACGGTGAACAGAGCTGGCGTCCAGAATACGACAACCTTCTTCTTTTGCTAACACAACGCTGTCTTTTGCTGCGTCATCAGGCAGACAAAGTACCGTTACATCGGCTTCTTTCATCAGGCGGCGCTTTTCTTCTACGTCGCGTTTTTTATCCGGATCGATACTGATGATTTCAATGTGCGGGTGCTTTACAAGGCGGTCTTTTACTTGAAGGCCGGTAGTACCTGTTTCGCCATCAATAAATACTTTTTTCACAGCGTAATTCCTTACTGGGTGTCTTGTCTCAAAGTAAAAGCAGGCCGTTTATACGCATGATCTGCTTTTCTATCGAATAATTAAGAAGAATTCTATGGTTATAAATAGTGTAATGCATCAGGGTGCGACTGAATAGTTGATAAAAACGCTTAATCTTTAAAAAGTTTGTTTTGGCACTATTGTACTGACTGTCTTGGTCATGCTCTCACGACAGGTTACACTTTCACCTTACCCATTTTACCCTGTATTTTTATGAAGAAGTCTGACAAAAAAATCGATAACGCATTAAGAGGCGCCTTGACCAATGTATGCGAAACGGCGCTTGGTAACGTGGAGGGATTTGTTTGGTTAACGCACTTAGTTAATTACAATGCATTTCCTAATTCGCTAAAGATCGTTTGTGTTTTCGAAACCGATGAGGCCTTGTCTAAAGCCATTGACGCTAAGCAGGATGACTATTTTTACCAACTTATTAAGCGTGAGCTAAGCGCGGTGGATATCAGTCATCACAAATTACGTCAGCAGCTTAGCTTTGACACAGAAGAAGCCTGCGAGCGCTCCCATGGTGGAAAATGGAATGAACGACTTGCCAAGCTGCAATCGAGAGAGTTATTGCATTAATCGGCTTGTTTTTGAATGTCTTCCATGGCTTTTTTAAGTTGTGGATTCTTTTCTTCTAAATATTTTTTTAGTCGATCAATAAAGACTTTGTTTTCATGGGAGGGGACGCCGATTTGATGGGCATCGGCGACTTCTACCATAGACACTTTGTCATGCTGGCTAAAGACATCGATCATTTGCTCTGCTTTGTGATGAGCAATGCCCAGCGCCTCAAAGGCCGATCGCCCCATCCGTAAGCTACTGTCAAAGTTTTCACGAATAATGTCCCGACAACCTGATGCCCATAAATCGTAAACGTGATTGTTGTCGAAAGCCCTCGCTATGATGTGTACGTCTGGATGACTTTCTCGTACGTATTTGACGAGTTTGGTGATTTGCTCAGGATCATCAATAGCAATGATTAACAAGGATGCTTCATCTATACCGGCGGCATGCAGCAAGTCGGGTCTAGTGGCATCGCCAAAATAGTTTTTCACGCCAAATTTTTCTAGGGCTCTTAGTCGCTTAACGCTGAAGTCAATCACGGTAGAGTGGTAACCCGCTAATCTCAGCAGATTGTCTATTGTGCTGCCCATTCGCCCAGAACCGGCAATGATGATTTTATTATCATCAGGCATTTCTTCGTCATGGGTGCCCGCTGTTTGGTCTGAGGCATAACGTGGCGCGATGATGCGATCATAAATAATGAATAATATGGGGGTAAGCAGCATCGAAAGAGCCACGACTAGTAGCAACACATCGGCCACTTCTTGCGAAATCACGGCATTGCTGACAGTAAAAGACAGCAATACAAAACCAAATTCACCTGCTTGAGCGAGGCCGAGGGCAAACAGCCATTTGTTCGAGCCACGAATGTGAAACAGGCGCCCTAAGATAAACAGCGTGGTCGCTTTTAAGAAAATGAGCCCCATGGTTAGACCAAGAATAGAGGCGAAATCACTAAACAATAGAGAAAAATTAATGCCCGCGCCGACGGTCATGAAGAAGAGCCCGAGCAACAAGCCTTTAAATGGCGCGATATCACTTTCTAACTCATGGCGATAGGGTGAGTTCGCCAACACCACTCCCGCTAAAAAGGTGCCAAGGGCTGGAGACAAACCAACCAAAGACATGAGTAAAGTCGTGCCTATCACAAACATTAATGCGGTTGCGGTAAACAGCTCTCTTAATTGGGCCACTGAAATAAAACGGAAAATAGGTGTGGCTAAGAAACTACCGCCTAAAACCACAATCCCAATAGCGCCTATAGTGACGAGAGCCGTTTGCCATGCTTCTAAGTCATCTACCAAAGAGACAGAGTGACTATCACCTTGAGATGCGGCTGCCGCATCGCTTAAAGAAGCGATTAACTCTGGTGTCGCGAGTAGGGGAATAAAAGCCAATATGGGAATAACGACGATATCTTGAGCGAGTAAAACCGCAAACGAAGATTGACCTCCATCTGACTTCATCAAGCCTTTTTCGGTCAAGGTTTGGATCACAATGGCGGTAGAAGAAAGAGCGAGAACCAAACCAATAGCTAAACTGGTACGCCATTCATGGTCTAAAAACATTCCTATACTCGTAATTAAAAGGGCGGTTAGCGCAACTTGTCCGCCCCCTAAACCGAGTAATTTAGATTTTAACTCCCATAATTTTTTGGGATTCAACTCAAGACCAACAATGAACAACATTAAGACGACGCCTAGTTCGGCAAAATGCTGAATGGAAACGATATCCACTTGGAGCAGCGTCAACAGCGGGCTGATGATAATACCAGCTAATAAATAGCCTAAAACAGAACCTAAGCCAAGCCGCGATGCAATCGGGACAGAAATGACTCCCGCAACCAGAAAAATAAAGGTTAACAGTAAGGCATCAGTCATTCATCGTTTCCTTATTATGCTTTCAATAAGAGGATGCTCTTATCTCTATCAGGTGTTAGCGCTATTCGGTTGGCTGCATATCGCACACCGCTTGAGCGAATTGCTCAACGCTATTCCAATTAGTAAATTCCATATTGGTAGAAGGGTCAGTGGGTCCTTTAGTCATCCACATAATAAAGCGAATCATATTGCGATCTATGAAACTGTATTTTTGATAGTTCAGTTTACCTGCAAATACGCCTTGAACAGTGGGCTTCCAATTTAATTGTGCTAAGAATTTAATAATATACGGGTTAGTCGCGGGCTGGCATTTCTCTGGTTTACGAGCCACCAGATTGACGGTGAAAAAAGCACTCAGTTTACTTTCAAGCAGTGCTTTATTTTGCTCAATAAAATCCGCAACGCTTTTTTGGTGTTTACCATAGCGAATACTGGCACCGATTACGATTTTGTCATGGCTTGCTAGGGTGTCAGTTGTTACTTCGTCGACAGGTAAAAGCGTGACCGAATGATCTTGGCTCTCGATGATGGCTTGTATTTTTTTGCTGATCTTAGTGGTGTGGCCGTCTGTAGTGGAGTAAATCAATAGAGTATTAGACATGAAGATTCAGAAAAACTGCCTCAGTTAGAGTGGGGTAAAAATGAATTGAGGCCTTGTTATAAACACTCAGCGGCTTGCTGTAAAGGGTAGTGACATGGCTGGAGGCTTTTAAATTGTAGAAAACATAAAAAGCGAGCTGTTAAATACAGCCCGCTTTCTGTTTATCTGTATGACTCTGTACTAGATGTTACTCGGCAGAGCTGTGCTTTCTCGCGCGGATATCAGATTGCGCACTGCGATAGAACTTTTCTTGTGGCTTGGATTTAGTCACTTGATCGTCATCGCCGTCTTCATTGCGAAGTAACAAGAAGTCAGCGACGCGTTGTTCGTCAATCTGGTTTGCTTTTACAGCCGCTTTTATGGCGCAGCCTGGCTCACCTTCGTGGCGGCAGTCACTGAAGCGACAGTGCTTTTCTAGGGCAATTATATCGGCAAAGTTGGCAATGGTCGTGCCATCAAATTCGCTCAGTTGTAACTCACGCATACTGTCAGTATCTAGCAAAATAGCGCCAGAAGGCATGATTTTCAATGAGCCGGAAGTGCCAATGTTTACTGGTGACTTCGTGCTATCGCTGGTTTTCATCAGGGTATTGATTAGTGCTGACTTACCTGAGCCGACCGCGCCCAATAGAGCGATGGTTTTTCCTTTTTTAAGGAACGGCGATAAGCAAGTTAAGCTTTCCGAATCTAAGGCGTTAACTGTTTCTACGATGAGTAAAGGGTCCAGCTTTTCTACTTGTGCGCGTTTTTCCATTACGTCATCACAGGTATCTGCTTTCGTCAGGATAACAACAGCGTCAGCTTGTGCATCATGAGTCAGTTCTAGATAGCGTTTGATTAAAGCGAGATTGAAATCTTGGTTTAATGCGCAAATTAAAAATACAGTGTCTATATTTGAAGCGATATTTTCAAATGTAGAGCTCGATTCTAAAAGACGTAAGAAGTTGTTATCTGTATCGGCAACAATCCAGTCACCAACTGCCATATTTGGCATATCCGAATGGTCTTCTAAAGTAAAAAAACCAGACTCAGTAACAAGCTCGTAGTGACTGCCTGTTTTAGCGCAGATACGTGCAATACGGTTAGATTCTAAATCATCCAATGATAACTGTTGTTGGAAGTAAGCTTGCCAGCCTAGATCCAATAAAGTAAACGTGGAATCCATTGATATTACCCCAAGCGAAATACGCCATCGTAAATTAGAAGCAATGCGCTTCAATTAGTACAACCAAACATTAACTATTATGTTGATGTTCTAGCCAAAAATTACACAAAACACCAATGCATTACATTGCATATATAAAAGGTGTTACCTCTGCGAGATTAGCACAGTGGGAGTAAGCTACAAACAGAAATATTACCCTTATAAAAAAGGCGTATTCAAGCCTCTATAATATTGCTACCCAAGCAAAAAAATGTCGCAACGGGATAATCAATTAAACACTATTAAAGGCTATGGATTCGCTTTAACCACGCATTTCTTCGGCACTTGTTGAGTGATGCAATGAATGTTTCCACCACCTAATAATATATTGCGCGCGTAAACGCCGACGATCTGATAATCAGGAAACGCTGATTGCAGAATTTGTTGTGCCTGTTTGTCTGTACTAACGCCAAAGGTCGGAAAGACAATATGATTATTGGTTATTAAAAAGTTGGCATAAGACGCAGCCAGACGTTCTCCTGCCTGACGGTTCATTGAATCACTCTCTACTAGGTTTTTGGCTTCATCTTCTGAAACGAAAAGCGGCCCTGGTAGTGGAAGTTTAATAATCTCTAAAGCGCGACCTTTTGCATCATGACTTTGGCTAAGCACGTTCAGTGCCGCTTTGCTGATTGCATACTGTGGGTCGCTTGGGTCATCACAATCGGTTAGCGCAACAACACCAGGGCGGATGACATGCATGATGTTATCAACGTGACCATTGGTTTCATCGTTATAAAGGCCGTCTTTAAGCCAGATGATTTTTTCAACATTCAAATAAGTCTTTAGTAAGCCTTCAATGTCGTCTTTGCTTAAATTTGGGTTGCGGCTCGGGTGTAGCAAACATTCTTCAGTGGTATAAAGCGTGCCTTCACCGTCCACATGGATCGAGCCGCCTTCTAATATAAGAGGAACACAGTAGACGTCGTCTTCCGTAATGGCCGCCATTTTCTCTGCGACAGCGTTATCTTGCTGCCAAGAGTCGTATAAACCATCGAGTTCGCCACCCCATGCATTAAACTCCCAGCTATTGGCGCGACGTTCACCCTTGTCATTAACAAGGTAAGTTGCGCCTATATCACGCATCCAGCAATCATCTGATGGAATTTCAATGACGCGGATGTGGCTTGGTAATGCAGTGCGAGCCTCATCAAAATGCTTGGCGTCAACAATAAAAGTCACATCGGTTGCTTGAGCAATGGCGTTGGCCACCGCAACAAATTCAGCCTGAGCAGGTTTGCCGCTATCTCGCCAATTGTCCTCACGGGTTGGCCACGCCATCCAGACTTGCTCTTGTGGCTCGTGTTCCGCAGGCATACGAAACCCATCTAGTTTTGGGGTGGTAGAAAGCGACTGGCTCATAGGGAATCCTTCGTTAAACTTGATACCTTTTTTAGGATAAAGGTTTTCGCCAATTCTATGGTAGAGACGCAAACATTCAAGTGGATTTTTGTCTATTTTGCTGAGATTAGGCTGTGAGGGCCACATTTCTTCCGTCTTTACAATTGCTCGACGGAAAGGCTTACCGAGAGATTTTGTAAAAAATACTAGTTAGGTCGCTATAAAAGCCTCTTGGTTTTGCTGGTTAAATTTATTATTTTCTTATTTATCAATTAGTTATGATTTTTTTGAAAAACTGGCACGGCCTTCGCAATAGTCTAAGGGAATCAACAGCAAAGCCCGAACATAGTGAGCTGAGCTGATTGAGTTAATTAGTGAGTCGTCAGGCAATTTTGCTGAACGTACTCAATATCTTAGAAGTTAAATGGAGGTTATTGTTATGGCGATTAAACGTACTTTACTAAACACAGCATTGGTTCTTGTAACAGCAGCAACACTAGCAGCTTGCGGTCAAGATTCAGAAGACAACAATAAAGTAGAAGATGCAATGTCTAGTGCAGGTGATGCAGTCGAGCAAACTATGGATAACGCAAGTGAAGCCTTAGACAATGCTGGTAATGCAGTGGAAGACACTATGACAGATACAGGCAATGCAATGGAAGACACTATGACAGACACGGGTAATGCGATTGAAGATACCTGTGAAGACGTGAAAGAAGGCGTAGACGCAGCGAATACAAATTGCTAATCCTGCCAGCCACCAATAAGTCAGAGATGTCTTATTGGTGGCTTAATGATAGTGAAAGGCTTTAGGTTAATAAGCGTCAGATACTTACAATTCTTGAACGTATTCGTATTTATCTAGCTTGTTATAGAGCGTTTTGATGCTAATACCAAGTTGATTGGCTGTATCAGTTCGGTTGCCATCGTTATTTTTGAGCGTTTTTAAGATGGCAATTTTTTCGATGTCATCAAGGCGCATTCCAATAGGAATGCCGGATGTTTTACTGTTTTCAGCTTGGTCATTAAGCGCATTTGTAATTAGGTGTTCTGGGAGAATGGTTTGATCTGCCAAAATATAAGCGCGCTCGATAGCGTGTTTTAATTCGCGGACATTACCTGGCCAAGAATATTGGCTGATTTTTTCGAGACTGGAGGCGGAAAGTTGCTTTTGTTGACCATCTTGAGCGTTTCGGTAAGCCAAAAAGTGTTGTGCCAGACCGCAGGCGTCACCTTCTCTGTCTCTTAATGGTGGCGACATAATAGGGAATTGCGCAAGGCGAAAATACAGATCTTCACGGAAGACATCATCACGGATGGCATCGCTCAATATGCGATTGGTTGCGGCGACAATTCGAACATTGGTTTTTTTGACTTGTTGAGCGCCAACCGGTTTGTATTCACCACTTTCAAGGACTCGTAGCAGTTTTACTTGATACTCAAAAGGCATTTCAGTGACTTCATCCAAAAACAATGTGCCACCTTCAGCTTGTTCAAATACACCTTGGTGATCTTTATGAGCGCCTGTGAAAGCCCCTTTAACGTGACCAAACAGTTCGCTATCAATCAGTTCTGGACTTAGTGCGCCGCAGTTTATCGCAACAAATGGACCGTCTGCACGGTGACTTACTACATGCAGAGTATTAGCAATAAGTTCTTTACCTGTGCCGCTTTCACCAATAATAAATGCGTTGGTGTTTGTGTTAGCGACTTTACGAATGGTGCGGTAAAGAGAGTGCATAGCAGATGAAGACCCGACCAATAGGCCAAATTGATCTAGATAGCTGGCTTGGGGGTTATCGTATTGCTGCGGCACACTTAGCTCGTTGAATACTTCGTTAAGTGAAGATTCAACGGACTTAACATTGAATGGCGCTCGGTAGTGAAAACCAGCGCCTTTTTGAATAAGCTGATCCAGCATAGGTGCAGGTTCACCTTTACTGAAAAAAAGAAACTCGGTTTGAGAAAGCAGTGGATGATCAACTAGCCCTTGTAGTGAGTCGCTATCAGCAGAGCTCACTTCAATAATGGCGACATCACATTGGCTAATGGCAAGTTGTTGCAGCCAGCATTCTTCTTGATAGCTGACGTTCAATTCATATTGTTGAACGCCTTTTAGCGCTAGCAGGTCTGAAGCCAATAATGGATCTTGAACATGCAAAAAAAGCTTTGGTAAAGACATTATCGTTTTCCCTGAATGAATAGAGTGCAAATTTGTATGCTCATAAAATCATAGGGCTACTGGTGATCAAAGAGGGCAGCCCATGACTTTTCATGAAACACGGAATTAATCAGCGGTATTTGCACAAAGCTCACCCTTTTTTGAAAGGAGCCAATAGTGATAAACAATAGAGATTTAGCGACAAGGTCACTGTCTGATAAAGACACAGGGTTGATTTATGACATGATCTCTATGTGTTTTGATGGTTTTTTTGCCAACGCGACGTTGTCAGAACGGGTTGATAACACGATTGATAAGCATGGCTTTAAAAAGCTGTCTTATTTGTTTCGCCGCTTGGCTGATCGCTTGCTGTCTTTTGTTGGTAATGTGCTGGAAGACTCAAAGATGATGACCCAAGAGGCGGGTCATATCAGCCGTGAGTATTTGACAGCACTTGGTGCGGCGACAGGACAGAACCTCCTGAGTCTTGTGATGGTGATAAACGAGCGGAGTCTAAAAAGAATTGAGGTATTGCTACGACAACTAGGTGACAAGGTCTTTGCCAATGTTATCGCAGACTATTTGGTCTATTTACGTAGGGGATTGGATACGGTGAAGCAATGGCGAAGCAATGCTAAGGTAATTTAGTCGAGTGCTGGTGATGGCATTGCATGCCGCCCAACGAAAAATGGCCTAACTGTGGTGACAGTTAGGCCATTTTTTTAGATAGATCGTCTATTCGTCCTCTACCACTCTAAAGTCTAGCTTGCCAACTATTGAGCCTTTGTTGTCATGGGTAGGAACGGTAAAGTTCGCATCATTCTTCTCTCTGTTAGGATTGATTGTCGCAATAACCTTGTTATTAACGATCAACTGATAGGTTTCAGAGAAGGTGATGTTCAGGTCTTCTGATTTTGGAGCCTCAAACAAAATATTGTCTTTTAAACGAATGGCTCTGCTTTCCCCTCGAATCCATTGACCGACCAAAGGTTGAGCTTTAAATGATTGGTTATCATGGCTAACGGTCGCTTCAGATAAGAAAATCCGAATGATATCTCCGTTTAAGGCCACTTTTTGGCGATCTTCAACACGTGCATTCAAAGACGCTAGGGTAGAGTTCGTTTTGCTCACATAAGATCGCAGCTGTTGGGTTGCGTCATTTATCTGTTGATAAGACAAGCCGCTCACATTACCTATGCTTGGCAATTGTGGTGCTTTCCCCATGCGATTGGTTAGCTCAGCATAATTGGCTTTAGCCAATGCTTGTTGGGTTCTAAGCTGCTGAGTCAAATTATCAGTCGCACTCACCTTATTAACTGGGGTTGATGTGCTTTCGCTTGATGTATTGTCAGCCGTCGATGAAATAGGTGCGTCATCTGTAGATTGCGCAGAGTCTACCGGCGTGTTGTTGGGTGCGCTTGGTTCGACATTCTCTGTTTTGGAGGACGGTAAATCTTGTAAAATTGGCATCGAGCAGGCACTAAGTAAGAGCACTGCAAGTAAAAGGCCAGAACGAAGTATAAGCATTAACTAATCCTGAGATTAAAGGCGAAAAAATAGGCCACTAAGTATGAGGTATGGCGGGGGTTATGTCGAGAAAAGCGTAAGAGACAAGCAAAATACTTGCCTCTTACGTGAGTTTATTGCTGAGATTGATTCCACAGGATGCATTCGTCCAGTGTAACGCCTTGTCCGCCAAAAATATCCAAGGCACTACCAATGGTCAAATCAACTTTTCCTGAGGACAATTCACTGACCCGTTTAAGGTCAGATAAAGAGCGAGCCCCGCCAGCGTAGGTCACGGCCACCGGGCAGCCTTGACCAAGCAGTCGAACCAAATCTTCGTCAATGCCCGCTTGCAAACCTTCTACGTCGGCTGCGTGAATCAGAAATTCGTCACAATGATTGGCTAATTCAATGAGGTTTTCATGGTTTACTTGAGTAGACGTAATTGTTTGCCAGCGATCTGTGGCAATGTACCAGCCGTCTTTAGTGCGGCGGCAGCTTAAATCTAAAACCAGTCTATCTGTACCCGTTTCGCGTTTGATTTTATCTAGTCGGTCCCAGGAGAACTCACCATTTTCAAACAAATACGAGGTAACAATAACGTGAGAAGCGCCAGCTTCTAGATAGCTTGCTGCATTACTGCTGGTAACGCCTCCGCCAAATTGTAAACCGTTCGGGTAGGCACGTAATGCGCTCAGCGCTTCTTCTTGGTTGCCTTTGCCTAAAGCAATAACATGGCCGCCAAGTAAGTTATGTTCTTTGTACATGAGGGCATAATGTTCGGCGTTAAATTCGCTGATAAAGTTTTCAGTGGCGCCTTTGTCATTCAGACTGCCTCCTATGATTTGCTTAACCTTGCCTTGGTGTAGATCGATACAAGGACGGAACTGGGTCACAAAAAACTCCTATTAGGTCTCAAATTAGTCAGCGATTGTAACCGATAATGTACAGAGAAACGATGCGCCAAAGCAAACACTTCTTAAGCCTGTTACAATGGGCGATTAAAATAGATATTTAGATAGAATTAAGCAATCTTATGCTGCAAATCACTCGCGCCGTTGCCATCCCAGATCACGAAATAGAATTAACCGCTATCCGAGCACAAGGGGCTGGTGGTCAAAACGTCAATAAAGTCTCTTCCGCTATCCATCTAAGATTTAATGTGGCGGCATCGTCGCTGCCTGAATTTTATAAAGAGCGTTTGTTGGCATTAAACGACTCTCGATTAACGAAAGAGGGCGATATTGTGCTTAAGGCACAACAACACCGCACTCAGGAGTTGAATCGAGAAGACGCGTTAGCAAGACTTAAAGCGCTTATTCTTGAAGCGGTTCGTGTACAAAAAGCACGTAGACCGACCAAGCCAACACGCTCTTCACAGAAAAAGCGTGTGGATCAGAAAAAGCAAAAAGGCCAGATCAAAAGCTTGCGACGCAGTAATTGGGATTAATTACTTGGTCGCTTGACTGCAATAATGCCTCTGCCTTTCGTGTTTTCGTTACTCCAAATTTGTCATTTTTTTGTTTTTGTCATCTTTTTTACTACTTATTCCTTTCACTCTCTTTATCTTGATCTAACGCAATGTTTCAAATCAAAACAGCACTCATAATCTGGCCTTATAGTAAGCCTTGAAATTTTTTGAGGCTTCGGTGGGCGTTGGATAATAAGAGCACCGCGTAAAGCAAAGTGTCTGCGATCGCCTTTTTTTCTCAATCAAATGAATGGGTTGAAGCTATATGATTAACGAAGCTGTAGTGGATTTATCGCGATTTCAGTTTGCTTTCACTGCTCTGTACCACTATTTGTTTGTCCCTTTAACACTAGGGATGGCGTTCTTATTGGCAATCATGGAGTCTGTCTATGTAATTACTGGTAAGCAAGTCTACAAAGACATGGTGAAGTTCTGGGGAAAGTTATTTGGTATTAACTTTGCGCTGGGTGTAACAACGGGTTTGACAATGGAGTTCCAGTTCGGAACAAACTGGTCTTACTACTCTCATTATGTTGGTGATATTTTTGGCGCGCCTTTGGCCATTGAAGGCTTGATGGCTTTCTTCCTTGAGTCCACATTGGTTGGTTTATTTTTCTTTGGCTGGGATCGCCTGAGTAAAGTGAAGCATTTAATGGTGACTTGGGGTGTTGCGCTAGGTTCTAACTTATCAGCTTTGTGGATCTTGATTGCCAATGGTTGGATGCAGAACCCAGTAGGGTCTGAGTTCAACTACGAAACCATGAGAATGGAATTGGTGGACTTCGGTGCTTTGCTGTTTAACCCAGTTGCCCAAGTAAAATTTGTTCACACAGTATCAGCAGGCTACACAACAGGGGCGATTTTTGTTCTTGTTATTTCAAGCTACTACTTATTGAAAGGCCGTGACCTTGCGTTTGCTCGTCGCTCTTTCGCCATCGCTTCTGCGTTTGGTTTGGCGTCTATCCTAAGTGTTATCTTGCTAGGTGACGAGTCTGGTTACGAGCTTGGTGAAGTGCAAAAAGTAAAATTGGCTGCGGTAGAAGCAGAGTGGGAAACACAGGCTGCGCCTGCTGACTTCACGCTGATCGGCTTCCCAAACCAAGAGCTTCAAGAAACCGAATTTGCCATCAAGATTCCTGGTCTAATGGGCTTGATTGCGACCCGTTCTCTAGACAAAGAAGTAGAAGGTATCAAAGAGCTGAAAGAGCATAACCGCCAACGTATTATCAATGGTATTTATGCAAACCAGCTGCTTGAAAAGCTACGTAATGGTTCTACCGATCCATTAGTGAAAGAAAACTTCGACAAAGTAAAAGACGATCTTGGTTACGGTTTGTTGGTAACAGCATTCAACGAAGACATGAACAAAGTGACATCTGAAGAGATCGATCAAGCGGTTGAATACTCTATTCCGCAGGTTGCGCCATTGTTCTTTGCATTCCGCATCATGGTCGGCTGTGGCTTCGTAATGCTGTTTGTCTTCGCTGCTGCTTTTTACCAAAACGCGCGTCGTCGCATTGGTCAAAGCCGTTTGTTCCTGAAATTTATCGTAATCTGTTTGCCACTTCCTTGGATTGCCAATGAAGCAGGTTGGTTTGTTGCGGAATACGGTCGTCAGCCTTGGGCTATTGGTGAAATATTACCGGTTCATGTTGCGGTCTCTAGCTTAACAGCAACAGAGATCTGGATCAGCCTTGCAGGCTTCGGGCTTCTTTACACAGCGTTCCTAATTGCTGAGATGTACTTAATGATTCGCTTTGCGAAACAAGGCCCTTCTAGCTTGCATACTGGACGTTACGCACTTGAACAAGAAACGGCTCAGCTAAAACAAGGGGTGTAAGATGGATTACGAATTATTAAAAGTGATTTGGTGGGTGTTGATCGGTGTTCTACTGATTGGCTTCTCCGTGACAGACGGTTTTGACATGGGCGTTGGTAGCTTGTTGAAAGTGATCGGTGGTACGGATTCAGAACGCCGTATTATGATCAACTCGATTGCCCCTCACTGGGACGGCAACCAAGTTTGGTTTATTACCGCGGGCGGTGCGTTATTTGCTGCTTGGCCTGTGGTGTATGCGACAGCGTTCTCTGGTTTCTACTTTGCTATGTTGTTGGTTTTGGCGGCGCTATTCTTTCGCCCAATTGGTTTTGACTACCGTTCAAAACTAGAAAATACCAAATGGCGTACAAGCTGGGACTGGGGGATCACTTTTGGTTCAGCGGTTCCGCCAATCATTTTCGGTGTAGCGTTTGGTAACTTATTACAAGGCGTGCCATTCGAATTTGATCAATATATGCGTGCCACTTACACCGGTTCTTTCTTTGCTCTGCTAAACCCATTTGCGATTCTTTGTGGTTTGGTAAGCTTGCTAATGCTAATGACGCAAGGCGGTGCTTGGTTACAAATGAAAACAGACGATGCCTTGCTGGAAAAAGCCAGCCGTATCACTGCCATTACTGGTGCGTTAGCGGCTGTGTTGTTCATCTTAGCGGGTGTGTGGTTGGCTTACGGTATTGATGGTTATGTCTTAACCAGCGCTGTCGATGGCAACGCAGTGATAACACCTTTGATGAAAACAGCAGAAGTTCAACCTGGCGCATGGTTAGCAAACTACGACAAAGTGCCTGCCCTTATGTTGGCTCCGATTGTTGGTATTGCTGGTATGTTAGTGGCTGCTGTGGCGAGTGTTATGAGAAAAGGCGCTTTGTCTTTCTTGAGTTCATCACTGGGCATTGCTGGCATTATTGTTACAGCGGGTGGGTCAATGTTCCCATTCTTGATGCCGTCTTCAAGTTTTCCAAACATGAGTTTGACCATGTGGGATGCGACTTCAAGTGAAAACACCATGATGATCATGTTTGTGGTGGCTTGTATCTTCGTACCGATTGTTCTGGGTTACACGTTATGGAACTACTTTGTGATGTATGGTCGTCTGACTAAGAAGCACATCGAAGAAAACAATCATTCACTTTACTAGTCATTGATATAGAAGATAGAGCTTTGAACTCTGTCTTCTAGCAATAAATAGAGGAATAAGTTATGTGGTATTTTGCTTGGGTTCTAGGCGTGTTGTTAGCCTGTTCGTTCGGTATTGTTAATGCCGTATGGTTAGAATTTAGCGGCTACGAAGGTGAAGAGGAGCAGAAGTAAGCTTTATGACGCGAGAAAAGGGAACACAAAAGGCCCGTCGAACTGGTCGAATTAAAACACCGGAAACCGTGTTTTTAGGCCAGTTAGCGAATCAGCAGTCATCAAAGTACCGTCTTGCTCAAGGCTTTGGTGTGTTGTTTGCCGTGTCTTTGGTGCTTCAGGCTTGGGCATTCGCTAATGTGTTTTCAGACATGGCGTTGCACCAGTCTTTTTCTCTTTCTCTTTTCGTTATTGGTTTATTTGCTCTATTAATACGCGCCTTGGCGAACTTTGGCCGAGAACGTATTTGCACGAGCGCAAGTCGTGATATTCGTTATGGCTTGCGCAGTAAATTGGTGTCGCACCTTACAAACCTTGGGCCAGCGCGCCTCAGAATAGAAGAAGATGCGGCACTCTCTACTCGTGTTTACGAACAAGTAGACGCGTTAGACGATTTCTTTAGTCGCTATAAACCTCAAGTGTTTATGGTGACCCTCATTCCTTGTGTGATCCTGCTTTCCGTTGTGTCTATTTCATGGATCGCGTTCTTTGTTTTCATGATGACAGCCCCATTGGTCATTATCTTCATGATCTTTGTGGGCCACAAAGCAGCACAAGCCAACCGTCGTCAGTTTAATGTACTGGCCATGTTGTCTAATCAATTCATGGACTTAAGCCAAGGCTTGTCTGAATTAAAACGCCTGAATAGAACCGATGAAGCGCGCGATAGATTATCCAGCAGCGCGAGTGCTTATCAGAAAACCACTATGGGCGTGCTGGTATTGGCGTTTTTATCGACTGCGACACTAGAGCTTTTCGCGTCCTTATCCATTGCCATGATTGCCTTGTATTTAGGGCTTGGCTTATTAGAAGTCTTACCATGGCAAGTGGGCAGCTCCCCCGTTACCTTGACGCAAGCTATGTTTCTTTTGTTGCTTGCGCCGGAATTTTATTTGCCGCTACGTCAGCTTGGTAATGACTACCATGCGAAACAAAAAGCCGAAGCCGCCGCGACAGACTTATTAGAAATTTTAGACGCGCCTTTGCATAACGCTGCTTCGCAACAAAGTGAATCTTCTTGTACCACGCAAGCGAAAAATTCTGCCATCGCTGATCAACTGACATCCATACAGTTTGAAAACCTAAGCTGGTGTGAAGAGGGACGTTATCGACTTGCACCAATTACCGGGACCATTCGCCAAGGGGAACGGGTCTGGTTAAGTGGTGAATCAGGTGTTGGTAAATCCAGTTTGCTGCACCTCTTATTAGGGTTTGAAGACAGCTACGAAGGGACGTTTCTTATCAATAACTTGCCGTTTAGTGAACTGGATCTCGCCTCTTGGCGAGCCAAACTTGCTTGGTTGCCACAAACGCCTGAATGGGTAAACGGCAGCATTCGTCGTAATTTATTGCTCGGGATTCAAACCCCGAGCGAAGACGAGATAAATGCAGCACTGCGAGAAAGCCAATGTGATGACTTTATTCAAGCGCTACCAGCAGGGCTAGAAACGACACTAACCGAGCTAGGCGAGGGACTGTCAGGTGGGCAAATGCAGCGTCTTTCTATTGCCCGAGCTTTATTGTCAAAAGCCGATATGTGGCTGCTCGATGAACCTTGTTCCGGTTTGGATAACGACACAGCACAAGCGGTACTCAATACTGTTAAAACCGCATCCAAAGGAAAAACATTATTGATCGTCAGCCACGATACTCACCCGATTTTATGGGCTGACAAACATTGGACGCTAACAAAAGGAGGTTTGCATGAGCAGTCACGTAAAGAAAACCGCCAAGCTATCGCTTAAGCGCCTTTTATTAGCAAACCCTTGGGGCTTTGTTATTCCCCTGTTAACCGGCATCGCCGCGACCTTAGCGGGCGTTGGGTTATTAGGGCTTTCGGGTTGGTTTATTTCCGCTGCTGGGTTGGCAACCGCCATGGGCGTGGGAATCTTCTTTAACTACCTCACCCCCGGCGCCATTGTTCGAGGGCTTGCGATTCTAAGAACCGCAGGGCGTTATGGTGAACAGGTTACCGCACACAACCACTTATTGGGATTACTGCGGATTTTGCGCCTTTGGGTTTGGGATCAGCGCGTGGCTAAAGACGCTTCGAACCTGCATCAACAAAGCCGAGGGGATTTGCTACAGCGCTTAGTCAGCGACCTTGATCAAATTATTCGTTGGCCTTTAGTCGTCTTTTTACCTTGGGTTTATGCGTTATTGGCTTATGTAGCCGTCTCTATTTTTGCTTACTTTATTTCGCCTGTACTTTTGTGGCCGTTATCTATTGCTGCCTTGTTGCATGTTTTGGTCGTGCCTTATGTGTGTGGTCGCTTTGCGAGCCACGAGGTGCACGTTGGGCAAATATTAGGCGTACATCGGCGCAGTCGTTTTATCAGCTTGTTTTCTGCTTTGATAACTCTGACCATCCGTGGACACTGGGAAGATTACGCGCAACGCCTAGGCGAATTGGATGAACGCCAGCGTCGTATGGAAATACGTATTCAGCAAGCCGTAAGTTTGGGGCGTTTGTTGTCTTACATTGTCACTATTTTGTTACTGGTAAGCTGTATTTATTTGGTTAGCAGCTTTAATGTTGAAACAGGGAAATGGACATTAATAACCACAGTGCAGGGCACTTGGATTGTGGGCTTTGTGCTTTCCATATTAGCCATCAATGAACTGGTCTTGCCACTGGTACAATCTTTTGTTGCACAGGGACAGTCACAAGTTGGCTTACGTCGACTCAACCAACTTCATCATCAACCTGAAGCAATCGTAGAAAAGCCGATCCCACAGATCGAGCAGCTGCTATTCAAACAATGGCGCGGTTATCATGCTCCTAGTGGTCTGGGCAGCCCAGCTACAGACATTAAAGTGAACCATGGTGAATTTGTTTGGATTCGAGGCACAAGTGGCTCAGGAAAATCCACATTACTTGCCTCTATCGCGGGTGATTGTTTATCTTCTGGCGACGCCTTTATTAATAATGAAAAACACCAGATCTACTGCAACCCATCTTACCAAGCCAAGTTAAGCTACTTGCCGCAAGCGCCTTATGTTTTCCAACAGAGCATCGCTGCCAACTTATTGCTTGGTAAAACCAACGCCAGCGACGACGAACTCTGGGCGGTTTTAGACGCCGTGGCTTTGGGTGATTGGGCACGCAGCCTACCAAACGGCTTAGAAACCTTACTCAGCGCACAAGGCCGCAACCTTTCCGGTGGACAGCGTAAACGCCTCGCGTTAGCTCGCCTATTACTCAGAAAGTCCCCAGTCTTGTTGCTAGACGAACCATTCGACGGACTAGACAAAGCCACCATAGAAACTATTTGTCACTCGCTTCAAAACGACTACAAACCAGATATCCTAATCCTCGTTAGTCACGTTGGGAGTCGCCTCGGCGATAACTCAAGAACCATAGAGCTGTAGCTTTTTTTCCCTCCCCTTATGTCTTCCAAGGGGAGGGTTAGGGTGGGGTTGTTCTCTTCTTTGGTTTCCATTCAAACGCTTTGTATTCCCGACCTTTATTCCGCTCTGCTGAGCGGGTAACTTTTGTCCAGATCCACAAAAGTAACCAAAAAGTCTCTTTATCGGGCTATCGCCCAAACGTCTCATTTATTTTGATTAAGATTATTTCTGGCAACACGATTTTTCCCGTAAGGCATGGATTGTTAAGTTGGTGGGAGATAGGTCTTCAAACAATGACCCTGAAACTCCATAAAGTCGCGCAACTTCGTCGCGTCGAACTGACTTCTTGGGTATTAAATTCCCTCCCCTTATGTCTTCCAAGGGGAGGGTTAGGGTGGGGTTGTTCTCTTCTTTGGTTTCCATTCAAACGCTTTGTATTCCCGACCTTTATTCCGCTCTGCTGAGCGGGTAACTTTTGTCTAGCGACACAAAAGTAACCAAAAGGTCGCTTTATCGGGCTATCGCCCAAACGTCTCATTCACTTTGTTTAAGGTAGCGTTTAGCAACACGATTTTTATCGTAAGGCATGGATTGTTAAGTTGGTGGGAGATAGATCCTCAAACAATGACTCTGATACTCCATAAGGTCGCGCAACTTCGTCGCGTCGAACTGACTTCTTGTGTATTAAATTCCCTCCCCTTATGTCTTCCAAGGGGAGGGTTAGGGTGGGGTTGTTCTCTTCTTTGGTTTCCATTCAAACGCTTTGTATTCCCGATCTTTTTTCCGCTCTGCTGAGCGGGTAACTTTTGTCTAGCGACACAAAAGTTACCAAAAGGTCGCTTTATCGGGCTATCGCCCAACGTCTCATTTATGTTTTTTAATATCTGTTTAGCAACACGACTTTTACCGTAAGGCATAGATTGTTTATTTGCTGGGAGATGGATCTTCAAACAATGACCCTGAAACTCCATAAAGTCGCGCAATCAGGATTGCGTCGAACTGACTTCTTGGGTATTAAATTCCCTCCCCTTATGTCTTCCAAGGGAGGGTTAGGGTGGGGTTGTTCTCTTCTTTGGTTTCCATTCAAACGCTTTGTATTCCCGATCTTTTTTCCGCTCTGCTGAGCGGGTAACTTTTGTCTAGCGACACAAAAGTTACCAAAAATTCGCTTTATCGGGCTATCGCCCAAACGTTTCATTTATTTTAATTAAGATTATTTCTGGCAACACGATTTTTATCGTAAGGCATGGATTGTTAATTTGATGGGAGATAGGTCTTCAAACAATGACTTTGAAACTCCATAAGGTCGCGCAACTTCGTCGCGTCGAACGGACTTCTAGAGCGGAGCAGGGTTAAGCACCGTCATTCCCCACAAGGGGACAAACGCCCGCGAAGGCGGGAATCAAGCTCTTATGGTCTAGGGGCTTTGACCCCAGAGTTAATGGTTGAGGGTTCTTGATAAAAAACAAGCAACCTATCAAATTGATATGTTATGGTTCGGGTATGAGAGAAAGCAATGTCATAGTCTTAACATTGGTTTGGGTTCATTAGGAGTAAAACGATGTATCACTATACAGAATGTGGTTTACCAAACGTCTATCTAAAAAACGGTTTTACCATTGAACATATAGACGGTGAAGACTACACCAGCATCGATGATATGAATAACTTGCACGTCGCCATCGCGCAAACAATAGCAGACAGCCATACGCCACTTCGTCCGGCGGAATTTAAGTTTTTACGCATAGAGCTGAATCTATCGCAAAAAATGCTCGGACACCGCTTTGGTGTATCAGAACAAACGATAGCACGTTACGAAAAAGGTCAGTCAGATATTCCTCGAACAACAGATGCTGCACTTCGATCTCTATTCATGGAAAAACTAGAAAAAACCAACTCCGTTAGCTACTTTCTTGACCTACTTTCTGATGCCGAAGCCCAGCAAGCTGCAAAGGAAATATTGTTGGAAGAAGTCGATAATCACTGGGGAGTTGCGGTATAGCTAGACTTAGTGGAATTTGAGTATTTCTAAAGCACTTTCTGCTACAGGTTCAGACACGCCATAAAGTCTGAAAGCAAGTCATTCCCCACAAGGGGGCAAGCGCCCGCGAAGGTGGGAATCCATCTCGCATTGTCTAGGGTAGGGCATCATGAGCGCAGCGTGATGTGCCGCTGAAAGCGGAGCTTTCATTTTCTATGGTAAGTCGCGGCTTCAGCCCGACGCGGAATTCATTTTCCATTCAAACGCTTTTTACTCCCTTTCACTTTTGTATTTTTCTGAAAATATTCACAAAACGATGCACATCTAGAATTATAAAGACTATAAAGTCTTGATAATTCCAATTTATTGTTCAATTACAGATAGTACGTAAATTGGCTTCTTACCAACGGTTCCGAATGTAGCTTTGTAATATTGGTTTTTGAAATGTTATGAATTCAGTGGTGAATAATTGTTAAATTTTGTAATTGGTGTCAGTTAGCACAGTTACAGGGATAAAATTTTCTATTTATAGAATCTGATATAGTTGTGAAATCTAGACTTTAGGAGGTTTTAAAGTGGTAATAGGTAAAACGTACAATGTTGTATTCTCAACAGGTCGTTATGAAATTGAGTATGAAAACTGCGTTAAATGTATCAAAATGACACCGAAATCATATCGTGTTGAGAGAACCGATGGCAGTACAAGGTTGGTAGGCCATGATTCAATTATAAGCCTCGAAGCGGTAGATAGAAAAAATATTCATGCTAATCAGTGATGGTTATGCTATTGCAGCTTCGTCTTTATTCAGAAAGGAAAAATTTCTTTTTTGAGATCATCCTCTGGAAAATAAAAGTTAATATTACGTTTTGCACTGGTAGGAATTAAGTAAGTCTTTTAGTAGAAATTAATAAATACTCATTGCTCAGTGATAATGATTTATAGATTAGAGTAAGATATGCATTCTTTTAAAATATTTTTTATAAGTGAGTTTTTAGCTAATGGAAATATATAATAAGTCAGTCAGCTTTCAATTAACTGAATTGTGGTTTAAATGGTTGGGTTGGTTAAGTGTGTGTGCAGTATTGAATATATCAAAAGAAAAATTAGATTCACAATTAATAGGTGTTGTTTACTGGATCTCAATGTTATTGGTTGCATATACTATCGGTTCTACTTGCATGGATATGTGTATAAAATTAACTAAAAATAAGGAGTCGAAAATAGTCCATGCATTTTTACAAGTTATGATTGTTTTAAATTCAATATTTTTAGTGTTTTTTGCATACACTATTACAGAGATGGTAAAAGCTAGGTTGTAATGTACATACTAAGCGCTAATAAGTTAGTACTAAAAATTTTTGATAATTCTCATTATTATTTTTAACCCATGATTAGGGACTATTTGCTTTAGAGGGAATATGAAAAGGGTTATTCAAGAAGATTCTAGTGGGTGTGGGATTGCGTGCATAGCAATGTTAACTGATACAAAATATAGTATTGTGAAGGAAGTTGCGATAGATATTCTAAATTTAGATGAATATTATGGGTTATATACTTCGGCAAGCAACTTAAAAAACTTGGGAAGTCTTTTCGCCTTGAAATTGGAGGGTATCGAAGAAAATTTAAATCAATTAAGGAACTTCCAGACCTTGCTATCTTGGCTATAAATTACCGGGAATCATTAAAAATTTGGCACTGGCATCTCGGCCGCGCCTGAAGCACTCAGCCGAACCGCACTTAGCATACATCATGCTGGCTCCAAGCCAGCCAATACCGGGTAATTGAACCAATCGTTAGCAGGCATCTATTTGCTTTGCTATTGCTTCGATCTCATCAGACACCTCTTTCATCAGACACCTCTTTCATCAGCATGATCACATGTCTAAGTTGTTCTAACAGTCTAAATATTGCTCTGCGTGCAACAACCGTCATTTCATTTTCAGCATCCTCAAGCGCCATAGGCACTTGTTTAAGAAGCTTATTGATGCCTAAGGCAAAATTAACGCCATACTCGCGGCCAAAACCTCGAAGACGGCTCGCTAGTTTTTTTATAGCCTTCGCGGAATTTATGTAACGTAGTAATATCTTGCTGCTCTAATGTACGGATCTGAACGCAGTGTAACTGCTGGCTTCTACTCGCCTCATAAATACTAATGGCATCATTTTTATTATTCTTATTACCCTCTCGGTATTTTGCCGCAAGGTGTGGAGGAATAAGGTCGACTTTATGACCTGATGATGTAAGGCGCCTAGCCCAATGATGTGCTGAGCCACACGCTTCCTTATAGATCGCTGCATTTGGATATTGAGCAATGATGAGACACATCTTTTTCGCTGTTACTTCTTTATTTAACTTAGCTTTACCGGCTTGATTGAAGACAGCAACTTGGAAAACTTCTTTCGCTAAATCGATACAGATTGTCGTATTATTATTCATGGTATGGCTCCTTTGGTTTGGTCGCCTCTCAATTTATCGGAATTTCGCTGAATTGGGGAGGAGTCCATACCATTGCGATGAGGGAGGCACGACTGTAATCCGCCTTTGAAAGCGGACCAGATCATAAGGCCTGAGGGAATCGCTTGCCTCGAGGGTCAAATCGCGCTACAAAAGAGCAAATGAAGAATCAATATAACGGTGATCAAAGACGATCTGAAGCGGCATAGTCCAGACAGACGCTGGTATTTAGCGAGTTATATAACAGGGAAGTCCTACCATGAAAAAAGCAAACCCCCTATATAGACAACGCAGCCGTTCAACAGTGGGTTATAACCGCAGCTACGCTGCCGTATAACCCTTAATTGTTATATTTTTCTCATGGTTAGGAGTTAACGTGGAAGTAGAGACATCAGATCTGATTGCTATCTGTAGTTTAATTGTTGCGTTTTTGGCGTATAGGCACTCAGTTAAATCATCGCAATCGACATCTGCACAAATGCAGAAAATATCTGAAGAACATTTGAGGCTGTCATCAAATGTCGCGCTGACTGAAGCAAGTCAGAAGTACGTACTGCTACTTAGCGATGTTAATCGCCAGTTTGAAATGATCACAAAGGAACTCGCATATCCTGCACTAGTTGCAAGCAGAAGTATCGGCGAGTGTTTTGATAAATATGATAATGGAAGTAGTGGCCATCCTTACTTGCGGCATTGTTTTCACAAGGCTATAACTCTGGTGAGGGAAGCATACGACCAAGAGCTAACTTATAAGACCAGTCTAAATCTTACAGATAGAATTAGATCTCTCAAATATATAAAAGATGACGTTCGTCGTTATGAAAAAACAGAACCAGAAAAATCGATATTTTCATTTCTCAAAAAAGAACGTCCACCGCAATCACCTGAAGAAAAAATTAATTCTTCGACTATTTTCTGGGATAGTGTAAGAGAAATTTACACAAGAATTCCAAGTAGTGAGGAGTCTAGCCTTTTCAATGATACCTTGGCTTACCTTGATGAATATCGGAAATTACATGAAATTAAACGAGAACAACTGCAGAAGCTAGAAGAAAAACTAGAGGAAGCTATCAAAGAGAACGCGCTAGAAATGTTTGACATCAGAGATATTCCCAGTCTTGGCCAAAAGTTTTATAGAGTCAAGGGTGACATCGGACGATATCGTGAATTTTACTTTCCTGACTTTCACGGGATTGAGTCAGCGCAAATTTCTGATGGCATAGCATATTCCATTTATGCTGGAAGCATAGCATTTATAGCCTCACAGCATTTCATGTGGGGAAAAATATAACAAACGCGTCAATTAGACGTTCGCTAACTCGCGCCTATTACGCGGGCGTTAAATGTAAGGAGTAAATATGGCAGATTGGTATCAATCAAGAGATGTAGAATCACGATCGTACCAGTGTGGCTTTTGTGGTCATGGCGTAGCCTCTGCGAGAGGATACCTAGATCAGCGCTCACGACAAAGAATCAGAATTTGTCCGCACTGTGAAAAACCGACTTTTTTCGATACAGGAATTCAAGTACCTCAGGTAGCACCGGGAAATGAAGTTAAGCATTTGCCAGAATCTGTTGAACAGTTATACAAAGAAGCTAGAAGCTGTGTTTCGATTCAGGCATATACATCATCTGTACTTTCTTGTAGAAAGCTTCTAATGAATATTGCTGTCTCGCAAGGTGCAGAGGAAGGGAAGAATTTTTTCCATTATGTTGAATATCTCGCAAATAATGGATTCGTACCTCCGAATGGGAGAGGGTGGGTTGATCACATCCGTAAAAGAGGCAACGAAGCAACACATGAAATTGTTGTAATGACTAAGGAAATGGCAGAAGAACTAATCTCATTTGTAGAAATGCTTCTGAAGTTCATCTACGAGTTCCCTGCACAGATCCCCACAGACTAAACATTTAACAAACGCGTCAACTAGGATGCTCGTAAATTCACGCTCATTACGCGGGCGTTGACCCTCACTGGAGTCGTATGAAATTATCGTTAATCGCAGCAGTTTCTGAAAATGGTGTAATAGGCTCAGGCTTAGATATACCTTGGTCTGTTAAAGGTGAGCAGTTGCTGTTTAAAGCTATGACATATAATCAATGGTTAATTGTTGGTAGAAAGACTTTTGAGTCTATGGGGAAGCTCACAAATAGAAAACATGCGGTAATTACTCGCTCTGAGTTAAAATCAGACCCTTTTTAAAATGCCTTTAATAGGGTCTGGCGTTTGGTAGTAAAAATGGAATCAGGTGATTATCCACAGACTTTCTCGTGCCAAATGGCGGTGCGATTACGGCCGGCTTTCTTAGCTTGATACATAGCCAGGTCAGCGTTGTTTAGTAGTTCATCAAACGTTTCAGAGTCTTCTAAAGACGCCAAGCCAATGCTGACTGTTGCGAAGTGCAAAGTGTTTTCAGTACATTGGATCGACTCTTTTTCGACACTTTCCCTAAGCTGTTCAGCCACTAAATGTGACTCTTTTTGGTCTATCATTGGGAGGATAATCACAAACTCTTCTCCACCAAAACGGCCGATATGCCCGATGTTTTTGGCACTCAATATGTTAGTGCAGACATCGACCACGGTCTTGATTACTCTATCTCCTATCTCGTGACCGTATTGATCGTTAACTTGCTTAAAATTATCAATATCAATCATCAATACGCTAAAGGGCAACCCTTCATTCAGGCACTTTTGATAACCGATTTGCGCCTTTTCCAAAATAGCACGGCGATTATAAGTACCCGTTAACGCATCGGTCGTGGCGAGTTTTTTGAGTTCTTTTTCTATCTTTTTTTGTTCTTCAATACGTTGCGTTAGTCGCTGAAATTTCAAGCGGGCTCTTCTTCGTATCGCCCAACCAATTAAAGCCAATAGAAACACTACGCTAACAATCACAGTGGCGATAAACTGATAGTCTTTCGCGAAGGACCAATTATCGGTTGAGTCTAAGTTGATCCAATATCGATAGATATCACGCTTCTGCTGTGCCGTAATACTGTCTAAGCCTTTTTGCATGATGGACAACAAGGGTGCCCAATCGTCTCGTACTGCGAAACGTAAATTCCATTCAAAGCCGGACTCGCCTATCACTTTAAGATTGGTTAGGCCATTCTTCTCAATATAGTAAATAGCCGCCGCATTAGAAGCGACGATCGCATCCGCTGATCCATAAGACACCATGCGCAGACCTGTCTCGACATCAGGGACTGCTATTGTATCCAGTTGAGGGTAATGTTCTTGTAGGTGTTCATAAGAGGCGTAATCCCGAATGCCGGCGACTTTTTTGCCTTCGAGCGCTGCGATGCCTTCTCCTACGAATTCATTGCGAACGATGATGACTGCCGGTAGCCGTATATAGGGCCGAGTAAACTGCATATATTTGCTACGCTCTGGCGTTTTTTCCGCAGCGCCCCACATATCGACTTTGCGCGAGCGTGCTTGGGCGACAACTTCACTCCAGTCTTCCAGCTGCACTATCTCCAGCTTGAGACCAAAATTAAATTGTTGATCAATTATTCGAATAAAATCCGCAGTAATGCCTTGGTATTCATTCTTCTCATTGAAAAATTCAACTGGCGGATAGTTGGGTGCAGGAGCAAAGTGAATAACAGGTTGATCCGCCAACCACTGTCGCTCTTCGGGGGTTAATATATCTTGTCCATATACTATCCCAGTCATACTGAGTAGAAGCAGATACAAACCTGAGAACAAGCTTCTAGTCGAAAATGAGCTTCTCTTCATAATATCCCTATTAATAAGGCGTTTGCGGGCCAAGATATGAGCATTGAATTACTGTTTCTTATACTAATTCAATGATCCCTCATTGACCATCCTAGAAATGCTAATCGTTCTAAATGTGAGATTATTAGGGTCAGAGTAAAGTTAAACCCAGATAGGCTAAGCCTTAAGAACACGAAAAGCTCTACGAACAGACATAGATTTATCCTTTGATTCTCCGTCTTAAAAAATTCCATTCTCTAAAATTTCATTGACTTTCATTCGTTCTTTATATAGAACGTTCTATATAAAGAACAATTTGAGAAGCATGATGAATAAACCCATTCTCGGCTCGTTGGGTCGAAATATACAAAAAATGCGTATGGCAAAGGGGCTGTCTTTGTCTCAGCTGGCGCTGGATGCTGGGCTGGCGAAGTCGAATTTGTCTCGCATCGAGCAAGGTGAGGGTAATCCAACTATCGAGACGATTTGGCGTTTGGCGGTGCAGCTGGATGTCCCGTTTGGGGATTTGGTTGCCAGTTTGGAGTCGACCTTGGGTGAAAATGGTGTCCAGGTACGATTGATTGATCAAGGTGAGGACGACCCTCGGGTTGATGTGTATTGGATGTCTTGTGCACCACACACGATTAAGCAATCAGAGCCGCATATTGCTGGGACGACCGAAACCATTACTTTAATCAGTGGTGAGTTGTTGGCGGGGGAAAGTAATGACTTGCGCCAGTTAGAGATCGGCAAGGCGCATACGTTTGCGGCCGACGTTGAACACAGTTATCAAACGGGCGATTCATGGGCAACCTTGATGATGGTCATTACCTATTCCAAACCGCATGACGCTAAACAGGATGTTTTATTATGAGTACAGCGACACAAACCCTTGCAGGAGCACCTTGGAAGCAGGGTGTTAAAGACGCGATTCCACTACTGGGTGGTTATATCCCAGTAGCCATTTCATTTGGTCTGATTTCCGTTCAGTCTGGCTTTAGCGTATTAGAGACTATTCTCATTTCAGCCTTTATTTACGCTGGTGCGTCACAGTTTCTGTTTGTTGCTATGGCGGCTTCTGGGGCCCCTTTATGGCTGGTGGTCATTATGACGCTGTTGATTAATGCTCGGCACGTTGTTTATGGGCCAAATCTCTCGCCTTATTTAAACCAAGATAAGAAGTGGTTGCCATTAATGCATGGTTTGACAGATCAAATTTTTGCGCTGGCTCATGCCCGTCTGCCGCAGCTTCCAGATCAGGCGCGCATAGGTTGGTATACAGGCGCAGCGGTGTTGGCGTGGCTAAGTTGGGTTTTAGGTACCGCATTGGGGGCGATTGCAGGGGGAGAATTGACGCAACGCTGGCCATTAATCAATGATGTTTTACCGTTTGCATTGCCCGCTTTGTTTTTCGTTTTAATTGTGCCTCGTTGCAATAATCGCTTGTGGTCACTCACGATTGCGATGTCTGTTGTGACTGCAGTTATTCTGAAGGTGCTAGGTTACCCGAATGTCGCTATTCCATTAGCGGCTATGAGCGGTGCAGTGCTGTTTTACGCACTTAAAAACCAACGTATTTTGGGAGGGCAGTAAGCATGGGGATGTCTATGTGGTTGGCGCTGGTCAGCATTGCTATTGGCACGTATTTAATTCGTCTTTTACCGTACATTTGGATGAAGCGAAGCTTGGCGAAGAGACAAACAGAGGATGGCATCGGATCCATGCCGACGTGGTTAACCATTTTAGGCCCAACGATGATTGCTGCCATGTTTGGTACTTCTTTAGTGCCGACTCACCCTGACATTTTGGCTTGGTTAGCGACAGGCGTTGGGGTATTGGTTACCTATGGCGTGTGGACGCGTACTCACTCTATGGGCTTGCCCATTTTATGTGGCGTTGTGGCATTTGGTGTGATGACCTTGGTGTTTTAGTTCTTTTTCAATAAAAAAGAGCTGCGAAACTCGTTTGTCACATTGCTGGTTTAAGATGCCTGTTTTTCTTAACCAGAAATGGGAGATGGTGATGTCTTTTAAAGCGCTTTTAGCCAGTACATGTGTTTTATGTACGGTTGCTCTGCCAGTTTACGCGAGTGATGTTCATCAAGGAGAGGTGGTTGCGGTGACGCTCAGCGAGTTACACCCAACGCAGCCAGCGGTTGGCTACGATCAGATAATGTATAAGTTGGGTCGTTTCCAATTTGACCGTAAAAAAATGTTTGATGAAATATGTGAAGCGAATGGGCAGAAAGGCGTTGCTTCTGTTGCTGAGAGAGCTCACCCAAATATCCCGACCTCCTTTCAGTGTGATGAGGAAGTTGGCAGCAATAAGAAGGATATGAAAACCATCGTTGTGGCGCCGAATGGAGAGTATTACCTGACTGATGGTCACCATACGTTTAATGCGTTTTATCAAATGCCAGAAGGCGGTGCGGATTTCCGCGTTAATGTTGTTGTGGCGAAAGACTACAGTGACTTAAAAGACATGGCGCAGTTTTGGCAAGCAATGAAAGAAGACGGCAATGTTTGGTTGTATGGTGCGAAAGGGGAGGCCATTGTTGCAGACCAGCTGCCTAAGCATCTTGGTATTAATAACTTTGCCAACGATCGTTATCGTTCTTTGATGTATTTTTCTCGCGATGTTGGCTGGAATAAGCCAAAGAACCCAGTGCCATTTTTAGAATTTTATTGGTCTAGAGAGTTACGCCAAAAAGTAGATGTAAACACGTTTGATCTAAATTCGATGGAAGGTTATGCCGCGGCCATTAAAGCAACCAGTAACGCGATTTTAGCGATGAATATGTCTAACGTTGGTGGCTCTAATCATTCTGTAAAAGAGATGGGGCAGTTTAGCGAGTTTAAGCAAAAAGGCCTGGATAAACTACTGAAGAAAGGCGGTAAGGTTGATTATATGCTGCGCTATAAAACCAGTGCTTCTGGTAATGGCTTAAGCTATGACTTATCGGTAAAACATGCACCCACTTTAAAAATGTTGGATGCCACCACGCTCGCTGCGAATGTGAGTTATAACGATTACCCAGCCGTTAGCCAAGATGGTGACATTAATGCCATTGTAGAGATTCCAGCAGGTACATCGGCGAAATGGGAATTGAGCAAAGACAACGATAACCAAATTATTTGGGAATACAAAAACAACAAGCCGCGTATCGTTAACTACCTTGGTTATCCGGCAAACTATGGTTCTATTCCTCGTACGGCCTTGCCTAAAGAGTTTGGTGGTGATGGCGATCCACTGGATGTGATTATCTTGGGTCAATCTGTACCGCGTGGAGAAGTGGTTCCTGTACGTCTGATTGCGGTGATGAAGATGATCGATGATGGTGAACAGGATGATAAGTTAGTGGGTGTGTTGACGAATGAGTCGCCATTTTCTGGTGTGACGAGCTTACAGCAACTCAATGCGGATTATCCAAATGTTACCGATTTATTAGCGACTTGGTTCTCCAGTTATAAAGGAGCGGATGGCGGTATCGAGATAAGTGGTTGGGGCGATGAAAAAGCGGCTCAAGCTATTTTGAAAGCAGCACAAGAGCATTTTTAATCTATCTAAGCAGAGTATTGTGTGATCAATACTCTGCTTTTTTAATCGCTTACGCGGATAATTTGCCTACCTACTATACGGTTTTTTATTGACGTTTATATCAATATCTTTGCTAAATTCATTCGCAGCACCCATATCATCTTGCTTCTATACCCTGTACATTGGTCATTCGACCTGTTCATTTTTTAAGGTCTTTTATTGGCTAATTAAAACGCCTATCAGTGTTATTCCCTGCAATGTGGCGTTCAAATAGGAGTGCTAGATGCAAGTTACGTTTTCCGTTCAAATCGATTCCTTTAAGAAAATTAGCAAGATTCCAAACGCGTGGTCTGACGAAGATTATCGTGCTCTTTTGAGCATTATGGATTTCGAGGATGACGTAGAGAAGATGGATGCCGCAGAGCTGCGCGAGATGTGCATGATGTCACTTAATGACCTTGAGCCTGCGGATGCAGCAAAGGCTGTAATGACGCATTTATTTCCAGAGCTGGCGGAAGGCAAAATAGACCAAGTCAGTCACGACATGATGGATGATCGTTCTTGGGAGGAATACCCAGATTGCCTGCTTCATGAGCGCTTTTTCAATGCATATGGTTTATTACGTGAAGCCTTCAATGGCACCTTTGCGAAGCCAACAGGCGTTGAGCTTGCGATAACCGTCACGGCGGGACATGCTGAAGACATGGCGATATTTGATGAGTCCTTGCATGCTTCTGTTGTACGCTTGTTAGCCAATGGGCAGGGCGACGATGCTCTGATCAATCGTTTATACGAAGACCAAATCAAAGGCACGGACTTTCCTGAAGCGCCAGGTCTTGTTTGGCAGCTTAAACAAGTGGCGGACGAAGGGAAAACTCGACAATTTAGTTTGGTGAGTTCTTATTTTTGGATGGAGAACTTCGAGCTGGTGGAAAGTTTCGAAGCGGAATCGCATGCGGATGTGGAAGAATAGCTTAGTGACGAGAGTTAAATCTGACTAACTAAGACAACAAAAGCGGATCAAGTGATCCGCTTTTTGCTTTTCTAGGTTGGCAACTCTTCAGGATTTCGATTTAATCGAGCTTTGTTAATAAAAGTACTTGATCACGAGGTTACTATGACCAGTTCTCCTATCCAAATCGTTTGTCAAAGCTGCAGGACAAAAAACCGAGTGCCGAAAGACAAGCTTGGCAATAAACCTCTTTGTGGCAAGTGTAAAAAGCCCGTTCTTTCAACACAGCCCATAATGGGCGGTGATAATAATTTTAGACGCTACATCACAGACAATGACTTACCTGTGGTCGTTGATTTTTGGGCGTCTTGGTGTGGGCCGTGTCAGCAATTCGCGCCTATTTTCGAGCAAGTCGCGAGCGAGATGTCGACAAAAGCTTGCTTCTTGAAGCTGGATACTGAGCACAACCAAACCACGGCGGGGGGTTATAATATTCGTTCTATTCCGACTCTAATGATCTTTCATCATGGCAAAGAAGTGGCTCGTTTATCCGGCGCGCTACCAAAAGCACAATTCCAACAATGGTTAGCGCAGAACTTGCCGGTGGTTTGATGCAAGCAGGGCATTAAATGCTGGTATCAAAGTGCATTTCTACAAACTTCTCGTATAACGCTTCTTCGGTTTCGCGTCTGTCTGGGTCTGGTTTGACACAGTCGATCGGGCAGACGGCAACACAGGTGGGTTGGTCGTAATGACCAACGCATTCTGTGCATTTATCTGGGTCAATGACATAAATCTTCGCGCCCATGGTGATGGCCTCGTTCGGGCATTCGGGCTCGCACATGTCGCAGTTTATGCAGCGGTCGTTGATTAATAGTGCCATTGCCTTGCCTCTATGCCGTCGTAGTAGCGTGAGGTTGGCGTGTAGTCTGTCCTTGCGATAGATTTCTCATCAGGATGCCCATAGAAGCATCGATGCCTTGTGGGCAAGGGATAGACACCACGTGGCCGCTGCCTTTGGCAACGTCGATAGGGCGACCTTGTTTGTCGTTGAGTTCGCTTAATTGAAAGGTGACATTGCCTTTCGGCGTCATCAATTCTAAAGAATCACCCACACTGAAGCGGTTTTTCACTTCGATAGTGAGAGAGTCATCATGGCTCGCGATGACTTCACCAACAAACTGTTGTTGTTCGCTGATGGAGTTACCGGTTTCATAATTTTGCAAATCCACATGACGATGGCGTTGTAAGAAACCATCGGTATAACCTCGGTTGGCGAGGTTTTCTAAGCTGCTCATTAGACCTTTATCAAAGTGCTTGCCTGCCACGGCGTCATCAATGGCTTGGCGATAGATTTGTGCGGTTCTGGCGCAATAGTAAAAGGACTTGGTACGGCCTTCGATTTTCAATGAATGCACGCCCATTTTGACTAAGCGCTCTACATGCTGAATGGCGCGTAAGTCTTTCGAGTTCATGATGTAAGTGCCGTGCTCGTCTTCAAACGCGGGCATGTATTCGTCTGGACGACCACGTTCTTGCAGTAAAAAGAGCTGATCTGTTGGTTCTTGGATTTGCACTGAAGCGTTACTGCTGGCAATGATCTGACCTGTTTCGTCTTGTGTCGCTTCGTGGGCATTGTATTCCCAACGACAAGCATTGGTGCAAGCGCCTTGGTTTGGGTCACGCTTGTTCATGTAACCAGACAATAAACAACGACCAGAATACGCCATGCATAACGCACCATGCACAAAGACTTCCAATTCCATATCGGGCACTTTTAGGCGGATTTCTTCTATCTCGTCCAAGGACAATTCACGAGACAAAATGACGCGGGAAATACCTTGTTGTTGCCAGAATTTCACCGTTGCCCAGTTTACCGCATTCGCCTGTACCGAGAGGTGAATGGCTTGATCTGGGAAGGCTTCGCGAACCATCATGATTAAGCCTGGATCAGACATGATAAGCGCATCTGGCTTTAGATCAATGACAGGTGCTAAGTCTTGCAAGTAGGTTTTTAGTTTGGCGTTGTGAGGCGCAATGTTACTGACCACGTAAAGCTTTTTGCCGAGTTCATGGGCTTCATTAATGCCAATCCCCAGCTTTTCCAAATCAAATTCATTATTGCGCACTCGCAGCGAGTAACGTGGTTGTCCAGCGTAAACGGCGTCTGCGCCATAGGCGAAGGCATAACGAAGGTTTTTTAATGAACCAGCTGGAGAGAGCAATTCTGGCTTAAAGATTTGTTGCTTAGACATGAGGTGCACCGATAGATCAAAACGGGCGGAGTTTACCTAGCCAATGGTTCAACTCAAGAGAGGAGAGGGGCGTTTAATCGCTTAAATGGCGAGTCTTTGATCTGGGTCAAAATACTTATCTGTATTGGGGCGTTTGGGGCTGCTCAAACGAGCAAGACCCCCTCCCAGCCTCCCCCTTAGCAGGGGGAGGAGCTAAGGGCACGTACTAGTTCCTTCCCCTTATCAGGGGGAGCTAAGGGCACGTTCTAGTTCCTTCCCCTTATTAAGGGGAAGGTTAGGATGGGGTTGTTACTAGTCTGCAAATTCACTACCTCCCAGCCTTCCCCTTAGCAGGGGGAGCTAAGGGCATGTTCTAGTTCCTTCCCCTTATTAAGGGGAAGGTTAGGATGGGGTTGTTACCTTGGCTGGTTTTATTCTCTCACTTTTGTTGATTAGAAGTCGTACGCGGCAGAAAGGTAAACACGACGACGTTCACCGACGAATGAACCAATCTTTTCAGTGAATCCACTGACAGCGTATTCTTTATCAAACAGGTTTTTGATGTTTAGCTGGAATCGCCAATCTTGCCATTGTGTCTGCCAAGACATGTCGTAAACCGTGTAAGGTTTTACAGTTTGACCCTGGCGGTTGATCTGGTCACTAACGAAGTCGGCTCCAAAGGCAATAGAAGAATCTATGCTAGGGAAGTCGTAGCGAGTCCATAAGCCGAGTTGGTGATAAGGTGTGTTAGCAAAACGGTCTCCGTTAGCGTATTGAATGCCGTCGTTGGCTTCTTTTACGAGGGTGTCATTGTAGGCGTAACTCACATTAGCGACCCAGCGAGGCGTTATGTCTGCCATGATATCGAGTTCAACGCCTTGACTGCGCACCTTACCAAATGACACCAGCAAGTCGCTGTTATTTGGGTCTTCTTGCAAGATGTTTTCACGGGTGATGTGGTACGCAGCAAGGTTAACGTTTAAGCGATTGTTAAACCAATAGCTGCGTACGCCAGCTTCAAATTGTTGGCTTTCTTCTGGGTCGAACAGACTGTCGTTGGCTGATTTTTGTTGGTCGGCTGCGTCTTGTGGCACAAAGCCAGTTGAAACAGACACATAAGGCTTCCAGTTTTCATTGATTCGATAGGTAGCTCCAACACGGCTGGAGTAGCCTGTGTCGTTGTAGTTTGCTTTTGTGAACCCTGTTTTTAGTTTGTAACCATCGTATTTTTCTTCGATACGATCTATTCGTGCTCCAGCAAGCAAATCTAGGCGATCGGTGACTTTCCATTGATCTTGAATGTATAAGCCAATTTGATCCGTTGTGGTGCTTTCATTTGTTTGGAGAGCCATGTCATAGGCACTGATATCGTCTTGGTCATAAATAGGATTGCTTAGACTTAGCTCGGCAACACCTTTGGTAGTTTTGAGATAAAGAAAATCGTTTTTCTGATGGAAATAATCACTCCCGACTAACACGGTATGATCGTCCAATTCGGCGATTAAGTTGCCTGCGAAAGTAATACCTTCACGAGAACGGGCTTGGTCACGAAATTCTCGTTTCACTTTATCGCTATTGGTCGTATCAAGGCCTTTAGACTCATGGTATTTCTGATTTTCGGTGTTTTCGAAATAGCGAACGGAGACATTACTGTCCAGCCATGAGTTGATGCTGTGGTCTAGGCGAGCCTGAAAGACTTGTGCGTCCAGCTCTTGGTAATCACTTTTTTCGTTATTATTCCAAGAAGTATCCGCTAAGAAGTTACCATCGTCATCGGTTGGAATGCCGCGTAAACGTGCTCCAGAAATGTATTGATGAATGTCTGTGTACTGAACGGTAAGCGTGTTGTTTTCATCCATGTCCCAAGCGTAACCAAGATCTATAATCTGGTTTTCTTCTTCCACATTGTTACGGTATGAATCTTGTCCGTCTGAGTAAATGCCAATACGGTAGCGTTGTGAGGCATCTTCATTAGCTGGGCCAGATGATTCCACGCTGCCGCTTAAAAAGTCTTTATTGCCAGCGCTGACTTTGAGGGTGTTTTTCTGCTCATATGTCGGCTTTTTGGTTACATAGTTAACGACACCGCCAGGTTCACCCGCACCGTAGATTGCACCAGATGGGCCCTTGAGGACCTGTATTTGCTCAATAGTAAAGAGTTGTGGAATGGAAAAATCACCGAATGGGTCGCCTTTAAGGCCGTCGTAGAGCACTTCGTCTTGGCTAAAGCCGCGTAAGGTCACAGTGGACACATTGTTTTGTGACATACCGGAAATGGATCGATACAGGTCGGTGATTTGTCGTGCAGCTTGGTCTTGAATGAGAGCTTCTGTTACGACTTGAATGGATTGAGGCGTTTCATCAATGGGTGTTGCTGTTCGAGTAGCTAGCTCTGCTTCATCTTCTTTGTAATAAGATAGGGCACGGCCTTGCACCTGAAGCGTTTGTAGCTCTATGTTAGATCCATCTTTAATTTGGCTATCTCCATCACTGAGGTAGCTGCCTTGTGTGATGCTATTAGCGGTATTTTCGGCAAAAATCACTGTAGAAAAAGCAAGCGCTCCACATGCTTGCATCATCAGTAAGGTGGTTCTTAATGTCATAGGTAAACCAAGGATAAATGAATAAGCTGCGTATGGTATTGTTTATGATATTCATTTACAAATGAGAATTGATTTACAAAAGATTCAAAATACACCTTGTGTGTTTTTTGTACTAGGTGTTCTCGGTCTTGGGTTAAGAATGTAAGGAATCAAAGAGGGAGGCCAGGGTAAGAGGCAGAACGGCGATTAATATAAGCCGTTCTGCCCGAGGGACTGCTAGGCTTTTTCAGCAGCTAGTCTGGTGGCTTTAATGTAGCCTTGAAGCGTATCTTTTAGCTGAAGGCGTTGTTTTTTGAGCTGTTCTTCTTCTGCTGTCGTTGCTGGAATGATTTCTTGCTCCATTTTTTCGACAGATTTGGTGAGATGGTTGTACTCATCATAGAGTTTTCGGAAATGCGCATCATCCATTTTTAGCTGATGGATATCCTCTTTGAATTCAGGGAATTCGTTTACTAGAGCATGATCTTCAATCGGCATAACTGTCTCCTTTAAGTATTTACTTTAAGTTTAGGTTAGCCTACTTAAGCGGTTTCGCTCTTGATGCTTGTCAGGCTTTCCTTAGTTAGTAATGGCTTTTTATGAAGGAATTTCAATGATGACGCCTGTCGTTTATGGAAGAGTCCATAATTCACTAGGGAATATGCTTATTTTTGACAGAAAACCGCAGTGGTTGGTGCCACTGCGGTTATGGTTTGGGAGAAGCGTTAGAAGTTTAGTTCGATTCTTGGTTTGCTGCTTCGAGAAAGGTCTATTGCAGGTGAGCATAAATAGACACGAGAAGAGGCGATGCCTTCGTTAACCAAATAGTCTTTCAAGTTCTCCGCGCGTTTTTGCGCTAGATTAATTGCCTCATCTCTTGTGTCTTGATCGATAGACACAGGTGGCTTCTCAAGACCTAAATCCAGGTAGCTTGTAATAGCGCAAGCTTTTAGTTGGCTGTCTTTTTTGTCTTTCATGAGCGCCACCAGTTGTTCTAGGAAGGTGTCCTGAGTGTCACTTAACGCTTCGTCTTCCGCTTCGAATATTAACGGCTCGACACGAATTTTAAGTAGCTGATCACCTGCAAACTGCGCGATGCTAATGACATTGGCGTAAGGAATGAAGGTTTGCATCAAGTAAGTGCTAGAAGCAGTATAAAGCGCCTTCTTAACCGGCAAGAACAAGAAATCAGTCCAGCCAAATTCTGGGTTTTCTATGTCACCAGAAAGCGGGATATTCAAATCAATGTTGTTGTCGCTGTCTTTTAATACGCTAACGGCAATGTTTAAAGGGACAGCACCCGCTTTGATTACGGAGTTGCTTTCTTGGCGACCACCTAAATCAAACTCCCTTAAGACGATGTTTGAACTGCCATTTAATACGCCATCTTTAGCATTAAGTTTAAGGTCTAAATCCAATTGCCCAGAATCAATTTGATAACCCAAGATATTGGCAATGTAAGAAGAGAAAGGCGGTAATTCTGCCTCGCGCACCACAACGTCACTGTTTAGCGTGAGTTTGTCGGCGAGAGGCCAAACGGTCGCATCAGCTTGTAATGTAGTGTACTTACCATTGCGCGCTTTAAAAGCAAACGTTGTGCCTTGATCTTTGTTCGTGGTGTCTAGGTTGCGTAGCGATAAGGTTTCTATGTCCAATGCGCGTTTCAGCATGGGAGAAATGCTTTTGTCTTGGAAGTAAAAGCGAGATTTTCCTGTCGTATCGTAGGCGCCGAGAATGACGTAATAAGGCGGTTTAAAGCCTGTGTCTTGTTCGCTCTCAAGTGCGTTTTTGGCGTCTTCAGGTCTTGGTACTTGTGTTTTTTGAGTATTTTTCGTCGGCGCTGTTTGCGGTTCCGCTTCTGTAAACACCAGGTTTTCAATTTGCTGTTGAGCATCCAACATTAAATTAATATCAAGCGCATCTGCGGTGATATTCTTAATGTCTGCGCCATCTTGATTGGCTTTTAGTTGTTCAACTTTAAGGCTATTTAGATGACCAAGCGCGGGTAGCGCAGCTTTGTCATTTTGTGCGCTGATCAGCTCAGAAAAAGTGAAATCCATAACGTTTAATTGCGCTAAGGATGCATCAAAGTCACTGTCTTGTTGCGTAAAAGAAAGGTTGCTGATACCCGCGTTTTTCCACGAAGCAATACGTTTGTTATTGGTTAACTTGCTGTCTAGAGAATCACTGCTGAAATTAAGGTTAATACCTTCTATACGTGGTGATGCTTGGCCTGCTTGATCGACATTAAGTTGATCTGCTGTCAGCGTTGCCGCACCAAGTGAGATGTGCTTCTCATCGCTTTGAGTGGCTTTTAACCCTTTAATATCGATCGACAGTTGAGAGTTCTTTGCTATCAAGCTGTCGCTGTCTTTTTGTAATGCAAGTGTATTCGTTAGGTTGAACGTGTCGTAGTTAGCGGTATTTCCTGCTTGTTGTACAGTAAGTCCATTGCTTTGGATGTCCGCAATTAAAGAAGCTGTAATGGCTTGTGATGAATCCATCGAAAAATTCACTTCGTTTAAAGCCACGCGTAACTGTTTGTTTTGTACAGCAAGGCTGTCTAACGACAAAGCAAGTTCATTTAAATCTAGCGCGGTAGAGGCGACATTAGCTGTTAATCCGTTTTCTTCATCCTGTTTGATATCCAAAGGGGCTTTCAGTGTTAGGCCTTCAAACTCTACTTGTTGCTGCGCTTGGGCAATAAGCGATTTGCCTAGCTGTAAATCTAGGTCACCTGTTGCTGTTAAGCCTAGCTCATTTTGTGTCACATCAAATGGTGTGCTTAGTTTTACGCTATTAAGTTTTGCGTTAAGGTCTGCTTGCGCAAAAGCTGGTATGTCCAGTTGCATATCTAGCTTACCTTTTGCGGTTACGTCCGCATTATTTCGCGAAACATCAAAAGGCACGTTTAGAGCTAGCTTCTCAAATTGTGTTTGCAGCTCTCCTTGGTTAAAGGATGACTGGGTGGATTGCAGATCCAGTGTCCCTTTAAGGTTTAGCTGTTCAGCAGAAACAAAATGAACGTTAGTGTCTGACAGTGCGAGTGTTGTTGACTTTGTAATAGCCTTGTCTTGCTTATTTAATGGCAGATCTAGGTTGTCGATTTGAGCGCTTAATGACAAGTCTTTAATATCAAAAACAGGCGCGTTATTAACGAGTTGTTGAGAAAATTGCAGGTTACCTTCTAGCTCTAGTAGCCCTTTACCTTCATTGTAAGGGGCAGGCATAAAGTGACGAAAGCTTTCTAAGTTAAGGCGCGTATTTTGAATAGAAAGATCCGCGCTGGCTTGCTCTGGTGAGTAATCAAATTGGCTGTCTAAAGACAAGGTGGTGTCATTTAGTAAGGCTGATAGCGCGATGTCACCTTCCCATGTCAGTGCCTGACCGGATAAATCTTCGATGGATAACTGGGAAATGGTCAGCGTGTCGGTTTGCGCTGGAGCATTCAAGTCCGGTTGGCGAGACAGTTTGACTTGGCTGTCTGTGAAGCTGAAAGCCGGAAGCTTTATTGACCAAGGTGTACTGGTGTCTTCTTCGGCTTGTGCTGTGGTATCTGGCTCCGGCTCTTGTTGATCTTCCGGTGTGGCGAATTGCGACGTATTAATGCCGGCCACGATCCAATCTTTTTCTTGTTGCGCAACGACTAGATTAAGGCCGTCGATCTTAGCTTGGGATATATGAACTGTTTTCGTGAAGAGTGGCCATATTTCAACCTCAACGATGGCACGTTTTAACGTGAGCGTGTCTTGGGTCTTATCGTTAATGACAATGTTTTTTAAATCTATTTTAGGCGGAAAAAAATCAACAGAGAGTTTGCCGACAGTGAGATCTTCATTTTGTTCTTGGAAGTAGTTTTTTAGGAAATGCTCCGCAATAAATGGCGTAACAAGCCAAGTTAGGGTGATTAAGCCAGTTAACCCCGCAAATGGATAAAAGACAAAATGTCGAAAATGTCGGCGTGTCATAGAATAAAGTGCCTTTAAAAAATAAGTAATAAGAGAGTAGTTTAAGCGTCTTCGTCTTTTTCTTTTGTAATGTTTGTACTTTCAGTTCGTAAAGGTAAGCGTAATAAATACGTTGTCACACACATGCCAATAAAGACAAGCCCAATCGTGGCCCAAATGCGCGAAACAATAAAGATCGATATGGCCATTCCTGCCCACATGAAAATGATAGCTCGATTTCTGGCTTTTTTGGGGATGCCATCAGAAGATTGCCAGTCGTTGATTATCGGTCCAAAAAATTTATGCTCAATGAGCCAGATGTGGAATCGTTCGGAGGATTTTGAAAAGCACCAAGCTGCCAATAGCACTAAGGGCGTAGTGGGAAGTAAAGGGAGAAAAATACCAATAATGCCAGTGATGAGAGAAAACCATCCTAACATTAAATATAAAATTCGCTTTCCTTGCATAAGCATGCCCACGTAATGGTAAAAGAAAACGGGCGTGAATCAGTCAGCCCGTTTTTATTATGGCGTTATTTTCCGGAATGGAAAATAGCTTCCATACTATCTTCTGCTTCGTTCTGAACCAGTGGCCAACCGCCAAGACGTTTTAGACGATTTACCATTTCACAGAAGAGTTCTGCGGTTTTTTCTGTATCGTATTTGGCAGAATGCGCTTCTGCGTTACTAAACGGAATAGACGCCGCTTCACACGCTTTTGCTAAAACCGTTTGCCCAAACACCAAGCCTGCTAAGCTGGCGGTGTCAAAGCTAGAAAACGGATGGAATGGATTGCGTTTTATATCCACTCGCTCGATGGCCGCGTTTAAAAATCCGTGGTCAAAGGCGGCATTATGACCAACCAAAATGGCACGTTTACAACCAACAGATTTAAGCTCTTTTCGCACCTTGCTAAACATTTGGCCAAGCGCTTCGCTTTCTGGCATGTCTTGTCTATCTGGTGCAAAAGGGTCTATGCCTGTGAATTCTAGCGCTGCTTTTTCAAGGTTTGCGCCTTCAAACGGCTTAATCAAAAATTCTAGTGTTTCATGGATATATAAGTCGCCATTTTCATCCATTCTTAGGATACTGGCAGCCATTTCTAACAAAGCATCTGTTTTTTGATTAAAGCCTGCGGTCTCTACGTCGATAACAACAGGTAGGAAGCCGCGGAATCTATCTTTGATTTCATGGTTTGACAAAAGAAGGTCCTTAATTCTGCCGCTTGATCAACAGTAACGGTGTACAATAGGATCTGATCATAACACATTTGATAATGCTTGAACGAGATGTCTAAATGGGAATTCCCCAACAACTTCTAATTCGCACCACTTTTTTATTGCTAGCTTGTGCTCCCTTTGTACAAGCCAATGCCATAACCCATTACCAATCCGGAATTACCGATTCCGAATGGTTGCTTTCGGGTGATATTTTTTCGTGCAGTTTAACGCACCCTGTTCCTAATTATGGGGAAGGCCATTTTATTAAAGAAGCGGGCGAGCCGATGAAGTTTATTCTTCAGCCGCGCAATGAAAAGCTGGGACCGGGTCAAGTGTATATCCTTTCACAAGCTCCAGACTGGGCTCCAGGGTCTAAACCAGAAACGTTGGATATTTTGCCTTATCCTGGATACGGGTTAACGGTTGAAGTGGGTGGCAAGGTAGCTGAGCGTATGCTTAGCAGTTTGGATCGAGGTCGGCACCCTGTGGTGGCTGGAACCGCATGGGAAAATAACCGTGAAACAGTGGAAGTGGGCCTGTCCAATATCAACTTTGCCCCTGCTTACAATGAATTTAGACGTTGTTTGGCAAGCTTGTTACCGGTGAATTATGATCAAATTGCCAGAACAGCGGCACTGTTTCCAACCAATGGCGTTAACCTTACGGATCGTATCAAAGCGCGTTTGGATCTGGTGGCTTTGTACGTATCGTCTGATCCAAGTGTCGAGTACATTTATATTGATGGTCATACGGACATTGTTGGTTCTCGTCGAGATAACCGTGAATTGTCAAAGGAAAGAGCTGAAAAAGTCACCGCGTATTTATTAGAGAAGGGCGTGCCTGCAGCTAAAATCATTTCTCGATATCATGGTGAACGCTATCCATCAGCAAGTAATAATACGAGCCAAGGCCGAGAGCGTAACCGTCGTGTGACTATTCGTTTGGAAAAAATTGACGCAAGTTGATTGATAAATTTTCAGAACGCCTCAAATTTATTAAAAGAGCCTCGTTTCGCGGAATTATCTGCGTGAAACGGGGCTTTTTACTTGCTAAGCAAGAATCGAAATCTTACACTTACAGCCCCTTTTTTAAATTATTTGCGCCGCCATGTACTGGTTTGAAAGCATTGGCGTGGGAGCGCGAGCTCGTTGAGGAGAATAGAGATAATGTCTGACGTGAAGAAGGTAGTGCTTGCCTATTCTGGCGGCCTAGACACTTCGGTAATCGTGAAGTGGCTTCAAGAAGAGTATAACTGTGAAGTGGTTACATTTACCGCTGATTTGGGTCAGGGTGAGGAAGTTGAACCAGCTCGCGCTAAAGCTCAAGCGTTGGGTATTAAGGAAATCTACATTGAAGATTTGCGCGAAGAGTTTGTTCGTGACTTCGTTTTCCCAATGTTCCGTGCTAACACTATTTACGAAGGCGAATACCTATTGGGTACGTCTATTGCGCGTCCTCTGATCGCTAAGCGATTGATTGAGATTGCCAACGAAACAGGCGCTGATGCCATTTCTCACGGCGCAACTGGTAAAGGTAACGACCAAGTACGTTTCGAACTTGGCGCATACGCATTGAAACCAGGTGTTAAAGTGATTGCTCCTTGGCGTGAATGGGATCTAACGTCTCGTGAAACCTTGATGGCATACTGTGAGAAACACAACATCCCAGTGGATTTTTCTACTAAGAAGAAAAAATCTCCTTACTCTATGGACGCTAACCTACTGCACATCTCTTTTGAGGGTGATCAGTTGGAAGATCCATGGACAGAGCCAGAAGATGATATGTGGCGTTGGTCTGTATCTCCTGAAGATGCGCCAAATGAAGCAACCTACATTGAAATTGGTTACGAAAAAGGTGACCCAGTTTCTATCAACGGTGAAGCAATGTCACCTGCAACTATCTTGGAAACATTGAACAAGATTGGTGGCGCGAACGGCATTGGCCGTGTCGACATCGTTGAAAACCGTTTTGTTGGTATGAAAGCTCGTGGTTGTTACGAAACACCTGGTGGCACTATCATGATGCGAGCTCACCGTGCGATCGAGTCTATTACTCTTGACCGTGAAGCTATGCATTTGAAAGATGAAATGATGCCGCGTTACGCTAAATTGATTTACAACGGTTTCTGGTGGTCTGAAGAGCGTCGCATGATGCAAGCAATGATCGATACATCTCAGAAATACGTTAACGGTACGGTTCGTCTTAAATTGTACAAAGGCAACGTAACGGTTGTTGGTCGTAAATCGGATAACAGCTTGTTCGATAGCTCTATCGCTACTTTTGAAGACGATGCAGGTGCTTACGATCAGAAAGATGCAGCTGGCTTTATTAAGCTGAATGCACTTCGTATGCGTATCGCTGCTCAAAAAGGCCGTGGCTTTCTAGATAACAACAAGTAATTACGTGTTGTTATAGAAAAATAAGCTTTTAAAAAACGCTCCGTTCTTGCAGAATTGGAGCGTTTTTTATTTTTGTACGCTTGGTCAATGTTTATTAAGAATGTGTATTGAAAAGCATGTTCGCAATGAAGGAATGGAATAATGGCAATTTATAACGTGGGCTCGATTAACCTCGACCATCTTTATCGACTTGATCACTTTGTTCGACCTGGCGAGACAATGGCTTCTGATAGTTATCAGTGTTTATTGGGTGGTAAAGGCGCGAATCAATCTGTGGCTTTAGCGAAGGCTGGTGCGGATGTAAAACATGTCGGTGCAATTCATCACAGCGAGCAAGCGGTTATTGATCAGCTTGAGTCTCTTGGTGTCGACACTGGGTTAATTAAGCGCGTAGATGTGCCAACGGGTCATGCGATTATTCAATTAACTAAAGAAGCAGAAAATTCAATTATTTTGTACCAAGGTGCGAACCACGCGCTAACAGAAGAGCAAATCGATAACGTGCTTTCTAAGGCGAGTGAAGGGGATTGGGTTTTGTTGCAAAATGAAACCAACTTGATCGAATACACTATGCGTAAAGCGCAAGAAAACAAGGTTAAGGTTGCCTTTAATCCTGCGCCTATGGACGCAGAACTTACCAAGAAAGTACTTGGTTTTGTTGATTTGTTAATTGTTAACGAAGTTGAAGCCATGGATTTGATTGGTACATCAGACATAGATAGCACGATTGAGGCGTTTCCAAAAGCTTATCCTGAGCTTGCTGTGCTCATGACGCTTGGTAAAGCGGGTGTCTGCTATTTTGATGGGGAAGAGCACCTATCTGTAAAAGCATTTTCCGTTGACGCGGTGGATACCACCGCGGCGGGTGATACCTTTATTGGCTTTTGCTTGTCCTCTTTAATGAAGGGGGAAGATATGAAACAGGCGATTACTCGTGCTTGTGCAGCATCTGCAATTTGCGTGACGCGTTTAGGCGCTGCGCCTTCGATCCCAACACAGGATGAAGTGACGACCTTTCTTGCCAAGAACAGTTAGCCAAAATACATAGCCAACAACGAATAGTTAAAAGAGGAATTGAAACATGGCTCGTAAAATTATTATTGATACGGATCCAGGTATAGATGATGCAATGGCGATTTTTTTCGCCTTTCAAGCGCCACAGCTTGAAGTATTGGGGTTAACGACAACGTTTGGTAATGTGTCGGTAGAGTTGGCAACGCAAAATGCCATCACTTTGACTGAGATTGCGAAAGTGAATGTGCCTGTTGCCAAAGGCGTTGCCGTACCAAGCAAGATAGCACCTCGTCCGCACCCTGATTTTGTGCATGGCGCTGATGGCTTCGGTAATATCAACTGGCCAGCACCGCAGGGTAAGGCAATCGAGAAAAGTGCGGCGCAGTTTATCGTTGATACTGTACGTGAATACCCTGGTGAAGTAACCATTATTGCTCTTGGTCCATTGGGTAACTTGGCAAAAGCGCTTGAGATTGATCCAGAAGTGGCCAACTTGGTAGATGAAGTGGTTCTAATGGGCGGAACCGCGATTGAGTACGGGAATGTATCTCCTGTCGCAGAAGCCAACATTATGAACGACCCTCACGCGGCGGATAAAGTATTCACTGCGCCTTGGCAAGTCACCATGATTGGCCTGGATGTAACGCACCAAGTATTGCTGGATAACAGTGTGTTGGATCGTATCAAGCAAGCGAACCCAACCGAAGGTGGTTTCTTGTATGACTGTGCTCAGTATTATATTGATTTCTACAGCAGCCGTTTTGATATGGATGGTTGTTATTTCCATGATGCATCGACAATTGCTTATCTAATAGATCCAAGCATTTTTGGTGTAGAGTTGGGTGCTGTGCGTGTTGCTTGCGAAGGCATCGGCATTGGTCAAACGATTTTTGCGCCACAAGGTATGACTTTCCCTGAGCCACATTGGACAGATGTACCAATGACACAGGTTTGTATGGAAGTAGATAGTGAAAAATTATTAACCTTGTTTGAGACAACCCTGTCTTAAATCGTTAGAATGACACAATCAAACTTGAAGGCATGGTAAGTAACTTCCATGCCTTTTTTATTTATAAAGAGAAATATATGAAATTATTAGTTAGAAATCTTGCCCGTAATACAACAGAAGAAGAGCTAAGAAGCTTGTTTGCTGTTCATGGGACTTTGCAGTCTTGCACTATTGTAATGGACAAGGAAACGGGTGAGTCAAAAGGTTTTGCCTTTGTTGAGATGCCAAAAGTTGGCGAAGCCAAAGTAGCGATCAAAACGCTAAACGGTATGGATGTAGATGGTTCTAAAATTCGCGTGAAGAAAGCGGAAGACGCAGCGAAAAAATCAGCAGGCGACTCTGAATAACTCAAGATATATAAAGAGTAGATCGGCTGCTGTCCTAGCTTGTCTTTGTTATAAGCTAGGAGTGAGCGTCAGCAAATTCTTTGATAAATTCCCGATCTTTGTTTGAAATCGTATGATAAGACAGTTTTATGTAGTGCTTATTATGCTCGTTAAAGACATCCAGTTGTGGGTCGCACAATATTTTTAGTGTGGCTGTCTTCCCTTCATGAATTGCCTTCAGCTCTAGCTTTACTAATTTTGACCCTTGCAAACCTTCTGGGGCTTCCACTTCTATCATTTGTGTTGAAATGTGTGTGCAATGGATTGGCATTACTTTGCCGTTGGTTAAATACAGTGTGCCTGTCCAAAAACAACGGACATAAGGCGAATGTGAAATAGACATTGGTGTATCCTTTACTGAGTGAAGATCCAAGGTCGTATGACTCTTCTAGGGTAGCCATTATAGTGCAAGATAACAGGGAAGTGATAGCTAGATAAAAATGATATGAATCAAGATGTTGCCTATATCAGACGGACAACATCTTGATTAAAGAAGCATGGCTAAGGTAGGTTTTTTTAGCTTTGCTGCTGAATGGTTTCGCCCAATGCGTTGATTAGGCTATCTATTTCAGCTTGTTCGGTTGTAAAAGGTGGCGCTAGTTGAATGGTGTCGGCACCATAGCGTACATAGTAACCTTTTTCCCACATGGCCATGGCGATTTGGAACGGACGCTTAGCGGGTTCTCCATCAATAGGTGCAATGGTGATGCCTGCGGCAAAACCGTAGTTGCGAATGTCGGTAATGATTGAGCTGGCGTCTTTTAGCTGATGCACGCTGTTTTCCCAGGCTGAACTCATACTGTTTACTCGTTCAATCAATCCTTGTTGCTTGATTTCATTAAGGGAAGCCAAACCTGCTGCACAGGCAATAGGGTGAGCGGAATAGGTGTAGCCATGGGGAATTTCCAACATATAATCTGGACCACCGTTATCCATGAAGGTGTCGTAGATCTCTTGTTTGAAGGCCACAGCGCCCATTGGGATAACACCATTGGTTACTTGCTTTGCCATGGTAATCACATCAGGCGTCACCCCAAAAGCTTCTGCACCGGTTTTTGCGCCCATGCGACCAAAAGCGGTAATTACTTCATCAAAGATAAGTAAAATATTGTGCTGATCACAGATTTCACGCAAACGCTGCAAGTAGCCTTTTGGTGGCACAATGACACCAGCAGAACCTGACATGGGTTCAACAATCACCGCAGCAATGTTAGAAGCGTCATGCATCATAATGAGATTCAGCAAGTCCTCTGCGCGCTCTTTACCTTGTTCTGCCATGCCTTTAGAGAACTCACTGCCAGGTACTTGAGTATGAGGTAAGTGATAAGACTCTAAGCCTTGACCATAAAGCGTACGGTTTGCAGGAATACCGCCAACGCTGAAACCTGAAATCCCTGCGCCATGATAGCCTTTAGCTCGGCCGATAAACTTGGTCTTAGTGCCCATGCCTTTTTTACGCCAATAAGCGCGCGCAACTTTTAATGCGGTATCGACAGATTCAGAACCAGAGCCGGTAAAGAAAACACGGTTTAGTCCCTTGGGCATAAATTCAGTAATCTGCTCAGCCAGTAAGAAAGATTTTTCGTGACCAAATTGAAACGCAGGGGAGTAATCGAGAGTCTTAACTTGCTGTGCCACCGCTTCATTAATTGCTGGATTGCTATGTCCCAAGCCACAAGTCCATAAGCCAGACAAACCGTCAAAAATCTTTCTGCCATCACTGTCGGTGTAATAGTTGCCCGCAGCAGAAGTGATAATACGAGGATCTTTTTTGAATTGACGATTGCCTGTGTAGGCCATCCAATGGGCATCAAGTTGAGCTTGGGTTAAACGGTGACTCATGGCATTTTCCCTCTAAAAAATAAAATCTTAATAGGGTAAGAATGCCGAGCTGAAAAGGTTTAATAAATTCGATGTTATTTAAACTTAGGCTAGCCTTTAGTTAACTAAATCAGCTTGATTAGATTAGTTTGAAGTTTTGTCTTTGTACTCACACAAATCTTCGATAATGCAGGCATCACACTTGGGCTTGCGTGCCACGCAGATATAACGACCGTGAAGTATCATCCAATGGTGTGCATCCAAAAGAAACTCTTTCGGGACAAACTTTAGCAGTTTCATTTCAACTTCTAAGACGTTTTTACCTGGTGCAACTTTAGTGCGGTTGCTAAAACGAAAGATGTGCGTGTCGACAGCCATAGCGACTTGTCGAAAGGCCGTGTTCAAAACAACATTAGCGGTTTTACGGCCTACGCCAGGAAGGGCTTCAAGTTCTTCTCTTGTTTCGGGAACAACGCTGTTGTGTTTCTCGATAAGGATTTGGCAAGTCTTGATGGCGTTTTCGGCTTTGGCGTTAAATAAGCCAATGGTTTTGATGTACTCTTTGAGACCATCAACACCGAGTGCGAGCATGGTTTCTGGCGTGTTGGCAACAGGGAAAAGCTTTCGCGTGGCTTTGTTGACACTCACGTCCGTGGCTTGTGCTGAAAATAGCACCGCAATCAAAAGCTCAAAAGGCGAGCTGTATTCCAACTCGGTTACGGGATTTGGGTTTTCAGCTCGCAAGCGAGAAAAAATCTCGTAGCGTTTGTCTTTGTTCACTTTAAATAGCCTTTGTTCAAAATAAATTGCCTTTGTTTATTTTAATATTCCCTCCCCTTATGTCTTTGAAGGGGAGGGCTAGGGTGGGGTTATTTGGACCCCCTCCCAGCCTCCCCCTTGGCAGGGGGAGGAGTTTAAAGCTTTTTTATTCCTTCCCCTTATCTTCAAGGTTAGGATGGGGTTGTCTTGATCTTGGTGTAAAAGTTAACTTACTTGCCCGGTCACACGAACACGCTTTGATGCACTTGGGCCGTCTTTGGCTTTTTGTGCTGCGATGCGTTTTTTCTCACGTTCGTCTAGGTAGTTTTTACCGGCAATCAACAAACCTAAGCCAATAAAAGCACCCGGTGGTAAGACTGCGAATAAGACATTTGGATAGTCGTTAAAAACAACGATTTTCCAATGGGTTGCCATATCACCGAACAATAACGGCATATCGGAAAACAGTGTGCCTTGCCCGATGAGCTCGCGCATTGCGCCCAAGGTAACAAGGATAAACATGAAGCCCAAGCCCATCATAAAGCCATCCAATGCAGAAGGCAGAACAGGGTTGCGGCTGGCAAAGGCGTCAGCACGACCAAGAATCGCACAGTTAGTCACGATAAGTGGAATGAAAATCCCTAGAATTTGATACAGCTCGTATGTATAAGCCTGCATGATTAATTCGATACAGGTTGTGAACGAAGCGATGATCATCACAAAGGCTGGTAGGCGAACTGCATCCGCCACGTAATTACGAATGATAGACACCGCAATGTTGGAACCGACTAATACCACCAGAGTCGCTAAGCCAAGACCTAAGGCGTTAACGACGGTACTGGTTACCGCCAACATTGGGCATAAGCCAAGTAATTGAACTAGGGCAGGGTTGTTTTTCCAGATGCCGTTATAAATGATTTCAGCGTAATTGGCGCTTGGCTTGCTCTCTTCTTGAGTAGCGTCGCTTGCGGCTGTTTCTGCGCTCATTTTCATTAGTCTGTCCTAATACGCTAATAGCGTATCTTTGTGTTGATCAAAATAAATAAGAGTATTTTTTACGGCGCGAACCACAGCGCGAGGGGTAATGGTCGCACCGGTAAATTGGTCAAAGTCGCCACCGTCTTTTTTCACGCCCCAGCCTTTTAAACTAGGATTGTCTAACGACTTGTTGGCAAAGCTTAAAATCCATTTGGATTTCTTTAGGTCTACTTTGTCGCCAAGTCCTGGTGTTTCTTTGTGGCTAATTACTCGGCTGCCAGTTACTACGCCATTTTTGTCGATGGCGACCAGCATGTCTAAATTGCCGTTATAGCCACGAGGCGCAATGGTTTCGAAAATGATGCCAGAGACTTCACCATTTTTACGAGCGATATGGATTTTAATGCCTTCGTCGCTCCCCAATAAAGGATCTGCTGGCAGAATCGCGGTGTCTTTGGTTAAGTCGTTATCATACAGATTGGCTGGCAGTATTTCGTTGAAGGCTGAAATTTGCGCATCCAAAATATTGTTCTTAATGGTGTTATCAGTCAGCTGGTGGGTAATGGCAATAAGCCCCGCTGTCAGTACCGCGAAGATGCCCAGACCAAGACTGTTACGACGAATAGAGGCTAATAATTCCATTAGTTATCTTCCCCAATTTTTAAGCCTGTCTTAGCTTTTTTATGGCCATACGTTCTCGGTTGTGTGTAGTAGTCGATTAGCGGTGCGGCGAAGTTCATCAGCAAGACACCAAACGCCACACCATCAGGATAACCGCCCCAAGAGCGAATAATGTAAATCAAAATACCAATGCCCGCGCCATAAATCAGTTTGCCGCGATTACTGGTGCAAGAAGACACAGGATCGGTAGCAATAAAGAACGCGCCAAACATGGCTGCGCCAGTGGTTAGGTGAAAGAAAGGCGTTGCTGTATTGCTTGGGTCAAACAGATGAAAAACACCCGCCATGACCAGTAATGCACCCAACATGGCTGCTGGCGTGTGCCAAGTGATAATGCGTAACCAGATCAGTCCAAGACCACCTACCAGATAGGCTGCATTCACCCAAAGCCAGCTGTTTAAGCTTGGTCCTTGAAGTGCGGCAATGCTGCTGAATGCGGCTTGTGAATCTAAAAGATCTTTGTGTTTGAAGCCATCTAAGGGCGTTGCCATTGTGTAGCTATCGATCACTGGCAGCTGGTGAAAAATGGCTTGTAAGCTTTGCATGAAAGACAATGTCTCGCCTGCAGGAATCATGCTTTGTACGCCAAGCCATTGGCTCATAGGCACAGGAAAAGACACCAGTACAATGGCATAGCCGACCATCGCCGGGTTGAACGGGTTATTGCCCAAGCCACCATAGAGTTGTTTGGCAAAGATAATCGCAAAGGCGACAGCGGTGACTGTCACCCACCAAGGCACCACAGGCGGTAGGGCAACACCTAATAGTACGGCGGTTAATAGGGCGCTGTAATCTTTCAAGAAGAAACCAACAGCACGACGACGAATCGCTAAAATAGCGGCTTCACTTAATAACGCAGTGACGCAGGCAATCATTAGGTTGATTAGCGTGCCCCAGCCAAATAGCCAAGTCTGTACGACTATGCCAGGAACGGTCGCTAAAATGACCATCTGCATCACCCAAGAGGTGCGACGTCCTGCACGTTGTGTGTGGGGGGAGGTAATCCTCAATAATGCCATTTAACGATTCTCTTGCATGTTGGTTTGCGAATGAATAAGTTTTTCTAACAAGGCTTCGGCGCTCTGCAGACGTTGCTCGGTAGCCGCAATCTCTTGTTTAATGCTGTCTGCTTCTTCTGGCGTGCTTTCTAAACGCTTATTCAGTTTATTTATTTGCGCTTTGGCTAAGGCAACGGCGACTTTCTCTTTTTTAATCTGCGTTGCCAAATCCATTTCTGGTTCGGCTTTGGTTTCGTTGTTCGCAACCGGCTCCGCCGTTTTTTCTACTGGAGCAGGCGCGCCTTCTTCAGCTTCAAGAGCGGCTAGCTTTTGTTGTGCCTCAATAAGCTTTTTAGGCCATTCTGATGCCTCTATCTCGCTTTCCTCTTTGCCTTGGTCTTTTAAAAGCTGAATGTTTTTCTCTGCTTTTTTGATACCGGCTTTGGCGATAGCGAGATCGATTTTGCGTTTCTTCGCGGCCTCGGCATCCGTATTTTCAGCGGTTGGTGCTGCTTTTTCTGGAGCCGCCTTGGGCGCTGCTGTTTCTGGATTGGCTAACGCTTTTTCCAGTTCGTCGGCGCGCTGTTGTGCTTCTTTTAGCTGTTGGCGAATAGCGTCGGCTTCAGGTGCTTTAATCTCTTCCGCTTTTTTAAGGGCTTTTTCGACTTTCTTTACCGCGGCTTTCGCGATGGCTGCATCGATTTTTAGCTTTTTCAATTCATCGCTCATTGCGGCTTTTGGTTCAGCTGCTGCCGTATTTGTGCTGGGTTGAGCATTGCTGCTGAGCTTGCTGACTATGTCTTGAGCGGCTTTCAGGTCAGCTTCAAAAGCTGCAATCTTGTCTTTCAGTTCCTGATCATCAGGCGTCTCGACAAGTTGCTTCTGTAGTTTTTTCAGTTTTACGCCAATTAAAGCCACATCGACTTTGGCTTTTTTCAGCTCGTCACTTACTGGCGCTGGAGCGGCTTTTTCTGTGTTGGCGGCTGGAGCAGCTGGTGCTGCGCTAGGCGTTTTAGCCAATTGTTCTTCAAGTGCGGCAATGGCTTTTTCTTGATCAGTCACTTGCAGCTGCAAGTTGCTGATCTCTTCCACGTGTTCGTTTTCTTGTGCTTCAAGAAGCTGTTTTTGTAGCTTCTTCAATTTGGATTTGCCAATGGCGATATCCACTTTGAGCTTTTTCGATTCGTCGTTAGTTGCAGGCGCAGTGGCAGCCGTAGGAGCCGCTTTTGCAGGTGCGGCTTTTTTCGCATCGGTAGCCTTGTTGGTCGTTGCTTTCTGACGAGCAAGGCGCTTCGCTTCTTTTTCCGCGGCTTCTGCGTCTTGGCGAGCTTTACGTGCTTCAAAGCGTTGCTTGGCTAAGTCTGCTTTTACATTGGCTTCACGGGCTTCACGAATGCTGCTCTTGGAGTGGCGATAATACTGCACTAAAGGAATGCTACTTGGGCAAACATAAGAACAAGCACCACATTCGATGCAGTCGAATAAGTTGTGGTGTTCGGCTTTTTCGAACTCTTGGCTTTTACTGAACCAAAGCAGTTGCTGAGGCAATAAGCTCGCAGGGCAGGCTTGTTCGCACATTCCACAACGGATGCAAGCTTGTTCGGGTGCTGGCGCAGGCAGCTCTTTTTTGCTGGCGGCCAAGATGCAGTTACTGGTTTTCACTATTGGCACCGCAGCTGAATCTAAGGTGTATCCCATCATTGGACCACCCATGATTAAGCGGCTGAGCTTTTTAGATTCATAATCGGCGTATTCTAATAGGTGCGCGACGGGCGTACCGAACAGCACTTCGACGTTTTGTGGGCTTTTTAGCGCGTCGCCAGTCAATGTGGTAAAGCGTGAAATTAACGGTTTACCCTGAGTAATGGCATCGTGAATTGCGACACAAGTACCGACGTTTTGACATAGCACGCCGATGTCGGCTGGATATTGTCCACTTGGAACTTCTTTGCCTGTTAACAGCTGAATTAACTGCTTTTCACCGCCAGAAGGGTATTTTGTCGGTACAACGGCTAATTGAATGTCGCTATTGCGCTGAGTAAGTACAGTTTTTAAAGCAGCAATGGCAGTGGGCTTATTGTCTTCAATGCCAATGATTACATTTTCAGCTTCAACAAGGTGTTGCAGTATCTCGATGCCAGCAACCAGTTCTAAGGTCTTTTCACGGATCAGCATGTCATCAGCAGTGATGTAAGGCTCACATTCTGCCGCGTTAATAATAAAATGCGTGAGAGGGTTCTTGTGTGCGCCTTGCAGTTTGACTTGTGTCGGGAAGCCCGCACCGCCCATGCCAACAATGCCCATTTCAGACAGATAAGCCAGAACGTCTGTTTTACTGATGTCTTGCCAATTGTTTAGTGGCTCGAGGTCGGTCCATGTTTCGTTACCATCTGGCGTAAGGACAATACAAAGGTCACTTAACCCTGATGGGTGAGCAATCAGGCGTTCTTCTATCGCAGTAATGGTGCCAGAGGTTGGCGCGTGTAAAAAGCTGCTTAAAAAGCCATTATTAATGGCGATGGTTTCGCCTTTTAGTACCTTATCGCCGACTTTGACTAATGGTCGAGAGCTTTGGCCTATGTGTTGCCCAAGGGGTAAAATAAGCTCGCTCGGTAAACTTGGTTTGCCTAAGGGTAATTGCAAAGATTGCGCTTTATTTTCTGGCGGATGAATGCCGCCATGAAAAGAGAAAACTTTCGCTGTTTGTGGTTTTTCTGTTCGCATCAGTGTGCAACCTCCGCTTGGCGGTCGGTGGCAATAATATCTAATGAAGTCGCCGCAATACCCTGCGGTTTGTCCCAAGACCAAGTTTTCGCTGTCACGCCGATTTCTACCATATCAATACAATCTACCGGGCAAGGTTCGACACACAGGTCACAGCCTGTGCATTCATCTGCAATAACAGTGTGCATTTGTTTTGCTGCGCCTAAAATCGCATCCACAGGACACGCCTGAATGCACTTGGTGCAACCGATGCACTCGTCTTCACGAATAACCGCAACGCGTTTTGCGCTTTCTGTGCCGTGATCGCCGTCTAGTGGCACCGCTTCCACATCTAATAAATCGGCCAAGGCCTGGATGGTGCTTTGTCCGCCAGGAGGACAATGGTTGATCGCTTCGCCGTTAGCGATGGCCTCGGCGTAAGGGCGACAACCCGGATGACCACATTGACCACACTGTGTTTGTGGTAGAAGGGCGTCGATCTGATCGACGATTGGGTCGCCTTCCACGTGAAAACGTACATTGGCATAACCCAAAATAGCGCCAAAGATAAGCGAAAGAAGTACTAAGATTCCGATAGCGAGCAAAACAGTCAACATGGCCAGCTCCTAAATCTGTACAAGGGCGGTAAAGCCCATGAAAGCAAGTGCCATCAAGCCAGCGGTAACCATGCCAATCGCAGAGCCTTTAAAGACAATTGGCACGTCCGCCACGTTAATGCGTTCACGCATGGCAGAGAATAGAATCAGTACGAAAGAGAAACCAACGGCCGCACCAAAACCATAAAGAATCGATTCAACAAAGCCATTCTGTTTGCTGATGTTTTGTAATGCCACCCCTAATACCGCGCAGTTTGTGGTGATAAGAGGTAAGAAAATCCCCAATACTCTATAAAGCAGAGGGCTGGTTTTATGAACCACCATTTCAGTGAACTGTACAACAACAGCGATGACCAAGATAAAAGAAATAGTTTGTAGGTATTCAAGACCAAATGGCTGAAGTATGTAGGTATAAGTCAGGTAACTGCATAGGCTCGACAAGGTTAAAACAAAGGTTGTCGCCATTGCCATGCCAATCGAGGTTTCTAGTTTCCCGGACACGCCCATAAAAGGGCACAGGCCCAAAAACTGCACCAGTACAAAGTTGTTAACCAGAATAGTACTGACCAGTATCAGGAGATATTCAGTCATCTCAAATCCAAAGTATGCGGTGAATATTATGTGGTTTTAGATACCTTAAGAGAAAAAGCATCTGTGAGCGTAACTATACCAATCTGCTTATAACTAACAAAGCTAAAAATCTCGCATTTTTAGTCCGATTAAGTATATAGATAATAGGTTACGCTTATATAATTTCGATTTATGTTTCTATATTAATGCCAATGCTCACCTTATTAAGAATCTTTCTTATTTACTAAGGTGAGCATTGGTTTGCATTGCTTGTTTTGGCTGTTTAAGCCGGTATTTTGTGGCTTACATTACTCGTTGGCCAGGTTTTGCGCCAGCGTGAGGCTCTAGTAGGTAAATTTCTTCACCGCCTGGACCGGCCGCCAATACCATGCCTTCGGACATGCCAAACTTCATCTTGCGTGGTGCAAGGTTCGCCACCATCACCGTGTGCTTGCCTTCTAAGTCTTCTGGCTTATAAGCTGACTTAATGCCAGAGAATACAGTGCGTGTTTCACCACCAATGTCTAACGTCAGTTTTAGCAGCTTATTGGCTTTTTCAACGTGCTCGGCTTTAACGATTAAAGCAATGCGCAAATCTACTTTGGCGAAATCATCAAAGTTAATTTCCGCTTCAATAGGTTCTTTGCTTAGTTCCGTTTCTACTTGAGTCGGTTGCGCTGCTTCTTTTGCTGCTGCTTCCGCCGCGGCTTCTAGCTTGCCTTCTTCGATAATGGCATCGATTTGAGTTTGCTCAATACGACCCATTAACGGTTTGAACTTATTCACAGTTCGACCAAACAACAATTCGCTGCGGTTGTCCCATGTTAGCTCTTTATCAAGGAAAGCTTCTGCGTCAGCAACCATGTTTGGTAGAACCGGTTTTAGGTAAGTTGCCAATATGCTGAATAGGTTCAAGGCAACGGTACAAACATCCTGAACTTTCGGTAAAGTTGCTTCGTCTTTTGCCAATACCCAAGGTGCTTGAAGTGCAATGTATTCGTTCGCTACGTCAGCAAGACGCATGATTTCACGAATGGCTTTACCGTATTCGCGGCTTTCAAAGTGCTCAGCAATAACATCGCCTGCATCAACGAAAGATTGAATCATTTGCGCTTCGCTCACTTCGCTGGCTAATTGGCCATCGAACTTCTTGTTGATGAAGCTGGCTGTACGGCTAGCAATGTTAACGACTTTACCAACCACGTCAGAGTTCACGCGTTGCAAGAAATCACTTAGGCTCAGATCGATATCGTCAACACGAGAGTTCAGCTTGGCAGCGTAGTAGTAACGCAAGTATTGCGGATCCAAATGCTTCAAGTAAGTGCGCGCTTTAATAAAGGTGCCGCGCGATTTAGACATTTTCTCACCGTCAACGGTTACATAACCGTGTGCGTTGACCGCTGTTGGTGTGCGGTAGCCAGCACAATCTAACATGGCAGGCCAGAACAACGCGTGGAAGTTGATAATGTCTTTACCGATAAAATGGTAAAGCTCGGCGTCGGAATCTTTCGCCCAGTAATCATCAAACTCTAGACCTTCAGTGCGATCACACAGGTTTTTAAAGCTCGCCATGTAACCGATTGGTGCATCTAGCCAAACATAGAAATACTTGCCCGGCGCATCTGGGATTTCAAAACCAAAATAAGGTGCGTCGCGGCTGATGTCCCATTCTTTCAAACCAGAATCTAACCACTCAGATAGCTTGTTAGCTACTTGGTCCTGTAAGGTGCCGCTGCGGGTCCATTTTGCTAGGAAATCTTGGAAATCTGGCAATTTAAAGAAATAGTGCTCAGAGTCTTTTTCGATCGGTGTCGCGCCAGAGTAGACAGAGCGAGGATTGATCATTTCCATTGGCGTGTAAGTCGCAGAACAGACTTCACAGTTGTCGCCGTATTGGTCTTCTGCTTTACACTTAGGACACGTTCCTTTGATGAAACGGTCAGCTAGGAACATTTCTTTTTCTGGATCGTACGCTTGTACGATAGAGCGAACAGCGATTTTGCCATTATCACGAAGGGCTTTGTAAATGCTGTTTGAGAACTCACGGTTTTCTTCAGAATGCGTGGAATGATAGTTATCATAACCAATCAAGAAGTCGTTAAAGTCCGTCATGTGTTCTTGGCGAACACCCTCGATTAACTCTTCTGATGTAATGCCATTTTGCGCGGCTTTAATCATAATCGCCGTGCCGTGTGCATCATCCGCACACACTGCTGTACAAATATGGCCGCGCATTTTTTGAAAACGCACCCAGATATCGGTTTGGATGTGCTCCAGCATATGCCCTAAATGGATAGAGCCATTTGCATAAGGAAGGGCGCTGGTGACTAAAATTTTGCGTTGCGTTTGTGCCATTTTTGATAAGCCTACTGGATTAAAAAAGGTCGGGTATTCTATCAATAAATAGGCACAGATGACGAATGAATAAAGCGCCTAAAGGATAGATAGTCTTAGAAAAGCGACATTATAAGTCCCAATCCCGCGTGTGCAAGCGCTAGTCTGCTTTCCAAGTCTTGCTTTTCTGCAATTTGCCCCCACACTTGGCGTAACGTTATAAATTAAACTCTCTTTAATATTACCGCCTTACAAGGATTCCCCGATGCTAACTGATGCCCAACTACAGGCGACTTTAGAAACCCTTATTGATGAAAACAGCGGCCAACCTTATGGCGCTGCTTGGCAAGTGGTAAGTGACGACAATCGCGTACATGTTACTTTGACGCTTGGTTATCCAGCGCAAAAGCAACAAGCAGAATTAGAAGCCAAAATAAAAGACCTAATGGCAGATGCCCGTAATTTGGTGTTAGACATCGACTTTAAAGTCGAAAGCCAAGCCACACAAGGCAGCATCGCAGGGTTACAAGGCGTAAAGAACATCATCGCTGTGGCCTCTGGTAAAGGTGGTGTGGGGAAATCCACGACCACAGTTAACCTTGCACTTGCCATGGCAAAAGAGGGTGCTCGCGTGGGTATCTTGGATGCCGACATTTATGGCCCTAGCCAAGGCATGTTATTGGGCTTTGAAGAGGGTACTCGCCCGCAGGTACGTGAAGACAAATTCTTCGTGCCGCCTACGGCCTTTGGTGTACAAGTGATGTCCATGGCCTTCCTGACCACCAAAGACACACCTGTTGCGTGGCGAGGACCAATGGTAACTGGCGCGCTCATGCAAATCTTGACGCAAACTGACTGGGATAATCTGGATTACCTTTTCATCGACATGCCACCGGGCACAGGCGACATTCAATTAACGCTTGCACAAAAAGTACCAGTGGCGGGTTCTGTTATTGTTACCACGCCTCAAGACATCGCACTGCTTGATGCTCGTCGTGGTATAGAAATGTTCAACAAGGTGAAAATCCCAGTGTTGGGCGTGGTTGAAAACATGTCGACGCATATTTGTTCTAATTGCGGTCATCATGAAGCCATTTTTGGCGACGAAGGCGGCGCGAGCCTAGCCAAAGAATACGATGTCAATGTATTAGGTAAACTGCCACTAAGCCTAGCGATCCGTGAACAGAGCGATGCAGGCCGACCAATCGTGGTAAATGCTCCCGAAAGTGATACTGCAGGCATTTATCAGTCGATTGCTCGCAAGCTTGGTGCTACCCTTGCATCCCAGAAAAATGAACAAACAGCGATGCCTATTATTGGCATGAGTGACGATTGAGGAAAAGTAATGCGTTTGTGTGACCGAGATATAATTAAAGCCCTAGACGAAGGTTCCATTGTGATCGAACCGCGCCCTGACAACAGCGTTATCAGCGGTGTTTCTGTTGATTTACGATTGGGCAACTCGTTCCGTGTTTTCCAAGGTCACCCAGCGCCTTACCTTGACCTAAGCAGCTCAAAGGCTGATTTAAGCAAAGTCATCGAATCTGTCATGAGTGAAGAAATTCTTGTCGAAGACGGCAAACCTTTCTTCATCCACCCGGGTGAACTTGTACTTGGCGTGACCAAAGAATCTGTTACTGTGCCAGACAACCTAGTTGGCTGGCTCGATGGTCGTTCTTCCTTGGCGCGCCTTGGCTTAATGGTCCATGTTACCGCGCACCGCATCGACCCAGGTTGGAGCGGCGGCATCGTATTAGAGTTCCTTAACGGCGGCAAACTGCCTATCGCCCTAAGTCCGGGCATGACTATTGGTGCCATCAACTTCGAAACCATGTCGGGCTCTGCGGATCGTCCTTATAACAAGCGTGATAACGCTAAATATAAAGACCAGACCTCAGCGGTGGGTAGCCGGATTTCCGGTGACAAATCCTAGATCTTTTTTAAGATCGACTAGAAAGAGGCTTCGGCCTCTTTTTTTGTGCCTAAATTCCCTCCCTTTATGTCTTCCAAGGGGAGGGCTAGGGAGGGGTTATTTTTTAGATCTTCAAGCCTGTTTGCTGCTTCTCAGTGTTTCCTAGTTTGCAAGCTTGGTTCCGCTCTGCTGAGCGGGTAGCTTTTGTCTAGCGACACAAAAGTAACCAAAAGGTCGCTTTATCAGGCTATCGCCCAAACGTCTCATTCATATTATTTATTACAGGTTAAGCAAGACGATTTTTATCGTAAGGCATAGATTGTTTTTGATGATGTTAGGAAAGGTATTCTTAACTGACTCTGAAACGCCATAAAGTCGCGCAACTTCGTCGCGTCGAACTGACTTCATATGTGATGCTGGTTTTTGTAGGGCGGATGAGGAAGGTGCGACCGCTTTCTGTAATATAAGAGTGCCGGAGAAAGCGAAGCTTTCATTGTGTAGTCGTTGTTTTTGTAGCTTGATTTCGTATGTTTTTAGGTTGATAAATGTACAGTTTGTTGACATCAACGTCTGAGATAGTGATACTAAGCGTGTAGATGACGTGGCGGTAGAGGCATCCCCACATTAAAAACACCAACCTCATTTGAAGTCGCGGCGGTAGAGGTATCCCCGCAATAAATAGCATCAACCTCAATGGAAGTTCTACTCGAAAAGCCCTTATGTTATAAGGGCTTTTTGTTTTTTATAACAAGGATAGTTATGAAAATCAGGCTGTTAACAGAAGCTGCTTATAATCGAATAATTACACTTAAAGAAACCATGAGTAAAAAAGATCGTGGCTATGGTGTGATTCCAATCAAGATTCAAAATATCACCTTTGCGATTCCATTCAGAAGTAATATGGCTCATAAACATGGGTTTAAAACTATATTCCACAATGGCGTATGGAATGGTGTTGACTACTCCAAAGCCATCATCATTACAGAAGACGATCTACAACCCAAATCATTTAAGCTTCGTAGCGAGGCGGAATACCAAAAAGTAAAAAATAACAAAGACAAAATTCAACGGCAATTTGAGAAGTACGTAAACGACTATGTCTCACAGGCCAAATTGGGAAAGCTCCCAAATCTTCAACGCTTTGGCTATACCACGTTGGTAAATTACCATGACGAGCTTGGGGTAGGGGGATAGCAGCTGATAGATGTTCATTATAAGTAAACGTTATCAGTAAAATGGAACAGATCGTGAGATCTAAAAGACGAGTATTGCTTAATGCTCAGGATTCCAGTAAAAAAGTAAAAATAAAGGCAAATCCCCGATAGATAACGCGCCGTTCAACAGGCGATTATAGTCATGGCTTCGCCATTGTATAACCGCTTAGTAGTTATTAGGTGTAAAAGCTCCAATACTATCCACATGGAAAAGAATCATGAGTATAAATAGTAAGGCAAAGCGTGATAAGAAGAAAAAGGAATCACAGAAAAAGTCAAATCTCTCAAAAAACAATCGTTCATCGCGTAAATCAATTCAATCACTGGACGACATTTTTGACCCTGCAAAACTCACGACTCCACAAACAATAAATGAAGACATTCTTAAATTTTGTAGGAAAATCAGTGATACTTCGCCGACTTTTATTGAAATAACTCCAGAGCTTTGGTCTCGACAGTCCTGCTGTGACTTGAATGTGCATGAATACATAAAACTCAATGGAGGCTCGATTGTTTGTGGGTACAAGCTTTGGTATAACGAGCCAGTTTATATTGAGGGCGAAAGGCACGCTGTCTGGTACGGCGATGGGGAATACAGAGATATAACATTCAATAGTGATGGCGAGGAAAAAATTCTTTTCATCCCTGATATTCCAGAAAAACAAAGCTCGCTTGAACTCAACGAAAGAAAAATTCGCTGGTGCAAAGATGAGGCAACAAGAGCTCTAATTAGTCAGCATGAGTTTTTTGAGCGCATGACTCCATTTCAAAACATGAGCGACACAACAGCATGGAATACCATGCTGACATATGAAAATTGGAAAGCGGGCGAACGAATGTCGAGTCTTGTACCTGTTATTGCTTAAAAAGTGGTTTAGCATTAACAACCAGTTCAAACCGTTCGCTACGCTCACTGGTACTGGTTAAAGCCCCGCCCCTTAACCAAACGTTAAGTTTCTAGGTGAATTATGGACGATAAACTGAAGCAATTGACTGCGCTAGCAAGTCATTTTGTAGGTGAGCATTTTGATTACTGTAAACCTTTACTTGATCAAGACTATCAAGGTATGCATCCAGTTGTCAGGTTTATAAGTACTCAACTTTACCTATCCTGCCAGTTTAGCACTGAGAGTTCACTTCTATTATTGCGACATGGACAAGAGTGGGATTCTGAAATTATCAATAGATCTATCATTGAGGGAGTCGTAAAATACATATTCATGCTTCAAGGTACAGAAGATGAAACTATTGAAAAGGTGAAAGAATATTGGGAAATATTACCTAGTTATTCTGCAATAAAAAGAAGTGATAGGGTTAGTAGTTTACTAAAAACAGTAAGCTCTAATGAATTACATAATTGGAAATCAATTGACGACTTAAAACTTGAAGACTCCGATATAGACTCAATTCGTGAAGGTACAAATAAGCAGCAGAGAAAACTACTTGAGCAAAAGTGGTCATTTAGCAATATCATTCAAGGTTTTAGCAAGTCTGGTGATGAAAGGTTAATGCCTTTAGTTCATTTAGCTTATAACTTTGGTATGAGCAGTCATTTAATTCACAAGGATGGTGATGGCGTAGCAATGATTTGGGAGCGCTGTACTAGAGAGATCGAGCGCCAAGAAGCAGTTAAGCTCGCTCATATTGCTAGAGCTATTTCTGACCTTTGTTCTTTTGCAGAAGCTAGAACTGTTATTTTGCATCAACATTGTAATACTAAGTATGACTTTATAGATAAATTAAGAGATTCGTACTCTCCTTTATTTTCTGAATTGAAGGATTTGTTAAAAGAGTTCAACAAAGTCGAATACGAAACTTAATAAGGTATTTAAACAGAAGGATTGGTAATGCAAAAAGTTAAAGAATGGATGTGCACCAATGCCATTAGGCTTACTTCGCTAATAATTGCAGGGTATTTTTTCTATGTTTTTCACTTGAGTGTTGGTTTTCCACCTAATACAGAGATAAATTCGTCATCTCTAGCATATTTAATAATATCTATATTTTTCTTTTTATTACCGTTAGCCAAGAAACTTAAGATAGGTACTCTTCTAGAGTATGAAGTAAAGGTTGCAGAGCTTAAGAGTGAAGTTAAAGAATTCAAAGACGAAACACGCCAGATATTATCAATGCAAAACATGATGATAAATACAGTCAGCAATACTATTAGCCAAAATATAAATATTACTCTTCCAGGGCATGGTGAAATAGAAGAAGCTAAAGAGGAGTTAGATAGCACTATTAAAGAACCTACACCCAAAGAAGAGTTGGAAGCAGAAATTGAAGCTTATCTTGCTTCTGAAGGTTCAGACCTTAATTTTGCACTTGCAAAATTAAGGATAGATATTGAGAAAGAGTTACGACGAATATTAATTAAACGATTGGACACAGACGATCCAACGAAGTTGAAAGGAAAGTTTTTATCTAACCGTTCTCTTTTTCGTGAGTTCACAAAACTTTATCCTCAATATAGTGGTATGCATAGCTCATTCGATTACATTCTAAAAATCTGTAATGCTGCAATACATGGTCAAAATATTTCGCAAAATCATGCTCATGAGGCCATGGAAATGGGGTTCAAAATTCTAGATGAGTTTAAAAAAGTTGAGAGTTGGTTATAACAAAGTAATCTTGCGGAACTCCGTGAACTCTCATCTGGTTTGCAAAAACACGCAAACAAGCCGTCATCCCACTCCGTCGCGAAAATTGCGGCGTTAATAATTAATTCGACGCAATCCCAATTGCGCGATCCTATGGAGTTTCAGAGTCATTAACGAAAAGATCTTCCCCAGCAGCATAACCAATCTATGCCTTACGATAAAAGTCGTGTTGCTAGGAGTGATGTTAAGCAAAATAAATGAGACGTTTGTGGCGATATCCCGAGAAAGATATCTTTTGGTTACTTCTGATTTTCATCTATAAAAAATTCTCTTTTGGTAATTGCATACCTAGTTTTAGTCGGCTATTTTATTGCCCCTAAAAATGGATTAAAGTGCAAGGTGGTATAATGGAGCGTTTTTTAGCTATTTTGATGTTATTTTCAGCATCAGCATCAGATTTTTTGGGTTTTTTTACCACTGACTTGTATCCAGTGGATGGGTGTAAAGTTATAAAAACTGATTCAATGTATTCAATGAGTCAAGTTGGCACTTATAACCAATATAATGATGGACGGCATTCATATCTAAATGAGATCGACGCAAGGCCGCTTAAATCTGATACACTCAAAAAAGCAGTTGGAAATGGTTTTAATGCAATTTTGGGTTATCAGTTTAATGTTTACGGCGGCTTTTCTGGAAATCAAGGACAGCTTGTTAATGGGTCTTTAGGTGTTGGTGTTTAGACTGCTACAGCACGTGGAGTTCCAGTAAACATTATTTGTAAATAATATAAATGAGACTTTTGGTCGAAAGCCACGATCTCCCTTTAAATGAAAGCTTCGCTTTCAGCGGCACATTACGCTGCGCTTATGATGCCCTACATTTGGTTTAAGAGAACAACCCCATCCTAATCTTCCCTTTGGAAGACAAAAGGGGAAGGGACGAACCTACTAGTAGGATGGGCTCTGATATTTATTCCATTTCGTTTAGCAGTTTGCGCCAGCCAACCACATTGGCTGGGCCTTTTAGGCGAATCATGGTGTTGCGAATAAATCGTCCTATAGGGGATCGACCTAAGCCAGCGAGCTTGATGATTTTATTGGACTCTTTTACCGTCCAAGTCACTCTGGCTGTGCGTTGTTGCTGATAGTGTTTTAGTGCTTCGGCTAGTTCATATTGCTCCAGTGCATCGGCTAAACAGTTGATGTCTTCTAAGGACATGCCAGCGCCTTGCTGCAAACTTGGCGGACAACCGTGTAAGGCATCGCCCACCAACACAACGCGATTAAACAAAGATTCTGTGTTTTTCACTGTTTTTAACTGACCTAGAACGATGGGCTGCTCTGGCGTTAGGTTGTTAATACAGTCTGATACTGGCGAAGCGTAATTGGCAAAGATGTCTTGAATGACTTTATAGCTGGGCAAGGACGCGAATTTACCATCTTCATCGATAATCTGACCGTAACAATAGACTTCCTCCTCACTGATTGGGTAAATCATGAAGGCAGAGTCATTACCTACGTAGTAAGTCGGCTGAATGCCAGCGACAGGTTTTTTCGTGATGTATCGCCAGTTTGTTACCTTGTGAGAAAGGGGAGCCGAGTCGACTTGTACCATTTGTCTAACCGCAGAGTTAATACCATCCGCAGCGACTACTAAATCATACGAGGTCGTCTCACCAGATTGGAACGTAACCAGTACTTCATTGTTGTCTTGTTTAATATCTTCAGGCCAAGAGTTTAGCTGTACATCTGCCGCCATGTCTTTTCTTAATATAGACATAAGGTCATCGCGCTTTAACGCCACAAATGGCGCTTTATTTAATGGCGCTGTATGCAACGACGCGGAAGCCAAAGTCTTGCTGGATGGCAGGGCATACTCAACTTGATCAACCTGATATGCAAGATCAAGCACGGGTTTACTTAAACCAAGTTTTTTCAAAGCCAGCATAGCATTAGCCGGTAAACAGATTGCTGCACCTTCACTACCCAGCATTGATGACTTTTCAATGATATCGACAGTGAACCCCAATGGTTTCAAACGACGATACAATGCACAACCTGCTACCCCAGCACCGACAATTAACACTCGCATTCAATTACACTCTTTGTTGACTTAAATTGCATGTATTTTATAACTAGTCGTAACCAAGTATCGAGGGGGAAGCGTAATGAAATTATATATGCGAGAAGGAAAGAACCGCGCTTTATGAGAAAGTCAGACCGTTTATTTCAACTCACTAATATTTTAAGAACACATCAACCGATTACCGCTAAGGCATTAGCGGAAAAGCTGTCGGTTAGCGAACGCACGATTTACCGCTACATGGATGATCTTTCAGTCGCTGGGATTCCTGTCTATGGCGAGGCGGGGGTTGGTTATTTTCTTGATGAAGGGTTTGAATTACCGCCTTTGACGTTATCCGAGAAAGAGCTGGAAGCGCTCATATCCGGTGTCAACTTTGTCGCAGCGCTAACCACGGATTCGCTTTCTCAAAGTGCTAAATCACTTCTCGCAAAAATAGAGGTCGTTTTGCCCGAGCGCCGCGCTCAGCAGGATGATAAACGTATCATTCGCGTTCCTACCGTAGGGCAAAAGCAGATTGAACGAAGCATTTGGGGTGCGATTCATGAGGCCATTCAACAACAAGCTCAACTAAGCATGTGCTATCTCAATGTAGATGGCGATGTCACGCAAAGAGAGATTCATCCATTGGGACTATTTTATTGGGGCGGTAAATGGACGCTTGGGGGTTGGTGTTTTAAACGCGATGAATACCGCGACTTTCGTATTGATCGCATTCTGTCTCTAGCACCTGCGATGGGTGGAAATATACTACCGAGCCATGTTTCCCTATCGGATTATATAAAACTGCGACAAAGCCAAAGTTACTGACACAAGGCTGTCAGTAGGGTTGATCTACAGTGAACGTTCAATCAAACGAGGGCGTTAATTATGATTAATCCAATGACTTTTTCTAATATGGGCGGCGTCGAAATCGCTTTTTTTAAACTGAAAGCAGGCGTTACTGAAGCTGACTTGGTCGTGCTTTCTCACCGTGTTGAAGCCGAATTTCTCTCACAGCAATCAGAGCTGGTGGCCCACTGCCTTTTAAAAGGCGCAGATGGGATTTTTGCCGACATTGCTATGGCCACTAGCCAAGCAAAGGCCGAAGAATATTGCCAGCAATGGTTAACTCATCCTGTTGCACTGGAGTATTTGGAACTCATTGATCAAGCCTCAGTAGAGATGACTTTTTGGACACGTATTAACTAGTTAGATTGGGGCTTAAGTCCATTTACGATGTCACTTTTTGCCCCATAAAATGCCGTGTTTTGGCCTATGAGTGATCATGGGCCAACTCATAAAATACTCCCTATTCAGTCAGCTAAGCATGACATCAATAGGGAGTAGGCAGTGTTGAATAAACAAATGGTGGTCATTGTCATTGGGGTTTTGATTACATTTTGGGCGTCTTCTATTAAGGGCAGTTACCAAGTGTATTTTCTCGACTTGGTGCAATTAAGTGGTGTGAGTCGAGGGCAGTTTGCCTTAAGTAGTTCTATTTTTGGGTTGGCAATAGGTGTGTTTTCGCCGTTTGTTGGCTGGGTGAGCGATCGTCTTGGTCCGGCATTGACCATCTTGTCTGGCGGGCTGACGGCTTCTGTTGCTTTTCTTTTGATGGCGTTGCCATTTCATTTTTGGTCGTTTGTTTTGCTATTTGGCGTGCTGGCGGCTTATTCCTTGTGTGCCATGACATTTGTGCCATTAGCGGTATTAGTCGATCGCATTTTTGCCCATCAAAATAAAGGCATGGCTTATGCAGCCATTACCAATGGCACTGCGATAGGTTTTATGGTCTTGTCGCCACTATGGGTTTGGCTGCATGGCTTTGTATCTTGGCAAACATTGAGCATTGCGATCGCTGCGGTATTTATCCTGATGATTTTGCCGGCCATGATTGTCTTATGTGTAGCGTTTCCGAAACAGACGTTTGCGTCGTCTAACGATCAGGCAGCAGGCGGAGATACGCCTTGGCTGTATCTATTGCGCCAACCTTTGTTTCTCTTGCTAGCATTGTCGTTTGGTGGCTGCGGAGCGTCCATGGCCTACATTGATGTGCACCTTGTTCCTTTGCTACAGGAGCGCTTTATCGATGGTGCGCCTGTGGTAGTTGCGACGTCTTTGAGTGTGTTGGGGGCGGCGGAGTTGCTGGGGGCGTTTGCGGTGGGGTATTTGCTCCGTTTTTCGCCAGCGGCCTTAATGCTGGCTTGTCTATACGGGCTGCGTGCGCTGTCCTTAGGCGTTTTATTGTATGCCGACACGCTTGTCGCCGTGTTGCTATTTGCGGTGGTCTTTGGCCTTAGTTACATGGGAACCGTGATTGCTACCTCGCTGATCTGTTTACAAGCCTATGGTGCTCATGTAAAAGGCAAAATCTTTGGTTGTTTATTCAGTGTGCATCAGGTGTTCGTGTTCGCCATTATTTGGCTAGGCGGTGTCAGTTATGACATGACGGGCAGCTACCAATGGATTACTTATGTGGTGATCGGTTTATCGTGTGTGTCTGTTTGGGTAGGGCTGCTATTGTGGCGTGTGAGAGTATTTAACACAGTGCCTCAGAGTGGTGCCTTGTCTTAACGGGGCAGCGTTTGATATTTCTTTTTCCAAGCTAGGCGTAAGGCTTTGGCTTGGGGAAAGCCCGCTTGATAGGCCGAGGCTTCGATGGTGTAGCCTTTGTCCAAGTAACTTTTCGCCATCTCAAGACGTAGCTCTACTAGATAATCTCTCAGGGTTAACCCCGTTGCTTGTTTAAACTCACGCTGTAAATGTCGGGTGGAAACGCGAAACTTGGCGCTTAGTTCGGTTAGGGAGAGTTTCTCTGTCAGCTGTGCTTGCAGATAGTCTTGCACATCATGGATCAAGGGTTGGATGTGATTGCGGTAATTGACCAGTGCAGACATTTGCGGATCGTTGGCCATACGGCGGCGATATACCACTAATTCGCGAGCAATCTCCATGGAAAATTGTGCGCCAGCCGTGTGTTGAATCAGCGCTAGCGCTAAATCGATGCCTGCGGTGACGCCGGCGCTGGTGTAAATATGTTGATCCTGCACATAAATGCGGTTGGGAATAATCGTGGCGTTGGGAAAGCGCGTTGCCAGCTCTGTGGTGCGTTGATGATGTGTGGTGCAGGCTCGTTTTTCTAATAGCCCCGCCATGCCTAATAAGAAAGCCCCTGTACAAACACCCATAATGGTGTGGCTTGGGCGTGTGATGGCGCTTAACCAGTCGATGCATTGTTGGCTGATCGGATCGCTGTAAATCGCTTCATGGTAGTTAGAGCCAGATACGATAATCATGGCATTGTCAGCGATGTGGTCGGGCAGAGGGGAGATCTCTGCAAGGGTTAGCCCTTCATGGCTTTTGATCACTGCGTTTGGACTAATAAAATGCAGCGCAATGTTTAGGCCACGGCTTTGCGCTTCGTGAAAGGTTTGGCAAGGCCCTGCTAAATCGAGCAAGTGCACATCTGGGGTTAGTAAAAAATATATATCAATAGCCTGAGACACAGAGTACCTGCCAATCGTAAAAGTTGAAATTAATGCTCAATGGCCTTGTGGTGTTTAATACTTTAACTACAAGTGGTTCTGTGGGCGTTGTGATTGAGCGAGTACAGTCACTACCAAAATAAAACCGCCTTCTTTTGTAAAGTAAGCCGAGTGTTTGCCAACTGGAAAGTAAAAACCATTTGGATAAACTTCATCGCAACGACGGCTTAAGTCTGGATTGTCGGCTAGCATTTGAAACCCAGTCAATAATGTGTGTTTATAGTTTTGCCTCTGTGCTTCAGAAAAATTGTGGACGGTATAGCTTTTGATTTTTTGTAAATGAGTCTGAGCCAATTTACCTAGTTGGTATTTTTTCTTTTGCGTAGTGGGTTACAAGGCGTTTAGGAAATCTTCGCCATCAACCACATTGCCTTGTACCAAGTCTTGTTTAGCTGACTCGAAACAATGTTTAAGGTAGTCCGTTTTCATTGCTTCTAGTTCTTCATAGTCTCTGATAGACATTACCACAACGGCATCTTTGCTGTTTTTGCTAATTTTAACTGGCTCACGTTGGGCGCTTAGCAGAAGTTCACCAAAGTTACGCTTGGTATCATTTGCTGTTAATGTTCGCATATTCAATCTCTAAATTTGGAACTAGAGTAATAGTATAGTTGGTCGCATGAAGTGATCAATCTAATTAAATCGTGCGATTTGTGCGAAAAGCAAACGAACAAAGCATTTAAGATGGATTCCCAACTCTTGGCATTTTTGCATCGATTGGCAAAAGTTACCTCGCCCAGCAGAGCGGAATAAAGGTCAGGAATCCCAAGTGTTTGAATGGAATCTACATTCCCACCGGGGTAGATTCGATAGCTCAATAAGAGCTTGATTCCCACCTTCGTGGGAATGACGTGTCTTCGGCTTATTTTGCACTTTGGAAGTCAGTTCGACGCGACGAAGTTGCGCGACTTTATGGCGTTTCAGGGGCAGTTAAAAATATCCTTTCTAACACCACCAAAAACAATCTATGCCTTACGATAAAGCTCGTGTTGCTAGACATAACCTTAACCAAAATAACTGAGACGTTTGGGCGATAGCCCGAGAAAGCGAATTTTTGCTTTCCTTTAAACTGAAGTTTTTTGGGTGCTAGCAAAAAGTTACACGCCCAGCGGGGCGGAATAAACTTGTAGCTAAAAGTCATTGAGAAGTAACAAATATACTTGAAGACCCAAAGAACAACCCCATCCTCCGCCTTCCCCTTGGAAGACAAAAGGGGAAGGGACTAAGCCCTCGCCCAGCGGGGCGGAATAAACTTGTAGCTAAAAGCCATTGAGAAGTAACAAATATACTTGAAGGCCCAAAGAACAATCCCATCCTCCGCCTTCCCCTTGGAAATAAAAAGGAGAAGGTTAGGGGGTTAAAGGAAAACCCTTATGGCTGTTAGGCGTTGAAGTAGGGGGATTTCATACCTTTACTTGCTTCGGCCACGACGTCACCATCAAATAATTTAATGCTGAGGCTGGCGTTTATTGATTTGGCTATATCGGACAACATGCCTTCTGCGTAGGCGCGGGCGTTTTGTACTGAGTCGAACTCGTAGAAGCCGCCTACGGAGTGATTGTTGATGCCGCTTAGCCAAGTTTTATTTCGAAGCCCGGTGACTGTTTGCATTGCTGGGTTAGCTTCCTGCCATACTTCTTCAGTAAATGGTGCTGATACTTGAAGTTCAGCGTACAGAAAAACACGGTTTGGTTGGGTCATTGTAGACTCCTTAGTATAAAAATTTAGTGGGATTTTGATTAAGGGGTTAGTTTCGGCCTGCGATTACGCCACCATCCACATCCCAAATAGCGCCAGTTACCCAGCTTGAATCACTGCTTAGTAGAAAGTTAATGGTCTTGGCAACATCTTCGGCTGTGCCAATTCTTCCAATTGGATGGAAGCCATCAAATGTCGCGAGTGTTTCATCGATTGCACTTGGGTCAATGAAGGATTCGTAAATAGGGGTTTTTACCACTGCAGGAGAAACCGCATTAACGCGAATGTTCTGGTCAGCTAATTCCATTGCCATATGTTGTGTGAGTGCATGCAGACCAGCTTTAGCCATTGAGTAAGCCGACGATGGTGTGGCTTTGATGGCTTGTTTTGCCCACATTGAGCCAATATGTACAATTGAACCGCCGCCATTAGATGCCATGTTTTTGGCGACGGCTTGAGATATAAAGAATGCCGCACGGTTCAGTTCCTGATACGCATCGTAATCTTTATGATCGTGTTCTAAAAATGCCGTTGGTTTGAATTTACCCGCTGCATTTACGAAATACTCTATATGGCTGTCATGATTAGCGACAAAATCCAGTATGCGTTGAACGTCATCGGTTTCGTATAAGTTTGCTTGCAGCGTTTCAATATGTCCCAATTCGGCAAGTTCCTGTTTAGCGGTCGCAAGTTTTGTCGTGGAGCTGCCCACAATGATTGTTGGAATGCCACGTTTGAGTAGTTGCTTTGCTGTCGCAAAGCCCATTCCGCTAGAGCCGCCTAGAATTAAAGCGTAAGAACTATTTATGTTTTTCATTTGATTATCTCTATAGGTAAATATTAAAGTGTGGAAGTAGATTACAATCCCCGTAGACTATTGAAAATTAGGCACAATTTGGTGCGGTAGGTACTTATTGGTATATCTTTATGAAAGAACAGGAAAAAATATTTCCAAAGAAGTCTGCACCTGAAAAAAGTGCGCGTATGGTTGAGACTATTTATGGTTGTAAATGGTCATTAACCATCTACCAGCTGTTGGCAAATGACATTAATCGACCTGGGGCCATGGTCCGAAGTGTTGAGGGGTTAACGACGAAGGTGCTTAATGAATGTCTGAGAAAAAATACAAAATTTGGTATTTTGGAACGCGTTGACTTTAATGAGGTACCACCTAGAGTGGAATATCGTGTGACTCGCTTTGGCACAAAATTTCTTCGAATTCTTGATGAGCTGGAAAAGTTACAGAACGAGATTGAATGTGACATTGCGTAGTGGCGTTTTTCGGCATTAGGATTGAATATGTTCACTAGAAAGCTTTTCTATTTACTGGTGTTTCTTTTATTGCAAGGGTGTTCGAGTATTATGCCGAATTTAGGGGTTACTAATGGGAAGTTGGCGGATTGTCCTAACTCGCCCAATTGTGTGAGCAGTCAGACTCAAACCAATGATAAGCATTTTATTGAACCTATCGTTGTGAAAGGTTCCAGTGTCGACGCTCATGACAAGGTGTTGGCCGTGCTGGAGTCTTCTAAACGCGCTAAGGTGGTGGTGAATGACGCAGATTATATTCACGCTGAATTTACGTCTTTGGTGTTTCGTTTTGTGGACGATGTGGAGTTTTTGTTCTCGCAAGAGCGAAATGGCGAAGTGACGATCGATATTCGCTCGGCGTCACGAGTTGGTCATTCTGACTTTGGGGTGAATCGAAAACGTATGGAAGCCATTCGCCGTAAAATCAATCGATAGTGTGATAAGTGATTAATTTATCGGCGCTCTATATTGTTTATAGAGCGCCTTTTTGTTGGCAAATAGGTCTATATCGTTAAAGCGTTTGTGCATTCTTCACTTCGTGCTCGATGCTTTGGCTGGGCTCTGAGTGAAGCCATTGAAAAAACATTACGATGATAATGTGGCGATTTTAGCCAGTGAATCCTTGTCGCATCGATTTTCTCAAAATGGCAGCGCTCCTGATTTCGCACATAAAATTTGGGGCTCTTTTTTAGAGTCTCTGGATGACTTTAGAAAATATGTTAATGAGATAAGCAGCCATAAATAACCTATTTTTAGGTTTTCCATTTAAAAGCGCTCGATGTCTATACTCAAGCGATTTTTGGCTTCTCTATAAAACTTATAGGTAATAATGGAAACGTCAGATAAATTGAACAAAATCCGTGGTTATTTACAAGTGAATATCATATTAACGGTTAAGGCACTATTTCAGTGTTTATTTTTGGGCTTTTCCATATAATCCTTTCGTAGTGGCAAATAGCCTGGTTAAACCGAACAGAGATTCAATGTTGGGTGACTCTATTTCAAGTCTTTGGGTGAGTTCGTAGATAATGCCTAAAATAGAGTCTAACTCTATGGCACTTTCGTTTTCGACATCTTGTAGCATCGAGGTTTTGAATGCGCCTAGCTTTTCGGTTTCTTTGTGTCGACTTTCTGGTGTTGCGGCGATATGGCAGCCAATTTTTTCGCCTAAAACAGCGGCTTCACTCATAACAGCAGAGCAATACTTTCTCACAAGAGGGTCTTGAAGAATGTGATCCACGGTCGCGCCTGTGATCGCACTGACAGGGTTCATCGTCATATTTCCCCAAAGTTTATACCAAATAGCAGACCGAATATTTTCGGAATAATGGCAGTCAAAACCTACATCGGTGAGTAGGTTGGTGAGCATTTGGACTCGGGCTGATTTTCCTCCATCAGGTTCTCCAATAACCAGTTTGTTTCCTGCTTTATGTTGAATCAGTCCAGGCTCGGTGCGAGTGGCAGAGGCATGAACGACGAGACCAATAATATTTTCGTAGGTAATTGCTTGGCTATTGGAGCCTTCGGGATTGACGGATTGAAATGGGCGATGAGTTTGTGCTTCAAGGTCTTTGAAAAACCACCAAGGAATGCCATTCATCGCGGAAATAATGATGGTGTTCTCATTAATAAGTGGCGCTAGAGTGGGTAACACCTGTGCTAGCGCTGGCGTTTTTAACGCAATGACTATGATATCTTGCACACCTAGCTCGCTAGCGGATTCAACGGCAACACAAGGGCGCTGAATTCGCACTCCATTTTGTTCTAGCAGCCAACCATTTTTATTGAGTGCCTCTAAGCTTTTTCCTCGCGCCAATGCATTCACATTAACGTTCTGTTTTGTTGCAAGACGAGCGCCAAGAAAACCACCAATAGCACCGACACCTACGATACATATATTCATTTTGCTTTCCTTTTTGATCCGTATATTTTTTTATAATAGAACTCTTAATAGATGACAGTACTAGTTGAAAGGTATGTAATGACCTTTAAAAAATAGCCCTTACGAGAGTCTTAGGGCTATTTTTTTATGGCTAGGCCTATACTTGAATAATAAGTAACTATTTAGTTTTTGAATGAGGGATCTTGTTTCTCAACAAGGCGTTTCATTGCTGCAAACACATCTTCACCCGCACCAAACTTAGGATCAAAGTTAAGCGACTGAGCGGTACACTTTTTACAAATTTCTTCTGGGATTTGTCGAACTGCTCCCATGGACGTCGATGCAATTTGAACTTCACAGGCACGGTTTACTAACCACATCAATGAAAAGGCTTGCGCTAAAGTTGACCCCATTACAACTGGTCCATGATTACGAAGCATTAACAAAGGTTTTTTACCTGCGTTTTCTAAAATGCGCAGACCTTCATCCATATGCAAAGTAATACCTTCAAAATCATGATAAGCGACTTTATCCCACAGTTGCGCAGAGTAGAAGTTACTGTAAGACAATCCATCTTCTAGGCAACATACAGCCAGTGTAGGAGTGGTATGAACGTGCATAACGCAATGGGCATCTTCTACCTTGTCATGGATAGCGCTGTGGAAAGTGAAACCTGCAGGATTAATAGGCCAATCGGAGTGACCAATAATGTTGCCTTCTATGTCCACTTTAACCAAGTTTGACGCGGTGACTTCACTGTAATGAAGCCCAAATGGGTTGATCAAAAAGTGATTGTCTTCCCCAGGCACGCGCAAGGAAATATGGTTGTAGATGGATTCATCCCACTTTAAGTAGGCAAAAATGCGATACATAGCCGCTAAGTCAACGCGAGCCTTCCATTCAGTGTCGCTGAAGCGTGTTGGATGTTCATAATTGCGAGGTGTGAAAGTCATATCGTTTCTCTTTTATTATTGAATTCATTAACATGTTAATTAAGTGTTTTAGTGAAAAAAACCAAAATAACTATAGTGGTGTTCCATATTTTTTATATAGCTGTTGTTGTGCAAAATAATGACTTATTTAGGGAGCATGCGATCAAGTCGGTAACATGAGACAATCTTGCCGACTTAATCTGGCTGCGATTTCTGCCGATCATCAACCATCTTTCTTCGACGATACCGAATTTACCAGAAAGCGCCGTAAAACCCGCAAAGAGCTTTTCCTTGGACGGATCAATGAATTCACGCTACTGCCCTGATCCAAAAGCGGCAATGGTCGGCGTCTTAGGCTATCGCAGAATAGAGCAGCACAAAGAAGCTAAGGATAGAAAAGTGAATCTCATTAAAAGCGTTGTTGTGGCATCGTATTATCGTTATTAGGGTGCTTAGAACTCCTTAAAATCGTCATTTAAACGGATTAACTCCGTGAAGACCGTGTCATCTGATCCAATCACAACAAATTTTCAAGATCAAACAGTATAGAGAGTTTGTTGTCATTTTTTGGAAGTCCTTTATAGGCGGTTCTACGGAACCCAAACTAGCATTTCAATATTCCTCCACTTTTGCTCTGATGCTCGCTTTTAGTATTCTATACGGATGGGGTGCATTATTAATGCGAGGGGCCTCTTCCAAACGCGGTACCTTACTTAGCATCTCAGCCACTAACCGATTTTGTTGCATAACGGAAGTCTGGGCTTATTGGAATGGCTTGTTTGCATATACCTAAAGAAAAGTAAACTAGGCTTGCTTAAATTTGTGTTATACCTCAGGGGCTGAGCACGTTTGCCTCGTTTAAAGCTTAAATAAGTGCATGAAAATATTAAGGCTTACATTTAGTTATTAAATTTAATAAAAAAACTGGCTATAAAAACAAAAATAAATATGGTATAGCTCAATGATTTTTATGTAATCTTCGTAATTATGAACAGTAAACAATTAACCTTTTTTTTAAAAACGGCTGAGCTAAATAGCATTGCGGCAGCGGCAAGAGCGTTAAATGTAGCTCAGCCGAGTATTAGCTTGCAACTGGAAAACTTGGAGCATGAACTTGGTGCTATTTTGTTTGATCGCAGCTTTCGCGGTGTGGTGTTAACGCAAAGTGGGCAGGTTTTTCATGCTCATGCAGAGTCTATTCTGCGTCAAATGGAACAGGCTAAATGCGATGTACAACAGTTGGAACAAGAGCCATCGGGTGTTTTGTCAATAGGAATGACACAACCAATCGGCAATATTATTTCTGTTCCTCTATTGGCCTTGGTTGATGAGCGTTATCCAAAGATTACACTAGATCTTCATGCCGGCTTGTCTTATAACTTGTCTAATCAATTACTATCAGGAGAAATAGATATGGCAATTTCATCGCCTGATGGATCAGATATGAGTCAAATACGCCAAGTTAAGTTATTCCGAGAGAAGCTATTTCTAGCGGTTGGTCGTGAGACCAAAGTGGCTTCATATAGAAAGTTAATTGATCTAAAGACGATTAGATTTGCTGAATTGGCTCACCACGAAGTGATTGTTACTAGTCCCCGTGATTCGCTTGGATATGTTTTGAGTCAGTATGAAGAGGAAACGGGTATTACGTTGCCTCATAAAGCTGCGTTTGGTCAATTAATGACAACACTGCGTTATGTAGTGGATGGACATGGAGTATTGCTATCTCCTACATCTGCTTTCTATCATTTGTTGCAGACTAATCAAATACAGGCGATAGAAATTGTTGAGCCAACCTTATGGCGCGAGGTGTGCTTATCTACTGCCGTTGATCGCCCACAATCGGCTTTATTAAATGCAGTCATTCCACTCATAAAGGAAGTCACAAGAGCAGAATGGGAGTCAGGACGCTGGCAGGGGGAGCCGTATTTTTAAAGGTTAGCCTTTATTCTCTTGAGCTAGCTCCGAAAACACATCGTGTGCAATATTTTTGAATGTCTGAAAGGCAATTTGTTCTTTTAATGGCCTACTGCACATAAGAAATATATTTCGTTTGATAGAAGTGACGTCTTTTAAGTGTATTTCTTTAATTGAATATATATTTTTAATAGTGGACACAGGGAAGTGAGGCAGTGCCGCAAGAAATTTTCCAGAAGATAGCATTTTCATGATCATGATAGCATCATTGCGAAAGACGACTTTTGTTTTTGCGTTAGGTATTCCGTATGAGGCAAGCATGTCTGTTGTTTGCTTTTCGAAATAAGAAGCGATCCCTAAGCTTAGCCAGTCGAGGCCGGCAAAATCATCAATTTTGATATTTTTTTTATTGGCCAGTGGATGGCTCTTTCCACAAAAAATGCCAATCCTATCTTCGTGAATTAACTCCGCGTGGAAGCTATCAGATACGTTGTCTGCAGGGTGAGGGGCGATGACAATATCGAACTCATCATTCATTAATTTTTCTATTGCACTAGAAGGGTTTAAACAGGTCACTGTAATAGCGATATCAGGCTGCTCGACCAACATTCTTTCAATAATCATGGGTAAGGCTTCCATAGAAAGGAGTGGCCCTGCGGCAAGGCGCAAATTTTGCTTAATGCCCAATTTAAAGCGAGAAACCTGTTCTTCTGCAGAGCCTAGTGTGCGGGTGATGGCTCTCCCTTCTCTCGCTAAAGATTCGCCAATGGGGGTACTTGATACACCGAAGCGACTTCTTGTAAATAGTTGTGCTCCAGCCTGCATTTCAAGGGTTGCCATGGCTCTTGTTAGAGTGGGTTGGGCAATGTTCAAATGCTCCGCAGCCGCCGTAATCGATCCTTTTTCAAGAATGACAGATAGATAAATAAGATGTTTTGATTCCATGTATGCGGACCTATACAGACGATTTAATATTCTAATTTTTTTGATCAGCTGGAAAGCCAGCACACTCATTGAAAATACGCGCGCTACAATGGCGACACTTCTCTTTATCGATGTGTTGCAGAATTCCTATGATGGCATCCTTCGTATTGTTTGTTAAGTAATTGACGAGGAATGATTTGAAAACAGGCATGGACTTAACTTCATCTAAGACTGTACCTTTTAATGAACAAATCCTAATGCAGCCACCTAAATTCTCAATCCGAGATATTTCAGATTCGAGCAAATGAACACCTGAAGCATCCATAAAATTGATGCCTTTGGCAACAATAATAAGGTGCTTTATTTCATCCTTAGTGAGTTTACCGATTTCTTTTTGTACGTAATCTACGGAGCCGAAATATAATGACCCATCTATACGAATGATTTTAATTTGTGGGCAAACCTCTAGGGAGTGGCGATGAATATTGCGAATGATCCTGTTTTCAGTGTTCTGTATGGGAGCAACTTCAATAATTCTAGGTCTTGAGGTTCTGCGCAGATAAAAGCCGATAGATAAAACGATGCCGACATAGATCGCAAGCTCTAACTTTATAAAGAGTGTTGATAGAAACGTGCCTAATAGAATGATTGCTTCAGCACGGCTGAGTTTTAAGGTTTCTATGATTTCCTTTCTATTAATCAAATTCCAAGCAATTAACAGTACGCTTCCGGCCATGGCTGGAAGCGGTAAATAAGACGTTGCAGTGGGGATAAGAGCAATAACCATCGCCACAATAATGGCCGCGTATACCGCTGAGAGTGGGCTGATTGCGCCAGCATCATAGTTGGCTCCAGAGCGAGTAAAAGAGCCTGAGCTTGGGTAGCAAGAAAAAAAGCCGCCGATGATATTTGACATGCCTTGGCCAATAAATTCCTGATTGCCATCAATTATCTGTTTTGACCGAACCGAAATAGCACGAGCAATGGATACTGCTTCAATGAGTCCAAGTAATGCCACTGCAAAGGCACCTGAAAATAGATTATGCAAATTTGAAAATGAAACATCAGGTAAAGATAACTGAGGTAAGGTTCCTGGCATGCTTTGTACCATAGCAACGCCATGAGATTGGCCATCCAGCAGTAGGCATACAATGCTGCCCAAAATCATACCGATTAATAAATTGGGAAGTTTTTTATGAATCAGCTTGATGATCACAGAGGTCGCTAACGTAGTAAGACCAATGATTAATGCGTACATATTGAGTTCGTTGGCGTGTTGGGCTAGGGCACTTATTTCATCAATGAAAGAAAGGTTTGAGGCTAACTTGATCCCGAAGAAGTGTTTTATTTGGCTGGTGGCGATCAAGATAGCGGCGCCAGTGGTGAAGCCAATAATGACGGTATGAGAAATAAAATTCACTAATGCTCCGAGTCGAAGAGCACCTAAAGAGAACTGTATCAGTCCGGTTAAAAACGAGAGCGTCACCACGATAGTCATCTGCTCTGTAACGGAGGAGTAGCCAATTTGCTGCACCACAGAAGCAACAACAATAGACAACGCCGCCGTGGGGCCTGAAATCATATGGAATGAACTACCGAATAGGGCGGCAACAGAGGCTGAAACAATGGCAGTATAAAGGCCAATTTCAGGTGGAAGACCAGCGATATAAGCGTACGCAACGCCTTGCGGAAGTACTAAAATTGCCCCAGTTATCCCCGCTAGGAGATCTTTTTTTACCGTTTCGGGCGTTTGCTGTTGCAGACAAGAATGGAAAGGAAATAAAACCGATAAGATGGCGTGAAGCATGATGATTCCATTGGGTATCAAGAGAGTTATTTTATTATTAGATGTATTTTGGACCGGGGTAGCGCTGTCCATTTCGAAGAATAATAAAGCAGAAGCAATGAATCTTAAAATGTTAAATGAGACAGTCAATCAATCATTAATGAATGGAATACTGATTTTAGTATTCATTAATGATCGATTAATATCTCAAAATCGTATTTTACGGATATAAAAAATAGGGGTAGATTGTTTCTAGCTAGACAAAAACAATAAAAGATAAGCGGAGAGAAACAATGTACAAAACTACAAAATTATTACGACATGGACTGTGTGTAGCTGGCTTGATGTTTTCTAGTATCTTTGTTGCTTCGGTGAGCCACGCTGAGCAAATTGGTATGGAGGCCGCATCGCCGAACAGTATTTTAGGTATGGTTCCTCAAGCGATGGCACCCTACTGGTCCCAAAGTGGTATTGATGTTCAGTTATCATTGAATCAAACGCTAACAAAGTCTCTTCTTAAAATTGCTCAGGGTAGCTTAGATTCAGGAATCGTTCCGCCACCTGCATTTACGGCCTTACAGAGCGGGAACGGTCCGTATACAAAAATCTCGGATAAGGCAACAGAAATATCTGGTAACGTTCGAGGTTTATTTACTATTCCGGGAAGTTATTATCACGCTATTACGCGAGCAGATTCTGGCATTAAAAGTTGGCCGGATGCCAAAGGCAAACGTATTTTTATCGGTCCACCAGCCGGTGCAGCGAATGCTCAAATTGTCTCACTAATTGAAGCCGGTGGTCTTGCAGAAGGGGACTATGAGGCGATCAAAGCGCCTTGGGGAGCGGCCACACAAAGTTACCAAGATGGCCAATTCGATGTGTATGTTGGGACTTTTGGTCTAGGTTCTCAGGTCGTGGCCGAGTTGAGTCTGACGAATGATATTCGAATCTTGGGGGTTCCTGATGAGAAAATGGTGCCACCAAAAGGTACGGGTATGCAAGCGGCAGTCATTCCTTCAAATACTTATTCAGGTCAAGTAAATGAAGATCCTGTGATCACTTGGCAAACAGTCATGATGATGGCAGCGAATAAAAATATGTCTGATGACACAGCTTACACCTTGACGAAGGAATACATTAAAAACCGTCTGGCTTTAGCAGAAGCCAACTCAATTTTTAAAGACCTTCCAACGACGGATTACTTTGCCGGCATTAATGCTCCTTTGCACCCAGGTGCTGTGCGTTATTACCAAGAAATTGGTGTCGAAATTCCTGCCGAGCTAATGCCTAAGTAGTCGTCAAATATTCCTGTATTTAAAGATATTACTAATTAAACGGAGGTGCAGACCTCCGTTTAAGGGAGCTTTTTATGTCGTCCTCTCAGTTATCGTTAAAGCTAGTCACGTTAGCTATTGGTGTTCTGAGCTTTGTTATTTGCCTTTATGGCCTTGCGAATGTTGTTCCAGCGATTGGTGACTTTCGTCTAGGGCCCTTTCCTATGGTCGCTTTTCGTGCCTCTTTTTTTGCTTTATGTGTCATCACTATCGCTCTATCTATGTACGAAGGCTATTTAAAAGGTAAAACCAACCTCCCTGTCGCTGTATTTAGCATGATTTTAATGTTTGGCATGTTGTGGTGTTGTTGGTCGTTTTATCAAGTGAGTAGTGAGCTGGATGATGGCATGTTCTTGTTTGGTTCAAATGAGATGTGGATCGCGCTTCTTGCCTCAATGGGCGCCTTGTTTTTTTGTTGGCGCATATGGGGGGTGCCAGTCGCATTGTTGGGTCTTGTGGGTATTTTATATATGGCAACAGGTCAGTATTGGCCTGGCCCGCTGCAGACGGTAAGTCATGATATCAATGAAACCTTGGCACAGAATCTTTTATACAGTTTAGATACGGGGATTTTGGGGAGTACCTTTGCCATTGTGATCACGACGGTATTTCCTTTTATTATCCTTGGCGCTCTACTAGAAGGGGTTGGCGCTGGTGATTCTATGATTCGCATTGCGTTTCATTGGATGCGAAGAACCGCTGGTGGTCCCGCCCATGCGGCTGTGTTGTCTTCAGCCTTGTTTGGAACAGTTTCAGGTAGTGCGGTCGGCAACGTGGTAGGAACGGGAGTGATCACGATTCCCATGATCAAACGTCGGGGATTTTCTGCGAACTTCGCGGGAGCCGTAGAATCGTCCGCATCCACAGGGGGGCAGATCATGCCGCCTATTATGGGCGCGGCCGCACTGGTTATGGCCGATTTTGTTGGGGTGAACTACTTGACTGTCATCTCCGCTGTTCTAGTTCCTTCCATCGCCTATTACATCAGTTTGTTTGCCATGATTGTGTTTGAATCTCGTCGTCTGAATATTAAAGCGGACGAAGAGTTTGAAGGTATTGATAAACCAAGCAAGCAAGACTATCTCAATCTACTATTAATCTTCATTCCTCTTTTTATTATTGTTGTATTGCTCTTGTATGGTTTGTCTCCATCAGGTGCTTCTATTGCCGCCTTGGTTTGTTTGTTCCCGTTAAGTTTACTCAATCCAGAGATTAGGGAAAAACCGGTTGCATTGATAAAAAGTCTTGCTGTGGGTGGTCGAACCTTTGCTGGGTTGTTGATGGCCATTGCGGCGGTCAGTATTGTGATATCGGCTCTTTCCGTAACGGGTGTACCTGTTAAGTTCAGCGTGTTGTTATCCACTATTGTCTCCAACTCTCTTTTGGTGTCGCTATTACTTGCCGCGTTTTGTTGTATTGTGTTGGGAATGGGAATGCCAACTTTACCTGCCTATGTCACCGTGGCAACGATCGCCATCCCTGCGATGGAACAGCTTGGGTTGGCGCCTCTTACCGCGCATATGTTTGTATTTTTTATCGCAGTAGGGTCGGCCATTACGCCACCGGTTGCGATTGCCGCGTTTGCGGCGGCCAGTATTGCAAAAGGTGGCCCAGTTGGCACTTCGGTACAAGCCTCTAAAGTGGGCGTGATGATCTTCATTATTCCATTTACTTTTGCTTTTAACCCTTTATTGCTTACTGTTGCCGACTCAGGTGTGAGTTTTGAGTTAATTCCTTGGTTATGGCTATTAGTGAAACTAGGGGTTGGGATTTTATTGATGGCCACAGCCTTAACCGGCTTTCACAAGCAAAAATTGCGCTTTTACGAAATTGCGGCGCGATTGATTGCGGCGGTTCTTTTGTTCTCACCAGGTCTTTTGTGGGATCAGATTGGCATATCATTAGCCATTTTATTATGGGGTTGGCATTTACGTAATGACTTAACAATAGTACAGCGTTTTAAAGGGGCAAAAAAATGACAAATATAATCTACATTGTTGCTGATGATCTGGGGTATGCAGATCTAGGGTGTTATGGCGGACGTGAAGCTCAATTTGGTCAAGTGTCACCTAATATCGATAAATTAGCGGAAGATGGCATGATCTTTCTGGAGGGGTATTCAAACTCTCCTGTGTGTTCTCCAACCCGTTTTGCTCTAATGACAATGGCCTACCAGTATCGGTTACGCGGGGCACTAGAAGAGCCAATGAGCAGTAAAAGCAGACACAGTCGAATATTGGGTTTACCTCCTCATATTCCTACATTGCCATCTCAGCTAAAAAAGGCAGGCTACTACACTGGATTAATGGGCAAATGGCACTTAGGTTATCCACCTAGCTTTGGTCCGAGAGCCTCCGGTTATGATGAGTTTTTCGGTATTATGGCTGGTGGCGTTGACTATTTTTCACATAAAAGTGGTTATGGTGATCATGATCTTTGGGTAAATGAAGAAGAGCATCAAGAAATTGGTTATTTAACGGACCTTATTTCTGAGCATTCTTTAGACTTTATTAACCGAAGAGCGACGGAAGCACCGGGCATGCCATTCTTCTTGAGTATTCACTACACGGCTCCTCATTGGCCTTGGGAAACACGGGATGACGCCCATTTGGCGGACAATCTCTCCACCTTGTTTCACCTTGAGGGTGGCAATATTCATACTTATCGAAGAATGATCCACCATATGGACGAAGGGATTGGCCGTATCATGGAAACATTAGAAAAGCATGGTATTGCCGATGACACACTCATTGTTTTTACGAGCGATAATGGTGGTGAACGTTTCTCTGATAATTGGCCGTTAGTCGGTGGGAAAATGGACCTGACCGAAGGTGGGATACGCGTGCCTTGGGTAGTGCGTTGGCCCGGTGTGGTTAAAAAAGGCACCGTAAGTATGCAGCATTGTATGACAATGGATTGGTCTCGTACGCTTCTTGAAGCTGGAAAAGGGGGATTCGATCCTGATTATCCGGTCGATGGCGTATCCTTATTACCAGTATTAACGGGGGAAGTTGAGCAATTTGAACGTCCTTTATATTGGCGGATGAATCACCGTAAACAGCGAGCATTGCGCCTTGGTGATTGGAAGTATTTGAAGGTGGATGAGCACGAATATTTATTCAATATTACCAATGATGCCCGTGAAAGAGCCAATCTGGGTAAAAAATACCCAGAAAAATTGGCCGAGATGAGACAGCAATGGCTTGATTGGGATGCCACTATCCCGCCTATTCCAGATGATGCTACCGTTAACCTTGGCTATAGTGTGGCGGATATGCCGCAACGGTAAGTGTTTTTCTAAATCACCTAATATCTTCAATGTGTTTTGGTGTACTTTTTTAATTATGGCTTTTATTTAAAAGCCATAATTATTTTTAATGGCATTCTGTTTGATATATCTTTCGCTGCTTTTTTAAGTTTACAATGAACTTTTTTCTAAATTGTATACGGTTAAACTCCCTTCTGAGCAAACTAAAGAAAGACAACCTACGGTTTTGCTGGAATTTATATATACATCAAATTGTGTCATTAGAACGTCCTATATTTGTCACCAAAATAAGCGTTTTTTCTACAAATTCATTGTATGACTGACTCGCTGCTCAATTGTCTGCTTTCCATTACTCTGACTGATTCTTGGCGGTTTAGTGCGTTTTATAACATAGCAGATAGGTTGTTTTTAGCACCCAAAAATTGGCCAGAAAACCGCTGTTATGCTTGGGGTGGCCGCTTTTTTGGCTGCCGTTGAATCAAAGAGTGTTTGCATGATTCTCACTGTATATTTATGCGCATATTTGCATTTTTAATATAGGCTGGCAATGCATAGAAGAAATGATTAGGGGTATAGAGTCAGAGTAAAACAACAAGGCGCTCTATATTATTTATAGAGCGCCTTTTTGTTGGCAAATAGGTCTATATCGTTAAAGCGTTTGTGCATTCTTCACTTCGTGCTCGATGCTTTGGCGTAGGTCAGTTGGTAAGTGTAGTGCGTCCCCTAGACGATCTAGGTAATGGCGTTCTTCTGTTGTGTCGATATCGATGGCGAGCATGGAGACAAGGTAGATCTCTGTGGCTTGCTCTTCACTTTCTGATAGGCGTGCAATGGTGATTGGGTCACTGTCAGCACGCAGTTGCTCTATAAGGAATCTTTGCTCTTCTGCATTGATGCCAAGATCACGAATTTGTTGTTCGATCCGAGTTTGTTCGCTGGTGTCGATGTGGCCGTCAGCTTTGGCAGCGCTGATCATGGCTCGTATTAAGATCAGGCGCATGTTTTCGACTTGTTTTGTTGGCTTTTCTTCAGCAAGGTCAAAGATGCTGCCAGCAGGTGCGGCGGGGATGTTGGATGAGCCGAAGCTCTGATTCGGTTCAATATTGGTTCTTTGTGTCATGGATTGGTTTTCTTTGTGAGTCCGCCACGCCTTGTAAGCTATTCCACCCACGGCAGCCATGCCGCCATATTTGATGGCTTTACCGCCCATTTTACGGGCTTTTTTGTTGGTTAATAACATGGCGGCTAATCCGCCTGCGGCCGCGCCCCCCATTAACCCACCGGGCATTGAGCCTGATTTGGCTTTACTGACGGCTTTGTCTATTCCAGAACCTGTTGAACCCATAACGCTGCTTAGCAGTGAGTTGATATTCATAATTTATAATCTCCAATTTACTTATCGGTTATTTCTTCAGACTGGAGAAGCTTGGGAGAGTTCATCAGGGGCTGTTTTGTTCCCTTTCTTTTACTCTTTAATTACGTTATTAAAAGGGCGTAAATATCTGATTTTTGGTTTGATAGCCTAAGCGAGTTGAAATGGTTTATGTGTTTGCTTTTTATGGCTTTCTAAGTCTGATTACTTTTGGTTTCTATGGTATGGATAAGTCGGCCGCTAAGCGTGGCAAGCGCCGAGTGCCTGAGTCGGCTTTGCATTGGTTGTCTTTTTTAGGTGGTTGGTTTGGTGCTCTGTTGGGACAAAAAATGTTTCGGCATAAGACAAAGAAACCGCGATTTCTAGCGGTGTTTTGGTTGACGTGTTTAGTGAATATTGCTGTGACTGGTTATGGCTTCTATTATTTTTCGTTGTTTTGATTTGGGCTTATCTCGTTACATTATGTAATTGCCGTAGATTTTTTATGTAAACTCCATTGATAATCAGCACTTAGATGACGGGGTTGTGTTGCTCGCCTTTTATATTCTCACAATGACATGGCTATGTTTTAGGTGTGCGGCTTTATGAATAACAAAGAACTCAATATTGACCTTGCTGATGTAATGGAGCTGATGCTGGACGCAGTTTGTATTGTTGATCGCAATGGTTATTTTGTCTTTGTCAGTGCGGCGTTTGAAGCTATGTTTGGCTATTCGCCAGAGGAAGTGATTGGAACACCTATGGTGCGTATGGTTTATCCAGCAGATAAGGTAAAAACGTTGGATACAGTCGATACGATTATTTCTGGTGAAATACAACCGCGCTTTGAAAATCGTTGGGTACGTAAAAACGGTGACGTGGTTAATGTGCTGTGGTCCGCTAGGTGGTCTGAAGAGCATCAAGTTCGTATTGCGGTTGCTCACGATATTACAGAGCGTAAGAAGATGGAAGCGCAGTTGTTATACGCGGCTGGTCATGATGATCTAACTGGTCTGCCTAATCGAACCTTGCTGTTAGACCGTTTGCAGTCGTCTCTGTCTCTGGCTGAACGAGAACGGGTTGGTTTGTCTGTATTGTTTATCGATGTTGATGGTTTTAAAGAGGTAAACGATGCCTGCGGGCACGCTGTTGGGGATTTACTGTTACAGCAAATTGCTAAAAGGTTAGGTGATTGTGTACGTCAATCTGATACTGTGGGACGTTTGGGTGGTGATGAGTTTTTGATTATTCTCAACAAGGTTCACAGCGATGCTGCGATGTTGTCTGTTGCAGAGAAAGTTCGTGCTGAACTGGCTAACGAGTTTGATATTGATGGCGTGGTGGTAAACGTGTCGGCGAGTATTGGAATAGCTCGTTTCCCAGAAAACGGTAAACAACCGTTGGACTTAGTGCAATACGCGGATCAAGCTATGTATAAGGCTAAAAATGCGGGCGGTAATCGCATCATATTAGCTGCCTCTGAATGATATCTGCCTCTATCTCTTCTTTAATTTAGCAAATATACTGGAAATATACCTTTCGACAGATTTGAGTTTGACGATTTACTTTCTTCGGGCTGATTTCCGTTTTACTATTTGCAGATTGGTTAAAAAAATAAATTCTTGGCCTTGATGGTACCGCTGTGAAGATCGGTATCTTAATCATTTAACGACATAGGAAACAATAATGGCGGCTTTTGGTAGCGTGTTCATGCCTAAGATGGCATTGGCAACATTCGAAAATGGTAAATGGAATGAAGAGAGTATTGTGGCATCCGATAGCATTCAATTGCATCCAGGTGCTCACGTCTTACATTACTCAAGTACGTGTTTTGAAGGATTAAAAGCGTTTCGCCATGAAGATGGTAGTGTGCATGTGTTCCGTATGGATCAAAACATTAAGCGCTTAGCGCAAAGTAGCCGTCTTTTGTCTTTGCCTACTATCAACGAAGAACAAGTCGCTAAAATGATTTTGGATGTGGTTGCTGAATTCGGCAGCGACGTTCCTGAGCCACCAGGGTCTATGTACATTCGTCCTACTCATATTGGAACAGAAGCGGCAGTGGGTAAAGCGGCTGCACCAACAGCAACTTCTATGCTGTATGTATTATTGTCTCCAGTAGGGGATTACTTTACTGGCGGTGCGAAAGCGCTTCGTCTTTTGTTGGATGAAACGGGTATGCGTTGTGCTCCTCACATGGGCATGATTAAGAGTGGTGGTAACTACGCAAGTGCGTTGGGCCCTATCTCTAAAGCGAAAGAAGAAGTGCAAGCAGACCAGATTTTGTTCTGTCCAAATGGCGACGTACAAGAAACTGGTGCCGCTAACTTCTTGTTGATCGATGGTAATGAAATCATCACAAAAGGTTTGGATTCTTCTTTCCTACATGGCGTCACGCGCTCTTCTATCTTGACACTTGCTGCGGATCTGGGAATGACTGTGACTGAGCGTGATTTGACAGTTGCTGAATTGTTAGAGCGTGCTGCTAAGCCAGGAGTGGAAGCGGTTCTGTCTGGTACAGCTGCGGTATTAACCTCGGTTGGTACGTTTATCCATAACGATAAAGAGTATCAAGTGGGTACTGGTGAACCAGGTCCTATTGCTCAGAAGCTTCGTCAAGCATTGAATGATATTCAATGGGGTAAAGCAGAAGACAAGCATAACTGGTTAACGAAAGTTTGCTAAGCGGTTAGAAAAGGTTAGTTAGAAAAAAAGGCTGAAGTGATTCACTTCAGCCTTTTTTATGATCGGCAGTCGGTGGTATGGCTTTAGAAGCTTAATCGTGCTGTTGCAGACAGAATGTTGTAATCGTCTGCTATCTGATAGTTGCCTGCCAAAGAGAAATTTTGTGTGAAGTAATAACCTAAGGACAATTTAGTGTTGTCAAAATAGTCTTGGTCTGAATACATTGTGTATGACAATCTTGCTTCAACACGATCGGTAAGCGAGCTATTCAAGCCAACTCTGAAGCTAAAATCAGAATCTTCATCATCATAGTCATTGTAGTGAACCAGTCCATATATTTGGCTAGCTCGGCCAATACCTGCAGAAGCGCCTATACCGAATTTCAAGATATCAGCATCGTTAAAATCGATAGATTCTATTGAAATAAGTGGAATAACGAGTGTATCGATAGAGACAGTAAATGCGGAATAGTCTCCGTCATCTGCACCACTATCATAATCAATGTTACCCATTGTGTAGTCAATAAACGTCAGTGGAGAAGCGTTCGCGTTCATAGACAAGGAAATTGCAGCCGCTGCAACTCCTGTTGCAATAATATTTTTCATATTTTTCTCCGAAAATTCTAAAGGTGTGAATCTTTATCATGTGCTAACTTGATTCCTACCTCCACGTAATCGGTTCTATTCGGGCAAACTTTAATCAAATATTGTAAAGTTTTGAGTTGTTGCCCTAATCTCTCACCCAAGGTGATGATATAAAAGGCAATCTATATCAGAAAATTTTTGATCAGTGGATACAAACTCCTCTAATGAATGAAGAAGGCATTATGAAAAAAGCAATGAGACAACTTTGTGCGCCATTATTGGCTATGTTTGAGTCGGGTGTTGGCGAATACGAATACAAAAAATCTCACCGCATAATATTGATTGTATTAGGGGCACTGTGTTTTGTGATTGCGTCTGCTTCTTTGGCTGTGACTATCGTAACGGAGGAAGCGGCGGGAGTTATTCCTATTTTATTATTTTCGCTTACCGGCTTGGTCTGTGAAATTGTTGGTTTACTCGGCAGTGACAGAGCTGTAGCAAGAATTTGGAAGCGAAATTAAGAGTCTGCTAAATAAAACGGCCATTGGCCGTTTTATTTATGTCTATGACAGTATGACAGGTTATTTTTGATCTTTGCCTTTATGGCGAGGCATGTCGTTTGCGCATTTTTCCTGACGGTCTTTTTGTAATTCAACGAATTTGTCTTTTTGTTCAGGCGTTAGGATGCTTAGCATTTTGTGTTGCTTGCTGAGCATGTCAACTTGACGTACTACTTGTTTATCAGAAAATGCTTGGGCAAGGGCGGTTGCTTTTGCTGGATCAAAGGTGTCCGCTAGCAATAATTCATTCATTTTCTGGGTGCGTTCGGCTCTCATTTCTGCTTTTGGTTTGTCTTCTCTGACATGTTTTTTCATTTCAGCTTTGTTGGCTTGGCGCAATGCTTTGAATTGATCTTTTTGTGCATCGGTTAAATCTAAGTCTTTCATTATGCTGCGATCAAAGCCAAACCCTGGGCGGCATTCGTCATGAGGTCCCTTGTGGCCTTTTCCGCCAAAGGCAAAGGCACTCGTGCTTACGATTAGAGGTAGTACAACAGACGCTATAATAAGTTTTTTGGCTATTTTCATGGGACTTTCCTTCCATACTAAGTAATGGCTAGAGTAAATAAATACTGCGCTTTGCAGGCATGGAAGTAGAATAGAGGTTGCTAGGTAAACTGACGTCTGCTCAAAGTAAAGTATCGTAAATGCCACGCTGCGGTGTGTTTTTCGACGTAAAATGGGTTTGTTGATTTATTGTGTCCGTCTTGTTTTAGGGATTTTTCATGCCTCATATTTTGATTATTGATGACGATGTTGAGTTGAGCGATTTGCTTAAGGAAGTGTTGTCCTTTGAAAACTGCGTCGTATCGACCGCTTATGATGGTATTGAGGGCTTGGCTACCATGGAGGATAGCGTCGATTTGGTGTTGCTTGATGTGATGATGCCTAAACTGAATGGTTTTGAGACGCTTAAGCAGTTACGTGAAAAATGGGATGTGCCTGTGCTGATGCTGACCGCCAAAGGAGAAGAAATCGATCGCGTCATAGGCCTAGAGTTGGGGGCAGATGATTACTTACCTAAGCCTTTTAGTGAGCGTGAACTGTTGGCAAGAATTAGAGCGATTCTAAGACGCACCCAAACCAGTAAAGGCCAGACGCAAAATGAGGCAGTCGTGTATCGGGATGTTAAATTGTATCCCGGACGCTTAGAGGCTTTTTGTAACGGTGAATTGTTGGATTTGACCAGTACGGAGTTTGCGTTGCTGCATTACTTCATACTGCATCCAGGTAAGGTGTTAACGAAAGAAGAGCTAAGTTTAGACGTGCTTGGTAAAAGGCTGGCGGCGTTTGATCGTGCGATTGATATGCACGTATCCAATCTGCGCAAAAAATTACCTGATTGGCCTAATGCAAAGCCGCGTATTAAAACTTTGCGTGGACGTGGTTATTTGCTGGTGGAGGGCGAATAGTGAGGCTTCCCAAAATCACCAGTTTATATGGCCGCATCTTTGCTATTTTCTGGTTCACCATGTGTTTGGTTATTTTGGCAGTCTTGGCTTTGCCACACTTTGACCCACGCAAACCTCGTGATATTCCTCCCCCATATTATGAGCGGATGCTGGAAGTTCGAGACAGAGCTGAGCGTGTTTTTGCCACTGAGCAAAGTATAGAGTCTGTGTTGCATCATTTGGAAGCTTGGTCTCATCGAGGCGGTGATAATAGATTACGGCTTTTTATTACCGATCTTGATGGTAATGTGATCACCACAGACCGTCGTCCAGACTTTAGTTATAAGGCGCTGCGCAACTTTGTCACGACGATTGATAACCCCCAGAACCCTCAACAAAGGCTGTATGGGCGAACTATGATTTCGGGACCGCTTCCTGTTCGTCTGGCGAAGGGGGATTACTTTTTGTATGTTGGCACCCGTTGGAGTGAGCCACCACATTTTTTGATTCAATTATTTGATCATCCATTGCGCTTGCTATTGGCTGTAATGTTGGTCAGTACGCCTTTGTTGCTTTGGTTGGCATGGGCGTTAAGTCAGCCTGCGCGTCGGTTGGAGAAGGCCGCGCAACGAGTGGCGCAGGGGGTATTTGAAATCGATCCAGAGCTTGAAAAAGGTACGTCTGAATTTCGTCAGGCGGGGGCAAGCTTTAACCAAATGGTTGAGGCGGTCAATATGATGATCTCCCGCCAACAACGCTTATTGTCTGATATTTCCCATGAACTTAGGTCGCCTTTAACTCGGTTGAGAATGGCACAAGCATTAGCGAGAAGAAAGTTAGGGGAAAGTTCTGATTTGACTCGCATTGATACTGAAGCTCAGCGATTAGAGCAGATGATAGGTAAGCTATTGGAGCTATCCAGTATGCAAGTGGACAGTCATTTGAATCGTCAAGCTCAACCGCTTTCTAGTCTTTGTGGTGAATTATTAGAAGACAGCCAGTTTGAAGCTGAGCAAATGGGAAAAGTGCTCAGCGTTTCTACTATTCCTGAGTGTTTGATTGTTTGTCACCCTGAATTATTAATGAGTGCCTTAGAAAATGTTATTCGGAATGCGATCCACTATGGGGAACATCAGATTCGAGTTTCTTTAGACGCTAAGGCAGATACCTTGCTTATTCAAGTGGAAGACGACGGTGAAGGTGTTCCTGATGATGAGCTGGACTCCATTTTTCGACCTTTTTATCGTGTTTCAACCGCGCGAGACAGGCACAGTGGTGGTACAGGCTTGGGCTTAGCAATTACTGAAAACGCTATTCGTCAGCATCAGGGAAGCGTTCACGCAGCCCGCAGCGTATTGGGTGGATTGTTGGTTGAGATAAGATTGCCCTTGCATGTGAAGTAAGAATTTCGAATTAAGGGAAAGCATTAGTGGACAAAGTGAGTAATCCGGCTCATATTAGAAGCAAGCTCGGCTGGTGTTTATGGTTTTTTACTGTGCGCTGCTTTGTAGCTTTCCCAAAAATTATAGGTAATACATGATAAATACAGCAAAAGAGTTCCTTTTACAGCGCATTAGTATTTTTGCCAGTCAATCCTTTGACCCTAATTCTGATTCGCAAGTAGTTGGATTACTAAAAAGTAAATTCAATATCCGTTTACCACAAAGACGCTCTATCAATGAGTCCTTGTCTTCTACCGTTAGCGATCATGAAATTATTAGTTTGATTTTGAAATATCGCTCGATGAATTAATGATACCTCGAGTCAATTCGCGTTTTCTTTTTTGATACACACAAAAATAGCGTTGCCAGAAAGCTGTTCCCAAGCCACGATTTTGTCGTGCTCGTGTTCAAACACATGAACATCAAAATACGGTGCTAAAAGGTTTTGCAGCTCTGTGAAACTTAACGCTACCATTGGGTGCTCATCTGTCCAGTGCTGGGTTTGATCGAGTGTTGTTTTATCAATGCTAAGCTTGAGAGTTTGTTGTTCGCCTTCGCCTCGATAAAACCAAGAAGACCCAAACGAAAAAATACTGTTTTCATAGTCGACGCGGTGTTTCGCCGATAGCGTATTATCGATGTGGTTCTTGTCTACGGAGTTGAAACAAAATATCCCGCCAGTTTTAAGCGCTTTATGAGTGCTCTCTATACAGCTTTTTAGGTTGTTCAAATTACCACTGTAATGAATAGAATAAAGAAAACAGGTAATGAGATCATAGGGTTCTGCTGTCGTGTAATCGCACATATTCCCTAGAGTAAAGAGTCCATCTGGGCAACGCTGCAAAGCCAAATCTAACATTGGCTGATTAATGTCTAAGCCACTGCATTCATAGCCTTCATACTGAAAATGCTGGATATGTGGTCCGGTTCCACAAGCCAAGTCTAGATGGCGCTTACCACCATTACCGAAAATTTGGTGAAACCTATGAGCGCTATTACTTTGTGCTTGATAGTTAATATCGGCACACATTAAATCGTAGTAGCCGGATAAGTCCGTGTAGAGCGCATTGTCTGACATGTTTTGTTCACTTGGAGAGGGAAAAATGATGGCGCATCATATAGTAGTTTGTGGATTTTGCGAAGCCGAAAAAAAACAGGAACAAGGTTGCCCTCTGTTCCTGTTTTTTTATAGGTCTTTCTTTGTCTTGTTTAGACGAAGATAAAGAATTTAGCGATAAACAAAGCCGCTAGTAGATAAACCGCAACACCAACTTGTTTGCCTTGGCCTGATAGCAGTTTGATAACCGCGTAACTAATAAAAGATAACGCGATACCATCTGCGATTGAGTAGGTTAGTGGCATTGTGAAGGCCGCGATTAACACTGGCGCCGCTTCTGTAATGTCATCCCAGTCAACTTTAGCTAGACTGCTTGTCATTAGTACTGCTACGTACATCAGAGCGCCTGCAGTAGCGTAAGCAGGAATAGAACCAGCTAGTGGTGCGAAGAATAAGCTAAGGATAAACAATAAAGCCACAACCACAGCGGTTAAGCCAGTACGGCCGCCAGCAGCAACGCCAGATGCGCTTTCAATGTAACTTGTTGTAGAAGACGTGCCCAATGCTGCACCTGCAACTGTTGCGCCAGAGTCAGCCAATAACGCTTTTTTCAAACGAGGCAGTTTGCCGTCTTTGTCTAGTAGGCCACCACGTTGGCCAACACCGATTAGAGTGCCTGATGTGTCAAATAAATCGACGAAGAAGAAAGCGAAAATGACACTTAACATGCTTATTTGGAAAGCACCTTCGATGTCCATTGCTAGGAATGTTGGTGCAATGGAAGGTGGTGTAGAGATTAAGCCACCAAATTCATTTTGACCAAATAGCATAGATAAGACAGTCACAAAAAGGATGCCGATCATTACTGCACCAGTCACGTTTAAGTACGCTAAAGCACAAATAACAAAAAAGCCTAGTAGACCATAGATAGCAGAGGGAGAAGAAAGATCACCCATTGACACTATAGTTGCAGGGTTTTTCACAATGATGCCTGAGTTTTGCAATGCAATCATGGCTAGGAAAAGACCGATACCCGCAGCGATGCCAAGTTTAAGTGAAGACGGAATGGCGTTAATAACCCATTCGCGAATTCGAAAAATACTGATAAAGATGAAAAGAATACCGGATAGGAAAACTGCGCCTAGAGCTTGTTCCCAAGTGTAGCCCATGCCTAATACTACACCGTAGGTGAAAAAAGCATTGAGTCCCATTCCTGGAGCTAGGGCGATTGGGTAGTTTGCGTATAACCCCATAATCAAGCAACCAACAGCGGCAGCAAGACAGGTCGCAACAAATACTGCGCCTTGGTCCATGCCAGCTTGGGCAAGAATAGAAGGGTTAACGAAAATAATGTAGGCCATTGTTAGGAAGGTTGTGATACCACCAACAACTTCATTGCGTACCGTGGTGTTGTGCGCTTTTAGTTGAAAATAACGTTCGAGCATGAGGGGACCTTAATATTCACCGAGGGAAGTGTATTAACTGATCATTTGGTCAGTCTCTTATTTCGGGCGCAAGTATAAAAAAATAGGTCAAATTTGGGAGCTAAATCGCAATAAATAATCACTTTTATACTGAATATAAGCGAAAAAATGGCCATTCCTTGGCTTTTGGGTGTTCTTTAGGTGTACTAAGCGTTGCTTAGTTTGTTAAAACTATAACCGTGTGACTTGGTAACCACTGGCTTTGAGTTTTTTCAGTAGGCTGTCTGGACCGGCCAGATGCATGGCGCCCACCATAATAAATTCGACGTTATCGTCGTTTAGCATGTTTTCAATTTGTGGTATCCATAGGTTGTTTCGCTTCACTAATAATGAGTGATAAATGTCTGGGTAGTCTGTTTGAAAGTCTTCTAGTTCTATTTTTGCCATGGTTTCTACATCGCCTTTTCGCCAGCTTTCACGTAGATCTGTCATGGTTTTTTGCATGTCTTTGATATCGTCAAGTGCGTAGTTAATTACCGCGTTGTTGTCTTGTTCTTGTAGGTCTTTCAGTACGTCTATTTGTGTCTCTGGTTCTTCTAGCCAACCTTGGGCTTTTTGGTCTTTCTGAGCTTTTTGTGCATAAAACTGATCAACCCCCTCACTGGTAAATCCGAGGTACTTGAGTTCGATTAGGCTAAGTGAAATAGCCAGCGCGCTTGGTTTGAGGTTTTGTACTGCTGTGATAGGGATTTGTCGGCTATCTAGATAGGCTTTAAGCGAGCTAAATGTGTCAGCGGATAGAATTTCGTCGATGGTCGTGCCATCCGAATAGGACAGCGCTTCCTGCATTTTTTGTTTAAATCCCGGTTGGCTTATGGTGTCCATATTGGTTTCAAATACTATCTTATTGGCTGCTTGGTAAGCTTGTTCGTATTCTTTAGGGAGCGGGTAGTCCTGAGGTGTGAGCAGGTGAATAGTGCCGCCAATATAAAGTGTGTTGGCACCAGAAGTCACTTTCCAAACGGAAGCTGCTTGAGTTTGGAAGCTGGCAGCAGCGAGTAAAGTAAGGCCAAATTTCTTGAGAAGTTTCATGCTTTTCCCTGACTAAGGTAAGTGAATGGCCGTCATTGTGTGGTGAAGTTAGGTTATTTATTCAGGCCGTTGTGGTGGCGAAAAGTGTTATTATGCCGAATCTCTGTCAATACTAGTGTAGTAAATCTTCGATGAAAAAAGAGTTCGTGTCTATAGGGCTAACCAATCCTAAAAGTATTTCCAATGTTGGTTCTGTTATGAGAGCCGCTGGTTGTTATCAGGTCAACCAAGTTTTGTACTCGGGCCAACGTTATGATCGTGCTTCGAAAATGTCCACCGACACCAAAAAAGCGTCGTCTTCTATTCCGTTAATAAATATTGAATCACTTGGTGTGACAACCATGATAGAGGCGGTAGAGGAAGGAACCAAGATTGTGTGCGTTGATTTAATTCAAGGCGCAACGCCCTTGCCACACTTCATACACCCTGAAAAAGCGTTGTACATCTTTGGGCCAGAAGATGGGACTATTGATCAGAAAGTCGTCGACCGCGCTGACTATGTGGTCTTTGTTCCCACTATTGGCTGTATGAATCTTGCCGCTTCAGTCAATGTATTACTCTATGATCGCTTGGCGAAATCTGACCGTGCAGATGCAGGAGATGAGCTTATCCGTCAAAGCAAAGACGTGAATAACAATGTAAAGGTTCGCAATAGCATTTGAATGCGTTGTGTCAGCATGTTTGTTTGGTCGTTTTCTTATCCAATATTTTTCATATAGTTAACAGTAAGTTGACTGTGATGGTCTGCTATCAATGCAAAAATATCATTTCAATCTAATGGCGTTATTTGGAAAGAAGGTAAAAGTCTATTTTAACAATTAAGACCTTCCGTACGGTTTCTTTGTCGCCAGAATGAAATTTGTTTGATGAGATAGAGGGAATGCATCCAGATGAAGCCTTTGAGAATTGTGGTACTTGCCTTTGGGGCTTGCTTCGCGACATTAAGTTACGCTGAGAAGTCATCTGTACCGCTAGAGCCCTTAAGCCTAGAGCTTGAATTAGGGCTTATCTCCACGACTGGCAATATGCAAAGTACTGCTTTGAAGACTAAAGCAACAATAAAACAAGATTTTAGAGAGTGGAAAGCAAAATACCAAGCAGACGTTTTATATAAACGCGGAAAAAATAATGACGATGAAGAGACCCAAACAACGGCCCATAAAACGTTTTTGTCTGCCCAGAGTGACTATAAACTAGCCAAGGAGAATAGTTCGGTGTTTGTTTATGGTTCTTACACTGATGATAGGTTTAGTGGCTACGAGTATCAAAACACCTTGTCAGTTGGTTATTCCGGCCGAATATATGAGGATGAGTCTTCTTTTTTAGATTACAGCGCTGGGCCAGGTTACTCGTTTAGTCAAACAGATGCAGGGGAAGAGGAAAAAAATGCGATTATTCATATTGAGCTTCAATATGAATATGAAATTAACCCTAATGTGACGTTTCAACAGGGCATAAGTACCGATACCGCTCTAGAGAGTGATAAAAACTCTACGTCTAAATCTGAAACCTCTTTTAATGTAAAACTTAGGGATAACCTGCAAATGAAAGCCGTTTATAGCCTTACCCATAATAGCATCGCATTAGAAGACAAAAAGAAGACTGATGGCATCGCAAGTGTTATTTTCTCTTATTCTTTCTAGTGTCATTCCTACAAACAATTGAGATTGTCAGCACATGCGTTATCAAGGAATAAAAGTTACATTGGTAACGGGGTTTTTAGGCGCAGGTAAAACGACGTTAATTCGTCATTTGCTAGAGCAGTCACCAATTAATGAGCGATGGGCTGTACTGGTAAACGAGTTCGGTGACATTGGCTTAGATGGGGCATTTTACTCGGACTTAGGCGTTGCCATTACAGAGGTGGCTGGTGGTTGTGTGTGTTGCACAACGTCGGCTGCGTTTCAGCAGGGGTTGAACCAATTAATTCGCCAACATAACCCTGACCGTATTTTTATCGAGCCGTCCGGCCTTGGTCATCCTAAGCAAATCATTCAACAACTGCGCGGTGATATTTATCGTGATGTGTTGTTGCTTAGTGGCGTATTTTGCGTCCTAGATGCTCGCACTCTTCATGATGAACGTTATACCAAACACGCTATTTTTAAAGATCAAATCGAGTCTGCACATGGCGTTGTATTAAGTCATGTGGACCGTTATCAGTCGCAGGATTTTGATGCTGTAGATCAATATTTAAGTCATTTGTTTGTGTCATCATCGCTCCCTGTGGTTTTTCAATCTGATCCAATGGAATTAGAGGCTGAAAAGTTAGATGTTGGTTTAAAGGACGTTGTGACTTCCCCCCGTTTTACCAATCACTCTTATATACGCGGTAGAGGTTTAAGCCAGAGTCATTTGCCTAGTTCCGATTTAGACAAAGAAACAAAAAAAGCGCTGAATTTTAGCGGACGCCATTACTATCAAAAACAACAAGATTCTATGCAGGTTTTGGGTTGGCATTGGGCCCTTGGTGAATACACTGACAGTGAAACGCTGTTGTCGATGATTCGTCTAATTGCATTGCAAGAGGGTGTTTACCGAGTGAAAGGTGTGTTTGCCCTCAATTCGCATGAGGCTGTTTTTGTCAATGTTGCGCGTGGCGAAGTTGTCTCGACTGTCGCCCCGTGGCGGGAAGTTAGTAAGATGGAAGTAATCGGTAGTATTGATGAAAAATGGCCTGATCAGGTAAAACTAAGCTGTGAGGCGTTAATTTAGCGTCATGATGCTGTTTTTTTTAGGTTCGCCTTATTGATTGCCTTTACTCAAAAAAAACTCAGTTTGAAACAAATAAATGCGGTCTTGGTTTATTTTGTCATTAACTTTGGCACCTTTTGTTATTGAGAGAATGTCTCTTATAGAGGAACCTTTCTAACATAAGAGGTTCCAATTGGGACAGATGGATAAAAACAATAAGAGGTCATAGGCCATGCCTGAATATAAAGCTCCGTTACGCGACATTAAATTCGTCACAGAAGAAGTTCTCGACTTTCATGGACACTACGCAAAATTGCCCGGTGCCGAAGAAGCGACGCCGGATATGGTGGCAGCGATTCTTGAAGAGGGTGCTAAATTTGCCGAGCGAGTGCTTTCTCCTCTAAACCGTGTTGGTGATCAACAAGGTTGTCAGTTTAAAGATGGTGTTGTAACAACACCTGAAGGTTTTAAAGAAGCCTATCAGCAGTATGTTGAAGGTGGCTGGCCTTCGTTGTCTCATCCTGAAGAAGTCGGTGGACAAGGTTTACCAGATTCTCTTGGTATGATGGTGACAGAAATGATCGCCACATCAAACTGGTCGTGGGGCATGTACCCAGGATTAAGCCATGGCGCGATGAATACCATCGAGCTACATGGTACGGATGAGCAAAAACAAACCTACTTAACAAAACTTGTTTCTGGTGAGTGGACAGGCACCATGTGTCTGACTGAACCTCATTGTGGTACTGATCTTGGTATGTTGAAAACCAAAGCAGAGCCACAAGATGACGGTAGCTACGCCATTACAGGTACTAAAATCTTTATCTCCGCAGGTGAACACGATATGGCTGACAATATTGTCCATATCGTATTGGCTCGCTTGCCTGACGCCCCTGCTGGCACGAAAGGTATTTCCCTGTTCATTGTGCCAAAACACAATGTTGACGACGCTGGAGAAGTGGCAGATCGCAACCAAGTGTCTTGTGGTTCTATTGAACACAAAATGGGTATTCATGGTAACGCGACTTGCGTCATGAATTTTGATGGTGCGAAAGGCTTTCTAATTGGCGAGCCTAACCGTGGCTTAAATTGCATGTTCACTTTCATGAACGCCGCTCGTCTTGGTACAGCGTTACAAGGTTTGGCGCATGCAGAGTGGGCGTTACAAAATTCTGTTGCTTACGCTAAAGACCGTCTGCAAATGCGTGCTTTATCTGGGCCAAAAGCACCAGAAAAAGCAGCGGACCCTATTATTGTTCACCCTGACGTACGCCGTATGCTACTGACCCAAAAAGCTTTTGCGGAAGGTGGTCGTGCTCTGATTCATTATTGTTCTATGCTTGTAGATACTATGAAAAGAGGCACAGCGGATGAAAAAGCTGAAGCCGACGAGCTTATGTCGTTGCTGACTCCTATTGCCAAAGCGTTTTTAACAGAAACCGGTTTTGAAGCGGCAAACCATGGTCTTCAGGTGTTTGGTGGTCATGGCTTTATTGCCGAGTGGGGCATGGAGCAGAACGTCCGTGATTGTCGTATTTCTATGTTGTATGAGGGAACAACAGGGATTCAAGCATTGGACCTTTTAGGTCGTAAAGTATTAATGACTCAAGGTGCAACACTGCGTCGCTTTACCAAAATCATTCACAAATTCTGTAAAGAACACAAAGGCGATAAACGCGTTAAATCGTACATCACAGCGCTCGATAAATTAAACGGCGAATGGGGCGATGTAACGATGAAGATCGGCATGAAAGCCATGCGTAACAAAGATGAAGTAGGTGCAGCATCCGTCGATTACCTAATGTTCTCAGGCTATGTTGTATTGGCTTATTTCTGGGCACGTATGGCGGTTACCGCACAAAATAAATTGGACGAAGGTACAGACGAAGTTGGTTTTTATACGGCCAAACTGCAAACAGCGACTTTCTACTACGATCGCTTGTTGCCACGTACTCGCGCCCATGCAGAAGCGATGTTGTCAGGTGCTGATAATTTGTTGGCAATGGAAGAAGATAACTTCTTATTCCTGAATGCCTAATTAGCGTAATAAATAACCATCCATGCATTTTTTAAGTGCATGGATAAGAAAGTTTTTGAAAGATTGAAGAGGTTGATATTATGAGTGAAGCAAAAGCAGTTTTTGAGGCTATGCTAGAGCGTTTCGATGCGGACGAAGCCGATGATATGGAAGCGGTGTTTCAATTTGACTTAGATGATGCTGACAGCTATCACTTAAGTATCGAGGACGGTAAATGCTCGATGGGAGAAGGTGAGCATGACGATCCGACGGTAACATTGAGTATGGATCTAGCCACTCTCAAAGACGTTATGAGTGGGGAATTAGATGGCATGGCAGCGTTTATGCAAGGTAAAATCCGAGCTGATGGTGACATTATGCTGGCGACTAAGCTGACTCAAATCTTCCCGCAATAGGGCGATTAAGTTTAGCGACCGCTTTAAAGCTCAACTGCCATCTGTGCGGTTGGGCTTTTGTTACTTCCCAACTCCTAAATAAAAAAAACAAATGGAGCTTTTTATGACAATGGATACTTCTTCTAATAGCAACGTAAATATTGGAAAAGCGCCAGGCAGCTACTTACCCGAATCGCTTAACCCCAATGGTTATGAGTCTTTAACTGATGTTCTTGCGTTAGCATCGAAAAAATATGCTGACTTACCTGCTTTTACCAGTGTGGGTAGAACCATCACTTATGGTGAATTGAATGAAAAGTCCGATCAATTTGCGGCTTATCTTCAACATGAAACCGATTTAGTCCCAGGCGATCGAATCGCCGTTCAACTTCCTAATGTTATTCAATACCCAGTTGTGCTGTTTGGTGCAATGAAAGCAGGTTTGATTGTAGTAAATACGAATCCACTCTATACACCGAAAGAGCTGGAGCATCAGTTTAATGATGCGGGTGTAAAAGCGCTGGTCGTGTTTGCAAATATGGCGCACAACGTCGGTAAAATACTGGCAAAAACCTCTATAAAACATGTGATTATTACCGAAATCGCTGACTTCCATTCTCCTGTAAAACGCTTACTTGTTAACTCTATTGTTAAGTATGTGAAGAAAATGGTGCCTGATTACCATATTCCTAATGCTCTTATGTTGAATGATGTACTGGCAAAAGGAAAAGGTAAATCGGTCTCTAAAGTATCAGTGTCGTCGGAGCAGATTGCTGTCTTACAATATACTGGCGGAACAACCGGTGTGGCAAAAGGAGCCATGCTGACTCATGCAAATCTAATCTCCAATATGTACCAGTTGGGTTCAAGACTGGGCTCTATTGTGGGTGAACGAACTGAGCTCTATATTGCTCCGCTTCCTCTGTACCATATTTATGCCTTTCTCATTCATGGTTTGACCTTATTAGAAAAAGGCGCACACAGCGTATTGATTCCAAACCCAAGGGATCTGCCAGGCTTCGTGAAAGAGCTTAAAAAATGGCGCTTCACAGGCTTTGTTGGATTAAACACATTGTTTGTTGGTCTATGTAACAATGCTGGCTTTAAAGAGCTTGATTTCTCCAGTCTTAAATTAACCTGTTCAGGTGGTATGCCGCTAACTCATGCCGCTGCAGATGAGTGGAAAAAGGTAACCGGCTGCCAAGTAGTAGAAGGTTATGGTTTAACAGAGACATCCCCAGTTGTTTCTTTTAACCCGATTGGCAAAGAGCGCATTGGTACCATTGGACTTGCTGTAGCTGAAACCGATATCAAGATTCAAAACACAGAAGGTGAAGCTTTGCCACAAGGTGAAGCTGGCATGTTGTGTGTGCGTGGCCCTCAGGTAATGAAAGGGTATTGGAACCGAGAAGAAGCGACTCGTGACGTGATGACGGAAGACGGCTTTTTAATCACGGGCGATATTGCGATGCAGCACCCTGATGGCTACTTGCAGATAGTAGACCGTGCTAAAGACATGATTATTGTTTCTGGGTTTAATGTTTACCCTACAGAAGTAGAAGATTGCCTATCTTCGTACCCAGATATTTTGGAATCGGCAGCCATTGGTGTGCCGGATGATAAGACCGGTGAAGCGGTTAAAGCCTTTGTTGTTTTGAGAGCCAATGTTGAGTCATTGGATACCAAAGAACTGCGCCTTTACTGTAAGGAAAATTTAGCCGCTTATAAAGTGCCTAAGTTCTTTGAAGTACGTAAAGAACTACCGAAAACCAATGTGGGTAAAGTGTTGCGTCGTGCTTTACGTGAAGAACAAGCCTAACCTTTGGTTAGGCAGATCACTAAAGTAGGAGTGCAGCATGCCGCCGGATAAGCGCAAGTTAATGCATCGCCGCACCATCGAGTCCTATGGCTATTTACGAGATGATGGTTTGTGGGACATCGAAGCGACGATGCAAGATATCAAGCCGTATGATGTTAACCGTGAATTTGATGGGACTTTGGTGCCAGAAGGCAGCCCTTTCCATGATATTACGGTTTGTTTAACGGTAGACGACACCTTTTTAATTAAAGAGGTGTCTGTTTCAATGGATTCTTTTCCCTTTCCCAGTTGCGGTGGTGCCGCACCCAGCTTCGAAGCTTTGAAAGGAACTCGTATAAAGGCTGGGTGGAGCCGTTGGATAAAGCAGACTTTTAGTGGGAAAGTAGGTTGCACCCATGTATTGGAATTATTACCTGTAGTCGCAACCACTGCTTTTCAAACCATGTGGCAGCCTTTGGGAAAAAAATACCCTCAGCATGTCCCCGCAACGCTTACCAAGTTAGTTAACAGTTGTCATGGTTGGTCAGAAGATGGCCCTATGGTACGTAAATTAGTCGAAGAGCAAGTATTGCATTTACCTTCAAAGGAGAGTCAGTAATGAGTGATTTTGTTACTGAAAATATTGAGTCTGGTGTGCAGATTCTGTGTTTCAATCGAGTCGAAAAGAAAAATGCGATTACCTTGGCTATGTATCAGGCGTTAACTAACGCCTTGCGCCGCGCAGAAGCAAACCCGGAAATAAAAGCCACCTTGATCCACGGTGCAGGGAATGATTTTTCGTCGGGTAACGACATTAATGAATTTGTGCAGATTGCTCAAACACCTGAGAAAATGGAAGCGATTATGGCTTTCTTGCAGGTATTGACCAGTTATAAAAAACCGCTCATCGCAGGTGTAGAAGGCAGAGCAGTAGGCGTTGGTGCGACTATGTTACTGCATTGTGATTTGGTGCTTGCCTCCCGTGAAGCGCGATTGCAGTTTCCTTTTGTGCAACTGGGCTTGGTACCAGAAGCAGCATCGAGCCATTTATTGCCTTTATTGGCAGGTCATCAAAGAGCCTTTGAAATATTGATACTTGGAGAAGTGGTGGATGCGACACAAGCTCATGAAATGGGTTTGGTTAATCACCTTTGTGAAGAGGGTGAGGCATATCGCGTTGCTCTACATTACGCCAATAAAGTGGCAGGGTTGCCTGTCGAGGCGGTGGCTTTGAGTAAAGACTTATTGAAGTACAGAGCCCAAGACGATGTACAAATGGCTTTGATGCGTGAGGGAAGAATTTTCAAAGACCGGTTGCGTTCAACTGAAGCGCATCAAGCTTTCATGGCATTTTTGTCCCGTAATAAATAGCATTTTTTGTTGTCTTAAGAGAAGCCACTAACAGGCAGAAGGTGACCTTGCCCTAGGGGAGGTCATTTTCATTGTTAACATAGTGGTCCTATACTTCTTAATCAGCGCCTTGTTACTCTTTCATATCTGCTCCTCTTTTTTGTCCCTTTTTACTTTCAATCTTTTTTCCAATTCATACTAAACTCAAGAAGCATCTTGTCTGTTACTGTTGTTTTTTGAAACCTCTATGCTTTAACGGATTAATGTGTGATTATTTTTGTCAGTTAACTGGCGCTTTTTTGTTATTGATGAAAAGCATTCTCAAACTACTATAGAGGTTAAATAAAGAGTTCTATTGATAAGGAATATCTGCATGATCTCGGCCAAATAAATATCCTTGGTTGAATGCATCAAACAGGATCGAAAAATAAATACGAGGGGCTTATGAAAATCTTAGTATCTGTAAAGCGAGTCATAGACTACAACGTCAAAGTTCGCGTCAAACCCGACCAATCAGCGGTCGATCTTACCAACGTCAAAATGTCCATGAACCCTTTCTGTGAAATCGCTGTGGAAGAAGCTATACGCCTAAAAGAAAAAGGGGTGGCATCTGAAGTCGTGGTTGTGTCTGTTGGTTCAAAATCTTGCCAAGAAACATTGCGCACAGCGATGGCGCTTGGTGCTGACCGCGCGATTCAAGTTGAAGCCGAAGATGGTTTGGATTCGTTATCGGTTGCAAAACTTATCGCTAAAGTGGCACAAGAAGAAGCTGCGGACTTGGTGATTATGGGTAAGCAAGCGATCGATTCTGATAATAATCAGACGGGTCAAATGGTGGCCGCGCTACTGGATTATCCTCAAGCAACATTTGCCTCAGAAGTTGTGATTGAAAACGGGGAAGCTCAAGTTACTCGTGAAATTGATGGTGGTCTGCAAACTCTAGCGATTACCTTGCCAGCGGTTGTTACGACAGACCTTCGTCTAAACGAACCGCGTTTTGCTTCTTTGCCAAATATTATGAAAGCGAAGAAGAAACCATTGGATGTTAAAACACCTGCCGACCTAGGTGTGGAAGTGGGTTCTAATGTCAGCATCGTTTCTGTTACACCACCACCGCAGCGTGCTGGTGGTATTAAAGTTGGCTCTGTTGCTGAATTAGTAGACAAACTTAAAAACGAAGCGAAGGTGGTGTCATGAGCGTTTTAATCATTGCAGAACACGATAATAAATCTCTAAAGCCTGCGACGTTAAACACGGTAACCGCAGCCACACAAATTAACGCGGACGTGCATTTATTGGTTGCTGGTTTTGAATGTCAAACCGTTGTTGAGCAAGCATCACAAGTGGCTGGGGTAACTAAAGTGTTAGTTGCTGATAATGCCGCCTATGAACATCAGTTGGCTGAAAATGTTTCTAAATTAATCGTTGAGGTTGCTGACGGCTATGAACATATTTTGGCTCCAGCAACAACAACAGGCAAAAATACGTTACCGCGTGTGGCTGCATTATTGAACGTAGCTCAGCTCTCTGACGTGATCAAAGTTGAATCTGCAGATACGTTTGTTCGTCCAATTTACGCGGGCAATGCTATTGCGACGGTAAAAACAACGGATGCTGTCAAAGTATTGACCGTTCGAGCTACGGGTTTTGATGCCGCTGCGAGTACGGGCGGTAGTGCTGAGCGTCAGGTGCTTTCGCAAGTAATTGCATCGGATCGTAGCCGTTTTGTGAAAGAGCAATTGGCTGAATCCGATCGACCTGAATTGACCGCAGCGAATGTGATTATCTCTGGTGGTCGAGGGATGGGCAACGGCGATAACTTCAAGTTATTGGAAGGGATTGCAGACAAGCTGGGTGCAGCTATTGGTGCTTCACGTGCGGCGGTGGATGCAGGCTATGTACCGAATGATTTACAAGTAGGCCAAACGGGTAAAACGGTTGCGCCAGATCTGTACATCGCGGTTGGCATCTCTGGTGCGATCCAACATTTGGCTGGCATGAAAGATTCTAAGGTGATTGTTGCCATCAACAAAGATGAAGAGGCGCCAATTTTCCAAGTTGCGGATTATGGCTTAGTGGCCGACTTGTTCGATGCCGTGCCTGAGCTAGAAAAAAGCCTATAACAGTTCGTAGAAACTAGTTTGTTTGTATTGCTTGAAAAAGAAGCAAAAACAGCGTGTAAATATCAGGTGACGATGGGAAAAAAACCACCGTCATCATAATAAAAATAATTGGAGACCAGCATGATTTTCGAAGGACAAGCAATCAAGGTTGCAGCCGATGATGCCGGCGTGGCAACTGTCACTCTGGACTTGGTCGGTGAGTCGGTTAATAAATTCAACAGTCTAACCTTGAATGAATTGGCTGAAGCCGTTAATGCCCTTAAACATATTGATGATTTGCAAGGCGTTATTTTTGCCAGCGCAAAAGACGTGTTTGTCGTCGGCGCAGACATTACGGAATTTACTTCTTGGTTCAAACTCGAAGAAGAGGATTTAACCGATAAACTTCGTCATGCTCATAATATCTTTAACGACATTTCTAACTTATGTTGCCCGACAGTTGCGGCTATTAACGGCATTGCACTTGGTGGCGGTATGGAGTTGGCCTTGGCCTGTGATTATCGTGTTATGGCGACGACAGCAAAAATTGGTTTGCCAGAAACTCAGCTAGGCATCTATCCAGGCTGGGGCGGTACAGTTCGTCTTCCTCGTTTAATCGGTGCAGACAATGCCTGTGAGTGGATTTGTGGTGGTGCCCAGAAGCGCAGTGAAGATGCTTTTAAAGATGGTGCTGTCGATGCCGTGGTTGCAGCAGATAAAGTGAATGAATCGGCTCGTCACCTCATTCAACAAGTGATGGATGGCAAGCTGGATTATCATGCACGTCGTAATGAATTACGCGCGCCAATGGTATTCACTCCTATTGAAAAAATGATGGTCTTTGAATCCGTTCGTGGTGTTGTCGGAGCGAAAGCGGGTAAACATTATCCTGCGCCAATGGCAGCGATTAAGACCATTGAAAAAGGCATTAGCCAAGAGATGGAAAAGGCCCTTGATACTGAAATCAAAGGCTTTGTAAAGCTAGCTAAAGGTCCAGTGGCGAAATCCTTGGTTAACTTATTCCTAAGTGATCAACAAATTAAGAAGACAGCGGGTAAATACTCGAAAGGTGCGACGCCTGTTAAGCAAGCCGCTGTATTGGGTGCGGGCATTATGGGTGGTGGTGTTGCCTATCAATCAGCCTCCAAAGGTACGCCGATTATCATGAAAGACATTCGCCCAGAAGCCCTAGAACTAGGCTTGAGTGAAGCGAATAAACTTTTCAATGGTCAAGTAGAGCGCGGACGTTTAACGACTGAAAAAGCGTTTAAAGCGATGAACGCAATTGTTCCTGCGCTGAGTTATGGCGAATTTGAACACGTTGACCTTGTGGTTGAAGCGGTTGTTGAAAATGTCAAAATCAAGAAGTCAGTATTGGCTGAAGTAGAAAGTAAAATCGCCGATGACGCTATTTTGACTTCTAACACGTCAACGATCTCCATTACGGAATTGGCAAAAGATTTGAAACGCCCAGAAAACTTCTGTGGTATGCACTTTTTTAACCCAGTACATCGTATGCCTTTAGTAGAAGTTATTCGCGGCGAGAAAACTAGTGATGCGGCTATCGCTAAAACCGTTGCTTATGCCCAAGCCATGGGTAAAACACCTGTTGTGGTAAATGACTGTCCTGGATTCTTAGTAAACCGTGTATTGTTTCCTTATTTCGCTGGTTTTTCTTTGATGATGCAGGAAGGGGCGGATTTCCAAGTGGTTGATAAGACCATGGAGAAATTTGGCTGGCCGATGGGGCCTGCGTATTTGCTTGACGTGGTGGGTGTTGATACGGCATTCCATGCGGATCAAGTAATGGCGGAAGGTTTCCCTGATCGCATGAAGCATGAAGGCAAAAATGCAGTAGATCGCTTGTTCGAGCTAGAACGTTTTGGTCAGAAAAATGGTAAAGGTTTTTATACCTACGAGGCAGATCGCAAAGGCAAACCGAAGAAGATTTTTGATGCCGAAATTAACGATTTGCTAGCACCTGTTATCACGTCTAATTCTGAGTTAACAGAAGACGATATTGTCGCTCGAATGATGATTCCTTTATGCATTGAAACGGTTCGCTGTTTAGAAGAAAACATTGTTTCTTCTGCTGCAGAAGCGGATATGGGATTGATTTACGGTATTGGTTTCCCTCCATACCTTGGTGGTGCTTTGCACTACTTAGACCAAATGGGACTGCAGGCATTTTGTGACCTTGCAGACAAATACAGCCACTTAGGTAAGTTGTACGAGCCAACCGCAAAAATGCGTGAAATGGCGAAGAACAACGACACTTATTACGGCGCATAATTTCCCATAGGCTAGAGGAGAATTTCCATGAAACTGAATCCAAATGATGTCGTCATTATCGACGCTGTTCGCTCACCAATGGGTAAAACGAAAAACGGTGTCTTTCGTAATGTGCGAGCCGAAAATTTATCAGCAGCATTGGTAAAAGAGTTGTTTAAGCGTAATCCGAATGTGGATCAAAAAGACGTAGAAGACTTGATCTGGGGGTGTGTAAACCAAACACTAGAGCAAGGCTTTAACATGGCCCGTGCTGTGTCTTTGTTGGCTGGTTTACCAATAACCACGGCGGCACAAACCGTTAACCGTCTATGTGGTTCGTCTATGTCTGCGATCCATACGGCAGCTCAGGCTATTATGACAGGCCAAGGAGATGTGTTTGTTGTTGGTGGTGTCGAGCACATGGGACACGTCAATATGATGCACGGCGTAGATGTTAACCCTGCATTGTCTAAACATATGGCGAAAGCCTCCATGATGATGGGGGTGACAGCGGAAATGCTAGGCAAAATGCATGGCGTGAGCCGAGAAGACCAAGATGCCTTTGCCGTGCGTTCACATCGTCTTGCTCATGAAGCGACTTTGCAAGGTCGTTTTAATAATGAAATCGTATCAATTGAAGGGCACGATGCGGATGGCAATAAGATCCTAGTGGAAGTGGATGAAGTCATTCGCCCTGAAACCTCTATGGAATCTTTGGCAGGGTTGAAGCCTGTTTTCATGCCAAAAGTTGGTACAGTAACAGCGGGTACGTCTTCGGCTTTGTCGGATGGTGCATCGGCCATGTTGATGATGTCTGCGAAGAAAGCCGAAGAACTGGGTTTAACGCCAATCGCTAAAGTGCGTAGCATGGCGGTAGCGGGTTGTGATCCTGCGATTATGGGTTATGGACCGGTACCTGCAACTAAGAAAGCATTGAAGCGTGCAGGTTTGACGATCGATGATATTGAGGTCGTTGAGCTAAACGAGGCATTTGCAGCCCAGTCTATCCCTGTACTGAAAGATTTGGGTCTACTAGATCTTGTCGATGATAAAGTGAACTTGAATGGTGGTGCGATTGCTCTTGGTCATCCGCTTGGCTGTTCAGGTACACGTATCTCAACGACATTGCTAAATGTAATGCGTGATAAAGACGCGACGGTTGGCCTTGCTACCATGTGTATTGGTATGGGGCAGGGTATTGCGACTGTCTTTGAGCGCGTATAAATAGACGACTATTGTGCTTGTCTGTTTTGCCTCGTCTCGGCTTCATTCATGACGTCGAGGAAGGGCTTTAATTAGTCTGAAATGGTAATTTCTGTCTTTAGCCCCGCCATGTGCGGGGCTTTTTTTGCTCTGGTGTTTTGTACGATACTGGTTGATGATAAGTGCCAATAACCAAGCGGTTTCGTGTGACTGAACGAGGAATGTTTTGTGAAAGTAGCAATATTAGATGATTATCAAAATAGCGTTAAAGACTTGGCATGTTTTGATGTTTTAAAAGGCCATGATGTGCATGTTTTTAATGAAACCTTTCTTAGCGTCAGTGATTTGGTTGCCAATTTAAAAGATTTCGATGCGTTGGTTTTGATACGTGAACGTACGGTCATTTCTGAAGAGTTGCTGGCTAACTTGCCTAATTTGAAACTGATTAGTCAAACAGGGAAGATTAGCAATCACATTGATGTCAAGCTGTGCCACAAATACGGTGTGGCTGTGGCAGAAGGTATTGGTTCACCGGTTGCTCCGTCTGAGTTATGTTGGGGTTTGATTATGTCGGCAAGTCGACATATTCCCGAATATGTTTCTCAGTTTTCACAAGGTCATTGGCAGCAGTCTGGCTCCTTGGGATTGGGACGAGTATTAAACGGGTCTGTTCTGGGGATTTGGGGGTATGGCAAAATAGGTCAACGTATCGCGCAATACGCGAATGCCTTTGGAATGAAAGTGCTTGTATGGGGAAGTGAAAGCTCAAGATCCTTGGCTAAGGAGCATGGTTTCCTTGCTGCTGAATCGAAAGCGGCTTTCTTTCAAACGGCAGATATTATTACCTTGCATTTGCGACTCAATGAGGCAACTAAAGGCATTGTGACGCAGGCGGATTTGGCTTTGATGAAGTCTGACTCTTTGTTAGTAAATACCAGCCGAGCAGAACTAATTGAAAGCGGTGCCTTGTATGCAGAAATGCTGGCTAACCCGAGTAAACGAGCGGCTGTCGACGTATTTGAAAGTGAGCCTGCCACGTTAGAAAATGAACCTTTGTTGTCTTTACCAAATGTGCTTTGCACTCCGCATATTGGTTATGTTGAAAAAGCCAGTTACGAGCTTTACTTCAAGATTGCGTTTGAAAATGTTGTGGCTTTTGCCAATGTTAAAGCAGAAAATTTGGTCGCTACTTCATAAAGTTAAGTTCGATTAATGCTATTATCTAAGCTGTCATTAGCCTGTTCGGCAAATGTTTTTAATCAACTGAAGTCATGAGTCATCATGACTTCAATGGATATTTTAAATCACATAGGATGTTTCATATGAAAGCTCTTCCATCAGCGCTGCTGTTAGCCGTGCCAGCTGTACTTTTTTCTAACTTGCTCGTTGCTCAAGATGTTTCTGAAGAACCTGTATGCGATGTCAAAGATATAACGTCTTTTTCTTATATGGAAAATCTTCAGCCTAATGCGGATGTAGATGTTGGCGCAATCTATAAAGCAAAAACCGAGGAGTTAATTGCTTTTGGTAAAGACAATAATCTAGAAGGCTTTCAAGTCATCAGCCAAGATGCATCTGTAAGCCCTAACTGTTGCGGTAATTATGGCTCGCAAATAAACATGAATTATACTGTGAGCTACAAACCTAGCTACGACGCTTTTAACGCGTTCCGTAAATTTTCTGGGATGGGCTCTGTCTCGACTTATCGTGTCGGTATGGAAAACTGTCCAATAGAGAAATAGGTTTACCGTCTTGCTCTTTAAGGGGAATTAAAGAGCAAGAGGCGATTTAGTATCTTATCTACTCTCGCGCTAGACTTTAAAATTACCAACTTCACTGTTAAGGGTTTTATACAAATCTGTTATCTGTGTGGACTGTGTTTTTATTAGAGCAGAGACATCTTTAACACCATCTGTTTGTTCCTTTAGTTGGACAAGGCTTTGGTTAATGCCGTCTGATAATGCGGCCTGTTCAAGTGTCGCTTGCGCTGTTTTTGAAGCCATTTGTTGTACTTTTTCGAATGATGTATTCAGCGAGTCAAATATGCTGATTACTTGTTCAAAGTTTGATGCAGTGTGGTCTGCATTACTGCGGCTATTTTGAGTCGCAATAGAAGATTCTTTCACGTTCATTTTAAGTTGTTCGATAATAGTTTCTATTTCATCAGTGCTGTTTTGAGTACGTGTTGCTAGGGTTCGAACTTCATCGGCAACAACCGCAAATCCTCGACCTTGTTCGCCTGCTCGCGCTGCTTCAATGGCGGCGTTTAATGCAAGCAAGTTGGTTTGTTCAGCAATGTTTCTAATGACTTCAAGAACGGATGAAATATTTTCTGAGCTTTTTTCAAGCTGATCGGCTCGTTTTAAGGATTCCTCAATATCACTAATAAGGCTAGAGATGGCGGTATGGGAAGTATTTACAGCTTGAATTCCTTTTGCTGTTAATTGGCTAGACGTTGTGGCTTCTGTTTCTGTGTCTTTTGCTACTTCTGCCATTTGTTGGTTTGCTATATTCATTTCTTGCCCTGCGCTTATCATAGAGGTTGAGGCATTCACTAGCGCATGAGTAATGTTGTTGGTCGTGTCTGAGGCGTTTTTTAATTCGGTCGTCATGCTGCCAAGAGCGGATGATTGTTTATGAATGTTGCTAATGATTGAGCGAAGTTGTTCTACAAAGCCATCAAACTCTTTGGCTAAATCTCCGAGTTCATCTTTAGATGTAGAGTCGATTCGTTGTGTTAAATCACCGTCACCTTCCGCAATTTCGCGTATGCGTAGGGCCATATTTTCAACGTTTTTGGTTATTTTTAGAGGGATAAAGTAACCAAGTAGCAATGCAATGACAAAAGCAATAGCGGTAATTATCATGGCAATTCTTTGGTTATTGGAAATCGCTTTTGCGTTCTTAGCTTCTATTTCTCTAGAGTGCTTTCTTACAGCGTTTCCTGCGCTATCTAGTAGGCTACGAATTGCCTCGAATTTTGTGTCTGCATCAATAATCTCTTGAGGGAGTTTGTTAGAAATTTGAGCTTCAGGTGAATCTAAATGAACAAGACTTTCTTGAAACCATTCATCAAATAATACATCAAACTTGCTATAAGCTTGTGTTAATTGTGGTTCATCCACTAGATGTCCACGGTAGGCTCTAAATCTTTCTAAAGCCTGGCTCGCATTTATATTAAACTCATCTTTATTTTCTTTACTATTTCCAACATGGTTGACGATTTTTTGTTGGGCTAAGCGTGCTTGATACAAGTCTCTGTCTGCATTTAATACTTCTGTTATCGCTTCTACATAAGTATTAAGTTCTTCGGCTGAGTCAATTTCATCTTTCGAATCTTGAATGTGCTCTCTTAATCGTTCGCCTGCTTCATCAAGCATATTACGAATAACGGCGAATTTTTTATCTAAACTCATCATCTTCTCTGAAAATTGCATGCTGCCTTTGGAGGTTGAAATGAGTTTTTCACTTGAATTTAGCCATTCATTGTAAAGTGTGTTGAATGACTCGAAAGGCGTGAGGAGGTCTTTTGGCTCATTTTCCAGATATTGTTTGTATAGTTGAAAGCGATCAAATACTTGTTGGGCGTTCTCTCTAAAATCTGCTTCGTCTGTTTCTTTTGGGCCTTCACCATCAAGCATTTTTTCCTGAGCTAATCTGGCTTGGTAAATATCTCTATCTGCGTTTAATACCTCTGAGATCGCCTCAAAATAATGCTCTGCTTGCTGCTTCATATTATTTTTTTGCATGCTACTCATTAGCATCATAAAAACAAAAAGAGATATTAGAATAATGGAAAGAAAGACGATGGGGAGCATCATCTTGATTCGAATAGAGTGGATGCGCATTTGTAATCCTTTATCAATCCTTAAGATGATTGAAGTCTAGGAAAGGAAGTTGATTAGCGCAAAAAAATAATGGTTACTTTTTGAACTAAATGAACATATTTATTCATTATGGTTTTTTAGGCTGAAAAAAGTTTGAATGAAGTAAAATAGGTGGCTATGAAGGCCTTTGCCACCTATTTTCAATTTGATTGATTTTTTTAATTAATGACGCACTTTTACTCTGTAAGCCAAGGTTGAGTGATTACCTCAGACGGTTTGCGTTCCATAATAACATTGCCATGGCGCACAGAAAGTAATACCTCACCTTGACGGCGCAGTACACTGTAATCGTCATGTCCTTCCAGTAAAATAAAGTTTGCGGCATTACCCACTTCAATACCATAACCTTGTAAGCACATGGTTTTGGCGCTGTTGTCTGTGATCATGTCCAGAGCGCGGGCGTAGTCTTGGTAACCCATCATTTGGCAGATGTGCATGGCGTAATCTAAGGTTCTAAGCAGCTTGCCATTACCCAGTGAATACCAAGGGTCGAAGATCGAGTCTTGCCCTAGACAGACGTTAATGTCGGCTTCACGTAATTCTTTGACTCTCGTTACGCCTCGGCGTTTCGGGTAGGTATCAAAACGCCCCTGCAAGTGAATGCTTTCGGTTGGGCAAGAGATAAAGTTAATGCCGGAGTTCTTCAATAATCTAAAAAGCTTCGAACAGTAGGCGTTGTCGTAAGAGTGCATGGCTGTTGTATGGCTTGCTGTGACTTTTGATCCCATATCATGGAATAGGGCCTCAAAAGCCAAGAACTCTAAGAAGCGAGAATTTGGATCATCGATTTCATCACAATGCACATCAACCAAGCGGTCGTATTTTTTCGCCAGCTCAATGATGATTTTGACGGACTTCTCTCCCAATTCACGAGTGTATTCAAAATGAGGAATACCACCGACCACATCGGCGCCAATCTCTAACGCTTCTTCCATTAGCTTTAGACCATTTGGGTACGACAGCATGCCATCTTGGGGAAAGGCAACCACTTGCAAATCGATTTTGTCTTTTAGCTCATCACGAATCTCACAAAGAGTACGAACGCCTATCAAGGTCGGGTCGGTCGTATCTGCATGAGTTCGAATCGCCTGCACCCCGTTTTGCACCAGAAGCTCAATAGTTGATAACGCTCGGCGACGTATATCGGCTTTGTTTAGCATTGGCTTACGTTGGCTCCAGCGTTCAATACCTTCGAATAAAGTACCGCTTTGATTCCATTCTGGTTCACCTGCTGTTAATGCTGCATCCAGATGAATATGTGGCTCAACAAAAGGCGCACAGACTAGATTTCCACTAGCGTCGATGGTATCTCCTGATGCTACTAATGTGTCCTGTTGAGTTTCAATTTTACTGAACTGGCCCTGATCAATATGAATAGAAAAGAGTTCTGGACGCTGGCGTAAGCGGGCATTAATGATGTGCATAAAAGGCCTCAGTGATTACTTAGTGCAAAGAAGATAAGTTGTAATATTACCCATTTAAGCTGTTATTGTTATGGGTAAATTGTATTCCTCAGCTATAAATTAGGCTGCAGATGATGGTCTAGACTATTATCTCCTTAGTTTTTATTTATTAGTTACTTACTATTTTTAAGTTTATAACTATAGTCAATCAAGCGTTATTGAAAAATAAAATGTTCTAAGCAGCAAGCAGGAGAGAGCGTTATGTCTAATGAAGGTAAGTGTCCTTTTAATCATGGTGCCGCAGGCGCAAATCAGTCATCCGGCCGTGGTACATCCAATAAAGACTGGTGGCCGAATCAGCTAAATTTGAATATTTTGCATCAGCATTCCCCGAAATCTAACCCAATGGGCGAAGATTTCGATTATGCCAAAGAATTTAATAGTTTAGACCTTGAAGCCTTGCGCCAAGATTTGTATGCCCTGATGACAGACTCCCAAGACTGGTGGCCTGCAGATTACGGACATTATGGTCCATTTTTCATTCGTATGGCTTGGCACAGCGCGGGTACATATCGTACTGCAGATGGCCGTGGCGGAGCGACGTCAGGCACTCAACGTTTTGCCCCCTTAAATAGCTGGCCAGATAACGTTAACTTAGATAAAGCACGCCGCTTACTTTGGCCTATTAAACAGAAATACGGCCGTAAGATTTCTTGGGCAGATTTGATGATATTAGCAGGTAACTGTGCTTTAGAATCCATGGGTTTTAAAACCTTCGGTTTTGCTGGTGGTCGCGTTGACGTATGGCAACCAGAAGAAGACATTTACTGGGGAACAGAAAAAACTTGGTTGGATGACGAGCGTTATACTGGCGACCGAGAGCTAGAAAATCCATTGGCTGCCGTACAAATGGGTCTAATTTATGTTAACCCAGAAGGTCCAGATGGTAAGCCTGATACATTAGCTTCAGCTCGTGATATTCGTGACACTTTTGGTCGTATGGCGATGAACGATGAAGAAACAGTTGCTTTGATCGCTGGTGGTCATACTTTTGGTAAAGCACACGGTGCAGGTGATGCCGCTCAAGTGGGTGCTGACCCAGAAGCTGCAGGTATCGCGGAGCAAGGTTTTGGTTGGAATAATTCTATGGGTACAGGTAAAGGTGCCGATACGATTTCAAGTGGTCTTGAAGGGGCTTGGACGAAGAGCCCAATTGCTTGGGACAACGGTTACTTTGAAAACTTGTTTGAATACGATTGGGAATTAACTAAGAGCCCTGCTGGCGCTTGGCAGTGGACACCAAAAGACGGTGCGGCAGCGAACTCTGTTCCAGATGCTCATGATTCCTCTAAACGCCATGCGCCCGTGATGTTTACATCGGATTTGGCATTACGTGATGATCCAATTTACGCGCCAATTTCGAAACGCTTTTATGAGAACCCTGATCAGCTAGCTGATGCCTTTGCACGAGCTTGGTACAAATTGACTCATCGTGATATGGGGCCTGTGTCTCGTTACCTTGGGCCTTTAGTACCACAAGAAGAGTTAGTCTGGCAGGATCCGATTCCGGCGGTGACTTACGAAAGTGTTAACGATCAGGATATTGCTGATCTGAAAGCAAAAATCCAAGCATCAGGCTTGAGCGTTGCTCAATTGGTATCAACGGCTTGGGCGTCTGCATCGACTTACCGTGGTTCAGATATGCGTGGCGGTGCCAATGGTGCTCGTATTCGTTTAGCACCGCAAAAAGATTGGGCTGTAAACCAGCCGGAAGAGCTTGCTAAAGTCTTGTCTGTATTAGAAGGAATTCAAGCACAGTTCAATAGCCAAAATTCAACTAAACAAGTGTCTATTGCTGATTTAATTGTTTTAGGTGGTTCGGTTGGGGTTGAGCAAGCGGCAAAAGCAGCGGGTCATAATGTGACTGTACCATTTACAGCAGGCCGAGCAGATGCGTCTCAAGAACAAACTGATGTGGATTCTTTTGCTTTCCTTGAGCCTGTTGCGGATGGTTTCCGTAATTACTTGAAAGGCAAGTACACGGTATCTGCCGAAGAAATGCTGGTAGATAGAGCGCAATTGTTAACGCTTTCAGCGCCAGAGATGACAGTTCTGTTAGGTGGTCTACGTGTCTTGAATGCCAATACTGGTCAATCCCAGCATGGTGTGTTGACGAAGCAACCAGAAGTTCTAAGCAATGATTTCTTTGTGAATTTGTTGGATATGGGAACCAAATGGTTTGCTACTTCTGAAGAAGAGCAAGAGTTCCAAGGCCGTGACCGTACAACTGGTAAGATACTATGGACTGCAACACGTGCGGATCTTGTGTTTGGTTCTAACTCTCAGCTTCGTGCTATTGCCGAGGTGTATGCTTGCTCTGATTCACAAGAACGTTTTGTGAAAGACTTTATTGCAGCATGGACCAAAGTAATGGAGTTGGATCGTTTCGATCTAGCTTAATCTCTTAGTTTCATTTATTGGTGTTACCAACACCCACCCCCGCTTCTTGACAACAGGATTGCGGGGTTTTTTTATTGCAAAGAGACTTGTCTGTTATTGAGCTTAAGCAAAATACATAAAGTAATCACTTTTTTGTCATTCAATTCTAGTACTCTGATTATTTTCGAGAGACGTTTTTATGAAGTTTGAAGGCTTAAAAGCAATTGCGGTGGTCGATGGCGTAAAAGGTCTGCTGGCTCTATGTTTAGCGCTAAGTGTCAATGTTATCGCTAAGCAGGACCTTCATCATCTTGCGGCCCAGCTAATGCAAAACTGGCCCATATCACCAAACAATTACTATGTGAATTTATCCTTAAACTTTATCGAAAAATTGACTCAGCAAGATCAAGTGTTAGTGATCACCGTAGCCCTTATGTATTCCTGTTTTCGTTTTGTTATTGCCTATGGGTTATGGCATAAGCTGAGATGGACGGAATGGTTCGCTTTCGTTAGCGGCTCACTCTATCTGCCTTTTGAATTACATGCTATCTACCAAAACCCTAGCCATGTTAACTTTGCGATATTGTTGTTTAATTTAATCGTTGTGGCTTACTTGTATTGGGTCCTAAAGCGAGGTGAGAAGGCATTATCGATCATGACTAAATAGAAGGTCTTTGAATGTTATGAATATTCGCCCATATGAAGAACAAGACAGAAAAGTAGTGATTGCTCTATGGAATCAATGTGGTTTAGTGGCTCCTCAGAACGATCCTAATAAAGATATTGATCGCAAGTTGAAGGTAGATGCCGATTTGTTTCTCGTAGGTGTCGTCGGCAATGAAGTGGTTGCTACAGTAATGGGAGGTTATGAAGGTCATCGTGGCTGGATTAATTATTTGGCCGTTAGTCCAGATCATCAAAGAAAAGGCTATGGACAAACCATTATGAAAGCAGTTGAAGGGTTAATCTTAGCCAAAGGTTGTCCTAAAATTAATTTGCAAGTGCGTAATACGAATCAAACCGTCATCGCATTTTACAACGCGATTGGTTACGGCAATGACCAAGTTGTCAGCTTAGGAAAGCGCTTCGAAAACGACAATTAATGTTGCCACTCAATTGGTTTGGTGTCTCCCATTTTGCCATCGCTGTTTAGTCTATACGCCAAAGCGACGAGTAAGGTTTGCGCCAATGTCATAGAGGAAGTGAGGGAACGAAATCCCAATACTTCTGCTTCTTTTACATCAAAACAAACGTCTGAAAGGGCGGCTAATGGACTGATTTTGCTGTCAGTAATGGCGATCACTTGAGCGCCAGCTTTAAAAGCGTATTCGCTGACATTAACGGTTTCTTTGGCGTAAGGGCTAAATGCCGTCGCAATGATTACGTCGTTTTCTCGAATATTGCTAGCTTGCTCAATGAGCATTCCGCCACCGCCATCAATAAGGTGGGTCGTTTTATTTAAGTGTCTTAAGCTGTAAGCAAAGTAGCTTGAAATTGGGAATGCACGGCGTAAACCTATGAGATAAATATTTTGAGCGTTTTCAAGTAGGTCGACCGCTTTATTGAGCATTTCTTGTGAGAAGTGGTGGTTCATGTGGTTCATGGAAAACGCATTGCTGCTGCTGAACTCTTCTAGAATGTGAGAAGCATCAATCGTGGTGCTGACAGTGCTTTTGCTCAATTTAACTCGCTCACTATAGCTGGATGTTTGTTCAACGAGAGCTTGTCTAAAAAGGTTTTGCATCTCACTAAAGCCATTGTATTCAAAAGCCGCTGCAAAACGAACGAGGGTCGAAGGAGGCACATCACATTGTTCTGCGAGACTTGCCACCGTTTCTAAAGCGACAGTATTGGGGTGCTCTAGTAAAAAGCGTGCTACTTGTTGTAAGCGTTTGCTTAAATCATCGTAGTTCCGACTAATGGCTTGCTGTAATTGGTCAAGAGAAGTTGGTGCGCCCAAACAGTGGCTCCTAAAATTGTGATCTAACTATGTATTCAATGATTCGCATTATAGCGATTTTTTATGATAAATACTTGCCGAGAGGCGATGCTGAGGTCGTTCACGACCCCAGCTTTTGTCAATAAATTATATTAACGGAATTCCCCAGCATATTTTTCAACGAGTTCTATGTTGTCTTTGGTAATGAAGCCAGGACCTGAGTTTACATCGTTACTCGGAATCAAACCGTAACGAGTGTAAAGCGTTAAGAAGCTGATAGGTAAGTAACCTTGTAAGTACGGCTGTTGGTCAATAGCAAAGTTAATTTTACCATCTTTGATCGCTGCCGAAATTTGCCCGCTTAAATCAAACGTTCCGAAGTAAATGTTTTTGATATTGCGATTTTTTTCTAGTGCTCGCAATGTCGGGTGAGCTGATGTTGGCCCTAAGGTAAGGATTGCTTCGGTATTTGGGTTCTTACGGAGGTAAGCTGATACTTTGGTTTCCACGTTGGTTGGATCGGATCCAGCGTCAATCATCTGGTTACCAAGCTCAACGCCTAAGCCTTTAGCAAAGCCCATGCAGCGCTCAACAGACGCAGGGTTGGTAATGTAGTGGTTAACACATAAGAAGGATTTCACTCCTTGCTTTTTCGCGCGTTGGCCTGCCCCGAATCCAGCGGCAAACTCAGGTTGCCCTACATGGAGCAACGCGCCTAATGCCTTAGATTGTTCCAGTGTACCGGAGTTCATGGTAATGAAAGGAATGCCTTTTTTAGAGGCCTTTTCTAGAGGTCCTTCCAAGGTATCGAAATCTGCAATAGAAAGCACAATACCATCAGGGTTAGTCGCAACGGCTTGTTCGACGATTCTTGCCATATCGGCTAAATCGCCGGTTGGCGGGTTACGGTATTCAACGGTGACATTCATGTCGGAAGCGGCTTGCTTCACTGCATTCTTGATCACGTTCCACCAAGAATCAGAATCAGGTGCATGGGAAATGAACACATAACGTTCACCTTCAGCGTGAGCCGCTGTGGGCATGGACATAACGCCTAGAGTCGCAGCGCCAGCGACGAGTATGGCTGTACCTTTCTTCAGGAATTTCTTCATTACGACTATCTCCGTTTCGTTTAATTATTTTTGTTATTACTTATTTTTGGATTTAGCAAATTCTAACTCTGATCTATTTTTGAGCAGAATTGGAATGATTTTAGAATGAATGTTTCATAATTGCAATATTTCGAAATTTTTTATTCTACAATGAATGTTTTTAGATAGTTAATTGTTTTTTATGGTTTTATTTTCATTTTATAAAGACTTTCTGATGTTTTTTGGGCAATTTATTTTGTATTTAATGTAAATTTTTATTTTGTCTATTGAATAGAATGAAATAAATATTCTATTATGGTTCCATTGTTGAAATGAAAAGACATTAAGCTCTATCGTGTTACTGAGTACGCTACTAAAGAGCAATTTGTACGAGAAGTAAGAGACGTAACGAGTTGTTAGGCAAGTAAGCTGCTCGCTAAACATGTTTAGAAATCACAAAAAAATAACTATAAAAAGTAAGGTGTGACGCTATGACTGATCAAACTCAATCGGTTGATTTATCTAAAATGGCAGAAGATAAATCAAGAGAAGAAAAATCAGCTGGAGATGAACGAGTTCGCAAGGTTCCCACGTGGAAGCGGTTGTTGCATCGGCCTGAATTTGGGGCGATTTCTGGTGCAATATTGGTATTTGTTTTCTTTTTCGTCACCGACGGAGACTCCGGTATGTTTGCCTCAGATGGCATTATGAATTGGACAACAGTTTCTGCGCAATTAGGCCTGATAGCTATTAGCGCTTGTTTATTAATGATTGCGGGTGAGTTTGATTTGTCGATTGGTTCGATGATTGGTTTTGCTGGCATGATGATGACGATTCCGGCTGTTTATTGGGGGTGGCCAATCTGGGGAGCGATTCTTTTTGCTTTTGCTGGTGCCATGCTAATTGGTTTTCTGAATGGCTACATAGTTGTTAAGACTGGTTTGCCTTCTTTTATTGTGAGTCTTGCATTCCTTTTCATGTTGCGTGGTTTGACCATCGCGCTTTCTATTCTATTCACTAATCGCACCATCGTGGGCGGTATCGACAAATACGCCGATGGAGATTGGCTCGCCGCGGTGTTTGGCGGTGTCATTGGTAAAAGCCTGTTTGCCTGGTTCGCCAATATTGGCTTGATTAGTTCTTACGATGATGGCACTCCAGTGGTTGAAGGTATTCCAATGGTGATTGTCTGGTGTGTATTCCTAGCCGTCGTTGCAAGTTGGGTTCTATTGCGTACGAAATACGGTAACTGGATTTTTGCGACGGGTGGCGATGACAAAGCGGCGCGAAACGTTGGCGTGCCAGTTGATAAGGTCAAAATCTCTTTGTTCATGTTTACGGCATTCACCGCAACGGTTTACGCGGCTTGTCAGGTGTTTGAATTTGGTTCCGCATCCGCTGACCGCGGTGTTTTAAAAGAGTTCGAAGCCATTATTGCTGTGGTCATCGGTGGTGCGTTACTGACCGGTGGTTATGGTTCAGTCATTGGTGCGTGTTTTGGCGCCTTGATCTTTGGTGTCGTACAAATGGGCATCTTCTTCACCGGTATCGATTCAGATTGGTTCCGCGTGTTTTTGGGAGCCATGTTGTTAATCGCGGTTTTGTTCAATAACTACATTCGTAAAAAGGTAACAGAGGCCCGACATTAGCGGCGAGCCCGTACTCGAGTTGACTTTTTAGAATCAGAATTTAGGAGAACAAAATGAGCGAATTTATTATTGAATTAAAAAAAGTGAGCCGCTACTTCGGTTCAGTTATTGCCATCAAAGACATCGACATGAAGGTGAAACTGGGTGAAGTTCACTGTTTGCTAGGTGATAACGGCGCAGGTAAATCCACCTTGATCAAAACTCTAGCAGGTGTTCACGCACCAAGCGATGGTGAGTATTTGTTTGAAGGCAAACCAGTGGTGTTCGAATCACCAGTAGAAGCCCTTGATTCAGGTATTGCGACCGTTTATCAAGATCTTGCATTAGTGCCTTTAATGAGTGTGACACGTAACTTTTTTATGGGGCGAGAAATCACCAAAGGGCGCGGGATTTTTAAGCGTTTTGATATTGAAACCGCTAATCAAATTGCTCAAAAAGGCATGGCCGAAATGGGCATTAATGTCCGTGACCCTTCCCAAGCGATTGGCACTATGTCAGGGGGGGAAAGGCAGTGTTTAGCGATTGCTCGTGCGATTCACTTTGGTGCCAAGGTTTTGATCCTAGATGAACCCACTGCGGCCCTTGGTGTGAAGCAATCTGCCAATGTTTTGAAAGTTGTCGCGAAAGCCAAAGCCCGAGGCTTAGCGGTGATTTTGATTACTCACAACGTTCATCATGCTTATCCCATTGCCGATCGTTTTACATTATTGAATCGTGGGCAGAGCCTAGGTTCCTTTATGAAATCTGAAGTGAGCCGCGAAGACGTACTGGAAATGATGGCAGGCGGCCAAGAGTTGGATGAACTTACGGCGGAGCTGGAAGAATTTAGCCGTTTGGATGCCACCGCATAAGGGACGACATCATGACAAAAAAACAAATGCGTGTTGGTTTGGTGGGTTCAGGGTACATGGGCAAAGCTCATGCGATTGCTTATCGAAATGCAATGGCGGCTTTTGCCATTCCCCACAGTCAATTGCACTGCGAAATGTTAGCCGATGCCACGGCTGAATTAGCTAAAGCGAAGGCTTTGGAGTTAGGTTTTAACCGCTCAACAGGGGATTGGAAGGCCTTAATTAACGATGTTGACATTGATGTGGTCGATATCTGCGCGCCGAACTTTCTGCATAAAGAAATTGCCTTGGCTGCTATCTCTGCTGGCAAGCATGTTTACAGTGAAAAGCCTCTCGCACTTAATGCTGCGGATGCCAAAGAAATGACCGAAGCGGCTCAAAAAGCCGGTGTGAAAACACTGGTTGGCTTTAATTATATTAAGAATCCAACAGTGCAATTTGCTAAGCAATTAATTGCTCGTGGAGATATCGGCGAGGTAGTGCATTTTCGAGGTGTGTTCAACGAAGATTATCTTGCTGACGCCAATTTGCCCTTTAGCTGGCGTTTACAAAAGCAATTTGCGGGAACTGGAGCGCTGAATGATTTAGCCTCACATCTTGTGCAATTGGCCACTCATCTCGTCGCTCCGATCACGTCATTGTGTGCCGATTTAAAAATCGTGCATCAACAGCGTCCATTGGCTCCAACGCTCGATGATTCGAAACCCGGTGTTGGCGAAGTCGAAAACGACGACCAAGCGCATATGATGGTGCGTTTTGCCAATGGTGCCCAAGGTACATTAGAAGCATCACGTATCGCATGGGGTCGAAAAAATGGTTTGTCATTCGAAATTACAGGCACCAAAGGAAGTTTAATTTTTGACCAAGAAACCTTGTCTGAATTGTCTTTGTACATTGCTGAAGGTAATCCTCAGACTCAAGGATTTAAACGTATTTTAGTGGGACCGGAGCATCCGGATTATCAAGCTTTTTGCGTGTCTGCAGGCCATGGTTTGGGCTTCAACGATATGAAAGCCGTTGAAATTCGAGACTTGTTTCAAGGTATTGTTAACGATGCGCCTTTATGGCCAGATTTTCGTGCTGCGACCCAGGTTAATATCATTCTCGACAGCGTGGTGGAATCCGTTGATAAAAAAGCTTGGGTCGAGGTAGAGCAATACGATGGAGATCAAAAATGAATAATAAAAAATTGGATGTTATTTGCTTAGGGCGTGCCGCGGTTGACCTATATTCGGAACAGATTGGTGCGCCATTAGAAGACGTGAGCAGTTTTAAAAAATACCTTGGTGGTTCGTCTTGTAATATCGCCTTTGGTACTTCTCGAATGGGGTTGAAGTCGGCCATGCTAACCCGTGTCGGTGACGAGCACATGGGGCGATTTGTGCGTCAAGAGCTTGCGCGAGCGGGTGTGGATGTTTCTCATGTGGTGACTGACAAAGAACGCTTAACCGGTTTGGTGTTGCTTGGTATTAAAGATAAAGACACCTTTCCATTAATCTTTTATCGTGAAAACTGCGCGGACATGGCGATCAGTGAAAGCGACTTTAACGAAGCCTATATTGCTTCAGCAAAAGCCTTATTAATTACTGGTACGCATTTTTCTACCAAAGGTACAGATCAAGCGGCTAGGACAGCGATCAAGTACGCCAAAGCCAATAATACAAAAGTGGTGGTCGATATCGATTATCGACCTGTGTTGTGGGGGTTGACGGGGAAAGGTGAAGGCGAAAATCGTTTTGTATCAAACGACTCTGTTACCCAGCATTTGCTGTCTATTATGCCTTTGTGCGATTTGGTGGTTGGAACTGAAGAGGAGTTTCACATTGCTGGTGGCTGTGAAGATACCATTGAATGTTTAAAGCGTATTCGTAAGGTTTCAACTGCAGAGTTTGTTGTGAAACGTGGTGCCTTGGGGTGTTCTGTTTTTAAAGGCGAGATACCTGATACGTTAGACGAAGGTATCACTCGTTACGGTGTCACTGTGGATGTTCTGAACGTACTGGGTGCTGGCGATGCTTTTATGAGTGGTTATTTGCGTGGCTGGATTCCGGGTGAAGCGACGGAAAAAGCCTGTGACTACGCCAATGCGTGTGGTGCGATTGTGGTTTCTCGCCATGGATGTTCGCCTGCCATGCCTAGTCTTGAAGAGCTGGATTATTACTTGGCTAATCGCAATGACATTCCAAGACCCGACCTTGATCCCGTGTTGAACTATTTGCATCGGGTCACCACTCAGCGCATGTTGCGTGAAGACCCTACAAAAGCATGGCAAGACATGTGTATTTTGGCTTTCGATCACCGACGCCAATTTGTCGATATGTGTCGTGAAGCGGGCGCGCCTTTGTCGCAAATCTCGAAAGCAAAGCAATTGATTCTACAAGCAGCTTATCAAGGATCTTCAGCTTTAGAAGGCAAGGTTGGTGGTACGGGAATCTTGGCGGATGGTACCTTTGCCCAAGATGTTTTAAATGATATCACTGGTAAAGATTTTTGGATCGCTCGACCAGTGGAGTTACCAAGTAGCCGCCCATTGCGTTTCGAATTAGGCAATAACGTCGGACAAGCGATTGCAACATGGCCGGCCAATCATATTGTGAAATGCTTGGTGTTTTATCATCCAGATGATGAAGTCAGTTTGCGTAATGAGCAGGAGCAAAAGGTTATGGATCTGTATCGCGCTTGCTGCACAACGGGCCATGAGTTACTAGTGGAAATCATTCCGCCTGTGGGGTCCGAGGTAAAAGACGATACTTTGTCACGGTCAATCGAACGTTTCTATAACTTGGGCATATTCCCTGATTGGTGGAAATTACCTTCTCCGAGTAAAGCGGCTTGGCAAAATATTAGTGACTTAATCAAGGCCAGAGCGCCGTATTGTCGCGGTGTCGTGTTGTTAGGCTTGGACGCGCCAGTAGATGTATTAAAAGCAGGCTTCGAAGCGGCTGCAGGACAAGACATTTGTAAGGGTTTTGCTATTGGCCGAACATTATTTTCTGAACCGGTTAAAGCTTGGTTAAGAAAAGACATTGATGATGCGATGCTTGTTGAGCGTGTAACGCAAAACTATTTAGAAATGAGTGCATTGTGGCAGCAGCGAAACGACAGCCAGATGATGAAAAGGAAGGAGGCATAATGGACACAATACGTCTAACAATGGCGCAAGCTTTGGTCAAACATTTGCAGGCGCAATTCAATGTGGTGGATGGTGTGGAAGTGCCTTTGTTTGGTGGAGCCTGGGCAATTTTTGGTCACGGCAACGTGGCAGGAATTGGTGAAGCTTTGGCTCAAGTCAAAGACGAGTTTACGACCTTTCGAGCTCATAATGAACAAGGCATGGCCCTAGCGGCTAGTGCCTACGCTAAGCAACATCGTCGCCAACGTATTATGGCCTGTACTTCTTCTATCGGTCCTGGTGCTCTTAACATGGTGACGGCTGCTGGCATGGCGATGGCGAATCGTTTACCTGTGCTGTTTTTACCGGGGGATGTCTTTGCCACGAGAACGCCTGATCCGGTATTACAACAGGTCGAGCATTTTAATGATCCTACCATGTCTGTAAACGATTGTTTTCGTCCCGTGTCGCGTTATTTTGATCGGATCAATCGACCAGAACAGTTGATTACTAGCTTGCCTGTGGCGATCAATACCATGTTAGATCCCACTACTTGTGGGCCTGCCACCTTGGCATTGCCGCAAGATGTGCAGACCATGGCGTTTGATTACCCTGTTAGTTTCTTTGCGAAAAAAGTTCATAAACTTCGTCGAAATCGTGCTGATGTTGATCAGTTGGCTGAGGCAGTTGCTGCGATTAAACAGGCGAAAAAACCACTAGTTTTAATTGGTGGTGGTGTGCATTACAGCTTGGCACTCGAAGAAGTAACGGCCTTGATTGAGCGATGTCATATTCCCGCTTGTGAAACGCAAGCAGGTAAAGGGGCTTTGCCTTGGGATCACGAATTGAATCTAGGAGCGGTAGGTGTAACGGGTTCTAGTGCGGCGAATGCTGCTGCGCAAGAAGCAGACTTAATCATCGCGATTGGTACGCGTCTGCAAGATTTTACTTCGGCATCGCGTACCTTGTTTGCCAACCCAGATCACATTTTATTAAGCATCAATGTCACTTCTTTTGATGCAGAAAAGCACAATTCCGTGCCTTTAATTGGCGATGCAAAAGTCACGTTGCAAGAGTTATTGGCCGAGGTTGAAGATTATCAAACGCCAGCGACTTGGAGTGATAAGGTGAAAGCCTTGAATCTTGATTGGCTCGCGGCAGTGGAGCAAGTGACCGCCTTGCCAAAACAAGCGAGCGATCATGATTATTTGCCAACCGATGCGAATGTGATTGGTGTGATTAATCGCACAGCAAGCGCCAACAGCACTTTAGTGCAAGCAGCGGGTGGTTTGCCTGGCGAATTGCACAAATTGTGGCGTACATCTTCAGACCTTGGTTATCACGTGGAATATGGTTTTTCCTGCATGGGTTACGAGCTAGCGGGAGGGTTGGGTGTGAAAATGGCAACACCTGATCGTGAAGTGATTGTGATGGTGGGGGATGGCAGTTATTTGATGCTGAACTCTGAAATCGCCACATCGGTGATGCTGGGCTTGAAGCTGATCATTGTTGTTTTAGATAACCGTGGTTATGCGTGTATTAATCGTCTGCAACAAGCATGTGGTGGCGAGTCATTCAATAATTTATTGCAGCACTGCCATACAGTAGAAGCAGGGGCACCAAAAACTGACTTTGCTGCTCATGCTAAAGCGTTAGGAGCGAACTCCGAGCAAGTTTCTTGTCTTGCTGATTTAGAAGAAGCGTTAGTTCGAGCTAAAGCCAGTGATAAAACTTATGTGATTGCTATCGATACGGACCCAATTTCAAGCACTCAAGAAGGAGGGGCTTGGTGGGATGTTGCTGTCCCAGAAGTGTCAAACCGTGAGCAAGTGATTGATGCCGAGCGTCAATACAAAATAGCGAAACAACAGCAACCTTATTAATTTTTCAGATCAGATTGTGGAGTGATCTCATGAACAGCACGAATAAAAATAATAATGCGACAACGGAATCAAAGATCAGAATTGGCATTAATCCTCTTACTTGGACCAATGATGATTTGCCATCTTTGGGGGCTGATACGCCTTTGGAAGTATGTTTGAGTGAAGCGCGTCAAGCTGGCTTTAGCGGTATTGAATTAGGCAATAAATTCCCTCGTGATGCTGATGTGCTTGGGCCTATCCTCAAGAAACATGATCTATCTTTAGTGTCCGGTTGGTACAGTGCTCGTTTGTTAGAGCGTAGTGTGGAAGAAGAAATTGAGGCCATGCAGGACCATCTTAACTTATTGAAAGCGTTGGGATCGAACGTCATGGTATTTGCTGAAGTCAGTGGATGTGTTCATGGGGACCAGTCAGTGCCTTTGTCACAACGTCCTCGCATGACCCAGAGTCAATGGCAGGAATACGCTAAACGTATGACGGCAGTCGCAGACTATATGGCGTCGGAAGGCGTAAAAATGGCTTATCACCATCATATGGGAACCGTGATCGAAACCGCTGAAGAAGTCGATAAGCTTATGCAAATGACCGGTGATAATGTGGGTTTATTGTTGGATACCGGACACATTACTTTTGCGGGCGGTGATGCTTTAGAAATGGCGAAAAAACACGCTAGACGTATCGTGCATGTGCATTGTAAAGACATTCGCCCAGCTGTTTTGAAGGACAACCTTAATCGCGATAGCGCGTTTTTGAACGCTGTTCTAGAGGGGGTTTATACCGTGCCGGGAGATGGCAGTATTGATTATTTTCCTATTTTTGAAGTACTGAAAGAAGCAGGTTATCGCGGCTGGATTGTAGTGGAAGCAGAGCAAGATCCGGCTATTGCGCATCCATTAACCTATGCGACAAAAGGCTACGAGTATTTGTCTGCGAATTTAGATAAGGCAGGTTTTCACTTTTAATTTGCCACTTGTCATTCATGTACTTTAAAAAAACAAAGAAGAGAGAAGAAAATGTCTAATAACGTTATGGGTAACTTCATCAATAACCAAATTGTAGAAAGTACTTCCTCACGACAAGCAAACGTTTTTAATCCCGCAACGGGTGAAGTGTCATTACAGGTTTCCTTGAGTACGGTTGAAGAAACGCAAGGTGCGATTGCAGCGGCACAGACGGCTTTTGAAACGTGGTCTCAGGTGACACCATTAAATCGCGCTCGTGTGTTGTTTAAGTTCAAAGCTTTAGTAGAGCAACATAGTCATGAGCTGGCGGAGTTGATTTCTAGCGAACACGGCAAGGTGTATTCGGATGCAATGGGTGAGTTGACTCGTGGTCTGGAAGTTGTTGAATTTGCATGTGGTATTCCTCATCTACAAAAAGGTGAGCACAGTTTGAATGTTGGTCGTGGTGTCGATAGCTATAGCCTGATGCAGCCACTAGGCGTTTGTGCGGGTATCAGCCCATTTAATTTCCCTGCCATGGTGCCAATGTGGATGTTTCCTGTGTCCATCGCTTGTGGAAATACCTTCGTGATGAAGCCGTCTGAAAAAGACCCAAGTACCATTATGCGTCTTGCTGAGTTGTTAAAAGAAGCCGGTTTGCCGGACGGTGTGTTTAATGTCGTTAATGGCGATAAAGAGTCGGTTGATGTCTTGCTGACCGATGAACGCATTCAAGCGGTGAGCTTTGTTGGTTCTACCCCAATCGCTGAATACATTTATGCTACTGCCAGTGCTCACGGCAAACGTGTTCAAGCGCTGGGCGGTGCAAAGAATCATATGTTGGTGATGCCAGATGCTGATCCTAGTCAAGTAGTGAATTCGCTAATGGGGGCCGCTTATGGCTCAGCTGGTGAGCGCTGTATGGCTATTTCGGTTGCGGTGTGTGTTGGTGATGATGTTGCTGATAATCTGATTTCCAGCTTGAAAACAGAAATTTCAAGCATGGCGGTAGGGCCAGGTTTGTATAAGCAATTTGGCATGGAAGAAGAGCCGCACATGGGGCCACTCATCAGCAAAGAACATGCGCAAAAAGTACGAGATTACATTACTTCAGGTGTTGAAGAGGGCGCAACTTTGGTGGTGGATGGCCGTGATTTTGTCCGTAAAAATCACGAACAAGGCTATTTTGTCGGACCAACCTTATTTGATCAGGTTAAAGCGGGCATGCGCATTTATGACGAAGAGATCTTTGGCCCAGTTTTGTGTGTAGTCCGAGTGGATTCGTATGAAGAAGGTTTGGCGCTCATTAATCAACATGAATATGGCAATGGCACAGCGATTTTTACTCGCGACGGCGACACAGCGCGTCAGTTTACCGAGAAAGTTCAAGTTGGCATGGTAGGTGTAAACGTGCCTATTCCTGTGCCAATGGCGTTCCATAGTTTTGGTGGTTGGAAGCGTTCTTTGTTTGGACCTTTACATATGCATGGTCCAGACGGTGTTCGTTTTTATACTCGTATGAAAACCATTACAGCGCGTTGGCCAACTGGTCTGCGTGCAGGCGCTGAGTTTTCCATGCCAACCATGAAATAAGCAATGTCGAGGTTTTGACCATGTCCTTATTAAGTAAAAAACGCCAGCTAGAAGGTGAAACACAAACTCAATTAGTGACGCCAGAAAGTGCTAATTGGCAGTATGTTGGCTTTGAAGCCCATCAACTGAAAGCGGGCGAATCCGTTACGATTCAAACCGAAACCGATGAAGTATGCGCTGTGATTTTATCAGGCAAAGCGAACGCCAGTACCAAGCAGGAAGCGTGGAAAAACATTGGAGATCGTATGAGTGTGTTCGAGCAAAAAGCACCTTATTCGGTGTATTCGCCAGCACAAGACGAGATTCGTATTGAAGCCATAACCGATGTGGAAGTGGCTTTTTGTAAGGCGCCAGGCAAAGGCGGATTCCAAGCGAAATTGATCACACCGGAGCAATGCCAATACGAAACGCGGGGCGTCACCAGCAACACTCGCCATGTGTGTAATATCTTATTCGGCAACGAACCAGCTGATAGCTTATTAGTGTGTGAAGTGATTACGCCTAGCGGAGGCTGGTCAAGCTATCCACCACACAAACATGATACCGATGCGGCTCCTGCTGAAACTCAGCTGGAGGAAACCTATTATCACAAGATTGATCCGCCACAAGGCTTTGCTTTTCAGCGAGTTTATACGGATGACAGAAGTATTGATGAAACTATGGCTGTGGAAGACGGAGATCTCGTGATGGTGCCAGAAGGCTATCATCCTGTAGGTGTGCCACATGGTTATCAATCCTACTACCTGAACGTTATGGCAGGACCAAGTCGTAATTGGATTTTTCATAATGATCCGGATCATGAGTGGATTATTGAGCGTGACAAGAAAGTTTAAAGCACACACATTATTAAATAAAAATAACAGCTGCTATCGAAACTATTGTTGGTAACTTAAGAAATAACCCCACCCTAACCCTCCCCTTGAAGATAAGGGGAGGGGACAAAAGTACCAAGTTAGTACCAAGTTCTGCCCCCTTTAAAGGCATAAGGGAGGAGGCAAAAGTGCTAAGCTCCTCCCCCTGCTAAGGGGGAGGTTGGGAGGGGGTATTCGGTGATGCCAATATTGTTTTAGAGAGCAGTAAAAATAACATTGAAGGGATAATAAAATGCTTAATTTTGCTTTGTTTGGTGCTGGTCGAATCGGAAAGATGCACGCCCAAAATATTCAGGCGTTTGCTCAATCGAACTTAAAATATGTGTTTGATGTCTATGCGCCAGCGGCGGAAGCGGTAGCAAAAGCAACCGGTGCTCAGGTAGCGGATAGTGTAGAAGTGGCCTTGGCTGATCCTGACGTGGATGCGGTTTTGATCGCAACCAGTACGGATACTCATGTGGACTTGATCATAAAGGCAGCTAAAGCCGGTAAAGCGATTTTGTGTGAAAAGCCCATTGATTTGGATACGGCTACGGTTAATGCGTGTTTAGAGCAAATTAAAGATTGCCACGTGCCGATTCAAATTGGTTTTAACCGTCGTTATGACCCAAGCCATGCGGCTGTGGTAAAAGCGGCGCAAGATGGCAGTATTGGTAAGTTAGAGCAGATTATCATTACCAGTCGAGATCCAGGCATGGCGCCAGTAGAGTATCTGAAATCGTCTGGCGGCATTTTTCGCGATATGATCATTCATGACTTTGATATGGCACGTTTTGTCTTAGGTGAAGAGATTGTGGAGCTGCAAGCCTTTGGTAGTGCCATGGTGGATGAAAAAATCACTGAAATCGGTGATGTCGACAGCGTAATGGTCATCATGAAAAGCCAATCTGGTCGCTTGATACATATTAATGGCTCTCGTCGTGCAATTTACGGTTACGATCAACGTTTGGAAGCATTTGGCTCCGAAGGCATGGTGATTTCAAATAACCAAACGCCAACCTCGGTAACGCGCTTCACCAAAGACACAACGCAAGTAAAAGACCCGCTTTATAATTTCTTTATTGATCGTTATGTGGATGCCTATAACCTGCAGCTAACCTCTTTCATCGAAAACGTATTGGCCAAGAAACCTGTCTCTCCAAGCTTCGAAGATGGACGTCGTGCGCAAATGCTTGCTGATGCAGCGCAAACATCATTGGAAACAGGGCAGAAAATCACACTGACCTGGTAATGGTTTAGGTAAATCTATTAGAAAGGGTAGACTTGCCCTTTCTAATATTTAAGATGAACTGTGTTGAGCGTCTATTTATTCTAAAGAAGCAATAGATTGCTCGACTTTTTGTCTGATGTCATCGGGAAAAGGGATTGCTGATTTAGCGGCTTTGGAGAAGCAAACATAAGTGACATCCGCTTCAACAACAATTTCATTGGCAGGAAGTTTGACGATGGTCTGTTTCATGGTGATGCTGCGATTACCAATCTTGGTATAGTGGGTCTGTACTTCGAGTAGGTCACCGAAATTGGCTTCAGATTTGAAGTTGATATTGATATTAACAACAGGCCAAACAAAATCTTCTTGCATCCAGTCGTCGCGCTCGAAAAACTCATCGAAAAAAGCCCAGCGTCCTTCTTCTATAAACTCCAAATAACGTGCATTGTTAACGTGCTGAAAAAGGTCTAAGTGATAGCCGCGTACTTTGATTTGTGTTTTGTTGAGCATGGTTACTCCCTATTAAAAAAAGCTCGATTGGAAAAGGTTACGATGCTTTAAAAGGGAAACAAATAACAAAATCGCTCGACTTTACTAACAGAGAAAAGGGGCGATGCGGTTAGCTTGGTCGAACTGAGTGTCTCCAAACGGGTGGCGCATGGAAGGTCAGGTGCTGTTTTTTGTGGGTTTTGTCAGGTGTATGTTCCAGTAGTTCTGAAATAGCATCGGCCATGGCGGTTAGCGGTTGTGCAAAGGTGGTAAGCTGGTAGCCAAGCCAACTTGACTGTTCGATATCATCAAATCCGACTATACAGATGTCTTCTGGAATGCGTAAGCCAAATTCATTTCTTGCGACATCCATAAAACCACAAGCGATCAAATCGGTAACGCAAAATACGCCGTCCGGTCTGTCGCGCGAGGCTAATAAACGTCTAGCAGCTTCGACACCTGTTTGATAGCTGGTAGGCCCAGCTCGAAGCAAAGTACAAGCTTGTTCGGCGTTGTTTGCAGCTTGAATAAACAGGGTTTCCCGCGTCAATATGCTTGGTGATTGAATAGTCGATGAGACCACGGCAAGGTTATTACATCCGGCTCGAAACAGCATGTGATGGGCATCGGCCATAGCGGATTGATAGTCGATACTGATGTGATCTGTTCCTTCAAACTGGCCTGCACGGTTAACAAGAATAACGTGTTGACCGCTTTGTACGCAGGTTTCGATCAAGGTAGTTTGTGGTGTGCCAGATAAGACAATGGTTGCCGAAGCGCGATAATTTAATGTTTGTCGTAATGCGGCATCTGCGCTGGCCTCGCCACCAGATGTATTGATTACCATCACAGCTCGACCTGCCAATTGCAAACGCTGGGTGAGAGCATCGAGTAAGCTAGCTTGATAAGGGGCGTTTAAGTTAGCACCAAGAATACACACGGGGCGGCTTTTCTCGTTGGACAAACCACGGGCAAGATGATTAACGTGATAATTTAACTCCGCAGCAGCGGCCAGTACACGTTCACGAGTGTCTTTGGAAACACTCGCACCCGGAGTAAAGGTGCGAGAAACAGCAGACCGAGAAACGCCAGCGAGTTTGGCGACTTCTGCGGCGCTGGCGATATTTTTCGGTTGTGTTTTTTTCATGCTTTTCTCATGTCCTGACCAAAGCCTGCGTCACGTAGCATCTTTTCCATGCTGGCGGCACGTTCTGCTAGATGAATTAGCGCCGGTTTTGGGGTTTCATACCATTCATCTGGATGAAGCTCGCGTTTTTCGCGAATATGGGCAATAGCAGAGTCCAGCGTCGGATATCGATCAGGGTATTCTAAATGCAAAAACAAGGCGACTATAGTCACTGAACGGCTGCGTCCACCACGGCAGTTCACCAAGATATTGCCTTTTTCACGAACTTTGTAAGAGGCTTTTTCAGGCAGTACCTGATCCAGTGCTGAGCGCATTAAGTGGTAACCTGCCAAGACCATGGATTCTGGGTTTCCTGGGCCATCGATCATGCCAATTTTGTAATAGCGAACCGGCGCCCAACCATGTTTTAGTAGGTGCTCTGGTGGATTAGGCTCTTGCGAACTTACTAGGTCAATGTCTAGGTTTATCGCGCAGTTAAGCACCACTTTTATATTGTGTTTCTCAAGCAATTCTGCGTCAGCCACACTTGTCGAGCCGCCAATGTAGATATCCACTTCCCAACCAGGAATCTTGCTTTCAATAAGGCTCATTGGCGGCCGAGGATAGCGTTTTTTTACTTTTTCTGTCGTCATACTTGTCTCTTTCATTGTTTAGGGCCAACAAACTAGGCGATCAGGCCAAGCTGATTTGATTTTTGTCTATTTGTTTCAGGGGCCAGAGTTATCATGGTGGCACTGGAAAATTGTTCCGAGACACCGGGTGCCACAGCGAGAATTTCACCGCCCTGAGCTATTTCTTCATGGTTCTGGGGGTAAAGCCCTGTGCGTCCGCCAGCTTCACGGACCATGAGTAAACCGGCTAAGCAGTCCCATGCATTCATATGTGATTCAGCGTAGCCATCAGTTCTGCCTTCCGCTACCCAAGCCAATGCCAACGCGCCAGATGCGCCACGACGAATATTGGTGCCACTTTCCAATAATGAAGAAACAATTGCCAAGTAGGTTTCTTGGGGGACTCGTGTAGACCATCCTAATTCAAAGGAGGAGCTATGGGTATTCGTTATACTAGAAACTCGCAGTGGTTGGCCGTTTTTTCTGACGTAGTGTCCTTTACGCGCTAAATACATTTCGTTTGTCGCAGGGTTATAAATCGCCCCAAGCAGGGTTTCGCCATTGTGAACAAAAGCTATGGAGACACAGAAATGGTCTATGCCACGAGCGAAGTTGGCTGTGCCATCAATAGGGTCAACGACCCAGAGAGACGGATTGCTCACTGAGCCTCCGGTTTCTTCGCCAAGTAACCCATCTTCAGGAAAAAGGCGATAAATGGACTGGCGAATGTGTGCTTCCACTAGCGTATCGGCTTCCGTCAAAAAGTCTTGTTGGCCCTTCATGGTGAAGTCACCCGGGGTTCTAGCACGATAGCGTTCCAGAGCTAATGCGCCTGCGCTAAGAGCAATGTCATGCAGGGCGGCCTCGCGGTATTCTAATTCGCTTTCTTTGATGTTGTTGAGGGTCAAGGAGGAATCCTTTTCGATTTGTTATATATAAATCAGTTGGGAAAAAGTCGTCCCAACTGATTTCATTGTTAGTGATTGCCAAAGTAAGTAGGCTATCGCTTAGTTTTTGAAGCTTAGGCTCCACAGATCTTGCCAATCTTGACGGCTTTCCCAATCCGATTTTGCTGTGGATGCGTCGTAGCCCATGATTTGGTTACGCACTTTGTCTATCCCTGATGGCTCATTATCCGGTAATTTTATCGTCTGGTTGGTGGACATTTTTCCATCAACGCCCTGTGGCGCGATGCCTTCCGCTGTCATCATGTAATGAATAAAGAGTTTCGCGGCATTAGGGCTTTTTGTCCCTGTGGTGATAAAGCCTAAGCCTGGGTAGCTCCAGCCACTAAATGGCACCATGTCGGCACACAGTCCAAGCTTCATGCCATTTTTATTGTTTCTGAATTTAGCAGCGCTGACCATGCCCACAAAACTGTCTTTCACGTCTGGCGCGCCAACCGCGTTGGCGGCTTCGGTATCTGAACTTGTGACCAAGGGGCGGTTTTCAGCCAGAGCTTTAACAAACTCGGCAGTGGCGCTGTCTTCATTGGTTTGTAATGGCTTGCCAAATTCAGCTTGGTAGGCGTCGGCCATGGCTTTGTCGTGGTGTGTGGCGAGCTGGTTAAACCAGTCGGTATAAGAGGGTTTACCAAGAGGGTCCTGCATGGCTACTTTGCCGCGCCACTCTGGTTTGGTCAGTTGCCAGATATTGCTGATTGGGCATGAGTCATAAAGGCCTGTGTTGTAAGCCCAAATATTCGGTGCTAAAACCACCGTAAGTGGATTTTGGTAGGTCGCAGGAATGTGTTTTGCTAGATCGCTCGGCACCCAGCTGGTGACATAACCTTTTGATAAAAGTTGCTCCATGCCAGCTGGCGCATCGGCCAGAATAGCAACATCGGCTTTCACATTTCCGGCTTTGGCTTCACGGCTAACAATCTCAAGTATCTGTGAGGCTTTGGCTTTTATTCCTGTCGCTTGAATGCCGTATTTTTGGCTGAAGGATTTTGCTTGTTTGACGATTTTACCTGTGGAGTCATAAACGGTCAGTGGTGCTTCTTGTTTCGCTGCTGCGATTAATGCTTGAAGATCAAACGAGTCTGCTGCTGAGACAGAAGCTGACCCAAGTGTGGCTAGGCTAACGGTTAATGTGATAAGGCTTTTTTTCATGGTGAAAGTCATAACATTGTCCTTAGAGTGTCGTTTAGTTTGAGTCTTCTATGCTTGTTTTGCGTATGGCTGATTAGTGTGTGTAGGGTTAGACCTGAGCAGTAAATGGCTGTAATCAAGATCCGACTCGGGCAGAACAAGTCGTTTTCCGTTGTGATCAAAAAAATGCAGTGATTGCATGGGTAAAAGGACGTTTACAGGTTCGCCTTCACGCCAAGCCGGGCGAGACTGAGTGGAATGAAATAATCTGTCCTCGCCAAAACTCAGTTCAATAACCCAACTGCCACCAGTGGGCATGATGTTTTCAATGATCATTGGCAGAGTATGAGGTGTGGCGGTGTTGTTCAGCACGATTTCCTCAGGGCGAATCGCACAGACGCTTGTAAATTCGTTGGCAGAAATTCTGCTTTGAATATGATTGGCAAGACTGACGTGTTCTGTGGTTGCTGCTTTTAAATCAACAATATTGATCTTCGGATTACCAATAAACTCTGCAACAAATCGATTGCTCGGTTCGGCGTAAATTTCATCGGGTGTGCCTATTTGTTGTAGTTGTCCTTTATTCATGACTGCAATGGTGTTTGCCAGCGTCATGGCTTCCCATTGGTCGTGACTAACAAAAATGATCGTGGTGCCAAAGGTTTGGTGTAAACGGCGTAGTTCGGCGCGCATTTCTAGGCGTAGAGTGGCATCAAGATTTGATAACGGCTCATCCAATAGCAAAACACCCGGGTTCACCGCCAGCATGCGAGCTAAGGCAACGCGTTGTTGTTGACCGCCAGACAATTGGGACGGATAACGATCTGCGTATTCGAGAATGCGTAACTTGCTCATCACATCCAAGCAGCGTGCTTTGCGTTCTTGGGCTGGGACGTTTTGTAAGCGTAGGCCAAAGTCGACATTGCGCTCTACGGTCATGTGAGGCCAAAGGGCGTAGTTCTGAAAGACTAAACCGATACGGCGCTGCTCCGGTGGAATAAAGCAGGACTGGTGAACCGAATCGACCACCAAATTGTCTACGGCAATTTCGCCACTCGTGGAATGTTCGATCCCCGCAATCATGCGCAATATTGTTGTTTTTCCGCAACCAGAGGGACCAAGCAAACACATGAATTCGCCGTCTTCCACGGTCAGTGATACTTGGTCAACGGAAGGTTCAGTATTGCCGTCGTAGCATTTCGTTAGATTAGTTAATGTGATTGTAGGCATATTAATTCTCCAGACCTTGTGCCAAACCTGTACCAGAGATCTTTTGGATCAATACGGTGCCAAGCCAAGCGATAAGCGCAATCATCAAGACCACCGCATTGGCGGCTTGGTCGTAGTTGTAATCGAGTAAACGCAGTGAATAAGTGGTGAGAACATCCGTAGATGGAATCGCCAAAATAATGAATAGGCTGACGCCTTTAATACCGGAAATGAATGGCAGTAGAATTCCTGTTGCCAATGGCCCAGCTTGTATTGGAATAATGATTTTGGTCATGCGGCTAAACCAGTTAGCGCCAGCAATACGCGCCGCTTCTTCCGGTTCTTTGCCTAGCTGAGTCATGGCGGCGATGCCAGATCGACTTGCAAAGGGCATTTTGGAAGCCACTAGAGCAATAATTAATATGGCTGGCGTGCCGTACAGTGCTGGAATCGGGCCACGAGCCACGGCGAACAAAGATAAAAACGCCGCCGCAAAGGCAATACCGGGAACTAAATAAGGTAAGAAGGTAATTTGGCGTAAGAACGAGCCAACGCCTTTGAACGAGCAACGTAACACCGCATAACCGACTAACAAGCCTAAGACGCCTGAGATCATTGAAGAGGAACCGACAATCACGATGGTATTCCACGCGGCTTGCCAGAACTCTGGTGTCAGCAATATGCCATTGCGTAGGGCAACCGTGTCTAAATTACTGCCAATCCAATAGTCAAAGGTGAAGTTTTCTAGGTTGAAGCGGCCAGGCAAAATCATGATAGTCGATAAGAACAGCGTCAGTAATGGCAGCACCACACCAATGAATACAAATGCACCAGCAAGACCAGATGCCGGTAAACGCATGCGACCAAGTTTGCGCAGTCTATCCATGTTGCCTTTACCGCCAACAGTGACGAAGCGTCGAGCCTCTTTCATCATCCGTACATCAATTAGCAAGGTAATCACGCCGATGATCATAATGACGCCAGCAATGACCGCAGCTACGCCGTTTTGTCTAGTGTCTAAGGCGCGATAAAGTCCAGTTGCTAAGGTGTCGTAGCGCACTGGTAAACCTAAAATATAAGGTACCGCGAACTCGCCAATACAATCGGCAAATATCAATAAAGCGGCAGACATCAAGGCTGGGCGAATTAAGGGTAATACGATAGAGAAGGCGATGACTCGTGATGGCGCACCGAGCACGCGAGCACTGTCTTCCATTTGTGAATCAAGTCGACGTAACGCATTGCCGACAATCAAGATGACCAAAGGCGTGTAATGCAAAACCAAGATAAAAACGATGGGGAAATAACCGTAAGCCACACTGTTTGAAGTGGTAATGCCCAAGGACTCTAGCCAGCCAGGCTGTCCGCCAACAGTGCGGTTTTTAAAAATCGTCGTCCAAGCGAGAGCGAACGTCCACGTCGGTAACATAAAAGGCACAATCAGCGCCGTGGCGAACCAAGCGCGTCCTGCCATATTGGTGCGGTTCACTAACCATGCTAGAGCGACGCCTATTGTCATTGAAAACACCACAGTGCCAGCCGCAATGGCTAACGTGTTATACAACGGTTGCCATAACAATATTTCAGAAATGCGTGAAAACAGGGTGCGAACGATATAATAAAGAGTGAAACTGCCTTCGTCTTGGTGGGTTCTGGCTTCGTCTCCGGATTGCACAATAAAAGAATCCACCAGAATGGAGAGCACAGGTGCAAGAATCAAATAGGCAAAGAAAATAGCCAGAACTAGACCAATCAAATTGGCTGGCTCATGTCGGGCAACAGCAAATGAATGCCTTGCGCGTCGCCAAAGGTTTGGCTTCTTTTGCTCTGCAGCGTTGAGCAAGGTGGTCATAAGTTATTCCTTAGAAAAACATGTAATTTCCTAAACAATAAGCTTCCTCTATGACAAACCGATGACATTTTGCACATACGTGCAAAAAAGTTTCTTTGTCTTCATGATCACTCTGATGAAGGAGAGTGACTGATTCGATTGAGCACACAGAGATCTCTTGCTACTTTAGTTTTCAAGTCACGGGGAAATGTATTGCCGAACAAAATAAAAAAAGGAAAACAGCATGTTAAGAAAAGACAAAACCGGTTTAGTGGTGATCGACGTGCAGGGAAAGCTTGCAAGTATCGTCCATGACAGCGAGGCGTTTATTGCCAATTTGGTTAAATTAGTAAAAGCCGCCAAGTTATTGGGAATGCCGATTCTGTGGTTGGAACAAAACCCAGAAAAACTGGGGGCAACCGTGCCAGAGTTACGTGAGGTTTTGGATACCGTTAAGCCAATAGCTAAGTATTCTTTTAGTGCTTGTGGTGAGCCTGATTTTATCGATGCGGTTAAAAAGGCCAAGATGAACTCGTGGCTGATTACCGGTATCGAAACGCATATTTGTGTTTATCAAACGGCGCTAGGTTTGCTAGACCTGGGTTATGACGTGGAGTTGGTGAGTGATTGTGTGTCCTCACGAACGATAGAAAACAAAGTCATGGCGCTCGACAAATTGGCACGCAAAGGTGCAGAAGTGACTAGCCTTGAAATGTGTTTGTTTGAATTAATTGGTGATTGTCGAGCGGATGAGTTTAGAGGGGCACTTAGTTTAATTAAGTGATTTACCCCACCCAATCTCCCTCTTGGCAGGGGGAGGAGTTTAGAGCTTTTTATTCCCTCCCCTTGTGTCTTTGAAGGGGAGGGCTAGGGTGGGGTTATTTTGTGTTTAATTTACCTTGATTAGTCTGCTTTGTGGTTTAATCCAGCAATGGTTTTTATTGATACTCAATACCTTTCCCTTTAGGCAGGCTGCATGAACATAGATAAATCGAAAAAACGTATCGCGAAGAAAGTAAAAATGGGTTTCAAAGGTTATCCGCAACTTTCTATTGCATACTTTGGTGATACAGAAGAAATCGCCACAGAAGTGATTGTGACCTTTACCGCAGAAGAGGGCGCTGAGCCACAGGATCAGCGTTTTGTGGGGCAGAGTGATGTACGTGAAGACGAGGTGATTCAATCAGCCTTGGTCAAAATTATGGAACGTACTGACGCGAAAACAGTGTTGGAAGTAGAAGGTGTTTCGACGAAGAGCTAAGGCTCTTTTTTTATTTTCAATACATGGGAATAGATGCTTGACCTTGGAGTATTCTCCAAGGTCTACACTCTTGTTATAGATTCATAACTGGAGAGATGTATGCATCATTCATCAGGTCAACATAAAGAAAATTGCCAATCTCATTCTTCATGTCAGTGTCATCAATCAAAAGATCATTCATCACACTCGCATCTGGAAGCAAGCGGGTCTTGCTGCTCGACATCGAGAGAGGTTTCCTCTTGTTGCGCAAGCGACAATAGCGGAAAAAAAGCAAGCTCATGTTGTTCTTCTGATGACGAAGACGATGCCTCTTTAGCACACGAACTTGGCAAACAAACATATCGTTGGCGAGTCAGCGGCATGGATTGCGCGAGCTGTGCGCGTAGTATCGAAAAAGCGGTCGCTTCTTTAGATGGTATTGTGAGCACAAATGTTGTTTTTTCGACTGAAAAATTAAGCGTTGAGGCGAATGCTGATGTCTCGGATAAGGTTCAGGACGCAGTGAAAGGGTTAGGCTTTCGCTTAATTTCTTTGGACGAAAGTGCTTCTAATCCAGCTAATTCACAGACTATTCTCAATCAAAAAACGACCTCATGGTTATCTCGTCAGCCATTCTTCGAATACGGTCCCATTGTGGGTTTAGCGCTGTTGATGTTAGTGAGCTGGGGCCTAGCGCAACTTAATCCAGTGTTTGGCGAGACGGCGTTTATTGTCACCACCTTGGTTGGCTTGGTGCCCATCGTGAAAAAATCATGGCGTATGATGCGAAGCGGTTCGCCTTTTGCCATTGAAACTCTGATGAGTGTCGCAGCGATAGGTGCGTTATTTATTGGCGCTACCGCAGAAGCCGCGATGGTGCTGTTGCTCTTTATGATTGGCGAGTGTTTGGAATCCTTTGCAGCAAATCGCGCACGTAAAGGCGTTAGTGCCTTGATGGCGCTGTTGCCAGAAGAAGCCTTGATTATCAAAAATGGCGTTCGCCAAAAAATCGCTATTGCGGATTTACGTCCAGGGGATGAAATCGAAGTCTCACCAGGTGAACGTTTGCCAGCCGATGCTGAACTCTTGTCAGAGATGGCAAGCTTCGATGAAAGCGCCTTGACGGGTGAGTCCGTTCCAATTGAACGATTACGCGATGAAAAAGTCCCAGCAGGGAGTTTGTTGGCCGATCGAGTTGTGCGACTCAAAGTGGTGTCGCAGCCTGGCAATAGCGCCATAGATCGGATTTTACAGTTAATCGAAGAAGCGGAAGAGCGTCGAGCACCGCTTGAGCGTTTCTTAGATAAATTCAGCCGTATTTATACGCCAGTGATTATGCTGGTTTCTGTCTTGGTGATCTTGATTCCGCCTCTGGCTTTCGCTCAACCTTGGGATACGTGGATTTATCGCGGCTTGGCTTTGTTATTGATTGGTTGTCCTTGTGCTTTGGTGATTTCTACGCCAGCGGCGATAACCTCTGGTTTAGCGGCGGCGACTCGCCGTGGTGCTTTGATTAAGGGCGGCTTGGCGTTAGAGCAACTTGGTCGAGTCAAAACCATTGCTTTTGATAAAACCGGTACGCTAACTGAAGGCAAGCCAAGTGTGACGGATGTGGTGACTTTTAATGGCTCTGAGATTAATCATTCATTGGCAGTGGCAGCGTCTGTCGAAATGGGGTCTCATCATCCATTGGCGAAAGCCATTGTGGATTATGCTGAACAGCAAGGTGTTGCTCTTGTTCACGCTGATAATCGAAAAACCTTGGCAGGTGTTGGGGTAGAAGGAGACTTTGCGGGTAAGAAAATCAGCATAAGCGCACCAAGTAAGTTAGAGCGAGCGCTAGATAATCGTATTCAACAGCAAGTGACTAACCTTGAAGAAGAGGGAAAAACGGTCGTGGTTGTGCTTGAAGAGGGTGAGCTTATTGCTTTAATCGCATTGCGAGATAGATTGCGTGACGATGCCAAGGCGGCGCTTAAAGACCTAGCCGCTTTGGGCATTCATGGTGTGATGTTAACAGGTGATAATGCCCGTGCCGCGGCGGCGATTGCGGCCGAATTGAACATAGATTATCGAGCGGATTTATTACCAGAAGACAAAGTTACGGCGGTCACTAAGCTGAATCAGCAGCAAGCGACCGCCATGGTGGGCGATGGCATCAATGATGCGCCAGCGATGAAGGCGTCTTCTATAGGTATTGCCATGGGAAGCGGCACAGACGTGGCGTTAGAAACCGCGGACGCAGCACTGACGCATAACCGCTTGCAAGGCTTGGCAGAGATGATTCGTCTATCGCGCGCGACGAATGCCAACATTCGTCAAAATATCACCATTGCTTTGGGCTTAAAAGCGGTGTTTCTGGTGACGACTTTGTTGGGTATAACGGGACTATGGTTGGCGGTATTGGCTGACTCTGGTGCGACTGCTTTGGTCACAGCAAATGCTTTGCGGTTATTGCGAAATAACCCGTCAAATAAAAACAATTAGCTAATATTACAGTGACTTAGGGGGATTAAAATGAACCCTAAGTCATGAATATTTCATTTATGTTAATGAAATGGGCAAGAAAAAATTAATCCACTTACAAAGCGCTAAGTTTTGTTCTGCAAGTGCATTTTTATAGAAAGTTGGTGGTAGGATTTCGCACCTTGTGTTTGATGTTGGTCGTAGAAAGGGCGCTATTGCAGGTTTTAAACCAAGCAAAATAATGCCCAAACTGCGGTTAGCCTATATCAATGTCTGATGATGACGAGGTGTTTTGGTCTGTCTATTCGAGAATAGGTAGTCAGCACGTCTTATCATCCAACTATAAAATAATAGATGTTGTTTGCTTTATGAAAAATCAAAATACAGCTCCTGAAAATTCCCTTTCTGCTCCGTTCGTTTATCCGAACATGAAAATCGCGTTTATTTTATTGATTACCTGTTTCGCTGCATGGGGCGTCGCTGCCAACATGACCGATCCATTGGTAAAAGTGTTTAGTAAAATCTTTACTATGAGCACCTTTGAATCCGCTTTAGTACAGTTCGCTTATTACGGTGCGTATTTCTGTTTGGCGATTCCTGCGGCGTTTATTAACGCCCGTTACTCTTATAAAGCGGGTGTGTTGACGGGTTTAGGCTTGGCTATTTTAGGCGCCTTGGCTTTTTACCCTGCCAGTGTTTCGATGACGTATGGTTTCTTTTTGGCTGCTTTGTTTATTTTGGCGGCTGGCCTGTCTATTTTAGAAACCTCGGCGAATCCTTTTGTGATGACCATGGGGCCAGAAGGCAGTGCAGCGCGTCGTTTGAACTTGGCTCAGGCGTTTAACCCTGTTGGTACTAATATCGGTGTATTTCTTGCGGCGACTTTGATTCTTCCCAACTTAAACACGGCAACGGCTGAAGAAAGAGCCAGCATGGCGCCAGAGATGTTGCTTAGCATTCGTGCAGATGAATTAAACAGTGTGATGACGCCTTATGTCGGTATGGCGTTTGTGTTGATGATTATCTGGGCGCTTATCTATTTTATGCGTGTGCCAAAATCGGCGAACAAGGTCAATATTGATGAAGTGCAGAAGATCGATTTTGTGGCGACATTGGGTCGATTGATCGGTAGAAAACAATACCGTTGGGGTGTGGTTGCGCAGTTCTTTAACGTGGCAGCGCAAACTTGTACGTGGACCTTTACCATTCAATATGTGCAAGAAACGCTGGGTGGTTCTGAAGCCAGTGCGTCTGATTACTTGCAGTACAGTTTGATTGTTTTCTTAGTATCCCGTTTTGTGATGACATGGTTGATGGGCTTTTTCCGTCCCGCTGTATTGTTGAGTATTTTGGCTCTGTTGGGCAGTGTGTTGTGTCTTTATGCTGTCATGGTGCCAGGTGTAACCGGTGTTTGGGCAATTGTGTCTATTTCAGCTTGTTTATCTTTGATGTTTCCAACCATTTACAGCATCGCATTGGATGGTCTTGGCGGTGATACAAAATTCGGTTCTGCAGGTTTGGTCATGGCTATCTTAGGTGGTGCCGTGATGCCATTGATCCAAGGCGCGACTATTGATGAGTATGGCGCGATTTTTTCATATGTTGTGCCTGCCGTTTGCTTCTTGGTTGTGGCTTTATACGGTATGTTCTCAGTGAAAAACACGTCTATTTAATCATTGATTGTCGTTAAGACGAAAGGGCCTCGCTGATGCGGGGCTTTTTTTTGCTTGTGACTTTGTGGGCTTACTTCTTTATGATTCTGTACAATAAAATCAGTCTGGAAAGAGTTTGTATTTCGTTTAGGTGGATGAATAGGGATTTTAGAGGTTATGTATTTGTCAAATAGAGCGGAAATATTAGAAGAAGAAAGCCGTATATTTGCTCATTGTGTTACGCAGTGTGAATTACATCATCATGATGCTCACGAATGCTTGTGGGTGGTGAAAGGTCGTATTCGTGTTCAGGTCGTGGATGAAATACTACTTTTGCAGGAGGGGGATGTACTTTTTATTAATAAAGCACTGCCTCACGCTACTCAGTCGACTGAAGGCGATAATCTAGTACTTTGCTTACAGCATAACTTTGCAGGATTGGCTCTGGATACGCTTCCGATGAAAAAGTGGAGTTTGGTGCAGAAAAATACGCTGCCCACTATTAAGCGTTTGTTGGCGCATTTATGGTGGGAGCAGCATTATAAAGCGGATCATTGGCAGCAGGCGCAGAGCAGTTTGTTGGCTCAGCTTGGTTTGCTGTTTACTCGTTACTTTCCTTCAACGAATACAATTAATACGGGCTCTATGGAGTCCACCTTATTGATGAATGATCTTTTGCGTCAGATAACCTTGCGCTACCAAGAACACCTTTCCCTATCTTTGTTTGCTGAGGAGCGAGGCCTGTCCGAAGCTTATTTAAGTCGCTATTTTAAAGCCAAAGTGGGCGAGACTTTTTTGCGCTATTTGACGCTTTACCGGCTAGAAAAAAGCTTGTCAGATTTGGCCCAGAAACCTAAGAAAACCATATCTGATATTGCTTTGGACCATGGCTTTCCTTCCGTGAAAGCCTTCAATATGGCATTTCGCCGTGAATATGATTGCACCCCAACCGAATTCCGCCTTAAGAGAGAATCGGTGAATTTAGTGAGTACTGGTCAAGCCTACGCTGGGGTAGATTTGGTTTCATTGAAGCAGCGAATTATGCCGTGGTTGGATAAATCTTTTTTGTATCTTTAACTATTTTCTCGCGCTTTTAGCTTTGCTGGTGACTTGGTGAAAAGATCGCTTTCAGAGTTTTTTTGTTCGGAGTGATTCAAGTCATGTCAAAAAATGGCTAACGAGTAGGTCAAAAATCGGATAGCACGTTTGATATTAATTCTCATAATGAAACCAAACAATAAATACAAAAAAGGTGTCATTATGAAAAAGTTGTCGTTTTTCGATAAATTAAGTTATGGATTTGGTGACTTGGCTAGCAATGTGGTTTTTACGGCTGTTGGCACCTATCTGATGTTTTTCTATACAGATGTGTTTGGAATTTCTGCTGCTCTGGTCGGAACCTTATTCTTTATTACCAGAATGTGGGACGCTATATCTGACCCAATAATGGGGATGATTGGGGATAGAACCAAAACTCGGTTTGGTAAGTTCCGCCCTTATTTACTCTATGTTCCTATTCCTTTGGCGATAGTCGCTGTTCTAACTTTCACGACCCCTGATTTGGATGAATCTGGCAAAATCATTTGGGCATTTGTTACCTATATCCTGTTAATGACATTTTATACTGCCATCAACATTCCATATTCTTCTTTGCCAGCCACTATATCCGATAGCCCTGTAGAGCGAGGTCAGATGGCATCATTCCGCATGGTATTAGCTTTTACAGGCGCATTATTGGTAAATGCGAGTACGTTACCATTGGTGGAATTTTTTGGAAACGGTAACAAACAACAAGGCTTTCAACACACCATGATGTTACTAAGTGCCATTATGGTGGTGATGTTTTGGCTGTGTTTCTCTCGCGTCAAAGAGCGAGTACCAATGATCAAGCAGCGTTCCTCCTTAAAAGAGGACTTTGCGGTGGTGATTAAAAACCGCGCTTGGTGGGTCACCATTTTAATGGGTATTCCACTGTTTACTTTTACCATCATGCCTTTTGCTGTTGGCATGTATTATTTTACTTACATTGTTGGAGATACTAGTAAGGCTGGTATGTTCTTTACAATGGCAAGTTTGGGCATGATTGCTGGTTCTGCTCTTATGTCTCAGTTAGTTAAGCGTTATTCAAAGCGAAACTTAGTCATTACTGGGGCATGTTTGAGTATGTGTTTGATCGGTAATTTATACTGGGTTGATCCATCAGATATCTATTTGATCTATGCCATTATCTTTTTCAATCAGTTGTCGAAAGGGATTGCCGCTTCTTCTTTGTGGGGGCTAGTTGCTGATACTGCAGATTATATTGAATGGAAGTCTGGTCGCCGTGTCGTGGGCTTGTCGACCAGTTCAGCAACGTTTTCTCATAAATTTGGCATGGGATTAAGTGGCGCTTTGGTTGGGATCGGTTTGAGCTTTGCAGGTTATCAAGCTGGCGCTGAGCAAACGGCAGAATCCATACAAATGATTTTACTTTTCATGAGTGTGGTTCCTGCTTTTGGTGCTGGTTGTGTTGCGTTTATTGCTTATTTCTATCCGATTACACAGGAAATAGAGGGCACTATGCAATCTGAATTGCGAGTGACTCGTGAGTCGAATCAAGCAAGTTAAGGGATACTGAGGTTTATTTTATGAATGAGTTATTTCGTAAAGCTCCATTTTTTTTAGATGATAAGGCGATTGAGTGGGTTAATAAAACCTTTGCCGAATTGTCTCTAGAGCAAAAAGTAGGGCAGCTGTTTAATCTTATTGTAAGGGCAAACTCTGCAGAAGAGCTGTCTCTTATTGAGACGATTCAACCTGGCGCTGTAACCAAGTTTGTTGGACAAGATCTTGATACTGAAGTCACTATGATGAACCAGTTGCGTAGCCATTCAGCTGTGCCACTTTTGGTGAGTGGTGATCTTGAGGGTGGAGGTATGAGTTTCCCGTTCGGTGCTCAAGTTCCGAATCAGCTTGGTCTTGCGGGGTTAAAAGATGAGAGTGCAGTGGAATATTGTACTCAGGTGATTGCTCAAGAAGCGAAACTGTTAGGTATTAATTGGTCTTTTACGCCTGTGGTCGACATTAATGCTAAGTTTCGCAGCGCGGTTGTGGGGACTCGATCTTACGGCAGTGACGTGGACCTTATCGAAACCATGGGTTGCTCTAACATCACGACTTTTCAAAAAAATGGTATCGCGGCAACCGCTAAACATTGGCCAGGTGAAGGTTTTGATGATCGTGATCAACACTTAGTGACCACGGTTAATCCGCTGACTATGCCGGAATGGCAAGAGCGTTATGGTCGACTTTATCGCAGTGCTATTGAGAGCAATGTGATGTCGATTATGTCGGCACATATTGCTTTACCTGAATATGTAAAGGCTCATGAGAATAACCCTGAAGAGTGGTGGCGTCCGGCTAGTGTGAGTAAGTTGCTTAATGAGCAGCTATTACGTGATGAACTGGGCTTTAATGGTTTGATCGTATCTGATGCTTCTGTCATGGCCGGGTTGAGTAGTTGGGCGAAACGTGAAGACGTGGTGGCGGAGATCATTGAAAACGGTTGCGACATGCTGCTGTTCTGTAAAGACCCATTGGAAGACTTCGCCTATATGCTTAAAGCCGTTCGTGAAGGTCGGGTTTCGGAAAACCGTCTAGAACAGTCTGTAATGCGAATTCTGGCGATGAAAGCGGCTTTGGGGTTGCAACATGAGCAACCAGAAATCAGTGTTGATAAGTTTAACGCACTGTTGGCTTCTGACTACGCTGATAAAATTCCAGAGTTAAATCGTCGTACTGTGCATTTAGTAAAAATCGCCATGATATTTTGCCAATTAATCCTGCTAAACAAAAACGGGTATTGGTGATATCGACCGGAATAAATAATATTTTTGTACCTTTTCCTCTACCGCTTGAGGTACCTAAAATGCTAGAAGATGAAGGTTTTGAGGTAACGGTTTTTGAAGCTGGAATGGCATTGGATACAAAAGACTATGATTGGGTGCTTTACCTAAGTGCTGATGAATCTATGTTGGTAAAATCGCATATCTATATTGATTGGATGGCTTTGCATGGGGGCTTCGGTAACGCCATGTACCGCCCATGGGTCGACCTGCCAACAGTTATGGTATCTTTTGGACATCCTTATCTTTTATACGATGCACCTAAAGTGCCTGTCTATATTAATGCTTATAGCCCTTTATTAGAGGTTCAAAAGGCTGTGGTAGATGGGTTATTAGGGCGTTTAGCCTTTAATGAAACTGCCGCCATTGATCCGTTTTGTGGGTTAGAGCAATTGCATTTTTGATAGTTTGAAAGAGGCAACAGAAATAGCATTAAGCATAATGCTATTTCTGTTGTAGTGACTTGGCTTAGATCTTTTCAGATGACTCTTTCATTAAGTGTTCTCTGAGGATTGGGCCAATAATATCGAGAGGCTCAGAATCCAGCATGTCTTGATGTCGGCAAGGAATATTATGAGCCTCTATTGCACCTGTTACTCTTGATGTCCAAGCGTTTGATTGGTGTTCAAGGATGTTCCCCATTGAACCATTTGCGCTTTCATCCGCTACAAAAAATAGCAGGTCTGCTTCTACCGTTTTTGGTTTAAAGTGACTTGCTAATTTAAGATTATTTTCAATAATTATTTGAACTCTATCCATGATGTCTGCTTGGCTTTTTTGAATGTCTTGTACCACAGCCATGGAAGAATCATCGTAATCTCGCCATAAGAGAGAGGCTAACTCTTCTTTGTTAATCGGTAGTTGTTCTAACGTACTAAGGTCATAGCCAAGGAATAGCAGAGCCGCTCTGACAATATCGGCTTCATTCTCAGGTTGTTGGTAGCCAACTTTATACGGATAGCTGTCCAGCATACACAAAAAGGACACGACATTATTCTCAGCTTGCAGTTTTTCAGTAATTGCATGAGCAACCAAACCACCAAAAGACCAACCTAATAAACGATATGGCCCTTCAGGTTGAATGCGCTTTATTTGTTGTATGTACTCTTCTGCCATTTCTTCGATGGATTCTGGCAAGCGGGAAGCATGACGTAACCCCGTTGCTTGTAAACCATAAACAGGTGTTGATTTAGGTAAATGACGTAATAGCCCAGCATAACCCCAAGCTAGGCCAAGTGCCGGATGGATGCAAAATAGTGGCTTTTCTGTACCGCTGGATTTAATTGGCAACATGCCAATCATGGGGTCCCAGTCATCGCTATGACTTAGATAGTCAGAAAGCTCTGCAATGGTTGAGGCTTTAAATAGAACGCCAAGAGGTACTTCAATGAGCAGGTTTTTCTGAATGTGATTCAAAATTTTTGTGGCTGATATAGAGTCACCGCCAATTTCGAAAAAGTTGTCATGAATGCCGACCAATTTCAGTCCAAGCGTTTCGGCCCATAGATTTGCTAACATCTCTTCGAGCTGGTTTCTGGGTTTCACATAACTATTAGAAGCCTGCCAAGTCGGCAAAGGGAGGGCCTTGCGGTTTACTTTGCCGTTTGGTGTTAATGGCATATCGTTTAGTAAAATGAAGTGAGCTGGAACCATATAATCCGGCAGGACTTTTATTAATTGGTTACGTAATATGCCCGTGTCTAGTTGGCTGTCGACCGGTATAACATAGGCGACCAGTTGCTTATCTCCGTTTGGAGATGTTTGTGCTACGACGACGGTCTGACTCACTTCACGACACGTGAGTAAAGCAGATTCTATGTCACCGATTTCGATACGGAAGCCACGAATCTTAATTTGGTGATCGTCACGGCCTTGGTATTCCAGTATGCCGTCTTGTCGCCAGCGAGCTTTATCTCCTGTGACATACAGGCGGCTTCCTTCGCTACCGTAGGGGTTAGGTAAAAAACGTTCGTTTGTTAAGTCTGGGCGTTGGTAATAACCTAGCGCTAAACCTTCTCCTGCAATATACAAGTCCCCTGTGACACCAACCGGCGTTGGTTCCATAGCGTGGTCTAATACATACATTTGGGTATTCAGGATAGGTTTACCAATAGGTGGTTGACGAAGATCTGCCTGATTAACAAGCGGCATAATACTTGACCAGATAGTGGTTTCTGTTGGTCCATAGAGGTTGATAACAGGGTGTCCAAGCTTTGCCATCGTTTGAGCTAAATGGCCTGGTAAAGCTTCTCCTCCAACTAAAGGTTTAATGCCATGCAATTCATTGCTGTAGGTTGGCAATAGTGCCTGCCAAAGAGAAGGCGTGGCCTGGAGTAGAGTGACGCCTTTATTAACCGCAAGTTCCGTTAAAGCTTGAGGATCACGAACCGTTTTTCTATCGGCAATGACAACAGATGCACCTACGGTCAATGGTAAGAATAACTCAAGGATAGAAATGTCGAATGAAATGGTTGTCACTGCTAAGAATTTATCTTTGCTTGTAAGGTTGAGCTCTTTTTGCATAGCGTATAAAAAATTCATCAAAGCGCTATGCGGAATTTCTACACCTTTAGGTCGCCCCGTAGAGCCAGATGTGTAGATTACATACGCCGAGCTGTTCTTTGAAATAGTCAGCCCCGTAGGGTGAGAGACACTTGGGTCTAATGAAATATCGGTGTGTTGATCGTCTATTAATATGCAAGGAGTTGTGGTCTTAGGAAGTTGTTCTTGAGCACTGTGGCAACTGAGTATTAATTTGGGTTGCGCGTCCTCGAGTATGCTGCGAAGACGTTCCTCTGGAAAATCAGGGTCCAAGGGGAGATACGCCGCGCCGGCCTTTAGGGTACCTAAAAGGGCAACGAGCATATCCATGTTGCGAGTGAGTGCAATCGCGACTAAATCACCAGGGCGAACTTGCTCTTTTATGAGTTTGTTGGCCCAAGCATTAGAGAGTGCATCGAGCTGCAAATAGTTTAACGAGCCTTGACCCGAAGAGACGGCAGGCGCAAGCGGGCTACATTTAGCCTGCTTTATAAAGCTCTCCACAACGGATTCTTGCGGTATTGGGGCTACGGTATCGTTCCAACTGTGTAAAATTTTATAGCGTTCACTTTCGCTTAATAGCGCCGCCTTACTGATAGGGCTGCTTGGCGCAAGTATCATGCTGTTTATTAGGTTCTCAAATTGCACTAAATGGTTTTCTAACTCTTTTCGAGTATACCGAGTTGGATTGGCATCAAATTCAATTTGTAGGCCATTATTATCGTTGCGATCGAAGACGAAAACGGTGAGATCATCTATTAAAGCATTGCTCAAGTTGTGCAAAGAGGTCGAACAATTGCCAAATGTTAAATCATAGTTAAAGGGTTCAATGTTGACACCCAGTGAAGCAATTTGCTGTCCTGCAGACATTAGTCCTAGGTCACGCTTTAGGTCTTCATAGCGATATTGCTGATGACGGAGGGCTTTTAGTACTACTTTAGAGACTTGGGTAATTAATTCATCTAATGTTATTTCAGTTGATAAGCTTAGTCGGATAGGGACGGCGTTGGCCATCATACCTGGGGTGTTGCGTTGGGCGCGTTGGGTTCTCGCTGTAACCGGCATAGCAAACACTAAATCATTCGAGCCTGTCATTCTGTAAAAATACGCGGCAACAAGTGCGATGAGGGTTTGCGGTAGGCTGGCATTAACCTGTTGTCCAACAGTGCTTAGCGTGTCTTTTAGTGTTTGCGATATTGTTAACGATTGACGTAATGGTTTTTGATCTTGGGAAGGGTCGATTCTTTGTGATAGTGATGTGGGGTCAGGCAAGTCAATTAGGTTTTCTAGCCAGTACTGACGGTCTTTCTTATAGCGTTTAGAAGACTTATATTCATTCTCGCTTTCTATGAGTGTTGCCAGAGAGCCAAAAGGGTTGGCTCCTGCGTCCTGGTTGTTAATCAGTGCGTTGTATATCTGAGCGAGTCTAAGGGTCAATAAATTACCCCCAAAACCGTCTAAAGCGACATGGTGGCAGCGGTGGTACCAGTAGTAATGGTTATTGGCTATTTTAATAAGGGCGCTGCGCCATAATTTATCACCCGCTTTGGTAAGGGGTTGCATCATATCCTCTGTCATCCACCTCATCGCAGCTTGATGTGGGTCGTCGTTATCGCTCATATCCAGTAACGAAAAATACCCTTCGTCATTTTGATGGATTATCTGTGAGGTTGTGTCATTTTCTTCAATAATTTGGCAGCGAATGCAATCGGCTTCGCGGATGAGCTGGCTGATGGCTGAAGTAAAGTGAATGACGTCAATGAACCCTTTCAATTCAAGGTATTCGGCAATATTAAAGGCAGTGTCTTTAGGGGCTAGTTTCTGGGCGATCCATTGCCCTCGTTGGGCAGTAGAAAGAGGTAGGGCAAATGATTGTTGAGAAATAGGTTCTTTTGAACCATAGCAATTACTATGACTTTTAATCATTTGTTTGCTCCTGCAAAAAAAATAGTCCATTTGAAGCGTGTGATTAAAGTACGCTTAACATTTACTTAAATTAACATAAAGTTACCTTAGTATTAAGCTGTTAAGTAATAATTTACATAAGAATAAGTGTAAAAAATAGAAGGGGAGTGGTGCGTTGTTTTAACGTATTAAACTTACGTTTTGACGCTTAATATGTTGGTTCACTTGCAAGAAAAGCAGTGCTCCAGACAAAATGCCAAAGCTTGCTAAACCTGACCATACCCAGCCGTGATGTATGCTGGTGGAAGACAATAGCCAGCCGGTGGTGATGTTGCCGATAAAAGCGTAAACACCTCCCACACACGAATACAATCCGTAATGGCTACCTAGTTCTTTGGGAGAACAAAATTTAGGGACATAAGCACCTAACAGCGGGAACACTAACATTGAGCCAAGGCTAAAAAACACGGCACAAAGGATAAAGGGCAGTGCCGGTAACGAAGAGAAACTAAGGTTGAGCCACAAATAGCTAGAGCCCATCATAGCCATGCCTAAGCCGATTCCGCGTGCTGTTCCCAAATAGGATTCTACGAACCGACTGACAGGCATTTGCATTAACACGCCCAAGATAGAAGAAGTAGCGAAAACCCAAGTGATAATGCTGACATCTTGAGTGATGGCACGTATTTCGTGAGGAACAGCAATATACAATTGATGAAACAGTAAGTGGTAAACGGAAGAGCACAGGACAAATTGCATAAAGGCTTTGTGTGTAAGCATTTGTCCCCATTGTTGCCAAAATTTTGAGTGGGCGTGTGTGGTGTTTCTTTGTGATGCCAACTCAGGTAAATAACGCCATTGAATGACCAGTAAGACAGTAAATAAAGCCGCTGAAATGACACCAACTAAAGCGAAATCGAAATAAAGAAGAGATAAACCTACCAATGGCCCTAGCAGCATTCCTGCTCCGGATGTGACGTTTTGCAGCGCGAATACTTTGTCTCTAGCTTTTTGCTCTGGGTATTCGGAGGCTAAATAAGCTTGGCTGCTTGGTGTAAAAAGGGCGCCAGCAAAGCCAGAACAAAATGCCCCTAAGATTAGGACGGGAACCGTTTGACCAATACCAAGTAAAGTAAAACCAATGATACGTACAGCGCAGCCTAATAGAATAAGGCGTTTGTAGCCTAATCTGTCACCTAAAGTTCCGCCTACCAGAAACATGCCTTGTTGGCTTAATACTCTAAGCCCTATGATCACGCCCACATACCAACCACTGATGCCCAAATTATGCTGCAAATGATCGGCTAGATAAGGCAGTAACATGTAAAAGCCAAGATTGAAAGTGAAGCCGTTGATGACCAAAACTCGTCCTGCTGGAGAGAGTAAGTGCCAATCTTTTAGTAGGTGTTTCGAAAACATGATGTTGTGACTGTAAGCCTTAATGGAATAATACCTTGAAGCAAGGGTTTTGCTGTCTTAAGAAGAATCAGATAGCACCTTCAGCGATGCTTATTATCTTTTTTCTCGTTCCTGACAGGTTATTTGATTCTGAGGTTTTGCTGGAGGAAGTTGTCCGCGTATTTCTAATCGTGCGTACAAAAGGGATACCGGCAGAGTCTTTTGTGATGTCTGCGTTGACGTTATAGACATTTTTAACCAAAGAAGGTGTGAGAATATCACTTGGGTAACCATTGGCAACGAGCTTACCATCTTTGAGAACTAAGAGGTTGTCAGCATATTGCGCGGCAAGATTTAGATCGTGAAGCACCATGATGGTAACCCAGCCTTGTTCTTTGGTTTGCGCATCTAGATGATCAAGAAGAACGTGCTGAAAGTGCAGATCCAATGCGCTGACAGGCTCGTCTAGCATGAGGATTTTGGGTTTACGCATCAAAGCTTGAGCGAATAAGATCATCTGGCATTGGCCACCACTCAGCTTATTGACCTGTCGATCGGCAAGATGCAGCAGGCCAATTTTATCTAAGGCAGAGAGCGCTTCTTCGATAACGCTGTCATCCAAGCGAAACCCTAGAGTATTTAATTGTCCCAGTAACACCACTTCTAAAACGCTTAACTCAACATCAAGACGAATGTCTTGGGGCATATAGCCAAATTGTTTGCGCCATCGAGACAGCTGCTTGCGCTGAAGTGTTTCGTTTTCAAAAGACACCACACCGGATTTAGCTTGAATGTCGCCAAACAACGTTTTTAGAAGTGTGCTTTTGCCTGTACCGTTTGGTCCGATAATCACGTTTACTTTACCTGGCTCTAAAGCAAAGGACATATCATTTGCTAGAACGAGGGTGTCTAAAGTGACGTTAAGGTTATTTACTGTCAGCATAGTTTAGCGCCTTTTACCTAAAATCAGCCAAAAGAAGAAGGGCACACCAATGATGGCAGTGACAATGCCGATTGGGAAGAGTGCGCCAGGCACGATTACTTTAGACAACACTGATGCACTAGAGAGTAAAAACGCCCCTATAATAAATGACAAAGGCAAAAAGAAGCGTTGATCTTCTCCTACTAACATCTTCGCGATGTTAGGCGCCACAATGCCGACAAATCCAATAATGCCTACAAAGCTGGTCACTGTTGCCGTCATAACGGCAACGATTATTAAAGTACGTAACCTAAGTTGAGTGATGTTCACTCCAAGGCTTTTGGCTCTTTCTTCACCTAAGCGCAATGCGGTTAGCTTCCACGCATCTCGTATTAAAAAGAACATACAGATGACCGTCACGCTGATAATAATGACAAGATTAGACCAAGAAGCTTTTGATAAGCTGCCGAACAGCCAAAATAGGATTTGTTGGCTTAATTCTGGAGAAGAGACAAATTGTACAAGTGATAGCAGTGACTGGAATAAAAACAACAATGCGATACCAGCCAAGATAAGTTGGCCTGAGCTGATGTGTCTCATGGTTGCTAGGGCAAATAAAAACGCGGCCGCTAGCATACAGCAAATGAAGGCCCCTAATGGAACGGCAATATTTGTATTGATGCCTAAAGAGCCGAAATACAACATCATCGCAGCACCAAAGCCCGCCGCGGCCGCCATTCCTAAGGTGTAGGGGCTCGCCATGGAGTTATTAAGTAGAGTTTGCATTTCAGCGCCACCCACACCTAATACGCCACCCACAACGATCGCCATAATCGCGATTGGTAGGCGTAAGCTGGAGACAATGACTTGTGTTGTTGCATCTACTTCGACAGGAAAACCAATAAGATTCAATAGCGCTTTAGCCACATCTTTAACGTTTAGCAAAGAAGGGCCTGTTGCGATATCTAATACAAAAGAAAAGGCAAGAACGGCGAGTAAGATGCTGATGACTGTCCAACGACGTTTTTCACTGTGTCGTTGCTTTGATACGGCATCAGAGATTAGGGCTGATTGCATTATTATTTACCAAGAATATGTGTGCTTTTGGTGTATCGCTCTAGTTGGGCTATGTGATTAATAGCGTTATTTGAAGCATCTGCTGCTTCTAGATGTTGAACATTTGTATAAAGCCCTATCGATGGCTAATCTCATGGTTATACGCAGATCCATTAATGAGCCTTTTTTATTGAGAATTATTTCTGTTTGGAATCTTACGGATAGATGAGAATTAATCAAGAACTTTATTACGATTTAAAGTGCATTTAAGAGTCATTTCAATATAGAGCAAAAGCTGGGCCTAAAAAGGGCCTGAACAGGCCTATAGAGGAGAGAGCGTATGCTCCTCCTTTATAGGCTGAGTTGAGGCATATTTTACTCTGATATTTGGGCGGTAAAGGTGCCTGTTGGCATGATGGGTAAATACTTCTTATAAAAGTTTAAGTATTCCTGCTCTGGGTCTATGTCCTTGAATAAACTAGGGTACATAGATTTAGCGATAAACTGAACCATAGAGGCATCTAAAATAGAACGGGAAGCACCTTGGTAAATACCGTATACGCGGTTGTTTTTTACTGCTGGCATTTGGTCCCAGCCAGTGCGAGCTTTATAACCCGCGAGACGAGATTCAGCCAGTTTTCTATCGACACCTTGTCCCATGGCTATTGCATCGCCTGCCATACCTGATTCTGTGCCTGCTAGAAATACAACTTCAGGTCGAGAAGCCAGAACCTGCTCCGGGTTCATTGGTCCCCACCACTCTACAAATGGTGCAGCAATATTATCGCCTTCCATCATGGTAATCACTGCCCCCCACATATTTTTACCATAAGTGAAACTATATTGACTCGGGCCTTTATTGCCAAACTCAACATAAGTGCGTGGTTTTGGTAGTTTAGCGGCTTTTATACGCTGTAAGGTTGATTCTATAGTGTGTTTATAGTCATCTGCGATTTCTTGAGCACGTTTTTCTTGCCCAGTTAATTCACCAATAATTTGTGTGCTCTTGATGTGGCGCTCTAGTGTTTGAGCATTGTAATCGACAACCACAATTGGAATGCCTGCATTTTCTAAGCGTTCGGCATCCGTACCAAGGCCTTTATATTGCCAATCAGCTAGAAGAACAACACTCGGCTTAAGACTGATGACTTTTTCAATAGAGAAAGTTTGAGCTTCTACTTCTCCAACATCAGGGATGCTCTTTAACGAAGGACGATAATTCGTATAAAGGCTCCAGCTTGAAGGGCGCCATCCTTCCCACGTGTCACGAGAAATTCCAACTACATTATCTAATGCGTTTTCAGTACCTATGGCCATGTAATCTTCAGCGTAAAAACCTAAGATGACACGCTTGGCAGGTAAGTCTAGTTCAACTTTTCTACCCAAAACGTCGTTAATGACCGTCATTTTTGCTTGAACGGAACCAGCAAAAATAGAGATGCCTAACGCTAAAATAAGCAGTACACGTGGATTCATTAAAGAATGTCCTTTTATTGAGAATGATTTTTGTTTGAGATATTACGGATAGGCGAAAATTTAGCAAGATTTTTCAAGATATTAATAAGATTTAAGATGTTTTTAAGAATCATTATCATATTTAGGGTGTGGGGAAGCTTGCATAGCGCTAAAAAAACTTATAATTAATGGGGGACATTGCTCAGCAGGCTGGTATTCAAGTGATATTGTTCTTTGACTCCGATATGCCGAACCATGTCACTACGCAGGATATCGTTGTAGACAGTGGAGTTACGTTAAACACCTAGTAAGGTTGTTATAGGATGAATCAAGCGTTTTTCTCGCTTGGTAAGGGAAATTTGCTCCGTATGATCTTCATATTGAGCTTTTATATGGATGTTAAAGTGAATTGCTATTCCCAAACGCAAATACTGTTGTTTGGTACTCATGTTTTATATGCGAGCCATCTTATTTTTAAAGAAGAGTCTTTGGTTGCGACAGACTATGAAGCCTCTATTGCAAAGCCGTCAGGCTATAGCAATTGGAGAGCTAAGCGTAAAACAAGCTTTTTAGCCGGGCGGCTTGCTGTTCGTCATCGGCAAAGCTGTTTAAATTTGCCTCTGACAGATATTCCAAAGGCTAAAGACGGCTCACCAGTTTGGCCAGAAGACTACATAGGCAGTATTTCTCATACTGAGAAGCAAGCCGTTGCGGTGATATTGCCAAGATCAAAACAAGCGATTCAACACATTGGCATTGATCTAGAGTTGCTTGATGATGCGGATAAGCTTGATGCGGCTAATCTAATAGGTTTAGCGTCTGAGTTTGAAATACTAGAAGCAATGGGCGTGGAGAAAAAACGATCGACCTTATTGTTATTCTCGCTCAAAGAAAGTGTTTACAAAGCCTTATTTCCTCTGGTTGGTGAGTTTTTTGACTTTCTGGACGTCGCTTTGGTTGCCACTGATGATGAGGCGTTCGAATTTCGGGTTAGGCGTCAATTAAGCTTCGTTGTCGGATCCGGTTTTACTTTACATGCTCGCTATAAAATACAGGATGACCATATTATGACTTGGGCCTATTGTTGACAGCTTATACGGTAAAACACCAAAAATTAATGCTGTATGGGCTGACGAGATTGAGCTTAGATAATTTAGGGAAGTCTTTGAGTTTCACTTTGCCATTTCTGAATTTTGGTTTTAGGCCGTTGATGCGTATCTTTTTTGACGTAAGTGAATCTGCGGTAATCTCAAAGCGTTTCTTTTTCGATCCAAAGCCATTGCATTGTAGAATTTTTGGGCTGGCCGACATGTTGATAATGAGCAGGGTGCATTTGCCTGCTTTTTTGGCGCTATGGCAATAAACTTGTACATAAGGGTCATCACTTTGCACATCAAAAACATGTTCTCCCATGAGCTTGCCCCATAGCCAGCTTACCCAATAATCTGGGTTGGGGTTGAGAGTTTGTCGGTTGATAAGTGCGTAGTCGCCGCCAATTAAGCTTTGTCTTATCATGACTTTTTGACCGATTTTCGCGCCCCTGCCAAGTTGGTCAGCCCACCAAAAACAAGAAGCAAAGCGATCTGATAATTTTGCTTGTCCGCCACACTGGGCTGAGCCTGTTTCCCCGGTCCATAATTGGGCGTTGGGTTGATGCTGATGGCGAAGTTTCTCTAATTGGCGCGAATATTTTTCATAATCTAAAAGAGAATTTGGCGAAAGAAGGTTGCTGATTGAGGCCGCTCGGGTTTTGACAGGAGAGCGGCTGCTTTGAAATGGGTAATAGTGCCAATCTACAATGTCGAGAGATTCTTCTAGGGACTCTAGAAACGAAGCGGATAGGTTGCTAAATGGCTTTATGGCTTCACCAATTCGGGGCCAGAAAGCACTGCCTGGGCCAGCAATTTTGCTATTGGGGCTATATTGTCGAACACAACGAATAAAGACATCATAATCTTTGGCGAGACTTTTCGCGCTTGGTTGGGATGTGAGGCCATGAAATGCCCAATAAGCATTTAGCTCATTACCCAGCTCACAAATGTCGATGTTTTGCCCGTGAGCTTGGCTGTATTCCAAAAGTGATTTGACTTCGTAGGCTTGCCAGTTGCCTTGTTGACGGCGATCGAATAGGCCATATTTCATGGTAAACATAAGACCCAATTCATTGCGCTGACAAAAGTCATGCAGCTGATGCCACATTTCTTGGGTCACAATAAGCGCCTCAGGGTTGTCTGTTGTAGAGGGGGTTGTGAAGTAATGGATATTGTCGGCTTCCGAACCACCAACGCGCACGTACGCTGCCCCTAAAGCCTGTACTAATAAATCGAGTTTTTCTTGCTGTAAATCGAGAGGCTCGACCCGTTGGGTGCCTAATCCTCGTTGTGTCCCTTGGCTACCTTCCCACCAAAAGCCACCAGCAAGTACCGAGATATCAATAGAGAAAGATAAGTACCTAGGTTCTATAGTGGTAATAGGCGTGGTGCTGTTAAGATGAACAACAAGTGATTTGTTTTGACGAATGTTGCGTCTATTTTGATGCAAAGGTCGTAACAGTCTAGAGCTAAACAAGAGTCTTCTTCTCTATTAAAAGGTTTTCTTTAGACTGCAATAAATATATGACATTTATGTGATGCTACTATTTAGAAGCGCATTTTGATTTTTAAAGGACGCGGTTATGAAACTTTCAATTTGGATTATGACTTTTTTATTAGCTGGCTGTACCAGCGCACCTAAAAATATTGATCCTGTGACGCAGTTTCAGTTAGAGCGCTATTTGGGAACTTGGTATGAAATTGTTCGCCAAGATCATGCTTTTGAAGAGGGTTTGTCAGAGGTTACTGCAACGTATTCTATGCGAGAAGATGGCGGAGTAGCGGTTTTGAATCGAGGTTATTCGGCCGAAGATAAAGCATGGCGAGAAGCTGAAGGGCGGGCTTATTTTGTTAACTCTTCCAATGTAGGGCATCTGAAGGTATCGTTTTTTGGGCCTTTTTATGGCGCTTATGTTATTTTCGAACTGGATCAAAAAGACTATCAATATGCCATGATATCCGGTCCTAGCCGTGATTATTTTTGGTTGTTATCTCGCACACCAACTATGCCTGAAGCCGTGAAACGTCGGTTATTAGCAAAAGCAGAAGCGTTAGGTTTCCCCATGGATAAGTTGGTGACAGTGGTACATACCCCAAAGGGGACGTGAGATCAAAACAATGTGCAGGTGACCGATTGCTTAGCCGCCTCACTTGAGCAAACTTTAGCGTAAGCCTCTGGGGTTTGTATCAGGGTATAATGGGCATTTGAGTCTCTACATAGAGCAAGAAATTCCTCATATTGGTGGTTGAAGTTGTCTTTGGTTATTTCATAATCAATGATGGCATCATTGCCGCCCCAATTACTGCCGACATTTTCCGTTTTCGTACTTTGAATTAAATAGGTGATCTCATTATATCTAAGGCGAACTTGATGACAAAAAGCGCTATTAGGTGTGGTTTCGTTGCATTCAGTCATATCAATCTCTAGCAGCTCTTTTTCTGCTTGATAACGATCTAACTGATCCTGTGATCTATTTTTGCCTCTGTGATTTTGCTCCGCTCTAAGAGACAGCGCTTCTAATCTATTTTTAGCTTTATTGAGGCGGTCTTCTTTCACTAAGCATTTTTTTCCAAACTCTACCAAGTCGCTACTGTGCGAAAGGCCACTCACCATAGCTAAGCTAAGTGTTAAAAGGCTAGACTTTATGATTGGGATCGTCATTAGGGTAGTAACCTGCTTTTTATCTTGAATTCATGTGACTCTAGTATAAGCCTAGGTTTGTTTTGTGTCCTTACCTTGATCAAGCAGCGATGCTGTATAGAATTAAGGTTTAGTATAAATCTTAATGTCTAATGATATGCTAGAGCGATAAGAAGAGGCAAAAGCTCAATACTGAAGATATCGCCCTATAGATTATAGGTTTTATTTCCTAAGCGTTTATCTTACTGGTAATTTTGCTGAACAGACATTAACCAATATTAGTTGGAATAATACAGTGAATCAGGTTAACAACTCGTACGGATTGGATGTGCATCCATTACGGGACTCCTTGTATGCAGAATTGCATTCTCGTCCTTTCCAAGTTCTTCCTAGCCCAGCCAGAGTAAGCTATCTTGCGGTCATTTTGAGGCCGGAGCAAAAGAAAGCTGAGTTCGAACATTTTTGTGCGCTTTATCAATATTTTACTGGCACGCCTCCAAAAGAAGATGGGGCCTGTATTGAAGTGGATTTCGGGCATTGTAAAATACGTCGCGATAAGCATTTAGAGTTTACGTCTTACATCATTACCCGTGGTCAAGTTGATTCCAGTCTTGGCTTTTTTGATCAAAATGCTTTGTCATGTTTGCCTGTGGATTGGCTGTCTGCCATCCCAGGAGCCGTCATTGCCGCTTTTCATATAGCGATTGAAGACGCACGCACAATACCAGAGCCAGATTTAGCCTTGGTAAAAAGTCACTTTGAAGGAATGCGCTTAGTAGGGAGTCGTCCGCAAAATGGCGATGCGCAAGTTTGGACGAGTTTTCAGCTGCACAGCGATGGCTGTGGTCGCTTTTTGATTTATAACAAAAACATGAGCGACAGCCAGTTAGGCCGAATGGTGCAGCGGGTTATTGAGATCGAAACCTACCGATTAATGGCATTATTGGCTCTGCCTATGGCGCGTAAATACAACGCGGAGCTGGTGGCTATGGATCAAGAGCTAGCGAACACCACTGCCAGCTTATCTGATGCAACAGAGACTCTTGATGAGCAGGCTTTGTTGGGTGAGTTAATTGAAATGGCAGCTTGGGTAGAAGCAACTCGAGCGAAGACCTCTTTTCGGTTCAGTGCCACAAGGGCCTATCATGAGCTAGTACTAAAGTGTTTAGCAGAACTAAAAGAGGACGAAGTGTCAGGGCACTTGACCATCACCGAATTTATGACACGCCGACTAACGCCAGCAGTAAGAACTTGTAACACGGCAGGGAACCATTTAGAGAGCCTTTCGACTCGTATCGACCGAGTGTCGGATATGATGCGCACCCAAGTAGAAATGTCGATTCAATCTCAGAACCAGCAGTTGCTAACCTCTATGGATCGTCGCTCTAAAATTCAGCTTGCCATGCAACATACGGTTGAAGGCTTGTCTGTTGCAGCGATTAGTTACTACAGCGTAGGGTTATTGAAGTTTTTGATCGAAGCCGTGTACGACAAAGGCGTTAGTTTTGATAAAAGCCTAGTGATAGGTTTGTCAGTACCTCTTGTGGTTGGCAGTGTGTGGTTTGCGACACGAAAAATCCATAAACGCTTTTTGCTATTAGCGAAAGCAAAAGAGGGAGGCTAGATCTTGCTCTATGTAACAATTTAAAAAGGCTTTCTACAACGCTAATAGAAAGCCTTTTTTATGTGGAACAGTTCACGGCTTTAAAGCTTTTTAGATCGTATTATGAATTTCTGCCACGAAATCATAGGAATCCCCAGGAAACCATGAACGCGTAAATTCAATGGGCGTGCCATCTTGCGTGACGGCGGTACGTTCAATGTAAAGCACAGCGCTAAGCTCTGGGATATCGAGCAACTGGGCTCGCTGTTCATCAATACTTATTGCTCGTAAGCGCTGGAATGCACGAACAGGGCGGCAGCCTTGTTGCTCTAATAAATCGTACAGTGACCCTTCCATCGCAAAAGGGTTAAGAATGTAATTGCTTGGAATCGTTGCTAACTCAAGTGCCATGGGTTTGCCGTCGGCGTAACGCAAACGATAAAAACGCACAACCTCCTGCTCTGCAGATAATTTCAGTGCTTTGCATTCATCTTCATGGGGCATTCCCAAAGATCGATCTAGCCACTTAGACGTAATGGCTTTGCCGCGAGCTTCCATAACTTCGGTAAAGCTGCGTAAGTGGTTCAGTGGTTGCTCAACCCGTTCGCTGACAAAAGTCCCAGCACCTTGACGTTGCGTTAATACATCCTCTTTCACTAACTCGTCGATGGCACGGCGTACAGTAACCCTTGATACATCAAGATATTTAGCCAGATCACGCTCTGGTGGCAGCGTATCACCGCCAAGCACTCGACCTGCAGAAATAGACGCTAAAATGGCTTTTTTAACCTGCACATAGAGAGGAATACCTTTTGCTCTCAGTGCTTCGCCAGCGCCAAATAATTCATTAACGCGATTTTGGTTCATAGTTAGTGTCCTGAACGGGAAGGGGTTCCCGTACTTGTTATTGCTAAGGGCTAAATATTCCAGGGTTAAAGGGGAATAGTCGCAGTCGTATGGGCGTTAACCCTTTTTAACGCCTTGCCTTGATGATCAAATAAATACAAACGATTAGGTTGAATGCCAAATGTGATTTTATCACCCGCTTTGTGTTGATTATCGCCATCGACCTTAAGCACCATTTCGCCTTCCTGACCGATATCGACATACAAATAGGACAGTTCACCTAGGTGCTCTATCAAAGTAACTGTGCCTTCAACGGTATTGTGTTCGCAGTCGAGCGCAATATGTTCTGGTCGTAAGCCAAGTTGCACTATGTCACCTTTGTTTAGCGATGTCGTATCAATGCAAGCCTGAATGGCACGGCCGGATTCTAGCACAAGTTGCGTGTTTTCTGGGGCAGGTTGACTGATTTTGGCTGTTAAAAAGTTCATCTTTGGCGAACCAATAAAAGCAGCAACAAATTGGGTTTTGGGGTGGTGATATAAATCCAAAGGTGCGCCAACTTGTTCTACACGTCCCTTGTTCATGACGACGATTTTATCGCCTAATGTCATGGCTTCAACTTGGTCATGAGTCACATACACTACGGTGGCTTTTAGTTCCTGATGAAGTTTGCCAAGTTCGACACGTGTTTGAACCCGTAAGGAAGCGTCTAAGTTAGATAAAGGTTCATCAAATAAGAAGACTTTCGGGTCTCGTACAATGGCGCGGCCTATGGCGACACGCTGGCGCTGGCCACCAGACAGCTCTCGAGGTAATCGTTCCAGTAGATGATCAATCTTTAGCTTTTTTGCTGCCTCCATTACCTTGTTGTTCACAAAGTGTTTGTCTTTGCCTGAGATTTTTAAGCCAAACGCCATGTTTTTGAACACATTCATGTGCGGATATAAGGCATAGGATTGGAATACCATAGCAATACCACGTTTGGCTGGTGAGCGCCCATTAACGCGCTCTTCGTCGATATATAAGTCGCCTTCTGTGATGTCTTCTAATCCAGACAGTAAACGTAATAAAGTCGATTTTCCGCAACCGGATTCGCCAATCAAAACGACAAATTCGCCGTCTTTTATATCAAGGTCGATGCCATGAAGTACGTCCACATCGCCAAAGCGCTTTTTGATATTGTTTAGTTTTACACTTGCCATGAAATAAACCTCCAACGGTCAAAGATAGAAAGTATTATTTGACCGCTCCGCTGGTTAAGCCGCGGATCAATTGTCTTGAAAAAATGGTGTATAGAATCAGCACAGGAACGATCGCCAAAGTTAACGCTGACAAAACTGAGTTCCAGTCGGTGACGTATTGCCCCACAAATTGCTGTACGCCAAGGGTAATAGTGCGAGTTTCTTCACCTGGCGCGAGTATCAGCGGGAACCATAAATCGTTCCAAATCGGAATCATGGTAAATACAGCCACGGTCGCCATTGCGGGCTTCAGTAGCGGTAAGATGACACAAAAGAAAATTTTGTATTCACTAACGGAATCGCAACGGGCAGCCTCGGTAAGCTCCTTGGGAATAGTGCGCACAAACTCTGACAAAATGTACACAGCAAGCGGTAAGCCTTGGGCTATGTACACCAGCACCAGAGCAGTGAGTGTATTCACAAGGTCCAAGCTCACCATTAGGCTTAAGATACTTACCGTACCCAATCGAATGGGGATCATGATGCCCATGGCAAACAAAAAGGTAATCAGCAAGTTGCCTTTGAATTTGTATTCCGTCAGTGCCCAAGCCGCCATAGCACCCAGTAAAAGTACTAAGCCAACCGCCAAAATTGTGACGACTAAGCTGTTCCACGAATACAAACCGAAGTCAGATCTCAGAAGTACTTGTTGGAAGCCCACCAAGGTAAAGGAGTCACTGTCTGGCAAGCCGAGTGGGTCGCGGAAGATAGCCCGACGCTCTTTGAAGGCATTGATCACAACAACAATAATTGGGAAAAGTGCAATTACGGTATAGGCCAATAAGACTGCATGTATCGTGACGCTTTTTGGGACTTGTCTTATTCCAGAGGCGGGCATTAGCCGATCTAATAGTTTCATCATAGCCTCCTTAAAATTGGAATCGCTGAATGCGACGTTGAATAAAGAATAGGAACAACATAACGCCCACCAAAATGATTAAGAACATCAGTGTAGCCACCGCGGCACCCATGGAAGCGCTGCCTTGTTGTAGCTGGAAACCAAAGAAGGTTCGGTAGAAGAAGGTCCCCATTAAATCCGTTGAAAAGTTAGGTCCAGCAAGAGCGCCTTTCACGGCGTATATCAATTCAAAAGCATTAAAGTTCGCCACAAACGTCAAAATCGAGACCATGGCGATGGTCGGTAAAATCAATGGTAATTTAATGTGCCAAAATGTTTGGAATGAATTGGCGCCATCTACCACGCTGGCATCGACAATATCATCAGGAATATTCAACAAGGTGGCGTAGATCAACATCATCGGAATACCGACAAACTGCCAGACGGAGATAAAGGCTAAAGTAATTAGCGCGCTGCCTTCTTTGCCAAGCCATGCATCGAAGTATTGGCCAAGGCCAATATTATAAAGAAAGTCTTCTGAAATGCCCCAGATAGGGCTTAATAACAACTGCCAAACAAAGCCGATGATAACCACAGATAACATGGTTGGCATAAAAATGAGTGTTCGATAAGTGCCAGAGAGACGTAATTTTGGTGTGCTTAATAATACCGCCAGAAGCAGACCTATCGGATTTTGTACAAGCATATGGATCGCAAAAAATTTAAAGTTATTGCCGAGTGCATTCCAGAAAGCTTGTGACCAAGTATCGTCCGTTATCAAGGTGATAAAGTTTTGCAAACCGACAAAGTTGCTTTGTCCTTGTTGCTCGTTGTACAGGCTTAATACCAGTGTATCGAGCAAGGGGTAAACACTGAAAACAACGTAAATCAGCAATCCTGGCCCAAGGAAAAACACCAAGTGCCATGGGAAAGGTTTCTTTTCGTCATGTTGGTTGGATGGCGTCATAGTTCATCTCAAAAGGTTATTAATCTTAACCCCTTCCCGGCCTCCCTTAGCAAGGGGAGGAGCAGGCTAGTTTTATTCCCTCCCCTTTATCTTCAAGGGGAGGGCTAGGGTTTCACTTATTGCTGAGGTTTGTACCATTGCTCCAAACCGTCCTGTGTTTCTTTGGCGGCTGCTTCTGGTGTCATGGTGCCATTGATAACCTGAGCACTAACATTCCATAGTTGGTTTTCTAAGTTTGGCGTACCACGAGATAGGATTTGATAAGAGTTACGAATGGTCGACTCGCACTGCTGACGCCAGCTCATAAACTCTTGTGCAACAGGGTCTTTGATGTCGATTTGGTGATTAGACAATGGGAAGAAGCCTGGTACCGCATTCGCATAAAGTGTGGCGAATTCTTTGCTAGCCATCCAATTTAAGAAGACTTTAGCGGCTTCTTTATTCGTCGAGTTCGCATTAATGCCAATCCCCATATCGGTATGATCACTGATGTAACAAGTGTCTCCTGATTTCGCCACAGGTGGTGGGAAGGCGCCAAATTCAAAATCCGCCTGATTGTTAAATGTCTGAATGTCCCAAGAGCCCGCTGGGTAAATGGCTGCCCGGCCTAAAGTAAATAGGTTTTGTGAATCAGAATATTTTTGCGCTTCAAAACCTCTGCCCAGATACGGTTTCCACTCGGAAAGTTCTTTCCAAGTGTCCACATAGGCTTTGTCAGTTAACTTTGCTTCGCCTGTTAATAGTGCCTTACGACCTTTTTCGCCTTTCCAATAGTTCGGGCCAATGTTCTGGAACCCCATTGTGGCTGCTTCCCATTGGTCAGCAGTACCCATAGCTAGCGGAATGTAACGGCTTTCAGTCTTGATGGTTTCTAGAGTGCTAAAGAATTCATCGCGTGTTTTGGGAATCGATAAATTGAGCTCTTCAAATATTTCTTTGTTATAAACAAAACCATGTAAAACAGAAGCAACAGGCATACAGAATTGGTCTTTACCATCATCTGTTACCCAAGCACTTTTCGCTACATCGGAGAATTGTTTTAAACCTTCTAAATCATTTAAGTTGGCTAGGTAACCATCTTTATAAAGGTCGAGAGCGGTATCGAATGGACGGCAAGTGATTAAGTCACCAGCAGAACCTGCTTTTAATTTTGCTTGCAGTGCCGAGTTGTATTCAGTTGGAGGGGTTGGTGCGAAGTTAACTTTTGTGTCTGGGTGGCTTTTGTTGAAGGCTGGAATAATAACATCTGACCAGATGTTAGCATCGTCACTACGCCAACTTTCAATAGATAAACCATCTGCCGCTTGCGCGATACCAGTACTGCTAAGCAGTATCGCCGCTAGGCAAGTGAGCTTTGTAACCGTTTTTGCTTCCGGTTTTTTGTGAAGTAAAGCGGAACGAACATTTAACATGAGTACTCTCCGATTGTGTTTTCCAATTGTGATGTGGTTGCTTTTTTATTAGTCTCTAAAGTCTTATTGGTATCTTTTAGGTATTTATTTTTTTAAAAATTAGCACCAATTATTCGTTCAGGCAAATAAATATGACAGAATTGTGGAAAGTAATTTGATCTTGCGTTTTAATTGGTCTTATATTGGTTTGTTTTCGTGGCTGAAAAGAGGGTTCTTATGCAAGTCATCATTCTTCCATCCGCTCATGATGTGGCCTTGTTCGCGGCTGATCGTGTCGTTGATGTGATTAATACCAAAACGAATCCTGTTTTAGGGTTAGCGACTGGGTCTACACCCATTGCTTTGTACAAAGAGCTGGTGGCGCGTTATCAATCCAGGCAAGTATCGTTCCGGCACACCATCAGCTTTAATTTGGATGAATATATTGGTATTGCCGATTCTCATCAGCAGAGCTATCGCACCTTTATGAATCAACACCTGTTTGAATCGATTGATATTGTCGCAACGAATACATATGTTCCATTGGCCGAGAGCCAAAATGCAGACACCTTAAAGAAAAGTGCGCAAGATTATGAAGTGAGTATTCAGCAAGCGGGTGGGATTGATTTACAGATTTTGGGCATTGGTTTAAATGGTCATATTGGCTTTAATGAGCCTACTTCTAGTTTTGCTTCGCGCACGCGCATCAAAACCTTGTCTGAATCGACCGTTGCTGCGAATAAACGTTTTTTTAAAGAAGGCGAGTATCAGCCGCATTTAGCGCTAACCATGGGAATTGGTACTATTTTAGAAAGCAAGTCAGTGCTGTTAATGGCCACTGGTAAAGCGAAAGCAGAGGCGGTTAAAGCCATGGTTGAAGGCCCACTTTCTGCCATGTGTCCAGCGTCAGCACTGCAACTGCATGAATTGGCAACCATAGTATTAGATGAAGAAGCCGCTAGTTTGTTAACGTTAAAAGAATATTACCAATGGTGTGAACAAAAACGTCAACAATTGCACGAGGGAAGTTTGGCATGAGCGGTTTATATATTGGTGTGGACGGCGGTGGTACTTTTTGCCGTGCCCGCTTGGTTGATGGTGATGGCAATGTTTTAGGTGAAGCCGTCGGTGGCTCAGGTAATCCAAGAATCGGTATTGAGGCGGCTTGGCAGAATATTATCAACGCCTGTCTTGAAGCGTGCCATCAAGGCAATATTTCTCCCGAAGTTTATGCAAAAATTACCTTAGGTTTAGGTTTAGCGGGTGCCAATCAGCCACTGGAGCAAGAGTTGGTGATTGCTCAAAAATCACCGTTTGGGCAGCGTTACTTATTGACCGATGCGCACGCGGCTTGTTTGGGGGCCTTTAATGGCGAAGATGGCGCGTTATTGATATTGGGCACAGGCAGCTGTGGGGTTGTTTATCAAAATGAACGATTCAATATTGTTGGTGGCTGGGGTTTTCCCTTATCTGACCAAGGTAGTGGGGCGCGTATTGGTCTTGCTGCTTTAGAGTATTCACTAGCGGCTTTGGATGGAATCTCTCCATCGACACCTTTTACCGACAGCATTAATGCTGAGTTCTCTTTATCGGCAGAGGAATATGTCTTGTATCAAAACAGAGCTCCATTGCCAAAAGAATACGGTGCGTTTGCAGTTCAGGTATTTCAGTTTGCCCAGCAGAAAGACCCAATTGCCCTGAAAATTATCCAGCAACAAGTGGAGTGGGTGAGTCAATACCTAGACGCTTTGATAGCTAAAGGTGCTCAGAAGATTGTTTTAGTAGGCGGCGTATCAGAGGCCATTTTAGAATATTTGCCAGAGCGTTTTTCGCCTTACTTTTGTCAGCCAAAGGGTGACGCTATGGCGGGTGCCATTTTGATGGCTAAAGCTCAAATAGGAAGGAAAGCAATATGATGGAACATAAGTTAACAACCTTGTTTGCCAAGCGTTTGTTCGATGGAGAGAACTGGCTCACGAATCAAAAGGTGACCTTTAAAGGGCAAGTGATTGACTCTATTACATCTGTTGCTGATTTAGCTGTTGAGCAATCCACTGAAAATACAGACGTGGTTGATATTCTGGCGCCAGGGTTTATTGATGTGCATGTCAATGGCGGTGGCGGCGCCTTGTTTAACCATACGCCGACCATTGAAGCATTAGAGCGCATGGTGGCTGTGCATGCTCAATTTGGTACTGTGGCTATGATGCCGACATTGATTTCTGATGATTACGAGATCATGTCGCAAGCACATCAAGCGGTTTGCCAAGCTCTTAAGCAAAATATGGCGGGTATTTTGGGGATGCATTATGAAGGTCCTTACCTTAATCCCATTCGTAAAGGTGTTCATAATGAATCTAAGCTGCGCAAACCCACAGAAGGTAAACTTGCCACGTTATTAGAAGTGAGTCGAAGTGGAAAGCTCATGGTGACATTGGCACCAGAGCAAGTGCCAGAAGGTTTTATTGAATGGTTGGTTTCTGAAGGGGCTATCGTTTGTGTTGGGCATTCTGCAGCGAGTTATGATCAAGCAAGACAAGCGGTGATGAGTGGTGCCCGCGGCTTCACGCATTTGTTTAATGCCATGACGCCTTTAATTAGCCGTGAGCCTGGTGTGGTTGGTGCAGCTTTACAGACCGATATACCAACTTGGTGTGGTTTAATTGCCGATGGGCATCATGTGCATCCTGCAAGTATGCGAGTGGCAATTGCAGCAAAAGGCTGTGAACATATGCTTTTAGTAACAGATGCTATTCAGAGTGTGGGTTCAGATGAAAAAGAAATGCCATTTTTAGGTAAAAAAGTATTGCGCAGTGAGGGCAAAGTCACCACTGAAGATGGTACGTTAGCGGGCTCCGATTTAGATATGGCAACCGCTGTACGTAATGCCGTTAACCTAATAGGCCTGTCACCAACGGAAGCCTTGCAAATGGCGTCCTTAAGGCCTGCTGAGTTTTTAGGGATAGCTGGTGATTTTGGTCGTATTAAAGCGGGATACCGAGCGAGTCTTGTCGGTCTAAGCGAAGATTATTTTGTCAAATCAACATGGATTGATGGGCAAAAGGTGTGGGGGTAGGTAGTAACTTATTTTAATTAAGTTGGAATAAAGCTATCTATCCAAAGTTAATCTCTATAGTATGGCGGCACAAGCTAGAAAGAAGTCTAAAATTATTAACTCTGCAATACGTTGTTTTATTCATAAAATCCTCGTCCTGAAAGTTTCTAAGTACAAGTCTATTTTTTTTGCAAAACCGGCCCCTAAAGGGCTATTTAAAACTCAGGTGATTATTTATGTCTAATACAGTGAAAGGAACCGTTAAGTGGTTCAACGAAACGAAAGGTTTTGGTTTTATCGAGCAAGAGTCTGGCCCAGATGTGTTCGCACATTTCAGCGCTATTGTAAGCGATGGATTCAAAACTTTGGCTGAGGGCCAACAAGTAGAATTCGTTGTGACTGCTGGCCAAAAAGGTCCTCAAGCAGAAAATATTACAGTACGTTAATTAGCGACTAAGAATATTTAAAAAAGGGTAAGTTCTTCGGAGCTTACCCTTTTTTGTGTTTGAAAAATCACGCCTTCTTACGGAAGCGCGAGTACCAATTCGTTGCGCTCTTTACCTATCTAATTGAAACTTTCCTTTAGGTTTTTACGTATTTATATGTATCTGTTGCTTTGTAGTCATATTGCAACAACCTAAGACTAATAAGGAAAGATGCTATGAATCGTCGAAACTTTCTCGTAACAACTGCTTGTGTTATCGGTGGTGCTCATTCGTTCAGTGCGCCTGTCATGGCTGCCAGTTCAACCTCTGATGAAGATTTTGAGGTGGTACTCAGTAAGAAGCAGTGGCAAGCAAAGCTAAGTGATTTTGAATATCAGGTAATGAGAGAAGAAAAAACGGAGCGTGCTGGTAGCAGTCCTTTACTGGGTGAAAAGCGAGAGGGAACCTATCATTGTAAGGGCTGTGATCTTCCTCTTTATCCCAGTAAGACTAAATATGAGAGCGGCACAGGCTGGCCAAGTTTCTATGATAGTTTGCCAAATGCGATAGGAACAAAAGAAGACAATGGTTTCTTTATGAAGCGTACAGAAGTTCATTGCCGTCGATGCGGTAGTCATTTGGGGCATATTTTTGATGATGGCCCGCAACCAACAGGATTACGCCATTGCTTAAATGGTATTTCTTTAGTTTTTAAGCCCGCGTAAATACGATTTCTAAATTATTTTGAAAAAAAATGAAACCTTTTTAAATTTGCTACGTATCTCTTTATAACCATGGCGAATTGTTATGGACAAACAAACTGGAGAATAACAATGAAATTACTAAGTCTTGTTTCCGCTGCAACAATTGTGACGCTTGCTGGCTGCTCTGCTGGTGGCATGAAAACGACTGATGAAAATACAAACCCAATGGTGGGCGGCGCGCCAATGTATGCGAGCAAAAACATCATTGAAAATGCGGTTAATTCTAAAGACCACACGACATTAGTGGCAGCTGTTAAAGCCGCAGGTTTGGTTGAAACACTTCAAGGTCCAGGTCCTTTTACTGTCTTTGCGCCAACCAATGCGGCGTTTGATAAATTACCAGAGGGTGCTGTAGCCGGTTTGTTGAAACCAGAGAATAAAGCCGCCCTAACTAAAGTGTTAGCGTGTCATGTGGTAAAAGCGGATGCTTTGTCTGGCGCTATCAAAACCATGATTGATGATGACATGGGCAAACACCCAGTGCCTACCATTGGCGGCTGTACATTAATGGCTACTTATATGGGTGATAAAATCATGCTGGAAGATGAAAACGGCCGTGTTGCTCACGTAACTATTGCTGACGTTAAACAATCTAACGGTGTGATCCATGTAATTGATACTGTGCTTTTGCCTAAGCAATAAGCCAGTACCAAAACACAGATTTAGCCCAAAAGCCGGTATTTAACTAATAAGGTTGGCAGGCTAAACGATGAAACCAGTATCTTTACCCCTTTAGATGCTGGTTTCTTCGTTTCTTAAGGTCAAAACTTCATAACCTGTTTCTGTGACCAAGATGGTATGTTCCCACTGTGCGGAAAGCTTTTTGTCAGCGGTAACGACGGTCCAGCCATCTTTTTTCGTCTTAGTTTTGGCTTTCCCTTGGTTGATCATGGGTTCGATAGTAAAAGTCATGCCTGCTTCCAGTGTCATTCCTGTTCCTGCTTTGCCGAAATGCAGAACTTGTGGTTCTTCGTGCATTTCTCGGCCAATGCCATGACCACAGTATTCTTTGACCACTGAATAGCCTTTGCTTTCAGCTAAGGTTTGGATGGCTGCGCCGATGTCGCCTAGCGTGGCCCCCGGTTTTACTTTTTTAATCCCAGCCCACATGGCGTCATAAGTCGTTTTGACTAAACGTTTGGCAATAGGATTGGCCTCGCTCATGACATACATTTTGCTGGAATCGGCGATAAAGCCGTTCTTTTCTAGGGTAATGTCTAGATTGATGATGTCTTTTGCTTTGAGTTTATGGCTGTCGTTTGGCACACCATGACAAACGACTTCATTTATTGAAGAGTTTAAGGAAAAGCCATAATCGTATTGTCCAAGGCTTGCCGGCCTGGCGCTCAGTTCATTGCGAATGAAGTCTTCTACTTTATCGTTGATTTCTAAAGTCGATACGCCTTCTTTGACGAAGTCATCGAGCATATGAAATACGCTGGCCAGTAGCTTGCCAGACTCACGCATGAGTTCGATTTCTGTTGCTGTTTTAATATGAACTTGCATGCTACTTCACAGCTTTGAGTGGCGTTTCAGCATTTGCGCTGGCGAGTTCATTGGCGATCAACTCGGAAAAAGTAAGGTCTGGGTTTAGCTCGGCTAAACGTCCCATTTTTATCCAGAATTCGGCCTGTGCATTGATGGAGCGAGACATGACGTGGCTGCTTTTGCGAATGTCGTCATGGAGGTCGTCGGAGATTTTAATAATACCCATGGGATATGATCCATATATAAAGTGTATACGGATCATATATTCATGATTTGATCTTTTCAAGTGCTAATTATAAATGCGCTTTTAGTGAAACAAGTCTTTTATCAGCTTAATGCCTGCTTCTTGTCCGCCTTGGTTGTACGCATCTAAAAGTGCAGAGCCAAGAATCGCGATGTCGGCCTTGCCAATCAGTTGCTCTATTTGCGCACGTTCACGCAGGCCAAAACCGACGCCCATTGGTGCGCTGGCGTGTTGTTTGATTTGTGCTAAATAGTCATCAAGAGATGTCTGCTTGGCTTTGCCTTCATGGCTAGAGTGACCTGTTACTCCAGAGCGCGCCACGCAATATAAGAAACCGCTGGCTTGACTGGCTAGCATAGCTAATCTCTCTGGTGGCGTTACTGGTGTGACCAACCAAACTGGATCGATGTGATTGGTTTTACAAGCGGCTTGATAGGTTGCTGCTTGCTCAATCGGCAAGTCCGGTAGGATCAAGCCTAGAATGTTTTCTTCCGCCGCACGTTTGGCGAGCTTGTCTAAACCAAAGCGGTACATCGGGTTTAGGTAGCTCATCAACACAATGCGGCTGTCAGGGAAATTCTTTGCTAGCTTACCAAGTTGCGACAGGCAAGTGTCTACATTCAGATCTTGCTCTAATGCTTTATGGCAAGCCGCCACAATGCTTGGACCGTCTGCTACTGGGTCGGAAAAAGGAAATTGCACTTCGATAAAGTCGACACCTTCCTGCATTAATCTTTCCATCCAGCTTAAGCTTTCCTCAACACTTGGGTAGCCATACACCACATGAGTCATGGATAGAATAGGTTTTTGTTGGCGCTTTTCTTCAATAAAGGTCGCTAACTGGCTCATGCTTTTTGCTCCTCATTGTCGGCGTGGTTGGTTGGGTAGGCCGCAAGGTAATCGGTTAAAAACTGCGGGAAGGTTTCGTCTTGTACCGCTTTCGCCACGTTAAAGATGTCTTTGTCGCCACGACCTGAGAGGTTAATGACAATTTTTGAATCTTTTGGCAAGTTCGGTGCGTCTTTAAACGCACCTGCCAAGGCATGAGACGATTCTAAAGCAGGGATAATACCTTCTTTTTTCAGTAATAATGTACAAGCAGCGATTACGTCATCGTCCATTGCATAAGTCATTTTCAATCGGCCTGTTTCGGCAAGGTGAGCAATGATTGGGGAAACACCAACGTAATCTAAGCCTGCGGCAATCGAGTGAGTTTCTTGCAGCTGTCCTGCGTTATCTTGCAAGAACATGGTTGCAAAGCCTTGGGCAATACCTGGCTGACCAAGGTTATGAGAAAGGCGAATAGAGTGCTCGCCAAGTTCTAAGCCTTTGCCGCCTGCTTCGACGCCAATCATTTCCACATCTTTGTCATCGAGGAAAGGTAAGAACAGGCCACAAGCATTCGAACCACCGCCAACACAAGCGTATAAGCGATCCGGGAATTGACCGAATTGTGCGACGCTTTGCTCACGTACTTCATTGCCAATAACAGATTGGAAAAACGCCACCATTTCAGGGAAGGGCGCGCAACCACAGGAAGTGCCGATTAAATAATGGCTTTCTTCGTGGCTGGAAGACCAATCGCGTAGTGCTTCATCCAGTGCATCTCGCAAAGTTTGCGCACCCGTGGTAACTGGTACAACCGTTGCACCTAATTGTTTCATCCAGAACACATTTGGGTACTGGCGTTCGATGTCCTTTGCGCCCATGTAAATAGTGCACTCAAGGCCTAAACGCGCTGCAACAAGAGCGGTGGCGATGCCGTGTTGTCCCGCGCCTGTTTCGGCAATCACGCGTTTTTTGCCCATACGTTTAACCAATAACCCTTGGCCAATCACGTTGTTCATTTTGTGTGCGCCACTGTGATTTAAATCTTCACGCTTAAGGTAAATTTGTGCGCCGCCAAAGTGCTCGGTTAAATTTGCACAAAACGTCAGAGGTGTAGGGCGGCCAGAAAACTGCTGCCATTGTTTATTAAGCTCAGCGAGAAACTCTGGATCGTTTTTGGCTTCTTCGAACGCATGTAAAATTTGCTGTTGGCTCGAATAAAGGATTTCAGGAATATAGCTACCGCCGTATTGCCCGTAGAAACCGTTCTCGCTTTGCATGACTTGCTCCTAAATAACTATTTATTTAACTATACCGTTTAGTTAATTTAATACGGCATTGATTAGCCGTCAAGTGATTTGGTTTTAGTTTTTTGTTTGTTCTTATTTTGACTTCAGGAGAATGAGAGATTTGATCTGCTTGCATTTTTGAGATCAATTACTTAGTGTACATCAAGAGTTTTTGTTTCGTCTTGGGAGGCGGCTTAACTCAATTTTGTATCTAACATGTAGGAATCAATATTTTGAAAAATTCTTTGCAATCTATCCATCACCACCATAAAGCTTAACCTTTCAGGTCTAGGCTGGAAGGTTTAATTTACCTTCCAGTGGAGCAGAATTTTTCAATTAACCTCCGGAAGGTAACTTTCGGGGGTTTTTCATTTTAAGCCCCCCATGAAATGACTGACAGGCAACTTTGCCAATGACAATTTGAAAACAAAATGGGGAAAACATGATTGACAATAATCGACTGCGTATTGCGGTACAGAAATCGGGTCGCCTTAGTGATGATAGTATTGCTTTACTAAATGCGATTGGTATTAAGCTACAAATACGAGATCGTTTGCTGATCGCACATTCAACCAATCAACCAATCGATCTTTTGTTGGTGCGTGATGATGATATTCCTGGGTTGGTCATGGATGGGGTAGTGGATCTTGGTTTTATTGGCGAAAACGAGCTAGAAGAAAAAATGCTGGAACGCAAAGCATCAAATAAGCCCTATGACTATCAAGAGCTACGTCGTTTAGATTATGGTGGTTGCGGTTTGTCCATTGCGGTGCCAAACGAGTTAGATTATCGCGGTGTAGAGTCTCTTTCTGGGAAAAAAGTCGCTACGACCTATCCTTATCTCTTAGAGCGATTTTTCAAAGAGAACAATGTTGCTGCGCAAGTTGTGATGCTAACTGGGTCAGTGGAAGTAGCACCAAGGGCTGGAGTGGCCGACGCTATTTGTGATTTGGTGTCCACGGGGGCAACATTGGAAGCCAATGGTTTGCACGAAGAAGACATTGTCTTTCGTTCAAAAGCGACATTTATTCAGCGTTCGGGAGATATGGCGCCAGAAAAGCAGGCATTAATTGATAAACTGTTGCCACGCATTGATGGCGTCACCCAAGCTAAAGAAAGTAAGTACATTATGCTACACGCGCCAAAGGCCAACTTGGAACAGGTAAAAGCTTTGTTGCCAGGTTCGGAAAACCCTACATTGTTGCCCTTGGCTGGTAATGACAATGTCGTTGCTATTCATGTGGTGAGCCCTGAGAACTTGTTTTGGGAAACCATGGAAAATCTAAAAGCGTTAGGTTGTAGCTCAATATTAGTTATGCCTATTGAAAAAATGATGAGCTGATTCCTTGGGTTAATATGTCATTTCCTACAGAACAACACCTTATGTTTTTGATAGGGTGTTGTTCGGTTCTGGTATATTTAGTCTATCAAGAGTGATCGCGAGCTCAATTAATAACCTCATCGTCTAATAACGGGTTAATGCTCAATTTACTGCTACAATTTGAGTGAGCCAATTTTTTATAACAGGACGCCTTATGATTAAGCCTGACATCCCAAAAAATGAAGCTGAGCGATTGCACGCATTAAGAGCATTGCGAATTCTTGACACCTCTCACGAAGAAAGATTTGATCGCATCACTCGGATGGCTAAGCGAATGTTTAATGTTTCTATCTCGTTGATTAGCCTGATAGATGAAAGCCGCCAATGGTTTAAATCACGACAAGGGCTTGAGGTGATTGAAACACCGCGTGATGTTTCATTTTGTGGTCATGCTATTCATCAGGATGGTTTGTTTATCATTACCGATGCGTCAATTGACGAACGATTTTTTGATAACCCACTTGTTACCGATGCGCCGAATATTCGTTTTTATGCAGGCTACCCTTTGAAACTTCGCCAAGGAATTAATATCGGCACTTTGTGTATCATAGATAGCAAGCCAAGGATATTTGATGAAGAAGATCAGTTATTACTGAAGGACTTAGGCACGATCATTGAGCAGGAAATTCAATCGATTCAGCTTGCGACCTTGGATGAATTGACATTGATATCGAATCGACGTGGCTTTATGACCATGGTCAATCATATGCTCAAAGTGTGTCAGCGCGATAAAAAAGCGATGTCTTTTGTTGTCTTTGACCTTAATAAGTTTAAAGCGATAAATGATAACTATGGACACCATGAAGGTGATTTTGTATTGGCTAAATTCGCTCAGATAATGCTTGAGTCATTTAGTGAATACGATGTTATTGGTCGGTTGGGTGGTGATGAATTTGTTGCTATGTTGAGTGACCGTACAGATGAAGAGATTAGTGTCTTTTTAGAGCATTTTGCGGCATGTGTCGATGAAGTGAATGATAGTTTGAAAAAGCCTTATAGGATTCAATACAGCGCAGGTGTTACGCATTTCCCGTATGATACAGACAAATCGATCGAAGAGATGATTCAATGCGCCGATGCCGTCATGTATCAACAGAAGAAAAATAGGTAGCGTCCCTTTCATTTCTATAATTTGTTATTATCCGCTTATGTTGCTTTTTTAGAAATAGAAAGTACCGACACATCAATGGGTTAGAATTCCGTTAGATGAAATAACACTTGTTAAGAGGCTGTAATGGCAAGAGGAAGACCCAGTAAGAAAGCGCATATTGTGAAATCTGCACGCGGATTATTTACTCAGCAGGGGTATCAAAGCACCAGTATTGATCAAGTTGTGGCGACAGCAGGCGTGTCAAAGCCGACTGTGTACAGCAACTTTCCCACTAAGTTAGTGTTATGGGAAGCTGTATTTGCTGAACTGATTGAGGAATCTCAGTATGAAATGCAGGCGGTATTGGATGGGCTTAATACCCATGCTAAACAAGACTTCTTTACTGGTTGGGTGAAGCTGTGGGAGACGTGGCTGGGTTTGCCTGAGCGTGTAAGAGTTTACCGTATTTTATTGGGCGAACAGCACAAGATGATGGCTTCGACTCTTTTGATGTTTGATGAATTTGAAGGCGTATTGGACTCGGCTTTGTTGGCTTGGTTGGGGTATTTTTCGATGTCACCAAATACATTATTTATACTAAAGGCTGTTACGAAAGAAGCGATATTAACACCTGTTTTGATGAATCGAGCTTCAATGAGTGCAACGGAATTAAAACGCCAACTTGATCCGCTACTTGTGTTGTAACAGCTGTCATCAGTTTTAAAAAAGGTCAGATAACAAATTTATCTGACCTTTTTATGTTTAAGCTTCTGTTACTTGCGCATGACCATCTTCAACTCTGAATAAGAGGAAAACGGCAAGCAATCCAAGAATCGAAAAGCCGCCTGAAATTGGCATTAGAGTGTTGTTGTACATTTGACCAATGATGGTACCAATGCCCATTGCCATGATTGAAGATACTGAGCCTATAACGGCGGAAGCAATGCCTGCTACATGCCCCATAGGTTCCATGGCAAGGGAGTTCAAGTTGCCGAATAACAGGCCAAAGCAGAAGAACAGAACTGCTGCATAGATCAGGAACATCCACAGTGAAATACTGACAAAGCTGTGTAGTGCAAAGAAAAGCATAGAAGCCACAACAACTAAGCATGTTGCTCGAAATGCAATGTATTTGGCACCAAACTTTTCAACAATCCGAGAGTTTACCAAAGAAGAAAAACCCAGAACGAGAGCCAGCAAGCCAAAATAAAGAGCGAATAATTCACCCGTTTTGAATTGCACTTGGAAAATCTGCTGAGACGAATTCAAATACCCCATGAAGCTACCAAACATGAGTCCCATGCAAACAGTGTAACTGGCAGTCGCTTTGTTGGTGATGACTTCTTTAAAGCCTTCTACAAAGCCTTTTTTAGAAAATGGAATGCGATGTGCTTTGGGTAATGTCTCTTTAAGACGCAGGCCGATCCAGACGATCAGGATGGCTGCATAGACTAGATACATTTCAAAAATGCCGCGCCAATCGGACACCAATAAAATAGCTTGCCCCAATGTAGGTGCAATGGCAGGTACCAATACGAAGATCATCATCACCAAAGACATGATGCGCGCCATTTTGTCGCCATGGTACAAATCGCGCACTAATGAAATGGCTGAAATATAGGGGCCAGCAACGCCTAAACCTTGTATGAATCGGCCTAACATCAACACTTCTAAGCTATCAGCTTGATAGCACACGACCGTACCAACCAAATACATAGCGAAACCACCAAACAAAATGGGGCGTCGGCCTGACGAATCAGAAAGTGGCCCGCAAATCAGCTGACCCAAAGCCAAACCTAGGAACAGCATGCTAATAAGCAGTTGAGGCTGGTTTTCCGTTACCGCACCCAGTTCGTTGCCAATAATACCAAGAGCAGGCAAAAGAGCATCAATAGAAATGGCGGTGATCGACATTAAAGTGGCGACAAGAAGGGTGAATTCTTTTGACCCCATGCCCGCAGAGGATGTGTTGTTGTGTGCGTTTTCCATAGTTTACCTAGCTAAATGGTTTGAGAGCGAGTCCAGTGCTAACGCTCTTTTTTAGAAGATCTATTATAACTTTTTATAGTGACGAAAAATTGACTATTTCAACATTAATCGAGGAAAAATTATTGCATTTTTACTTTATGGGAAAGGCTACTTTTATTTGCTCCCTCAAATATTTTATGTACTAAACTTGCAAAGGCTGGTTAATGCTTATAGCTGGCTTGATTGAATGGTTAATAATTCTAAGGATTGAATATGAAGAATAAAACTCAGTTATCATTATTTTCTACTGGGACTGTCGCTTTTTTGCTGACTGGTTTTTCCCTTACCTGGTCACCAGAAGCTGAGGCTTGTGGGCCGGAATCGTATATAGGTGAGGTGTGCCTTACTGCTGCGAATTTTTGCCCTGAAAGGACAGTGGAAGCCAATGGAGCGCTTATGGATATATCGGCTAATACCGCCTTGTTCTCATTGCTTAGCTGCCAGTATGGGGGGATTGTCGTACGACTTTCGCCCTGCCTGATTTACGAGGAAGGGCACCAGTTCATTATGGTACTCCTCCAGGTGGCGCCAATCGTCCGTGGGGGCTGTCTTATGGTTATCAAAGTATAGTACAAAGTGTGTCTCAATTAGCAGAACATACCCATACTGCGGTAGTTGGCTCTAGCGGGGGGCAGGGTGAGGCCTATGCCTCTGGTGTTGTCAGCTTACCTGTTACAGCATCAGCGAAAATAGCGACGTCTGTTGCCGTTAATGCATCAAATACACCAGAAGATCATGCCGTGCTCGGTCCTACTGGGTCACCTTTAGCGAAAGCATACAGTGAGCCTGGAGCGGTAGCGGATCTGACCATAGGATCAGAGGGCGCAGTAACAGGAGTCGCGACGGGACTTGTAAAACTCCCGGTCACGGGAAGTGGCGGAATCAATGCGGTTGTCATAAAAAGTACTGGAGGCAGTGCACCTATGCCTGTCGAGGGTCCTAGACTGGCAATGCATTATTGTATTGTAGTTGATGGTATCTACCCGCCAAGAGGGTGAGAATAAAAAGGGATGTTCCACCGGAGCGTATTCAGGTGATCATCCCAGTTCACATTTCTTTATATCATTTTTTCTGATGAGTAACAATTTTTGGTAGGGTAAAAATATGCATAAAAAAGAGATTTTTTTGTTTGATATGTGCAAAGAATATTTTATAGTTGCGCTTTAAAAGGTCCGTCAAATTGTTATTTGATTTTAATATGGATGTTAAAATTTTATGTTCACTCTAAATGTTCTTCCTCCCCGTGAATGTACTTTTCAATCTCTGATTTTATTCTCTTCTAAGGAGTTTTTATGTCTTCTCGACTAATGTTGGGTCGTTCCGCATTGGCTGTTTTTGTATCTTTAGCTGTTGCTGGGTGCTCGGTAGTGCCAAAGCAATTTTCTAATCAAGAAGTGATGGCGAATGCAGCGGAAAATGCGGACTTATTAACGCAAGATGTAGCTCCTATCAATGGCCCTATTGGTCTGAGCGAGGCATTTGCGCGGACCATTAAATTCAACCGCGATGCTCGGTTAAAGGCGTTTGAAGCGGTTGTTTCTCAAGGTCAGTTGGCAGTCGATCAGTTCGACATGTTACCGGATTTGGCTGTTCAAGCAGGGTATAACCGACGTAACAATTATGCCGCTTCGGCTTCCGTGTCGTTTTCTGGCGATGAGCCTGCTTCACTTGGCAGTAACCCGAGTTATTCCGTTTCGTCTGATAAAAGCACAGTCAATGCGAGTATTGGTGCAACGTGGGATATTTTAGATTTTGGCTTGTCTTATTATCGTTCTAAGCAGCAGGCAGACCGCTTTTTAATTTCCAAAGAGCGTGAACGAAAAGTCGTTCATACTATAATGGAGCAAGCTCGCAGTGCCTATTACCGCGCGGTATCTGCTGAACGCCTTTTGTCTAAAATTAATCCGCTTATCATACAAGCGCGTACCGCTTTAGCCGACTCAACTCGATTAGAAAGACTTCGTGCGCAATCGCCTATGGAAGCCTTGTCTTATCAGCGTTCCCTGTTAGAAACCCTGCGAACATTACAAGATATTCGCAAAGACCTAATGCCAGCCAAAGCCGAGTTGGCCACCTTAATGGGGTTGAACCCCGCAGCGGATTTTGAGCTTGCTGATGTAAATAACCCTGATTTTATTACACCGCGTTTGAATATTGCCATTGATGATATGGAGCGTACGGCATTAGTTCGCCGTCCAGAACTTCGTGAAGCGCAATATCAGGAGCGTATTACTCAGGAAGAGGTGCGCTCAGCCTTCCTTTCTTTGTTCCCAAGTTTGAATTTAAATGCCAGCGTTAACTACAACGATTCAGATTACCTTCGTAATAATAACTGGACATCCGCTGGTGTTGGGGTCAACTGGAATTTAATGAATGTATTCCGCTACGGCAAAATAGAGCAGCTAAACAAATTAAAAGTGGCAGCGAGTCAACAGCAAGCTCTTGCTGTGTCGATGGCGGTCATTTCACAAGTGCATATTGCGGATATTCAATTTAAAGAAGCGGGCGACAGTTATCAGTTAGCCACTCAATATTTGGATGTAGCGCAACGGATCAAAACGCAAATCGATTCTAATCGAAAAGCGCAAAGTATTGGTGACCTTACGGTGATCCGAGAAAATCTCAATGCCTTGTTAGCCGAGTTACGTCGCGATGTCGCTTATGCAGAATTGCAAAACAACTTTGGGAAGGTGCTGGTGTCTATGGGCTTAGATCCTTTGCCTGAAGGCTTTGGCGGCATGAACCTAGAGCAATTATCTGAGGCTTTTGGTCAGCTTCAAACGAAATGGCAGCAGGGTGAAGTCAGCGTTGTGAGCCAAGAAGCGATGCAGGCAGCAGTAGTTGCTCAACAAAATACGGCGTTAAAAGACTGATGCGATTGATAAGCAAAACAATGGGCCTGATGCTTATCGCCGGCTCTTTTATGATGACCTCTATTGAGGCGTCGGCCGAGGAGCGCGCTCGCGGCATACTGGTCGCGAGCGATAAAGCCAGTTTGTCTAGTGAGCTGGCGGCGAAAGTGATTGCAGTGCCTAAAAAAATGGGGGAGTCCTTTAATAAGGGTGATCTGCTTGTGCAGCTTGATTGTCGTTTGTTTAACGCACAGCTGGAAAAAGTCGAAGCCGAGACGAAGACGGCGCGGGCAAAGCTAGACAACGTGCAGCAGCTTAATCGTTTAAATTCCATCGGCACACTTGATGTAGTCATTGCTGAAGCCGATTTACAAAAAGTGCAAGCTGAGCGAACTATGGCGCAGTTGAATGTGGAGCGCTGTGATATCAAAGCCCCTTTTGCAGGCAGTATAGAGCAATTGGATGTTCAGCCTTTTGAAGTGGTGCAGCAACAGCAAGCTTTACTGAAAATCGTTGGGCATGAGCGCTTGGAGGCTGACATTATTGTGCCTGCTCAATGGATGACCTGGTTAACATTAAACAAGGCGATTAGCTTGCAAGTGGAAGAGACTCAACAGCGTTTACAAGCCGTGGTCAGTCATATTGGACCCAGTGTGGATCCGACCAGTCAGACTATCCAAATTCGTGCCAGCATTAAAAATGTACCCGTTAGAGTACTGTCTGGTATGAGTGTGGTGGCGGAGTTTCAGTGACCCTAATGTGTTTAAAAATGCGTAGAGACGCACAGTAGAAAGTAAGAGTTTGAGCATATTTAACATAAGCAGACAGTGTCTACTTATTAAGAATGACCCATCGAGGTGGCGAGTATGAAAAAGCAAGATTCCAATACACAAGGCAAAAAAATGTCAGGTAAATATTCGGCTGGTAATAAAACGCAGGCGCGTAAGCCGCTGATCACTGCTTTGGAGCCTCGACTCTTGTTAGATGGTGCGGCAGTCGCTACCGCGGTGGATGTGATTAGTGATGCTCAGCTTCATCATGATGCGTCTCAAACAGATAGCCATCAAAATACTGACAAATCCATAGTTGTTGCTCCGACAGAAGTACGAGCAGTAGATCCTGCGCAAAATAATGGGCGAAAAGAAGTTGTCTTTATTGAGAGCAATGTGGCCGATTATCAAAGCTTAATGGATGGGACAAAAGCCGGGGTAGAAATTGTTCTGCTTGACTCGACTCAAGATGGTTTATCGCAGATGGCGGAGTGGGCCAAAACACACAGCGGTTATGATGCCATTCATCTTATCAGTCACGGTTCGGAAGCCAGTGTTAATCTTGGTGCTTTGAGTTTAGATAGTTCTGCCATTCGTTCTCGTTCTGCGGATTTAGCCCAACTGGGCGCGGCGTTGAATGAAGATGGCGATTTGCTGCTTTATGGTTGTGACGTCGCCAGTGGTGAAGGGCAAGATTTTATTACGACATTAGCGCAAGCGACACAAGCGGATGTGGCGGCGTCAGATGACCTCACTGGCGCGACCAGCCTCGGTGGTAACTGGGTGCTTGAGAAAAGCACAGGCCAGATTGATGTTTCCACCTTGCAGGATGTGAATTATCAAGGCACGTTAGCGAATGTTACTTTTGGATTTGAGTCAGGCGTTTCGGGTGTTGGAAGCAAGACAGTAACGCAAGACAAGGGTGGTGAAACCCTTACAGTGACAGCGAATCAAAACATTTTTGATAGCTCGTATACAGGGAACCATTTGGATGGAAGCACATCAATAGCAACCTATGTTGGTAGTCCATTTCCAAATCAGCTTGACTTTTCTATTACAGGTAAAATATTTGATTTTAGCTCTATAAGAATAGCTAACTGGGGATCGAATTCAGATGGTTTAGTTCTTACTTTTACGGCATCAAATGGCACTGATTTCCAACAGACTATTCCTTACGGGGCAGATGTTTATTCGGTTGATCTTAGTAATAATAGTAGTTTTCAAGGTATTTCAAGCGTCACCATCACGACAACAGATCCAGAAGGAATAGCAATCGATTTTGACTCGGTTGTGTTAAGCAATATTGCCTCAGCTAGTGACAACACGCCCCCTAATGCCCCATCAACACCGGATTTGTCTTCGGCATCCGATACAGGTACATCCAGTACGGATAATGTTACCAGTAAAACCACACCGACTGTCACGGGGACAGCAGAAGCAAATTCTACAGTAAAGCTTTACGATACAGACGGAACCACTCTGCTTGGTTCAACAACGGCCAATGGTTCAGGTAACTGGAGTATCACCAGTTCAACACTGTCTGAAGGAAGTCACACGTTAACTGCAACAGCAACGGATGCTTCAAATAACGTGAGTTCGGCTTCGTCAGGGCTCACTATTACTATTGATACAACGGCACCGACCACAACGATTGCCTCGGCAGCGCTTTCGGCTGATACCGGAACAAGCGGAGACTTTATTACCAATACAGCCCAACAGACAATCAGTGGAACCTTATCCGCTGATTTGGCGTCTGGTGAGAGCGTTTATGTTTCCCTTGATAATGGTGCTAACTGGACGGTAGCAACGGCTTCGATAGGATCGAATACTTGGTCTTTAACAGGACAGGCGCTAACTGGGTCAAACACCTTGAAGGTGAAAGTCAGCGATACGGCGGGAAATGACGGAACTGTATACAGTCAAGCTTATGTGCTGGATACGACGGCACCGACCACAACGATTGCCACAGCAGAGTTTTCGGCTGATACCGGAACAAGCGGAGACTTTATTACTAATACAGCCCAACAGACAATCAGTGGAACCTTATCCGCTAATTTGGCGTCTGGTGAGAGCGTTTATGTTTCCCTAGATAATGGCGCTAACTGGGCGGTAGCGACAGCTTCGGTAGTATCGAATACTTGGTCTTTAGCAGGACAGACGCTAGCAGGGTCAAACACCTTAAAAGTGAAAGTCAGCGATACAGCGGGCAACGACGGAACCGTGTACAGTCAAGCTTACATATTAGATACCCAATCCCCTGATGCGCCCAGTGCAGCCGATCTAAGTGCTGGCTCAGACACGGGCAGCTCTAATACGGACAACATCACCTCTGATACCACGCCCACTGTGACAGGTAGCGCTGAAGCAGGTAGCACGGTGACACTTTATGACACCGACGGTATCACTGTCTTGGGTTCGACCACGGCGGATGGTTCAGGCAATTGGAGTATTACCAGCACAACACTCAGCGCTGGTGAACACACCCTAACAACTAAAACCATCGATGCAGCCGGCAATGTGAGTATTGCATCCGGTGGCTTAACGTTGACTGTTGATACCACCGCGCCGACGCTGACCAGCTCTTCGCCAGCTGATGATGCGACCAATATCGCACCAAGCAGTGATATTAGCTTAACCTTCAGCGAAGACATTTACTCAGGTAGTGGATTGATCACCCTGATCAATACCTCCACCGGTACCACAGTCGAGACGTTTAATATCGCTACCTCTAACCAGATCAGCATGGCAGGCAGCGTATTAACGCTGTCACCGACCCATGATCTTGCCGAGGCGACAGGTTATGCGATTCAAATAAGCAATGCAGCACTGACTGACAAGGCGGGTAATGCCGTAGCAGGTATCATTGATAACACCACATTAAACTTTACCACGGGTGTTACTGACAGCCGAGCACCGACATTCTTAGCGGTACAACGCACAAATGACAATGTCATTACCGACACCACAGCGAGCTTTACCTTGCGCTTCGATGAAGCTGTTAATGCCAATACGGCGGACTTCATCCTCAGCACCAGTGGCAGTGTCGTCGGCACCATTAGCTCGATCAGTGGTAGTGGCACCAACACGCTTACGATCAACGTATCAGGCATTGCTGGGGTAGGGACCATCGGCGTCAACCTTGCTACCAATCAGGGGCTACAAGATCTTGCTGGCAACGTACTACCTAGCACAGAGCCTGCGGTCAGCGAGTTATATAGCGTCGATACACAAGCGCCGACCTTAGTGTCGATCAATCGCTTAGACGCGGCGACGACCTCAGCAGACAGCGTGCGTTTTGTCGCAATCTTCAGCGAACCCATGGCAGGGTTAAGTGTGAGCGATCTTGAGCTGACTGGCAGCGCTGCCACAGGCGCGAGCATTGTGAGCGTGACCGGCACAGATAACGGTTTTGTGATTACTGTGGATAGTGTAGCGACAAATGGCACCCTTGGTGTACAGCTGGCAAGCAGTGCCTCAGTCACAGATGCTGTAGGTAATGCCTTGGCGACGACCACCACTAGCGCTGTAAATGAGCAGTACACCATTGATCAAATGGCACCGACCGCGACCGCCATTATACGTACCAATCCGGAGCTAAGCAGCGCTGATACCGTGACCTTTGATGTCACCTTTAGCGAAGCAGTGTCTAATGTCAGCGCCGATGACTTTACCATCAGTGGTGATGTGACAGGAACCATCACCAATGTGACTGGCTCAGGAGCGGCTTATACCGTTACGGTGGCAAATATTTCGGGTGATGGCGCGCTTGGCCTTGATTTTACTGCTTCTCAAAATATCGTTGATAAAGCGGGTAATAGCTTTGCTGGCAGCGAGCCAAGCACCGATGAAAGCTACACTATCGATAATACCTTACCGACTGTGGCTAGCATTAGTCGTGGGATGGTCAATCAGATCGCGGCCGGCAGCAGTACCGATGTGGTCTTTACGGTCGTGTTTAGCGAAACCGTGTCGGGTGTGGCAGCAAGTGACTTCACGGTAACAGGAAATGCCATCAACACTGGCGTAAGCAGTGTGTCCAGTACTGATGGTAAGGTCTTTAAAGTGACTGTGGCAGGAGTGAATGGCTCCATCGGTCAGACCGTTGGCTTGAATTTCACTGGTTCGGCAACCGATGCGGTGAGCCAAGCCTCTAGTGCACAATTTACCTCTGGCGACAGCTACACCATCGCTGGCACCTTGCTTAACGAAGGGGCGCTGACCCAAGCGCAGCTAGATGCGATCGTGGATCTTAACCGTGAAGGTAGCTTGCTAGCGCAATCCGTTGAGAATGCCACGCAAGTGATTATTGTGGATTCACGTGTACCGGGCTTAGTGGAACACGCGAAAACGGCTAACCCAGAGGTGGATATCTGGTTGCTAGACGGCTCCCGCTCGGCGGTTGGGCAAATCAGCGAGATCCTCGCGAACTACAGTAACTTGGACGCCTTGCATATCCTTTCCCATGGTGGAGTAGGGGAAATCTACCTTGGCGCGGAAACTGTTTCTGCTGATGCCATTAACCAAAACAGCGCTACCTTTGCAGCGTGGGGCAATGCCCTAAGCGACAGCGGCGATATCCTACTTTACGGCTGTAACGTCGCACAAGGGGACACCGGCGTCGCCTTTATCAACCAACTTGCCCAAGTGACAGGCGCGGACATCGCCGCCTCTGATGACCTAACTGGTTCTGCTGAATTAGGTGGGGATTGGGTGCTGGAGAAGTCTACTGGTGAGCAAGATATTGCATCCATTAAGGTCATAGAGTTTAGCTCAACATTAAGTACAAATTTGACATTTGATGGTTTCAGTAAAATAGGAGGAACTTTCCAACCTTCTGTAACAGGAACCTATGGCGCTTGGACCTTTACCATTTACGATACATTTAATGATACGAACGGTTTTGGCTCAGTACCTGAGCTGGTGCCAATATCCGATAGTTCCGCAATCACAGGTACCTCTGCTTATTTGAAGGGTACAGGGACTGGTGATGCTGGCGAGACAAGATATGTGGATATGGAGTTATCCAGCGGTGAGGCCTTTACTCCTAGTAGCATTAAACTAAAGGTAAATAACCATCCTGAAGTGCCCATGATGGCTGTGACCCTGACGGCTTTTGATGATTCAGGGAATCAGCTAGGCACATATACCTCAAGCTTGCTTGCAAATGGAGAACAGTGGAATGTTAATTTCTCCGATGGCAACTTTCCAGCTTTCAGTGGGATAGATAAATTACGCATTTCCATTCCGACCAATTATGTTGCTATTGATGACTTTAATTATTCGATTGTTTCAGGTAATACGGCTCCAACGATCTCTGGTGCGCCAGCCTCTATCACTACAACAGAAGACACGGCATCGAATATTGATCTTTCTGAGGTGGCTTTCGCTGATGGCGATAATGATCCATTAACCGTGACCTTGTCGGTGAATAACGGGACGTTTTCTACACCAGCGGATGGATCTAGTGTTGGGTCCGGTGTCACTGAGACATTGGTAAATAGCACGACAATTACCTTAGTGGGTTCGGCAGCAGATATTAATACCTACCTAGATACAGCTTCGAATATCCAATACACCGGTGCGGCTAACGCGTCTGGTACCAATGTAGCAACGCTCACTATTAGTGCTAGTGACGGCACGGCGAACCTTGCTTCTGATCCGACTGTTAGTATCAATATAACCAACGTGAATGATGCGCCTACGGTCGCCAGTGTACCTGCAACAATCACAGTAACAGAAGACACGGCTTCTAATGTGGATCTTTCGAGCGTGGTATTTGCGGATGTTGACGGTGACGATCTAACGGTGACATTGTCTATCGACAACGGTAGTTTCTCGTCACCTGCCGATGGTAGCAGCTTTGGTAGTGGTGTTACCGAAACCTTGGTGAATAGTAAAACTATTACTCTTTTTGGGTCAGCGACGGACATCAACACTTACTTGAATACGGCTGCCAACATTCAATACACAGGTGCAACCAATGCCAGTGGTAACAGTGCGGCAACGCTGACCATCAGTGCTAGCGACGCAAATTCGGCAACACTCTCTAGTAACCCGACCGTTAGTATTGATATTACCAGCGTGAATGACACGCCAACCATTTCTGGCGTTTCTGCTAATCAAGCTGTAAATGATACGGCAACGGTTACGCCATTTAGCAGTGTAGTATTAGCCGATGTGGACAGTGCCAATCTTTCGGTAACTGTAGCCCTGGATACCGCGGCGAAAGGAGCCTTTACTGCTGCTTCTTTAACAGCGTCTGGTTTTACCGATAATAACAATGGCACATACTCGTTAGCCTCTACCTCTATTGCCTCGGCTCAGGCGGCTTTACGACAGTTGGTATTTAGCCCAGCGGATAATCGTGTTGCTCCTGGTTCAACCGAGACAACGACTTTTACGGTAACAGTAAACGATGGTACGACTAATACAAGTAATACCACGACGACAGTCGTAAGCACGTCTATCAATGATGCACCTACAGATATAAGCCTGTCGGATGCGTCGTTTAGCCATTCCGAAGGCTCTAGTGATGTGGTGGTCGGCAGCTTCTCGGCAATGGATGCAGACACAGGGGAAAGCTTTACTTACACCTTAGTGTCTGGAACAGGCGATACCGATAATGGCAAGTTCAATATTGATGGCGCCAATCTGCGTGTGACGGACCGTGCGAATGTGCCAGCTGGTACTTACAGCGTTCGTGTGCAGGTGAACGATGGCGATGCCACCTACGAAAAAGCCTTTACGATTACGGTAACTGACGATCAAGCTCCGACCATTTCTAGTGTTGTGCCAACAGACAACAGTACGGGCGTGTCGGTGGCGGATTCGATTGAGATGACCTTCGATGAAGAAGTATCACTGGGTAACGCTGGTTCCATTACACTCTACGACATCACAGGTAATGGCGCTAACTCATTGACCATCGATGTAGCAAACCATAACGGTCAATTGAGTATTGTTGGCAACAAACTAACGATTAGTCCTACCGATAACTTAATCGCGACAAATCAATACGCGATTCAACTTTCTTTAGGAGCTTTGCAAGATAGTTCAAACAACGAGTTGGCGGCGATAACGGATACGACGAGTTTTAATTTCACCACGGGCAGCGTCGATACGGTGCCGCCAACGGTGGCACTGGCGGATATATCTGGGCCGATTACAGCAGGTTCGGGCTCTGTTGCGATTCACTTTAGTGAGCAAGTAACAGGCGTCGACCTGAGTGATTTCTCTCTTACCAAAGACGGTATTGCTTACAGCCTAAATGGCGCTCAGTTGTCAGGTAGTGGTAGTGAGTATTCTATCGATTTATCGGGGGTTACGAATTCAGCGGGCAACTATGTATTGACGCTCAATACTGCAGACATCATGGATACGTCTGGCAATGCCTTGCTTGCGGAAGCGAGTACGAGCTTTGTGGTTGATGTGGCAGCGCCAACCAGTGTTGCGATTGTCCGCGCAGGGGATGAAATCATAAGTGGCGACTCAGCCACGTTTACCGTGGTATTTAGTGAGGCGGTGCAGGGGGTCGATGTATCAGATTTTAGTCTATCGGGCACGGCAACAGGCGGTACGATTGATTCGATTACCCGACTCTCTGATTCGGTCTACTCTATTACCATTTCTGGGATCACGACTGACGGAACGTTAGGAGTGGATCTTAATAGCACTGGTACAAGTATTTCTGACCTTGCGGGTAATGCCATCTCTGGCGGCAAAGAAGGGCAACAAATCACCCGAGATACCTCGGCGCCAAGCGTGGTGGCTATTAATCGCGATAGTGCTGAGTTGACCACTGGTGGAAGTAGTACTTTCACAGTGAGCTTTGATGAGGCAGTCACCGGTATCGATGTCAGTGACTTTAGTTTATCTGGCAGTGCCACAGGCACGATCGCCTCAGTGACAGGCTCTGGTGCCACCTATCAAGTGACCGTCAATAACCTTTCAGGTAATGGCTCGTTACGTTTAGATCTGAATGCCATAGGTACCAACATTACCGATAGCGCGGGTAACGCAATCGCTTCAGGCTTTATAGAAGGCGACAGTCTAACGCTTGATAATGTAGCGCCTACTGTCGCCTCAGCCCAGAGCTTTGCTTTAGACGAAGGCATGGCATCAGGCACTGTGATCGGTCAAGTGAAAGCAAGCGATGCCAATGGTATTGATCAGTTCGCGATTCAGTCAGGTAATGAAAGTGGTTACTTCAATATCGACGATGATGGCGTATTGACATTAACCAGCGCTGGCGCGGCGGCGTTAGACTATGAAAAGGTGACAGCGTATACCCTTTATATCGTAGCGACCGATGCAGCAGGGCATGAGTCCTCAGCCATGGCGATTTCGATCGCCGTTCAAGACATAAACGATAATACGCCACAGTTTACCTCAGCTGCGACGGCCACATTAGCCGAAAACAGTGGCGCAAACGCAAGCGTTTACACCGCCCAAGCGACGGATGCTGATGCGAGTGCAGCGTTTAATAGCGTCACCTATGCCCTAAAAGCCGTAGGGGACTACAATGCATTTACCATTGACTCCGTGACGGGTGAGGTCGTGCTCAAGGCCGACGCAGACTACGAAACCAAAGCCTCTTACAGCTTTACGGTCATTGCCTCAGACGGGCAGCGCAGCGCAGAAAAAAACGTAGCGTTATCAATTGCAGACCTTAATGACAACGCCCCTGTGTTGACCTCGGGCGCGACAAGCTCTGTGGACGAAAACGCTGCCACGTCGACGGTGATTTACACCGCCAAAGCCACTGATGCGGATGGCACAGCGGTCAACAACACCTTGAGCTACAGCTTATCGGGCGCCGATGCCGATAAGCTGAATATCGATGCCGTCACAGGAGAAGTGACGCTAAAAGCCAGCGCGGACTACGAAACTCAATCCAGCTACAGCTTCAATGTAATCGCCAGTGATAATCAAGCGGGTACTGAGGATGCGACTCAAGCCGTGACCGTGAGCGTCAACGACTTAAACGACAACGCACCTGTCTTCACTTCTGGCTTAACAGGCTCAGTGAATGAAAACGCTGCCACGTCGACGGTGATTTACACCGCCAAAGCTACCGATGCGGATGGCACAGCGGCCAACAACACCTTGCGCTACAGCCTCTCGGGCACCGATGCCGATAAGCTGAATATCGATGCAGTAACAGGAAAAGTGACGCTAAAAGCCAGCGCGGATTACGAAACCCAATCCAGCTACAGCTTTAATGTAATCGCCAGTGATAATCAAGCGGGTACTGAGGATGCGACTCAAGCCGTGACCGTGAGCGTGGTGGATATCAACGAAGCGCCTGTTGCCAATAATGACAGCGCGAGTGCCACGGAAGCTGGCGGTGTGAATAACACCACAGCGGGCAGCTCTGCCACAGGCAATGTCCTAAGCAATGATACCGATATCGACGGCATCGATAGCAAAACCGTAATCGCCGTCAGCAATGGCACCACAACAGGTACGGTTGGACAAGCGCTTGTAGGCAGCTACGGCTCGTTAACCCTCAACGCAGATGGTTCTTACACCTACGAGATCGATAACGATATTGCGACGGTACAAGCCTTGCCAGCAGGTGCATCGCTGACGGAATCATTCAGTTACACCATGGCCGACCAAGGATCACTTACGGCCCAAGCGACGTTAACCATCACCGTCAACGGTGCCAACGATGCGCCTGTGGTCAACACCAGCTTGGACAATGCACAAGGCACTATCGGACGCAGCTTAGCGCCGATTACCTTGCCGGCCAATCTGTTTAGCGATGTGGATCAAGGTCAGACTGCCACGCTCACCTGGAGCGTCAGTAACTTGCCGCAAGGGCTAAGCTACGACAGCAGCACACGCGTTATTTCAGGTACGCCAGTAACTGGCGCAGGGCTTAATACCATCCTAGTGACCGCCACCGACAGTGCGGGCAGCTCGGTAAGCACTAGCTTTTTGCTGGAGCTGTACAGTGCGCCAGTAGATACATCACTGAACACACCGCCACTAAGCATGCCACCTACGCGTCCTGCGGCACCGACCACAGGCTTTGAGGCTCCTGAGCCAACCTTAACGATCGGCGCCTTACCACAAGGCACCGTGAGTGATGGCGAAGCGCAAAATCGTGGATTTATTGCTGAGCTGACCGCACCAAGTGCGACAGTACCGGCACCAAGTATGTCTGCGCCGCCAGCACCACCTGCGCCGCCAGCACTTGAAAGCGCTGCCATCAGCCGCGTATCAGTCAATGTCGATCAAACCGGGCAAGTACAATTCAGTCAGCAGCAGATCAGCAATGATGCCTCGCTCGCCGTAGCATCGCTCACGCCAGACGCCCAAGGGGTCAACATCACCTTGGCGGATGACATCGGCGCGACTAACTACTCTGCGACCTTAGCTGATGGCACTGCATTACCGGACTGGGTGACCGTCGATGCCGCGACTGGCGAGATCTCCATCAATCCACCAGCGGGCGAGACACGCGTCAATTTGCGCATTAGTGCTCAAGGCCTTGATGGCAGTACGCGAGTGCTGGAATTGGATCTAGACTTGTCGGAAGCCATTAACGCGCCGCAAACGCCAGCGAACGTAAATCCTGATAACCCAGCGCAAGCTTACTTAATGCTGGACCAGCAATTGGAGATGGCAACCCAAGAGTTAGAGGGGTATGGTAGCGATTTGATGAAGTTACTGGTGTCTTAAAACATGTCGGATCAGGCCATTGCTCAGCTATTGCAGATCGAGCAACAAGTACGTCAATGCGAAACCAAAACCGAGCTAGCCTATGTCATGGTCAACCTGACACGCTCGCTGGTGGCCTACGAGCAAGCTGCCCTGCTATTAGGCGGCGAGCTCGACACGCTCAAAGTATTTGCCTTGAGCGATGTCGCCTTAGTAGATCGCACCACACCCTTTTGTGCCTGGCTAGAAACCGTCGCCCAGCATGAGTCCAGCACTGATACCGAATCCGCCAGCGCTGTGCGCACCCTAGATCCGCACGGCTGGCCAGAGGCATTGCAAACGGACCAAGCCGAGTTTTCCGCACCGCACATATTATGGTTGCCGATTGGCATCCCTGCCAAAGTCAACCAACGCTTAGGCGTAATGTGTCTTGCCAAAGCTACGCCTTGGACAGAGCGCGAAATCGGCCTGCTGAAGCATTTAGCCGCCACCTATGGTCACGCACTGCAGTTGTTTAGCCAGCCGTCTCCTTGGCACAACACCTGGGACAAGCTGCGTACGCGCAAGGTCGCCACAGCTATACTCGTCAGTGTGGTCATACTAGGATTTGTCCCGGTCAATCTGACGGTACTGGCCCCTGGCAGCATCATCGCCAAGGATGCCGTCTCAGTGACCGCGCCACTACAAGGTGCGGTACAAAAGGTCATGGTCAAACCAGGCGATGCGATTGCCCAAGGCGACTTATTGGTACAAATGGATGCCACCGAATTCCAAGGGCAATTCGACGTAGCCCAGCGCGAGCTAGAGCGCGCTCAAGCGGCCCTGCGCACCACCGAGCAAGCGGGTTACGTGGATCGTCGTAAAAAGTCCGACCTGCTTGAGCTTGAATCACAAGTCGCGCTCAACACCATCGAGCGAGACTTTTATCAAAAGCGCCTCGTGCAAACTCAGCTGCTGGCCAGTACCAGCGGTATCGCCGTGTTTGATGGGCCGGATCAATGGCAAGGGCGCCCTGTAGTCGTCGGCGAGCGAGTGCTGTCGATCGCCGATCCCAAGCGCATCCAACTAGAAGTACGCGTGCCCGCCAAAGACGCGATTTCATTAAATCGCGGTGATGAGGTGACCTTTTATATGGATACCGACCCACTGAACCCGATCGAGTTTAAAGTGTTGTATTCTTCCTTTGAGCCCAACCAAACCCCCGAGCAAATCATCGCCTACCGTGTGGTGGCCGATCCGGCGGATGACAGCGAGACATTCAGCGCGCCGCGTATAGGGTTGCGCGGCACTGCCAAGCTCTACGGCGAAGAAGTTTCTTTGGCGTATTATCTATTGCGTCGCCCGATTACCTTTTTGCGCCAGCGCTTAGGGTTCTAAATGCCATCCGACGCTGCCACCCCCTTACCGCGCCTGCGGCAAAATCTAAGACTGTTGCCCGCCTCGCCGGATGAAGAAGGCGAGCCAAGATGGCAGCTGTTTGATGCCCTGTCGAATAAGTTTTACTTCCTCTCGCGTACGGCCTTGTACTTATTTCGTGAGTGGCGCCACGCCGAGGATCAAGTAGCGCTACTGGGGCGAGTAGCAGAGCGCGGCCTAGAGGTGAGTCAGCAAGAGCTCGACTACTTTATACGCTTCTTACAGCAAAACCATTTGCTTGAAGTATCGGATTGCAAGAGCGTCGCCGAGTTCAGTGCACAGCAAGCCCAGCGTAAAACGCATGTGCTGATGTGGCTACTGCATAATTATCTATTTATCAAAATCCCACTGCTGCGCCCAGATCTCGTCCTGACACGACTCTACCAGCGCTGTTATAAAGTCTTAAACTTCCCAATGCCGTGGTTAGCCGGCGGTATCGGCGCGCTAGGCCTAGTCATGGTGTTGCGCCAATGGGAAACCTTTACCCACACACTGCAAAACTTCTTTAGCCTGTCGGCGATTGTGTATTACGCCGCCGCATTAGTATTAGTCAAAACCGCCCACGAGCTAGGACATGCGTTAGTCGCCAAGCGTTATGGTTGTCGCGTCAGCTCCATGGGTGTGGCCTTTTTACTGATGACACCGATCCTCTATACCGACACCACCGATGCTTGGCGCTTGCGCTCCCGCTATCAAAGGCTGGATATCGTCACCGCTGGCGTCAGAGTCGAAATCTACATTGCCTGTTTTGCCACCTTTTTATGGGCGATCGTGCCCTCAGGCAGCTTGCGCGATGTGATGTTTTTCGTGGCGACCACTAGTTGGATATCATCACTGCTGATTAATATCAGTCCTTTTATGCGTTTTGATGGCTATTATGCTTTGTCTGATTTTCTCGGAATGGAGAATTTACAACCACGCTCTTTTTTAGTTGGAAAGTGGTTCTTGCGGGAAAAACTATTTGGATTTGGTTTTGCGCCGCCAGAACCTTTAAATCGAAAAAAATGCCTTTTGATGGTTTCCTATGCTTGGGGGACTTGGGTGTATCGCTTTTTCCTTTTCATTGGCATCGCTGTATTGGTGTATTACTTTGCCTTTAAGTTATTGGGAATTGTGTTGTTTTTAGTGGAGATTTTGTGGTTTTTAGTATTTCCCATTATCAAAGAAATTGGTGTTTGGCTTACATTGAGAAAATTCATGACGATAAATAAAGCCAGTATTGTGACCTTAAGTGCTGTTTTACTTATGTTTGCGGCTTTGCTTGTACCTTGGCAAAATCAAATAAGCGCCCCTGCGGTGATTACCTTTGAGCGTCATCAAACCTTTTATCCCAGTGAGCCATCAAGGGTGGTGACTTGGCAAGTTGCAGTAGATAAAAAGGTTAAACAAGGTGAATTGCTAATGTTATTAGAGTCTGCTGAGGTTGAACAAGAGATTCGTTTGACTCAGGTGAAGCTTGAAGCGTTGCAAACTCAATGGCAACGAGCCAGTTCCGGGGCATCATCAAGTAGTACAAAACTTACCTTGCAAACACAAATATCACGGGAGCAGTCCCAATTACAGTCCTTGTTAGAGCGCCGTGAGCGTTTGGTCTTTCAGGCTCCTTTTGATGGTTATATCGGTGAAACGCTATCGCTTAAAAAAGATGACTATGTAAATGAAAAAATGCCGTTAGCGACCTTGTACGATGTCCAGAGTGGTATCGTAAAAGCTTATATTAGCGGTCGTTCTGTGAGTCGTTTAAAAATAGGCAGTGAGGCGAGATTTATTGGTAATGATGGTACGAAACTAGACACCAAACTGGTTGTAAATAACGTACTTCCCACTGCAATTACTCACCTTAATTATCCTGGTTTATCTTCTGTGTATGATGGCCCCATTGCCGCACAGAAAATGCAGGATCAAATTATCCCTGATACGTCTATCTATGAAGTCCTTTTATCTTTTAAGGATACATCGTCCATTTCCCGCCAAGTGTATGGTCGAGTGGATTTATCCGTTGAACCGACAAGTTTCTTAGTAGAGGGTGGACGTTATCTTTATGGTGTTTTTATTAGAGAGTCTGGGTTTTAGCTTATGAGTACAAGCATCACTGATTGGGGTGAAGAGCAGGTTGATGCCATAGTAAAAGATTTGGCGTATTTATCTTTACCCAAGAATTTTTAGCGAGTCACGTATATTATCGTTATAGAAGCGATATCGTATATTAGGCATATGAAGTGACTTAGAATGCTTGTAATAAGTTGATGTTATCATCACTTTAATAGTTGCTGGTTGATAGGAATGTCTATGCATAACAGTGAGAAAGAAAAAATAGAGCTTGAACATCAGGCTGCTAAGCTTTTCATGCGTTGTTATGAGCGTAATACGGGTAAGCCTATTCGCCATATTTGGCACAATGATCCGATCCGTCCTGATGTCTCTTGTATGCTGGAGGGCGAGCGATTGGATTTAGAAATTGCCCATCTTTATGGTTCTGAAGAGGAGGCTATGGCGATTCTGGGGCGGGATTTAACCGATAAAACTCGTGCAACTTTGCAGGTCCTGGAAAATGAGCCAGCAGATGAACGTTTGTTGCGTTCGCTTAATAAGATTTTAGAAAGCAAGTCGAATAAAAAGTACGACTCAAAACGCGTTTGGTTGGTGATTCGCAATACTCACCCAGCTTGGAAGCAAGCGGATATTAAAGCCCTTGAGCATCTGATTACGATACCTGAACCCCACGCCTTTGAAAAAGTATGGATCTTAGGTGATATGGAAGGCAAGACGGGCATCGTTAGACTGTACCCCTAACGAGGTTTTTTGTCTTTTGTTGGCTTTTTGCTTTGTTCCAAATGCTTCTTGTGAGCTTGGTATTTTTTAAGTGCAAATAACCCCATGACCAGTGCTGCAGAAAAGAAAATAATGGCAAAAGCACCCAGTGCGATGGTCGCTTGAGTTTGCATAATCGTAGATCCTGTAAAAAGAATGGTGCAAAATTATATAAAAAAGCGGCTCTAATGTGAGCCGCTGTGTATTTTGGTCGAATAGATGCGGTTTAGCTAGCGTTGATGAACGCATTTACCCGCGGAATAGGTTGCTTGGATCGCTCTATCATCACCAATCGTCATGAAGACGAACAAACTTTCTTCGATGCCTTTTGATAGGGCAAGACGGGATTCCAATAAAGGCGTGCCTTTCTTGTCTAGGATGACGAAATCCGCTTCGCTTCCAACAGCCAAATTACCGATTTTATCTTCAAGACGTAATGCTTTGGCACCACCTAATGTAGCCAGATAAAGGGACTTAATTGGGTTAAGGTTTTCGTTTTGCAATTGAATCACCTTGTAGGCTTCGTTCATGGTTTGCAGCATGGAGAAGCTAGTACCGCCACCCACGTCAGTTCCCATACCAACATTGACCTTGTGTTCTTCTGCTTTATTGAGTTTGAATAAGCCGCTACCAATAAATAGGTTTGAGGTTGGGCAGAAAGAGATCGCCGAGCCGGTTTCATGCAGGCGATGGTATTCGCTGTCACATAGGTGAATACCATGGGCAAATACCGAACGTTCGCTTAATAGCTGATGTTGGTCATACACGTCTAAATAGTTTTTACTGTTCGGGAACAAGTCTTTTACCCAAGCGCATTCGTCCACGTTTTCGGATAAATGGGTGTGTAAATAAACATCGTCATATTCATTTAATAGCTTGCCAGCTAATTGCAATTGTTCATCTGAACTTGTTGGAGCGAAACGAGGTGTGATGGCGTAATGCAAGCGGCCTTTGTTATGCCATTTCTCAATTAACTCTTTGCTTTCTTGGTAGCTGCTTTCGGGCGTGTCGGTCAAGTAATCCGGTGCATTGCGATCCATCATTACCTTGCCGCAGATCATGCGCAAGTTTTGTGGCTCACAGGCTTCAAAGAAGGCGTCTACTGATGTTTTATGGACAGTACCAAAGACCAATGCAGTGGTGGTGCCGTTGCGGAGCAATTCCTTTAGGAAGCGGTCTGCGACATTTCGTGCATGGGCTTTGTCTCCAAATTTGCTTTCTTCTGGGAACGTATAGGTGTTTAGCCAAGTCAGTAACTGTTCGCCGTAAGAGCCGATCATATCCGTTTGTGGATAATGAATGTGAGTATCAATAAAGCCTGGTGTGATGATGGCATCTGGATGGTGTTCAATGATGGTGTTTTCTGGAAGTGTGGCAAGTAAATCTGCTGCGTTCCCTAGCGCATGAATTTTATCGTCTTGAATGACTAATAAGCCATCTTCAAAGTATTCGTAAGCGGCATCGACACCCATGTCTTTAGGGTCAGCGATGCAGTGAACAATGGCGGAGCGCCACGCTTTCAAATGGCTCATATATCTCTCTTAAGTGTTTACTAAATGATTTAAATTATAAAGGTTGACCGAATGGTTATACTTTAGCAGGTCTCTTTTGTACTTTCATCAAACCTTAGGGTTTGATTTAAGCAACCGACTAATGAGTAATCGACCTAGTACTGTAAGAGTAACGCCAAGTGTATTGGCATAGAAATCCATCCATTCAGCATAACGATTCACGTAAGGTTGAATCAGTTCAATCGCACCACCTGAACATAGGACAACGACAGACAATAAAAGAAAACGCTTAATGGGGCCAAACGCACATAACAGTGCCCAGCCTCCAAAGCCGATTATATGGTGGAGTTTGTCTGTGCCGGGGGCGGTAGGGAGCTGATCGATAGGTGTTAGGGTGGCAAAGCCAATAATCAGTGCGCCAATAACAAAACCGACAGCTTGCGCTGTCGGTGAGGTGAGCTTTTGGATCATCGCAGGATGCGCGCTCGAATGTTTTTACCTTTGATTTTTTTGTTCTCGAATTCTTTTACAACGGTTTTTGCGACATCATTGTCTACCGATACATAAGCGTGAAAATCAAAAATATCAATTTTTCCTACTTGAGATTTATCTAAGCCAATTCCAGCGGTTAACGCGCCAAGAATGTCGCCTGGGCGAAGTTTGTTTTTACGACCAGCATCAAAAGAGATGGTGGTTTTTTGTGGGATCAGTCGATAGTGCGGATCGATAGCGTCAAGCTCGATGAAGTTCGCTGTGGTATTAAAGCGAGTTTCAATGTCGCGTACTTTGTAATCGTCTTTAGAGGTGACTAGGTTAACCGCAATACCGGCAGCCCCTGCACGACCTGTTCGACCAATTCTATGAGTATGTACGTCTGTGTCTCGGGTGGTGTCATAGTTCACCACAAGGTCGATTTCTTTCACATCAATACCGCGAGCCGCTACGTCAGTAGCCACTAATACGCAGCTACTTTGGTTGCTGAAGCGAACGAGTACTTGATCGCGCTGTCTTTGCTCAAGGTCTCCGTGAATAGCTTGAGCGGCTACTTTATGATCTGCTAACCAATCCGCGACCACTTGTGATTCCGCTTTGGTATTACAAAATACGATTGCTTGGCGCGGTTCGAAATGCTGCAAGGCCGCCAACAAGGTGGTGCACTTATCCGCGTTTTCGCTGCGGACAAAAAATTGTTCGATATTCGGTTTTAGGTCTTCTTGCGCTTCAACTTTGATCTCAATTGGGGACTTTTGAAATTCGCCACTAATCGCTTCAATACCATCGCCGTATGTTGCAGAGAATAAAAGGGTTTGGCGATTGCTTGGAGTTAACTCAACCACTTCACGAATGCTGTCTACGAATCCCATGTCTAGCATGCGGTCGGCTTCATCTAAAACCAATGTGTTAAGCGCATTTAACTTAAGTGTGCCTTTGCGAAGGTGCTCCATCAAGCGACCAGGCGTACCAACGACGATATGAGCGCCATGCTCCAATGAGCCGATTTGTGGTCCAAAAGGCATGCCGCCGCATAGGCTTAATACTTTTATGTTGTCTTGATAGCGTGCCACTTTTCGGATTTCTTTTGACACTTGATCAGCCAGCTCGCGAGTTGGGCACATGACTAGTGCTTGTACACCAAAAAAGCGAGGGTTGATTTTTAGTAACAGGCCAATGGCAAATGCCAGGGTTTTACCGCTGCCAGTTTGTGCCTGAGCGAGAATGTCTTTCCCTTCAATAATGGGAGGTAAGCTCTGCTCTTGAATAGGAGTAAAGGTCGTGAACCCCATATCCGAAAGTAGGCTGTTAAGCTTAGTGGGAAGTGTCTTGGTAAGAGCGTGTTGAAATTGGGTCACAAAAGGCCTGTATATTAGAAAAATAATAAGCAAATAATATCAGAAAATACGGCTAAATACTTTGCTTCGCTAATTATTAGGTGTTGGTGCTATTATTTATAGGTAAAGTTAACCGTCACAAAGTTGATATTATATTAAAGGGCATTTCATTTACGGGCTACTAGCGAGTCAATAATGGCTGATTCAAGGGAAAAAGTGAAAAATAAAAATCTGCATTATATTGTTTTTATTAGTGTTTTCATATCCGGCATGCTCGTAAGTGTTGCGCCTTGGGAAGTGAACCCTTTATGGGTCTTTGGCTTGTTGGCTCTCGGCTCATCTTTGTACACTAAGAAACTATTATCTACTTATTACGCTGCTTTGGATTATGCCAAGAAGCGGATTGAAATAGACGAGTTAACGGGCTTGCTAAGCCGTTATCAGGTGCAACAAAAGCTCACTGAGCTAATCGCTTTTTGTCAGCAAGAAGATAAAAAGTTGGCCGTGATGATTTTGGATTTAGACCACTTTAAGACAATCAATGATGCGTTTGGTCACGAACTAGGTGATAAGTTGTTGGTTAAGGTGTCAGAGCGGTTAACGTCTATTTTACCTGAAAATACAGTGGTTGGTTATTTGGGGGGAGATACTTTTTTGGTCTTGTTGGTACAAAACGATGATAAAGACGTCTCCCAACTTAGTGGGTTATCTAAAGATATTATTCACAAGATAAGTCAAAGCTACTTTGTCGAAGGGTTAACGCTCGACATAGGCTGTTCTATTGGTATGGCTCTTTATCCTGAGTTTGGTTTAGATGCCGTTACATTGATAAAAAATGCCGATATGGCTGTGTATCGAGCGAAGAATTCCGGCAGAGCGACACATCACTTTTATGACTCTGAAATGGGGCGGAGATTTGCTCGTAATGTGCGAATAGAAACACGATTACGCCAAGGCTTACAGCAAGAAAGTCTAGAGCTTCATTTTCAGCCTAAAGTGGATTTGGTTACTAAGTCTTGCGTTGGTATGGAGGCCTTGTTGCGCTGGAAGGATGAAGAACTTGGGGTGGTTTCTCCTGCCGAATTTATTCCTATTGCGGAACAAAGTGGCATCATTTTACCTTTGGGGGATTGGGTATTTGAACAAGCGTTTCGTCACATTCTTGAGTGGCAAAAGCAAGGAATTAATGTCCCACCCATTGCGATTAACTGCTCGGCTGCACAGTTAAAACGAGTCGATTTTTTGCCTAAATTATTAGCCTTGTTAGATCGGTATAAAGTCGACCCTGCGCTGCTTGAGATTGAAGTGACAGAGTCGATTTTAATTGAAGACCCAGAAGGTTGTGCGGAACTGCTACGACAAGTCAGTCGTCTTGGTATAACCTTAGCGTTAGATGATTTTGGTACGGGCTATTCTAGTTTAAGCTATTTGAAAAACCTTCCATTTGATTCCGTCAAAATAGATCAGGTATTTATTCGTGACATCATGAATGATGAAAGTAATGCCGCGTTAACAAATGGGATTATCCGCTTAAGCCATAGTTTAGGTTTGAAAGTTATTGCTGAGGGGATTACTAACGTTGAGCAATTGGCGTTGCTGCGAGAGTATGGTTGCGACATTGGGCAAGGCTATTTGTTCAGTAAAGCCTTAGGTCCCCAAAACATGGGGAGTGATCCTATTTTGCTCGCATTGAATGAATAGGGCTGCTAATCAGCCCATTCATCTATAACAAACCGTGACGTAACGGTCTAGAGTGATCCGTTACGGGCGATTTTATTCTTTATGGCTTCCCAAAATTGATTTAGGTTGGGGTTTTGATTGAACCTAGATCGATACATGCGTATTTCTAGAGGGATATTCCAATTCTCTTCACCTGCCAAAGCCACCTTGCCATAGTTCAATGTATCTAGCATGAGGCGTTTGGGGATCCAGCCAACACCGTAACCTTCTTTCACCATGGCTTTAATGCTGACGGAGTGATAATTTTCCGACAGTGTTTGTAGCTGCGGGATTTCTCGCTGGCGTTGTAAGTGATGATGAATCACTGGCTGCAAGAATGAGTTTTCATAATAGCCAATGTAGGGCAAAGGTTTGCGTTTTGCTCCTGGTAGAGTGAACTTGGGTTCGCCGTTGGTATCGGTCGCACTGCATGGAATGAGCGTTTCTTGAGCGATAACAATATGCTCATATTGTTCATCATCAAGGGCTCTAATAAAGTTAATAGCAGGGTGCCAGTAACACAACATGATATCGCATTGCTGATCCATCAAAGAGTTGACAAAATCGATGCCAAGCCAAGAGCTGGATTTCATATTAATGTCGAGCTCCATATCGATTTGCTCGCAAAAAGGTTCTATTGCTTCTTTATAAAAGCTAAGGAACAGGGTTTGCGTCGTTACAAAGCGTATCTGTGACTCTTCTTGCTTACGAATTTCTTGGCAACGTTCTTTTGTGTCTCTTAATTGTCTTGTTATGAGTTCTGCACTCTGCAGAAATACTTCCCCAGCAGGGGTTAATGACAACGGCAAAGTGTTACGGTCGATCAGCGTTACGCGCATCTCTTCTTCAAGTAATTTTATGCGTCGACTGAACGTAGGTTGGGTGACGTTTTGTTCATCTGCTGCACGCGAAAAATGACGTGTTTTCGCAAGAGCGATAAAGTCTTCAAGCCATCTTATTTCCATGGAGCCTCCCGACGATCAGAAGACATAAAATGCAGTGCAATTAGGAGTGTCATAGTCGACCCTCCTCAATGGCGTGGCAAGCAACGCTGCTGCCATCGCTTTGCAATGTCATGCTAGGAGAAGACTCATAGCAACGTTGATTTGCATATGGACAGCGTGCCTGAAAAACACACCCTATAGGCTTCTCTGTTGGTGTTGGTACTTCACCAATGAGTCTAATCGGTTGGGCTGTGTTACTGTCTAGTCGAGGTATGGCAGATAGTAACGCTTGTGTATAAGGGTGCTTTGGTGAGCTAAATAGAGTGCTCGTTGGAGATAGCTCACAAATTCTGCCTAGGTACATAACAGCGACGCGAGTTGCAAAATGCTCAACAACCGCTAAATCATGAGTGATAAACAGATAGCTGAGGTTGCGCTCTTCTTGTTTATCCATCATCAGATTGAGAACCTGGGCTTGCACGGAAACATCCAGTGCTGAAAGTGGCTCATCCGCGACAATAAAGTCGGGCTCAACTGATAGAGCGCGAGCCAGACTGATTCGCTGACGTTGTCCGCCAGAAAACTCATGAGGATAGCGATCGGAACTGGAAGCCGAAATACCTACGGACTCTAAAAGCTCATCGATTTTTTCATCCACACTCGATTGCGACAATTGCGGATTATGAAATGAAATTGGCTCGCTGAGTGTCTGATACACCGTCATTCTAGGGTTGAGTGATGCATACGGGTTTTGAAACACCATTTGCATACGGCGTCTAAAAAACATGCGTTGACGGTTGTTTAGTTGATCGATGCGCTGATCTAGATAATGAATCTCACCGGCACTAGGCGGCGCTAGTCCCATAATGACGCGTGCCAGTGTTGATTTGCCACAGCCTGTTTCACCAACCACGCATAAGGTTTCGCCTTGATTTATGGTTAGGTTAACTCCGTTGAGTGCGTGAACGCTGTCTTTGTGTCTGGCTAATTTTCCTTGGCGAAGGCGCCACTGTCCGAGCCAGCTTTCATTGGTTGAAAAGGCTTTTTCTAGGCCGCTGATTTGAATAAGAGGCGTTGCCATTACAAGACCTCCTTATCTGTATCAGCGAATTCATTTAGCATGTCTTCTATCATAAAACACGCCACGCTGGACACACCGCTGTAAATGAACTGTGGCTGCTCTTGTTTGCATTTTTGAGTAGCGTAAGGGCAGCGAGGATGAAATGCACAGCCCGTAGGGCGTTCTGCCAGCGATGGCATGCTGCCTTGTATTTGATTGAGTCGTTGGCCAGGAATGGTCATCTGAGGAAGTGCATTCAACAAGCCTTGGGTATAAGGGTGTTGTGGGTCATTAATTATTTCCAGAGTAGGCCCTTCTTCCACAATGTGGCCAGCGTACATAACTAAGGTACGCTCAGCCACTTTTGAAACCACACCAAGGTCATGGCTAATCAAAATGAGCGCGACACCATTGTCTCGGCAAATGCTCAAAAGTAACTGCAATATTTCGGCTTGAATGGTGACATCCAAAGCCGTGGTTGGTTCGTCAGCAATGATGATATCTGGGTTCAGTAATAAAACAGCCGCAATGATAACCCTTTGTCTCATGCCACCTGATAATTCATGAGGGTATTGATCAAAGCGTTTTTCAGGGGATGAAATTTGCACATTATGAAGTTTTTCGATGGCAATATTACGGGCGTCTTTATAAGAAATGTTAGTGTGGCTGCGAATGGTTTCAACTAATTGGTTGCCAATAGTGAGCACTGGATTTAACGTCATCATAGGATCTTGAAAGATCATTGCGATGCGCTTGCCGCGAATTTCTTGTAACTGACGCAAATTCATTGTCGTTAGTTCTTTGTTTTCTAGTTTGATCGAGCCCGACTCTATATATCCAGGCTTGCTAATCAAATTAACGATAGAGAATTCTAGGATCGACTTGCCCGCGCCTGATTCCCCGACGATGGCGATTCTTTCACCTCTATTAAGTGTGAAGCTGACGTCAATAAGGGCAGCGAGTTCGCGCTTTTTCATATGAAAATTGACGTTTAAATGGCTAACGCTGAGTAAATTCATATTAATCTTTGTACGCCCTTGGGTTTAAATGATCGCGCAACCAATCTCCTAGCAAGTTCATGGCTAATATCAAAATAATGAGCGTGATGCTTGGGATGACACATATCCACCATGAGCCAGCAAACATATAGGCAAACCCCTCTGAAATAAGCGAGCCGAGTGACGGTTCGGTGGCAGGCATGCCTAATCCTAAAAAGGACAGGGCAGCTTCAGCCACAATGGCGTTAGCTATTTGTACCGTGAAAATAACCAAAATAGGTGACAGGGTATTGGGTAAAATATGTCGGAACATAATGCGCTTCGAGCTGATTCCCATTACTCTGGCGGCATCCACATACTCTTGTTGTTTTTCAGCCAATACTGAGGCGCGAATGGTTCTGGCAAATAGTGGCCATTCGGTTAAGCCAATAACCAGAATAAGAATGACCATAGCAAGCTGCTGATAGCGAGCCATACCAAATAAAGATTGGAAAATAGCTAAAAAAACAATTGCCACCATCATGTTTGAAAAAGACAGCTGAATATCAGCACAGCGCATCAGAAAGTTATCAATACGGCCACCTAAATAGCCAGCAACTAAACCAATGCAGATACCAAGTGTTACTTGAATCAGAACGGCACAAATTCCTATCGTGAGTGACAGTCTTGTGCCGTACAAAATGACGGACAGTAAGTCTCGGCCTTGGGCATCGGTGCCCAGCAAAAACTGACTGTTCCCACTGATCCAGCTAGGAGGGAGTTCAGAGTTAAGAAGATCCATAAAAGCGGGATCTGAGACATCATAGGGCGCGACTAAAGGAGCAAGTAAAGCCACAAGGCAATAAAAAACAAAGATGATAAGCGCCATCATTGCAAGCTTGTCGCCCACCACGCCAGACCAAATATGATTCCAACGACTGCCTGCGATAGGGTGGGTGAGGTCCTTTTTTGGGTGCTTCATAAACCATGACTCGCTAAGCGTACAGTTGGATTAAATAACCCATAAATCAAATCAACAAAGGTATTTGTGATAACGAAAATGCCTCCCACCACTATTAAATACGCAGAAACCAATGGTGTATCGACTCGGCTAACGGAATCCATGAATAAAAAGCCCATACCAGGCCACTGGAAAATAGTTTCAGTAAGTATGGTGTAAGCTACTAAAGTACCTGCTTGAATACCGCCAACAGTGATCACGGGGAGCATGGTGTTTTTTAGCGCATGAATAAAGTAAATGCGTCGGGCAGATAGGCCTTTTGACCAAGCAAAGCGGATATATTCAGATTGTAAGACGTCCATCATTTCAGCACGGATTAAGCGAACAAAAATAGGCATTAATGCAATGGCTAATGACAAACTAGGCAGAAGTAGGTGACTGAGTCCATTTTTGTTAAATAGACCGCTTTCCCATAGCCCTAAAACTTCAGTAGTTTGTCCTCTGCCAAAGCTGGGAGCAATATTGAGTTCTATCGAAAAAATGTACACCATCAGAATAGCGACAATGAAGATGGGGACGGAAAGGCCAATAGAACTTGTCACCATGAGCAGTCTTGAAAGTATATGTTTGGGTTTAATTGCGGCCATGACACCACAAGGGGTGGCAATCAGGATCACAATTAATATCGCGCAAAAGGCCAGCTCTAATGTGGCTGGTAGCTTTTCCAAAATGACGTCCAGCGCAGGCTCTTTGTAATAATAAGAGGTGCCAAGGTCACCCTGAATTGCGCCTTTAGCAAAACGCCAATATTGAATGAGAAACCCATCATTCAAGCCAAGTTCGTTACGTAATTGGTTGCGTTCTTCTGGTGATACGGTCATGGCCACCATTTGTTGTACTGGGTCACCTAACTTGTCCTGAATGGAGAAGCTAATCAAACTGATAATGATCATGACAAAGCAAGCTTGCAGTAAGCGCCGTAGTAAAAAAATCAGCATAGGAAAGGTATGTATCCACTTATCATTAAGGCTGTGTTTAGGGGCAGTATACCTTTAATGTGATTGGTGTACTCTCTATTCTTCAATGAATAGATCTCCTATATGCGGGTAGTTTTGATCATTGACTATGTCTTTTATATTGACGCCGTCTTTGGCCGCCCAAGTCAGAGATTGCCAGTAAAGAGGCACGACGGCAGAATCGTTATAAATTTTCCACTCGATTTGCTGTAAAAGTCGCAGGCGTCTCTCTGGGTTCATTTCTCTGTTTGCTTGACGGATATCCGCATCGATTTCAGGTCTGCAATATTCACTGGCATTATAAGCGCCCATGCCCGTATTGGTATCTGGACAAGCAATAATAAATTCAAATAAATTATTGGAATCCATTGTGTCTGATTGCCAGCCGAGCATCATCATGTCTGCGCTGCGATTATCATACTCTTTAAAGTATTGCGCTTTGGGAAGGGTTTTTAATTCGACAGTAATGCCGATTCTGGAAAGCATGGCACTGATGGCTTGGGCGACTTTTTCATCACTCATATAGCGGTTGTTGGGTGCCATCATGCTAATGCGGAAGCCTTTTTCGTAACCGGCTTCTTTCATTAATTCTAGTGCTTTTTCAACATCGTATTCTGGCTCAAGGCCGTTGATGTGTCCGAGAAACCTGTCTGAACTTAACTGGCCCGCTGGTGTAGCGTAGCCTTTTAATATTTTATCAACGATTAGCGCTTGGTTGATGGCTAAATTGATGGCTTTTCGTACTCTGACATCCTGAAACTCTTTGCGTCTATTTTGGTTCATGTGAAGCAATAATATGCGCGTACTTGGCAGGGTGACGAGCTGGATGCCTGAGACTTTTTTTGCCCGTTCGATATCAATCGGTGAGACTGGAAAGATAAAGTCCACATCTCCTGAAAGTAGCGCCGCAAGCCGAGTGGAGTCCGTTCGGATGGGCGTGAGAATAATCTTGTCGGCGTTGCCTTTTGAGTTTTTATCCCAGTAATTTGGATTTCGTGTTAGCTCCATCCAGCTACCTAATTCACGATTGTCTAGAATGTAAGGCCCTGTTCCAGACACATTGCGAGAAGCAAATGTTTCACCGTATTTAATGATTTGATCTTTCCCCTGATAAAAGGCTTTATCTATTGGAAAGACATAGGTCATTATATTCAGTAATAATGGGTTGGTATAAGTGGTGTGAACGTCAATAGTATATTCATCAACCATTGTGACTTTGTCTATTGTGTCGAACATGGCGCGAAAATCGGGCGATTTTTTTAAACGTTCTATGGTGTATGCAACATCTTTTGATGAGAAAGTATTGCCTGTACTAAAGACAACATTCTTTCTTAGGAAAAAACGCATTGTATGGCTGTCGAGTCGTTCCCACTTGGTGGCAAGGCGAGCTTCGAATTGCCCGTTTTTATTCCATCTGAGCAATGGATCAAAAACAAGATGAGAGAATTGCAGTGTGCTTTCTGATAATTGTTCATGAGGGTCTAATGAAACAGGGTCCGTGTCATAGGCTATTTTCAGTGTTGTTGCCACTGCCTTGTTGTATAAAAGTAAAGCCAAACAACAGGCTATAATAACCTTTATCTTCATTGTTTCTGTCTCGTTAGTAGGCTGAATGTTCGAGTGTGGTGTTTGGTACCTAACAGACCTCGGCTTGGTGTAATGTAGATCCTAGAGGAATGTTAAATCTTGACCATAAAGATGACAATTGGCCATTTTTGCAAAAAAAAGAGTAAAAAGACAGTAAGACTGCTATTTGCTGGCGTATTTAGATAACAATGTCGCGTAAGCTTTCGCTCAATTTTCCACTACTTGCAGGTCGTCATGAATTATTTTGCACATCTTCATATTGCTTCTCTTACTCATACATCATGGGTAGGTAATCTGCTGGGGGATTTTTCGGTTGAGGTGGAAAGTCTTGATACCGACCTGTGGATCGGTTGGCAGCTGCATCAGAAAGTGGATGTGATGGTGGATAACCACGAGGCCAGTGTGTTGTTTCGTTCTATGCCGAGAAAAGGGCGTCGTCGCTTTGCTGGAATCGTTCAAGACATTGTGATGGATTATTGGCTCATACAATATTGGGATCGCTTTAGTTCTGTTCCGTTAGATGCTTTTTGTGATCAAGCATTATTTGGCTTAGTGCAAGATAAAGAGCGTAGTCCAGAACGTTTGCAGAACATGATTCGTTCATTGGAAAACGAAAACTGGTTGGCAAATCTGGGCACCATTGATGGTGTGGAGAAGGCAATTTATTCCATTATGCGACGCTGGCGTCATGGCGAGTATTTGGCTGATTTTGTAGAGGACTTAGAGCTGGTAATCAAACAGGCAGAAGCGCCGTTCTTACGCCTGTATCCTGATTTACTAAAGTTTGTAGATGAAGAAATGAAAAAAAGCCGAGGCCACACACAGCCTCGGCTAATGGGCTTGGCGACTCTCTAGTAGAAAGTCAGCCCAATCGAGAGAACAACCAGACTATGCGTTAAGCTAGGTGCAGATTCCTTGCTTTGCTTAATCTGGAATGGACGAGTATAGATAGTTTGTTTAGCGCTGCCTTGATCTGAGTCAGATATAAGGCGCCCACAGTACTAAAATAGCCATGGCAGAGTAATGTTTTTTCTTAATAGAGTATTTTCTCTATCTTGTAAGAACTTATGGTAGAATTCGCCACCGAAAAAAGCGTGGTTGAAATGGGAGAGTTAGGTTGAGCGTTCAGTGGTATCCAGGGCACATGAATAAAGCGCGTCGAGAGATCGAAGAGGTCATGACGCAAGTTGACATCGTTATTGAAGTGTTGGATGCCCGTATTCCTGATTCCAGCCAAAACCCCATGTTGAATACATTACGTGGTGATGTGCCTGTTTTGCGTTTGTTGAATAAAAAAGACTTAGCGGACAAAGCTCGTCTAGACTTATGGTTAGAGCATTGGCGCGGTAGTGAAACGGTTTTAGCGCACCCATTCTCGACATTGGATAAGGCAGACGTCGCGAGAATTAGTCAGTGGGTTGGACAGATGGTTCCTCATAGGGGCAGTGCTGAAAAACCGATTAGAGCGATGATTGCTGGTATTCCTAATGTCGGCAAGTCTAGTCTAATGAATGCTCTTTTAGGGCGACGTGTTGCCAAAGTCGGTGATGAGCCAGCTGTGACAAAGTCTCAACAAAAACTGAAAGTGACAAACGGTTTCCAGATATTAGATACACCTGGCATTCTATGGCCAAAAATTGAAAACCCAGATGCAAGCTACCGTTTAGCTGTGACTGGTGCTGTGCGAGATACGGCTATTGATTACGAAGATGTCGCATTAGTCGGAGTGAAGTTTTTTATTACCGACTATTTAGATGCCTTGATGACACGCTATAAATTAAAAGATGTGTCGTCGGACCCATATGAAGTCTTGAGAGTGATTGGCTCTAAGCGAGGCGCTTTGCGATCTGGTGGCAAGGTCGATATGCATAAGGCGGCAGAAGTTTTTTTAAATGATGTAAGGGCTGGCGCGATTGGGCCTTACGTGATGGAAACACCAGAAATGATTGCGCATGAAGAGCGTTTGGTGGAAGAGGCTAAAGCGAAGAAAGAAGCAGAAAGGCAAGCAAGGTTAGCTGCGGCCGTTCCGCAGCGACAGCAGGCGAGTAATCGAGCTTATCGCGATAATCAAACAAACCAAACGGATCAAGCCCAGTCTACTAAGCATGATGAGAATACAAATGACAAGCAGTGAGGTTCACGGTCATGGATTATGAAATTGCCTTTGATCAGGACGAAAATGTGTATCGCATTTATACTGGATATGAGTTCGCCGCAATTGGGGAATGGGTGTCTGAGTATGTGCGTGATGTTGAAAGCATTCAGCGCGTATTAATTGCTGCTCGTTTAGCGGAAACAGAAAAGGAAACAACAGAATTCAAGCATGGCCCTTTTGACGTTATTGTCAGTGAAGAGGGTGTGTCTGTGTCTAGACAAATTGATCTTGATTCAGCTGAAGAAGAGATAAAAGCCATGTTTGATTCACAAGACAGCTTTTATCAAACATCGACAGATGGTATTCAGGCCGAATGTGGTTTAGAAGACCTCATTAATATGATTGAGAATTGGCACGAAGTGCTGAATTAATTCTTAAGTGTCAGAGTAGTTGTTCCTAGTGCGAGCTAGGTTTACACTAGCGTTGTTTATTTTTTTACGTTTTTTTAGGGAGCCGATATGCTCATCGAATTGGAAAAAGCCCGCACTCGAAATAATGTTGTTCGCATTTTTCGTGAAGAATTGGACGGACCAGATAGTTGGACGGACGGTTTTGTCGTGGATGCCAACGAAGAAATGGTTTTGCTCCAATTAGTGGATGACAGTGTTCGTCTAAATGGTTATCAAGTTCTCTTTTTAGAGGATATTAGCGATTTTGCGCATCCTGCTCCCTTTAATGACTTCCAGAAAAAAGTATTGTCGCTTCGTGGCGAAGAAGTTGTTGATCCAGAAGTTGATCTAGATGATTTAGCGGTCATGTTGATTGATATTAGTGAAGAGTTTGGACTGGTGACACTTCATCGTGAAGAAGTAGAACCAGATAGCTGCGAAATTGGTCGTGTGGTTCGTGCCGATTCTGTGACGTATGAGCTTGAGGAAATTGGTTCTGATGCTCGTTGGTTCGATGAAACATTTGAATATGACTTATATGATATAACTCGTATTGAATTTGGCGGCGCTTATGAAGAAGCTCTGCTGATGGCTAATGATGATATGGGTGATGATTCTTATGAGTTGTCAGACGAATACCCAGATGATGGTATTGTTGATGACGAATAAACAAACAAGTGCCTAGTTTGTTTTGTAAAATCACACATAAAGAAACGCCTTAAGGCGTTTTTTTATTTAGAAAAGAACATTTTTTTAATGAAGCCTAAATGATGACATTGACGTGTTATATTTAGTAAATGAAGCGTTTTTAACTTTGAATAACACGATTAAAAAAAGATGAAATATACAAGAGGATCTTTTTAATGTCTCGATGGCTGACTTTTCTTTGTTTGATTGTATTGGTGTCGGGCTGTGCTGCCTATGCAACACACCAGTTTGACACGGTATTCGGCGAACAAAATTCACAGCATCGTGTTGTTGAGGTTAGCGAAGAAGACAGTGCTTTTTATAATGAACACGTTAAACCCATTCTTGATAGTCGTTGTGTTTCTTGTCATGCCTGTTATGACGCACCTTGTCAGTTGAAATTAACCGCGCCCGCTGGTCTTGAGCGAGGCGGTTCAAAAGAGTTGGTTTACGATGGCACTCGCCTGTTGGCTTCTTCACCTACGCGTTTATTTATTGATGCCAATACCACTGATGAGTGGCGATCAAAAGGTTTTCATCCTGTCTTAAATGAGAGAGATCAATCACCGGCAGCGAATTTACAAGGTAGCTTGTTGTATAGGGCGATCGCATTACGTGCTAAACAGGGCTCATTTACACAGCCTGTATTGTCTGATGAATATGATTTCTCATTGGCTCGTGATCAGCAGTGTGTCAGTGTGGAAGAGTATAACCAGTTTGAACAAGACTACCCAAACTGGGGGATGCCTTATGGCTTACCGGCACTCAGCCCCAGTGAGTATGATGTGCTATCTCGTTGGTTAGCCACTGGTGGGAAAATGCCAGCGGCGGCGCAGGCTCCGGCCGATCTTAAAAAGAAAGTTGCGCTATGGGAGTCACGCTTAAATGGTGATGATTTAAAGACTCAATTAGTCTCGCGTTATATTTACGAACATCTCTACTTGTATAGCTTGTATCTTGATGGCGGCGAAGCATTTCGTTTCCAACTTGTTCGTTCTAAAACGCCGCCAGGGGAAGCAATTGAGAGAATCGCCACTCGACGACCTTATGATGATCCAGGTGTGGAGCGTGTTTACTATCGACTTTGGTTAGATCAAGAAGTAAAAGTACAAAAGAACCATATTCCTATGCAGCTGGATGAGGCGCGTTATGCTCGTTGGCAATCGTATTTTTATTCCAGTGATTACGACGTGACCAAAGATCCTGGTTATGAGCCTGAAATAGCATCGAATCCGTTTAAAACCTTTCAAGAAATACCTACGCATGCTCGTTACCGCTTTTTATTAGACCATTCGCAAAAAACGATTATGTCGTTTATAAAAGGCCCTGTTTGTCGTGGTCAAGTGGCGGTAAATGTGATCAATGATCAATTTTGGGTGTATTTTATTGATCCAGAAGTCGTTTACGGTAAAGGTTCGACAGATTATTTAGAAGACCAAGTGCAGGGCTTAGATTTACCTGCCTCAAGCAATAGCCTGCCTATCGCGTCATGGGTCAGATTTTCAGAGCAGCAGAAGTCATATTTGTCTGCCAAAGCGGCTTTGATTGAAAGTGCTGGGTTCAACAATACGCCTTTGGATTTAGATTTGATTTGGGATGGTGAAGGCGTTAATACAAATGCGGCTTTGACTATTTTCCGTCATTTTGACAACGCGTCCGTTGTAAAAGGCATGGTCGGACAGCAACCCAAAACCGCTTGGGTGATTGATTACCCATTATTGGAGCGAATCCATTACCTTCTGGTGGCGGGTTTTGATGTTTATGGCAACGTGGGTCATCAGCTTGTAACGCGCTTATATATGGATTTTTTGAGAATGGAAGGCGAAATGAACTTTTTGCTTTTCCTTCCTAAAGAAGATCGAGAATCTGTTCGCAAGTATTGGTATCGAGACGTAAGCCAAATTATCAAGGATTACATATTCAGTGATTATATTAAGGTTGGTCGTCAGTCGGAAGTGCAGTACGTAACGGATGATCACCAATCAGAACTCTATGAAAAGCTTCGTGAAAAATTATCGAACGTGCTGGATCATAGTCATGACTTAGAACAAAGTAAATTAACGCGAGATCAGCGTGAGGCGCTATACAAGCTGCAAGCTGTGCGCGGTGGTGGTTTGGTTCATTTGCCTAATGTCTCCACGGTATTGGTTACACAGCAAGGTGTTCCGCTTGAAGTGATCAGTTTGATACACAATAAAGCGCATGCGAATATCTCAAGCTTACTGGATGAAGAAGAGACGCGATTACCCGATGAAGACGGTGTGACCCTTGTGAAAGGGGTGTTAGGCGATTACCCAAATGTCTTAATGCAGGTAGAAGAGAGCGAGCTGATTGATTGGGCCAAACAAGTGGGCAGCCTGCAAACGGCAGAAGATTATTCGGTTTTATTGGATACGTTTGGTATTCGCAGAACGCATCCTAATTTTTGGTTTGTCAGTGATGCCATTGCTAACTTGAATAAACAAGATCGTCCAAGAGAAAGTGGTATTTTGGATTATAACCGTCTAGAAAACCGCTAGCTTGTTTTGTTTAAGAGCTGCCAAGGCAAAGCGCTTCTGCATTATATGCATGATTGTCTCCTTGCACTGATAAAGAAGCGCCTTACATAGTAGGTATATTCTTTATTAGGTAAATATTATGGTTCCGTTTTCTATATTGGACTTAGCACCAGTGGCTGACGGCCACTCAGTTGCAGAATCCTTGGCGATGAGTCGTAGAATGGCAGTTGCCGCTGAAAATCATGATTATGCTCGCTTCTGGCTTGCAGAGCATCATGGTATGGCGGGTGTTGCCAGTTCCGCTACATCTGTTGTCTTGTCCTATTTGGGGGCTGCAACATCGAAAATTCGAATCGGTTCGGGGGGCGTGATGCTGCCGAACCACTCACCATTAGTTATTGCTGAACAATTTGGTACTTTGGCTGAGTTATATCCTGATCGCGTTGACTTAGGGTTAGGTCGAGCACCTGGTACAGACATGCAAACCGCCAGAGCCTTGCGTCGCAATATGGATGCCTCTGTTGATAGCTATCCTGACGATGTGCTGGAGTTGCAGCGTTTACTTGGCAGTGGTGATCAGGGTGTTTTGGCTGTTCCTGGGCGTAACACGCATGTTCCTTTATGGATGCTTGGCTCCAGTCTATACAGTGCGCAAGTTGCCGCTGAGTTTGGTTTGCCTTATTCCTTTGCCTCTCACTTTGCTCCAGATCAGTTAATTCAAGCACTTACTGTATATCGCCGTAACTTTAAACCGTCTGAGCAACTGGCTAAACCTCATACAATGGCGGGGGTGATGGCTGTCGTCGCTGATACCGATGAAGAGGCAAAATATTTGTTTACCTCAGCACAGCAGCAGTTTGTGAACTTGCGTCGTAGCCGCAACCTGCCTTTCTCTAAGCCTGTTGAAACAATGGATGGTATTTGGTCACCTAGTGAGAAGTACATGGTTGAGCATATGTTGCAATACGCTATGGTGGGCTCGAAAGCATCGGTTGCCTTTCAGCTGTCTAGTTTCTTAGAAAAAACAAATGTTGATGAATTGATTGTCTCTATGCCAATCCATGACTCCGAAGCCAGATTGAAATCTTTGCGTCTAATGGCCGAAGTTCGGGATAGCTTGTAGGGTAAGAGCAATATTATAGGTGAGGTAAATAGCCACTAAAGACGTTTCTTTAGTGGCTATTTTTTTATTTTTTGTAAGGTGAAGGATCACCTGGTACAGGCTGTGTTTTAAAGCGTCGGTGAGACCAAAAATATTGTTCTTTTTTGGGAGCGATAATGGCTTCCATCAATTCGTTTATTCTAGTGGCGTTTACGACGTCATCTTGAGTTGGGTAGTTTTCTACTTCGGTTAGACTTAAGTGAAAGCCTTTCTCTGTTCTACCATAGTCGTAAAGAACAACAGGGGCGTTGGTCATATTAGCTATACGGCCAATATGGGCGATCGTTGCACATTGACGACCATAAAAAGGGGCGAAGACTGAATTTTTACGTCCGTAATCTTGGTCCACGGCGTACCAAACCGCTTTGTTCTGTTTTAGTGATTTCAACACTTCGCGCATATTAGTACGTTCGATAGTTTTAGAGAAAATGGCTTGGCGTTGACGTTCCATTACCCAGTTCATAACTGGGTTGCTCTGTAGTTTGTAGATCGGATGAACATCGATAAAGCGTGGCATTTGGCCTCCACAAATATCGAGAGAAGAAAAGTGTCCACTAATAAGGATGCAGCCGCGACCTTTGGCTAGAACGCGATCGATCACATCCTGGCCTTCAAATGTGACTCGTGATTGAAACTTTTTCTGATTTTGAAACCAAGAGGCAAACGTTTCAAAAACACCTATCCCCATGCTTTTGAAATGAGCTTTGGCTAATCGAGTTCGCTCAGCATCCGTCATGTCAGGAAAGCAAATTTTTAAATTTACATGGCAAATATTTTTACGGTTTGAACTTAAAGCGTAATGTATCGTACCAAGAATTTTACCCAGAAATTTTTGGCCACACCAAGGTAAATAGCTGAGTAAATAAGCGACGCCCATCGCGCCCCAACTTAACCAGTGTTTTGGTCCCAAAAAGTTTGTGATGCTTTTGTCTAATGTTGTCGTTTTTTTAGCCATGGTATCCCTCCAAAAAAGCCTGCCATTGCTTTTCTGATACACGAAAATTTGTATGTTTGCTGGATTCTTTGTCGAGTGAGCGTTTTAGCCGTTCAACATTGGATTCCATCCAGCTGGAGTGAGGTGTTTTTTGCTCACACTTATCGAAGTCAATAATCCAAACTTTCTGTTGCTCATCTATCATAATATTGTGGCAGTTAAGGTCAGAATGATAGATGCCATTTTGATGAAAACGTTTTACTACTCGCCCAATGTCGTTCCAATTAATTTGAGCCTGTTGATCACTTTTTATTATGTCGAATAAATCTTTAGCGCCTTGTATTGTTTCAGTTAGTAGTAAGGCTTGATAAAAACCAGCCGATACCGAATAGATACCTGCAATTGGGCGTGGTACAGGGAGGTCTAAGTTGCGCATGGTTTCTAAAAGGGTGAGTTCTAGCCATGGTCTGGTGCGGTCTCTGCCTGTAAATAAAAAACGATCTTTGTTAATTTTGGCGATCAAGCCGCCACGCCGATAGCGGCGCAGAACAAATTTGCCAAATTGACTATTGATAAACCAAACGGCGCCACGTCCATTGCCTGTGCCTGCGAGTTCACCTTCTAACTGCCAAAATGAAGAATCAAACCATGTCTTGGATAATGGGAGCTCTGGATCGCTTTTTAGTAACACTGTATTGGGCGATATTTTGATAGCTTGTGGCATGTTACTCGCTTTGTCATGATCTCTGTGGGTTATGTCTACAAAGTTAGACACATTCAAGGGCGACTATTCTATAATACTTGCTGAATTTAAGCAGCCCTAGAGGACGAGATGCAGCAAGAGAATATTCAACATTTGGCGATAGTGCGCTTATCCGCTTTGGGGGATGTATGTCACGCTATGGCAGTGGTTCAGTCTATTATGAAACGCTATCCCTCCATGCGAGTGACTTGGGTGACTTCTCCTTTAGAAGCTAAGCTTGTGCGCTTGCTGGAAGGTGTGGACGTTGTTGAATACGACAAAAAAAGCGGTTTTTCTGGTTTGTTGGCATTACGCTCTCAGTTAAAAGGTCAGGTCTTTGATGTGCTGCTGCACTTACAGTGGTCAATTCGAGCGAGTTTGGTATCAAGAATGATTCGAGCGAAGCGACGTATAGGTTTTGCTTTGTCACATTCTCGTGAGCGACAGCATTGGTTTGTGAATGAGTATGCTCCAGAGCCGAAAGGCGAGCATGTACTGGATTCGTTTTTATCTATTGCAAGTGTGCTTGGTGTTGATCAGCCTTCTTTGCCTTGCGAGCTTTCTTTGCCTGCTGAAACATTTGGATTGCCAGCCAAGTATGTGGTGATTAATCCATCTGCGTCCCAAGCAGAGCGTAATTGGACGATAGAAGGCTATCAAGCAATATTGGACTATTTATTAGCGAAAGGAATATGTCCCGTCATGACGGGTGGTCCATCCCAAGACGAGATAGATTTTGCCAACAGTATCATGGCTGATCGCGCAGAAAACGTTGTCAATCTGGTTGGGAAAACACCCTTGGATATGATGTTGTCGGTGTTAAGAAATGCAGCTTTGGTTATCTCTCCAGACACTGGGCCTGCACACATGGCGACACTGGTGGGAACGCCTGTTTTGGGGTTATATGCGCACTCCGATCCTCGGCGTACTGGGCCTTACCGCGATTTGGATAAGTTGATCAGTGTTTACGATGAACTGGTAGAGAAAGAATATCAGAAGCCAGCAGCAGAATTGCCTTGGTCAACACGCGTGCATGACCCTAAGGCCATGCAGCATATTAAAGTAGAGTCTGTTTTAGCGAAGTTAAAAACGCTTATTTAATCAGAGATTGCTCTGCTAATTTAAGGTCTAATGTCGCCTTTAATAGCTTGTATAGCTGAATAGAGGCGTCAATTTCTTCTTTGCGGTTGGTCAAACTTTCTATGTTTAGGCCTAAAGGAACGCCTAGTGGTAAAGCGATTTCGATAATCTGCTCTAAAGCGTTTCGACATATCTTAATAGATTCGTCCAGTGGTGCTTCGGCATCTAAAATACGGTGTTTTGTTGCTTCTGGTACCGAAATGCCTAGCCATTCCATGAACTCTAATGTTTTTGCGCTGCCGCAAGGTGTGAAGGTTAGAATGATGCGTTTTGGTGCTTCACCCTTTTCTTTGCAGGTTCTTGCGTAACGGCTGATGAGGTCTGCTGTCGCTTGGTGATTATATACGGCTTGCGAAATGAAAAATTCACAACCAGCTTCTGTTTTTTTGCTTAAACGTAAATGTTCATCGCCTTTTTTAGCGTGGCGTTCAGCGATTGTGACACCGCCCAAATTAAAAGAGTGTTCAGATGCTTTTAGGGTTTCATAAGCCTGTGGCAGTGGCAATTTAATATCGCCACTGGAAGAAGGTGAGCCTACCAAGACTAGGTCTCGAATGCCATATTGTTCCCATGCTTCAGAAAGCCAACCTGAAAACTCTTCTGAGCTACGAGATGAGACAGATTTGTAAGTGATAACAGGTTTTCCAGACTGTTGGTGAAGGCGTTTAGACCAAGCTCGCGGGTCGTGAGTTTCCATAAAAGGAAAAGGGCGAGGTTTATCAATACGGCTGGTTTCATCTTGAATGTCGTAAACAACCAAACCATCGATGTCGATATTATCAAGACGTTCAAGCAATTTTTGACTAACTTGTGCGAGTTGCTCTTCTTCAAGCGAAGATTTTGGTGGCGTTGTGCCGATAAAGTAGATACCACGTGTAGGGTCTTGAAACTTTGTTGCCAATTCCGATTTCATAATGTCACACTCTAAATAGACGCGGCAGGATAATGGTGTTCTGCTCTGCGGTATGTTTGTTTGTTGGATCTATTCTAACAGTGAAATGAATTCAAGGCTTTCTTCTAAAGTTGAATTATATTGTAGTTGAAGTGAAGGTGGTTAATCTTCTGGTGATCTGATGAGCTTGCTGAGTCGATGATGAATCTAAGGAGGCGTCATGTTAAATAAAGAGTTAAAGGGGTTGTCTGAGACAAAAACGTCAGGGTTGCCTCCAGTACACACATGGTCTCCACCTTTTTGTGGAGACATGAATATGGTGATCAAGGCGAATGGTGAGTGGTTTCACGAAGGTGGGAAGATCAATCGTCCAGCTATGGTCACTATGTTCAGCCGTATATTGTGGTTTGAGGAAGGTGAATACTTCCTGGTGACACCGGTGGAAAAGGTGCGAATTCAAGTGGAAGATGCTCCTTTTTTAGTGACGGGTTGGCAGTGGGTAGAGACAAGCGCGGGTCGTGCTATTGAATTTATTACGCAAACAGAGGATGTCCTTATTCTAGGAGTTGATTGTGATATTTGGCTTGAGAAGTTTCAAAACGAAGAGCGGCCTTATGTTTCTATGCGCTACGGGATGAGGGCTTTGGTCAACCGCAATGTGTTTTATGGCATCGCTGACTGCTTGGAACAAGTTGTTACAGCTGAAGGCTCCGGAATGGGGGTGATAAGTGCGGGTAAAAGCTATCTTTTAATGAAAGATGAATGACGAATTTCTTTGCGTCTAGGTTATAATACAAGTATTAAACGTAACACTTGGTTTGCGTCGTATTTTAGTATTAAAGGGGTATTTTTTTGTTATTTGAAGAATTTGGTTTTGATAATCGTATTTTAACGTCCATCGGTCATTTGGGATTTGATAAGGCAACTGAAATTCAAGCTCGTGCCATCCCAGAGGCAATGGCTGGTCGCGATTTATTAGCGTCCTCAAAAACCGGTTCAGGAAAAACACTTGCTTACCTTTTGCCTGCGCTGCATCGAGTTTATAAAAAGAAAGCCTTGTCCAAACGTGATCCACGAGTGGTTATTTTGGTGCCGACTCGTGAGTTGGCAAAACAGGTATATGGACAACTACGACTTTTGTTAGCGTCCAGCCGTTTTACTTCAATTCTGATTCAAGGCGGTGAAAACTTTAACGATCAGCACAAGTTGCTACAAAAAGATCCGCACTTTATCGTGGCTACTCCCGGGCGTTTGGTCGATCACTTAAAGCAGCGTCATGTGTTTTTAGAAGGTCTGGAATTGCTTGTTTTGGACGAAGCTGATCGTATGTTGGATTTGGGCTTTGCTGATGCCATGAGAGCCATTAATGCGGCTGCAAATCACCGTCAACGTCAGACGTTATTCTTTTCAGCGACCCTTGATAATACAGAAGTCAGCACGATTGCCAGTGAACTGTTGCGAGAACCTTCGCGTGTGGCTGTAGGGCAGGGCTTTGATGAGCACACAGACATATCGCAACACGTTTTACTGTGTGATCACCTAGATCACAAAGAAGCATTATTAAAGCACCTTTTGACGGGGCAAACGATTAAGCAAGCCATTGTTTTTACGGCAACGAAGAATGATACAGTTCGTTTATCCAACATGATTGCTGATTGGGGATTGACGACTCAGGCATTAAACGGAAATTTATCGCAAAGCGCTCGTAATAAAACGATGGAAAGTTTTGCTAAGGGCCAATTTGACGTCTTAGTCAGTACCGATGTCGCATCTCGTGGTTTGGATATTGCCAGTGTATCGCATGTATTTAACTTCGACTTACCAAAACAAGCTGAAGAATTTGTTCATAGAACCGGACGTACTGGACGGGCAGGATTTAAAGGAGATGCTTATTCGCTCGTTGGCCCTAAAGATTGGGTGAACTTTAAAGCGATAGAAGCTTTCTTGCAGAAAACCTTTTCGACAGAAGTGATTGAAGGGCTAGAAGGCAAGTTTAAAGGATTGTTACCTCCTAAGCCGGCTCGCTCAGTGAGTAAAAAGCCTAAAGCCCAAGCGTCCAAAAAATCGTCTAAAAAGGTGACTAAGAAAGCGCCTGCGAAAGCACGTTTTCATGATAACCAACAGGATGGTTTTGAGGCGTTTAAATTGCCTGCTAAACGTGCTGATTCAAAACCTAATTTTGGTGATGAAGACGAGTAATTCGTTGCTTTTAGATGACTTTTGGAACAGAAAAGATTTTTTAATTGACAGGTGAACCATATTCACGCTATTGGTTAATCTTTCTTATCTATTGGAGATGAGCTTATTAATCGTTTGCCCCCATTGAACTCGTTGAAGTGTTTTGAATCTGCGGCTCGACATGGCAGTTTCAATAAAGCAGCCAAGGAATTGTCTGTAACACCTTCTGCAATTAGTCATCAAATTAAAGGTCTAGAAAGCTTTCTAGGTCTTGAATTGTTTCGACGCACTAAAAGAAAAGTAGTGTTAACTGAGGCTGGGGAGTCTTATTTAAAGCCGATTAAAAGTATTTTTGAGCAATTGGAAAATGCGACTTCTGAGCTGAAAAGTAAGCAGAAATCAGGATCGCTTCGATTGGCTGTTGCGCCAGCGTTTCTTACGCGTTGGTTAATGCCAAGGATGGAGCGGTTTCAGCAGCGATACCCAGATATCGAAATTGAGATTAGCTCTTCAACAGGCTTGATTGATTTTTCTGCAAATGACATCGATATGGCTGTGTATTTTGGTGCAGGGGACTGGGAGGACGTTGAAGCGCATTACCTGCGTCCTGCTCGTCTTGCGCCTGTCTGTAATCCGCGATTAATAAAGCCAGAACAGCCAATAAATAAGCCTGAAGATATGCGTTTTTATCCACTTCTTCATGTTACAAAACGAAAGGATGAATGGCACGATTGGCTGCAGCAACATGACCTTGATCCTAAATTATTTCGTCGTGGATTAATGTTTTCCAGTGGCTCTTTAACGGCTGGTGCTGCGGCACAAGGTTTGGGTATTTCTTTAACAGACCCTGAGCTAATCATGCCCGAGATAGAAGCTGGGACGCTAAAGGTTCTGTTTAATCAGCATTTAATTACAAACCGCTCGTTTTATTTGGTTTATGAAAAGCGTCGTTCAGTAACATCGGCAATGTCGGCTTTTAAAGAGTGGATTATTGAAGAGATGGCTGGCAATCAGCATTCTTGAGCCTTGGGTTACCCATAATAAAGTTTTTTCACATAAATATGAGAGTTTATATATGAGCACAGCGTTAACGGTGAACAGCTATTTTAATGATCAGGTTAAGTCCATTGCGTTGGAAAATGCAGAAGGAACTTCAACAGTAGGCGTAATGGCTGTTGGTGAATATGAGTTTGGGACAAGCCAGCGTGAGTACATGACTGTTGTATCAGGTGCTTTGACCGTTAAGCTACCAGCACAAACTGATTGGAAGTCATTCGCCAAAGGCGACACTTTTATTGTGGAAGCAAATCAAAGCTTCCAAGTGAAAGTAGAAGAAACAACAGCATACCTTTGCCGTTACGAATAATTTCTATTTTTGTTTATGAGTAAAAAAAGGGGCTGATTTTTAAATCAGCCCCTTTTTTATGGTTCTTTTGGTGTGGTTATTAACTTAACCACCAACTACGTTAACAAGTAAGGTGACTTTATCGCCTGGTTGAACGTACTTTTGGCTGCCAACTTTGGGGTTCCAGTCTCTAATATCGTTAATGGAAACCTTGAATTTATTGGCTACGACAGCCAATGACTCACCAGACCGAATGGTATAAACCACTTTCTTCATCACACTGCGAGTGCTCTTTTCAGAGGCTTTTGGCTCTAGCCAAACGACAAGCTTTTTGCCTGGCATTAGCGGATCGCCAAGGCCCATGTTGTTCCATCGAGCCAGTGTTTTGCTGTCTATTGAGTATTTGTTAGAAATTAGCCACAAACTATCACCTGGTTTAACTGTGTAGTTTATTTTTATTCTATTACGGTTTGGTGCTCGGGACTGTTTTGCAAGCAATCTTTGATGAGAGCTTAGGGTGTAGCTTTCTATATCGTTACCAGCAACAGGGATCATTAGCTCTTGGCCAACACGAATCATCGTGGAAGAGATCTTGTTTACGTTTTGAAGCACGTTCACAGTGGTGTTGTGTTGTTTCGCAACGAGTAATAAGTTGTCGCCAGCTTTTACTGTGTAGCGAACCCAAGTTACACGTTCCTTACTTGGTATTTCTGCCAGCTTGGTTCTAAACAGTTTGGCTTTTGATATAGGCATTAATAAACGATGAGGGCCATCTGGAGACGTTGCCCATTGATTAAAGCCTGGGTTTAGCAGGTACACTTCATCGATACTTATTTCGGCCATATCTGCTGCTTGCGCCAAATCAAGTTGGCCGCCGATATTGACTACATCAAAGTAGGGTTTGTTCGGGATAAAATACGTTGAGTAGTTGTATTTTTCCGGATTCTTGATGATTTTAGCCAGTGCGATGAGTTTTGGAACATAGGCACGAGTTTCTTTTGGCAAATCGAGAGACCAGAAGTCAGTCGGTTTACCTGCTTTCTTATTCTTTCTAATCGCTCTTAATACCGTGCCTTCACCTGAGTTGTAAGACGCCAGCGCATGTAGCCAGTTTCCGTCAAACATTTTATGTAGGCGTGTTAGGTAAGCGATAGCGGCTTGGGTCGAGCCAATAATGTCTCTGCGACCGTCGTACCACCAAGTTTGATCAAGTCCATACATTTGACCTGTCGAAGGAATAAACTGCCAAGGGCCAGAAGCACGACCATGGCTGTATCCAAAAGGGTCAAAGCCACTTTCGACGATCGGTAATAGGGCGATTTCAGTCGGAATGCCCGCTTTTTCTAGCTCTTCAACAATGTAGTACAAATAGCGCTCACCACGCTTTGACACTCTGTCAAGGTAGGAAGGATGAGAGCTAAACCAGCGAAGTTGTGATGATAGGCGAGGACGATCTATATCAAGGTCTAGACCGTATCCAGCGCGTATTCTTTCCCAAATATCTGCCGGTGCTTTTGGTTTTTCTATAACGGCAATGGGCTCATCTGGTTGAGTTGTTTGCTCTTCTTCTGCGCTGTCTACAGGAGGAACAGTATCAATAAAGCCTAATTGCTCTGTGTCGGCCTCTGGAACATCTGCGTCTTCTGTTGCTTCTACGGAATCATTAGACGGATTGCTTTGATCAAGTTTTGAGGTGGTTTGGCATGCACTGAGAACGAGGCAGGCAAGACAAATCCAGAAAATTTTATAGGTCATTTAGGTCACAATTTTGGATAAAGTTTGCTCATTTTAAAGACGTTGCGATAGAGGTCAACTAAAACTATCTTTGGCGCGTCTTACTTGGCTGAATGCGGCGACGGAATCTGTGGCTGGTTTTTCTTTAAGTTGTTGTGCTGCCTGATTTTTTAGTGACGTTATATGGGTTCTTAAAAAAGGATTAGTTTTTTTCTCTAAGCTTAATGTCGTAGGCAATGTTACTTCATTATTAGAGCGTTGCTTTTGACCATTATTATTGCTCTGTATTAGGTCTGGATTGTCTGGCTCAAGAGAAAGGGCGAATCGGTAGTTCGCTAATGTGTATTCATGAGTTGCGTAGATTATTGTGTTGTCTGGCAAGCTTGAGATCTTTTCCATGGCTTTGAGCATTTGCTCTGGAGTGCCTTCCATTATGCGTCCACAGCCGCCTTTAAATAGGGTGTCGCCGCTGAATAAAAGAGGGTCTTGGTTGTCTGAAAAATAGCAGAGGTGATCCAGAGTGTGTCCAGGGGTTGCTAGAATGCGAAAGCTTGCTGAAAACACGTCGATTGTGTCGCCTTCGGCTATTGGATGCGTCACTAGTTCGGTTAGGTGATTTGGTCCATAAACAGGGCAATTGAATTGTTTTTTTAGCTCAGCCACACCTCCAGTATGATCTTTATGGTGGTGCGTAATCAAAATGCCCACTAGGCTCATGTTATGCTTGTTGCAATAAGTTAGAACCACTTCAGCGTCTCCTGGGTCTACTGCCCAGATGCGCGAGCTATCTTTATCTTGGATGATCCAGATATAATTGTCCTGAAAAGCAGGGAGCGGAAAGATGGTCATAGGTTGTCAACTTTATCAAGGTTGTTATATTTCATATGGCGTGCTTAAAAAATAAATACATCGTCATGCCGTTATAAATAGAGAATTCATTGTATGTTGGATGATCAATCAAGACAATTTTTTCAGAAATGGTACAAAAGTAATTTAGGTGAAAGCTTATTAGAGCTGGAGAAGAGTCAGCTTGACTCCGAGCTAGATTCCGCTGTGGGTTACTATCTAGTGACTCAGTCGCCTCTTAAAAATTTGCCATTGAAAAACCACCGGCTGCGCGAAAGTATTATGATTGCCCCTGCGCTAGAATTCGGAGCGCCTAATAATACAGTGGTGGCAAGGGCAAGCGAATTGCCCCTTGAGTCTGATGGTGTTGATGTGCATATATTTCATCACTTGTTGGATATTTCTGCCACACCCCATGACGACTTGCGAGAAGCTGCAAGAACCTTGTTGCCCAGCGGAAAGCTCATCATTATTGGTTTTAATCCTTGGGGGTTATGGGGGATTCGTCGGCTCTTTAGTAAGAAAGTTAAGGCGCCTTGGTGTGGGCAATTTATTCGTCATAGACGTTTAGAGGACTGGTTGAAAGTAGCAGGTTTAACCTTAGAATCGACCCGTTTTATTTATTATGAACCGCCCCTACAAAGTAGCAAGTGGCGGGGCCGTTTTGCTTGGATTGATAAGCTATTAAGGCCGTTAAAATTACCTTTTAGTGGAGTCTATGTAATGACTGCAACCAAGCAAGTTAGGCGTTTTATTCCATTAAAACCTCGTTGGTCTGGCGCTCGAGTTCGGGTGCCTCCTTTAACAAAACCAACAGCAAAAGAGATGAAGTAGTGAAAAAAGTTGTGATGTATACAGACGGTGCCTGTAAAGGAAACCCAGGTATTGGTGGTTGGGGTGCATGGTTAACCTTTGGAGAGCATGAAAAGCGCTTATGTGGTGGTGAACATGACACAACCAATAATCGTATGGAGCTGATGGGCGCTATAGAAGGTCTTCGCGCCTTAAAGGAAGTGTGTTCAGTAACACTTTATACGGATTCTTCTTATGTGCAAAAAGGCATTACAGAATGGTTAGCTGGCTGGAAGCGTAAAGGCTGGATGACGGCCTCCAAGCAACCGGTTAAAAATAAAGATTTGTGGCAAGCTCTTGATGAACAGTGCCAGTACCATGAGGTTACATGGAAATGGGTAAAAGGGCATGCGGGTATTGAAGGCAATGAAATTGCCGATCAGTTGGCAAATCAGGGGATTGAAGAGTTAAGGGCGGCATCATGAGACAGGTTGTTCTTGATACAGAAACAACAGGCATAGATCCACGACAAGGCCATCGTATTATCGAGATTGGTTGCGTTGAAATGATTGGTCGAAAGCTAACGAATCGTCACTTTCATGTTTATATCAATCCGGATCGAGAAGTAGAAGAAGAGGCGTTTAGAGTTCATGGTATTAGTAATGAATTTCTAGCAGACAAGCCACGTTTTCATGAAGTTGCCCAAGAGTTCTTTGATTTCATTAAAGGTGCGGAGCTAATAATCCATAATGCCCCGTTTGATATTGGCTTCATGGATGCTGAATTTGCTCGCATCGGTGGCTTTCCTAAAACTGAAGAAGTATGCAGTGTTTTTGACAGCTTAGTTTATGCCCGTAAAAAACACCCAGGCCAAAAGAACAATCTTGATATTCTCTGTAAACGTTATGGCATAGACAACTCTCATCGTGAATTACACGGAGCCCTTCTTGACTCCGAAATTCTTGCTGATGTCTATTTGTTGATGACGGGCGGCCAGACCAGTTTAGGTTTGGCGAATCATTCCGACTCTGATTCGAAAGAAGAAGGAGAAGTCGAATCGATTCGTCGTTTCTCTGCGGATCGTCCCGCACTGAAAGTCATTAGAGCAAACGCGGATGAGCTAAAGGCTCATGAAGAACGTTTGGATCTAATTGATAAAAAGTCAGGTCAGTCTTTATGGCGGATTAAGCACTAGCAGATAAGTGAGTGTGGTTAAGCTTACTTGATTATGTTTTGGTGTAACCCAAAAAAAAGCCCTCTTCGAAAGAGGGCTTTTTTATACGTTAAAAGTACTTAGCTTACATTGGTGTGCTAAGTGCTTGAGTGTTGGGAGAGAGTCTCACAATAAGTAGGTCACACAGAGTCCGCCGACAACACTCAAAACGATTGTGTAAGGCAGCGCCATCCACACCATCTTTCCATAAGATAAGCGAAGCAATGGTGCGATAGCGGACGTTAATAGGAATAGGAACGCAGCTTGACCGTTTGGTGTCGCTACACTTGGAAGGTTGGTGCCGGTGTTGACGGCTACAGCTAACGTATCAAAGTGCTCACGAGTAATGTTACCAGCATCCAATGCTGCTTTAATTTCGTTAATATAAACAGTGGCGACAAAGACGTTATCACTGATGGCTGATAATAATCCGTTGGCAATAAAAAGCATTAGTGGCTGCTGGTTTGTTGGCATATTCAACACGACATCAATCACAGGTTGGAATAAATGTTGTGCATGAATCACCGATACCACAGTGAAAAAAACCACTAGCAGCGCAGTGAAAGGCAGAGACTCTTCAAACGCGTGGCCAATACGATGCTCTTCAATGATGCCATTAAATGACGTCAATAAAACAATAACCATCAAGCCAACCAAGCCAACTTCAGCGACATGGAATGCCAATGATAACATTAAGAGAATGGCAACAATGCCTTGGACTATAAGTTGTGCTTTGATCTTGTTCGTGTGTTTTTGGCTTTCTTCTTTTTCAAAGTTATTCAGAATGTCTCGAACTGTGTCTGGCAGCTGAGCGCCGTAGTCAAACCAAGCTGTTTTTTCTAATACGATTACGGTCAATAAACCACAGAGTAGAACTGGCATTGAGACAGGTGCTACATTCAGGAAAAATTCACCGAAGTTCCAGCCAGCTACTTTAGCAATAAGTAAGTTTTGTGGTTCGCCTACCAAAGTAGCCACACCGCCAAGTGCTGTACCAACGGCTCCATGCATTAATAAATCACGTAAAAAAGAGCGGAATTCATTTAGATCTTCGGCGTTAACAGGCAGGATTGAATCGTCTTTTCCGTGGTCGTGATTTTTATTAGAACTTTGGCCAGAAGCGGCCTTGTGATAGACCGAATAAAAACCGACGCCAACACTAATAAGAACAGCTGTCACGGTTAATGCATCTAAAAAGGCGGAGAGTAGGGCTGCAGAAAAGCTAAATATCAACGAAATAACGATCTTAGATTTTACTTTTACGAGCAGTTTATTGAAGATAAACAACAGCATATCTTTCATGAAATAAATGCCTGCCACCATGAACATCAAAAGTAGGATCACTTCAATGTTATGGGAAACCTCTGAGTACACGCCTTCTGGTGTGGTAAGGCCAAGCACGACAGCTTCGATGGCAAGTAGTCCGCCAGGCTGTAATGGGTAGCATTTTAGCGCCATGGCGAGTGTGAAAATGAACTCAATAATGAGAAGCCAACCAGCAACGAATGGCCCTAATACGACCAAAACGATTGGGTTGATAATCAAAAATGCTAAGATTATTTGCTTATACCAAAGCGGCGAGGCACCGAGGAAGTTTCTTCCAAACGATTGGGATAACGAAGGTGTCATTTGTTGCTCCTTTATAGAAAGGCACTTAAATGTGCAAAAAAACTAACAGGATTTTTTTACTTTTCTGGGGCAATCAAAAGAATCTTGTTAGCTTTCTTATTCTTGGTATAACTAGGAAGATTGTTCAAAGTGTGCAGATAATAAGGTAAATACAACACAGTATCTATAGCGTTATATCATTGAAAGAGATTGTTATTTATAAAAATACCCCCAATATGCCAAGAACTTATGAATATTTAGAGGAAGTGAATGTTGGAATTTTTTGCGGATTACGCTGGTTTTTTGTTGAAACTGCTTAGTGTGGCTTTGGTTATTGGTTTTTTGTTGGCCATGATGGCAGGTGGGAAACGCAAGTCTCAACCAGGGAGTTTGTCTGTTACTAAGCTAAATGAGCACTATGACGAAATGAAGGTTGAGCTCGATCGTCAGTTGTTAGATAAAAAGGCGCTTAAAAACTTAGAGAAAGAAAAAAAGAAAAAAGACAAACTAGAGAAAAAAGCACAGAAGAAAGAGCCTGCTGAGACTGAGAAGGCAGATAAAAAGCGCTTATATGTGTTGGACTTTGATGGTGATATAAAAGCGTCCGCAGTGGAGTCTTTGCGAGAAGAAATTACAGCGGTACTCAGTGTTGCTAAGCCGAAAGATGAAGTGGTTGTTCGTCTTGAGAGTGGTGGTGGGGTCGTTCATGGTTATGGTTTGGCGGCGTCTCAATTGCAGCGTATTCGTGAAGCTGGAATTCCATTGACTGTTTGTGTTGATAAAGTAGCAGCAAGTGGCGGCTATATGATGGCGTGTGTGGCCGATAAAATCATCGCCGCTCCTTTTGCTATTTTGGGCTCTATTGGTGTAGTGGCACAAATTCCGAATGTTCATCGATTGTTGGATAAAAGTTTGATTGATGTTGAGCTTCATACGGCAGGTCGTTACAAGCGCACTTTGACCATGTTGGGTGAAAACACCGAGGAAGGTCGTGAAAAATTCAAGCAAGACCTAGAAGACACTCATGGCTTATTTAAGCGTTTTGTTTCTGGTCAGCGTCCACAGTTGGATATTGAAGACATTGCGACGGGCGATACTTGGTATGGCTCAGAGGCGTTGGAAAATAAATTGGTTGATGTGGTGATGACGAGTGATGCGTACTTGGTGTCTCATTATCACGATACAGAGGTAGTGCGCGTTGTCTATAAACAACCAAAGGGAATGGCGGAACGTTTAGGTTTGTCTTTCTTTTCTGTGGTTGAGCAAAAAGCGGTGTCTTGGTTTAGCCGTTTAACGCAATCGCGAGGTTATTAACTTCGACGTACTTGTCTTGGTTAATGCATTTAAAAAGGCCGCATTCTATGAATGCGGCCTTTTTTATGGGGCTATTCTTGAGTTGAAATTGTGCGTTTAGCCAACTCGTTAGTGCTTTTAAGGTCGTTGTAGTTAAGACTCGCCCCAGTTTCTGGGCTGATGGTTTGAAGCGCTATCTTTTCAATGGCATCTTCTAGTTCGATGGGCTCAAAATAAAGAAGAGTGCCAATGATTGGATGGTCCAAATAATTAACTTTTTTACTGGCTGTTTTATTGCTTTCATTTAACTTTAGGACTAGCGCTGGCTCGAACTCTTTGAACTCTGGCTTGGCTGCACTGTTTTCACGGCTTGTTTCAGTGAAGAAACTCGCGTTCTCTGATTCGTTATTGAGGCCGAATTGGTCAGAGTCCGGAAGTGTGAAACTATCAAAAAGGTAATGCTGATAGTGGATATCGGACTCTAGGTATCGCCCTAATTTAATAGAGATACTGCCCGTTAGTTCAGGGTAGTTGTCTTTTGCTTGCTGGCTATGAAAGCTTTTATAAATAGTGTCGCCTGGGTGCTTGAAGATCAACGTCCATGTTTTATTAACTAAAATTTTTGTATGGCTTCCAATTTTGTCTTCGATGTTGCCGAAAGGGGCTTTTCCTAGCTCTTGGCTAACACTAATTGGCGCAGCGGCTTCTTCATCTGTTAACCTAACTAGTTGGTCGGTAGATAGCACATTTTTATAGTCGACCTGCTCAGTTGATTGGCCCTCTGGCCACAAGAAAGTCACCAAGTAGCCTTGATAGGCTCTAGCCGTGTCTGGATCTATATCCCCATCATCGGCAAACACTTGAGTATTCATTAGCGTAAGTGATAACGCTATCGCAATTAAAGATTTCAATGTAATAATTCCAATGTCATGGTGGTTTGTTGAAAGCGCTCTTCTGCACTATTCATTGGGGCCAGAAACTTTAATGTATCTGATCCTACTAATTTGTAAATATCAGGCTTGGTCTGAATGAGCTTAATCAGCTTCATAGGGTCGACTGGTGTTTTGCTGCTGAAGAAGATTTTACCTTCTTTCGCGTTGGCTTCAATTTTATTAATGCCCAACGTTTCTGCTTTGAGTTTCAAGTCGGTCTGCCTGAATAGGTTTTTCGTTGCGTCCGGTAGCAAGCCAAAGCGGTCTATCATTTCCACTTGAAGGTCTTTGAGTTCTTCAGCGCTTTTTGCACTGGCGATGCGTTTATACAATATCAGTCGTGAGTGCACATCGCCTAAGTAATCTTCAGGAATAAGTGCAGGGACTCTTAAGTTGACATCTGTTTGAGCTGGAGAGGAGATATCAACATCTGGCGATTCTCCATTCTTTAAAGACTTCACAGCACGGTCGAGCATGTCCATAAACAATGAGAAACCAACATGTTCGATATGTCCGCTTTGTCCGTCTCCTAGTAATTCGCCTGTGCCGCGTATTTCCAAATCGTGTGTAGCGAGGGTAAAGCCTGCCCCCAATGTATCGGCTAGAGTGATGGCCTCCAAGCGCTTTTCCGCATCGCCTGTGACTTTGCGGTCATTTGGTGTTAGCAAATAGGCGTAAGCTTGGTGGTGAGATCGTCCCACTCGACCACGTAGCTGATGTAGCTGGGCAAGACCAAATTTATCGGCGCGCTCTATAATTATGGTGTTGGCGTTTGGAATGTCGATGCCCGTTTCTATAATGGTTGAGCAAACAAGAATGTTAGCGCGTTTGTGGTAGAAGTCTGACATGACTTGCTCTAGCTCTCGTTCGCGCATCTGACCATGACCAACAATGACGCGGGCTTCCGGAATAAGTTCTGCTAGCTCTTCAGCTGCTTTTTGAATGGTTTGTACTTCATTGTGTAGATAATACACTTGTCCGCCACGGTGCAGTTCTCGCAATATGGCCTCTTTAATTTGGTGCTCATCTTTTTGCTTCACGAAAGTTTTAACGGACAGACGCTTAGCTGGTGGCGTGGCAATAATGGATAAATCACGGATGCCAGACAAGGACATATTAAGCGTCCGAGGAATTGGTGTGGCCGTCAGGGTTAATATGTCGACCTCTGCTCGTAACGCCTTAAATTGTTCTTTTTGTTTGACGCCAAAGCGGTGTTCTTCGTCAATGATCACAAGCCCTAGATTAGCAAACTTGATATCACTTTGAATAAGCTTGTGAGTGCCCACCACAATGTCAGCTTTACCTGATTCTAAACGATCGATGGCTGAGTTGGACTGTTTGCCTGAACGGAAGCGAGACAATAACTCAACTTCCACAGGCCAATCGGCGAAGCGGTCACAGAAATTTTCGTAGTGTTGTTGTGCCAATAGGGTGGTTGGTACAAGCACGGCGACTTGCTTGCCATCCTGAACGGCTAAGAAGGCCGCTCGCATAGCCACTTCTGTTTTACCAAAGCCTACATCACCACAAACTAGTCGATCCATTGGTTTTTTGGATAACATGTCTTTCATTACGGCGTCGATGGCCATCTGCTGGTCTGGTGTTTCTTCAAATGGAAAGCCTGCAGCGAACAGCTCATATTGGTCGTCGGGTTTAGCGAAAGCGTAGCCCACACGAGCCTCGCGTTGAGCGTATATTTCCAATAGTTCAGCAGCGGTATCGCGAGCTTTTTCAGCGGCTTTTTGTTTGGCGACGCTCCATTTGTCTGTGCCTAGCTTATGCAGTGGGGCTGTGTCTTCGTCTGCTCCTGTGTAACGAGAAATAAGCTGCAAAGATGACACGGGCACATACAGTTTTGCGTCATTGGCGTAGCCAAGCGTTAATAGTTCCGTTTCTTGCCCGTCAATTTGTAGGTTGGTTAGCCCTAAATAACGGCCAACACCATGGTCTATATGTACGACAGGCGCGTTCAGCCTTAATTCGGTGAGGTTACGAATAATCGCGTCTTCACTGATGTTGTTCTGTTTGTTTCTGCGACGATGCTGGGATACGCGCTCACCTAAAATCTCGCTTTCTGGAATCAGAATTAACTCATCACTGATACTGAAGCCGCGACCAATGTTGCCTTCTGTGATCGCTAAGGATTTTGTCGATTTCGTGAAAGCATTCCAGTTTTCGACATATTTCGGTTTGATGCTGTGCTTTTTTAGTAGATCAAGCAGGGCTTCACGACGACCTGCTGATTCGGCAACAATAAGCACCCGAGCCGATGTGTTGGCAAGGAATTGTTGTAGTAAGCCTAGTGGCTGTGGTGCTTTTGAGTCGATTTTTACATTTTCGACGGCTTTATAGGTTGGGTGTTCGCCTGCAGCAGAAAAGATTACGTTGGTGTATTGATTAAGTTGAGAAAAAAACTCTTCTTCTTTTAAGCAGATTTCTTCAGGCTTTAAAATAGGGCGTTCGATGTTGAAATTTAGCGATTCATGACGGCTGCGGAAATCGAGCTGGATGCTGGCTAGCTGCTCATTGAAAGTGTCCGATCTCACTAAAAAGGTATTATCTGGCAAATAGTCAAAGACGCTGGCTGTTTGCTCAAAAAATAGCGGTAAATAGTATTCTATTCCCGCAGGAATAATGCCGCTGGAGATGTCTTGGTAGATAGGGCTAGAAAGCGGATTTGTCTCAAAGCGCTCTCTAAATGCTTGGCGAAATTGTTGAATCCCCTGAGGTGTGGTTGGGAACTCTTTTGCTGGAAGCATTTTGATTTCTGCAATTTTGCTGATGCTGCGCTGAGTTTCCGGGTCAAACCATCGAATGGAGTCGATTTCGTTATCAAACCAATCTATTCGAATGGGGTTTTCCGCCCCCATTGGATACACATCCATCAGCGCACCACGAATAGCGTATTCCCCGTGTTCGTGGACATTTTCTACATTTAGATAACCAGCGTTGGTGAGCTTTCGAGAAAGCTGCTCGAGCGGAAGTTCTTGGCCCTCTGCTAAATGAAAGCGCTGTGCGTCAATGTGTTGTTTAGGGCAAAGACGAGTTAAGCAAGAAGCAATCGTGGTGAGAATGATTGGGTTCTTGCTTTCTGTCAGTCTGGCTAATGTTTCAAGTCGCTGGGAAATGATGTCTTGATGGGGGGAGAAGGCATCATACGGTAAGGTTTCCCAGTCACTGAATCTTAATATGTCTTTATTCTGGTTATTAAGAAACTGTATTTCATCTTCGAGCTCATTTAATTCGGCAACGGTATTGGCCATAAAGAGAATGGGCTGCTTATATTGAGAAGCGATTGCTAGCAGCTGTAGCGCTTTGCGGCTGCCGTCTAATCCATGTATGGTGTTTCTAAAGCCTGGTTTCGAGGTGATTGATACGGTTTCTGGCATGTTGGGCTTATTGTTCTTTCGTTGCGGACAGTGTTAAGGAGACGGAATCGGCAAAACGCAAAGCGTGTGGTTTTGCGACTTCAACTTTTGCGAAGGTGACATGGCTTGATTCCATGCACAGTGCTAATAGATCCGCGGTGAGTTTTTCAAGCAAAAGAAAGCGGTTGTTCTCTGTATGAGCTATCATTTGCTTACAAATGGTTCGGTAATTTACTGCATTTTCAACGTTATCTGTATCGTAGGCTTGAGACGCTGGGTATTGAATCCAAGCGTTGATTACGACGTCTTGCTTGTTCTGTTTTTCAGATTCATTGAATCCAATGTAAGTTCGTAAGCGTAAGTTCTTAATATGAATTTGAGCTTCTGGTTTTATCATAGCTTTTCTTCCATGTTCGGGCCTACTAAATAGTTAGGCGGTATTGTGTCGTTTTCGATCTTGTATGGCAACTCGCTTAAAGTACGGTGAGAAGCATTTTTTAGATCGGTTTATCTGATTTTTTACAGAGAGGGATGTTGAAGTGACGGTGGCATCCTTTCATCTAGTAATAAAACAACAAAAAAAAGGATTTTTTAAGGTCGCAACTCAGTGAATAAGGATAAAGTTGTGCTTTTAAATAAAAGTTGATGCTTAAAGACGACGTCATGAGCTGGTCAATGGCGGGAATGATCATTATAATACGTCGGTTTTTTGGTGAAGTGAGTTTGCGTTTTACAATTATCTTAAAGTAATTGTTTGCTTGTGCATGCTTTCCCGGAGGGGAGCATAAGCTATTCGCATTGCGCTTTTGGTGTTCAATTTATTGTTGGGCAGAACATATGTATAAAATTACAAAAGGCCTAGATCTTCCGATCTCTGGTGCTCCCAATCAAGTGATTGAGACGGCTGCTGCTGCTAAAACAGTTGCTGTGATCGGTCCTGACTACCATGGCATGAAACCTACCATGTTAGTTAAGGAAGGGGATAAGGTTAAGAAAGGTCAGGTTATCTTTACGGATAAGAAAACAGAAGGCGTAAAATATACGGCTCCTGCTTCTGGAACGATAACTGAGATCAATCGTGGTCAGAAACGTGTTTTACAATCTGTCGTAATTAGTGTCGAAGGTAATGAGTCTGAAGTCTTCGCATCTTATTCCGGTTCAGAATTAAAGTCTCTTGAACGCAGTAAGGTTGTTGATAATCTAGTGGAATCTGGATTATGGACAGCATTCCGTACGCGTCCATTCTCGAAAGTACCTGAAATCGATTCAGCACCGCATTCTATTTTTGTTACTGCGATGGATACGAATCCATTGGCAGCCTCTCCAGAGGTTGTGCTGGCAGATCGAGCAGAAGAATTCGCAGACGGTCTTACTGTATTAGCGCGTTTGACTGAAGGTAAGGTGTTCGTTTGTAAGGCGCCAGGAACTAAAATTCCAACAACGTCTGAAGTGACCGTTGAAGAATTTGCCGGTGTTCACCCAGCGGGTCTTGCTGGTACGCATATTCATTTTCTTGACCCAGTAAGCGATAAGAAAACAGTTTGGTCTATTAACTACCAAGATGTTGTTGCTATCGGCAAGCTGTTTGTCTCAGGTGAACTAAGTGTTGAGCGTGTTGTTTCTATCGCTGGCCCTCAAGTTAAAAAGCCTCGTTTGCTTCGCACTCAAGTTGGTGCAAGCTTAGATGGTTTGTTGGCGGGTGAATTAGCAGATGGTGAAAACCGAGTGATCTCTGGCTCTGTTTTTTCTGGTCGTAATGCGGCTGGCCCTTTTGCTTTCTTGGGTCGCTACCACAATCAAGTGTCTGTTTTGCTTGAAGGTCGCGAGCGTCAAATGATGCACTATCTTCGTGCCGGTGTAGAAAAACACTCGATTATGAATGTGTTTTTGTCAAAGCTGACTGGTAAGAAATCATTCAATATGACAACAACTACCAATGGTAGTGATCGTACTATGTTGCCGCTAGGTAATTTTGAGCGTGTTATGCCGCTTGATATTTTGGCAACTCAACTATTACGTTCGTTGGTTGTGAATGATACGGAGCAAGCTCAAAAGCTTGGTGCGCTTGAGTTAGATGAAGAAGATTTGGCTTTGTGTACTTACAGTTGCTCAGGTAAGTTCGAATATGGCCCGATTCTTCGTGATTGCCTAACTCTAATAGAGAAAGAGGGTTAATTCATGGGGCTTAGAAAAGTACTCGATAAAATGGAACCTGAGTTTCATTCAGGTGGTAAATATGAAAAATGGTATGCGCTGTTCGAAGCAGTAGATACTATTTTCTATCGTCCAAGTTCTGTTACTAAGAATGGCTCCCATGTTCGTGATGCGGTTGATATGAAGCGTATTATGATCTTGGTGTGGATGTGTACATTCCCTGCAATGTTTTTTGGTATGTACAATATTGGTTTTCAAGCAAATACGGCGATGGACGCAATGGGCGTTACAGCGGCGGATTCTTGGCGCCATTCCATTATTGGTGGTCTTACTAATTATGATGCCTCAAGCATTTGGGACAATATGATTTACGGGGCAATGTACTTTTTGCCTGTTTATCTTGTTACATTTGTTGTTGGTGGCTTCTGGGAAGTTTTGTTTGCTTCTGTGCGTAAGCATGAAGTGAATGAAGGTTTCTTTGTAACCTCTATCCTTTTCTCCCTTTCTTTGCCTGCGACTGTGCCTTTATGGCAAGTGGCTCTAGGTATCACTTTTGGTGTTGTGCTTGCAAAAGAAGTGTTTGGTGGAACAGGTAAAAACTTCCTTAACCCAGCGTTAGCGGGTCGTGCTTTCCTATTCTTCGCTTACCCAGCGTCTATGTCTGGTGATGCGGTTTGGACTGCAGTTGATGGCTTCTCTGGTGCAACAGCACTAAGTCAGCTTGCTGCTAGTGGCGTGCCTGGTTTGACGGTTGCTTGGTCTGATGCTTTCTTTGGCTTTATTCAAGGCTCAATGGGTGAAACTTCTACTCTTGCTATCTTAATCGGTGGTGGTGCGTTGTTGGTGATGAGAATCGCTGCGTGGCGTATTGTTGCTGGTGTTATGCTGGGTATGATTTTAACCTCTGCGTTGTTTAATGTGATTGGTTCTGACTCAAATCCAATGTTCTCTACTCCGTGGTACTGGCATCTAGTTTTAGGTGGCTTTGCTTTCGGTATGATGTACATGGCGACAGATCCAGTGTCAGCATCTATGACAAATCGTGGTAAGTGGTTCTACGGTGCCTTGATTGGCCTAATGGTTGTTCTAATTCGTGTTGTTAACCCTGCATACCCAGAAGGTATGATGTTGGCGATTCTGTTTGCGAATTTGTTTGCACCATTTATTGACCACTTTGTTGTTCAAGCAAACATTAAACGGAGGATTGCACGCAATGGCTAGCAGTAACGATAGTATTAAAAAGACCATTATAGTTGCTTTATCTTTGTGTTTGGTTTGTTCTATTTTTGTTGCAGCCGCAGCGGTAGGTTTAAAGCCTATCCAGAACACCAACAAAGACTTAGACCGTAAGCGTAATATTTTATCTGCAGCTGGCATGCTTGAACCTGGCAAATCAGTTGATGAGATTTTTGAATCGGTTGAAACTCGTATTGTTAATTTGCAAACGGGCGACTTTGCTACTCAGGCTGAACTTGATAGTGCAGGTATCAAACCGTCTACTTTTGATCAAAAAGCAGCCGCGAAAGATCCTAGTCTATCGATTTCGCTACGAGGCAATGATCCGGCAGGTATTAAACGCCGTTCAAATTTCTCTGCGGTGTATCTTGTAAAATCGGGCGATAATATTGACCGTATCATTCTGCCTGTACATGGTTACGGCTTATGGTCAACTATGTATGGCTTTATGGCTTTGAAGAGTGACTTCAATACAGTGATTGGTTTTGGTTTTTATGACCAAGCTGAAACACCTGGATTGGGTGGTGAGGTTGATAACCCGAACTGGAAAGCGTTGTGGAAAGGTAAAGAGATCTACAACGGTGAAGGTGAGCCTGTCATTCATCTTGTAAAAGGTGGGGTAGATAGTTCTGATCCTGATGCTGAGCATAAAGTGGATGGTTTGTCTGGTGCTACACTAACAAGTCGTGGTGTTACTCATCTTGTTCAATACTGGTTGGGTCAGGAAGGGTTTGGGCCGTTCTTATCGCAACTACGTAGCGAAGGAGTTCAATAATGTCTGATGTGAAAAAAGTCCTCTTTGGGCCAATTCTTGCTAATAACCCGATTGCTTTGCAGATCTTGGGTATTTGTTCTGCATTGGCTGTAACAAGTAGCATGAAAGTTAGTTTGGTTATGGCAATCGCCTTAACCTTGGTAACGGCTTTCTCAAGCTTTTTTATTGCGATTATTCGTAGCCATATCCCAAACAGCATTCGTATCATTGTGCAGATGATCATTATTGCCTCTTTGGTAATTGTGGTGGATCAGGTTTTGAAGGCATTTGCTTACGAAATCAGTAAACAGCTTTCTGTATTCGTAGGTCTTATCATTACGAACTGTATCGTAATGGGACGCGCAGAAGCGTTTGCGATGAAAAATGGCCCAATAATGAGCTTTGTAGATGGTATTGGTAACGGTTTGGGTTACAGCGCAATGTTGATTGTTGTTGCCTTTTTCCGTGAATTGCTTGGTGCTGGTAAGCTATTTGGTGTCGAGATCTTTGCTACTGTTCAGAATGGCGGCTGGTACCAACCTAATGGTTTGATGCTGCTTCCACCTAGTGCATTCTTTGTTATTGGCTTGGTTATTTGGGCTCTGCGTTCTTACAAGAAAGAACAGATTGAAGAACCTGAATTCAAGATTGCAGCGAATTCTCGTTCTCAGGAGGCGCTATAAATGGAACATTTAATAAGTCTGTTTGTTAAGGCTGTTTTTGTTGAAAACATGGCTTTGGCCTTCTTCCTTGGTATGTGTACTTTCTTAGCGTTGTCTAAAAAAGTAGAAACAGCGATAGGTTTAGGTATTGCGGTTGTGGTTGTTTTGGCAATTACAGTTCCGCTTAACAATCTGCTATATCAAAACCTGTTGGTTGACGGCGCTCTAGAGTGGGCTGGTTTACCAGGTGTTGATCTTAGTTTCCTAGGTTTGTTGAGCTACATTGGTGTTATCGCCGCTGTCGTTCAGATATTGGAAATGACATTGGATAAGTATATGCCTGCGTTGTACAACGCCTTGGGTGTATTCTTGCCTCTTATTACTGTGAACTGTGCCATCATGGGTGCCTCTTTATTTATGGTTGAACGTGACTATAACTTTAGTGAAAGTCTTGTTTACGGTGTAGGTGCTGGTGTTGGTTGGGCGTTGGCGATTGCTGCGCTTGCTGGTATTCGGGAGAAACTTAAATATTCAGATGTTCCTGCAGGTCTTCGTGGTCTTGGTATCACGTTTATTACTGTCGGTTTGATGAGTTTAGGTTTTATGTCATTTTCTGGTGTTCAGCTTTAATTGGCTGCTCATTTAGACAACCAAGAATAAGGTTTAACTAACATGTTCAACTTAGAAATTATTCTAGGTGTGGTGATGTTCACAGCTATCGTGCTTGCGCTAGTGGCAATTATTCTTGCTGCTCGTGCGCGCTTGGTAAGTTCTGGTGACGTAACAATCCGCATCAATGGCGAAAAGGAAGTGACTGCACCAGCTGGTGGTAAGTTACTTCAAACTTTAGCAAACAGTGGTATTTTTCTATCATCAGCTTGTGGTGGTGGCGGTACTTGTGCCCAGTGTAAATGTAAAGTGACTAGTGGTGGTGGCTCTATGCTATCTACTGAGCAGTCTCACTTTACTCGACGCGATGAAAAAGAAGGTTACCGTTTGTCTTGTCAGGTTTCTGTGAAACAGGATATGGACGTTGAAGTACCTGAAGAGGTATTTGGTGTTAAGGCTTGGGAATGTACTGTAGAGTCAAACCCTAACCTAGCAACCTTTATCAAAGAGTTGACGTTGAAATTGCCTGAAGGTGAGAACGTTGATTTCCGTGCCGGTGGTTATGTTCAGCTAGAAGCGCCACCACACACGGTTCACTATAAAGATTTTGATATTGAAGAAGAATACCGTGGTGACTGGGATAAATTTAACCTTTGGAAGTTTGTTTCTAAGGTTGATGAAACCGTTATCCGTGCTTACTCAATGGCTAACTACCCAGAAGAAAAGGGTATTGTGAAGTTTAATATTCGTATTGCTTCTCCGCCTCCAGGTAAGGATGATTTGCCACCAGGTCAGATGTCTTCTTATGTGTTCAGTCTTAAGCCTGGCGATAAGATTAAAGTATACGGCCCATTTGGTGAGTTCTTTGCGAAAGATACGGATGCTGAAATGGTGTTTGTTGGTGGTGGTGCAGGTATGGCACCAATGCGTTCACACATTTTTGACCAGCTTAAGCGTCTAAACTCTAAGCGTAAGATTAGTTTCTGGTACGGTGCTCGTAGTCTACGTGAGGCTTTCTATTCTGAAGAATACGATAAGCTTCAAGAAGAAAACGAGAACTTCCAGTGGCATTTGGCGCTTTCTGATCCTCAACCAGAGGACAACTGGGAAGGTAAAACTGGCTTCATTCATAATGTTCTTTATGAGAACTACTTGAAAGATCACCCAGCCCCAGAAGATTGTGAGTTCTACATGTGTGGGCCTCCAATGATGAACGCATCTGTTATTAAGATGCTAGAAGATCTAGGTGTAGAAAAAGAAAACATCTTACTTGATGATTTCGGCGGCTAACACCCGAATAAAGACCCACCAAATGGTGGGTCTTTATTTTATTGGTAACTAAAAAAAGATTTATATGCGTAAAAAAATAGTATTTTTTGCTTTTCTACTTGTTGTCACTGCGGCTGTGTTCCGCTTCTCTGTATTTAGTCCTGAATTAGTAAGTTTTTCCGGTCCTACTATGGGGACAACTTATACAGTTAAGTTTTTTACAACTAAAGATGTTCCGAATGCTATCGATCTAAAGGATGAGGTGGATTCTGCTTTAGTTAGAGTTAATAAGTTGATGTCCACCTACGACCCTAACTCAGAGCTTTCACTCTTTAATAAGTCACCAGCCAATCAATCTACTATTATTAGTGAAGAGATGGCTTATGTGATCGATAAAGCGTTATTGATTAGTGAAATGAGTAGTGGTGAGTATGATGTTACAATAGGGCCACTAGTGAATTTATGGGGATTTGGCCCAGGTAAACGAGAAGATGTCGTGCCTAGCCAAGCCGCAATTGATGAGGCGAAGTCTCGCGTGGGGTATCAATTTTTGACGTTGGATGGTCTTCGATTAACCAAACAAAAAGATATCTACGTTGATCTGTCCTCTATCGCAAAAGGTTACGGTGTTGATGCTGTTGCTTTAGTGTTACAAAAGCATGGTATTGAGAGTTATTTAGTTGAGGTGGGTGGTGAGATTGCCTCAAAAGGGATGAAATCAGACGGATCCCCTTGGCGTATCGCAATTGAAAGTCCTGCAGGTGGTCACGATATTGCTGAGAGAGTTATTTCATTGACAGATGTTGCTGTTGCCACCTCAGGTGACTATAGGAATTACTTTGAGAAAAATGGTGTGAGGTATTCTCATACTATTAACCCTGTTACAGGAAGGCCAATCACACATAAGTTGGTTTCTGTGACAGTAGTAGATAAAACGACAACAATGGCGGATGGTCTTGCGACGGCTATTACTGTGCTAGGTCCTGAAAAAGGCCTTGAATTCGCACAGCAAAATGGAATTGCAGCGTACTTGTTAGTGAAGACCGATTTTGGTTTTGAAGAATATTCTTCTAAAGCCTTCGAGCCATATTTGAATTAAAAGCAATGAATTTTTTGGGAGAGATCATATGTTAACTATTGTTCTGGCATTTGTTCTGATGCTTTTGTTGGTAGCAGCCATGGCTGTTGGAGTCTTGATGGGTAGAAAGCCTATATCTGGCTCTTGTGGTGGCATGAGTGCGTTAGGTATGGAGGTCGCCTGCGATATTTGTGGCGGCGACAAAGGTAAATGTGAGAAAGAAACGAAAAAAGGTATGGCCGCAACAGTTTCTGATGACACGTTTTACGACGCATCTAAATAATTGAACAGTAAAGAGGGTATTATGACGACGAGACATTATGATGTTGTGGTGTTAGGCACAGGTCCTGCCGGAGAAGGCGCAGCGATGAGTGCGGCGAAGGCAGGCAAAAAAGTGGCTGTTATTGAGGCGAGTTCGCAAGTAGGCGGAAGTTGTACGCATTTAGGAACCATTCCATCAAAAGCGTTGCGTCATGCTGTTAAGGAAATTATTGCCTTTAATACTAACCCAATGTTCCGTGATATTGGTGAGCCTCGTTGGTTTTCATTTCCAAAGGTTTTAGACCGAGCAAATAAAGTTATTGATAAGCAGGTTATGGGCCGCACAGAGTATTATGCGCGTAACCGAATTGATATTTACTTTGGTCGAGGCAAATTCAAAGATGCGAACACGATAGAAGTAAATACCTATGAGAAAGGTCCTGAGCTTCTAGTCGCGAAGAAAGTTGTGATCGCAACGGGCTCTCGCCCATACCGTCCGGCCAATATTGATTTCTCACATCCTCGTATTTATTGTTCTGATACCATTCTAAGCTTGAGCCACACACCTCGTTCTCTGATTATCTACGGCGCAGGTGTTATCGGTTGTGAGTATGCGTCCATTTTCTGTGGTTTGGGTGTTCGGGTTGAGTTGATTAACCCAGCTAAAAAACTATTGAGCTTCTTGGATGATGAAATCACCGATGCTTTAAGCTATCACTTGCGTGATGGTGGCGTGCTTATTCGACACAATGAGACATACGATTCCGTTGAAACGACAGAGCGTGGTGTTGTTATGCATATGGCGTCAGGCAAAAAACTACGTGCCGATGCTTTATTGTTCTGTAACGGCCGATCAGGTAATACTGATAACTTGGGATTAGAGTCAATTAATCTTGATGTGAATAGCCGTGGTCAATTGGCAGTAAATGATACCTACCAAACGCAAGTTGAAAACGTTTATGCTGCGGGTGATGTTATCGGTTGGCCAAGTTTAGCGAGCGCGGCCTATGACCAAGGTCGTGCTGCGGCGGCTAATATGTTTGGTGCTCCAGGTGGTGAATTCATCAGTGAAGTGCCGACAGGTATTTATACAATCCCAGAAATCAGTTCAGTTGGTAAAACAGAAGCTGAGCTTACGGCTGAAAAAGTGCCTTACGAAGTGGGACGCGCTTTCTTCAAAAATACGGCTCGCGCTCAAATTACGGGTGAAGCGGTTGGGATGTTGAAGATTCTGTTTCACCGTGAGTCTTTGGAGTTATTGGGGATTCATTGTTTCGGTGACCAAGCGTCTGAGATTGTTCACATCGGGCAAGCTATTATGAAGCAGCCAGGCAAGCAAAATACACTGAAGTACTTTTTGAATACGACCTTTAACTATCCGACTATGGCAGAAGCCTATCGAGTGGCGGCGCTTAACGGTTTTAACCGCGTTTTCTAAGTGTTTTTAGGTTAAAAAAATACCCACTTTAAGTGGGTATTTTTTTGTCTATCGTTTTGGCGTAATTTGTTTGGTTATTAGCTGTCTTTTACAGCGTAAATGCCTTTTAGGTTTCTGAAAAAGCCTTTGTAATCCATGCCATAGCCGAATAAGAAACGGTCAACAACATCTTCTCCAACATAGTCCGGTGTCATGTCTGTTTTTCGATCGTGCAGTTTGTTGATGACGGTTGCTGTATAGACGCTATCGGTTCCTTGGGATTCTAGCCATTCTACGATAGCTTGAAGCGTGTGTCCTTGATCAAAAATATCATCCACTACCAGAACGTGTCTGTTTTTTAGCTCCGTTTGTGGGTAGCTTAACCAATTAAGTGATGCGCCTTCTGTTTCCATGCCATAGCGTGTCGCGTGAATGTAGTCCACTTCAAGAGGGAAATTGAGGCGTTCGATTAGCGCAGCAGTTGGAATTAAGCCTCCATTCATAACACACAGTACAAGAGGAAGCTTGTCAGAAAGGTCTGCAGTAATTTGACCGGCCATCTTATCTAGCGCTTTGTTTAGCGTAGCTTCATCGACTAAGCAATCTGCTTCTTCTAAAATTTTGTTTAGTTCGTTGATTGTGTTCGTCATGGTGGGCCCTATTGTGAAAAAATTGGCGGGATTTTACATTAATCTTGACCAGATGATAAGTTTTTATCTTGGTTGGCGCCTTTTATGCTGTGCAAGGTGGCGCAAAGACAAATAGAGGCCAAAACAATGAGCCATGAGCTTTGTAGCCAAATAAGGAAAATTGGAATGGCGGCAAATGCACCATAAACAACCTGATAACTTGTGAAAAATTGTGCGAACGAACTAAAAATTGTATTTAGAAGGAACAGCCCAATGCTCCCAGCTAAGGCTGAAATAGAAGCCCATTTAACCGATACGTCTGCGTTTGGGGTTAAATAATTAAGTGTTAGCAGCATTAAAAAATACAGTACGACGGAGGCAAATCCGAGCAAGTTATTTAGCCAAGAGTTTGTCTGGTTGTCTTGTATTTCCATTGAGATCAGCGTTCCGTACAGGCTTAGTGACGCTGCAAACAAGATAGGGCCTAAGGTTAAGATGGCCCAATAAGTTAAAAGGCGTTCCCTTAATTTGCGGGGTTTTTCTATCCGCCAAATAGACTGAACACTGTTTTCAAAACTATTGAGTAATAAAAGGGCGGTTAAAAATAGAGCGATAAGACCGGCGATTGGGAGATTTTTAGTTTGAGCGGAAAACTCGATTAAATAGGGGAGCATAATGTCACTTGACCCCGGCGCCATATGTTGCTCTATAAGGCTGAAGAGCTGTGATTGCATGTCTTTCAGTGCAGGGGTGAAGCTCAATATTCCAACAATGATAGTGATGATAGGGACGGCTGCCAGCAAACTAGACAGCGTTAATTGGGCGGCCTTTTGAGAAAGGTTGCTGTTTTGAAAGCGACTTTTTGTCAGATGCCCATAACGTTTTACAAGAAGGTATATTTGATTAAATATTTGCAGCATCTTTGGTTTGACCCAATTTCGTTATTTGAATGCTTTAACGATATCACAGCTCAAAAAAAATTATAAAATTTCTTGTTTGTGTAAATTGCACAAATACAGTGCAAGGTGTTTTGTTTTGGCGCATTGCGCTTGTTTTTGTGAAAAGCGGGTTGTATTATTTACCTCGTTCCTTTTGTGATATTTGTACTTCGGAGTAGTAGATCTAAGCTATTCTAGGTTCCTTGGTTGCAAATAATCATTTTGGCCCAGTTTTACTGGGCTTTTTTATGTCTATTGGTTGACGATTGCTATTCCATCCCTATAATAGCCCACCACATGAAATGTAATGATCTAGGTTCCGTTAGCTCAGCTGGATAGAGCAACCGCCTTCTAAGCGGTAGGTCACTGGTTCGAATCCAGTACGGAGCACCATTTCAGTCCATTACTTTAATTGAATTTTTTTATTTAGGTTTTGCTGGCTGTAATTGAATAGATGCCTTGTTAATGACAAGGAAGCCAACAAATTAAAAGCAAGTTCCCGAGAGGAAGTTTTATGCAAGTTTCTGTAGAGACAACGTCTCCAATCGAGCGCGTTTTAACAATTAGTGTTCCTGCTGCTCGTGTTGACGAGAAAGTAAATTCTGAAGTGGCTAAAACAGCGAAGACAATTCGTATCGATGGATTCCGTAAGGGTAAAGTCCCTGTTAGCGTTGTGAAAAAACGTTACGGTCAAGGTATTCGTATTGATGCTGTAGAGCAAATCATGCGCGATGCTTATGTTGAAGCTATTCAAAAAGAGTCTATTCAGCCTGCAGGTATGCCTTCTATTGAGCCAAAGAACTTCGCTGAAGGTGCAGATCTTGAGTTCGTTGTAAAAGTTGAAGTTTACCCAGAAGTTGCATTGGCAGATAACTCTGCAATCAAAGTTGAGCGCGTTGTATCTGAAGTAACAGACGCAGACGTTGACACTATGCTAGAGACATTGCGCAAGCAAAATGCTGATTGGTCTGCAGTTGAGCGTGAATCTGCTGATGGCGATCAAGTGACAATCGACTTTGTTGGTTACCTTGGTGATGAAGCTTTTGAAGGCGGTGCTGCTGAAGGTCACAAGCTAGTATTGGGTTCCAATACAATGATCCCTGGTTTTGAATCTGGTATCATTGGTGCTAAAGCAGGCGAAGAGCGCACAATTACTGTGACTTTCCCTGAAGATTACCAAGCAGAAAACCTGAAAGGTAAAGAAGCAACATTCAAAATCACAGTTTCTGAAGTTGCAGAGCAAATTATTCCAGAACTAGATGACGCTTTTGTTGAAAAATTTGGTTTGGAAAATGCGACCGTTGATGCTCTACGTGCAGAAGTACGTAAGAACATGGAGCGTGAGCTTAATCAAGCCGTTAAAGCTAAATTGAAAAATGCGTTGTTCGAAGGTTTGGCTTCTATCAATGAAGTTGAAGTACCTTCTGCGCTTATCGATCAAGAAGTTGATGCACTTCGCAAGCAAGCTGCTCAGCAGTTTGGTGGTCAAGGTTTCGACGCATCTCAGCTGCCTGCTGAGTTGTTCCAAGATGAAGCGAAAAAACGCGCTAAGCTTGGTTTGTTGATTTCTGAAGTGATCAAAAAAGATGACTTGAAAGTGGATGATGATCGTGTACGTTCATTCTTAGAAGATATGGCGCAAGCTTATCAAGAGCCACAGCAAGTAATCGATTTTTACTTGAAGAACAAAGAACAATTGGCGCAAGTGCAATCTGCTGTACTTGAAGAGCAAGTTGTTGATAAACTGTTAGAATCTGCTCAAGTTACTGAAGTAACTTTGGGTTATGAAGACGCTATCAAGCCAAATGCCCAAGCTGAAGAGGCTGGGGAAGAAGCATAAGACGAGTCTTATCTTTTTTAATAAGGTCGACATAGCATTCGCTATGTCGACTTTTTTGTTTTAAGGAATGCGATATGAATTTGACGAATCCAACTACTGGTCCTGTTGCAATCACAAGTAATGGTCTTGTTCCAATGGTAATTGAACAGACTGCTCGTGGAGAAAGGTCGTTCGATATTTACTCGCGCTTGCTCAAGGAGCGAGTAATCTTTCTAGTTGGTCAGGTTGAAGACCACATGGCTAACTTGGTAGTGGCTCAGCTATTGTTCCTAGAGTCTGAAAACCCAGATAAAGACATCCACCTTTATATCAATTCTCCTGGTGGTTCGGTTACAGCCGGTATGTCTATTTATGATACGATGCAGTTTATAAAGCCAGATGTTAGTACTATGTGTATTGGTCAGGCAGCTAGCATGGGCGCATTGTTATTGACAGCCGGTGCAGAAGGTAAGCGTTACTGCTTGCCAAATTCACGCGTAATGATTCATCAGCCATTGGGCGGATATCAGGGGCAAGCTTCTGATATTGAAATTCATACTCGCGAAATTTTAAGCATTAAACATAAACTTAATGAGATTATATCTTTTCATACAGGCAAGCCGATTGAGCAAGTCGCTCTTGATACGGATCGTGATAACTTCATGAATCCTGAAACAGCAAAAGAATACGGCTTGATTGATGAAATATTGCAGAAACGAAAAGTTTAAGAAAAGGGTGGAATAAATGTCGGATGATAATTTTAGCCGTGGCGACCACTCCGATCGGTTATTGTATTGCTCTTTTTGCGGAAAGAGCCAAGACGAAGTTAAGAAGCTAATTGCAGGCCCTTCTGTTTATATCTGCAATGAGTGTGTAGATCTGTGTAATAACATTATTACGCAAGAGCTGTCTCAAGCAGCAGAAGATGGTGAGTCATCAGATGAGCTGCCAACACCTGCTAAATTGAGCGCTGCGTTGGATGATTATGTTATTGGTCAGGATAAGGCTAAGCGTGTTTTGGCTGTGGCTGTATATAACCATTACAAGCGCTTACGTCACCAAGGTAAAACCGATACAAGCATTGAGCTTGGTAAGAGTAACATCTTATTAATTGGTCCGACGGGTAGCGGTAAGACATTGCTTGCTCAAACTCTTGCTCGTGTATTGGATGTTCCTTTTACCATTGCAGATGCAACAACGTTAACAGAAGCTGGTTATGTTGGTGAGGATGTCGAGAACATCATTCAGAAACTATTGCAGAACTGTGACTATGATGTAGAAAAAGCGCAGCGCGGAATTGTCTACATTGATGAAATAGACAAAATTTCTAGAAAATCTGATAACCCTTCTATCACTCGAGATGTGTCTGGTGAAGGTGTTCAGCAGGCTTTGCTTAAGCTGATTGAAGGTACGGTTGCGTCTGTTCCTCCTCAGGGTGGACGTAAACACCCTCAGCAAGAGTTTCTGCAAGTAGATACCTCTAACATTTTGTTTATTTGTGGTGGTGCGTTCGCTGGTTTGGAACGTGTTATCAGTGAAAGAACAGAAAAAAGTAGTATTGGCTTTTCTGCTATGGTGAAGAGTAAAGAAGAGGGTCGAACCTTTTCTGAAGCGGTACACCGAGTAGAGACAGAAGATTTGGTTAAATTTGGTTTGATTCCAGAGTTTGTGGGTCGCTTGCCTGTAGTGGCAACGCTTTCAGAGTTGGATGAAGAAGCTCTAATGACTATCTTAAGTAAGCCGAAAAATGCTTTGGTTAAACAGTATCAGCATTTATTTGAGTTAGAGGGCGTTGAACTAGAGTTCACACCTGAGTCTTTACGAGAAGCGGCTAAATTGGCGCTTGAGCGTAAAACGGGTGCCCGTGGTTTGCGCAGTATTTTAGAATCCTCTTTGTTGGATTGTATGTATGAGCTGCCAACTCGCAATGATGTTGAAAAAGTTGTATTGGACGCTGCGTCTATTCGCGGTGAGTCAGCACCTTTAATGGTATTAGAGAAAGAAGACGTCGCAAAAAAAGCGTAATTTTTTGATACTTGTTTAATTTAAAGCCGAATTTAGGTGTCATTACTTAAATTCGGCTTTTTTTATGGTGTTTCGCTTTAAAACACTGTGTAGACTAAATTCAAATGGTTGCTATGCTTGTAATTTCGGGCATCGCCCTTATCTCTTTCCTAATCGTTGTTTAAATTTGAAAAGTGCGCTTTGTTTCTATGCGCCCCGAATTGGAAGAAAATATGACAGATTCTTTACTACTGCCAATGTTGCCACTTCGCGATGTGGTTGTGTATCCCCATATGGTCCTGCCGCTCTTTGTTGGTCGCGCTAAGTCTATAGCGGCATTAGAGTCTGCTATGGAAAATGATAAGCATGTCTTTCTTGTTGCTCAGCAAGACGCCTCTAAAGATGATCCTGTACTAGGAGATTTATATTCAATTGGTACTACTGCAAAAGTGATGCAGTTGCTACGTCTACCTGATGGCACGGTGAAAGTGCTTGTTGAAGGTGGAAAGCGTGCTCGCCTTGAATCAATGGAAGAGGGTGAAGGATTTGTTCTTGGTCGTATTGCCGAATTGGATGTCCAAGAAGAAGATGACACGGAGCACAATGTAATCCGCAATGCCCTTATTAAGCAATTGGATGAGTATGTTGCTGGCAGTAAGCGTATCCCTGCAGAAGTGGTCTCTTCATTAAAGTCTATTGATGATCTATCAAAATTGATTGATAACATCACAGGCCACATGAGCTTGAAGCTTGAAGATAAGCAGAAAGTGTTGGAAATAGATTCACTCACTGGCCGTGGCGAGTATTTAATTGGCTTGATGGATGGCGAGTTGGATATTGCTCACCTCGAAAAAAGCATCCGCAGCCGTGTTAAAAAACAGATGGAAAAAAGCCAGCGTGAGTACTACTTGAATGAGCAAATGAAAGCCATTCAAAAAGAGCTGGGAGACATGGAAGACAGCGGCAATGAATTAGACGCGCTTCAGGAAAAAATTAATGAAGTGGGTATGTCTGATGAAGCCAAAGACAAAGCAGAAGCTGAATTGAAGAAGCTGCGTATGATGTCGCCAATGTCTGCAGAGGCAACAGTGGTTCGTGGTTATATCGATTGGTTAACTTCATTGCCATGGAAAAAGCGCAGCAAAGTGCGTAATGACTTGGCCTACGCTGAAAAAATTCTTAACCAAGACCATTATGGTCTACAAGATGTTAAAGAACGCATTTTAGAGTTTTTGGCTGTTCAACAGCGCGTGAAGAAAGTTAAAGGGCCTGTGCTTTGCTTGGTTGGGCCTCCTGGTGTTGGTAAAACGTCTCTGGGGCAATCTATTGCAAAAGCCGTGAACCGTCAGTACGTTCGTATGGCACTTGGTGGTGTACGTGATGAAGCTGAAATACGTGGTCATCGCCGTACATACATCGGTTCCATGCCAGGTAAATTGTTGCAAAAATTGGCCAAAGTAAAAGTTAAGAATCCACTCTTTTTATTGGATGAAATCGATAAAATGGGCATGGATCAACGTGGTGACCCAGCTTCGGCTCTATTAGAAGTATTGGATCCAGAGCAAAACCATACGTTTAATGATCATTATCTTGAAGTGGATTTTGATCTATCTGATGTAATGTTTATTTGTACGTCGAACAGTATGAATATTCCTGGTCCATTGCTTGACCGTATGGAAGTAATTCGTATTCCAGGCTACACCGAAGACGAGAAGCTTAACATCGCAAAACGTTATTTATTGCCTAAGCAAATCAAGCAAGCTGGATTAAAAGAGAAAGAAATTCAGGTGACGGATGATGCACTTATGGATGTCATTCGTTACTACACCAAAGAAGCGGGTGTGCGTGGTTTGGAGCGTGAGTTAAGTAAAATTTGTCGTCGCGTGGTGAAAAAGCAGGCTTTAACTAAGGCAAAAGATACAAAAGCTGTCGAAGTAACGAGTGAAAATTTAGAAGATTTTTCTGGAATTCATAAATTTAGTTACGGAAAAGCAGAAGAAAAAAATCAAATTGGTCAAGTTACAGGCTTGGCTTGGACCTCTGTTGGTGGTGAATTATTGACCATCGAGGCGGCTGGTGTACCAGGAAAAGGACGTCATGTTAAGACAGGTTCGCTTGGCGATGTGATGCAAGAATCTATTCAGGCAGCATTAACCGTTGTCAGAAGTCGAGCGATTGGTCTGGGAATTGATGAAGATTTTCATGAAAAAACCGACCTTCATTTGCACGTTCCAGAAGGCGCGACGCCTAAGGATGGCCCGAGTGCTGGTGTCGCTATGTGTACAGCTATTGTTTCTGTGCTCACAAAGATCCCCGTTAAGGCCTCTGTGGCAATGACTGGCGAGATTACGCTGCGTGGGGAGGTGCTACCTATAGGTGGGCTTAAAGAGAAGCTTCTGGCGGCTCATAGAGGTGGTATAAAAACCGTCATTATACCGCAAGAAAATGCTCGTGATTTGAAGGAAATTCCTGATAATATCAAAGCCGACATCGAAGTCATCCCTGTTAAGTGGATTGATGAGGTGCTGGATATCGCTTTGGAGTACATTCCTTCACCAAAAAAGGTAGAAACCTTACCTTCTAGTGAAAAAACTGTTGATGAACAAGAAACTGTAAGTCATCATTAAGGGCATATCCTGTGTTGACAGGTAGTAGGTCGGGCTTGTATAACTTCTCGCTCGGCCTTGTTGGTAGGTGTGTTTATACTGAGCCGAAAAAAATTAAGGAACCACGAAAATACTGAAGGGGTACAACGTGAACAAATCTGAATTGATTGATGCTATTGCAGCTTCTGCTGATTTATCTAAAGCTTCTGCTAGCAATGCTCTTGACGCAACACTAAAAGCAATTGAAGCGGCTTTAGCAAAAGGTGACCAGGTTACACTAGTTGGTTTTGGTACTTTTGCAGTTAAAGAACGTGCGGCACGTACAGGCCGTAATCCTCAAACTGGTGAGGAAATCCAAATTAAAGCAGCGAAGGTTCCTGGCTTTAAGGCAGGTAAAGGTCTTAAAGACGCTGTAAACTAATGTTTTTGGAGCAGTAGTTCAGTTGGTTAGAATACCTGCCTGTCACGCAGGGGGTCGCGGGTTCGAGTCCCGTCTGTTCCGCCATTAGACACAAAAGGTGTATTCCAAGCGGAATGCACCTTTTTTATTGGACATTTAATTCACTCATTTGGAGGCAGTAATGCTCCAGGATATCAGAGATAAGTCACAAGGAATTGTGGTAAAGATCATTGTTGGTTTTATCGTTGTGACTTTTGCTCTATTTGGCGTAGATGCCTTGGTTCAAAGTTTTGGTTCATCCGATAAAGTTGCAGAAGTTGATGGTGTTGATATCAGCCGAACGCAAATGCTGCAAGGTGCAGAAACACAACGCAGACAATTAATTTCGATGATGGGTGGGCAAATTAATCCAGCGTTGTTAGAAGACAACTTGCTGCAACGTCGAGCATTGGATGAGCTTATTCAGCGTGCTGTATTATCCAATCAAGCAAAAGAATTAGGCTTGGGTGTTTCTGATGCTCAAGTGAATGCGTATTTATTACAGGCTGAACAGTTTCAAACCAATGGCCAATTTGATGAAAATAAATACCTTAATTTCATTCGCTCACTTGGATTTACACCTCTAGCTTTTAAAGAGCGTATTAAACAAGATGTGCTTATTCAGCAGCCACGCAATGCGATTGCTGGGTCGGAGTTTGTTTTACCGTATCAAGTAGAAGGCGTTTCTAAGCTTCAATCTCAAACAAGATCGTATGATTACGTATCTTTTTCATTGGCTGATGAATCAGAAATCACTAGCGTGACGGATGAAGAACTAAAAGCCTATTACGATGAAAACAAAGACAGCTTTAAGACGCCAGAGCAGGTTAAGCTGAACTATGTTGTGATTTCTAGCTCAGATTTTTACAACAAAGTGAATGTTACTGATACAGAACTTCAAGACGCTTACCAAGCTTTTATCTCAAGCCTGTCTAAAGAAGAAAGGTCTGCGTCACATATCTTGATCGATACATCAGAAAGATCAGACGAAGAAGCGCAAGCACTTATCGATGAAATTCAGGCTAAGTTAAAATCAGGCGCAAGCTTTGCGGATATGGCCGCAGAGTATTCTGATGATATCGGTTCGAAAAATGATGCTGGTAACTTAGGTTATGTTGAGCAAGGCACCATGGGTGATGAATTTGATAAAGTCTTATTTTCTATGAAAAAAGGCGATGTTGAACAGGCTAAAACCCAGTATGGTTATCACCTAATAAAGTTGGATGATATTACCAAGCCAGATGTTCCAAGCTTTGCTTCTAAAAAAGCAGAGTTAGAAGAAAGCCTACGTCAAGATAAAGCCAGAGATGCATTGCTAACAGCGCATGAAGACATCACTGACTTGGCGTATGCCAGCGATAAATTGGATGCAATCTCCAAAGAGTATGGTGTTGATATTCTTCAGAGTGCGTACTTTGGTCGAGAAGGCGGTACTGATGAGATCACCAGTAACCCAGCAGTGATTGCTGCGGCGTACGATGTGACAGTCTTGGAAGATGGTCAAAATAGTAGTCTGATTGAGCTTAACGATGACCAAGTGGTTGTTGTGCACTTGAATGATCACAAGCCAGAATCCTTCCAAACGTACGATGAGACGAAAGAGCAGGTTGCTTCTATCGTTGTGCAGAAGAAGGCATTGGAATCGTTGAAGGCTAAAGCTGAAAAAGTGAAAGAATCTAATTCAGCGTCATGGACTTCTGTTGAAGCGGCTAAGCGCGGGCAAGACGAAATTACTTCGTTGGCTTTTGCATTGCCACACCCAGAAGCAAATGCCCCTGTTGAGAGTATCGAAAACCTATCTAACGGTGATTTGGTTTTGATTCGCTTAAATGAGGTTTCAGTTGGTGATTTGACACTTTCTGATGATCAGAAATTGGCTTACGAGCGCTACCTAAACCAAACTCAAGCGAGTTTGAATACGCAAGCTCAGCAAAATCTATTAAAGAATAATGCGGAAATCGAGCGTTAATCGCTCGATGTATTTCTTGCAATAGATTGATAACAAACTAAAAAGCCACTTCAATTTGAAGTGGCTTTTTTATTGGGCGTTAGTTTTTGCTTAGTATCGATTAGCTGTACGCTATTTGTTGGCGCAAGATCTCAGCCAATCATTGGATGGGACGAAGAATGCTTGTCCTGTTGTTGCTTGGGTGTACTTCATTAAGTGGTCTGTGTTGCCGTTCTCGTCACCTTTCACCATGCTTTCTAACATCATGTTAAAAATAACAGGGGTTTTGCTGTAGCTGGCAAACATTAGGCCTTTTTCTGTTAAAGACGCAAAGGGCATGCTATGACGTAAAATTTCCAAAGAATTGCCGTTCTCATCTTTCAATGACGTACGTTTGGTATGAGCGTGAACAGACTTTTCGGCTGAAGGGTATTCTTGGTTCGTATGTTTGGTGCGTCCATAGATATCTTCTTGGGTTTTTAAGTCTTCTTGTTCCCATTTTTCCAGATCATGAACAAAGCGCATCAGATTAAAATACGAACCTTGTTTAAAGCTAGGGTCTTCATCGCCAACGAGGGCAACGGCTTTACGCTGTTCACCCGCTGGGTTTTCTGTGCCATCTACAAAACCTGTTAAGTCTCGGTTATCCAGATATTTAAAGCAGCTGACTTCATCGACTAGAATAACGCTTTTTCCAAGCGCTTTAAAAAGAATGCTAGCCAATTGGTAAGTGACATCATGACGAGAAGAGCGAATATGCAGAACCAAGTCAACGTCCGTTGGTAGCAGTTCGATGTCTTTGCCTGTGATATGAGGAAAAGGCGCAAGAAACTTTGGTCGCTCAGTGTCTAATTCGTCCCATATTAAGCTGCTAAGGCCTACAGCGGCGTGAAGTTCAGCATCTGGGAATTGTGCTTGAAGTCCTTCAATAAGTTCAGGAGCGGCCGCTAGGGCGCTTTTAAGGCTGCTAATTTCGGATCTATTTGCATTCAGTGTAATAAAAAGAGCATCACTTGAAGCTTCGGCAACAATGCCGGATTGATATGGTGTCATCATGGTGGTCCTTTTAGGCAATAGCATTCATTAAAAATTGGGATAGAGTGTTTTTAGTTGACTGGCTTTAGAGGGCTTTTCTTGCCCGCTTGTAAATTCTTCTAAAGCATCTGCCAGTGGTTCACCTTGCCACTCGTGCGCCGGATTATTCGAATAAAGCATGATTTCAGCTTCCATCAGCAGTTGTGTAACTTGTACTGATGTTAGGCGTTTGATGTCATCTACGCTGCGTATTTCATCATCTCCCCAGCGGTGGCGAGCCCACTCTAATAGGCTTGGTCTTAACGATTGTAAGTTGTCTTGCTGGCAACAAGCGATTAATGCTTTATAAGCGCTTTCTTCGTTCACTGTGCTCAGAGGAGCAAACTCTTGCAGTGTCGGCACATCATGGTCTGTATTCACGTCTTGCTTTTTACGTTTTAGCCAAATGAACAGCCATGCGCCTAGCAAAAGAACAGTCAAAATCAGCAAGCCACTAATAAGGTAGTCACGCAGTGATTTACCCTCGCTTGATGGGGTTGGTAGCAAGTCGGGTTGCGGTTCTGTTTTGGTAGGCTCAACCGCCTTTTTAGCTAAAGAGATGGGCGCGACAGACCGACTTTGCGCTGGTAAAGGGTCACTGATTGTTGGCTTGTTGCTTGTTGTTGCGCCATCGGACTGAGCAGAACTGTTGGGAAGAGGGGCAATATCAATAGTGTCGGTTGAGGCACTCGCGACACTAATGGCTCTTTCGTCAGTGTTCCAGTAGGTAATGTTTATATCAGGCAGCGATAATTTCCCTTCCTCGGTTGGCACAACTTCAACTACGATTGTTTGATTCCCCGTCACGCCCGCTGCATTTTTTTGGTTGCTAAACTGAGGTGGTTTTGGATACAGCTTGTAGTTACGAGTGCTATTAAAATCCAGTGTTGGAATCTGCTCTGGTAGCGCCCCTTCGGCTTTGATATCAATTGTCCAAATTAATGTGTCACCCACGCGTGGCGCATCGTTTGTTTTATCCAAACTGGTCGATACCGTTACTTTTTTACTTGGTAGCCAAGCGTCGCCTGTAAAGCTTGCTGGAATAGGAGTGACTTGAAGGTTAAGAGGCTCACTTTGCACCTTAATCATTCGTCGTCCTGTCGATGTATTTATCATCGCCTGAATAGTTTGTGGTGGAATAGTGAGTTGCCCGCTGCGTTGCGGAAAAGCTAAATATTCACGAGTAATAACCTGATATTGTGTGCCATTAACGGTTTGATAATCCACTTGATCATCAATCAGTCTTTCTAACACAAGGTCTGGATGTGATGGCACTGAGCGATTTGCATTTTGTAAGGCCACAGAAGTATAAAGTTTGACGCTTAAAATGACTTCTTGCTGTAGGTAAGGCTCTACTTCAGACACTTCCGTTTTGATCATCACGGGCGGATTGCCATTGCCATCCAAAAGCTGAGGCGAACTTTTTACGGTCAAGCGAATGGGTTGAGATTCAAGGTCGCCTATTTTGATAGGAGGGATTTCAACCGTACCAACGGATTTTGGCATCAAGGTAATAACCCAAAAATTAAGGGCCGTACTCGTGCCTAAATTAAAGCTAAATTGACTGTTTTGGCTTTTACCTAAAATTTCGAAGTCGCGCTCTAGTGGCGTCAGGTCAGGGCCGTTGCCTGTATCTGAGAAGTCAGCACGAAGAGTCAGTTGAACAACTTCGTTTTCATTGGCAACATTTTTATTAAGAGAAGCGGTAACGCTGGCGGCATGAAGTGAGCTTGATACTATAATAAAAAGCAAAGTTGTCATTAGTGAGACAAACAAGCGATGTGGCTTGTTTTGCGATATTAATGAAAGAAGGTATTGCTTCATTACCATGGGTTTTGCCCATCCTCTTGCGAAAATCTATTTTCATTGCGTTTTTCTTGGTGTAAATACCAGAGCTTACGCTGCAGTAGCAATCCTGGGTCGTCTTGGATTTGTCTTAGCCACTGGTTAAGTGCCTGCGTTTTTTCTTTATCTAGCTGAGCTTTTTCTGACTCGCTTGGCTCTGGCTCGTCTGAGTTTTCATTTTGCTTATTATCCTCAGGAGTTTTGGTGTTGTCTTGTTTTTCGTTATTTTTATCGTCTTTTTTTGCTTCTTGCTCATCTTTTGAGTCATTTTGGTCACTAGAATCGGATTGCTTGTCCTGATTCTTGTCTTGGTTCTGTTGTTTAGACTTTTGTTGCTCTTTTTGTTGTTGGTCTTTCTTCTGCTGTTCTTGCTGCTGTTTCTTTAAATACTCAAGATTCTCTTTGGCGGCTTTTAACGATGGGTCTTGCTCTAGGGCTTTTTCATAAGCCTGTATGGCTTGGTCGGTTTCGCCGGATAATGCTAAAGCATTGCCTAGATTGTAATTATCTGCGGCATTTCTATTTAAGTTGTTCAGTTGTTTAACGGCTTCTGGGTAGTTTTCTAATGCGTACGACGAAGCGGCTTTCCATTCTGGCTGTTGAAAGTATTGATCAGCCGCTTGCCAATTACCTTGATCGACCGCTTGTTGGCCTTTTTGATCGGGGGTTAGAAACCAATCCAGTGGGTCTGCGTATGATTTGTCAGAAGGAAAGTACAGCACACTTAGCAGCAGCATAAAGAGCATGCCTTTTCTAAACTGGAAGGCCAGCCAAAGCAAAAAGGGCAGGGCAAACCAGTGGCCTTGCTCTATCCAATGAATGCTTTTGTTTTGCGCTTTCTGAGTCTGCTCATTGCTCAATGCGGTATCTGTTATGTCGGCTAACGACTGAGGTGTCAAACGTCCTTGATAAAAGCGGCCGCCAAGTGAGGTGGTTAACGCTTTTAAATTGTCGACCGGGGTTGTAGGCATGACATTTCGGCCATTTTTTCTCAGGATCTGCCCATCTGGTAATTTAATGATGGAGGCGTTTTGGGTTCCGACGGCAATCAGGTCTAGTTGTATGTTTTTGCCCTTAAGTAACGCGGGAATAGTGTTCTGGTCTTGTTCGCTTAAGTCATCGGTTAACACAATAAGATGCACAGGTTCGGCACTATTTGGACTAAGCGATAAGGCAGATTCGATGCCACTGGTTAAGTTGCTGCCGTATACCGGCATAATAAGCGGATCTAATGCGAGTAAAAAATGGGTAATGGTCTCTCTGTCTTGGCTAAAAGGGCTAATGACAAAGCCTTCGCCCGCAAATGCGACTAAAGCTATTTCGCCTTCCTTGCTATTGTCTAATATGTCTCGAATGGTTTGCTTTAGTTGGGTTTGACGATTGGGTTTAAGGTCTGTGGCGTACATTGACATAGACTGGTCGACAACCAAGATTGTTTTTTGGGTGTTTTCAAACATGGTGCTTGGGGCTTTGGTCCAACTAATGCCTGCTAGCCCGATCCAGCATAATGAAACGGCGGCGAATCCGAGCCATTTATTTATGTTGCTGGCCGTATTTTTGTAGACCAAATGTTGCATTAGGCGTTGGTCAACCACCTTATTAAGAGTGCGGCTGTTGGCGCTTTTGGTCGTAACTAAGAACGCTATTAATAAGGTGATTGGTAATAAAATAAGCCATAAAGGGCGTTCAAAATGAATAATGTCAAAAAGTATCATGCTTGATCTCCTCGATGAGGTGCGCTGCTACGGCGAGAAGATTTTTTAAATTGAAGTTGTTGGCTAGCAAGTAGCGACAACACTAAAAAGACGAGAGAGCCAAGACCTAACCAATGGAACAAACTGGTTAAGGGTCGTTGCCAAATATCTTCGGTAGGTGTGGGTTCTAGTGCGTCCAGCGTTTGATAAATGGCTTGTAAATCTTGCGTACTCTTGGCGCGGAAATATTCGCCTCCGGTTTGAGCGGCAATATTCTTTAGTAGTGTTTCGTCTAGATCGGTAGATGGGTTAATGGCTTTTGGGCCAAAGAAACTTTGTACGATCATGCTGTCTGCGCCAATCCCTATGGTGTGAACACGGACATTTTGCGACGCTGCAAATGCAGCGGCTTGTAGAGGTTGCACCCGTCCTGCCGTGTTTGCGCCATCGGTCATTAAAATCAGCACTTTTTTATCGGATGGTTTGTCTTCGAGCCTTTTAATGCTCAATCCAATCGCGTCGCCAATGGCCGTTTGTTCGCCGGCAAAGCCGATCTGAGCTTCTTGAACCAATTGGTTGATCGTCTTGGTATCAAAACTTAATGGCGCTTGAAGGTAGGCTTTTGAGCCAAATACAATGACCCCAATACGGTCGCCACGGCGCGCTTGGATAAAGTCGGATAAGACCGATTTGGCGGCCTCTAATCGGTTTGCAGGTTGGTCATTCAAAGTCATATCACTGACTTGCATGCTGCCAGATAGATCCAGAGCAATCAGCAAATCACGACCCGACGGGGTTACTTTTGTCGGCTCACCCAGCCACACAGGTTGAGTGATTGCCAAGACCAATAAAACCCAAGACATGATCAAGCACAGGTAGCCAAGGCTAGGGCGCTTGCTGATGGCTTTGTTATCTTGATGATTAATAACGTGTTCGCTGTTTCCCCACCAAATACCATCTCCTTTTGGTTTGGCTTTGGGGAGAAAATACATAATAACAGGCAAGGGTAAAAGCAGGAGAAACCAAGGCCAAGACAATTCAAGCATGGTGCTTCCTTATCCAGTAACAAGTGTATTTAATCATGGTGCTGCGTTGTTCTTGGGTTAACTCAATTTGGTTTCTATAAGGGCCGTCAATAAACTCGCCGGCAAGTGAGGCAAACTGACGTTTTTTCGGCATAGAAGCATCCAATGAAGAAAACAGCGTGTGGCTTGGGAGGGCAGCGGTTTCGATTTTGCCTTCACTTATTAAACAGCGTCTAACCATTTCATGGCAAAGCTCAATGCACTCTTTATCCGTTAGGTCGTTCGCGTTTTTGCGAATGTTCGATAAGGCTTCTCGCCGATAAGCTTGCTTTTGGTGGCGTCGATACCACAAAACGAGCAAGCCAATAACGACGAGAGCAATGGCCGCGACAACCAGCCAAGTCCACCAAGCTGGTGGCCACATAGGAATAGATTGAGGCAACATATACGCTTTGTTTGGTAAGTCGATTGCCTGTGTTTGCGCTTGTGATTGTAAAGGAGTCAGTGCCGCAGACATCAGTGAAGCGCTCCTTGTGATAGTAAATAGCGGGCGATTTTCTCTGGTGATTCGGTGATATCAAATATTTGATGGCGAATACCAAAAGAGGCCAGCTTTTTACGCATTAGCGTATTTTGGCTGAAAAAGTCCGCTTTGGCTTGCTGCATGCTTTTCTTGCTAATCGAAACAGTTCTTATGCCTTTAGTGTCTGCCATTTGATATTGCCCAGAGGGTAAATTAAAGGCGTTGCTGTCGATGATTTGGATCCAGTGCACGGTATTATGTTCCGCCAGCTTCATTAGCGCACTTTCTTCATCTTGATTCCAGCTTTGCTTATCCGTCAATATGATCACGTCTTTGTTGTGAGCTTTACTGGTCAGCAGGAAATTAGACCAAATGCTGGAAGCGCTGCTGCCCTTGACTCTATTGTCAACTATCGAGGCCTCTTTAAGGGCGTTCAGCAATATTGGCAGAGTCCCTGATTTATTGCTGGCAAAGTCTTGGTTTCCATAAGCGATCCGATAAGACAAAGTGTCGCCTTGTTGTTTGGAACGCCATGCAATAATGCCAGCTAATTGGATAAAGCGAGTAGAGATAAAAGTATGACGCGTACCAAAATACGCGCTGCTGGATAGGTCCAATAACAAAAGTCGCTGGTGGTCATTTTCCTGTGCATACAAACGCGTATGCGCTTGGCCTGTTCGCGCGGTTACCCGCCAATCTATATGGCGTAAATCATCACTGGCTTGGTAGGCGCGAAGCTCAAGCATTTCCATGCCATGACCTTTTTGTCGTGAGCGACGCTCGCCATTATTCGTCGCAAAACGAATGGCTTTGGGGGCGCGTCCTAAATGTTTGGCATAATTCGCCAACAGAGCAAAATGGGCGTCATCTAGCTCTGGAGATTCAGGTGATAATAATGGGCTCATCGTACTGGCTGCCTTGTATTGCGATTCTTTAAACTACAGCGCTGGAACGTGGCTAATCAATCGCTTCAATAAATCATCAACGGATAAACCGGCGGCTTGTGCTTCGAACGTAGTAATAATGCGATGGCGCAACACGGGCAAAGCAATCTGACGAACATCATCAGGTGTAACAAAGTCTCTGCCATTTAATAAGGCATTGGCGCGAGCGCAACGATCTAGAGCCAAAGTACCACGTGGACTAGCACCAAATTCAATTAAGTTTGTGCCCTTGCCGGCGTCGCCTAAATACAGTTCTGGTTGTCTGGTCGCCATAACCAGCTGGACTATGTATTGTTCAACACTTTCTGACATATACAAAGACAAAGCTTTATGTTGAAGTTCCAGAATGTCGCTGGGCTGGCAAAGAGGCTGTGACTTGCTTGCCGAGGTTTTATGTAGGTCTTGTTGACGAACCAACCGCAGTACTTCCAATTCGCTAGCGGCACTTGGGTAACCTAGATTGATCTTCATCATAAAGCGGTCAAGTTGAGCCTCTGGCAAAGGATAAGTGCCTTCTTGCTCAATGGGGTTTTGGGTCGCAATAACAAAAAATAAAGACGAAAGCGGGTAGCTGTGATTCCCGACTGTGACTTGTCCTTCGCCCATGGCTTCGAGCAATGCCGATTGCACTTTGGCTGGCGCGCGGTTTATTTCGTCCGCAAGCACAATGTCGTTCATGATAGGGCCGGGGATAAAACTAAACTGACCTGTTTCTTGCTGATAAACATCAGACCCAGTGACATCGCCTGGTAAAAGGTCTGGTGTGAATTGAATGCGTTGAAAACGGCTGTTTATAGAGCTGGCCAATGCTTTGGCTGCTGTAGTTTTGGCTATGCCTGGAGGCCCTTCTAACAGCACATGGCCATTGGCGATTAAAGCGACAAGTAGTTCATGAGTTAAATCTGGTTGGCCGACAACGGCGTGATTTAGGTGATCTTTTAATTGCTCAATTACAGTTACCATTGAACCAAGGTTCCTTATACTTCTGTCAATAAAAGTGTCAACGCAATATAATAGTCTTCATCTTATCGGATTCAAATCTTTACGCACAGAGCGTTCTCTGTAAGGGTAACGTAAGTACAGGACGAAAAAATGGCAAAACTTGTATTAAATGTGGCTTTGCCCGCGTTTAAATATGAAGCTATGTACGCAGGTTCAGCAAAAAACTTAGTAGCAAACTGTCTAGATGGACGTAAAGTTCAGTTGCCATTGTCGGCTTTTCAGCGGTTCGTCACCCATGAAGGGATTTATGGTTTTTTTGAAGTAGAATTTGACGATAGAAATAAACTGATTGCCGTCACTAAAATTAGATAGTCTAAGATTAGACAGCGTAAAGTTATATAGATCGAATTAGATAACATTATTAAATAGCAAAGCTCAGATAAAGTATGTACCTGACCTTAACTGCCAAGGAGCCCTAACAATGTACCAACTTGCTCGCTCGTTACTTTTTAAATTGGACCCAGAAGTGTCCCATGAATTGTCATTGGATCTTCTTGCAGCAAGCAGTCGATTGGGGTTGAACAGATTTCTAGGCGGTTTACCTGCGACTAAGCCTGTCGACGTTATGGGATTGCGCTTTCCTAACGCGGTTGGCTTGGCAGCAGGTTTAGACAAAAATGCTGACGCTTTCGAAGCCTTGGGCGCATTAGGTTTTGGTTTTGTGGAAGTCGGAACCGTGACGCCAAAAGGGCAAGCAGGTAATCCGAAACCGCGTTTGTTTCGTTTGCCAGAGCATGACGCCATTATTAACCGCATGGGGTTTAACAACAAAGGTGTTGATCACCTAGTTTCGCGTATTAAATCCCATCGTTACCCAGGGATATTGGGCGTCAATATTGGCAAGAATCTAACGACCTCAGTAGACGACGCCGCCGCCGATTATTTGACCTGTTTAGAAAACGTAATTCCATTCGCAGATTACATTACGGCGAACATCAGCTCACCCAATACTCCTGGCCTTCGTAGCCTGCAATTTGGTGAAAGTTTGGCTCAGCTTATTGCGCCTCTAATTGTTGCTCGCGACCGTTATGAAGCCGAACATGGTAAGCGTGTTCCATTAGCAGTGAAAATTGCCCCTGATATGACGGACGATGAAATTAAAATGGTGGCAGACACACTGGTTGAGCAGGGCGTTGATGGTATCATTGCCACCAATACCACCTTGTCTCGTGAAGCGGTGCAAGGTCATAGGTTCGAAAAAGAAGCGGGTGGTTTGAGCGGCGCGCCAGTACGTGATGCATCGACTCATGTAGTAAGAACCTTAACGGAACACCTGAAAGACACCTTGCCAGTGATTGGTGTAGGCGGTATTTCAAGTGGCGCAGACGCTGTTGAAAAGCTGCAAGCTGGGGCACGATTAGTACAAATTTACTCAGGCTTTATTTACCAAGGCCCAGAGTTAATCAAGGAAGCGATAGCAAGCACTGATGCTTATTACCGAGAGCTTGATCTGGGTATTTAATAATATCGAACTAAAAGCAAGGCGCGTATTACTGCGTTTCGTTGGATGGGCGGAATCTGATTCCGCCTTCTTTATGTGTCTTGCAACATTCATTGAAATTTAAAAAAGTATTTTATAAATGAGCACTATATTACAGACAACTGATTCAACAAGTCAGGTTTACGCATTAGAAATAACCTGCCCACTTGGGTTAGAAAATGTCTTGGAAAAAGAGTTGCATGGTGAAGGCCTAACGCAAACGCGATTGGGTGAAGCACAGGTTAAACTGACCACAGATTTAGAAGGCATGTACAAAGCGTGCTTGTGGTCTCGCGTAGCGACACGCGTCATGTTGCCGATTGCGAGTTTCAAAATGGAATCGGCTGATGACTTATACGATGGCGTGAAAGCGATTCAGTGGTCCGACCACATGAAAGCAACGAATACCATGGCAATCGACTGTCATGGCACCAATCACCATATTCGTAACACTCAATTTGGTGCTGTTCGTGCGAAAGACGCGATTGCCGATTATTTCGTCGCCTTAACCGGCGAACGTCCTAACGTCGAAAAAGAACAGCCAGAAGTGCGTATTGCTTTGCGTATTAAACGCGAAGTTGTAACGGTGAGTATCGACTTGTCTGGCGAAAGTATGCACCGCCGTGGATACCGCCAACATGGCGGCATGGCACCGCTGAAAGAAAACTTAGCCGCTGGTCTCTTGCTGCGTGCTGGCTGGGGAACAGATTGTGGTTTAACGCAATTGATCGACCCAATGTGTGGTTCAGGGACGTTTCTTGTAGAAGCGGCCTTGATGTCTTTAGGCATCGCACCGGGGTTACGTCGCCAATACTGGGGATTCAAAGGCTGGAAGCAGCATGATCACCGTATGTGGCAACAGCTGATGGATTTCGCGAAGAATCGTAAAAAAGACCCAGCAACATTAGGTATTCGTTTCCAAGGTACAGATCGAGAGCAAAAAGCCATCGCGGCGGCCCGTGAAAACATTAAACGCGCAGGACTAACCGGTGTGATTGATGTCAGCATGACCCCGTTCCAAGAGCATGAGTTCGACATCCTGCCAGATGTACCGGGTCTTGTGATTACCAACCCACCTTACGGTGAGCGTATTGGTGATGAAATGGCGTTGATCGCCTTGTATCGCCAATTAGGGGAATGGGTTGTCACGAATGTGCGTGGTTGGCAATTTATGATGCTGACCAGTAATGATCATTTAGCACGTCAAATACCTGTTCGACCAGAGAAAAGCACGCGCGTTATCAACGGTGGCATTGAATGTCGTGCTTATCGTTTTCCTTTGCTGGCTGGCAACATCAAAGAAGACGTGGTTGCGCAATCTGTGATGACCCCAGGCGCGCAAATGTTCGCTAACCGCCTGCAAAAGAACGCCAAGAAATTGAAGAAATGGGTCGAAAAAAACAAGATCCAGTGTTACCGCGTTTACGATGCAGACATGCCAGAATACGCGGTTGCAATTGATATTTATGGCGATTGGGCGCATGTGCAAGAATACCAAGCGCCAAAGAGTGTTGACCCTGAAAAAGCCAAACAGCGTTTGTTTGAAGTCATGTCCGCCATTCCAACCGCGCTCAATATTTCAGAAGCCAATGTGATTCTGAAACAGCGCCAAAGACAGACAGGCAAAGAGCAATACGAAAAATTCGATCAAACGAAACACGAAATGATTGTAGAAGAATACGGTTGTGAATTCATCGTTAATCTAAAAGATTATTTGGATACCGGCTTGTTCTTAGATCACCGCCCAGTGCGTAAACTGATTCAAGACAAAGCCAATGGCGTTCGTTTCTTAAACCTGTTCTGCTACACCGCGACGGCGTCGGTTCATGCTGGGCAAGGTGGTGCGCGCAGTTCATTGAGTGTCGACATGTCGAACACTTACACAGAATGGGCGCGTCGTAATATCGAATTGAATGAATTTTCAGATCGTGATCATCAGGTAGAGCGTGCAGACTGCATTGAATGGCTAAAACAAAGTCGCGATAAGTTTGACTTGATCTTCATGGATCCACCGACGTTTTCGAACTCGAAAAAAATGGCGGACGTGTTAGACATTCAGCGCGACCATGGCGAACTGGTTCGCTTAGCAATGGCAAGACTGGCAAGAGGTGGCGAGCTTATCTTCTCTAATAACTATCGTCGTTTTGTGTTGGACGAATCCTTAGAGCAAGAATACGATGTGAAAAACATCACTCGTGAAACACTGGACCCAGATTTTGATCGTAACGACAAGATCCACCAGTGTTACATTATTAAGAACAAGTAACTAAGAATAAGTAAGCGAATTAGGTATAATCCGCTGACGTTTTTTTAAGGCTAAACATCGTGTTTAGCCTTTTTTGACTTTTAAAGAGTTTTTAAGGTTTATAAGTTTTACTATGAGAAAGAAAACATTTCGACTTGTGATTAGTTGTCCCGACAGAGTGGGGATTGTAGCGGCGGTGAGTGAGTTTTTGAACGAACGCCAAGGCTCAATTATCGAAGCGAGTCACCATACAGATTTAGAGCAAAAATGGTTCTTCATGCGTCATGACATTGATGCAGAAAGCTTAAATATTGATGTTGACACCTTCCGCACAGAATTTGCGCCGATTGCCGAAAAATTCGACATGAGCTGGTATGTCAAAGACAGTGAAGATCGCCCTAAAGTAATCTTGTTGGCGACGAAAGAGTCTCACTGCCTGAACGACATCATGCATCGCTGGCACACAGGCGAATTGAATTGTGAAATCGTTGGTGTGATTGCCAACCATGAAGATCTTCGTTCTATGGTCGAATGGTACAAAATCCCTTACTACTGCATTCCTGTGCCGAAAGAAGACAAAATGCCAGCCTTCCAAGAAATTGAAGCTTGTATTGATCAGTCTGGTGCCGACACCATTGTATTGGCGCGCTACATGCAGATCTTCCCTGAATACCTGTGTGAGAAATACCGTTACAAGGTAATCAACATTCACCACAGCTTCTTGCCATCTTTCATTGGTGCTAAACCTTACCACCAAGCGGCTGTTCGTGGTGTGAAACTGATTGGTGCGACTTGTCATTATGTGACAGCTGACTTGGACGCTGGACCGATTATCGAGCAAGACGTGATTCGAGTTCGTCACAGCCACGCAGCAGAAGACATGGTTCGCCTTGGTAAAGACATCGAAAAACTCGTACTGTCACGTGGACTGCGTTACCACTTGGAAGACCGTGTTTTAGTGCATGGAAACAAAACCGTGGTGTTTGCTGAATAAAGTAACCACTGCAAGGTTTGTGAAAAGGGAAGGCTTTATGCCTTCCCTTTTTTTTGGCTTTCTGCGAACGTTTAACCGCGAAGTAGGCTAAAGGTAAAGATAACTAGAAAGGTTTCTTTTTTTATCATTTTGTAATCTTGGAGGTAGAAAATTATCCTTCCTGAAAAAAGTGTCTATAGTCTATAGTTAATATGAACGATAAATGATCAACTGATTTACATTTAAGAGACGGCAGGCAATGTGAGGTGAGCAATGAAACTCAAGTTAACGCCAACTCAAAACTTATGTGTTGGGTACCTAGAATCTGGTTTTAAATTGATCCAATTAGGTGAACAATATTATTTTATCAAAGGTGAGCGACGCCAGAAGGTATTGCCAAAAACGTTAGACGCACTCGTCAACCGCGGCGCACTGGCTCACACCGAGCAGGGCGATTACATGCTGAGTGACGAATTTGTCGAACATCGCAAACGAATGCGCGAAGCCAACGACCCAGATCAAACCCGTCATTGATCGTAGGTCTACGACTACCTTGGCCCCATTTTGTCTACTCAGGTAAATGGGGCCTTTTTTATACGACAACCTTTCTTCTTTGGGGGGCATTCAAACGCTTTGTATTCCCAACCTTTATTCCGCTCTTTAATTCAGGAAAAAGCTGAGCGGGTAACTTTTGCCAATCGATGCAAAAGTAACCAAAAAATCTTTTATCGGGCTATAGCCCAAACGTCTCATTCACTTTGTTTAAGGTAGCGTTTAGCAACACGATTTTTACCGTAAGGCATAGATTGTTTTTGCTGGTGGAGGGAAGGGTATTTTTAACTGACCCTGAAACTCCATAAAGTCGCGCAACTTCGTCGCGTCGAACTGATAGCATTGCTAATGCAGGTTTTCGTAGGGCGGATGAGGGAGGTACGACCGTGATCCGCCGTTGAAAGCGAAGCTTTCATTTTCTATGGTAGGTCACACCTTTAGGCCGACAACTTAATAATTCCCCTTATGTCCTCCAAGGTGAGGGCGACTGTGTAGTTATTTCTTTCGCTTATCCCTAACTATATCTGCTTAATTGCCTGTACGTTAGAAACACACAATATTTTTATGGTTTTCGTTTTTAGCTTCTTATATTGTGTAAAGAAAGGTCAGGGAAGACAGGCTGATAACTCAAATCTAATGAACACGTCTTTCTCCTTCACCTGATCTAGATTAAATTTTAAATACTCGTTTTTGTTTAGTTAAAAACACGAATGACAAGATAACCAAAAGCATGACTTGGACATTCTGGGACTAACATCGTTTCGCTGAGAGGCGAAAATGATTGGCGTTAAGTCAGCGCTGTTTATTTGCAGTAATAGCATCAGGGATAAAAGCATTAATTGCTTTACTAAAAATCCGAATAGATGGCTGCAAAACTGTTCTTGTTAGATCTTGATTTTGCTTGCAAAAAACGGGGTGTCTATAGATGTTAATTCCCCATGGAAGGTTATATGCAGGATTCGATAAAAGAAGTAAAAGACTCGATCAAATACCATCAAAAAAGGGTTGGCCAAATCAATTGGGCTATGTGGCTATTGATTATGCTTGCTGCAATTTTATTTCTATTTATCTACTCAATGCTTGATACGCAAGTCAAACACCTTGCTGACATAATGAAGTACGCTGCAAGTGCTGGAATTAAAACGATGGACTCCGCCCCAACCTCAATGTCGTCTCCTGCCAATAGCAGCAACTTAGGGTTTATGGTCATTGCTATGTGCGTCGCGCGGCTTCTCGTTTATTTTGGACAGTTAAGATTTCACTTGAAAGAAATTTCTTTGCATCAGCAAATTCTAATATCACTGACTAAAATTCGTGCTGCCCAAAATTCAGATTTGCCGGAGACTGTTAGAGGCACTCTATTGAGAAGTGCAACTGTAACAGAATCCAGTGAAAACCCCGCTCTTCATATACCGTCTGAGGCTATAGCTAAAATTAGCGAGGCCGTTACGGACAGGCTAAGCCGACTAATTGCGGGTAAGGGTAATTAACAAACGCATAAACTCGCTCGCAGGCTCGCTGGGACAATAGCACGTAGGCTCAGTCGCTTAGCTCCAATTTTAGCCCACGTGTCACTGTCCCTTATGAGGCTGTCGTTAGCCCTACGAGCATAAACATTACTTTTTATAAGCCTGTCTTATCAAGGCGTTCACTTTTAAATATCACATTGCAAATGCTTAACGAGGCTGGTCCCGTCAGATCACGCCTCGTTCCTCGTCTCATCTGACCTACATGATCGGTTGGGTGAATGTTTGCTACTTATTGAGACTAGAGGGAATATTCAGCTGGTGATGGCAGGTATCCGTTCTTTTTAAATTGGAGTGATACTGTAAAAATACATTTTCATCTGAGGTGTCGCTATGAGAACCGAAGTCGTTACTACGTTAAAGAGGCAGGCAACGAAGCTGCTTGCTGATTTGCGTGAGTCAAAAGAGCCTATTCTCATAACTGAGCATGGTCAGCCATCAGCCTATTTGCTTGATGTTGTTGATTACGAGTTGATGGTGCAACGGATGAAGATTTTGGAAGGTATTGCGAAGGGCGAGCAGGCCATCCGTGAAGGTCGAACAATGGATATGTCACAAGCCAAAGAGAAAATGAGTAAATGGCTCAAATAATTTGGACTGAGCCAGCACTGGATAATCTGAATGATATTGCGAGTATATTGCAGTTAGTAATCCGTACGCTGCGAAGCAATTAGTAGAAAATGTTTTCAGTAAGGTACAGAGACTCGAACAATTCCCTGACTCTGGCAGAATCCCTGAAGAAATTTCGACTCTAAATTATCGAGAAATTATCGAGAAATTGCTGTGAATCCTTGTCGTGTTTTCTACAAAGTTGATAACGATTCAGTCTATATCCTTCATCTGTTGAGGCACGAAAGAGATTTACGCAAGTATTTACTGTCTACTACGGATGAAAACTAGAGGATTATCGCTATGCGTGATCATTATGATTTTTCAAATTCAGTCAAAAAACCTTACGCAAAAAAGCTTAAGAAGCAGGTCACGATAAGGCTTGATGAAGATGGAGTGGCATAAGCCATTTTTATACATCCTAAAAAAAGAGTCTGCAGCATGTTTAAATTCAGACACTCAGACTCTAATTTATCTCTCAAACACGACATTCACTTGATGTCGGTCTAGAAAGAGGCAAAGTATTGTTTGCCTCTGATGACGAATATTATACGTCAGCGCCACCTAGAACTTTGTCTAGTTGCATTTCTGTCAAAACACGGTCTTGGACAGGTTGTTTAGCTGCGTTAATTTCATCAACCCCCCAAACTAAGCCAACAGGTGTGCGTGTTGGGCGCTTACCAGCAGGCATGTCTGCTAGGGCTAAATAAGTATCTACTACCATTTGTGGATTAGGTGCTTGATCACTCTGCATAAATTTACCGAATTCTTCGAACATGGCGGTCGGGATGTGTGCCAATTCACCGTAGCTATCCAGTATTTCTGTACGTGATGGTTGTTGTCCTGATGCTGTTAGACCTGTTGGGAATGGGCCAGGTTGTACGATGGCGACATCGATACCAAATGGCGCTACTTCGTAGCGTAAACCTTGAAGGTAGCCTTCTAAAGCATGTTTGGTCGCGGCGTAGGTAGAAAAGTACGGTGCTGAAATTTGGCCAACCATGGATGAGGTGTTGATGATAAGGCCAGACTTGGCTTCACGCATCGCAGGTAAAACGGCCAGAATAGTACGCATAGCGCCATAGTAGTTGGTTTCCATTTGCTCGCGAGCTTGGTCAATACTAAATGCTTCTGTAATGCCAAGATACATCACGCCTGCATTGTTAAGTAAAATATCAATTTTGCCTGCTTTATCTAGTACGCTTGCAATGGCTGTTTTGACAGATTCGTCGTTAGTAACATCCATGTCAACAACATGGACAGAGTCACTATAGGCTTCTAATTCGGATTTAACCCCAGCGTTTTTGCCTTCTGGGCCTCGCATGGTGGCGAACACTTGGTAGCCTTTATCGGCAAAATCTTTTACTGATTTTTGGCCAAATCCACTGCTGCTTCCAGTGATCACTATGCTTTTATTTATATCGCTCATTTTTCTTTCCTATTCGGTTTGCTAATTAAATACCAGTCGGTACAATAAGGCCAAAAGAACAGTATGTCAAATTAAAATACTAGGTGGTATTAAAATGAGTTTAGATCCAATTAAGCCTTCAAGGGGACGACCAAAGACCTTGGATCGTGATCATGTTTTGGATGTGGCAATGGATTCCTATTGGAAAGAGGACATAGGCAGTTTGTCTCTTAATGAAATTTGCAGGAGATCGGGTGTATCGAAGCCAGGCCTTTATCGTGAGTTTTCAAATGAAGATGGATTGATGAAGGCTGTTCTTATCAGATATCAGGAACAAGTTTTAAGCCCGGTGCAGCAGATGCTGAATAGTGACGTTCCATTTAGAGAGGCTCTTGATAACCTTATATCGTTTGCCGCTTCAGTTAGTTGTCATGATGAATCTCCAAATGGCTGTCTTTTTATAAAAATGCGTGAATCACGAACGCATTTGGGTGAAGCGACTCGAGCGCAGGTAGACTTTCTTGAAGAGCAGGGTCTTGTTACTTTTCAAAAATGGGTAGAGCGTTCAAGGGCTAAAGGTGAGTTTTCTGCAGAGATGTCGTCAGAATTTGCCGCTACTTATATCGATGCACAGCTAAGTAACGCTTCGTCTCAGATAGCGCGCGGTGAAGATCCGCAGATGGTTCAGAAAATACTCGTGGCTGCTCTTTCAATATTGAAGTAGAGCTATGTTAAAAGCCAGAGTCTGGGTTGTTCATTTCAAACACTCCAGACTCTGGTTATCGCAATGTTAACTCTTCCCAATCACTGCACTGATTTTGGTGTTTGCGTGAATATGTAACTCACGGCTTGGGCCAGTTTCGGGCTGACATGTCCGCTGCGCAGTAATGTCCAAAGTGGTTGTTTGGTTTCTGGGTGTTGGCTTAGTTCTGCCGTGATTTGTTTAAAGGCGATATAGCCGTCTTCTCGGTGTGCCAGTTTTTCCATGATGATGCGCAGTAGCTGTGGGTTTTGACCAAGCCAGTGTGGGCATTTTGCTGCAAGGGCGGCGATAGGGTGAAGGTCGTCGTCTTTGCATTCGGTTAGACTGCCAAGTAGGCCAAACAACGGCAATAATAGCGTGTCGTTTAAATCGGCTCTTGATAAGGCGCGTAGGTAGCTTGCCTGCATGAGAGCGTCTTGTTCGGTTTGCAGTTGCGCAATAAGCGTTTCTTGCAATTGGCTAGATAGAGTCTCGTGTTCTAGTGCGTGACATAGGGCGCTAACAACGGGCTTGGCGGCTTGTTGAATCGCTTTTTGTATTAGGGTTTGGTATTTGTCTTCGTCTACTCTAGCGGCGAGTTCGGCAATGCCTTGCAGTCCTAGCGTTTGCCAGTTTTCGTCGTTTTCTGTTAGGTCTGACGATAAATATGTTACGACGTCATCGAAGTAGTGCGATGGCGCTGTGTGAAGGTCTTTGCCAAGAATGGCGTGAAAGCTCGCCATGCGTTCTTGGTCTGGTTTGAAGGCGTAAGGGCTGTCTTCAAGGGCTTCTGACAAGCCTGCTTCTTCACCTTTGTGCAGTATTTTGTCGACAATGCTTTTGATAAAATGATCACGTGTTCCCAAGTTTAGGCAGCCAGCTTCGTCGAGTGGTAATTTTATAAACCAAATTACACCTTGTTCAACGAGGTCTTCTTTTTTGGATTTTTTGCCTTGTTGGTTTTTCATGTTTAATAAGCAGGCTAACCAAGCATGTTGGCGAAATGGGAAAGGGTAGGCTTGCTGTTTACGGTCGAATTGCACCGCTTGTTGCGGTGTGATTTTGGTGATGTTGCGACCTAGGTCGTAGTAGCTTACATCGCAACCAACCATGTCGAAGAGGTCTGAAAGAGATTCGATTTTATTCATACTAAAGTTTGGGCTCATATGGCCGATAATAGTACTTCATGTACTGTTATCGCTTAAACAAAGATTCGCTATCTTACCGTTTTTCAAAGGAGAAATCAGGTTGAAAAAAGCCTTTTCTGCCCATCATGTGTTGGCTGATTTATTGATGGACTTGCAAGTGGCAATGCAAGATTGTGGTGTTTGGGAGTGTGAGGCGCCTTCGGCAGAGGCTATTGCCAGTACAGAACCTTTCTGTGTTGATTCTATGACATTCGAGCAGTGGTTGCGTTTTGTAATGATAGAGCGCTTTAAAAAGATGTTGGCGTTGGGGGAGACGTTACCTAGTCGTTGTCATATTTCGCCTATGGCGGAGGAAGCGTTTCAACATAAGCCTAAGGCGAAAGTTCGCTCTCTGGTGACGTGTTTAAACCGTATTGATCAGCATTTAAGCGGTGCTCTGTGATTTCGGATCGCGTTCAACATCCCTTTGTAAAAGACATTGCTTGGCTGGTTGAAGGGCATTATATTGAGCGTGATTTTGAGCTTGAGCCATATTGGTTGCCAGATGTTGAGGCGCAATTATTAGCGTTGGATGATCAACCGCAACCTTTGGTCGATGCTGTTACAGCGTGCAAGTCGCATTTTCTTGGTAGTTATTTCGAAACCTTGTTTTCGTTTGCGATTCGACACCTGTCTGTTTTGACGGTGCATTATGAGCATGTTCAGATTGTTTCTGAGGTTAGGACCTTGGGTGAAGTAGACATGCTGGTGGAAACGCCCGAAGGACAGCTTCATCAATTTGAGATTGCTATTAAGTTTTATTTAGAGCGCCAAGATTTATACCCAGATCATTGGATAGGGCCAAATAAAAACGACAGTTTATTAAAGAAGGTGTCCAGAGCTAGGGATCATCAATTACAAATTTTGCAGACTGAAGAAGGCAAGAGTACCATTGCGGAGGTTGCTCAAGGCCGCACGCCTCAGGCTAATTTGTTGATTTTTGGTCGGTTGTATTCTGCGTTGGATCAAGGTTACGATATATCGAGTTGGCTGACCCAGACAAATTATGGTGGTTGGGTTAGAGCGTCTGACTTTATGTCATTAAAGTCGTATTTTTCAAATTTTTTCGTCTTACAAAAGCCTCATTGGTTGTCTTCTCCCGCTGTAAATGAGAATATTTCTTTCAATTTTCCGCAATTTGCCTACAATCTCGTAGGTGAGATCCTACAGGATTCACGTCCAAGACACGTGTTTTTGTGGCAAGCTGCTGATGCAGCATCGGGGGACGTAGGCAAGCATCTGTTTGTTGTGCCAGATTCATGGTGATAGTTTGTGAGGCCTCTAGTATCAAAACGTATAGTAGTATTTAAAGTTGATGACTGATTTATCAATGCTTGTGCATGCCAAAATGCCATTAGCTGCTTGGATTATAGATATCGAGAAATCGGATGTTCCTTGGTGCAATGACGCTGCAGAGGTGCTGTTAGCTGACTCTTTGGATGGCATTAAATCCGGCCAACGCCTGATTGGTGAAGCGCTACAAAAACGTTTTTCTTTGTACATCGAGGCATTGGAATTAGGCGCTGTATTGCCTTTCAAATGGCCCTATGTATCCAAAGATGGCTCGCGTTACAGTGTTACTGGAACGGTGATTTCATTAGGCAATGGGCGCAGAGGCTTATTGGCCGAGGCGCATCCAAGTGTTTCGACTGTTAGTTTGCCTGCTTCTGCAATTGCTACCACTGTGCCTTCTACTCTTATGCAGGTTCCAGACTCCCCTGGATTGCTGACTCAATTCAAAACCTTATCTTTTGCTACTTTTTACCCTCACGGGGAATTGATTGAGGCCAGCGAATGCTTTGTTGATGTGTTTGGTGATATTCAACACATAAGAGATTTATTTGCTGTTACAGGCGCCGCTAATAGTTTTATGCGGCGTATAAAGCGACAAGATTGTCTATCGCAGGAAATACGACTAACCAGTAAACAAGGAGTTCGTTGGTATAAAGTGGAGGTGTCTTACCATCACTCAACGAATAATGTTTATTTATTAACCCACGATATTCAGGAAGAAAGAGACCACGAGGTCGCGTTATATCGCCTTCATAACTACGACAATTTAACCTTACTACCAAACCGAAATCTGCTTTATCAACAGCTGGAAAGTGCGCTGCTTAATGCACGCAAACGTGAGCGTCAGTTTGGTCTTTTGTATATAGACTTAGACAGCTTTAAAGTAATCAACGATAACTTTGGTCATCGCATTGGTGATGAGCTTATCCAGCGTGTTGCTGAACGAATTAAGACCTGTATTCCTCCCCGTGCTTGTTTGTATCGCTTGGGTGGCGATGAGTTTGTTGTGGTGCTGGAAAATACCAACGCCATCGACGAGCTGGAAGAGATTGCTGAGAGCATTATGCAAAACGCCAGCAATACGTATCTTGTTGCCAACATGGAAATGATGATCACCGCTAGTATTGGTATCGCCAGTTATCCTCAACATGCGAATGATATCGACAATTTGCTTAAAAATGCCGATGCCGCTATGTATCGCGCGAAGTCCACCGGTCACAATTTGTATTTTGTTTACGAAAGTCACATGGCTGACAACATAGATGCTCATCTGACTTTGGGTGGCGGTTTACGAAAAGCGATTGATGAAGAGCAGTTTGTTTTGCATTACCAACCTAAAGTTCGTTTGTGTGACGAAGAGGTGGTTGGGGCTGAAGCGCTAATTCGTTGGGTGCACCCAGAACTTGGGATGATCAGTCCCGATCAGTTTATTCCTTTAGCGGAAGAAAGCGGTTTGATTCTGCCTTTGGGTGAGTGGGTTATTCGACGGGCGTGTAGGCAGTTAAAAGAATGGCGTGAGTCCGGTGTTGCTCCTCTTAAGTTGTCGGTGAATTTATCGAGTCGACAGTTTATGCAGGCCGATCTGGTCGATATGGTCGAAAGAGTGATGCAAGAAACTGGGGTTGATCCTGAGTATTTCGAGCTTGAGTTAACCGAAAGTATGTTGATGACCGATGCTCAGCAATCGATTGATAAATTGCATGGTTTTAGAAAGTTGGGCTTAACCTTGTCCATTGATGACTTTGGTACTGGCTACTCTTCCTTGGCGTATTTAAAAAAATTCCCAATTCAAACCCTAAAAATAGACAGATCTTTCATTAATGATTTGGGGCTAGATTCTGATAACGATGCAATCGTAAAAGCCACCATAGCGATGGCGAAGAGTTTGAATTTAAAAGTCATTGCCGAAGGGGTCGAAACTCGAACGCAGTTTGATTTATTAAGTGGTTATGGCTGCCAAGAGGTGCAAGGGTATTTATTTTCCAAACCTTTATGTGGGGAAGAATTTTTGCGCTATGTGAACAGTCAGAATGTGGTTGCTTTTGCATAAACAGTAGCCTTTTTGCGAATGACATAAAAAATCATGGCGGCTTTAGGTTTTTTGATGTTCAGGCTGTTGGTAAATAGGGTATCCTTCCGAACGCGAAATTATTAACCGATGAGTAAACTGTGTCGACGCTTGAAAACCTTTCTTGTCCGATAGATTCCACACCATTAAGCCGCGATCAGCGCAGTTTAAAGTGTGAACAAGGACACTCTTTTGACCTAGCCAAATCTGGCTACGTAAACCTTCTTCCTGTGCAAAATAAGCGATCAAAAGACCCTGGTGACAGCAAGGAAATGGTCGCGTCCAGGCAATCTTTTCTGAATCAAAAGCACTATTTTCCTATTGTTCAGGCCATTCTTGATTCTTGGCCAAAAAGCCATTTGTTAACGGGGATGCGTGTTCTGGATGCAGGTTGTGGCGAAGGCTACTATCTGGATGAAATCGGGCAGGCGTTATCGAAGCAAAATATCCAAATGGAACGTTGTGGCTTGGATATATCTAAGTGGGCGATTACCGCGGCGAGTAAACGCGATAAGGCAGCAAGTTGGATCGTCGGTAGTAACGCCAGCTTGCCTATGCCGGATGAACGTTTTGATTTGGTATTATGCTTATTTGGCTTTCCAGTATTTACAGAATTTTCACGTGTACTGACTGACAATGGCTTGATGTTGCTGGTGGAGTCGGGCCCAGAGCATCTTATTGAATTGCGAAAAATACTTTATCCTTCTATTCATGAATACAAACAGACTTTTTCTGCTGGTGTGCCTGGTTTTGACCTTGTGCTAGAGCAAGCAGAAACCTTTGCTTTCAGTCTAGATTCGCAAGAAAAAATACAGAATTTGTTAAGTATGACGCCGCATATTCATAAGGCGTCATATGAAGGCCGAGAGGCTGTTCAACAACTTGAATCCATTATGCTAACGGCAGATATCAAACTCCGCTGGTATCAAAAACACGCTAAGGAAATGAGCCATGTCTAATGATTTAGAGGATCTTTTTGCTAAAAATAGAGAGTGGGCTGCCAAGGTAACCAAAGAAGATCCAGAGTTCTTTTCCACATTGTCCAAACAGCAAAAGCCTGAATATCTTTGGATTGGGTGTGCAGATAGTCGTGTGCCAGCAAACCAAATTGTAGACCTTTTACCGGGTGAAGTTTTTGTACACCGTAATATTGCTAACGTGGTTGTGCATACCGATTTGAATTGTTTGTCGGTTATCCAGTTTGCGGTGGATGTGCTAAAAGTAAAACACATCATGGTCGTTGGTCACTATGGCTGTGGTGGCATTAAGGCGGCTATGGGCACTGAAGAGCATGGCATGATAGACAACTGGTTGCGCCATATTAAAGACGTGTATCGCCTACATAGGGATGAGCTGGACGCTATTAGCGACATGCATACACGCTTTGATCGCATGTGTGAATTGAACGTGGTTGAGCAGGTTGCGAACGTTTGCCAGAGCAGTATTGTTCAAAACGCTTGGAGAACGGGCCAAGAGCTTCACGTTCATGGCTGGTGTTATAGTATTGATAACGGGCACATTACCGATCTAAAAAGAACCGTGTCTAGCGCGGAAGAGTGCGCTCAGCAGATGTTAAACATGTAATATTTTGCACTGCACTTAGGTGGAATATAAGCATAAAAAAACGAGCCAATGGCTCGTTTTTTTATATTTGGTTTTGGCTTGTGAAGAGCATCAATCAATTAGAGGTTGTTGTTTTCTGCGATGGTTTTAGCACAACCTGCGATGCTTGAGCGTATCCAGATATGGCCTGGATCATGTTGAAGTAATGGACTCCACAACATTTTCAGTTCGACAGGCGGGATCTCAAATGGCGGTGGAAGAACCACAACCTTATCATTATCTTTCATTAGGCGAGTCGCTAAGGATGGCAGTGTGGCGATTAGCCCTAGCTGTTCCGTAGCGCGCATGGCAACGTTGTAGTTGCGGGTAAATAAACGAATATTGCGTTTAAAACCTAGATCCGCCAAGGAGCCGTCGACCCAACCCAACTTTTGAACTTCTTCTGGTTGAATTCCGACACCAACGCCAAATCCGGTTTTACTCACCCAAACATGGGGGGATTGGAGGTAAGTCTCTAATGAAAAGTTTTTGGCAATTTCAGAATTAGCAGGCACCAAACAAGAGAAGTGATCGACCCACACGGACTTCTGGTGGAAAGATTGCGGTAGCGTGTCAAAGCGATTGATCACTAAGTCTACTTTGCCTTTCTCAACATCGTGAAAGCTCACGTCACTTGGGTTCATAACGTCAAGGATAACATTAGGCGCTTCTTCTTGAAGCTTCTTCATTAGCGGTGGAATGAGCGTTGCCTCTGCGTAATCGCTCGCCATGATACGAAAAACACGTGAACTGGATTCGGCTTCGAAGCTTTGCCCAAGGTGAAGCACTTCATCAACGGATTGAAGGATGCTTTGAACACGAGGTTGCAGCTGTATTGCGAGTGCGGTTGGCATCATGCCATCGCTGGTTCTGACCAGTAATGGATCGTGAAATAAATCTCTTAGACGTCGTAAGCCGTTACTCATGGCGGGTTGGGTGATGCCAAGCTGATTGGCTGCATGGGTGACGTTTTGCTCCCGTAACAAGGAGTCTAAATAACGAAGTAAATTGAGGTCTATTTTGTCTAACTGCATAAAGAAAGGGGCTCGCGTCCACTAACGTAGGGGCTGCATCATACTCCATTTTGGCTATAAATAGAATGATCGCCCTTTAGTTAGTGGGGGCATTACCGAGCGTTAATCTTGTTGGCTGAGCTGCTCTATCACTTCATAACAAGCGCCCATGGTGTGGTAGTCTGTTTTGCCTGCAGGGCTTTTACAGTCATCATAGGCTTTATTGTCTTGGGTTAGGATGCGAAACCAAGCGCCATATTTGTGATCGATCATGTGTGACCAGCTGTATTGCCAGAGTTGTTGGTATTTGTCCCAGTAATGGGCTTCTTTTGTGTAGATAGCGAGCATAGCCGCAGCAGCAAAAGATTCCGCCTGAACCCAAAAATACTTGTCGCCATCGCAGACATTTCCTTTAGGATCGTAGCCATAGCATAAGCCGCCATTGGTGTTGTCCCATGACTTTTCCCATGCCGAATTGAATAGCTTCTGTGCGGTTGGGATTAGCCAGTTTTGAGGCGAGCGTTGGTGTATTAATAGCAGTAATTTAGACCATTCTGTTTGGTGGCCTGGTTGAAATCCCCAAGGGCGGAATAAATGTTTTGGGTCGTCTTTGTTGTAGTCCCAATCGACTTGCCAGTCTGTTGTGTAATGCTCCCAAATTTCACCGCCAGCAAGAGCGGCTTGGCGAACACAAATGTTTTGGGCCAGCAAAATCGCGCGTTCGAGATAGTGGGTTTCTTGTGTGGCATCATAAGCTGCTAATAGCGCCTCGCAGCTGTGCATATTGGCATTTTGACCACGATAAGGCGAAACCGTTTGCCAATCGCTGGATATTTCGTCTTTGTACAAGCCAAATTCAGCGTCCCAAAAATGTGTTTCCATGGTATCAAAGGTTTCTTTTATCCATGCTTTTGCTTCTTTTACGCCTGCTTTATAGGCGGTTGAATAAGCAAGCATGACAAAGGCAAAACCATAGCAATGATTGGTTTCGTCGAGATTTTCTTCTTTGCTCAGTAACCAAACATAGCCGCCGTTTTCACGGCGATGACGGTTTCTTAAATAGTCGAGACCGTGCTGAACGGCTTCCAAATACGCGGTATTGTTCGTGGCTTGATAAGCTTTTGCGTAGTTGAAGACGAAGCGAGTGCTGCTAACAAGGTGGCGAGTATCGGCGTCATAAATGTCGCCGTTGTCTTTGAAGAATTGAAAGAAACCACCTGTTTTATCGATGCAGTTTGGGTGATAAAACGCCATGGTAGATTGAATATGGTCGTTTAAAAAATCAATAGATTGAAAGTCTGGAAAAGAGTTCATGACGAGGTCCTTGTATTGGGCTTTGCTCACCGTAGTGGCCCTTTATTGTTTTGCAAAAGAAGTATCGATCAAAAATACAGCGTTTAAAGACGTTTCTCTCATCTTAATGAGTTATATTATTAAATCAATTAGATTTATTAAATGGTAGCGATTAGTTTACAGGCCAAAGCATAAGAGTAGGGTTATATGAAATCTTCTGGTAGCACCTCAGAGCAAAGTCGGATTTATAATGAGCGAATAATCCTTCGTTTGGTTCGACAGCATCCTGATATTTCAAGAGTGAGCATTGCAGAGCAAACTGGGCTAAGTGCGCAAACGATTTCGGTCATTACGTCTTCTTTATTAGAGCGTCAGTTGCTTCATGTCGCGGGTAAGGTGAAAGGGCGAAGAGGCCAGCCTTCGATCAAATTAAGCATTAATAAAAAGGGAGCATATGGTCTGGGTATTAATGTTGACCGGGATCATATTAGTGCGGCCTTGTTGGACTTTAGTGGCGCGTGTGTTCTATTGATTGAGCGCGCGGTGTCTTTTCCAACGGAAGACATGGCCAAGCAGATTGCGAGCGATTTGATTGAAGAAGTGAAAGTGACCTTGGGAGACGATTGGAGCCGAGTGCAGGGCATTGGTTTGACGCGTCCAGATTATATGGATTCTTGGTTGGAAACCTTGGTTACCGATCAGGATCAGTTGTCTAATTTAGACTCCCTAAAAAACGCTTTATCCTATTGGCGCTCGGACGCATTTGAGACCTGGCTGGCTGACTCAACAGGGCTGGTTTGCTTTTGTGAAAATGATGCGGTTGCTGCTGCAACCAGTGAATTGTTGTTAGCGCCGGGCGTATTGCCGTTTGATTTCTTTTATTTGTTTGTCAGTACGGCGTGTGGCGGAAGCGTGGTCACCAATGGCGAATGTTATTTTGGTTCCCATGGCAAAGCAGGCAGTTTTGGGCTTATTCCAACCGCGACAGGTAAACACGGAAAATGGATTTTAGAGGCTTTGTCATTATCATCGCTACGACGCTTTTTATGGTCAAATCAGCTCACTTGGCCACAGTCTGATGAAACATGGCTGGACGATGTTTATATCAAGGCGGTGGCGCGCTGGTCGAATGAAGTGGCTGGCGAAGTAGCTTCTGCTTTAGCTGCGGTGGTGGCTTTATACGACCCTGAAGCGATTTTAATTGGCGGACGTTTACCCGCGACAGTACTAACATCGTTGATTGGTGAGCTTGAAAAAGAGGTTGCTGAGCAAAGTACTTTGCCTATACCTCCAATTCGTTGTGCGCAAACTGGGCAAACGGCTGGCGTATTAGGTGCGGCGGTATTGCCGCTTTATGAAATCTTTGCGCCACAAAAAAACTTACTGTTACTGAGTTCTAAAGACAAACAGCGAAATACTAGAGAGAGACCATGAGAGTAGAAATACAGTGCGAAGATCGAATTGGGATGGTGCGAGAAGCACTTGACCTGTTTATTCCTCATGGCATTGATATGCGCTTAGTTGAGGTAGATACAAAGCGCCGTTGTATTTATTGTGGATTTCCAGATATTCCTTTTCCAAAACTGCAACAACTCTTGGCGGATATTCGTCGTTTAGAAAGTGTTGAAGATGTGAAAACCGTTATGTTTACGCCTTCTGAGCGGGAGCATAATGCGATTTATACGCTATTAGAAGCCTTGCCAGACGGTGTCATATCGGTGGATTTAAAAGGCTACATTACGATGGCAACGGAGCTGGCGGCTGAGGATTTGAATGTCTCTGTCGCGGATTTACTGCATCAACCCCTACAGCGTTTTATAAAAGGCGTGAACCTCGCAAAGGACATTTGGGCGAATCCACGAGAAGGGATGACTAAGCGCATCCGCATTCGTAACAAAACGCTGTTGCTAGAAATGAAACCTATTTTTGTCAGCGATGACGATGGGGTGACTAACCCTGCTGGAACCGTTATTTATCTAAAATCGAAAACGCGATTGGATCGTCAAACGGCCAGCTTGAAACGAGCGCCAGACGCTGAGGCCCATTTCGAAGCGTATTTTAAACCTTCTGTTATTAAAAGTGAGCCAATGAGAAAAGCGTTGGCGCAGGCAAAAGCCTTTGCTGATGTGTCTATGCCGCTCTTGGTACAAGGCGAAATGGGAACAGGGAAGCGTGATCTGATTGACGCATTGTTTCAATATTGGAATAAACAACAAGGTGAATTAGAAGCACAATTAATTGTCCGTAACGCTCGCGATATTACTGGCTCCGATATCGCGACACTGGATCAAATGTCCGGTTGGCTTGTGATTGAGGACATAGAGCATTTAGACGAGGGTATCCAGGTTGAGCTAGCACATTGGTTGGCTCGACAGCCAGGAACGGGAACCAGTCTCGATTCGAATTTACGCATCATCAGCACATCAGTACTTAGTCAAGCTCAGTTAGCGGATGGTAAAACGCTGCATTCAGGTTTGTATTTCTCTTTGGCGACGCTTGTTTTGGCGGTTCCTGCCCTGCGAGATCGTCGTGAGGATCTTGAAGGCTTGGTTCAACAAATTATCTCGACTCAAGCCGAGCGCTATCGGTTGCCGGTGGCGAGTTTGTCTAAACCTGCTTTGATCAAATTGGCTTTGTATCACTGGCCTGGCAATTTAAAAGAACTGCAAAATACCTGTTTGCAGACATTGCTGACGGCGAAAAATAGGGAATGGACAGCAGACGATATTCATTTGCCTGAAGACAATAATGCTAAGGCGGTGTCTATGGTGTTACAGCAGGGCTCGTTAGAAAAAACCGTAAAGCAATGGGAGGCTGATTTACTAAAACAACTGTACCCAAGTTACCCAAGTACAAGGCGGTTAGCGAAAGCCGTAGGGATGAGTCACAGCGCGATTGCAAATAAGCTAAAGGAATATGACATTAAAATATGATTAGTTAGCTGGGCTCACCAAGCGGTGTGTCCAGCTAAAATCGTATTTGGAAAAGACGTGATTAATAAGGACGCTTACGTTGAGGATGAGGGCGCTTTACCTTCTCTTGCTCAATCTTAATCGGTTGTAGTTTTGCTTTTGGCTGAAAAAAAGATTTCTGAACGTTGGCTACCAAGAAAGCAATTGCTGCACAGGCAGCTATGAATAACAAAAATTCAAACATGGTGCTTCTCCAAACTAATTATTCTGTAACAATCATGGTTCATAATGATCGTTGGGTAAAGTCAAATATGTTGTTTTTTGGTTAAAGAATGTAGAAATATACACTCTTTACGCAACGTATCGCTCTAAAAATCTTTGTAGCATGGTAAGTATGAACACTTACTAACCAATAATGGCGTTAGATTTTGCAAAATCAACCATTATGCTGCGAAAGAATTCTTTACTAGCTCAAAAACTACAAGTCGTATCTTTTTCTTAGATACTTAGCGACGCCGTCTTCGTCATGGTGACCAATAACATCACTCGCTGCTTCTTTCACGTGAGACAATGCATTTTCAGTTGCAAACGCTTCATCTGAGTGAGAGAACATAGTCAAATCATTATCGCCATCACCAAAGACGATAAGCTTTTCGGCACCAATTTCAGCTTTAAGTTCCATTAGCGCAGAACCTTTACAAACATTACTGTGATGGATGTCTAACCAAAAAGCCTCTGGGTTATAAATGCCACCACCAGAATAAGCGGTTAAATGACTGTGCTTTTGGGAATCTTCGATAATTTTGTCTATACGCGTAGGGTGTCCCATAGCACTGATATTCGTGATCTTTGAACGATTAGACAGTTCACTAATGGGATGGAGGCTCATGTTTGTATGATTGCCCAGTTCATTCGCAATGTGGTCGCTTAGGTGCCCAGTTAATGGTGAATGATAGACTTTATGGGAGCCATCTTCTTCTAAGCAAAAAACAAAAGGCGTGATTTGGTTTTCTTCAAAAGAGCTTAGTAGTTCAGAGATATGGCTTTGTGATAACAGGCTACGATGACGGTACGTGTTCTTTTTAGGGTCCCACCATTCAACGCCATTTTTAAAAATCTGCCAGTTTGGAAAGTCATGACCTTCGATGCAAGGCATGGCAGCAAAGTGCGTGCGGCCTGTTGCGACAGTGTAAAATATGCCCGCAGACTTTAAACGCTCTAGCGTTTCGAGTGTGTAATCAGACAATCTTTGATGTCTATTTAGTAGGGTTCCATCTAGGTCAAATGCCACTAATTCCATAATCACCTCATCTTTTCATTGCCTAGCACTATCGCATTTTATGAGAGAGGAGTTCAACCTATTTAGGCTGGGTTTAAAAGAGGATTTTTAGAGCATGAGGAAAAAAAGGGCAACCACAGAAACTATGGTTGCCCTGCAGGCTAGGCTTTGTGTGCTAGCGCTTGTGCTGTAAAGCGAATGCCATCCCAGCCATTTTCCATGAATTGACGAATGTTCTGGTGGTCGCTGGCTTCTGGATTTTCTAAAACATCGACACGATAAAAATCACCAAATAAATTTAGGGTTTCGACTTCTGTTAGTTGGTGAATGGATCCGAAAGAAAAAATCTTACAAGAACCATTGTTTTCATTAATGCCATTGGTCTGCTTGCCATTAGAAAACGCAGCTGGCGTGAAGTCGTATTCGCGCTCGATAACATCAATCACTTCTTTAAATTGTACTTGTTCAGGAGTGCTTTTGATTTTTTCGATGAGCGTTGCTGTGCTTAGCATGAGAGCCTCGTATAGTCAGTTATAAGAATGATAAATTGAAAGATAAATGGCGATATTAAGCCTGTTCTTTGTCCAATGATTTTACGTAACGCACTGTGGCTTTAAATGTCACAAAGGCAATAATACCGCATGCAGCCATAGTGCCAAGCATTGGAACAAATGTGCCATTGTGAAGGAGACTCACGACAACGCCGCCTAATGCTCCCATGGCAAAGCGAGATGTTCCTGCTAACGCCGTAACACTGCCATTATGGTTACCAGAATATTTAAGGGCACCAGCCATAAAGCCGCTGCCTAAAATCCCCATTGGGCCAACAAAAAGCATGCTTGAAAGGACGATAAGCCAAATAGGAGGATGGTTGAAAAAACTCAAAACAATCATCAAGCAAGAGGCTGTAAGCGGGATGAAAATCGCGTATTTTGACAGAACTTCTGTGCCAAGTTTTTCCACGTAACGGCCATTGATTGTGGAGGCGATCATCATAGAAATAACATTAATACCAAGTAAAAAGCCAAAGTTTGCAGGGTCCACACCATAAACTTCGATATAGACAAATGAAGAGCCCGTAATAAAACTCATCATGCCGGTAAAATAAAAAGCAGAAGCGACGACATAGCCCATCACCGCGCGATTTTTTAAGAGAGTTATGTAGTTTTTAATGGCCTTTATAAAAGAGAACGGCGTTCTTTTTTCTATTGGCAGAGTTTCTGGTATGGTGCGCAAAAATAGGAATATAGCCAATGCCGCTAATATGCCTAAAAACACAAAAATATAATGCCAGCTCAGTATGGTTAAAATAAAGCCACCAAGAATTGGCGCAGCCAAAGGGGCCAAAGCCATGACGAGCATGATCATCGACATGGCTTTAGCAAATTGGTTGATGGACATACCGTCTTTTACCAGAGCAGGAACACAAACGGCAACGGCCGCACCGCCGAGAGCTTGAATCGCGCGTCCAATCATTAGTATTTCGTAACTTTGGGCCAAGGCGCAGATAAAGCTACCAAGGGCAAAAACACCTAATCCGCCGACTATTACTTTACGGCGGCCAATGGCATCAGAAATAGGGCCAAACAGGATTTGCAAAAAGGCAAACACCACTAAATACATGCTGAGCGTCATTTGGATAAGGCTAATGTCTGTATTTAGCGTTTTGGAAATCGTTGGGATACTAGGAAGGTATGCGTCAATCGCTAATGGGGTTAAGCCTGACAAAAGGCCAAGCACCAAAACAATAGGAAAAGTTAGCTTCATATAATGACTTATCTAAATAGGTTAGCCTGAGTTCATCTGGCAGAATTAATACCACCTAAATAGGTGGAAACCAATTATAATAGTTTTACGATGAGTAAGAGAATGTAATTGTGCAAACACTAAGTAAAGCTCAAAGATAGCAAATTGTAACCTTTGATCTTTTCTGGCCTTCAATTATATATCATGGTTCAATTTCGTCCCCCCTTATCATAAAAATGCTTCTTGCCTAGTTTGGCTCTACTTTTGTGGCGTTTTATTTTTTTAATAGTGTCAGATTTAACGGTTTTATAAGGAATAACATGTTACGTTTTTTTGAAAAATGGGTGTCAGCATATCCTGATATTGAAGCCGGACAGGCACCGAAAACACTTTATGCATTTTGTCGCCATTTCTCTAAAGGGGTCGAGCTGCCTCTGATTTTGATGTCATTGCTTACGGCCGCTATTGCCATACTCGAAGTGACGCTATTTAGTTTTATGGGGCAATTGGTTGATTGGTTGATCAACAAAGACCCAGCGACCTTCTTTGAGGAAGAAGGCACACACCTATTGTTAATGTCATTGATGATTCTAGTCGCAATGCCTTTGGTGACTTTTTTGCACTCGGCGATTATTCACCAGACGTTATTGGGTAATTATCCGATGCGAATTCGTTGGTTGTCACATCACTATATTTTGCGTCAAAGCATGTCGTTTTTTCAGGACGAGTTTGCTGGGCGGGTTTCCACTAAGGTAATGCAAACCTCATTAGCGGTTCGTGAAACGGTTATGAAACTGCTGGATGTGTTGGTTTACATCGCAGTGTATTTCATTTCTATGGTGGTTTTGATTGCTAAGGCTGATTACCGTTTGATGATCCCAATGTTGTGTTGGTTGGTTTGTTATGTGTTGTTGCAACTGTATTTTGTGCCTAAGTTAAAGAAAATCTCTTCAGAACAGGCCGATGCACGTTCAACCATGACAGGCCGTGTTGTAGACAGCTATAGCAATATTTCTACGGTGAAACTGTTTTCTCATCACCTGCGTGAAGCGGACTATGCTAAGGAAGGAATGGATGGTTTTTTGCAGACTGTTTATAAGCAAATGCGCCTTGTTACTATGTTGAATGTGGGCGTTCAAACTTGTAACTACGTTCTCGCTTTTTCGGTGGCGGCTTTGTCTATTTGGCTTTGGACGGGCAGCATCATCAGTGTTGGCGCGATTGCGATCGCCGTGAGTTTGGCGCTGAGATTAAACGGCATGTCCCAGTGGATTATGTGGGAAATTAGTGCGTTATTCGAAAACATCGGCATGGTTAACGATGGAATGAAAACCCTTTCTCGTCCTGTGGAAGTGACGGATAAACCAAATGCGCCAGTGCTTTCTGTTCCACACGGCGCTATTGATTACGATGCCATCAATTTTCACTATGGCAAGCAAGATAGCAAAGTGATTGAAAATCTCGTGCTATCGATTAATGCGGGTGAAAAAGTGGGGTTAGTAGGGCGTTCCGGTGCAGGTAAATCCACTATAGTGAATTTGTTGATGCGCTTTCATGATGTTGAGTCAGGTCAAATTCGTATTGATGGGCAAAATATCAGTGATGTGACGCAAGACTCGTTACGTGCTCAGATCGGCATGGTGACGCAAGATACGTCTTTGTTACATCGAACTGTACGTGAGAACTTACTGTACGGTCGTCCTGATGCCACGGAAGAAGAAATGATCGCGGCTGCGAAACAAGCAGAAGCTCATGACTTCATCCAAAATTTAACCGACCCATATGGCAACGTTGGTTACGACGCCATGGTGGGAGAGCGTGGTATTAAGCTTTCTGGTGGTCAGCGTCAGCGTATAGCGATTGCTCGAGTCTTGTTGAAAGATGCGCCTTTGCTGATTTTAGACGAAGCAACTTCTGCACTGGATTCTGAAGTAGAAGCAGCCATTCAAGAAAGCTTATACAAACTGATGCAAGGCAAAACAGTGATCGCGATTGCTCACCGTTTATCTACCATTGCCGCGATGGATCGATTGATCGTGTTGGATAAAGGCCACATTGTAGAACAGGGTAGCCATGATGAGTTGATCCAACATAAAGGCATTTATGCTTCGCTTTGGGCGCATCAGACAGGTGGTTTTTTGGCGGAAGACATTGATCTTGAAGAGATCGAAGTTGAAGACATTAACCTAGAAGAATCCACTAACTAATAGGCACTGTTGAGTGTCTAGTGAAGGCAAAAACTCATGACGTATTTTATTCTGTTCTTGGCCATACTTGCTGAAGTGATTGCAACGACAGCGTTAAAATCGTCAGAGTCTTTCACCAAGTTGGTTCCTAGTGTTGTATTGGTAATTGGTTATGGTGTGTCTTTTTACTTGCTCACCATTGTTATGCGATCTATGCCGACCGGAGTGACTTACGCCATTTGGTCGGGATTAGGAATCGTATTGATTTCGGTATTTGGTTATCTGTTTGCTAACGAAAAACTGGATCTAGCGGCCTGCATTGGCATGTCTCTGATTATCGCCGGTGTGGTGGTAATTAATGTTTTTTCTAAAACAATAAGCCACTGAGAAAAAGCGCACTACTAAAATACAAAAAATCCCTCGTTGATGATATCAGCGAGGGATTTTTAGCATTAGGAGTGGCTTATTTGCTTTGCTCTTAAAGACCTTCAGCGATTTCTTTTATTTGCATACGCACACTTTGCAAACCGTTACCGGATAAGTACCAAAGCTTTGGCGATAAATACGTCACCTTAATCGAGCCTGCGCCTTGCTCAGCCAGGTCTGCTTTTAATGTATTTACGTCGAGTGCTTCGTCTGTGTTGCCAATTGCCATGCTGCGGTCAACGACAAACAAAACGGTTGGGTTTGTTTCAGCTATGTCGCTAATCGTTAGCGGTGTAAAAGTGCGAGTACCGCGTTTATGGGATTTGACATGGCTAGGAATGCTGGCAGCCTTCAGACCAAGCAGTTGGCTGCTAATGACATCTTCTCGTAGCCCTAAAGAACCGCTGTTATGAGTAACAACCAGAACTGTTGCGTCTTTATTTAGGGTTTTCTTGGTGGATTCTATGTAGCCTTTCAAATCCGCAAGGGCTTTATCTGCTCTGTCTTGAACATGAAATAATGTGGCAATCGAATTGACGTTGTCACTAAGAGCATGCCAATAGTTATCTCCTGACATGTTGACTTGTTTTACCGCGCTAATTTTAGTCAGCTCGTCTTTCTTGCCAGCTTGGCGTCCAGTAATAATGATAAGGTCTGGGTTTAATGTGCTTAGTGCAGTTAAGTCTGGCGATTTTAAGCCACCAATGTCGCTATAGCTTGCGCTGTTAAACTGTTGTAAATACTCAGGAATCATTTGTTGAGGAACGCCTGTAACTTGGCTTTCAAGACCTAGCTCTGCCATGGTGTCTAAGCTACCAAGATCAAAAACAGCGGCGGTTGGTAATCTCGTTTCAGCGGTTGATAGCTGACTAAATGCAACCAATGTCCCTATGGCTAATATTTGTTTTAACTTTGTCATCTTCACAATTACCTATTTATGAGTCTTGAAATAAAAATAACCATTATCGTCATTTGATAATGGTTATCATTGTCTCACTTTTATAGGTAAGTGTTGTTACTAAAACGAGATACGATACGTTGCTGAATATGAAACAGGTAATCAGCTGGTTTTTACTTTCCCTTTTTTGTTCGCGAGCCAAACAAACTGATACGGCATTAGAGTGACTTTGCCTAAATGATCCTCATACACTTGCTCAGACATAAGATCTGTCCAAGTGTCTGTGGCAATCAAGTTCAGTTCAGACAAATTGAAATGCTGCGGTTGATCCGTCATGTTATAGACAGCAAACAAGCTTTGTCTTCTGTCTAAGCTTTGACGCCAAAAAGCAAACAGGTTTTCGCCCATGTGCAAAATATACTGAGTAGCATTAGGGTGAAATGCTGGCTGAGCGCGACGAATTTGAGTCAACTTGGTGATGCTCTGAAAGACTTTTTGGTGATGGGTTGGGGTGTTAAGAACATGGTTCAAATCCTCCATATCCCAAATGTGGCGATTGATAGAGCGGAAATGCCCTGTATTGTTCACGCGCTCCAAATCGTTCTCTGTGCCAAACAGGCTGTGAATATAAAAAGCAGGCACGCCTTCCAAAGCCATCATGACGCCAGCCGCGCAAAGGAAACGAGCGAACTGCCATTTATCTGGCCCATGCAGCGCCGATCCTGAAAAGGCGTTCCAAAGGCTGATGTTGATTTCATACGGCTTCGCCTCGCCTTGTGGTGTGGTGCGTGAGCTAATTTTTCCACCAAAGCGCTTCATGGTGTTGATCAAGGTTTCCAGTTCCCATTCCGATAGAAGTCCTTCGGTCGGACGTAGGCCGATTCCATCGTGGGAGGCAAGGAAGTTGAGATACGTTGTACCTTGCTGAGCCGGTGGCATGCTCATTAGCCATTGTTTTAAGTGGCTGCAATTTCCTGTCACCAAACTGTTAATGAGCAAGGGTGGTAAAGAGAAGTTGTAAATCAAATGGGCTTCGTTGGCGTTACCAAAGTAGGTTAAATTTTCCTGATTAGGAATGTTGGTTTCGGTAATGATGACGGAATCTGGCGCATAATGCTCAATCATTAGTCGCAGTAAACGGATAATTTCGTGAGTCTGCGGTAGGTTGATACAGCTTGTGCCTGGCACTTTCCAAAGAAACGCGACGGCGTCTAAGCGAAACCAGCGAATGCCTTTTTTAAGATACAAATGAATGATGCGTAAGAATTCCAGTAAGACTTCAGGCCTTTCGAAATTCAGGTCGATTTGATCGTGGCTAAAAGTACACCATACATGCTTTTCACCATTTTGAGTTTGCACTTCTCGTAGCAACGGTGACGTTCTAGGGCGAACAACCGCGCTTAAGTCGGCATTTGGGTCGGCTTCGTAGAAGAAATTAGCCCCTGGATGAACACCTGCTTTAAAGTTTTCAAACCACAGACTTCGGCTTGAGCAATGGTTAATGACCAGATCGCCCATGACTTTGAAGTCTTTCGATAGATTGACGATATGCTCCCAGCGACCACAGGATGGATTCACTGTGGTGTAATCCATGACACTGAACCCATCATCAGAGCTGTAAGGAAAAAATGGCAGCAAATGCACCGCAGAAATGCAGTCAGCAAGTTTGTTTTTGACAAACTTATGCAAGGTTTCTAATGGCGCTTCATCCTTTTGTCGCAAGGTATCAGCGTAGGTAATTAGCATAATATCCGACTGATCCCACAAGTTCCTGTGTGGGCGAGGGGATTCAGTCATTGGGTCTAGATGAAACATCGCTAAGCATTTGTCAGCGAGGTCTTTGGTATCTAAGTTTGGATAAATTACCTGTAAATGCGCTATGAGTCGCTGCTCTAGCTGCGACAAAGGTGCGTTTTCCATATTTACCTACCAATCTTTTTTGTAAGTGGTTGAAAAGCAACATAGTGTGACGTCCTTTGCACAAGCAGCGCCACCTTGATGATCTTATTATTGGCTGAACATTCTATGTTCAGAGGCTCTATTTTTTTGGACCATATTCCGCCATATCTAACTCAACAGCTTGAGCAAGCTGTGACATCACCCCAGGAAAAGCACTTAAAACGCGGTTCCAGCTAGGGATGAAAGGCGTCTCCATTGGGTTGTCTAAATAGTGGTTACCCGCTTTCATAATGTTACTAGCGAACAGTTCGACGGCTTGTTCTTCTGAATGCACGTCTAATTTTAGGCCATTAATTTCGGCGTCGTTTTTATAGGTTTCAATGAAGTCCAATGCCACGCGGTAGTAAGTTGCTTTAATCGTTCGAAATGTTTCTTGATTAAAGATAGTACCGTTTGTCGCTAACTTGCGAAAAATTGCCTTGGTAATGTCGATCGACATTTTAGATAAACCGCCATCGTCGTTATCGGCAGACAAATCTTGGTGTTTGTGATCGTAAATGTCGGCAATGTCTACCTGACACAAACGGTTGGTCGAGTAATTACGATACATTTCACTTAGCACACCGATTTCTAAGCCCCAATCACTTGGAATGCGCAAATCCGTCATAACGTCGCGGCGGAACGAAAATTCACCAGCCAGCGGGTAACGGTAGCTGTCTAGATAATCTAAATAGTCTAAATGACCGAATACTTTTTTGAGTGAGCAAAGCAATGGAGTGACCAACAAGCGACTGACACGTCCGTTCATCTTGCCATTGGCTGCACGGGCATAAAAGCCCTTACAGAATTCGTAGTTAAAATTCGGGTTCGCCACAGGGTAAATAAGGCGCGCCAATAATTCACGGTCATAAGTGACGATATCACAGTCGTGCATGGCAATCGATTCGGCTTTGCCTGCCGCCAAGTTATAGCCCATACAGAACCAAACATTACGGCCTTTACCTGGGTCCGATGGAGAAAGGTGTTCGCCTTTTAAGACGCTATCAATTTCTCTAAGGCGAGGGCCGTCATTCCACAGCACTTTTACATTTTGCGGTAACACGCTGAAGAATTCTAAGGCGTGACGATATTGCTCTTCTGTGGCTCTGTCCAAGCCAATGATAATTTCAGACAAGTAGGGAACTTGCTGCAAGTGTTTCAAGATATTCGGCATGGCGTCTGTTTCCAGCTCGGAATACAGACAAGGAAGGATAAGAGACATTGGGCGTGTTTTCGCAAACTCACACAGTTCTTTTTCCATTTCTTCTAACGGGCGGTGTGCCAGATTGTGAAGCGTGGTGATGATACCGTTCTGATGAAAGTCGCCCATAATAATTCTCCTAAAGTCGTAATAATGGTTTGTTTTATTGTTCTTTTCGTCGCTTACAAAATACCTTGCTTAGTGAGTTGCAAATTAATCGCCTGAGCCCAGCCTTCCGGTCCATAAGCATCGGTTAGCCAAGCGTCGCAACGGTTAGGGATTTCTGGTGGCGCGTGCACAGGTGAGCGAATGACCACGGGAATATCGGCTTGGCTTAGCATGCCTATGTCATTTTCACCGTCGCCTAACGCCATCGTAATCACGTCATCGTCGCTCTGTACTTCATATAATTCTTTCAGCCATAGCATGGCGTTGGCTTTGTCACAGTGCTCGCCCATCAAATGCGCGAAGCGTCCGCCTTTTTGGATCTGCACGTCATATGGAGCAAGGTCATCACGAAGTGCGTTAAGAGCAAGGTTCGAATCTGTCCAAACCATGGGTTCCGTGAATTCTCGTTGCATCGCCAATTGTGCGTTCGTGCTATTTAACCCGGTAATGGACATAAGCTCTTGATAGGTCATATCGCTAAAACGCTTGAATGTGTATTGGTCTTGTTTATCGTTAGTCAGCTTGATAAGTTCGTCGCGCTTAGGGCCAAATGACTTGCGCCAATAGTCGCCGCAATCTTCTAGTTGTTCATCAATGGAAAGCGGTGTTTTCTTTGGAATGTAAACCGCAGAGCCGTTTTCTACGATAAAAGCGTCCTGGTGATTGAGCTCTTTTCTAAGGGAGGCAAGCTCTGCGAATGTCTTGCTAGTATTGATGATGCAAGGAATTGAGAAAGTCTTTAACGACTGAAGAGCCGCCAGTGCAGGCTTGAAACTGTAGGTGTGATGATCAAGTAAAGTGCCATCCAAATCGGTAAAAATCAAAAGTGTTGTCATGTCGATTCCTTTTCGGGTCCATCAAAATGCAGCTGGTGGACGTTAGTATGAGACTTGCAAATCTGGTGCCAGTGCGTAAAAGTGGGGCTTTCCTTATTAGGCACACGCCTAAGATTAACTAGGCTGTTGAACAAATTGATGACAAGTTTGCTACGTTTATGTGTCTTTGTGTTGTTGGCTTTGCTGGCGTTCGCGGCAAACTCGGTTTTGTGTCGTCTGGCGCTGAACGATGGCCTTATCAATCCCGCTCAATTCACCACATGGCGCTTACTTAGCGGCGCAGCGAGCTTGGTGTTGCTCTGTTTGTTTCAGTCTTTAAAGCATCAACAGAATGATTTAAAAGCCACCTGGTTAGAAGGTAGCTGGTTGTCTGCATTTGCGCTCTTTATCTATGCCTTGGGCTTCTCTTATGCGTATGTGACGTTATCGACCGGAATGGGAGCCTTGATACTGTTTGGCGCCGTACAGCTGACCTTGATCTTATTCGCTGTGTGGGCTGGGCAAAAACTGGTTTGGCTGGAATGGTTAGGTCTGGCGATAGCCTTTGCAGGCTTTGTTTATTTAGTGCTTCCCACTTTGTCGTCTCCCTCTTTATTGGGCTTCGTGTTAATGACCTTAGCAGGCGTGGCGTGGGGCTTGTACACATGGCGAGGCAAAATTTCGGCTAAACCTTTATTTGCCACCACTTCTAATTTCGTTCGTACTATTCCCATGATACTGGTCGCGTTGCTTGTTATTCATTTTTATAACGATGAACCAGAAAGCGCACAACTTGAAGGCATTATTCTCGCTGTTACCTCAGGCGCTATTATGTCTGGCTTAGGTTACGCTATCTGGTATTCCGTTTTGCCTTATCTTAGTGCTTCCATCGCTGCCGTGTTACAGCTACTTGTTCCCATCATCGCCACAATAGGAGGCGTGTTTTTTGCCAATGAATCCATCACTTTACACCTTGTAATTGCCACGTTAAGTGTTCTGGGTGGCGTATTGCTCGTTATTATCGCAAGAAAACGAACCCCTAAAAACGCCTAGTTTTGGTGCGTTTTTATCTCAATGCGCCATCGTTGATAGGTTTGTTGAGTAAAATTTGGTCGTTTTTCCCGACAACGTAAACATCCCTTCCCCTAATGTCTTCCAAGGGTTAGGTAGGGGTTACTACTTCGGGTTTTGACCCCGATTTACATCAGTCAACAAAATACCTTGCATTCCAAGCCACCCTGTAGGGCTGATGAGCGCAGCGTGATCTGCCGTGAAAGCGAAGCTTTCTTTTAGATGTAGATCACTATTTTATCTGAGAGTAAGGTGACAAAGCGGCTGCACATTATGCTGCCATGGGACAATGGCAGTCAGCGTTAGCACATTTTTATAAGCCAGATGAAAATACATAACAAGCACTGGAAAATAGCCTTAATTTTTATCTGACACTAAATTACACTTAGTAACTAAATAGCCAAGTGTTAGGTAGATAAAATGACATTCCGATTTATATCTTTAGTGCTGATTTTTTTAACTGTTTCTGTGAATGCCCAGAGCATAAGTACTCATGCTCTGGGTAGGAATGATGGTTCAAATGTAACTTATTACCTTCTTCAGCAATTAGATACGTCACCAAGCGATACGTTATTACTCATTCTTCAAGGCTCTGATTGCAATAGTGTTTTACAAGTCGAGTCAATATTTACGAGCTATAAAAATGTTTGGCCAGAAGCTGACGTCCTTTTAATAGAAAAATATGGTATCGATAAAAACGTGAGCTTTAGTTCCGATGCTGAACGTGAGGATTGTCCGGACCAATATATTCATAATGATAGTCCAGAACAGCGAGTAGCCGATATTCAAATGGTTCTTGATGTTGTTCGTAAAGGTGGCAAATATAACAACCTTATTATACTTGGGGGCAGTGAGGGGGCGGTTATTGCTAATTTAGTGACGACAAAAGTTGACGATATAGACGCAACGATTTCCTTCAATGGCGGTGGCCGAAAGTTTATCGATGATGTTTTACACAGTATTAAATCTGGCTCTGAAAATAGCGATGAAGCAGAAAGTAATATGTCGGGGTTCCGAGGTTTTTCTGATCACATTATCAATAGCAAACCATTTGAGCTAGAAGTAAGTGGGCATGGCTACAACTGGTGGTATCAAATGTTATCTATTGATCAACTTGACGTTCTCAAAAAAGTGAACACGCCTTTGCTTGTCATTCAAGGAGGAAAAGATGTGTCTGTTTCTCCTCAAGAAGTCGATGAAATGATGCAGGCTCTTGTAGAAGCAGGAAAAGACAATATTGAATACCGAATATACAAAGAGCTTGATCATGAATTCATTAATGTGAACGGGGAAAGCAATCGCAAATCGGTTGTGAAAGATATAAATGCTTGGCTAAAGTCAACACTCAGAACCTCTAATCTTTAGCCGTGTTCTATTTATTGTATTTTTTAACACTCCACATGGATCAGTATGAATGTAGACTTTGAGGAAAGCAAAGGAGGGGATTCAGAGGAAAGGGCTAAGTTAGCAGAGTTTACGCTGGAGTTACAAAGCTGTAAGGCACAAAAAAACGGACACCTTTCACTGGCGTCCGTTTTTTTATTGCGAAATCGACTACTTACGCTTCAGGAATGTGTTCTGAAAGTGCAGTATAAGCCACAGTGAAAGCACCTTCTTGGAATGCACGCAAGCCTGTTGCTTTGAATGGAATCGGCATTGGGTTGTGTTGCAAGATGTCTTTTACTTTTGCGCCGCTGAACAAATCGACTTCTACGGTGTTGATCAATTGGATCGCCGCTTCAATTTTAAAGCCTACCGCGCCGCCAGCGAATTTGCCTTTTGTTGGGCGTTCACGAATAACGGCTCTTTTTACTTTGTAATCTTCAAACAATTTTTTCAGCATGAACTGAAATTTGCGCACGCTTTCGCTGTCGTTTGGGTTGTTCAGTGTGTGTCGAGTTTGGCGACAATCGGCGATTTGAAACAATCCGTCTTGTTTAGACAGAAGGCAAAGAATCACTTCGCTGCCTTTAATTTCGATACCACAAGTAATCATAACAGGGTCCTGAATAGGGAGTTTCGCGCATTATCGCACAGTTAATCGCTATTTCGCAGAGTAAAAAATACTGCTTGTTGAAATGGAAACCAGTCAGATCTAAGGCGAAAATCAAAGCAGCCAGTTTATTACACTCTTTTCATTTTGCTGCCTCTTATTATTCAAATGGATATTGTACTATTACCAGATAATATTTTGTAAAAATGCAAAACACGATATTTTCTACTGAAAAAGCGTAAATATATGCTTTTTACTCTAGGAATGTTTTTTCCAATACTGACTTAATTAGGCTGCATAAAATGACTGCTTCATCGCCAATGGGTATTCCTCGCCCCCAGGTGAAATCTCTAGACGAAATCCTTCCACATGAACCTTTGTTGATGATGGGTGCCGGACCGGTTCCAATTCCTGAGCGTGTTGCCAAGGCCAATTCTGTGGTGATTAACCACCTTGGCGGAGTAATGGCACAGGTGATTGGGCAGGTAAAATCCATGGCGCGCTATGTGTTTCAAACTGAGTCTAAATGGGTGCTTGGCGTAGCAGGGCCAGCGTCAGCCGCGATGGAAATGGCGGTCGCCAATTTATTGCAACCAGGCGAACGTATTTTATGTATTAATAATGGCTTTTTTAGTCATCGTATGGCGGAAATGGCGACTCGTATTGGTGCCGATGTTCATGAATTACACGTTGGTGTGCATGAAGCGGCAGACCCTGAGCGTGTTCGCAAAGCGATTGAAGAAACGCGTCCAAAAGTATTAACGCTAGTACAAGGCGAAACCTCGAATACGGTGTTTAACCATTCATTAGAAGAAATCACTAAGATTGCTAAATCTTATGGTTGTTTGGTGGTTGTGGATGCGGTTTGTACGCTTAGCACCATGCCACTGAAAATGGATGCATGGCAAGTCGACGTGGTGATCACTGGCGGGCAAAAAGGTTTGTCGTCTATTCCGGGTGTATCGCTATTGGTGTTTTCGAATGAAGCATGGGCCGCAGTAAAAAATCGCACCAAGCCAACGGCGCAATGGTGTTTTGATGCTCAGCTTGCTGAAAATTTTTGGCACAACGATGGTTATCATTATACCGCGCCTGTGTCTGGCATTATGGCCTTGCATGAAGCCTTGAAGTTGGTGTGTGATGAGACATTAGAAAACCGTTTCGCTCGTCATTTACGTTGTTCTAAAGCGTTGCAATCTGGAATTGAGGGAATGGGGTTGTCGTTGTTTATTCCTTCTGAATCTCGTTTGAACTCTGTAGTGGGAATTAATATCCCAGAAGGGTTAACGGCTGGGCAGATTTGTCGCCATATTTCAGAGATGTACCGAGTGGAAATCGCTGGGTCGTTTGGTCAGCCAATCGTGCGTATTGGTCAAATGGGCGAGCAGTGCCGTGAGCATAATTTGTTCCGCACTTTGCATGCACTTGGCAGCACCATGCGCGATTTGGGCGTCAAAGTAGACCAACCAAACGGCATGGCGGAAATGGAAGCGTACTTGCAGAAGATTCCGCGTACGCTTTACCAAGTCGCTTAGTTTTCTAATAATTTATGATCTATCCAATACCCTTGGTTTCAACCGCCAAGGGTATTTTTTTGTTTGGCATTAAGCTGGCAAACAGTGCACCAGCGGTAATTAATAGGCAGGCGATGATTTGACCTATGGTTAGTTGTGCATCGGTGAATAGTCCAAGCCAGGCTGTCGATAGGGCGGGAGCGGTGTAGGACAACACGCCAAGTAATGACAGGTTGCCTTTTTTAACGCCAAAGTCCCAACAAAAGAAAGCAACCCCAACTGGGCCGAGTCCTAATCCTAAAATGGCAATCCAAGTGCTTGCTGGGAAGTCTATAGAAGGCTGCCAGTTTTGAGCTTCGATCATAAGATGCGACGCGCCAGCTAATAAGGTGGTGACGAGGCAATACCAAAGAACGGCGCTGGAAGGCACGCTTTGAAAGCGTCGATTCGCCACGGAATAGCTCGACCAAATGAACGCGCAGGCGAAAGCCGCTGCGTAGCCTGTCCAGTGGTAGGCTGCGTTACTCTCCACTTCTATCGATTGCCCTTTGGATTGCAGCATGATGCCTGTGCCAATAAAAGCAATAACCGCCCCCACTAAATGCGTCCATGACAAAGAATGACCTGTTGTCATGCCTGCCATCAGTACAATCAGCAAAGGCCAAAGATAGGCGATGAGCCCAGCTTCGACGGGTGGCGCATGCTGAAACGCATAAAAATAGCAGAAGTGATAAAAATAAAACCCCAGCCCTCCCATGATTATGGCGCTTTTGGGTGTGTTTGCCCAAGACGATTTTAGTTCGCCTTTTGCTAAATAAACGATAAAAAACAATAAGCTGGCTACGCCAAAAGTGAGAGTGAGCAAAAGCAATGGCGGTACTAAATTTGCTTGCGTAGTAAAAAGCGCAAGGGTGCTCCAAAGTAAAATGGCGATGCTACCAATGAGCGTGGCGTGCGGTGAATTCGCTGTCATCTTTTGGTTTCCTATATCCTAAGCGAGTCTGATTGAGCCATAGAGTACCTTGCTTGTGTGTTAAAGGCATTGTCAAAAAAGCGTGTTTTTAATTGTAAAAAAACGTTGTTTTTCTCATAAATAAGCAAGAAATGTTGATTGGTGACAGGGTAGTGACAGGTTTGGCAGGTAAGGTTTAATAAATCGAGCTTATTGAAATGTAAATGTTCTCAGCTTGATCGGCTAACAACAAAAAAAATAACAAGCAGGAGATAACCATGCTTAAAAATATTTCTTTAAAGTCTGTTCTAATTTCTGGTGCAGTCGCACTGACTATTGCTGGACAGGCTTCTGCCTACGAACCAGCTCGTAGCGGAGAGTGTATCGCTCCTGCTAACCCAGGTGGTGGTTGGGACTTTACTTGCCGTAGTGTTGGTAAAGTATTAGTCGACCAAGGTTACTTCAAGGGTAACGTACAGACCGTTAACATGACGGGCGCTGGTGGCGGTGTTGCTTTTGCTCATACGATCAGTAAACGTGACAAAGATGACAACCTTATTGTTGCCGCAAGTACAGCAACGACAACTCGCCTTGCTCAAGGCCAATTCCCAGGCATGAATGCTGACCAAGTGAAATGGGTTGGTACATTGGGTGCAGATTACGGCATCATCGCTGTTGGTAAAGATTCAAAATACACTTCTCTAACTCAAGTTATTGATGCGCTTAAGAAAGACCCAAGTTCGGTTAAATTCGCAGGCGGCAGTGCTTCTGGTGGTTGGGATCATTTAAAAGTTTTGATGACGGCGCAAAAAGCCAACGTTGAAAACTTGCCAAAAGTTCGTTACCTAGCCTTTAGTGGTGGTTCTGAAGCCTTGGTTCAAGTGGTTGGCGGTCACGTAGATGCCTTCACTGGCGATATCTCTGAAGTTAAAGGCTTCATGGATTCTGGCGACCTACGCGTTCTAGCTGTGCTTTCTGAAGAGCGTTTGCCAGCACCGTTTGATTCTATCCCAACAGCTATGGAGCAGGGGATTGACTCTGTTGCACCTAACTGGCGTGGATTTTACGTACCGGGTAATGCAAGTTCAGAATCTTACGACTGGTGGGTGAAAACCATTGATGAGTTGTACACAACTCAGGAATGGAAAGACATCATGACAAAAAATGGTTTGATGCCATTCCACAAGTCTGGTGCTGAGTTTACTCAATTCGTAAAAAACCAAACTCTAGATATCAAAGTCTTATCGCAAGACATCGGTCTAATTAAATAACCTCAGACCGTTTTTTTGGGAGGGGCATTTGTTATTACAGATAGCCCCCTCCTTTTTTTATTTATTCACCTCTTGATTAACATACATGGAGCAGAGACATGCGTATAAATGATCGTGTGTTTGGCATGCTGATGCTGATTCTTGCCGTTGCCTACGGTTGGGAAGCAACACAATTTCCAATTCCTTTTGGTGGGCATGAAAGTGTCGGACCAGAAACTTTCCCTATCATGTTATCCATCATTTTAGGTATTAGTTCTATTTACATGATTGTTCGTCCTGATCCTGATGAGGCATGGGCGCCTGTTCCAATGTTACTTGAGCTGAGTGTTGTCGTTCTTTCTATGCTTGCGTTTGCATGGGCGATTGAGCCAATTGGGTTTATGCCAGCGGCAGCGTTGGTAGTGAGCTTCTTGAGCTGGCGTATGGGAGCAAGTGTCGTTAAGAGTCTTATCACGGGTGTGACAAGCTCTGTCGTTATCTTCTTCCTTTTCAATAATGTGCTTGAATTAGCACTGCCTCTAGGTCTATTGGAGTTTTAATATGGATACTATGAGCTTATTAATGCAAGGCTTTGCGGTGGCGTTAACGCCGGAAAGTATTATGTTTGCGGTTATCGGTGCTATTTTAGGTACTTTGATTGGCGCGTTGCCGGGTCTTGGCCCTGCAAATGGTGTAGCAATCTTGATCCCATTGGCGTTTAGCTTAGGCTTATCTCCAACGTCGTCTCTTATCTTATTAACGTCGGTTTATGCGGGTGCCATGTACGGCGGTCGTATTTCGTCTATCCTTTTAAACATTCCAGGTGACGAGCCTGCCATGATGACCTGTTTAGATGGTTATCCAATGGCTGTAAAAGGTAAAGCGGCTGAAGCCTTGGCTATCTCTGCTATTGCTTCTTTTATCGGTAGCTTTATTGCAACCATAGGTTTGGTTATTTTGGCACCAATCTTAGCGAAATTCGCTCTAAGATTTGGTCCTTCTGAATACTTCGCTTTGTTTGCATTAGCCTTTGCGACCTTGGGTGGTATCACGGGTAAAAACCAATTCAAGACCTTGATGGCGGCGGCAATCGGCCTAATGATAGCGACAGTGGGTATTGATATTTCCACAGGTGTACAGCGTTTTACTTTCAATACTCTTGAGTTGTTTGAAGGTGTTGATTTCATTATTGCCATCGTTGGTTTGTTTGCGATCAGTGAATTGTTGTTCTTCTTGGAGCGTCACGCTGGTGATGGTCTAAAGCAAGTGGCTATTAATAAGCTTAAGTTGTCAGCGAAAGACATCATCAAAGTACTTCCTGCTTCATTCCGTGGCGCGGTGCTTGGTTTTGTTGCTGGTGTTTTGCCAGGCGCGGGTGCTTCTTTGGGTAGCTTTATTAGCTACACTTTGGAAAAACGCGTATCCGACAAAGGCGAATTTGGTAAAGGCGATCCTCGTGGTGTGGCGGCTCCTGAAGCAGGTAACAATGGCGCGGCGTCTGGTGCACTTGTTCCTATGTTAACGCTGGGTGTTCCTGGAAGCGGCACGACTGCGGTTCTTTTGGCGATGTTGATTTCTCTAAACATCTCTCCTGGCCCTATGTTGTTCCAACAGAATGCGGATCTTGTGTGGGGTGTTATTGCGGCAATGTTTGTGGGTAACCTTGTGTTGCTATTACTAAACATTCCAATGGTTGGCATCTTCGTTAAATTGCTGAGCATTCCGCCTAAATACCTGATGCCGATTGTGACTTTGATCGCGTCTGTTGGTATTTATTCTGTCAGCCACAGTGCCTTGGATTTGTACTTCATGGTTGGCTTCGGTGTTGCTGGCTATATCTTCCGTAAGGTGGATATTCCTCTAGTGCCTATTATTTTAGGTATGTTGCTTGGGCCAGAAATGGAGAAAAGTTTGCGTCACGCGTTAGTGCTTTCTGACGGTGATTGGAGCGTGCTTTTCAATAGTGGTTTGAGTATTGGCTTATGGACAGTCGCAATACTTGGTTTGGTTTTACCTATCATTGTCGGCCCGATTGTTCGTGCTAAAATGAAGAAATCAAAAGAGTCTGTTAAAGACGTGTAAGCCCTGTAATACTGTTAGTGATTTACAACAAAATTCGAGTAGCGTCCGCTGCTCGGATTTTGTTGTTTCTAAAATAATAAAATCGATGGCCAAAAGATTATGCGAATTCTAGTCGTAGAAGATACTCAGGTATTAGGGCAAGCAATCTGTGAGCGGTTGACCAGCTTAGGGCACGCTGTTGACCTAATAGGCGACGGCAAACGAGCCGATGAGTTACTCAAATACCAATCGGTTGACTTGATCTTGCTAGACCTTAATTTGCCGGGACTGTCTGGGTTGCAGTTGCTACAGAAATTGCGCCAGCGTGAAGACGATACGCCAATATTAATCTTAACCGCACGTGATCAAATAGAAGACCGCATTCGCCTTTTAGATGAAGGGGCGGATGATTATTTAACTAAGCCTTTTGACTTCGGTGAGCTTGAAGCCCGTTGCCGTGCTTTGTTGCGTCGTAAACAAGGTTATGCCGCCAATGTCACCGAACACGGCAATATACAGGTTAATCGTGACAGCCGTCAGGTGTTTATCGACGGTGAGTTGACCGCCATTACTAACCGAGAATTTCGATTGCTTGAAATCTTTTTAGGTCATCTGGGGCGCGTGTTGAGTAAAGACGAGATAACAGATCACTTATTTAACTTTGACGAACCGCCAGGCCCGAATGCTATTGAACTTTATGTGGGGCGTCTAAGAAAGAAAATGATAAAAGGCGATTTAGCCATAAATACCTTAAGAGGAATTGGTTATGTGGCAGAAATCACTAAATCACCAAAACCTCAGTGAAGAAGAGGAACAAAGCGCATTAAGAAAAGCGCCGTCGTTACGCTTTCGTTTTATTCTCACGGGGTTTCTGGTGATTGGGGTTATTGCCAGTTTGGCCATTAACCTGATTTTTGATTATAGCCAAAAGTTAGCCGATTTATCTTACGACCGTTTATTGCGCAGCGCCTTACTGCAAATGGATGAAAATGTTGGCTTAATGCGCAACGAAGTCAGCATCGATATTCCATGGTCGGCTTTTGCTACGTTAGCGCAAGCCGACGAGGATAGAGTATTTTATAAAGTAGAGAGCCTTGAGCAGGGCTTTATCACGGGGTATCAAGATTTAAACAGCGAACCGCCTCAGCCACCAGTGCTCGATCAAATGCAGTTCTATAACCAAGAATATTCTGGTGAAATGGTGCGTTTTGCTTGGATTCAACGTCACCTTACGGACCCTGAAACCGCGAAAACGGTGCGTATCGTATTAGGGCAGACTCGATTATCAAGAGAAGAAATGGCGTCTTCTATTACGCAGAAAGCTGTTGAAGTCGTGGTGTTTATTGCCTTAGTGGCCATTACCTTAATTATTATTGGTAGTCATCTTGTGTTGCGACCTTTGCATCGTATCGAGCGAGCATTAGAAGAGCGTGCCATGGGGGATCTCACGCCCATTGAGATTAATACGCCAAAAGAAACCCACCATTTAAAAGTCGCCATTAATCATTTTATGGCTCGATTGCAAACCAACTTAGAGCAATTAGAAAATTATACGGCGGATGCGGCGCATCAGTTACGCACACCTTTAGCTAGCTTAAAAGCCTTGGCGGAAAATGCCCGTGACATTACTTCGGCTGATGCGCACTCCACGAATCTTGACTCTTCTGAGCGTCAATATCAGGCATTGGATAATATTGTGAAGCAATGCGATGCCTTAAGCCAAACCGTGACCTTATTACTAAACCAAGCGGTGGTTTCGCATCGTTTGCAAACACACAGATTGGAACCTATTGATTTGCTGCCGCCTATTACTGCGTCTTGTCGGGAGCAGGCGGTAACGGCTTTGCATAAGGGCGTTCGCCTTTCTTTTGATTGCGATTTGAAAGAAACGATGATTTTAGGGGATGCTTTTTCTATTCAGCAAATGATGCAAAACCTCATCGAAAATGCGGTGCGATACAGTGCTTTGGACGCACAAAATGACACGGAAGTGATCGTGCAAGTAAGTGAGTTTGAACGCTTTTATCGGATTAAGGTGATTGATTATGGTGACGGTATTCCGGACTTAGAAAAAGAGCGTGTGTTCGAACGTTTTTATCGCGGACGTTATGACATTGCAGGTAGTGGTGTTGGTTTGGCGATGGTAAAAGACATTGTCGACCATCATTCAGCACGCATTGAAATAGTGGACACGGAACCAAAAGGCACGACATTTCAGGTGGATTTCGCTAAGTTTCAATACCATGAGGGTGTTTTATGAGGCAGGCTTTTTGGGGCTTTATGCTCATTGCCAGTATGTTTGTCGGAAAAGCATGGGCGACAGAAACGGTTTGGTTTGGTAACAGTTCTGCAACGCGTGTTTTGTATATTAACTCTGCGTTAGATTTGGCCTCGTTCGAACCGATTTTGCATGAATTTGTTGCCCAGTATCCTTATATAAAAGTGGCTTATCATGATGTTAATACTTTAGATTTGTATCATCTTACGATTAAGGAACATAAAAAGCCTAAAGCGAGCTTAGTTATTAGTAGTGCGATGGATTTGCATTTGAAATTAGTCAATGATGGCTATGCACAAAGTTATCAGTCGAGCTTTACTGACCGTTTGCCTGATAGTTTTAAATGGCGCAACCAGTTGTTTGCTTTTTCACTTGAGCCGATTGTTATGCTCGTGAACAAAAATGCTTTTCCGGGAGATATGCCTGAAGACCGCCAGTCTTTATTGCAGACAATTCGGCAAAACGAAAAGGTGATGACCAAGCGCATAGGAACTTATGATATTCGACAGAGCGGTGTGGGGTATTTGTTGGCGAGTCAAGACGCCCGCCAAGCCGATGTTACTTGGGGGCGTTTACTCGAAGCGTTCGGTAGCCATGATGTACAAACTTATTGCTGCACTCATGACATTATTGATGATGTGGCATCGGGGAAATTGGTGTTGGGTTATAACTTGCTGGGGTCTTATGCTTCACAAAGAGCACAAGATGATGACAGGTTGAAAATGATCTTGCCAAAGGATTATACCCTGATGCTAATGCGTGCTGCATTAATTCCGAAAGGCGCGCCTAATGCGGAAGATGCAGGTTTGTTTTTGGACTTTTTGTTGTCGGATAACTCGCAAAAAATGATGCAAAATCAGGGCTTGCTGTTTCCTATTTGGCCGGATTTAAACAACCAAAATGATCCCTTTGTTGTCAATGCTCCTGGCCCTACAGGGGTTATTGAGCTTGATCAGCAGTTATTGGTTGGCAGGGATTACGCAAAGCAGAAGCGTTTTATTCGTAACTGGGAAATGGCGTTAGAAATTAGTGACGAAGATTAAGTAGACGCCTTACTGTTTCGATAGCGGCCTGGAGTGATGTTGTAGTGCTTGATAAACAGACGCACTAGGGCGCTGGCATCGCTTATTCCGACTTTATCAGCAATATAGTCGAGGCTTTTATTGCTAGATGTTAGCCACAATTTTGCCTCACAGAGGCGGCGTTGAAGCAGATATTGTTTGGGTGTCATGCCGATGTGTCGCTTGAAAAGAACAGAAAGCTGGCTGCTACTTAAATGAACAGACTCAGCGAGTTCAGCAAGACTCCAGGCATTTTGAAAATGGTAATCCAAGTGGTGTTTTGCTTTTGCCAAGCGCGCATCGGCTTTTGCTATTTTTTCTTGGGGAATAGGCAGTAAGTGCTCTAACAAGTTTAACGCTTGATGAGTTTTAAGCTCATTGTTGGGTTCGGCTGCTAAACTGGCTAGGAAGGGTAAGTAGGCGGTTGTTTGCGCTGATAGCTCCACAAAACTGCGTTCGCTTTGAATACTGTCATCCCAAACGGGTAAAGCGTTCAGTATCAAACAATGGTTGTTTTCTCTGGCTAGGTGAGTATGGGCTTGATTGGACGAAATCATGCAAGCCTGTCCAAACTGAACGGCCTGCTGGGTATTTTCTACTTCCAATATCAGTCGTCCAGACAATGGTAAAACAATTTGAGTGTGGTTATGTAAGTGAGCCTTGTCTGTGTCTTTATAGGAAATTACTTCAATATGTTCACGTATTGTTTCCATTTGTTAACACCTGCTTTTACTTTAACCCGAGGAAAGATTAATAACGTATAATTATCTAACCTAGCTAGATGATCAGTATATTAAAGACGACACAATAAAAGCAAAGCAGATTAAACCAAAAGGAAATAAGATGCGCTATTTGATCGCTCTAATGTTTTTTTTATCTCTCTCCAATGCGCGTGCAGAGATTACGTTAACGGTTTTGGATCAAGATAATCTTCCTGTCGATGATGCTGTTATTACTGTTCCTCAGCAATTCATAGGTACGCCTAATAAAGTCGCGGTGATGGATCAAGTTAATGAGTCATTTGTACCGCGTGTATTGGTTGTGCAAAAAGGCCAATACGTTAGCTTTCCGAACAGTGATGACATAAGGCACCACGTATACAGCTTTTCTCAACCTAAGTCTTTCGAGATCAAGCTTTATAAAGGCACTGCAATTGAGCCAATACTGTTTGATAAGCCTGGTTTAGTGGTGCTTGGCTGTAACATACACGATGACATGATTGGTTACATTATTGTCGCGGACAATGCTTTAGTGTTTAAAACAGACGAAAATGGTCAAGTTACACTACCGGTAAAAAAAGGTGACAAGATTTCCTTGTGGACAGAAAGAACGCTACAAGGCATCGATGTTGCAGTACCTATTACCATTACTGGTGAAGCAGAACAGAGTATTACGATGGAACTATTACCGCCACCGATCGAGATGATGGATCACGGCAGTATGACTAAGGGATTTGGAAAACCGAAATGGTCAAACTAGAGATGACTAAAAACAGCAGGCATTTATGAGCAGTAAAGTAGTAAAGGCGACAGCGGCAGGGTGCGTTATTTTTCTTGCATCACCGAGTATGGCGGCTGAGGGCAAAATATTAGCGACAGCAGGTCTTTCCCAATTAGAGGGTAGTGGTGGTGGCGGTCTCACTCCATGGGCTACCCTCGCCGGTTATGACAGCCGAGATGAAACAGCGGCATCGTTTTTTATGACCGATGTAAACGTCAGTGATTATCGCTTGAGCTCTATTGGTGTGGCGACAAGCTTTTATGACAGAGTGGAGTTGAGTCTTGCTCAGCAGACTTTTGTGCTGCCTGCTTCTTTGATCACCGGATTAAGCCTAAGTTCTGAACAAATTAAACAGGATGTTGTTGGTGTTAAAGTGCGTTTATATGGCGATGCTGTGTATTCCGCCTATCCTCAAGTCAGTGTCGGTTTACAGCATAAGCAACTAGACAGTGATTTTGTGGCATCGTATCTAGGTGCAAAAGATGACAGCGGTACGGACTTGTACGCTTCTGCTACGAAAGTGCATTTAGGTGCGGTTGCTGGTTATAACCTAGTTTGGAATGTGACGGCTCGTGCAACCAAAGCCAATGAAATGGGGTTGTTAGGTTTTGGCGGTCCAGATAACAACGACTATCAGATCATGATGGAAGGCAGTGTGGGTGTGCTGTTGTCACCAAATTGGGTGGTAGGCATGGAATATCGCCAGAAGCCAAGCAATTTATCTAGTGTCGAAGAAGACAATTGGACTGATGTGTTCGTCAGCTATATGCCGAACAAAAGCGTTAATATCACCGCCGCTTATGTTGATCTAGGCACAGTGGCGACGAAGAAAGATCAAAAAGGCGTTTATTTATCCATGACGGGGTACTTATGGTAAACCTAGTAAAAGCATCGTTTTTGGCGTTGAGTGTGTTTTTGGTCGCTTGTGCAGCACCAAGCAAAGCTCCGCAAAGTTTGTACGATGAAATTGGCGGAGCGCCAACCATAGAAGCGATTACAGAAAACTTTATTAATGAAGTCAGCTTTAATGAAACCATCTATCGCTATTTTGAGAAGACGAACATCACTCGATTCCGAGAGAAGTTCAACGAGCACCTTTGTGTGACTACCGGCGGCCCTTGTACTTACACCGGCGACACTATGTTAAGAGTGCATCAAGGTAAAAATATCAATGAAGCTGATTTCAACACCACAGTCGATCTATTGGTAAACGCCATGGAAAAAGCAGGCTTAACTTACCCGCAGCAAAATCAAGTGTTAAAAGTACTCGCACCGATGCGTGATGAGATGCTTTATAAGTAAAACCTTCCGGGGAGTATAGATATAAAAAACGACCTGTGTCGTTTTTTATATCGTTTCGATGGTATTAAGCCTCGCTTTTAAGCAGCTTCAAGCTGCCATCGATATGAACATCCCTTTGAGGGTAAGCGATGACGATCTCGTTATCGGCGAGCAGTTCATCTAGGCGAAAACGAACGTTACTTTTCGCCATGCGTAATCCGCCTTCCACGTTGGACTGTATCCAAAAATTCACTTCAAAAATAAGTGCGTTATCACCGAAGTCTTCGAAAATAACTTGTGGTGGCGGATTGTTTAAAACGCCATCTTGTTCCTCAACCGCTTGAAGAATCAACTCAGCTACTTTTTTTGCAGGGGAACCGTAAGCAACGCCTATTTTGACTGACGTACGCATCAGCTTATCGACCAAGGTCCAGTTCACAATCGTGTTCTCTAGTAGCTTACTGTTGGGAATCAGCATGTGAACACCATCCGTGCGACGGAATCGCGTCGAGCGAGTGTTGATTTCCTCTACGACGCCTTTGGCATTTTCGACTTCTAAAAAATCACCAATACGTATTGGCTTTTCCCACATCAAAATCCATCCACTGATGAAGTTGTTGATGATGTTTTGTGCACCGAAACCAAAGCCAATAGCAATCGCACCAGATAAAAAGGCAAAGGCTGTAATAGGCACATTAATAATGTCCAATACAGTGATTACTATAATACTGATCGCAATGGCATATAACAGGCGACGAACAAGGTGAATGATGTTCGGATCAGCATTGCGTTTGGTTAACTTTGTTGTTAGAAAACGCACTAAATACTTCGTTGCCCAAAAACCAACCAAGGCCATTGCAGGGATAAGTAGCACCCCACCGACCGTCATGGAATGACCTGCAATACTGAAAAACTCGTAGCTTAACATTCCTTTTATTTGTTCTATGTTTACCAAGGTCTTGCTCCTAACATTCGATCTGGGTATTAAATACTATTTCAGCGATATTCGCCTTATGAAAATGTAGACTGAATATCGCTGCTTTTGATTGGCCTATGTGGTCTCAACATAAGTAGATCCATAGGATGAAATAAATGCTACATTGCTTTTTTCCTCAATGGTGAGGAGTGTACTTCTAAAAAGGTAATATTTTGAAAGTCACCTTGTCCATCAGTGCTCAACACATCGCTTGGTTAACGGTTGCCATCATTTTAGGAATGACGATCGCTTATTGGTATACAGGCTGGCCTGTGATTGCTGCGTATTTCGGTATTCCATCAGGCATTGTAAGCGCTTTAGGGTTCTTTTTAGTTGATAAATTTTTCCTGAAATATGTACAAAGCTTGTTAAAGCGTTTTTTATTAAGAGTGCTGTTTATGTTTGTAATTTCAGTGGCTGTCTTTGCGATGTTTGTGCTTTTAAAGTGATTATCTAGTCAAAAAACAACCCCATCCTCCGCCTTCCCCTTAAAGACAAAAGAGGAAGGGGCTAAATAAAAAGGCGACTCATGAGTCGCCTTTCGTGTTTCTATTGTGCTTGCTTATCAAGCGTGAACGTCGCCGCGTTTCATCTGCATACGACGTAGGAATTCCGACATGATTTGCATGTAGAGTTCATCACCTAGGTATTTGTCTTCTACACCGCGGTCGATGCTTGGGTTGTCGTTCACTTCGATCACGTAACCGCGGCCGTTGATTTCTTTCACGTCTACACCGTATAGGCCTTCACCAATTGGTTTGGTGGCAGCGATGGCGGCTTGTAGCACGCGTCGTGGCACTTCGAAGGTGGGTAACGTATCAAAGCCACCACTTTTGCTTTTGCTGCCTGTGTGTTGGTAAATCTGCCAGTGATTTTTCACCATGTAGTAACGGCATGCGAAGATGGGTTTGTTGTTCAGTACGCCGATACGCCAGTCGAATTCTGTGTATAGATATTCTTGTACCAATAGCAAAGACGATTTTTTAAACAAGGTGTTTAAGCTTTCTGTTAATGCTTCTCGGTTTTCGGCTTTGATCACGCCTTTAGAAAAGGCGCCATCTGGAATTTTCACCACCATTGGGTAGCTTATGACGGCTTCCAATGCGTCTTCTACGTTGTCTTCACCTTTATGTACAATGCGAGTTTTAGGGCTAGGTACTTTGTGGGTGTTGAATAAGTCTGCTAAGTAGACTTTGTTGGTACAGCGCATGATGGATTGTGGATCGTCCATAACAACTAAGCCAAGGCCTTCGGCTTTTTTGGCAAAGCGGTAGGTGTGATGGTCGATATTGGTGGTTTCACGAATAAACAAACCATCGTATTCCGGCAGACGCATGATGTCTTTTGGACCTATGGTGTCCACGTGTATACCAAGTTGTTTACCGGCTTGGATAAACTTTTTAATCGCTTGGTCATCACTTGGCGGCATGGCTTCTTCTGGGTTGACCAAAATTGCCATGTCGAATTTCGCGGCGCGTTGAATGCGGCCTTTGCTCCATACCTTGTTGCTAAAGGCTTCAAGTGATTCGGCGAATAATGTTTCTTCGGCGTCGTTCAGCTTACTTTGCGATGTAGAGAAAAGCGCCGTGACTTGCCATTCTTTGCGGAATTTCAAGGTCACTTCCAATACAGGGCTTGGGAAGCTTTCGAATAGTTTGCGTGCAAATTCCTTCATTTCTGGATGAATCGTTTTGCCGAATACGCAGTGAAATTTCATTTCCATTGGCGCTTCTGGTTTCGCCAGCTTTTTCGCAAGCAATGGTAACCACTGAGAGATTTCCAGCTCATAAAGGTCTTTTTTGCTTAAGTCGTTAAGCACGCGTACGGAAGGCATAACGTGATGGCCACGGCTTTCTGCCAACAGCGAGCAGTAATACCCATCAGAGAGGTATTTGCTGCTTTTACATAGGTTGATGATGCGTGTGCGTCCTTGGCTTTTTGTCGCGGCCAAGTTTAGGTATTGAGTAAAAGTGATCACTCGATCACTCGGTAAAAACGCGGACCAATCTTTGGCTTGATCAACAACAATGTAAGTCTGTGACATTGGCTATGCTTTTCCTTTTGCTTAAAAAAATCATTGTGCGTGTTTAAACGTTATTGCAAAAAAAGGGGGCAAAAAGAGCCCTCAATTTGTGCGGATAATGCGCTTCTTCGACAGATTAAACAATAGTCTAAAATGAAAAAATAAAATGTTTTTTTGATGAAAAAATAGGCTATCTTTTAGGTAAGTTTCGCCCTAGAATGCGCGAAAATTTCCATCGTTAAACTGCTTTCAGTTTTACGATCCTAACGACCTTTTGCCCTTCAGAGGCGATGTAATGATCACAAGCTCGGTTCCCCGTTCTTCCGTAACTATTGATATACGTTTAGCTAGTATAGACGATTTAAAGGCATTGCTCGTTTTGGAGGGGAAGGCCTTTACTGGCGACCGTTTGAGTCGTCGTAGTTTTCGTCATGCGATTACGAGTTTGGGATCGGCATTATTTGTGGCGAAACAGGAGGAAGGCGAGCTGTTGGGTTATGCCTTGCTGCATTTGCGCCAAGGTACTCATTTGGCGCGCTTGTATTCGCTTGCGGTTTCGCCAGAAGCCCGAGGCCTTGGGATCGGTAAATTGTTGATCGAAGCCTGTGAGAAAAAAGCCCTGAAAAAAGGCAAGATGTTGCTGCGTTTGGAAGTCAGTGATGTGAATCATAATGCCATCGCCTTGTATCAAAAGATGGGTTACAAGGAGTTTGGTCACTATGATGCTTACTACGAAGATCAAACCGATGCGATTCGTATGCAGAAACGTTTGCGTCATGCGGGTGACGAGCAGACCACACGAGCCATTCCTTGGTTAGCGCAAGGCACGCCGTTTACATGTGGCCCTGCGTCCTTGCAAATGGTGCTGTCGTCAATGCATCCTGAGTACCAAGCCACTCCAGAAGATGAATTAGAAATTTGGCGTGAAGCAACGACAATTTTTATGACATCGGGTCATGGTGGTTGTCATCCTATGGGGTTAGGATTGGCTGCGAAGAGACGTGGTTTGTCCGCGGATGTTTGGTTGAGCGAAGAGGGGCCTTTATTTGTTGATAGCGTGCGAAATGAGTTGAAAAAAGAGGTTATCACTCGCGTGCATCAAAGTTTTGCTAAACAGTGTGAGAATGCTGGCGTGCCTTTGCATTATAGCGCCATGCCGTTAGAACAATTGATCGAAGCGTTTGATTCTGGCGCTTTGGCGATTATCTTGATCAGTACCTTCCGTATGGATGGAAAAAAGTCTCCTCATTGGGTGGTGATGTCTGGTTACGATGAGCATTGTATTCTCGTCCACGACCCTGATTTAGACGATGATAAAAAATTACCTGATGATCCACCAAGCCCGTTGGATTGTCAGTTTGTGCCGATTGCCCGTGATGAGTTTGAAAAAATGTCACGCTTTGGACAAAGTCGTCTGCAAGCGACCGTGGTGCTCAGGGCGCAATAAGTCCGTTTTTCACAATGTTACTTTGCTCACACCTTCCTCGTATCTTCTTTTCGACACGGTAAAAGAAGATACCTCTTTGTTTTTTCCTTCTGCACAAAAATCCAAGTGCTTATTTTTAAAGTCTGTCATGATAATACCCATCGATCTTGAACCGTTTTATTTAAGGAGTAGTTCAATGAAAGTTGCGTTTACAAGTGACAATATTGCTGGTGCGTCAGATTCTGTATTTAAAGCCATGATGGAAGCAGCACAAGGTGATGCGATGCCATATGGGAATGATGATGGCACGGCGCAAGTCACGCGTATGTTGTCGGAGCTTTTCGAATGCGATGTGGATGTCTTTTTGGTTTCTACAGGAACAGCAGCGAATGTGTTGAGCATCAGTGCGTTTACGCCGCCTTGGGGCAGTGTGTTGTGTCACTCTGAAAGTCATTTATTGAATGACGAATGTACCGCACCGGAGTTTTATACCAATGGCGCGCGTTTTGTCGGTATAGGTGGCGCGGATGCCAAGATGGATCCTGTTCAGCTACAAAAATTGGTCAATCAAAAAATCGGTGATGTCCATTCTTGCCAGCCAGCTGTGGTTAGCCTTTCTCAAGTGACGGAAGTGGGCAGTGTCTATTCATTAGAGGAAATTCGAGCCATTACCGATGTAGCAAAAACGGCTGGATTGCCTGTTCATATGGACGGCGCACGTTTTGCAAATGCCTTGCTTGCCTTGGGTTGTTCGCCAGCCGAAATGACATGGAGAGCGGGTGTGGATATTGTGTCTTTTGGCGCGACGAAAAACGGCGTGATGGCAGCAGAAGCCATTGTAGTGTTCAAGCAATCCCTTGAAAGTAAAGGCATTTCCAGCGAGAAAGTTGCGAAAGAGTTGGGTTATCGTCGTAAACGCGGTGGGCATTTGCATTCGAAAATGCGTTTGTTGTCTTCGCAGATGATTGCTTATTTGACCGACGATTTGTGGCGCACGAATGCAGCTCATGCCAATGGAATGATGGCTCTGTTGCAAGAAGGTCTAAAAACTGTCCCTGGTGTGAAAATCAATACGCCAGCTCAAGCGAACATGCTGTTTTGTACTTTGCCATTGCCAATGATTGATCATTTGCAGGCGGAAGGTTTTGGTTTTTACGGCGGACGTTGGGAGGAAGGTGTGATCCGTTTGGTGACATCCTTTAGAACCCCAAAAGAAGGCGTTGAAGCGTTTATTGCGTCAGCGAAGGCGTTTGCTGGGCAATAATTTTGCTAAGAGCGATAGCTTGATGGTGCAACGCCAAAGGCTTGTTTAAACGCTCGATTAAAGTGGCTCTGATCATAAAAACCGACATCGGCGGCGATGTCGGTGATCATTGCATTGGGTTTGGCCAATTGTGCGCAAGCTCGTTCTAATCTTAGGCGCATCAGCCAAGCGTGTGGCGCTAATCCGGTTTGTTTTTGGAAGCGTCGAATAAATTGAAAGCGCGTTAACCCGCATAGTTCTGCTAGGTCATTTAACGATATTTTGCTAGCAAGGTTTGCTTCGCAATACTCTCTGATGTTGTGTATTTGCTGATTTGTTAGGCCAAATGTCTCTAGGGTTAGTGGTTTCTTCTCTGCCGCAAACAGCAAGTTCGATAGTGCGGTGGCCCACAGGGTGTCTTTATGGAGTTGGCTGGCGTATTGGCATGGGTCGAATGCCTGGGCAAGCTGTAAAAATGAACGGTGGTGTGCGGGCTGATCGATTATCGATGGGGCAAGTTGGAGATGGGTCTCTCTGTCTTGGCTATCGAGCAAAGTGGCTTGTATTAACTTTGCGGGAACCCGAAAGGTTTTTAAATGTCTTATTCTATTGTCTCTACCTGAACCATCGTGGACTTCTCCTGGTGGCATTAAGCAAATTTTTCCTGGCACTAGGTCCAGTGTTTTATGCTGAACTTTTTGATGTTGCGAACCTTGGGTCAAAAGCCCTATGTGATAATCTAAATGATAATGTGGCTGAAAATGGAACTCTGTGAGCGTTGCTGCACTGATAACTAGGCCTGGCAACTCTTCAATATGTTGATAGCGAAAGGATTCAGTGCTCGACATCGTGCAAAGGTCTCATGGCTTCTTTGGATAATCTCGTATTGTTGGTGACTTTTGCTCATCAACAGTGCTTACTATGTTAGCGATAAATCTGTCGTTACGCTTGTATTTTTGTGCGCTGTGAATCACAGCAGTGAGAAAAGGGTACAAGTTGAGTGTGTACTGAAAAATTAAGGATTCATTGTTATGGAAGAGTTACTTAGCTATATATTAAGCGTTCAAACTCTGGTGCTTGTGCTGGTGGTTGTGCTGCTAAAAACCTCAATTAAGTTTGTGCCTCAGAATCAGGCATACGTCATTGAGCGTTTTGGTAAATACCAATCAACCAAAGAGGCAGGGTTAAACTTCATATTGCCTTTTATTGACCGTATTTCTGCTGATCGTTCTTTAAAAGAGCAAGCGGTGGATGTGCCAGAACAGAGTGCAATTACGAAAGACAATATTTCTTTGCACGTGGATGGCGTGTTGTATTTCCGCGTATTAGATCCGTACAAAGCGACTTACGGTGTGGACGATTATGTCTTCGCTGTGACTCAGTTAGCGCAAACAACCATGCGTTCTGAGTTAGGTAAGATGGAATTGGATAAAACGTTCGAAGAGCGTGATGTGCTGAATACAAATATTGTGGCGTCGATTAACGATGCGGCAGGCCCTTGGGGTATTCAAGTATTGCGTTACGAAATAAAAGACATTGTGCCACCACAGTCTGTGATGGAGGCCATGGAAGCCCAGATGAAAGCGGAACGTGTGAAGCGTGCGCAAATTTTGGAGTCCGAAGGCGATCGCCAGGCAGCGATTAACCGCGCAGAAGGTGAAAAAGCGTCCGTGGTTCTAGCGGCAGAAGCCGATAAGGAAGAGCAAGTGTTGCGTGCCGAAGGTGAAGCAAAAGCCATCGTTGCGGTGGCATCTGCACAAGCGGAAGCGCTTCGCCAAGTGGGTGAAGCGGCGGCGACTGAAGAAGGTCAAAAAGCCATTCAGTTGGATCTTGCGAGCAAGGCTATTGAAGCGAAACGCGCGATTGCTAAAGAGTCTTCTGTTGTCTTGTTGCCTGATGGCGCGACAGAGCCGTCTGCAGTGGTAGCGCAAGCCATGACCATTATTCAGCAAATGACAAAAGGGAGCTAAGTATGGATATCATTGCCAATAATCTTGCCCAGAGCTTGTTTATTGTTGGTTTGATTCTATTGGTTGTCGAAGTGACGGTGCTTGGTTTTTCTACCTTCGTATTGTTCTTTGTTGGCTTAGCGGCCATGGCAACAGGCGCTTTGGTTTATGTAGGCGTATTGCCTAATAGCTTGCTGAGTGCGTCGTTTAGTACTGGTGTGATGACAGTATTGGCGGCGTTGGTGTTGTGGAAACCATTGAAGCGTATGCAGTCAAAGGTGAGTACAAAAAAGGCCAAAAGCGAATTCACGGATCACCAGTTTTATTTGAAAGAGTCTGTGTCGCCAACTCAGTCGCCTAAATACCATTATTCTGGTGTGGAATGGTCTTTGGTAAGCGAAGAGCCTATTGAAGCTGGTACGAAAGTGGAAGTGACCGAAGCTGAGGTAGGCAAATTACACATCAAAGCGATTAGCACTAAGTAAACGTATTTGGTTGTTGATTCAAGAAACGCCAAGTGTGTCGGTTGTAGCGCCGAACATGCTTGGCGTTTTTTTTATGGCTTTGGATGGGAGGCAAAAGCCAGCATTCAGTGATAGACTTGCTTTTAACTTGGATAGGAGTGATGCATATGTCTGACGCATTAAAAACCGTACTGGATAATATGGAGCTATTAACGCCTAGTGAAAAAGCTTTGGCAGCTCATTGTCTTTTGTCTTCTCTTGAAGGTGAGCCGAGTAATGATGTTGAGTCGGCTTGGTTAGCATTAGCAGAAAATCGCAGCAATGCTTTGTTATCTGGCGATGTAAAGGCAGTACGCTGGGAGGAGATTAAGGCCAAGTTATAAAATAATATGTTGAATTTAACCTTTCACCCTGATGTCAGTCTGGAAATTAAATCCTCCTATGATTGGTATCAACTCCAAGCCAAAGGGCTTGGTGATGATTTTATTAAAGAGCTTGAATCTGCATTCAAAACCATTCTGGCGCTTCCTCGAACTTGGCCCAAGTTCGGTGCAAATCATCATAGATTTTTATTATCTCGTTTTCCTTTCTCTGTCATTTATCAAGTACATTCAGATAACCTTTATGTGGTTGCCATCATGCATAACAGTAAAAATCCGGGTTATTGGTTGAAAAGAGGTTAATTGGTGTTTTCTGAACTGGTGATTTTTTGCGGCAACCAGAATGAAATAACACTGGCAAGTATAAGAAAACCGCAAGATACCCAAAGACAGGCAATTAGCCCAAAATCTTGATAAATCCAACCCGATAGCATCGTTCCGATGAGACGTCCCATGGCATTAGCCATGTAGTAAAAGCCCACGTCTAAGGAGACGCCATCTTCGCTAGCGTAATGAACGATCAAGTAGCTGTGCAAAGAAGAGTTAACCGCAAACACTACGCCAAATAGTATGAGTCCGCTCAATAAAATCCATAATGCCTGATCTACGCTTTCTAAGCCAATGGCGATCGTTGCTGGAATGGCTGCAAGCAGTATTGCCCAGAATTTGGCTTGTGCGCCTGTTGGTGCTTGTTGCTTTGTTTTTCCCGTTATGTGTGGCGCAAGGCTTTGGACTATGCCGTAGCCGATGACCCACAAGGCTAGAAAGCTACCGACACGCCAATGATCCCATCCAAATTGGCTCGACAAATACACTGGAACGGCAATGACAAACCACACATCCCGAGCGCCAAACAAAAAGAGCCGTGCTGCCGAAAGAATGTTGATTTCAGTACTCTTGGAAAACATTTGTGAGAATTTCGGTTTGTTTTTTGCCTTGCCTAAATCTGCTCTTAATAGATAGAGGCTGGCGAGCCAAACTATAGCCAGAGCAATCGCCATGGCTAAAATAGCGTTATGAAATCCAATAGTACTGAGTAGAAAACCACCAAGGAAAAATCCTACGCCCTTGAGTGCATTTTTTGACCCGGTCAATAGGGCGACCCATTTGTATAAGGTGCCGCTGGCGTTTTTAGGAACAAGCGTTTTTATGGCGCTCTTTGCACTCATTTTGTTGAGATCTTTGGCAATACCAGACAAGGCCTGTGCCGCCATCACCCAAGGGATGGTTAAAAAGCTAGCGGGTAGGAGGAGCATAGATAAAGCAATGACTTGCATAGCAAGGCCAATATTCATGGTGCGGTTGAGGCCCCATTTTGCACCAAGCCAGCCACCAAACAAGTTGGTGATCACGCCAAAAAATTCGTAAAACAAGAAGAGCAAAGCGATGTCTAATGCGCCATAGCCAAGCTGGTGGAAGTACAACACAACCAACATGCGCAACGCGCCATCGGTAAGAGTAAAACTCCAGTAATTACCAGTAACAATAAGGTACTGACGAACGCTTTTAGAAAGATGTGACAGCATGTGTATTTTCGCTTTGCTCTATTCTTTGTTTTAAATGGCTTTGTCTAGTGTGCCGACTTTACGCATGAGTTCTGCTGTGCGGTTAGCGTAGCCCCATTCGTTGTCGTACCAGACGTAAAGCTTCACTTGTGTGCCGTTAATTACCATGGTGCTAGGAGCATCGATAATGCTTGATCTCGGGTCGGTTTTGTAATCGATTGACACGAGAGGGCGTTCTTCATAACCCAGAATATTTTTTAGCGGACCGCTTTCACTGGCTGCTTTTAATACTTGATTGATTTCTTGTTCGTCTGTGGCGCGGTTCATTTCAAATACGCAGTCGGTGAGCGAGGCGTTGGTTAATGGGACTCGCACGGCATGGCCGTTTAATTTGCCTTTTAGCTCTGGAAAAATGTGGGTTATGGCGGTAGCCGAGCCTGTGGTGGTTGGAATCAAGCTGGTGCCACAAGCGCGTGCGCGGCGCAGGTCTTTGTGTGGTGCATCGATGATGGTTTGCGTATTTGTAATATCATGAATGGTCGTCATGGAGCCGTGTTTAATGCCAATACTTTCTTGTAGTACTTTGACTACAGGCGCTAGGCAGTTTGTTGTGCAAGAAGCGGCGGTCACGATTTTATGTAAGCTAGGGTTGTAGTCGTTATCGTTAACGCCCATCACTACGTTGAGTACGCCGTCTTCTTTGACAGGGGCGGTGACCACGACACGTTTTACACCTTGATCCAAATAGGCTTGAAGTAAGGCTTTGGTCTTCATTACACCAGAGGCTTCAATCACTACATCGCACTGAGACCAGTCAGTATCGTTAATGTTTTTATTTTGTGTACAGGTAATGGTTTTCCCGTTGAGGATGATTGCATTGTCTTTGCTGGTCGCTTCGTTGTGCCAGCGACCATGAACTGAGTCGAAGTTAACTAAATGGGCAAGCGTTGCGGCATCACCTTTCAGGTCGTTGATTTGCACAAACTCCACATCGTCCCAGTCAAAGGCGGCACGAAAAGACAGTCGACCCATACGGCCAAAGCCGTTTATTCCTACTTTAATAGTCATGTTTTTCTCTCAAGTACTTAATGAATATGATTAGCAGCATGATCCGGTGCGTTGTGGCCTTCCACCCATGGTTTCGAGCTGATCGATATTGTTTTTTAGCCACAAGATTTGGTTGTCTAATGTGGTTTGTAAAACATGCTTCGACCAATTAGGAAGTTCGGGGTGAAGTTGATAAAACACCCATTGCCCTTGTCGTCGGTCGCTCAAAATGCCGTTTTTACGTAATTGGGCAAGATGGCGGGATATTTTGGGTTGTGTTTCATTGAGCGCTTCAGTTAGCTCACAAACACAGAGCTCTTGATATTGGGTAATTAATAACAAACAGCGCAAGCGTGTGTCATCGGCAAGGGACTTGTAAAAATGATCGGGTGTCATAGTAGAAAATGCATCAATGAATGTTGTTTAGATTGTATGTGGTAAATCATATATATGCAAAACCGTATATGGTGTTTTCTAGATGTTTAATAAAAAATTCATCTAGTGGTTTTGTCGGAAATAAAAGAGATTGAGAGCTAAGAAAAAAGGGCAACTTCTAAGAAGTTGCCCTTGATGGATGCTGAATTGTGAGGCTGAAGCCGTTTAACGCAGTATCAAAAGTGGAATGTCACTTTCTATGATCATCTTACTGGTGTTGCTGCCTACGAAAAACTGACGAACTTTAGAATGGGCGTAGGCGCCCATAGCCATAAGTTCAATCTGATTTTCTTCACGATACTGAGTCAACACAGGGTAGATTTTGCCAGGTATGATTGTTGCTGTGACCTCAAAACCTTCTTCTTCTAAAATACGTTGCGCTTCTTTAAGCTTACTACGTCTTTCTTCTGTTGCTTCACCTGCCATTACTAGATGGCAAGGTAAGCCCAGTAGAAGAGGGCTTTGTGCAATGCGAGCAATAGCATTGTCAGCTGCTTCACGACCATCGTAAGCAATCATGAAGTTTTTCGGTGCTTTAAATTGCCCGACAGTGATCAATATAGGACGATGAGAGGTGCGCGCTACCCGCTCAATATGAGAGCCAATCGTATGTGAGCTTTGAGTATGATCGCTACCACTTCGCCCAATGACTATTAGGCGGGTTTCTTCTTCAACGTCAGAGAGGCTTTCAATTAAGTCGCCATGGCGCTGCAAGAGTTCAATTTGCTTGGCACCAGCTTGGTGAGCAAACTCTTTAGCGTTTTCCAGTACAAGCTTACCATGCTCAAGAGCTAGCTTGGCGCGCTTTTCATCAAGTGCAATAAGCTCTTCTAGTAAGTGTTCACGGCTGCCTACACCAATGGAACCTGAAAGATCGTCATTGGTCCTAGCCTCTTCTTTTTCTAAGGAGTGCATCAAGGTTAATGGTGAGCCCATTTGTTTGGCCGCCCACACAGATGCGGTAGTGACGCACTCAGATAGAGAAGAACCATCAATACAAGCTATTACATTTTTCATGTTGCACTCCTTGTGAGGAGCTAGCCACGACGACCAGTTTTGCGAGTCACGTCGTGAATAGCTCTATTTTTATTGTTTCGATGTGCTTTTAATGGCCACCCATTACTTTTTCGACTTCTTCTGGGTTGTTGTGAACCCCAAATTTATCGACAACTGTCGCACTTGCTTCATTCATTCCAACAAGCTCTACTTGAGCGCCTTCACGACGGAATTTGATGACGACCTTATCCAATGCTGATACCGCCGTAATGTCCCAAAAGTGTGCTTCAGTTAAATCAATCGTAACCTTTTCAACCGCTTCTTTAAAATCAAAAGCGGCATTAAATTGATCTGACGACGCAAAAAATACTTGTCCAATAACTTTATAAGTGCGGTGACCCGCTTTATCGCCTTTCTCGCTTTTCACGACCATAAAGCGACCAACTTTGTTTGCAAAGAACAAAGACGCTAAAAGAACGCCGACAAGAACACCGATCGCTAAGTTATGAGTGGCAACCACGATAGAAACTGTGGCCAACATGACAATATTAGTCGATAGTGGGTGTTTATTCAGGTTGATGACAGATTCCCAAGAGAAAGTACCAATAGATACCATGATCATGACTGCAACCAGTGCGGCCATTGGGATTTGACCAATCAAATCGTCTAAGAACACCACCATGATCAATAATAAGAAACCAGCGATAAAAGTGGATAGGCGGCCACGGCCACCGGATTTAACATTAATAACCGACTGACCAATCATGGCACAACCAGCCATGCCACCCATTAAACTTGAACCAATATTGGCAATACCTTGGCCTTTACATTCACGGTTTTTATCACTGCTCGTATCGGTGAAATCATCAACAATAGTTGCAGTCATCATCGATTCCAATAAGCCGACAACAGCCAAACCAATAGAGTAAGGGAGTATGATCATTAAGGTTTCAAGACTCAACGGCACATCTGGCCATAAAAATATAGGTAGGGTGTCTGGTAGTTCGCCCATATCGGCAACGGTACGAATGTCTAGCCCATAAAACATGGAAAATGCAGTAAGTAGTACTATGCATACTAATGGGGAAGGTAGCGCTTTACCAATGATAGGAAGTAGTGGGAATAGATAAATAATGCCCAAACCTACTGCCGTCATGGCGTATACATGCCAAGTCACGTTTGTCAGTTCTGGAAGTTGCGCCATAAAAATTAAAATGGCTAAGGCATTAACAAAACCGGTTACTACTGATCGAGAAACAAACCGCATTAAGGATCCAAGTTTTAAATACCCTGCGATAATCTGAATAACCCCTGTCAGCAAACTGGCAGCTAATAGATATTCTAGACCGTGATCTTTTACCAAGGTCACCATTAATAGCGCCATTGCACCCGTTGCAGCAGAGATCATGCCTGGGCGGCCACCGACAAATGAAATAATCACGGCGATACAAAAGGATGCGTACAAGCCCACTTTAGGGTCAACGCCCGCGATGATCGAAAATGCAATAGCTTCGGGTATTAATGCCAAAGCCACTACCGTGCCAGCGAGAGAGTCGCCCTTAATGTTTGAGAACCAGTCCCGTTTAATTGTATCGATCATGTATTACCTTCTGAATAAATTTGAACAAGTAAGCAGCAATTAAGTGGTGTGAGCACTTGTTTAACTGGCTTTTTCTTAGTTAACCGTTTCATAAAAAGTTCGGAGTTTCGTGCCATGGCTAGGATAAGTACAAACCATCCCTATAAGGCTCGTTGAGTGAGCTATTAGCTCGGGGTAGACAATTGGAAGCATTTTGTAACCTTGATTAAGGTCGGTCCCCAAAATTGCAAAAATTATAAAGAGTTGGGTTGTGTATGGCAACGATAACAAGAGAGAAGATCTAGGCAGATAGAGGGTAGTTTTGTAAAAGCACGCTATAAAACCTACAAGTAGGCAAAAAAAGTGGTCTTACTGTACCAAGGTACAATAGCAAGCTGGACTTTTATTATCTATCTTGTGATTAATCATAAAACTATTTTCGGCTTCATAAAGTCTTCTTATTTAAGGTAAGCATCATGAGCGACAGTCAAACATCCTTCGCCACAATAGGTAATGTAATCGGTACTATCACCAAGCTATCAGGCTCGGTAACGATTCAATCCATTGATGGGCAAGAGCGTGTTGTTAAAATTGGCGATCCGATATTCTTTGGTGAAACCGTTGTGACTGGCGCTAATTCTAGTGTGACTATCGCTTTCAACGATGGCTCCGAGGTGGTGATTGGTAGCGACTCGGTTGTCGAAATTACCGATGAAATCTATAACACTGGCGATAATGAGGACCTTGTCGCTGACTCCACTGCAGATATAGACGCTTTACAAGCAGCAATTTTATCTGGTGATGACCCAACCTTAATTCAAGAGGCTCCTGCTGCTGGTGAGTCTCAAACAGAAGAGCAAGATCGTGTCGATGTTGATATTGACCGTAATGATAATAGTGCTCTTCCTACATTTGGTGCAGACTCGTTCGGCACTCTGCCAACTTATGGTTACGACACTAATAATGGCAGCGGCGGACAAACAAATCAGAATCAATATTCAGCTCCTTCTAGTTCAGCTAGGGCGGCTGATGAGACTACAACTCCCCCTTCATTAACTCCAGCTGTTGGTAGAATAACTGTTTCTGATATCACTTCGGATGACATTATTAATGCCCAAGAAGCGGCATCTAATATTACCGTATTTGGTCGAGTAACTGGGGATGTCAAAAACGGCGATATTGTTACATTGACGGTCAATGGTAAAGAATACACAGGTGTTGTAACAAATCGTCAATATAGCATTTCTGTATCAGGGGCTGATTTAGCGAATGACCCTGATAGAAAAGTGGATGTTAGTGTAACTGTTACAAACGCTTCGGGTAGTTCCTTATTAGTAACTGGTAGCTCTAGCTATCAAGTCGATCTAGAAGCCCAAGCAGGTACAGTAACGGTAGATAATATTACCGAAGATGATGTATTAAATGCGGCTGAAGCCAAAGATACAGTGACTGTGACAGGTTCTGCATCAGGTGGTGATATTTCGGTTGGTGACAAAGTATCTTTAGAAATTAATGGCAAGATTTATACCGCCACAGTTTTGGCTGGTGGTACATGGACAGTGAATGTTGCGGGTGCAGACCTTGCGGCGGACACCGAGTTCGAGGTTGTCGTGACGTCTTCAGACGCGGCTGGAAACACAGTCGAGAGCAAAGCGACTTCAACTCATACGGTCGATCTGGAAGCGGATGCGGGTACGGTGACGGTAGCGAACATCACGGCAGATGACGTGATCAACGCGAATGAAAGCGGCGAGACCATCGCGGTGACAGGTACGGCGACGGGTGGCGATATCGCAGAAGGCGATGTTGTGACCATGACGATCAATGGTGAAGACTACAGCACGACGGTAGATGCGGATGGCAACTGGACAGTGAATGTTGCGGGTGCAGACCTTGCGGCGGACACCGAGTTCGAGGTTGTCGTGACGTCTTCAGACGCGGCTGGAAACACAGTCGAGAGCAAAGCGACTTCAACTCATACGGTCGATCTGGAAGCGGATGCGGGTACGGTGACGGTAGCGAACATCACGGCAGATGACGTGATCAACGCGAATGAAAGCGGCGAGACCATCGCGGTGACAGGTACGGCGACGGGTGGCGATATCGCAGAAGGCGATGTTGTGACCATGACGATCAATGGTGAAGACTACAGCACGACGGTAGATGCGGATGGCAACTGGACAGTGAATGTTGCGGGTGCAGACCTTGCGGCGGACACCGAGTTCGAGGTTGTCGTGACGTCTTCAGACGCGGCTGGAAACACAGTCGAGAGCAAAGCGACTTCAACTCATACGGTCGATCTGGAAGCGGATGCGGGTACGGTGACGGTAGCGAACATCACGGCAGATGACGTGATCAACGCGAATGAAAGCGGCGAGACCATCGCGGTGACAGGTACGGCGACGGGTGGCGATATCGCAGAAGGCGATGTTGTGACCATGACGATCAATGGTGAAGACTACAGCACGACGGTAGATGCGGATGGCAACTGGACAGTGAATGTTGCGGGTGCAGACCTTGCGGCGGACACCGAGTTCGAGGTTGTCGTGACGTCTTCAGACGCGGCTGGAAACACAGTCGAGAGCAAAGCGACTTCAACTCATACGGTCGATCTGGAAGCGGATGCGGGTACGGTGACGGTAGCGAACATCACGGCAGATGACGTGATCAACGCGAATGAAAGCGGCGAGACCATCGCGGTGACAGGTACGGCGACGGGTGGCGATATCGCAGAAGGCGATGTTGTGACCATGACGATCAATGGTGAAGACTACAGCACGACGGTAGATGCGGATGGCAACTGGACAGTGAATGTTGCGGGTGCAGACCTTGCGGCGGACACCGAGTTCGAGGTTGTCGTGACGTCTTCAGACGCGGCTGGAAACACAGTCGAGAGCAAAGCGACTTCAACTCATACGGTCGATCTGGAAGCGGATGCGGGTACGGTGACGGTAGCGAACATCACGGCAGATGACGTGATCAACGCGAATGAAAGCGGCGAGACCATCGCGGTGACAGGTACGGCGACGGGTGGCGATATCGCAGAAGGCGATGTTGTGACCATGACGATCAATGGTGAAGACTACAGCACGACGGTAGATGCGGATGGCAACTGGACAGTGAATGTTGCGGGTGCAGACCTTGCGGCGGACACCGAGTTCGAGGTTGTCGTGACGTCTTCAGACGCGGCTGGAAACACAGTCGAGAGCAAAGCGACTTCAACTCATACGGTCGATCTGGAAGCGGATGCGGGTACGGTGACGGTAGCGAACATCACGGCAGATGACGTGATCAACGCGAATGAAAGCGGCGAGACCATCGCGGTGACAGGTACGGCGACGGGTGGCGATATCGCAGAAGGCGATGTTGTGACCATGACGATCAATGGTGAAGACTACAGCACGACGGTAGATGCGGATGGCAACTGGACAGTGAATGTTGCGGGTGCAGACCTTGCGGCGGACACCGAGTTCGAGGTTGTCGTGACGTCTTCAGACGCGGCTGGAAACACAGTCGAGAGCAAAGCGACTTCAACTCATACGGTCGATCTGGAAGCGGATGCGGGTACGGTGACGGTAGCGAACATCACGGCAGATGACGTGATCAACGCGAATGAAAGCGGCGAGACCATCGCGGTGACAGGTACGGCGACGGGTGGCGATATCGCAGAAGGCGATGTTGTGACCATGACGATCAATGGTGAAGACTACAGCACGACGGTAGATGCGGATGGCAACTGGACAGTGAATGTTGCGGGTGCAGACCTTGCGGCGGACACCGAGTTCGAGGTTGTCGTGACGTCTTCAGACGCGGCTGGAAACACAGTCGAGAGCAAAGCGACTTCAACTCATACGGTCGATCTGGAAGCGGATGCGGGTACGGTGACGGTAGCGAACATCACGGCAGATGACGTGATCAACGCGAATGAAAGCGGCGAGACCATCGCGGTGACAGGTACGGCGACGGGTGGCGATATCGCAGAAGGCGATGTTGTGACCATGACGATCAATGGTGAAGACTACAGCACGACGGTAGATGCGGATGGCAACTGGACAGTGAATGTTGCGGGTGCAGACCTTGCGGCGGACACCGAGTTCGAGGTTGTCGTGACGTCTTCAGACGCGGCTGGAAACACAGTCGAGAGCAAAGCGACTTCAACTCATACGGTCGATCTGGAAGCGGATGCGGGTACGGTGACGGTAGCGAACATCACGGCAGATGACGTGATCAACGCGAATGAAAGCGGCGAGACCATCGCGGTGACAGGTACGGCGACGGGTGGCGATATCGCAGAAGGCGATGTTGTGACCATGACGATCAATGGTGAAGACTACAGCACGACGGTAGATGCGGATGGCAACTGGACAGTGAATGTTGCGGGTGCAGACCTTGCGGCGGACACCGAGTTCGAGGTTGTCGTGACGTCTTCAGACGCGGCTGGAAACACAGTCGAGAGCAAAGCGACTTCAACTCATACGGTCGATCTGGAAGCGGATGCGGGTACGGTGACGGTAGCGAACATCACGGCAGATGACGTGATCAACGCGAATGAAAGCGGCGAGACCATCGCGGTGACAGGTACGGCGACGGGTGGCGATATCGCAGAAGGCGATGTTGTGACCATGACGATCAATGGTGAAGACTACAGCACGACGGTAGATGCGGATGGCAACTGGACAGTGAATGTTGCGGGTGCAGACCTTGCGGCGGACACCGAGTTCGAGGTTGTCGTGACGTCTTCAGACGCGGCTGGAAACACAGTCGAGAGCAAAGCGACTTCAACTCATACGGTCGATCTGGAAGCGGATGCGGGTACGGTGACGGTAGCGAACATCACGGCAGATGACGTGATCAACGCGAATGAAAGCGGCGAGACCATCGCGGTGACAGGTACGGCGACGGGTGGCGATATCGCAGAAGGCGATGTTGTGACCATGACGATCAATGGTGAAGACTACAGCACGACGGTAGATGCGGATGGCAACTGGACAGTGAATGTTGCGGGTGCAGACCTTGCGGCGGACACCGAGTTCGAGGTTGTCGTGACGTCTTCAGACGCGGCTGGAAACACAGTCGAGAGCAAAGCGACTTCAACTCATACGGTCGATCTGGAAGCGGATGCGGGTACGGTGACGGTAGCGAACATCACGGCAGATGACGTGATCAACGCGAATGAAAGCGGCGAGACCATCGCGGTGACAGGTACGGCGACGGGTGGCGATATCGCAGAAGGCGATGTTGTGACCATGACGATCAATGGTGAAGACTACAGCACGACGGTAGATGCGGATGGCAACTGGACAGTGAATGTTGCGGGTGCAGACCTTGCGGCGGACACCGAGTTCGAGGTTGTCGTGACGTCTTCAGACGCGGCTGGAAACACAGTCGAGAGCAAAGCGACTTCAACTCATACGGTCGATCTGGAAGCGGATGCGGGTACGGTGACGGTAGCGAACATCACGGCAGATGACGTGATCAACGCGAATGAAAGCGGCGAGACCATCGCGGTGACAGGTACGGCGACGGGTGGCGATATCGCAGAAGGCGATGTTGTGACCATGACGATCAATGGTGAAGACTACAGCACGACGGTAGATGCGGATGGCAACTGGACAGTGAATGTTGCGGGTGCAGACCTTGCGGCGGACACCGAGTTCGAGGTTGTCGTGACGTCTTCAGACGCGGCTGGAAACACAGTCGAGAGCAAAGCGACTTCAACTCATACGGTCGATCTGGAAGCGGATGCGGGTACGGTGACGGTAGCGAACATCACGGCAGATGACGTGATCAACGCGAATGAAAGCGGCGAGACCATCGCGGTGACAGGTACGGCGACGGGTGGCGATATCGCAGAAGGCGATGTTGTGACCATGACGATCAATGGTGAAGACTACAGCACGACGGTAGATGCGGATGGCAACTGGACAGTGAATGTTGCGGGTGCAGACCTTGCGGCGGACACCGAGTTCGAGGTTGTCGTGACGTCTTCAGACGCGGCTGGAAACACAGTCGAGAGCAAAGCGACTTCAACTCATACGGTCGATCTGGAAGCGGATGCGGGTACGGTGACGGTAGCGAACATCACGGCAGATGACGTGATCAACGCGAATGAAAGCGGCGAGACCATCGCGGTGACAGGTACGGCGACGGGTGGCGATATCGCAGAAGGCGATGTTGTGACCATGACGATCAATGGTGAAGACTACAGCACGACGGTAGATGCGGATGGCAACTGGACAGTGAATGTTGCGGGTGCAGACCTTGCGGCGGACACCGAGTTCGAGGTTGTCGTGACGTCTTCAGACGCGGCTGGAAACACAGTCGAGAGCAAAGCGACTTCAACTCATACGGTCGATCTGGAAGCGGATGCGGGTACGGTGACGGTAGCGAACATCACGGCAGATGACGTGATCAACGCGAATGAAAGCGGCGAGACCATCGCGGTGACAGGTACGGCGACGGGTGGCGATATCGCAGAAGGCGATGTTGTGACCATGACGATCAATGGTGAAGACTACAGCACGACGGTAGATGCGGATGGCAACTGGACAGTGAATGTTGCGGGTGCAGACCTTGCGGCGGACACCGAGTTCGAGGTTGTCGTGACGTCTTCAGACGCGGCTGGAAACACAGTCGAGAGCAAAGCGACTTCAACTCATACGGTCGATCTGGAAGCGGATGCGGGTACGGTGACGGTAGCGAACATCACGGCAGATGACGTGATCAACGCGAATGAAAGCGGCGAGACCATCGCGGTGACAGGTACGGCGACGGGTGGCGATATCGCAGAAGGCGATGTTGTGACCATGACGATCAATGGTGAAGACTACAGCACGACGGTAGATGCGGATGGCAACTGGACAGTGAATGTTGCGGGTGCAGACCTTGCGGCGGACACCGAGTTCGAGGTTGTCGTGACGTCTTCAGACGCGGCTGGAAACACAGTCGAGAGCAAAGCGACTTCAACTCATACGGTCGATCTGGAAGCGGATGCGGGTACGGTGACGGTAGCGAACATCACGGCAGATGACGTGATCAACGCGAATGAAAGCGGCGAGACCATCGCGGTGACAGGTACGGCGACGGGTGGCGATATCGCAGAAGGCGATGTTGTGACCATGACGATCAATGGTGAAGACTACAGCACGACGGTAGATGCGGATGGCAACTGGACAGTGAATGTTGCGGGTGCAGACCTTGCGGCGGACACCGAGTTCGAGGTTGTCGTGACGTCTTCAGACGCGGCTGGAAACACAGTCGAGAGCAAAGCGACTTCAACTCATACGGTCGATCTGGAAGCGGATGCGGGTACGGTGACGGTAGCGAACATCACGGCAGATGACGTGATCAACGCGAATGAAAGCGGCGAGACCATCGCGGTGACAGGTACGGCGACGGGTGGCGATATCGCAGAAGGCGATGTTGTGACCATGACGATCAATGGTGAAGACTACAGCACGACGGTAGATGCGGATGGCAACTGGACAGTGAATGTTGCGGGTGCAGACCTTGCGGCGGACACCGAGTTCGAGGTTGTCGTGACGTCTTCAGACGCGGCTGGAAACACAGTCGAGAGCAAAGCGACTTCAACTCATACGGTCGATCTGGAAGCGGATGCGGGTACGGTGACGGTAGCGAACATCACGGCAGATGACGTGATCAACGCGAATGAAAGCGGCGAGACCATCGCGGTGACAGGTACGGCGACGGGTGGCGATATCGCAGAAGGCGATGTTGTGACCATGACGATCAATGGTGAAGACTACAGCACGACGGTAGATGCGGATGGCAACTGGACAGTGAATGTTGCGGGTGCAGACCTTGCGGCGGACACCGAGTTCGAGGTTGTCGTGACGTCTTCAGACGCGGCTGGAAACACAGTCGAGAGCAAAGCGACTTCAACTCATACGGTCGATCTGGAAGCGGATGCGGGTACGGTGACGGTAGCGAACATCACGGCAGATGACGTGATCAACGCGAATGAAAGCGGCGAGACCATCGCGGTGACAGGTACGGCGACGGGTGGCGATATCGCAGAAGGCGATGTTGTGACCATGACGATCAATGGTGAAGACTACAGCACGACGGTAGATGCGGATGGCAACTGGACAGTGAATGTTGCGGGTGCAGACCTTGCGGCGGACACCGAGTTCGAGGTTGTCGTGACGTCTTCAGACGCGGCTGGAAACACAGTCGAGAGCAAAGCGACTTCAACTCATACGGTCGATCTGGAAGCGGATGCGGGTACGGTGACGGTAGCGAACATCACGGCAGATGACGTGATCAACGCGAATGAAAGCGGCGAGACCATCGCGGTGACAGGTACGGCGACGGGTGGCGATATCGCAGAAGGCGATGTTGTGACCATGACGATCAATGGTGAAGACTACAGCACGACGGTAGATGCGGATGGCAACTGGACAGTGAATGTTGCGGGTGCAGACCTTGCGGCGGACACCGAGTTCGAGGTTGTCGTGACGTCTTCAGACGCGGCTGGAAACACAGTCGAGAGCAAAGCGACTTCAACTCATACGGTCGATCTGGAAGCGGATGCGGGTACGGTGACGGTAGCGAACATCACGGCAGATGACGTGATCAACGCGAATGAAAGCGGCGAGACCATCGCGGTGACAGGTACGGCGACGGGTGGCGATATCGCAGAAGGCGATGTTGTGACCATGACGATCAATGGTGAAGACTACAGCACGACGGTAGATGCGGATGGCAACTGGACAGTGAATGTTGCGGGTGCAGACCTTGCGGCGGACACCGAGTTCGAGGTTGTCGTGACGTCTTCAGACGCGGCTGGAAACACAGTCGAGAGCAAAGCGACTTCAACTCATACGGTCGATCTGGAAGCGGATGCGGGTACGGTGACGGTAGCGAACATCACGGCAGATGACGTGATCAACGCGAATGAAAGCGGCGAGACCATCGCGGTGACAGGTACGGCGACGGGTGGCGATATCGCAGAAGGCGATGTTGTGACCATGACGATCAATGGTGAAGACTACAGCACGACGGTAGATGCGGATGGCAACTGGACAGTGAATGTTGCGGGTGCAGACCTTGCGGCGGACACCGAGTTCGAGGTTGTCGTGACGTCTTCAGACGCGGCTGGAAACACAGTCGAGAGCAAAGCGACTTCAACTCATACGGTCGATCTGGAAGCGGATGCGGGTACGGTGACGGTAGCGAACATCACGGCAGATGACGTGATCAACGCGAATGAAAGCGGCGAGACCATCGCGGTGACAGGTACGGCGACGGGTGGCGATATCGCAGAAGGCGATGTTGTGACCATGACGATCAATGGTGAAGACTACAGCACGACGGTAGATGCGGATGGCAACTGGACAGTGAATGTTGCGGGTGCAGACCTTGCGGCGGACACCGAGTTCGAGGTTGTCGTGACGTCTTCAGACGCGGCTGGAAACACAGTCGAGAGCAAAGCGACTTCAACTCATACGGTCGATCTGGAAGCGGATGCGGGTACGGTGACGGTAGCGAACATCACGGCAGATGACGTGATCAACGCGAATGAAAGCGGCGAGACCATCGCGGTGACAGGTACGGCGACGGGTGGCGATATCGCAGAAGGCGATGTTGTGACCATGACGATCAATGGTGAAGACTACAGCACGACGGTAGATGCGGATGGCAACTGGACAGTGAATGTTGCGGGTGCAGACCTTGCGGCGGACACCGAGTTCGAGGTTGTCGTGACGTCTTCAGACGCGGCTGGAAACACAGTCGAGAGCAAAGCGACTTCAACTCATACGGTCGATCTGGAAGCGGATGCGGGTACGGTGACGGTAGCGAACATCACGGCAGATGACGTGATCAACGCGAATGAAAGCGGCGAGACCATCGCGGTGACAGGTACGGCGACGGGTGGCGATATCGCAGAAGGCGATGTTGTGACCATGACGATCAATGGTGAAGACTACAGCACGACGGTAGATGCGGATGGCAACTGGACAGTGAATGTTGCGGGTGCAGACCTTGCGGCGGACACCGAGTTCGAGGTTGTCGTGACGTCTTCAGACGCGGCTGGAAACACAGTCGAGAGCAAAGCGACTTCAACTCATACGGTCGATCTGGAAGCGGATGCGGGTACGGTGACGGTAGCGAACATCACGGCAGATGACGTGATCAACGCGAATGAAAGCGGCGAGACCATCGCGGTGACAGGTACGGCGACGGGTGGCGATATCGCAGAAGGCGATGTTGTGACCATGACGATCAATGGTGAAGACTACAGCACGACGGTAGATGCGGATGGCAACTGGACAGTGAATGTTGCGGGTGCAGACCTTGCGGCGGACACCGAGTTCGAGGTTGTCGTGACGTCTTCAGACGCGGCTGGAAACACAGTCGAGAGCAAAGCGACTTCAACTCATACGGTCGATCTGGAAGCGGATGCGGGTACGGTGACGGTAGCGAACATCACGGCAGATGACGTGATCAACGCGAATGAAAGCGGCGAGACCATCGCGGTGACAGGTACGGCGACGGGTGGCGATATCGCAGAAGGCGATGTTGTGACCATGACGATCAATGGTGAAGACTACAGCACGACGGTAGATGCGGATGGCAACTGGACAGTGAATGTTGCGGGTGCAGACCTTGCGGCGGACACCGAGTTCGAGGTTGTCGTGACGTCTTCAGACGCGGCTGGAAACACAGTCGAGAGCAAAGCGACTTCAACTCATACGGTCGATCTGGAAGCGGATGCGGGTACGGTGACGGTAGCGAACATCACGGCAGATGACGTGATCAACGCGAATGAAAGCGGCGAGACCATCGCGGTGACAGGTACGGCGACGGGTGGCGATATCGCAGAAGGCGATGTTGTGACCATGACGATCAATGGTGAAGACTACAGCACGACGGTAGATGCGGATGGCAACTGGACAGTGAATGTTGCGGGTGCAGACCTTGCGGCGGACACCGAGTTCGAGGTTGTCGTGACGTCTTCAGACGCGGCTGGAAACACAGTCGAGAGCAAAGCGACTTCAACTCATACGGTCGATCTGGAAGCGGATGCGGGTACGGTGACGGTAGCGAACATCACGGCAGATGACGTGATCAACGCGAATGAAAGCGGCGAGACCATCGCGGTGACAGGTACGGCGACGGGTGGCGATATCGCAGAAGGCGATGTTGTGACCATGACGATCAATGGTGAAGACTACAGCACGACGGTAGATGCGGATGGCAACTGGACAGTGAATGTTGCGGGTGCAGACCTTGCGGCGGACACCGAGTTCGAGGTTGTCGTGACGTCTTCAGACGCGGCTGGAAACACAGTCGAGAGCAAAGCGACTTCAACTCATACGGTCGATCTGGAAGCGGATGCGGGTACGGTGACGGTAGCGAACATCACGGCAGATGACGTGATCAACGCGAATGAAAGCGGCGAGACCATCGCGGTGACAGGTACGGCGACGGGTGGCGATATCGCAGAAGGCGATGTTGTGACCATGACGATCAATGGTGAAGACTACAGCACGACGGTAGATGCGGATGGCAACTGGACAGTGAATGTTGCGGGTGCAGACCTTGCGGCGGACACCGAGTTCGAGGTTGTCGTGACGTCTTCAGACGCGGCTGGAAACACAGTCGAGAGCAAAGCGACTTCAACTCATACGGTCGATCTGGAAGCGGATGCGGGTACGGTGACGGTAGCGAACATCACGGCAGATGACGTGATCAACGCGAATGAAAGCGGCGAGACCATCGCGGTGACAGGTACGGCGACGGGTGGCGATATCGCAGAAGGCGATGTTGTGACCATGACGATCAATGGTGAAGACTACAGCACGACGGTAGATGCGGATGGCAACTGGACAGTGAATGTTGCGGGTGCAGACCTTGCGGCGGACACCGAGTTCGAGGTTGTCGTGACGTCTTCAGACGCGGCTGGAAACACAGTCGAGAGCAAAGCGACTTCAACTCATACGGTCGATCTGGAAGCGGATGCGGGTACGGTGACGGTAGCGAACATCACGGCAGATGACGTGATCAACGCGAATGAAAGCGGCGAGACCATCGCGGTGACAGGTACGGCGACGGGTGGCGATATCGCAGAAGGCGATGTTGTGACCATGACGATCATGGTGAAGACTACAGCACGACGGTAGATGCGGATGGCAACTGGACAGTGAATGTTGCGGGTGCAGACCTTGCGGCGGACACCGAGTTCGAGGTTGTCGTGACGTCTTCAGACGCGGCTGGAAACACAGTCGAGAGCAAAGCGACTTCAATCATACGGTCGATCTGGAAGCGGATGCGGGTACGGTGACGGTAGCGAACATCACGGCAGATGACGTGATCAACGCGAATGAAAGCGGCGAGACCATCGCGGTGACAGGTACGGCGACGGGTGGCGATATCGCAGAAGGCGATGTTGTGACCATGACGATCAATGGTGAAGACTACAGCACGACGGTAGATGCGGATGGCAACTGGACAGTGAATGTTGCGGGTGCAGACCTTGCGGCGGACACCGAGTTCGAGGTTGTCGTGACGTCTTCAGACGCGGCTGGAAACACAGTCGAGAGCAAAGCGACTTCAACTCATACGGTCGATCTGGAAGCGGATGCGGGTACGGTGACGGTAGCGAACATCACGGCAGATGACGTGATCAACGCGAATGAAAGCGGCGAGACCATCGCGGTGACAGGTACGGCGACGGGTGGCGATATCGCAGAAGGCGATGTTGTGACCATGACGATCAATGGTGAAGACTACAGCACGACGTAGATGCGGATGGCAACTGGACAGTGAATGTTGCGGTGCAGACCTTGCGGCGGACACCGAGTTCGAGGTTGTCGTGACGTCTTCAGACGCGGCTGGAAACACAGTCGAGAGCAAAGCGACTTCAACTCATACGGTCGATCTGGAAGCGGATGCGGGTACGGTGACGGTTAGCGAACATCACGGCAGATGACGTTGATCAACGCGAATGAAAGCGGCGAGACCATCGCGGTGACAGGTACGGCGACGGGTGGCGATATCGCAGAAGGCGATGTTGTGACCATGACGATCAATGGTGAAGACTACAGCACGACGGTAGATGCGGATGGCAACTGGACAGTGAATGTTGCGGGTGCAGACCTTGCGGCGGACACCGAGTTCGAGGTTGTCGTGACGTCTTCAGACGCGGCTGGAAACACAGTCGAGAGCAAAGCGACTTCAACTCATACGGTCGATCTGGAAGCGGATGCGGGTACGGTGACGGTAGCGAACATCACGGCAGATGACGTGATCAACGCGAATGAAAGCGGCGAGACCATCGCGGTGACAGGTACGGCGACGGGTGGCGATATCGCAGAAGGCGATGTTGTGACCATGACGATCAATGGTGAAGACTACAGCACGACGGTAGATGCGGATGGCAACTGGACAGTGAATGTTGCGGGTGCAGACCTTGCGGCGGACACCGAGTTCGAGGTTGTCGTGACGTCTTCAGACGCGGCTGGAAACACAGTCGAGAGCAAAGCGACTTCAACTCATACGGTCGATCTGGAAGCGGATGCGGGTACGGTGACGGTAGCGAACATCACGGCAGATGACGTGATCAACGCGAATGAAAGCGGCGAGACCATCGCGGTGACAGGTACGGCGACGGGTGGCGATATCGCAGAAGGCGATGTTGTGACCATGACGATCAATGTGAAGACTACAGCACGACGGTAGATGCGGATGGCAACTGGACAGTGAATGTTGCGGGTGCAGACCTTGCGGCGGACACCGAGTTCGAGGTTGTCGTGACGTCTTCAGACGCGGCTGGAAACACAGTCGAGAGCAAAGCGACTTCAACTCATACGGTCGATCTGGAAGCGGATGCGGGTACGGTGACGGTAGCGAACATCACGGCAGATGACGTGATCAACGCGAATGAAAGCGGCGAGACCATCGCGGTGACAGGTACGGCGACGGGTGGCGATATCGCAGAAGGCGATGTTGTGACCATGACGATCAATGGTGAAGACTACAGCACGACGGTAGATGCGGATGGCAACTGGACAGTGAATGTTGCGGGTGCAGACCTTGCGGCGGACACCGAGTTCGAGGTTGTCGTGACGTCTTCAGACGCGGCTGGAAACACAGTCGAGAGCAAAGCGACTTCAACTCATACGGTCGATCTGGAAGCGGATGCGGGTACGGTGACGGTAGCGAACATCACGGCAGATGACGTGATCAACGCGAATGAAAGCGGCGAGACCATCGCGGTGACAGGTACGGCGACGGGTGGCGATATCGCAGAAGGCGATGTTGTGACCATGACGATCAATGGTGAAGACTACAGCACGACGGTAGATGCGGATGGCAACTGGACAGTGAATGTTGCGGGTGCAGACCTTGCGGCGGACACCGAGTTCGAGGTTGTCGTGACGTCTTCAGACGCGGCTGGAAACACAGTCGAGAGCAAAGCGACTTCAACTCATACGGTCGATCTGGAAGCGGATGCGGGTACGGTGACGGTAGCGAACATCACGGCAGATGACGTGATCAACGCGAATGAAAGCGGCGAGACCATCGCGGTGACAGGTACGGGCGACGGGTGGCGATATCGCAGAAGGCGATGTTGTGACCATGACGATCAATGGTGAAGACTACAGCACGACGGTAGATGCGGATGGCAACTGGACAGTGAATGTTGCGGGTGCGACCTTCGGCGGACACCGAGTTTGCGTGACGTCTTCAGACGCGGCTGGAACACAGTCGAGGCAAGCGACTTCACTCACGTCGATCTGGAAGCGGATGCGTACGGTGACGGTAGCGAACAGCAGATGACTGTCAACGCGAATAAGCGGCGAGACCTCGCGGTGCAGGTACGGGCGGGTGGCGAATCGCAAGCATGTTGTACTGACGATCAATGGGGAGATACAGCCGAGGTAGATGCGGAATGACAGTGATGTGCGGGTGCAGACCTTGCGGCGGACACCAGTCGAGGTTGTCGTGAGTCTCGACGCGGTGGAAACACAGTCGAGAGCAACGACTCACTCAACGGTCGATCTGAAGCGGATGCGGGTACGGGGGGCCAGCAGATGGGATCAACGCGAATGAAAGCGGAGAGACCATCGCGGGTGACAGGTACGGCGACGGGTGGCGATATCGCAGAAGGCGATGTTGTGACCATGACGATCAATGGTGAAGACTACAGCACGACGGTAGATGCGGATGGCAACTGGACAGTGAATGTTGCGGGTGCAGACCTTGCGGCGGACACCGAGTTCGAGGTTGTCGTGACGTCTTCAGACGCGGCTGGAAACACAGTCGAGAGCAAGCGACTTCAACTCATACGGTCGATCTGGAAGCGGATGCGGGTACGGTGACGGTAGCGAACATCACGGCAGATGACGTGATCAACGCGAATGAAAGCGGCGAGACCCATCGCGGTGACAGGTACGGCGACGGGTGGCGATATCGCAGAAGGCGATGTTGTGACCATGACGATCAATGGTGAAGACTACAGCACGACGGTAGATGCGGATGGCAACTGGACAGTGAATGTTGCGGGTGCAGACCTTGCGGCGGACACCGAGTTCGAGGTTGTCGTGACGTCTTCAGACGCGGCTGGAAACACAGTCGAGAGCAAAGCGACTTCAACTCATACGGTCGATCTGGAAGCGGATGCGGGTACGGTGACGGTAGCGAACATCACGGCAGATGACGTGATCAACGCGAATGAAAGCGGCGAGACCATCGCGGTGACAGGTACGGCGACGGGTGGCGATATCGCAGAAGGCGATGTTGTGACCATGACGATCAATGGTGAAGACTACAGCACGACGGTAGATGCGGATGGCAACTGACGTGATGGGGTGCAGACCTTGCGGCGGACACCGAGTTGAGGTTGTCGTGACGTCTTCGACGCGGCTGGAACACAGTCGAGAGCAAGCGACTTCACTCATACGGTCGATCTGGAAGCGGATGGGGTACGGTGACGGTAGCGCATCACGGCAGATGACGTGTCACGGATGAAGCGGCGAGACATCGCGGTGACAGGTACGGCGACGGGTGGCGATATCGCAGAAGGCGATGTTGTGACCATGACGATCAATGGTGAAGACTACAGCACGACGGTAGATGCGGATGCAACTGGACAGTGAATGTTGCGGGTGCAGACCTTGCGGCGGACACCGAGTTCGAGGTTGTCGTGACGTCTTCAGACGCGGCTGGAAACACAGTCGAGAGCAAAGCGACTTCAACTCATACGGTCGATCTGGAAGCGGATGCGGGTACGGTGACGGTAGCGAACATCACGGCAGATGACGTGATCAACGCGAATGAAAGCGGCGAGACCATCGCGGTGACAGGTACGGCGACGGGTGGCGATATCGCAGAAGGCGATGTTGTGACCATGACGATCAATGGTGAAGACTACAGCACGACGGTAGATGCGGATGGCAACTGGACAGTGAATGTTGCGGGTGCAGACCTTGCGGCGGACACCGAGTTCGAGGTTGTCGTGACGTCTTCAGACGCGGCTGGAAACACAGTCGAGAGCAAAGCGACTTCAACTCATACGGTCGATCTGGAAGCGGATGCGGGTACGGTGACGGTAGCGAACATCACGGCAGATGACGTGATCAACGCGAATGAAAGCGGCGAGACCATCGCGGTGACAGGTACGGCGACGGGTGGCGATATCGCAGAAGGCGATGTTGTGACCATGACGATCAATGGTGAAGACTACAGCACGACGGTAGATGCGGATGGCAACTGGACAGTGAATGTTGCGGGTGCAGACCTTGCGGCGGACACCGAGTTCGAGGTTGTCGTGACGTCTTCAGACGCGGCTGGAAACACAGTCGAGAGCAAAGCGACTTCAACTCATACGGTCGATCTGGAAGCGGATGCGGGTACGGTGACGGTAGCGAACATCACGGCAGATGACGTGATCAACGCGAATGAAAGCGGCGAGACCATCGCGGTGACAGGTACGGCGACGGGTGGCGATATCGCAGAAGGCGATGTTGTGACCATGACGATCAATGGTGAAGACTACAGCACGACGGTAGATGCGGATGGCAACTGGACAGTGAATGTTGCGGGTGCAGACCTTGCGGCGGACACCGAGTTCGAGGTTGTCGTGACGTCTTCAGACGCGGCTGGAAACACAGTCGAGAGCAAAGCGACTTCAACTCATACGGTCGATCTGGAAGCGGATGCGGGTACGGTGACGGTAGCGAACATCACGGCAGATGACGTGATCAACGCGAATGAAAGCGGCGAGACCATCGCGGTGACAGGTACGGCGACGGGTGGCGATATCGCAGAAGGCGATGTTGTGACCATGACGATCAATGGTGAAGACTACAGCACGACGGTAGATGCGGATGGCAACTGGACAGTGAATGTTGCGGGTGCAGACCTTGCGGCGGACACCGAGTTCGAGGTTGTCGTGACGTCTTCAGACGCGGCTGGAAACACAGTCGAGAGCAAAGCGACTTCAACTCATACGGTCGATCTGGAAGCGGATGCGGGTACGGTGACGGTAGCGAACATCACGGCAGATGACGTGATCAACGCGAATGAAAGCGGCGAGACCATCGCGGTGACAGGTACGGCGACGGGTGGCGATATCGCAGAAGGCGATGTTGTGACCATGACGATCAATGGTGAAGACTACAGCACGACGGTAGATGCGGATGGCAACTGGACAGTGAATGTTGCGGGTGCAGACCTTGCGGCGGACACCGAGTTCGAGGTTGTCGTGACGTCTTCAGACGCGGCTGGAAACACAGTCGAGAGCAAAGCGACTTCAACTCATACGGTCGATCTGGAAGCGGATGCGGGTACGGTGACGGTAGCGAACATCACGGCAGATGACGTGATCAACGCGAATGAAAGCGGCGAGACCATCGCGGTGACAGGTACGGCGACGGGTGGCGATATCGCAGAAGGCGATGTTGTGACCATGACGATCAATGGTGAAGACTACAGCACGACGGTAGATGCGGATGGCAACTGGACAGTGAATGTTGCGGGTGCAGACCTTGCGGCGGACACCGAGTTCGAGGTTGTCGTGACGTCTTCAGACGCGGCTGGAAACACAGTCGAGAGCAAAGCGACTTCAACTCATACGGTCGATCTGGAAGCGGATGCGGGTACGGTGACGGTAGCGAACATCACGGCAGATGACGTGATCAACGCGAATGAAAGCGGCGAGACCATCGCGGTGACAGGTACGGCGACGGGTGGCGATATCGCAGAAGGCGATGTTGTGACCATGACGATCAATGGTGAAGACTACAGCACGACGGTAGATGCGGATGGCAACTGGACAGTGAATGTTGCGGGTGCAGACCTTGCGGCGGACACCGAGTTCGAGGTTGTCGTGACGTCTTCAGACGCGGCTGGAAACACAGTCGAGAGCAAAGCGACTTCAACTCATACGGTCGATCTGGAAGCGGATGCGGGTACGGTGACGGTAGCGAACATCACGGCAGATGACGTGATCAACGCGAATGAAAGCGGCGAGACCATCGCGGTGACAGGTACGGCGACGGGTGGCGATATCGCAGAAGGCGATGTTGTGACCATGACGATCAATGGTGAAGACTACAGCACGACGGTAGATGCGGATGGCAACTGGACAGTGAATGTTGCGGGTGCAGACCTTGCGGCGGACACCGAGTTCGAGGTTGTCGTGACGTCTTCAGACGCGGCTGGAAACACAGTCGAGAGCAAAGCGACTTCAACTCATACGGTCGATCTGGAAGCGGATGCGGGTACGGTGACGGTAGCGAACATCACGGCAGATGACGTGATCAACGCGAATGAAAGCGGCGAGACCATCGCGGTGACAGGTACGGCGACGGGTGGCGATATCGCAGAAGGCGATGTTGTGACCATGACGATCAATGGTGAAGACTACAGCACGACGGTAGATGCGGATGGCAACTGGACAGTGAATGTTGCGGGTGCAGACCTTGCGGCGGACACCGAGTTCGAGGTTGTCGTGACGTCTTCAGACGCGGCTGGAAACACAGTCGAGAGCAAAGCGACTTCAACTCATACGGTCGATCTGGAAGCGGATGCGGGTACGGTGACGGTAGCGAACATCACGGCAGATGACGTGATCAACGCGAATGAAAGCGGCGAGACCATCGCGGTGACAGGTACGGCGACGGGTGGCGATATCGCAGAAGGCGATGTTGTGACCATGACGATCAATGGTGAAGACTACAGCACGACGGTAGATGCGGATGGCAACTGGACAGTGAATGTTGCGGGTGCAGACCTTGCGGCGGACACCGAGTTCGAGGTTGTCGTGACGTCTTCAGACGCGGCTGGAAACACAGTCGAGAGCAAAGCGACTTCAACTCATACGGTCGATCTGGAAGCGGATGCGGGTACGGTGACGGTAGCGAACATCACGGCAGATGACGTGATCAACGCGAATGAAAGCGGCGAGACCATCGCGGTGACAGGTACGGCGACGGGTGGCGATATCGCAGAAGGCGATGTTGTGACCATGACGATCAATGGTGAAGACTACAGCACGACGGTAGATGCGGATGGCAACTGGACAGTGAATGTTGCGGGTGCAGACCTTGCGGCGGACACCGAGTTCGAGGTTGTCGTGACGTCTTCAGACGCGGCTGGAAACACAGTCGAGAGCAAAGCGACTTCAACTCATACGGTCGATCTGGAAGCGGATGCGGGTACGGTGACGGTAGCGAACATCACGGCAGATGACGTGATCAACGCGAATGAAAGCGGCGAGACCATCGCGGTGACAGGTACGGCGACGGGTGGCGATATCGCAGAAGGCGATGTTGTGACCATGACGATCAATGGTGAAGACTACAGCACGACGGTAGATGCGGATGGCAACTGGACAGTGAATGTTGCGGGTGCAGACCTTGCGGCGGACACCGAGTTCGAGGTTGTCGTGACGTCTTCAGACGCGGCTGGAAACACAGTCGAGAGCAAAGCGACTTCAACTCATACGGTCGATCTGGAAGCGGATGCGGGTACGGTGACGGTAGCGAACATCACGGCAGATGACGTGATCAACGCGAATGAAAGCGGCGAGACCATCGCGGTGACAGGTACGGCGACGGGTGGCGATATCGCAGAAGGCGATGTTGTGACCATGACGATCAATGGTGAAGACTACAGCACGACGGTAGATGCGGATGGCAACTGGACAGTGAATGTTGCGGGTGCAGACCTTGCGGCGGACACCGAGTTCGAGGTTGTCGTGACGTCTTCAGACGCGGCTGGAAACACAGTCGAGAGCAAAGCGACTTCAACTCATACGGTCGATCTGGAAGCGGATGCGGGTACGGTGACGGTAGCGAACATCACGGCAGATGACGTGATCAACGCGAATGAAAGCGGCGAGACCATCGCGGTGACAGGTACGGCGACGGGTGGCGATATCGCAGAAGGCGATGTTGTGACCATGACGATCAATGGTGAAGACTACAGCACGACGGTAGATGCGGATGGCAACTGGACAGTGAATGTTGCGGGTGCAGACCTTGCGGCGGACACCGAGTTCGAGGTTGTCGTGACGTCTTCAGACGCGGCTGGAAACACAGTCGAGAGCAAAGCGACTTCAACTCATACGGTCGATCTGGAAGCGGATGCGGGTACGGTGACGGTAGCGAACATCACGGCAGATGACGTGATCAACGCGAATGAAAGCGGCGAGACCATCGCGGTGACAGGTACGGCGACGGGTGGCGATATCGCAGAAGGCGATGTTGTGACCATGACGATCAATGGTGAAGACTACAGCACGACGGTAGATGCGGATGGCAACTGGACAGTGAATGTTGCGGGTGCAGACCTTGCGGCGGACACCGAGTTCGAGGTTGTCGTGACGTCTTCAGACGCGGCTGGAAACACAGTCGAGAGCAAAGCGACTTCAACTCATACGGTCGATCTGGAAGCGGATGCGGGTACGGTGACGGTAGCGAACATCACGGCAGATGACGTGATCAACGCGAATGAAAGCGGCGAGACCATCGCGGTGACAGGTACGGCGACGGGTGGCGATATCGCAGAAGGCGATGTTGTGACCATGACGATCAATGGTGAAGACTACAGCACGACGGTAGATGCGGATGGCAACTGGACAGTGAATGTTGCGGGTGCAGACCTTGCGGCGGACACCGAGTTCGAGGTTGTCGTGACGTCTTCAGACGCGGCTGGAAACACAGTCGAGAGCAAAGCGACTTCAACTCATACGGTCGATCTGGAAGCGGATGCGGGTACGGTGACGGTAGCGAACATCACGGCAGATGACGTGATCAACGCGAATGAAAGCGGCGAGACCATCGCGGTGACAGGTACGGCGACGGGTGGCGATATCGCAGAAGGCGATGTTGTGACCATGACGATCAATGGTGAAGACTACAGCACGACGGTAGATGCGGATGGCAACTGGACAGTGAATGTTGCGGGTGCAGACCTTGCGGCGGACACCGAGTTCGAGGTTGTCGTGACGTCTTCAGACGCGGCTGGAAACACAGTCGAGAGCAAAGCGACTTCAACTCATACGGTCGATCTGGAAGCGGATGCGGGTACGGTGACGGTAGCGAACATCACGGCAGATGACGTGATCAACGCGAATGAAAGCGGCGAGACCATCGCGGTGACAGGTACGGCGACGGGTGGCGATATCGCAGAAGGCGATGTTGTGACCATGACGATCAATGGTGAAGACTACAGCACGACGGTAGATGCGGATGGCAACTGGACAGTGAATGTTGCGGGTGCAGACCTTGCGGCGGACACCGAGTTCGAGGTTGTCGTGACGTCTTCAGACGCGGCTGGAAACACAGTCGAGAGCAAAGCGACTTCAACTCATACGGTCGATACAACGGTCAGTGTTTATATTGCTTTGGATGACATTACTTCAGACGATATTGTTAATTTGGTGGAAAGTCAGGGGGAAATACTTGTAACTGGTGTGATTGATACTGGCGACTATAGTGATGATGCTGCTATTAATATAGAGAGCTTTATTTTGGTCATCAATGGTAAGGATTACGCTGTAACGGATATTAATCCGCTAGATGGTAGTTTCTCTGTTTCTGTTTCTGGTGCAGATTTACTAAATAACGATCAAATCAATCCTACTAATGTTGAGACAAAACTGATTGGCGTAAAAGTCCTAGCGTCTGATGCTGCAGGAAATACTGTTGACGTTTCTTCTGTTGTTTATAAGTCTGTTGACGGCAAACTTGTGTTTGAAAATCCTAATTATGCTGTTGATGCTGAGGCTCCAAATGCACCTGTTGTTCTGATAACGAGTGATCTTGATGATAATGGATTTATTAATGCAAATGAGCTTAGTGGCGAAATTGATATTACCATTTCTCTCACAGGTACTAACGCTGTTGTTGGTGATACGTTGTCGGTAAATGGATCTATTATTGTTTTAACTCCAGAGCATATTTCTAAAGGTGAGGTATTAACAAGTGTTCCAACTCCTGAAGAGGGGCAAACTCTTACCGTCACAGCAACTATAACGGATTTTGCTGGAAATACCTCAGAGCCTGGTTCAGATAGTGTCATCATAGATACTGCAGCAGATGCTGGTACGGTGATGGTAGCGAGTATCACGGAAGATGACGTGATCAACGCGACTGAAGCGGCAGGCACAGTGACCGTGACAGGTACGGCGACAGGTGGCGATATCGCAGAAGGCGATGTTGTGACTATGACGATCAATGGTGAAGGCTACAGCACGACGGTAGATGCGGATGGCAACTGGACAGTGAATGTTGCGGGTGCAGACCTTGCGGCGGACACCGAGTTCGAGGTTGTCGTGATGTCTTCAGACGCGGCTGGAAACACAGTCGAGAGCAAAGCGACTTCTATTCATACGGTCGACATCCAGATAGGTACGCCCACTATTAGCTTGGGCGCTGGTAGTGATTCAGGGGAGTCAGACAGCGATAATTTAACGAATGATAAAACACCTTCTTTTACATTTGGGAATATTGATAACGATGTGACCAGTGTTGAAGTGTTTAATGGCACAACTAAGTTGGGTGATGCCACGAAAGTTCTTGGTATTTGGTTGTTCACTGCTTCCGAAGGTCAGTTGTCAGAGGGACTAAATGATTTAACTGTGAAAGTAACGGATTCAGCGGGTAACAGTTCGACATCGGATCCGTTAACTGTGACGTTGGATACAACCGCTAGTGCAATGATCACTATTGATACAATCGCTAGTGACGGTGTGTTAAATGCACAAGAATCAGATGGTGTTGTGACGATTACAGGCACTGTTGGCGGCGACGCTGCTGTCAATGATGTGGTGACGCTAACAGTGAACGGTGAAACTTATACTGGCAAGGTTATTGCTGATGAAAGTGGAAACTTAGTGTATAGCATTGGTGTTGCAGGAAGTGATTTGGCAGCGGATAGCGCACGTACAATTGTAGCGAAAGTAACTGGCAGCGATGCTGCGGGTAATGAATTCACAGCTATAAGCGATAGCGCAGACGGTGTTTATACAGTAGATACTGATGTAAAAGCACCCACAATTAGCATAGCTGCGGATGCCAACGAAGATGGTGTTTATAGTAAAGAAGAGCTTGGTGAAAATGGCACAGTGACCGCGACGATCAGCTTGCCAGATGACTTCGATGCGGCTAAAGATACGTTGACTATTAACGGTGAAGTACACACCTTGACGGCAGCTGAAATTGAGGCCGGTGAAGTTGCAGTTGAAATTGATCCAGAAGAAACGATCACAGCTCAAATCACGGATGCGGCGGGTAATGTATCAACTCAAGTGAGCGAGACTGCGCTAGGTGTTGCTCCGATTGCTGATGCGCCTGATGTGTTCATTAATATTGGTGATCTCCTCAGCAGTACAGCGTCTATTACTACTATAAGCGATGGTCAAATTGAAATAACTGTGTCAGATGATGTTGTTTCAGCTAGCGGTGGTACGACGGTCATTAATATTACTGATCCTAATTACAATTCTTCAGGCAATCTTAATGACAATAGCAGCGAAAGAAGCGTGATTGTTGTAAATGGGCAATTAGATGATGTCGTCATCAACGGGCAACATTTACATAATATTAATGGCGGCGGCGGTCTGGATTATCTCTATTTATCAGGCTCTCAAAGTGATTATGTGATTACTGGAGGGGTCAATGTTAATAATGGCCAAAGTAATTTCTATGGCTCAATCAAAGATGCCAATGGCGAATTCACTACTAACTTTAACAATATTGGCGGCATTATTTTTGGTGATGGTTCCTCGTATCAAAACCAATTTACCATTACAGAATCTAGTGGTAGAGAGACCTATGAATTAGATTTGAGTGTCTTGTTAACAGATAGAGATGGTAGTGAAACATTGAGCGCTGTCACCTTGTCGGGCGTACCTGATGATGCAACTATTCAAGGAGGGGGGGCTTATAAACTGGCTAATGGTGATTGGGTTATTGATAACCCTACAGGTCAAGATATTAAAGACTTAGGCTTGACGATTACTGTGTCGCAGAATGTTGTGGATTTCACTATTGAAGCCAAAGCTACATCCACAGAAACCCTTGGAGGTGACAGTGCGGTTGGTTCTGATACCACTGAATTTATCGATGTGGATACCGCTCCAATTATTACTCTTGATGCGAATGTTCTTGATGGTTTGGAGGTATTGACGAATGATTCCGATCTTCTGAATTCAGATCGGTCTTTTTCTACCATAGATTTTTCTCAAGCACTTTCTTTTAATTTTGGTTCTGATGGTCGCGGCGATGTGACGTACGAAATCAAGCTTGATGATTCTTCTATTAACACTGGGCTCATAGCATCAGGTACGGGGGAGGCAATTTCCTTGTCTTTGAATGGCGGTAAATTACTTGGCTTAACTGAAAGTGGCGTAAAAGTATTCCAAGTTACCGTTGACGGTGATGGTAAGGTTTCTATGATTCAATACGAAGCTATTTCTCATCCCGAAGGCTCTAAATCAGATGACATTCTCTCGTTGGAAGACTTAGGTATTAAGTTAGTAATAACGGCGACAGATGCTGACGGTAATACGGCTGACACTGATATTGCTACTACAGAAGTGGATCTTGGAACGCATCTTAAGTTTGAAGATGATACGCCTGCAGACAGCAATTTGGCCGTCAGTGTTGGACGTGAAGCTGAAACCATTTTAATCGGTAGCACGAGTGTTTCTTTTGCAAACCCTGTATTTACTTCTCCATATAATGATGGAACGACAGTTCATACTAATGTATCTAGCGGCAAAATAGAGTGGGGCAAATCTAGCTCTAGTGATACATCCGTATCTTCTTATGCTATATCGGGAGCAGGAGCTGTAACAGTTGAGTCTGGAGAAGCTTTTACATTATTCAATTTAACCCATGTTAATAGTGGTGTTTATACCAACGAATCATCATTAACTAGTGTTAAGGCTGTAGTGAATACCACAGTGAGTATTCATGGTGTGACAGTACCTATTACGGTAGAAGTACTTATTAATCATGATGAAACTTTAAATGATAAGTACCATGTGGATGGTGATTCTGTAACCCTTATTACTAAACAGGTTGAAGTTGAAGTTAACGGTGAAAGCTATATTGTTAGTCTTGATGGCTTCCGTGATGCAGCGACAGGGATTATTTCTGATGTTGTTGTGACGCCAGAACCATCTGATTCTAATGGTACTTATACTGAAAGTTATTCTTTAATTGCTAGTATCGATAAAAGTGATACAGATATCTCTGACGTTATTACTGGGTCAGTCGCCGTTGATATGGGGGCGGATGGCTTTGGAAGTGTTCAATGGAATGAAAGTAAGCTGACAGGTAAGTACGGCACTTTGACTGTTGATGAGGATGGGAATTACAGTTATCAAGTCAGCGATGTTGCTAAGCTAACTGTACAAAGTGGACAGATTGTTCAAGACAGCTTTACGTATGTCGTTACAGATGCAGATGGCGACAGTGTGACACGAACGTTAACAGTTGATGTCATCGGTTCTGACTGGTCATCTATGCCTACACTAAAAGGTGAGTTCTATAACTATAATGAGTCTGGAGGTTTATACGGTAATCTGGATTCCATATCTAATGCGCTAAGTGTTATTGCGACTTCAGAGGCGAACGCAACCTTTAACTCTAGTTCTGTTGATTACTCTCGAGGGAGAGGGGACTTAGGCGCAGCAGGTAACCTTGAAAAATGGTTAGGTAAAGATGCAGATTCTGTAAAATTTTATAGTGAAGCTTCTACAAATGATGCGGTCATAAGATTAACTGGTGGCGTATTGCTAGGCGCGGATACTTATACGATTCGTGTAACAGCGGACGATGGTTATCAGATTAAGATCGGTGGTGATGTCGTTGCATCGGTAAATGGTAACCAGTCTTCCACAACTAATACCTTTACCTTTACTGTGACAGAAGAAAGTCTCCATTCCTTAGAGATTATCTATTGGGATCAAGGTGGTGATTATCAGTTACAGGTAGAGCTTGCTGGTAGTGATGGAATCTTCCATACCTTGGGTAGCCCTGCAATACCTGTTTCTGGATCCGCTTCCAACAATAATGATTACATCACAAATACTTCTGTAGACCAGACGTTCTTTGAAAATGTGTCAGCAACCTTGGATGACCGAATAGCTTCAATAAAAGCGAATGCCGGTGGTGAAGACTACGATAAGGTTCAGGGTAGTTTCAGTGATGGTAATTCATCTGGTTTAATTGGTTCAATATTAGGTCTTGGTGACACAGATAACTCTGGAACAATTGAAGGAGGCAGTTCTAACGATACGATAAACGGCAATAAGGGGAATGATCATATTCTTGGCCTGGGTGGTGATGATCTGCTTATCGGTGGCGAAGGTAATGATTGGCTTGAAGGTGGTGCAGGGAACGATACCTTAGTTGGTTATTCATATAAGTATGTGAGTACAGGATTGCTTTCAGGTGGTTATCAATGGGTCGATGAGCAGGGAGATGACTTATTAGATGGTGGTTCAGGTAATGACTCCTTATATGGCGGCAAAGGGAATGATATCTTATTCGGAGGGACTGGTAATGACACCTTGTATGGCGGTGATGGAGATGATGTTTTAATCGGCGGACCTGGGCAAGATGTTATGACTGGCGGTGCTGGTAAAGACTTGTTTATTTTGACCAATGATAGCGTCGATACCATTACTGATTTCAATGCTAAAGAAGATGCGTTGGATATTAGTGATTTGCTGACTTTGCCAGAAGACGTGAATAGCGCCGACGAAGATGCTGTAACGGCTTATCTAAATGCTCATGTAGAAATTAAGGGTGGGGAGATGAAGATTGATGGCGAGAAGGCTGTGAATTTTGGCTCTGATTCTAAATTCGACTCAAATGGCGTTGATGGTGTTACAACTGCAGATTCCATTAAAGTCATCTACAACGACCAAGAGTACAACATCAATATTGATGGCTAAACTTGCTCTTACATAGAGACCACTAAAAAGGCCGAATCGTTTTGCGATTCGGCCTTTTCGTTTCTGTCACTTATTCAGTTTAGAAAGTGATGATTCCAATTACTTAAAAACTATACGCTTAAGCCGATAGGGCAGCTCACGCCCGTTCCAGCTAGTCCGCAATATCCATTAGGATTCTTGTGAAGATACTGTTGGTGATATTCTTCAGCGAAGTAGTAGGTATCGAGTGGTTCAATCTCTGTGGTGATCATGCCGTGGCCTGCGCTGAGTAGTTCTTTTTGAAATGCTGCTTTGCTGGCTTCAACAATCGGCATATCTTTATCCTTGGTTGTATAGATAACAGAGCGATATTGGCTGCCTACGTCGTTGCCTTGGCGCATACCTTGGGTTGGGTCATGATTTTCCCAGAAAACCTTAAGCACGCCTTCTAGTGAGATAACAGAGGTATCAAAAACAACCTGAACGACTTCGCTGTGGCCTGTTTGTCCTGAGCAAACTTCTTCGTAGGTCGGGTTGGGTGTATAGCCACCGGCATAGCCAACTGAAGTCACGATAACACCAGGCGTATTCCATAGCTTGCGCTCAGCTCCCCAAAAACAACCCATGCCTAAAATGATTTCAGATTCGTTAGGGTTTTCTGCACGGATAAAGGGTTCGTTGTTGACTGCGTGTATGCCTGATATTGACAAGGGTGTGCTTCTGCCTGGAAGCGCATCGTCTTTGCTAGGTATTGTGGATTTTTTAAGAATGGCTTCAATGTTACTGGGCATGTTTGTCTCCTAACCTGTTGGTAGAAAATATGAGATGGCTAACTTTTACCTTCTGGTAGCGGAGGATACAAGTAATTCTCTGGCTAGCGATAGGTTGGCCGTGTTTTTTATCTGAGTTAAATAATGAGGTGGAAATGTATTATTTCAACTATTCGTAGATATATTCTCATGTGGCCTTGACTCTTAGATAAATCTACCTATAATACGCACCTCGTTGGCAAGGGTTGAGCAAAATTGCTTAGCCAACAATCATTGATGAATGATTGTTGTTAGCGAAGATTAGTCGCGGGATGGAGCAGTCTGGTAGCTCGTCGGGCTCATAACCCGAAGGTCGTTGGTTCGAATCCGGCTCCCGCAACCATTTTATGTAATAGTTATTAGTTTAGAAACTGTATGTAAAATAAAGGCTAATCGAATGAAATTGTTAGTGATTCTTAAAAGAATTAATTTGTCGCGGGATGGAGCAGTCTGGTAGCTCGTCGGGCTCATAACCCGAAGGTCGTTGGTTCGAATCCGGCTCCCGCAACCATTTTGAAAAGGTCGTTGGTTCACTTTTTAATTAAGAAAAGGCTCCCGCAACCATTTTGAAAAGGTCGTTGGTTCACTTTTTAATTAAGAAAAGGCTCCCGCAACCATTAATTTAGTCACCAATTTCTTAAGTGAAAAAGATAAAATCTAAGCGAAATTTATCGTTTAGCATGGCGCGGGATGGAGCAGTCTGGTAGCTCGTCGGGCTCATAACCCGAAGGTCGTTGGTTCGAATCCGGCTCCCGCAACCATTTTGAAAAAGGTCGTTGGTTCACTTTTTAAATAAAAAAAGGGCTCCCGCAACCAAATGCATTAATGTTTGGCTATGTTTTTATCTTTCATATCTGCATATAAACTATCTAAATAGTTTAATCTGTCGCGGGATGGAGCAGTCTGGTAGCTCGTCGGGCTCATAACCCGAAGGTCGTAGGTTCGAATCCTGCTCCCGCAACCATTTAAAATTTGTTTAATCCATTTCTTTAGTAAGAAATACTTTCTTACATTAAATTCAAAACATTTATTCTTAAGCAGCAATGATTTTCTTGTTGTGGCTTAGCTTTTCTTTTATCTCACACTAATTCCACCTATTTTATTGTTTTATATGACTTTAATTACCTTATTTCTGTAGTTCCGACATGATTTTTGCTGTTAGCTCGGTTCTAGATTGCACCGCCGTTTTTTTGAAAATATGGTTTAAATGGGTTTTAAGAGTCGCTAACCCCATTTCTATGTGTTTGGCTATTTCTTTGTTGCTTGCACCTGAAATCAGCATTTCCAAAACATCTAATTCTCTGTCCGTTAGGCTATATCGGCTTTGTAAGTCAGTACGTTCTTGCTCTCGTTTTGGAAGGTAAACCGAGTTTAAACTGTATTCCATGAAAGAATGAATAGAGTGCATTAGTTTTATTTCTTGTTGGGTAAAGTCGTTCTGAGACTGAGTCCTTAATAAGCTAATGACGGCAATAATGTCATTTCGTGAGTTACGAAAAAACATATCTAAGACGTATCTGTGTTGGTATTTCTGCATAAACTCAAGGTAGTAACGGTGATTCATTAAACGTTCGGTTGAGATCTGAGCGCTTAGCGTGACAATTCTTTCGTTGGAGTGTTTGAAGAGGCTTGGGTGAAGCGGGTCAATCGCAAAATAAGTAGCGTTGTAGGCTTTTTCAATATCAGAGGGGGCGTTTGATAGGTAGGTGCCTTGGTGTTTCATATCTGGCTGTACCAAGAAAAACACAGACCCGCTCACCGGAATAAGGTCGTTGATCAGTTCAAGGCTCTTGGCCTGAAATAAACTAGGAAATTGGTTGCCCTGCAAACTGTTACCACCAAATTATTTAATTATAGTTCATTGGTTTGATTCTACTCCTGTTCGTGTCAACCATCTGGTTGATACTCTCATTGGTTGAGTAGTACTAGAATGTAGCTTCTATTTTACGGTTTTTTGTAGGTGCTACAATGGAAAGTCAAACAGAGTTGTTATTACAACGACGCTTCAACACTATTGGTAAGTACTCGCCATTATTTTATGAGCAACCGATTCATCTTGCTCGTGGCGAAGGGGTTTGGTTATACGATACGGACGGCAACAAGTTCTTAGACTGCTATAACAATGTGCCACATGTCGGGCATTGTAATTCAAGAGTGGTTAATGCTATCACTCAACAAGCCAGTACCCTCAATATTCATACTCGGTATTTACATGAAAATATTGTTAATTACCTTGAGCGATTGACTTCTACGTTTGCAGAACCTCTAAATGCCGCGATGCTGACATGTACGGGCAGCGAAGCAAATGAGCTGGCATTGCGTATGGCGCGATTCTTGTCTGGCTCGCAAGGCATTATAGTGACTGATGCCGCTTATCATGGAAATACCGAAGCAGTTGGTGAATTGGGTACAGGCTTTATGCCCGAGGCACAAACGACAAAGCGTGTGCGTTCCTTTCCTATTCCAGATACCTATCGGGGTCTTCCAAATGTCCCACCAGAAGCGTTAAAAGACGCTTATCTTAAACACATTGAAGTCGCGATTAATGCCTTTCAAGAAGAGGGGCTTGGTGTGGCTGGTATGTTGGTGTGTCCAGACTTTGCCAACGAAGGCTTGTTAAATATTCCAGAAGGGTTTCTTGAAGAAGCCGCAGCTTTGGTACGTGCTGCGGGCGGCTATGTGATCTTTGATGAAGTTCAAGCTGGCTTTGGTCGTACTGGCAAGCACATGTGGGCGCATCAGTGGTATGACGTGGTGCCAGATATTGTCACCATGGGTAAACCAATGGGTAACGGCTTTCCTTTGGCGGGTATCGTGTCTAATTTAGACAACGTAAATGCCTTCACCAAACACGCTATGTATTTTAATACGTTTGGCGGAACACCGGTTGCCTGTGCCGTTGGTAACGCTGTTTTAGATGCACTGGAAGAAGATAACTTATTAGAAAATGCCGTCACGACAGGGCAATACGTCACTGAAGGTCTACTTAATTTGCAACAAGAGTTTGACTTAATCGGTGATGTGCGAAGCCGAGGTATGTTCTTTGGTGTGGAGTTGGTTCTAGACAAAACATTAAAAACGCCAGCAAAAAAACAAGCTAAGCAGATTGTTAATTTGATGCGTCATCATGGCGTGTTGATTAGTACGATTGGACCTGATGACTCTGTTTTAAAAATCCGCCCCCCAATGCCATTTAAACCTGAGCACGCAGACATTCTGTTAAACGCTCTTGCTAAGGCGTTCACTGCTGTTTCAGAAGAGGTATAAATATGACAACTCAAATCGATCCCCGTTTAGCACAGTTAACAGCGGCCGCCGAAGCGTCAATGTCACATTGGGGGCTGGAAGGTTCTACTTTAGACCTGATTAAATTTCGCGAGAACGCTGTATATAAATTGACAACGAAAGAGGGAGAGCGCTTTGCACTGCGTATTCATCGTCCTGGTTACCATGATTATGCGGCATTGCATTCCGAACTTCAGTGGATGAGTGCATTGTCTGATTTTGGTATTGAAACGCCTGAGGTGATAAGAACGAACGCAGGGGAATTGATGACCAAGGTGATTATTCCTGAAACCAATGAAGATGTGTATGTTGACCTGTTTGGTTGGGTTGATGGGACGTCTCTTGGGGCTGATGAAGGCGTGTTGTTAACCGCTGAAGAGAGTCGTGCGATGTATCACACAATTGGTGAGATTGCCGCTCAGTTGCATAATCAGTCTTCAACTTGGACTTTGCCTGAAGGGTTCAAACGTCACTCTTGGGATCTCGAAGGCTTGGTTGGCGAAGCGCCGTTCTGGGGGCGCTTTTGGGAGTTAGAACTACTGACTTCGGAGCAAAAAGATAAAATAGAAAAAGCCAAAACTAAAGCCACTGAGATGTTACAAGGCATTGAAAAAACGCCTGATAACTATGGTTTGATACATGCGGACTTTGATCCTCATAACATAATGATAGAGGGTGGGAAAATACGCCCGATTGATTTTGATGATGCAGGGTTTGGTTGGTACATGTTTGAGTTGGCCACGGCTTTATATTTTAAGCAAACAGAACCACATTATGACGTCATAAAGGCTGCCGCGATTGAAGGGTATCGTTCTAAGCGCGACCTACCGGAAGAAGAGCTCGCGTTACTTGATCTGTTCTTAGTGTTGCGTGGCTTTACTTACCTTGGCTGGATTCGTAGCCGACAAGAAACTCAAACCGCAAAAGAGCTGGCAGGGGATTTGATTGAGCGTGCTATCAATCAATCTAATCAGTTTTTAGCTTGGGCTGATCAATATCAAACACGCCCTAGTAAGCTTGCTTAGTGGGTCAGAATGTCAAATAAACGTTACTGAAATGCTTCGGTAGTTGGCTAATGAAAAGGTTGCTTTGTGAAGAATGGAGCAGCCTTTTATTTTGTCTATCGATAATGCCATAGCAATGGTTATTAAAGGGACACCACAAGGCAAAGTAGGTGTAAACCAAAGGAGCAAGCTACAGCCAAAAAAATACCCCGAACAAACTATTCGGGGTTTAAAGGGAGGTGAATCAAGAATCGAAAAAGGCAGTTATAAACAAGCGTTTAATTTTGGTCGGTTATTAAACCAAGGTTGTGCAGCTTCAAGTTGTGCAGCAAGAGAGAAAAGGGTTTCTTCATCGCCAAACCGTCCTGCAAAGTGAGCACCAATTGGTAAGCCATGTTCCGTCCAATAAAGTGGCACTGACATAGCCGGTTGTCCTGTGGCATTGAAAAGGCACGTGTAAGGCGAATAGCTGTGATAATTCTGAATCATATCATCAGCAGACTTGCTCTCATCCATCACGTCCAGCGTGCCAATGAGTACCGGTGGTTTAGCAAGTGTTGGTGTCAAAATGACATCATAGTCCGTCATGTAATTAGCGAAAGTACGCCCTAACGCATGCATGGACTCAATGGCTCTAACGTATTGAATCGCACCTATGTCACCTTTTTCACGAATCATTATGCGTGTGTGAACTTGCAACTCTTCTAATGAAACAGGTGTGCCACGCATTTGCCCTAAAAGTTCCACATAGTTTTTGGTATTAGTGCCAATGATATCGAAACACTGATCAAAGAACTGATACAAATCGACAGGTAAGACAGTTTGAGTAACCTTGTGTCCTAGGCTTTCACACAGTTTTGCGGCATGCCTAACAGCGGCCAATGACTCAGGTGAACTTGGCCATGGGTTCATACTTTCTACCAAGGCGATACGCAGTGGTCGAACTGGTGTTTTGGTTGCATCAAGAAATGAAATGGATTGACCTGGTGAAGCATAAGGAGCACCGAGATCCATGCCAGCAGTAAGATCCATCAAGGCTGCACTGTCTCTTACCGAAAGAGAGATGGCATGAGCGGTTCCGAACCCTCCCCAACCTTCGCCCACTAAAGGGCCATTTGGCATACGGCCACGGCTTGGTTTCATACCAAAAAGACCACAACAGGAGGACGGCACTCGAATAGATCCACCGCCGTCATTGGCATGAGTAAAGGGCACAACACGAGCGGCGACCAGTGCGGCTGAACCACCACTTGACCCGCCACAGCTGTAATCTGTATTCCATGGGTTACGGGTTGGGCCAAAGCGAGTAGATTCCGTCGTATAAGATGCCCCAAATTCAGGAGCCGTACTTGTACCAATAAACGTACAGCCTGTTTTGCGTAGGCGACTAACAAGATTATCATCCATGCCTGGACGAGCATCACCAAGTGCGTGTGAGCCATTGGTCATGCGGGCTTCCGCTACAGGTGCAAACAAGTCTTTGACAAACGTTGGTACACCAGAGAATAGGCCGTCGGATGGCGTTGCTTTTCTTGCAGAGTCATAGAGCTTTTCTGCAATGGCATTAATTTCTGGATTCACTTTTTCTGCACGCTCAATGCAGCACTCTAATAGTTCAGTGGACTTGATCTCGCCTTTTTTGATGAATTCAGCAAGTCCTATACCATCATGGGTGTCGACTAGGTTGTGTATGTCTTTCATAAAAATATCCACTTAAAAAAGGGGCAACAGAGTGTTGCCCAGTTAAGGTTTTTCGTTAAGGTAAAGAGCTTTCAGATTCTGGCGTTGGGGTCTTGCTGCTTAGAAAAAGGGCGGCGATGACCCAAAGTGCTGCGACGACAAGGCTGACTTTAGCAAGGTTATAAATCGCACCATGCAGGTCTGTTCCAGTTGAAATAATAATGCCAATCACAATTGGGCTTATAAATTGACCTAAGTACAAACAAGAAGTAAAACCGCCTAAACCACGGCCACGAACAGATAGAGGCAACAAATTCATCACTGCTGCCATCACGTTTGGTACCATCAAACCTGCACCAATACCATGGATTGTTACGGCAAAAAGCACTTCTTTGTATGTGGATGCTGATGACAGCATCCATAAGCCAATGGCCAGTAAAGTGAGTAATATGGCATTGCATAGATTAAGACCAAATACGCGACGTAATAATGGCCACATAATAGAGCCAACTAAAGTCGCTAAAAGTCCTAATCCAGCTGACATGCCAATTTGAGTAGTAGATGTGATACCCATTTCAACCAGTAATGTAGGCGCTTGAATCGGCACCACAAAATTTAGCACCATACCGCCAAGTATCATTAAGTAGCCGATAATTAGCGGAAGTATTGCTACTTTTTCCATCGGCGCGGAGGCAACGGCTTTATTGATTTCTTCCGATTTCTCACTGGGTTCCCAAAGCACTTTGAGCATAAATGGGATGAGTAATAATGGCAGAAGATAAAGATAAAAAGGAGTTCTCCACGATTCTTCACCAAGAACGCCACCAATAACAAAGAACAAGGAGCCAATTAACCCTATTGCTATAACTTGGAAATTGACAAACTTCATCCTTTCTTCACCATGCCAATAGTCGGCAATTAACGTGGTACAACACGTCATAATGGCAGCCTCAGCACAGCCGAAGAGCAGTCGAGATACGACAATGCTATTTAAGTCGCCTAATATTGCGGGCACAAAACCAAATAGTGCGTATAAGAAAGTCGCTATAATAAGTAACTTCTTACGACCTGCTCTATCTGCTAACCAGCCTGCTAACGGTGCGCAAATAGCAATTGCTAATGCAGGGCCTGCAATGGCTAGTGGGACCAGAGTGGCCGCATCCGGTGTTGTTGACCCAAATTCCGCTGCTATTTTTGGGATCATCGGAGCAACCATGACTGAGCCCATAATAGTAAGACTGCTTCCCAATACAAGGATGAGACCTTCTTTGCTTCCGGATGCTTTTTTCGGTAATGAATTATCAATAGACATAGCAATTACCTCTTAGAATGATTGTGAAACACGTAAAGCTAGGTTGTAACCTTGTGCTCGGTTAGACGTTTTAAATTCTTTATAAGCATGGAAAGAAACCATTGGTAAACCAGGTTTAAAGTAGGATATTGCAGGTCCAGCGGCTAAGGTTTCTGCACGGTTACCATCGACTATTGCTTGGCCTGTATAGCCAGAATACGTTTTGTCATCCGTTAGCTGTCGGTAGTAGTAACCACCTAAACCTAAAGTCCACTCATTGATGTGTTTTCCGACGGCGAATTCGTGACGATATTCGATGCCGTTTTTATAGTCTGTATCTGAGTTTTTGGTATTGATGTCGAGCTCAAAGCTTGAGGATACTTCAAAACCGCTGTCTGAAATGTAGGTAACATTATAAATAGGAGAGAAAGCCCAATGATTTAGGCCCGGAGAAACCAAGCGATCTTTATCATAGTCGCCCGTTGGAGCCTGAATCTGGAATTGTGCGTTCATAGCCAAGTTTGGCGACAAGTTCCATTGTAGGATTAATGGTGTAACTTGTAGGTCTGCCTGTTTTGTTACGTCTGCGCTTCGATCGATGGAAGCGACGGGTACTTTTAGCGATGCGTCCATACTAAAGAAAGGAACCACCGTACTAAAACCATATTTGGCTCCGAACACTTCGTGGTTGGTCATTTTGATGTAAGCGATACCAAGACTTAGCACGTCTAATGAAAAGTCTGTACCGTTATCATTACCAGAGGCATTTCTGTTAGAGTTGGAGCTGTAGTAGGCAGTACGTAAACCAAAGGTACCAACATCCGTTGCTGGAGGCATAAAGCCCGCGCCAAAATCATATACTCCCATTGCTGTCGTTGGCGCACCGTTTTCCGTTGCGAATGCCAAGTTTGGTAAAGTGAATAAAGTAGCGCCGCCCATTGTTGCTAATAGTAGTTTGCTTTTAAGTATTTTCATTTTTTTGTTCCCTATATGTAATTATTTTGTCTTCTCAGACTACATAACGGTGCAAAAAATGTGTTATCCGAAATTGGCAAACTTACTCTTGATTTCGTTTAAGGGTGTCCGACGGAAGCTCTCCAAATAATTGTCTGTAGTCATTTGCAAAGCGGCTTAAGTGCAAAAAACCCCATTTTGCGGCAATGTTTTGCACTTGTTTGGTGCTATCTTGCATTAATAACTCGCGATGCACGGAATTTAGCCGAATGGTTCTTAGGTAGGTGACAGGATTGATGCCTAATGTTTCCTGAAAGCAATATTGCAGTTTTCTGCGGCTTGCACCCACGTTGTTGCATAAATCAACAATAGAAGGGGCATCATTGATATTGGCCAAGACATAGTCTCTTGCTTTATCGACAATACGTTTTCGAGCTAACGAGGTTAAATATTGGACTTCTTCTTCGTTAACGAGCTCAAGCAAGCTCTGTAATAACGTATCTCTAATCCCTTTTCGAATTGCTTCGTGCTCTAACAGCGCTTGAGTGTTATTCGGTGTCATCACGGTTTTCAATAGAGTCAGTAGTTCATCCTGATTGCCTATTTTATCTAGCCCATAACAATGGGCGGTATCCGATATATCCAGAATGATATTTTGTCGATCAAGAGCGTTTTGTAAAAGCTGCTTTTCGGCATTAATACAAATTACATCTAGGTTTGCTGGCGTTTTAATTTCAGGAAGGTTTTGCCAGTTAGACACCAGTAAATTGGATGGGTTGAAGACATGTCCTTCGCAATATAGGTTTTCAATGACGGGAGCCAAAGGGAGCGTAAACATAATGGTATCAGGTACTGACGCACCATTTTTTATGATCGCCTGGTTAGACTTGTCTCTGATTAGCTGCATGCCGGCTAAGTTGAGCTCTGTAATGCTTCCTGCAAATTGCCCTGCGGATATTTGGTCGTAACGAACGTCCCATCCGGACATATTCCCTGCATGTTCTTCAATATCAACGGTCTCTTTAAATGAAAGAGGTGAGTGAGGTTGAATTTCAAAAGCACTATTATGGAGCATGTTTTTCACCCTGAATAATTTTTATTTGAACTTCTTAACGGGATTGATGCAAAGCATGTACCTGACAAGAAGCGGGTTATCTCATTTTGCTAAAAACGGATATTGCTATTTGTTAAATTTATTAAGCCTTAGTCTGTACGGTAATATAAGTTTAGCTTTTGTCGAGTATTTTACTGTTGTAAAAGAGTATCTAATCTAGTGCAAAAGCGACGGTAGGCACTTCATAGCAAAGCGCCTACCGTAAAATACATGACGAAATATTACCCTATTGAGCTACAGATATATTTCATTTCTAAATAGTCCTCGATACCGTACTTAGAACCTTCACGGCCAAGACCCGACTGCTTCACACCCCCAAACGGCGCCACTTCATTAGAGATTAAACCGGTGTTGTGACCCACCATGCCATATTCCAAGGCTTCTGATACTCGAATCATGCGAGCATGGTCACGAGTAAAGAAGTATGCGGCTAGGCCAAAGATAGTGTCATTTGCCATTTCAATAGCTTCTTCTTCTGTATCGAACGGGAAAAGAGGAGCCAGAGGGCCAAAGGTTTCTTCTTGTGCAACGTTCATTTCAGGGGTAACGCCCGTTAGAATAGCGGGTGTGATAAATAGCCCACCTAAACGGTCACCACCGTGGACTAAGGTGGCGCCTTTGCTAACGGCATCTTTGATGTGTTCTTCTACTTTCAAAATGGCCTTTTCTTCGATCATAGGCCCAATTTCAGTACCTGCTTCGGTGCCATTTCCGACTTTTAGAGCTTTGACTTTTTCGGTCAGTTTGGCAGCAAATTCGTCATAAATACTACGTTGCACTAGAATTCGGTTTGCACAAACGCAAGTTTGTCCAGCATTGCGGTATTTAGAGGCCATTGCGCCCTCAACGGCTTTATCAATATCAGCATCGTCAAAAACAATGAAGGGGGCGTTGCCGCCAAGCTCCAAAGATACTTTTTTGATGGTGTCAGCACATTGTGCCATCAACAATCGACCAACTTCAGTGGAGCCAGTAAAAGACAGTTTGCTTACAACATGGCTGTCTGTCAGGACCTTACCAATTTTGCTGGCAGAACCTGTGACAACTTGAAAAACACCCGCAGGAATACCGGCACGCTGGGCCAATTCCGCCAGAGCTAAAGCCGTCAGAGGTGTTAGATCTGCAGGGCGAACTATCATAGAACAACCTGCTGCTAAAGCCGGAGCCGCTTTGCGTGTGATCATGGCCGCGGGGAAGTTCCAAGGTGTAATGGCTGCGGTAACACCGATAGGTTGACGAATAACCGTTAACCTTTGGTCTGCTCGTGGTGCTGGAATCGTATCACCGTAGATGCGTTTGGCTTCTTCTGCGAACCATTCAATAAAAGAGGCAGCGTAGGCAATTTCGCCTTTTGCTTCAGTAAGTGGCTTGCCTTGTTCTGATGTCATTAATAGAGCCAAGTCATCTGTGTTCTCAATCATTAGCTCAAACCAACGACGCAAAACGGCAGAACGTTCTTTGGCAGGTAAGGCTGCCCATTTTTTTTGTGCGACCTTGGACGCTTCGATCACCGCGGGAATCTCTTCAGGTGAAAGGTGAGGGATCTCAACAATGGTTTCACCTGTTGCTGGGTTAGTAACAGGGTGAGTGGTCTTTCCTTTTGCTTCAATCCACTCGCCATTAACCAAACAACGAGATTTAAGAAGAGACATATCCTTTAACATGAATATCACCTATATAAGTAAAGTGTCGTGAGAGAAGGTTTACGTTAATACTTTTGCTTGTATTAATCATTATCAAGCCTTAATAGCGCAAAGTAAATAGGTTAACATGTTAAGTAGTTTTATAATTAATGAGAGTAACCTATGAAGATAAAGTTGTCCGTTGTTGACCAAACGCCCGTCCACGGGTCTCATAGTAAAAAAGATGCGCCTAGGTTGACGGTCGAGTTAGCAAAATTATGTGATGAGTTGAATTATCACCGTTACTGGGTAGCCGAACATCATGACAGTGTGCACTTTGCAAATCCTTGCCCAGAAATTTTAGTCGCGCATTTAGCCAGTATCACGCAGCGAATGAAGATCGGTAGCGGTGGCGTGATGCTGTCTAATTACAGTCCGTTAAAAGTGGCTGAGTGTTTTTCTATGCTGGCTTCACTTTTTCCAGGTCGTATAGATCTTGGTGTTGGGCGTGCTCCTGGCGGTTCCGCTATAACATCGGCCGCTTTAGCTTTTCCTAATAAGGCCTCTAATGGTCAGTTTTATGCAGAACAAGCGGATTTACTAGAAAGTTTTATTCATGGCTCTTTTAAGAGTGGGCATCCTTTCAGCACGATACATGTGATGCCTGAGGTGCGCGACGTACCAGATTTATGGATGCTAGGATCAAGTGGTGGCAGTGCAGAGTTGGCTGGGCAATTAGGCTATCATTTGGCTTTGGCGCGATTTATTGATTCTGAAAACTGTCATCCACGTATTTTTGACGCTCATCAGAAAGCCTGGCAACAGGCAGGGCATGAGCGAGCATTACAAAGGATGTTGGCCATTGCTTGTATTTGTGCAGAAACAGAAGAGGAAGCAAAACTTCGAGCAGGCACCGCCGTGTATCGTAAATTTGCAACTCAAATAGGTGTGCGGGAAGACTTTTTAACACCAGCTCAAGTGCGAGATAGATATCATGCCATGCCCGCTTCTCATCAAGCTATGTTTGATCATATTGAGGCCAGTTATACGGTAGGTACACCAGAGCAATGTTGGGCTGAAATGAACCACCTAGCAAGTGAATTCAAGGTCGATGAGATCTCTCTAGTGACCGTCACACATAGTCAAGCGGATCGCTTAGATAGTTACCGATTACTAGCGAAGAATTTATAAGCTTTAGCACTTAAAAGACAGTACAAATGAAATAGGCTGTGAAATCGGCCTATTTCATTACGATGAAGATCCATGTGACCATAAGCTTATGTTTAATAAAAAATATTAGCTCTCTAACGCAATAATATCGCTCAACAGTCGACTGAGCTCTTTAAGCTTATCTTCTCCCAATTTGTCTTTGAGTCGTTGGTAAGCGGCATCCACTTCCGGGCGGAATTCTTTGACAATTTTATTTGCTTTAGGGGTGAGTGAAAGCAATGAGATGCGCTGATCCGTAGGGGATTTTTTGCGTTTTATAAAACCATCGTCTTCAAAGCGCGTAATAATGCGGGTCAAACTCGGGCTAAGAATACAACACAAATGCGCCAGTTGTTTTGCTTCTAATTCTTCATGATCATTTAAAACACGTAAGACTCGCCACTGTTGCTCGGTAAAGCCTGCTTTTTGTAGTACTGGTCTAAAAAAAGTCATGGATGATTCACGTGCTCTTAATAATTGCAGTGTCAGGGAGTCTTCTAATCTTTTCATGTAATCTCATTCATTCCGAAAAATATTACCTTAAAGTATCAAATGCGTTTTCTAAAGAGAATGCTGGCGCATGGGTCTCTGTGACGATTTCGCGATGCTGATATTTTTATGGGTAACGGTTGCTAAAAGTGTACAGTCTAAGATGGCAAAGGCAATCATGTGGGGTGGGGATCATTGCTGCAATCAATAACTTAACTTGTTAATTAGGAAGGTATTATACATACATAAAAAAATCCCACGAGGGGATTTTTTATGTATGTCGTAAAGGTCTATGAGCTTTGTGAATTAAGACAGTTGTTTTAGTAATTGATGTAACTGCTGTTTAAAACTGTTTAATTCGTCTTCTTTGAGGTTGGCAAAGATATCGGATTGCTGCTGATTTGAGATGGCCCATAGGCGTTCAGCCATTTCTTCGCCTTTGTCTGTAAGTTCAAGGTCACTGTTAATCAGACCAAAGCCTTTTAGACTTTCAACTCCATCAATGACATCCACGGATGGAATGGTTACTAAATTAGTCAAATCATCAATGGTGATACCTGCGGTGTCACTTAAGACGAGTAGCAATCGAGCTTCACTCGTGCTTAGGCCAGTAGAAGATTGCTTTGGCAAATAGTTCTCTTGAACTTTTTGTAACACTTTATGCATAAGGTAAATTGCACTGTCATGCAAACGGGCCAGTGTTTTATCTGAGGCAACATTTTGAGCAGGTGTTTTGGCCCCTGTAAAAGGAATCGCCCCTGCATAACTGCCTTGTACGTAAAGTAGCGGCGCGCGGCCAAAGTTTTCAAATGCAACGACTTTGCCAATCATGATCCAGTGGTCACCACCGTCGATAACTTGGTATTTTTCGCATTGAAAGTTAGCGGCGGTATTCGTTAATAGTGGTGCGCCACCAACACCATTTCGCGTCTCGATATTGGCAAATTTATCCTCGCTTGGTTTCGCGAAATTGTTCGATAAATCGATTTGATCTGCCGCTAAAATATTAACGGAAAAATGATCTGCATTTTCAAATACGGCATAACTGCTTGATGTTTTGACAATGCTCCACAGTATAAGTGGCGGGTCAAGCGATACGGAGTTAAAGCTGTTGGCCGTTACGCCAACTTGGGTGCCATCGGCAGATTTTGCGGTAATAACGGTAACGCCTGTGGCGAAATTGCCAAGGCAGCGGCGGAATTCTTTAGGGTCGAAGCTCATAATATTCTCTCTTGTTCTTATCTATTTATTTTTTAAAAGCAGTCAGATCCTTTAAAAGTAAAGGGATCTGACTCTTTAAAGCGGATATTAAAGTAGAGATGGATCGGGTTCTAAGCCCATCAATTCACGCCCAAAGATTTGTGCGCAAACGTCGTAATCGGTATAGGCGTGGGCGCCTGTGATGTGACTATCGCGGAATAGACGCTGTGCTTCTTTATCCAGGTACCAGTGACTTGCGCCCATGCTGCTGAATAAACGATCGACCGCATCAATGCACATTTTCACTACATAAGCTTGATTGGTGCGCCATTCAGCCAGTTTTGCTCGATCAGGGTATTGGTGTGCTTCAGCGTATTCGGCGTGTTCATCCCACGTTTTCTCAAGAAAAGCACGAGCAGCCATAACTTGATGAGTGGATTCTGCAATGCGCAATAGCGCTGGAGTAGCGGTCCCAACTTTGGCACCTGTATAGGCTCGAATTCGACCTTGAGTCACTTCTTTAAATGTTTCTAGCATGCGCTCCGCAATGCCTAAGCTGATGGCCGAGAACCCCGATGCAAAGTAAGGTCGGTAAGGGGCGTAAAAAATCTTACTGTCTGGGTATAGACCAAAACCGCCAGACTTTCCTTCCATCATATCTTTGGCTTTTTGGATTCTGTGTTCTGGTACAAATTTGTCACGTATGACCAGTGTTTTAGTGCCGCTGCCTTTCATGGCTGCTGAATACCAGTCATCGTCGATGCTGTAATCGGTCGCAGGAATCAGTGCGAAGCAGTGATCCTTTGTGCCTTCTTTATTTTCTCTTAGAAAACCACAAAGCGCCCATTGGGCATGCTCGCAGCCGCTGCTCCAGCGCATATCTCCGCTAAAAATGACTCCGCCATCGGTTTCATGATATTTGCCGAAAGGAGCAATACTGCTGCTGGCTAACATATCAGGATCGTCTTTCCAAACATCGTCCTGTGCTTGTTTGGGAAATAAGGCTATTTGGTGGCTGTGGGTGCAGAGCAAGCTAAACGCCCAAGCGGTACTTGCACAAGCACCAGCAAGTGCAGCAATACAGTCACCAAACTCTGGAAGAGATATCTCATAACCGCCATACACTTTTGGTAAAAACGCTTTGTGCAATCCTATTTTTTTGAGTAACTCAATATTTTCTTCAGGTACTTTTCTAAGATTTTCTGCTTCTTCTGCGTTTTTAGCGATATTAGGTAATACTTTTTGTAACTCTTCTAGCAATGGGTTTTGGCGTTTCATTTGTTGTGTCCTCTTATTTTTTTTATATCAAGTTTTTACAGTATTGATATTTGAAGGTTTTTAAGGAATGTGTTTTTCAGGCAAAACTTAGGACTTTTCTAGAAAGAAACGAAGGAATGACTTTTTAGTTATTTATGAAAAATGCAATCAAGAGTAAAAAAACACTTGAATTTAATGAACATGTTAACTAGTTTGGTGCAGCTCAAGTTCACAAAATAACAAATATACGATTAGGCAAAGATGCACAGGTTTCAACGTAAGGCCAACTCAAATTGTAAAACGATAGAGGAAAAAATATCCCTATCGGGACATAGAAGCTGGCTGGTCGAGAGTGTAGGTTTGATCTGTATTACTAAAAAGGAACTATAAAATGATAAAACAAATATCTTTTGCTCTAAAAGCGCTGGCCGCTTCAACCTTGGTGATCTCCACATTAGCTACTACGGCAACCTACGCGGCAAACTATCCGAATCGCCCCGTTAAGTTCATCGTTCCATTCCCACCTGGAGACTTGGAAGATGTTTTGACTCGTGTTATTGCTGAAAAAATGTCGAAAGAAACCGGTGTGCCAGCGACTGTGGTGAACAAACCTGGTGGCGGTGGCGTGCTTGGTGCAACGACCGTTGCACAATCTCGTCCTGATGGCAGTGTTATTGGCTCTTTTGTGGTCGACTTAGTAACCAGTCAGGTTGTGGGTGGCAATGCTCCATATGCTGCAGATGCCTTTGTTCCCGTTGGCATTTTTCTAGATTACCCTTTTGTTTTGGCGGTTAAATCCGATGCGCCATACAGTACATTGCCCGAATTGGCAGAGTATGCGAAGACACATGATGTGTCTCTAGGCCACTTTGGTTATGAAGCAACGCCAACTGCCGTTACGTTTCAGGCCGCGAAAAAACTAGGTTTTGAATTTGCCTCTGATTCGGCTTTTGATGCATTAGATTGTTCTGCATTAGCAAATGGTGATGCGGATGTTATCAATACAACGACACAACAGATCCTTCCTTGTTTAGATTCAAAAGACGTGAAGGTTTTAACGTCTTTTACGTACCAACGTTTGTCTATTTTACCTGATGTACCCACTTTGAATGAGGTGGCGGGAATCTCTCAAACCTTATGGAATGGTTTGTTTGTGAAAAAAGGCACTCCTCAACCGATTATCGACAAAATCGCAGAGATTGCAGAGACCGCTCTTCAGTCGCCTGACGTGTTGAAATTACAAGAAAACACCGGTGCGAGTGTGTATTGGACAAATTCGAAAAATGCACAGAAATTGATCGAAGTTGACTTTGAAAATGCAAAAAAATTAATTGCTGAAACCAAATAGCGATTTATTTTTTGCGCATCCTGTGAATGGCTCAAAATAAAAAAAAGAATGGTGGAAACATGGCTTTAGATATTATCAACCCAGCGACGAAACAAACCTATAAATCGATTCAGACTTCAACATCAGATGATGTAAACCATGCTGTTGAAAAAGCTAAAGTGGCTTTTAAACAGTGGAGTGCGAAATCTCACGAAGAGCGCACCGCGGCCTTACATAATGTGGCCAATGCTATTGAGGCTGCGGCGCCTGAGTTGGCTGAAATCATCACAGCTGAGCAGGGCAAGCCATTGTTTCTTGCTCAGTTTGAAGTCGGCGGCGCTGTTGGTTGGACACACTATAATGCCGATTTAAAGCTCGAACCAGAAGTGCTGGAAGACAGTGAAGAGCGTCGTGTTGAGGTGCATCGAATGCCTATTGGTGTTGTCGCATCCATCACACCGTGGAACTGGCCTTTAATGATTGCCATTTGGCATATTATGCCAGCCCTTCGTGCGGGCAATAGTGTGGTAATTAAGCCTTCTTCTTTGACACCCATTAATACCCTTCGTTTAGTGGATATTATTAATGAACACACAGTACCCGACTTAGTGCAGTGTGTTATCGGTGAAAGAGAAGTAGGTGAGCCTTTAGTGTCACATCCTGATGTTAAAAAAGTGGTCTTTACTGGTTCAACACCAGTAGGTAAGCGTATTGCCTCTTTGGTTGCAGGTGACCTGAAAAAGGTAACGCTGGAGCTGGGTGGTAATGACGCTGGGATTGTTTTGGAAAACGCCAATGTTGAGAAAATTGCTGAAAAGATTTTCATGACCTCTTTTGTCAACATGGGGCAAACATGTGCTTGTTTGAAACGCCTCTATGTCCACCGTTCAAAATATGAAGCCTTATGCGATGCTTTAGTGAAAATAGCAGCGGCACAAGTTGTTGGCAATGGTATGCAAGAAGGTGTGACCTTTGGACCCGTTCAAAACGCGAATCAGTATGAAAAGGTGAAAGCCATGATTGCTGATGCTCGTGAATCTGGAGCAGAGGTTATTGCCGCAGAACTACCGTCTGGTTTAGATGGTTATTTTATTGCTCCTACTATTATTAAAGATCCACAACACAGTATTGATGTGGTTTGTCATGAACAATTTGGTCCGGTGCTTCCTGTTATTCCTTACGATGATCTTAACGAGGTTATGTCGAAAGCTATTCATGAAGAGTTTGCTTTAGGTGGTTCTGTTTGGGGTGAGCCTTGTGCTGAGCTTGATTGGGTTGTTGATCAACTTGATTCAGGAACGGTCTGGGTAAACAACCATGCTGAAGTGCTACCTCACGTCCCTTTTGGCGGTAATAAGTCTTCTGGATTGGGCGTCGAATTTGGTATGGAAGGGTTGTTAGAGAATACGGTTCGTAAGGTTGTAAACCGAGCGAAGTAAGTTCTTATACAGAAATATAGCCATAATTATATGGCTATATTTCTGCAAACTCTTGTATGACTACTGCACTCTCCACTGCTTTGTAAAAAACAGATTTAACGTGTTCATTTATAACCCATGAACTCTGCTTCGGCTGCCTGTTTGGTTCCGATTTCAGCATTCATGTCGTTATCTATTTTCGTCTGTTTTGCCTCTTCTTTGTTTTGCTTTTGACATTGTTAATAAGGCCTCTTGGAGTCCATAAATGCGAAATATTTTATATGCCTCTGATTTAGAAAAGGGAAGTCGGGTCGTACTGCGTGCAGCTTTGGAACAGGCGGCTAGCACTGACGGCAAGATTTTTTTCCTGCATGTTTCTGATCAGTTTCACCGTGGTAATGATGACTCTTTTGTCGGATTCAAATTGAAGAAGGCGCATGATGCCCATTTGGAATCACTAAAAGACGAGTTACGAGCTTACATGAAGCAGCGAATCCATAATTTCGTCGCTGAAGAGTTGAGTGATATTGAGTTTAACGAAGACAGCATTGAAGTTGTGGTTCGTTTTGGTGACCCTGCCAAAAAAATTGTCGATACGATAAAAGATGTTGATGCCAGTATGGTTGTAATGGGAGATAGGCGTGTTAATGCATTGTCTCGAATGTTTCTAGGTTCAACCGCTCAGAAAGTTATCCATAATACGACCGTGCCTGTTTTGATTGTGCCTATCTCTAATACCGTTGTGAGTAAAAAAGAGGGGGATGGAAATGGAATATGAGCATCGTAAATCCAAGCTGTTTTTTCTGTTTATTACCATTATTAGTATTTGTTTAATTTTTACTTACCAAAGTCATACCGTGGAAATTAAACGCGATCACGGTTGGTATACCCAGCCTTATGTTGCGCCTTTATTTGGTTTGGGCATATTGGCTTTCTTTTCCTTTATCAAACTCTTGCTCGTCATTAGGCCGATAGAGGGCGAAAAAAGCTTACTGGAAAGTTTTGTTGAAAGCCTAGGTTATTACCGAATGGTCTTTATTACAGGCATCCTTTTCTTTGTTTATGTCAACTCAATTACGATTATTGGTTTTACTTTATCAACCATGCTTTTTGTATTGTCTATTGTCTGGCTAAGTCGATTGATATCACCAATCTGGGTATTGAACACCTTTATTGCTGTCGCATTAATTGTCCTAATTTTTAGAGTTGGGGTGAATATCTGGATTCCAGACGTAGCTTTATATGAAAAGCTATTCAGTGGTGAAACCCTTTGGTTTATGAATAAATACTTTTAGAGATTTTTATGGATTTAATAGCATTAGGTATCAATGAAGTATTTGGTAACGGCGTTATATGGGCTGTTATTCTTGGTGCACTTATCGGTGTCACGATTGGCTCTATTCCCGGGTTAGAGCCTGCTGGTGTGATGGCCATATTGCTGCCTTTAACTTTTACAATGGAGCCATTGTTTGGTGTGACTTTATTGTTGGGAGTTTATGGCGGTGCTTGGTATGGCGGCGCTATCCCCGCAATACTAATGAATACACCAGGAACGCCGGTGGCTGTTCTCACCACTTATGATGGTTATCCCATGGCCAAACGAGGGGAAGGCAAAAAGGCATTGTCTATTGCTTATACGTCTTCATTTTTTGGTGGAATTATCAGCGTTCTATCGTTGGTGTTTTTTGCTCCCACCTTGTCTCAGGTCGCAACGCTATTTGGCAGTGCTGAATTTGCCATGCTGGCTTTACTTGGGATGGTTTTTGTTGTGCTGGCGCACAATAAGTATGCCCTTGAAGCAGCGGCAATGATTGGTCTTGGTATGTTTTTAGGTTCGGTCGGTATTGATCGGTCTTTTAATACTCAGGTTTACACTTTTGATCAACCTTGGCTGTTAGCTGGGGTGCCATTAGTGCCTGCCGTAATTGGCCTGTTTGCTATGTCGCAAGCGTATGTACTGATTTCTGCAAAAGGTAATGATTCATTCAAAACGAAATTAGAGGGATCGGGACGTTTTGAAGGTTTTGTCGTGCTTATGCGCAATAAAGTGACAGCGATCCGTTCGGCAATTTTAGGCGTGGTGATGGGATTGTTGCCAGGCGTTGGCGAGTTTGGGTCCCAGTTCTTTTCCTATACTTTGGCGCAGAAATTCTCAAAGAATCCTGATGAATTTGGTAAAGGCGCTGAGGCGGGCATTGTCGCTTCAGAAACGTCAAATAATGCTGTAACAGCGTCTGTCTTGGTTCCTTTGTTGGCATTTGGTATTCCTGCTGATGCTTTAATGGCGATGCTTCTGTCGGTATTTATAGTTCATAACTATACGCCAGGTCCAAGATTGTTTACTGAGCATCCTGAGTTTATTTCCGGTCTGTATGTGGCATTGTTCGTGATGAATATTTTTATATTCATATACCTAACTTTTGCCTCTCGCTTTATTGTAAACATTACTCGAATTCGTGGTCGTTTCATTGGAGCACTTATTTTTGTTCTCGGTTTCTTAGGCGCTTACAGTCAGAATTATCAGTTTACGGATGCTTTTATTGCACTCGGGTTCTCGGTGGTTGGCTATATTATGAAACGGAATAACATTCCTGCCGTTCCTATTATATTGGGGTTGGTTTTGGGACCTGTGTTCTTAAATCGAATGCGTCAGGCGTTAGGTGTGTCTAATGGCAGTTTTGATGTCTTTTTAGATCGACCAATTGCTTTGGCTTTATTTAGTGTGACTCTTTTATCCATTTTTGTGTTTACTTATAGCAAAATTAGAGAAAAGCGTCGTGTAGCTTAATCATTAATATTCACAGGGCTTCAATTTAGGTTGAAGCCCTTTTTATGGAAGTAGCTATGTTGTCTTTTAAAAACTCAAAAATAATAACAGAACAAAAAAACGTTATTTTATCATTAGAAACTAAAAATCATCAGCTGCAGGATTTGGTGGATGAAAAGGACGTTAAAATAAGGGTGTTAGAAGAACAGTTATCTTCTCAAGGAAGCACAGCAGATGGCTTAGATTTTACGAAGAATTTATTAAATGGCATGACGGGGCTTTTAGTGCCTGTTACACAAATGGTAAATCAGGTATCTGAAGAGCTGTTTGAGCCAATGAGTAAAGTAGAAGAGGTTAAAAGCGAAAACCAAAAAAGTAATTTGGAGCTGAATAGGCTTTGTGATGCTACCAAGCTCATGTCTGAAGACGCAGAAAAAAGCTTAGAAGAGGTGCTAACCTTGCGAAGCTTAGCGACGGAAATTGATAGCTTCGCTGGTGTCATCAATAAAATATCTGAGCAGACTAACTTGCTAGCGCTTAATGCCGCTATTGAAGCGGCTCGTGCTGGCGAATATGGTCGAGGCTTTGCCGTTGTTGCTGATGAAGTTAGAGGTTTGGCAAGTCGCGCAAGAGAGTCCAGTGATGAAATCTCGACATTGGTGCAGCGCATTCAAACCACAACGGCAGAAGTGGATCGACGTATTCAGGTGCTAAACGAAGCCATTAATTCGCATCATGAGCATTCCGTTAATATCCAGTCAAGCATGGTCAAAACCAACGTTAGCTCTGAGCTCATTATTTCAGCGGCCTATAAAGCGATGCTGTATGGGCATGGGTCGACCTCATTGTTTGAATTGATGAATATAAAAGATGCGTGGATTTCACAGTGGTTATGTACAGAGCATGTTAATAATGACGCGCTGGATATAAACAAAACTGTATTTGCACAGTGGTATATCCATGGCGACGATAATGATTTTAGCTATCGAGATCATGACGCCTTTAAAGCTATTGAAGCACCGCTATATCGTCTGTTTGAGCTTGGTGAAAGCTTGCTGAAGAAGACACCAAGGCACGATTACGATGGGGCTGAATCACTTATTAATCAGATCAATAGCGCCATTCAAGAAATTGAAGAGGGTCTAGTAAAGGTTCAGCAGCACCTCTTAAGATGTGTTACGAATTTACTGGATGCTTAGAGCGCAATATTAACGACGTATTTTTGTGCTCATATATAGTAATGAACACAAAGTGCCACAGCAGGCCATGATGATTAAAAGGCTTGCTGGTGTGCCATCGAACAATAAACTCGCCACATAGCTAATGAAGCTTCCCATCGCAAATTGCGCCGCTACTAAAAGCCCAGACACTGTGCCGGCTTTTTCTGGTAACAGGTCAAATAAGGTGGCTAAGCTGTTGGCGCCGATCGCACCAGTGACACTGATATAAAGCATGGTAGCAATGACAAATAACAGAATTGGTGTGCTGTTAAAGCCATACATTCCCCAAATGATCAGTGTCGCCATAAAAGAGATAGCAACTGCTACATTTAATGCGACACTGACGCTATAGCGTTTACTGAGATACGAGTTGAGTAAGGTGGCGATAATGATGGCGACAATATTGGCAGAAAAAAGCATCGCATAATGGGTTTCTGACAGTTGAAAGTATTCTATGTACACAAATGCGGATGTTGCGATGAAGGCAAACATACCGGCGAATGAAAAGGCGTTGGTCAGTACATATTGGATCAACAATGGTGAGCATAGGCAGTCAATGTAGTTGTTGAAGTAATGGCTGATGCTCGGTTTTATGCTTGAGTTGGACTTTGTTTCTGGTAACAAGAGTGCGCTGCCAATAAAAGCTAGCATTGAGAACAAAGCTAAGAAGTAAAAAATCCAACGCCACTCAAAATAGCTCACAATGTAAGCCCCAAGTATGGGCGATACCAGCATGACCATCATGGAGATGATATGCATGTGCGAAAGGATATTGGCTGCTCGCTTCAGTTCATACAAATCTCTCACTAACGCTCTACCAAGAACGGCCGCTGCAGCCCCACCTAATGATTGTAAGAAGCGAAACAAAATCAGGCTCTCGCCTGTCGATGCCATGGCGCAACCAATACTACTCAAAAAATAAAAGCCTATTCCTATTAGGAGTAAACGTTTGCGGCCTAGCATATCTGACAGAGGGCCAAAAATGAGCATGCCGATTGCCATTCCAAGCAAAAACACTGTGATCGTTGTTTGTATTAATTGATCCGTAGTTCCTAGGCTGTTGGCTATGGCTGGTAAACTTGGCAAATACATATCGATAGAAAGCGGCCCAAACGCGACCAAATAGCCAAGCAATGGGATGGTTAATTTGCTCAAAACCGAGGTCATAGAAACTCCTATTTTAATCCGCTGTTTTAGTTAGACTAGGTTGGTGATTGCTGCGTTCGCACAGTCAATATCTTGCTGTTCACTGCCGCCCGAAATACCAATTGCACCCACCAGACAATTATCAAGAAAAATAGGTAATCCACCCCCTAAATAGGTGAAATCGGGTTCACTTTGCAAGGCGAGTAAGGTGTTGTTTCTTTCTGCGAGTTTGCTTTGCCAGTCTTTAGTCGGTATACCGAACGATACAGCGGTTAGGGCTTTTTTATGCGCAATGGCTTGAGATAACAATGGCGAATGATTCATGGCGACATTGGCTAAAACTCGACCAGAAGAACACACAATGGTAATGCATATATTGATACCAAGCTGTTCAGCTTGATCGACCGCAGCACAACAAAGCAGTAGCGCTGACTGTGTAGTTAAATGCTGTTTTGTTATGGTGTGCTTGGACATTGATGTACCTAATGATAATGAATGAGAGTTTTTTGTTGTGGTAAACCGTGTTTTTAGTAGGAATAAGTTATAGTAATTTTATTAACATGTTAAGTATTATTTCGTTATAAATCTGATAAAACGGTTATCTAAAATTTACTCAGTGTTTTTTACAGCCCTTTATAAAGTGTGTTTGGGTTATTGCTCTTTTCTGTGATGCTTTCTAAAGTCGGAAGGGCTCATGCCGGTATTTTTGATAAAGAAACGTGAGAAATAGGAAGGGTCAAGATAACCTAAGGTGTACGCGATTTCGGTGAGGTTTTTATTGGTGTGAGATAATAGGCGTTTAGCTTCAAGCAGAATTCGTCCATTGATCAATTTCTTTGGGCTGAGTTTCGTTATCTTGTTACATAAATAATTCAATCTGCTTTCATTTATGTTTAAAGAGTCACAATAAAATTGGATCTGCTTTTCCGTTAAAAAATGACGCTCAAGCAATGAACTAAATTCTCTAAAACAAAGGATTTCACTTTGGTTGTGTTGTTTTTTGGGCTGCTCTGCGCCTGCCAGTCTTAACATGCTAATTAAGATCAGTTTCACAATGGATTCAATGCCTTCTTGTTGAAACAGAGAGGATTGGTTCCATTCAAGCTTGAGCATTTTGAATAGGTTTAATAATTGCTCCCAATGCAGCGGGTTAGAGTTGGTGTCTTTGTTACGATCTAGATGAAATGGCATCAGTAATGAGTTGTGATTACTGTAAGCATTCAGTTCAGCCATGATTCTTTGTAAATGAGTGTTATGAATGGTGATGACATAACCTGGTGCGGTAGGTTCAGTTAAAAAAGCGTGTGGTGTAGCTGGTGGCGTGTAAAACGCAGCACAGCCTTCCGTTTCATAAACATTTTGCTCGATATTAAATAACGTTTTCCCTGACAAAATAAGATGTATTTGACAGTATTCTGCATGCAAATGCATTGGCATATCACGACCAAAGAAGTCCGCCATTTTTCCAAGTACATCAAAATGAATCGTGGCGTCTTTGTAGGCGACATCATAGTCTTGGCCAATAGTGATGTTGGGGATCCATTCTTTTTTCATTAAATTAGCTTCTATTATTGTCGTGGTAGATTTGTTTTTAGTGCGTTTTTTTGCAGGCTCTTAAGAATACAGTATAGAAATATTAAAAGAGATTTTTTGCTCAACGTCATAATAAAAAAAAGCCCAGCATGCGAATAAATATCATGCTGGGCAAACTAAGGGTGATCCAAGATCAAATATCTGAGTATGTTAACTGGGAGGCAGACATACTCAGATAACAACCAGCACTTAATAGACGGATGCTGTTGCTTCTTCATGGGAATTTTGTTCAGGCTTGAACTCATTCACCAAAGCTTTAGTACTGTTCATAAGTAAACCCGTATCACTGCCAACAGCGACAAATAATGCGCCGAGTGACAAGTAATGTTTTGCTTGCACCTTGTCTGCCATTAAAATGCCTGGCGCCTTGCCCGCAGCAACAATTTTCGCAATGCTTTGCTCTATCACTTTCACCACTTCAGGATGATTTGGCTGGCCGATGTAGCCCAGTGATGCGCTTAGGTCAGCAGGTCCAATAAAGACGCCGTCGACCCCATCTACAGCAAGAATATTATCCAGTTCTTCGACGGCTCGCAGAGATTCAATTTGAACCAGTACACAGATTTCTTCGTTCGCTGTCGTCAAATAGTCAGGTGTTCGATTGAATTGTGAAGCACGTGCTAATGCACTGCCGACTCCACGAATACCAGCAGGTGGGTAGCGTGTTGCTTTGACTATCTCCAGCGCTTGCTCAGCATTATCTACCATGGGTGCTAGGACAGTTTGCACGCCAAGATCAAGTATTTGCTTGAGTGCGACATGGTCAGCCCAGGCTGGCCTGACGATAGGGTGACTATGATAGGGCGAGATAGCTTGTAATTGACCTACCATAGTTTGCAAGGTATTTGGTGCGTGTTCACCGTCAATTAAAAGCCAATCAAACCCCGCACTGGCAATAAGTTCAGCTGTGTAGTTGTTGGCTAAGCCAAGCCACAGACCAATCTGTGGCTGTTGGTTTTTGAGAGCCGCTTTAAAGGTATTTTTAGGGGCAGCCATGTCTATCTCCTAAGCAAAATGGTACGACTAAGCAAAATGACAAGACACTGAGCCAAGTGGGCCATAGTCCACGTTGAACGTATCGCCTTTACGTGCTGCAATCGGGCGAGTAAAAGAACCGCCAAGGATGATTTGTCCTGGTTCAAGTTCGACGTCAAATGGCGCTAATTTATTGGCTAACCATGCAACTCCATTGGCAGGGTGGTTGAGCACGCCTGCCGCCACACCGGTTTCTTCAATAATGCCGTTGCGTTGCATAATGGCAGACGCCCAGCGTAAATCCATTTCATCTATTTTGATCGGTCGCCCACCTAGGATAATCGCAGCGTTGGCAGCATTATCAGCAATGGTATCGAAGACTTTGCGTGGGCGTTTGCTTTCTGGGTCGATAGATTGACTGCGAGCATCAATAAGCTCAAGGGCTGGAATAACATAATCTGTGGCGTTATAAACATCGAAAATCGTGCAGTTTGGTCCTTTCAATGGCTTTTTTAAAACAAAAGCTAATTCGACTTCGATACGCGGCACAATGAATTTGTCCGTTTCAATTTCACAGCCATCGTAATACAGCATGTCATCAAGCAAGGTGCCGTAATCGGGCTCATCAATTTGTGAACTCATCTGCATCGCACGAGATGTTAAGCCAATTTTATGGCCAATTATCTTGCGACCTTCATTTAATTTCATTCGCACCCATTCACGTTGAATGGCGTACGCATCATCAAACGTGATATCTGGATAATCTAGTGAGATTTGACGGATTTGAACGCGTTCTTTTTCTGCTTGATTAAGCTTGTTAGCGCAAGCCGTAATAATGTCTTTTGAAAGCATGCTACACCCTTAATTTAAATTGTTTTTAGGTATTCTGTTTCAGAAATAATGGTATTTTTTAAAACGCCAACGCCTTCTACTTCTGTGGTTACCACGTCACCGGGTTTTACATCAGCCAGACCTTCTGGCGTGCCTGTAAAGATCATATCGCCTGGTGTTAATGTCATAATGTCACTTAAGTAGGCGATAAGATGAGGAATATTAAAGACCAAATCCTTGGTGTTGCCTTCTTGCTTGAGTTCACCATTAATATAAGTGCGCAGCATCAAGTTATGAGGGTCTTTAATGTCTTTGGCATCAACGAGATATGGACCAATTGGGGTGCAAGTATCACGGCTTTTTACGCGCAAATTAGGGCGGTAGTAGTTTTCTAAGTAGTCGCGAATTGCATAGTCATTGCCCACTGTGTAACCACCGACATAGTCCATTGCGTCTTCTTTGGAAACGTTTTTGGCTTCTTTGCCAATGACCACAACCAATTCACATTCATAATGCATGTAATCGACGTTATCGGGGCGGTAAGTGTTTTGATCGTGACCAATTAGGGAGTTTTTATTCTTCAAAAAGACTAAAGGCTCTTCTGGTGCTTTGAAAGAGAGTTCAGCGGCATGATCGGCATAGTTAATCGCCAAAACGAACATTTTACCTTCGCAAGGCGGTAACCATGTAAATGAACCGTCTGCTAATACGTCACCTTGTTGAGTAACAACTTGATCCTGTTCGTTGATGGTGACGTCTAATGTTTTATTGTTAAAAAGTATACGAGCGCTTTTCATGACTGCTTCCTATTCTTGTTCTACTGGATTGGCTAGACGGCCGACGCCTTCGATATCTATCATGACACTGTCACCAGGTTTAATTTCTAATTCCGGTGTGCGCTCGGGTGTTCCCGCGATGATGATGTCTCCTGCTTCCAGCGTCATAAAACTGCTTATGTAGCTGACAATCTCTTCCACCGAATGGATTAATTGATCGGTATTTGTCTCGTGTACAAATGCGTCATTAATAAAGGTCTTGATACTTAAATTATTAGGATGACTTACTGCGGTTTTGTCTACCGTCCATGGGCCAATAGGGCAGAAAGTATCGCGGCATTTTGCTTTTACCGCGGGACGGTAGAAGGAGGTTTCAGCTAAGCTCACTTCGTTAACAACCGTAAAACCTTGAATAAAATCTAAGGCGTTATTGGTATCGACGCGAGTTGCCGTCTTGCCAATAACGATACCCAACGAAGGGCCTGCATAAACAGCGCCTTTGTCAGTGGGTACCTTGATGCTGCTCGCATACCCGATATGAGTATTATCCGTTTTAATGTGTAAAACAGGCGTTTTAGGGGGCTGAACATGCGGCTTCTCGTTGAACGCTTGCTCCAAAGACTTAGCTAGTGCTTTATTATTTAGTGCGACACCAATCACGCTGCCAGATGTTGGTGGGAGCATGCTGTTATCTAATCTAATTTCAAAGCTGGCGTTCGCTGTTTTGAATACCACTTCATTTGATTCTTTTTGTCTGTAATGGAACATTTTTTTATTCTCAAATGTAGTTAACATGTTAAGTATAGTTTCGTAAAAAAACTTCCTTGTCAATACACCGCAGAATTTATTGGATGAATTTACGGAAAAGCTCAGCCTGAGATTTTATTTTGAGTTTACGATAAATGTTTTTGCGATGGTTCTTAACCGTACCTTCCGAGACAAAGCATTTTTCTGCGATAGAAGCCGAAGATAGCCCTGTTAAGATAAGTTCAACAATCTCTTTTTCTCGTTTGGTTAGATGGTGATCTTCAAAGATAGAGCGGCGAGTATCTAGGGGTTCATGTTCAATCACTTGGTTTAGCTGTAACTGTGAACCAACACGTTCATGAGTCAAAATGGCGGCTTTGATCGAATTGAGGCATGGGAATAACTCTCGATTTAACGCTTGAACAGACGAGTCATTGTCTTTTGTCGAGTAGACGATGCAGATTTTCTTGTCACTGTTTGTGCCGATCACAATGTTTGTTTCATTGCACCAACCTAGTTGTTGATAGAAGGTATCGTAGTAAATGGAGTCTCGAAAATCATCATTATTAACCAGGCTATCCAGCGTAAAGAATTCAGTCTGCACTTTATCATCGCAGATCATGTCATAGACAGGATCTAGTAAGTAGGCCGATTTACAATACACTTCATCAATTTCTGACATTGGGTAGCCGCCTAAGAAAACAGGGTGGTTTGTTTTCGAATAGCTAACAATTCTGATGTTAGAGATGGGGTCTAGCGCTTTAATCGAATAGGCAACTTGATCATAAAACTGCTGTTGACCAATGCTATTGATAAGAGAAGGCAAAGTGTCATAAAGGCTTGAATTTAGCATGTTATGCGCTCCCGTTTATTGTCAGTTATTTGATAGGGCACAGAAGGATAATTTCACATCTGCACTAAAAGTCAATTAATGCAAAAGGTATTCCACATATCTCTATCTTTGTCTTTTTTTCAATAAATGCATTTCATTGTTGGTAAGTGTGCTTGACATACTATACATGTTAAGTTTAATTTATTTAACATGTTAACTAAATCGATGTCGAGATATTCTCGTTCGGTTCCTTATCAGGAGAGAGAAGAAAAATGATTAAGAACTTGATAAACGGCAAATGGGTTGAGAGCAAAGAAACGTTCCAAACTTTTAATCCCGCTACAGGTGAAGTATTGGCAGAAGTGGCTCACGCATCTGATGAGCAGGTGGCTGAAGCGGTTCAAGCTGCCAAAGATGCCTTTCCAGCATGGGCGGCTATGCCAGTAGCAAAACGCTCGAAAATCATTGAAAAACTGGGCGACCTTATCGCTGAGAATGTTGAAGAAATTGCTCGCCTCGAAACCGCTGACACAGGCTTACCTCTATACCAAACGCTGAATGCGTTGGTTCCACGTTCATCGAATAACTTCTATTTCTTCGCTGATAAAGCCAAGCAAATGAACGGTCATACTTACCCAGTTGACGACCAAATGTTGAACTACACCCTGTACCAACCAACGGGTGTGTGCGCGCTGATTTCGCCATGGAACGTACCTTTTATGACGGGAACATGGAAAACAGCACCTGCGCTCGCGTTAGGTAACACAGTGGTAATGAAGCAGTCTGAATTGTCTCCGTTGACAACAGATTTCCTCGGTCGTTTGTCCATCGAAGCGGGCGTGCCACCAGGTGTGTTCAATATTGTGCATGGTTTTGGTGCAACAACAGGTAACGCCATCATTACTAACGACGATGTGGATGCGATCTCATTCACTGGCGGTACTTCAACGGGTAAACACATTATTGCCAATGCTGGCTTAAAGAAATTTTCTATGGAGCTGGGTGGTAAATCACCAGTAATGATCTTTGAAGATTGCGACTACGAACGCGCGATGGACGCTGCGGTGTTTGGCATTTTCTCGATCAATGGTGAGCGTTGCACAGCAGGTTCTCGTATTTTCGTACAAAAAGGCATTTACGATAAGTTCGCGACGGAATTTGCTGAGCGAGCTAGCAAAATTAGAGTTGGCGATCCGACAGATTTGAATACGCAAGTAGGCTCTTTGATCAGTCAACAGCACTTTGACAAAGTGACAGGCTACATTCGTATCGGTATGGAAGAGGGTGCGACCTTGATCGCAGGCGGCCCAGATAAGCCAGTAGATGAGTTACCCGATCATCTGAAAGGCGGTCACTTTGTTCGTCCAACCGTATTCCGTGATGTAACCAATGACATGCGCATTGCCCGTGAGGAAATTTTTGGACCGGTTGCGGTATTGATACCGTTTGAAGATGAAGCCGATGTGGTCGCTATGGCGAACGACAATGAATACGGCCTAGCGTCTTATTTATGGACGCAAGACGTAGGTAAGGTTCATCGCATCGCGCAGAAAGTAGACGCAGGCATGATGTTTGTAAACTCGCAAAACGTACGTGATCTTCGTACCCCGTTTGGTGGTAAGAAGGCGTCGGGTACAGGTCGAGAAGGGGGAGACTACAGCTTCGAAGTGTTCTGCGAGCCAAAGAATGTTTGTATCAGCATGGGCTCACACCACATTCCAAAGTGGGGTGTGTAGTTTAAACATTGGCGGGGGCGTGATGCCCTCGCGCTTGTTGGAGCATTCTTATGCCACATTTTGTTTTTGAATATTCAGCCAATCTTGAAGAGCGTTTAGATTTTCAGCCAGTGTTTAAAGCGCTGCATGAGTACATTGTTTCAACTGGGCACTTTCCTCTTGGTGGTGTGCGCAGTCGGGCGATTTGTTGTGATCACTTTCGTGTTGCGGATGGGCGTGATGACTTCGCTTTGATCAATTTGAATTTAAAAATAGGCCATGGTCGAAGCATGGAAGTACGCCAAGAGGTGGCAGAAAAGGTATTTGCTATCTTTTGCGAATGGATGAAACCGATCACAGATAACAGTTATTGCCAGATATCTTTTGAACTGACGGAACTGGATCCTGTTCTTAAATTTAATAAGAACAATATACATGCTCTTTTTAAGTAGAGCCTGATTGAGTTAATAACGATTTAAAATAATTATAAATAGAGGATAATCGTGATGAGCCTTAAAAAGATTTTTTCTATTGCTGCAGCCGCCACTTTGTCTACCATGACGTTTGCAGAAACAATCCGGGTTGCTAGCTGGCTTCCACCGACCAATCCTATGAACCAAGTGGTTATTCCTGCTTGGGGTAAAGCCATATCGGATGCCTCCGACGGACGTATTAATGTCGAAATCGTTTATGGCTTAGGCCACCCTAAAACGATGTGGAATTTGGTTGAAGACGGAATAGTGGACGCGAGTTATAGCTACCATGGTTATGTTCCAGGGCGTTTTGAATTACCCCAAGTTGTAGAGCAACCAGGGCTAGGCACTAATGCGGAAGCGGCCTCTTACGCATTGTGGACGACCTATGAAAAGTTCTTTTCTGCCTCTAATGAATTCGATGGTCTAAAACTACTGGCTTTATTTACGCATGGACCGGGTCAAATTCACTCAAATTTTCCAGTCAATTCCATTGATGATCTGAAAGATAAAAAGATCCGCATCGGTGGCGGTGTGCAAAGTATCATTGCGGAAAAATTCCATGTGACACCAGTCGGCGCGCCTGCACCAAAAGTTTACGAGATGATGCAACAAGGCGTCATTGATGGTGCGTTTTTACCTGCGGTAGAGCAGAAAGTTTTGCGCCTTTCAGAAGTCACTCAGTATTTGACCATTTTCCCTGATGGCCTCTACATGGGCAGCTTTTCAATGTTCATGAATCCTGATGTGTTTGAAGATTTAGATAAAGAAGATCAACAAGCAATTAATGATGCATCAGGGGAAGTGTTATCCGTGCTAGCGGGTAAAGCGTGGGATGCAAGTGATGCAGCAGGAATAGAATCGGCACGTGAAAATGGCGTCACAGTCACTACTTTGTCTGCCAATGATAAGCTCGTTAAAGATGTTCAAGCCACTTTGTCTGACGCCAGCGCCAGCTGGATAAAAACCGCGGATGACAAAGGTTATAACGGCAGTAACGCGTTGAAATACCTTCGTGATACGGCTCATGAGTACGCAGCGAAGCATGGAGAATAGCGATGTGGTTATCTGCGATGGTTAATAAATACCATGAAGAATTTGGGCTAGCTAAATGGCTAGCCTTTGTTCTTGAGGTTGTGTCGTCACTCGTATTGCTTGCTTTGATGATATTGACTTGCTCTGACGTGGTTGGACGTTACGTATTTAACAACTCTATCAACGGTACAACTGAGCTTACTGAGTTGGCTCTTTGTATCATTGTTTTTTGTCAGTTGCCTATCGTAACCCTTACTAGCGCTCATGTGGTGGTTGATATTCTTGATCGTGTATTGCCAGCAATGTTTATGAAAATCAGTGGTTTAGCTATTAATTTAGTGATTGCTGCTGGTTTTTTCTTCGTGGCAGAACGTGTTTGGTTTCAAGCTTCTAGGTCATTACGTCGCGGTGTCATGACGGAATTTTTGCATATTCCTGTGGCGTATTTTATCCAGTTTATCTCTATCATGATGTTTGTTACCGCCGCAATTCTTATGCTGAAAGCTTTTTATGCTGTGATGTCAAAAGTGGAGGTGGCTGAATGATTGTTTCTGCTTTTGGCTTTGCCATTCTTCTAGTGCTTATTCTCATTTTTAGAATGCCTATCGCCTTTGCTATGGGAACGGTTGGTATTGTTGGCTTTGGTTATTTGCAAGGTTTGAGTTTCGATAATGTGTTTGATTTTCGTTGGACTGGACCTTTATCTCTTGCGACAAATCGTATTATTGATACCTCACAAGAGTATGGATTGTCTGTTATTCCGTTGTTCATCTTGATGGGTAACTTTGTGACGAAAGCAAATTTATCGGGTGAATTGTATAAAGCATCCAATGCGTTTTTGGGGCATCGTAAAGGCGGTCTAGCCATGGCTACGATTGTGGCTTGCGGTGGTTTCTCGGCGATATGTGGTTCGAGTTTGGCAACATCTGCAACCATGGCCAAGGTCGCCATGCCGCCGATGAAAAAATATGGCTACAGCGATGGCTTAGCCAGTGCATCTATTGCGGCAGGATCTACACTCGGTATTTTAATACCACCTAGTGTTATTTTGCTGATGTATGGTTTGTTAACGGAGACCAGTATACGCGAATTGTTTGCCGCTGGTTTCTTGCCTGGTTTACTGGGGATTTTACTGTATCTGTTGGCCGTGAGATATGTCGTTTGGCGGCATCCAGAAAAAGGCCCAAGTGCAGAGCGTACTGGTCTTGCTGAACGTATACAGGCGTTGAAAAATGTCTGGGGTGTTTTGGTTTTATTTCTGGTGGTAATGGGAGGGATTTATCTTGGTGTTTTCACTCCTTCTGAAGCCGCAGGTGTTGGCGCTGGAGGGGCTTTCTTAATTGCTCTAATGCGTAAATCACTGACAGTCGAGGCGATTTTTCATGCCTTAATTGATACAGGTAGAACCACGGCAATGTTGTTTTCGGTATTAATTGGCGCGTTAATCTTTTCGGACTTTATTACTATTGCCGGTTTGCCCGCTGAATTATTGGCTTTTGTGCAAAGTTTTAACCTTTCAGCGTTTGGGGTTATTTTAATTATTATCGCTATTTATTTAGTGCTAGGAATGGTGTTTGAAAGTTTATCCATGATTCTTTTGACGGTTCCTATTTTTTATCCCTTGGTACAAAGCCTAGGTTTTGATTTGGTCTGGTTTGGTATCGTGGTGGTTGTGGTGACAGAAATTAGTCTTATTACGCCGCCTGTAGGGATGAATGTCTTTGTGTTGAGTGCTGTATTGAAGGATGTGAAAGCGGGAACGATCTTTAAGGGCATTACGCCATTTTGGTGTGCTGATATGGTTCGACTCGGCTTGATTGTGGTCTTTTCATCTGTCGCTCTTTTCTTACCAGAACTGTTATATAGATAAACACTATTTTGGAGATTTACTATGGGTAAGTTAGCTCTTGCTGCAAAAATAACACATGTGCCATCTATGTATCTTTCGGAGCTTGATGGCCCTCAAAAAGGCTTTCGTCAGGCGGCTATAGATGGCCACCTTGAAATCTCTAAGCGTTGTCGTGAGCTTGGGGTGGATACCATTGTTGTGTTTGATACGCACTGGTTAGTAAATGCGAATTATCACATTAATTGTGCGCCACACTGGGAAGGGGTTTATACCAGTAATGAACTGCCACACTTCATTAATAATATGCCATACAGCCTCGATGGTAACCCAGAGCTGGGTCGTATCATTGCTAAAGTGTGTAATGAACAGGGCGTTGAGACCATGGCGCATGATGCGACGACATTAGCGCCTGAATACGGCGCGCTAGTGCCAATGCGTTATATGAATCCAGACCAACATTTCAAGTGTATTTCAGTCTCAGCTCTATTAACGGTTCATTACTTAAATGATTCAGCGCGTTTGGGATGGGCTATCCGTGAGGCGATTGAAAAACACTACGACGGTACGGTTGCCATTTTGGCAAGCGGTTCGCTGTCCCATCGCTTTGCTCAGAACGGTCAGGCTCCCGATTTCTCTACCAAAGTGTGGAGCCCATTTCTTGAGAGTCTCGATCATCGAGTCGTTGAAATGTGGGAGAACGCAGAGTGGAAAACATTTTGCGAGATGCTGCCTGAATACGCGGCAAAAGGCCATGGCGAAGGATTCATGCATGATACCGCTATGCTGTTGGGTGCACTTGGTTGGTCAGATTATGATCAAAAGGTAGAAGTGATCACTCCGTATTTTGGTAGCTCTGGTACAGGGCAGATTAATGCTATTTTCCCTGTGTCACCACAAACAGGTGACGCTGTTCCAGCGCCTCAGGCGTCCGTTGAGAACGGCACATTTGTTTACGGTACCAGCCGCCTGTAATTCACAACTTTTCCAAAATGGCTGCATCGAATCTTCGGGCAGCCATTTATGCTGAGTAATAAATCTTAGCTTTCTCATCCTCTGCGTTCCATCTAGAACAGGGTTCAAATGTCCCTAAAGGGATATATGAATGGTGTTTTTTTGTCGATACGATAAAAATGTTCCGTTTTATCTTCTTTCAGAAGAGGGCGTTTGAATTCTCCAATATAAATAATGCTAAAAAAGTAGAGTGTTATTTAAAAGGAGTTGATGCCATATTAATAATAAGTTCTTTTGTACGATGTGATCTTAATATTTTAGTGATAAACGTACACATTGATTTAGTTTAATTGCTGGATCTATTTATTCTTCGAAAACATCATTATTAATATAAAAATATAAACCATTTTTAGAATAGGCAGCACCATGAGTGAGAATACTAAAATCGATTTTATTTACCTTTCTGAACCAGACATGATTAAAGCCGGCGTAACCGATATGCCAAGTTGCGTGGATACCATGGAAGAGATGTTTGGGCTTTTGTATACAGGTGATTACCGTATGGCGGGTCCTAATAATGACTCTCATGGTGCGATGATTACGTTTCCTGATGAATCTCCTTTTCCTACCATGCCAAAGCCAACAGCCGATCGCCGTTTAATGGCGATGCCTGCCTATCTTGGCGGTAATTTCCAAACCTCCGGTGTGAAATGGTATGGCTCTAATATCGCCAATCGAGAGAAAGGTCTGCCTCGTTCTATTCTGATGATGATCCTGAATGATATCGATACAGGAGCACCTTTGGCGTATATGTCTGCTAACTTGCTGTCTGCTTACCGAACAGGGGCTATTCCTGGTGTGGGGGCGCGTTATCTAGCTCGTAAAGACTCTAAAGTAATAGGACTGCTTGGCCCTGGGGTGATGGGGAAAACAACAGTAGCGGCTTTTATTGCTGCTTGCCCTCAAGTGGATACGATTAAAGTCAAAGGCCGTGGTCAGAAAAACCTAGACAGCTTTATTGACTGGGTCAAAGAAACCTTTCCACAGGTTACCACAATTGACGTGGTAGACAGTGTCGAAGCGGTGGTTCGTGGTTCAGACCTTGTTACTTACTGTAATTCAGGCGAAGTGGGGGATCCGTCCACTTACCCAATTGTTAAGCGTGAATGGGTAAAACCGGGTGCTTTCCTAGCGATGCCAGCGAGCTGCAGTTTAGATGATGGCATGGAGCAAAAGGATGTTCGTAAAGTCCTTGATAACACTGGCTTGTACGAAGCATGGTACGAGGAAGTGCCTAAGCCTGCTCATAACGTGATTCCGCTTGTAGGTGTGCGCTGCATGGACATGATTGCAGAAGGCAAGCTTTCCCATGATGACCTTGAAGACCTTGGCAAAATTGTCTATGGCGATTCTCCTGCTCGTCAGAACGATGAAGAGATCATTATTTTATCTGTGGGCGGTATGCCAGTGGAAGACGTCGCTTGGGCGACAGTGGTTTATCGTAATGCAATTGAAAAAGGCATTGGCGTCCCACTGAATCTTTGGGACGTTCCAGCATTACGTTAATTAAATATTTTATTTAGACAGTGAAATAGCAAACCATATGCGTTGGTATGGTTTGCCATTCGCTAAGCATTATTATCAGTTTTAAATATTAGGTAAGAAAAAATGGCGAAAATAATTAAAGCAAAGACAGATTCTATATTCGAAGAAAAAGCGAGTTATTCCCGTGTTGTGTCGGTAGATAATTGGATATTTGTATCGAATAGTGCTGGTCGAAACCCTCAAACAAAAGAAATTCCTGAAGATGTGCTTGATCAGTTAGATCAAGTTTTTAGTAATATTGAGTTGGCTTTGAAAGCCGTTGATTCTTGCCTTGAGGACATTGTTGTTTCTCGTGTCTTTATTCAAGACCCAGCTGATACACCAAAGGTTATGGATGCGATCGGGCAAAAATTCAAAGGCGTGAATCCTGCTTCTACCGTTACTTGTCCTCCTTTGGGTTCAACGGTTTATAAAGTGGAGCTGGAAGTGACGGCTTATCGCGGTGCGTCCACTGCTGATGTTCAAAATATTTCTATCGGCTAATAAATCTGCATCAGGGGAGGAGCAAATTTCGGATCCTCCCTAACTCTTCAGGAAAAAATTATGACAAAAACACTCGAAAGGGTTGAGACCCAAGATCAGCTTCCTGACTCAACCAGCGTTGTCATTATCGGAGGTGGCATTGTTGGTTTGACCGCCGCGTTAGCGTTGGCAGAGCGCAATATTCCTGTTGTACTGTTGGAAAAAGGTCATGTGGCTGGTGAACAATCCTCACGAAATCTAGGCTGGATTCGTAAAACCAATCGTCATTTACATGATGTTCCATTAGCGCAAGCCGCAGATCGACTTTGGGCCGAGATGCCAAGCCGAGTAGGGCAAGATGTTGGTTATAAGCAATCTGGCATCATGTTTCTGGCGAAAAACCAAGCACAGCTTGCCATGCACCAAGGCTGGTTAAAGTCTGTCGAGTCGCTGTCGTTAGACTCAAGGATGGTTAGCCCTGAAGAAATTGAACAACTGGTTCCTGGTGGTAAAGGCAACTGGCTCGGCGGTATTTATACACCTTCCGATGGTAACGCAGAGCCTTCTATTGCTGCTTCGGCTATCGCTAAAGCCGCGATTAAAAAAGGCGCGATTATTGTTCAGCAATGCGCGGTACGAACCTTGTCGACGGAAGGCGGAAAAGTGTCAGGCGTGGTCACGGAAAAAGGGCCGATTCGCTGTGAACAAGTGCTACTAGCAGGCGGTGCGTGGTCTAGGCGATTCTTGGGTAATCTCGGTATTTCATTTCCGACACTGCCTTTAATTTGCTCTGTATTGCGAACCAAACCTATGGAAGGGCCAACGGACATTGCCGTGGGTGGGCCTGATTTCTCTTTTAGAAAACATCAGGATGGCGGTTATATCATCACGCAGCGCGGGAAGCTGGATGCTCCGGTGACGCTTGATCATTTGTTAATTGGCCATAAGTATCTTGATCAACTTCGTACTCAGCGCAGTTTTTTAAATATTTCGATGGGCAGCTATTTCTTTAAAGATTTGGGGTTATCTCGTCGTTGGAATGCAAATAGCCGCACGCCTTTTGAAAAAGTGAGAACCAATGATCCTGACTTCAATGCCGACTTGAACCAGCAAGCGTTAAACAACCTTAGACAGGCTTGGCCTATCTTTGAAAAGGCTGAAATTGCTGAAGCATGGGCTGGCATTATCGATGTTACTCCTGATTCTAATCCGGTGATTGATCGAATTGAATCCATTCCAGGTTTGACCGTAGCAACGGGCTTTTCTGGGCATGGTTTTGGAACAGGGCCAGCGGCTGGACAATTAGCGGCCGACTTAATGTCAGGCGTAGAGCCTATTATCGATCCAAGTCCTTATAAATTTGGTCGACTGTAAGTTCTAAATACAACGGCTCCTAAAAAATACCCCAGATCTACATAAGTCAATCTGGGGTATTTTTTTAGCCACTTCTTAGTTATTCCTACAAGAAGATTCAACCTACATGGGTTCAAACACCGACCCTAAACTTGGAACAAACAGTTTGTTGTACATCCGGCTGGCGTAATCGTCGGTCATAGAGGCCATGTAATCGCAGATGATACGAAGTCCATTTTCACCTCTATCTTGGCTTTTTTGCCATTCGCTGGCGATTTCCCTAGGCAGTAATCTGCTTGGGTCGGCTGAGTAAGCCTCAAACATTTCCAATAACATCTGCTGGCCTTTATAGACGAGCATTTGCACTTCTGGACGTTGGATGATGTGTTGCATTTCAAATTGTTTTAACAAATTTAATGCTTGGCGTTGACCTTCTGGAAGGCCGACTTGAAAACGCAATAACGGATGCTCGAATTGTGTTTTTTCAACCACTCGACAAGAGGTAATAAACCAGCTGACTAAGCTGCCGATCGCTTCTTTACGAAGGTGGCTTTGGCGACTAAAAAGTTGTGTACGTATGTCGTTTAGATTTTCAGCTAAAAAGGGCGATGCTAAAGCGGCGAGTTTGGGTTCTAAATGCTCTAACCACATGTCTTTGGTCACCATACCAAGAACAATCGCGTCCTCTAGATCATGTACGCCATAGGCAATGTCGTCAGCAAGATCCATAATACTGGTATCAAAACTGGCGTGCTTGGCTTTAGCGTGGCCGTCAGGCTCTGCTTGTTGTACTTCTTGTAATAAGGTCCTGTCAGCTTGGCTCAAGGGCTCAAGGATCCAATTTAGTAAGTCTTGTTCTTCTTGGTAGACGCATTTTGGTGGCGCCCAGTTGGACGCTTTAAATTGGCGGAAGTTAGCTGGTTTTTCGGGGTAGTTGCCTACCACTGTTGAATACAGAACCGGGTACTTTAAAACGCCTAATAAGGTTCGGCGAGTAACATCCATGCCATAAATAGGTGAGTAAGAACCACGTTTGCCGAGAATTCTCAGAGATTGCGCATTGCCTTCAAAACCACCATAAGTTTGCATCATGTAGTTCAGGGCAATTTCACCACCATGACCAAAAGGAGGATGACCAATATCGTGGCTTAGGCAAATGGTTTCGATTAATGCATCATCAGCAAGCCAAGGTTGAAAGTCTGCGTCTGCGGGCGAGCTGTGTTTTAGCTGGTGAACAATGCCGTTGCCAATTTGAGCCACTTCTAATGAGTGGGTTAGGCGTGTGCGGCTGTAGTCGTTTTGTCTGATAGCGAGGATTTGGGTTTTTGACTGAAGTCGACGAAATGCGGCGCTATGTATGATTCTGGCTCGATCACGCTGATAAGGCGTACGGTAATCATTGTCGCGGGACTCTTGGTGGCCGGATTGTCTTTCGTGCCAAGGTAACATCACATCTTGTGCAGTGGTCATTTTGTTAATCCATAGGGCTAATAATATTCAGTCTTTCACGAAAACACGATATAGGTCAATGTTCGTAAAAATAGCATTGGGCATAATGTAATTAACTATAAGGATTCTTTATGCTTAATACACAACATCTCATTACTTTTAAGGCGTTGGTTCAAACTGGGAGTTTCACCAAAACTGCGAAGCAGTTAGGTTTAACTCAACCTGCGGTGAGTCAGCATATTCAAAAACTAGAACGAGATTTGGGCGAGGCGCTGCTGCTTCGTCATGGACGAACCACGGAAATGACACCAGCAGGAAGGATTTTATTGCAACACATACAAGAACTGGAAGTGTGCTATAACGATTTTATTGCGTCTTGGCAGAATTATCTTGAAAACCAATTTGTAGATGAGACTGAAACAGCCAAACATGCCTGATAACATCAAGCATGTTTAGGGCTAACCTAGTTATAGATAAACTAGATGCTTATTGCTGAGCGGTTGGTATTAGGTTTGCGACGTGTAAACCACATTCTTTGTGTTCAGATTCTTCCCACCACCAACGACCTTCACGTTCATGTTGATTCGGTAAAATAGGGCGCGTACAAGGCTCGCAACCTATGCTGGTAAAACCTTTCAAGTGCAATTCATTGTAGGGAACGTCAAACATTTTGATGTAGTTCCATACGTCTTCAGAAGACCAATTTGCCAATGGATTGAATTTAAATAAGTCTTTTTCATCTGTGCTAAACGCGGCATCTTTTTCAGCAAACGCCAGAACATTGCGTGTCCCTGGGCTTTGATCTTTACGTTGTCCTGTTATCCACGCATCAAGCGTCGCCAATTTACGTTTCAGGGGCTGTACTTTACGGATGCCACAACATTCTTTATGACCATCCTCGAAGAAACTAAATAAGCCTTTTTCGCGAGTGAAGTTTTCTAGAGCTTCACGGTCGGGAGAAAGAATGTCGATCTGAATGTTGTAATGTTTGCGTACTTGCTCCATGAAGCGGTAGGTTTCTGCATGAAGGCGTCCGGTATCTAGAGAAAATACCTTGATGTCTTTTTTCGCTTTGACAGCCATATCAATAAGAACAACGTCTTCTGCGCCACTGAAAGAAATGGCGATGTTGTCGAATTCTCGAATCGCGTTATGGATAATTTTTTGAGCTTCGTCTTCTTTATTGTTGGCAATAAAAGACGCTAAGTCGAATGCTGGCATAGGATAATGTACCCTGATCTAAGTTACGTTATTGGTACGATAACAATTTGTGTCGATGAAGCAAAAGACGAAAGAACACTAACCTTATAATGCTTGAAAGTGATATTAGCGAATGTGTTTGGCCAGTGTTTGATATAACCCGTATAAAATACCCGCAGTAACGCCCCATATGCGAATTTCTTCATAGTCGATTTCAAAGTAGCCTCGCTCTATGGTGTCGAGCTTCTTTTTCCTAAATCGGTAATTTTGTGGGGTAAGCAGGTGGCGTAATGGCACCCAGTGGACAGATTTTACTTCGTCTTCACAAAGGCTTAATTCACTTCGGCGTGTCATTTCAGCGACAATAGGTTTGATGCAATATCCAGAAATGGTGCAGTATTCACCTAGTTCGCCCAGTAGATCAAAGCAATCGGGTGACAGTCCAACTTCTTCTAAAGTTTCTCTTAGTGCTGTGTATTGAATGCTGGCATCGTCGGGGTCATGTTTGCCGCCTGGGAAAGCGATTTGTCCAGGGTGGTTGCGCATGTGAAGAGCGCGTTGAGTTAAAAGAACGTAAAGTTCCCCATTTTCTGGCTCTCGCCAAATGGGAATAAGCACAGCGGCAGACCGATATTGTAAGTCATATCCCTTGGGGAACATTTGCTTATCAGGGTTATGAATTTGTTGTGCGTAGGGCTCCTTGTCTAATGCTGCGCGAATATCATCCAAACTTAGATTAATGGGAGGAGCACTTAAAAACTTCTCTATGTCAGACATAGTACGGCCTATTTCAAAAAGTCTTGTTCTAGAGTATGGGTCAATTTGCCTACTTTGGTAAAGGTTTCTTGGTATTCTTCTTGGCATTTTGAGTCAGCCACTAAACCACCGCCTGCCCAGCAATGTAAGTTGCCATGATCTGCCACCAGAGTACGGATAGTGATACTCGAATCCATTTGACCGTTGGCACTGAAATAGGCAATAGAGCCACAGTAAGCGGAACGTTCGTGGGGTTCTAGCTCATCGATAATTTCCATCGAGCGAATTTTCGGAGCGCCTGTGATAGAGCCGCCAGGGAAACTTTGATGGAAAACTCGAATGGCTTGGTCCGCTTGATCGATTTTGCCTTCTACCGTTGACACCAAATGATGCACATTAGCGTAACTTTCCAAATCAAAAAGCTTGGGCACTTTGATGCTGCCTGTTAAACAAGTGCGGCCTAGATCATTACGTAGCAAGTCGACAATCATTAAGTTTTCAGCGCGATCTTTTTCGGAAGCGAGTAACTTGTCTGCATTCGCTTTGTCTTCTTCTGGCGTTTTGCCACGAGCGATTGTGCCTTTGATTGGTTTGGATTCCACTCGGCCTTGATCGCATAATAGAAAGCGTTCTGGCGAATGACTCAAGATACTTTGCTCTGGCGAAAACACCATATAAGCAGAAAATGGCGTCGGACAAACGTCTCTTAATGCATGATACGCCGTAAAGGTGTCGCCTTGGTATTGAGTTGAAAAACGCTGTGCCAAGTTGACCTGGTAACAATCTCCAGACTGAATGTAGTCTTGAACCGCTGCGAATTTTTGTGCGTATTCCGCGTCGCTCATGTTAGAGGTAAAAGGCGCTTGTAGGACAAAAGGTCGCGCTTCGTTTAGGTCATGCTTGACCAAAACATCATCACAGGCGCTGGTAAAACGGTTAATCAAATCGGCGACATCTTCAGCATGGCACCAAGGCGAGGTAATGAGTTGAGTGGTTTTTTCTTGATGATTGGTCACCACCGCCCAGCCATAAAGCCCAACACTTAACGTATCCAGTTGTATGTCGTGTTTTACCGTATCAGGTAGTTCCTCTACAAAGTGGCCGCTTTCGTAGCCATAAAAACCCAATAAACCACCAATGAAGGGCAGATCTTTTGGGGCAGACTGCGCCCAAGATTCTTGGCAAATTAAACTCATTAACTCATTCAGCAGCGTCATTGGGTTGTCTGTATGACTGAGTTCGTAAAGTGGCTTCTCATACCAAGTAATGGCTTGGCTATGTTCTGTAGGGTGAACACGAGCGATTGGCTTGGCGACTAAAATATCGTAATTTGTGTCAGGAAAATGTTCGTGATTGCTGTCGAGTAAGGCTGGGTAAGGTAAGTCCCGTACTGCAGAAAAGAAAGACAATAATGACGTCTGATAAGGTAGATTTACTTGTTTGATTTCTGACATTTATTTTAATACCTAGTAATATGAGATCTATGCTTATCAAAACTTTGTTTAAACTAGACTCGTCTTGATTTCGCTCGCAAAATAAGGCGCAAGGTCTCAATGTATTCGTTTTGCTGATCACAGCATTGTATTCTTTTAATAAGGCTCCTCACAGGTTAATTACAAGTGTCTGACATTTTTTTTCTTTCTTTACCCAATGCGCGCATTGCGTACCGCCTTTACGAGAATCCCCAAGCACAAAGCGACCGTGTTTGCTTATTATTACATGGTGCTGGTGTCGCTGGTGAAATTACCTTCGCGCCCATGATGCCGTATTTTACTCAATGGCGTTGGATGTTGGTTCCAGATCTGAAAGGCATGGGAGATTCCTATCACCATCATGGTGAAGAAGCCTCTGTGTCGATAGATGAATTGACCGACGAGGTTGAAGCCTTATTAGCCCATGTAAAATGGGACGATTTTGATGTGGTTGCTTATTCTCTCGGTGGTTTGGTTGCATTGAATTTAAACCATCAGCGCAGCAAGCAAGGCAAAAAGAAAGCCAAAATGGCGTTGTTTGAACCCGCTTCTTTGGACCGAGAAGATCTAGCTACCTTGATGGACGTGCGCCAAAAGTATCGTCATGCGTCAAAGTTGATCCGAGATACAGGAGATGTGGAACTGGGCGTGGCGAGCTTTATGGATGGCGTATCGCCTAATAGACGCAAACACCCAGTGGCGGAAGCCACAACACAGTCGCGTCTTGCCCATCGACCATTTGGTTTTGCCTATGCGCTGGATGCGGTGACAGATCATGTGGAAATGATGGCGAATCAGCCGCATATTCGTCAGGCCATGATAGATTCTTCAGAGCAAGTATTCTTGTTTTCAGGGGAATTAAGCCATGAAGCCTTGCGTCAACATTATGATCTATTAAGTGAGCGTAATGCTGATTGGCAACATAAAACCATGAGCGCTTGTGACCATTCATTGCCTTTCCAAAAGCCAAGGCAACTAGCGAATCATATCAATAAATGGTTTGCTGATAAGGACAATTAATTAAGGTTAAATCAGAGTGATTGACAGGGCAGGACGCCTTTTCGTGAGTTACTCTTATCGCATGCCAAAATTTGAAAACAAGGAGGTTTTCAATGAGCCGTCAACACGGTTTTTCCCTACTGGAATTGCTCTGCGTTCTGGCAATTTTAAGTATCTTGGCCCATATGGGGTCACTGCATTTTCTTCGTGTTAGTCAACAAGCTCAAGATCAAAACATCCTCAAAACAGAAATGAAGCGTCTAGCAGACGCACTGACTCAAGCTCGCCAATTGGCGGTTTTAAGCGGTCAAACCAGTTTCGTTTGTGGTGGTATCCGATGTGTGGGAGATTGGTCTCTGGGATTCATGCTTTATCAGGTTGAATCTCGCACTGGTGCTAAAAATGCGTTTAGGCAAATCGCCTTTGACCCTTCCGTCACTGTGTTGTGGCATGGATTTCCGATTAAAAAACAGCAAATAGAGTTTCTATCTAATGGCTTGTCTGGTTATCAGAATGGGACGTTTTCATTTTGTTTAGGAACATGGCAAGCGGACTTGGTATTAAACCAAAGTGGGCGATTTTATCTGTCCGATCCACAAACAATGGTTGGAGGGCAGTGCGGATGAATTTGCCTAGTGGAATTTATGAAACACATCCAAGACAAAGGCAAAGAGGCTGGATCATGCTTGAGGTGGTTCTTTGCTTGGCGCTGTTTTCTGCTGTTCTCTATGTTGCACAACGGCAAATCTCTGCTCAATGGCAATTCACTCAGCAAGCCAATGAGCAGCGCAAACACACGGAAAATCAGCAAAAACAAGCGTATATGGTGCAGCTAACCGGCTCTGTAAGTTGGCTGGATCGTTCCCTAGATGCTCACGTACAAATATACCCAGATTGCCAGCGATGCTCAGGCGATGATTTAACACGCTGGTTTCAGGCTTCATTACACCCTTTGCCTAAATCGGCGGTTATGACGTCAAAAAAAGAGGCTGAATAATGAATCTGAGACATTATTTAAAGGGCAGTTTATTCGTCGAGTTGCTGGTGGTTTGTGCCTTAATTGCCTTGTTTTTACCCTTTTTAGTCACCGCTCTCGCGCGTATGCAAGAACGCCAATTATTGGCGCAAACTTATCAAGATCAACACATCATCAAAAACGCCATTCGTTCTCACATTAAAGCGCAATGGGCGCGCCTTTTGCCAGCGAGTTGTCGTATAGATGAGCGCTTATTTTTAACGATTGAATCGGGCGATGTGCCTCCTGCGCGTTTGGCAGCACGTGAAGTGAGTAAAGGCTCCGATTGGTTAAAGGGCGTGGATTATGGTTTGTGTCGGCGCTCGATAACGCTTGATGACAACCCAATAGAAACGACCATGGATTGTCATTGGAAAGCGGGGGATAAGGCGTCATTCTCGTCTTGCGAGTCCTACTATGACGGTCAGGTTTTAAATGTAACGACGAGAAAAAGCGTCATCGATTTTGGTGTAGACGTTGCCCTAGGGCAGTCTGGCATTATCGAAAGCCAAGACGCTTTCTATTGGTATGTCTCAACAGGCAAAGAGGGCGTAAACGCACTCTGGCGAACACCAGAAGAGAGCGGTAATTCGTTAGAGCTGTGGAATGGGATTGAACGTATTGCTGTCTATCCATTATTAGATAGCAGCGGCAACGGTTTAGTGGATACATTAGAAACGCGCCATGGGGAATTTTCGCTAACAAGCATAAAGGGCTTGTGGGTGGAATATCAGTACCAATTAAGTGATTGCAAAATGTCAGGCAAGACAGCGTTTCAGCAGGAATATCATTCTATGAGAGGCGAGGTCTGGCGTTATTTGTCGCCTTGTCAGGGGGTAGGCAATCAAATTATTGTTCTTTAAATGCAGTGACGTTAAACGCGTATCTGAAGTGCTTGGATAAGGAAAAGCACAGCCCGAAAGAAACATTAAGGAAACCTAGAAAATGGACTTTTCTTTGTTAAAAGCCCAGCGCGGCTGGGTATCGCTGCCAATTATTGCGCTACTGTTCATCGTAGCGAGTGTGTCTATGCATTACCAAGACAGAGTGTTGGCTTCCTATCAGTGGCGCGGTCAGTTGAATGAAATCGAAATGGAACAGCAAATTTGGCAAGATTTTCAACAGGCTTGGATAGTGTCTCCAAGTTTTACTACGGCTAAGGCAAGTGAATGCCTTGGCTTTTGTGAGTTAAATGATCCTAACTTGGAGGGCTCTTGGTTTAATAAAGAAGGGCGACTACTGCATTATCGGTGGGAAAGCTACGAGTCTTTACCGGAGGAATCTGAGAATAGTCAGGTTTACTATCGACTGTGTGCCACACAAAACCAGCAACAATATCGCTGCTGGTGGTGGCGTGAAAGTCAGCGCATTTCAAGCGGTTGGGTCAGTGCTTCTGATTAAAGGCTTTTAAATGCTCGGCACTGCAAAATGCACGTGCTTCTTGGTCATGAATGGCATGAGAGCGTGGCGTAAATGTTTGGCATTCTGCACAACGAACCATACTTTCTTGAGACGCTTCTTTTTTACTTGGGCCTTTATTTTTACTTCCCTGCTGCGATTGGCCCTGCTTAAAAATGATAAATTGGCGGTATAACCACCAACCAATAAAGAAAATAGCAACAAAAACGATCAAACGTACGATCATATACTTTACCTAGCTTAGGTTATTCCAGACAATAACGGGCATATTCTAACAGAGTTCACGAGATAGCAACTGTATGACATTACGAATTGCAATGGCCCAGCTGGATATGCTGGTCGGCGACATTACAAAAAACACTCAATCCGTCATCGAAGCGGCGAAAAAAGCCCGTGATGAAGAAGGCGCAGACGTCGTCGTTTTCCCTGAGTTGACGTTAACTGGCTACCCACCAGAAGACTTATTGTTACGTTCTAGCTTGGACCAGCGAATTGAATCTGCCTTGGCAAAATTATTAGCCGAGATTCGCGATATTTATGTGGTGGTTGGTTATCCGCGTCGAATCGATGGAGAGCTATTTAACTGCGCTGGGGTGATTTATCAAGGCGACTTGCTGGTGGAATACGCCAAGCAGAAACTGCCTAACTTCCTCGTGTTTGATGATAAGCGTTACTTTAGCGAAGGCCAAGAAGCAGGCCTGGTGGACATCAAGGGCGTAAAAGTCGGTTTAAGCATTTGCGAAGATATTTGGCACCCAGAGCCGATTGCCCAAGCTAAAGCCGCGGGTGCAGAACTTATCCTTAACTTGAACGCTTCGCCTTACCACATCGAAAAAATGGGCGAACGCGAAGCATTGCTTCATCAGCGCGCGACAGAAGTCACTTTGCCGATTGTTTATGTGAACTACATGGGCACACAGGATGAGTTGGTATACGAAGGCGGCTCATTCGTGGTTAACGCCAAAGGCGAGAAAATCATGCAAGCGCCTTGGTTTGAAGCAGGTCTATACAGCATCGATATGATCGTCGACGAAAGCCAGCCTAACAAAGTTGAACCTGTCGCAAGTGTCATTGCGCCAGCATTAGGTTTGGAAGCCAGCGTGTATCAAGCCATGGTGCTTGGCTTGCGTGATTACATCACCAAAAACCGCTTTAAAGGTATTGTGCTGGGCTTAAGTGGTGGTATCGATTCTGCCTTGTCTTTGGCGGTGGCAGTGGATGCCATTGGTGCTGATCGTGTACAGGCGGTAATGATGCCTTACACTTACACCTCGTCTATCAGCTTGCACGACGCCGAAGAAGAGGCCAACTTATTAGGCGTGAAATACAGCGTTTTACCGATTGAATCCATGGTGTCAGCGTTCAGTGAAGTGCTTGCACCTGAGTTTGAAGGTTACGGCAAAGACACCACGGAAGAAAACCTGCAAGCGCGTACCCGTGGCGTGACCTTAATGGCGATCTCTAACAAGAAAGGCTACATGGTCTTAACCACAGGCAACAAAAGTGAAATGGCGGTAGGCTACGCCACTCTTTATGGCGACATGGTTGGTGGTTATTCCGTACTAAAAGATGTCTTCAAAACCTTGGTATTCAAACTTTGCCGCTACCGTAATACCTTGGGCTACGTCATCCCTGAACGTGTTATCACCCGTCCACCTTCAGCGGAACTGGCTCCAGATCAAAAAGACGAAGATTCCTTGCCAAGCTATGACATCCTTGATGAAATCTTGCGCATGTACATTGAAGAGGATCAAAGTGCAGACGCTATTTTAGCGACTAACCAATTTGATCGCGATACAGTGCATCGCGTACTTCGCTTAGTGGACGTAAACGAGTACAAGCGTCGTCAAGCGCCTACTGGCGTTCGAATTACTGCTCGTGGCTTTGGACGAGATCGTCGTTATCCGATTACCAATGGTTGGCACATCGGCGAGTAAAGTTCAGTAAAACATCGACTATAGCTTACCAATAGAAGTGATAAGAGTGGCAGACGAGAAGAGTTGTTGGACGGTATGTCCAGAATGTCAGGGGCGCGGTAAAAAAAGCCGAAGACTACGAAAAAAAGTGCGTTTAACTTACCAGAAGGAATGGGATGCCTTCGTTAAAAACAATGGTGAAGGCGTAGAACCTATTCGTCCCAAAGGACATCTTGAATCTTGTCTGCCTTGCTCTGGTGCAGGTGTCATACCGTCCGATGAGTTCCCACCTGTAGACACAGAAAATTACCCTAATGTCGCCATCATTGGTGGCGGAATTGGTGGTGTTGCTTTGGCTGTCGCCTGTTTGCACAGAGGCATTCCTTTCACATTATACGAACGTGACAGCAGCTTTAATGAGCGCTCCCAAGGTTATGGTCTAACCCTGCAACAGGCGAGCAAGGCAATTGAAGGCTTGGGGATTTTTGCCTTAAAAGAAGGGGTTATTTCCACTCGTCATCTTGTTCACACCACACAAGGTAAAGTGGTTGCTGAATGGGGAATGAGAAAATGGATGGCATCGGCTGAACAGCCAAGTTCGGTAAAACGCACCAATGTCCATATCGCTCGTCAATTACTGCGTTTAGCGCTACTCGATCAACTCGGTGAAACTAGTGCAGTGCAGTGGAATCATCAGCTCGTTGAATTTACAGAATCCGATGGCGCGGTTGAGCTAACCTTTAAAGTAGGTAATGAAATTAAACGCAGCACAGCAGACCTTGTTGTAGGCGCTGATGGCATTCGAAGTGCTGTACGCAAGCAATTGATCGGCGATGAAGCCAGCCCACTGCGTTATCTTGGCTGTATCGTGATTCTAGGCATTTGTTCATTAAGCGATCTTGATGGCGTTAAAAGCGACTTATTGGATTCCGCGACCGTTTTTCAAACCGCCAACGGTAATGAACGAATCTACATTATGCCCTATGCCGCAGATTCTGTGATGTGGCAGTTGAGCTTTCCCATGTCAGAAGATGAGGCCAAGCAACTAAACGCCCAAGGGCCACAAGCCCTTAAAGAAGAAGCTTGCCGAAGAACCCAGTGGCACGACCCCATTCCACAGATCTTATCCGCTACCAAAGCTTCCATGGTGTCTGGTTATCCTGTCTATGATCGCGCCTTACTAACATCGGCAGACCTAGCCGCAAGCGGAAAAGCCACTCTAATAGGCGATGCTGCCCACCCAATGAGCCCGTTTAAAGGCCAAGGCGCGAACCAAGCCTTATTAGACGCATTGGTCTTGGCAAGAGAAATTACCAAGGGATGCTGGTCTTTATCCCATTGGCGCGAGAAAGGCATACGTGAAAGCGTGCTAACAGCATACGAAGCCGAAATGTTAGAGCGCAGTGCCGTAAAAGTGAAAGACTCCGCCGCCGCCGCTGAATTCCTGCATTCTGAAATGGTATTACACGAGAGTGACGAACCGCGAGGGCGGTATCTTAAGAAAGACTAGAGTATCTAACTCAGCAAAAGCTAAGCGGGGTTTAGTTCCTTCCCCTTTCTTCAAGGGATTAGGATGGGGTTATTTTTTTGGGCTTCATAGTGAGCCACCAAAGAACGTAGGTCTGATGAGACGAGGCACGAGGCGTGATCTGACGTTGAAAGCGAAGCTTTCATTGTTTAGGTAGGTCGAGCCTTTAGGCCGACAATCAGCTGATTATGACGGTATATACAGTCTATTTTTGAAATAAACGCATTTTTGCGCGTTTAGCCATTTCAAATAAAACCGTTGTGCGCGTTTTGTACTGGTAGAAAGTAAAAAATTTTCCTAATATCAATGAATAAGAATATACAGCACAGAAATAACGCGCTGTGGATAAAAGGAAAAACGCGCATGCTCGTTTTTCCGGTTTTGGCTTTTGCTAGCATCTCTATTCATGGCTTTAGAGTCAGAGACTTACAAGGATATTAAGAAGGTTTTAAATATGTTTAAACATGCATGCAGACTATTAAGATGTTAGCTTTCTTTGGAGATTAAGTGCCTAATTTAAAAATGACACTTCTAGAAAATTCAATAAGCTTTTTCTTGGAGTCTGTGAATAAGGCAATTCAGGCCGAATCAGACGAAGACAAATGGAAATTTGCGATACTGCTATTAGTGCAAGCAATCGAAACTAGCTTAAAAGAGCGCCTGAGAAGAACCAATGAAATATTTGTTTATTCGAACATAGATAAGCCGAAGCATACAGTAGATCTGGGCCTGGCGATTGAAAGGCTTGAAAAAATATCGAAAGTTAATTTAAAGCAACCTGATGTAAAGTGCATTAGGACTGCATCTGAGCTTAGAAATCAAATTGTTCATTTTGAGTTTGATCTTTCGATAGAGCAAATTAAGTCTAACTTTGTGAGTCTTGTTGGTTTTTATACATCGTTTTGTCGTGATCATTTGGATTCAGATATTGTTTCTCTACTTCCTCCTAAACTCCATTCAGAGCTGCTAAATCTTGATAGCTATATCGAAGAGTTAGAGAACAGAGCTTCCGAACGAATGGTCGCTGAAGAAATTCCAGATGATGAGGTATGGGAATGTCCAGCTTGTAAAAAAGATACATTTGTAATTCACGATGGTACAGATACTTGTTACTTATGTGGTCATTCTGAGCCAGTTGTTGAATGTGAGCATTGTCAGGCTCTTGAGTTTGAGGAAGACCTTGAGCAAGTAGATTTTGGTAATATGAAGGGCTGGGAAAGCTATAAGGCTCTGTGTAAAGATTGCTTTTCCAAACTGGAAAATGAAAACCCTTATGAAGAGTATTATTGAGCAAAAGCTAACAAACGCGTCAATTGGGACTGGTTTTCCGCTGGCGCTCCAAACCAGCTCATTACGCGGGTGTTAGCTGCCTGAAGGAAGTTATGTACGATAAAACTAGAAAAGATCTAATTCTGACAATTGTGTTGCTTGAGGAAGATGAAAGTCGTTGGTCACAGTTCTTTCAAAAGGCTTTGGCTGCATTTGATGATGGTGAGTACCAGCGCTGTGCTGAAACTATACTTTCGGGTAGCGGAGGCATGGGAAGCCTTAATGATCTAGTTTTAGGTCAAACCACAGATAAAAATGGTAAGTTTCAGTGGAAACCAAACCATGAAGAAATTAACAATCAATTTCAAGAGTTGCTTTCTTCATTGTATGCATTTGCGCAGGGTATGCAGCGTATAGCTAACAAGTAAAATTACTTGACGTCAAAACCGCCGCTTTGCTCTGGTTTTACCGCCCGTGCTTTAGGTGTTATAGGGCTGGGTGATAAATTCGGTCTTGGTGAATAATTAAAAGGATGTGTTATGGATAGCCTAAAAGTATACCTCAAAAACTGTTATGGTATTTCTTCATTAGATGAAACTTTTGATTTTTCGAGTGCCGGAGGAAAAGCTAAAGCTTACTCAATTTATGCCCCAAATGGACTAATGAAAACATCGTTCTCTAGAACTTTTGAAGCTTTATCAAAAGATGACCAGCCAAATGAAGAACGTTTTAATCGCCAGCCTACTTGTATTGTTAAAGTTGATAATATCGATATACAAAAGGAAAAAATATACGTTCTTAAATCTGAAATAGAAATTAGCTCCGACAACGAAGCCGTAACGAACATTCTTATTAATCAGGAAAGTAAAGCTAGATATGACTCATTAGTCACAGATATTAATAAGTTGAAATCAAAGCTAGAAACATCGCTACAGAAAAAGTCAAAAATAAAAAAAGATGATATCGAAAATATACTGAAAAATGACTTTCAAACAGATAGTTTCTCAAAGGCAATAGAGTTAGCAAAAGGAGTTTTCATTGGCGAAGACCTAGAAAGCTTTATTTATAATGAGATATTTGACCCTAAGGCTATTTCAATATTAGAGAGTTCTGAGTTTTTATCAAAGTCCAATGAGTTTAATCAACGGTATCAAGAACTCTTTGATCAAGCAGGAACAATTTATACTCGCGGAATTTTTAACCCTGTAAAAGCTGATACTTCATTTAATACCTTAAATAAACAAGGGTACTTTGCCGGTGGGCATAAAGTTCATCTAAAAGGTGATAATTCTTCAATTGATTATGAAGAGCTCCAAGAAAAAATGAGGATTGTACATGAGTCAATCGACAGTGATGCTGAGCTTAAAAAATTAAGAAGCAACTTAGCTAAGAACGCACAAACGCAAGCGCTAATTACATTGTTGGAAAATATTTCTGCAACGGAAGTTGATTTGCTTTTACAAAATACAAAGCCTGAGAAGCAAGTAGAGTTCAAGAGGTGTCTATGGGCTTTTTATGTTCAAAACAGTCCAGATTCTGACGTATTCCTAGAGGCTTTTTCTGCCAACCAGGCTGAGTTACGTCAAATTGAATTGGACGCTGCTACAGAAGCTCCGAATTGGTCTAAAGCTATAGAGCTTTTTAATAATCGCTTTGTCGATATGCCATTTACTTTATCATTATTCAACCAAGTTGAAGCTGCTTTAGGAAGAGATAAAGCAAAATTAAAGTTCACATTCAAAGATGGTGATGATCAAATAGACTGTACTAGAAGCGAAATAAAGTCTTTAAGTCAAGGGGAGAAACGCGCACTTTATCTTCTAAATTTTATCTTTGAAGTCGAAGATAGAAAAAGAAAATCAGCAGAGACCATTTTTATTATTGACGACGTTGCAGATTCTTTCGACTACAAAAATAAGCATGCTATTGTTCAATACCTTGAAGATATTTCTAAAATCGAACATTTTTCACAGTTAATTCTGACTCATAATTTTGATTTCTTTAGAACTTTGGCAAATAACTTTGTTCATCGTGAAAGATGTTTAATGGCTAGCAGAACTGAAAATGGTATAGCGTTTTCTCAAGCTGAAGGTATTAAAAACTACTTTATCGGAAAGTGGAAAAGAAACATAAATAATAGTGATTTTATTCTTTGCGCGACAGTACCTTTTACAAGAAATCTAATTGAATATATTAAAGGTGAGGCCGATCCTGATTACTTAAAGCTTACTAGTCTATTGCACTGGAAAGAAGATACAGACCAAATTACTATCGGTGATTATTATGAAATCTATAATCGCTTATTTAATACAAATTACCCGACTAACGATGCAAGCTCTTTCAAAGAGTTATTGTTTGTTAAAGCAAATGAAATTAAAGATAGGGCTAACCATGAGGGGCTTAATTTAGAAGATAAAGTGGTTTTGTCAATAGCTATTAGAATGAGAGCTGAAGTTTTTCTTATCGAAGAAATACGAAAAGTAAAATCTGATGATACTTATTGGTGTGAATCAATGAATCAGTTTGGTGCTCTAATAAAATCCTATACAAAAGAATTGCCTGATAGTCAAGCTATCAGAACCCTCGAGAAGGTTAGTATTACTGTTAGCTCTAATATTCACCTTAACTCTTTCATGTATGAACCGATATTAGATTTGACTATCGAACACTTAATTAAATTGTATTCAGAAATTTTAGAATTAGAATCTGCAGTGCCAGTTCCTCAATGAAGTGAACCCGCCCTATAATAAGACCTATAACAAGACCATTAAATTCGCTCGCTACGGTCGCCTGACGCTCGCGAGGATTATGGCGGCGTTATATGTAAGGAGTTAAACGTGTCGCCTCAAGATGTACAGTCTTTAGCTGAAACTTTAAAAATTATTAATGAAATAACGGCTTCGAAGCCAAACGAGTGGCTTCCTGTTTATGCCGCTCTGGGTGGTGCGGTAGCTGGCGCAATAGCCTCATTTTTCCCAACTTGGATCATGGAAAAACGTCGTGATGTGAACTTTTCCAGGCAAATCGAAAATTGTCTTCTAGCAGAAATAAAAGCTCTTGTAGAAATTATTGATCATAGAGGTTACCTCTTGGCCATTGAAGAGACAGTAACCTACCTGAGAACACAGCCAGAAGGCGTATTATGCACTTTGATTGTAGATGTTCCTCCTCACTATTCGAGGGTGTATCAAGATAACTGCAAAAATATTGGTGTCATCATAAATGGCAAAGCGTCTGAAATTATCACTTTCCATCAATTAATCGACGCAGTTGTTCAAGATATTAAGCCTGACGGAGCTTTTAGTTCTGGAGCTACGCTAGATACCTTTGAAAAAATGCTAAAAATATTCGAGGAAGCTTTGAGTATTGGCAGGAGTCTAACCAAAACACATAACAAATCAAGCCAGCAGGACACCAGCGAAGCTGGTGCCTCTGCTTGAAGCGTCATGTTTCTATCACTGTTCAACGTAATCTGGAGATTTAATTGATTAACCTAAGGAAAATGAGAGTTGAAGAGTATCCTGCTTATTGCGATTATTTTATCGCTGATTATAGCCAAGAAATCGCTCAAAATTATGGTCACTCGATTGAAATCGCCACTGATTTAGCTCATCAAGATCTAATTAGACATTTTCCAAATGGTCTTGAGACCAACGAACATGATTTAATGTGTATCGAAATAGATTCGGCTAATTCTTTAAAAGTTATTGGTTATCTGTGGCATTCTATCAAATCGAGTGATGCATCAACGTTCATTTACGATTTCTATATTGCAGACGAATACCGTGGTAATGGTTATGGAAAACAAGCTATCAGCCAACTTGAAAAACTTTTGGTTTCTGCTGATATTAATCAAATTAAGCTTAGAGTTGCTTATCAAAATCAACGAGCATTAGCTCTGTACCAAGAAATTGGCTTTACGATTTCTGGCTACAATATGTCCAAGAAATTAGTGGGTTAAATAAAAAACATAACAGATTGCTGGACGCAGACTCGATACAGTTGTCGCGGTTTTTGTTAAGAGAAAAGGCAGAAAAACAGCACCAACTTACTCGCCGGTTATTGAGGCGTTATACACTAGGAGTTTAAATGGAACTGAACCAGATTACTTTGCCAGTAAAAGATATGGATGATGCCGTTAACTTTTATCTAAAACTTGGTTTCACTCAAATTGTCGATACGCCACATTACTCTAGATTTTCTTGCCCAGAAGGGAACTCTACTTTCTCCTTACTGCTCGAATCCGATGAATTCGTAAATAGTTCTGTAATCTACTTCGAGCATGAGAAACTTGATGAACTGTGTGCTGATTTGTCTCAAAAAGGTTTTCAATTTGAACAACTACCGACAGAACAAAGATACCTGTGGAAAGAGGCCATTCTTAAAGATCCGTCTGGTAATAAAATCAAACTTTACTGGGCAGGTGAGAATCGTTTAAACCCTCCTTGGAAAGTCGAAAAACGCCTATAACGTATTAAACCGCTCGCTGGTGAGCTAACACATGGGCTGCGTTAACCCGTTCCTAATTTGAGCCCATGTGTTATCGCCTTTATGCGGGTGTTAAGGGGTCGGGTGAGTCTCGAGTCAGTGCGTTCAACATTGAAATATATGACGGCCAGTTTTGAGGAGACTACATGTTAACCGAGTGGATGAGAGTATTTTGCGAATTTTTTGATCGCAATGCATCGCAAATAGGTGCGGTAATGTACGCAGAAGGATGCAGAGAAGGTTGGATTCAGGGAGAGATGTTTCGTCAATCTGAAGACGAAAATTTTATGGTAAATTCATACAAGATTGGTCCCAGAGGTAAAGCTCTTGACTTGCATGGGTTTAGACCAAGAAGTAGTTCATCACCTCAAACCATGGTTGGGGAAATAAAGATAATCGCAACTTCCTTTCTGAATAAAAATATAGCGGGAAGAAGCAACATTTCTGAATTCATAAAGAGTGACAAGACCATCGTCACGCAGTCTCATCTAGACTCAGTGAATCATAAAGAAGGATCTTTGCTAAAGGATGTTGTGCGTTTGAAAGGCATACCGGATCAAGATATTGAAAAATACATGATTCTTGTGATTCCCGAATATGAAAGTGACAAAGTGAACGTCAATCTAAAGAAAGCTCTGTTTGGTGTAGAAATATCGAGTATTCATGTTAAACGCGAGTATCCGGACGATCATTTCAGCGTCAGGATTTGGAAAATATAATTGGTGAGATGTTGAGATTTCCGAGCGCCAAATAACAATCAGCAGCAAGGGACAAAACTACGTTCCGCCCCTGTGCTAGGCGTTATAAATCACTCTAGCCTTGAGTACTCGCATGTACTAAAATGTATTACAAACTAGTACAGGAGATCGTTTCAATGGGTATTACAAGTATTCGGCTAGCGGATGACATAGATAAGCCACTTGAATTTTTAGCTAGCAAGTTAGATAGAAGTAAGAATTATCTTATAAATCAAGCGATTAAAGAGTTTTTGGCAAGGCAGTCTGTAGAGGAGTCTCGGTGGGCAGACACTCTGGAGGCTCTAGAGTCTATTAAAGCAGGTAAATCCATTGCTGAGGCAGATGTGAATGCCTGGCTAAATAGCTGGGGCACTGGTGAGCGCAAAGAGCCACCGAAATGATAGAGGTTGAATATTCCCCAGAGTCGGTGAAAGATCTTCAACGGGTTGTCGAGTTTGTTGAGGTTCAGAATCCTTACGCCGCACGAAGAATCGCAATTGATCTTCAAGAAGGAATTTTCAAACTAAAGCAATTCCCTGAAATTGGCTTGCCGGTCATAAAAGCGCCAGATCCTGAAAAAATCCGAGATCTATATATTGGTGATTACACCGTCCGGTATTTAATCACCAGTGGTATTGTTTATATTTTGAGAGTTTGGCACATTAAGGAAAATTTATAACAAAACAAAGCAGCGAATTCGCTATGTTCCCTGCTGTTTCGTTCTGTGTCGGCCTAAAGGCGCGACTTATAAGATGAAAGCTTCGCTTTCAGCGTCAGATCACGCCTCGTTCCTCGTCTCATCAGACCTACGTTTTTTGGTTTCGAAAAGGGGAAGGGTTCAATGTAATAACCCATTAATACCTTTTTGCTTTCTCTAGCTGTTACAACATAGGACGTTTTAACCAAAACAGGAGAAGGTGTCATGTCTAATAAAAAAATCTTAATGATTACGGGTGATTTCACGGAAGATTATGAAACTATGGTGCCGTTTCAGGCGTTGATGAGTGTCGGTCATACAGTGCATGCGGTGTGTCCAGATAAGAAATCTGGTGATACGGTGGCGACGGCTATTCATGATTTTGAAGGCGATCAAACCTATACGGAGAAGCCGGGGCATCGTTTTGCGTTGAATGCGACTTTTGCGGATATCAAGGCGGAAGATTACGATGCTTTGGTGATTCCCGGTGGGCGAGCGCCTGAGTACCTTCGTTTGAATAAAGCTGTCGTTGCTATGGTTAAGCATTTCTTTGATGCCAACAAGCCTGTGGCGGCGGTGTGTCATGGTGCGCAGTTGTTGGCGGCTGCAGGTGTGCTGGAGGGCAGGAAGTGTTCGGCGTATCCTGCTTGTCAGCCCGAGGTGGAGCTTGCGAAAGGGGAATTTATGGATATTCCCGTTGATCAGGCGGTGACCGATGGCAATTTGGTGACAGCACCGGCGTGGCCTGCCCATCCTGCCTGGCTTGCTCAGTTTTATGTTTTGCTAGACAAGTAAAAAGCTTAGACTCGGTGAGTCTATTAGGGCGGATTTAATTTTGTCATGAGACAGTAAAAGTTAAATTCGTCCGACTATTTTTCTGCATCTTCGGCTAGACTGTTTGCATTGAGTTATTTCATTCCAATAATAAAAAACGTCATTCGATAGGGAAAATACAATGTGTAAGCTCTTTGTGAATTCAGATCCTAGTCTGTGGGAAAATGTCACTCGTTCTTTGCGTATTGATGGCATGGTCACCAGTATTCGATTGGAAAGTTTCTTTTGGTTTACGCTGGAAGAGATTGCTCAGCGCGATAAGTTGTCCTTGTCGCAGATGATTGCCAAGCTAAATCATGAAGCCTTAGATGCGGGCCATAATTTGGATAATTTCACGTCTTTTCTGCGAGTGTGTGCGATGCGCTATTTGCATTTGCAAACCATTGGTATGTTGCCTCATTCCCATGAAGTGAGTATTGCTTCTCTTAATACAGATCGTATTCTTGAACAGGAAAAATACTATTTAGAGACGCATCAATAATCCTTTATTCGCCGTTTTTGATTGCGGATATATTTCTAGATTTCTTTGTATCTCCCTAAAATGCTCACGGCATTTCCTATATAATGTGCGCCATCTCGTTGTTACGATTCATTCAGTTTTGGTTTTTTCTTCGTTGGAAAGGCTTTCTATTAGGTAAAACGGCACTTTATGTTTAACGCTTCCTCTACTCGTTTAAATAAATACATCAGCGAAAGCGGTATCTGCTCTCGAAGGGACGCTGACCGCTTTATTGAACAAGGTAATGTGTTCATCAATGGCAAGCGTGCTTCGGTGGGCGATCAGGTGGTTGCTGGCGATACGGTGCGAGTGAATGGGCAAATCATCGAGCCGCAAGACGCGGATGATTTTGTTTTTATTGTGTTGAATAAGCCGGTTGGTATTGTGAGTACGACGGAGAGTTCCGAGAAAAATAACATTGTCGATTTTGTTAGCCACGGGGTGCGTATCTTCCCGATTGGTCGTTTGGATAAAGATTCTCAGGGGTTGATCTTTTTGACCAATAACGGTGATTTGGTTAATAAAGTGCTGCGTGCCGGGAATAACCACGAGAAAGAGTATTTGGTGACGGTGAATAAGCCGATTACCGATGACTTTATTGCTGGTTTGGCGGGCGGTGTGCCGATTCTGGGGACGATGACGAAGAAATGTCCGGTTAAGAAGGTCACAGCGAATGTCTTTAACATTACGTTAGTACAGGGGTTGAATCGTCAGATTCGTCGTATGTGTGAGTATTTCGGCTATGACGTTGTGAAGCTTGAACGTACGCGGATTATGAATGTGAGTTTGAAAGGAATCCCGGTTGGTGAATGGCGAGATTTAACGCAGAAGGAGTTGTCTGTGCTGCTTAAGTCTGTTGAGGATTCTTCTTCGGAAGCCAGTGCACCCGCTAAGAAGTCTCGCAATGCACCGCGTAAAAACACTCGTTCTGCTGGTGCGTCAAAGCCGAAACCACCAACAAAGCCCAAGGCTGCGACGAAAGGCAATACTAAACACCCAAGGGAGGATTCTAGAAAGCCTGCTGGTTCGAAAGGAAAAGATCGTCGTCCTTTTGGTGATGGCAAGAAGCCCGCTGGAAATGGGGCTGGTAAACGTCCGACTGGTAAACCTAGTGGCGCACCAAAAGGAAATGGTAAGCCTGCTCCTAAAGGTAAACGACCTGCAAATGGTCGTAGTCCTCAGAAATCATCGCGCCCGTAGTGATGAAAAATAAAAAAGCCCTAATGATAAGTTAGGGCTTATATGGCTCGAATCTAGTGCCACCAATAAGATGATGGTGGCTAGCAGGCGAGGTTAGTTTCCTAATATACTGTTGGTGGTCGATTTTTTAGACACCTTCGCTGCTTTCTTTTCTTTTGCCGTTAAAAGCGGTTTCTTCTTTGAATCTTTCTTACTGTTTTGACCTTTACTCATGATATTCACCATTAGCCATAACTGTATAACCTTCGTGGGCTTTTGCCTACGATAGGGCTGTTGCTACGCTTGGTATTCACACTGTGAAAGTGATGTCGTAGCCCCCTGAGTATGTGCTTATTGCAGAGCAAGTAAAGGGTTATTTGAGAAGATATTGTAAGTTTGCAGCAAGCGTTTTAGTTTTGTTTATAATGGGCGACAGGCAGCTAAGGATAGTGGTTTTTTCTGTCTTTTTGCGTCTATTTTTTGACTTTCGTGTGTTGTGAGAACGGTGTATGAACCCTATTGCGTTAAGTGTTTCGTTGCTTATTTGTAGCAATATTTTTATGACTTTTGCATGGTACGCACATTTGAAAGAGCTGAATAATAAGCCCTGGATTATTGCGGCTCTGGTTAGTTGGGGAATCGCATTGTTCGAGTACTTGTTGCAGGTGCCTGCTAATCGAATCGGTTATACCGCACTGAATGTCGGACAGTTAAAAATTATGCAGGAAGTGATAACCTTGATGGTTTTTGTGCCGTTTTCAGTTTATTACTTAAAAGAGCCTTTAAAATTGGATTACCTTTGGGCTGGCTTATGTTTAGTCGGCGCCGTTTATTTTGCTTTTCGCAGTAAGTTTAGCGTATAGCAGACATTGTCTATAAGGATGGTTATGTATACCGACGAAGATTTAAATTTAGCCGTCAAGCAAGGAGTCTTTTCTGCTAATGCAGTGGAGGAGTTTCGTCAGCTTGTATCGTCATCAAATGGCTCATCTGCGGTAGATGAAGAGAACTTTCGCTTGGTGGGCGGTTTTAACGATATCTTTATCGTGATTGCTTGTGCCTTGCTGCTGTTTTCATCGCTTTGGGTATTGATGTCAATTCATGACAGTTTGGCGTATTTGGTGTTTGCGGTCTTGTCTTGGGGGCTGGCTGAAGTTTTTGTGAAGCGTCGGAAAATGGCGTTACCTGCCATCGTGCTGCTGCTTACTTTTGTGGGCGGTGCTTTTAATTTTGCGGGGTCTTTATTGGGTGATCAGTCTAGCTATGCGGTGATTTTTTCCACTGCGGTGTCTACGCTGGCTGCTTATCTTCATTGGCGTCGTTTTAAGGTGCCAATTACGGTCGCTGTTGGTACAGCAACAGCCTTAGCTTTGTTGGGTTCAAGTGTGCTGAGTCTTTTCCCTCAAAGTGCAGGGTTTACGATGGTCACTTTGTTTGTGTGTGGTTGTATATCATTTTCCTTGGCGATGTACTGGGATGCAGGTGATACGAGCCGTACAACACGTAAGTCGGATGTGGCATTTTGGTTACACTTGTTGTCAGCCCCTTTAATTATTCATCCTATTTTTTCTAATTTAGGCATTTTAGATGGTAATGAAAGTTTGACGAATATGCTGTTGATTGTCCTTTTGTACTTGTTGATGACGGTGGTGTCTATCTCGATTGATCGTCGTGCTTTTATGGTATCGTCTTTGATATATGTAATTTACGCTTTGGTTAGCTTGTTTGACCATTATGGTGGCGTGGGTTACAGCTTTGCGGTGACTGGGGTTGTAGTGGGGGCGTCGTTACTTTTATTGTCTTTTTATTGGCATACTGTTCGCTCTGTGTTTGTACAAAGGCTGCCTGAGCGTATACAAGGCTATCTTCCAGTAATTAAGAAGGCGTAGAGCATGTTTTTTCGTTTTATAACTATGGCGCTTATTGTGCTTTTGTCTGGTTGCAGTGCGTTGCAAAAGACGATGGATGTTCACAAGCCAAAAGCGTCGGTAACTGGGGTTGCCATTGAGAGTTTGTCGACAGAGTCTGTCACGCTGCTGGTGGATGTGAAAGTCAGTAACCCTAACTCTTTTGCTCTTAAAACAGCGGGATTTGATCTGGATTTATTGATCAACCAGCAGAACATAGCCAAGGTGAAGCAGCCTGATGCCAGTTTGTCTTTGCCAGCAAAAGGCAGTAACAGCATCGCTTTACCGGTGATATTGACCTTTGATCAAGTCATTAAGAGTGTTGGCGATTTATCCAAGATGACCGAGTTCAACTACGCAGTAGACGGCGATGTTGTGGTTGATTTGCCTGTATTAGGCAACTTAAGTATGCCTGTTCATTTTGCCGGTGTCCTTCCTATTCCAAAGCAGCCGGAGGTGGCATTTAAGAATTTGAATGTGGACTCTATTGGGCTGAGCGGGGTTAAATTGAGTGTTGATTTAGAGGTGACTAACCCAAATCGCTTTGATGTAACATTGAGCAAAGTCGGTTATCAATTGAAAACAGCAGGTAAGTCGTTGGGCGAAGGCAATATACAAAACATCAGTTTGCTGGAAGGAAAAACTCAGCGTCTTTCTATACCGCTTTCCATTAGCGTGGGGGATATGGGATCGAGCTTATTTCGTCTTTTGATGAGTTCAGACCCCGTGTCTGTTGATGTCAGCGTGGAAGCGGATGTGGATACGAGTATCCGTGGTTGGAAGTCCACGCCTTTGTCGTTTGAAACTCAGCAGATATTACAGCGTTAGTGATGTGTCGTTCTCTCTAGGAAGGCTACTTTTTAGCATATCTAGGTTATTGGAATATCTTTGATAGCTTGATTATTGTCATAGGCTTCGTGTTAGATAGGTTGGTTGCTTTAACTTAATTAGGTATGTAGTTCGTGGCTTTATTATGAGTGATTCGCAATTTCATGAAACGATCACCATCTGTGATGAGTGTGATTTTGTTAATTGTATTCCGCCACTGGAAGCTGGCGAGCGCTACCGCTGTCAGCATTGCGATCATGTTTTAGTGAGTGTCCATAAGCATGTGTCTGCAAGGATCATGGGGGCTGGTTTGTCCTCTTTATTGATGCTTGCGTTAGCCATGAGCTTTCCATTTTTAGCCTTCTCGACAAATGGCATCAAGCATAGCGTTACTTTATTCAATACTCTTGAAGTCTTGTTGGGGCAGGGCTACCTGATTCTTGGGGCCATTATCAGTCTTGCCTTGTTTGTTTTTCCAATTATTTACCTAGTGTCGGTTTTGTTTTTGGTTTGGTCTTTTCGGCATCCGCAGCAGCTCACGTTGCGCACTATTCAAGGGTATAGTTTGCACTGGGTGACGGTGATGCAACCTTGGTTGATGGTCGATGTTTTTCTGGTGGGGGTATTGGTCGCTTTAGTAAAAATGAACAGTCTGGCCGATATTTCCTTTGGTCTGTCTTTTTGGGCTTTTTGTGGTTACGTAATATTGTTGCTTAAAACGGTTGTATTGGTTGATAAACGGTGGTTTTGGCATCAAATTTCTGGTCAAGCGGCTAATGTAACTGGTACAGAGGCAACGGCTAAAGGGCAAGGGTTGCTTGCTTGTCATTTTTGTGGTGCGAGCCATACTATTGATACCACTCACTGTAATCGTTGCGGTCATTCTGTTTATAGCCGACGTCCAAGGAGTATAAGTACTACCGTTGCGTTACTTGTTGCTTCTTTGGTGATGTACATTCCTGCGAATGTATTCCCTATCATGCAAACGACATTTTTGGGCAGTACGGATCCTTCTACCATTATGGGTGGGGTTTTATTGCTTTGGTCTTTAGGGTCTTATCCCGTTGCGCTGATTATCTTGATTGCGAGTGTGGTGATACCGCTTGCCAAAGTGTTGGCATTGAGTTGGTTGTGTTGGCAGGCTTATTTTCCTGATGATAAACAGACAGAGCAAAAAATTAAACTGTATCGCATTACGGAATTCGTTGGGCGTTGGTCGATGATCGATGTGTTTGTTGTGGCTATTTTGACCAGTTTGGTGCAGATGGGGAATTTTATGTCAATTTTACCTGGGCCTGCCGTTTTGTCATTTACCGCTGTTATTGTCTTAACTATGTTAGCGGCGATGACATTTGATCCAAGGTTATTATGGGATAAAGCGCCTGAATCGAGTGCTTCTGCTTTGGAGAGGGGAACAGAGTGAGTGATCAGAACAAGCAAGTCGAAAATATGCGACAAGTCAGATTTAATTCTATTTGGCTAGTGCCGCTAATCGCCTTGATAGTGGCTGGCTGGATGCTGTATGAAAACTGGTCTAGCCAAGGTCCTGTTATTACTTTGGTCGCGTCTAATGCCGATGGACTCGAAGTAGGTAAAACCAAGCTCAAATCACGTAATGTGGATGTGGGAAGGGTGATTGGCATTCGCTTAAGCGATGACTTTGAAAAAGCGATTATTAAGGTACGAATGCAGCATGGTACAGAGCAAATGCTGCGCGACGATGCTCGATTTTGGGTGGTGAAGCCTAGGATAGGCAAAGAAGGCGTGAGTGGTTTAGGAACCTTGTTGTCTGGTGCTTATATCGATATGAAGCCAGGAGCTAAGGGTCGATTACAAACGGATTTCACCTTGTTAAGTCAGCCACCACTTTCAACAGAAAACGAAGGCGTGCGCCTTGTTTTGTCCAGTATGGATGGGGCGAAATTGGATGTGGGTGCGCCTGTGCATTTTCGTGGCTACGAAGTGGGTTATGTCGAGAAAGTGGGCTTCGATGCCAATAAAGGTGCCATTACTTATAATGTGGTTATCCGCTCGCCTTATGATGCTTTGGTGAATAGTGAGTCACAGTTTTGGTTAACGCCGGGGCTTTCTTTTAAGAGTTCTGCGAGTGGCTTTGAGGTTCGTCTTGATTCCCTAGAAACCTTCTTTGCTGGTGGGATTTCATTTGGGTTACCAACAGGCCGTATGGCAGGTGTACCTGTTGCAGACATGGCGACTTTTCGTTTGTACGCCTCGAAAGAGAGCGCCACAAATAACATGTACAGCGAGTTTATAAACTACGTATTTATGTTCGATAGCAATGTGAGTGGGTTGACACCAGGCGCTGCTGTGGAATTTCGAGGAGTAAGAATTGGCACTGTCTTAGAAGTGCCATTTAGCGGCATTCCAATGCAAACCTTAACTGGGCTAGATAAGCCGTTGATTCCGGTTCGAGCAAGAATTGAACCGCAACGTTTAAATGCTCTGAATCCCGAGAATGGAATGTCTCTTGCGCAATGGAATGATTATATAGAAGAGCGAATTGCCAATGGTTTACGAGCATCGCTAAAAATTGGTAACTATTTGAACGCCGCCAAAGTGATTAATATCGACTATGTTGATAATCCTCCTCCTGTTAAATGGAAAGAGTTTGCTGGGTTTAATGTTTTCCCAACATCACCAGATGCCTTTGCCAATATGGAAGATAAAGTAGCTAAAATTTTAGATAACTTGTCTCAGGTGCCTATCAATAGTACGTTGGAGCAAGTGTCTGCAACGATGAGCGAGGCAAGTGAAGCCTTGCGTCAGTTACAAGTTGTTAGTAAAGGTGTGACGGAATTGCTTAATTCGCCTGACACTCAGCAGTTGCCTGCCGAATTGACAGCGGCGATAAATGAGCTGAATTTGACATTAGAAACGTATCAGGCCAATGGTCAAATAGGCGGCCCATTAAGAGAGAATATGGTGTCTTTAGGTCGTGCATTGAATGAATTACAGCCATTACTTCGTCAACTTAGGGAAAACCCAAATACCCTAATTTTTGATAGTAAACCACGTAGTGATGTGCAGCCTAAAGCCGCGAAATAGTACAAGGATAAGACAATGGTAAAAGTAGGTTTTCGTGTCATTTTGTTGTTGATAGTGAGCTGGATGGTCGTAGGTTGCTCTACCCCTGCTGTACAAAGCCATGAATACTTATTAATGGACGCTGACTTGAAAGAGGTGCCTGCTCTTCCAACAAACAGTACCTCCGTACAGTTAATGCCAGTGGTTGTAGCGAACTATTTGGCGGGTAACGAGATCGTACTGGTAACGAATAAAGGCACAGTGCATCGTTCTCAAAGTAATTTATGGGCAGAGACATTATCTCCACAGTTAACGCGTTTAACGCAGCAGCGTTTAGAAAGAACATTGCCTGACATCACGTGGTTTGCAGGCCAAAGGTTACCTTCTTATGCAATCGCATTGCTTAATATTGAAGTTGATGATTTTTATGCGGATTTAGAGGGGGTTGCCCATATTTCTGGGCGTTGGCAGATCATTTCAGAAACAGGAGAGCTGTCTGCGTCTAATACTTTTTATGTGAAAAAAGAATTACAAGCAGACGGCTACTCGGCCATGGTGCAAACCTTATCTGCTAGCTGGTTTAATCAAGTGGTTGACCCTATGGCACAAGCGATTGCTCAATCGTTTCCTATAAAAGATTGAATGTGATCAAACACGTGCATAGGGTGAGTCATATGCAGGCAATGGCCATTCGCTTCGATTATTTTCAACTCCGCATTTTTGAGTTTTTGTTGTGTGTATTCACCCACAGAAACATCCACTAATGCATCATTGGAACTTTGTAATAATAAGCAAGGGTGGGAGATTTTAGGCAGTAGCTTACGGCAGTCGGAGAAAAAGGTCGCTTGGGCAAAAGGTTTGGAGTAGGTGACATCGGTAGAGCAGAAGCTCGTCAGTAGTTCATTTATTAACTGGTCGTTTTCATCAACGTTGGCGTCTATTTTTGGTAATCCCGCCCCGACCACCATGGGCGCTAAATAATTCCCCCAGCCAATATAGTCTTTGTCCATTAGTTGAATTAAACCTTCTAGGTCACTTCGTTCAAAGCCGCCTTGGTAGTCTTGACCATAATTTATGAAGCAGGGAGAAGGGCATATGGAAACCATATGTGAGAACAGTTCAGGTCGTTGATCCGCAACAATCCAACCAATCGTACTGCTAATTGAATGGCCCACAAAGATGACGCTTTGTAGGTTTAATTCATCACAAATTTCAATAATGTCTAAGGCATAACCTTCTAGGTGTTGATAACGACTTTCTTGGTAAGCCGAAAAGTCGGAGTTTCCGCAACCGACATAATCAAACATGACAACATTGAAATGCTTTTCAAGGTGAGGAAGCACAAAGCGCCACATATTTTGATTACAACCGAAACCGTGAGCCAACAGAATGGTTTGGCTGCCTTTGCCTGATATCTTGACATTATTGCGCTTGGTGATGAGTGCTGAATGACAAGGCTTACTTTGTAGAGTTTCTGACACTGTTGTGCTCTCTTGTACTAAGTGAATTCTGGTTGTGTGTTCCTATAAAAGTATTTTATGACGATAACATGTTTGTTTTTGTGATCTATGACAAATATTGTGAAATGAATAGAAAGTGAAGCAGATAAATTTTAGCCAAAAAAAAGCCAACTTGATGCTGGCTTTTCTATGATGTATTTACCGCTTTGGCTTACTTCGTTTTTTCTTTTGCCGCTTCGATGCTTTTCTGGATCAACGGAGAGATGGTTAAACCTTGTACAATGATGGAGAAAATAACCACAACGTAGGTAATAATGACCATGATGTCGTGTAAATCCAACCCTTCAATCATCATTTGGTTTTTTGGAATAGCCGCCGCCATCGCTAACGCCAAGCCTCCTCGTAAGCCTCCCCATGTCAGGATTTTTACCGAATGCTTATCGTATTCACGGAATTTTTTGAACAATAAATAAGGGCTTCCAACACTAATAAAACGAGCCAACAAAACGATAGGGACCATGACTAAGCCAAGGCCAATGATTTGCCATGTTAAAGGAATCGTAACAATCAGCATGCCGATGATTAGGAAGAGTAAAGCGTTTAAAAAGCTGTCAGTCGCGTGCCAAAAATCTTTTACGTAACGTGTGCCATCAGGCCCACGTCTTTTTGATGCCGTTGCTCGCGTAATGTTACCAAGAAGTATGCCGCTGGTAACCATGGCAAGGGCACCGGAGATTTCCCAGATATTTGCCAGCGCAAAGCCAGCAGAAGGGATAGTTAACGTAACGAGCAAGCGTGTGTTTATGTCTTTGCAATTGATGATGACAAAATGGCCAACCAGTGCGATAACAAGACCGAATGCGATACCACCAATAGCGTCCACTAAAAAGAGCTCAGCGACCTCGGTGAAGTTTGCTTCAGTGCCATAAAACGCGACAGCGAAAATGGTGGTAAAAATAACTAAGCCAACACCATCATTAAATAAGGATTCCCCTTCTACTTGAATAGAGATGCCTTGCGGCGCACTCATTTGCTTGATGATTGCCAGAACGGCAATAGGGTCCGTAGGGCTGATCAAGGCGCCAAATAACAAGCAGTAAATGAAAGGAATAGGGAAGTTAAACAGCGAAAATGCGAAGTAGCTTAAGTAACCAACGATAAAGGTCGACACAAGCGTAGAAAAAAGCACCAGTATGGTGATTTCCCAACGCTGCCTTTTTAATGCGTTTAGGTCTATTTCTAGCGCCCCAGCAAACAACAAAAAGCCCAACATTCCTTTAAGTAATAGCTGATTAAAGTCGATGCCGGAAACAACTTGGGTGATAAATAAGGCTGTTTCATCGCCTAGCATCTTTACTGCAAGTATCAAAAGTAAGGAAATAACAACGGATCCAGTGGTAATCGCGATTGTTGTTTGCATTTTTAGTATGTATTGGTTGGTAAAAGCGATGAACACCGCTAGTGCCGATAAGAAACAGATGAGATACCAAGCGTTCATGTGAGAACCTTAACATTTATCAATAAAGAGTGAGATCTATAAAAGGGAGCACGGGGGGATGCTGGGACAGTATGTTATCCCTAGAATTTGTCTATGTCACTGTTTGGCTGTACAAAAAACAGTCCTAATGTGCGATTTTTTTCAAAAAACAAGAAAGTTTATTTCAGAAATCATCTCTTATGACGATTTTTTGCTTTTTATGTAGGAAAATAACAACGGCATGGTGTTGGGTTGTGCATTTTTTGAATACCATGAGCAAAAAAATCATTCTTACTTTGAATGGCATTCTTGAGTGTGGTCAGTCGCTTAAAACAATATCCATGATTTTTTCATAGTTTGTAAGTCTTTTTCATTTAACCGAATTTTTCATTCTTTTGGCCGTCATTTACTTACAAAACCTAACCAATTGGTCTGAATTAGATGAAGCGAGCTCCCAAGGAGAGTATAATCTGCCACATTTACACTATGTGAGATTTTGCGCGATTGCTGCCTACGTCATTACTTTGTGAAAAACAAACTCGAAATGCTCATTTATACCCTATAAAATCCGCTTTCTCGTTTATTTTTGCCTCGTCTTGGCTTCGCTCGTAACATCGTGAAAATGTCTCAATATGAAATTTAGTGACGTCTTTTAGGAGTATATTCATGGCAACACCTTCCCAGCACGATTTGCGTAATGATTTTCGAGCATTATTAGCAAGCGGTAAATGTTATTACACTGCTTCTACATTCGATCCTATGTCGGCTCGTATTGCTGCAGATCTTGGTTTTGAAGTCGGGATTTTAGGTGGCTCTGTTGCGTCTTTACAGGTATTGGCGGCACCAGATTTTGCTTTGATTACGTTAAGCGAATTTACTGAGCAAGCGACTCGAATTGGTCGTGTGGCGCGTTTGCCTATTATTGCGGATGCAGACCATGGTTACGGCAACGCATTAAATGTGATGCGTACTATTGTTGAGCTTGAGCGAGCTGGTGTTGCAGCATTAACGATAGAAGATACGTTGTTGCCTGCGAAGTACGGCCACAAATCGACAGATTTGATTCCTGTAGAAGAAGCTGTAGGTAAATTGAAAGCGGCTCTAGAAGCGCGTATTGATCCGATTATGAGCATTATTGCACGTACCAATGCGGGTCAGTTGACAACCGAAGAGACTATTTCCCGTGTTAAGGCTTACCAAGCGGTTGGTGTCGATGGTATTTGTATGGTTGGTATCCGTGACTTTGCTCATCTAGAAGAAATCAGCCAGCACATTTCAATTCCAATTATGTTGGTTGCGTACGATAATCCAGAATTGCGTGATCGTGAGCGTCTTGCTGCGAATGGTGTTCGAATTGTTGTTAATGGTCATGCTGCGTATTTTGCTGCGATTAAAGCGACTTACGATTGCTTGCGTGAGCAGCGCGGTATTGCTGAAGGCACTTTGAATGCTTCTGAATTGTCTACACGTTACTCTACTTTGGAAGAAAACCGTGTTTGGGCAAATAAGTATATGGACGTTCAGGAATAATTTAGAAACGTGCTCGTTGTGCATAATGCTAAGGCAAAGGAGATGTTTGTGCTGCGTGAAATGTTAATTTCCGATTATGACCAAGTGATGGCCTTGTGGGGCAACACAGAATCTATGAGTCTGCGTGGTGCCGATTCGCGAGACAATATCGCCTTATATTTAAAGAAAAACCCTGGACTAAGTTTTGTAGTAGAAAAGCAAGGTTTGGTGGTTGGTGCGGTGTTGGCTGGTACGGACGGCCGTCGGGGTTACCTGCAGCATTTGGCTGTCAGCGTTAGCTCTCGTGGAGAAGGGCTTGGAAAGCAATTGGTTAATGCAGTCATTGCTGCCTTTGCGGAACAAGGGATTGCTAAAACCCATTTGTTTGTTCATTCGGACAATAAGGCTGCCCAAGGTTTTTATGAATCTATGGGTTGGTTTCCAAGAGACGAAGTACGAATGTTCTCGTTTAATTCTTCCTCTGAGTTAAACGTATAAATTGTAAGACCGCAAAACTTAGTATATCGAGTGACTGTAAAAAAAGGGCCAATATTGTATTGGCCCTTTTTTTTTGAGCATTTTATTATCTCGGTTAGGCTGGTGGCTGATCTGTGTCGCTTTCTTTATTTATTAAGAAAGTCTGACTCTTTCATGACAAAGGCACAGAAAAAAGAATAAACGGGTTAGTTGTAAAGGGGATTGGGTGAGTTTTGTAGGCGCTCAAATGAATAGGTGTTAGTCTAAAACGACACACTAAACAGGATAAGGATTATTTTTATGGAAATATTAGCTTTTTTGTTTATCGGTGCGTTAGCCGGTTGGTTAGCTGGTCAGTTAGTGAAAGGCGGCGGCTTTGGTTTGATCGGTAATATTGTTATTGGTGTTGTTGGTTCTTTTGTGGGCGGTTTTACCTTCCAGCTTCTTGGTTTGTATTCCGGTAGTTTTTTAGGGTCGCTCGTGACGGCAACAGTTGGCGCAATTATTCTGCTTTATGTTGTGCGGCTGGCTAAATCCTAACGTTAAGTGTTATTTAAACAAGCCCGTATCATTGATACGGGCTTTTTTATGCAGGTATTTTCAAATCCAATTTTAGATAAGCTCTAGCTCTTCCATAATTTTGCGAATGGTGGCTTTTGTGCTGTCTTGAAGAGTGACCATGGGTAATCGACACTCTTCTGTGCATAGCCCAAGTAATGACATTGCGTATTTTGGTCCAGCCGGATTTGGTTCGATAAACAAAGCGCTGTGCAAAGCAAATAGCTTGTCTTGCAATTGTGCAGCTTCTACATAATTGCCTTCACGACATAGGCGCTGCAATTCAACAACCTGTTTTGGTGCGACGTTAGAAGTAACAGAAATGCAGCCATTACCACCGCCGACGTTATAGGCCACCGTGGTAACATCGTCACCGCTTAAAAAGCTAAATGGTTTATTGATCAGCGCTCGCTCGCGAATAGGGCGCGTTAGATCGCCAGTGGCGTCTTTTACACCGATGATTCTTGGTAATTCCGCAAGGCGAGATAGTGTTGCCACCTCTAAACCAACAACAGCGCGTGGTGGGATGTTGTAAAGAATGATAGGGAGTTTGCTATTGTCGTGTACGTATTTGAAGTGTTCGTACAAACCAGTTTGATTCGGACGGTTGTAGTAACCAGCAACATGTAATGTGGCATCAGCACCAGCTTGGTAAGCAAATTCAGAATAGTTTACCGCTTCAACAGGGTTGTTAGAACCTGCACCAGCAAGCACTGGAACCGCTTTATTGGTTTCTTGTACGGTGATCTCAATGACGCGTTTGTGTTCATGTTCACTCAGGGTAGGCGATTCACCCGTTGTGCCAACTGGAACCAAGCCGTTAATGCCTTGATCTATTTGCCAGCGAACAATTTTGCGCAGGGCTTCTTCATCCAGCTGACCATTTCGAAAAGGAGTGATTAATGCTGTTATTGCACCGTAGAACATACTGTTGCCTTCTTGTTAGGCCGGTATGCATTCTGCTGAGAAAAGCGTTAAACCGTCAGCGAGAATGCTGCCGGTGAGTTGTTTAAAATCTTACATCCACACGTCAGCGCCGCAGAGCTTCTTAGCCTTACGTTTATCGCCGTTGCGTTTATTTAAGATCTGGTTATTCATAAAGTAATAAGTCTTTATTCTGCTAGATAATTTGTGCTTCTATGCTGGCCTTTTTTTAAATAAAGGTCAATACAGGTAAGCATTTTTTCGTGCCATTCTGACGTTGTGAAATGTGCCAGTGACTGTATTCTGGCGTGGACTGAAATCCCCAGCATATTAATCAATGCTGGGGATTTCACTTTTCGCTACTTTTGAAAGATAAAACTTTCGTTTTGAAGCAGTTGATTGGTCCACAGTTGGTAGGCTTTTTCATTGAGGTGAAGCCTGTCGCCTTCAAAAAGTGTGTCTTTTATCTCCCCGTTTTTGTCCAGTAATGCCGAGAATAGGTCTAAGTATTGAGTATTTGGTCGTGTTTTAGCCAAGCGTGCTAACTGCTGGTTGGCTTTCTCTATGGTGTCACGCATTTTCATACGAGCAGGGCTGCACTTGATGCTGATTAAGGTCACCGGAATGCCAGGCAAGTGTCGGTCAATTTTTTGCAACAGTTCGATATAGAGTTCAACCACTTTGTTGCTGTCATAATGATTTCCTATGTCATTATCGCCAGCGTAGATCACCATAGAGCGTGGGTTGTGTGGCAGAATAATGCGCTCAAAGTAGTACACACACGCCTCTAGTGTTGCACCACCAAACCCTAAATTAATTCCGCCTTTGTCACGGAAATTATTCGCAAAATCGGTCCACAAACGCATAGTGGAAGAACCGTAAAAAGCAACAGGTCGGTCTTTGTAAACTTGATAAGCTAAATGAAATTCAAGTTCGCGAACATCAGATTCAAATTCAACATCGATCTGATTTAGGCTCATGACATTGGAGCGGTAGCCATTTTTTCCGCTAAAAATAGGGTATTGTCGAATCTCTCTTGATAGTTCGACAGCTTCTTCAACGTAGCCTTTGTATTCTTCTTGGTAAGATAGCAAAAACGTATTTAACGCTTTTTTATCTGTGTAATCGACTCTGCTTGAAAGTTTAAACGCAGGCTTGATGATGACAGTATAGAGGTTGTGATCAGCACGTTTATCAAAGTTCGCTACAACAATTGGTACTATCCAAGGTTCGTCGCTGCCCATGGATCCAGCTAACTCAAAAGCATGAGGTAAAAAACTACCTGGTGATTGATGGGTGCCGAAGCTTTGTCCCTCTGGTGAAATCATCAATGGGAAATTTTGTCGTAATGTTTCTTGTGACTGCTTAATAAAAGCATCGTGTTCGGGTGTGTCTTTAGCTAGATCTTCCCAGCTATTAATAAACACATTACCAAATCGACTGTAAAAATCATCACGCCAGAATTCACTTTCCTTGCTGCGGCGAACCACTCTCTGCCCAGAAACACCATATTCATTATCAATGACCATGGCGCTAATAAATTGCGCATCCATAGAGAATCGAAAACCGTTAGGTAGGCGGTTGGTTGGGGATCCTAGCAAGTGATTGTAGATAAACAGTGAGCCAGCTTTTTTAGGTAGATTTTCTAAGCCTTTGATTACATAGGGTACTTGCTGGAAAGCTTGTTTAAACAGCTCTGTTCCTAGTCGTCGAGCATCAAGCGCAGGCGTGTCTTTCGGCAAGTTATTAATGGTGTCATAGACGTTTTGTAGATGACGATAAAAGGCATTCTCTCGCTGTAGATCTTTTAAAATGTCCAGACACATACCAGAAATGGTGCGCTCCAATACACGGCCAAAATGCAAGCATTTGTAGAGTACGCCAAACGCTTCATCTGTTGTGACCGCGCTTTTGAGAAGCTCGCTGACTTTATAAAGTGGAGAGCTAACCGGCAACAAAGCTGCATTTTGCTCAATCACGTTACTCACCGCGAGCACTTCGTCGTTGGCTATCTGAGATAAGTAACGCATTCTGGCGGCCAGTAAATGTGCGCCAATTAACCAGATTAGGCGGTATAAGTATTTTACTGAGAATTTTGGATTGTCTTCGAATATGGCCAGTAAATCATCTCGTGCGATAAATAGAACGCTGCTGTCTCGAGATGAAATAATGGACGCTCGGTTTTTCATTGTGGCATCTTGGGTTGCCCAGGCAAGCACGGTTCCAGGGCGCGAAATGGTGCGAGTGGTAATAATGTCACCGGCTTCAGTTTGGTAACTGACTACGACTTTGCCTTTTATAAGGAGATATAAACCGTCTGCGGGTTGGTCTTGCTGACTGAGTATGTCGCCTTGATGAGCCAATAAAATAGAGGACTTTTTGGCGAGAGCATGTATCTCAGCTTGAGTGAATGTTTCACAAAATGGTGCGTAATTCAGCAAGCTAATCGCATCTTTTAGTGCGTGAACTTGTGTTTCCGAATCGATCAATGGGCGTGTTTCTTCAAACGCCAGTGTTTCATTAGAAAAGAATGGTCGGGTTTGGTTTTGAACATTGGTTAGAACAGGTAGCGATTCTTGGTAAACGAACTGCAAAAAACGAGAGGCAAATACTAGGTTTGCATCGAGTATTTTTTGTAGTTCCACCAGAGGCCACATGATGAGTTTGGTGGATTTTGTGGCGGTAAAGGTGGTGGCGTAGCGTGAAGGGTGACGGAAAGCAGACCAACCTATTGGCGAAAGAAGGTTGTTTATAACGCCTACGTTGTAGGATTTGCCAGTATCTTGCAATGGAACTGAAATGGAAACTTCACCCTCTAATAAGAAATAGATGTGCTGACCTATTTCAAACTGCTTGGCTAACACTTCGCCTGCTTTCAGTGATTTTATGCTGGCTAGATCTGTGAGAGATGCCATTAATTCACTGTCAACATCAGCCATAAAGGGGAAAGTTTTTATGTGTTTTTTTACGTCCATATTTGTTTACCTCAAATCTGTGATGCCCTAATTAGGACGTTTCATCGTCACTGTTTTGCCTACAAGGGCATAATCATCGCCACCGAGTCGAGCGAGAGGGTTGAGCTTTTGGGTATCTACCATAATCCTAGAAGACTCTTGAGTAACAAGGTCTTCATCAATATACATATCCAGTATTTCAAGAAAAACAGCCGTAAACGAAGCGTTTTCGATTGAGTGTACATCGTACAATTTACAGTGCATGGCGACTTTTGCCTCGCTAATTCGAGGTAGCGTTGCAGCGAATTCGGCTAACGTTATGCCTGAAGCGGGTATTTCGGATTCCCCATAAGCCAAGGTCGCCGAGCTTTCGTTCACTGCATTCATTACTTCTTCACTCGGAATATGCAAGACACATTCCTTTTCTCGAAGTAGATTGTTTTTTGTATCTTTGGCGACGTTTGCTGATTTGTTTCCTATGGAAACCATCACAATGGCAGGGTCCGATGACACGGGGGCAAAATAGGAAAAGGGTGCAAGGTTGTAACTTGCACTCTCATTTTTGGTTAAAATCCACGCAATAGGGCGTGGAGTAATAGTTTGAGTGATCAAGTGGTAGCGCTGATTGGCACTGAGTTGATCAAACTGGACACGCATAGACTTCCCCGTACTAATAAAACATGCCTTGTTAAATTACTACAAATACCGATCTATTGTGAATGTTTGAGTGGAAACTAATTAAAATTCTTTTTAATACGCTTCTATTACGCAGTTAAAGGCAATGACCACTCGGTCTTTATCGCCAAAGTAAGGTAAAGCCGAATGTTTTAAGTAGGATGGAAAGATAATCACTTGTCCATCGGTTGGGGTGAAGTCCCACACTCCATGACCGCCTAAATAGGCTGTGCCCGGATCGGCGTAATGTTCTGCGTTCACTCTAGGGTCATAAAAGCGATTTAGTCCGCCATTGCCTTCGATGTTAGCGTCCCCTGGTTCTAAATAGTAAATGCCACACCAGGAGCAATTTGGGTGTGAGTGAGCATCATGGTAACCGCCTTTCTGGGTGACATGGTACCAAGACTCAATGATATGAGCATCGGCTTCCATGTCTTCAGGCCAGAAGGCTTGGTTAACCGATGCTGCAATTTCTAATACCAATTCTTCTAATGCACGCTTAGCTTCCATAACGTTCGCGTCCGCCAGATCCAAAAAATCCAAAGTGCTTTCGTGCAGAGCATGTTTCGCCTTTGGGGCTATTTGGCTTTCAATCGCTGTTGTTTGTGTCGCTTTTTGTTGGTAAACCGCTGTCAGCAATGCTTCTTTTAAAAAGTCATGGTCCGGCATTTGAGTAACAAATAACGGTGTTGTCCAAGTGTTAATTTCTTCAATGATTGACGCGTCCGTCATGTTTTATACCTACATAAGAAGATGAGCTGGGTGTTGGTTGTTAGCGCTATGCTGGGATGTCTAATTCCGTTACGACGGGTTTGAAGCCGCAAAACATCATGACTAGATTACGAAAGCCTGTTGCGTTATCGGGTCCTTCAAGGCCTTTGATACTTTTGTCCATTAGCGCAAGATAGTTTTGTATGTAAGGTAGGGTCACTTTATTGTGACGTGACATCGCGCTTTCGTAGAAAGGAACGCGTTTGTCCCATATTTTTTCGCTTTGGCAGGCTTGTCTAAAGCTTGAAGACTGCATCGACTGGAGTAAATTCGCCAATGTTTGAGTTTCACGGTTAAATAGCCAGAGAATAATGCTGGGTTCTACACCTTCGCCAAGCAATTGATTGAGGCAGTGCATGGCTTCTTTGGTTTTGCCCATTAGGATGCGATCGCTTAGATCGTAAATAGAATAGCGACTGCTGTCTGCCACCGATTCTATGATTTTCTCTGCGTCAATCTGAGCGCCCTGACCATGAAGTAAGGCCAGTTTTTCAAGCTCTTGGGAAAGGGCTAGAAGATTTCCCTCACCGCGCTCGCAGATGATGCTGGCAGCTTCACGACTTAGAGACAGATTCAGTGATTGTGCTCTTTGTTGAACCCAAGCGGGTAGCCTGTTTGCGTCTATAGGCCAGACTTGGACAAACACGCCTTGGGATTCCAATTGCGTGAACCATTTGGCTTTTTGGGTGCGCGCATCGATTTTAGGCAGCGTGAGTAAAATCGTGTTGTCTTCGCTCAGTGATTGGCCTAATTGAGCCAAGGCTTTGCTGTGCTTTTCCCCCATCTTGTCAATTTGAATATCAAACAGTCGACGGGAGGAGAAGAGCGACAAACTTTGGTTTTCATTGATGACTTCTTGCCAATCAAACTGAGCGTCGGCAACAAATCGTAAGCGTTCATCAATTTGGTGTTTTTGAGCGGCTTTACGAATGCTGTCCGCCGCTTCTTGGCAGAGCAAAACATCGTCCCCAGAAATAATATAAAGGGGAGCGAAGTTTTTTTTCAGCTGCTGTTCTAGTTGATCCGCACGGACTTTCATTCTATTTCCTAAAGAGGAGCGTAATTTAAGTCGTAAACGAGTTGATCGGCTAGATCTTCACTCATGCTTTGCATTTGGCTTTGGTTATAGGAAAGCTTCGCGCTTTCTTCTGCGTCTTGATTGGTCAATGTTCTGGTTGTACTGATGGTTCTTGGTCCATAGACCGCTTTACCATTGGCCTGACGAATAAAGTAGTGGCTGGTCAGACGGCGCTGAACTTGTGATACATCATTGGAAGCGTTGCGTGCCAATTCGGTATCGCTTGAGCTGATGGCATTCACTTTTAAGTTGTATGTTGCTTCTGTCGCATCGGCCTCATTGATGATAGTGACGCCAGCGCTTGCTAAAGCAATACGCAATGAGCGGTCAAAATCTTCAGAGCCGCTGTCGGACGTTAAGGTTATTACTTTCAGTTGATCTGGAAGATCCACTTGTCCGCGTAAATGGAAACCACAGGCGACGAGACTCATAGAGAATAGAGCCAATATAAGTAGGCGATTTGTTTTGGAAAGTGCGGCTATCATATTCGTGATTCCTGTCTGGTGGGTAAGGAAAAAAGGGATGGCATAGCCATCCCTTAGAATGCCTTAATTAGTTGGCAACGATGTTCACCAAGCGGCCTGGAACGACAATAACTTTACGGACAGTTTTGCCTTCAAGGTATTTGGCAACACTTGGGTTTGCCAATGCTTCTGCTTCGATCGTTTTGTTGTCAGCGCTTGCTGACACAGTTAGCTCGGCACGCTTCTTACCAAGTACTTGAACAACAATGGTAAGCTCGTCTTTTACCAAAGCAGCTTCGTCTAGGGCTGGCCAAGGTGTATTTACGACGTTGTCGCTGTGACCAAGTTCAGACCATAGCTGATGAGCGATGTGAGGCACGATAGGAGACAACAATAGTGTTGCAGCTTCTAGCGCTTCTTGAGCCACGGCAAGACCTAATTCAGATGTGTCTTCGAACTTGCTGATTTCGTTGCAAAGTTCCATGACAGCGGCAATGGCAGTATTGAACGTTTGACGGCGTTCGATATCGTCCGATACTTTCTGAATGGTTTCATGAGTTTTACGACGCAAGGCTTTTTGTGCGCCATTCAGTTCTGCAATGTTCAATGAACCCACTTTGCCAGCGTTTGTGTGACGGTAACACAACGCCCATAAACGGCGTAGGAAGCGTGAAGCGCCATCAACACCGGCATCGTTCCATTCAAGAGATTGCTCTGGTGGTGCGCTGAACATCATGAACAAACGAACAGTATCCGCACCGTATTTCTCGATCATTTCTTGAGGATCAACGGTGTTGCCTTTGGATTTAGACATCTTAGTGCCGTCTTTGTTTACCATCCCTTGCGTCAATAGACGTTTGAATGGCTCATCAGAGTTCACAAGACCCGCGTCACGCAGCAATTTATGGAAGAAGCGAGAGTACAATAAGTGAAGAATCGCATGTTCTACACCACCAACGTATTGGTCAACTGGAAGCCAGTAGTTTGCTTCTTCGGTTAGCATGGCATCGGTAGCTTCTGGGCAGCAGTAGCGAGCAAAATACCAAGACGATTCCATGAAGGTATCGAAGGTGTCTGTTTCGCGTTCTGCTTCTTCACCATTGAACATGATGGAAGAGAAGTCCGGATTGTTTTTGATTGGTGAGTTCACACCATCCATGATCACGTCTGTTGGCAATTCAACAGGCAGTTGATCTGCTGGAACAGGGACAACAGAACCGTCTTTCAGGTTGATGGTTGGGATTGGTGTTCCCCAATAACGCTGACGGCTAACACCCCAGTCACGTAGACGATAGTTTACTTTCACTTCGCCTAATTCGTGTTTTACCATCCAAGCTGAAATGGCGTCGAAAGCGGCTTTAAAATCCAAACCATCGAATTCACCCGAGTTGCAAAGTACACCTTTCTCAGTGAAAGCGGATTTTTCTAAATCAACCACTTCTTCACCAGCAGGCTGGATAACTTGTTTGATGGCTAGGCCGTATTTTTTCGCGAATTCAAAATCACGTTGATCGTGTGCTGGAACGGACATAACGGCGCCAGAACCGTAATCCATCAAGACGAAATTGGCTGCGTAAACAGGAACCGCTTCACCAGTGATTGGGTGAATGGCTTTGAAGCCTGTGTCCATGCCTTTTTTATCAACGGTTGCTAGATCCGCTTCCGTAGTCGACATCAGTTTACTTTCAGCAATGAAATTAGCTAGATCAGCATTATTTTCAGCGGCTTCCAAAGACAGTGGGTGTTGAGTTGCCACGGCAACATAAGTGACACCCATGATGGTGTCTGGTCGTGTTGTGTAAACAGACAGACGCTCGTCTTTGCCTTCTACTGCAAAGCTAAACTCTAGGCCTTCTGAGCGACCGATCCAGTTGCGTTGCATGGCTTTTACTTTTTCTGGCCAGCCATCAAGTTGATCAAGGTCGTTTAGCAATTCTTCAGCGTAATCTGTGATGCGGATAAACCACTGAGAAATTTCTTTTTTCTCTACCGTGGTGCCACAGCGCCAGCAGCATCCTTCTTCTACTTGCTCATTGGCCAATACGGTTTGGTCTTCTGGACACCAGTTAACGGCAGCGGTTTTTTTGTAAGCCAAGCCTTTTTCAACAAGTTGAGTGAAGAACCATTGTTCCCATTTGTAGTATTCAGGCGTGCAAGTAGCGATTTCACGGTCCCAGTCATAGCCAAAACCTAGCTCTTTAAGCTGGCCTTTCATGTAGGCGATGTTTTCAGTGGTCCATTTTGCTGGTGCAGTTTTGTGTTTGATGGCAGCGTTTTCAGCAGGAAGACCGAAAGCATCCCAACCCATTGGCTGAAGGACGTTTTTGCCTTGCATGCGCTGATAGCGAGAAATTACATCGCCAATGGTGTAGTTACGAACGTGGCCCATGTGCAGGCGGCCACTTGGGTAAGGAAACATCGAAAGACAGTAAAACTTCTCTTTGCTGGAGTCAGCGACGGCTTTGAAGACTTTATTTTCGTCCCAAAAAGATTGAGCAGCTTGTTCGATTTGCTGCGGATTATATTGTTCTTGCATGATGTATTCTTATCCCGTGATCGACGAAAGGTTGGTAGACCTGTATTCTCTTAATGAAAAGAGGCCATTATAGCGGCATAGCTCAAGATAATGATGCAAAAGCCAACAGAGTCTGAAAATATCCGCTATTTTATAGAGATGGAGCCCTAATTAGAAGGTGCATAGAGGAGGAGTTATGAATTCTATGAAAAAAGATTCACCAAAAGAGACTCACGATTCCAGTTTGGTCGAGGAAGCACGCAAAACATTGGCCGGAGCAAAGGATTGGTTCTTAGAAGATGTGGCCTTAATGACGGCCTATTGGCATGACAAAATGGGTTATACCGAAGCGTGGGTCGACGCCAATTGGCATTATGTTCTTGATGAAGGGCATGAGCTAGTTGAGGAGTTTGACGAGAAAGAAGATGCTGCTTTGTTGTGGTTGATTAATCATGTCAATAACAACCCAGTGCCGCTTGAGGAATGTCATGTGGTGGGGACCGAGGTCGAGCCGGGCAATTACCGTTGCATGTCATGTGGCCATGATAATGTGGTGGAAACTAAGCAAACATTAATGCCCTGCGAAATCTGTCATTATGGCTTAATGTCTACGCACGAAGAGCTAACCAATAAAGCATCATAAGAGTCACGTTTTATTGGGATACTCAATAGAGTAAACCACAGCGACGCTTGATATTTGCCTCGCTGTGGTTTTCATTGGGTGTATACCTAGTTTTTACGGCGCAGAATTAGACCGTAAAGATAAGAGAAGATGAAGCCAAATCCGAGTAACCAGAACGTAGGCCAATAGCCCCATTGAACATAAGGCGTGATGCCGCTGAAGGCTTTTGCTTCAGCCGTTAATGTGGCCTTTTCAAACTGAGGGGCCTGAGCAATCACTTCGCCTTTCTCATTGATGAATGCCGTAACGCCAGTGTTGGTTGCACGGATCACATAACGACCTGTTTCCTTGGCTCTAAATTGCGCTATTTGTAAGTGCTGCCAAGGGCCAATAGAAGTGCCAAACCAACCATCATTACTGATAGTGATCAGGAAGTCACTGTCTCTTACCATCCGTCTTACTTGTTCTGCGTAGACAATTTCGTAGCAAATGAAGGGTGCGACTCCCCATTCACCGACTTGCAAAACCGGCTGGTTATCATCCCCTGACTTAAAATTCGACATGGGCATGCCAAAAACATCTAGGATGGGGCCTATGTATTCAGCAAATGGAATGTATTCCCCAAAAGGAACCAACCTTTGTTTGTAATAGAGCCCAAAGCCGTTTCCTGTTGCCCAGATGGCATTGAAGTAGTCGCGTTTATTTTCGCTAACATCGGGAATGCCTGTTATTAGGGTTGTGTTATTTTCAGCGAGCTCTTTTGTAAAAGGTTTAAAGTGATCTTTGATTCTTGGGTAAGTGAAAGTGATGGCTGTTTCTGGCCAAACAACAAGATCGCTGTCTAAATGGTTGAGTGTTTCTTGTTGGTAATAAGCTAAGGATCTGACGGCTGTCTCTCCTAGCCATTTTACATCTTGCTTTACATTGCCTTGTACTAAAGTTGTTTTCAGCGTGCCCGTTTGTTGAACCCATGAAATAGGGAAGTATTGCAAATACGCAGAACTCAGCCAAATAACCAATACACTGATAAAAGGAATCAGCTGATTGGTTTTTTTCAGCATTATGCAGGCGATAACGCTGGCGGTAAGTATAACGCAGGCACTGGTTAGCCAGATGCCACCAATGGGCAACAGTTCGAATAACCATGTATTTTCTATGGCGTAGCCTGGCAGCAACCAAGGAAAGCCAGTAAAAAGGGTGCTGCGTAAATATTCCCCCACTAATAAGCTTAGGGTAATCCAAAGGCTGGCAGGAATCTGTGTAAAGCGTTGGCTCAGTCGCCATGCTAGCCATGCGGAAAATGACCAAAAAGCACAGAGAACACAGATAAATAAGAAGGTAATGAGGGCAGCGATAATAATGCCAACTTGGCCATATTCAGCGATGCTGACATATACCCAAGATACACCTGCGCCAAAGAAACCTAATCCAACGGATGAGCCTCGCCAAAACGCAGACTTTGCCGTCGTGCTGGTCATAACCAGAATGCTAAAGACGATAAGAGTAACGAAATAGCTAGGCCAAATATAAAAAGGCGAGAAGCTGGTTGCGCCAATCGCGCCAGCAATAATACCGATAAGGGCAAGTAAAATAGGAGAACGTTTGGAGAGGTTAGACACAAAACGAGGAACCCACCCCGCTTGTGTTGTTTTCAAGTCAGGGTGAGATTCAGTCATATCAATCTAATGTATTAGCCGTTGATTTGGATACTTGGATCGTTTTGATTCTACGTCCATCGGATTTTACGATTTTAAAGTGGAAATCACTAAAAAACAGTTCTTCGTCACGCAATGGAACGTGACCGAATTGTTGCACCAGAATCCCGCCGATAGTATCGAATTCTTCTTCGTTAAGTTCTACTTTAAAGAACTCATTGAAGTCTTCCACGGTACATAAAGCTGGAACAAGGTAAACGCCAGGTTCTGTTGTGACCTGAATACCTTCATCATCAAGCTTGTCAGTTTCGTCTTCAATTTCACCGACAATTTGTTCTAGCACGTCTTCAATGGTAACCAAGCCTGACACACTGCCATATTCATCTAGAACCAATGCCATGTGGTAGCGTTTGGTACGAAAATCATTCAGAAGAACGTTTAGACGCTTACTTTCGGGAATAAAGTTAGCAGGGCGTAAACGGGCCAGTATGTCTTCTATGGTGATATCACCGTCTTTGAACAACAAAGGCAGTAAGTCTTTGGCTAAGAGCACGCCAAGAATTTCATCCGAATCTTCACCAACAACAGGGAAACGTGAATGGGAAGAATCGATAACTTTACGGAGTGATGTTTTTGGGTCGTCTTCGGACTTTATAACCACCATTTGCGAAGGCGGAATCATAATGTCCCGTGCTTGAACCTCAGACACTTCCAGTGCGCCTTCAACAATGGTGAAAGCATCACGATCGATAATGTCGGATTTCACGGCGGCTTCTAGAAGTTTAACAATATCACCACGGCTTCGTGGTTCATCATTGAAGGCTTGCGCTAAACGCTCAAACCAGGATTTATGTTGATCGTTGGATAAACTCGATCGGTCGTCACTCATTGGGGTGTTAACTCACTCTTTAATCAAATAAGGGTCGGAAATGGATAGAGAGGCAAGAAGCTCTGTTTCTATCAATTCCATTTCATCTGCTTCGTCATCATTTATATGATCATAGCCGCATAAATGCAAGATGCCATGAATGGTCATATGAGCCCAATGATGAAACAATTCTTTATTTTGTTCTTGGGCTTCTTTCGTCACGACTTGAGCACAGATAACTAAATCGCCTAATAAAGGGAGTTCTAAGCCAGGTGGAGACTCGAATGGAAACGATAGCACATTCGTCGGCTTATCTTTGCCACGGTACTCTTTATTGAGCGCGTGGCTTTCTTCTTCGTCGACAATGCGAATAGTGACTTCGAACTCTTCATCAGAATTTTCAAGGGCTTTTTCAACCCAAACTCGAAAGTCAGCTTCACTTGGAATATTCGCGGTTTCTTTTGTTGCGATTTGTAGATCAAGTTCTAACGTCGCCATTATTTTGTGCTCGCTGATTGTTCGGATTGCGCAGCTAAACGAGCTTCAGTACGAGCTTTCTTTTCTTCTTCAACTTCGATGTCGAACTTATCATAGGCTTCAACAATACGCTGAACCAATGGGTGACGGACAACGTCAGAAGAACTGAAATGCGTCATACTGATGCCATTGACGTCGCTTAATACATGCATGGCTTGCGCTAAACCAGAGCTTGTACCACGAGGTAAATCGACCTGAGTGGTGTCGCCTGTGATTACCGCCGTTGAGCCAAAGCCGATGCGTGTTAGAAACATCTTCATTTGCTCTTTTGTCGTGTTTTGGCTCTCATCCAGAATGATAAAAGCGTTATTCAACGTACGACCACGCATGAAGGCAAGAGGGGCGATCTCAATGACATTTTTCTCAATCAATTTATCGACCAACTCGAACCCAAGCATTTCATACAAAGCATCGTAAAGAGGGCGCAGATAAGGATCGATTTTTTGTGATAAATCACCCGGCAAAAAGCCAAGCTTCTCGCCAGCTTCAACCGCAGGTCGTACCAACATAATTCGCTCAACGCGATCAGCCTCTAATGCTTCAACAGCACACGCAACGGCTAGGTAAGTTTTACCTGTACCTGCTGGCCCGATACCAAAGTTGATGTCGTGCTTACGAATTTGCTTTACGTAGCCTTGTTGGTTTTTGCCTTTAGGCTTAATAAACGCCTTGCGGGTCTTGATCACCAACTGATCACCTTTGCCTCTTTTGCTGCTGGATAGCGATTCGATCGCTGACTCTTGCAGATAAAGGTGAATCGTTTCAGGAGTGATACTGGTATTCGCCAATGCTTCGCGATAAAGGTTCTCTAGTAGCGTTTTCGTTGCTGCTACATGTTCAGAGTCTTCACCGGAAATGTCGAATAGTTCGCCACGATATTTAATAGATACATCAAGTCTTTTTTCAATTAACTTGATGTTCTCGTCGAGTTGACCGCATAGCCCAGCCAAAGCGTCGGCTTCGGCAGGTGCTAAACGGATTTGTTGAGTTGTCTGTGTGGTTTCCAAGATTTACCTTTGATTATTGAAGTACAAAGTCAGAGTCGAGCTCGGAACTTACCAATTCACCCAATAGGGAGTTTGGATAAGCATCTGTAATAACGACATCTGCGAATTTACCAATTAATTGAGGGTCGAACGCACGGAAGTTTACGATCCGATTGTTTTCTGTTCGACCTTGAAGTTGTCCTGGGTCACGTGGTGAATAACCACTGACTAAAATGCGCTGAACTTCACCAACCATAGACAAACTGATGTCGTAGGCTTGTTGACTAATACGGCGTTGTAAAATTGCAAGGCGTTCTTTTTTAACGTCTTCCGGCGTATCGTCTTCCAAATTAGAAGCTGGCGTACCAGGTCTTTGACTGTATACAAAACTGAATGAGTGATCAAAGCCGATTTCTTGAATAAGATTCATAGTATCGACAAAATCTTCGTCTGTTTCACCAGGGAAGCCAATGATAAAGTCAGAAGACAGGCTAATGCCTGGGCGTGCTTCTTTAATGCGGTTGATCTTATCAATGTAATATTGACGGTCGTGACCGCGCTTCATCGCACTAAGAATGTTGTCGGCACCACTTTGTACAGGCAAATGCAAATGACTGACCAGCTTAGGCTCGTTACGGAAAGCTTCGATCAAGCTATCGGTGAACTCGACTGGGTGTGATGTTGTGAAGCGAATGCGTTCAACGCCATCTATTTGTGCAACAGCATGAATGATGTCAGCAAGATCAGCTTCATCACCTTCAGCGGTTTCACCACGGTAAGCGTTAACGTTTTGCCCTAATAGGTGAATTTCTCGAACACCTTGTTCAGCCAGCTGCACAACTTCTTTGATAATGCTGTCAAATGGGCGGCTTACTTCTTCGCCACGAGTGTACGGCACAACACAGAATGTACAGTATTTGCTACAGCCTTCCATAATAGAAACAAAGGCTTCTGCACCTTCAACGCGAGGGGCAGGCAAGTGATCGAATTTCTCGATCTCTGGGAAAGTAACATCGGTTATTGGGATGTGTTTTCCGGCCGCGTTCACCATATCAGGTAATTTGTGTAGCGTCTGAGGCCCAAAAATCATATCGACATGTTTGGCACGCTTGCGAATTGCATCGCCTTCTTGGCTTGCTACGCAACCACCCACACCAATAACAAGGTTCGGGTTCTTTTGCTTAAGCTTTTTCCAGCGGCCTAACTGATGATAGACCTTGTCTTGAGCTTTTTCGCGGATAGAACAAGTGTTTAGCAGCAAAACATCGGCTTCGTCTGCGTTATCTGTGAGTTCCATTTCATGGCTTTCGCCAAGTAAATCTGCCATACGAGATGAATCGTATTCGTTCATTTGACAGCCATGAGTCTGGATAAAAAGTTTTTTTGCCATGTAACGTATTAACCTAAAAATGAGTTCGTCTAATCGACTTTGGGGCTATTATATTGGGCTTTGCTTCCGAATCCCAGAGGTGTTCTGAATTCCCTTCATTTTATGTGAAAATAGTCACATTTTTTGCTACTGGAGCTTTTGTCTAAGACCAGTCACAATAACCCTATAATTTATATTTTTGCGCGGACATGTTTTGACTATATTTTCTCGGATTTTTGTCTTGTCAGTCGTTCTAGGCACGAGTGCTGCTTACGCTGAAGAGAAACGCCCTAATTTTGTTTTCGGCTTAGGGTATGGGCTTTTAAGTGAGAAGTCTCTTATGAATATTGACTTTAAAGTGAATATTCCTATCAACGACTACCTTTCTACTCAGGTTCTACTAAACAGTAATTATTTAATTACAGGTTCATCGTCGGACAGCTTTGCGCAATCAGAGCTTTCGTCTAACTGGTTTCTTCGAAATGATTATGGTCGTTTGGGGCTGGGGCTTGGTGTGTCTGAATTAGAACCCATGGACGAAGAGTTAAAGAGTGAGCGTGACGTTATTGGGCAGTTTATTGGGGAGCTGTTTTTGGGGGACTTTGGATTGACCGCAAATTACATCTCTGCGGATACAACCTTGAGCAATGTGACGAGTTCTCGAATCGGTGCCAGCTACTATTTTAATGACGATCTGCGAGCCTCTGTATTCAGGGAAAACTACAGTATTGATGAAGAAGGTTGGCGTATTGAGGCTTACTATCAGCCTAAAAAATATAATCAGATGGGCAGTGTCGGGATTATCGCTAGAACGAGTGATAATTATGATTATGTTGGTGCTGTCGTACAGTATTACTTTGATCACGCTGTATCCTTAAAACAACGTGAACGTGAATTTCATTAGGCCGTTTAAGCTGGCGAATTTATTCTTTCTCCAGCTGATCGACACTCCAAATAGTCCATTTTGGTATCGCAACTTCTTGTGCCGCTTTAAACCTTTTCATTATGCTTATCTCGGCACGTCTATTCATGATTCTTCCTTCCGGTGTCTGGTTTGATGCGATAGGGAAGTCTTGTCCGTAGCCTATGGTCTTAATCCTGTCTGGGGCGATGGGGGAGAATGAGTTAATTATGTCAGCCACCATATTGGCTCGTTCTAATGATAGCGCTCGATTGTAAGCCTTGCTTCCGGTGTTGTCCGTGTAACCTTCTATAATGACAAGCGTGTCTGGGTCATCCCGTAAGAGTTTATTGATGGCCTCTAGCGTGGATTTGTACTCTGCTTTTATGTTGTATCTATTTCTGCCAAACGCAATGGTTACTTGATTTGATAAGTGCAGTGACTGACTTGCTGTCTGGTTTAAATCATCTGAAGCGAGGAAAGGAATGACGATCTCTCCGCTGACTCTTCTATTAAGCAGCCTTCCTTGTTCTGTGTCGTTTGATGCAATAGGGCGTTCTTGCCCATAGCCAAATGTTTTGATGCGATTTTTATTAATGCCAAAGTTAGAGATTAGGGCGCTAGAAACCGCAATAGCGCGTTGCTTGGAAAGTAACAGGTTGATCCTTGATGGCCCTGTGTTGTCGGTATGGCCTTCTATTAACAGCTTGGTTCTTGGCTGTAATTGTAAGAATAAAGCGAGATTGTCCAGCTCGCCGTAGGCATCTTCTTTTAGTTTGTAGCTGGCGGTGTCAAATTGAACATCAAAGTTAAAATTATAATATTCCAGTTTAGTGAATGGGCAGCCAGTATTATCAACAGCGATGCCTGCTGGCGTATTGGCGCATAAGTCCCTGGCATCAATAACACCGTCTTGGTCGGAATCTTTTAGCGACTCCACAAGGCTAGTTGGGTACAACGTCTGACTAATAGATAAAGTGCTATATAAGGCAGACAATACAATAGCCATCCTGGCTACTCTGCTGACACTCATTATTAAATACTCAGTCTAAGGATTTCGCCTTTAAGAGTGCCCTAAAGGCGTATTATAATTTTTTCTTATAACTAAAAATCTACAATGACAAGTGAGGTTTATTTCTTTGCTATTAGGTTGATGTACTCCCATTCATCCGCTGTAATTGGCATCACCGATAGCCGATTTCCCTTCTTGGTTAATAACATATCGGCCAGCTCTGGGTGTAGCTTTAATTCTGCTAACGTTAATATGGCAGGCCATTTCTCTGTAAACTCTACATCGACCATAAACCATCTGGGCTTTTCTGGCGAGGATTTCGGATCGTAATAGGCGCTGCTTGGATCCCAGCTAGTGTGGTCTGGGTAAGCTTCTTTGCTAACGGTTGCTACGCCGACAATGCCCGCAGGAGTGCAGCTTGAATGATAGAAAAAGACAAGGTCGCCTTCTTTCATGGTCTGCATAAAGTTTCTGGCTTGGTAGTTTCTGACCCCGTCCCATGGGGAGCGTTGCATTTTTTTTAGGTCATCAATAGAAAATGCATCTGGTTCTGACTTCATGAGCCAATAATTTGGCATACGCACCTCAGTTTCACAATGAAACATTCTATATGTTCACGCTTACAAATATTCTATCTACAATTAGAAGAGTAATAGGGTGAGACTACCGAATGACTTGATAGGCCTCAATGCTTTTTTAAGTTACATCCCCTGAAGATGGAAGAACAAAATGAGTCACTTTGCTTGTAAGGCGTTTTCAGCATTAGAAAAAGAGCTCAAGGATGATTTGCTAGAGTGTTATGTTGAAGCTCAGCAAGAAATTGAAGAGATTATTAACAGCATTGAAACTGACGGCTTTTCCTTTGATAAGCTGGATAAACTCTTTCGTTCGCTCCACAGCATGAAGGGAAATTGCTCAGTCTGCTTCTTAGACCCTTTGGTGGGTGTGCTTCATAAGCTGGAAGAAATAGTGGATGGCATGCGCGGAGGCTACATTCAGTATCATCATAGTTTAGGTGAGCTGATTATGGTCGTGATCGAAAAAGTGTACGACTTGTTAAAGCAAATCTACCAATCCCATGTTGCTGAAAATGCGCTTCGTGATGTGCTTCAGCATGGCCTGGATGCCATCTATGCAGAAGAAGATGATACGAAACGCCCTGAAATGGCGGCTGATTTACTGCGACGATGCAATCAAGTCGTAGAAGAAAAAGCCGCACCAGAACCCGCTTCGGTTATCATCAAGGTGGAATTCACCCCAGAGCAACAGGCGGATATTGACCTCTTTATTGGCTTTAGTCAGAAACTAAATCGGCTTTTGGGTTATTCATCAGAACGCAGTGAGCGCATTTTGAAGCTGTCTCAGTTGATCAATGCTGAATGTGTTAACTCGGTTGATCCTGCTCAACTTAGTGCTGCCGCCTACATGCATAATATGGGGATGGCGCCTATTTTAAGTTGCAAAAATGATGAGGTGCGAAAGCAGCAAGCTGAACAAAATCATCCACTTGTGGGTGCTCAACTGCTGGCGAAGCATGAAGGTTGGGAAGACGCGGTTGCAATGGTTAAAGCGCATAAGGAGCGTTTTGATGGCTCTGGTATGCCGGAAGGTTTGGTTGGTTCTCTTATTCCGCAAGGTGCTTTTATTTTAGCGATGGCGGTTATGTTTATTGATACTGTCTGGGGCAAGTCGGGCAGTGAATACAGAAAAAGTGCGATTAAAGCCGTGCAAATGGTGAATTTCGAAAGTGGTAAAGGCTTTCCGCCGCAACTTATTGAGTCGTTCAATGCGGCTATGCGGAAAGTTTTGGTCGCAAAAAGCCGGTAGAGCTTGTTAGCATAGTGCCCATCTTATTCACTTGTATTTAGTTATCCATGGACGTCACTTTGCTTCCCCTTGTATTTCACCCTCATTACAGTATTCCGTTTCCTGCAGGGCACCGTTTTCCAATGCGTAAGTTTGGTTTGTTGGCGGAAGTCTTGGAGGATTTAGGGATTCTGACCGAGGCGAATCAATACACGCCATCGCCTTTGTCTCTTAACGTCTTGATGGCTGCTCACACCAAAGACTATGTGCAGCGCTTTATTCGTGGCGAGCTTAGTAAGCAGGAGGAAAAAGAAATTGGCCTGCCTTGGTCTGAATGGCTGGTGGAAAGAACGTTGCGAGCGGTATCAGGTACGATTCTTACTAGTGAATTGGCACTCCAGCACGGTTTGGCTTGCCATCTTGCGGGCGGCACGCACCATGCGCATCCGTCTCATGGCTCGGGTTTTTGTATATTTAATGACTTGGCTGTCGCCGCGCTGGCGATGATTGAATCAGGTAAGGCAAAGAAGATTCTCATTTTAGATTGCGACGTTCATCAAGGGGATGGCACTGTTGCCTTCTTTAAAGACAGAAGCGACATAGTGCCTGTATCTTGGCATTGTGAAGAAAACTACCCGCAGATAAAACAGACATCCGGCGTCAATATTGCGATACCCAAAGGCGCAAATGATCAAGAGTACTTGTCTATTATAAAAGCCACGTTGCCATCATTATTGGCAGAGTATCAACCTGACTTTGTTTTTTATGACGCTGGTGTGGATGTTCACAAAGACGATAGGCTTGGTCATGTAAATTTAACAGATGAAGGCATTTTTGAACGAGATACATACATTATAAATACCTGCGTATCGCAACAGCTTCCTGTCGCTTGCGTCATTGGTGGCGGGTATGACAGAAATGAAGAAAAGGTTGCCAAGCGCCATAGCTTACTTCACCAAGCCGCGAATCAGATATGGAATGATTCATTGCGCGAATAACGTCCGTTTGAGCAATATTTAGCCCCACTATAAGAGTGTTTTTTAACCTATCTAAAATCGACATTTCCGCTCTGTCGTAAATTGTCATTCGCTAGACGCTTCCAAGCATTAGATCGTAAATCTTTCTCTCTATTATCACTATGAAAACTTGGTTTATAGCGTCTCGGTTTGCCGAAACGCTACTTCCTTTTTAACCACACCACGATAATCGTCGAAACGATTGTTTATGTAAGGAGCTGATCTGATGCAGCATTATTCAGGCTTTGGGTTGTTAAAGCACAGTTTTAGCCATCACGAAAATTGGCAGCGGGTGTGGCGTAATCCAACCCCGAAAAAGAAATACGATGTAATCATCGTAGGCGGTGGCGGACACGGTTTAGCGACCGCATATTATTTGGCAAAAGAATTTGGTGTAACCAATGTTGCTGTCATTGAGAAAGGCTTTTTGGGTGGTGGTAACACGGCTCGAAATACAACAATCGTGCGCTCAAACTATTTGTGGGATGAAGCAGCACACCTTTATGAGCACGCCATGAAGTTGTGGGAAGGCTTATCCCAAGACCTAAACTACAACGTGATGTTTTCACAGCGTGGCTGTTTGAACCTTGGTCATACTTTGCAAGACATGCGTGATATTGAACGCCGTGTAAATGCGAACCGCTTAAACGGTATCGATGGTGAGGTGTTAGACGCTAAACAAGTTCAAGAGATTGTTCCTGTATTGGATTGTTCTGATCGTGCGCGTTATCCAGTAATGGGTGCTTCTTGGCAACCACGTGCGGGTGTCGCTCGTCATGACGCTGTTGCTTGGGGTTTTGCCCGTGGTGCGGATGCGCATGGTGTGGATCTTATCCAACAAACAGAAGTTGAAGATCTGATTATCGAAGACGGCACCGTTGTTGGTGTTCGTACCGCTCGTTATGGCGAGATTCGAGCTGATCGAGTGGGTTGTGTTGTTGCTGGTAATTCTAGTGTGATGGCAAAAATGGCAGGCTTTGAATTGCCATTAGAGTCACACCCTCTACAGGCTTTGGTATCTGAACCGATTAAACCTATTCTTGATACGGTTGTTATGTCAAACCATGTACACGGTTATGCGTCGCAATCAGACAAAGGTGACTTGGTTATCGGTGCTGGTATTGATGGCTATAACGGTTATGGGCAGCGTGGTTCCTATACGACGATCGAGCATACGATCCAAGCGATTGTAGAAATGTTCCCAGTATTTAGCCGAGTACGTATGAACCGCCAATGGGGTGGTATCGTTGATACTTGTCCAGATGCTTGTCCTATCATCAGTGAAACACCAGTGAAAAACTTGTTTTTCAATTGTGGTTGGGGCACAGGTGGTTTTAAAGCAACACCAGGGTCAGGTCATGTATTTGCCGCGTCTCTGGCGAAGGGTGAAATGCACCCATTGGCTAAACCTTTTTCTATGTTCCGTTTCCATAACGGCGCGCTTGTTGATGAACACGGCGCGGCTGGCGTAGCACACTAAACGGGCTAATACCGAATAAGGAGAGAGTTACCATGTTTCATATTTATTGCCCGCATTGTTGCGAATACCGTGAGGAAGAAGAATTCCACGCGGCAGGACAGTCGCATATCGCTCGACCGCTAGATCCTGATGCTTGTACGGATAAAGAATGGGGTGAGTTTATGTATTTCCGTGCTAACCCACGAGGCATACATCACGAGCTATGGGTACATGCAGCAGGTTGCCGTAAGTACTTCAACGTTACTCGTGACACTCAAACTTACGAAATAAAAGAAGTCTACAAGGTTGGCGAACAGCCAACTGTTGTGGCTAACGCAATTCAGAGTAAGTAAGGATCGCCATAATGACTCAAAAGAATCGTCTTCAAGATGGCGGTCGTATCGATCGCTCTAAAGCACTTACTTTTACCTACAATGGCAAAAAGTACACAGGCTTCGAGGGTGACACCCTGGCGTCTGCTTTATTGGCTAATGGCGTCGATATTATCGGCCGAAGCTTTAAATACAGCCGTCCTCGCGGCATCGTAGCGGCAGGTGCAGAAGAACCGAATGCTATAATGCAAGTGGGCGCAACAGAAGCGACACAAATTCCTAACGTACGTGCGACGCAACAATCGCTTTACGGTGGGTTGGTTGCAGGTTCAACTAATGGTTGGCCAAGTGTTGATAACGACATGATGGGCTTGGTTGGTAAAGTCGGTGGAAAGATGATGCCACCGGGTTTCTACTACAAAACCTTCATGTACCCAAAATCTATGTGGGAAACCTACGAATCTTTTATTCGTAAAGCCGCAGGTCTTGGTCGCGCTCCAAAAGAAAATGATCCAGATATCTACGACAAAATGAATCAACATTGTGATGTCATTATTGTTGGTGCCGGCCCTGCTGGTTTAGCTGCAGCGTTAACGGCAGCGCGCGCGGGTGCTCGAGTGATTATCGCGGATGAGCAAAATGAATTTGGCGGAAGCTTACTAAGCAGTACAGAATTGCTAGATGGTAAACCTGCTACAGAATGGGTGGCTGATGTCGTTAAAGAATTGTCTACATATGACGATGTTTTGATGCTGCCAAACTCTCAAGTTAATGGTTACCACGACCATAACTTCTTGACGATTCAACAACATTGTACCGATCAATTTGCAGACCGTGCGCCGAATGGCCAAGTTGCTCAGCGTTACCATCGTGTTCGCGCTAAGTGGGTTGTTTTGGCAACGGGTGCTCATGAACGTCCTTTGGTATACGGCAACAATGATGTGCCAGGTTGTATGGTGGCAAATGCCGTATCAACTTACATCAACCGTTATGGCGTAGTACCTGGTAAAAACCTAGTACTAATGACATCAAACAACAACGCTTACCGCACGGCGCTAGATTGGCATGACGCGGGTCGCAACGTGGTGGCTATTGTTGATTCTCGCAAGAATCCTCAAGGTACGTTTGTTGATGCAGCGCGCGAACGTGGTATCAGTATCATGGTGGGCTCAGGCGTTATCGAAGCTCACGGCAGTAAACGTGTGACGGGTGTTTCTATCGCACCGTTGAACGATGCTGGTGATGCCGTTGTCGGTCCTATCATCAAAATGGCAGCGGATACCGTAGCTTCTTCTGGTGGTTGGAGCCCAGTTATTCACTTGTCTTGTCACACAGGTTCTCGTCCAGTGTGGAATGATGACATTTTAGGTTTTGTTCCAGGAACAACGTATCAGAAACAATTAACTGCTGGTGCAATTAACGGTTCTTTTACAACAGAGCAAGCTTTGGCTGAAGGTGTGAGTGCCGCAGCGGATGCATTGACTCATTTGGGAATGACTAAGAAAGACGTAGTGTTGCCAAAAGCGGAAACGATTGAAGAAGGCAAAGCAATGGCCTTGTTCCATATCCCGCACACAAAACCAACATCTAAAGCGCCTAAGCAGTTCGTTGATTATCAAAATGACGTAACCGCATCAGGCATTGAGTTGGCTTGTCGTGAAGGCTTTGAATCAATCGAGCACGTTAAGCGTTATACGGCAATGGGCTTTGGTACTGACCAAGGTAAGCTAGGTAACATTAACGGCATGGCGATTGCGGCGAAAATGCTCAATCAAACCATTCCACAAACGGGAACAACGATTTTCCGTCCTAACTATACGCCAGTTACATTTGGTGCTATCGCAGGACGTGATTGCGGTGCTTTGTTTGATCCAGAACGCTACACAGCAATGCATGCTTGGCATGTTGAACGTGGCGCGAAGTTTGAAGATGTTGGTCAATGGAAACGTCCTTGGTACTACCCACAAGGCAACGAAACCATGCAACAAGCTTTGGACCGTGAGTGTTTAGCAACACGTAAATCTGTTGGTATTTTGGATGCCTCTACACTGGGTAAAATCGATATCCAAGGTAAAGATGCGCGTGAATTCCTTGGCCGTGTTTACACCAACGCTTGGGCGAAATTACCAGTAGGTAAATGTCGTTACGGCTTGATGTGTGGCGAAGACGGTATGGTGTTTGATGATGGTGTAACGTCTTGTTTGGCGGAAAACCACTTCTTGATGACCACAACATCTGGTGGTGCGGCTCGAGTTCTTTCTTGGTTAGAAATTTATCACCAAACAGAATGGCCAGAGTTAGAAGTGTTTTTCACTAGTGTGACAGACCATTGGTCAACGATGACTATTTCTGGTCCGAACAGCCGCAAGTTGTTGGAAAAGCTAACGGATTACGATGTATCTAAAGAAAACATGGCCTTTATGGATTGGAAACCTATGACGGTTGCAGGCGTGCCAGCACGTGTGTTCCGTATTTCCTTTACTGGCGAGCTTTCTTTTGAGATCAACGTACAAGCAAACTATGGTATGCATGTTTGGAAAGCGCTATTTGAACATGGTGAAGAATTTAATTTAACACCGTATGGCACGGAAACAATGCACATCTTGCGTGCGGAAAAAGGCTTCATTATTGCTGGTCAAGATACGGACGGTTCTGTACATCCGTTTGACTTAGGCATGTCATGGGCTGTCTCTATGCAAAAACCATTTAGCTTTATTGGTAAGCGTGGTATGCAGCGTGAAGACTGTGTTCGTGAGAACCGCAAACAGCTTGTTGGCTTGAAAACAATAGATCCAAAAGCGGTGTTGCCAGAAGGTGCCCAAGGTGTACTTGATCCTAAAGCACCAATCCCAATGCCAATGGTTGGCCATGTGACATCAAGTTACTGGAGTGCGAACTTGAACCGCTCTGTAGCAATGGGATTTGTAAAAGGTGGCTTAGATAAAATGGGTGAAAGAGTATTTTATCCATTAGCTGATGGCCGTGTTATTGAAGCTGAAATTTGCAGCCCAGTATTCTTAGATCCAAAAGGGGAGCGTCAAAATGTCTGATGTCACAGTAGCAGAAAGTAAATTGGTGACAAAGCAATTGCCAGAAGCAGATATTGTTGGTGAAAGCCCGCTGCACCATGCGGATCTTGCTAGCGTTAGCCAGCACGGCCCAAAAGAAGGTGGTGTGTACTTTCATGAGCGTAAACTGCAAGGTCTGTTAACGCTGCGTTGTGTACCGTCCGCTGAGCAATTGTCACAGATTGAGTCTTTATTAGGTGCCGCTTTGCCAATGGAACCCCTGACGTCTGTAACGACGGATGCAGTTTCAATTCGCTGGATATCGCCTGATGAGTGGTTGATTATTGTTGCTGGTGAACAGGCTTTTGACTTGGAAACTCGTTTCTATGAAAGCATGACAGGACACTATTCTTTGGTGAACATCAGCGGCGGAACGACCATTTTTGATGTGTCTGGCAGCCAAGTTGTCAACATGCTGAAGAAATCTACACCAGTGGATTTACACCCACGTGAATTCCCAGTTGGCAAAGTCGTGTCTACTGTTTTTGCGAAAAGTGGTGTGACTATTTGCCGTCTTGAGGATGACAAATACGAATTGGTTGTGCGTCGTAGTTTTGCTGATTACCTTTGGTTGTGGATTCAAGATGCAAGTCGTGAATACGGTCTAGTGGTAAAAGCCTAAGTTATTTGAGTTATGTCACTTCAAGGCTGATCGCACCATGCGGTCAGCCCTCAAGTGAATATAAAAGCTTAAGACAATAAGAGACAATTGTATGAAATCAAAAACTGCACCTTGGATTTTTACTGCTAGCTGCCCAAGCATTATTGGAACGGTTGATGTAGTGACTCGATATATGGCCGAAGCCGGTAACTATGTTGACGAAATTCACTCCTTTGATGACAGAGAGTCAGGCCGCTTTTTTATTCGTATAGAATTCTTGCCACAAAATTCCGAATTTAATGAAGAAACTTTCAAGGCAGAGTTTGCAGCACGTGCAGCTGAATTCTCAATGGATTGGTCGTTAACGGCACCAAATCACAAGCCAAAAGTGGCGATTATGGTGTCTAAATACGATCACTGCTTGAACGATCTACTGTATCGTTTTCGCACAGGTCAATTGAACATAGATGTCACCGTTATTATTTCAAATCACCCAGATTTAGAAGACCTTGCGAAATGGCATGGTATTCCATATTACCATTTGCCAATTACGGCTGAAACTAAGCTAGAACAAGAAGCGCAAGTGCGTGACTTGATCGAAAAATACGACACAGAATTGGTTGTATTAGCTCGTTATATGCAAGTGCTTTCCCCAAGTATGTGTGAATACCTTGATGGCCGCGCTATCAATATTCATCACTCTTTATTACCAGGCTTTAAAGGTGCTAGACCTTATCACCAAGCATGGGAAAAAGGCGTGAAAATGGTTGGCGCTACCGCTCACTACGTGAACAACGACCTCGACGAAGGTCCTATTATTTCCCAAGGCATCCAAGTCGTGAACCACGCTCACTATGCGGAAGACCTTATCGCGAAAGGGCAAGACATTGAACGTGTTACCTTGTTTAACGCTGTGAAGTGTCACGTGGAAAAACGCGTATTCTTGAATGGCAAACGCACCGTTGTGTTTGGCGGCTAATCTGCTTATCTAGCAGCAGATTACTGAAAGTAAAAAGCCGCTCCAAAGAGCGGCTTTTTTACACACTTACATGCAAGCCGTGTTGAACGCCACCAAAATAATCAAACTTATTTTCAATCATTTCAAAGAATTGATTATCTTGTTTTTCATATTTTCTGAATATGGCGTAAGCGACTAAGTCTGCGAGTTGAATTAACCTAGTTGCATGGCTATCTATAAAAACGGGAACATCAGCCATATTGCGTAATTTCCCCCATTCGTGTCCATCTATTTTGAATTCTGTAGCGAGTGCTTGAATAGGGGCTTCTTTGCTACTTTTGTCAAAGAGAATTAGCCCTCTTTGGGGATTTTTGAAATGGGTATGTTCCCTTGCTAAGAAATGATCAAAACGAGTAATGAGTTGCTGAAAGGTACTGTAAACCGGATCTTGTGGGGATATTGCCCCTTTTTTAACAACGGAAGCAATCACTCGATAGTAATTGCCATCAATTAAACGTAAGGCATCTTTAATTGCGTTGAGCCGATCTTCTTTATCAAATTTTCGCCAAAACTTTCTGCCCGACAGCATTGGCGCTCCATGAAGCTCAACAGAATTGGGATCTTGATTATTAAACCGAGCTGCTATTTTATCTAGCTCTAGAGATAACCAATGTGATTTTCGTTCAAATACTGTTATTCCAGCAAGAACAAAATGTTCTTGATCAGCTCCACCGGGGGTTCCGGATTCATCCGCATAGAGTAAAAACATTCTTAATCCTTAAGAAGTTGATTGTCTAAGGGAGTATATTGGAATTATGAAGCACAAAAAAGAAGGCGGGGGAAAGAGCTAGCGCTCAGCGCACCGCATTAAGGCAGCCCGCCAATCTTAGTTGTTTCCAACCGCATAAAACATTCTAGGAAATATACTTTGATAGTTCAATCATTTGATGATTTCTGGGTGAAAATTAGAGTATAAAAATTCTAGTCTATTTTTCTCTCTGCTGCGTATTACTATAATTGAGTTCATTTTAAGAGAAGCAAGAGGTTAATTTTGAGGATAGCAAAAGTATGTGTGGCACTGAGTTCTTTATTACTCGTTGCCTGTACTAAGGTGGGGCTGGGAGTAGCCAATTTACCTAATGCATTCAGTGATACCGAAAGGACAAAAGATATTGCTTATGGTTCTGAGCCTTGGCAAAAACTGGATGTCTACGTTCCACCGCATTCGTCCGGTGAATCGCTTCCTGTCATTGTCTTCTTTTATGGTGGTAGCTGGAAAGATGGCTCAAAAGACATGTACCCCTTTGTCGGGGAAGCCTTTGCCAAAAAAGGCTATATCACAGTAATTGCCGATTACAGCAAATACCCACAAGTAAAATTTCCAACCTTTGTTGAAGACGGTGCCAAGGTGGTGGCTTGGACATATCGCAATATTGCCAAATACCAAGGCGATCCTGAGCGTTTGTTTATTTCAGGTCATTCAGCAGGAGCGCATATTGGCGCAATGTTGACTGCCGACAAGCAGTATTTGCAAGCCGAAGGTTTAACACCTTCTATTATCAAAGCCTTTGCTGGCTTATCTGGGCCTTATGACTTTGTGCCATATGAAGAAGACTATAAAGACATGTTTGGTCCGCCAGAAAATTACCCGAATATGCAAGTAACCACGTTTATTGATGGCAAAGAGCCGCCAATGTTACTGCTTTGGGGGGATGAAGATACCATTGTCGGTAAAAGCAATATGGACAAATTGATTGCAAAAATACAAGCCGAGCAGGGCGCAGTAGAAAGTAAAATCTACAAAGGCGTAGATCACGTGGCGATGGTGTCTAGCCTTGTTTGGTTCTTGAAAAGCAAAGCGCCGATTGTCGATGACGTGACGAATTTCTTTCAACGTCATGGGGCAGAAAGTACTAGCTTAGATAATTAATTTTGATTCTATGTGTTTTTACAATAAGGAATTTTGATAGATGGTCTGTTGCGGAGTGTTTTTTGCCAGTCGTTAAGTTTAGTATATTGGCCTCTTTTTCCCCTAAACCTGTTATGAAGTAGCTGATATGACAATGACGGAAACCTCTCAAGATTTAGCCGCTGAGCTAAAAGCCATAGTTGGCAGCCAATATACGCTAACCGATGAAGACAAGACTAAACCTTATAGCCAAGGTTTTCGTCTTGGTGGTGGCAAGGCGTATGCGGTTGTCCGCCCTGGTAGTTTGGTTGAAATCTGGAAATGTCTACAAGCCTGTGTGAAAGCGGATGTTATCGTTATTATGCAAGCGGCTAATACTGGTTTGACGGGTGGTTCAACACCAAATGGCGCGGATTATGATCGTCCTATCGTCATTATTAGCACCATGCGCATCGACGACATTCAGCTACTTGATCAAGGCAAGCAAATTGTTGGTTTTGCCGGTAGTACCTTATTTGGCCTAGAAGATACGCTGAGACCTTATGGTCGTGAGCCGCATTCTGTGATTGGTTCTTCTTGTATTGGTGCCTCTATTGTGGGTGGTGTTTGCAATAACTCAGGTGGCGCTTTGGTTCAGCGTGGGCCTGCTTATACCGAAATGGCATTGTTCGCCCAAGTAACGGCAGATGGCGAGCTGCAATTGGTGAATAATCTAGGCATAGAGCTGGGTAGCGACCCAGAAGAAATTCTAACCAACCTGCAAAACAAAACTTACCAAGAAAAAGACGTTCAATTCCCCGATAAATTGGGTTCTGACAACGAATACCATGAACGTATTCGAGATGTAGATGCCGATACGCCATCACGTTTTAACAACGACCCACGACGTTTGCATGAAGCTTCTGGCTGCGCTGGTAAATTGGCCGTCTTTGCCGTGCGTATTGATACCTTCCCGATCCCAGAGAAGTATCAAGTTTTCTACATTGGTACAAATGATCCAGCCGTAATGGAACAGATGCGTCGTGACATGTTATCGACATTCAAAAATTTGCCAGTATCTGGCGAATACATGCACAGCAGCAGCTACGATATCAGTAAAAAATACGGTAAAGACAGCTACTTGGTGATCGATAAACTGGGCACCAAATACATTCCTAAAATGTTTGCCCTTAAACGCACGGTCGATCGTTGGGCTGGCAAACTGAAATTCATGCCGTCTAAATTCTCTGACATCATGATGCAATACGCGAGTCAGCTTTTCCCGAATCATCTACCAAAGCGCATGGAAGATTTTCGTGAAAAATACGAACATCACTGGATAGTGGAAACCAGCAACGACGGTGTTGCAGAAGCGCAAGCCTATTTGGAAAACTTCTTTAAAAACAACGAAGGCGACTTCTTTGCGTGCACCAAACGTGAAGCCGACCAAGCTATTTTGCATCGTTTTGTGACCGGTGGTGCATTGACGCGTTATCACATCATGAACAAAAAAGACCTAGGCTCCATCATGACCATCGACGTCGCATTTCCTCGTAATGAACGTGATTGGTTTGAAGAGCTACCAAAAGACATCGAAGACAAAGTTGCGGTTAAAATGTACTACGGACACTTCTTCTGCCACGTTATGCACCAAAACTACATCATGAAAAAAGGCGTCGACGCCAAAGCAGTGAAGAAACAAATTCTATCCAGCTACGATGCCCGCGGCGCAGAATACCCTGCCGAGCATAACGTAGGGCATGAATACATGGCCAAACCAGCATTGCGTGATTTTTACCAAAAAACCGACCCAACTAACCGCTTTAATGCCGGCATTGGCGGCACCAGTAAACTGAAAAACTGGCAAGAACTGAGCGACGAGCACACGGGTTGTGGTTGTCATAAATAAGCTTTCTTAGAGCTTAGAGTAAAACTCAAAAAGCCGAGGCGTTTCTTTTAAAGATGTCTTGGCTTTTTTGTTTTTTACTTAATCATTGCGAATTGAGAAATTTCTATGTCTTGTCCGTCAGGGAACTTGGCGTGTATTTCTAGCTTACCTCCCAATGCTTCAATATATTGATTCAATGTACTGATAAGGGCATCAGGACGATTTTCAATTTGAGAGATGTTTGGCTGAGCAATATTCATAAGGCCTGCTAAATCTGCCTGATTTATGCCTCTTTTTTTTCTGACTTCTGCAAGAGACATCTCTGCAATAATGGCAACAGCTTTAGCTCTAGCTGCGGCTTGAACCTCTGGTTTAATTTTCTCTCGTAATTCGTTGAGCGACTTAGCCATAGCTAAACCTCCTATCTTGTTTCTTCTGAATCACTATTTTTCAAGTAATTTAAGAATTCTTTTTCAGCTAATGGAATATATCTATCATAAAATGTTTTATCTTTTCTCCCATCTTTGCGGCCACCACATAGCAATATGGCTTTCCTTGTTGGGTCAAAAGCATAAAAGACACGATAAGGTTTTCCTGCATGCTGAACTCTCAATTCTTTAAGGTTCTTTACCTTATTTGTTCCTTTTAGAGAATCTGCATAGGGTCGTGCTAATTGAGGACCTTTGATCTCTAATACATCAACCATTGATAGCACGTCTTCTTGCTCTTTGTCCGTCAAGCCAAGAAACCATTGTTCGTATTCGTCGGTTATTAATATCTCCCAAATCATAAGCAATCCTTGCTGTCTTTATGACTAAAAAATACGCTTTAACGTATATACTGTCAAGAGTATATTTTCACAACCTGAACGTGTTAGATTCGCTTGTGAATAGAGTTATGAAATGGTTTTTTGTCTATTCCCATTTATACCAATGTAATAAGATGACTGAAATGGATACCGTTCTGGTTAACCCAAACCGCACAGGATGAAAACTGCAATGTCTAACTACGACAAGTTAACGTCACATTACCAAACACTTAGTCACTTTAATCATGCTCAAGCCATGCTTGGCTGGGATGCTGCCGCGAACATGCCATCTGGCGGTAGCGAAGCACGTTCCAATGCTATGGCCGAGTTATCGGTTCATATTCACCGTTTATCGACGCAACCACAGCTAGAACAATGGTTTGGTAACGCCGAGCAAGAACCCTTAAGCACAGAACAAAAAGCCAGCCTGCGGGAAATGAAACGCCAATGGCAGCAAGCGACCATGGTTCCAGAAGATCTAGTACAAGCGCAATCCATCGCGGGTTCCAAATGCGAACATGCGTGGCGCACTCAGCGTCAAGAAAATGACTGGACTGGCTTTGAGAAGAACTGGAAAGAAGTCGTCGCTTTATCTCGTGAAGAGGCAAAAATTCGTGGTGCTGCATTAGGTCTTACGCCTTATGACGCCATGCTAGACAAATACGAGCCGGGCACCACAACCGCGTCGCTGAATACCTTATTTACTGACGTGAAAACCTGGCTGCCAGAACTGATTGAAAAAGTACTGGAAAAGCAGAAATCTGAATCCATCCTATTGCCATCAGGCACTTTTTCCACTGAGACGCAAAAAGCTCTTGGCTTAGAAGTGATGAAACTGCTGCAATTCGACTTTGACCGCGGCAGACTCGACCAGAGCGTGCACCCATTCTGCGGTGGTGTACCAACCGACGTGCGCATTACTACACGTTATGATGAGCAAGACTTTGTACAAGCCTTAATGGGCATCGTCCATGAAACAGGCCACGCTCGTTATGAACAAGGCTTACCCAACGCCTTCGCTGGCTTGCCAGTGGGCGAAGCTCGATCTATGGGGATTCATGAATCGCAATCCTTATTTTTTGAAATGCAAATAGGGCGCAGCAAGCCGTTTATCTCTCACTTATCACGCTTATCCGCAGACGCTTTTAACGCCCACAACGATCCTGTGTTTGCCGAAGACAACCTCTACAAAATCTACACCCAAGTGGAAAAAGGCTTTATCCGCGTCGACGCAGACGAACTAACCTACCCAGCGCACGTCATCCTACGTTACGAGATAGAGCGTGACCTGATCAACGGAGTGATAGAACACACCGATGTCCCAGCATTGTGGGACGAAAAAATGAAAGCCGCCCTTGGCATCTCCACCAAAGACAACTACAAAAATGGCTGCATGCAAGACATTCACTGGACAGATGGCGCCTTTGGCTACTTCCCAAGCTACACACTTGGCGCCATGTACGCGGCGCAATACAAAGCCACCATGATACAAAACCTCGACTTCGAGGCAGCTATCCAAAGCGGCGACCTAAGCCCCATCTTCCAATGGCTAAGCGACAACATCTGGACACAAGCCTCGCTCCACACCACCGATGAACTCGTCAAACGCGCCACAGGCGAAACCCTAAACGCCGCCTACTTCAGAAAACACCTAGAAGGGCGGTACTTGTAGTCCTTTAAAGCTGCTTTGCTTGCACATCGTCATCCCCGCGAAGGCGGGGATCCATAGCTCTGACGTCTGCTTTGCTCACAAATTACCAAACCGTAAGGCACCATGAGCGAAGCGTGATCTGCCGTTGTTCGTAAACGCATAACTCATTCAATACTACTACCAAGTCTCTTCCCCTTTCTTCAAGGGGAAGACGGAAGATGGGGTTCAGAGCCTCCAACCTCATCAAGCATTAGGCAAACCAAACATCGCCATAAACCGTTCCCCCGCGAAGACGAACAGACCCCCCGCGAATATACATCGTCATCCCCGCGAAGGCGGGGAACCATCCCCCTAACACCTGCTTAGCTAATAAATTACCAAAGCGTAGGGCACGATGAGCGAAGCGTGATCTGCCGTTGTTCGTAAACGCATAACTCATTCAATACTGCTGCCAAGTCTCTTCCCCTTTCTTCAAGGGGAAGACGGAAGATGGGGTTCAGAGTCTCCAACCTCATCAATCATTAGGCAAACCAAACATCGCCATAAACCGTCATCCCCGCGAAGACGAACAGTCACTCCCGCAAATATACTTCGTCATCCCCGCGAAGGCGGGGAACCATCCCTCTAACACCTGCTTAGCTCATAAATTACCAAAGCGTAGGGCACGATGAGCGAAGCGTGATCTGCCGTTGCTCGTAAACGCATAATTCATTCAATACTACTGCCAAGTCTCTTCCCCTTTCTTCAAGGGGAAGACGGAAGATGGGGTTCAGAGCCTCCAACCTCATCAAACATTAGGCAAACCAAACATCGCCATAAACCGTTCCCCCGCGAATACGAACAGACCCCCCGCGAATACACATCGTCATCCCCGCGAAGGCGGGGAACCATCCCCCTAACACCTGCTAAGCTAATCAATTACCAAAGCGTAGGGCACGATGAGCGAAGCGTGATCTGCCGTCGTTCGTATACACATAACTCATTCAATACTGCTGCTAAGTCTCTTCCCCTTTCTTCAAGGGGAAGACGGAAGATGGGGTTCAGAGCCTCCAACCTCATCAAACATCAAGCAAACCAAACATCGCCATAAACCGTCACTCCCGCGAAGACAAACAGTCACCCCCGCAAATATACATCGTCATCCCCGCGAAGGCGGGGAACCATCCTTCTGGCGTTTATCTTGTTCGTGAAATCCCACAAAAATCTTATGGTTTTTCTGGCTTTTCCATTGTATTGTCAGTTTATTGTAATGGATGAGTTGTTATGGATTGCTTGGCTGATATTGATACGAAATCAAAAATATCAGCCTAAAACAATCAGAATTTAAAAGAGTGATACACCAAGTTTTGCTTAGTAAAATAGCGTGATGACAAGATAGCTGAATTCATCAGGGATAAAAGCTAAAAAGCTTTACCAAAAATCCGAATAGATGACAGCAAAACTGTTCTTGTTAGATTTTGATTTTGCTTGAGAAAATAAGATGCGCATAAATCCTAGAAGGCAATTAAAGTGAATCCATTATTTCAACATTTACACATGTCTGCAGACTTAGCCATTGAATTCATGGCGACATTTTCGCGGATGGAACATGCTTTAAAGTCAACTGGATATGTACTAGGTTATGAAGGTAAGGTTGAGCCTTCTTGGGATCAATTCGCCAATGAGATTCACGAACAATTTGATCAATTGGCTTCCGAAGAATTAGTTGCAGCAAAGAATTTACTATTAAATTCACCGCCAAGAAAGCAAGTTCTCCAACGCGGACAAGTTATCTTCCAAGAGCAGGTCTTAGATCAAAATCAGAGAACCACACAGCAAATTATTAGGTTTGTTCGAACGGTGAGAAACAATCTCTTTCACGGCGGAAAGTTTCTTCCAACAGGAGAAGTCGAATCAGGAAGAAATGAGGCCCTTGTAAAGTCTTCGTTAAAAATTATCAAAGCTTGTATCGAAGTGAACGAAAGGGTTAAGCAAAGCTATGAGCGCTAAGCCTAATTTATGCAGCGCTACAATTTTGCCTGTGTTACGGGCGTTAGGAATCATTAAAAAGGACATATATGAGCGGACATATCAAAAAAATAGATTTAATTAAAGGTATGGCGGTCTATGATGATTTTCAGTGGTCATCATCTATGCGGGATGCTGGTAATAACATCACAGAATTTAAAAGCCTAAACATTATATATGGCCGAAATTACTCTGGCAAAACAACACTCTCGCGGATCTTCAGAGCTCTCGAAATCGGCACGATATCGGATAAATATAGTTCACCTGAGTTTCAATTGTCTTTTGATGGCGGCAGGATTGCCACGCAGAGGTCATTAAGCAATCATGGTCAAATCGTTCGGGTTTTCAATGAGGACTTTGTCCGAGACAACCTTCGGTTCATTGTTGATGACGAGCAGACGATCAATTCATTCGCCATCTTGGGGGAAGACAACACAAGGCTTGAGGAAGAAATCGCGAAGCATGAAGCCGAACTTGGGAGCGAAGAGGACAAGTCTGGACTGCTGGGAGAACTCTTTGGGGCTGAAGAAAAATTCAAAGGAGCCAAAAAAGACCATGACGACAAGTCGTCAGAATTGGAGGGGAAGTTACGTGATAAAGCCAATAAGGCAGGCACTGGAATCAAGCACAATAAAACGTTTGGTGATGCCAACTACAATGTTCCCAAAATAAAGACAGACATCTCGACTGTTACTAAAGACACTTATTCTCCGCTTACTGATGAGCAGGTGAGCAAGTTTCACGATCTCCTTAGAGAAGAACCAAAATCGGAAATCCCTGAATCATCAACTTTCAATCTTCAATACTCTGCTATCGTTTCAAAGGCTAAAGAGCTCATTGAAAAAAAGATTCAGGCATCTGATCCAATTCAGGAATTGCTAAACGATGCAGCTTTGGCCTCGTGGGTGAGGACTGGTCGGGGCCACCATCAAGAGAAAAGAGATAAGTGCGCATTTTGTGGCAACGATCTTCCTGAAGATTTGTGGGAGAAACTGGACAAGCATTTTAACCAGGAGTCTGAAGGCCTTCGTCAAGCATTGGAAACGCTTCTTGGATCGATTGAACGTGAGCGCCCCCGAGTTCCTAATCTACTGAAAATCAAAAACTCGGATTTCTACTCTAACTTTACAGCCGACTTGGATTCATTAGCAGAACAGTTGTCTACCTTATCAGAGTCTTACAGTCAGAGTCTGGACTCGATAAAAGAACAGATCGAAAAACGAAGAGATGACATTTTTACGCCTCTTGAGTTTAAAACATCTGAGTCTATTGAAGGTGCTTTGAATGCGGTCAGGGATTCGTATGAGGAGCTCAGAAACGAATCTAACCAGCTTACAGCTTCACTAAGCGCCGACCAATCAGAAGCTCGTGCGGCTCTCCGCCTCCATGAGGTTTATACATTCATAAACGACATTAAGTATGCGGACGAGTATACGACCATTGAGGCATTGAATGTGGCTATGGGTGAAGCGAAGGAAGCTAAAAATACCGCAAAAGTAAAAGTTGATGTAAAACAAGAAAAGATCGCTGAATTGAAGGCCCAGCTAAAAGATGAAAGCAAGGGCGCTGATAGGGTAAACGATTATCTGAACAACTTTTTCGGCCACCAGTCTCTCTCACTAAAAGCCATTGAAGAAAAACTGGGGGACGCGTCATCTGGATACCGGTTTGAGGTAACTCGAAACGACAAAAAAGCATTCCATCTCAGCGAAGGGGAATGCAGCCTGATAGCTTTCTGTTACTTCATGGCCAAGCTTGAAGACATAGAGACTAAAGGTAACCAGCCAATCATTTGGATCGATGATCCCATTTCCAGCTTAGATGCAAACCATATCTTTTTTGTCTACAGCCTTATTAATGCTGAGATTGTAACGCCAGAGAAATATGAAGATGACGGTGAGATCAAGGAACGTGACCGTTTTAAGCAGCTATTTATTTCGACTCACAATTTGGATTTTTTGAAGTATCTTAAGCGGCTTCCCGGCGCCTTGAACAAAAAAAAGTCACAATACTTTATCATTAACCGAACGGATCAAGTCAGTGACATTACATTGATGCCTCGATATCTGAAAGACTACGTCACGGAGTTCAACTTTCTGTTTCATCAAATTTATAAATGCGCTCATGCTCAGATCGAGAGTGATGAAAATCATGATTGCTACTACAACTTTGGAAACAATGCCCGCAAGTTTCTTGAAGCATTCTTGTACTACAAATACCCCAATGCCGTAGAAAAAGATGATAAGTTGGCGCGTTTTTTCGGAGATGATGCATTGGCATCGTCACTAACTGATCGCATCAACAATGAGTTTTCCCATTTAGCGGGTGTATTTGAGAGAAGTATTTTGCCTATTGATGTGCCTGAGATGAAGACAACGGCAAGTTTTATATTACGGAAAATTGAAGAAAAAGATCCAGATCAGTATTCGGCGCTGCTTCAAAGTATTGGGGTAGAAGATGCCTAACAAGCGCATGTTGTCGGACTATTTTTCCGCTGCGCTGTAAACCAGCCGCAAATGCGGGCATTATACCAGGTTGTAATCAACATGCTGATATTAGAGCCAGATGAAAAATAGCCCTTTTCATCTCGTTATTTTCATCTGACCCTAAATTCAGTTTCTTCTGTAGCGTAAATTATTACAGTCTCTGAATTCATGATAGCATTTTAGCTTTAAAAAATTCTTATTTGATGGGCTAAATACATTAAAATATTTATTAAAGTATTTTGCATCACTTCTAAAATCCCCTTTCCAATCATATGTGTTTATGGTCCGATTCAAAAACTCACTGAACAGAGTGTCATTGAGCTCTTTTACTAGGTTGTCACATGCCTTTGCGGCTTCTTGTACTACACTTAGTTCAAGTTTAATGGGTTTTTCTAGATACTCATAATATTGTTCTAAGCCCAAAGATAGGGCGTTATTTGAACCGAAGAGTCCAGAACGATGTACAACGCAGTGCCTTAACTGACCAATAAAATCAAAATCAGTAAATGCAGTTGCGAGCTCGGGGTTTTTTTTGAGATTTTTTAAACTTACGCCAGTAAAACTCTTTACCGTTTCTTTAATATTGTATGCTGAGTGGAAAGAGCAGTCCTCCATCAATGCCTCAGGCAACAATTTCTTATTGTGATGAATGGCTGCTCCATATGTTACTGATTTTGAGTAACTGTTCCCCTTTGACTCCCCATCAATAAGTAGTAGTCTCCTAAGGAGACAGCGAACATAGCTCTCCACCGATGATATAAACCCAAGAATGAGTAGGTTTGAAAGTTTAGCCCATTCCTCGTTGCTCTGAGATGCCAAAGATGTGTAGTTTCCTGTCGTGGGTTCTAAAACGAAACAGCCGAGTAATTTTTTATATGACAACATATTACTTTCATATATATCAATAGGTGACTTATCAGGCTCTTTATACGATATATCAAATAGGGATTGTGAGCGTATTGTAGTAGTGCTTCTTGCACCTGATAATGCAAATTTAAATTCTTTTTTTTCCATTAGTATAAAAACTCATTTGTCCAAGCATTAATTTTATTGACAATTTTTTCTGCGTATTTTGGCCCAACTTGTTTTACTTTTTTTAATTCTATAATCGTATCATCGGACATAAGAACATCTTCTATTGTTTTGAATTTAGATATTCTAATAACTTTATGCTGAAAGTCAGTAAAAGGTAACTCTGATAACTTTTTACTCATGCACTCTTTGAATATTGACCCATCAACCAATTCACTACCACATATATGACAGAATTTTTGTCCATCTGCAATTCGGGCTGTGCTGCAATTAGGGCATTCCGGTAAGTCTATTTTAATATTTGCAATTTCTTTATCAGGGAGAACACGGTTAAACTTTCTTCTTATTGGATGTTTCTCAGAAGGGCCAGATAATACAGATACTAACTGAGAAACATTAAATCCCCTGCTTTTAATCAAAGCCTTTTCTTTTATTAAGAGTGCTAAATGCGGAACAAAACGTCTCAGCTTCCTTTCTTGACCATGTGAAACCATTGACATTTCAAAAAGTAGTCCAGCTTCAACTAGGAATTTAATCATTCTTCCAGCTTTTTCATCAATATCTTCTATCCCAATTATGATGTTTTTCTTAAAGTTATCACCTTTTTTTTCAGAGTTTTCATAGTTGAATTCTTTAACTAAGTTTATCAGGCTGAATAAGAATTTGTTTCCAATGTTAATAACGCTACCATATTGTTTTATTTTTTCGGCAATTGATAAGAATTCTTGAATGATATTTTCACATCTAGACTGTATTACTAGGTTTATTCGTTGTTGCTGTGTTTTATTGGTGTCAGAGTCAACATATGATCTTATTAAAGAAATATATGCTCTAGGTATACCAAAAGATGCATACATTAGTAAGTTTAAAATTTGATCATCTATCTTAACATGTTCTCGAAATCTTTTATCAATGATTGTATTCATAAATGGAATATAATCTTTATCCTGAACATCCATCCATATTGACACCTGCTCAGCATCCTGACCGATATGAAATCTCGGTCCATACTGTGTTGTTCCAGGGTAGACTGAAGCTTTAGGTGAGATTTTTATTGACTTGATGCTTCGAAAAATATCGAAAAATTCAACCATATAGTCTCGAGTCAAAGTTAATGCGGCATCATCTAATAATAAGATTGCTCTTTTTCTACCTTTCGTATCTAGTGCTCTATGAATCAAGGCTTGAGTTAAGGATATATTTATTGTTGATATTAGCTCATCATAATCGTCATTATATATGTTTCGTTCCATATCTTTAATGAAATTATAGATTTTGCTTTTGCTAAGGCATTCTTTGTTATAGTTTACATTGAAATTATTCATAACATCGTATGATATTTTGCAAAGAACCCACGCATGGAAAATATCTAGAGCATTAGATTTATTATGTAGATATGTTTCTAACCTTAAGTAATGATTAAATGTGACATATATTGGAAGCGGTAGACTATCGTCATTTAGGCAAGTATTATAGGCACAACGCATCTGGTGCGTTTTTCCCGTACCTCTAGGGCCTGTAATCAACTTAGCACCTACTTGGATTAGCTTTTTTTGAATGTTCTGGAAATGTAAACTGTTGGCTGTCCAGTCAAGTAACTGTTCATTTGTTAAGTAATCAGCTCTTTCTTCATACTCGCTATTATCGAAAAAAGATAAATCTACTTCTAACTGGTCTGCCATAGCTGTATTCCCTTTACATTAAGGACTAATATTGTAAAATAATATTTCATATCATAAGGTTATCATGAAAAGTGGTTGAATTAAATCAATACTACACATCTGAATCTACTAGTTTTCTGCTTGCATCAATGCTTGATGTTGAAAACGTGCACTCCTGCCTTGAACTAAGTGCAGGTAAAGGTGCACTTATCGATCCAATCAAGGCGCTTAATGATAATATTCGTTTCACTACTGTAGATCTAGACAAAAACAATACAGATAAACTTATACAAAAGTATCCAAATGACATTCATATATGTAGTGATGCTCTAGATATAAATTTGAATATGGAAGCTAACTCTTTCGACTTGGCTATATGTAATCCACCATTTACTTACATAGATATTAACGACAATTATAAGTCTATATTAGGTCAAGACTTTAATTTTATATTTAATAAAAGCTCTAAGATTAGAGCGGAAGTTTTATTTATTATAAGGAATTTGTTTTTTTTGAAGGAAGGCGCAACTCTTGCAGTAATTGTTCCGGATTTTATTTTCTCATCTTATTCTCTTTCTAAATTTAGAGAGGTTCTTTTTTCTAAGTTTACTTTGATAAAAGTAATTGATTGTGAATACAAAAGTTTTAAAAAAACAGAAGCGAAGACATATGTTCTTTTTATAAAAAAGATTGAACCAGTTAGCGTTGATAATAGTATACCTTATTTTGTTTTTTCATCGGGTAATATTAAGAAGAGTGAAATTTCACTTGGTTCTACTTTTCTTAAAAGAAATGCAATTAATAATATAGGCTATACTATTTTTAGAGGCGCAAATAGTAGTAAAGAGTGCCGATTGTTAGGAGAGCCATTTCATCATAATTATGCTAATTTTAAAGATTTTTCAAATGTATATTACTTTTCTAACAGTGAAAAAAAATCTAATTTTAAATATGCTTCCAGAGGAGATATCTTAATTCACCGTGTTGGGCGTGATGTAGGTAGAACTGTTATTCTAGATAGTGAATATGTCATAATTAGTGATTGTGTCATTGTATTGAGGTTTCATGATGTGGAACTGAGAAAGTCTTTTTTAGACTACTGGGCTTCAAAAAAAAATGAATGGATTTTAAATAATCAAAAAGGAACATGCGCTAAAAATATATCAATAAATAGTCTTAAAAATCTAATTTCATCATTGAGTTGAACTATCAGTAATAAATTCACTGAACTTTGGTCTTTAAAGGCGCAAATAGATAGGGCGGATTTTCCTACGATGGGTGCGATGATTAACGACCAGCTAGCAATAAAGGATGACCCAGAAACTCAAGAAGATATGATTGCTCGATACAAACGAGATTTATGATTTTTATTTTTAGCCCTTTGCATTATTCTGTGCGGCGCTTTAGTTTTTTACAGGAGTTCTAGTGGTAAAAGTACTGGTTAGTTCGTGTTTGGTTGGCAATAAAGTGAGATACAACGCGAGCTGTTTATCCATCCCTGAGTCTGATTTTTTTTGGCTCAGGTCGAATGCAGAACTGGTGGTTTTTTGCCCTGAAGTGTCTGCTGGTCTACCTACTCCAAGAGCACCTGCTGAAATAATCAAAGGAAGAGGTATTGATGTTCTCGATGGCGCTGCAAAGGTTGTTGGGAACGATGGCGTTGATGTTACGATTCAATTTGTGAGTGGCGCCAAGAAGGCTTTGGAACTCTGCCAAAAGCAAAAAATAGACTATGCCGTGCTTGCAGAAGGAAGTCCTTCATGTGGCAGTTCGAAAATATACGATGGCACATTTAAAGGAAATAAAATCGATGGTGCAGGTGTAACCGCTACTTTGTTAGAGCGTAATGGCATCAAGGTTTATAGCCAGCATACGATAGCGGAACTGCGAAGCCTATTAGAGACAGATTGGATATTAGAATCAGATGAAAAATAGCATTTTTTCATCTGATTCTAGATCCTCTAGATCCTTTTTTTCAATTCACCAGCTTTGTTCAGCTGATATTCGTCAAGGTCGTTGGCGAGAAACAGGTTGCCCGAATAATGGGCTTTGGCTTCTTGATAAATGTCGGCGATGGAAGGGGATAGGTTTGGGTTAGCTTGGTAGCGAGGGCTAAAGTGCGTTAACACTAAGTTGGGGATGTTTGCTTGCTGGGCAAAGGTCGCCACAAGTTCGGCGTCACTGTGGCCGTAGCTGTTGCCTGACTTCTCAACGAGGTCTTTGGTGTAGGTGGCTTCATGAACCAGTACGCTGGCGCCATGGCTTATTTGAGACAAGAGTTCTGGCTGGTCATTGTCGCCTGCAACAATGATTTTTTGCGGGTTTTTATCGTATAACAAATAGTCTTCACAATGGATTAGCTGGCCGTTTAGTTCAACATCTTGCCCCTTTTGTAACTGCCCCCAATGTGGCCCTCTGGGGATGTTATGCTGCTCCAGTTTTTCCACATCCAAGCGCGGGTTGATGTCTTTTTCGGTAAAACAGTAGGCATAAGAGGGGACTCGGTGAGACAGGGCGACCGTTTCCACACGAACTTTTCTGAACTCGACAGATGTCAGATCATCAGTACAGACAAACTCAATGTCATAGGGCAGATACAGTTGTGTATGTTGCTGAGTCGCTTCCACCCATTCTTTCACACCACTTGGTGCCATAATTTTCAATGGCGCCTTGCGGCCATTCATGGCGGCACTTGCTAATATGCCTGGCAACCCATAACAGTGATCGCCATGAATGTGCGTGATGAAGATGGCTTGTAAGGCATTGATCGATAAATTGGTATGAAGTATCTGATGTTGCGTGCCTTCGCCACAGTCGACAAGGTACCAGCCGTTGCCTCTTTCTTCGCGCACCGCGATGCTGGTTACATTACGAGTTTTGGTCGGAACGCCTGCCGAGGTTCCAAGAAAGACAATATTCATTTTTTACCTTGATGCATAAAGACGGGTTATCTGCCTAAGCCTAATGTTTTCATGGCCAAGCGGCAATCTTGGGTTGTATAGATGGCTTATTATTTACCTAGCTTCAAAAAACTCACATCCGTCGCTGCTAAGAATTGTTATCTTCTATACGCTTCCTGAGCTAAAATACAAATCTTGTTCGTACTTTTTAATACATGAGATTTATAAATGACCGCATTTGATACCAAAGTGGAAGAATTGATCGCTAAACACCCGCATTTAACCAAAGATGAAGCCATCAAGATCATCACTGAGAAAAACGACCGTAAGAAGCAGAAGAGAAATGCCAGAACAAACAAAGGCGGTGTTAACAAAGGCTAGCAGTAAAGTTCATCGCAGAAAAAAGGCCCCTTTGTCATGTTCCAAAGGGGCCTTTTTGCTTAATGTGGTTTAACTCGCCATGCGGTTTGCACTGAATATTTCAATCCAGTAGCCATCTGGGTCTTTGATAAAGGCAATGTTGTTCATTTTGCCATCGCTTAGTTTCTTCTGAAATGGCACACCAAGTGCCTCGAAACGCTGGCACGCGCCTTCTAGATCGGGCACATGAAAACCAATGTGACCAAAACCACGTGGGTCACTGTTACCGTTGTGGTATTGCGTATTCTCTGGAGTATCATCCCAGTTATGGGTCAGTTCTAACATAGCAGGGCGGCCAAAGGTTTGCGCCGTTCGTTCTGCATCATCGCTACTGATATCGGAAAAGTCTTCACCGTGAGTCAGAAAATACAAACTGAATTTCATCTCAGGAAAGTCGAGTTTCTTTAATAGCGTCATACCCATGATTCGAGTATAAAAATCGAGAGTGCGAACAGGGTCGGCAATGCGCAACATGGTTTGGTTGAACACAAATCCATTTGTTGCTGGGTCTTTCTCTTCACACAACCCTTCGGCTTTTTCAAAATGACGACTCATATTTGTACTCCTTGATTATAACAGTGTATGACTCAGGAGCTGGGGGCTGACTGTGAAATTCCAACCCCTTATGACGTCAATTAGTTAAGGAAGGTTTTTTTGCGATGTGGTCACAGAACCCACCGGAAGACGATTTTATCGCTTTGTTGGGTACTGTATTTGAAACAGTGGAATCCCACTTAGTGAAGTTTGAGAACCCTTTCCAGGGAGGTTTTGCCACTATCTCTGTTTACGTGTGCGAACGTCCAATTCGAAACGCCTAACGGTTTTAAGCTAGCTATAAGTTTTTAGTAGAGCACTGAAACCGAGTAAATATCTCACTGGTAAATCTCCGAAGCACAAGCACTGTAATAAGCACTCTGTGCCGCTTCGAGATCATCTATCAAATTACAACTGGCGGCTTTAGCATAACGTTGCATGGCATTAGCGCAGGCTTGGCTATTGGTTTTAATTGGCGCATTAATTTTAGTACTGCTTGGCGAAGGGCAAGAGTCGCGATAAACAAAGTCGATGGAAAAGCTTTGCGTTTGCCCGCTGCCGTTTGTTTGCCCACTAGATAGGCTGTTCTGACTACCCGATGCTTGCTTCATTTGGGAACTGAGGCCATTCACCGTCGCTTGTAAATTATTCATTGAGGAGTCGTTAGAGTAGCTATCTTGAATAATGCTACTGATGATTTGCGTTTGCGAATCAATATCTAGCTCGCCTAAACCACCAGCTAGTGCACCAACGCCCATCGCCATCGCTTTACCCCAATCAAACCCTGAGTCTTCTTCTTGCTGGGCAATAGCTGCTTCTATTTGGCGGTTTTGTTTTGTTAGCTTTTGTGCAGTCTCTTGGCTGGCTTTTTCTACCTCATTAAGAAGGCTCTTATAGCGTTTGATCACCACTACTTGTTGTTGCATAGTTTGAGGATCATCTGAGGCAAAATTTTTCGCGTTATTCCAGCTCTGGCAAATAGTTTTCGATTGATTAGTAAGAATTTGGTTGGCCTCATTGGCCGCACTGATGACACTTTGCTGAGTCAACCCCAATGAGCGCGCATTAAAATCGTAGCAAGCATTAGATGAGCTTAATGAGCAAGAGCAGTCGCTTTTAAGCTGATTGTTAAGGGAGGCTAGCTCTTGCTTCGCGGTCATCAGCTGATGTTGCGACCTTCCTTGATAAATGTTTTCCAGAGAAAGCTCTCCCTGCTTTGTTGGGGTTTTATCCATCATATCGCCTATGGAAATGCTTACCTCAGGTGTTGTTTCTGCTTTTGCTGCTTCTGTTTTAATGGCCTCTTCAAAAGCAGTGCTGGAGGATGCTTGAGAGCCACTAGAGACACTTTCCTGATCTTCGTTCATTAGTGATTCAAGTGATAGGGCATTCGCCTTCACACCTAACAAAAATACGACGCTAACAAACGTTACCGATACAAAATAAATTAAGCGCTGGTTTATCTTCATTAGATTCTCTTCGCACAGCCCAATATGCTAGTTAAATACTATGGTATATAGCAAAAAATTGTATTATGGTCTTAACTATTTTATAAAGCCATAACGATTTCTAGAATTAAACTATAGTACAAGTAGAGACTTTAAGAGACTTTATGAACATATCCTTTTCTAAACTCACAAAGCCCTGTGCATTAATACTTCTTCTGATCCTTACAGGATGTTCTTCACAACCCGCATTAATTTCTGCCACTAGGAATAATGATGTGGCGGAAGTAGAAAGCCTACTGAGTTATGGTTATAACCCAAATGTCCGTAACTATACTGAGAGCTATGACAATGGGCGCACTCCCGTTTATTACGCCGCAGAAGGCGGTTACAACTCTCTGGTAAAAAAACTGATTGCGGCTGGGGCAGATGTAAACCAAGCTTCCGATGAACAATGGACGCCTCTCTTAGCTGCCGCGCGATACAGTGGTAACCTTGAAACCATACGTATTTTGGTCGAAGCTGATGCAGATATCCATTTCACCAATAACTATGGCAGAAACGTTTTAATGCTCGCTACTTATATGGGCAAGGCTGATGTAGTGCAATATCTGCTCGGTCTAGGAATGGACCCTGAAATTAAAAACAATGATGGGAACAACTCTTACGACTACGCCAAAAATAACAAAGACATTTCCTCAGATATGATCCACCAATACAGAGAAGCCTATTTACTAAAGCAAAAAATGGCTGGAATTGAAAATCGCATAAAAGAAATCGAAGCTCGTGACGAGGGGCTTCCTGAGTCGCTAAAACGCGACAAATACCTTATCGCTTATACTGATGCCTTAAAACAAGAAGAGTATTTAGATGCGGTTATATACGCCAATTTACTTGATAAGCTTGATACTCCAATGGAAGATGCGTTTTATTATTTCTGGGGAGAAGCTTTGCTAAAATTGGAAGATCCAGAGCAAGCTAAGAGTAAACTTAATGAATACCTAAAGCGAACAGGTTCTGGCGGAAAATACTATACTCAAGCCTTAAGGCTGATTATTCAAGCGGAAGCTTAGTTCGCGACTAGCGAGCATAATACGTACAGGAAACACAAAAAAGACCGATGTTTCAGTCATCGGTCTTTCTTTATTCCAAATATCTAATATTCCAACGCCATTTTGGCCATTTTCATGGTGCTTTCAAATGACGCACAGCCTGCGATAAACAAGCCGTTGTGACAGAACATGGCATCGTCCAAACCTGTTACGTCTTGCAGTTCTTTGTCTGACAGTCCTGCCCAAGGCGCAGGCAGTTTTTTTCGGTCTTCAAATGAGCCAAGTTCAACAGGCACGGTTTGTATGCGCCACTGTCCGGTTTGCGATGGGTAAACCATGAACAAGGCGTCTTGGGACAATCTAAGTACGGTGGTTTTCCATGGCGTGTATTGTTCTAACACGATGACTCGTGGGTCTTCGGCTTTTTCAATGGCGTTAGCAACGATGGCCTTTGCGTTTACGCCACCACTTGCTGCGGCAATGAAGCGAGTTAAGATGCGAGATGCGAAGGCAACGGCTTCATCAAAGCAGGCGTCAAAATCGCCTTCTTCTTGCCATGTAGGGTTAAACATGGAGATGGTTTGGCTTAGGCTAATGCCTGTTTGTACGCCTTCCACGTGCCCGCAATCTATAGCGTCGATGGCAGACACTAAATTTTTATCTAAGGCGCTCGCGACTTCTTTATCACCTGCGCATATTTCTACGCCGTATTTTTGCCAAATTAAGCCGAAGGATGAAAACGGAATGCCGTTCTCTCGTGCTCCTGCGCCACCTTTTTGGTGATGATCGAAGCGGTTTGTTTCTGCATCGTAAATACCGCCTACGTCTACCACTATATCCGCTTTTGCCATTACGTCTAAATCACGTGTACGTATTAATTCTACTGACGGAAAAATATGTTTAAGTGCCGCTACGGCAAATACGTCGTCTGCATGAAAGTTGCCATTGTGCGTTGCGATTACTTGAACTTGTTCGGTCATTCTATAGTCTCTTTGATTGATGTCATTTCACTTAACAGCACACCGGTACTAAAGGTCGGCATTTTACGGGGTTTTAGTGGTGGGTAACACCGTTGATTTTATCATCAGCTAATATAGGCATGCATAAACGCCAATCAGAGCCGTCATTTTAGCTCTTTATATTTTTCAAATGGCGGTAGTGCTAGAAGGCAGCTAGAATTGCTGTAGTAAAAATAGAGCTCGGTCCAAGTGAGAAATTTATATCTATTTGATTCAACTATAGAGGGTTACTCAATGTCATATGTAGATGGGTTTGTCGCAGCAGTACCTGCATCTAATAAAGAAGAATATATAGAGCACGCTGAAAAAATGGCGGCTGTCTTCAAAGATTATGGAGCATTAAATGTGGTGGATGCATGGGGCGATGATGTTCCTGAAGGTGAGGTGACTTCTTTTCCGTTGGCTGTTCAAAAGAAGGATGATGAAGTGATCGCTTTTTCTTGGATCACTTGGCCCTCAAAAGAAATTCGTGATGCTGGATGGCAATCTGCAATGGAAGACCTAAGAATGGACCCTGATAAAAATCCAATGCCTTTTGATGGTAAACGTATTATCTATGGTGGATTCAATATTATTTCAGATGTCTAATCAGTTTCGTTGTATCTAGAAGAGAATTTAAGAATAAACCTCAATGGTTTTTATCGAGTTTTTATTCATGGAATCGAATTTTCTTATTGTGTGATTATTTTTTGAAATGATTTATGTAATTTTTTGTATATAAGATTTATAAAAATAGCCAATTTACGATACAGCATAATACCCACATGAAAACAGCATAATGAAGGCTGTTCATGACAATAACTTTAGTTGGTATTTGATAGCGACTTGTCATGAGTAATCCAAGCCCTGTCAGTCCGCTACTGCCTGCGGAAATAGCCCAAGCACTTAGAAATAAGAAGCCTAATTGAGTCGGGTCTGGGTTAAGAGGCAGTAGCATGGGGCTTGCAATAGCAATACTGATTACAGGATGAACGCCAATGACGCCGACGATAATCATGGCTGCAAGCACAAAAGAAAATAGTGGCGGATTAAAGGTGAAATTATCCAAATTAAATAATTCTGGGTAGCTCAAAATAATGGCGCTGATACCATTGGAGAAAATTCCCGCGGCTAAGAATAATGCAAATTGGCTGCCTATTTGAGGGAGCTTGTGGTTGACGAACTTAAGCAGACTGTCTTTTCTTGAGTTGGTGCTAATTAGCAGAATGGTTGCGCAGGGCGCTAAAATACAAATGAGTACAAGTATGCTGATGTTTGGCCAAATATAATGAAAAAGTATCACTGACAAAGCTAAGAAGACAGGGATAAAAAGGCTTTCGCGCTTAATTGGGTAGCCCTTGAAATCACCTTTTGTTCGATGAAATGCTTCTGTGGTCGAAAAAATAACTGCGACAACTCCCATCACTAAGCCTGGAATCAGTGTTTTTTGCCATTGCATTCCGGGTGCATAAGTTAATGCAATCCCTGTTGCAACAAAAAACGGTGACCACCAAGCTGCAGAGGCAAAGTTACGAGTTAGGACAAATTGTTGTACGGGGCTTAATTTGTTCGGCGCCTTCATACGGTCAGCAAATACCAAAATAACAGAAAGGTTAATTACGGCACCTAAAATTTGAACCCCTAATGCTGTATTTAGGATGGCTTTAAACCCTGTAGGAAGTTCACTACTCTTATCGGCTGTGTTGGTTAAGTCTAAAAAAGAAACAGCCACAAACATTGCCAGCATAGGTATATTGACAGCAAAAACCTGTTGCCATGTCATCCAAGTACCTTGGGATCCAGCAAAGAGTAGTGCCATACTACCAATAATCATAAGCCAACTTACTTGACGTTTTGCACTGGGTGCTAAGCTATGCCACATGGCAATATTGGCAGACCAAGCTAATATTGTCGGGAGCAACACCGAAATAAGTTGTGTGACAGATATCAGGTAAAGTGCCAAGGTGCCTAGGACAAACCAGCCTGTGTATTTTTTTAATAAATTCATTGGTTACATGTCTTCAATGTTCTTTATCCATGGTGAGATGATGGTAATGATAAAACCTCGCCTATATTTTATAAAATAGTGTTATAACTATAATAAGTCAGCACTATGAAAGCCGTGTGTGAATTCTAAAATCTATTTAGACGTTTTCTTATAATAAAATCTCTATAATATTTTTTTATAGTGCGTGATTTATTAAAAGGGTGAATGTGATAGATCTACATTACCTGCTTTCATAATCTAATTAAAAAAGCTAGAGTGACTTTTTGCTCTATAGATCATTTTTTTCTTAATTTTAATCGGTTAATACTTTGAAGTACTTACATCAAATATTTTTCAATTTTGCTCGAATATGCTGTGTTTTAGTAGGACTATGTATAGTGTCCACTTCATTGGCAAAAGACACAAGCCTAGACACTGGATGGGAGTATTCTTTGGGGGATTCACCGTTTGACTCTAACGGTGTGCCGGTCTGGACTCAACAAGACAGTTCCGCCCAATGGCGACCAATAGACTTTCCTGCCGATCCTCCTTCGCTGGGGGCTTTTGAAAATGTTTGGTTTCGTATCACTTTGCCCGATGTTTCACTAAGAGATCCTGTGTTTTTTGCCTCTAGTATCGACTTGTTGGCAGAAGCTTATTTAGATGGTGAGCGAATTTATAAACATGGCCAATTTAATCAAGATGGCTCTGGCGAATTCGCAGGCTGGCCGTGGCACATGATCGTGCTGCCAGAAGATTTTGCTGGAAAGACCCTGTATTTTCGTGTGTTTTCTGACTATCACAATATTGGCTTCTGGGGTGAAGTAAAGCTTAGCGAACGGATTGATATTCTTTCGCAGGTTGTAAGTGAGTCCTCTCAGGGTATTCTTGTTGCGGGCATCACTTTATTTATTGCCCTAATGGCGGCGGTATTTGCCATATTTAGAGGGCAGCGTCGTCAATTCTTGAGTGTGTGCTTCTTTTCACTTGCGGCCGCAGGCTTGGTTTTGGGGATATCCCAGTCATGAAGTTGGTGTGGGATAAACCGTTACTTTGGAACTATGTGGGCGCTTATGCTTATTTCTTGTTGCCCATCCCGATGTTTATGTTGTTGGCTGAATGGCTATCAAAGGCACATTTAGAAGTTCGTCATTTTCAGTGGTTGTGGAAATTCCATCTTATGTTTTTGGTGGCTGCTGGGATGGGGAGTTTGTTTGGTGTGGTGAGTATTAGCCAGCTGTATCCTATTTTTGATGGCATCTTTATTGTAACGCTATTGCTGTTGATTGCTTCTGTGTTGTTTGTTTTTAATCGGGTACGCTTAGAACAGAAAATATTGATTCTTGCCTACTTTGGCTTTTGTGCTGTGATGATGCTTGATATGTTTGTGGCTCATGGATGGGTTTCATGGAGCAGTGTTCCTGTATCAAGCGGTGCTCTGCTGTTTGCCGTTGCGATTATCGGGCTTTCATTTAATCATTATTTGTTTACTCAGCGACGTTTAGCCAAATTGAATATATCGCTAGAGTCTGAGGTAAACGAGCGAACTGAGCAGCTCACCGTTATGGCAGAGAAAGAAAAGCTTCGTTCCGAAAGCTTATTATTTCAGCAGCAAAAGCTGGAGATTGCCGGTGATATTGTTCTGGCCCTAGAGACTTGCCACACATTAGAGCAGGGGCTTGATAAAATTGGCAATAGCATTGCTGAGTTGTGTTTGCCATATTCTGGTGTTTTTAGTGTGGTCAACTCAGATAATTGGCAAGACATACAGTGCTGGGGGCGTAATGTCGAAATGCCAACTTCTCCTAGTGTGGCGGTGATAGAACAGGCCATTTTTGATCAGAAGCAAGGACTGTTTCCATTCAAGATAGTCAATAAGCAAGGCGTCGTTAGCTACGTCGCGCTATTACAGGTGAAAGTGACGGAAGAGAGCCGTTGTTATCCAGCGGATCAGTTTATGCCTTTGTTAGAGCGGGCTGTCGATAAAATTAACATGACACTTGCGAATCTTGCTTTGCGTGAAGAGTTGCAGCGTTTTTCCTATGAAGATGTTTTAACGAAGCTAAAAAATAGGCGCTTTTTTACCGAAGTGTTGGAATATGAAATAGCGTCATCGGAAAGGAATCAAGAGCCGCTGTCATTATTAATTTGTGATATCGATCATTTTAAGAAGTTTAATGATACCTATGGTCACCCAGCAGGGGATGAAGCATTAAAAACGATGGCGGCCTTATTGAACCGCTTCTTCCGTCAAGCGGATATCGTCTGTCGATTAGGTGGCGAGGAGTTTGTTATTCTTATGCCTCGAGCCAAGGGCGGTGATTGTTTGCAGCGAGCCGAACAGCTAAGGCTTGCAGTAGAGAATACTAAGATTGAGTATGAAGGCGCGTTTTTAGAAAGCCTGACGATTTCGATTGGTATCGCAAGTTGGCCTGAGCTTTCGGTGGATCCTCAGCGCTTGTTCCAAGAAGCAGACCTAGCTTTGTACGAAGCAAAGAACAGTGGTCGTAATTGTATTCGTATGGCGAGATTGAATTAGTCAATGTTCAATATCAAATGAGTGGTTATGGCTGTAACATCAGCGTGTTGATATTTAACACACCGCATTTTAATTACCCAAGGCGATAACCCCTGCTATGACGAGAAAAATACTAAGTTTGAAAGGCAAGCGTACTTCAACTGTAGCCTCTGTCGAAGAACCCGCTGAGGATTTATTTCCCAATGATCCTCAAATTACACCAATAGGTTTGGGACAGCGAGGCTTGGTTGTTGCGCTACCTGGCTCAGGGAAAAAACGACCTTGAATGTTAAGAGTAACTTATAATTACTTATCAAGATAAGAGATTGAAGGAGCTCATAATCAGAGTGCGAACTAGTTCAGTTTGTGAGTTTACTTGTACTTTATTAAACACACTTTTGAGTTGGCTTCTTACGGTTTGAATGCTGATATTCTTAGAGTCTGCATAGTCTTGTAGGGATAAGCCATTTGTTAAGGCTAATGCTAGTTGAGCTTCTGATGTAGTTAACTTATATACCTCCTTGAGAACTCCCAATGACATATGCGAGCAAAAATCAGGATGTGAGATATACATTAGGGCAAAATTTGGTGTATTGAGTTCATCTTTTAATATTTCTAAACCTTGTATACTTGAGTTTGTGATCGTTATGGATAATGGTGTCATATTATTGTTATTGTCCAATTGCAATGATGACGCTGAGACCTGACCGTCTAATACACTTTGTATTTTTGCTTTAATTTGCTTTTGCGATGCTGTCTGATCGGTAAATAATTGTTTATTTTTAATATCAAGGCCAAAGACACTATTAGCTAATGAAGCTGCTAAATCATTTATGAAATGAATCCTCATATCAGCATCGATTGCAATTATGCCAAGCGGAACTTTGGCTAGTGCACTGCTAAGCAATTCCTCCTTTTCATGGAGTTTTTCAAGGATGTCAGAGAAATCAAATACTCTTCGGAAATGAGGGTAGAGTCGTGATAATACTTTTAGTTCGTTGTCACTAAATTGTTCCTGATCCATACCGCGATGAATGCCAATACCAACGAAGTACTCTGTATTATTACAAATGTTTAAAGCGCTTATGTAGCCAACATTGTTAGGTAACAGTAATTTTTGGTAAAAATCAGGGTAATCTATTTTTGATGTTTTATGATCTATTACCCCAAGTGCCGTCCCTTCAGGTAAGGCCTTCATGATGGTTCCTGTTGCATCATGTACACCTAATTTTTCTTGGTATTCAGGTGAAAAGTCGCTTGGAACACCATAGCTCCCAAGTACCCGATAAAGGTTTTTATGAAATTTTATGAAAAATAATCCAGCACTTTTTGCTCTTAATGTTTCACAGAGCCTTTCTAGAACATAGTCCCAATCTCTATGTTCAAACCCACGTTCATAAATAAGATCTATTAAGTCCAATATGGCGTTTTCTTTCATATCGGGATGCTCCAGTACATGGGGAAATATAAGTTAAAATATACCCTCATATGGGGTATGAACAAAATAAAGTTGCTGTTTATATTTGTAAAAAAACTCATTTCTATTTTAATCGTTTTAGAGTCATCTAAGCACTTTTTAAAAGAGTGTAAGTTATTATTAGTACATATGTGAGGTTTAAATGATTAAGCACTGGCCCTTATGGATAAAAATTTTCTTTCTTTGCGTCATCATTTCAGGGTGTGCATCAAGGAAACCTTATGTAGAACCCATCGAGCCATCTTCTGTGTTAAAAAGTGCGGTCATCTCTGGAGATAAAGTTGCTTTTGATAATGAGTTGTCGAGATTGTTATCGACAGTGGGGAGTTCTGGGATTCAAGCAGGCGCAGTCGGAGAGGCGATAGATAGGAATCGTACCGATATGCTTACAGCTATGTTAGCGGCAGGTATTAACCCAAATGGCCGTTTGGTTAATGGCGCAAGTTTTTTGTGGGAAGCATCTAAAGTCGGTAATGTAGAAGCTATTCAACTGTTAATAGCAGCTGGCGCTGATGTTGAATATAAAACCATGATAATGAGTAATATTGGTTTTGCTGTTCACGAAAACTCGCCATTATTGATTGCTGCTGAACGAGGTCATACGTTAGCGATAGCGGATTTACTTGCCGCGGGTGCAAATCCAAATGTTGTAGCAACTGGAGGGTCTACTACTTCACGACAATCCCCACTGCATCGTATTTTTTCGGTTTACAATAAATCCGACACTATTTTGCAAATGGACATGCTATTAGCCGCTGGGGCGAATATAGATTATAGCGATGATAATGGTATGACCGCATTAATGCATGCCGCAAGAAAATGTAATACTGATGCTATCAGTTATTTACTTTCTCATGGTGCTGATGCTTATTCTCCAAGAATCGGAAAATACAGTACATTAGATTACGCGATAGACAAATGCGGCGATGGGTCTAAAGCCGCAAGCTTGATTCGTCAGGGTGGCGGCACTCTTAATAAAAGTACCAGCGACGATGATGGCCTATTTGGCAAAGTATTCGCTACCGCAGTGATTGGTGGCATGGCTGTGTCTTCAGGTATATCCGCGGATGATGCGGCTCAGGTTATGACAGCCACAGCGAAAGATATTTGGTCCGAAGAAGGTGAAAAAAATAGTCTTGCAACTCTTCAGCAATCTTTAGCGCAAACGTCTCAGATACCCGATCCAGCTAAGCGAGCGGTTGTCGAACGACGTCTCTATGCGCCAAAACTATTTGCGGCAAATAAAGAGGCGATTGAAGTCGTGCGAAATAAGCAGCTAAAGCAGGCTGGTAGCTCAGTGGCTAATGATGACTCTTGTCAATCTATGAGCGCTAATATTCAAGCGATTAAGGGCAGTAGTGATCCTAGTTTACAAGCTTCTTACGGGCATTTAAAAAATGTATATGATGAAAGCTGTGGAGCTGCTGGCAAGGCTTCTCGAACGTCTATAAAAGAGAATTATTTCTTTTTAGTTGGAAAAGGGGAGTTGGCTGACTGTGGGAAAAGTAACGAAGATCAAGTCGAATTATTGTGCTTGAATGCAAAAAGTTATTATCTTGAATATAGTAAACAGGCAGGGAATTCAGCATCAAAAGCCACCTTAGATGGCCTATATAACGCTCACGAAAGCAGTGCTAGATTGTATATAAAATACATTGAGCGGTTGAGAATTAATTGATGTTGTTAAGAATCAATGTTCTTTTTTGAATTCAGAATCTGGTTATTAAAAATGCGATATAGGTCGCATTTTTTGTGGCTGCCCCATTCTGTGTTTACACGAATATGAGGCTAGTCGTTGTCTTGAAACTGGCAATAATGTTAAACAGAAGTGCGATAAAAGTGGAAGGTTCTGCAGAAAAGCGGCTGAGCTTTTACATTCTGATATTGTGCGTTACGAAGGTAATGAGCCGAGAGTGCTTGCTTAAAGCGAAATAAATCGTGATTTGTAATAGCATTGTGTTCAAATGCACACACGGACTTTTAAATTACCCAAGGCGATAACCCCTGCTATGACGAGAAAAATACTAAGTTTGAAAGGCAAGCGTACTTCAACTGTAGCCTCTGTCGAAGAACCCGCTGAGGATTTATTCCCCAATGATCCTCAAAAACGGTTTTTAAATGGCGTTGCAGTGCATCCGTCGCCTTGTATTCGTCTTGAGTTGGGTTCTACGCATTTATCAATGCGGGCAATGGATCTAATTACACCAATAGGTTTGGGACAGCGAGGCTTGATTGTTGCGCCACCTGGCTCAGGGAAAACAACCACGTTAAAGCACATTTGTCAGGCGGTCGGATCGGCTTACCCTGATATAAAACTCTATGCATTATTGATTGATGAGCGCCCAGAAGAGGTGACGGACTTTAAACGAAGTGTGGCTGCCGATGTGCACGCTTCTTCTTCGGATGAAAGTTATGCTCAACACGTTAAAGTGGCGGATGATTTACTTGATATTGCGCGAACTCAGGCGGGTGAAGGCAAAGATGTGATGATTGTAATTGATTCCCTTACCCGGCTTTCTCGCGTTCATAATGCGGATAGAAGAAGCAGTGGCAAAACGATGTCTGGTGGTCTTGATAGTAGGGCGCTAGAAATTCCGCGTAAGCTATTCGGAGCTGCGAGAAAAATAGAAAATGGTGGTTCACTGACCATTCTTGCAACGATTTTGGTTGATACGGGAAGCCGAATGGATCAAGTGATCTTTGAAGAGTTCAAAGGCACGGGGAACATGGAAATTGTATTGTCACGAGAGGCGGCGAGCCACAGGATTTTTCCTGCTATTGATATAGCGAAAAGCAGTACTCGCCGAGAAGAACTGCTGATCGATAGCAAAGACTTAGAAAAAGTACGCGCGTTGCGTCGCTCACTTACTCATCTTGCGCCCGTTGATGGCGCTCAGAAATTGGTTGAGTTGTTACAAGAGTACCCAACCAATGCTGAATTACTGAGTGCGTTTTCGCCTAGTTAAGCGTTTTTATCATGGCTCATCAGGACAATCTTGTCCTCCTGATTATCTAGCTCGTCTGAGGTGTCCAGGCTGCTAAGACGACCATATGGTTCTTGGCTTTGAACTTCTTTTTCTGATGGGTTGGTGATCCCTGTAAACTTGCCGCCAGACTCGATGCTGAGGTTATCGCTGTAAATTGTGCCGCTGACACAGCCGCAGCTTAGAATTTCAATGTAGTTCGCGCGACAAATACCTTCAAACTTGCCATTAATGATCAGGCGGTCGGTGGTAATTTCGCCCTGAACATCGCCAGATACGCTGATTTTAATTTGTTTTGTTGCTTCAATTTGTCCTTCAACATTGCCGTCTATTTGCAGATGGTTGTCGACTTTTATTTGTCCGTTAATTGTGCAGCCTTCTGCGATGAGAGTTGTAGTTGCTGACTGACTCTTAGCTCTATTTTGCCCACCAAAGATTCCCATCGTATACCTCTTACACTTTCAAAAATTGAATCAAAATTATCAACATCCCACTCTATGAATGGCTTAGGATCGAGTGCTCGTCCAATGAAGCGTATTTCATAATGCAGATGTGGCCCAGAGGTTAATCCGCTGTTGCCAGAATAACCGATCAAGTCGCCTTTTTTAATAAAATCGCCTTTGCTAACCGCAAACTTACTCATATGAGAGTAAGAGCTGGAAAAGCCATATCCATGCAATAAGCGCAGAAAGTTACCTGAACCTTCTTTACTTGGTCTTGTGACTTCAACGGTTCCATCCGCTGGTGCATAAATAGGTGTTCCTGTATTCACTGCGAAGTCTTGTCCACGGTGAATCTTTGTTATCCCAAGAACTGGATGTTGTCGTTTGCCATAGCCTGACGAGGTTCTGGCATTTTTAACGGGAGGACCGCTTGGTATCTGTGTCAGCATGGCCACTCGTAATGATGAGTTCATTGCCGCTGTATCCAATCGAGATTCCAGTTCCGTATTATTCTGATCATCCAAGCCAAGTACTTTTTCTAGGTCGTTTAAGCGATCCGAGACTAACAGCATTCGTTCTTCTCGCTCCGACAAATCCTGCTCTAAGCTTAACTTAAGAGCGGTAAGCGAGGTGATTTCTTTTGTCAAAGAGGACGATTTGTTTTCTAGTTCTAGTAACTTTATCTTTGACATTTCGGCATCATTAACTAAGTAGTAAATAACCCCTGCTGTGAGAAGAACAGCCATAAAAATGACATAACTTACAAACTTGAATGTGTGGCGAGTTCTTTTTCCAAAACTAAAATGCTTTGTTCCATCAATTGAAGAAATGGATACCGTTATATTGTCTTTCATTTGTTTGCTTTATTTACCAACGTCATTTTTCACTACTTAGATATACAGCAAAGCGTCTATCTTTGTAAACTTTTGTATGTCTTGTCGGCCCTTATAATTTAAATAATTGCTTTTTACTTAAGTAATGAAAAAGAACCGTATAAAACGACATTGTTGCCATAGTCGATTCTTTTTCATCTTAAAGGGACTTATTTATTAAAAGAGTGGTTTAACGATTACTCTTACGAACGTAGTTTAAGATTGAAACAGGAACGACCTTTCTGACCGGAAATCCTGCGATCTCTTTGCGATCAATGATGTGTTTTAGTCGGCTTTCGATGGCGCAAAGGTTTTTAAAATCTCCCATGGCAACGAAAGAAATGGCTTCGCCAGACGCGCCAGCGCGGCCTGTACGACCAATGCGGTGAATGTATTCTTCGGGTTTAAATGGTAGGTCGTAATTGACAACACGACTTAATTCGCCAATGTCCAAACCACGTGCCGCCACGCCTGTGGCGACCAGGTACTTTAGTTCTCCCGATTTAAATTGAGCCAAGATCTTTTCGCGCATTGCTTGGCTTCGATCCCCATGAATACAATCGGCCACAATGCCACGCTTTGCTAACTGATCGACCAACTTAGCGGCACCGTGTTTTTTCTCGATAAAAATAAGTGCTTGATCCCATTTTTGCTCGTTAATCAAGTGACTCAATAGAGCAGACTTGGTGTCTTTATCCACCGTGATTAACCATTGTTTGATATTGGCGGCTGCGTGAACGTTTGGAGAAATAGAGATTTCCGCTGCTTGATCTGTCATCTTGCTGTCTGAAAAATCATAGGCAAGGGCGCGAACATCGTCTGTCATAGTGGCAGAAAACAAGAGATTTTGGCGGTTTTCAGGCAACCGCTCCATGATCTTGTTTATGTCGTCAACAAAGCCCATGTCGACCATTCTATCGGCTTCATCCAATACCATGACTTTAAGTTCATCAAAGTGCAGCGCGCGCTGATGAGCCAAATCGAGCAACCTGCCCGGCGTGGCAACCAGAATATCAACTCCCTCAATTAAGCGTTCTTTTTGCGCTTCGGTATCCACACCGCCATACACCGCCATCGAGGTGAGTTTTGTGTGTTTCGCGTATTGGGCCACACTGGCTTCGACTTGAACCGCTAACTCGCGAGTGGGCACAAGAATCAACACACGGATGCGTTTGCCGCGTAATGTGCCGGCTTTAGTGAATCGTTCTAATAGTGGCAGAACAAAGGCAGCCGTTTTGCCCGTTCCTGTCTGTGCAGTGGCGATTAGGTCTTTGCCTGATAGTATCGCTGGGATGGCTTGTTTCTGAATTGGGGTTGGTTTTAGGTAACCTAATTCAGTAATAGCTTGAACAATAGGATTGGATAATCCCAGTTTTGAAAATGGCATAAAGTGCTCTGACAGACTGTCGTAAGGGAATTGAAAAGAAAGGGATGGGGATTATAGCTTATAAATGCGTTTATGGGGCGCTTAAATCTATTTTACTGGCTAAGTGTCGTGATGAGACGAACAAGTTTTGTCTTGTTCGTTTTTGTTTAAGACATTAATAAATCGTCTTACTCATTGTTTTATAAAAAGTTTGAAGGTTTTCGGGTGTCGTTAATATATTCTTATTTGCTGTGGAAACATACCCTAAGCTCCTAGATCTTACGATTCTAGGAGCCTAGATGTCTTCTAGATAGAAAACGCAAAAATCAACACTAGTCCAACAGACAAATACAGTGCACGTTTCACTGGCTTAAATGGCGCAATTAAGGCCATGGAAATGCAATATAATGCGAGAGCGATTTTTAGCGCACTGGCAATGGCGAGCCATGGACTTGTGCCGAGTTCGATCAATGATGGATTCGCGATCATCGCTAGTGGGATTAAATACAAGCCGATTCCCAGCATCATGGCGACGCCCGCCACTTTTAACCAGTTTTCCTTTACCATGCCAGCCGCAATAAAGACGCTTCCGCAAACGGGTGGTGTGATGGTGGAAAGCAAAGCAAACCAGAATACAAATAAGTGCGCTTGAAGCGGTGAAAGTCCTAGCTGAGCTAAGGCAGGTCCAGCGACTGAAATACAGATGACATAAGCTGCCGTTGTTGGTACTTCCATACCTAATATTAAACAAGCAATAGCAGTAAGTATGATCGCAGGCCAAAGCATGCCTGATGAGCCTGAGATAATCAGTGACGTGATTTTTACGCCTAATCCAGTAATGGATAAGACGCCAACCACGATAGACGCACACAAGATGATGGCGGCAATCATAGAGATTTGTTTGCCAGCGTTAATGCTAACGTCTTCTAGACGCTCAAAAATCTGCTTTTTATTCGATACGCCTTTTGAGTTAAAGAAGAGCAGAAGCGCCGCGCCAAAGATGGCAATACTGGCCGCAAATTGTGGCGTAAATGCAGGCCCAAACATTCCCCAAAGCAAAATGGCAAATGGAATCATGAAAAAGCTGCAAGTAATCAGTAGCTGTCGTCGACTTGGTTGCTGATCTTTGCTGACGGCTTTGAGGTCATAACGCAGTGCAAAGGCGTCGATTCCAACCCAAACGGCCCAAAAGTATAAAATAGCAGGCAAGATGGCCGCCATCATAATGCTTTGGTAAGGAATGCCCGTCAGCTCAACCATGACAAAAGCCCCAGCCCCCATCAAAGGTGGCATGATTTGCCCGCCAGAAGAAGCAACCGCTTCTGTTGCTCCCGCAAGAGACTTTGGGTAGCCCAGTTTGGTCATGGCTGGCAAGGTGATTGCGCCCGTTGAGGCCACGTTGGCTGAAGCCGAACCTGAAATAGAGCCGAATAGCGCCGAGGAAATAACGGATACTTTGGCTGCGCCACCGCGAAGTCTTCCCGCTGCCGCCATGGCGAGGTTCATAAAGCCTTGTCCTGCTTCCCCTGCGTTTAGCACAGCGCCAAAGATAACAAAGATGGCAACAATGCTGACAGAAACGCCTGTCAGTTTGCCCCAAATGCCGCCTTCCGCAATGGTTAAAGTGCCCAAGAAACTGCCGATGGGTGTTCCTGGGTGGCCAAATTCGCCTGGAATATATTGCCCAAACAAGCCGTAACAAAGTGCGATGGCGGCGACGAGAGGCAAGGGCCAACCGATGCAACGTCTTGCCATTTCTAAAACACTAAGTAATAAGATGCCTGCGATCCACAGTTGGTAGTTTTCACTGATGTAACCATATTGATCGATTAATTGATCGGCATTGTAAGCTACCCAAAAAGTGGCGATTAGCCCAAGAACAGTGAATACATAACCTGTATAGCGCTGCAAAGGTGTTTTGCTTAAGAAAATAAAGGCCCAAGGCAAAGCCAGCGCCATATGAAGCGGTCGACTAACTAAGTTTGGCACTAATCCTGAAAAAATCAGCGTTAAATGGAAAATGATACTAATGAAGCCAAAACCGGCCCAAAAATATTTGCTAGGCATAAAGTACGGCCTGTTTAAGAAGTTGAGTAAGTAGGTTGCTTTGTATCACAAGCATTGAATACATAAGCAGTAAATAAGCAGAACGGACAATTGAGAACGTTCTGCTTATTTATCAGCCAAAAATCATGCATCGTGATGGATTTAAGGTCGCGTATGACACATTAAATCCGTGGCTTATTGCTGGTTTTCGCTTAGAGTGACGCCCATTTCACGATAATACTTTGCTGCGCCTGGGTGGATTTTGCCATTGATGTTGCTGAGCATGTCCGTGGTAACGCCTTTCCACCAAGGAGAGGAATCGGACATGTTCTTTTTTTGATCCCAAAAGGCTTTGGTTAAGGTGTAGGCGGTTTCATCATCCATTGCGCTGTTGGTGTAGACGACAACTGGCAATGACGTTGTGGTGATGTCTTTGTCTTGCCCGGCGTAAGTGCCCGCTGGAATGACCAATTTGGTTCTTTTGGTTTGGGCAATTTGATCATCGTTGAAGGACAAAATGTTTACTTTGGTGCCAGCGGAAGCTTCGATCACGTTTGGAGCAGGGAAAGAACCAGAAGTGACAAAACCGTCAATTTGACCGTTCTTCAAGGCGGGTACAGCATTAGACAGTTCTATTTGCGCAAGGTCGATTTTACCATCTAAACCAAACAGATTGATGTATTTAGCGCCTTCATTGGCTCCGAACGTACCTTTGCCAAGCAATATTTTTTTACCTTCCATATCTGCAAAACTATCAATGCCACTCTTATCGGATACGACGAAATGCATGGCTAAGGAAGGAATAGGGAAAAGCGCTCGAATATCGTTAAATTTCGGGTTGCTTCTGTTTTTGAACATGGCTTGACCGTTCTGCGCTAATTTGACTAACGCAGGCGGTGTTGTGAATACATAATTGGCACCTCGAAAGGCGGTTTCCATGACGTTTTGCACGGAGCCTTGGCTTTCTTCTACGGTAACAATGATCTTGCTGTCTGTGTCTTTTTTTACAGCCTGAGCAATTTCTACCGCCATTTGATAATAAGAAGAGCTAGTCTTAGCTGATTTAAAGGTAATTTGACTTTGAGCAAAGCTCAATTGCGTTACAGCCAAACCGAGGGCTGTGCCGATTACTGCTTGGTAAAATTTCATCTAGGCTAGTCTCTTTTTTTGAGTTATCTGTTTTTAATAATAGGGCGCGGATTATAACGAATCCTTTTTTGATTAAGAAGTCTAAAAGTCCACCAATTCAAGGTGACTGATGCGAAGTATCCTTAGTTATGTGTGGTTGATAAAAGCGAATCAGCAAGGATAATGTCTGGTTCTTTCACTATTTAATGTTGTCTGTTATGCGCCTAGATAAGTTTGTTTGTAAAAGCACAGAACTGACTAGAGAAGAAGCGACGCGATATATTCACTCTGGTGCTGTTGTCGTAAATGGTGAGGTGCTGACAAATGAAGCGGCTCAAGTGCATGAAAACAATCTTGTATTGTTAAATGGTATTAGGCTAAAAGCGCGTGATTTTCGCTACATCATGATGCACAAACCTGCCGGTACTGTGTGTTCGAATATCGATGAAATGTACCCATCTCTGTTTCATTATTTAGACGTTGATAAGGTTTCTGAACTGCATATTGCGGGGCGTTTGGACGCAGATACAACGGGCTTGGTGTTGATCACCGATGACGGTCGTTGGTCTTTCCATATTACACAACCCACGAATGATTGCGGCAAAGTGTATCGAGTTCAATTGTCTAAAGCCATTCCAGCAGAGCAGAGTGTCGATCTGGTGGCTCAGTTCAATCAAGGGCTGCAATTGCAAGGTGAGACAGGTTTAACTCGTCCTGCCAAATTAGACATTATTGCACCAAGAGAAGTCCTTTTAACCATCACCGAAGGCAAATTTCATCAGGTTAAGCGTATGTTTGCCGCCGTTGGCAATCGAGTTGTAGCATTGCACAGAGAGCGAATAGGTGACGTTTTTTTAGACCTTGGTATCGGACAATGGCGCTATTTATCTAAGAATGAAGTAGAGTCTTTCAATAATAATTAAAATTCATGGAGGTGAGTGTATGACAGCAAAGCGTGTTTTGTTTACAGGTGGATCCGGGAAAGCAGGAAAACATGCGGTTGCGTATCTACTGGAGCAGGGCTATCGAGTCTTGAACCTTGACCTGACGCCATTAGATCATCCGCAGGTAGATAATCTTATTGCCGATATCACGGATTCTGGTCAAATGTTTAATGCCATGACTTCATACGCCGGTTTTGATGAGTTAGAGCCGGGTACCGGTGTGCCTAAATTTGATGCGGTTGTGCATTTTGCGGCGGTGCCAAGAATCTTAATTAATCCAGATAATGAAACCTTCCGTGTAAATACCATAGGGACTTATAACGTTATCGAAGCGGCGGTGAAGCTTGGCATTAAGAAAGTCATTATAGCCTCGTCCGAGACGACTTACGGTATTTGCTTTTCGGACGGTGAAACCAACCCCCACTCTTTACCATTAGAAGAAGATTACGACGTCGACCCGATGGACAGTTACGGCTTGTCTAAAGTGGTGAATGAAAAGACGGCACGCAGTTTCCAACGTCGCTCAGGGATTGATATTTACGCGCTGCGTATTGGTAATGTGATTGAACCGCATGAATACGCGGCGCTGTTTCCGCATTATTTTGAGCATCCTGAAGTGCGTCGTCGCAACGCGTTTTGTTATATCGATGCGCGTGATCTTGGGCAAATTGTCGATTTGTGTTTGCAAAAAGACGGTTTAGGCTTTCAAGTCTTTAATGCCGGTAACGATCACAATGGTGCCATTATCCCAACAAAAGAGTTAGCCGAACGTTTTTTTCCTAAGGTGCCATTTACTCGTGAAATGGGTGAGCATGAAGCCTTGTTTTCGAACCGTAAAATTCGTGAAGTATTGGGCTTTAAAGAACAGCATAATTGGCGAAAGTATGTTCAACTGCCACATGCTAATACATATTGAGGTTGTCTATGGAAGAAAGAAGCAAAGCGTATTTGGATGGTTTTCTGCATTCTTTACCACTAGAGGTTGCTGAAAAATATACGTCTTTTAGTGCTGACTACTATTGTGCCGATGAATATAACGCCAATGTCTGCGCTGACCTAATTGTACGAGGTGAAAAACAAGCCTCGTGCAGTATGAAGTATTGGTATAGCCATGAAGGTGAAGCCATGCCAGATGTTGGTCATTTGCACGTTGTGACCGATTGGGATGGCAAGCCCATGTGTATCATAGAAATCACTTCTGTTACGGAGAGTCGATACTGTGATGTTAGTGCAGAGTTCGCTGCCGCTGAAGGTGAGGGTGATAAAACCTTGGCTTGGTGGCGAGAAGCACACTGGGCATTTTTCTCTGCTGAATGTGAGGAACTAGGTATTGAGCCAACGGAAGATATGCTGCTAGTGTTAGAGCGCTTCAAGGTTGTTTATCAATAAATATTGTTAGCTAGTCCCAGTTGATTTCAGCAAGCGATTCAAAGCTTGGTCGAGCAAAATAGTAGCCTTGGAAAAGATGAATGCCCATATCTCGTAATGTGTGGTATTCAGCTTGTGTTTCAACGCCTTCGGCGACAACAACCATGTTGAGCTCGTTAAATAGGTTCACTAAGTTTCTTACGATGATTTGGCGTTTTTTGTCTTGGTCTATGTTCTTAATCAGCGCAATATCAATTTTGGTGATGTCCGTTTTTAGATCAGCAAGTTGGTTAAGGCCGTTAAATCCAGAGCCGAAATCATCCATTGCGGTTAGGAATCCTTGTTGCTGATAATGCAAGATGATGGATTCTAAATGTTTGCTGTCTGTGATTTGTTCGTTTTCAGTGAATTCGAAAATGATTTTTTCTTTTGGAAATTGGTACTCTTCCGCCGCGTTTAATGTGGTTCTTATGCATAGTTCCGGTTTGTAAACCGCATTTGGTAAGAAGTTAATACTGAGAAAACTGTCTTTATAAATGCCCAGTTCCGCAGCTAACTTGATGGCTTTCACGCGGCAGCTTTGATCGAAGCGATAGCGATTGCTTTCATTGACGTTTTGAAAAACATGAAATGCGCCTTCTTGATTTAAGCCGCGAACAAGGGCCTCTTGTGCAAACACGGTTTTGGTTTGGCTATTAATAATCGGCTGAAACGCCATAGTGAAGTCAAATCCTAAATCGCATCCAGTTGAACATTCTGCACAGCCAAGTTTTCGAAAGTCCTTTTGTATCATATTGCGGTTCTCTGTGTGATTCGTTTGGTGAGTAGAGGGGAGTCAGGTATTTCTTTGCTACTTTATTCTCTACTGCAATGATTTGTATAGATTAAACGATAGAGGTTTCATCCCAAATTTACCAGTGTAGAGTTTTGTATTTCACTGGGTATTGTAGGATGTTACAGAAAATACATTTTGATAATTCGTATCGGGTGAGCATTTATGAAGGTTTTAATCTTTCTTGGCACAGTTAGAAACAGTACGCCTCCGCGACCGGCTAGATTAGGTGAGAGGGTTGCTAAAGCATGCTTGGCGGCTTTTAACGCTCTGCATGTCGATCATGAGATTGAGCTGGTGGATGCGTTGGATTATCCGTTGGAACCTGTTTTTAAGCCGCATTTTTCTTACTCAAAAAGTCAGGTCCCAGAAAAACTGGATACATTGGCTAAGAAAATTGCATCGGCCGATGGTTATATTATGGTGAGTCCTGAATACAATCATTCAATGAGCCCGGCGTTGGCTAACTTGCTTAATCATTTTGGCAGTTCTTTATTTTCATATAAGCCTAGCGCCATTGTGACTTATTCAGCGGGCCAGTGGGGTGGAATGCGCGCTGCGATTGGTATGCGAACATTTTTGTCGGAATTAGGTTGTTTGCCGGTATCGTCGATGATTCATGTACCGAAAGCACAAAATGTCTTTTCTGAGGATGGGGATTTAGTAGACGGTGAAGATCAAAACGAGTGGCTTGGCTATTTTGGTCGTACGTTGAATCAATTAGTTTGGTGGGCACAGGCGTCTGCTTGTTATAAAGAACAAGTTGACCCACACAGTTTGGCTCCTGCTTTTACCAAAGACCCTGGTCAAAGGAATGCTCCATAGAAAAGGCTTATTTATTAAGATGTTTTACCGGTTATTTGCTTGATTTTATTTGCTTTAATAGCTGATTCACATCAACAAATAAAACCTCTTAAAAGTGTAAACTGACAAGGGTAAGTTGCTTGTTTTTTAATAGGTTTTCTTATGGCGCAGCGAGACATCAGACATTATTGAGCAAGGAAAAGCATGAATACCATTTTGTCAGCGTTACCGATTTTACTTTTGATTTGGGCGATGACAAAGCGGAATGCCGTGCCTTCGCACATAGCCTTGCCCGCTGTTGCTGTTTTGGTTGCCTGTATTCAGTTGGTGTTTTTTCAAGCTGATGTGGGGTTGTTAAGCGCCAATATAATCGCTGGGGCTTTGTCTGTACTAACGCCTATTTCTATTGTTGCAGGTGCAATTTTATTAAACAGGGTGATGTTTTTTTCTGGTGCGGAAGCACAACTCAGCCAATGGTTAAAAAGCATCAGCTCAAATAAAGTCGCGCAACTGATGATCATAGGTTGGGCCTTTGCTTTTATGATCGAAGGGGCGTCTGGTTTTGGTACTCCAGCCGCCATCGCTGCGCCTATATTGGTTGGGTTGGGATTCCCCGCTATCCCTGTGGCTATTTTTACCTTGGCGATGAATACAGTCCCTGTGTCCTTTGGGGCGGTGGGAACACCAATCTGGTTTGGTTTGTCTGGGCTGTCATTATCCGACATGCAGCTTATGGAAATCGCTAAACAAACCGCGTTACTTAATAGTTTGGCCGCTTTAGTTGTCCCTTTTATCGCTTTGTCTTTTGTGGTGACATGGCGAGATATTCGTCAAAACGCCTTGTTTATTTTACTCAGTATTGTGTCTTGTACAGCGCCTTATGTGCTGTTTGCTCAATGGAACTATGAATTCCCTTCGTTAATTGGCGGCGCTATTGGCTTGGCTTTAAGTGTTTTGTTGGCAAAGCAGGGGATTGGCTTAAGGGAAACCGCTGAAACTGGTCCATCTGGTAACGCGATGACGATGAAATCGGTGATGAGGGTTTTCCTGCCTTTCGCTTTGCTGATTAGTATTCTTATCGTAACGCGTATTCCTCAATTGGGGCTGAAGGTATTACTTAATGATATGACGCCTTGGTTAACTTGGCGTTTGGGTGATGCGGGTTTTGAAGTGAGTCGAGCCTTGGTATTTAGTATTAATAATATCTTGGGTATGGAGGTGAGTTGGCAATATAAAAGCCTGTATGTGCCTGCAGCGATTCCTTTTCTTGTCGTTTCATTTGTTTGTATCCCTTTGTTTGGTATGTCGCGAGAGCTTGTTGTGGCCTCTATACGGGACACTGGCCAGCGTTTGTTTCTGCCTATGCTTTCGCTAATAGGTGCCTTGGTGATGGTTAATCTGATGATGCAAGGTGGTTATCAAGCTCCTATGTTGTTATTGGCTCAGGCTTTTGCTGAGTTACTGGGTGACAGTTGGGGTTATGCCGCTGCCCTTCTGGGGGCGCTTGGGTCTTTTTTTTCAGGCTCGGCCACTGTATCAAATTTAACCTTTGGCGGGATTCAGTTGGGTATCGCGGAGAAGGTTGGCCTGCCAGTTAGTCTGGTGCTGGCTTTGCAATCAGCGGGAGCGGCCATGGGTAATATGGTGTGCATTAATAATATTATTGCTGTATCGACGATTCTGGGAGTAAGCAATAAAGAGGGCTTTATTATTAAGCGGACTATTATTCCATTATTAGCTTATGGGCTGATGGCAGCTTTTTTCTCTGTCATAAGCCTTTATTGAGAGTACATGGTGCTACTGGGGAATTCAAAGGTTCTTCAGTGTGCAGAACGAAAAAAGGGTTAGCTTTAATAAGCTAACCCTTTTTTATTTCAAATATTGTTACTTCAAAGTGTTGAGATTATTTGTTTTCCGACGCTTTTTCAGCTTGTTGCTTGTCGTAACGTTTTTCCCAGAACTCTGCGCCTTTGATGCCAAGCGCTTTCGGGTTAAAAGTATACTCTGTTACGCCAGCAGCTTTCTGATCTTCGTAATCGCGCAATGCCTTCATTGTAGGTTTTGCCATGAAGAAAATCATGAGAATACCCACGATGTTTAGCCAAGCCATTAGACCAACACCAACATCACCTAGGTTCCAGATGTAACCTGCAGTGTTAACCGTACCGTAAGCTACCATGAACATGATAAGCAGTTTTACGAAGGTTAGTGACACATTGATATTCAGTGCACGGCGTAGGTAAGCAACATTGGTTTCAGCAATGTAGTAGTACGCAAGGATCGTGGTGAAGGCGAAGAAGAACAACGCAACACCGACAAAGATAGGACCTGAATGACCAAATACACTTGCCAATGCCATTTGAGTAAAGGCTGGTGAAGCAATGATAGTAGACGGATCAACGTTTTGTACGATGAACTGACCATCAGGCAAAGAACCTTGAATGTTGTACTGCTGAGTAATTAGGATCATCAAGGCTGTTGCTGTACAGATGAATAGTGTATCAACGTATACAGAGAAGGCTTGAACTAGACCTTGCTGTGCAGGGTGTTGAACTTCTGCCGCAGCGGCTGCGTGAGGGCCTGTACCTTGACCTGCTTCGTTTGAGTAAACACCGCGTTTTACACCCCAACCGATTGCCGCGCCAAAACCTGCTTGTGCAGTAAAGGCATCAGAAAAGATCATGCCGAAAATGCCAGGCACTTTGTCTATGTTTAGGAAGACAACGATCAAAGCCATCACAATGTAACCAATCGCCATAAATGGCACGATGATTTGCGTGAAGTTTGCAATTCGTTTGATGCCACCGAAGATGATGAATGCCAAAACGACCAAGATCACAGCGAGGGCAACCAATTTGGTAGAGCCAACATCACCGAAAGAGCTAGAGACAATAACGCCTTCACCGAAGATTTGCGTTACAGCATTACCAACAGAGTTTGCTTGAATGCCGGGTAGGAAAACGCCACAGGCAATAATGGAAGACAAAGCAAACAAGACACCCAACCAACGCCAGCCTAGGCAACGTTCGAAGTAATACGCTGGACCACCACGGTATTGACCGTTTTCGCTGACTTTATAAAGTTGGCCTAAAGTGGATTCTGCATAAGCTGTGCTTGCGCCCAAGAAGGCAACAACCCACATCCAGAAAACAGCACCTGGACCACCAAAACCAATGGCAGCAGCGACACCTGCAATATTACCAGTACCAACGCGACCGGATAGTGATACGGCCAATGCTTGGAAAGACGAAATACCTTTGTCTGAATCGTTTGAATTGAACAATAGTGAGCACATTTCTTTGAAATGACGTACTTGAGCAAAACGTGTCAGTATTGAGTAGAACAAGCCAGCACCTAAACATAGGTATATTAAGGCAGGGCTCCAAATGACTCCATTTAAGAAATCAATGAATGCTTGCATAGATAGTGTCCTCGATAAGAATGGCTCCTAGAGCCTTATTAGTTGTTTTATTGGTACTAAAGTGCAGCGGTAGTAGATATGGCCGCGATTACTTTGCAGAATGTTACTAATTGAAATGTAAATTGCGCATAAAAAGTGCACCGTAGTTGGGCAAATTTAGCATGAAAAAGAAATGAGATCTATTTGTATGTTTGTAATAAGAGAGCGAATTGATAAAAAATAATGGCGGATTTGTTGCGTTACAGCCTTATGCTGCTTTTCTAGGAAAGGTAATGGGCTTTTGCTAGAGAAAGGCAGCCAGACATAGCTGCCTTGTCTTTAGATTAGTCTTTCTTTTCGATGGTGACTTCTAATGTTTTGCAGCCGCCAGCAAACCATTTTTGGACGTAAAGTGTGCCCATGATAGGCGCTTTTCCTTCTTCAGGTATTTCTTGATAGCGCACACTGTTCTTGGTTTCTTTTTCGTATTCAAACGTGACGATGGTTTTTGACATCTTAGCTTCCTTAATTTATTGCATTATCAGGTGTTTTTTGAAATATGAGCGCCTTTAGGCCGCTTTCGAGATCAATATCCATAAATTCAGGTGGATTATCCAGCCGATATTGAAATTCAAGTGTGGGGGCCTCTTCACGCATGCCATCAATCAAAAATTGCGCCGGGATACTTGGGTCATTGACGCAAGCAAGCACTTGACCATTTTCTGTCAGTAACTCAGGCAAGCGACGCAAAATCTTTTGGTAATCTTTCGTTAGAGCAAAGCTACCGCGCTGAAAGGTGGGTGGGTCAATAACAATGAGATCATATTGACCATATTTTTTAATTTTACCCCAGGATTTAAAAATATCATGGGCGAAGAATTTAACCCTGTTCAAGTCATGCTGGTTTAAGCGGTGGTTTTCTCGACCTCGGCTTAACACGGCCTTAGCCATGTCTAAGTTAACGACAAAATCGGCACCACCGCTTATTGCGGCGACAGAAAAGCCACAGGTGTAAGCAAACAGGTTGAGAACCCGTTTGTCTTGGCTGTTTTCTTTCACCCAACGGCGACCGTATCTCATGTCTAAGAAAAGGCCAGAGTTTTGGTTTTTTCCAAGGTCTAATTGAAAGAGAAGGCCTTCTTCATTGACCACTTGCTGTTCTTGATAATTTCCCCACAGACATTCTGTTGGACTGCGCTCTCGGCTGCGGTGTTGGAGTAGGATAGATTGCACCTTATGGTCGTTCCATTCTGTTCGAACAGTCCAATTGATAATTTCTTTATTTAATTTATCTAATTCTTCTGCAGACGGTTCTTTAAAAAGAGATACGAGTATTTGCCCTTCCAGCCAGTCTACCGTGATTTGCTCTAGGTTAGGAAAGCAGCGACCTCGTCCATGGAAAAGCCTTTTAGCGCCACTTGGTTGCTGCGCGAGCTGGTTAAAAACGTGATCAGTTAACACGGTGAGAGCTTGTGGGGTCATAAGATAGTATTTGATGGTAATGAAATGAGTGGCATATTTTACCGATTACAGGGCGAGAGGCCAGAAGAAAGCCAAAAGAATGAAGGAATTAGAGAGGTGATATGAAATTGAAGGGTTCACCGAGCTGAGAAAACAGCCCGGTGAAGTTTTAATTGTTATTGGTACTTCCAGCGAACGACATCAATTAGTAAGAAAACTAATAAGCTGACGCCCATCACCGGCATGCTGATGCCCAGAGCAATAGCGATAATTAGGGTCAGTGTCTTCTGTAAAGTAGACAGTTTAGACCAGGTCTGTAGCAGTGGTTTAGAAGTCGACCCAGCCTGTGGGCGACGAATCCACCACATCTTGTAGCCTAAGATGATCATAAAGCAAAGGGAGAGCCCAAAAAGGGTAAGAATGATCTGGTTAATTACCCCAAACAAAACGCCCATATGCGCATCGATGCCCCAGCGAATCAGCTTAGCAACAAGAGGGAAGTTGGCAAAGTCTGCACGACTCGTTACTGTCATGGTGCTGGCATCTACTGCCACACTGTCTACCTGAGTCGGCCATGAGCGATCTATTTCACTGACTCGCCATGCTTTGTCTTTTGTGGATGAGGGTCTGATTTCCAACTTATTCGCATCAATGCCAGCATCTCTTGCTGCTTTTAGAACACCATCAAACAGTATGTCGACATTTTCAAACTTTTCAGTGATGTGTTTCTTTGCCGTCATAGGATGATGGCTTGCATGATTTGGGTGATCTTCGTGCATATTGGAGCCAGCATGGTGGTTCACGTTGGCGGTAAGATCTTGGTTAACCGATGGTGTTACCCAGCCGATGCTTGAGCGCAATGTGCTAATGTTTGCGCCAGCCCATTTTGACCAAGTTAAGCCAGTAATTGAAACAAACACAAGACCAATAAAAAGGCACAAGCCCACTTGGTAATGTTTGCGGCGTTTGCGTAGATGGCTGGTTCTGTTGGCAAATTCAGCTTTATTTTTCTTACCACCTTTGTACCACAAGAAAAGCCCTCCCAGTGCCGCTATCCAAAGCCAAGAGGCTGCCAGTTCGCTGTAGTAGCGTCCCGCTTCGCCCAAAAGTAGCTGACGATGCATAAAGTCTAGGGTTGTTCTAAAGGGCAGTATGCCGCTTGTGCCATAGACAGGCAGATTGCCTTTTATCTCTAGTGTTACGGGGTCTACAAACAGTGCTCTTGCACCGGAAAGCTGAGCTTCTTTATCAAGAAACATAACGCGTGTGGTGTCGCCTTGTTCAGGTGCGGGTCGAACAGCGAATAAGGTCAGGTCACTTGTTAACTGTGATTTTGCAGCGGCAATTTGCTCGGCAAGAGGTTTGCTTTCTCCCTTACTTTGCGTTGTCAGGACGTCTTTATAAAGGACGTTCTCAAGTTGTGGAGTGATGACATAAATAGTGCCAGTGAGGGCGGCTACAAAGATAAATGGCCCAATAAAAAGGCCGATGTAAAAATGCAGTCGCGTAATTAGTAGCAACATAGCATTAGAAGAAGACTCTGAGGTCTTATTTGGTTTGATCGACATGTTGATTACTCGTTTCATAGAAAAGGACTAGGTAACGCCTCTGAGCGTGAAATCTCACTTTTCTGAAATATAAAAGGCGCACGCAAAATGATCGGCTTAAGTCGAGTCCGATTTGGCGTGTCATTGTTTTGTTGTTGGTTGTGTTAGCTCATAAGGGCCGGTGGTGCCCTAGGCAGGAGGGAAGGAAAAGTTAGATGATGCTTGTGCGAAAGGGTCTTTGTTGTGATGTGTGGGTAGCGAATGTGTTCTAGGGGGATTAGCTCAACGTTTTTTGCGTCTATCCAGTTTAAGTGGAAGAGTAGAGAGCAATAGCCACAGGCTTCTAGTAAGTTGGCGCTTTCGCCGTGTCCGTGATGACCATGGTGGCTAATATGTGCTGAGCTTACCTGTGTGTTGCTTGCTTGCTCGGAAAGCATTTTTGCATGGTTGTGCCCTGACATAGCCATACTTTCCATCGACATTTGTATCGTGGTTGGTTGGGGTGAAAGGGCGTTGCTTATTTGGGAGAAGAGAGGGCCAAAGTAAATAAGAAAAACAGCAAGCAAAGAAGCGCACACAGCAAGTTGTGTGCGTTTGTTTCGGTGGCCTTTTAATAGTCGACCCTTTTTAACAGGGGGGTTTAATTGAAAGTGCAAAGCGTGTTTGTCTTAAGTTGGCGTTCTGGCTTAACCTTGTAGGTCTGCAGCATGTTCTTTAGCGGAAGAAACGATGCATTCGCCAGCTAGGTTTGGAGCGACACCAACAGAGAAGCCATCATTTTGCATGCCTGGCAGCCACTTCTCAGCCCAGTCGGCAGCGTTAATTTCTAGGCTATTGAATCCTTGGTAATCTTTCTCGCCCCAAGCGGTTGCTAGGGTTTCCGCAGGCCAAATCGGTAGTACTTTATCGCTACCAAGATCAATGATTAAACAGCCTTCTGCGTCCGCCAGCGTCCATACAGATGCACCTTTCTTCACGAGGTTTAAAACGTGCTCATAGCGGTCGCTGCTAGGTAAACGATAGAAGGTATCATCAAGAAGGATTGTGTTTGACATGGAGGCGGCTCAGTTAGGTAATATAAAAAATGGCATCTTACCACATTGACTAAAAAGAGTGACTAATTCGAACACTTATTGTCATCAATGTGGTGGATAAAATGCTTTATGCAAATAGGCTGTTTAATTGCTTTAAATGCTGTTCTTTGTGATGTTCTTCCATCCAGCTGCCGGTAATGCCATTTTTAGAGAGTTGAAATAGTTCCTCTTTACTAATGCCAGTGTCATTAATCAAAGATGTGTAGTTATCGTTCATGTAACCGCCGAAATAAGCTGGATCATCAGAATTGACGGTAGCGTTTAGCCCAAGTTTCAGCATGCTTCTAATAGGGTGATCTTTCATGTCATTGACGACACACAGTTTTAAATTAGAAAGTGGGCAAACCGTCAGAGTTAAATTACGCTTTTTTATCGTATCGATAAGCTTATCGTCTTCTAACGCTCTATTGCCGTGATCAATCCTGTCAACGCCAATTTGATCTATGGCCTGCCAAACGTATTCTGGTGGACCTTCTTCACCTGCATGCGCGGTTACTTTTAAGCCGAGTTTTTTGCAGGCTTCAAAAACGCGTAAGAATTTTTCTGGTGGATGTCCGACTTCAGAGCTGTCTAATCCAACACCATCAATCCAACTAAGGTAAGGTTTTGCTTGTTCAAGAGTGTCAAAAGCACTTTCTTCACTGAGGTGTCGTAGGAAGGACATAATGAGTTTGGATGTCATTCCCCATTTTTTCTCTGCATCTTGCAAGGCGTTGTAAATGCCTCGAATTTGGACGTCAAAACTGACTCCTCGAGATAAGTGGCCTTGTGGATCAAAGAAAATCTCTACGTGTACGACGTTTTCACTGTTTACTTTTTCCAAATAGGCCATGGTAAGGTCATAAAAGTCGGCTTCGTGAAGCAGGACAGACATGCCTTGGTAATAAAGGTCTAAAAAATCTTGTAGGTTAGTGAATTGGTAGGCCGCCTTTAAAGCATCTACTGTACTGTACTTTAGTTTGACATTATTTCGTTGAGCTATGGCAAACATCTGTTCTGGCTCAAAGGTGCCTTCAATGTGGAGATGAAGTTCTGTTTTGGGCATTTTCTTTGATAGTTCGATTAGATTGTCCATAGATTACCTTTCGTTGCTTTGCCTTTGATTCTTAAATATAGCGATAAAACCTGAGTTGAAAAAGAATGGTTGGCTGTGTTTAAGAATAGCGATTAGAAAAAAACGGCAGAATATACAGCCAGCGGGGCTGGCTGTATATAAGCATGGTAGGTCTTAACGAGGAATTTCGTCAGTAATGCCCTCAACGTACCAATTTACTTGGGCAAGCTCGACATCTGTTAAAGAGTGATTGGCAGGTACAGCGATGTTGCCTTTGTTATCTTTAATTGGTCCTGTGAAGGGTTTAAATTCACCGGATTTGATAGCCGAGTAAGTTTCATCAATTTTAGTGCGTACCGCGGCAGGAAGATTTGGGTTAATAGAGGCTAGAGACAACATGTCTTCATTGAAGCCGCCCCAGAAATCTTTAGACTCCCATGTGCCATCCATAACGGCTTGTACTCGTTTAATGTAGTATGGAGCCCAGTCATCACGAACAGAGAAAATGTGTGCGTTTGGCGCAAATTTACTCTGATCTGAAGCTTGGCCAATGGCACGCAAGCCACGTTTTTCTGCCGCAATCAGCGGTGCAGGGCTGTCGGTGTGTTGTAGCATGACATCTACACCTTGGTCCATTAACGCGTTAGCAGCGTCCGTTTCTTTACCTGGATCATACCAAGTATTCGCCCAAACAATTTTCATCTTCACATCAGGGTTAACACTTTTGGCGCCCATGTAAGCCGCGTTGATATCGCGGATAACTTCAGGGATTGGGAAGGATCCGATATAACCAATGGTATTGGTTTTGGTCATCATGCCCGCAGCAACACCTGAAACATAACGGCCTTCGTAAGTGCGAAGAACGTAAGTCCCTAAGTTTTTAGAAAGTTTGTAGCCAGTCGCGTGTTCAAACTTCACGTTAGGGAAGCGTTTGGCCACTTTCACGGTTGGGTTCATGAAACCAAAAGACGTTGTGAAGATAAGGTCATTGCCGGCTTTTGCTAGTTGCGTGATAACACGCTCGGCATCAGCCCCTTCAGGCACGTTTTCAACGTAAGTGGTTTTTACTTTATCGCCAAAATATTCTTCTATGCCTTTACGTCCTCTATCGTGTTCGTAACTCCAACCTAAGTCACCTACGGGACCAACATAGACAAAACCTACTTTTAGTGGATCATCAGCTTGGACAAAGCTTGCTCCCGCTAAAAGCCCTAAACTTACTAAGATACTTTTAAGTTTCATTGCTTGCTCCTTTTGTGCCCGAAGGCATTTTATTTATGGTATTAACTCTTTTCGCTTAAGCCATTTGTCTTGGGTCGAAGGTTTTCCCTAAGGACCTAGGGGCCAATAATTTTTCTTTAAACTTATCCGCGCTTATGATCACCATGACGATTACGGTGGCGACATAAGGCAGCATTGCCAGTAGGTTTGGCGAAATTGACCAACCTAACCCTTGAAGTACTAAATGCATAATGCTTGCCACACCGAAGAGGTAGGCACCCAGCATGATTCTGCCGATACGCCACGATGCAAAGACGACTAAGGCAAGCGCTATCCAGCCGCGTCCTGCTGTCATGTTTTCTACCCACATAGGTGTATAAACAAGCGACATATAGGCGCCAGAAATGCCCGCCATTACACCGCCAAACATAACCGCTAGATAACGCACTCTTAGCACTTTTATGCCAATGGCATTGGCTGCGTGCGGGTTTTCACCGACCGCGGTTAAGGTTAGGCCAATGCGTGTTTTGTAGACCACAAACATAAGAATAAAGGTCATGGCAAAAGAGGTGTAAACCAATATGTCATGGCTAAAGAGAATGCGACCTATAAACGGAATGTCTGATAGCAGTGGGATGGCAATGGGTTGAAAGCCTTGAATGGTTTGACCTACCACGCCAGAGCCAATGAAAGCACTTAATCCCGTACCGAAAATGGTTAAAGCCAGTCCTGTCGCGACTTGATTTGCGCCTAGGTGCAGAACAAGGACGGCGAAAATTAAGCTCATTATGCAACCCATTATCATGGCTGCGAGAACGCCTAAACCAGCACTTCCAGTGCCATAGGCCGCTAGAAAGCCAACCACGGCGCCCATTAGCATCATGCCTTCTTGGCCTAGATTTAAGACACCTGATTTTTCACAAATGACCTCGCCTAGAGCAATAAAAAGCAACGGAGTGCCGGTTTTTACAGCGGCAAACAATATTTGTACGATTAGATCTGAGTCCAAAATAGTCTCCTAGTTTGTCGCTTGATTGGAAAAGGCGAGTCGGTTGTTAATAAAAAAGTCACACGCTAAAAGGAAAAACAATAAAACGCCTTGGAACATGCTTACTACGGCAACGGGAATGCCCATTTCGATTTGTGCTAAATCTCCACCCATGTAAAGAACCGCCATGAACACGGCGGCTAAAATAGCGCCAAGTGGGTGTAACCGTCCTAGATACGCCACAATGATGGCGGAATAGCCGTAGCCAGGGGAGACGTTAGGCACTAGCTGGCCAATGGGGCCTGTGGTTTCACTGACACCCGCTAAACCCGCTAACGCACCAGCAAATAACATCACCATCCAGCTTAATTTTTTACCACTAAAGCCTGCGTATTTGGCTGCCGGTTCATCGGAGCCAAAAACTCGTATCTGAAAGCCAAGATGAGATTTGCTCAAAATAAACCAAGCGATAAACGCGGATATGACGGCAAACGCGACACCAAGGTGTATACGGCTGCTTTCAAATAGTGTTGGTAAAAGTGTGGCATCGGCAAACATTGCTGATTCGGGAAAGCCAAAACCTTGTGGGTCACGCAATGGACCATGGACCGCCCAAATAAGAAGATACAGGCCAATGTAGTTAAACATGATGGTGGTTAATATTAAGTTTGAGTTAAAGCGCAGCTTTAGGTAGGTGGGAATGGCTGCCCAGAGCATGCCGGAGACTATTCCTGCTAATAAAGTTACTGGTAGGGCAAAGACGGAGTCGGAATCGCCAAAGTAAAGCGCCATTGCGGACCCACCGAGTGCGCCAGCTAATAACTGTCCTTCTGCACCAATGTTCCATAAATTAGCTCGATAACATAAAGATAGACCGACAGCACAGAGCAGAAGAGGCCCCATTTTGACAAACATTTCACCTATGTTGTAACTGTCCGCCAGTGGTGCGATTAACAAGACATGCAATGCTTGTGTCGGTGATTTGCCGATGGCAGAGAAAAGAACGCAACCGAACACCAAGGTTAGTGCAATAGCAAGGAGCGGTGAAGCAATCTTCATTAGTGAGCTTGGCTCAGTACGAGCTTGGATATGAATCATGCTGTTGTCTCCTGTTTGTTAGAGACTGACGCATTGCCTATAAAGGTGCCTGCCATCCATTGTCCTATTTGATCTATGTTGGTGTTTTCGGTTTTCACAACAGGGGATAAATACCCGTCGCATACCGCTGCCATTCGGTCGGCCAGTAAAAATAATTCGTCTATGTCTTCTGAAATCAGCAAGATGGCTGCGCCTTTATCTCGCAGTTCTAATAGGGCTTGGTGAATGGCGAGAGCTGCGCCTACATCGACGCCCCAAGTAGGGTGGGCACAGATCAATACTTTAGGGTTCTGTCCAATTTCTCGTCCCATAATGAATTTTTGTAAGTTGCCGCCACTCAGGCTTTTTGCTTCTGAAAATTCACCGTGGCATTTCACTTTATATTTTGCGATCAGTTTGCTGGTGTAGTCTTTGATGCTTGGCCAGTCGACTAGACCATTTTTGATGAAGCCTTCGCTGTGAGTTAGCAGGGTGTTTTCAGTTAAGCTCATGTCTGGAACTGCGCCTCGGCCTAAACGTTCTTCTGGAACGTATGCCATGCCAAGTTTTCGACGCTCGCCAGCATGTAAGTGACTAATGTTTGCGCCATCAAGTGAGATGCTGTTGTTCACTGTGCGTTCATCTTCGCCGCTAATAATGGCCATCAATTCGTCTTGACCATTGCCTGCAACGCCAGCAATGCCGAGAATTTCACCTGACTTTAATTCGAAACTAAGGTTTTTAAGCGCCGTGCCAAAAGGCTGTTTGGCTGGTAGAGATAAGTCTTCAATATTAAAAATGCTTACCGTGCCTTCTTTTTTTGCATAGCCCGCATCTTGTTCGGCAAGGTCGCCTACCATCATTTTTGCGATAGAGGCCGGTGTTTCATCTTGTGGTATGCAGGTATCAACGACTTTACCGCCTCGTAAAATGGTGGCTTTATGGCAAATTTCTGTGACTTCATGAAGTTTGTGGCTGATAAACAAAATGCTGCAACCTTCATTAGAAAGTCTACGTAGAACGTCAAATAGGCCTGATACTTCTTGGGGGTTAGTACGGAGGTTGGCTCGTCCAAGATGAGTAGTTTTACGGATTGAACTAGACAGCGTATTATTTCAACACGTTGTCTTTCGCCTATTGAGAGTGAATGTACATAACGGCTTGGTTTTACGTTTAAACCATATTCTTCAGAGAGTTTGGTGATTCTTTCCTCTAAATCTCCGATTTCATTTAATTGCGCCTTGCTTAAACATAATTCGATATTTTGACTAACGGTTAAGGTTTCGAACAATGAGAAATGCTGAAACACCATCCCAATGCCTAGGTCACGAGCAACGGAGGGTGATTTGATAGATACTTCTTTTCCATTCCAAATGATGTCTCCTTTGTCTGGGGCGACAACACCATAAATGGTTTTGACCAAGGTGCTTTTCCCTGCTCCATTTTCTCCCAGTAGAGCGTGAATTTCTCCTGGCATGAGGGTGAGGCTTACATTGTCGTTAGCAAGGCAACCAGGATATTGCTTGGTGATGTTTGTTAACTCAAGGCGTGATACCAAATTGTGTTTTTTCAATGTACTAACACCTTATTTTTTGAATGATTAAAAAACATTAAAGTGGTCGTAACCAATAATGATATTAGGGGGGGGAGTGCACTGTTTTTGCTCTTTATCTGCTTTATTTTGGGGCATTGTTTGGCTTTTTTAGTAATGTTTGACCGATCAGTTAATGTTTTGCCTTTTGCTATTAATAGCTATCAAGTTTCATGCCAATGAATGGGCTGTTTGGTACTGTGCTTGGGGGGCGTAAAATAATAGTGGGTCATTCGTGCTGTTTTTGACATCATCTTAAAATACGCTGTTAAACTCAAGCGATAAGCTTCTTACTTGGCTTAATTTATAGAAAAAACGAACGCTTTTCTGTAAAGTACGCTTTTTAGCCTGCACATTATAGAAATCTGTTTTTTTGTACGTATCGGGTGATGAATACCGCGGTTTAATCGTAATTTTAATTATTGCAGACAAATAGATACGGAGAGTTGTGTTTTCATCGGTAAAGCAATTCATAAATGCGCTTTTGCATATTAATTTTGAGGATGAGTTTGAAAATGACCTCAATCAAAAGCACGTAGTAAACTTCTCTTACATGATCTTTTGTGTGGGCTGTTTGTTATTGATTGCTGTATTTACCTTTCGCCAGATGTACTCTGTTACCATCCTTTCTAGTTTAATTTTACTCATGGCCTTAGTCGGTCTTAGGTATAATTTAATTGGACATTTTTTCAAAGCGCAAATCTTGATGCCTATTATTAAGATCGCCCAAACAGCCATTCTCAGTTTATTTTATTTTGGTACAGCCAGTGGTTTTCATTGGTTCTTTATCAGTGTGATTGCTTATGCATTCGTTGTTTTTAGAACAGATCGGCAAGCCGTTAAATATTGGGTTGTTGGTATCTCATTGGCGTTATTTTTAGTTTGTGAATTGACTCACACTAATGGCTTGTATCTTAGTTCAACAGACCAAGAGTTATCTATTGTTTTGGTATTCTTTGCGGTCACCTTTAATTTTGCCATGGTGATCAACCTTGTCATCAGTCGTTTGAAGTCGGTTAATCACCATTTACGTATTCTTGCTGAAAAAGATGAACTGACGGGCTTGTCTAACCGTCGCAAGGTGCTGGCTGATGCCGTTAATATTTTTGCGGACTCGGTGATCAATAGGGAATCTTGTGTATTCTGTATCGTGGATTTGGATCACTTTAAAAAGATAAATGACACCTTTGGTCATGAAGCGGGTGATCTTGTGCTGGCGAAAGTGTCGGCAATGATGGCCTCAGTGATCCGCCCCCAAGATGAAATTGGTCGTTACGGCGGTGAAGAGTTCATTGTTATTATGCGTTCCACTGGTATAAAAGAAGCAACTGAAATGATGGAGCATATGAGGCAGTCAGTAGAAGATATGCTCATCGAAACGGAAAACGGCATTGTTATTCCTGTTACAATTAGTATTGGTTTGGCTGGAATAGATCCTAGTGTTTCTCGCTATGAGGAGATTTTGGCACAAGCTGATAAAGGTCTTTATGTCGCTAAGCGTAGTGGTCGAAATCGTCTTTCGGTACAATCAGACTATCAACATTAGATTAAATTTACTTCTCTGTATTGACATATGAGTTGTCCACTTTCTCTGTGGATAAACTTGTTGGCTAATCAATTTTTTCTTTATTTTTTCGTGATGAGGCTCATTTGCTTCCTATATTGTTTCGTTGTGATGATTATTGGGTGATAGATAAGCCCGCTGGTATGAGTTTTCATTCTGAGTCCGAAGAGATGGGCGTTATGCGTTCTTTGTCTGCTTCGTACCCTGAGCAAACGTTTTATCCTGTACATCGATTGGATAAAATGACCTCAGGTCTGTTGATTGTGGCGTGTCATGCAAAAGCGGCGGCCGAGTTCGGTAGGATGTTTGAGAAGCATGAAGTTGAGAAGCGCTACTTAGCGTTATCAAATCGTAAGCCTAGAAAAAAACAAGGTATGATCGCTGGTGGTATGTCACCCAGTAGAAGAGGTCAGTGGAAGCTGACTAAAGATGGAGAAAATATGGCTGTTACTCAGTTTTTTTCTTCATTTTATCAAGGTGTTAGGGTTTTTATAGTACGGCCTCTAACGGGGAAAACTCACCAAATTCGTGTGGCATTGAAAAGTATTGGTTCACCAATTTTAGGCGACGATAGATACGGTGGGGAATCGTCGGATAGGGGTTATCTTCATGCTTATAGATTGCAATTTGATTGGCATGGAGAAGATAAGGTTTATGTTTGTAAGCCAAATACAGGGGCGTTGTTTTCGCCAGATTTAGGGGATTTTGTGACTGCTCAGTTTGATGAGTCTTTATTGAAATGGCCCTCTAAAAAATAATTGATTAACTTAGTCAGCTTGAATGCTCGCTAAGAAGGAATTTGAATGAAAAATGTGTTGGTTTATTGCCGTCAGGGTTTTGAAAAAGATTGTGCGGCTGAGTTGTCCGAAGTAGCGAGTAGTAAAGGTTTTTACGGCTACGCTAAGGTCGTGCCGGACGCTGGTTATGTTGTGTATAATTTTGATCAGCCTGATGCTGGCGAAACTTTGATCCAGCAATTGAACTTTAATCGTCTTATATTTGCTCGTCAGATTATCGCAGTGAATGATGTGATTGAATTAGAGCAGGGTGGCCGAGTTGAGTCTTTGCTAGAAGCCGCTCGTGAATTGCCGCTCGCAGAAGAAATCTGGATTGAAACAGCAGACACGAATGAAGCAAAGTCTTTGTCTGGTCTGATTAAAAAACTAGAGAAGCCGTTGCGCGAAGGATGGAAAAAGTCAGGCGTTTTGCGCAACAAGGCAGTAGGTGTGCGTCACCATGTGTTTATGTTGGACGGTGAAGCGGCTTACTTAGGTGTGTCATACGCGGCTTGTCGTAGTGAATTTCCGATGGGGATTCGCCGGTTGCGTTTTCCAGCGGCTGGCCCAAGTCGTTCTACGCTTAAATTGGAAGAGGCTTTTTTACAGTTTGTGCCGGAGCAAACGCTTGAGTCTGATCTAACCGAAGGTATGACAGCTGTAGATCTTGGTGCTGCTCCTGGTGGTTGGACTTATCAATTCGTTAAAAAAGGCATTCATGTTATTGCAATTGATAATGGCCCAATGCAAAAAGAATTGATGTCGACAGGTTTGGTTCAGCATGAGAAAGCAGATGGCTTCAAGTATGAACCGCCATACACTGTTGATTGGTTGGTGTGTGATATGGTGGAGCGACCAATTAAAGTGGCAGAGTTGATGGCGCACTGGTTGGCAAGTGGTTGGACAAGACGTGCTATTTTTAACTTAAAGCTGCCAATGAAAAAACGTTACCAAGAAGTGTCTTTGTGCTTGCAGACGATAGAGGCAATGCTAAGAAAAGCTGGCGTCGGTTATCAATATCAAATAAAGCACCTTTATCATGATCGTGAAGAAGTCACGGTATGTATTATGGTTCGATAAAGTAGCTTGTTCTTTGAAGCTGAAAGCCTGAACGTGGTTGATGTAAAAATGCCCGATAAGTAGATGATACTTATCGGGCATTTTTATGGTGGTGTTAAGGTTTTAAATGGAGTCTCTTGATCGGAAGGGTGAGTAGCCCATCGCTTCTTCCATTAGAGCATCTCTTTCGTATACATCGTTACGAAACTCCAGCATACCGTTTGCATTAGGAACGACTGTGAAGTACACCAAATACACTGGGATATAGGTAGGCAGTGAGATAACAGTATTGCTTTGATTTTTTAGTGAGTTGTTCATGGCATTGTATTGCTTGCTGCCTTTGGTGATTTCTCTGGCAAACTCAACTGGGTTTTCTAGGCGCACGCAACCTGAACTAAATGCTCTGTCGCTTTCACGAAATAAGTGTTTAGCGGGTGTGTCGTGCAAATAAATTTCATTTTTGTTCGGAAACATAAATTTATATTGGCCTAGGGCGTTGCCTTCATCTGGTTCTTGTTCAAAGCGGAAGGCTAGCTTGTCTTCGCTGATTGCTTGCCAATTGATTTTGGTTGAATCAAGCTCTTTTGCACCAATGCTCCAGCTAGAGAAAACTTTATAGCCATGTTTTACGAGATAATTTGGGTCTGCTTGCAGTTTTGGTAAAAGGTTTTCTCTGGCGATACGATGCGGTACACGCCATGTTGGATTAGTGACCATATAGGTCATTAAGCCTTTAAACACAGGGGTTTTCCTGTCAGGTTTACCAATAACGGCTTTCATTGAGGTGAGTTCGCCATTTAGGTGCATATCAACCGTGTAGTTGGTCAGGTCTACCCAGATACGGTTTGCTTCTAATTCGCTTGGTAGCCAGCGCCATCTCTCTAAGTTATAAGCGATTTGCTTGGCTCTGGTTTCAAGTGGAACGTTTAGCATTTCAATTGTCCGAGAGCCTGCAGCGCCATCCGCTGTTAGGTGGTGGCGACGCTGAAAGCGCATCAATGCTTCTCGCAGACGTGCATCAAATTGCTCTTCGTTAACTTTGCGGGTAGAAAAGCGAATGTCGCCAAGTTGTACTAGCCTTGCTCTTAATTGAGCGACTCTTGGTCCTGTATCGCCAAGGGATAAAGGTACACCAGCGCTAACGAAAATATCACTTTCTTTTGCAGCTAGGTCTTGGTAATAAACCAGCCATTTTTGTAAAACTTGATATTGTGGGCTGCGTGGTGACAGAAGTTGCAGTGAATTTACCATGTCGGTTGCAGAGTCGAGATACAGTAAATCTTTCCAAGTGTTGCTTGGCGCATCAAGTTGCCAATTTGGGTCTATCAGCTGAGGTTCGTAGCGGCCATTGCTAATATCATGGGCGTAGCTGGTTAAGGCAATAGTCGAAATGACATCCATCTCTGCTAGTTGCTGAGGTGTTGGGCTTTTTAGGGCTAAATATTCTTTGATAATCCCAGCATGGTAATGAATGGGATTTAGACCTTGGCTTTGAGATTGCTCTAGAATATCAACGAGCTTATAAATCGACATGTTGATTTTTTTGTCTTGAATCCAAATTGGATCGTAGCCGCGAGCTTCATAGGCTTCAAGGACTGTGTTGTTGGGAAGAGCTTGCCCAGCCACAGGGGTGAAAGCATTAAGGGCGAGTGATACTTGCTCTTTTACGCTGCTTTCTATTTGTGATTCACTTGGAGGAACAACAATGAATTGTTTGCTTGTATTTGAGGTGGAACAGGCTCCGAGCAATAAGCTAACACAGAGTAAAGGTAGAAGGTGCTTCGCTGGTATCATTGATATTTCCTTTTTAATAAGCCAGTGTTGATTGGGCTAGTTTCATCTTCCAAATGGGTCAATATATAGAGTGCTTCTTCGCGGTTAGTTCCGCATATGTATTCTTCGGCACTAAATTTGTCGCATACCTCTGGTCTTGAGGGGTCGCCAAATATAGCGCAGCGATAATCTGCAAGTAGCTGTATGCAAGGCTCTCCAGCGGCTTTTCCATTTGGCATACCTGGTATAGGAGAGCTTATGGATGGGGCTGTACAGCATGCTCCGCAATTTTCTCTGCATTGCATATATAGAACCGCCTTGCATTTAGTTAGATTAAGTTAATGTTAAGTATTGTCTGATTTTTACAAAACCATGATGTAGAGTAAGTATTTTAGAGTATCGGAATCGTGGGTCATAGGGGATAATTTAAAAATATTCAAAAAGTATGGCCTTACTTTTTATATTGGGAATTGAGCATGGTAAAGGAAAGAAAAATATTAGTCGTTGAGGACGGTCCTGTCGATTTGAAGGTTCTCCATCATTTGCTTTCCCAAACGGCTTTGTTTACACCGATTTTGTGTACTTGTTACAAAGAAGCTGAAGATAAATTGGCGCATTCTGGTGAAGAATATTTTGCAGCGATTGTTGATCTTAACTTGCCTGATGCGCCAAATGGCGAGATTGTTGATCTGATTTTATCTCGTAGAATTCCCTGTGTGGTGCTGACTGGGAACTTTGATGATAACTTGCGGCTAAGACTGCTTAATAAAGGGGTTTTGGACTATATTACCAAAGACAGCCGTTACTCTTTTAATCATGTGATCAAGGTGATTGAACGCTTGAATCGTAACCAAGGTGTTAAAGTGTTGGTTGCTGAAGACTCCTCTACCAGTCGGTTGTTTATCAGAATATTGTTGGAGCAATATTGCTTTAATGTCGTTGAGGCCGAGAATGGTCAGGCTGCTCTGGCTAAGCTTGAGGAAGATTCTGATATTCGCATGTTGATTGCAGATTATAATATGCCTTTGGTTAATGGTTATGATCTTGTTCGTATGCTTCGTTATAACTCCCGCTTTCAAGATCTGGTGATTATTGGTTTGTCAGCAGAAGGAGATAATACGTTATCGGCCAAATTTATTAAGGCAGGTGCCAATGATTTTCTCAAGAAGCCTTTTTATCACGAAGAGTTTCATTGTCGGGTTATACATAGTTTAGAAGCGCAGGAGATGCTTGAGACTATACGAAATCTGGCGAATATCGACCCTTTGACCAAATTAAAAAATCGTCGCTGCTTGTTTGAAGAAGGGGAGTTGCTGCTCAGTGACAATGCTTCGGATGTTTCCCTAGCGATGTTTGATATCGACCATTTTAAGCAAGTTAATGATACATACGGTCATCAGGTTGGGGACAGCTTGCTTGAGTCGGTTGGTCGAGAATTTATCGACGCGTTTCCTGGTGTGTTGCTTGGTCGTTTTGGTGGAGAAGAGTTTTGTGTTGTTGCAAAAGTAGCAGGCCAAGAACTACAGGATAAAGTGAATGCTTTCTTGGAAACTTTACGTTTAAAGGAGTTTACGGAAGGTAAAATTCGTTTGGCTTTCAGTGTTGGTATTTGCAGCGATAAAGTCGATACGTTCGAGGAGTTGATTCGAATAGCAGAGCAGAATTTGCACGAAGCGAAATGTTCTGGTCGAGATCGAATTGTCGCCAGTTTTTGATGTGTGATTACGTAACTCAAGCGCAATAAAAAAAGCCGCACTCATGGTGCGGCTTTTTGCATTGTAAATGAGCGATTTTAGCCTTTCAGCATCTTGGTCAATATAGGGTTCACCAAACCTGGATTGGCTTTGCCTTGCGATGCTTTCATAACTTGCCCAACAAAGAAGCCGATCATTTTCTTCTGCTTGTCTTCGTCTGCTGCGCGGTATTGCTCAACTTGAGCGGCATTCGCGTCTAAAATAGTTTGGATCATGGCTTCGATCGCGCCAGTATCTGTCACTTGTTTTAGGCCTTTGGCTTCGATGATTTCATCGGCAGAGCCTTCACCGTTCCATATGGCTTGCAACACATCTTTTGCTGTTTTGCCATTGATGGTGTTGTCTTTAATTCGAACGAGCAACTCGCCAAATGCTTTAGCGCTAACTGGTGCGTTTTCAATTTCTAGCTGTTCTTGGTTAAGAAGCTTGCTTAGCTCGCCCATTACCCAGTTTGCCGTCAGTTTAGCGTCTGCCACAATGGTATTGGCTGTTTCAAAAAAGTCCGCCATGGCGCGCGAAGAGGATAGGACGTTGGCATCGTATTCGCTTAGTCCATGCTCGCTTTGGAAGCGTGCCGCTTTTTGGTTTGGCAATTCTGGTAGCGTTGCTTTAATGCCGTCTACGTATTCTTGCGTCAGTACTACTGGAAGTAGATCTGGGCATGGGAAGTAGCGGTAATCGTTCGCGTCTTCTTTTGAACGCATGCTGCGAGTTTCGTTTTTTTCTGGGTCATACAGGCGTGTTTCCTGAATGATGCGACCGCCGTCTTCTAAAATGTCTGCTTGACGCTCGATTTCAGTGTAAATGGCTTTTTCGATAAAACGGAACGAGTTGACGTTCTTAATCTCGGTGCGTGTACCGTATTCTTGCTGTCCTTTTGGTCGTAGCGATAAGTTGATGTCGCAACGCATAGAGCCTTCTGCCATGTTGCCATCACAAATGCCTAGGTAAGTCACAATAGAGTGAATCATCTTAACGTAAGCAACCGCTTCTTTTGCAGAGCGAATATCTGGCTCAGATACGATTTCCAATAAAGGTGTGCTAGAGCGATTTAGGTCGATGCCTGTCATTCCTTGGAAGTCTTCATGCAAGGATTTCCCTGCATCTTCCTCAAGGTGCGCGCGAGTGATGCCGATACGAGAAGTGGTTCCGTCGTCAAGCATTACATCTAGATAGCCTTTGCCCACAATAGGGTGATCCATTTGGCTGGTTTGATAGCCTTTTGGAAGGTCTGGGTAAAAGTAATTTTTACGAGCAAAAACGGATGACATGCCGATTTCGGCATTAATTGCATGGCCAAACATAACCGCCATACGCAAGGCTTCCTTGTTGAATACAGGTAATGCACCAGGCATACCTAGATCAACCAGTGTGGTTTGTGTGTTTGGTTCTGCGCCAAAGCCAACGGCAGCGCCAGAAAACAATTTTGATTTTGTAGAGAGCTGAGTATGAATCTCAAGGCCGATAACAACTTCCCAGTTCATGCTTATGCTCCTTTTGCCATAGTTGGTGTTTGTAAATGCCAATCAGTGTGTTGCTGATACTGATGCGCTACGTTTAATAGCTTGGCTTCGGCAAAATAATTACCCATTACTTGTAGGCCGACAGGCATGCCATTGGCAAAGCCAGCTGGAACAGACATCGCTGGGATACCAGCAAGGTTGACGGATAGCGTATAAATATCTTCTAGATACATGGCAACTGGGTCGCTGGTTTTACTGCCAAGACCGAATGCTGTCGTTGGTGCAACAGGGCCCATGATCACATCCACTTCATTAAGCGCTTTAACGAAGTCTTCTTTGATAAGACGGCGAATTTTTTGTGCTTTTAGGTAATAGGCGTCGTAGTAGCCTTCAGAAAGCGCATAGGTGCCAACCATGATGCGTTTTTGTACTTCACTGCCAAAACCTTCAGCGCGTGAGCGTTTGTACATATCCAGCAAGTCTTTTGGATCGTCGCAGCGATGACCGAAACGAACACCGTCAAAACGAGATAGGTTTGAAGATGCCTCAGAAGGTGCAATTACGTAGTACGAAGGAATGCTAAGCTGCAAGTTAGGCAGTGAAATCTCTTTTACTGTTGCGCCTAGTTTCTCAAACTCTTTTACGGCGGCCATAATGATATCGGCAACTTGTGGGTCTAGGCCTTCACCAAAGTACTCTTTTGGTAAGCCAATTTTTAGACCCGTTAATGGCGCGTTTAGGTTGGCTAAATAGTCTTCAACGGGTGTTTCTGCTGACGTTGAGTCCTTTTCATCAAAACCTGCCATGGCTTGCATTAAGTGCGCGCAATCTTCTGCGCTTTTCGCCATTGGGCCACCTTGGTCAAGGCTGGATGCATAAGCAATCATGCCGAAACGAGATACACGGCCGTAGGTCGGTTTAAGGCCAGTAATGCCGCAGAAAGAAGCCGGTTGTCGAATGGAGCCACCTGTATCTGTGCCGGTTGCTGCTACGGCTAGACCAGCCGCAATGGCAGCAGCGGAGCCACCAGAAGATCCACCTGGAACCATGTCTAGGTTCCATGGGTTTTTCACAGCACCGTAGAAGCTGTTCTCATTGGAAGAACCCATCGCGAACTCATCCATGTTGGTTTTGCCTAGCATTACTGCGCCAGCTTGTTGGATGCGACTGGTTACGGTGGATTCATAAGGCGGAATAAAGTTGTTCAGCATTTTTGAGCCACATGTGGTTAATGTGCCTTCCGTGCAGAATAAATCTTTGTGGGCAATAGGGATGCCGGTCAGGCTAGTGCCTTGGCCATTTTGAATAAGCGCATCAGCTGCGGCTGCTTGTTCAAGAGCGCGCTGCTCGCTAACAGTAATGTAACTATTTAATTGCGGATCAAGCTTAGCGATACGCGCTAAAAATAGGCGCGTTAGCTCAACGCTTGAAATGTCTTTGTTGCGCAGCTTTTGCGCCAATGTCGAGATGCTTTGTTCGAACATGCTTGTCTCTCTTAATCGATCACTTTCGGTACTAGGAAAAGGCCAGCTTCGGTCTGAGGTGCGTTTGCTAAGAATGCGTCACGACGGTTTTCTTCGGTGACTATGTCTTCTCTTAAGCGCTGCGTCATCTCAAGTGGATTAGAAAGAGGTTCAACACCATCGGTATCAACAGATTGCATTTGCTCAACGAGTGATAAAACGCTTGAAAGAGAGTGTTGGTATTGATCGGCGTCTGCCTCAGTAAGAGCGAGGCGTGCCAAGTGTGCAATCTTTTGCACGTCTTGTTTGTCTATGGACATGTTCCACCTAAATGTTTTGATTATCGTAAATGCCCGCCATTGTATCTCTTAGTGGTATTGCTATAAAGCAAAGCGGGTGAAAAAGAAGGCATATTTTAGATTTATTAATTTTTTTTGCTAAACAATGAAATACCTTGGAACTTTTTTAACATTTACGCGGAATCAACTTGCCCATTGGCCCCGTCATTGTTACATTTTGACGCTGTTCGTATCGTATTATCAGGGTGTAAGAATTCATGTTTAAGAAAATCAGGGGAATGTTTTCAAGTGATTTGTCAATTGACTTAGGAACGGCAAATACCCTTATTTACGTTCGTGACCGCGGAATTGTGCTAGATGAGCCGTCTGTTGTTGCTATACGTCATAATGGAAACCAAAAAACAGTTGCGTCTGTTGGTACAGATGCGAAGCGCATGTTGGGTCGTACGCCGGGTAATATTACCGCTATCCGACCGATGAAAGACGGTGTTATTGCTGACTTTCATGTTACAGAAAAGATGCTGCAATATTTTATCTCCAAGGTTCATGAAAATAGTTTGTTAAAGCCAAGCCCTCGAGTTTTGGTTTGTGTGCCTTGTAAATCTACCCAAGTAGAACGACGTGCGATTAAAGAATCCGCTTTGGGCGCTGGCGCACGCGAAGTTTATATTATTGAAGAACCGATGGCGGCAGCTATTGGTGCAGGCCTGCCTGTTGCTGAGGCGTCAGGTTCCATGGTTATCGATATCGGTGGTGGTACAACAGAGATCGCAATCATTTCCTTGAACGGTATCGTTACATCTGAATCGATTCGAGTGGGTGGTGACCGTTTTGATGAAGCTATTACGACATATGTTCGTCGCCAATACGGTAGCTTGATTGGTGATGCAACGGCTGAACGCATAAAAACAGAGATTGGTATGGCTTACCATACCGGTGAAGAGTTGCAAATTGATGTGCGTGGTCGCAACTTAGCTGAAGGTATTCCTCGTTCTTTCACTCTTAGTAGTACAGAAATTCTAGAAGCTCTTCAAGAACCATTGGCTCAAATTGTACAAGCCATTAAAGGCGTTCTAGAGCAATCCCCACCTGAATTGGCCGCTGATATTGGCGAAACGGGTTTAGTGTTGACTGGCGGTGGCGCTTTGCTGCGTGAAATCGACCGTTTAATTAGCGAAGAAACTGGTTTGCCAGTGATTATCGCTGATGATCCATTAACTTGTGTTGCCCGTGGCGGCGGCATGGCCTTGGAGTTGATGGACAAACATGCTTCTGAGTTGTTTACAGCTGATAACGAATAAGCGTTAGGAGCGTACCATTAATAATTCGCTTCTTTTCAGTGGCAAAGTATCCAGCGCGCGTTTTGTTGTGTTGGTTATTTTGTCTGTTGCAATGATCGTTGCTGATGTGCGTTATTCTGCGTTTTCACAAGTAAGGCCATATCTGACTTTGCTTGTGACTCCTATTCAAGTTGTGGTTAATACTCCTCAAAAAATGTTCAACTGGGCTGGTGAGCATCTAGCGAGTAGGGAAGGCTTGGTTAGAGAGAATAAATCTTTGCAGGCTGAAATTTTACTTCTACGTAGCCGGCAGCAGCGTCTTGAATCTCTGCAGGCCGAAAATGTGCGCTTGCGCGAGTTGTTGGATGCATCCCAGCGGGTTGATGAAAAAGTCGTTATGGCTGAAGTAATCGGTTTTGACCAAAATGCCTACAGCCATAGATTGATGATCGATAAAGGGTTTTCCTCTGGTGCTTATGTTGGTCAGCCTGTTTTAGATGCCACCGGTGTGTTGGGTCAAGTCGTTGAAACTTCCGCTTACAGTAGCCGAGTGCTATTGATTGCAGACGCCAATCACTTTGTGCCCGTGCAGTTATCTCGTACTGGCTTTAGAGGTATTTTACGAGGCACTGGAAGTGTCACCGTGATGGAGCTGATGAGCGTGCCACGTTCTGTCGACATTAGAAAAGGTGATGTGCTTACTACTTCTGGTTTAGATAATCGATTCCCTAGTGGTTATCCTGTCGGTGTGGTTCGCAGTGTGAAATATACACAGGGCAAAGCCTATGCTGATGTGGAAGTTGTGCCTTTAGCTCAATTGGGTCGAAGTCGCCACGTTATGCTAATAGAAAAGCCTAAGGCGGGACGATCATGAAGCCTATCTTTGTATTCTGTATTACCTTGCTAACCGCTTTGATGCTTGAAGCGGTGCCTTTCCCCGGAGATCTTGTCTGGTTCCGTCCTGAGTGGGCTTTGCTGGTTATTTTGTATTGGGTGATTGCCCTGCCTTTCCGTGTTGGTGTCGGCTTGGCTTGGTTTTTGGGCTTAATGGTTGATCTATTACAGGGCGGTATAATCGGCCAGCACTCATTAACCTATGTCATTATTGCCTATACCTGTGCTGTATTTTATAAACGTTTGCGGATGTACCACCGTTGGCAGCAAGGATTTTTTATATGTATGTTGGTTAGCGTGAATCAACTTATCGATTTCTGGGTTGATCATTACCTTGGTAATGCTGAACCAACATTAATGATATTTATGCCTGCGGTTATTACTGGGGCGTTATGGCCTTGGTCTTTCGTCATACTTCGCAGTGTGCGACGTATTTATGCTATTCGCTAGGTTTATTTTAGGGAAACATTATGCTTGTTTTGGCTTCAGCTTCGCCGAGAAGGAAAGAGCTGCTTAGTCTTTTGGTTAACGATTTTGAGGTGTTGCCTGCCGACATCGATGAGACGCCAAGAGAGCGGGAGGAGGCGAAAGAATATGTTGTGCGCATGGCAGTAGAAAAAGCGCGTGCGGCATCAAAGATGTATACACAGCAAAATCCTCATTTTGACTCTTCCGTTGTTTTTCTTGCGTCCGATACCAGTGTGGTCGTAGATGGCTGCATTCTTGGTAAGCCAGATTCTCTTGAAGATTCAAGATCCATGTTAAGGCGGCTATCAGGCCGTTCCCACCAAGTCATTACCTCTCTTTGTTTATGTAATATTGACCTTGAGCATGTTGCTACTAAATGTGTTGTAAGTGATGTGGTTTTTCGTGATATCTCAGACGTAGAAATAGACTTGTATTGGAAGACGAATGAGCCCAAAGACAAGGCTGGCTCATACGGTATTCAAGGTTTGGGTTCTATTTTCGTGCGCACTATGTCAGGATCATATTCTGCTGTTGTTGGGCTGCCCCTGTATGAAACGGCTGAATTGTTAGCCCAATTCGGAATTCATTCGCTAGAGGAAATGTCACATGAGTGAAGATGTACTCATTAATGTTACTCCTATGGAGATTCGCGTTGCTCTAGTTGAGAACGGCGTGTTGCAAGAAGTCTATATAGAGCGCTCAAGTCGTAAAGGGATTGTTGGCAATATTTACCAAGGCAAGGTTGTACGTGTTCTTCCAGGTATGCAAGCGGCCTTTGTTGATATTGGCTTAGAGAGGGCGGCTTTTATCCATGTGTCAGAAGTCGTGAGCCGTGATGCTGTTAACCCAAGTGATCAGATTGGTGATTATTTGCGTGAAGGGCAATCGTTAGTGGTTCAAGTGACAAAAGACCCTATTAGTTCAAAAGGGGCACGGTTAACAACTCATCTTTCTATTCCTTCTCGTTACCTGGTTTATATGCCAGATCAAGCACACGTAGGGGTGAGTCAACGTATTGAGGATGAGGTTGAGCGTGAGCGTCTTAAAACGCTCGTATCTGAAGCTCTTACTGATGCGGATGAAAACAGTGGCTATATTCTAAGAACAGCAGCAGAGCGGGCTGGTGAAGAAGAAATTCTTTCAGATATCAAATTCCTAACCCGTCTATGGCAATCCGTTAAGCGTCGTATGCAAAATGCGAAGGCGCCCTCTATTATTTATGAAGACCTTCCGCTGCATTTGCGTACCATGCGTGATTTGGTTGGTCTTTCGACAGAAAAAATTCGTATTGATTCGAAAGAGAATTACGCTAAGTTGCGCTCTTTTGCTGAAGATTTCATTCCGGACCTTAGAGACCGTATTGAGTATTATCCTGGTGAGCGTCCAATCTTTGATTTATACAGTGTTGAGGATGAGATTCATAAAGCGTTAGACCGTAAGGTACAGTTGAAGTCGGGTGGCTATTTGTTGGTTGAGCAAACGGAATCTATGACCACTATCGATGTTAATACGGGGGCCTTTGTCGGGAGTCGAAACCTTGAAGAGACTATCTACAAAACGAACCTTGAGGCCGCCACGGCAATAGGTCGACAACTGAGGTTGCGAAATCTTGGTGGTATCATCATCATAGACTTTATTGATATGGAAGATGAAGAGCATAAGCGTCAAGTTCTACGTATGCTCGAGAAAGTATTAGATGCAGACCATGCTAAAACCAAAATTACCGGGGTTTCTGAGCTTGGTCTGGTAGAAATGACAAGAAAAAGAACGCGTGAGAGTCTGGGGCAAACCTTGTGTGAGCCTTGTCGTTCTTGTCGGGGGAGTGGGCTTGTTAAGACACCGGAAACCGTATGTTATGAGGTGTTCCGAGAAATTTTAAGAGCGGACCGAGCATATAACTCTCAGACATACACTGTGTTGGCTGCGAGCGCTGTAGTGGAAAGGTTTCTTGATGAAGAAAGTGTTGCTGTTGCTGAATTGGAAGCATTCATCGGCAAAACTATCCGTTTTCAAGTGGATTCTGTTTATACGCAAGATCAATATGATGTTGTTTTGCGTTAACTAAAAAGGACGTAAGATGCGTTGGGTATTGCGTAAGCTGATCCTTTTTTCTTTTTGGGCGGCTGTTGTTTTAACAGCACTGCTGGCTATCTTTGCGGTCAGTGTTGGGCAACTGCTTCCTTATATGGATCGCTATCGCCCACAAATCGAGAATAATTTACAGCAAATCATTGGCTACCCAGTGACGCTGGAAAGGATTGATGGCGGTTTAGAAGGCGTCGATCCAACTGTATCAATTAGCGGCTTTAATATTTTGGCTAACGGAAAGGCCTCTGTTCGTGTTGATGAAATGCGGATTCGCTTAGATACCGTTAAATCTCTACTTAGTTTAAGCCCTCAGTTTACCTATATTCGATTTGTCCGCCCCTATGTGCAGATGCAGGAAAATAAGGGTGTTTGGCATCTGGCTGGGGCTACTCCTTCGCGTAATGTTCGCAATGATGTGGGTGTTGAACGTGCGTTAGATTACTTGTCTGCTCAGAAAAACTTTTCTATTTATGATGGTCAAATAGACATTAACAGTGAGCAATTTGGTGAGCATAAAGTTCGCTTCCCACATTTGTACCTTTTCCAGAAATCATTTGAGTCTTTGCTGACATCAAAGATCTTTTTAGATGATTATCAGTCGCCATTCGTACTTAATGCTCGTATTGCGCAAACGCGTGGTTTGCTGGGTGATTATCGAGTAAAAGCGTCGCTTGTGGCCCCTAAGATATCTTTGCCTATTGATAGTGTATTAGCGAATAATGCCTATTCTATTGCGTCCGCCGATTTTGCTGGTGAGCTTTGGCTAGACGCTGTTGTCGGTAAGGAATACGAAGTTCGTGCAGAGTCTACGAACGTCAACATTGGTTTTGAGGATGGGCGGAATTTTGATGCGACTTCCTCTGTAAAACTTCACTATTCACAGCGGCAGCCAGCGATTCGTCTCGATCTAAAGGATTTGGTAATAAGTGATAGCAGTGATGTTAGTTATCCTGCTATTGATGCTGTATTTGATTGGTCGTCTTTAACGGACCGTTCGACAGTCCGCTTTAACCAAGCTGATTTGGGCTTGGGTCATGAAATATTAGCGCATTTTTTGCCAAAAGATTCTAACGCATTCAGTATTTTGAACGCCTTGCACCCATTGGGTGTTGCTAAGAATGGTAGCGTTCAGGTGTGGCGAGAAGACGGTGAGTTGTCATTTGAGTTTTTAAGTAATCTGCAAGCCGCATCCGTTAATGCCTACAATGGCATTCCTCAGGCCGATAAAATTAATGCTGTTTTTAGTTTGTCTGAAGACAGTGGCTATATCGATTTTCGGGGTAATGACAGCAAGCTGTGGTTTGATACGGTGTACGAATCGCCTTGGCAGGTTGATAAAGTTTTGGGCTACGTGAGCTGGCAAAAACAACAAGATATATTTTTAGTGAGCGGTCGTGATTTGTTGGTGCAACGCCGTGGTGCTGATGTTAATGGCGGCTTTCGTTTAGAAGTTAGAAGTGATGAACCTGATTGGCTTGCTTTAGATTTGCATGGTCAAAATTTATCTGTTGCAGATCGACTGGATTATATTCCGCCTAAAGTGCTTGATGAAGCGGTTATGTCTTGGATTCAGAAGGCATTTCCTAATTCTGGTGAAATCACGGATGTTGATGTATTGGTGCAGAGCGAGTTGTCAGACGGTGCTAAGCCTCACGTAAGAATGCAAATGGGGCTAAATGATACGGATGTGGCGTTTGATGAAAATTGGCCTACAGCGACGGATGTCAAAGGCAATTTTTCATATGATGCGACAGGTATCAGTGTTCATGTGGACTCAGCTAAGTTAGCAGATTTGCCCGTAAGTAATCTTTTGGTGACAGTGCCGATCATAAATGAGAAAGCAGATTGGCTGAATATTTCGGGTGCTGTTGATGAAGAGGCCCCCTTAGTTATTTCTACGTTGCAATCAACGCCGTTGGCCGACTCTGTTTTGTCACCTTTTGCTAACTGGCAATTGGAGGGGCGAGTAAAGGGTAAATTTGATGTTGCTGTGCCATTTGTTCCAGATACGGAGCCCAAAGTTCAGCTAGCGCTTGATTTTAAAGATAACCCATTGCGAATTAATGACCTTGATTTAGCTGGCTATGTTCAAGAAGGAAGACTGAATTATAGTTCTAGTGAAGGCATAACGGATTCCGCTTTTGATATTCAAGCATTGGGAGGAAAGTCACACCTTACACTTTCATCTAAGGCTACAGGAAAGGCTGGTGGGCTGGCTGTGATTGGTGATTTTTCAGGTGAAGTGGATATTAAAGACGTTCTTAAATGGCGTGATGTTAGTGATTTGGCAATCAATAGAGCGTCTGGTCTGACTGGTTACGCAGGAAAGTTGTTGGTTAATCAGTCTCAAATGGGGCAGGTCGATTTTACCATTGATAGTGAGCTGGTAGGGGTGAAAATAGATCTGCCAGAACCAATAGGAAAGGAATCGGATGAAATAAAACCGCTGCAAGTCAAAGTGAGGCAGCATGAATCTGATCTTGTTATTGATGCGAGTTATGACAGCCTTGCAAAGGCGAGAATGCTGCTTCAACGCAATGAGTTTATTGGCGGTGAGTTGATTGTTAGTACGGTTCAAGGGGAAGAATTCAGTTCAACAATACCGAATGGCTTGGTGATTAGTGGAAACTTGAAGCAGCTTCTTGTGCCTGAGTGGCAGTCTGTAATGGCGGATTTTTCAGGCGGAAGTACGGAAACTGATGCGGACGATATTCCTGCATTACCCGCTTGGTTGAGTCGAGTTGATCTTATAGTCGATAGAGTGGTGGTTAATCCAAATAACACTTGGCATAACTTTAAGGTGGCTTATAACGCCTCGACTAATAAGCCCCTTTTTGTGAATTCGGATGAAATGAATTTTGCTTTCATAAAGAAAGATGGTGTGATCAATCTCAATTTTGGTTTCTTGAGCTGGAATTCAGATCCTTCAGAGGAAGCCGGCAGTAGTAAAGAAGCGCCTTTTTCTGCTAGGCAAATTCCAAATATGAAATTGTCTGTGGATCAGCTTTATTTTAATGAAAAGCCTTACGGCGATTGGCAGCTTAATATTACCAGAGAGGGTGATGTTCTAAGGGTTGACCCTATTTCATCTAAATTAAAGACAGGTCATTTTACAGGGTCTTTATTCTGGCAAGATAGAGGGGAGTCTTCTAGTGTTGAGCTGGTTGTGGCTGCTGACGGTGCGGATCTGGCTGAATTGACGCAAAAGTTTTCCAATAAGCCGATTGTTACCTCTAAAAAGTACAAAATTGACGTGGGTTTAAGTTGGAAAGGACACCCATTTTATTTTGATCGAGAGTCGGTTTCTGGGCGGATTGCTTTTTCTTCATCGAATGGTAATTTCAGTCAAGTAGATGAGTTACCGCCATTTTTGAAGGTGCTGGGGATCTTTAATGTTGGGGCGTTGAGTCGACGTTTGTTGTTGGATTTTTCTGATGTTTATGAACCAGGCTTAACTTACGACGACTTTAACGGTGTTCTTTCTCTTTCTAATGGTATTTTGAAAACAATCTCCCCAATCACCATCAAGTCCCCAACCGCTGAGCTTGTTGTTGCTGGTGAAGCTGATATCGTAAATGAAAAATTGAATGAAAGGCTAACGGCCACTTTTCCTATATCAGGAACGCTGCCTTTGGCGGGGTTGATATGGGGAACTCCTCAGTTGGCGGGTCTGCTATTTATCACTGATAAGCTAATCGGGGATCAGTTATCTAAGGTAACGAGTGTGCAGTATAAAGTTGAAGGTTCCTTTAACGATCCTGTTATAACCCCTGTTCGATATCAACCAGTGGGTAAATCCAATGACAAATAGATTGCGTGTCGCGGCTATTCAACTTACCAGCACGAAAGATTGGCGAAGTAATCTGGAAGAAGTCAAACGTATGGTCGTTTCTGCTGCTCAGCAAGAAGGAGCGCGCCTTATTGTTTTGCCGGAAAATGTGTTTTTGTTTGATGGTAAAAATATGCGACCTTTGGCGGAGTCTGAGGATCAAGCGATTATTTTTGCTGAGATCGCGACGCTCGCCAAGTGTTACTCTGTTTATATTGTGATCGGCTCTCACCCTTCTCATATTCGGTTTGATGGCCAATTAGTGCCGAATGGGCGGGTAAGGCAGTCTTGTTGGGTGATTGGTCCTGATGGCGCCATACTTGAACGCTATGACAAAATTCATCTGTTTGACGTTGCTGTGGATGATAAAGCAGCCTCTTATAAGGAGTCTGATTTTATAGAGGCGGGTGAGTTGTCATTAAAAGTGGTGGATGTGGATGGCTTTAAAGTGGGTTTAAGCATTTGCTATGACCTGAGGTTTCCTGAGTTATATCGACAACTTGTTAATATGGGGGCTGAAATTTTATTGGTGCCTGCCGCCTTTACTTATGTGACAGGTAAAGCTCACTGGCGCACCTTGTTGTCCGCCCGTGCTATTGAAAATCAATGTTATGTCTTAGGCGTTGGCCAATGTGGTTGGCATAATTCAACAAGGCAAACTTATGGTAATAGTGTTTTGTATTCTCCTTTTGGAGAATGCTTGGCGGATTTGCAAGAAGAGCAGGGGTATTTTGTCTTTGAGGTAGAAAAGCAAAGACTGAATCAATGTCGTCAAAAAATGCCTTGTTTATCCCATCGTAGATTTCAGTAAAAAGCCCTGGTCAGTTTTTTCTGAGCCAGGGCTTTTGTCGAAGTAAATCGCAGTGGGTTTTACTTTTCTGTATTAGTCTTTTAAGCCTAAACGTTTCTCTTCGGCTTCACGCAAAAAACGGAATAATTTCTTACGGTTTGTTGTGTTTGATCCTTGAGACACTTCTTTTTGGGAGAGTCGGATAAGTTGTCTAAGCAGCTGAATGTCTTCGATCTGAGGGTTTTCATCTAGGTATTGGGACAATACTTCTTTACTGTTTTCGCCAATAAGTGCGTCACGCTTAACTTCTAGTTGGTGAAAAAGCTTGTTGTACGCAGCCGATGTTGAATCAAACATAGCCACTCGATTAGCAATGGCCTCATGGTCTTCTGTGCGCATGATCTTGCCGATGTATTGAAGGTGTCTTCTCATGGCTTCGTGTTGTTTTATGCGTCCAGCTTCAACGAAGGCTTCGCGTAAAGTGTCCGACATTTCAACTTTCTTAAGCTGGTTTTTGCTTAAGCCGAGCATTTTTTTACCAAGATCTTGCAAGGCTTCCATTTCACGCTTGATCTGGGTTTTACTTTTAGGAATGTCTTCTTCGTTTTCAAATTGATCAAAGTCTGTCATGGGAACCTATATTAAAAAAATAGTAGCGAGACCTAGGAAGGAAAGGAATCCAATTACGTCGGTCACAGTAGTCAAAATTACGCTGCCAGCAAGGGCAGGGTCGATGCCAATCTTTTTTAAGAAAATTGGCAGAAGTGTACCAGTGGTTGCTGCAAATAGCAGGTTTATTATAGTGGCGCCTGCAATGATATAGGCAATCTTTATGTTGTCAAACCAAAGAGCGGTGAGTGCGGCAATAACGGTTGCCCACAATATGCCATTAAGAAGTCCGACAACAAGTTCTCTATTTAAAAGCCAGCGTGTATTGGTTGCGCCAATCTGGTTCAGTGCGATGCCTCGAATTACCAGTGTCAGTACTTGTGAGCCAGCGATACCGCCCATACTGGCAACAATAGGCATTAATATTGCCAATGCAACCACTTGATCGAGTGTGTTTTGAAATAGTCCAATCACATAAGAGGCGATAAAGGCTGTAATAAGGTTTATGCCAAGCCAAACCGCACGTCGTTTGGTGGTTTTCATAATAGGGGAGAAGGTGTCTTCGTCGTCATCGAGACCTGCCATGCTTAGCATGGAGTGTTCAGCTTCGTCACGAATAACATCGACAACGTCATCGATAGTGATACGACCTAGTAATTTTCTGTTTTCACCATCAATAACGGGAGCGGAGACAAGGTCCATTTTTTCAAATAACTGCGCAACTTCACTTGCAGGTGTCTCTGCATTGATCACAGTAAACTCGGTTTCCATAATGTCACGCACGGTGGCATTAGGGTTGGAAACCAGCAATTTAGTAAGGGGGAGTACACCGAGAAGTTTATCTGAGCGACTGACGACTAATAAACTGTCAGTCATGTCTGGAATCTTTGCGTGCCTGCGAAGATAGCGAAAAACAATGTCCACATTGATATTTGGACGAATTGTTATCGTATCCGTATTCATTAAGCCGCCAGCAGAGTCTTCTGAGTAGCTTAATAGGTCTTCAACTCTTTTTCTGTCTTGCGCCGTCATCGACGCAAGCACTTCTTTCACGATCTTTTCTGGCAGGTGCTGTAATAAGTCGGCTAAGTCATCACTTTCAAAGTGTTCTGAGACGGCGATAAGGCGTTCTGTATTCATGTTTTTCATGAATTGAACGCCAATATCTTCAGTCAGATACTGTAATACTTCGCCTTCGTTTTTGTCTTCGATGAGTTCCCATAAAAGCTTACGCTCTTTTGGCGGAGACGATTCTAATAGTCGAGCAACATCTTGTGCAGGTAGGGCACCATTAAGTAGGTAGCGAATTTGCATTGTGGCACCGGTCTCAAGGGACTCGGTTACCGTTTGCAAATGATTAAGGGTGTTTTGCTCCGACATGATGCTCTTTACTCATCTTCACCGAAACGATTGTTGATTAATTCAACGATCGCGTTAATGGCTTCTTGCTCATCTTCACCATTCGCTTTGATTTTGATTTCGGTGCCTTTTCCTGCAGCAAGCATCATCATTGCCATGATGCTTTTTCCATCCACATTACGCCCATCTTTTTCGATGGTGATATCACAAGAAAAGCGTGTGGTTGTTTCTATGAGTTTGCCTGCTGCACGGGCATGCAAGCCAAGTTTGTTTATAATAACAATAGACTCTTCCAGCATGCTTTATACCTATATTAATGAGTTGAAAATACTGAATAGCTCTTCGTTGCTTTGAGCAGTACGCAGCTTGTCCAATGATTCTGGAGACTGTGCTAATTCTGCAATTTGAGCCAGTGTTGATAGATGTTGGTCACATTCATGTGGCGGAACAATTAACGCAAATATAAGATCGACAGCTTGTTTGTCTATAGAGTCAAAATCGATAGGCGTCTGTAGTGACATTACCACTACAGCGGTGTGATTTGCGGACTCTAGTCGACAATGCGGAATGGCTATTCCATTGCCTATACCAGTACTTCCAAGTTTTTCTCGACCTAGCAGTGCATCATAGACGGCTTCGTTATCACAGTGAAGTCGGTTTGACGCTACTTCCGCGAGGTTTTCTAATACGCGTTTCTTGCTAATGATATCTTGTTTTGCGAGAACGAGGTCTGCTTTTAATAATGATTTCAAGGACATGATAAAATGCTTTCCGTTTAGATCAGTCGTTTGCGTTCATTGGAAGGAGGGATGTTCATCGCCTCACGGTATTTGGCTACAGTCCGTCGAGCAACTTGTATGCCTTGATCTGCCAAAATGGCAGCTAACTTATTATCACTTAAAGGTTTTTTAGCAGGTTCGTCAGCAACAAGTTTTTTGATCATGGCCCTAATTGCTGTCGAAGAGCACTCACCACCAGAGGCTGTATTAACATGGCTCGAAAAGAAATATTTTAATTCAAATATCCCTTTTGGTGTGTGCATGTATTTTTGAGTGGTTACCCTAGATATGGTTGACTCATGCATGCCTACTTCTTCAGCTACGTCATGAAGCACCATTGGTTTCATGGCTTCTTCACCAAGCTCAAAAAAATCGATCTGTCTGCTGACAATGCAGCTGGCTACTTTTAGTAGCGTCTCATTTCTGCTTTGTAAACTTTTCATGAACCATTTAGCTTCTTGTAGTGAGTTTTTGATGTAAGAAGCATCTTCGGCTGTGGCAGCGGTGCTGGCCATGGCGGAATAGGTTTCATTGATTTTTATTGGTGGAAGAGCGTCGTTGTTTAATTCAACTTGCCAAACGTCATTACGTTTTTTGACTGACACGTCAGGAATAACGTAATCGGTATCATCGGCATCAATAACCGAGCCTGGGCGCGGGTTTAGTTGTTGAATTAAGCTAATGACTTCTTTTAGCGCTTCATCTTTTAATTTTGTTTTGCGGCTTAGTTGCGCAAAATCTCTATTGCCCAATAAGGGTAAATAATGGTCAATAAGGTTATAGGTGCTTTTGTATAGAGGGTGAGTCTGGAAAGCTTCTAATTGCACCAACAGACAATCACGTAAATCAATAGAGCAGACGCCGACTGGGTCGAAGCGCTGCAGTCTATGTTGAACCGCAATGACTTCTTCCATTTCTAGGTCTTCAAGTTCAATGCTTAGTGATTCGCAGATGTCGTCAGGTGTAATGCTTAAGTATCCATCAGGCTGGACACATTCAATGATGGCATAGGCAATCTCAAGGTCTCTATCAGACATGTGAGTAAGGTTTAGTTGCCAGATAAGATGGTCTTGAATGCTTTCAGCAGGTGCGTTACGGCTTTCAAAATCGCTATCGCCTTCAAAGCTAAGGTTGTCACTGACCGCAGCTGAACTTTGGTAAGTATCATCCCAATTGCTGTCTATGGATAGCTCTTCTGGGATGCTTTCTGTCCATTCGGACTCTAGGCGTGCTTCTTCACCGTTATCTAGAGGTGTTTCTGTTGCGCTTTTTGACTCTATGCTAGCAGGTAACTCATTATGAGTTTGCTCGTCATCATCAAGCTCAAGCAGTGGGTTCGACTCTAGGAACTCATGAATCTCTTGCTTCAAATCCAACGTAGAAAGCTGCAGTAAGCGTATAGCTTGCTGCAGTTGTGGGGTCATGGTTAGCTGTTGACCTAGCTTTAATTGTAAAGACTGCTTCATGGAGCAACTCTTTTTGTTTGAGTGAATTGGAACGAGTTGTGCATACTACTCCCTTTCTACAGCAATGATAAGGGGTTATAGGCGGAAGTCGTCGCCTAAATAGACCTTTTTTACTTGTTCATTGTTGATGACTGTACTGGCATCGCCTGATGCGATGATATAACCATTACCAACAATGTAAGCTTTATCGCAGATGTCGAGGGTTTCTCTGACGTTATGATCGGTAATTAGGACACCGATTCCACTTTCTTGGAGGTGTTTAATTATTTGTTTTATGTCACCAACGGAGATTGGGTCTACTCCAGCAAATGGCTCATCAAGCAGAATGAATTTTGGGTTCATTGCAACCGCTCTTGCTATTTCTACCCGGCGCCTTTCACCTCCTGATAATGCCATTCCTAAGTTGGTGCGGATATGGGTGATATGGAACTCTTCTAAGAGCTCTTCTAATCTTTCATGTTGTTGTGCTTTAGTGAGATTTTTGCGTGTTTCTAAAATCGCTAAAATATTGTCTTCTACAGACATTTTTCTAAAAATAGATGCCTCTTGAGGAAGATAGCCAACACCTTTTTGGGCGCGAGTGTGCATGGCGTCATGGGTGATGTCTATGCCGTCAATAAATATGCCGCCAGCGTCATTGGCGACCATACCAACTATCATATAGAAACAGGTGGTTTTTCCTGCTCCGTTTGGTCCTAATAAACCAACGGCTTGGCCTGATTCAACGGAAATTGAGACGTCTTTTACTACTTTGCGTTTTTTATAGCTTTTTGCAAGGTGTTTTGCTTCTAGTAAGGCCATCTATTATTTTGCCTCAGTAGTTTGTGGCTGTAAGGTCATATTGACGCGACCAGAATCTTTTTTCTCTGCGCTAAAGGTGCCATCTTGGATCATGTAGAGAATGTAATCAGCGGAGATAGAATTCTGCATACGGCTTAGGTATCCATCTCCAGTGATTTCAAGTTTGGATTCGTCGGTTTGGTAGTGGATTTCATTCCCTCTACTGATAACTATGTTGCCATTCCAATCTATTTGTTGACTGAATTTTGCTGGCGACCCTGTGGCTTCTAGGCTGTTAAATCTGCGGGTGCTTGGGTCTGTTGTGACTTTTAAATACTGTGCTTGGATTTCTATGGAGCCTTGTTTTACAAAGACGTTGCCTTTATAGATGGCTTCGCCTGAATTCTGGTCGAAAGAGGCTTCATCAGCTTGAATTTCTAATGGCTTGTTAAGGTCATCTGGTAAAGCGTAAGTGTATTGTCCAATAAGGGCAGAAGTGAGCAACATGCTGGCGTTAATGAGTTGTTTCATAGTTTCCTCGTACAGATCCTGTCATCACGACTTCTTCTGAGTTTATAAAGGTTGTAATCTTATTCGCGGAGGTTTTTCCTTGGGTTGATATCAAGGTAGCAGCTCCGTAGCTGGTCAATGATTTGTCTTTGTCTACGTAGTGCATGTTGTCCGAGCTAAGCTGGATGTCTTCAGACTGCTGATATTTTTTCGTTGCTCTTACGTTGTCTGTTAATAGAATATCATTACTTCCGTCTTCAATAACCCCTTTATCTGCTTTTCCATGCCATTGTCCCGATTCTGAATATCGGGCAACACTAGGCTGTTCGAGCAAGGTTTTCTCTTTAAGGTCATAGTGAGAGGTTTGTTTGGCGTTCAGTGTTTCGATTAGCCCTCCATTTTCATCAAACTCTTTTACCTGCACATCGGTGATGAAATAATCGGGCGAGCCACGAAGTGCATCGCTTTCGACTAAGTTTCTTGATGGCTTTGTGCTGTACCAGCTAATCGAAGCAATAACCACAGTTACTGCCGCTAATAGTAGAATGTTTCTGGTTTTAAGTGTCTTTGCTAAATTCATTGTTATGGCGCGCCATTCGTACTGATTGCAAATATATATATGCCATAGGATGCAATGAAAGGCAGGCCTATCCATCTAGGGATTGCATTGCTCTTAGATTTTTTGAATATAAAGATGGCAATAGCAAGTGCGACCGTTAATCCTAGTACCCAAGGGAAATCACGCTGCACGACACTTGGGTCGATTATGCCGGGGGCGATCAGTGCTGGTAAAGGTAATACGGTGGCTAGGTTAAATACGTTTGAACCTAGTACGTTGCCAATGGCGATATCATGATGTCCTTTTCTCACACTACTAACAGAAGCTGCTAACTCAGGAAGGCTGGTTCCAACTGCAACGATAGTCAGGCCAATAACTAGCTCGCTCACTCCCAAAGCAGTCGCTATGCCAATGGCGCCCCAAACTAGAAGTTTAGAGCTACCTATGAGTACAACCAGTCCAATTAACGCAATGATTAAGGATTTTAATGTTGATGAGCCATCATCTGCGGGAAGCTCTTCTTTTAGTTCGCTTTCCAAATCTTTGTTACCGCGTAATAGGATTATCAGCACGGCGACAAATGCAATGATGAGTATTACACCATCCCATAACCCTAGTGCTTGGTCATAGAGTAAAAAACCAGTCAGTACTGTGATGGCTAACACCAGAGGTACTTCTTTCGTCGAAAGCCCTTTTGCGATAGGGATGGCAGAGAATAATAAAGTGACACCCAACACTAGAGCGATGTTGGCAATGTTGGAGCCTAAAACATTACCGATTGCTATTTCAGGTGCATTATCCAGTGCGGCGATAGCAGAAACCACCATTTCAGGAGCAGAAGTACCAAACGCCACCAGTGTGATACCAATGACCATAGGGCTTACATTAAGCTTTTCAGCCACCAATGCGGCATGCTCAATGAATTTGTCAGAGCTAATGACGAGTAAAATTAGTCCAGCGATGAGAGCAACGGAAAATAACAGCATAATGGGTAGTAAGACTCATTGAAATTAGAAGGCACCATTTAATGAGGTTTAGCAACTAAATTCAAGGCTTGATCTTGCAAACAAAGTAGTTTTGCCTTTGCCGCGATTCTAATTGTTGGGGGGCAGTGATAGTATCAATCCATATTTAGGAAGGATGGTAAGGGTGTACTAGTGACTGATGCTTATATTGAAGTCCGAAATGTGAGTTTTTCGAGGGGGGATAGGGTTATTTACGAAAACGTTTCCCTGACCATTCCTCGCGGGAAGATTACTGCTGTCATGGGGCCAAGCGGGACAGGTAAAACAACGTTGTTACGCCTTATTGCTGCTCAGTTAGCACCAGACTCCGGTGAGTTGTTGGTGGACGGTAAAAACATCCACGCTTTGTCTAGGTCGAACCTGTATAAGGCGAGGAAGAAAATGGGCATGCTTTTTCAGAGTGGTGCTTTGTTCAGTGATATGAGTGTAGCTGAAAATATCGCTTTTCCTATGGAGGAGCATACCAAGCTTGATGCAGAAACCATCTCTAAAAGAGTTTTGGATAAGCTTTACAGTGTCGGTTTGCGTGGCGCAGCGAAATTAATGCCTTCTGAACTTTCTGGTGGTATGGCTCGACGCGTGGCATTGGCTAGGGCGATTGCGTTGGACCCTGAATTAGTCATGTATGACGAGCCATTTACAGGCCAAGATCCTATTTCAAAAGGCGTTCTGGTTAAATTAATACGCCAGTTAAATGATACGGCGAACATCACTTCAGTGCTTGTGTCTCATGATGTTGAAGAGTCTCTTTCAATTGCGGATCATGTGTGCATTTTAGCGGGCGGTCGTGTTATCGCTGAAGGCTCTGCCGATGAGATAAGGGCATCAGATAATGCTGAGGTTCAACAGTTTTTAAACGGTGAGCCAGATGGTCCAGTACCATTTCATTATCCAGAAAACCGCGCTGATGCTGGTAAGGGTGTTTTATGAAGATGATTGCAGAGCTTGGAGCCGCATTGCTGAACTGGCTAGAGTCAGTAGGGCGTGCAGGTATTTTCTTGGTGCAGAGTATCGTGAGGTTGCCAGTTAGACCGAAAGAGTCTTTAAATCTGCTGGTCAAGCAGTTGTATTCTGTGGGTGTTTTATCTCTTGTTATTGTCGTTGTTTCTGGTGCTTTTATAGGGATGGTTTTGGCGCTACAGGGCTATAGCATACTGGCAAAGTTTGGCTCGGAAGAAGCGGTTGGTCAGTTGTTGGCACTGGCTCTGCTACGAGAATTGGGGCCTGTGGTAACGGCTCTATTGTTCGCTGGCCGTGCCGGATCATCGTTAACTGCTGAAATTGGCTTGATGAAAGCAACGGAGCAGTTGTCTAGCTTTGAAATGATGGGCGTTGATCCGCTTCGTCGAGTGATTGCGCCTAGATTTATTGCAGGTGTCATTTGTTTGCCCTTGTTGAGTTTGATATTTTCAGCGACTGGGATTATCGGGGGGCTTGTTGTTTCCGTTAATTGGTTGGGCGTCCATGATGGCGCTTTTTGGTCCTTGATGCAGCAGTCAGTCTATTTTGATACTGATATTCTTAACGGCTTTATTAAAGCGGTCTTTTTCTCTGTTGCTGTTACTTGGATTGCTGTCTATCAAGGATATGAGTGTGTACCAACCTCTGAGGGGATTGGTAAAGCAACTACTCGTACTGTTGTTTTAGGTTCATTGGCTATTTTGGCGTTGGACTTTGTATTAACTGCCGCCATGTTTGGAGATTTTTAAGATGAGAAGTAAGCGTATTGAATTGGCTGTAGGGGCCTTTATTGTTGTTGGTATTATGGCCTTTGTTTACCTTGCCGTTCAGGTCAGTGGATTGGCGTTTTCTGATAAAAAAGACACGTATCAGATAGTGGCAAGATTTGATGATATTGGTGGGTTAAGTAATCGAGCTAAAGTGACGATTGCTGGTGTTAATGTCGGTAGTGTTGAATCCATTACCTTTGATAAGGATTTATACATGGGGCTAGTTACCATGAACATAGATTCGGATGTTGATAATATTCCCACGGATAGCTCTGTTGCTATTTTGACCAGTGGCTTGTTGGGTGAAAAGTATTTAGGGATATCAATCGGTGCAGAGGATGAAATGCTGAAAGATGGTGGCGAGATATTTGATACGCAGTCAGCTCTCGTTTTGGAAACCTTAATTAGTCAATTTTTATTCAAAGCAGGTGATTCGGAGTAATATTATGACTAGATTTTTCTCAGGTGTGTTTTTATTTCTTTCCCTAGTCGGTGCAAATTTCGCGTGGTCTAACGTGGATGATGCTAGAAACACTGTGGTTAATGTTGTTGAGGCGTTTCGAACTAATATTGTTGCTGATAAGGCTGTTTTAGCGAAAGATCCTGCGCTACTTGAGCAGCGAGTTAATGATATTTTGAAGGATGTGGTTGATTTTGATGACTTCTCTAAAAAGGTAATGGGTAAGTATTACCGTAGAGCTTCCCCAGAACAAAGAATTCGTTTCGCCAATGTCACCAAGGATACCTTGCTCAAAACTTATGGCGCATCTCTTTTAGAGCTGGATGCGGACCGAATTAACGTTCTGCCTTTAGGGCCTCAAGGTCGCGGTAACGAAACCAAAGTGGATGTCAATTTTCAAATGGAAGCGGGCGGTGTTCTAAATATTTCTTTTTATATGGAGCAGGCAGAGCAAGGTAACTGGATGTTGAGTAACGTCGTTATTAATAACATTAACTTTGGTCTGACTTTTCGCAAGCAGTTCGGTGTGATGATGCAGCAAAATAGAAACGATATTGAGTCTGCTATTTCGGCATGGAAAGAGTCGTTAGCTAAAAAGTCATAATTTTTACGGCAACAGAACACCTTAAAAATCCGAATTCACTCTGTGGGTTCGGATTTTTTTGTCTGCCCAATTGTCAGCCTAGATTAAAATGTTAGAAAACAGCTAGTTTTTTATTCAGAGTTGGGCTTTGAGGTGTTAAGTAGTTGGCTGTACTAATGTAGAATAAAGGCAATTATGTATATTTAATCTATTGGAGCGACTGTGAACGCAGGTGAAGTTAAAGCACTTTTAGAATCCTCTATCCCTAATTGCGAAGTAATCGCTGAAGGGGAAGGATGCAATTTTCAAGTAGTAGTAGTAACAAGCGAATTTGAAGGATTATCGACTGTTAAAAGACAGCAGCTTGTCTACTCTCATCTTCAGGAAGCTATTTCCAGTGGCGCCATTCATGCCGTTACGATGAAAACCTACACGCCCGAACAAATAAATAAGCTGTAATTAAGCGATTATAAGAGATTAAAAATATGGATAAGCTTCTGATTACCGGTGGTGCTCGGCTTAATGGCGTTGTTCGTGCGTCTGGCGCGAAAAATGCTGCACTGCCAATTCTTGCAGCCACTTTGTTAACAAAAGAATTAATTACGATCAAAAACCTTCCTCATTTGCACGATATTACCACCATGTTGGAATTGTTAGGTTCCATGGGCTGTGGTGTCGTGGTTGATGAAAAAATGAGTGTTCAGCTTGACGTTTCAACACTTAATAATTGCGAAGCACCTTATGAGCTGGTGAAAACCATGCGCGCTTCTATTTTGGTCCTTGGTCCGTTGGTAAGCCATTTTGGTAAGGCGATTGTGTCTCTGCCAGGTGGCTGTGCTATCGGTAGTCGACCAGTTGATTTGCACCTACGTGGTTTAGAAGCGATGGGCGCAACTATTAGTGTAGAAGGCGGCGATATTGTTGCTAGTGTTGACGGTCGCCTTAAAGGTGCGCGCATTTTCTTTGATAAAGTGACTGTAACAGGAACGGAAAATCTACTCATGGCTGCGACGTTAGCGGATGGGCAGACTATTTTAGAAAACGCTGCACGTGAGCCGGAAGTGGTGGATTTGGCTGAATGCCTCATTGCAATGGGGGCCAAAATTACGGGTCATGGTACCGATACAATCGTTGTGGATGGTGTTGAAGCTCTACATGGCACTAGCTACCCAGTAATGCCAGACCGTATTGAGACTGGTACTTTCTTAGTCGCTGCTGCCATTACTGGTGGTAAAGTGAAAGTGATTGATACCGATGTTAAATCACTGGAAGCGGTACTCGCTAAATTAGAAGAAGCGGGCGCGAAAGTGACGTGCGGAGAGGATTGGATTGAGGTAGATATGGAAGGCCGTCGACCTCAGGCTGTTAATATTAGTACAGCCCCTTACCCAGCTTTCCCTACCGACATGCAGGCTCAGTTTGTTGCATTAAACTCTGTTGCTACCGGTGTTGGTCGAGTAATTGAGAATATTTTTGAAAATCGCTTTATGCACGTAGACGAAATGTTACGTATGGGTGCCGATATCGAAGTAAATGGTAATACGGCTATTGTGCGCGGTTGTGATCGCCTTAAAGGTGCGCCTGTCATGGCAACGGATTTACGTGCATCCGCAAGCTTGGTTCTGTCTGCGTTAGTTGCTGAGGGCGATACTAAAATTGATCGCATTTACCACATCGATCGCGGTTACGAGTGTATTGAAGAAAAATTCGGTGCATTGGGTGCGAAAATTTCACGGGTTCTAAATTGATATGAGTAAGACATTAACGATTGCGCTGTCGAAAGGGCGTATTCTCGGTGAAACCTTGCCGCTTTTAGAGAAGGCGAATATTGTTCCTGTTGAAGATATAAGCAAAAGTCGAAAGCTAATTTTTGATACCAATCACGAGCATATAAAGTTAGTTATCTTGCGTGCAACCGATGTGCCTACTTATGTTGATCATGGTGTGGCAGACTTTGGTGTGGCGGGCAAAGACGTATTAATGGAAGCCTCTACTAAAAACTTGTATGAGTTATTAGACCTTAAAATAGCGAAGTGTCGCTTGATGACAGCCGGTGTTGTTGGTCAAGCGTTACCAAACAGACGCTTAAAAGTGGCTTCTAAGTTCATTAAAACTGCGAAAGCGTACTTTGCTGAACAAGGTGTACAAGCGGATGTGGTCAAGCTGTATGGCGCGATGGAGCTGGCTCCAATTATGGGGCTTGCTGACCTTATCGTCGATATAGTGGATACGGGCAACACCTTAAAAGCGAATGGTCTAGAAGCGCGAGATTTGATTGCGCCTATTAGTACACGTTTGGTGGTCAATAAAGCCGCTTACAAGACTAAATACTCAGAAATTGAGCCTATTTTAGAAATGATAAGAAGTGCAGTTGAAGATAACGAGGGTAAGTAATTGAGTCTGAATATTCGAGAGTTTTCTTCTAGTGCTGAAGGGTTTCGTTCAGAGCTAGAATCTTTACTTGCATGGGATTCAGTGTCTGATGCTGGTGTTCAGCAAGCCGTAGCTAATATCGTTGAGCAAGTTCGTCTACAAGGTGACACTGCGCTTATCGAGTTTACCAATAAATTTGACCGTCGAAACGTTGCGTCCTCTTCTGAGCTGGAAATCACTCGTGATGAGTTGGCATTGGCGAAAGGCCGTGTGAGTGCGGAGTTAGTTGCTAGTTTGGAAGCAGCGGCTAAGCGAGTGCATAATTATCATGAGCGTCAGATACAGCCTTCTTGGCAGTATCAGGAAGACAACGGCACTGTTTTGGGTCAAAAAATAACGCCATTAGATCGAGTGGGTGTTTACGTTCCTGGTGGTAAAGCGGCGTATCCTTCATCTGTGTTGATGAACGTTATGCCTGCTAAAGTGGCAGGTGTTAGTGAAATCATCATGGTAGTTCCAACACCTGATGGGGTTGTTAATGACATCGTTTTAGCAGCGGCTTACATCGCGGGTGTTGATCGTGTCTTTACTATTGGTGGTGCTCAAGCCGTTGCGGCTCTGGCCTACGGAACAGAAAGTGTTCCTAAGGTCGATAAAATTGTTGGGCCAGGAAATATCTACGTAGCTACCGCTAAAAAGATGGTGTTTGGTGTGGTTGGTATCGATATGATTGCCGGCCCTTCTGAGATATTGGTTGTGTGTGATGGTAAAACCGATCCTGATTGGATTGCGATGGATTTATTTTCACAGGCTGAACATGATGAAGACGCTCAATCGATTTTGATTTCACCGGATTCTGCTTTCCTGAAAGCGGTGAAGAGCTCGATGGATAAGTTGCTTCAAACGCAAAGTCGCAAAGATATTATTAAGGCATCATTGGAAGGCCGTGGCGCATTTATTCATGTTGAAAACATGGATGAGGCAATGGATATTGCTAATATCGTTGCTGCGGAGCATCTAGAGTTGTCTATGGATGAGCCTGAAAAGTGGGTTGAAAAAATTCGTCACGCAGGTGCTATTTTTATGGGGCGTCATACGCCAGAAGCGCTTGGTGATTATTGTGCTGGACCAAATCACGTTTTACCGACGTCAGGCACGGCACGTTTTTCATCGCCTTTAGGTGTATACGATTTCCAAAAACGCAGCTCCTTGATTTATTGTTCTCCTGAAGGGGCAAGTGAGTTGGCGAAAATTGCTTCGCCTTTGGCGCGTGGCGAATCTCTAGAGGCGCACGCTTTGTCTGCGGAATATCGTATTTTGCAGGATGAGAAGGGTGAGTAATTTGTCTCACCCGTCGGCTCTTTATACGCTGCGAAAAGTAACGCGTATTTCCGCGTTGGTTATTTTGCTTTTGGTAGTTGTTGGCTTTTTCATGCCGACTGACTATCGAGTGGAGCGCAGCGTTGTGGTTAAAGCGTCACGGGATGCAATTTACCAACACATTCTGCAAGGGGACAGTTTACCAAATTGGATGTTTATTCAGGATGGTAAGGTGGATGACTTTGAAGGGGTTTTAGGAGAAGGGGACTCCGTTGCTTTAGTTTACAATGGCGAAACTGAGCAGGGTTTGCTGTCTGTTATTGAATCCTCATCATCCGTTATCCGTTTCGATGTTCGCCCTAAGCCTGGGGTTAATTTGGTTCGAAATCAGATCGAACTTCAGGATAATGGTAGTGAAACCTTGGTTACCTGGACAATAGAAGGTGACCTGAATGCTGGTTGGTTGAGTCCTTATCTTGCTTTTTTTGCTAACGATATTGCTGGGCGTAATTTCGAGCACAGTTTGCAAAACCTAAAAGAGCAAGTAGAGCTTATGCGTTAGTTCAATAGGTAATTCGCTGCATTGTGGGCTGTTTTTCTAGCATGATATTGGTTTGATAGGACTGCTGCCCACGAATACCACGCAAAGAAATATTTGTGCCAGGCTTTAGTGATGCAATTAAGTGTCTAATCTGAAATGGATCTTTGCTTGGGGTGTTATTGATTTCAAGGATAATGTCTCCAATTTCTATGCCCGCTTTGTCGGCTGGACTTTCTTTTGTAATATCACTCACTAGTAGCCCACTCTCTGACGGCAGTAATAGGTTTTCTGCTAGTGCTTTGGTGATTTTTTTCGCGTCCATTCCTAAGTAGCCTCTGATCACTTCACCGTGTTTGATTATGTCTGCCATAACCTCAAGTGCATCATCAACAGGTGTAGCAAATCCAATGCCTTGTGAGCCTCCCGTGCTTGAATAAATAGCCGAGCTAATGCCAATAAGCTCACCTTTTAAGTTGATGAGTGCGCCGCCTGAGTTGCCAGGGTTTATGGCTGCGTCTGTCTGTAAGAAGTTTTCATAAGTGTTAAGTCCTATGCTATTGCGGCCTTTGGCGCTGATTATCCCAGCTGTTACTGTTTGGCCTATGCCAAAAGGATTGCCAATAGCGAGAATTTGGTCGCCTACAAAGACATCATCACTTTTACCCATTTTAATACTTGGTAAATTGGGCAGGCCTATTTTTAAAACCGCTAAGTCGGTAGATGGATCTGAGCCAATAATTTTAGCTTCGACACGTCTGTCATCATGTAGGGCGACAACAATGCTATGGGCATTTTGGATGACGTGATGATTGGTTAGAATGAAACCATCTTTAGTCGCTATAACGCCAGAGCCTAAATTTATGCTGTGTTTCACTTCATTTGTATCGTTAAACGCTTTTGGTTCTGCAATTTGAGTGTAGATGTTTACAACGGAAGGAGTCGCAGCTTTTACAGGTGAAGAGTAGCTTGTAATAGGTGTTTTTTGTTTCTCTTGAATAAGTAAGACGGCTAGGCCTATACAAGTGCCGGTGAGAATAGAGATAATGGCCGAAACCCAGTAAGTTTTTTGATTCATAGATGTGAGAGGTTACTTTGCTACGCAGTGAATTTGAGTTATTGCTTAATGAAACATTAAGTCCAAGTCGTTTCAAAGATTATGCGCCCAATGGTTTGCAGGTGGAAGGAAAAAAAGAGATTAACCGTGTTGTGACAGGTGTTACAGCAAGTCAGGCGTTAATTGATGCTGCTATTGAGCTAAAGGCCGATGCAATCTTTGTTCATCATGGGTATTTTTGGAAAAACGAAGATCCTCGTATTGTAGGTATGAAGTATCGCCGTATCGCTGCATTAATAAAGCATGACATCAATTTGTATGGTTATCACTTGCCGTTGGATGCGCATCCAACTCTGGGTAATAATGCGGGCTTGGCTGATGCTATTGGTTTGTCTTGTCGATCTGCTCTACAGGCTGGGGTTCCCATCGAGGAGTCCATCGGTATTGTGGGTGAGTTAGAGGAAGCTATGTCACTTGATGCTTTTCAGCAACGAGTTGAATCAGCGGTCAGTCGAAGTGTGTTGTTTGAGCGTGTTAGTGATCAGCCTATACATCGAGTGGCTTTGTGTACTGGAGGTGCGCAAGGCTATATAGAGCAGGCTGTGGCTATTGGGGCGGATGCTTTCATTACGGGTGAAGTGTCTGAGCAGACTATTCATATTGCCCGTGAGATGGGGATTCATTTTATTGCGGCTGGACACCATGCTACTGAACGCTTTGGAGCTAGATCAATGGCGGCTTATTTAGCGAATGAGTGTGGCTTGGACGCGACGTTTATTGATGTGGATAACCCTGCCTAAACTTGAAGTTAAGCGCAAAAAAAAGGGCTTTTAAAAAGCCCTTTTTTTTATATGGTGCGTTTTGGTTCTAGGTCTAAGTCACGGTTTCGATCATCAAGGCCAAAGCTTTCACTTAGCATACCTGGCTCTTTATCTTTTTTGAGCGCGTAATCTCTAGGTGGTTCTGTTATTTCAGAATCATCAGCGGTTACGGTAGTGCTAGCTTGGTGTTTTTCAATTTTAACATTGCTTAATTGAGACGCATTGTTGGCAAGGACGCTTCTTAATTCTGCTAGGCGCTTCTCGGCAGCGTTAAGTTGTTCATTGCTGTCAGTGAAGAAGTTATCAATGATAACTTGTTTGCTGTCTAACTCCTGTTGTAGCGATTTAATAGTGATGATGCTTGAGTTAGAGGTTGCTTGTTTGTTTTGTCTTGTATTAAGGCTTTTAACAAAAAGCGTGGCAACACAGCCAATAATGATGCCCGTAATAAAGATGATGATGTTGAATTCTTCCAAGTTCATGACTTTCTCCAAAAAACAGATGATCTATTATAGCGAAATCACTTCTACGATAACAGCTCGATAGGTGTTGTTTAAGACGCAATTTGTTAGAATAATTGCAATTCACCTAATTGAGCGAATAAGAGCGGCGATGACACCCATTACACGTTACAAACAAGATTTGACCAGAGAAGACTTTCATTATGATCCAGCTCAAGAAGAAGCGGTAGAGGCTCTTCAAGATTTATTTGATCGTTTAGTCGCAAATCAGGCCAACAAGTCTTCCGATGGCTTTTTGGGAAGGCTTTTAAAGAAGAAAACACCTACTGTAGAACAAGGGCTCTATTTTTGGGGTGGCGTGGGTAGAGGCAAGACCTACCTAATGGATACGTTTTTTGATTGTTTGCCGACAGAGAAGAAAATGCGTTTGCATTTTCATCGCTTTATGCAAATGGTTCACCAAGAACTGCGTAAATTGAATGACGTTAAAAACCCTTTAGAGATAGTAGGTAAGCAAATATCTTCCAAAGCACAGGTTTTGTGCTTTGATGAGTTTTTTGTGACCGATATTACTGATGCCATGATTTTGGCAGGCTTGCTAGATGTGTTATTTAAAAATGGCACAACCTTAGTGGCGACTTCTAACATTGAACCAGATGGCTTGTATAAGAATGGCTTACAACGAGCGCGCTTTTTGCCTGCTATTGATTTGGTTAAGCAGCACACCAAAGTGATGAACGTTGATGGTGGTGTTGACTACCGATTGCGTACTTTGAAGCAAGCTAAACTGTATCACTACCCTTTGAGTGAAGCGGCAGATAAGGAACTGAATGACCGATTTATGAGCCTTATTTCAGATGCTTCCCACATTGTTGAGGGAGGTAATGTCGAGATAGAGGGACGTGCAATTCCTTTGTTGAGAAGTTGTGAAGACCTTGCATGGTTTGACATTAAAGCCCTTTGCGATGGGCCAAGAAGTCAAATTGACTATATTGAAATCGCGCGCCTTTATACAACGGTGATTATTTCTAATTTGCCTCAGATGGATGCCGCTCGTGATGATTTAGCAAGACGCTTTATCAACTTGGTTGATGAGTTTTATGATCGTCATGTTAAGGTGATATTTTCGGCAGAAGTGGCGATTCCTGATATATACGTTGGGACACGATTGGCCTTTGAGTACGATCGTACAGTAAGTCGATTATTAGAGATGCAATCTGAGGAATATTTGTCCTTAGAGCACCGCCCATAAGTGTCTTTCGACTTTCATAATCGCTAATTTTATTATATACTTCGCTCGCCTTTTTAAAGGTAAGTGTACGTTGATCGAAAGCTTTGCTTTCGGCCAACCAATAATAATAGGTATAGCGTGTCATTGAGCACGCATATTGATAGGGTTTTTTCATGAAAACTTTTACAGCTAAACCTGCTGAAGTACGCCGCGACTGGTTCGTGGTTGATGCTGAAGGCAAAACTCTAGGTCGCTTGGCTACTGAAATTGCTCGCCGTCTTCGCGGTAAGCATAAAGCGGAATATACTCCTCATGTTGACACTGGTGATTACATCGTTGTTATCAATGCTGAGAAAATTCACGTTACAGGTAACAAAGCAGCTGCTAAACAATACTACCGCCATACTGGTTACCCAGGCGGCTTGCGTTCTATGAATTTCGAGAAGTTGATTGATCACGCTCCTGAGCGCGTTCTTGAAATCGCCGTAAAAGGTATGTTGCCAAAAGGTCCTTTGGGCCGTGCAATGCACAAGAAAATGAAAGTGTACGCTGGTACTGAGCATCCACATGCTGCTCAACAGCCTCAAGCCCTTAACATTTAATACGGAAGATCATTATGTCAGCTACTCAATACTACGGTACAGGTCGTCGCAAAACGTCTACCGCTCGTGTTTTCCTTAAAGCGGGTTCTGGTAACTTAGTTATCAATAACCGTACTCTTTCTCAGTACTTTGGTCGTGAAACTGCTCAAATGGTTGTTCGTCAGCCTCTTGAACTTGTTGATGCTACTGAAAAATTTGACGTTTACATCACTGTTAAAGGTGGTGGTATCTCTGGTCAAGCTGGTGCGATCCGTCACGGTATCACACGTGCATTGATGCAATACGATGAGACTCTACGTCGTACTCTACGTTCTGCTGGATTCGTTACACGCGACTCTCGTGAAGTTGAACGTAAGAAAGTTGGTCTACGCAAAGCACGTCGTCGTCCTCAGTTCTCTAAGCGTTAATTTTCGCTTTGGAATTATTATCAAAACGCTTGGTGTATTCGCCAAGCGTTTTTTTTGTTTGAAATAAATACAGTGTTACTATCGTTCAGCATGATGATTTTTCTAAGAAAAATTGTTTCAAAAAATGTTAGAATAGCGGCTCTATAAAACAAAAGGTTTTCTTGGTGTTGCAAATCTCTTGTTTTCTGAAGCTGCGTGGTTATTAAACCGTAGAAATACTTTTAGTGTGACGAAGTTGGGTGATATTTTTGTGACTTCGTTTCCATATTATAGTTTGTCCTTTTCTTCGAAAAGGGCGTTGATGTTTTCAATATAGGGGTTAGACATGGGTGTTATTGCAAAGCGCTCCTCAATGACGTTCTTCTCAGATGGAGAAGATCATTACAGCCATAGAGTTCGTATTGTATTGGCTGAAAAAGCCGTCACAGTGGACATCATAGACGTAGACCCATTTAACAAGCCGGATGAACTGGCTGATGTTAATCCATACAATGAGCTTCCAGCATTGGTTGATCGTGATTTGGTTTTATACGAGCCAAATGTAATGATGGAGTATTTGGATGAGCGTTTCCCGCATCCGCCATTACTACCTGTCTACCCTGTTGCTCGTGCTGAAAGTCGCTTATTTATGTATCGTATTCAGCGTGACTGGGCAAAGTTAGTTGATTTGATTTTGACTAGTAAAGACAAAGAAGCGGTTGCTCAGGCTCAAAAAGAATTGCGCGAAGGTCTATTGAATGTTGCGCCAATCTTTGAAGAAAAGCCTTATTTTATGAGCGATGAATTTACTATTGTTGATTGCTGCTTAGCTCCGATTTTATGGCGTTTGCCAGTATTGGGCGTAGAGATTCCTAAAGAACAGGCAAGAGCTCTGTATAAATATATGGACCTTGTTTTTGCTCGTGAATCTTTCCAAGAAAGCTTGTCCGAAGCTGAACAGGAAATGCGCTTAGACTAAGTTGAGAGACTTATTGAGCTTTGTTCAGTAACAAAAGAGGAGCTTCTTATAGCTCCTTTTTTTTACAAAGATTTATATGTAGTAGGAGTGAAAATGTTACCGAAACGATCTTATTTATTGAATGCAGCGTATTCTTGGGTTGCTGATAATGATATGACGCCTTATCTTTTGGTTGATGCTGAGCAAAAAGGCGTTGTTATTCCTACAGAGTTTGTTAAAGATGGCCAAATTGTACTTAACATCAGTATGAGTGCTGTACGTCATTTGATAATGGATAAAGAAGCTGTTTCTTTTGAAGCGCGATTTAGTGGTAAGCCAATGCAGGTTTATGTTCCTATATCGGCGGCCCTCGCTTTGTACGCCAAAGAAAATGGTGACGGTTTTGTCTTCCCAGACGAAGAATTTCTAGATGAGCCAACTCCGCCGACGCCGCCAGAACCTAAAAAAGGTTTTCAGTTAAAAGTGGTTAAGTAAGAGATTTTTTTGCTACTTTAGTAATACAAAAAACCGCTATTTATGTAGCGGTTTTTTGTGTCTGGAATTGAGTGCTGTTCTACAATTTTTAGTCTTCGTAGCCAAAAAGTTGTCGTTCAAGTAAGTCTATTAATATATGGATAACATTCAATTGGCACTCATGCACTCGTGCCGTGCCAAGTAGATTGATTTTTATCTCTGTATCGTCCTGAGACGTAAGAGATGACACATTTTTAGCTTCAGGGCTCGTCAAGGCGACTATTCCCATTTTGCGTTCATGTGCTGCCTGAATGGCTTGAATGATAGGGGAGGTGTTGCCGCGATTAGCAACAACGAACAGTATGTCTCCAGGATTACCCAGGGCGGTGATCTGTTTTGAGAACACGTCGTGGTAACTGTCGTTATGTGTTATGGCTAGTAAAGAAGCGCCTTCGCCACTTAAGCAAATAGCAGGCAGTCCAGGGCGTTCTCTATCCATGCGATCTAGCATCAAGGTACTGAAGTATTGTGATAGGTGAGAGCCCGTACCATTACCAATACAAATTACCTTGCCGCCCGAAGCTATGCTGGAAAAAATAACTTTAGCAGCGTGTTCAATGTAAGGGGGTAAACTTTCCAGAGCTTGTTGTTGTGCTTCAAAACTCTGGGCAAATTGTGTATAGATTGCTTCTTGAAAATCCATAGTTATTAAAATACTGCTTTCAGCCAAGTTAAGTGTTGTCGGTTTATTTCTGCGTCAAATAAGATTGCATCAAAACGACTTGCGTGGTGTTCTTTATGGTTTTTTTGTAACCATAGTGCCGCACTGTTGCGGACTTTTTGTAATTTAGACGTGCTTAGACTTTCGGCAGCGCTACCATGTTGTAGGTTTGTCCTATAACGAACTTCTACAAAGACATAAACGTTATTGTCTAAAAATATTAAATCTATTTCACCCATACGGCAGAAAAAATTTCTTTCAACAAAGCGAAGCCCTTCTTTTTTTAGAAAGGCCTCAGCAAATTGCTCTGCTTTTTTGCCGTTATTTTTCGATGCTTTCCTTCTGTTCAAAAAACTGCTGACTGTTTGCATATACCAAATTTCCTTTTCGGTAAGTCATGATTTCAGGTCTCTTATGAAAGATACCATTTTCATCGATCGTAATAATGCCAGTATTTGCAGATACTTTGGTGCTTGGCAGTAGGGTGAACAATGTATACTTGTTAGCCAATAGGTACGAATCTGCCCCTAAGGCTTGTAAGCGACGTAAAATGTTTGAGCTTTGATTTTTTGGTAATTCATTCAGCGCCGTATCTTGAGGTGTAAGGGCTGGAAGCTCAGTAAAGAGTATGCGCTCTATGTCCTCAGGCTTAGTTGATCTTTCTGGAGCGCTATCATTGAGTGTGCTGCTGGCCAGCATTGGGATTTTTTCTGCAAAGTAGAAATCTAACAAAGGTCTAATTTGTTTCGCGTCATTTAACTTGCCAACATAGTAAACGTAATCAAGGTCTTCTCGTGATCTGGCGATGCTATCGACAGAGGTTCCGGTCCATCTCTCAATCAGTCTTCGACGGGCATAACTCTCGTTTATTAAGAGCAGTTTTTGTATTGCGTCTTGTCTGCCCTTGGGGGTGTTGGCGTAGGTTTGATTTGAGATCAGGTCCACATTTTCTTTTTCTGCAGCGGCCCTAAAATCATCTCCTTGTTTTAGTGCCCATGTATCTTGAATGCTTAAAATAGCGGCTTTATTAGCCCCTTCTTTTTTGGCGAAGGCAATGATTTCGTGAATTTCATCTTCAGGGTTTAGAGAAAAATGGTATAAATTTTTTGGGTGCTGATTCACATCTAACTGATTTAGTGCGATCACTGGGATAGGCAGATTTAAACGGCTAATTTGAGCCACGTTATTTTTTTGAAGAGGCCCGATGATGACGTCTGGCTGTAACTCGTTTGCAGCGTCCAGAGCATCAGATATATTTGAGTAGTCTTCGACATTGACAATGACGACCTTAGGCTTGTCTTCTTTTTGTTTGTAATAGCTAACAAAAAAACCATCCACAATCGCTTGAGACGCTCGCTCTAGGGGGCCGCTCATTGGCAGTAATAAAACGATTTTTTTAGGTGCCATCTGGCCAACAGTCGCCATAATTTTAAAGTCTTGTGGCGGTGATACAGCGGCTGGATGGTTTGGGTTTTCCGCTTTCCAATTTTCGAATACTTTTAGCTGTTGTTCGATTGAGAGGGATTGATTGCGTAAAATCCCACTGATTGTTAGCCAGCCATTCAAGAGAGGGATTTGTTGTTGATACAGCTCATCAACCTCATTTTGAGTGAGGTTTTGGATAGCAAGCCATAACTTAGTTTGATTGCTTTCGCCTTCATTTAGAGGAAGGTTAAAAGACAAATCCATACGAAGTTTAACGACGTCTAACCAGTTACCAAAGTGTGCGAGAATGCTGGCTTTGGTTTCTTTTAGGTTGTTTTGATTATCTGGGTGACGAGCAGCGGCCAAGGTATCAGCTTGAGCTAGATAATTCATGGCATCGATGGCGCTGTCTAATTGCGCGGCGGCCTGTGCTGCTAACAAATAGCCAGAAAAACGAAGTGAAGAGGTCTTAGTGAGAACGTCACTCTCAAGTACATCTAAAGCCTGTTGGAATTCACCTTGTTCATAAAGACTTCTTGCTGACGAGAAGCTGTTGGCAAGTTCTTCAGAAACATCTGATGTTTTTCTTGGATGATAAATGCTTGCTGGCAAAGTGTTTTCTTGCTTTGCCTTCATGTTGGCTTTTTGAGCTGCAGTTTGTTGTTCCATGTTTAAATTCATGGAATTACAGGCACTTAACAGCACACTGCAAAGAGTTAATGATATGATGCGGTAATTAATTAGGCTCATAAGCTTATAAAATGACAAATAAAAGAGGCAACATGTTACCACATAGTTCTGATGATGCGAGAGGGTCGCTGTACATAGTTGCGACCCCAATTGGTAATCTAGACGATTTCAGTAAACGAGCTGAACAAACTTTACGCGATGTAGACTATATCGCTGCAGAAGATACTCGGCACACACGACGTTTGCTGAATCATTTTGCCATTGAAGCAAAATTATTTTCTATTCACGACCATAATGAAAAAGATAAAGCGAACTATGTTGCCAGCTTGCTTGATGAAGGAAAAAGTGTGGCTTTGGTATCGGACGCTGGAACGCCTTTGATTTCAGATCCTGGCTATCATGTGGTGCATGCTTTACGTGAGTTAGGTCATAAAGTTGTGCCAATTCCTGGCGCTTGTGCATTGATTTCAGCATTGTGTGCCTCTGGTTTGCCTACCGATCAGTTCTTTTTTGCAGGCTTTGTGCCCGCTAAATCGAAAGGACGCTGTGACTTATTTGAGTCTTGGAAAAAGCAAACTGGCACCGTGGTTTTTTATGAATCTACTCATCGGGTCTATGATTCTATAACGGATGTGCAAAAAGTGTATGGTGAGGACGCGCAGCTTGTTTTGGCACGTGAAGTTACCAAAACATTCGAGACGTTTCTATCAGGCACGGCAGCTGAGATTCTTGCCAAATTCGACGAAGATGCCAACCAAATGCGTGGTGAATTTGTTGTTATGCTGAGTTTTACCCAAGAAAGCGGTAATGAAGCAGAGCTAGAAGCGAAACGTATTCTGACCATTTTGTTAGAAGATCTGCCGGTTAAGCAAGCCGCGGCTATGGCAGCCAAATTGACGGGTGAGAAGAAAAATTACCTCTATAAAATGGCGTTGGAAATGCAAGGCGAATAGATTCACAACGTTTGTTTTTGTTAAACACCCACTTAAAACGTGGGTGTTTACATTCCGATAAGACTGAGTATACTCAGCCCTACTTGTCGGAGTGCCATTTGGCTGAGATCGCATAATTAAGTGCGGGATCCGCAGAACCTGATCGGGTTAAAACCCGCGTAGGAAACAAGAAAGTCTCAATTTTTCTTTTCTGCATCGAATGAACTCCTGATTTTTATGGAATCGATGCTGTCTTATTTCTAAGCATTCTTTTCAAATAAAATTCAGGGTTCATGTTTTGCAAATTAACGCCAGCATTGCGTTTGCCTGTAAAACAGCACCCCAGACAAGCAATTCTCCATTTTAATAATAAGGGAAATGCTTATGTCGGCTACTAACGAACCACAAGAAAAACCAACCAAACTTTCAAAAAAGCAGTCTCGAGAAGAAACGCGTCAAGCTGCCAAATCTTTTATTGAGTCCTTGCAAGCCAAACCTTTTCCCGCGTCCGAGCGCATATATCTAACCGGTTCGGATGACTCTATTCGCGTTCCAATGCGTAAAATCAATTTGACTGATACGCCCATTGGCTCAGATCCAGACAACCTAACCTTTGAACCTAATGAGGCTATTTACGTTTACGACTGTTCTGGACCTTATGCTGATCCGGAGGAAAATATCGATGTGTATCGCGGCTTGGCACCAATGCGAGCTGCTTGGATTGATAAGCGTGAAGACACCGAGATACTGTCTGGCGTGTCGTCTGAATTTGCCCAATCACGTTTAGAAAACTCGGCACTTGATGAACTGCGTTTTAAGGCGTTGCCTAAAGTACGTAAAGCGCGCCAAGGTAAGTGCGTGACGCAAATGCACTACGCTCGTCAAGGTATTGTGACACCAGAAATGGAATACATTGCTTTACGTGAAAATCAAAATATCGATGCCATTAAGAGCGAATTACTATTGAAGCAGCATCCAGGGCAAAGCTTTGGGGCGAATTTGCAAACACGTATCACACCAGAATTTGTTCGGGATGAAGTCGCAAGGGGGCGCGCTATTATTCCTAACAACATCAACCACCCTGAATCTGAACCTATGATCATTGGTCGTAACTTTTTGGTTAAGGTGAACGCCAATATCGGTAACTCGGCGGTAACGTCATCCATTGAGGAAGAAGTAGAGAAACTTGTTTGGTCGACTCGTTGGGGCGCGGATACGGTGATGGATTTGTCGACAGGAAAAAACATTCACGAAACCCGCGAGTGGATACTGCGAAACTCGCCTGTGCCTATTGGAACTGTACCGATTTATCAGGCGTTGGAAAAAGTGGAGGGTGTGGCTGAAGATCTGAACTGGGAAGTTTTCCGCGACACCTTGATCGAACAAGCAGAGCAAGGTGTGGATTATTTTACCATTCACGCCGGCGTTTTGTTGCGCTATGTCCCTATGACGGCCAAACGTTTAACTGGCATTGTTTCTCGTGGCGGTTCCATTATGGCGAAGTGGTGCTTAGCGCATCATAAAGAAAGCTTCTTGTATGAGCGTTTTCGTGAAATTTGTGAATTGTGTGCGGCCTACGATGTGGCTTTGTCACTTGGGGACGGTCTGCGTCCGGGGTCAATTATGGATGCCAATGATGAAGCGCAAATGTCGGAGCTACGTACTTTGGGTGAGCTAACGAAAATCGCTTGGGAATACGATGTGCAAGTGATGATCGAAGGTCCTGGGCACGTGCCGATGCAGCTGATCGAAGAGAACATGACAGAACAGTTGAAGCATTGTCATGAGGCACCGTTTTACACCTTAGGGCCATTAACACAAGACATCGCACCGGGCTACGATCACATTACATCTGGCATTGGCGCAGCACAAATTGGTTGGTACGGCTGTGCGATGCTGTGTTATGTGACGCCAAAAGAGCATCTTGGCTTGCCAAACAAAGAAGATGTTAAGCAAGGTTTGATTACCTACAAAATTGCCGCTCATGCTGCGGATTTGGCCAAAGGCCACCCAGGAGCACAAATTCGTGACAATGCCTTATCTAAAGCGCGTTTTGAATTCCGTTGGGAAGATCAATTTAACTTGTCTTTAGACCCTGAAACAGCGCGTTCTTATCATGATGAAACATTGCCACAAGCTTCGGGCAAAGTGGCGCATTTCTGTTCTATGTGTGGACCAAAATTCTGCTCGATGAAAATCACTCAAGAAGTTCGCGACTATGCGAAAGGATTAGAGCTTGAGGCGCAAAAAATCGATGTGAGTGCTTTAGAACTAAGCGAAGCAGAAAGTGGCATGCAGAAAATGTCTGAGCAATTTCGTGAGCTAGGTAGTGATGTTTACTTAACCACGGATAAGTTAACCACAGACAAGCACGCCTCAGACAAATCAAAAGAAAAATCCCTGTAAGTGAAAGGAGGATTTATGTCTATAAAACCTCCTGTTGTCTGGTGCGTGGGTGGGTCGGATTCGTCCGCCCACGCAGGACTTCAAGCGGATTTACGCACAGGGCAAGATTTAAATTGCCATGTGCAAACTATCGTCACTTGCATCACAGCGCAAAACTCTAAAGAGGTCCGCTCGGTGGAGCCTGTGTCGTTGGCTATGTTCGATGCGCAATGGCAAACCTTATTGGATGATGTACCGCCTGATGCGATTAAAGTGAGTTTGTTACCCTCCATACAGATAGTGAAAGCCTGTTCCGCTTGGTTAAAGCGTATGAAAGCGGATTTTCCAAATCTGTTGGTGGTCTTTGATCCTGTTATGGCGGCGAGTAGTGAGTCGGGGAATCAATTACAGCAAACCGATGCGGGCGCCAGTTTATTAGAGAACATTTTACCTTATGCGGATGTTATTACGCCCAACTTGATGGAGTTTTCTGCGCTGACTGGCTTATCTGGTGATATTTCGATTGAGGAATTACAGTCGAAAATGATGCGGTATTTTGATGATTCAGACAGCCGTTGGTTAATTAAAGGAGGGCATTGCGGTCTTGGAGATAAGGCAACGGACTGGTTGGTTGATCGCAATGCTATTGTCGGTTTTACATTCAACAGGCTGTCAGCCCACAATACACGCGGTACAGGTTGTACCTTGTCGACGGCACTGGCGAGCTTTATCGCGCACGGCTATGACCTTTTAGATGCGATGACTATGGCCAAAGCTTACATTACTGGTGCGTTGAAAAGTGGCGTACAAATCGGTGGCGGTGCTGGCCCTTTGGGGTGCCCAGGATGGCCTTTGCAATTTGAAAGTCTGCCAACGATCGTTTCGCCAAACAGCGCAATCACGCCCATTTCCCAGCCTTTCCCTCAGATGGATCTAGAAAAAATGGGCTTGTATCCAGTGGTGGATTCGATTGCTTGGTTAGAGTTGGTCTTGAAAGAAGGTGTGAAAATCGCGCAACTTAGAATTAAAGATCCAGATGATGAACATCTGGATAGCAAGATTGAGCAAGCCATTCACTTAGGTAGAAAGTACGACGCGCAAGTGTTTATCAATGATTATTGGCAACAAGCAATTGCTTTAGGCGCTTATGGCGTACATCTGGGGCAGGAAGATTTGGATGTGGCTGATTTAGAGCAAATCCAAGCAGCTGGCTTGCGACTTGGTATTAGCACTCATGGTTATTATGAAATTGCTCGAGCGCAATCCATCCAGCCAAGCTACATCGCTTTGGGGCACATTTTCCCTACACAAACGAAAGACATGCCATCTCAACCGCAAGGTATAACTCGCCTTACACATTATGCGACTTTATTAAAAGGCCACTTTCCTACAGTGGCGATTGGCGGCATCAATGCGGAGCGTCTGTCTTCTGTGGTTAAAGCGGGAGTGGACAGTGTTGCCTTGGTGACGGCTATTACCAAGGCCGATCAACCCAAGCTAGCGACCCGATCTTTGATATTGTCATTTGAGCAAAGTATACGAGGTAAATCATGAGGATTATGTTGAACGATGTTTGCCATGAATTCGATGGGAAAACCGTCGCAGACTTACTTACTTCGCTAGATAAAAGTCAGCAAGGTATTGCCATCGCTATAAATCAGCAAGTTGTGCCAAAAAGCCTGTGGTCTACCACGGAGTTGAGTGAGCAAACTCAGGTTTTTATTTTTGAATCGATTGCAGGAGGCTAGGATGTCGTCTTTTTTTATTGCTGGGCATGAATTTCACTCTCGACTTTTCACGGGTACGGGGAAATACGCCAGTTCAGCGGCCATGATAGAGTCTTTGACGAGCAGTGAAAGTGAATTAGTAACCTTGTCGTTGCGACGAATGGACCTTAAGAACCAAACGGACAATATTCTGCAACCATTGCAACAACAAGGAATTAAGCTTTTACCAAATACGTCAGGCGCGCGTACCGCAAAAGAAGCCATTTTCGCGGCAGAGCTCGCCAGAGAAGCACTAGAAACCAACTGGGTAAAGTTGGAAATTCACCCCGATCCACGTTACTTAATGCCCGATGGCATGGAAACTTTATTGGCGGCAGAGCAGCTAATTAAAAAGGGGTTTGTGGTAATGCCATATGTTCATGCGGATCCTGTGCTCTGTAAACGATTAGAGGAAGTGGGTTGTCAGTGTGTGATGCCGCTTGGTTCGCCAATTGGTTCGAATATGGGCTTGGCGAGTCGCCCATTTTTGGAAATTATTATCGAGCAAAGTCGAGTGCCAGTTATTGTTGATGCCGGAATTGGTGCGCCATCGGATGCTGCATTGGCATTAGAGATTGGTGCGGATGCGGTGTTGGTTAATACCGCTATGGCTGTTGCTAAACAACCAAAACAAATGGGTAAAGCCTTTCGTCTTGCCGTTGAAGCAGGGCGAATGGCCTATGAATCAGGTTTGGGAGAAAAAGGTGTTCAGGCGAATGCCACAAGCCCTTTGACGGATTTTATTGGGGCTTTGTCATGATGGCAGAAACCAGTCAGAAAATTCGTATGCTAGAGCAAAGTCCTGCAGTAGCAGGGCAATTTAGCGGCTTTGTTGAACAGGCGGATTGGCAGGCATTGACGGCTTTGCATCAAAATAAATCTGAACAGGATGTTCAGCGAGCTCTGAGTAAAACCAAGCGCGATATTGACGACTTCGCTGCTCTCATTTCACCAGCCGCAGAGCCTTATTTGTTTGAGATGGTCGCCAAAAGCGAGCAACTTACCTTACAGCGTTTTGGAAATACGGTGAGCTTATTTGCTCCTTTGTATTTGTCTAATACTTGTGCGAATGAATGTAGCTACTGTGGTTTTTCCATGAGTAACGCCATTAAGCGTCTTACGTTAAATGAAACTCAGTTGGAAAAAGAAGTGCTGGCAATTAAACGCAAAGGCTTTGACCATATTCTCTTGGTGACTGGGGAAACCAACAAAGTTTCAATGCCATATTTTGAACGTATGATTCCTTTGATTAAGCCGCACTTTAGTCAGCTTTCGATGGAAGTGCAGCCGTTAGACGCTAGCGACTATAAACACCTGCAAGACATTGGCTTAGATGGTGTGTTGGTCTATCAGGAAACCTACCGCCGCAAAACGTATCTTGAGCATCATTTACGAGGTAATAAGTCCAATTTTAATTATCGCTTAGATGCACCCGATCGAATTGGACAGGCGGGCATTCATAAAATTGGCTTGGGTGTTTTGCTTGGCTTGGAAGATTGGCGAACCGATTCTTTAATGATGGCGTATCATTTGCGCCATTTGCAGAAGCAGTATTGGCGTAGTCGTTTTAGCGTGGCGTTTCCGCGTATTCGTCCTTGCGAGGGAGGCATAGTACCCAAGTCGGTCATTTCTGATCGTCAGTTGGTTCAGTTGATTGCGGCCTGGCGTTTGTTTGATGGTGACTTGGAGTTAAGTTTGTCTACCCGTGAGTCATCAGAATTCCGTCATCATGCTGTGCGAATGGGGTTTACCACGATGAGTGCGGAATCCAAAACGCAACCTGGTGGTTACGCAGATGATTCTCAAGAAGAGCTTGAGCAATTTGAGATTAGCGACAAAAGACCAGTGGAAGAAATCATGGTAATGATTCGTCAGCAGGGCCGCGAGGTGGTTTGGAAAGATTGGGATCCAGCCCTTTCTCACGTTTAAATGTGGCGAATCGTCAAGCCATTCGTTTCCACTTCTAAGAATATGTCTGTGTTTGCGCGGTTGCTAGGGAAACAGGGCGGTTGCGCCCTTTTCCTTACAGAGTCATGACAAGTTGTGCATCTCGATTCACTCTCTTTGGCACTGTTTGACAGATAAATCGACATAATGGATTTCATTCAAACAGGAAACAAAGCGTAAGGAGCTAACTATGTTTAATCGTAAAAAAGCAGGAATGATGGGTGCGATTGGTTTGAGTGCCGCGATTATTACTGGCATAGCCGTCAGTGCATTTGCAGACACCAAAGTGCCTCAGAGTGACGTGTCAAAAGGTGAAGCAGTGCAAAATGCTCCAATGAATTCAGCACCAACCCATGAGCAACTAGCAAGCCGTATGGCGCAACAGCTAGGTCTGGACGAGAAGACGCAATCAAAAGTATCTGATCTTTTTGAAAAAGACGGTAAAGCCATTCGTGAGATTCAAGATGAGCTTCATACCACACAGGTTGAGCTGAGTGGCTTGTCCCCTAGCTCGAAAAATTACATGGATAAGGTAGAGGATCTTGCAGAAGAGAGTGGTGAGCTAACCAAAGAACTTACCGTGGCTTTTGCTAAGAACCGCGCAGGTCTTTATGAGCTGCTGACGCCAGAGCAAATTCAAAAACTGGAAACGCCAGTACAGCCACAGTCGTAATATTTCATTAATGCATTTCCCTTTGTATTGAGAGCCTTTGCCCCAGACATAATCGCTGGGGCTTTTTTATGATAAAAAAAAGCCAAATCCATATTATAGATTTGGCTTTTAGTGTTTTAGTTAACGGGATCAGATCTGTTTAAGGTGGTCCGAATTAACTGCCTCTAAAAGAGTCTTATCTATTAGCTCGCTATAGAATTGAATAACTCAAAATAGGTTGGGAAGGTTTTGGATGTGCAGCCAGGGTCATTTATTGTCACAGGCGTATCAGAGAAAGCAACGAGTGAAAAACACATGGCAATGCGATGATCATTGTATGTATCGATAGCCGCATGTTGTAGTTGCTCAACGGGTGTGACGGTAATGAAGTCTTCGCCTTCAATAACGTCGGCGCCGAGTTTTTTCAGCTCTGTTGCCATGGCGTATAAACGGTCGGTTTCTTTTACGCGCCAGTTGTAGATATTGCGGATCGTGGTTGGGCCTTTGGCGAATAGGGCGGTCGTTGCTATGGTCATCGCGGCATCTGGAATGTGGTTCATGTCCATATCAATGCCATTAAGTTCGTTGTGTTCCGCTTCAATCCATGTTGGGCCATACGTTATTTTTGCACCCATTTGAGCTAATACATCCGCGAATTTCACATCCCCTTGTACGCTGTCAGTGCCAACGCCGTGGACTTTAATTTTTCCGCCAGCAATGGCTGCAGCGGCTAGGAAGTAAGACGCAGAAGAAGCGTCGCCTTCTACCATTATTTTACCGGGGCTTTGGTAAGTTTGTTGACCTTTTACCACAAACGCTTGGTAGTTCTGGTTTTCTACTTCGACGCCAAATTGCTTCATGGCATGAAGTGTAATGTCGATATAAGGTTTAGACACCAGTTCGCCATCAACTTTGATGGTTAAATCGTCTTTTGCTAATGGTGCACTCATCAAGATAGCTGTCAGGAACTGGCTTGAGATATTGCCTTTAATAGACACTTCGCCACCAGATAAGCCGTTTGCTTTGATGCGAAGTGGCGGGTAATTTTTTTCGCCTTCGTAAGCGATATCAACACCAAGCGCTTGCAAGGCATCAACTAAATCACCTATAGGGCGTTCATGCATACGTGGCTCGCCGTGGAGGTGGAACTCGCCTTTGCCTAGACAAAGTGCCGCAGTCAAAGGGCGCATGGCCGTACCTGCGTTACCAAGAAATAGGTCGCCGAAATCCGCTTTGATTGGTCCAGCAAGACCTTCGAGTACACAGGTTGTACCATTGTCTTCTAGGGAATAGTTCACACCTAGTTTGGTAAGGCTTTCTAGCATGCGACGAATGTCGTCGCTGTCTAGAAGATTGGTAATTTTTGTGGTGCCTTTTGCTAGTGTCGCTAACAATAAAATACGGTTTGAAAGGCTTTTCGAGCCCGGGATTTGGATCTCTCCATTCGCTTTGGAAAGAGGGCCTAGCGTCATTGAATTCATTATTAAGTCCATCACAGTGGTGTTGTGTTTATTGTTTCGCTTTTATGCTTGCTGATGTGTCGCTGCGTGTAAATTATAAGTGTTCGATATTGCCGCAATTTGCTCGTTATAGTTTGTCCGTTGTAGGTGGTCGCGTCGCTCTTTCAGGAGAGGTCAGTCTTGAATGAGGCATAGTATACATTTGATGGTCTTTTATGTCAGTTATGCTAAACGATGAGGTTGCTGTTTTTTCATCTCAACAGTCTTTAGAATGCGGATCAACATGACAATAATAGGAAAAAGGAAAGTATTCATGAGATATCAATATCATCCCCTTGGTTTTGAAGGGTCGCGTATCGCTCAGGGTTTCTGGAGATTGCAAGAATGGAATATGACGTCTGCGGATACGTTAAGTTTTATAGAGGACTGCCTTGATCTTGGCGTGACAACATTTGATCACGCTGATATTTATGGGGGATATCAGTGTGAATCCTTGTTTGGTGAAGCGCTAAAGCAAAAACCAGCGCTGCGAGATAAAATGGAGATTGTCACTAAGTGCGGAATATTGCTGCCTTCGGAGAATCGTCCTGATATTCAGGTGCACCGTTATGATTATCGTGCTGAGCATATATTGGCGAGTGTGGATCAATCATTGGCGAATTTGCAGTGCGAGTATATTGATACCTTGTTGTTACATCGCCCAAGTCCTTTGATGGATGCGGATGAAATCGCGCAAGCTTTTGATTTGCTTTTTACTCTGGGCAAGGTGAGGCACTTTGGTGTATCGAATTTTACAACACGACAGTTCGATTTATTACAATCTAGGTTAGATGCTCCTTTGATTATTAATCAGGTGGAATTGTCACCGTTGGCTTTGCAGCATTTTGAAGACGGTACATTGGACCATGCTCAGCAGCATGCGGTAACGCCAATGGCTTGGTCTCCTTTTGCTGGTGGTGACCTTTTTTCAGGGGTAAGTGATAAAGCAAAACGTGTTCAAGCTGTGTTGGCTGAGATAGCTCAGGAAAAAAACTGCACGGTTGATCAAGCTGTTATCGCCTGGTTGTTGCGTCATCCGGCGGGTATTTGTCCTGTTATGGGCTCTGGTAAGATTGCTCGGTTGGCTACCGCGGTAGAGGCAATGTCCATACAACTTAGCGATGATGATTGGTTTAGAGTTTGGATTGCATCTCAGGGTCAGCCTGTACCCTAGATTTGTAGCCAATACTTTTGAATACTATTCAGAAAACCGCTTGTAAGGTATCTAGGTTAGATAGCTGCTTTGCAAAGCGGTTTTTTACGTCTATTGTGTTCCTTTATTTTTCCTTTGTTCTAGTTGGTGTAGAAAGTGTGTTGTTTCGTAAGGGAGTGACGGAAACGACAGGTTTATTCTTTATACTCTCCCAAAATTAATCAATTTATAATGGTGTTTATAATGAAGCAGTATTTTGTTTTGGGTTTGATGACTTTAGTCGCTGCGTTACCTTTAGCTAATATTCACGCTCATGAATTATCTAAGCCGTCAGGCAAGGTGATTTTAACCGTGAGCGGCAGTATAAAGAATACCAACACGCCAGACGGCACCGCTCAATTCGATCGTGAAATGCTGATGAATTTAGAGGTTATTGAATTAAAAACAGAGACACCTTGGAGTGAAGGTGTTGATTCTTATCGCGGTCCTTTATTGCGCTCTTTAATAGCCACTGTGGGAGCCGAGGGAGGAGACTTAACAGTAACCGCGTTGAATGATTTTAGTTCCGTCGTCCCAAGCCAGGATGGTGAGGAATATAATGTTATTTTAGCAATGGAATTGAATGGTGTACCGATGTCTGTAAGAAATAAAGGGCCGTTATTTCTTGTCTATCCTTTCAGTGATTATCCTAGTTTAAATAATGAAGTGATCCACAATAGGTCTGTTTGGCAAATCAAATCTATTCACGTTGAGTAAAGCCAATATGCCTCGACATATCTCTCCTTTGCTTCGTAGATTTGGGGTTAATAAAACAACTTCACCTATCCTTTTGTTAGTGATGGCAGCGTGTGTCTTTATGGGTGGCTCTGCACTGATTTTCTTTGAGTTGGTTGACCGACAAAAGGTGATCATGTCGGCGGTCGAAGAAGATGCATTATGGGCGGCCTATCAATTAGATAGGGAGTCATTGAAACTAAAAAGCACTCTAAAGCTATTGGAGGATGGGTATACTGAAGAACGCCTCGAGGAAGCTAAATTACGTTTTGACATACTTTTTAGTCGCGTAAATGTATTAGAAGCTGGCGAGCTTCATGTGTTGTTTAAGCGCCTACCTGATTACGAAAACCTTTTGCTTTTTTTGCAACAAAAAATGCTGGAAATTGAGATGCTTCTTTATGCAGAAAAGGAAGCCTTGATAGTGCCTGAGATACTGAAAAAAAGTGATGAGATGTTAAAAGAAACAGGGGAAATTGTTCATAAGACATTGGCCTCTCGTTCAGTCGAAAAAGTACAACAGCGAAAGGACGCCTTGAAGCTGTTTATTGAGCTTGGTTCGTTAATTGCTTTGTTGACTATTACTATGGTTTTCATCATAGCAATGCTGTTTAAACAGTTGAAAATAACGCAAAAGTCCTATGGGAAATCACGCAAGCTTACCCGTGACTTGGAGCTTGCTGTTCATTCCACTAAAAAAGCATTAAAGATTAAAACCGATTTTTTAGCAACAATGAGTCATGAGATACGCACTCCTATGAATGCGATTATTGGCTTTAGCTATTTATTGCAGGATGATGATCTAAATAAAAAACAGCAGGAAAAAGTCAATAAAATTCAGAAATCTGCAGATAATTTACTTTCGATTATTAATAGTATTCTTGATTTTTCTAAAATTGAGTCTGGGAAAGTTGTATTAGAAGAAAAGGTTTATAGTATAGATGATGTATTAGATTATGTTTATTCTAGCTGTGAAGTTTCGGCTAATACAAAAAATATCGCCTTTAATGTTAGTCGCGATTTCTCTCTTGCCGATCAATTAGTCGGTGATAAAACACGGCTTCAGCAAATTTTAATTAATATTGTTGGGAATGCGATTAAATTCACTCACTCTGGATTAGTTGACGTTAATCTGTATCAAAATTCTGCTCAAGAACTTGTTTTTGAAGTAAAAGATACAGGTGTGGGCATACCTGAAGGCGTTAATGTTTTTGATGTATTTCAACAAGCTGACAGTTCCACTACACGTTTATATGGTGGTACAGGACTTGGTTTAAGTATCACAGATAAATTGGTCGAGCTATTGGGCGGAAAAATTTCCTTTGAAAGTACGCTGGGTCAGGGAAGTACGTTCAAAGTCAGGCTTCCCTACAGACCAGACCTTAATGCGCAAGCAACTGCGATGGAGCGTGTTGGTGTGATAGATCAAGACAAATCCATACAAGAATTATTCTCTCGCCTAAGTGTCGAATATGTTGCTTTGGACATAACTAATGCACTTTCCAATGACTCGGCACTAGTAGTAGATAGCGGTTGGTTTAATAATCAAGATGATTTATCCGATGATGTTGTTGCCGCTTTGAAAGGAAGAGCCATTTTTATTTCTAGGGAAAATGAGTCTGTACAGGATGCACTGGTAACAGGGTTATTGACTCCATTAAATATTAATAATAAATCCGCTATTTTGACATCACAGGATAACTTTCCATTAGATCAAGGAAAGCTAAAATATGAAGCAGAATTGTTGAATGGAAAAACAATATTGCTGGCGGAAGATAATAAGATTAACGCTAATATTGTTGTGGCTGTTTTGAATAAGGTGGGGGCAAAAGTAGATTGGGTAGAGAATGGTGATTTAGCTTTTAAAAAAGCCCAAGAGTATGCCTATGATTTGATATTAATGGATATTCGAATGCCTATAATGGATGGCTATCAAGCGAGCAAAGAAATCTCCCAGTTATTGAAAGACACCAAACCTCCTATTGTTGTTCTGACTGCGGACACGTTTGAGATGGAAAGGAAAACTAACTTAGAGTTCGGCATAGATGATTTTTTATTTAAGCCTTTGGATCCTCATTTATTGATAGAGAAGATAGAAAGGTGGGCTTCAGCGCCAAATGCTAAGTCTGTCGAGATAGAATATAAGAGTTCATACATATCGGAAGATACGCTAAACGACATTGTAGCCGAGCTTGATCAGCTTGAATTACTTTTAATGGAAGGTAGTTTGAAGTCGGAAAATTGTATTGATGTTTTTGTGAAAAAGTACGATGGAATTATTGATATGGATGCTCTTAAGGCCGTAATCGATGATATCGCATCATATGATTACCAGGATGCAATAAATAAAATTGTTAGATTCAAACAGAATCTATCCGCTAGGTCTGACAGGAAATAACATGATGGATATAGTAGAAAATAATGATAAAAATCAACGTATTCTTATCGTTGACGATGTTCCGACAAATATTGATTTATTAAAGGAAATTTTATCTGAGCATTATCAAGTACAAATTGCAAAGAGTGGGGCGCTGGCGCTGGATATCATTAGTCGTACCCTGCCAGACCTTATATTGCTTGATATTATGATGCCAGACATGAATGGTTTTGAGGTATGTGAAAAAATCAAATCCAAACCAGAAACGGCAGATATCCCCATTATTTTTTTAACGGCAGTTAACGATGCCCAGATTGAGCAAGAAGGCTTTGCTTTAGGGTGTGTTGACTTTATAACCAAGCCAATTACGCCTTTAACCACTTTGTCGCGAGTGGCTACTCACTTGAAATTAGCGGCAGACAATCAACGCAACAAGAAAATCATCGAAAATAGAACGCGTGAGTTAGATGATGCGCTGGAATCGGCAATTGGTATGCTAGGTGAGGTGAGTCAGCTAAATGACACGGATACTGGTGTGCACATGTGGCGGATGGCTGATTACTCTGCGGCTTTGGCCAAAGCTATTGGTTGGGACGACGATCAGGTCGAGTTGTTAAAGCTCGCCGCGCCTCTTCACGATACTGGTAAAGTGGGCATACCGCATGAAATATTGAAATCGCCCAATAAACTCACTGATGAACAATGGGATATTATGCGTCAGCACACAGTAATTGGGCATCAGATACTTATTAAAAGTGAGGCCCCACTATTTAAGTTAGCGGCTGAAGTTGCGCTAGGACATCATGAAAAATGGGATGGGTCAGGCTATCCGTTTGGTTTAGCTGGCGAAGAAATTCCTTTATCGGCGCGCATTGTTAGTTTGGCTGATGTGTTTGATGCTCTTACTATGGCTCGTCCTTATAAGAGAAACTGGTCCATGGAAGAGGCATTAGATTACATCCGCAAAGGCGCTTATACGCACTTTGATCCAATGTTAGTCGAGTGCTTTTTATCTATAGAAGATGAGCTAAAGAAAATCCAAGATAAATGGAGTGCTGTTCACTAAGTGACAGCACAACATTTTTTATATTTTTTGCCTGAGCCGCATAAACAAGGATCATTACGACCGATATTCATTGCCGCAGAGTTGACCAAAGGTGTGTTTTTCTTTACATCATGTTCACCGGAAATATAAAACCATTTATCTTTGATCTTTTTAAAAATAGAACGCTCGCTCAACCGTCCAATGTGTTTGCCTTCTTTGAAGTGTGCAGAGAACGCAACGACACCTGATTTGTCTTTCTCCAAACCATCTTTTGTGTCATTTATTTCCAATTTTATCCATTGTGTATTTTCGTTGCTGTCTCGAATGTCTGCTGACGCTTGGTCGGGCTCATCTTCCAGTTTTTGAGTTTGAGCGATGTACTCAAAGTTTCCAATAGCAAAAGCTGTGTAGCGAGAGCGCATCAGTGTTTCTGCAGTAGGGGCTGTACCTGGATTGTTGTGGTACATACCACAACACATTTCGTATGGACTTCCTGTTCCGCAGGGACAAAGTACTGGGACTGGCATTGATCAACTCCTCTCTTCGCCAAATACACTTTAACAAATGAACTTTAAGGTGCGTATAATACCTTTTTATTTAATGGCTAACAGGAATTATTTGTGACTTCATCGGGCCCAACCTCATTTTTTTGGTTTGATTTTGAAACGACCGGAACGGACCCAGCGCGAGATCGTCCTATGCAATTTGCGGGAATTAGAACAGATCTTGATTTTAACCCGATCGGTGAGCCGATCATGTTTTACTGCCGTTTAGCAGAGGATGTTTTACCTCAACCTGAAGCTTGTTTGTTAACGGGTATTAGTCCGCAAGATGCTAACCGCGAGGGCATGTGCGAAGCAGAATTCATGCAAGCTGTCGAAGCAGAATTGTCAGTCCCTGGGACTTGCGCTCTTGGTTATAATACGATTCGATTTGATGATGAAGTTGTGCGTTACGGCTTTTATCGTAACTTTATTGATCCTTACGCAAGAGAGTGGCAAAACAACTGTTCACGCTGGGATATTATTGATTTGGTTCGCATGACGTACGCGATGCGCCCAGAAGGCATTGTTTGGCCAAAAGGGGAGGACGGTCAAGTTTCAATGAAACTTGAAGCTCTAACTAAGGCGAATGATATTGCTCATGAGCAAGCGCATGATGCTTTGTCGGATGTCTATGGCACAATTGAAATCGCTAAGCTCATTCGTCAAAAACAACCTAAGTTGTTTAATTATTATTTAAAAATGCGACAAAAGCATGAGTTGCAGCAATTCATTGATGTTGCTCGTTTAAAGCCTTTTTTGCATATCTCTGGCATGTTTGGTCAAGCAAAGCATTACTCGTCTTTTGTTGTGCCTATTGCTCCGCATCCAACCAATAAAAACGGTGTTATTGTGTTTGACTTAATGGCGGATGCTCAGCTGTTAATCGATTTGAGTGTGGATGAAATTCGCCGTCGTGTGTTTACGCGACAAGAAGAGTTGGGTGAGGTGGAAAGACTCCCCTTAAAAGTCATCCATTACAATAAGTCTCCTGCTGTTGCTCCAGCGACTTTCCTAAAAGATGCTGACGTCGTTAAACGTTTGGCATTGGATGGCGCTATTTGTCGTCATAATCTTGCCATCATAAAAAGCCATAATGGGTTGGCTGCGAAACTAAGTGATGTCTTTATTCAAGAAGAGCGCCCAATCCATAAGGATCCAGATGTCATGTTGTATTCTGGTGGCTTCTTCTCTCGTGAAGATAAGGTTAGGATGGAAACGATTCGTAACACACCGGCTAACCAATTGTCTGAATTAACAATGTCGTTTGATGATCGGCGCTTACCTGAGATGTTAATGCGTTATATCGGACGAAATTATCCAGAACAACTCAATGAGCAGCAAAGAATCGAGTGGGAAGAGTATCGCCAAGTGCGCTTACTTGAAAAAGATGGCGGTGGCTCTATAAATATGGAACAGTATTTTGAACGCTTAAATCAGATAGCTCAAACGCCTGACCTATCGCCGACTAAGCAGATAATGCTGCAAGACTTGGCGGATTATGCCCAAAGTATTTACCCAATACCTTTGTAAGGAATATCTATGAACGAACAGCATAAAGGAATCCATTGGCTGGTTGGCTTTGCTGCCTTTGTTGTTATTATTGCCGCGCTAAAAGCCGCATCCCAGATTGTTGTGCCTTTTATGCTGTCCGTGTTTATCGCAATCGTTTGCGCGCCAGCAATGTCTAGTTTACGCCGTCGCGGTGTGCCAACTTGGCTCTCTATTCTATTAGTGGTGTTGGTGATACTGGTTGGTATTAGTTCTCTTGCCGTTCTCGTAGGTGCCTCTTTGGATGATTTTTCTAATCAGTTGCCCAACTATAAAAAGCGCTTTGCTGAAGAGGCCTCCAGCGTCATTCAGGTACTCAATAACTTTGGTTTAAATGTCTCTTATGATCAGGTTAAAGGTTATATAGATCCTTCGGCTTTAATGCAGATGGTGGCGAATGCCTTAAGAGGGCTTGGTAGTGCACTGACTAATTTTGTCTTAGTGGTGATGATTGTAATCTTTATTCTTTTCGAGGCGGTTGAGTTGCCTAAGAAGTTGGCTTTGGCATTTAGTGATACGTCCAAATCCTTAGATAAATTTGACTCTTTTATAAAATCGGTTAACCGTTACTTGGTGATAAAAACCTTAGTTAGCATGTTTACAGGTGTTTTAATTACTTTGCTAATGTGGGTGTTGGGTGTGGATTTCCCGATTTTGTGGGGTGTCTGTGCTTTTCTTCTGAACTTTGTACCTAATATCGGTTCGATTATCGCTGCGGTTCCTGCTGTGCTGCTTGCTTTTGTGCAGTTGGGTAGTTTGTCTGCAGGGCTAGTTGCGGGGGCGTTTTTGGTGGTGAACTTGATTGTAGGCAACATGATCGAGCCTCGTTATATGGGACGTGGGTTAGGTTTATCGACTTTGGTGGTCTTTTTATCTTTGCTCTTGTGGGGTTGGGTTTTTGGTCCGGTAGGTATGCTGCTTTCGATTCCGTTAACAATCATTATGAAGTTGGCTTTCGAGGCTAACCCTAAAATGCATTGGTTGGCGATTCTAATAGACTCTGAAACGAGTAAAACTAAGCTTTAGAGATGAGTGGCGTATTTGGTAGGGAAGAATCTATTTTGAAATTCTGCTAGCGTATTTTGCTTTTTTTGTATATACTTCGCGATCAGTTTTTCCTCCGAGAATTTCTTTAAGGCATGTAAATGGTTACAGGCCTTATCCTCACCAAAAAAAGGTACTAATTTACATGTCTGACGCTGATACTCAGCCTACATTTGATTCGTTGGGCCTAATCGCCCCTGTTCTTAAAGCGGTTGCTGACCTAGGTTACGAGCAACCATCTGCTATCCAAGCGCAAAGTATTCCATATTTATTAGAAGGTCGAGACCTTTTGGGGCAAGCGCAGACGGGTACTGGTAAGACAGCAGCGTTCGCGCTTCCGTTGTTGTCTCGCATTGACGTTACAGATAAAACGACACAATTACTTGTCTTGGCTCCAACTCGTGAACTTGCTATTCAGGTTTCTGAAGCATTTCAAAGTTACGCTCGCAATTTGCCTGACTTCCATGTTCTGCCAATTTACGGCGGCATGTCGTACGACACGCAACTTCGTCAACTAAAACGTGGTGTTCAAGTTGTTGTTGGTACACCTGGTCGTGTTATGGACCACATTCGTCGTAAAACATTAAAGCTAGACGGCCTTAAAGCCCTAGTTCTTGATGAAGCTGATGAAATGTTGCGCATGGGCTTCATCGATGATGTTGAGTGGATTCTTGAGCAAACACCATCTACTCGCCAAATCGCATTGTTCTCTGCAACTATGCCAGCCGTGATTCGTCAGGTGGCTAATCGTCATTTGAATAATCCAAAAGAAGTTAAGATTGTTACCAAAACTTCTACGGCAATGACAATTACTCAGAAATATTGGCCAGTAAGCGGTCTGCACAAGCTAGACGCTTTGACTCGTATTCTTGAGATGAACGAACACGATGGCATGATCATCTTCGTTCGTACAAAAGCGGCGACGGTTGAATTGGCTGAAAAGCTAACGGCTCGTGGTCATGCTTGTGAAGCCTTGAACGGTGACATCAGCCAGAATTTGCGTGAACGTACTGTTGATCGTATTAAGAAAGGTCAAATTGACATTCTTGTTGCGACAGACGTTGTGGCGCGTGGTCTGGATGTTGAGCGTGTAAGTCACGTTGTAAACTACGATATTCCATACGATACAGAATCTTATGTTCACCGTATTGGTCGTACTGGTCGTGCTGGTCGTTCAGGTACTGCGATTCTATTTGTTGCTCACCGTGAGCGTCGCATGCTGCAAGCGATTGAGCGTGCAACTCGTCAGCCAATCGAAAGTATGACTTTGCCTACAGCTTCAGACATTAACGCGCACCGTGTTAATCGCTTCAAGCAAAGCATTTCAGATACGATGGATAATGAAGACCTTGATTTCTTCCTAGAGCTTGTTCAAAGCTACCAGAAAGAAAACGAAGTGGATCCATTGAAAATGGCAGCAGCTTTAGCTCATATGGCTCAAGGCAAAACACCATTGCTACTGTCTGAAATGGAAGTTCGCCAAGAGCGCCGTGAACGCCGTGATGACCGTGAAAATAATCGCAGCGACCGTGCACCTCGTGAGCGTAAAGTTCGTCCGGTTACTGCCGAAGCGATGCCATTGAAAGATGACCCAAGCACGTCTATGACGCGTTACGTTGTTCAGGTTGGTTATAACGCGGGCGTTAAACCAGGCAACATCGTAGGTGCCATTGCAAATGAAGCAGAAATCGAAAGCCGTTACATTGGCCATATCGAAATTTACGAAGATTTCTCTACTGTTGATTTGCCAACTAACTTAAATTCAGATGTTTTAGGTAAATTAAGCAAAACACGTATTTGTGGTCAGCGTACAGACATTGCGAAACTAGAAAATGCTGATGAGCTAAATAAGCGCGCAGCGTCTCCTTCTACTCGTAAGCGTCCGTCTGGCGATCGTCGTCCATCTAATGGTGGTGAGCGTCGTCGTTCTTCTGGTGGTCGTGATCGTGATAATAGTCGTTCAGAGCGTCGCCCTAGAGCGCCGCGTAAAGACGGTTAATTTAATGATTTAAGTGTTACTTCAAAAAACCGAATCTAGTGATGGATTCGGTTTTTTTGTATTATAAGTTACAAAAGTTAATAAAGAGTTAGTCAAGGACAAAAATGGACATAGCTAGTCATCTGAATAGAAAAAAAATTAATATCAATCCGTTGCTCTTTTGGGTTTTGGGATTATTTTGTACCTTCATAGGATATATTCTTACAAGGTTTTATTTTTTAGCTGCTAACTCTGGTTATTATGTCAGTGAACCAGCTGGCGATGTTATTTTAGCCTTAATTCATGGTTTACGGTTCGATTTGTCTGCCATTGCTCTGTTGAATGCTCCGCTTTTATTGCTTTTATTCGTTTCAATATGGTTTCGAGTATTATTGGCCACGAATATGAAGTTGATATTTTGCTACTTATTTGTGGTCAATGTGTCTGCTGTTGTAATCAATTTTATTGACACTGTTTATTTTCCATACACTGGTCGCCGAAGTGGTCCAGAGGTTTTTTCTATGGCAAATGATGTTGTCTCTCAGTTGCCTGAATTGATTTTTGTATATTGGTGGTACCTGCTTGGAACAGTGTTGATTTACTGGATCTATTTTGCCATTTTTAGAAAAGTTATACGTCGACTGCCGGCTGTTTGTCTAAACTGGTTTGTTGTTGTTTTAGTGCTTATCATTTTGGCTTTTTTATTAATCTTGGCTGGTCGAGGGGGATTTCAGTCTAAGCCGATTCGCGCATTAAATGCTTACAGCTACCCTTCTAGTAGTTTGGGTAGCTTGGTGCTCAATACGCCATTTAGTATATTGAAAGAAGATGCAGAGAAATTAGAGAGAGTTCATTACTTTGAGTCTGAAGATGACATTAAAAAAGTGCTTGATAATTCAAAGTCAGCAGATGTAACAGTAAATAAAGACAGCTCTCCAATTACTAAACAAAATGTCGTTATTTTAATTCTAGAAAGTTTTGGTCTTGAATATTTTGGTCCGCCGTATGGATTAAAACCTTATACACCATTTATTCAAGAGCTTGCAGAAAAAGGACGCTTTTTTCCCAATGGTATTGCAAATGGAAGGCGTTCAATAGAAGCGGTACCTTCGATTCTTGCTGGCATACCGTCATTAATGCCTGAGGCTTATATGAGATCACCATACCAATCTAATACGGCATATGGGCTAGGTGAAATTGTAAAGCAGTATGGCTACAGTACGGCTTTTTTTCACGGCGCAAAAAATGGCAGTATGTATTTTGATAGCACGACGTACCGATTTGGTTTTGATAAATATTTTGGACAAGATCAATACCCAGACCAATCTCAATTTGATGGGCAGTGGGGGATATTTGATGAGCCATTTTTGCAGTTTGCTGTTGATGAGTTAGATAAATTACCAAAACCATTTATGTCTGGAATTTTCACTATTAGCTCACATCCGCCCTATACACTGCCAGAGCAATACCAAGACGCTATTCCTGATGGTGAGATTCCTATGCATAGAGTCGTACGTTATTCTGATATGGCATTGCGTAAATTTTTTGAGTCAGCTGCTAGGAAAGATTGGTATAAAGACACTTTATTTGTGCTGACTGCTGATCACACATCCGATAACTTTGATCCTAGGTTTGCATCTTCTTTAGGTCGTCATCAGATCCCTATTATTTTATATCAACCTGATAACAATATTGAGCAGGGCGTTCTTGATGAGGTCGCTCAACAAATAGATATTCCTGCCACAATAATTGATTACTTAAATCTACCTGAAAAGGACAAAATATTACCCTTTGGTCGATCTTTGCTAACTAGAAATAACCAAGCTGATGCTGTTATAAAAGAAGAAGATGCCTATTGGTTAATTTCTCAAGGCAAGTATGTAAAATTATCTATGGATGAAAGTGTCCCTGTCAAAACAGGCGATTTACCAGATACTTTTATTAAGCCTGAGCACCAAGCTAAGTCCGTCGATCTGGTCCAGCTGGAGCGTAGATTGAAGGCTTATATACAAATTTATACCAATGGATTAATTGATAATTCTCTATACAGTTTTTCACCTAAAAACACTCAGTAGGTAAACAATGAACGAAATTACTATAATTAAGCCAGATGATTGGCATTTACATTTTCGCGATCAAGATATGTTGCTTGAAACGGTTCCAGCAACAGCGCGTTGTTTTGAGCGTGCGGTGGTGATGCCTAATTTGGTTCCGCCTGTTACCACGGCTGAGCTTGCATTGAGCTACAAGGAGCGAATTTTAGCTGCGCGTCCTGAAGGTAGTTCTTTTACCCCCATTATGACTATCTATCTAACGGATAAAACCAGCGTTCAAGATATTAAAGACGCCAAAAATGCGGGTGTGTTAGCGGCTAAAATGTATCCTGCTGGTGCGACGACTAATTCAGATTCTGGCGTGAATTCTTTGGAGTCTTTGTATCCAGTCTTTGAAGCCTTGGCTGACAACGATATGTTGTTACTGATCCATGGCGAAGTGACGCAAAAACACATTGATATTTTTGATCGTGAAAAAGAATTTATCGATCAGCATATGGTGAAGATTGTTGAACGTGTACCTCACCTAAAAGTTGTGTTTGAACACATTACGACCAAAGAGGCTGCTGATTTTGTTTTGTCGGCTCGCGATGGTGTGGCGGCGACGATTACCCCTCAGCATTTGTTGTTAAACCGCAACGACATGCTGGATGGTGGTGTGCGCCCACATAACTATTGTTTACCTGTGCTAAAGCGCAGTACCCACCAAGAAGCGCTAAGAGCAGTGGTTAAGAATGGTTCACCTAAGTTCTTCCTAGGTACGGATTCAGCTCCTCACGCCAAGCACCGCAAAGAGTCCGATTGTGGTTGTGCGGGCTGTTACAGTGCTTGGTCTGCGCTTGAGCTTTATACTCAAGTGTTTGATGAGTTAGATGCACTAGATAAACTAGAAGGTTTTGCGAGTATTTACGGTGCTGATTTTTATGGTTTGCCACGTAATACAGAAACAGTCACTTTGGTGCGTGAGTCTTGGGAAGTGCCTAGTAATATCATTTTGCCAAATGGTGAGCCAATAGTGCCTTTCTTTGCGGGCAAGCAGGTGGCTTGGAAATTGAAGTAGTTCGATTTTTGGTTAGCGCAAGAAAGCCGAATTCAGTAATGGGTTCGGTTTTTTTTATGGTGATAATTTTTAATATGGTAATGGTTAATGAGCTATTTGAAATAGATAGTGTTAAGAGAAGTTTTTGAATTCATTGCAGGGGAGGTATAAATAAGATGGTGCGGATGGAGAGACTCGAACTCTCACGCCGTGAAGCACTGGAACCTAAATCCAGCGTGTCTACCAATTCCACCACATCCGCATGTCGTGTTGACGGGCGAGATCTTACCGATATTTTCAGTCGATGCAAGTGTTTTTTGATGGAGTGTTTATATTTATTTTCTTGAACGGGTTTGCGGAATTTTCTAGCAGGAAATTAAGACATGCAAAGTGAAAAGTGGTCTAATATTGTTACCCTAAATCGTTACTTCAGCAGAGTTAAAATATGGATAAGCATTCTGTGTCATTACTGTTAAATCCCCTTGATCTTGCAACATTTTTTGTCTTTTTTGCATGCTGGTGGGGATATGCATTTTATGCTTTGTACAATTCAAAGCGTCGCTCTTGTTTGGTGAGTGTGCTGCATCAGTTTCGTTTAGCTTGGATGTCACGATTACTTAGACGAGACAACCGAATTGCTGATGCTTCCGTAATGGCGAATTTAGAAAGAAGCAGTTTGTTTTTTGCTTCAAGTAGCTTATTGATTATTGCTGGTCTGTTTACTGCTTTTAATTATTCAGAAAAAGCGATTGGTATTTTGTCTGACTTTTATCTATTGGCGCCGATGAGTCAGCAAGAATGGGAGTTAAAAATTATCGTACTAGTGGCGATTTTCTCTTATGCATTTTTTACTTTCACTTGGTCTGTTAGGCAGTATAACTTTTGTTCCGTGTTGGTTGGCAGTGCGCCATTGGCCACTGAGCGTGGTATTGAAGAAAGTGAGCGCGAGCTATATGCCATGCACATGGCGAAAATTTGCAGTTTAGCAGCGAATCAATTTAATTATGGCCTTCGTGCTTTCTATTTTGCTATGGCCTTTTGTGGTTGGTTTCTTGGTCCATATTTTTGTATGGCTGCCAGCGTCATGGTGGTTGCCGTGCTTTACCGTCGTGAATTTCGTTCTAAAACATTTAAAACTTTGAGCCGTGGACTCGTGATGAAATCCCATGCTTCCTAATTTTCCCAAGCCGTTACCTGAAGATGATAAACCTGTTAATCGTACCGTTACTGTGAATGACAGGCTTTATCAGTATTTAGTCGATGTTTCCGTACGTGAAGACGACTTATTAAGAGCTTTGCGTCGTGAGACAGCTCAATATCATATGGCGCGTATGCAATTATCACCCGAAGTGGGTCAGTTGTTAGCCTTGCTTATCAAGCTGCAAGCGCCTAAAAAGATTCTTGAAATAGGTGTGTTTACCGGATATAGCACCTTATCCATGGCAATGGCAATGCCAAAAGAGTCAAAGCTAGTGGCGATTGAGAAAAAGCAGATGTGGTTGGACATTGCGACCCGCTATTTAGAGCAAGCGGGCGTGATAGATCGTGTTACGACTTATTGTGACAAAGCCTTGCCAGTCATGGAGTCTTTTCTCCAAGCTGAACGTGAAACCTTCGACTTCATCTTTATCGATGCGGATAAGCAAAATCTGCTGACTTACTATCAATTAGCCAAACAATTGCTGCGCCCAGGTGGGTGTTTGGTGATAGATAATACCTTGTGGTGGGGTAATGTTGCCGATGAGGAGTTTACTGATAAAGACACCAGAATAGTTCGCGAGTTAAATAAAACTATCCATCAAGATACGGATGTGGAGTTGTCACTGATTCCTATTGGCGATGGACTGACATTGGTTCGAAAAACACCTAAAGTCTGTTCGTAAAATGAACAGGACTTTTTATTATTCCCTTTTGAATCCCTTTCACTTTTTATATCCATAAATATATTGTGACTTTTTTGCTCCTTTTAGTGGGTTAGCCTCTTGAAATCGCTTCAAGAGGCTTTATCTATGAGTCACAAGTGAAACTATGAGTCACAAGTGAAACGTAATACGCCTTTGGTTTTATCCGAGGGTTCATTCAAATAGGAGCAAGTCATAACATGGCAACTGATACTCAAAAAGAAACGTTAGGGTTTCAAACGGAAGTTAAGCAACTACTTCATTTGATGATCCACTCTTTGTACTCCAACAAAGAGATCTTTCTACGAGAGCTGATTTCAAACGCATCTGATGCAGTGGATAAGCTACGTTTTGAGTCTGTCGCTAACGCAGACCTTCTGGCAGAAGATCCAAACCTACGTGTTCGTATTGAATTTGATAAAGAAGCGAATACGGTTGTTATCGATGATAACGGTGTTGGTATGTCTCGTGAAGAAGCCATAACTAACCTTGGAACGATTGCAAAATCCGGTACGTCCTCTTTCTTAGAGCAATTGAGTGGTGACCAGAAGAAAGACAGCCAATTGATTGGTCAATTTGGTGTCGGCTTTTATTCTGCTTTCATCGTGGCGGATAAGGTTACTGTGGAATCGCGCCGTGCAGGTGCTGCGCAAAATGAAGGCGTTCGTTGGGTATCGGATGGTTCTGGTGAATTTACGATCGAGAACATTGATAAAGAATCTCGTGGTACGCGTATTATTCTTCACCTAAAAGCGGATGAGAAAGAATTCGCCGACAATTTCCGTCTACGTCATTTGGTTACTAAGTACTCCGATCATATTTCTATTCCAGTTGAAATGGAAAAGCCTGTTTATCCAGAATTGGATGAAGAGGGCAACCCTAAGCCGGTAGATGAAAACAAAGCGCCAGAATATGAAGCCGTTAACTCAGCTAAAGCGCTTTGGACCCGTCCACGTAACGAAGTTACGGATGAAGAATATCAAGAGTTTTACAAGCATATCTCTCATGATTACCAAGAGCCTTTGAAGTGGTCACACAACAAGGTTGAAGGTAAATTAGAATACACAAGCTTGTTGTATATTCCTTCTAAAGCGCCTTATGACCTTTGGAATCGCGATATGCAACGTGGTCTGAAACTCTATGTTCAGCGCGTCTTTATTATGGATGAAGCTGAAGCTTTCCTTCCGCCTTACATGCGCTTCGTTAAGGGTGTAGTGGATTCTAACGACTTGTCTTTGAACGTGTCTCGTGAAATTCTGCAAAACGATAATGCGGTTGACTCTATGCGTTCCGCGTTGACGAAACGTGTATTGGACATGTTAGCTAAGATGGCGAAAAACGAGCCAGAAGATTACCAAAAATTCTGGGATGAATTCGGTAACGTCATCAAAGAAGGTCCAGCTGATGACATGGGCAATAAAGACAAGATTGCAAGCTTGTTGCGTTTCAGTTCAACTCACACAGATGCAGCAGCGCAAACTGTGTCTTTGGCAGACTACATCGAGCGTATGAGCGAAGGCCAAGATAAAATTTATTACATCTATGCCGAAAGCCATAATACTGCGAAAAACAGCCCACACTTAGAAATCTTGCGTAAGAAAGGTTTCGAAGTCTTGCTATTAAGTGATCGTATCGACGAATGGATGATGTCTTCTCTACAAGAGTTTGAAGGCAAATCTTTCCAAGACGTTACCAAAGGCAAGTTAGACTTAGCTGACCAAGAGAACGAAGAAGAGAAGAAAGAGAAGGAAGAAAAGGCTGAGCAAATTAAGCCACTTCTTGATCGTATGAAAGCGGTGTTAGACGAAAAAGTCGCTGGTGTAAACTCCACGGATCGCTTGACTAACTCTCCTGCATGTTTGGTTGTGGGTGAATATGATATGGGTCTGCAGATGCGTCGTTTGCTTGAGCAAGCGGGCCAGAAGCTTCCAGAGTCTAAACCAACTCTTGAAGTGAACCCTGATCATCCAATCGTTGCTAAGATGGATGCTGAAACGGATGAAGAGCGTTTTGCTGATATGGCGTGGTTGCTGTTTGAGCAAGCGACGCTATCTGAAGGTGGTCAGCTGGAAGACCCTGCGACGTTTGTTAGCCGTATGAACAAATTGATCGTGCAGCTAAGCAAGTAAGATTACGCTGTAAATAGCTAAAATATAAGCCCATATTTGCTCGCAAATATGGGCTTTTTTATGGGCTTTGAGCATGAATGAAAGTCTTAAGTTTGCGCGTAGAAATAAAATCGTATAGCGTTAAAGAGTGCTAAGGAATAGCGCTTTTATTATCAATGGAGTGAGTCATGTATTTATTTAAAAATTGGTTAGTCTGTTTATTTTTATTTCCCCTGTTTGTGTTCGCTCAGCCAGATGTTCAGTTGGCAAAGGTATACTCGGATGACACGCAGATTCAAGATTACTTAGTCAGTGAAAAGTACGATGGGATTCGTGGAATCTGGACAGGCACTGAGTTATTAACCCGCCAAGGTAACATTATTAATGCGCCCGCATGGTTTACCGAAAATTTACCACCCGTTTGGTTGGATGGTGAGCTATGGTCAAAGCACAATGATTTTGCTTACATCATGTCGACTGTGAGCAAACAAGTGCCAGTAGACAGCGAATGGCAAAATATTTATTACATGGTGTTTGATGCCCCTGATAAGGCGCGCTCACTTACTTTTTATGAGCGCTATCAACGCTACACGACCATAGTTACCAGCCTTAATCTTCCCCATGTTTTACCTGTAGAGCAGTTTTCGGTAAACACGACTGATGAGCTGAATCATTTACTAACATCTTATGTAGACCAAGGGGCGGAAGGTTTGATGTTACATCGCAAGCTTGCCCGTTTTGAGTCCGGGCGTACTGATAATCTCTTGAAGCTGAAGCCACATATGGATGCCGAGGCAGAGGTGGTCGGGATATTAAAAGGTTCGGGAAAATACCAAGACATGATGGGCTCTTTAATTGTGGAAATGCCGTCCGGACTGCGTTTTAAAATTGGTACAGGTTTTACCGATAAAGAACGTGAAAACCCACCAAAGGTTGGACAAGTCATCACTTATAAATATCATGGCTTTACTGATCGTGGTGTTCCAAGGTTTGCCAGTTTTATGCGCATCCGTGATAAGGGTTTTTAATTTCTGATTTGAAGTAGAGGCATTAGTGGAAATTTATTGTTTACCGGGCACTATGTGTGATCATCGGCTCTGGGACTTTACGCAAAAAGCTTTAGGCAGATTTGCTACATTGCATCATATTGTTCTGCCGATGGAGAATACTCTTGAGTCGATGGTTGATGCCTTAGCGAAAATATTGCCTGATAAACCAATAGATCTTTTGGGCTTTTCTATGGGGGGATATCTCGCCAGTCGTTTTTCGGTTAAATACCCCGAGCGCATCAATCGTCTTATGGTTCTTTCAAATACAGCAACCGGGCTTTTAGACAGTGAGCGCAAACAGCGTGAGGTAGCCTTAAATTGGGTTTCTACACAGGGTTATCGTGGTATCCCTCGAAAAAAAGCAATGGCTATGCTGGGTGCCCACAATCAAAGCAATGAAGTATTGGTTCGCTTAATTCAGGACATGGACAAAGCATTGGGCGAACTGGTATTAGTGCAGCAACTAAAAAGTAGCCTAGATCGCCCAGATGTCTTGTCGCATCTTAATAAGGTGCGTTTTCCAGTGTGCTTCGCCTTAGGTCAAGAAGATGGTCTGGTGTCAAAAGAGGCGATAGATCAAATTAAAAGTACGGCTGGCATTGAGGTTCGAATGGCTGCTTGTGGTCATATGTTGCCTTTAGAACAACCAGAATGGCTGGCGAATTTGGTTACCGAGTTTTATTCGGTAGATTAACTTTGCCACTGCCTAGAATGGTCTTAGAGAGTCGGACAAAATAGTTGATGTAGTGTCAGAATCAGTTCTTTGACTCGGCTGTCTCCAATGCTATAGAAAATAGTTTGAGATTCGCGACGAGTACTAACAAGGCCATCTTTTCTTAACACCGCAAGGTGTTGAGAAAGTGCCGATTGGCTTAAGGGAAGGCGTTCGTTTAATGCCGTAACAGAGAGTTCTTGGTCAAGAATATGGCACAAGATCATTAGGCGATTTTCATTGCTCAGCGCTTTCAAAAAAGTGGCGGCTTGGGCGGACTGCTTGACCATGTCTGCCATAGTGAGTGATTCATTGTTCATGATCGTGTTCTCGGTAGAGTTATCGCATTGGATTTGGTGCGATATGACTAAATTCATCCACATTGTCTGTGGATAAATAGGGTAGTACTGCTGTTTGATAGTGGCTCTTATCAAGTAGGGCGGTCATTGTATAGTTTTGTACGTTATTCATACAATGACCGCAACTAAATTGCTTATTGGTTTAGGTTAAAGCTGGTCCAAATTGGGGCGTGATCGGATGGCTTTTCAAGCGCGCGTAAATCATAATCCACATCAGAATCTTCCAAGTACGGCGCGAGTCCATTTGACGCCATAATTACATCTATTCTTAAGCCACGTTTTGGCGTGTCTTCGAAGCCTTTTGAGCGATAATCAAACCAGCTAAAACGATCGTTCTTAGTCGGGTTAAGCTGACGATAAGTATCTTTCAAGCCCCAGTCTGATAATGTTTTAAACCACTCTCTTTCTTCTGGTAAGAAGCTGCATTTACCGGTTTTTAACCAGCGTTTTGCATTTTGCTCGCCGATACCGATGTCTAAATCGGTAGGGGAAATATTGATATCGCCCATTACGATGATTTTTTCATCAGGTGAGTGCGATGCTAGGTATGCCATTAAGTCAGCGTAGAACTTTCGCTTTGCTGGAAACTTGGTTTCATGGTCACGGTTTTCACCTTGAGGGAAATAGCCATTCAGCACCTTTACTGGGCCTTGTGGCGTATCAAATGTGGCAATGATCATGCGGCGTTGCGCATCTTCCTCGTCACCGGGAAAGCCATATTCCACGCTGGTGGCTTTTTGTTTACTGAAAATGGCTACTCCGTAGTGAGACTTTTGTCCATAATAATAAGCGTGATAGCCAACGGACTGAGGAATCTCGTGCGGGAAGGCGTCATCGTGGACTTTTATTTCCTGCAAGCCAATGACATCTGGCGCGTGCTTTTCTACTAGGGCTTCGATTTGATGTGGACGAGCTCGCAAGCCATTGATATTAAAAGAGACAAATTTCATGTAAATGGTTCCATAGCGAATTTTCTTAATGATACCCAGTTGCGCTGTTCGCATAAAGTGATTTACAGATCCATTGCTTTAGATTATTTGCTCTTTTATAAAATTAAATCTTTGATCCGTTCGTGCTCATGTAAATCCTTTAAAAAAAGGCGATGATGATTCCTTTTAACAGAAAGCTACCAGGGATAAGACTCAATGTGGTGTAGGCAAAAAGGAAACGCTGCTCTCGGTTTATTTTTCTGATGACGGCGAGCAAAAACAATACAGCAAATAACCCTAAACTTAATGCCATGCCGTAGAGAAAAGATCCGCAAAAGTGCGGAAGGGCTGCAAAGGCAAATGCCGTAATGTGGATGCGTGTTAACTCTAACGTTTCCTTGTTACTACGGAAAATAGTTATAAGAGTAAGAACAAAAGCCAGTCCATACAAGGCCATGACATAGGTTGGCCACTCATAACTCAGTGGGTTGTCTAGATGGAAAGTCGAAAAACGGAAGTCGGAAAGAAATGCCCACGCTGTTTTGATTATCACACTGACAATAAAAGCACCGACAGAGAAAAAGAAAAAAGCAACCACAGCACCGCCAGCGGTCGGCCCTGCTTTATAGCCTTCAATAATTAAGAGCACCACGCTTAATGCCGCGCTGACTGGTAGCCAAAGCCAATAATCGTCACTAAAAAGCGCAATGAAAGGCAATGCCATGATAATGAAGAATGTCTTGCCATCATCTTTTTGAAAAAAATAAAACGCCATGATGGCAATGTAAGCCAGGATGATGAAATCGGGCATGTAACTTCCTTGTATTATGATCTTTTTGTGGGTTTTGTTGGTAACGATTATCGTCTATTTAATGATATCGTAGCAGCCTTTAACGATACATTTTTTTATGCTTAATACCTATTTCTATTAAGAAATGACTATCTACAGCATCGCTATTTTCTGTTCAGCCTTCTTCTAAGAGAGTGGGGCTGTTAAACTGCTTCTCATATTACATCATGAATGATTTTGGAGACTAAGAATGTCTTATCAGTACGATTTATTTGTTATTGGCGCCGGTTCAGGTGGTGTTCGTGCTAGCCGTGTTGCGGCATCCAAAGGTTATAAAGTAGCGGTTGCTGAGGGCAGTGCCCTAGGCGGAACCTGCGTTAACATTGGTTGTGTGCCCAAGAAATTATTTGTTTATGGCTCTGAATTTGGTCATGGTTTTGATGAAGCGGCAGGCTTTGGTTGGTCTCATCAAGGTGTGGAATTCAACTGGTCTGTATTGCGTGATAATAAAACCAAAGAAATTCAACGTTTAAACGGCATTTATGGAAACTTGCTTGGTAATGCTGGTGTTGAACTTATTACTGGCTATGCAAGCTTTGTTGATGAGCACACGGTCATGGTGGATGGCAAAACCTATACAGCAGAACGCATTTTGATTGCTGTTGGTGCTAAGCCTTTCATTCCTGAATTCGAAGGCAGTGATTTAGTGGTTAGTTCTAATGAAATGTTTTTCTTAGAAGAATTGCCGAAAAAAGCCCTTGTTGTGGGTGGCGGTTATATCGCAGTGGAATTTGCTGGCATTCTAAATGGCTTGGGTGTTGAAACTAGTCTTGCTTATCGTGGCGATCAGCTGCTGCGCGGTTTCGATCAAGATGTTCGTGATTTCGCAAGTGAAGAATACAAAAAGTCTGGCATTGATGTGCGCTTGAATACAGACGTTGAGCGCATTGAACTTGCCGATGCGGAAAATCCAAATGGTGCTCGAACCGTTCACTTCAAAGACGGTCATTCAGAAGAGTTTGGTCTCATCCTTTACGCAACGGGTCGTGTGCCAAATGTTGCTTCTTTAGGGCTTGATAAAGCGGGTATTAAAACAGGCAAAAATGGCGCTGTAATTATTGATAAGAACTTCACTACCTCCGCAAAAAGCGTTTTTGCTCTTGGGGACGTGACCGACAATATTCAGTTAACACCTGTAGCCATTAAAGAGGCCATGGCGCTTATTGCTTATTGGTTTGATGGCAAAGAAGTGGACTTTGATTACGACAACATTCCAACCGCTGTCTTTAGTCAGCCAGCCATTGGTACTGTTGGCTTAACCGAGCAAGAAGCGGAAAAGCGGGGCCTAGACTTCCGTGTTTATCAAACCGACTTCCGTCCAATGAAACACACGCTAAGTGGTGCGACTTCGCGCTCTTTGATGAAACTATTGGTAAACAACGCAGACGACAAAGTGATTGGCGCCCATATGGTGGGTGATTACTCTGGTGAAATTATCCAAGGCTTGGGTATCGCTATTAAAGCTGGTGCTACCAAAGCGGACTTTGACGACACGGTTGGTGTTCACCCAACCAGTGCGGAAGAGTTTGTGACCTTCTCGGCGGCATCACTTAAGAAAAAATAAGTTTAATTCACTAAAATACACGGATCTATATGCCCTTTAAATGGTTGGTTGTTCGACTATTTAAGGGGCTTTTTTACATTTGTATGGTGCAAGCTATAAGTAGTTGTACTTGTTAGTAATTTTTGTTAATTTTCACGCCTAACATTTATTTACATAAAACTTACTTACCTTTACAAATGATATGGACTTTATAAGAATGAAACGCTTAATAGTGGGAATGCTAACAATTACTAGTATGTCAACAGCTTTTGCAGCTGAGACGCCAGTAACCATGGAAATTTTAGTTGGACAAGCAACTCAATCAGTAACTGGTAATGGTACAAGGCTAAAAGATGCAGATGATACATCTGTGGCAATTCGCTTTGGTTATGAGTTTGCTGATAGCTGGTCAGCAGAAGCTGCATACTATGACTATGGAAAAGCTTCTTCTAGCTTTATTGATGAGTATGGAGACAAAATCACAGATATAATGACGTCTTCAGCATTTTTGCTAGGTATTAAAAAGGAATTTAATTTGAACGAGAAGTTATCTTTAAATGCTCGTGCTGGTATAGCATTTTGGGATTTCGATATCAAAGAAACTGATTCAAGCGATCCATCTAATCCATTTAAGGCATCTGATAGTGGCAATGATCTATATCTAGGTGCTGGTTTAGCGTATTCGGTGAAGGATAACTTACTTCTTTCGATAAATTATTCGTTTCTATCTATGGGAGCAACCTTAAAAGATATTGATGGTGATGCTTTCAAATCAGATAACGATATAAATATTGTTTCTCTAGGTATTGGCTACCAGTTCTAATCTGGTATCAAGTCATCACTCACTTATCAAAATGATTTAAGTGAGTGATTAGACTCATTGATTTTATATTCTGCTTCAAGAAAATTTAGGTTTAGTTTCTTTACGACATACGTTTTCTCTATCAGCGTAGTCTTTATTTCGATTGCCACAATTGGTGCGCTTCTTTAGTGTTGCTAACATTCGCAACATGTCATTACCAATCCAAGAGAGCAAGATGAACGAAGTACTCACGACGTTACAACCCAGCGCAATCTGGCGCCACTTTCAAACATTATGCAATACACCGCGCCCATCCTTCCATGAAGCCGCATTAAGAGAGCATCTAATTAAATGGGCAACAGAACTAGGGCATGAGACCTATGTTGATTCAGTTGGGAACCTATTAATTCGCAAAGCGGCAAGTAAAGGTATGGAGGACAGAGAAACCGTTGTTTTGCAAGGTCACTTGGACATGGTGGCACAAAAGAATGCCGATATTGATCATGACTTCACTAAAGACCCTATTGTTACGCAAATCATCGATGGTTGGGTTCATGCAACAGGAACCACTCTTGGGGCTGATAACGGTATTGGTGTGGCGGCTGCAATGGCGGTTTTGGAGTCAACAGAGCTAGCTCACGGACCTATAGAAGCATTATTTACCATTGAAGAAGAAACCAGCTTACGTGGCGCATTGCAGCTTGAAGAAGGGATTCTAAAGGGCAAGATCTTATTGAACTTGGACTCTGAAGATCGCGGTGATGTTTACATAGGTTGTGCTGGTGGCATGGATATAAATGTTGAAAAGCACTATTCATCAGTCACGACTGACAAAGACAAAAAAGCCTTTAAAATTACTGTGTCTGGTTTACGTGGTGGGCACTCAGGCTTAGACATTCATAAAGGGCGTGCTAGTGCTAATGTGCTGATTGTGCGTTTATTGAATCTACTGAAAGAGCGTTGCGACTTTGGTTTAAGCGCCTTCACAGGGGGCACTCTTCGAAATGCCATCTCCCGTGATGCAGAAGCGACGATAAACGTTAGTAGCCAAGACCAAGCTAAACTGTTTGCGTTTGTTGAAGAGTTTGAGAAAAACACCAAGGCAGAATTTAGCACTACAGAAACAAATCTTATCGTGACTATAGAAACCGCCGAACTGGACTCGGAACTGGAAACAAACGATAAAGATGCGTTGTTAAACGCCATGTACTGTGCGCCTCATGGTGTTCATCGCATGAGTGCTGATTTGGAAGGTGTAACAGAAACTTCCTGTAATTTTGGTGTGATTAATCTTCGAAATACGGCTGATGGCAAAAAGGCTTTTGACGCTTGCTTGTTGGTTCGTTCTCTTGTGGATTCCGCTGTGGAACACTTGGCTTATGTCGCAAAATCAGCATTTTCATTGATTCAAGCTAGCGTGAAATTAGAAAACGGTTACCCAGGATGGCGTCCAGATCCAAATGCTGGCTTGCTCAAGCATTTCTTAACGGTTCACACTGAGGTTATGGGTCACGACGCCAATGTTAAAGTGATTCATGCGGGCTTAGAATGCGGCATTATCGGCGCGAAATACCCAGGCATGGAAATGGTGTCATTCGGCCCCAATATCCGTGGTGCGCATTCACCGACCGAGCGCATGGAGATAGACTCCGTTGGGGATTTTTGGCGATTACTTGTTGCGTTGTTGGCGTCCACGCCGAGGGCTTAAGTCTCTTCCCCTTTCTTCAAGGGGAAGACGGAAGATGGGGTGGTTCTTTCATTTTTTGAACTTGTTGCAGCCGCACACATAACTCGAACCGAGTGACATTCTCTTCGAAACTATCGCCTACCTCAGGTGAATGTCACTCTTATCCTCGTTAATCAGAATCCCTACGTGCTGCTGGAATGAAACGGCTTTTCAAAAAATATTGAATAATGTTTTATCACTGCTATAGTAGGAGGGTCTAAAACAATAATGCAAAGAGTTATCCTATGTTTGTTTACAATAATGAAGTCCCTTTGGAAGATCTTGGTGCGGGCGTTTCACGCAAAATTATGGCTTATTCAGATAACATCATGGCAGTAGAAGTGCATTTTGAAAAAGATGCCATCGGCCCACTGCATAATCACCCACATGAGCAGTTAACCTACGTACTGTCTGGTAGGTTTGAGTTCACCATAGGGGATGAAACTAAAATTGTAGGCCCTGGCGATACGCTTTATAAAGAGCCAAATGTTATGCATGGTTGCCGCTGTTTAGAGCCGGGCGTCTTGCTAGACAACTTCACGCCAGTACGAAAAGACTTCCTATAAACTGCCTTCTTGTTCAATTAGATTAATAATGGTAACGCTATTGCCATGGCGTTTGCCAAAAGTTTTGGTTGCGTCTGTTTGTAATATGACTCCGCACACATAACTCGAATCGAGTGACACCCCCTTCGAAACTACCGTCTACCTCAGGTGAAGGTACAGCCTCCATTTTAAATATTTTGCCCAAGGTAATGTTTCCATTACGCTTTGCCTTTTCTTTTTTAGGATTGGTGCAAGGTCTGTGTGTGAGAATATGTCATAATAGTCAAACAAAAGAGGAGGTTGGATGATGGTTTCACACACGCTGACGGTAGAATTGGATGATGAGCAGTTTGAGACAGTTTTGGGTGAAAACCTATTGTCGTCGTTGCTTTATCAAGGTGCGGATGTTCGTTACGGCTGTCGTGCTGGCGCTTGCGGAGCGTGTCGTCTTTATGATGCCAGTAACTGTGAGTCAATTCTTTCATGCCAGACGACAATTACATCTGCTATGTCTTTGACTCGGTATACGCCTGCTGAATCTTCATCTTTTTCTATTATAAGCCATAATTATCTCGATGATGCTTCAATTGAATTGACGCTTTTAGGCCCAAGCGACGATTCTTTTGGCGACCGTGTTTTTGTGTCTTTATCCTCTAATGAGCCGTCTGAAAAATCATCTGATAGGCAAGCCCTCTTTCATGAATGCATGGCGTTAAACTCTGCTGGTGGGCCTTTAAAAGTGGTGTTACAGAAAGAACATGCTTCCACCGAGGACTGGTTGCGGGCCTTGGCACTTTCTGCGGATGACAAGCTGGAAGTACAGTTATCGACAGGTATAAGAAAAGGGCGTCTCTTATTTGAGATGGATCTTGCCGATGCACCAGTGGTGGTTATTTCTTCTCCAGATAATACTATTTTTGAGTCGTATTGGCGTGATGCTGTGCGCGACTTTACACCAAGGTTTCTTGGGCATTTTACACTGTTTGATAATGATGATCTGACGCTTAGTTTAGCGGACGATGCGCTAATTACTTTTCTACAAGGGGCGTTGGTTGATTCCGAGGGGGCTCCGTTACACATCATTTATCATGGGCAAAACGTGTCTGCGAAAGATTGGGCTATGTTATTACGCCCATTAAGAATCCATCCCAATCAATTGCATTTTGTTCGGTAATTTGACTATCTATCTATATTTTTATCTTTATATATTTACTTTTATTTTTTTATGGCTTGGATCTATAAATGAAAATCATACACACTTCTGACTGGCACCTTGGTCAGCATTTCATGGGGAAATCCCGCCGTGATGAGCACAAAGCCTTTATTGATTGGCTATTGGCGCTGGTAGACAAAGAATCTATCGATGCGGTGATTATTGCTGGTGATGTGTTTGACACAGGCTCGCCACCAAGTTATGCCCGTGAAATGTACCACCAACTTGTATTGGATATGAAAGCACGTCAATGTCAGTTAGTCATCGTCGCGGGTAATCACGATTCGGTTAGTATGCTGAATGAATCCAAAAGTTTGCTGACCTATCTGGATACACAAGTGTCGAGTCAGGCAAACCTCGAAGACATTGATTCTCATGTTATTTCTCTTAAAGACAAAGCCGGAGAGATCGCGGCTTGGGTTTGTGCTGTACCGTATTTGCGTCCTAAAGACGTGATGAAAAGTATAGCTGGGCAATCTGAGCAAGATAAAAAACTCAGCTTGTTGCAAATGATTGGGGATTTTTACCAGCAAGTTTATGACGCTGCCTGTGAGAAGAATAAAGCAATGAAAACCCCAGTGCCGATTATTGGTACAGGTCATTTGACGGCAGTGGGCGGGCAAGTGAGTGAATCGGTACGAGATCTTTATGTGGGCACGTTAGAAGCTTTGCCGACATCGGTATTTCCTGCATTTGATTATTTGGCTCTTGGGCACATTCACCGTGCTCAGCCGATCAGTAAAAGTGGCCGATTCCGTTACAGTGGCTCGCCGATTCCATTGAGTTTCGATGAATTAGGGCGTGACAAAACCCTCGTTATCTTTGATACCGATTTACTAGGTGAAGATACGTTTGTGGACGACTTGTTTGCCGAGCCAACGGATCCTGTGCAATTAATCACGATTCCTAATTTTCAACCTATGGTGAGTTTGAAGGGCAGCTTGAAAGAGGTGATTAAACAGATTTCAGCGCTCGATTTAGTAGACGACAAAACCCTTTGGCTAGAAGTGACGGTCATTGCAGATGAGTATTTGAGCGATGTTCACAAACGCTTATTGGAAGTTATTGAGGGTAAACCTATTGAGTTACTTCGAGTGATGCGTCGCAGTGCTGTAGAGAAAAAGAATGAAGACTTTGAAGCTCGCAAAACCTTGTCGGAATTAACTGTGGAAGATGTCTTTCAGCAGAGCCTTACGTCGAATTTAGAGTTAGATGAAGAAGAAAGTAAAACGTTGACTGAGTTGTTTCATACTTGTTTGCTTGAGCTAGAAGAGCATCAACAAGAAGGCGAGGAGAAGCAATCATGAAAATTTGCAAACTGCGCCTAAAGAATTTGAATTCCTTAAAAGGCGAATGGGAAATTGATTTTACCAAAGCACCGTTTGATGACGCGGGAGTGTTTGCCATTGTCGGACCGACAGGGGCAGGTAAATCGACCTTATTGGATGCGATTTGTTTGGCTTTATATCATCGTACACCTCGCATTGATAATATTTCTCAAAATGAAAACGAGGTAATGACACGTTACACCTCAGACTGTTTAGCGGAAGTGGAATTTGAAGTTAAGGGTAAAGGTTATCGTGCTTTTTGGGCGCAACGGCGCGCCCATGGTCAAAGTGATGGCAAATTACAGCAAATTGCATGTGAACTTTGCGAGCTTGATGGCACGATTATCACCACTAAAATCAGTGAAAAAATAGACAAAATTGCTGAAATCACGGGGTTGGACTTTTCCCGCTTTACTAAGTCTATGTTACTGGCCCAAGGTGGCTTTTCTGCCTTCCTTAATGCTCGACCAAATGAAAGGGCTTCATTATTAGAAGAATTAACAGGCACTGAAATTTACGGTGATGTGTCGAAGTGGGTGTTTGACAAGCACAAACTCGAAAAACAAGCTATTGCTTCTCTAGAAAAGTTTAATGAGCAGACTCAATTGTTATCGGATGATGCTTTTGCTGAGCTGAAACAAACAGAGTCGAGCTTTGAGGTTAATGAAAAAGCCAATGCGAAGGCCCTTAAGCAGCATCAAGCGGTTTTGGAGTGGCGACGTACAGAGCAAAATCTTCAAGAGCAAGTTGCTGAATATCAACAACAAGTCACCGATGCGAATCAGGCGTTGATGGATTTTGGCCCTCAGCAACAGCAATTAGAACAGGCACTGACTGCGCAAGTTCTTCAAGCCGATTATGAAAAGCAGCAGGGCTTAAAATCTCGCTTGGATCAGAATCACGCTGATATTGCGCAACATACTGAGACGCAGCAAACACAGCTGATACAAAGTCAGACGCTTACTGAATCGCTGGAACAGGCGAAGGCGACATTAGCGAATGCGCATACTGAATCGGAAGCGTTGAACAACAAGATCAACGATGAAATTCAGCCCATCTTGTCCCGCCAAGAAAGCGTGAAAATACAGCATCAAGACATGTCTTATCGTTTAAAACAAGCGGTAGAAAAAGTTGGCAATCAGCAGGCGCAGTTAAAAAGCATAACGGACAAACGTGCAGAAATTGATCAAGCTTGCCAAGAAAATAGCGCTATTTTGAACCGTTGGACGTCACCTGAGAAAATCGAAAATCAGTTATCTAGCTGGCAACATCAAGCGCAAGGCATCGCGGCGAATGCTCAAGCGATTACGGAGCTTGAGGCGAATATCACGCAAACGACGAATAAATATGAGGAAGCTCGCTCTGTTTATGGCATTAACCAAGCTAAATTAGAGCAAGGGCAAACGACTTTGGGCGAGCGTCAGCAAGCATTGCAAGGCACGATTGATGCTTTCATGCAGCTATCGTCGCAAGTTGAGTATGCCGATTGGCAGAAAGTTTATCACCAAGTTGAACGTGCTCAGCACAATGCGCAATCTCTGTGGAAACAGTTTCATCAATACCAAGATCAGCAATCGCTATTGGCAGAGCTGGATAAGAGTTTGCATGCAACGGCGGGTAATATTCAGCAGCAGCAAAGTCAGTTAGAGCAACAAAGGCAAGCTTATAAAGACAAGCTTCGTCATCAGAAGTCGGTCGAGAAACTCGCTGAGGCGGAACGCCATATTTTGGCTTTAAGCCAATTGCGTAATGAGCTTGGTGAACATGATGCTTGTCCTTTATGTGGTGCCACAGAGCATAATCTTGCTAATGCTGTGTATCAGACGGATTCTGGAAGCCAAGAAGAGTTTATTCGTTTGGGCAAAGAGTTAGACAGTCTCAAAGGCCAAGGTATGCAGCTAGCCGCTGACTTAGAATCCATGCAGCGAGAATTAGCCTCTGGCCAAACTCGGCGACAGCAATTAGTCGACGGTTTGCTGGCAACAGAAAATGATCTGCACGAATGGTTGGCCTCGTTAAGTCATTATATAAATCCCCAACTCGCTGACGTTAATTTGTCTGATAAAGATTCTGTTTCGACATTTGTTCAGATGGTTGATCAGGATTGGCAAATTCAGCAAAGCAAAGCATCTCAACTTGAGGAATTACATCAGTCTCGTTTGGCGCTAGAGGCAGAGTTGCAGAGTTTAACCGTTCAGCAACAGTCTATTCAGCAGCAGGTTTCTCAGGAGCAATCGCAATGTCAGTTGTTATGGCAAACCTTAGAAACGTATCAACAGAATTTAGTCAATAAAAACGCAGAACAAGAGCACAGCATTGAGCAGTTACGCAGTGAAATGCAGCAAGCGGGTGTACCTGCAAGCTACTTTGAATTGTCTTTGTCTGAAGCCTTATCCCAGTTGCAAGAAGCAATGCAGCAATGGCGAGGTAGCAAAACTGATTATGATGCCTTGGTGCAGCAAGGTGAACAGCTTGGTTATGAAGCGAAAAGCGTAGAAAATATACTCAAAGAGAGTCAGCAAGTACGTGATGAGGCTAAAGAGAAAGTCGCGGAGCTTGATGCTCATTTAGCCGATATTTCTAAGCAGTTGCATGAGTTGTTAGGTGATAAAAGTATTGTTGAACTGCGTCAAGAAACTCAAGCGCAGGTTGCAGTGGCTCAACAGGCGCTGGAAAAAGTAGAAGCAGAGCGACAGCAGCTAGCTCAAGCCTTGGCATCAAGCAAGGCAACGTTAGAAGCGCTTAATAAGACGTATCTAGTGTTAGTAGAAGAATATGAGACTGCGTTTGCTAAGTGGCAAAAATCACTGGTCGAAAAAGGCTTCGAAACTGAATCTGCTTGGTTGCAAGCACGTTTATCTTCGGAAGAAATAGCGCAGCGCCAAACAACATTTAAGCATCTTCAGGAAGCCGTTGCTAAACTGCAAACTTTGCTTAACCAATCGGAAGAATCTTTGGCTAAGCATCTTGAGAAAAAAGACGAGTTAGGTGCTTTTGAAGACAATGAGTTTGGAGAACAAACATTTGAGACTGTGTCTCTTGATGCTCTAGAAGAACAATGCGCTCAGCTTGATGCAGAGCGTCAAGCCTTACAGCGTCAATGGGGTGTGGTAACTCAGCAGGTCAAAGAAGAAGAGCTTCGTAGGGAGCAGGTGGCGAAGTCTAAACAAGACTTACAAGATCGCCGAGATGCTTTCATACATTTGGAGCGCTTGAATCATTTGATAGGTTCAGCAGACGGTGCGAAGTTCCGACGCTTTGCACAAAGCTTAACCTTGGATCATTTGGTCTATTTGGCCAACCAGCATTTGGATATTTTGCATCGTCGTTATCAATTGGTGCGCAATGAAGACGCTTTATCTTTGTTGGTGGTGGATACTTGGCAAGCAAACGCTTCACGAGACACTAAAACGCTGTCGGGTGGCGAATCTTTCTTGGTGAGTCTGGCTTTGGCTTTGGCATTGTCTGATCTGGTATCTCATAAAACCAGTATTGATTCATTGTTTTTGGATGAAGGCTTTGGAACTTTGGACAGCGAGACGCTGGAGTCTGCCCTTGATGCTTTGGATAACTTGCATTCTTCGGGTAAAACCATTGGAATCATTAGTCATATTAGCGCGTTGAAAGAGCGTATCCCGGTGCAAATTAAGCTCACTAAGCAGAGTGGTTTGGGCGTCAGCCGCCTTTCTGCTGAATTTGCAGTTGATACAATAGACGAGTGAGTGAAGTGTCTGGTTATTTGCTGAGCCTTCATGGTGCAAAAGTTTTCCCCAGTTTTATGGGAACAAGTATGTAAGTAAGTTGTAAAATATTAATTAAATCAAATGCTTAATCTTACGTTCATTATTGTTCATTTTGCGTTATCCTTAGCACTATAAGGGAGCAGTTAGGTGTTTTTCCCTAATGTAAAGACAGTGTTGTGCTGACTTTCTTTAATTGTTCAGCTTGATAGAATGAACTATACAAGCTGATGATTAAATTTCAGTGCGGCTAGAAAGTATTTATAGCCATTTAAGGTATTAAAAAAGGACAGTTTGCATGACAGACTCAGGCTTCCGACTCAAAGGAAGTGTCGTTACGACGGTTTTGCTGGAAATTCAGACATTTTCATTAGATGGCATTGTTTTCCATTTAAAGGAAAAGATTGATCAAGTTCCGCATTTTTTTAATCAAGCACCAATCATTATCGATATATCGAAAATGAAACGGGGCATTACTGTGGATGAATTTGAGGCATTAATTCAGTCTGTGAGTGCGCTGGGACTTGGGGTGATTGGTTGGCGTTGTGATCCGGATAATTTACCTGTTTGGAGCGCGTCTGTAACAATTCCATTGCTGCCAGCAAGCAAAGCGCGCCCAATTAATATTGCACCGACCGTGAAAGAAGAATCAAGCCCTGATGTGGTGGTGAAAACCGTTGTGGAGGAGCGTCTTGTTCCTCAATCAACCAAGGTGATTACTAAGCCTATTCGCTCTGGTCAGCAGGTATACGCTGAAGGGGATCTGATTGTGTTAACGCAAGTCAGTGCAGGTGCTGAAGTGCTGGCTGACGGCAATATTCATGTTTATGGTGCCTTAAGAGGTCGAGCATTAGCCGGTGTGAAAGGCGATGTAGAGGCGCGAATTTTTTGTAAAAGTATGGAGGCCGAACTGGTTTCAATTGCTGGGAATTTTATGTTGAGCGATGCGCTGCAAAATATCGTTTGGAAAGACAGCGCGCAAGTGTTATTAGTTGACGATAGTTTAGAAATCGTACCGCTTTAAAGTTTATTATTCATTTTATTATTTGGATAAATTCAGGCGAATTTATCGGGGGATATTGCATTGGCAAAAATCATAGTAGTCACCTCAGGCAAGGGTGGTGTTGGTAAAACAACATCCAGTGCTGCTATTGGGACTGGTATTGCGTTAAAGGGTCATAAAACGGTTATTATCGATTTTGATGTAGGTTTACGTAACCTAGATTTGATTATGGGCTGTGAGCGCCGCGTCGTTTATGACTTTGTGAATGTGATCAACAAAGAAGCGACCTTATCTCAGGCGCTGATTAAAGACAAGCGTACGAAGAACTTGTTTATTTTACCGGCCTCGCAAACTCGCGATAAAGATGCGCTGACGATTGAAGGTGTGCAGGAAGTCCTAGAAGAGCTTGCTAAAGAATTTGAGTACATTATTTGTGATTCGCCAGCAGGCATTGAAAAGGGTGCCCAAATGGCGCTGTATTTTGCTGACGCTGCCATTGTGGTGACAAACCCAGAAGTCTCTTCTGTACGAGATTCAGATCGTATCTTAGGGATTTTGCAAAGTAAGTCTAAACGAGCGGAAGAGAGTAAAGCGCCGATTGAGGAGCATCTTCTTTTAACTCGTTATCATCCTGGGCGTGTTGCATCGGGTGAAATGTTAAGTGTGTCTGATGTTGAAGATATCTTGGCAATTCCACTATTAGGTGTCATTCCCGAATCAGAGGCTGTATTGAAGGCGTCTAACCAAGGCACACCAGTGATTTTGGATACGGAATCTGAGGCTGGTTTAGCTTATATGGATGCGGTTGATCGTTTGATGGGTGAAGAGCGTCCATTGCGCTTCCTAGAAATTCAGAAGAAAGGCTTCATCAAACGTTTGTTAGGGGGTTAGAGTGGGAATTTTCGATTATTTTAAAAGTAAAAGTGCTCCTAGCTCGGCGTCAGTAGCAAAGGATCGTTTGCAGATTATTGTTGCGCATGAACGAAGCAAGCGCCATCAACCTGATTATTTGCCGCAGATGCAGCAAGAGATTATTGATGTGATACGTAAGTATGTGAACATTGGCAGCGAAGATGTTCAGATTCAGCTGGATAATACGGATGACTGTTCAGTATTAGAGTTAAATGTCACTTTGCCAGAACAGAATTAGCGTAAAGCATTGTAGTCGCTATTTTTCGTTATAAATAAAGCGCCAAACAAAATCACTAATGTGTGTCCTGTTTGGCGCTTTTTTTGTTTAAAGCTTTAAGTCCTCATTGTTTTCTTTGATAAAACTGGCCTGTAAGTCAAAATTTTATTACATTGAATGTTTCGTCACTTTTTCGCACTTAATATGTGTTGTTTGAATTTTAAGGGTAGATCTAATGAAGTATGTTCCACTTGGCCGAACTGGCTTAGAAGTTTCACGTGTATGTTTGGGTACTATGACTTGGGGGACTCAAAATAATCAAGCCGATGCTGATGCACAAATTGAATATGCATTAGCAAATGGTGTGAATTTTATTGATACTGCAGAGATGTACTCCGTTCCACCGTCAGCGGAGACTTACGGTAAAACAGAAACGATTATTGGTGATTGGCTGTCTCGTCACCCTGAACGTCGTAAAGAGTTTATTCTTGCTACCAAAATTGCTGGGCCTGGACTTAAATATGTTCGTGATGGCAGCAATATTTCTGGTAAAACGGTTATTGAGGCTGTTGATGCTTCTCTTAAGCGTTTGCAAACAGACTATATTGACCTTTATCAGCTCCATTGGCCGAACCGAACAACCCCTCATTTTGCGAAGCATTTCCCTGGCGTAATTAGTTTTACAGATGTTGATCGTGCTGATCAGTCTGCGCAAATGCTTGATACTCTTCAAGGGTTAGAGACTTGTATTAAGGCAGGTAAAATTCGTCATTTTGGCTTGTCTGATGATACGACTTGGGGAATTAATGAATTTATTCGCCTAAGTGATAAGCATGGCTTGCCTCGAGTGGCATCTATCCAAAATGAATTTAGCCTACTGCATACAAAAGATTGGCCTTACTTGATTGAAAATTGTGTGCATGAAGATGTCGCGTATTTACCTTGGTCAGCTTTGGCGGCAGGTGCTTTGACTGGTAAGTATCTTGGTGGGGCCCGTCCTGAAGGCAGTCGTTGGACGTATGCTCAACGCAATGGTATTTTCCGCGATACCGCTTTGGTGGAGAAGGCTGTTTCTGCTTATTTGGAGGTTGCTAAGAAACATGGTTTTACTCCTGCGCAGCTTGCTTTGGCTTGGTGTAATCAAGTGGATGGGGTTAGCTCCACAATTATTGGGGCGACATCTATGGATCAGCTTAAGGAAGATATGGCTGCCTTTGACATGACTTTGTCAGAGGAGGTGTTAAAAGACATTATGGCTGTTTATAAAGAGTATCCAGTGCCGTTTTAATCATTGGTTCGTGTTTTTAAAAGCGCCCTTCAGGGCGCTTTTTTTTGCCTAGATACTGCTTTTGTTTGGATAATAAAAAACCCGATGTACAGGATACATCGGGTTTTTACAGAGATTAGAAAAAACTAGTAATTAGTTCTTTTCTTTTTCTTTCTTCTCTTTAACTGCTGCGATTACGGTTTCAGCAACGTTAGAAGGACATGGTAGGTAGTGAGAGAACTCCATAGAGAACTGACCACGACCAGATGTCATTGTACGTAGAGAGCTGATGTAACCGAACATTTCAGAAAGAGGTACGTCTGCCTTAATACGAACACCAGTCAAACCTTTCTCTTGGTCTTTGATCATGCCGCGACGACGGTTCAAGTCACCGATAACGTCACCAACGTGGTCATCTGGAGTGAACACGTCAACTTTCATGATAGGCTCGATCAATTGAGGACCCGCTTTTGGAATTGACTGACGGAAAGCGCCTTTTGCAGCGATTTCGAAGGCAATTGCAGAGGAGTCAACTGCGTGGAAACCACCGTCGAACAATTCAATCTCAACGTCTAGTACAGGGAAGCCAGCTAGAACGCCTTCTTCCATCATAGACTTGAAGCCTTTTTCTACTGCTGGGAAGAATTCTTTTGGTACGTTACCACCAACAACAGTTGAAGTGAACTTGAAGCCAGAACCTACTTCACCTGGTTTGATGCGGTAATCGATCTTACCAAACTGACCAGAACCACCAGATTGTTTCTTATGCGTGTAAGTGTCTTCAACCGATTTAGTGATTGTTTCACGGTAAGCAACCTGTGGTTGACCAACAATAAGATCAACGCCGTAAGTACGCTTCAAGATATCTACTTTGATATCTAGGTGAAGCTCACCCATACCTTTAAGGATGGTTTCGCCAGAGTCTTGGTCAGTTTCAACGCGGAATGTTGGATCTTCTGCAACCATTTTACCGATTGCGATACCCATTTTCTCGTTGCCACCTTTATCTTTTGGAGTAACAGAGATAGAGATAACTGGCTCAGGGAATACCATTGCTTCAAGAGTACAAGGGTGCTTAGGATCACATAGAGTGTGACCAGTTTGTACGTTCTTCATACCAACGATCGCTAAGATATCACCAGCTTGAGCTGAGCTGATTTCTTTACGGTCATCTGCTTGCATTTCTACCATGCGGCCTACACGTTCAGTTTTGCCCGTGAAGCTGTTAAGGATAGTGTCGCCTTTGTTCAGTACGCCAGAGTAGATACGTACGAAAGTAAGGGCACCGAAACGGTCATCCATGATTTTGAATGCAAGTGCTTTTAATGGCTCTTTAGCATCAACGATTGCTTTTTCGCCATTTGGATTACCTTCTTCATCAGTAAGATCCTGAGGGATTACGTCAGTTGGGCTTGGTAGGTAATCAACAACAGCATCAAGAAGAAGCTGCATGCCTTTGTTTTTGAAAGCAGAACCACAGTAAGTTGGGAAGAACGCAAGGTCACGAGTACCTGTACGGATACAACGCTTGATGTCTTCGATAGATGGCTCTTCACCGTCCATGTACGCCATCATTAGGTCGTCGTCTTGCTCAACCGCTGTTTCAATTAGTTTTTCACGGTATTCTTCAACTTGATCAACCATGTCAGCAGGAACATCTTCAATGCTGTAGTTTTCTGGTTGGCCAGATTCATCCCAGATGTACGCTTTACGGGAAAGAAGATCAACAACACCAGAGAACTCATCTTCAGTACCGATAGGTAGAACCATGATTAGTGGTGTTGCACCTAGTACTTTTTTAACTTGTTCAGTTACACGGTAGAAGCTTGCACCTAGACGGTCTAGCTTGTTTACGAAGATCAAACGTGCAACTTCAGATTCGTTAGCATAACGCCAGTTAGTTTCTGATTGTGGTTCAACACCACCAGAACCACAGAATACACCGATACCACCGTCAAGAACTTTAAGAGAACGATATACTTCTACAGTGAAGTCAACGTGTCCAGGTGTGTCGATAACGTTAAAACGGTGATCTTTCCAGAAACAAGTTACAGCCGCTGACTGGATAGTAATACCGCGCTCAGCTTCTTGTTCCATGAAGTCTGTTGTAGATTCACCTTCGTGAACTTCACCAAGCTTGTGGATCATACCCGTAAGTTTAAGAATACGTTCTGTAGTAGTAGTTTTACCCGCGTCAACGTGAGCAAAAATACCGATGTTTCTGTATTTTGATAAGTCAGCCATTACATTACTCTAAATAAGTGAGGACGAAATTTGCGCGTTAGTATACAAGACTTTTTGCATTGATAGCCAAGTATTTCGCGCTATTCTATTATATTTTATGTGATTAAAGAAAGGGGCAATAGGAAAGCATTTTATAAATGTGGCTAAAGCCCGCTTAAGGAGAATAAAAATGGGCTTTAACGGTTAATCTCGACGTAATTTATCTGAGATTGCGATTGGGCTAGGGTAGTTCAGTATCACTATATACGTTGACATGGCGAAACTTAAAATAGCGGTGGCTTGTATGACGTGCGAGGCCTCTTGCCCTATTAGACCTATATTTGCGGCTAAATAAGCGATCAGTAGAGAAAATTCACTTACTTGGCCAAGTCGAAAGCCGACCTCCCATGAGGTGCTTGCGTCTTCTTTTATCCCTTTTAACAGGTAGCGGAAGACGACAGGTTTTATCAGCATTGAGCTAACAGCGAGAATTAACGCCGGTAAGATAACCAGACCTAGTAGGTCGAGATTAAAGCTTGCACCAATAGAAAAGAAGAAGAGTATTAAGAAAAAATCCCTTAGTGGCTTTAAGTGGGTGGCTATATATTGTGAAATTGGACTGGTTGCTAAGGCGACGCCAGCAATGAAAGCCCCCATTTCAGCAGACAGACCCGCTATTTCAGCAAGAACAGCCATGGATAGACACCAGCCAATGGATACTAAAAATATGTATTCATGAAAGCGGTCAAATCGTGCTATCAGCTTTAATAAAATATACTTAACAAATAAGAAAGCACCTGTAACCAGAACAGGTAGAGCGATTAAAGGCTTTAAGTATTGCATGATTGTGCTGTCTTCTGTGCTCGAAGTGCTGTAAAGCACGAGTAAAACCGCGATGGCAATCATATCCTGTAATAGTAATAAACCGACTACGAGTTCGCCTGTATGCTTATGGTGTAGGGCTGTTGTAGGAAGCAGTTTTATACACACAATGGTGCTCGAAAACATCATGGCGATGCCGATAATAATGCTTTCAATTTGGCTATAACCGTAGAGAATGGAAACACCAAACCCTAGTAGGGCAAAGGCGACTGAGCTAAGTAGGGCAATCCATGATGCTTTTTTTAGCATATTGATCAAGTGGCTTGGCTGCATGTCGAGGCCAAGTAAGAAAAGCAAGAAGATGATGCCAATGTGACTCATCTCATCCATCAACTTAGGTTCATTGATGAGGGAAAGTGCAGAAGGGCCTAGTAAGACCCCCAATGCAATGTAGGCAATGATCATTGGCTGCCTTGTGTACAAGGCAATGGAAGCAACGACAGCGGCTCCAGCAAATATTAAAAAGAAGGAGTGTACTATCGATGATTCCATATGTATGGCTCCGTTCTTACCAAGAACCTGTGCCGGTTTTTTTGCGTCTTAGCATAGGAGCTAGAATACCAAGTAATAAGCCGCCAAATAATGTTGCTCCGCCAATCATGAACCACTTTTGTTCGGTGGTGTCTTGCAGTGCTTCGGCTTTTGCAACGGCAATGTTGGTTTGTTGTTTCAGACTTTCGATCTGATAAGTGACATCTTCATTTTGAGCAACGATAGATTGAGCTTTCTCAGACAAGGCCTCTGTGTCTTCGAGTTGTTGTTTTAATTCTTGGTTTTCATTTTTTAATGCGGAATTGGCGTTAATGAGGCTTTGAGTCTTTTGTTGGTTGGCTTTTAAAGCATTTGCTAATTCTGTTCGGGTTTCAATGCTTCTATCAAGTCGTGACTGCAGGTTGTCGAGTTGATCCCGGCTTACCATATCTTCACTTAGAAAGTAATCGGCAACCCAGCCTTCATTGCCAGATGGTGTGCGAACCTTTGTATAGCCATCGTTTTGTTCAAGAACTTCTAGTGGTGTACCGCTTTTTAGCCCTCTTTCAACCGCTCTTGTGCTGTTATCTAACCCTTCTCGGATAGCGACAAATTGAATGTCAGAAATGTATACCGTGGCAGAGTGCACAGTGGCAGAGAGTAGTGAACCAACAATTAGGCTCATGATGCGTTTCTTAGACACGTTAAGTTCCTTTAACAATCAATTACTTTATCTTGTTTATACGATAATGATGAGTTGAGGATTGCGCAATAGAAAAGGCCATCGTAATGGCCTTTTATCGTGATTTTATTGAAAATGTTTTGTTTAGCGACGCATGAACAGAGGTCTAGGGTCTGAAACATCGCCCTGATAGGCAATACTGAAAGGTTTATGCAGTTTTAATGCTTTCTCAAGATCAACCTCTTCATTGAACTGGAAACTATTAAAACCCACTCTAAGAAGGTAGCCAAGTTGATCTGGAATGAAGTTGCCAAGGGCTCTAATTTCTCCTTGGTAATTCAGTCTTTCTTTCAATAGGCGTGCGTAACTAAAGCCTCTTCCGTCAGTAAATGCTGGGAAGTTGATACCAATTACTTGGAATTGGTTTAAATCAACATTTTGCAGAAATTCAACACCATCACCAGCCTCAAGCCAGATACCAGCAACGCTGCCAATGGATTCTTTTTCAGTAAGCCATTTTTGCGCAGGAATAATGCTATTTGTTGTCGCTGCTTCCTCTGTATCTTGTTGCCAGTGGTAGATATTTTCGACGATTTCGCCGTTTTTAATTAGCTTTGGCATAAGCGGCCTCTTTGAATGGTGTGATGCCAACGCGGCGATAAGTATCAATAAAGCGTTCTTCTTCAGAACGGTTTTCGACGTAGACAGTCATTAATTTTTGTATAACACCACTGATTTCTTCTTGAGCGAATGAAGGGCCAAGAATTTTACCAATGCTCGCATCGTGGCCGGAAGCACCGCCAATTGAGATCTGGTAGAACTCTTCGCCTTTTTTATCTACGCCCAGAATGCCGATGTTACCGACATGGTGGTGTCCGCAGGCATTCATACAACCCGATATATTTAAGTCAATATTGCCAAGGTCATATAGGTAGTCTAGATCGTTAAATGTCTCTTGGATTTGTGCTGCAATTGGGATGGATTTAGCGTTAGCTAAGGCACAAAAATCACCGCCTGGGCAGCATATCATATCGGTTAATAGGCCGAGTGTTGGTGTAGCGAAGCCTGCTTCTTTTGCTGCTTCCCAAAGGTCAACTAATTGCTCTTGGCGAACATCAGCAAGTACTAAGTTTTGTTCATGACTTACGCGTAATTCTCCGAAGCTGAATTGATCAGCTAGATCGGCCGCTTTTTGCATTTGCTCTGCTGTTGCGTCTCCAGGAGCTTGTCCTGCTTTTTTCAACGTTAGGGTAACGATGCGGTAACCTGGTATTTTGTGTTCGAATGTATTGCGTTCGAACCAGCGAGCAAATCCTGCACTGCTTGCGAGTTTGCTAGTTAGTACTTCTGGTTGGTCGGTCAAGTCATCGTATGCAGGGGCAGAAAAGAAACCAGCAAGGCGATCAAATTCGCTCATTGGAACGGTACTTTCTTTGCCTTTCAAATGACCCCATTCGTTATCAACACGCTTGCGAAACTCTTCGATACCCAATGCTTTAACCAGTATCTTGATTCGAGCTTTGTATTTATTGTCGCGACGGCCTTGTTGGTTATAGACGCGGATAATGGCATCTAAGTAGGTCAATAGGTCCGCACGTGGAATAAATTCACTAATAGTCACGCCAACCATTGGCGTTCGACCTAGGCCGCCACCAACGATGACTTTGAAACCAATTTCGCCTGCTTCGTTCTTTTTAATATGCAAACCGATATCGTGAACTTGTGTTGCTGCACGATCAGCAGACTCGGTGGCGTTTACGGCAATTTTGAATTTGCGAGGCAAGAAGGCAAATTCAGGGTGGAAGGTCGACCATTGGCGAATTAATTCACAGTACGGGCGTGGATCGACTATCTCGTCAGAAATCACACCAGCATATTGGTCGGTTGTCGTGTTGCGAATGCAATTACCACTGGTTTGCACAGCGTGCATTTGAACTTCTGCTAGCTCAGCCAAAATATCTGGCACATCTTCAATTTTTGGCCAGTTCAATTGTAGGTTCTGGCGAGTACTGAAGTGCCCATATGATCTGTCATAACGGCAACTAATATCAGCTAATTTACGTAATTGAGTACTAGAAAGCATTCCGTATGGAATTGCGATGCGTAGCATAGGCGCATAGCGCTGAACATAAAGGCCGTTTTGTAAGCGTAAAGGTAGGAATTCTTGTTCGCTTAGCTCTTTATTTAAATAGCGGCGTGTTTGGTCGCGAAATTGTGCTACGCGTTCTTCAACAAGCTGTTGGTCAATGGCGTCGTATTGATACATAGTGAAGTGAACCATGGTTAATAAGTTTTAGTTTGGATCATGTTAGCAAAGATCCTTTATTCTAAAAATGAATATTTATCTATATCTTTAGCGGTTTTGCTAATAAGGCTTATTAGAATTCGTTGAGGCAAGAGGCTCTTTAAAATTCTGTAGAATATAAAGGAAAAATACCCTACTTTTTTACTTGGTCTTTGGCTTTGGGCGTTATCTGCTGTAATATGGCGAGTATTGATCGTTGTATAGATTTAGAAAGGGTTTTTATGAATATTACAATTACGGATGGTGCCCAAGAATATCTTGCTTCTTTGCTTGAAAAACAAGGGGTTGAAGGTATTGCTGTGCGAATTTTTATCCAGCAACCAGGTACGCCTTATGCTGAGACTTGTCTCGCTTACTGTCGTCCAGACGAAGTAAATGAGACCGACGAAATTTTAAATCTACCTAAACTAAAAGTGTATATCGAAAAGAATTCGGTAAACTTTTTGGATGAGGCTTTTGTTGATTACGCTACTGAAAAAATGGGTGGCCAGTTAACAATTAAAGCGCCGAACGCTAAAATGCCTAAAGTAACGGCAGACAGTCCTATCGAAGATCAAATTAACTACGTGCTTTATTCGGATATCAATCCAGGTCTAGCCGCCCATGGTGGTGAAGTAAGCTTGCTTGAGGTTATTGATGGAACGATTGCAGTGTTGAAATTTGGTGGTGGTTGCCAAGGATGCAGTGCTGTCGACTTAACACTAAAAGAAGGTGTTGAAAAAACCTTGATAGAGAAAGTGCCTACATTAACGGCAGTCAGAGATTCAACTGACCATAGTGTGACAGATAACGCTTTCATGTAATCTGGTCTTACAACCATCTGAATAAAAAAGGGAGTCGCTAAATAGCGACTCCCTTTTTTTGGCACTACAATCAGCGTTGCTTAACCGCGTTGACGCTTTGGTAGTGCATCGCGCAATGCGTCCGCCATTTCTGTTAGTGCTTTTTCTGTTGTTTCCCAATCAATGCAGGCATCAGTGATGGATACACCGTATTCTAATTCACTAATATCGGTTGGTACTTTTTGATTGCCCCAGCCAATGTTACTTTCGATCATTAGGCCCATGATAGATTGATTGCCATCTAGAATTTGCTGAGTCGCGCTTTCAGCTACAGTCACTTGTCGCTCAGGCTTTTTACTTGAGTTTTCGTGAGATGTGTCGATCATAATGTTCAATTTAAGCTTGGCTTTAGTGAGTTCTTGCTCGGCTTCTGTGACAAATTCTGCTTCATAGTTTGGTTTGCCGCCGCCGCCACGGAGAACTACGTGACCGTAATCGTTACCTTTGGTGTTTACCACAGTCACTTGGCCTTCTTCGTTGATGCCCAAGAAAGAGTGTGGGTGAGACACAGATTGCATGGCATTGACAGCGACTGTTAAGCCGCCATCTGTACCGTTTTTGAAACCAACTGGGCCGGATAGGCCTGATGCCATTTCACGGTGAGTTTGTGACTCTGTTGTGCGCGCCCCAATGGCCGACCAGCTAATAAGATCTTGAATATATTGTGGTGAAATAGGATCCAGTGCTTCAGTGGCAAGTGGTAAGCCAAGTTCTGCAAGGTCAATTAGTAATTTTCGACCAATACGTAGACCTTTATTGATGTCGAAGGTACCGTCTAGATTCGGGTCGTTAATTAGTCCTTTCCAGCCTACAGTTGTGCGTGGCTTTTCAAAATAGGCGCGCATAATGATATACAGAGTGTCGTCTAGTTTTTCAGCCAGTGCTTTTAATCGAGCGGCATAATCTAGTGCGGCTTGTGGATCGTGAATGGAGCAAGGGCCGATTACGATCGCAAGACGATGGTCTTTGCCATCCATGATGTTTTTAATGGTGTCGCGGGATTCCGCTACATGGCTGCTAATGCTTTCGCTTACTGGCAGCTCTTTTTTCAATTGGCTCGGTGTTACCAGAGAGGTAAAAGAGGCAATATTTAAGTCTTCAAGACGCTTGTTACTCATTGCGGGGTTTCCTGCTTTTTTTGCTTTTGGTTATAGCTGCTTACAATATCGTGTTTTTCGTTGTGAATGAACCGCTGCGCCATCATTTTTTGGCTTTTTAAAAGAAAAGATACTTCACGCCAAATGACAGCAAGGCGGTAGCTAAAACGGGCTGTAATATATGGTTGGGTACATGGCTCGCGATGCGTGTTCCAAGATATATTGTTGGGATGGAGCCGATCAAAAGCGCTGCGAGGAGTGTGTAGTCAACATTCCCCAAAAAAATGTGTCCCGTGCCGGCAACAAGAGTAAGGGGAACTGCGTGCGCTAGGTCTGTTCCTACTATGTTTTTCGCTCTCATTGCAGGAAATAAAATCATCATGATGGCCGTGCCTAGAGCGCCAGCGCCTACAGAAGTAAGGGTAACAAGGACACCAAGAGCAAAACCGCATAAAAACACAATTTTTGTGCTTTGCTGTTCGGATAAATTGAAATTCAACTTATTGGTTAGTTTGGCTCGGAACACAATCACAGCCGCTGTGAGGACTAGCATGATCCCCAGTGTGCTAGTAAGGATTTCTTGGTAATGGTCAGGTTTGTCAAAACGTGATAATGCCCATACCGTGATAAATGAGGCGGGAATGCTGCCTGCAGCCATCGCAAAAACGATCTTCCAATTTACATGGCCTCTTTTAGCGTGCATTACTACGCCAGTACTTTTGGCAATACCTGCGTACATTAAGTCTGTGCCAATGGCTATGTGAGGCGGGAAACCAAACATTAATAAAAGAGGCGTCATAAGAGATCCGCCACCGACGCCGGTTATTCCTACAGCTAAGCCAACTGCTGCGCCAGCACAAATGTACCAAATAAAATCCATTAGAAAGCCATATTAAGTTGATTTAAGCTGGCAACACTAGAGCTTTTTTACTATTCTATAAAGTAATATTTTATTATGTTTTTAACTCTTTTTCGAATAAGGGCGACGATGAAGTTACAGCAGCTTAGGTATATATGGGAAGTGGCGCGTCACGACTTAAATGTTTCTGCGACCGCACAAAGTTTGTATACGTCACAGCCAGGCGTCAGTAAGCAGATTCGTCTCTTAGAAGATGAGTTAGGCGTAGAGGTGTTTGCGCGCAGCGGCAAGCATCTAACGCACGTGACGCCTGCTGGCGAGAAAATTATTGCCTTGGCAGGGGAAGTGCTCAATCAGACTTTAAATATTAAGCGTGTTGCGAAAGAGTTCAGTGATGAGCGAAAAGGGTCTCTTGATATTGCTACTACGCATACGCAGGCCCGATATGCTTTGCCTAAAGTAATTAACCAATTTATTGATGGTTATCCCGACGTGACTCTGCATATGCATCAAGGGACGCCAATGCAAATTGCTGAAATGGCGAATGACGGTGTTGTGGATTTTGCCATTGCTACAGAGGCATTGGAGTTGTTTGGTAATTTGGTGATGTTGCCTTGTTACACTTGGAACCGGTCGGTCGTTGTGCCTAAAGACCACCCATTGGCTAAGGTAGATAAACTTACTCTGCAGGCATTGGCGGACTATCCTATTGTTACCTATGTGTTTGGCTTTACTGGGCGGTCACAATTGGATCAAGCGTTTCAGGACGCTGAGTTAGAGCCTAACGTGGTGTTTACAGCGGCAGATTCTGATGTCATTAAAACCTATGTTCGTTTAGGTTTGGGGGTAGGAATTGTGGCTTCAATGGCTTATGATGAATTGCAAGACATGGATTTGGTTGCGTTGGATGCATCGCACTTATTTGAGGATAGCTGTACGAAAATCGGCATCCGCAGTAATACATTTATCCGTGGTTATATGTACAAATTTATAGAGTCTTTTGCGCCACATCTAACAAAAGATGTAGTAATGGCTGCAATGGAAGCCGGAAATCGACAGGATGTTGAGCTATTGTTTAAGGATATTGAGCTACCTAGGCATTAATCTTTTCGAGATCAATTAAAAAGCCGCAGCATGTGAGGCTAGCTCATTATGTTACGGCTTTTTTTTTGACTGTTCTTTTTGGTTATTTTTTCAGTTTCACGACCATTTCAGCAATGCGTTTTCCTTGTGCTTCACAAAGTGCCTTTTCATCTTCAGTAAGTGATGATTCGCTTGTGCTGTTTGCGAGGTGGCTTGCGCCGTAAGGTGTTCCGCCTGCTGTGGTGCTAATAAGCTCTTTATTCTTGTATGGTAAGCCAAGCCAAATCATTCCGTGATGCAGTAATGGTGTCATCATGCTATGAAGGCATTGCTCTTGACCGCCGTGCATAGTGCTTGCACTGGTAAAACCACATGCAGGCTTGTCAATCAACTGACCTGTTAGCCAAAGTGTCGAAGTTTGGTCAATAAAGTGTTTGAGTGGTGCTGCCATACTGCCAAAATAAGAGGGTGAGCCAATGGCAAGTCCAGAGCAATCAGCCAGTTCTTCTAATGTGCAGTATGGTGCGCCATCTTCAGGCAGAGCTGGAGAAGCGACCTTGGTTGTATCTGATACATCAGGTACTTGACGTATCTTAGCTTCCACGTTTCCTATTTTATTGATGCCCCGCGCAATGTGCTTTGCCATTTCAGAAACGGAGCCGTGTCGGCTGTAGAATAAAACAAGTACGTAAGGTGTTTGGGGCATTGGGGTATTCCTATACAGTTGGACTTATTTATTCAAATAAGGCCAAGACATCTTCTGGAGGGCGACCAATTTTTGCCTTGTCATTATGAATGACAATAGGGCGCTCAATTAAGCTTGGATTTGCATGCATTGCTTGCAGGCGTTCTTCATCTGTTGAGTCTTTGTTCAAGCCAAGCTCTTTATAAATGGCTTCTTTGGTGCGCATAAGCGCAAGTGGTGTAATAGAGAGTTGGCTAAGCAGTGTTTTAATTTCTTCAATGCTAGGTGCATCTTGTAAATATAAGCGGATCTCAGGATGAATGTTGTTTTCTTCTAGAAGTTGTAGAGTCTGTCGTGATTTTGAGCAGCGAGGGTTGTGGTAGATGGTGGTCATGTACGCACTCCTGTTTACGATTTGCATAAAAAAACCTAACGGAAGTGAGGGCTTCCGTTAGGTTTGGTGGGATTATTTCTTGCTTAAGATGAAATCGACAGCATCAGCAATGGCGATGTCTTCGTTTTCGCCTGCTTTGCGGTATTTGTATTCCAGCGTGCCTTTTTCGAGCCCTTTATCGCCAACAACTAAGCGGTGAGGAATGCCTAGTAATTCACAATCGGCAAATTTAACGCCTGGGCGTTCTTTGCGGTCATCTAGTAATACGTCTAAGCCTTTTGCTTTAAGTTCGATGTATAGTCGATCACACTCGGTTCTTACCGCTTCTGATTTGTCGTAGTTCATTGCAACGATAGCGACGTCGAAAGGCGCAATGCTTTCCGGCCATAAGATGCCTTTGTCGTCGAAGTTTTGCTCAATCGCAGCAGCAACAATACGAGAAACACCAATGCCGTAACAGCCCATGTGCATGACCTGAGCTTTACCGTTCTCATCTAAAACTGTGGCTTTTAGTGCTTCAGCATATTGTTGGCCAAGTTGGAAAATATGACCCACTTCGATGCCGCGTTTAATGATGATGGTGCCCTGTCCATCTGGAGATGGGTCGCCTTCAACAACATTACGAATATCGGCGACTTCAAATTCAGGGCAGTCACGCTCCCAGTTTAAGCCTGTAAAGTGGTAGTCGTCTTTATTTGCACCCGCGCAGAAGTCAGACATGACGGCTGCTGAACGGTCAACGATTACGCGTATCCCTTTTTCCGCTAGACCTTTCGGTCCGATAGAGCCAGGCGCACAGCCAGTTTTCGCCACGATATCGGCTTCATCGGCAAACTCAAATGGGGTAACTACACCAGACAGTTTTTCGACTTTGATTTCGTTGATGTTGTGATCACCACGTAACACTAGCGCTACGATTGTTGGTTGTTCGTTTTCATCAACGGCTTTGATTAGCATGGTTTTAACTGTGCTAGTGACATCTAGCTTCAAAAACTCTGCTACCTTGGCGATTGTTTTGCAGTCTGGTGTGAACACTTCGACGATGTCTTGAGTTGGTGCATCCGCTTTTTCTTTTAAGCATACTGCTTCAGCAAGCTCGATGTTCGCGGCAAAGTCGGATGAATCGCTGAAGGCTATATCGTCTTCACCAGAATCTGCTAATACGTGAAATTCATGTGAATAGGCGCCACCAATACTGCCTGTATCAGCGCGCACTGGACGATAATCTAGACCAATACGGTCAAATACGTTGCAGTATGCTTTGTGCATGATGTCGTATGTTTCTTGCAGAGACTCGGCACCAACGTGGAATGAATAGGCGTCTTTCATGCAAAATTCACGTGAGCGCATTACACCAAAGCGAGGGCGCACTTCATCGCGGAATTTAGTTTGAATCTGAAAGAAATTCATTGGCAGCTGCTTGTAGCTGGTTAGTTCGTTCCGCGCAAGGTCTGTGATAACTTCTTCATGGGTTGGGCCAAGGCAGTAGTCGCGGCCATGACGATCCTGAAGGCGAAGAAGTTCAGGCCCATATTTTTGCCAGCGTCCTGTTTCTTGCCATAATTCTGCTGGCTGAACGCCTGGCATCACGATCTCAAGAGACCCTGCTTTTTCCATTTCATCGCGAACTATATTTTCGACTTTGCGAAAAACTTTTAGGCCTGTCGGTAGCCAAGTGTATAGTCCTTTTGAAATTTGGCGAATCATGCCAGCGCGAATCATTAGCTGATGGCTTGTAACGACAGCGTCTGTTGGTGTGTCGCGTAGGGTAGAAAATAAATAGTTGCTTGCGCGCATAATAATATAGTTACTTTAAAGTTGAATGACTAAAGTTAAATTATAAAACAGAGTTTTAGCCAGCGAACCTTGGTTCTGTCTGGCCTTTTACATTGGTTTCAATTGAAAATATTCCGCCAGCTTGCGGAAATTCTTTAAGTTCGTCGTCTGTTTGTGCACCACGACAAGTACTGATAAAGAGCGTTTTCATTTCGGGTCCACCAAAAGCCACCATGGTTGGGTAGGTTGCTGGAACCGGAATCTCTTCTAGAATTTTACCTGCAGGGCTAATCTTAACGATGCGTTGTCCTTGATAAAGGGCGGACCAGTAATTGCCTTCACTGTCCACCGCGGCACCATCAGGTCGGCCATTGCCATGAGGAAACTCAATGAACACGCGTTTGTTTGTCGCAGTACCTGTTTCAATATCGTAATCGAACTGATAAACCACATGGTTAGGAGTATCAGAATAATACATGATGGTATTGTCAGGGGAAAAAGCTAAGCCGTTAGATGTCCATGCGGCTTGATCGATAAGCTTTTCTTGACCTTTGCTGAATTGGTGCAGTGCGCCTTTGAATGCATCTTTTGGAGAGTACATAGTGCCAGCCAAGAAGCGGCCTTTGGCGTCACAGCGACCATCATTAAATCGTGTTGTTTCTTTATCGTAGTCAGCGAGCCAGTAGGGTTGTAAGTCCGCGTTAAAATCTTCAAATGTATATACACCAGAACGGAACGCAGCAATGAAGCCGCCGTTTTCGGCTAGCGAAAAACAGCCAATCTCTTCGTTAAACTTACGGTGTGTAAGGCTCTTTGATTCTGTGCTATAAGCGTATAGTATGAAGGAATCTATATCGACAAAATAGAGCGTTTGAGTGCGTTCGTCCCAACGAGGACATTCGGCTAATTTTGCTTGTGCATCCACGGCACATTGCATATCAGTCATGCGGGCTCCAAGTCTTTGAGGGTTTTTTAAAAATAGGGTGCTATAGTGCTTATTAAAGCCATTTTTGTAAATAGGGAGAGGTAAAGATGTTTGAGTTAAATCCGGTGTTAGGTCGTGACTCTATTCTGGTAGGGCATTTTTCCTTATGTCAGCTTCGTATTATCAATGACGCTCAATTCCCTTGGTTTATTCTTGTACCTCAACGAAATGATATTGGCGAAATCTATCAATTGGTTGAGGAGGATCGACAGCAATTACTTTTGGAAAGTTGCGTATTAGCTGAGGTTTTGCATGATGCTTTTTCTGCAACCAAGCTAAACATTGCCGCGCTTGGCAATCAAGTGCCGCAATTACACGTCCATCACATTGTTCGTTATAAAACAGATCCTTGCTGGCCAGACCCAATTTGGGGGAAATTCAAGGCTGTACCATATACTGAAGAAAAGTTGGCTGAAATCTTGCAGAAAGTACGGTCATTATTGAGTGATGAATTAACGTTACCGAGCGATGGAGCTGAGCTTTACTATTGAACGAGTCCAAAATTCATAATAATTGAGTGATAAGCCAACTTTGGAAAGCGTGTTTTATGAGCATACGAAAAAGGAAGAAGGTCATACAGAAGGTTGTTAAGTTACTTAATTTAGCGACGTCTACTAATTCAAGCGAATCGACAGTGGCTTTACGTCATGCAGAATCGTTAATTAGGCAATACGAGATTGCTCAACGAGAGCTACCTATTTTGCAGCTGTGTGACCGTTCTATGCTTTATCGCGTCAGTTGGGGTGGTGCAGCACCAAGGTATGTTAAAGAGCCTGTTGCAAAAGCGCCGCCTGAAAGTTCGGTTTATCAGCGTCGATTTAGCGAAAAAGCCAATGACCCAAGTAGGGCTTATGAATCAGCTAGAACGATTCTTGATGACCTTGAATTTACTGCTTTTCAAGGTGCTGAAAGTGGTTCTTTTAGTAGCCAGAACACATCAGCTGCTGAGTCAGGCTTTGAAGATTGTGTTGCTGAGAATGATGACGAGTTGGATTGTGATTTTGTGGATGAGAGCGATATGGTCGTAGATGAAGTTTTGAGTGATGCTGAAGCGGCAGAGGATGCTGAAGTAGTTCATAGCGAAGAGCCGTTTTCCTATACATCAACAGATAATGTGATCAATGCCACTAACGCTTTTCGGCCAAGTGGTAATGAATTCACCGAAACTCTAAAAAATCAGTACGCAACAAGCGATCCAGCTGTGCCATTTGATGAGGACGCTTATTGGTCAAAAGTGTACGAGAAGTTGGCGGATTTTGATGAAGCCCAGGTTCAAGCGCAGATTGAAATGTTGGATAAACAGCTTTCTTTAGCAGAAGAAAGTTTGCAAGCCAAAAAGAAAGAAAGATATGAGCAAGAGCAGCGTGAAGTTCAAGAACGTGCTGAGCGAGCTCGTATAGAGCAAAGTTTTGAGGAAGCTATTGAGCGTGCTTTTCAGGCTAGAGCTAAGTCTTATGAAGCTTGGGAGGAGCGTTGCACTAAAATTAGAATGGCTCGATTAAGGGATGAGCAAGAGGCTGTTCAGGGTTACGATGCGATTAGTGATACATTAGTTAAGCACAAAGAATCTTTTAAGCAGCATTTGCAGCGTAAGGAAGATTATAGAGCGGCTAAAATTATGCACGAGTTACGCACTCATCTTGCATTGGCTGTTTCCGTTGGTGAAGATGCAACGGCTTCTTATGAAAAAGTCATTGAAATTATGGCCAGTAACGGTCTTTCCCTTAAAGATTTAGAATTCTCAGATATTAAGAATAAGAGCTTGTTTATTCGTCTGTTAGAACGTGAGTCTGCACTGATTTCTGATGTGCATGAAAGAGAGGCTCACACGGAAGAAATGTTAGATAAATTTTTAACGTCCAGTTCGACTAAAAAAGAATCTCGCTCATCGGAAAACCCGATTCAGCATATTCAGCGTTTGCTGGTGGCTGCAAATGAGGGTGGGCAATTTGAGACGCAAAAAAATCTTGAACAGGTGATTTATTTGATGGATGCCAACGATGTTGGGGTTAGGGATATTGGCTATGGCTTTATCAAAAAGTATTCGGTTTTTATTCGTCTAATTAACTGGGAGGCTGAGCGAATTACATCCTTGCCTGAGCGCGAGAAGTTCACTGCTCAAATACTCGAAGAGTATATTCAGCATTCTGTACAGAAGCCAAATACGGATAGAGGGCAGAAGGCTAATCGTTAATCAGTTTGTTGTTTTTCAAACAAATAGCCTTCATTCATTTGATTGATGGAGGTTATATTCGCTTTAAATCCACCTTAACGCTTTCTTTGCGGGTCCGCATCTTTTACCATTTCATCTTTAATTGAATCGTAATTCTCAGCAGGAGAGAAGCATGAGTATTATTAAAGAAGATGATCTGATTGATAGCGTTGCTGATGCGCTGCAGTTTATCTCTTATTATCACCCTTTGGATTTCGTAAAAGCGGTACATGAAGCGTACGAGCGAGAAGAGAGTAAAGCTGCAAAAGATTCCATGGCGCAGATTCTTATTAACTCTCGTATGTGTGCTGAAGGTAAACGCCCGATTTGTCAAGATACAGGTATTGTTACTGTGTTTGTGAAAATTGGCATGAATGTTCAGTGGGAAGGCACGAAAAGCGTTACGGATATGATAAACGAAGGCGTGCGCCGTGCTTATCTTCATCCAGACAATGTATTGCGCGCCTCTATTCTTGCTGACCCTGCTGGTACACGTAAAAATACTAAAGACAATACGCCTGCAGTAATTCACATGGAAGTTGTTCCTGGGGATACGGTTGAGGTGCATGTTGCTGCCAAAGGCGGCGGCTCTGAGAATAAGTCAAAGTTAGCCATGCTTAATCCTTCTGATGATATTGTTGAGTGGGTTAAGAAAACGGTTCCAACCATGGGAGCTGGCTGGTGTCCACCTGGTATGTTGGGCATAGGTATCGGTGGTACTGCAGAAAAAGCCATGGTTATGGCTAAAGAATCCTTGATGGAGCCAATCGATATTCACGAGTTGAAAGCTCGCGGCCCTCAAAACCGCATTGAAGAGCTTCGCCTTGCAATCTTTGAAGAAGTAAATAATCTCGGTATTGGTGCTCAGGGGCTTGGTGGCTTGACAACGGTTCTTGATGTCAAAATCATGGATTACCCAACACATGCCGCATCGTTGCCAGTTGCTATGATTCCAAATTGTGCCGCTACGCGTCACGCACATTTTGTGCTTGATGGTTCAGGTCCAGCGGATTTGGTCCCACCATCTTTAGATGATTGGCCAGAAATTACTTGGGAAGTAGGTGAAAGTGTCCGTCGGGTTGACTTGAATACTATTACTCCTGAGCAAGTAAAAGACTGGAAGCCTGGCGAGACAATCCTGTTGAACGGGAAAATGCTAACCGGTCGTGATGCTGCTCACAAGAAAATGGTCGAAATGATGGCCAATGGCGAAGAGCTACCTGTGGATCTTAAGGGGCGCTTTATCTATTACGTAGGGCCTGTGGATCCAGTAAGGGATGAAGCAGTTGGTCCTGCTGGTCCAACAACGGCAACAAGAATGGATAAGTTTACTCGTACTATTCTTGATAAAACCGGTTTGCTTGGCATGATTGGTAAGTCTGAGCGTGGCCCAGTTGCGATTGATGCTATTAAAGAGTTTGGCGCTGTGTATCTAATGGCGGTAGGCGGTGCTGCATACCTTGTATCGAAAGCAATCAAGAAGGCTGAGGTTATTGCCTTTCCTGAGTTAGGTATGGAAGCTATCTATGAATTTGATGTTGTCGATATGCCGGTAACTGTTGCTGTCGATTCATCAGGCACGTCTGTCCATATTACAGGGCCGGCTGAATGGAAAGCGAGAATAGAAGCTCAGGCTCTTGAAATAAAATAGTACTTGAGTAGTTCTTCTCACTAAGTTTATAAGCCACTACATTTATCATGTAGTGGCTTTTTTATTTAAAAGTGGTTGCATAGGTTAGAATTATCTGTATTATACACGTCCTCAGCCACAGAGAGTGTGGCTACGCTCTTTAAAATAGATAATCAGATAATTTGTGTGGGCGCTCGCTGGAGGCTTCAGAAGATCCTTTTAGGATCAAAAAAATTGAAGTCTTGCGAAACGTCTAACACGTCAATTCGCTTTATGTTGGCTTATTGTTTTTAGGAACGGTGAGTCGATTAAGTTATTGTTAGTGTAATAGATTTTGAGTAAGCAAACTTTTTAACTGAAGAGTTTGATCATGGCTCAGATTGAACGCTGGCGGCAGGCTTAACACATGCAAGTCGAGCGGTAACAGGGGAGCTTGCTCCTGCTGACGAGCGGCGGACGGGTGAGTAACGCGTAGGAATCTGCCTAGTAGAGGGGGACAACATGTGGAAACGCATGCTAATACCGCATACGCCCTGAGGGGGAAAGGAGGGGACTTTTCGGAGCCTTCCGCTATTAGATGAGCCTGCGTGAGATTAGCTAGTTGGTAGGGTAAAGGCCTACCAAGGCGACGATCTCTAACTGGTCTGAGAGGATGACCAGTCACACTGGGACTGAGACACGGCCCAGACTCCTACGGGAGGCAGCAGTGGGGAATATTGGACAATGGGCGGAAGCCTGATCCAGCCATGCCGCGTGTGTGAAGAAGGCCTTAGGGTTGTAAAGCACTTTCAGGAGTGAGGAAGGGCGTTTGGTTAATACCCAAGCGTTTTGACGTTAGCTCCAGAAGAAGCACCGGCTAACTCTGTGCCAGCAGCCGCGGTAATACAGAGGGTGCAAGCGTTAATCGGAATTACTGGGCGTAAAGCGCGCGTAGGTGGTTTGTTAAGTCGGATGTGAAATCCCAGGGCTCAACCTTGGAATGGCACCCGATACTGGCAGGCTAGAGTACGGTAGAGGGGTGTGGAATTTCCTGTGTAGCGGTGAAATGCGTAGATATAGGAAGGAACATCAGTGGCGAAGGCGACACCCTGGACTGATACTGACACTGAGGTGCGAAAGCGTGGGGAGCAAACAGGATTAGATACCCTGGTAGTCCACGCCGTAAACGATGTCTACTAGCCGTTGGGTTGTAATGACTTAGTGGCGCAGCTAACGCAATAAGTAGACCGCCTGGGGAGTACGGCCGCAAGGTTAAAACTCAAATGAATTGACGGGGGCCCGCACAAGCGGTGGAGCATGTGGTTTAATTCGAAGCAACGCGAAGAACCTTACCTACTCTTGACATCCAGTGAACTTAGCAGAGATGCTTTGGTGCCTTCGGGAACACTGAGACAGGTGCTGCATGGCTGTCGTCAGCTCGTGTTGTGAAATGTTGGGTTAAGTCCCGTAACGAGCGCAACCCTTATCCTTATTTGCCAGCACTTCGGGTGGGAACTTTAAGGAGACTGCCGGTGACAAACCGGAGGAAGGTGGGGACGACGTCAAGTCATCATGGCCCTTACGAGTAGGGCTACACACGTGCTACAATGGCGTATACAGAGGGCTGCGAACTTGCGAGAGTAAGCGAATCCCAGAAAGTACGTCGTAGTCCGGATTGGAGTCTGCAACTCGACTCCATGAAGTCGGAATCGCTAGTAATCGTGAATCAGAATGTCACGGTGAATACGTTCCCGGGCCTTGTACACACCGCCCGTCACACCATGGGAGTTGATTGCTCCAGAAGTAGCTAGCTTAACCTTCGGGATGGCGGTTACCACGGAGTGGTCAATGACTGGGGTGAAGTCGTAACAAGGTAGCCCTAGGGGAACCTGGGGCTGGATCACCTCCTTAAACGATAGAAACCTCTGGTGAGCGTTCACACAAATTATCTGATGTATCTCTTATTAAAGAGAGCTTGAAAAGCCGCTTCTTAGCGGTTTTTTTTGTTTTTAACTTTGCGTTTTTGGTCTTATGGCTAGCGATAAAAAAGTTTTAAATAAATGAAATAATTGTGTTGACCTTATTATACTTATCTCTATAATACGCCTCCACGATTTGAGGGAAGCCTAGTTAAATAGGTTTTTCTTTAGTTTTAAACGTAAAGTTTAAACTTGCTCTTTAACAATTCAAAATTTGAAATAGACGATAATCAAGCGTCAAACCGGTGGAAAGCACCTTTAACCTAGGTGACTTTCTAAATCGTAAATCCAAAGGGGTACAAAAGCCCTTTGGTATGTGATCCGAAACTATTTTGGGTTATATGGTCAAGTGACCAAGCGTGCACGGTGGATGCCTTGGCAGTCAGAGGCGATGAAGGACGTGGTAATCTGCGAAAAGGTTCGGGGAGTTGATAAACAAGCTTTGATCCGAACATGTCCGAATGGGGAAACCCACCCGCTTGCGGGTATCGTATGGTGAATACATAGCTATACGAGGCGAACCCGGGGAACTGAAACATCTAAGTACCCGGAGGAAAAGAAATCAACCGAGATTCCCTAAGTAGCGGCGAGCGAAAGGGGATTAGCCCTTAAGTGGTTTTGGTGTTAGTAGAAGGCTCTGGAAAGGGCCGCCGTAGAGGGTGATAGCCCCGTATACGAAAACACCTTAATCATGAAAACGAGTAGGACGGGACACGTGTTATCCTGTCTGAATATGGGGGGACCATCCTCCAAGGCTAAATACTCCTGACTGACCGATAGTGAACCAGTACCGTGAGGGAAAGGCGAAAAGAACCCCTGTGAGGGGAGTGAAATAGATCCTGAAACCGTGTACGTACAAGCAGTGGGAGCGGACTTGTTCCGTGACTGCGTACCTTTTGTATAATGGGTCAACGACTTATTTTCAGTAGCAAGGTTAAGCACATAGTGGAGCCGTAGGGAAACCGAGTCTTAATAGGGCGTTTAGTTGCTGGGAATAGACCCGAAACCGGGCGATCTATCCATGAGCAGGTTGAAGGTTGAGTAACATCAACTGGAGGACCGAACCCACATCCGTTGAAAAGGCTGGGGATGACTTGTGGATAGGAGTGAAAGGCTAATCAAGCTCGGAGATAGCTGGTTCTCCTCGAAAGCTATTTAGGTAGCGCCTCGTATCTCACCATTGGGGGTAGAGCACTGTTTGGGCTAGGGGGTCATCCCGACTTACCAACCCCATGCAAACTCCGAATACCAATGAGTGCAATTACGGGAGACACACGGCGGGTGCTAACGTCCGTCGTGGAAAGGGAAACAACCCAGACCGTCAGCTAAGGTCCCAAAGTTACAGTTAAGTGGGAAACGATGTGGGAAGGCTTAGACAGCTAGGAGGTTGGCTTAGAAGCAGCCATCCTTTAAAGAAAGCGTAATAGCTCACTAGTCGAGTCGGCCTGCGCGGAAGATATAACGGGGCTCAAACTGTACACCGAAGCTACGGATGCTTAGTTTACTAGGCATGGTAGAGGAGCGTTCTGTAAGCCGTTGAAGGTCAAGCTGTAAGGCAGGCTGGAGGTATCAGAAGTGCGAATGTTGACATGAGTAACGATAAGGGGAGTGAAAAACTCCCCCGCCGGAAGACCAAGGTTTCCTGTCCCATGTTAATCAGGGCAGGGTGAGTCGGCCCCTAAGGCGAGGCAGAAATGCGTAGTCGATGGGAAACAGGTTAATATTCCTGTACTCGTGCATATTGCGATGGAGAGACGGAGAAGGCTAGGCCAGCACAGCGATGGTTGTCTGTGTTTAAGGCGGTAGGTTTAGGGCTTAGGCAAATCCGGGCCCTTTTAAGACCGAGAACTGATGACGAGCCCTCTTTTGGGCGAAGTGGTTGATGCCATGCTTCCAGGAAAAACTTCTAAGCTTCAGATATGCAGGAACCGTACCCCAAACCGACACAGGTGGTCAGGTAGAGAATACCAAGGCGCTTGAGAGAACTCGGGTGAAGGAACTAGGCAAAATGGTACCGTAACTTCGGGAGAAGGTACGCCGGCCGGTGTGAAGGACTTGCTCCGTAAGCACTAGTCGGTCGAAGATACCAGGTGGCTGCGACTGTTTATTAAAAACACAGCACTCTGCAAACACGAAAGTGGACGTATAGGGTGTGACGCCTGCCCGGTGCTTGAAGGTTAATTGATGGGGTTAGCGCAAGCGAAGCTCTTGATCGAAGCCCAAGTAAACGGCGGCCGTAACTATAACGGTCCTAAGGTAGCGAAATTCCTTGTCGGGTAAGTTCCGACCTGCACGAATGGCGTAACGATGGCCACACTGTCTCCACCCGAGACTCAGTGAAATTGAAATCGCAGTGAAGATGCTGTGTATCCGCGGCTAGACGGAAAGACCCCGTGAACCTTTACTATAGCTTCACAGTGAACTTTGAACCTACTTGTGTAGGATAGGTGGGAGGCTTTGAAGCGGTGACGCCAGTTACCGTGGAGCCACTCTTGAAATACCACCCTGGTATGTTTGAGGTTCTAACTCAGGTCCGTAATCCGGATCGAGGACACTGTGTGGTGGGTAGTTTGACTGGGGCGGTCTCCTCCCAAAGAGTAACGGAGGAGCACGAAGGTGTGCTCAGCATGGTCGGAAATCATGCATAGAGTGTAAAGGCAAAAGCACGCTTAACTGCGAGACAGACACGTCGAGCAGGTACGAAAGTAGGTCTTAGTGATCCGGTGGTTCTGTATGGAAGGGCCATCGCTCAACGGATAAAAGGTACTCCGGGGATAACAGGCTGATACCGCCCAAGAGTTCACATCGACGGCGGTGTTTGGCACCTCGATGTCGGCTCATCACATCCTGGGGCTGAAGCCGGTCCCAAGGGTATGGCTGTTCGCCATTTAAAGTGGTACGCGAGCTGGGTTTAGAACGTCGTGAGACAGTTCGGTCCCTATCTGCCGTGGACGTTTGAGATTTGAGAGGAGCTGCTCCTAGTACGAGAGGACCGGAGTGGACGAACCTCTGGTGTTCCGGTTGTCACGCCAGTGGCATTGCCGGGTAGCTATGTTCGGACGGGATAACCGCTGAAAGCATCTAAGCGGGAAGCCTCCCTTAAGATAAGATCTCACTGGGACCTAAGTCCCCTAAAGAGCCGTTCGAGACTAGGACGTTGATAGGTTGGGTGTGTAAGTGCTGTGAGGCATTGAGCTAACCAATACTAATTGCTCGTGAGGCTTGACCATATAACACCAAAGTGGTTTTAGAAACACAAAAGACACAGATTACGATAAAGCATCAGCAATGATGAGCATCGGTTTGATACTTGGTTATCACTATTTCAAAATGAATTGTTAAAGATCCAAGCACGTATTCGCGTGTTGTGGTGAGACGAAAAAAGTCCAGCCAGAACAAAACGCAAAACGAATTGCTTGACGATCATAGAGGCGTTGAACCACCTGATCCCATCCCGAACTCAGAAGTGAAAAGCGCCATCGCCGATGGTAGTGTGGGAGATCCCATGTGAGAGTAGGTCGTCGTCAAGCTTTATATCTCAAGTCCTATTATATTAGGCAGTTAAGAATTTGGTTTTATTAGACGGTTGCTGATAAAACAAACCAGTTTTCTTGATGATCATAGAGGCGTTGAACCACCTGATCCCATCCCGAACTCAGAAGTGAAAAGCGCCATCGCCGATGGTAGTGTGGGAGATCCCATGTGAGAGTAGGTCGTTATCAAGATTTAATTAGAGAAACCCTATCCTGCTAAGCAGGGTAGGGTTTTTTCGTTATAGGGAGTCACCATCTCTGATGGTAGTGTGGGGCTTTCTATAACAGATAAGCATGTGAGAGTAGGTCGTTATCAAGATTTAATTAGAGAAACCCTATCCTGCTAAGCAGGGTAGGGTTTTTTCGTTATAGGGAGTCAACATCTCTGATGGTGGTGTGGGGCTTTCTATAACAGACAAGCATGTGAGAGTAGGTCGTTATCAAGATTTATTTAAGGAAGCCCTGATAGCTAAGCTGTCAGGGCTTTTTTCGTCTGTAGAAATGTCATCTTGTCATTATGGTTTAACGGTGAGGATTAATTTGCCCGTTTTAGCAGAATAGATTTTATGTATGACGCCTTTAGGAAATATTGATTATGTAATTTTAGCAAATATCTCTATTCTCATTCAGGCAAATATATGGAGAGACTAGTATTATGAAACTAATTATCAGTAATTTTTATAAGGCAATTGTTGATGTGATGCGTGTGCATAACATGGAAGTGGATGCTCAAGAAGAATGGCAGGGGTGGGATGCTTGGGTCAACCTAGATTCGCCAGTTAAGCGTTAAAAAATACCAGACACTGTCTGGTATTTTTTTAACTAAAGCATAGTAATAAGAAGGTCTGAGTCTGCAAATAAGGCGTTCAATAGTTAAATGGAAACCTGTTAATTATTTATTTAAGTGCTGGTTGGCCTTTTCAATATTAAGATACAGTATCTGACGTGATTATTGAAAAGACTTTTACAAGCGAGTGTTAAAAATGGAGCCTTTATACAGTGTTATCTTGTTAACCCTTGGTGCTGGGCTAGCAATGCCATTGGGGGCGTTGATAGGTAACTTTGAGCGAATAAAGCCTGAGTGGTTAGAAAAAGAATTAATGCATGCTGTGACGGCGTTTGGAGGCGGGGCTTTGCTTTCAGCCATTGCCTTAGTTCTTGTGCCAGAAGGTGTATTACATTTTTCTCCTGTGTTTGCTGCTTTGCTTTTTTTGTCAGGCGGGGCAGCGTTTATGTTACTGGATATTTGGTTATCCAGAAGTCAAACCTCTATAAGTCAGCTTGTTGCCATGTTAGCTGATTTTATCCCTGAATCATTAGCTCTAGGAGCCGCCTTTGCATTAGGTAATGTTAATGGAGGGCTACTTGCAGCACTTATAGCAATGCAGAACCTTCCTGAAGGGTTTAATGCTTTCAGAGAATTGAAATGCACATCACATTATCGCTCCATTACCATTATTTTCTGGTTTGCCTTGTTAGCTTTGTGTGGGCCTATATCTGGAGTTATTGCGTTATTCTGGCTTGCTGAATGGCCAGCAGTAGTCTCTGGCATTATGTTATTTGCTTCTGGTGGGATTTTGTACGCAGTATTTCAAGATATTGCACCTCAAGCTGTTTTAGAAAAACATTGGGCACCACCGATGGGAGCAGTGATGGGGTTTGCACTTGGTTTAGTTGGTTATATGTTAGTACATTAAAAAATGTATACAAAAATACTTGTTTACAATTATAGTTAGTCCTTCATATGGATTATTTAGGTAATAAGGTTGTGTTCAGGATATTAAATGATTTTAGTTTAAGTGCGCTGGTTGCAGGTTTTGTTGCAGTGCTCATTGGTTTTGCAAGTTCTGTTGCTATTGTCTTTCAGGCAGCTCAGGCTGCGGGGGCTGATTCTAGTACCATTGTCTCTTGGATTATGGCCCTAGGCTTTGGTATGGGGGCAACTTGCTTTTTCCTTTCTTTATGGTACCGATCACCTGTAATTACCGCTTGGTCAACGCCTGGGGCAGCCTTACTGGCAACGAGTCTAGGAACAATCAGTTACTCTGAAGCGATTGGTGTGTTTGTTTTCGCTGGCGTGTTAACCCTGTTAACTGGTGTATCAGGCCTATTTGATAAAGCAATGAGATTAGTGCCTTTACCTCTTGCCTGTGCGATGTTGGCAGGGGTGCTATTTAAGTTTGGTTTGTCTATTTTTGATTCCATGATGAGTGATACGTTTCTTGTTGGAGTGATGTTAATTACTTATTTAGTAATTAAGCGACTTGTGCCTCGATATGCTGTGCTGTTTGTTTTGGTCGCCGGTGTTGCTTTTGTGCTGGCGAGATCTGAAGAGCAACTTATCTCCACTATACCTGTCTCTCTGGGCTCACTTGTATGGGTGTGGCCTGAGTGGAATGTAAGTTCTCTTATAGGTGTTGGTATTCCTTTGTATATTGTCACCATGACCTCTCAGAATATTCCAGGAGTTGCTGTCATGCGAAGTAGTGGATATCAAACTCCAGTATCTCCTCTTATTAGCTGGACTGGATTAACATCAATCGTTCTAGCTCCTTTAGGCGGATTTGCATTTAATTTGGCGGCAATTACTGCCGCGATTTGTTCTGGAGAAGAATGCCATAAAGACCCTAAACGCCGTTATATTGCAGGGCTTTCTGCCGGGCTTTTTTATTGGCTAGCGGGTTTGGCTGGAACATCAGTTGTTGCTTTATTTTCTGTCTTTCCTTCCACTATGATTGCTGCATTAGCTGGTATTGCCTTATTGGGAACCATAGGAATGAATTTAAAAAATGCCATGGCGGATGATTCAAACAGAGAAGCGGCATTGATTACTTTTTTAGTCACTGTCTCAGGTGTTTCATTTGGTGGTATTGCATCGGCTTTTTGGGGGATATTATTTGGTGTTATTTGTCTAATGATATCCAATATTAAGCGTAAGCAATAAGAAGTGGCTATGGATGTAAGTCAGAGAATCAAAGAAGATATTCTTAAAAATAAGCTTCCAAGAGGCACTCCTTTGAGGCAGGCAGTTCTTTCCGATCTCTATGGGGTAAGCCGGATACCTATTCGCGATGCTTTGTTGTCGTTAAAAGCTGAGGGCTGGCTTGTTCCGCATGGTAAGGCGGGGGTAATGATTCCCGACTTACGTTGGCAGGAGGCTGAGGATCTGTATTTGATGAGAGCTGAATTAGAGTGTATTTTGTTCGAAATGGCATTTGAGCAAATCCATGATAAAGACGTCGCTAAAGCACGCTCTTATTTGTCAGCGTTAGATCATGAGAATATTAGCTTGGTGAGTCGTGGTGAATTGAACTGGCAATTTCATGAGGCTTTGTATCAGCCTGCCAATAGGCCAACATTACAACGTGTTGTTGAAGGCTTGAATATGCAAGCTGTGCGCTATCTTGGTTTTCAATTTGGGCCACTGGGGTATCATGAAAAAAGCCAAGATCAGCATGAAGAGTTAATTTCATTGATTGAATCGAATAATAAAAATGCTGCACTTATCTTATTAAGGCAGCATATTGAAAAGGCAGGGAGCTTGTTAACGGAATTCCTTAAAAATTCTGGCTAGTGTTTAAGGATGATTAGCAATCTTCACGAACGGGTTGTGGTAAATACACGATAAGACTGGCACCGCCTAAGCTAGCAGAAGAGTCTTTTTTAATATAGCCACGCGCATTACCAGCTAGATGTGCAGAAGCTGATAATTCGGCAAAATACAAACCTAATCCTGTATTACCTTCGAGGAAATCATCTGGTTCATCATCTGTTTGTTTAAAGCCTGGTCCATCGTCTTCAACTGAAATGACGAGGAAGTTATTTTCTTGTTTGGCATTGATGATGATTTTGGATTTGGCAAAACGAAATGCATTGTACACAGCGGTGCTCACAACCGCTGTCATTAGTCTTTCGTCAAAAACACTGGTTAAACTTTCATTGCAAGCATAGCCTAATTCCAAATTTCTTGCATTGGCTGATGGTTGTAGGGCAAAAACTTGATCATCCAAGAATTCATCAAGTAGAAAGGTATCAGCATGCAAATCATAACCGTCAGAAGCTAGCTTATATAAATATAGGTATTCAACCCACTCATCATTGAGTTTCTTTAGAGACTCTTCAATTGATACTATTTTTTTTTGGTTTGCATCTTTGCTTACCATCGACTCTTTCAGGCTTTGTAGTTGGTAGAGCAAGGTTCCCACCTGATTTTTGCTTTCGTGGATTGCGCTTGCCAAAATTGTGCTGATATCGATTTTTTTCATCTTTTAATTTCCAAAAGATTCTGCGTAGGCTGAACTTTGTTTCTTGGTTGGAGCTGTCGCCGCTCCGCCTTTTACTTCACTTAGCCAAGCTTCGAAAATTTGCTTAGCGGTCAAGATATCCTTATCTGCTAAGAATACATCTATTTCGCAGCTATACGCTTTTGCTTTGTGGTCAGGATCCTCAAAGAAAGACTCATGAATTTTCTTGAGAGTACTGTTAAAGTTATCCCTCTGCCTAGGGAGTAGAGGGCCATCATCAGAAATACGAGCAAGAGATTCTAGATGATTTAGGTATACTTCTGCTGTGTTGTAGCAAGAGTACTTCGCTAAGAACACAGCCCTTCTAAAGGACATTTCTGCCGTTACACTGTCATTAAGTAATAAGCTGATTTTGCCTAGTTCCATTTGACGTAAGATATTCTTAGGTGATCGTGCGATAGCTTCGATCAAAGTGGCTTGAGCGTCTTCTAGTTTGCCTTCAGAAAACTGTATTTTAGCCAGCCAATCATAAGCGCTGACGAAAAAGCGGTTATCAAGCATCAGTTGGCGAAAGCTCTGTTCTGCTTTCTCAAGCTCACCCATTAGAAAATAAGACTTTCCTTTGCCAAATAGTGCCCACGGCATTTTACGACTTTTAAGTATCTTGCTAAACAAGGAGAGCGCTTTATCGTATTGTTGGAGTTCTATAAAGCTTTCGCCGATGATGCGTTCACATTTTCCGCTTAGAGAAGGATATTTCTCCATCACAACTTTTGCTGCTGCAATGGCACTTTCATATTCGCCTTTATCTAACGCCACATTGACGTCATACAGCCTATCTTTTGTTTCTAATAATTTACTAAGGCGTCGTTGCAACCCAGCTTGAGAGAATGGTTTTGTGATGTAACCATCGGGTTGGTACTCAATCGCACCCATGACCATTTCAATTGATGTTTCAGCAGTAACCATTAAGTAAGTGGCTGTGTTCGGTATCAGTTTTGAGTGTCTAACTTCTTCAAGCAGTTGTTGTCCGTCTTTACCATTGCCAAGGTTATAATCGGATAAAATGACATCGAAATTTTTATTCTTTAAAAGTTCTATGGCTGTTTCTGCTTTCATAGCGATTTCTATGGAAGTAAAGCCGAAGTCTGTCAGCATTTTTCGCTGCATGATTCGAGCTTCTGCCATATCTTCTATGAGCAGAGCTTTTTTCTTTGAAAAGTCTTGTTGGGCCATAAAAAGTTACATTCCATATCTAGCAATTATAAAAAGGACTTATTTGGATCAATAACAAGATCCTCTGAAAAAATTTCGTCTTCTTCCGATGTTTGCTGAGGAATAGAGTAGGATTCACTTGCCCACGCACCCAAATCAATTAACTTACATCTAGGGCTACAGAAAGGGCGATCTGGGTTCTCTTTCGACCACGGTGATTTTTTTTGGCAAGTTGGACATGCAACTAGCGAAGCTTTAATACTGTCTGACATGAATGTGACTCTAAATTTATAATGACTCTAGAATTTTTTGGTGCAATTTTAAGACTTTAGCATTCATATCATTAAGATTGCCAGCGTTTTCCAAGATGAAGTCGGCCTTCATGAGGCGTTCACTATTGCTTAATTGCGCAGAGATTATTTTTTGTGCACTTTCTCTATCTACTTGGTCGCGATTCACGACTCTTTGTAATTGAACATCTACTGGGACGTCGATGGCGATAGTATATTTGCATATAGAATTTTGCTTTGTTTCAAATAATAACGGGTGAACAAGAAGCACGTACTGTGATGTCGCACCTTGGAGCTGAGATAGAAGTTCTTCTCTTATTGCTGGATGTGTTAATGATTCAAGCCATGAACGCTCACTGGGAGTGTCAAAAATAATTTCGCGTAAAGCACGTCGATTTAATGTGCCATCGTTCAGTAATATTTTACTGCCATAGCGCTGCTCAATTTTATCGAGGCAATATGAACCCGGTAAGACAACTAATCTTGCAACATCGTCGGCATCAACACTTTGAATGCCGAGTTGATTAAAGCATTTTGCTATTGTGCTTTTGCCTGAACCTATACCGCCAGCAAGGCCTATGATGGGAGTTATGTGATCTGTCATAGAGTTAAATAGAATACTAATAAGGCTGAAATCGTTAAAAAGGGGCCGAAAGCTATATAGTCTTGGCTGCTTGTTTTTGAGAACACAGTGTATAGTATTCCACATATGCTTGCACAAAATAACAATGTAGGAAGATGTGAGAGCCCAAGCCAACTTCCCAATGCTGCCAGTAGTTTAGCGTCACCTAGTCCAATGCCTTCTTTGTCCCTACACAAGGTATAGAGCCAACGTAGGGTGTACAACAAAACGAACCCAGCCATCATACCCAGCACGCTGTTATGCAGGTTATTTGCAGATATGTTAAGTAGCAATCCGCAACCTAGCGCCACAGTATTACATTCATCCGGTATAAGCTTGTGTTCCATGTCTATGACGGTTGCGGTAATCAAAGCGCTCATTAACAAGGTTATAAGAGTCAGCGAGTAGACATCATCAAATAGCCACAAAAGAGGCAGGCAGCAAAGTAAGTGTGTGATTTCAATAACGAGATAACGAGAGGATATTCTCTGTTTACAATAGCGGCATTTGCCTTTAAGGGCGATAAAACTAAAGATTGGGATGAGATCTTTGTATGTCAGAGGTTGTTCACAGTGAATGCAGTGAGAGCGCCTTCTATTAAACATTAATGGTGAAGACGTGGTGAAAGGAATCGATAATAGATGGTGTGCCTCTTTAGTCCACAAATAATCTTGTTTAATTGGCCATCGGGTTGTGTAGGCAGCAGAAAAACTGCCGATGCAAAGTACCATTACACAGTACAAAGTCCACATTAATACGGTTAAATCCATTTATTAAATCTCAATCAAAGGTGCATACAGAGTAACCAACGCTGTGGCAACGACACTGCCTGCAATCATGAGGCAGATAGCGGGGATGAGTTTCTCTAAAATGGCGATGTTTCTTTGCCATCGCTTCTCGTGTTCTTTAGCGGCTAAGACGAGTGCTCTTTCGATATCGCCATCCTGTCCAGCTGAGTGTAAGGCAATTGATGATTCGTTTGGGAACCAGTGTGACGGAAAGGTTTCTTCGTAGTTCTTGCCTAAACGAAGGGTGTAATAGACACTGTAAATTTCATATTTTGTGGGAATGTGTTGGAAATAGTCAGGCATATTTTTTAATGCCTGTTGCAATGTTAGGCCCGTTTTTCTGATGGTGCTTAATAAAGAAAATAATTTCGTCAAACGGAAATTACGACTGTATTTCTCTAACCAATAACAAGCATGACCTTGGTGCAGGCTACGTATAACGCTAATTTGGACTAGGCTACAAATCACATAAATTGAAAGATTAAGTATCAAGTGTGCCAGATAATCATCGGTTGACTGATCTTCTAACGAGCGATTGATAATGAGGATGATCAAAGCTATCTGAATGACGCTGAATGGATAGATAAGGGTTTTTAGTAATCGCTGAGACCATTCAAGTAGAGATTTGAGTTGATGTATTGATACGCTTAAACTTTTCTCACAATCTTCCCTTGTACCCTGAGAATTTAGAAGCTGCGTGTAGGGTGCTGCTGAGTTTTTGGTTAGCTTGCTTAATGCCTCATTAAAGGTTGTGCCTCGCTCTAGTTCACCTAATATGGCTTTGCTTATATTAGCCATTCCTGAGTTTGACGAAGATAAGGCGAAGTGCGCAATAGCTTGGTTAAGTTGTAATCCCGATTGTAAGGCACTTTGAATTTCTTCATAAAAAGTTTGAAGTGATTTGTAGTCGAATTTCTTTGGTGTCCATTGGGATACTATGATTTGCCAGTGGCCTTTACTTACAGAGTCAAAAAGCACCTCTTGTTCTGAGTGTCCATATCTATAATCTACTTTTCCACTGACATATTTGATTTTAAACCATGGCATTTTGGGCCTCACTATGCAAATGAGGGTAGGGTTTCCATAAAGAGGGAGAGGAAATTAATTCATCGTAATTCCTTGGCAAAGATGCCTCCCATAAGGGGGATATTCCATGAAATATAGGATGTTGTGAGCTGCTTTTATAGAGCATTGATTGATGGATGATGAGCTTTAGTGAGCTTGCTAAAGAAAAAAAATCAACTTGCCAGCCGTGGCATCGATGTATCGCATCTAGTGCCGAGTTAGTATGTAATGTAGCCAGAACAAGGTGACCAGTAAGAGCTGCATTAACGGCTAAATTCGCGGTGATGGCATCGCGTACTTCGCCTACCATGATGACATCTGGATCTTGCCTAAGAAACGATTTCAATAATGCTGCTGAGTCCAGCCCTATAGCGGGATTGGGTTCACATTGAAATAACCCTGAGATTTCATATTCCACAGGGTCTTCAATGGTGAAAATGGTTTTCTCACCTGTATTTAAAACATCTAGACATGAATATAGAGTGGTGCTTTTTCCGGCACCAGTGGCACCGCATACTAGAATTAACCCACTGGGTTGTTCCAAAGCGGAAGACAAAGCGGAATGGAGGTTAGCCTGTATGCCTATTTCATTCAAAGACAAGCGGTTTTTGTCAGGTAATAATCGAAGCGCAACTTTTTCTCCTTTAACGGTTGATACGATGCTCACTCTGACAAATGTACTGCGGTGTCTTTCTTCAAACAAAAACTGACCCTCTTGCGTTCTTCTTGTTTCTGAAAGATCTAGATTTGCGCGCATTTTTATACGATTGATTAGGTTTGTTTCAGGGGGTAAATCAACCACTTTGTTTAGGGTGCCATATTCGCGTTGATAGACGTGTAGGCTTATCTTCGTGTGCTCTAAATGGACATCTGTAGCGTGCCGACCGATAGCGTTAGAGATGATTTCTTCTAATGTCATAGCGCACCTTCTATTGTACTTTCACATTGTAGGGGCAGTAGATTAGCGTCTAGGTCTGAAAGGCATGTCCAATTTCTATTGCTATCACGAGAAAATCTGAGATATTGGTTTTCATCGATGCCTGTATTGCTATTAAGAGTGAGAATTAGGCTGCCTGTTGTTTTATTGGCACTGTCAACGGTAATGGACTTCGCGATGGATTTATCCGTGAGTGAGGTTTTTATTAGGTTGAATTCTGTTTCATTGGGAAAGGAACCATGTAAAAGAATAAATTCTTCGATGACGGATTGGTGTTGTGTGGCAAGGTTTTGCGCTTCGATTAATTTCGCTTTTGCTATTTGACGTGTAAAAGTGGGTACAGAAAGGCTTGCTAAGATGGAAATAATGGCGATCACGACCATAAGTTCCAATAACGTAAAGCCGCGTACTAATTGACGAGAAAGTAACATTCTTCACTCCTTGAAGATTATGATTTTAGCATCCTGCTAATGGTATTTTATGTTAATGATGTCACATTAAACAATCTGATCTAAGATGTCTCCGGTCGTTTTGTTTTCTTGATAGTCTTTTGTTGGTTCTAATTGAGTTGAAGTTGCAAGATCTGTGTCTTCAGCAAATTCTTCTTCTAACTCCTGTAGCATATCATTTTGCTTTTTCGCATCAATTTCATCCGCTGTTTTTTTATTGTGCTGGGACAACGCCTGACCTTCTTCAGAAATAGTTACAACTAGGTCGCTGGAGGCTTTGGCGTTACGGGCATGTAATGCTGCTAGGTTCTTGTCTTCGTCAGACCGCACATCAAAAGTGGTGTAACCAGGCGTAACTGTATTATTTGGCACTTGGGCGGATAGAGCGATTGAGTGAGGAAGGCTACCAGACATAACGACCACCAGCTGAAAAATATTGATTAATATTAATAGGCAATCTTAAGTATGTCCACTTTCTAGACAGTAGCGCTATAAAAGCCGCTTGCATGGTTGCGAGCTGCCTAGAAAGTGGTACGCGTTTAGACGTCTTTTTTATCACCAGCTTGAATGGCTGTTATGGCGATAGTATAGACAATATCATCGACTAAAGCGCCGCGAGACAAATCGTTAACAGGTTTGCGAATACCTTGCAGCATTGGGCCAATACTGACCACATCCGCACTTCTTTGCACGGCTTTATAAGTGGTGTTACCTGTATTTAGATCAGGGAAGATAAAGACAGTGGCTTTACCGGCGACTTTACTATTTGGCGCTTTTTGCTTAGCAACTTTCTCCATGATAGCTGCGTCGTACTGCAATGGTCCGTCAATCAATAGGTCTGGTCTCAATTTTTGTGCAATCGCAGTCGCTTCTCTTACTTTATCTACATCGTTGCCTGTGCCTGAACCGCCAGTGCTGTAGCTGATCATGGCGACTTTCGGTGTAATGCCAAATGCACTGGCAGAGTCCGCGCTTTGAATGGCGATTTCTGCAAGTTGTTGTGCTGTTGGGTCTGGGTTAATCGCGCAATCGCCATAAACCAAGACTTGATCAGGTAAGCACATGAAGAAAACCGATGACACTAGGCTCGCGTTAGCGGATGTTTTGATTAACTGTAGAGCAGGGCGAATGGTGTTGGCCGTCGTATGTACTGCGCCAGACACTAGTCCATCCACATCGCCAACTTGTAACATCATGGTGCCTAATACAACATTGTCTTCCAATTGCTCACGTGCCACGATATCAGTCAGTCCACGACTTTTTCTTAACTCGACCATTGGCGCAACATAGCGTTCGCGAATGCTGCTAGGGTCGAGTATTTCTACGCCATGACTCAATTCAATGCCATTGTTCTGTGCGATTCTAAGTATTTCTGTTTCGTTACCGAGTAAGGTACAGCGCGCAATACCACGTTCGGCACAAATCGAAGCGGCTTGAATTGTGCGAATTTCTTCACCTTCAGGTAGGATAATGCGCTTGTTGAGTGAGCGAGCAAGTTCGATCAAGCGGAATCGGAACGCTGGTGGAGATAGCTTTCTTTCTTCTTGGTTTAAAGCGAAAGAGTTGATCCAATCGTGATCTATACAACGAGCAATGTGCTCTTTTACCATTAAGACGCGCTCTTTATCATCAAGCGGAATTTCTTGGTTAAACGACTGCATGTTAATAACCGTTTCCCAGCTGTTAGACTCAACAGATAGAACTGGTAAGCCTTTGGCCATTGCTTTACCGCATAGCGTCATTAAGGCTTCACTTGGTTGGTATCCACCGGTCACAACTAAGGCTGCAATCTTGATGTCATTAAGTGCTGCGATAGCCGTCGCCATTATGATGTCGGTACGATCCCCTGGAGTGAAAACCAGTACGCCTGGACGAAGTGCTTCAAGCATGTTTTCTACGCCACGGGCGCAAAGAGTATAAGATTGCACTCGACGAGATTCGATTTCACCCGCATTAATGATGCGAGCACCAAGGAAGTCGGCAACATCTTTTACTCGTGGGTAGGTGAGTTCGTCCGCCTTTGGTATTTGACCGAGCAGACTAAAGTTGCGTTTAAATATGCCTCGCTGAGCAAATAAATCCCCATAGGATTTAACACCTAATGAACCAGGGCTAGTTTTATTCAAAATACAGCCAATGACATCGTTGGCCTTAATGCCACCATAAGAACCTGCCGCAATCTCAACATGGTGTTCTAGTTCATTTACTCGCATATTGTTTGGTGCTGTTACCAATACCAAACCCGCATCAAGAGTACGAGCAATCGCTTTGTTTAGTCGTGTGGCGTAAGGGTGGCCTGCAATTTGAGCAAGACCTTCTACGATAACCGTTGAGTCTGGCTCTACGCTAGCTTGGAAGCGGCCAACAATCTCTTCCATCAGTTCGTCAATATTGTCGTTATACAAATAACGCTCTGCTTCATGAAGCGGAATAGGTTCAGCTGGCGTCAGTGTTGAACCTTGGGCAACCATGGCTGTTGATTTGTCAGGTCCTTTGTCACCAGGCTGTGGCTGGGCGATTGGCTTGAAAAAGCTGGCCTTTAAGCCCTGCTGTTCAAGCGCACGGACAAGACCAACAGAAACTGATGTTAGTCCTACACCAGGGCCTGTGGGTACGGTCATAAGTACATTTATTGACATATCTGATGAATCCTAAATTAGTCCATTTTGGTGTGCGTTATGTTGTTTAATGTTGAATCAAGCTTATTGTATCGAGCGCAATCATTAGCTCTTCATTCGTTGGAATAATCCAAACATTGGTATGACTATCTTTCGCGCTAATATTCAACGTTTCGCCACGAGGGGCATTGTCATTTACTTCTGAGTCTATACGGATATTTAGTGCTTTCAAATGATTACAGATAGCTTGACGTAAATAGCTTGAATTTTCGCCTATACCACCTGTAAATACCAAATGATCAATACTTATTAAAGTCGTGGCCACACTGGCTAAATGTTTCGCTGTTCTAGCGGCAAACATGTCTAAAGCCAACTTAGCTCTTTGGTCTCCAGACTCCATAGCTTCTTCTAAGGTCCGACAGTCATTGGAAATCTCTGACACACCAAGTAGGCCGCTCTGTTTATTTAAGATATCAAGTGCGGATTCAAAGGAAATGTTTTCAGCTTGGCTAATAAATGACAGTAGGCTCGGATCTAGGCTACCAGAGCGCGTTCCCATCATTAGGCCTTCTAATGGCGTGATGCCCATACTGGTATCGGAAGATTTGCCTTGATTAATCGCACAAGTGCTTGCACCGTTACCAAGGTGAGCCACAAGCACGCCTTGTTGATCACTGCCTTTGGCAATATGCGCTAATCGCTGACTTATATATCGATAACTTGTGCCGTGGAAGCCATATTTGCGAAAATGATGCTCTCGATAGAAGTGCATTGGAATCGGGTATAAATACTGCTCGGGCGCCAGTGTCTGATGAAAAGCTGTATCAAATACGGCGACCTGGGGAAGGCCTGGGAAAAGTTCAAAAGCGACCTCTATGCCTTTAACATGGGCGGGGTTATGTAATGGTGCAAACTGAGAGCACTGTTTGATGCCAGCAATAACATCTTGATCAATAAGCACAGATTTACTGAAGGTTTCACCACCATGAACCACTCTGTGGCCAATACCCGCTAATGAGCGCTCTATAATTGGGTGACTACTGAGCCAGATTTTGATTTGATTTACGGCATTTTTATGGCTGCCATCTTCTAAACTAACTTCGCTCTTTTGGCCTTTAAATTTAAACGTGATGCTGCTTTCATCTGTCCCTAATCTATCCGCAATGCCTTCAACCAAGGTTTCTTGTCCGGCATTGGCTAGAATGGCAAACTTTAGAGATGAACTTCCGCAATTGATAACTAAAATACTATCTTTCATAGTGTTTCCTGAGATACGCGCAATGACAGATCGATTGCTTGAACATGTTTTGTTAAAGCGCCAATTGACACAAAGTCAACACCGGTGGCAGCCACTTTTAAAAGTTGATCTTTATCCATATTGCCAGACGCTTCAAATTTAACTTGCCCTTTAAAGTCGCTCACCGCTTTGCTCATATCTTCATATGAAAAGTTATCTAACATGATAATGTCAGCACCCGCTGCAACGGCCATTGCTACTTCGTTAAGGTTTTCAGTTTCCACTTCAATAGTTTTGCCTGGTGCAATTTGTTTCGCCATGCTAACGGCATTTGCTATAGAGCCTGCCGCCATGATGTGGTTCTCTTTTATTAAAAACGCATCGTACAGACCAATGCGATGATTTTTTCCACCACCAATGGTTACGGCGTACTTTTGTGCTTGACGCATGCCGGGCAATGTTTTTCGAGTGTCCAGTATGGTCAGTGCCGTATTAGAGACAATCTCGCTGTATTGGTGTGTAACCGTAGCCGTGTAAGACAAGGTTTGTAGAAAATTTAGCGCCGTACGTTCGCCAGTTAGAATTGTTCTTGCATGTCCTTGAATCGTTATAAATGGTGTATTTGGTGTTAATAAATCACCGTCTTTGTTATGCCAAGTAAGGGTGACATTATTGCCTAATTGGGAAAATACTTCGTTAACCCACGCTTGGCCACATAGTATGGCGGGCTCACGACTGATTATTGTTGCGGTGATTTGTTGATTGTCAGGAATGAGTTGAGCGGTTATGTCTCCTAAGCCGATGTCTTCCTCTAATGCAAAAGTAACTTGCGATTGGATGTGTTTGGTTAAAAGGGGGCTCAAAAGAGTCATGTGCAATCCTAGTTCGTCGCGTGAAGTTAAAACGCTATTGTAGCCTTATATTGATAGATCGTCAGTGCTGATCCGACGAAATTAATTGATTTGAGTAGTATTTCTATAAAAAGGGGTCGTCGTGGGAGTCAGTATTTTTATGGCTAGCTCGGGTGATTCAATTGAATCCTATACTGGGGCGTGGTTGGGGACGGGATTTTATGGCATTATAGCTATTATATAGATGTAAAATCTTGCTTTATTGTGAAATCGGTACAAGCCTAATGTGAAAAATGGGCAAGATTCACACAAGTTATACACCTCATATTCTCTCTGAATTTTTGGTGGAGAGACCTAGTTTTCCTTGGATTAACGTGTTTTTTATCTGTCTTTTGTCGATTTTTTGCAAAGTTCAGAAGGTGAAAATTGCTCTGAATATTTCAATCTTGGTGTCAGTGGCTAGGCGATCTCTTGATTAGGTGTTAATCTTACGCCCGAATTAGACTCTTCTAAGATGGAAGAAAGTGTTCCGAAAGGTAAAACTTTGGTAAAAGATCTTAAGTGCAAAGCACTTAAATCATGTTCTCTTACTTATCTAAGTAAACAGTTTTGAATTTTTATATGCATTTAGTAAGGCTAGTTGCATGTAGAAACTTAATGTTGGATTTGATGAACCAAATCCGAATTGGAAGCGATCCGACTAGGTAAACTAGTGGTCGATACAATGGAAATAAAAATAAAACAACAAATGTTGCCATTGAAACGGATAAAAACGACGCTTTAAGTACCAATAAAGTAGGGTGTCGTTTTATCCGAAGTCGGCTGGAACTTATTTATGGCTATTCATATGAGTTCCGATGGTTCGTTTAAGTAGCCTCCAAGGCTTAAACACACATAATGTCCTTGGTAGGTTAAGTATCTGTTCTAATAGCGGGAGTTATTAACACGATGACTGAGCAGCATATTCTCGAAGACATCGATCCAATTGAAACGAAAGAGTGGGTCGATGCGCTTGAGTCTGTCCTTCGCGAAGAAGGTCCTGAACGCGCACAATACATTTTAAATCATTTGACGAATGAAGCTTCAAAAGCAGGTACGTCAATGCCGTCGTCTATCACGACGCCATACCGAAATACGATAGCTCCTGAAAATCAGAAGCCGTTGCCCGGTGACGTATTTATGGAGCGTCGTATACGTTCCATAATTCGTTGGAATGCATTGGCTATGGTAATGAAAGCTAACCGTGTTGACTCAACACTTGGTGGCCACATTACGAGTTTTTCTTCAGCCGCAACGCTTTATGATATCGGTTTTAACCACTTTTTCCGTGGTAGTGACGGTAAGCAAGAAGCAGATATGGTTTTTTTCCAAGGCCATATTTCTCCTGGTATTTATGCACGTTCATACATTGAAGGGCGTCTGACAGATGAGCAGCTTGATAACTTCCGTCGTGAAGTAGATGGCAAAGGTATCTCTTCTTACCCACACCCTTGGTTGATGCCTGACTACTGGCAGTTCCCTACGGTTTCTATGGGTCTAGGGCCTTTGCAAGCCATTTATCAAGCACACGTTATGAAATATCAGCATAGCCGTGGTTTGATTGATCAAGGTGACCGTAAAGTATGGGCTTTCCTTGGCGATGGTGAGTGTGATGAGCCAGAGTCTTTAGGTGCAATTGCGCTTGCTGGCCGTGAAAAACTGGACAACCTTATTTTCGTGATCAACTGTAACCTACAGCGTCTAGACGGACCTGTACGTGGTAACAGCAAAATTGTTCAGGAGCTTGAAGGTGTATTCCGTGGCGCTGGCTGGAACGTTATCAAGTGTCTTTGGGGTCGTCATTGGGATCCTTTGTTCGAGAAAGATGACAAAGGCCTGCTAATTAAGCGTATGAATGAAGTATGCGATGGCGAACTTCAGAACTACAAAGCAAATGGTGGCGCATATACTCGTGAACACTTCTTTGGCAAATACCCAGAATTGCTAGAGATGGTTAAAGACATGACTGATGATGAGATCATGAATCTTAACCGTGGTGGACATGATCCATATAAAGTATACGCAGCTTACGCTGAGGCAACTTCTCACAAGGGTCAGCCGACCGTTATCTTGGCGCAAACCGTTAAAGGTTACGGCATGTTCAAAGCGGCTGAAGCGCAAAATACGGCGCACCAAACTAAGAAACTGGATGAGGAGTCTTTGGCTCAGTTCCGTGACAAGTTTGGTATTCCTATCAGTGATGAAGAACTGAAAGATCTTCCTTACTACCGCCCAGCAGAAGATAGCCCAGAAATGCAATACTTGCGCTCACGTCGTAAAGCATTGCATGGTGATTTCCCTGTGCGTCGTCGTGATTGTGAAGCACTAGAGGTTCCATCTTTGGAAGCCTTCAAGTCTCAGATCGCTGGTACAAACGGTCGTGAAATCTCTACAACGATGGCATTCGTGCGTGCATTGAATGTTATGGTTAAAGACAAAGAAATTGGTAAGCGTGTTGTGCCAATCGTTGCGGATGAAGCTCGTACCTTTGGTATGGAAGGTATGTTCCGTCAGCTAGGTATCTACACATCTGAAGGTCAGCGTTATACACCGCATGACCATACTCAGATTATGTATTACAAAGAATCTGCTGATGGGCAAATTTTGCAAGAAGGTATTAATGAACCAGGTGCATTCTCTGCATGGTTGGCATTAGCAACTTCTTACAGCAACAGCAATCTGCCAATGATTCCTGTGTACATTTACTACTCAATGTTTGGTTTCCAACGTGTTGGTGACTTGGCTTGGGCGGCAGGTGATTCTCAGGCTCGTGGTTTCTTGATTGGTGCAACAGCGGGTCGTACAACACTTAACGGTGAAGGTTTGCAGCACGAAGATGGTCATTCCCACATTCTTGCTGGCACTATCCCAAATTGTGTGTCTTATGATCCAACTTATTCATACGAAGTTGCGGTTATCATGCAAGATGGCTTGCGCCGTATGTATAAAGAGAAAGAAAGTGTTTTCTATTACCTAACAGTAATGAACGAAAACTATACCCATGAAGATATGCCTGAAGGTGTTGAAGAAGGCATTATCAAAGGGATGTATAAACTTAAATCTCATGCTAAGAAAGCCAACAAGAAACAAGTTCAATTACTTGGTTCTGGTGTGATTCTTCGTGAAGTAGAAGCGGCTGCTGAGATTCTGTTTAACGATTACGGTATTAACTCTGATGTATGGAGTGTAACGTCTTTCAATGAGTTGCGTCGTGAAGGTCTTGATGTAAACCGTTGGAACATGCTTCACCCTGAACAAGAGCCTCGCGTGTCTTATGTCGAGTCTTGCTTGAACGGAAATGGTCCAGTAATCGCTTCTACTGACCATGTTAAGTTGTTCGCAGATCAAATTCGTCCTTTTATCAATACGACTTATAACGTATTAGGTACAGATGGCTTTGGTCGCAGTGATACTCGTGCTCAATTGCGTCATTTCTTTGAAGTGAACCGCTATTGGGTTGTTGTTTCAGCTTTGAATGCCCTTGCAAAAGACGGTGTGATTGATGCATCTGTAGTTAGTGAAGCGATTGCTAAATTTGGCTTAGACCCTGAAAAGCCGAATCCAGTAACTTGCTAATTGCCTGACAATCTAGGCATCCAGCTTGAGGTCTATTTCAAGCTGGATGTGGTTTTAAGTTTGATGCGTCTATAAGACAAAGGAGATTTCTGTGAGTACTGAAATCATTCAAGTGCCAGATATTGGTGGTGCAGATAACGTCGAAGTAATCGAAGTTAGCGTTCAAGTTGGCGACATAATCGAAGTTGACCAAGCGATTATTGTATTAGAAACAGACAAAGCGTCTATGGACGTACCTTCTCCACTAGCGGGTAAAGTGACCGCTATTAGTGTTAAAGAAGGTGATACTGTTTCAGAAGGTCATAAGATTCTTGAGCTAGAAGTTGAAGGTGGCGAAGCTGCTGCTGAAGAACCAAAAGCGCAAGAAGAAGCACCTGCAAAAGCAGCGCCTGCTGCCGAAGAAAAGCCTGCAGCGTCTTCTGAACAAACTGTCTCTGTACCTGATATTGGTGGAGCGACAGGTGTTGACGTTATAGAAGTCTGTGTTGCTGAAGGTGATGAGGTTCAAGAGGGCGATTCAATCATCGTTCTTGAGACTGATAAAGCGTCCATGGATATTCCTGCGCCTTTCAGCGGTAAAGTTTCGAAGCTTTATATCAAAGAAGGTGACACGGTTTCTGAGGGCGATAAGGTTCTTTTATTGTTGACAGAGTCTTCTTCTGCTCCAGTTGCAGAAGAGAAAGCGGCAGAACCTAAATCAGAGTCTCCAGCTCCAGCTGCTGAATCGGCTTCAGGTGGCGTTGAAAAAGTCAATGTTCCTGACATTGGTGGCGCTGAAGGCGTAGAAGTTATCGAAGTGGCAGTAGCGGCTGGCGATAAGGTCAGTGAAGGCGATTCCATTATCGTCCTTGAAACTGATAAAGCTTCTATGGAAATTCCTGCACCAAAATCAGGAACGGTAAAATCTGTTTCTATAAAAGTAGGTGACAAGGTTTCTGAAGGTGATTTCGTGCTTGAGCTTGAAGTGGAAGGTGGTTCTGCACCTAAAGCTGAAGCGGCTCCTGCTGCTGAAAAAGCGTCACCAGCGCCTGCTGCTGAGGCACCTAAAGCAAGTGCGGCGAAAGCAGCACCAGCACAGGCAGATCAATCTGCTGTGTTGTCTGAGCCTTCTAAGAAAGTTCATGCAGGTCCTGCTGTGCGCATGCTTGCTCGCGAGCTAGGCGTTGATCTTGCTCTTGTTCGTCCTACAGGCCCACGTGGTCGTATTACGAAAGAAGACTTGCACGCTTATGTTAAAGCGGCGGTTCAAAAAGCAGAATCTGCTCCTGCGGCTGCAGCAACGGGTTCTAGTTTGCCAACTGTGCCAGATCAAGATTTTAGTAAGTTCGGCGAAGTCGAAGTTGTTAAAATGAGCAAAATCCAACGTCTAACTGCTGAAAATATGGTTCGCAACGCCCTTGTTGTGCCTCAGGTTACTCAGTTTGACAAAGCGGATATCTCTGATCTTGAAGTTTTCCGTAAAGGATTGAAAGGCGAGATGGAAAAACAAGGGGTTAAATTGACGCCTCTTCCATTCCTGATCAAAGCGGTTGCGCAAGCTATGGTTGCTAACCCAAGCTTCAACGTGTCTCTAATGTCTGATGGCCAAAGCTATGTTCAGAAGCATTATGTGCACATTGGTATTGCGGTAGACTCTCCTGCAGGGTTGGTTGTGCCTGTTTTGCGTGATGCTGATAAAAAGTCAGTTGTTCAGATTGCAAAAGAAGCTGGCGAACTGATCAAGAAAGCGCTTGATAAGCAGTTGAAACCTGCAGACATGCAGGGTGGCTGTTTTACTATTTCTAGCTTGGGTGCAATTGGCGGTACAGGGTTTACTCCTATCGTTAACTGTCCTGAAGTGGGTATTCTTGGTGTTTCTAAAGCAGACATTGAACCGCGCTGGAATGGTAAAGAGTTTGAGCCTCGTACAATGTTGCCATTGTGCTTGTCTTATGACCACAGAGCAGTCAATGGTGGTGATGCAGGTCGCTTTATGACCTACTTGAATTCATTGCTAAGTGATGTTCGTCGCTTGTCTCTTTAATTAAGAAGAGAGTTAAGCTGATAAAAAAGCCGCTTCATAAGCGGCTTTTTTTTGTCTAGCGTTTTGTGGGATATGTATTTGGTTATGCAGTTGTTAGGTTATTAACTGCTTGTACTAAGGCGGATTTGCGAGAATCGCAAAAGGCATTGTTAGGTAGTCGGCTCAAGACACCAAGTTTTTCAAGCCGCTCAGTTGTCTGACCGTTTGGGCTGTATATATAAACGGCGCAGTCGGCTTCTATTGCGTCTTTAATGGCGTTTTCAAGTGCAAGCCCTATGGTGAGGTCCATCATAGGAACGGCGCTTAAATCGAGCACCACGGCCTTGTAGTTATGTATGCGATTATGATGCTTTGCTATGGCCTTACTGGCACCAAAAATCATAGGTCCTGATAAATAGAAAAGCAGAACTTTCCCGTCAGCTTGATCTAATAGTGCTTTTTCTTCATCGGATAGTGGGATGTCATCATCGGCATCGCTTATTGCTTTGACGTTACCAGATTGGAGGCGGCTAAGCTTTTCTATTGTCATGATATTGGCAATGAAAACACCAATACCTACAGCCACCATTAAGTCGACAAAGACAGTCAATGCCATCACGCCATACATGATGATTGTAGGGGATAGGGCGACTTTATGAGCGCGTTTTAAAAAGCTCCAGTCAAGTATATTTATACCGACGTACAATGCGATGCCTGCTAATACGGCCATTGGAATTGGGCTAATAAGGTCAGAAGCGCCAAGCACAACCAGTAATAGGATGAGGGCTCTTGTTATGCCGGCCAGTGGTGATTTGCCACCAGACTGGATGTTCACTACGGTTCCCATGGTCGCGCCTGCACCTGGTAAGCCGCCTAATAGCCCGGAAAAGAAGTTGGCTGTACCTTGTCCTATAAGTTCCCGATTAGAATCGTGCTCTTTGCGTGTTAGGCTGTCGGCAATGACGGCGGTTAGGAGTGTGTCGATGCAGCCTAAGGTGCCAAGTACTAAACCATTTATCACCATTTCTATAAATACAGAGCGTTCGAAACTAGGCCAATGAATTGAGGGTGGGCCAGATGGGATTGTACCGATACGACGAACGCCAGTGTCGCTAAAGAGTACAACCGAAACCAGGGTAATGACGACTAAAGCGACGAGTTGTGGAGGAACATATCGGCGCCAGTGTTTAGGAAGATAAAACAGTACACCTAAGGTGAGTAGGCCTAAAAATAATTCTGAAAATTTAAGGTTAACAATAAGTTCGGGCAGGGCGCTTAGTGTTCCCATCACACCACCTGATGGCGATGAATGCCCCAAGAAAGGAGCTATTTGTAAAATAATTAAGATAATGCCGATGCCAGACATAAAGCCAGATATTACGCTGTATGGCATGAGAGTGATGTATTTCCCGAGCTTTAAGTAGCCTAAAGTAATTTGGAATAGGCCTGCGATCATGACGACGGTAAATGCCATGGCGACACCACCTTCAGGGCTACTAGCAAGCATGCTGGTTAAAACGGCGGTCATGATAACCGTCATTGGCCCTGTTGGCTCGGAAATTAGGCTGGTTGAACCGCCGAATAATGCAGCGAAGAGGCCAACCAGAATGGCCCCCCAAAGTCCAGCTTCAGCGCCAGCGCCTGAAGCGACGCCGAAAGCGAGTGCGAGTGGCAGAGATACGATAGCGGTGGTGGCTCCGCCAAATAAATCGCCTACAAGAGCCCAGTCTTTAAAGCGGGAAAAGTCAATGATCATTGTTTTCTTACCTGTCCGTTATTGTTCGCTAATCAGTCCGTTGAAGTCTTCCGTTTTATGCTGTTTGCAAAAGAGCCCGCATAAGGCGGGCTCTTTTCTATTTCATGAAAAATGCATGCAGGTTTTACTCTGCATTAGTCTCAGAGGCTGGCTCAGGACTTGTTTCTTCTCGTGAAATTCGCGGGTCATTTTTTACGCGACCAGAAGATGCTCGGCGACGCGATGTTGCTGCGTTACGTTTTTCTTCTTGTTCCAAGCGAAGCTTTTCCTGCTGAGCTAAAATGGCAGCCGGAAGCTCTACTGGAGCTTTAGCTTCAGTGTTCGCTGCTTTTGCGACAGGCTTGCCACGCCCACGTCGAGGAGTGCGAGTTGGGCGGCCAGTGTTTTCTGGGTTCCCTTCTTTTGTCTCTTCTTCAGTGGTTGCCTTTACTGTCTCAACTTCTGCAGAAGTTGATTCAGTAACACTTTCTGCTTTAGCTTCTGTGCTGTCTGATTGTTCTGTGGTAACTATAGCGTTATCAGCGTTATCAGCGTTTTCTTGCTCAATTTTTCTCATTTGAGCTTTCACTGACATCTTTGGCTTCACTGGTTTTGTTTCAGTTTCAGTTGTTGCTTTGGGCGTTTCTTCCGTCAAGCTTTCAGAGGCTAAAACTTCGGTTGTTTCTTTAGGAGCAGCTTCTTCAGTATCATTTTTTGCAGGTGCTGCTTCAGTTGATTCCTTTTGGCTTTCTTCGGACACGCTTTCAGTAACGACTGCTTCTGTTTTTTCTTTAGTAAGAGCAGCTTCTTCAGGCGCATCTTTTGAAGAGGCTGCCTCTGCTGTTTCTTTTAGGGGTTCTTCGCTAGCAACAACTTCTGAAGTTTCCTTTGGTGTTTCTTCAGCTGTTTTTTCATCACTAGTTTTTTCTACTTCTGAAGTTCCCTTAGGCGTTTCATCAGTAGACTCTTTAGAAATGGCGGCTTGCGTTTCTTCCTTAGGAGCGTCTTCAGACGTGTCTTTGGATGCAACTTTTTCCGCTTTGTCTTCTGTTGCTTCGGCGACCTTATTGTCTTTCTGAGCTGTAGATTTTGTTGTTTCTGCGTTTGCTACTGTGTCAGCCGTTTGGGTGTTATCAGTGCTGGCAGATTCATTGTTTTCTTGTTGCTCGTTGTTTTCTTCTTTCTGAGGGCGACGAGAACGACGAGAGCGGCGAGAGCGACGTTGTGGTTCATCACCGTTCTCATTTTTCTCAGTTACTGCGTTTTGAGCCGCCTCTACTAAAGCGGCGTCTTCTTGCTCTTGTAGTTTGGTTGCTTCTAATGCTTCATCCTTCAGTTTTCCATTACGACGACGATTGTCGTTACGGTCGCGTTTACGCTCTTTCACTTCAGGAATGTCTTTTTCCTTTGGTTGTTGGCGTGGTGCTTTTACCGCTGCTTCTTGCTTTTCAACTCGAGTATCTTGAGTTTCTTGCTTGTTATTACGGTTATTGCGACGGCTATTATTTTTGCTACCAGCTTCAGCTTGCTCACGACGAGATTGACGAGTGGAGCGTGCTTTTTCTGCATTGCTGTCGTCCTTGTCTGAGTTCTGGTGTTTAACGTTACGCTTGTTGTTTCTATTAGGGCGATTGTTCGTATTTTTGCTGGACTTGCTTCTTTCACCCTGAGCGCTGGTGTTTGCAGGCGCTTTACTTGTGCTCTTTGGTTTTTCGTTTGTTTGTGTTTCGCCAAATAGCGCAGTCATAATACGTTTAAACAAGCTTGGTTTGCTTGATGTCTTTTGAGCAGCTTTAGGAGTACTTGCTGGTGTTGAATGCTCAGGTGCTGGCGATTTTGGTGCAATGCTTGTTACAGCGGCCTGTGGTCGAACGTTCTCATTTGCTTTGCGAGGCTCATAAGGAGGCTGCTCTGGTGTTTCTACTAGTGAGTAGCTGTTTTCGTTCTGCGTTACAACAGTGCTGTCATCACGAATGCGTTCAACTTCGAAGTGCGGTGTTTCCATATGAGGATTTGGCACAAGGATGATATGAACGTTGTTACGTTTTTCGATTTTAGCGATGTTTGTACGCTTCTCGTTAAGCAAGAAGGTTGCAACCGATACAGGTAAAACGGCACGTATTTGAGCGGTACGTTCTTTAGAACATTCTTCTTCGATAAGGCGAAGTACAGAAAGAGCTAGAGATTCAACGTCACGGATAAAGCCTTGGCCATTACAGCGAGGACAAACGATACCGCTGGTTTCGCCAAGAGAAGGGCGCAAGCGCTGGCGAGACATTTCTAGCAGGCCAAAACGAGAGATACGACCAAGTTGAACGCGAGCACGATCCGCTTCTAGGGCGTTCTTCATGCGGTTTTCAACTTCTTTTTGGTTGCGAACTGGTGTCATATCGATGAAATCGATAACAACCAAGCCACCAATGTCACGAAGGCGCAATTGACGAGCAATTTCGTCTGCGGCTTCTAAATTCGTTTGTAGTGCTGTTTCTTCGATGTCTCCGCCTTTCGTAGCACGGGCAGAGTTGATATCAATAGACACTAGCGCTTCTGTCGGGTCGATAACGATCGAGCCGCCAGAAGGTAGGCGAACTTCGCGTTGGAAAGCCGTTTCGATCTGAGTTTCGATCTGGAAGCGGTTAAACAGAGGAGTGGAATCTGTGTACATCTTAATGCGCGACTTAAAGTGCGGCATTACTTGCATAACGAAATTGATTGCGTCTTGGTAGGCGCTTTTCTCATCAATTAAAACTTCGCCAATGTCTTCACGTAGGTAGTCGCGAATAGCGCGAATGACGATGTTACTTTCTTGATAAATTAAGAACGGAGCTGGCTTTTCAGATGCCGCTTTAGTAATGGAAGACCATAGAGTATCAAGGTAATCCAAATCCCACTGAAGTTCTTCTGTTGAGCGGCCAACACCTGCAGTTCGGACAATAAGTCCGCCATTTTCTGGTGTATTTAGCCCTGACATTGCCTCTTTTAGGTGAGATCTGTCATCACCATCGATACGACGAGAAATGCCACCAGCACGTGGATTATTTGGCATCAAAACCAAATAACGTCCAGCTAAGCTAACAAAAGTAGTTAATGCAGCACCTTTATTGCCGCGCTCTTCTTTATCTACTTGCACTATCACTTCTTGACCTTCGCTCAACACATCTTTGATGTTGATACGGCCTTCGTGATTGGACTTTTTGGAAAAATAGGTTTTGGAAATTTCTTTTAGGGGTAGGAAACCGTGGCGATCAGCACCAAAATCAACAAAGGCAGCTTCTAAACTCGGTTCGATACGAGTGATACGGCCTTTATATATGTTGGATTTCTTTTGTTCGCGTGAACCGGATTCGATATCTAGATCATATAGACGCTGTCCGTCTACTAGGGCGACTCGCAACTCTTCTTGTTGAGTTGCATTAATAAGCATTCTAATCATTATATGTGTGAACTCTGTGGGCTGAAACGAAAGAGTCACTACAGTGATAGGGTAACCATTAATAAATCTGACTCAGAATTAGAGTAAGTCATTCAGTTTTTTTCTGGCTAGAGGAATACGCGATTCGTTTATTGTTTCTTAAACGCTTTCATGTGGTCGCTGCCGTTATTATTACCAAATAGTCTCTTTAACCGGTCTCGTTTCCTTGCTTTTACGAAACAACGCGAACGCGCGGTCTAGCAATTTAATGAGTGTTCCTTCCACTGAAGCGGAATTTTCCGAATCATGCGGTTTATTATTTAAGATTAACTGTTACAGAGGTAAGATAGGGGCCAAAGTGTCGCTTCGGCAATTGTCATTCAATTCTTGCATCTTATCTTCGAGGTGTTTTGTTGCCTCTTACCCTTTGCGAATGTGAATATAACAGTAAAAACTAAGTGCTTCAATTATAAAGGAAACCAATCTTAGCTTATGTCGGACTCAGAACTTAATTCAGCAGAGCGTCCCGCGGTTCGTTACGTCACAATTGACGACAATAATACAGGTCAACGAATCGATAATTTTTTGGTTACCTTTTTAAAAGGTGTTCCGAAAGGAAAGATATACAACTTATTGAGGAAGGGAGAGATCCGCGTCAATAAGAAACGTACCAAGCCGGACTACCGTCTTCAAAATGACGACATCGTGCGTATTGCCCCGATTGTTATTGCGCCAGAATCTGATAAGCCTGTATTGTCTGATCGACTCAAGAGCGAGATAGAATCACGCATTGTCTATGAAGACAAAGGCTTGATCGTCGTCAATAAACCTTCTGGATTAGCCGTCCATGGTGGTAGTGGTTTGAGCTTTGGCTTGGTGGAAGTTATTCGTCAAATGCGACCGCAAGAGAAATTCATTGAGCTTGTTCATCGTCTTGATCGTGATACGTCTGGTCTCATTATGATCGCTAAAAAGCGTGCGGTTCTAAAAGAGTTGCATACCGCGTTACGTGAAAAAGAAGGTGTACAAAAAACTTACCTTGCTCTGGTATATGGCAGCTGGCCGAAGCGAAAATTGCAAGTTAATGCCCCTTTGCTGAAAAATGAGCTGCAATCTGGCGAACGTATCGTGAGAGTCCACACTGATGGTAAAGAGAGTTTAACTCGCTTTAAATTGGTTCGTCAGTTTGAGGGTTACAGTTTAGTAGAGTGCGAGCCAGTAACAGGGCGTACTCATCAGATTCGCGTGCATACTTTGCATGCTGGCTATCCGATAGTAGGTGATGATAAATATTCACCGGCTGAGTCATTGAAAGAGACCAAAGCACTAGGATTCAAACGTCTGTGTCTGCATGCGACACGTCTTGATATCATGCTAAACGGAGAGCGTATGTTGTTCGAAGCTCCTTTGGATAAAGAGTGGCAAACCTTAATGAATGAAAAGTTAACGGGTATTTTTTCTTAACTTTTTTGTCATTACTGATTTAAATGTTTAAGTTTATAAAAAGACTTGCTGCGGCAGGTCTTTTTTGTCTATGCCTGAGTGTGTATTGGTTGGTACTTGCTAATTCAGCTGTAAATTAAAACAGCCATCTATTCATGTTGAATGAGATGGCTGTTGTTGATCGTTTTTATCAGGGGACATAGATCTGTGATTAGATTTTGAATCGATCTGTCAGTGATTTAAGTTGATGACTTAATGCTCTCAAGCTGCTAACAGCGGAGACTGATTCAATAGAGCCTTCAGCGGTTTGATCAGCTAACTGGCGAACATTTTCAACGCTGCGATTGATCTCATCAGACACTTGAGATTGTTCCTCGGCTGCTGTCGCTATTTGATTGTTCATATCTTGGACGTAGCCAACTTGTTCACTAATGTTTGCGAAGAGCTCCAATACTTCTTTAGCTTGTTCGGCGTTTTTCGTAGATAAATCACGGCTTATTAGCATTTTATCCAGAGATTCTTGGGCGCCATTTTGTAGTTCTACGATTAGATCCTCAATCTCTTTAGCGGAGCTTTGTGTTCTGCTGGCTAGTCCGCGTACTTCGTCTGCCACTACTGCAAAGCCTCGTCCAGCTTCTCCTGCTCGAGCTGCTTCTATTGCGGCATTTAGTGCTAGTAAATTGGTTTGTTCTGCAACGGCTTTAATAACCTCCAATACATTGCCAACGTTGTCGGTACGTGTTTTTAATTGCTCCATTGCAGTACTGGTGATGTTTAAGTCGCTCGCTAAAGACTCAATTGATCTTGCTGTGTCAGATACTTTTAAATTACCTTGATTCACTATGTGATCAGTTTTAGTGGTTGCTTCTGCTGCTGTTTCCGCATTGCGGGCGACCTCTGCAACGGTAGACGACATTTCATTGATAGCCGTTGCTACTTGATCTGTCTCATCCTTTTGAGACTGCATCATTGCTTGACCTTGTTTTGAAATGGTTTCTAATTGCGCACTTGTTGAGCTTAAATTTAGAACGCCAGTAACCACTTCCGAAATGAGCCTGTTTAAAGTGCGGCTCATTGCGCCAATATCGTTGTACAGCTGCCCTAATTCGTCTTTACGATCGGTTTTTAGAGTTTGGGTTAAGTCGCCATTAGCTATCTTCTCAACGGCCGCTTTAACTTCATTCATTGGGTTTACGATCAAGTGACGGATTAGTAAGGCAAAAAATATCCCCATCAAAATAGCGATCACAGTGACTGTGATTAATAGGGTTGAAACGCGTTCCCCATCTTTTTTGCTTTTTTGCTCTTGCAGAGCGGTAATCGAATCGATTTTATCGCTCATGCTAGACGACAGACTCATTAGTTTTTCTTGCGCTCTTACAAGCTCGCTATTAACAGCGGGATTTTTTTTCCCAAGTTCTTCGTATTGGCTTAAAAGAGATAAGATGGTCTGCTGTCTGTTTTGCAAGTCACTTGATAGCTGTAGATTTTTTGTCTTGTTGACAACAGCTTGAAATCTTGTTGTTACCAGTTCAACAGGGATGTTTTCTTTTTTGGCAACGTGGCTGTTGATCTCTGATGTCAGGGCATACCAGCTATTTGATGCATCCAAAGCTGTATTCATGTTTTGAACGTCATTTTGCTGACGAAGCGCTTGAATGGTTTGAGCGTATTGATTGAATATATTACGCAGCAGTGTGGTGGCATCGTTATCAATGTCTTCCCATTTCTTACGGGCATTAGTAAGGTTTGTAAGGGCTTTTTGATATTCAAGGACGTTTTGCTTTGTTTGATTTATTAGGTTTTTAACGTCTGCGCCGTCATACAGAGTATCACTCGTTTTTAAGAGGCTGGTGAGGGTTTCAATTCGACTAATAAGTTGATTTTTATCTTCTGTAGATCCTGAATCAGCAAAGCGCGCTCGGGCAATTTGCATATTCGCCACAGAATTACTTAAGTCATTAGATAGTCGGACTTTATCTGCTCTATTAAGCAGGGTGTTAACACCATAAATACCGACCATTCCAACAACAAGAGCAAGTAATAATACAGAGCCAAAGCCTAAACCAAGTTTAGTGCCTATTAGCCTGTTTTCGAGAAAAATTTTCATGGGATTGCTTCCTTAGCGATTCTGAAAGAGTGTGGGAGGGCTAGGTTCTAGTCTTATCTTTGTTGTCTATATAGCCGCATTATAGGAGGCTATCATAGCGGTTATAGTAGAACTCTAGAAATAGTAAAAATGTGCATAAAATGAGATGTTTTAAGCGGTTGGTCATGATTTTCACGCAATGCTTTTGTTGTTGAGTGTCGCCTTTTGCATTAAAAAGGCTAAAGATAAGGTTAAAATGTGCATCCGTTATTAGGCTGTTGTTCTTAGGGTTTCATCTCAATAGAATCAAGCTTTCAATTTATTGCATTCGCATTGGGCAAGAAGGTACGCATGAAGAAAGTTTTGTTGAGAAAACTGCAGTCTCTTACCGCGATTCTTGTGTTGAATACGGCCACAGTTAGTTTGGTGCAGGCGAGCGGCATTGGCTATGAAGCAGAGCCATTACAGGCTAGGGTGTTGGCTGATGATAGAAGAAATTCACTTAAAAGTTCACAAGCTCAGCCTGATACATTAAATCAGTTGTATTTTGAAAATTCGTTGGCCTACGTTCAAAAGCACTCTGACAAGTCGCTTAGCTATCAGCATCAAGTAGCTTTGGCTATGGTAGAAGAGGCGTATCAAGATGACTATGATGCATTGTTGGATCAGTATGAGCGTGAAATAGAAGATGCTGCTGCCAGTTTAGATCATGAGCGAATTGAGATGATGAAAAATAGAATAGAAGACCAGTTGCAAGATCTAAAGGCGATGCGTCGAGCTAAAATCGCAGAGTTCGATCGACAATTTAGTGCAGTTTAAACACTAGAGTGATTTTGAATCTGGTGTAATCAGTCAGTGAGTTTATATGTCCATTAGTCAAGGCCCTCTTAATTTCGTCATGATTCGTCGGCAATTTGATTTTCGTGGCATTGAAATGGGGCGCTGGGTGACGCCGGAAGAAAGAGATCGCGCGGCGTTGAATTTTCATCGGGCGCTTGAGGATCTTATGTCTGTCTTGCAAGGGCCTGAAGTGCTGATATCTTTGCGAGGTACATTGGGTCTTCAATATGGAAAAGGCGGAAGACCTGGTGTGGCTGCTCATTATGTGCCGGCAACGCGGCAATTATCTCTAGCGAAAAACGCGGGCGCAGGCAGTCTTGCTCACGAGTGGTTTCATGCTTTCGACCATTACATGGGCGATAAAATGTTCCAGCATGTATCGTCTTCTCATTTTGCTTCTGCGAGCTGGTTGAATAGCGCTCAACTGCAATTGTCCCGCAACAAAAAGCCTCATCCTTTAAACTTGTTGCTAGCAGAATGTTTCAAGGCAATTATGTTGAGCGAGCAGGGAGATGAGCCAAGTAATCTGTTTAAAGCCTCTCGCTCAGCCGATCATAAGTTAAAAGTCATCTATTACGCCAAACCAGAAGAGATGGCAGCGAGAGCATTCGAAGCCTTCGTAGAAGACACCAAACCCACCAGCACGTTTTTAGTCAGAGGTAGTCGTCATTCTGAAGAGGTCAAATTGGGTCTTTATCCTCAAGGTGAGCAGCGACTTCGTATTAATCAAGCCTTTCATAATTATTTCAGCTTACTTGGTCGAGCATTAAGTAAAGTGTAATGCGCATATTTAATAAATAAAATACCATTTATATCTTAATTATTTTATGGACTTGATGTGGTTCATCATGCCCAATGAAACAAAAAAGGCGAATCATTGCTGATTCGCCTTTTTTTTAGTGCTTTTTACTTGCTTAGAAGATTAGTCTTCGTAGCTGTTTATTGGTGGGCATTCGCAGAATAGATTACGGTCGCCATAAACGTTGTCAATGCGGCCGACTGGCGGCCAGTATTTACGCGCTTTAATCCAATTAAGTGGGTAAGCCGCTTCTTTACGTGAATAGGCGTGATTCCATTCTACATCCAAAAGGCTGTCAGCGGTGTGTGGTGCATTGACTAGTGGGTTATCTTCAAGAGGCCATTCACCGGCTTGTACCTTGCTGATCTCTTTGCGAATCTGAATCATTGAATCGCAGAATCGATCTAGCTCTTCTAGGTTTTCAGACTCTGTTGGTTCGATCATCAATGTGCCTGCAACAGGGAAGGACATGGTTGGAGCATGGAAACCAAAGTCCATCAAGCGCTTAGCAATGTCTTCTTCACTGATGCCTGATTCTGCTTTTAGTGGGCGAATGTCGATAATGCATTCGTGTGCCACAGTGCCGTTTTTGCCAGTGTAAAGAACAGGGTAATGCTCGCCTAAGCGTTTAGCGATGTAGTTAGCATTCAAAATGGCGTTGAAGGTTGCATCACGCAAACCTTTGTCGCCCATCATTTTGATGTACATCCAAGTGATCACAAGAATGCTTGCGCTACCATATGGTGCTGCTGACACGGCTCCGTGTTGCTCAAGCATGCCCATCACTGGCGCAACAGCGTGGCCAGGCAGGAACGGTGCAAGGTGAGATTTAACCCCAATTGGACCCATGCCAGGACCACCGCCACCATGTGGAATACAGAATGTTTTGTGAAGGTTAAGGTGGGACACGTCGCCGCCGAATGAGCCAGGAGGCGCAACACCCACAAGAGCATTTAGGTTGGCGCCGTCAATGTATACTTGTCCGCCAAATTTGTGAACGATGTCGCAAACCTCACGAATGTGTTCTTCAAATACACCATGAGTAGAAGGGTATGTTGCCATGATGCAGCTAAGTTGCGCGGCATGCTTTTCTGCTTTTTCAGCAAGATCAACTAAGTCAATATTGCCGTCTTCATCACATTTTACAATGACAACTTTCATACCAGCCAATGCCGCTGATGCAGGGTTTGTTCCGTGTGCTGAGCTTGGGATCAAGCAAACATCACGTTCATGGTCGCCACGAGATTTGTGATATTTGTCGATGGCAATCAGGCCTGCGTATTCGCCTTGCGCACCAGAGTTTGGTTGCAAAGAAACGGTATCATACCCCGTCGCCTTAGAAAGCATGTCGATAAGCTCTTGCAATAATGCATGATAGCCAGACACTTGATTGCTTGGTGCAAATGGATGGATGCGACCAAATTCAGCCCAAGTAACTGGAATCATTTCAGAAGCAGCGTTTAGCTTCATTGTACAAGAACCAAGTGGGATCATGCTTTGATTGAGTGCAATGTCTTTGACTTCCAATTGGTGCATATAACGCATCAATTCGGTTTCGCTGTGATGGCTGTTAAAGACTGGGTGGGTAAGAATGTCGTCTTGACGCAATAGGGAGGCATCAAAGCCATAAGCGCTTTCAGTATTTGTAATGCCTTCTAGTGTTAGTTCGGCACCGAAGCATTCAGCTAAGTCGACCACATCGTTTGGCGTAATTGTCTCGTTTAAAGAGATAGACAGTTGGCTTTCGGACATCTTGTGGAAGTTCATTAACTTCTCTTCACCTTTTGCCATGATGCTGTCAGTTTGTTCGCCAGTGTTAACGATAACGGTGTCAAAGTAGCTGGAGTTTGTCGTGAAGCCTTTTGCCTGGACGGCGCTCGCAAAACAGCTAGTAAGCGCTGCAACACGATTCGCTATTTTTTTAAGGCCAACAGGGCCGTGATAAACAGCGTAGAAGCCAGCCATCATTGCCAGTAGCGCTTGCGCGGTACAAATGTTTGATGTCGCTTTTTCACGACGAATATGTTGTTCACGTGTTTGCATTGCCATGCGGAGTGCTGGTTTGCCATGGCTGTCTTTAGATACGCCAATAACACGGCCTGGCATTGAGCGCTTAAATGCATCTTTGGTTGCTAGGAAAGCAGCGTGTGGGCCACCAAAGCCCATTGGCACGCCAAAGCGTTGAGCTGAACCGAAAACGATGTCTGCCCCCATTTCCCCTGGTGATTTCAATAGCACAAGAGACAGTAGGTCGACAGCGATACTAACAAGTGCGCCTTGTTCGTGCGCTTGTGCAATAACAGCTGATAAATCCGTCACTGTACCGTCAATGCCAGGGTATTGAAAAATGGCGCCGAATACATCGTGCTGTGCGAAATTCGCGATATCATCAACAACGACTTCAATTTCAAGTAGTTCGGCACGTGTTTTTATGACATCTATTGTCTGTGGCAAGCAGTGGCTTGCAACGAATAATGTGTCACTCTTCTTGCGGTTAGAGCGCTTCATTAGTGTCATTGCTTCAGCGGCTGCTGTTGCTTCGTCTAGCAAAGATGCGTTGGAAATCTCCATTCCTGTTAGATCTATGATTACTTGTTGGAAGTTTAACAGTGCTTCCAAGCGGCCTTGGGAGATTTCTGGTTGGTAAGGTGTGTAAGCAGTATACCAGCCTGGGTTTTCTAGTAGGTTACGTAGAATAGGGGATGGTACATGTGTGTCGTGGTAGCCCATGCCGATAAAAGAGCGTGCCACTTTGTTTTGGTTGGCGATGGCCTTTAATTGCACTAGTGCTTCGTTTTCACTAACAGGGTTGGCTGAAAGATTTAGATTTGCTTGACGAATGGCTTCCGGTACTGTCTTTTCGATTAGCTCCGGAAGGCTGTTGATGCCAATTGTAGATAGCATTTTGGCCTGCTCTGATGTGTCTGGGCCAATGTGGCGAGCAATAAATTCATCACTGTTTAACAAATCGCGAATGCACGAGGTCATGGTTTAATTACCTATTAAGATTAGATCTGGGAGTTAGGCTCTCAATACGGATGAAGCGAGAGCCTGGAGTCGAAGCTATTCGATTGTGGCTGAATAGCCTGCAGCATCAAGTAGTTTGTCAAGGTCAGCTGGGTCACTGAGCTTGATCTTAGCAATCCACGCATCTTTAAAAGGTGCTTCATTGATTAGCTCTGGTGAATCGTTTAGAGCGTCATTAACTTCAATTACTTCGCCATTAACAGGGGCATAAATGTCAGAAGCGGCTTTTACAGACTCAACTAAAGAGAATTGTTCTGTGGCTGTTACTTCAGTGCCAACATCAGGCAATTCAATGTAAACTACGTCGCCTAGTAGGTCTTGTGCATGGTCGGTAATGCCCACTGTTACAGTGCCATCGCCATTGTCTAGGACCCACTCGTGAGAGTCAGCGTATTTAAGGTTTTCTGGGATAGTGCTCATAGTATTTATGCCTCTTTAAAAAAGTACCCAAGAGCGAGGGCTCTTGGGTACGTGATTTTAGCGGTAAAGTGGGAAGCGTTTACAAAGTTCTTTTACTTCTGCAAGTACACGAGCTTCCACTTCTGGATTTCCTTCTGGCATTGCAACCAAGCCATCAAGTACATCACTGATAAGATGACCCACTTTTTGGAATTCTTCAATACCAAATCCACGAGAGGTTGCCGCTGGTGTGCCTAGACGGATGCCAGACGTTACCATTGGTTTCTCTGTGTCAAATGGGATACCGTTTTTGTTACAAGTAATGCCGGCGCGCTCAAGAGCTGCGTCTGCCGCATTACCTTTCAAACCTTTAGGGCGAAGGTCAACCAGCATTAGGTGGGTATCGGTGCCGCCAGTAACGATGTCACAACCACGCTCAACCATTACTTCTGCCAGTGCTTTCGCATTCGCAACAACTTGTTTGATGTAATCTGTAAATTCTGGTTTCAACGCCTCACCGAAAGCAACAGCTTTACCAGCAATAACGTGCATCAATGGACCACCTTGGTAGCCTGGGAAAACCGCAGAGTTGATTTTCTTGCCAAGATCTAGGTCATTGGAAAGAATCATACCGCCACGTGGGCCGCGAAGCGTTTTATGCGTTGTTGTTGTAACAATGTGCGCATGTGGAAGTGGAGATGGGTGTACACCAGTTGCAACAAGGCCAGCAATGTGAGCCATATCAACAAACAGGTAGGCGCCAACTTTATCTGCAATTTCACGGAAGCGTTTGAAGTCGATTTGACGAGGAATAGCAGAACCACCCGCGATAATCATTTTTGGCTTGCACTCTAGGGCTTGCGCTTCGATAGCATCGTAATCGATCAATAATGTTTCTGGGCTAACTTCATATTGTACAGCGTTAAACCATTTGCCAGATTGAGCTGGTGCAGCACCGTGAGTTAAGTGACCGCCAGAAGACAATGACATGCCCATGATGGTATCGCCAGGCTGAAGCAATGCTAGCATTACAGCACCATTTGCTTGAGCGCCGGAATGAGGCTGAACGTTGGCAAACTCACAGTTGAAAAGTTTTTTGGCACGGTCAATAGCTAGTTGTTCAGTTACGTCAACCGCTTCACAGCCACCGTAGTAACGACGATGCGGATAACCTTCTGCGTATTTGTTAGTAAGAACAGAGCCTTGAGCTTCTAGAACGGCTTTTGAAGTGATGTTTTCAGAAGCGATCAATTCAATGCCAGTTTCTTGGCGTTCTTGTTCTTCAACGATTGACGCAAAAAGTTCTGGATCTCGCTGAGCTAAAGTTTGGCTGAAAAAAGCTTCGGTATTCGCCATGGGGAAATTCCTCTTAAATAAACATGTATGCCAAAAAGACAATGAGTGGTGCATATAATAACACTAAGGCAGTCTATGATGATGAAAAAAGATCATCTTTCTAGGAGCGTCAGTCATTGTTCGGTTTACGTCATTTTTGCTTATGATAATGAAAAAGTTTCCAATTGGAAACACCAATCAACATGGATTTTTTAAGTTTGTTTATTAATATATTTGACCGTTTGTTTAGTATTTTGCTTAGAAAATATTGGGATTATGTCAATTGTTGTGTGAATAAATGCGGCTTGGGGCTTGTCAAGTCTGGCTGAATTTAGATACTCTGTTTCCAATTGGAAACAGACATTGTTACTACTTTATTAAAGGTTTTCGTTATGAAACGTACTGCTCTATGTGATCTACACGTTGCTTCTGGTGCTAGGATGGTTGAATTTGCTGGATATGAAATGCCAGTTCAATACCCACTGGGTGTGATGAAAGAACATTTGTGGACTCGCGAAAATGCGGGATTGTTTGATGTGTCGCATATGGGTCAGGTGATACTCCGTGGTGAAAACGTAAAGGCAGCGCTGGAAGCTATTTTGCCGGTTGATGTGCTTGGGCTGGCTGAAGGTACGCAGCGTTACGGTATGTTTACCACTGATAAGGGTGGCATCACGGATGACTTGATGTTCGCTAATTGGGGGGAAGAAATTTTTATGGTGGTTAATGCTGGCTGTAAAGAGCAAGACTTTGCTTATTTGCAGTCGACATTAGTCGGTTGTGAAGTTGAGATTGTTAACGATCGATCCTTGTTGGCGATTCAGGGGCCAAAAGCTCGTGAAGTGTTTGCTCGTATGGTGCCTGATGCAGCGACGATGACTTTTATGCAAAGCGAAAAAATGTCATGGCAGGGTGTTGAGCTATGGATAAGTTGCTCTGGTTACACTGGTGAAGACGGCTATGAAGTTTCTGTGCCAAATGAGCACGCTGAAGACTTTGTAAATGCTTTGTTGGCTTTTGAAGAGGTAGAGTGGATCGGTCTTGGTGCTCGCGATTCTTTACGTCTTGAAGCTGGTTTATGCTTGTATGGCCATGATATCGATACGACAACGACACCAGTAGAAGCTTCGCTTAATTGGGCGATTCAAAAAGTACGTCGTCTAGAAGGTGATCGTGCTGGTGGTTTTCCTGGCGCTGATATTATTTTGGCGCAATTCGCTGATAAACCAGCTAGAAAACGTGTTGGCTTTCTAGCTGATGGTCGTGCGCCAGTTCGTGAAGGTGTTGAGATCGTGAATGCTTCCGGAGAGGTTAAGGGTGTTGTAACGAGTGGTGGTTTTTCTCCAACGCTTGCCAAGCCTATTGTGATGGCTTATGTGGCTGCCCAATCACTTGATTCCAGTGAGGCGCTGTTTGCCAATGTCAGAGGAAAGAGTATTCCGTTGACTCAGACGTCTATGCCGTTTGTACCTTCTCGATATTACCGAGGTTAGCTCTAGACTATTTAACTGGCCCGTTCTTGTGTGAATCGGGCTTGCATCAAATGCGTCACGTGAAGTCGACTTCTTTGCGTGGCGCATTTTTGTTTCCTGTGTGATAATTCTTAGCTTTTGGAGTCTATACGTTGGCAAGTGTAACGCAGCTTGTTGAAGCCTTCCGTGCTTGTTTTTTTTCGAGTTTTAACACCCGTCTTGTTGGTGGAGCAGATGAACCCTTGTATTTGCCTGCATCAGCTGAGGCCCCAGCGACTATATATTTTCGTTTAGATTATCCTTCAAGTGCTCTGCATGAGGTGAGTCATTGGTGTATCGCAGGTGCTGAAAGGCGCTTATTAGAAGATTATGGCTACTGGTATGAATCCGATACGCGAGACTTACAAACACAACAAGAATTTGAGCGGGTTGAAATTAAACCCCAGGCGGTTGAGTGTATTTTACATTGGGCGGCTGGATTACCTTTTCGTGTGAGTGTCGATAATTTGTCTATGCCTGATTATGACGCCAAGCATTTTGAGCAAACAGTAATGAAGCAGGTTGGAAGCTTTGTTGTTTCTGGCTTACCGAAAAGGGCTGAGATTTTTTCTGCCTATTTATTGGCACAACGCCAACCTGATTTAATTTTTAGTGAGTTTTTAAAGCAACAGTATGAAGATTATTGCAGATGAGAATATGCCTAATGCGAAAGCTCTTTTTTCGCATTTGGGTGATGTGGAATTAGTAAACGGCCGAACAATAACGAACAGTCAAATAAAAAACGCCGATGTGCTGTTGGTTCGTTCCGTTACTAAGGTGACACGAGAGTTGCTTGAGGGTAGTTCTGTTCGTTTTGTCGGAAGTGCCACCATAGGTGTTGATCATATTGATTTGGATTATTTGACTGAAGCTGGAATTGAATTTAGCAGTGCGCCAGGTTGCAATGCAGAGGCGGTTGCGGATTATGTTTTTAGCGGCTTGAGTCATTTGTATATGACAAAGAAGCTGAGTTGGCTAAATAAGAAAATCGGTGTGGTGGGTTATGGTAATGTTGGAAAAACGGTTTATGACCGTTTTACTAATTTGGGTTGCCAAGTGTGTGTCTATGATCCCTTTAAAGATAATGAGGCTGGTGCAGCAAACTTTGTTGCATTAGATGAAATCCTTTCTTGTGATGTAATTTCCCTGCATGCACCTTTAACTACTACGGGATCTTTTCCAAGTAAAGGGATGATTGGTAGCAAAGAGCTTGCTCAACTGTCAGCTGGCACCGCAGTCATTTCAGCGGGGCGGGGTGGCGTAATTGATGAAGAGGCTCTGCTTGAACGACATAGTCAGTTGAATGGTGATATTCATTTGGTTATTGATGTTTGGGATGCGGAGCCAGAGATTAATCAGGATTTGGTCTCTATTGTTGATATTGCTACACCACATATTGCGGGATACAGTAAACAAGGGCGCGAAAAGGGGACTTGGATGGTGTATCAGGCTTTGTGCCGCCATTTAGCGATAAGTTCTCAATCTGTTAGTAAAAGTGATGCTATTAGTTCCGGCTGGCTTTCGTCTATCGATGTTGTTGCAAGTGGTGACCAAGAAGAAATACTGGCTCGAAGTGTGCAAGCAATTTATGATGTCGCTCGAGATGATGTTAGATTGCGGTTTAAATATCGAGAAAATAAAGAAAATAATGTTTTTGATTGGTTGAGAAAGCATTATGTGGAAAGAGATGAATTTAATACTTGTGCAGTGGGTGCGATTAATAATGACGTATCCAGTCTAGTGTGTGCTGTTGGTTTCTCGAGAAAATAAATAATAAGGCTTAGGTAACAGAATGGCTGGAGTTATGCAGGTTGATTTGGGGACTCTTGATGTACCTATAGGTACAAATGTTCAGGTGGAATTTATTTCTCCTCCGGGTCGTTATATGGTGAAAGTTCTTGGGAATATACCAGGAAGGTCTTTGATACTTTCTGCACCGAAAATAAACGGTAAAAATATTTTAGTGAGAGATGGGCAGGTGGTGAATATTCGCCTAATGCTGAGCACTCATGTTTGTGCGTTTTCAAGCAAGGTGGCAAAAAGCTATCTAGAGCCGGCGGCGCACCTTCATATTGCCTACCCAGAATATGTTGAAACATCAGAAGTGCGTCAGGCGGTTCGTGTCGAAACCCGTTTGATTGCCAATGTTGAGCCAAATGGTTCCCCGTTGTCTATCTCATCCCCTTCTTCGTCGGTAATTATCGATTTGAGTTTTGGTGGCGCTAAGCTAATTTCAAAAGAAGACTTCGGCTCAGTTAATCAGACAATGAAGTTAAACTGTAATGTCAAAGTTGGCCCGTATAATCATCTTTTAAAGCTAGACTGTGAGATTCGGTCGCAAGAAATTCAAATGTTAGAACAGGTCCAAGCCAGTTTGGTGGATAATGATTTTCTAGCAAGAATGGGTGTTGAATATTTTTACGTTTATGGGGTGCGATTTGTTGATCTTGCAAAGGATGTAGGTATTCCGCTCATGGCGTTTATTTTTGAAACACAGCACAATAAAACAAGGTAAGCACCCTGTTTTCATAAAAAAAACGCCAGCAAAATGCTGGCGTTTTTTTGTGTGAGATTAAAGTGCTTGAAGTGCTTTAATTCGGTCTTCAATAGGAGGGTGGCTAGAAAATAACTCTCCCATTGTAGGCGTTCTGCCGCGTCTGATCCCGAAAGCAAGCATTGAATCTGGCATGCGGCTTTCTTCGTGTTCTTGCTGTAATCGTGCAAGTGCGGCAATCATCGCGCCTTTGCCTGCTAAGCGAGCGCCTGCCTCGTCTGCTCTGAATTCTCGATAGCGAGAGAACCACATGACAATCATAGAAGCTAAGATACCGAAGATAATTTCAAAAACAAAAGTGGCGATATAATAACCCCAGCCTACAGAGCCTTCGTCGTCATTTCGGCGTAAGAATTGGTCGACAGCGTAAGCGGCAATTCGAGCAAAAAACATCACGAAAGTGTTCACTACGCCCTGAATAAGAGACAGTGTGATCATGTCGCCATTTGCTACGTGGCCAATCTCGTGCCCAAGTACCGCTTTGATTTCGTCAGGTGAAAACCTATCCAGCATACCGCTTGATACAGCGACTAAAGCGTCGTTCTTGTTCCAGCCAGTTGCGAATGCGTTGGCTTCATGGGCAGGGAATATGGCGACCTCTGGCATTTTTATTCCCGCTTGTTGGGATAGGTCTTTTACTGTTTCAAGTAGCCATACTTCTTTATGGTTTTTTGGCTGTGTAATAACGACAGCTCCAGATCCACGTTTTGCCATGAATTTGGAGAGAAGAAGTGAAACAAGACTGCCAGCAAAGCCAAATACACCACAGAAAATAAGCAAGGAGGTGAAATCCAAGCCATTGCTTGACATATAACCATTAACACCCAAAAGACTAAGAACGATACCTGCAACCACCATGACTGCTAAGTTCGTTAATAAAAACAGGATAATGCGCATCACTATGCTCCTTAAGTAACTGTTAAGGAGCATAGTAGGGCTTTATGGGATTATTTCAAGAGCGTAATTAACGCTTTCTTAATCGTCCTAAAAAAGCAGCAAACCTTTCCATGGCGGGGGTTAGCTCTTCAACATGTGGAAGAAATACGAACCGAACATGGTCGGGGGTTGGCCAGTTGAATCCTGTGCCTTGAACGATCAGGACTTTTTCTTCGCGTAAAAATTGCAAAACTAGGTCTATGTCATTTTTAATGTCGTAGACTTTCGGGTCTAAACGAGGGAATAGATATAATGCCCCCTCAGGTTTGTGACAGTGTACGCCCGGTATCGAATCGAGTGCTTCCCACGCTACTTTACGTTGTTCATACAGGCGCCCTCCGGGAATGATCAACTCATTGATGCTTTGGTAACCGCCAAGGGCTGTCTGAACAGCGTGCTGAGCGGGTACATTGGCACACAGGCGCATTGAGCTTAGTATGTCTAGCCCTTCTATATAATCTTGTATGCCACTCCTGTCTCCAGTAATAGCCATCCAGCCAGATCGAAAGCCTGCCGTGCGGTATACTTTGGAAAGTCCGCCAAAGGTGATGCAAGGCGCTCGTCCTTCGGTCAGGGTTGCAGTAGGGATGTGCTTGGCTTCGTCATATAGAATTTTGTCATAAATCTCGTCGGAAAATATGAGCAAGTTGTGTTCTTCTGCAATGTTAACAATCGATTCGAGCACATCTTTTTCGTAGACGGCCCCAGTAGGGTTGTTTGGATTGATAATAACGATCGCTTTTGTTTTGTTTGAGATTTTAGAGCGAATGTCATTAATGTCTGGCTGCCATCCTGAGCCTTCATCACATAGGTAATGTTTTACGTAGCCACCAGATAGCGTTGCTGCCGCTGTCCAGAGTGGATAGTCTGGAGCGGGGATAAGAATTTCATCGCCATCATTAAGTAGGCCTTGCATCGCGAGAACAATTAACTCGCTAACGCCATTGCCCATCCATACGTGATTAACGTCAGCAGATTTAATGCCCATTGCTTGGTATTTTTGCATGACGGCTTTTCGAGCGGAAAAAAGCCCTTTAGAGTCGCAGTAGCCTTGCGATGTAGGTAGGTTGCGAATAACGTCGACTAGAATTTCATCAGGAGCTTCAAAACCGAAAGGAGCAGGGTTGCCGATGTTGAGCTTTAGAATTCTCTGTCCTTCTTCTTCCATTCGAACGGCTTCTTTTAGAATTGGGCCGCGAATTTCATAGCATATGTTAGCGAGTTTGTTTGATTTGCGAATTTGCACCACATTATCCTTACTAAATCTGTGTGGGAGATACGTCAACTGTACACCTTACTTATAAGTGATCAAGATATGCCAAGAAAAAAGTCTTATAAAAGAAGGGAAGTGAGGGGAGATTGGTGAGAAAAAACCAGCCACCTATATATAAAGAGAGGGTGGCTGGTGGTTTTGGGGGCTATTTAAGTAGAGTTAGGATGTTTGGATCACTTAATAGTCGATTAACTGTTTGGCTAGCCAGAGCGTTCATGTCGTCTTGTATTGCTTGTTGATATGGCATGGTGCCGTATTCACGCACTTTTTGAGAACCATAGTTAGCTTTATATGTCTGTCCTTTTGCAGCGAGAGTCACTTTTAGTTCAAACTCTAGAGTTGCAACAGTTTTTAAAGTTTCGACTTTAGTGGTGTAACTCATTTTGCTAATGTCAATTTGTAGGTCAGCTGCAGGCATGAGTCCTTGATCAGGTGTAAAGCCAAGTTCTCGTAATCCTTTCAGGACGCTTTCTTTTACACTCAACTTAATGTCATTGGTTGTAAATATATCTGCACGTTCATTAATGCCGGTTTTAATAGAGCCGATGGCGCTGTTAAGTTGAGTGCTGGTTGAAACATTGATTACTCGCTCGTTTGTTAGGTTGGCAGCTTGCACCTCGGCTTGCGGAGTGACGCTTATATAGTGGGTTGTGGAGCAGCCAGCTAATAGAAGAGTGGAAAGTGACAAGGCTAGAAAAAGTTGTTTATGTTGCATAATGACTCCGATCAGATTGATTTCTAAAGCGACTTTTTTCCTAAGTGGCTTAAATTAATGAAAAAAACTGTTGATTTTAAGTTTAGTAACAGTAATATACGCACCCGCTCACACAGCAAGATTATAACGTTGTCCCATTCGTCTAGAGGCCTAGGACACCGCCCTTTCACGGCGGTAACAGGGGTTCGAACCCCCTATGGGACGCCATCTTTTCATAAGGATGTGCGGATAGTCTACCCGAAAATGGGTTTGTGCGAGAGTTTTTTGCGGGAATAGCTCAGTGGTAGAGCACAACCTTGCCAAGGTTGGGGTCGCGAGTTCGAGCCTCGTTTCCCGCTCCATTCTTCTTTAGGGAAGAAAATAGTTATAGCACTATAAAAGCTAAATTGTGTCCCATTCGTCTAGAGGCCTAGGACACCGCCCTTTCACGGCGGTAACAGGGGTTCGAACCCCCTATGGGACGCCACTTTTTATTATGATTGGCTAAGGCGGATCATATAGATTGCTCACTGCTTTATGCGAATAGAGAGTAGGGTGATCAAAATGCGGGAATAGCTCAGTGGTAGAGCACAACCTTGCCAAGGTTGGGGTCGCGAGTTCGAGCCTCGTTTCCCGCTCCATTCTTCTTTAGGGAGGAAAATAGTTATAGCACTATAAAAGCTAAATTGTGTCCCATTCGTCTAGAGGCCTAGGACACCGCCCTTTCACGGCGGTAACAGGGGTTCGAACCCCCTATGGGACGCCAGTTTTATTATGATTGGCTAAGGCGAATCATATGGATTACTCACTGCTTTATGCGAATAGAGAGTAGGGTGATCAAAATGCGGGAATAGCTCAGTGGTAGAGCACAACCTTGCCAAGGTTGGGGTCGCGAGTTCGAGCCTCGTTTCCCGCTCCATTCTTCTTTAGGGAAGAAAATAGTTATAGCACTATAAAAGCTAAATTGTGTCCCATTCGTCTAGAGGCCTAGGACACCGCCCTTTCACGGCGGTAACAGGGGTTCGAACCCCCTATGGGACGCCACTTTTATTATGATTGGCTAAGGCGGATCATGTAGATTGCTCACTGCTTCATGCGAATGAAGAGTAGGGTAATAAAAATGCGGGAATAGCTCAGTGGTAGAGCACAACCTTGCCAAGGTTGGGGTCGCGAGTTCGAGCCTCGTTTCCCGCTCCATTCTTCTTTAGGGAAGAAAATAGTTATAGCACTATAAAAGCTAAATTGTGTCCCATTCGTCTAGAGGCCTAGGACACCGCCCTTTCACGGCGGTAACAGGGGTTCGAACCCCCTATGGGACGCCACTTACTTTTAAAGTAAGTAGTAGTGTAGTTTTAAAGAGTTTATTTGTGTCCCATTCGTCTAGAGGCCTAGGACACCGCCCTTTCACGGCGGTAACAGGGGTTCGAACCCCCTATGGGACGCCACTCTTTTTATGTTTTTGCGGGAATAGCTCAGTGGTAGAGCACAACCTTGCCAAGGTTGGGGTCGCGAGTTCGAGCCTCGTTTCCCGCTCCATATCTATTTTATTTGTCCCATTCGTCTAGAGGCCTAGGACACCGCCCTTTCACGGCGGTAACAGGGGTTCGAACCCCCTATGGGACGCCATCCTTTTTTGCGCTATCATAGCTAACCTTAATTTTTGAGTTTTTAGCCATGACTTGGTTCGTCAATTACAGATTAGACAATTCGGTTTCTGTTGCTGATCGTGGTTTGGCTTACGGTGATGGTGTCTTCGAAACCATCCGTGCTGTCCCTCATTGCTTTCTACAAATTGAAGATCACCTTTCTCGACTGTTTCGTGGGCTATCCAAGCTCGCTATGCCTTTTTCCAATGAACAACAACTTACATTGAAGCGTTTTCTGTACTCACAGGTTTTGCCATTGATTAAAGAAGAGTCCGTGGTCAAAATCATGGTGACTCGCGGTGTAGGTGGAAGAGGGTATTTGCCCCCAGAAAATTGTATTCATTCGATCGTTATCGGTATCCTACCAGCGCCAGACTATAAAGCTCAGCAGGAAAAGGGGGTTTCACTTTGTGTATCACCTGTACCTGTTAGTTCAAATCGTTTTTTAGCGGGGATTAAGCATTTAAATCGTCTTGAAAACGTGATGGCTAAGCGCTTTTTAATGGCCTCTGACTTCGAGGCCATTATGTTGAATACTGACGAAAAATTGGTTGAGTGTATCCAGAGTAATCTTTTTTGGTGCAAGCATGGTGTTTTGTATACACCATCACTCGAGACATCCGGTGTGCAAGGTACTTATCGAAAAGCCATTATTGAAAATCAGGCAGAGTACATTGTTCAAGTCGGCTGCTTTTCACTCAGTGATCTGATGGCAGCAGATGAAGTTTTTATCACGAACAGTTTGATGGGGATTATGCCGGTTATTAGCGTAACTGGTGTGTCTTTTCCTATAGGGGTTCATACCCGAAAATTACAAATTCTAATGCAAGCTAAGGATATGCATGGCGTTCATTAAATGGTTTTACCGTGTTGCTTTTTTATTCATCACGTTATTGGCTGTCATAGCTGGTTATCTTTATTACTCCATTACCGATCCTGTGATGATAAAGGATGAGGAAATATTTGTTGTTAATGCAGGGGATTCTGCTTACAGCTTGGGGAATAATTTAAGTGAGAAGGGCTTCATCTCTAGCCCTTATTTAACGCGAGTAGTGGCTAAACTTCATCCTGAATGGGTGCCTAAAGTTGGTGAATATGCCATCAAACCAGGCATGAATCTACTTGATGTTATGAAGTTGTTTGATTCAGGCGAGTCTATTTTTTATTCGATTACTTTGCTTGAAGGTAAAACAACCAGAGAGTTTTTGCTCGCGATGCAAGCCAAAGGCAATATCACTATGACATTGCTTGATGCTACAGATGAAGAGATTGTGACGACTCTTGGGCTTGATGTTGATCATCCAGAAGGGCAGTTTTTTGCGAATACATACCGCTATCATAATGGTGATACAGACGTCAGTATCTTAAAACACGCTCATACCTTGATGAAGCAAACATTGGCGGAGTTGTGGGCTAATAAAGCAGAGAAATTACCTTATAAAACGCCTTATGAGGCGCTTATTATGGCGTCTATAATTGAGAAAGAAACCGGTGTTCCTTACGAACGTCCTCTTATTGCTCAAGTGTTTATAAGTCGACTTGAAAAAGGCATGAGACTGCAAACAGACCCTACGGTTATTTATGGTCTTGGTGATAAGTTTACGGGGAATTTGACGCGCAAAGGGTTACAAGATGTGTCGCCTTATAACACCTATCGGATTTATGGCTTGCCGCCTTCACCCATTGCTAATGTTGGCAGAGAGGCGGTTGAGGCAGCTTTAAATCCAGAGCACACAACAGCCTTGTACTTTGTGGCTAAAGGGGACGGAACGCATGCGTTTTCAGATACATTAAGAGAACATAATCGAGCGGTCAGAGAATATCAGTATAAGCGTCGAGAAGACTATCGATCGACACCAGAAGTTACGAAATAAAGAGGATTATGTATGAGAGGTAAATTCATTTCGCTTGAAGGTGGAGAAGGCAGTGGTAAGACCACAGCGATCCAGTTCATTCGTCAATGGCTTGATGATCATAATATTCCTTATGTAATGACTCGTGAGCCGGGTGGAACGCCTCTTGCGGAAGAGATACGCCAACTCATCCTCAGCCCCCGAAGTGAAAGGGTAAATGATATAACAGAGTTGTTGCTTGTGTTTGCGGCAAGGGCGCAACATTTAGCTGAAAAAATACAGCCAGCATTGGCACATGGTACTTGGGTGATTAGTGATCGTTTTTTAGACTCCAGTTACGTTTACCAAGGAAAAGCCCGTGGTGGTGATATTGTGATGCTTGATCAGCTTTCACAGTGGGTGGTAGGTGACAACAAGCCTGATGCAACTTTACTGTTGGATGTGGCTGTTGAGTTAGGCCAAGAACGTGTTGTTCAGCGTCAGCATCAGGATCGTTTAGACAAAGAGTCTTTGGCCTTTCACCAAAAGGTCCGTGACGGTTTTCTTGAGCGGGCACAAGCCGATCCTGAAAGGGTTAGAGTGGTTGATGCTAGTCAGTCGCTTGACTCAGTTAAGCAGCAAATCGAAGAGCAACTTGTGAAGCTCAATAACGCTTGGACTGGTAATTCCTAGATGACAAATATAGCTGACTGGTTGATTCCATGCTTACGACAAGTTCAGGTTTTAAAGCAGACAAATAGTCTTTCTCACGCATTATTAGTTACGGGGGCGGATGGTGTTGGACAAGAAGAGCTTGCCAATGAAATGGTTAAGGACTTAATGTGCGAAAGTGATCAAGCTGCTGCCTGCGGGAATTGTCACTCTTGCCAGTTGATGCGCGCTGAAACTCATCCAGATTTTCGTATCTTAGACGGACAGGCTGGAACAATCAAAGTTGATCAAGTTCGCTTGTTAGTTCGTCAAATTAGTCAAAAACCTCAAGTCGGTCAAAATAAAGTTGTATTAATTACCCATGCGCAAGCAATGAATATTAATGCGGCAAATGCTGTGCTCAAAGCACTTGAAGAGCCAGCAGATCGAACCTACTTTGTACTCACTAGCTCTCAATCAACCAGTCTTTTGCCCACTATTCGTAGTCGCTGTCTTTTAGTGAATGTGCCGACGCCAAATACGCATGAGGTAAAGCAATGGCTGTTGAAACAAGATGATGGCGAGGCGTTAAGTTCGTTATTTTGGTTAACGACTCAGCCATTTCGATTGTCTGCGATCCAAAAGCAAGGCAAAGCCCAATTATACGCCTCATTGCCTAACCAGCTGACTGATCTATTGAGAGGGACTGTGTCCGTTAGTGCAATGTTGAAGGGAGCAGATAATTCTAATATAGAAGATTATTGCAATGGGTTGGCTGCGATTCTTCATCAATGTATTTATCATTCAACTGGCGCACCGATTGACCCTGCTTTACAGGGAATCTATGACACTCTTATTGCTCGCTTGGGGATTCAAACGCTCATGTTGCGTTATCAAGCGTTACAAAAATTAAAGTCAGACCTTCAAAAGACAAATTTAAACCCCATTATGCAACTCACACACGAATTAAATCAGTGGTAAACAAACTATGTTAATTGATACTCATTGCCATCTTGATATGCTTGATTTGGCACCACATAACAACGACATACATTCAGTCATTGATGCGGCATATCAAAAGGGTGTCAGGCAGCTGTTAACTATTTCAGTTGATCTAAATAAAATGAATACCGTGCTTGGCTTTACTCAGCGAGACGGAATATACGCAAGCTGTGGCGTTCACCCATTACAAAGCGATGGCCTTGTGACCGATGAAGTGCTTTTACGTCAGTATGCTGCAGACCCTAAAGTCATTGCTATTGGTGAAACGGGTCTAGATTATTTCTATGAAGCGTCAGCAGAAGCCCATGAAGCTCAGAAAGTAAGCTTTATGCATCACCTAAAAGCAGCAGGCGATTTAGGCCTTCCAGTCATCGTTCACACAAGAAATGCGAAACAAGATACCTTGTCTTTGATTAAGCAATATGGCAATCGTGATAGCGCAGGGGTATTGCATTGTTTTACTGAAGATTATGATATGGCGAAAGCCGCGCTGGATGAGAACTATCTTATTTCTATATCGGGCATAGTGACTTTTAAAACCGCGCAAGACTTGAAAGAAACGGTGCGTAAGCTGCCATTAGAATCATTGATTGTTGAAACAGATTCGCCGTATTTGGCACCCGTTCCTTATCGAGGTAAGAAAAATGAACCTCAGTATGTTTCTGAAGTGGCACAGTACGTCGCCGATTTAAAAGGAATTCGCTACGAAGCTTTATTAGAAGCCACGGCGCAGAACTTTCATCGTGTATTTTCAAAAGCTAATCCTCAGTCTCAGCTTCAGCTGGCCGCTTCTTAACACTTTAATGACGATGCAGGTGAGAAGGAAATTTTATTCCATCATATAGGCGAAGTGGAATCAGAGTGTTAGTCTCAACTTACTGTATTTACATAACATATTCGAAAGAAGAGGACTCTTCTTTCGCAAGCCTCATTTAAAGAAGCTTGTTACATAAAAGGAAACCCATTGATGTCCAGTATGGTTACCTCTCTACCTCACCAAGCACTTGCAGCGAAAGTGCCAAATGATCATCTCGCTTTTAAAACATTAAATGATATTGAGCCGCTAAGTGGTATTTTAGGTCAGGAACGTGCTGTTGAGGCCATTCAGTTCGGTGTGGCAATGCAACGTCCAGGTTATAATATTTTTGCTATGGGGGATTCGGGAACAGGCCGCTCCTCTTATGTACTAAATTATTTGAAAAGTGAAGCGAAGCGCCGTCCTGCCCCTAATGAGTGGGCTTACATTAACAATTTTACGGAAAGCCATCGCCCTAAAGCCCTTGAGTTCCCTCCAGGTCAGGCGTCTGAGTTTGAAAAAGAGATCCGTTCGTTAATTGATGGATTAATGGTTACCTTTCCTGCCGCTTTTGAAAACCCAACCTATCAACAGCAAAAAAGCATTATTGATAGAGCATTCAATGATCAGTATGAAGCCGCTATTAATAAAGTTGAGCGCATTTCTGGAAAGATTGGTGTTGCTATGTTTCGCGATGCGTCTTCTGTCAGTTTTGCACCAATGAAAGATGGCAAAGCGCTAGAAGAAAATGAATTTGCTGCTTTGACTGACGATGAGCGTGATGCCTTTCAGGAAGGTGTGTCTACGCTTGAAGGTTTGTTAAATGAAGAACTATTAGGCTTGCCACAATGGAAGCGAGCGACCTACGAAAAAATCCGTCAATTGAATTTAGATACTGTCAAAGAAGCATTGGATCCATTGATGTCAGGCTTATTTGAGAAATATCAAGATGATGCCGATATCACTGCTCATCTTCATGCTCTGCGTGAAGACTTAGATAAAACTATCATTGATCAAATGGCAGATGATAAAGCCTCTGAAAACCGCGATGAAATAGGTCGTCGTCAGTTTTATGAGGAGCTGTATTTACCCAATATCGCGATGACTCATAAGCCTAATGGTGGTCAGCCTGTTGTGTATGAACCGCATCCGACTTATCGCAACTTATTTGGTCAAGTTGAGCACAGTAGTGACCAAGGTATGTTAGTCACTAACTACCGTTTAATTCGCTCTGGCAGTTTGCACGCTGCAAATGGCGGTTATTTAATCTTAGACGCTGAAAAACTGCTGACAGACCATTATTTATGGGAAGCACTTAAACGTGCTCTCAAAAGTAAAACCATTAAGATCGAGCACCCATACGCTGACATGGGGCTGATGAATACCATGACCTTGTCTCCCCAAGATTTGCCCTTGCAGGTTAAGGTGGTCTTGATAGGTGCCCGTGATATTTATTATTTGTTGCAGGATGCGGATCCAGATTTTCAGGAAATGTTCCGCGTTCTAGTCGATTTTGACGATACACTAAAACGCACTAAAGAATCTGAGCTGTCTTTCGCGCGTCTAATGAAAGACCGAGTCGACAAAGAAGAATACGCCAATGTAACCCGTGACGGTGTTGCTGCTTTAATCGAATACAGCAGCCGTTTAGCAGAGCATCAGCGCGAGATGGCCGCAAAGATCGGTGATGTATTCGAATTATTGGGTGAGGCGGATTTTGTTCGTCAGATGGCCAAAGACACAGAAATTACGGCCGATCATATTGCCCGAGCTTTAAAAGCCAAAAAACACAGAACGGGCCGCGTTAGTGAAAAAATCATTGAAGAGATTATCGAAGGCACCGTATTGCTGGAAAGTGATGGTTATGCGGTTGGTAAAATAAACGGTTTAACTGTGATGCAGATCGGTGATAGCAGCTTTGGTGCGCCAGCGCGAATTTCTACAACCGTTTACCCAGGTGGCAAGGGGATTATTGATATAGAGAGAGAGTCCAACCTAGGTCAAAATATTCACTCTAAGGGTGTGTTGATCCTATCTGGCTACTTGGGCAATAAATATGCTCAGCGCTTTCCACTCGATATTTCAGCCTCCATTGCTATGGAGCAGAGTTACGGTTACATAGATGGTGACAGCGCTTCTACCGCAGAGCTATGTTGTTTGTTGTCGGCATTGATTCAAGTGCCTTTGCGTCAAGATCTTGCTATAACTGGCTCGTTGAATCAGTACGGTGAAATTCAAGCGATCGGCGGGGTGAATGAAAAAATAGAAGGCTTCTTCAATGTATGTAAGGCGCGAGAGCTGACTGGCACGCAAGGGGTCATCATTCCAAAATCAAACGCGATTAACTTAATGTTAAGCGATGAGATTGTTGAGGCTGTTAAAGCTGGGATGTTCCATATCTATGCGGTCTCAACAGCGGATGAAGCTCTGCATTTATTGACAGGAATTGAGCCAGGTGTCGTGAATGAGGAAGGTGAATACCCAGAAGGCAGTTTGTCTGCCAGAGTGATTGAGCGACTAGAAGAAATCTCAAAACTAGGTGAAGAAGATGACGATGAAGAGGAAGAAGACTCTGAGGAAGAATCTACAAACGCCAAAAAATCTAATAAAACGAAAGATACAGAAAAAGATAAGAAATGAACGAATCAGCGCAGCTTAAAAATTAAATAGAACCAGTGGTGACTTAGTGTTTGCCATTGGTTCTTTTGATTATTTTCGCAGTGCAATTAGAGTTAACCAAAGAATACACCGTATAGTAGAGGTCGTCCGTTTTGATATAGCTGGCGACCTCTTTGCGTTTACTGGGCAAGTGCTTTTTTAATACCAATGCAGGTCTAAAGCTTTTTCCATCAATATAATCCTGAGCCAGTTTATCCGCTGCCAGTTTCGCATCAAAATCACTGCATTCAGCTAGAGTAAGACTGCTCATTACTAGGCCGGTTACCACCAGCAATAGAGGTTTAACAGTAAAAATAATGAACTCCTATCGTATTCGTTGTCCAACACTAGACGATACACATCAAACCGCTTTTGTACCATTGAATGTGTGTGTAATCAAAAAAGACAATTGTTTTTTGCTATATTTTGGATGCTATTTTCAGTAAGCGTGTTATTTTAAAGGTATTGTTTGGCTAACAAAATGAAGCCATTTGCCTAAGAAACTAGGAACTTAAAGGGTATAACGATGAAAAAAACTCTTCTTACTGCCGCCATTATGTCAATGGCTTTTTCTTCTACAGTATTTGCTCATGGTGTATGTGATACCACATTGCATGGATATATGGAAAATATCAAAGATGAAATGCGTGCCATGTCATCTGATGTGAAAGCCGGAGACAGTGAGTCTGCAGTAGGTCACGTCGAAGCGCTTATTTCATATTTCGAGAAATCTCGCAGTGAAGCACCTCACAAATTTAGTCATGATAATTTGCAAGGCGCAGAGTTAAAGGCCCAAACTGCGGAGTATCAAAAAGTCGTTGATGACACAATCACTATACTTAAAGAACTTGAAGGTGCTTTGAAGGCCGGTGATTCTGCAAAAGTGAGAGATTTATTTGGTGCAATTGGTGAGCAGAGAAATTTAGGTCACAGATCTTTTAAGGATTGCTAACACTGCTGGATGACCTAGCGTGATTTCACTGCTACAATGCGTGCGATAAAGAGAGGATATTATGGCTCGTGTTAAAAAATCGCGCAGTATGCGTGGAAAACTTGGAAAAACTGGTTCAAAAGAGATGATGAAAGAGCAAAACAAAGCTCGTAAAGCTTCGTCAACTCGCCGTTTTGTAACAAAGAAAGCCAAGGAACGCAAAGAACAAGCGCACAAAAAACTTGATCGTTTAGGTCTACTTCCGGAAAAAGAAGCTGGGGCAGCACCTGTACGTCCACGTCGCTTTGTTTTTGTTAAGCCTGTTGAAGAAAAAACAGAGCAAGCAGAAGCATTGGAGCAGACGACTAATGTCGATACAGATAGTGAAGATCTGTCATTAGACGAATTGTTATCCGCTTTTACTGAGCAAAAATAAGCTCATTAAAGTTGAAGCAAAAAATTAGTAAGTGAAGGTAAAATAAAAAAGGCTGCAGATGCAGCCTTTTTTTATGTTAAAAAAACACCGTAAAATAAAAAATTAGTAAGTTCATTTGTGAAATAAGGTGATGTCTGTGAAAGCTTCTGTTCCTATGTCTAGTGTTCGTTATCTTTTAAAGGCGGTTGAAGGTCAAGGGCTTGATCGCCAAGCGGTATTAGACAGCTTAGAACTAACACACGATGAGCTAGAGCAAGGTGACACTTTCCCAGCATATCGATATGGCATGCTTTATCAGAAAATCATGTGGCTGATGCAGGACGAATCTTTTGGCATGCTCAGCGGAGGAAAGGTTCCTAATGGTACCTTTAGAATGATGTGCTTATGCATTATACATGCACGAAGTCTTGCTCATGCTTTATATCGCTGCAGTGATTTTTATGAAATTTGCCGTGGTCCAACCGTCAAGCCCGTGCTAATTAAAAAGGGCCGTTTTGCGATGGTAACGTTTGCAGCCTTGGATTCATCTGACGGGAGTGTCGATGAACTTGTTGTTCCTGAATCGAATGAGCAATTAAGAACCACACTGTCTATGTGGCACCATTTTATTTGTTGGTTGATAGGGCGTCGACTAAATTTAAAAGCGGCTTACTTTACTAGCGAACGACCCGATGATGTCGAATACTACAAAACATTGTTCCAGTCTGAAGTTAAGTTTAATCAACACGCCAATGCATTGGTTTTCCCCGCTAGTTACCTTGATATGCCTATCGTGCAAACGGAAGACAGTTTGAGAGGCTTTTTAAAAACGGCGCCTTATCAATTGTTAGTCATGGTTGAAAATGATAACAGTCTTAAATCACAAGTGATGGCGATGTTAGGGAAAGATTTTTCTCGTGAAATGCCAAGTGCAGATGAAGTGGCAAGCGCTCTTAATATGAGTGTCTCCACATTACGTCGTCGTCTCAATGATGAAAAGACTTCCTATCAAAATATTAAAGACGATTGTCGCAAAGAGGCGGCGATTACTTATATGAATGCGCCACAGCTTAGTATCAATGATATTGCAGCATTAATGGGGTTCGATGAGCCAAGTGCATTTTTTAGATCCTTTAAAAAATGGACTGGTATGACGCCAGGTGAATATCGAAAAAGTGAGGAATACCTGAAATTCGGTAAAGCGATGAAACGCCTATAGATTAGGCTGTTGAACCCTTTGAATAAACAGCATGAATGTTTTTGTTAGAAATATAGGGCTGAATTGTTATTGAGAAATTGGCTTTATTTTTCCATTCTATAGGTATAAATCCGCTCGGATAACTAACCGGAGAATAAAAAATGAGCGAATACCTATACCCAATCAATGACATCTTATTCAGTTTACGTTCTGTCGCTAAAATTGACCGTCTTACACCTTATTTAGATGACGCTGTTGATAATGATCTATTAGAAGCGATTCTCGGTGAAGCTGGCAAATTATCAGAACAGGTGATTGCGCCTATCAATGCGAGTGGAGACAAAGAAGGGTCTCGTGTTGAGAAGGGTGAAGTTATTGAAGCAAAAGGCTTCAAAGAGGCTTTTCAGGCCTATTCAGACGGTGGATGGATAGGTTTGTCGGGTGACCCTGAATACGGTGGCCAAGGTCTACCTTCTTACGTCGCAGCAGCCGTGAACGAAGGCGTTCAAGCCGCTAACTTAGCCTTTTCTTTGTGCCCCTTACTAAGCCTTGGCGCAATTGAAGCGATTAGCTTGCACGCGAGTGACGAACTTAAAAATCTTTACCTTCCAAAAATGTTGGCTGGCGAATGGGCTGGCACAATGAATCTTACTGAACCTAACGCTGGCTCTGACCTAGCTGCGATTACCTGTAAAGCGACCCCAGATGGAGAGGCATTCCGCATCAAAGGTCAAAAAATCTTTATCACTTGGGGCGATCACCAGATGACTGACAACATCATTCATTTGGTGCTGGCCCGTCTGCCAAATGCCCCAGAAGGTGTAAAAGGCATTTCGTTATTCATCGTGCCGAAATTTTTACTGGATGACCAAGGTGAACCAGGTCAACGTAATGATGTTCAGGTGGTTTCAGTAGAACATAAAATGGGGATTCATGCTTCGCCTACCTGTGTGATGAGCTTTGGTGATAAAGAAGGGGCTGTAGGTTACCTAGTAGGTAAAGAAAACGAAGGCATAAAAGCCATGTTTACTATGATGAATAATGCAAGACAGGGAGTCGGCTTGCAGGGCTTAGCCATCTCTGAGCGAGCATATCAGCAAGCATTAGCCTATGCTCTAGAGCGTAAGCAAGGAATGAACGCGGAGCGTACCGAGCGGGCAGCTATTATTGAACACCCAGACGTACTTCGTATGTTGATGACAATGAAGTCGCAGATTGATGCAATGCGCTCGCTTATTTATGTGGCGGCAGTAGAGAATGATATGTCTCATTTTGCATCAGGAGAAGATCAACAACGTGCTATTGCCAGAACTGCTCTATATACACCTATTGTTAAAGGCTGGATTACTGAGCAGGCCCAAGAGATTACTTCCCTAGCGATTCAAGTGCATGGAGGCATGGGATTCATTGAAGAAACTGGGGTTGCTCAGCACGCTCGTGATGCTCGAATTTTACCCATTTATGAGGGGACAAACGGCATACAAGCAATCGATTTGATTGGCCGTAAATTGCACTCTGATAAAGGGGCTGCCATGCTGTCTTTATTGGAGGATATAGAAGCAGAGCTTGCGGAGTGGAAGAAAACATCTGTTAGTGGTTACGCCGAAAAAGTTCAACATGTTTTGGAGTTAGCCAAAGCCGCTACACAAAACTGTTTGGCTGAAATGAAAAAGAACCCAGTATTAGGCACTGGCTTGGCGTATTCTTATATGATGCTCATGGGCTATTTGATTGGTGCTTGGTTACAAGTAAGGGCATTAGAGGCCGCGCAGAATGACGGCAATTTAGATGATGAGCAAAAAGCTTCTTGGGAGCATTCTGTCGCCTTTTACTGTGATCACGTTTTGCCACGAGCGTTTGGTTACAGCCACTCAATAATGTTTGGCTCTCAAACTGTTGACAAACTAAACAAAAGCGCTTTCAATCGATAACAATATTATAAAATTATAAAGAATGCCCTAAAAATAAAAACGCATCCTTATAGGGAGACAAAACATGTCAGATAGAGAAGTAATGGAATTTGATGTTTTGATCGTTGGTGGTGGGCCTGCTGGCTTGTCTGCCGCTTGTCGAATTATGCAAAAAGCACAAGCTGAAGAAAAAGAAATTAGTGTCTGTTTGGTTGAAAAAGGTTCTGAAATAGGAGCGCACATTCTATCTGGTGCCGTTGTTGACCCAATCGCTCTCACCGAGCTCTTTCCTGAATGGCAAGAAATGGGAGCGCCGCTTAACACCAAAGTGAACGTGGACGAGCTACATTGGCTTGGCTCTGACACTTCCTCAAAAAAATTCGCTAATTGGATGATGCCAAAAACGCTGCATAATGATGGCAATTACATTATTAGCCTTGGTAATCTTTGCCGCTGGTTGTCAGAACAAGCCGAATCGCTCGGTGTTGAAGTTTTTCCAGGGTTTTCAGCGGCTCAAGTTGCCTATGATGATGAAGGGAATGTAGAAGGTGTGATTACCGGAGATATGGGCCGTGCTGAGGATGGCTCTGAAAAAGACGGATTCATGCCTGGTATGATACTTAAAGCCAAGTACACTATTTTTTCAGAAGGTTGTCGCGGACATCTTGGCAAAGAGCTTATTGCGCGCTTTGAGTTAGATAAAAATAAAGCCCCTCAGCATTATGGACTTGGTATCAAAGAGCTATGGGATGTACCAGAAGGGCAAAGTAAGCCTGGTACGGTTATCCATACAGCTGGATGGCCATTAGGGAGCGAAGCTGGCGGTGGTGGATTTTTGTATCATCTAGAAAACAACCAAGTGGTTGTTGGGCTGATCGTCGATCTGAACTATAAAAATCCTTATCTCAGTCCTTATGATGAGTTCCAAAAATATAAGCATCACCCTGTTGTTGCCGAGCATTTGAAAGGCGCTAAACGTGTTTCTTATGGTGCTAGAGCGATCGCAAAAGGTGGTTGGGCTTCTTTGCCTAAAATGAGCTTCCCTGGCGGTTTGCTCATTGGTTGTGATGCGGGTACGTTAAATCCTGCCAAAATTAAAGGAACTCATACGGCTATGAAAAGCGGTATGATTGCAGCAGAAAGTGTTTTTGATGCGCTGCAGCTGGAAACATCACCAAAAGAGTTGCTGCAATTTAATGACGCGTTAAAAGATTCGTGGCTTGGAAAAGAGTTGCAGCAAGCGCGTAACTTTGTCCCCGTTATGCATAAGTTTGGTACTTTCTGGGGGGGAGCTTATAACTGGTTAGATCAAAATATCTTTTCGGGTAATTTACCCCTTACGTTTAAGGATATGACGCCAGATTATGCTTGCATGGAGTTAGCCGAAAAGCATGTGGCACCAGAATATAAAAAGCCGGATGGCTTACTAAGCTTTGATAAATTATCTTCTGTGTTCTTGTCGAATACAAATCATGAAGAAAATCAGCCCTGTCACCTAAAGCTAAAAGATGCGGCAATACCAATACAGAGCAATCTACCTAAATACAATGAGCCTGCACAACGATATTGTCCGGCAGGGGTGTATGAGGTAGTAGAGGCCAATAACGAATCTATTTTTCAAATTAATTCGCAAAACTGTGTTCATTGTAAAACGTGTGATATCAAAGACCCTGCACAAAATATTACTTGGGTAACACCAGAAGGTTCTGGTGGTCCAAATTACCCAAATATGTAGTATCTGAAAGTGTTTGAACAAACGGATTACTGATATGTGCTCCGTTTGTTCTTATTCATCACTGGATTTCATATTTCGACTGATCAATAATAGTGCCCTACAAAAAGGGGAATCCTATGCGCTTGTGGGTCGACGCTGACGCCTGTCCTAATGTTATAAAAACCATTCTTTTTCGTGCCGCTGAGCGAGTTGAAATTCCTTGTATCTTAGTGGCTAATCAAGCCATCTCTATTCCTCCATCAAAATGGATTGAGCGACGTGTCGTTAGTTCTGGCTTTGATGTTGCAGATAACTACATAGTCGATAATATCGATAGTCACGACTTGGTCATTACTGCGGATATTCCTTTAGCATCGGACGTGATTGAGAAAGGTGCGTTAGCGATAAACCCTCGTGGTGAACTTTATACCAAAGAAAACATAAAGCAGCGCTTAGGGATGCGAGACTTCATGGAGCAGATGCGTTCATCTGGTGTGCAGATGGGTGGGCCAGCGACATTTAGTCAGCAAGATAGAATGGCGTTTGCAAATACATTGGATAAGCTCCTGGCGCAACGAGTGAAATAAAAACGGGTAAGTAAAGTCTCATGAATAATTTGGAAAGTAGGTTAATGAATGCTTTCCAAATTATTCAATGTTTATAGGTGATTTTGTATGAAGAAAATCGTTGTTGTTGGCGGTGGTGCTGGTGGCTTGGAGTTAGTTACCAAGTTAGGACACGCCTTTGGGAAAAAGCGTCAAGCTGATGTTGTGCTGATTGATCGAAGTCAGACTCACATTTGGAAGCCGCTGTTGCATGAAGTTGCGACTGGCTCATTAGATATAAACAGCGATGGTTTGAATTATCGGGCTCATGCCGCAAAGCATCATTACCAATTTCAGTTAGGCACTTTGATGGGTGTTGATCCTGAAGCTCGAACGTTACGATTGGATTCTTTATCAGATGATATGGGGCATGTTGTTTTGCCAGAACGTACCATTTCCTATGACATACTGATTATGGCTGTTGGTAGTGTGAGTAATGATTTTGGCACGCCAGGTGTCTCAGATCATTGCTACTTTCTTGATTCCCACAAACAAGCCGAACGCTTCCAGCAAGCCTTATTGAATCAGTTTTTACGAGTTCATCAAGAAGGCACAGACGCTAAACTCAAACTTGCCATTGTTGGTGGGGGAGCTACAGGCGTTGAATTATCGGCTGAATTATTTCATGTGGCTGACATGCTTAAAGCTTATGGTATGCCTGAAATGTCAGGTAAACGAGTTCAAGTGCAATTAATTGAAGCTGGTCAACGAATTCTTCCTGCGCTGCCTGACCGTATTGCTTCCTTGGCGACTAAAGAGCTGATTCGTCTTGGTGTTACGGTAAGTCAAAACACGCGAGTTGTGCGTGCTTACGACGGTGGCTTCCAAACTGCCGATGAGGGAAACATTGAAGCTGACCTAATGATTTGGGCTGCTGGTGTTAAAGCACCGGATTTTGTGGCGGATATCGAAGGTTTTGAGACCACACGTAACAATCAAATATTAGTCAAAGGAACCCTGCAAACGACAAACTTTGACAATATTTATGTCATAGGTGATTGTTGCGCATGTGAGCAAGCCGATGGCTCTTTTGTGCCGCCAAGAGCACAATCAGCTCACCAAATGGCAGCCCTTGTATTTGATAATATCAAGGCGTCATTTTTGAGCGAGCCGCTTAAAGAATATACCTACAAAGATTATGGCTCTCTGGTGAATTTGAGCCGCTATAGTACAGTGGGTAATCTAATGGGAAATTTAATGGGTGGCTCCATGTTTATAGAGGGCCGTATCGCTCGTTTCGTTTATGTTTCTCTGTACAGACTTCATCTCATTGCAATTCATGGCTGGTTGAAAGCGACGGTGATTATGGCTGCACAAAAAATTGGCAAGGTCGTTAAGCCAAAACTGAAGTTGCACTGATCTTTTCTTTTAAAGTGCCCCATACAAAACCGAGTTCATAATGAACTCGGTTTTTTTTGCGCTAAATTTTTACCAAGGAATTAATATCAGCTTGACCTATGTGCTACACATAGGTTTTACACTAGCGTTATGATGAAAACTTAAAAGAAGCTAAAGGGGGTCCCTATGCGAGTGAGTGAGCTAGCTAAAATAGGCAAGGTTACGACTGAGACAGTTCGTCACTACACTAGGCTTGGGTTAATCCATGCTGAGCGTGATCCGAATAATGGATATCAGCTCTACGACAAAGTGGCATTGCAGCGATTGAATTTCATCCGTCAAGCCAGTGAATTAGGTTTTAGCTTAAAACAGATCGAAGAGATTTTTCAGCAATCCGATAGTGGCGATTCACCTTGCCCAATGGTTCGTGACCTTCTGGAAAAGAAGGTGCCTGAAACCAAATTAAAAATAGCTCAATTGCAAGCGCATTTAATCAAAATGGAAGAGGCTCTAGCTGCGTGGGAGCACATGCCAAACGGTGCGCCTGATGGCCATTCGATTTGTTGTTTGATTGAAGAATGGGAAAATACAAAGTGAAGCGCGTCATGACGAGATTAGAAGGAAAGAGCATATGACAGATTCAGCATCAAAATCATCTGATCAAAAAGTCGAGCTAACGCTAAGAGTGACCGGTATGTCATGCCAAGGCTGTGTCTCAAAAGTTCGCAAATTCATTCAGGTGAAAAGTCCAGAAGCGCAAGTTGAGGGCATTCCTAAACAAGAACAGTTGTTGGTGACGTCTGATTTACCACTAGCTGAAATTGAGGAGAGTGTTACAAAGGCAGGTTTTGAGTTTCAAGGTTTGTTTAATGATGAGCATGCTCAAAAAAGTGAAGCAGAAGAAAAACAGGCCCTGGAAACTGGCAGCGAAAAAGAGCAGGCCACTTCAGATAAAACCACAGACACTCAAAGTTACCAGCTATCAATTGCTGGAATGACCTGTGCGGGCTGTGTTAATACGGTTCAAAAAGCGCTGAATAATGCAGAAGATGTAGTGTCTGCTGAAGTGAATTTTGCCAGTCACACCGCTCAAGTAATCAGCAAGGGGAAGGTAGAAGAACTCATTAAGGCTGTCGAAAAATCAGGTTACCAAGCAAGCCTTATTGTTGATGCAGAAAAAAGTCAGGAAGAGCGTCAAGCAAGAGAACAGCAGGAATACCAGCATAAGAAAAAATCGTCGATTCTTGGCTTGGGGTTGGGTGTTCCTTTAATGCTTTATGGCGTTTTAGGTGGGGATATGATGGTGAGCACGTTCACCGAAAAAGTCGTGTGGGGAATCATCGGCTTAATCACCTTGCTAATCATGATCAGTGCAGGACGGCATTATTTTCGCGGAGCGTGGAAGGCGTTTCGTAATCATCAAGCGAATATGGATCTACTTATCGCATTAGGTACGGGAAGCGCTTGGTTATATTCCATGCTAGTGATTTTAGCACCAAGCCAGTGGTTTCCAGATAATACACAGCATCTGTATTTTGAAGCGGCCGTTATGATTATCGGCCTAATTAACTTGGGGCAAGCGTTAGAGTTAAGTGCGCGTCGTAAAACCAGCAAGGCTTTGCATCGTTTATTAGATTTACGTCCCAAGATGGCAACCAAGGTTGAGGGGGATTCTGAGACTCGCGTGCCTGTAGCCGACATCAAAGTAAATGACATCTTGCGAGTTCGTGCAGGGGATAAGGTTCCGGTTGATGGTGAAGTAGTCGAAGGCTCCTCCACCGTAAATGAATCTATGCTAACGGGCGAGGCTGAGCCCATCGAAAAACACCAAGGCAGTGTATTGTCGGCTGGCACTGTAAATGGTCAGGGAAGTTTATTATTTAAAGCAACTCGAGTAGGGGCGGATACGCTTCTGGCTCAAATTATTACTATGGTTGGCAAGGCTCAGAATTCTAAGCCACCAATCAGCGTCTTGGCGGATAAAGTCTCCGCTGTATTTGTTCCTAGTGTGATCATTATCGCTATTGTTACCGCGCTAGCTTGGTTTAACTTTGGAAATGATGCGGCGCTGTCATATATGCTAGTGACGACGATTTCGGTTCTCATCATTGCTTGCCCTTGCGCTTTGGGGTTGGCAACACCCATTTCTACCATGATTGGTATTGGTAAAGCCGCAGAGTATGGTGGTCTGATTCGCAATGGTGAAGCTTTACAGCGAGCCAGTGAATTGTCTGTGATCGTTTTGGATAAAACTGGAACCATAACCGAAGGAAAGCCGAAAGTGGTTCATCAGCAGATAGCTGAGCGCGCTCAGGAAGAGTTTGTTGGTCAAATTGTCACGGCAATAGAATCACAAGCAAATCATCCTTTGGCTGACGCGCTATTGGCTCATTTTGATTCACACAAAAAGCATAGTATTAAATTGGAGCGTTTTGAGTCGCTCAGTGGTTTGGGCGCTAAAGTGGTATACGATGGTAAAACCTATTTATTAGGCAACCAACGTTTAATGAAAGAGCATGCTATTGACCTAAATATGGCACAAAGCGACGAGGGCGTTAAAAGCACGACTCGTGTCTATTTATCTGATACTACGCATGTATTGGCGATCTTCTTTATAGAGGATCCAATTAAGGCGGGAGTTAAATCTGTCATTGAACATTTTAAAGATCAAGGTTTAAAAGTTGTGATGCTCACCGGCGATAATCCAGAGACAGCAAAGGCTGTGGCTGATCATGTAGGCATCGATGACTACCACGCGCAGTTTATGCCGGATGATAAGTTAAATTGGATCCAAGCGCTGCAGTCTAAAGGCGAAGTGGTTGGCATGATTGGCGATGGAATTAACGATGCACCGGCATTGGCTCAAGCGGATGTGGGATTTGCTATGGGCGCGGGTACAGACGTCGCTATGGAGAGTGCTGACATCACTCTGATCCATAATGATTTACGCGGTGTGGCGGATGTTATTGATATTAGCTCGGCAACCTTGCGTAATATCAAGCAAAACCTATGGGGGGCATTCACCTATAACAGTTTGGGTATACCGGTAGCAGCTGGTGTGTTGTTTCCTTTTACGGGTTGGCTTTTGAGTCCTGTTATCGCTGGTGCGGCTATGTCTTTATCGTCTGTTACTGTTGTCATGAATGCTAACCGACTACGATTATTGAAAGTCTCCCAGTTAAAAGAAAAACGCCAGGAGGTGTCTAAATGAACGCGCTCATTAATATAATAGGGTTGTTGCTTATATTGTTCGTGATCTATTGGTTCTGGTGGCCAAGCCACACTAAACCGCATAAGCAGAAACTCCGAAAATAGAGGGCATTGATTTTGCCAAGCATTTGATAAATGTTTGGTGTAAAATACGGCTCCATTTAATAAGCCAATAGCTTCTGTTATTGGCTTATTTTTTTGATTTGGTTTGGTTATTTTTCATTTACAGTGGAGCGTCTATGCAGGCTTATCAATGGGGTATATTTGCCCTTGCCCTCGGTACATTTGGATTAGGGACAACAGAATTTATGCCGATGGGGTTACTGCCCGTAATCGCTGACGGTGTAAATGCCTCTATACCTGCGGCAGGCTTATTGATCAGTGCTTATGCGATCGGTGTGATGTTGGGTGCGCCCTTAATAACTTTGTATTTAACTCGCTACAGCCACAAAACCTCACTACTTGCTTTAATGGTCATTTTCATTGTTGGCAATATTTTATCTGCCGTCTCGGTAAATTATTCTACTTTCATGATTTCTCGTATTATCACGAGTTTTTCCCATGGGGCGTTTTTTGGTATTGGGGCATTGGTTGCGATGAATATGGCACCTGCTCATAAAAAAGGCTCAGCGGTCGCGGCTATCTTTTTGGGTTTAACCATTGCCAATATCGTTGGTGTCCCAATTGCGACATGGATTGGGCAGACAATAGATTGGCGACTGGCTTTTGCTCTGACGGCATTATTAGGCGTGATTGCGTTTGCGGGTATTTATCGTAACTTGCCTCGCATGCCAAAAGCTGACAAGCCGAATGTCAAAGCTGAATTGAAGGCAATTACTCAGCCTGCGGCACTAAGAGCATTCTCTACCACTGTGTTATGTGCAGGATCTATGTTTACCTTGTATACCTACATCACGCCAATCATGCAGACATTAGCTGACGCTTCAGATAATGCGATTGCTTTAATGTTGATGTTAGTCGGCATTGGCTTCACTTTAGGTAACTTCATCAGTGGCAAGTTAACAGATAAGTCTCCCGATATGGCGTTATTTGTCTTTCTTGGCTTACAGATTACTATTTTGCTTTTGTTCCGTTTTACATCGACCAGTCTTATAGGCGCATCGTTAACAACCTTGTTATGGGGCGTGGTGATTTTTGGTAGCGGTCCACCATTACAAATGCAAGTGATGAAAATTGCTGCACAGGCGCCAGGCTTAGCTTCTTCGATTAATATAGGGGCTTTTAATCTTGGGAATGCTCTTGGTGCTGCATTAGGTGGACTGGTTATTAGTATTGGTTTTGGCTTTGAATGGATTCCTGCAGCCGCCGCCATATTATCGTTTTCTGGTTTGTTGATGGTTTGTTTCAATCGATACAAAAAGTCTACTGCTAACAATTTTGATTAAAACAAAGAGGGGGGCTGAATGCGCCTCTTTTTTTGGTATAAAATGACCTGCAATGCAAAAATTTACTCTACGTAATGGATATACGATTTTGACCTTCTTAAATAGCAAGCTCCTCAAGTTAAACCGACTGATTTTATTCCTCGCTCTTACAGCCACCATCCTTACTTTTGTTAGCAGCTTTTATTCAAACTATGAAGTGCAAAAAGAACAGCTTATATCCCAAGCTATTGAGGTAAATAGGGCGTATGCAAATAAACTTTCAGATACGACTGAGGTGTTTTTAACATCCACTCTGCAACAGCTCGCTTACTCCGCAAATTCTATTAACGATAAAATGAGCGATCAGGCTACATTAACTGAAGAAGCAAATCGGTTGAAATATCAAACTGACAGTTTTAATTCGGTTGTAATTAGCGATGCTTCTGGCTTAGCAAAAGCCGCTTCACCTGAAACCCTGGATATAGTGGGAAAAAAGCTCACATCGTTAGGGGTTAGGGAAGCTCAAGAAGAGAAAGCAAATTTAATCAGTAGCCCTTATGTTTCAACGCTCAAAAACCTGATTGTTTTTATCTCTTCACCGATATTTAGTTCAGATGGTACTTATCGAGGGTTTTTAGGGGGCTCCATTTATTTGAAGAGTCCAAATATTTTGAGCGATATTCTGGGTGAACATCACTATAAGAATGGCTCGTATATTTATGTCATCGACGCAAATAAACAGATTTTATACCATCCTGATCAAGCGAGAATTGGTACTTTTTTTGATAATGATGAAGGTATTGACGATGTTCTAGCATCTAAAGAAGGTGGAATGATGCTTGAGAGCGTGAAGGGTGTTCCTATGCTCGCAGGCTATTCTGTTATTCCCAGTACTGGTTGGATTGTCATTACACAAAGTCCACTGGAATCGACTTTGCTCCCACTAACCGGAATTATGGAAAAAGTGGTCTTACGTACATTGCCATTGGCTTTTGGAGTATTCCTGTTTATTTGGTTGTTCGCACGGGCGATTTCTAGGCCATTGCAACAGTTGGCTGAGAAGGCTCGTTCACTTGATAGTCCAACTGTGAACGAGGATATTGAGAACATAAGATCGTGGTATGTTGAAAGTCTAGGGTTGAAACGTGCCATGCTAAGTGGTGTTAAGGTTATTCAGAGCCAAATTGGTGAATTAAAGAGAGACGCTGAAACAGACCCATTAACCGGCGTTAGTAACCGTCGTGCATTTCAAATTAAACTCAAACAACTTGAGTTGTTAGACATGCCATTCGCTATTTTGGCGCTAGACATTGATTACTTTAAACGCATTAACGATACCTTTGGGCATAGTGTTGGCGATGAAGTGTTGAAGCATCAGGCGAACATACTAAAGCATTTCACTCGAGATGGTGACATGGTGGCTCGTACAGGCGGTGAAGAATTTATATTGGTTCTTAAAGAAATCACGTTAGATGAAGCCTACAGTATTGCTGAACGATTACGCGTTGCCATTTCTGATGAAAAATTCGATGTTGTTGGTAATATAACGGTTTCGATTGGTGTAGCTGAATGGTTTGCAGACTGTGGAGCAAATGTATCAGAAACATTATCAGCTGCTGATCAAGCGTTGTATGAAGCCAAAGGGCAAGGTCGTAACCGCAGCATCGTTGCGGAAACATGCGCATGCATTTAAATTTAAGAAGTATGGATAAGATTTAGCGGCTTTGAGGTCGCTATTTCCAAATATACACTATTTCCGATAATAACATTTATCGGAAATAGTGAGTGTTATTCCAGTCCTCTTAAGTGCCTTATTTCTAAACTGTGCAAAAAAATTGCTCGTTAAATCATTTCGTCATTTTTCTGTAACGCAATTCTTTCATTATGAGTTTTTAACTTTTAAACAATCTACTTTTGTATAGGTGCTCTTAATGAACAAAAACAAACTGATTATCGCTGCTTTGCTTGCTGGATCTCTTAGCGCTTGCTCTTCAATGTCTTCTGACACATCTGCTTCAAAATACGATGTCGATGGATTCACTACAAAAGTTGAAGATGGACGCCTTTGGGTTTTTGAGGAAGGTTCTAAAGAATTAGAGTTCTTTAAAGAACATGGTGAGCCTGCAAAACAGTATACAAATATCGGTGCTGGTCCAGACGGTATGACGGTTAAATCTGCAAGCCAAGAAACTTTAGATAAGTATTTGTCTGCTACTAAAAAATAAGTAATAAAGACGACTCAGCTAATATGCTTACAGTTAACCCCATATAAACTCAGCAAGGTTTATATGGGGTTTCTTCATTCTGGGCTATCTATTTAGAGCTAGATGCCCTATTTAGAATTTAACCAACTCTGTAACTCAACCAGTGAACGAATTTGGTGAGTTGGTGTTATTTCCTTTGGATGCTCTTTGTTGTGATGGTTAAGCCAGCATGTATCAATGCCAAAGTTGTTTCCTCCTAAAATATCTGACTCCAAGGTATCGCCAACCATAAGTACGTGTTCTTTGTTTGGTGAGCCCATTTGCTCAAAAGCATGTTCGAATATTTTAGGGTGTGGTTTAGCAACACCAACGGACTCTGAAGTAACCACGGGTGCGAAATATGGTAAAAAACCTGTTCGCTCTAGTCGTACTGCTTGTAACTGGACAAAGCCATTGGTGATTATGCCCATCTTGATACTGTTTGCATGCAAATACGACACTAGTTCTACCGCGCCTGGTAATGTCTTACAGATTTCCGCCATAGCGTCTAGAAACTGTTTGTTAAGTTCTTTTGGGCTAATGGCCAGTCTATCGCTCCATAATTTAAAACGACGTGTTTGTAGTTGTTCTGCATTAATCTGATTATTTTGATAATCGACCCAAAGCTGTTTGTTTACAACCTGGTATTCATCGTATTCGGCTTTTTCAAAAGCCACGCCATGTTGTGCAAACATGTGTTTTAAGCCAGCGAAATTATCGAAATGAAATAGTGTTTCGTCAGCATCAAATAAGATCCATTTATACTTCATTGTATGTACTTAATCTAACAGTTTAAAAATAATGTTCAGAGTGCAACGCTGGGGCCAATGCAAGCACCAGAGCTTCTGTGTAGACGCTTTCTCTTGTCGCTGCGTGATTGGTAAACAAGCCTATGGCGCCGCCTTTTTGTCGAATGTTATCCGTATTAAACAGGTCGTCCATAACCAGTCCCAATTCTTCATTGGCTTGCAAGCGCTGATAAACTTTGTCTGGCAGAGGCAAATTTGCAGAACGGCCTGTCATTAGAAGACCTTCACTGTTTACAATGGCGACGTAAGCAAAGGTGGCTGCACCCTCCTCGAATTTATCAACACCGCCCTCCATTGCAACAAAGAAATTCATCACCTTGTCTTTACTATTTTCAAAGCAATAACGCGCGCGATTTTGTGCGCCAAGCCGAGTTTCCGCTTCTGACATGGGTTGCTCTGCAACACCAGAAGGTGCATGCATTTCTTCACAATGAATGATGTGGTTTGGGAAAGCTTGGGTAAAAGCCTGTCTGGCCGCGTTTACTTTGACCGGATTCGTGGAGCCAACGCGAATTCGAATGACAGTCGTTCCTAGTGTATTAGCCATTAATCGCCTCGTATTGAAATCATAAAAATAAAAAAGCCGCTATCTGCTAATAGCGGCTTGTTGTTTGGAATATCTGTAAGACTATGCTTGCCCTTTAATAATGGGCGTTGGGCAGACAACATCTGCATTTTGCGCTCTGTGTCTTAGCAAGTGATCCATAATAGTTAATGCGAGCATTGCTTCGGCAATTGGGGTTGCACGAATACCAACACAAGGGTCATGTCGACCTTTAGTAATGACGTCTATTGAATTTCCAGCACGGTCAATACTCTTGCCTGGAATCGTAATGCTTGACGTAGGTTTTAAGGCCATGTGCACAACAATGTCTTGGCCAGATGAAATGCCGCCCAAAACACCGCCGGCATGATTACTTAAAAAGCCTTCAGGTGTCATTTCATCACGGTGTTCGCTGCCTTTTTGTTCGACGACATCAAATCCGTCACCAATTTCTACGCCTTTTACTGCGTTGATGCTCATGATGGCTTTGGCAATGTCTGCATCTAAGCGATCAAATACTGGCTCGCCAAGGCCTGGCATTAGGTTTTTGGCAATAACGGTAATCTTTGCGCCAACAGAATCTCCTTCACGGCGTAATGCCGTCATGTATTCCTCAAGCTGAGGAATCGCATCAGGATCAGGGCTAAAAAAACTGTTGTCATAGACTTGGCTTAAGTCTTTCACTTCCAATTTGATTGGGCCCAGTTGAGACAAGAAACCTTGGATTTCAATACCGAATTGTTGTTTCAAGTATTTTTTCGCAATGGCCCCAGCCGCAACACGCATCGCTGTTTCTCGTGCTGATGAACGACCGCCACCACGATAATCGCGAAAGCCGTATTTTTGATCATACGTGTAATCGGCATGAGCTGGGCGGAAAGTATCTGCGATATTGCCGTAATCTTTTGAGCGCTGATCGGTATTTTCGATCATTAATCCGATTGGCGTGCCTGTCGTTTTACCCTCGAAAACGCCTGATAAAATCTTTACTTCATCGGCTTCACGACGTTGTGTTGTGTGTTTAGAGGTGCCTGGTTTGCGTAGATCTAAGTCACGTTGCAAATCAGCTTCACATATCTCGATTCCTGGTGGGCAGCCGTCAACAATGGCTCCCAGTGCAAGACCATGACTCTCACCAAAGGTGGTGACCTTAAAAAGTGTTCCAAATGTATTACCAGACATAGGTTAATTCTGCTCTTGTAATAGTTCGCTAAGTTGTTCTTTAGTTAGGATAAATACGCCATTACCACCCTGCTCTAGTTCAACCCACATAAAGGGAATGTCAGGGTATGCAGCTTGTAACGCTACTTCGGTGTTTCCTACTTCGTATACTAATATACCGTCATCTTGCAAATAATGCGCGACTTGGGCTAAAAAATCATGGGTAAAACTCAGTCCGTCATCGCCAGATGTTAAAGCTAATTCCGGCTCATTGTGAAATTCTGCTGGCGCATTTGCAAAGTCATCAGCATCTACATAAGGCGGATTGCAGATAATAAGATCGTAGCGTTTGCCGGCTAAGCCTTGAAACATATCAGAATGAATTGCTTGCACTCTGTCTTCTACTTGGTGGCGAAGAATATTTTCATTAGCGACTAATAAGGCGGCTTCACTAATATCCGAAATGTCGACTTCAGCATCTTCGAATACTAAGGCGGCAGCAATACCAAGACAGCCTGAGCCAGTGCACATGTCCAATATATTTAATGGGTAGTTTTTTAGCCAAGGTGAAAATTCACTTTCTAGTAGTGAGATGATCGGTGAGCGTGGGATTAACGTATCTTTAGTGACTTTGAATGGCAGCCCCATAAACCAAGCTTCGCCTAATAAATATGGCAAAGGCTCGCGTTTGCTGATGCGTGTCTGCACAAGTTTAAGAAGGTGCTTTTTTTCATTATAAGTTAGTGCACAATCTAACATATCGCGATCAAAATCTAGTGGAAGCTTTAGTGCGCCCATAACTAGATGAACCGCTTCGTCCCATGGGTTATCTGTGCCGTGACCGTAAAATAAATCAGCCTTTTGAAAGCGGCTGAATGTCCAACGAATGAAGTCTTTAATGGTGGATAAATCTCGAACGGCTGTTTGTTTTTTGCTCATCTTCTCTTCTTAATAATGAATGCGCGAATACGGCGTTTGCCGCATTATAACGGTTATTGTTTCGAGCCTCTATCTTTGCGTTGCATGGTTTTCATAGAGTTGGTGAGTTCGTCGAGTTTTTTCGCCATCATTTGCCACTGTTGGGCCTCGTCTTTTGCTTTGGCGTTTTTAGACTCCTGCTGCGCTTCTATTAGTTTCTGATTCTCTTGTGATAACTGAGAAAGTCGATTGTCTTGTTTGGCTAAATCCACTTCTTTCTGTGCCAGGTTTATTCTCAACTCGGTATTGTCTTTCTGTGCCTGTTTGATCTGACTGTTTAATACCGCATTTTGAGCCATCACCTCTTGGTATCTTTGCTCATTAAGTGCAGATTTTTGCTTTAGTGTTTCGGCTTCGCTGCTTAATTTTTGGTGTTCTGATGTTAATGCGTCGTATGCATCTTGTAATTCGACTAATGCTGATGACAAAGACAGATAACCACTTTGCGTTGCTTCTTGCTTACGTATTTGATGCTGCTCAATTTCGGACGATTTTTCATCGAGAAGTTGCCCAATATTTTGAGTTACTTCTCTTGAGAAGCGTTTGAAAACAGGAAGCAATACGTCATTAAGTTCACTTAATTCATTTTGCTGATGCTCTTTGTAGGTTTCTTCCCATTCGGTGATAGCGTTCAAAAAAGTGGTGTTTGAGCATCGTCGCCCGTCCTTTTGTAGAAAGTAATCGGCCAGACGCGGGATATTCGGGAAGCTGTTTTTTTCAAGTAGGTCCCAACAGGCTTGGTGGATTTCTTCTCTTGCTATGTTTGCTTTGCGAGCCATTGTTGCCATCCTGATAAAATAAGTTATATAAATATTTTATCTTATTTATCAAAAGAATAAAATGAATCACTCCAATTCCATTGGTTATCAACATAAAGAAGAAAGTCACTTAATGTTAGACAATAAAAAAGCTCCCGAAGGAGCTTTGTTGTTTAGGATAATGATTTACTGGATGTTGGTAGTGCTTATGACTCTGGTTGCCAATTCAACACCAAATTCTTTGGCCAGTTCTTTCCATGTATCCTGTTTTGGTTCAAAAATAACGGGCTCAGCGTCAGGAAAACGCGTGTTCAATACATCGGTTACACTTGCTAAGCCGTCGATTAAACCAATCTTGATGGCTTGTGAGCCCGTGAATACCATACCGGAGAAGACATCGTCTGTTATAACCAATCTATCACCACGACCGTCTTTTACTGCGTTGATAAATTGTTGATGCGTTTCATCTAATACCGCCTGCCACTTGGTTTTGGCTTCTTCCGTCATGGGCGAAAATGGGTCAAGAAAGGCTTTGTTGCGACCCGCTGTAAAAGTACGTCGCTCAACGCCAATTTTCTCCAGTAAATTGCTCGCATCAAAGCCAGATGAAATAACGCCAATTGAGCCAACTAAACTGGCTTTGTCTGCATAAATCTCATTCGCCGCAGAAGCAATGTAGTAGCCTCCAGAAGCAGCCATATCCTCTACAACCACTAGAATTGGAATGTTTGGATAGTTTTTTTCCTTTAAACGAATGGCATCGTAGATAATGCCAGAATGAACAGGGCTACCACCAGGGCTGTTCATTTCAATGATGACGCCTTTTAATCTAGAGTTGCTGTATGCAGCATCAAGCAAGGAAACAAACTCTGAAGACTCTATTTCGTTGTCAGTTCCAATGACACCGCGCATAGGTATCATGGCGACAATGTCCTCTTCTAATGTGACGTCTTGCAGGTTCGATTTAACAACCCAGCTCGCCATCACGGCTATAAAAATAGCGAGTGTGGTAAAACGAAAGAAGATTTTCCAGCGTCTAGCGCGACGCTTTTCAATCAGATTGTCATTGAGTGTTTTTTCGAGTAATGACCATATTTCTTTATTTGGGTCTGTGTCTGAACTTTCTGTTTTCTCTTTATTTTGCTCCGGCGATCCATCGGCTTTTTTAAGTGACTGCTCGCGATCTTCGTCTTCTGTCCAACTCATTTTTATAGCCCTAAAATATTTGATAGTTGATTGAAATTATTAATTATAGCGTGCGGTTGGCAAGCTTTTAGTCGTTCTTCTTCATGTGCGCCGTAAGTCACCCCAACACTTTTCATACCGGCGTTGGTAGCCATGGTTAAATCATATTCTGTGTCGCCAATCATAATGGCGTGCTCTGGGAAAATGTCCAGCTCGGTTAATATTTGGTTGAGCATAAGTGGATCGGGTTTTGATATTGCTTCATCGGCACAACGGGAAGTAATGAAGTAGTTGTTCGTGTTCGTTAGAGACATGGCTCGATTAAGTCCGCGGCGGCTTTTACCGGTTGCCACTGCCATTTTGATACCGGCAGTATGGAGTTTATCAAGCATATTCATGACACCAGGGTAAGCTAAAGGCGGAACCTGATCTGATGCGACATAAAGTGTTTTGTAGTGTTCAATAATGTCATTTTGCATTTTTTGTGAACACTCAGGCCAGACTGTGCTGACTGCTTTATCGAGTGATAACCCTATAATGTTTTTGATAGTGTCTTTTGTTTTGACTGGTGCTCCTATATGGAGCCCAGCTTCCAGCATGCTGTGACAAATTTTATCGATAGAGTCGAATAAGGTACCGTCCCAATCAAAAATAACCAACTTAACCATAGATACCTCTTAAGAATAAATCGCTGAAAGTGTACCATAACCAAAATTGACAAAATAAGGATTGGTAATGACTACTGGTTATACATTAGAGCAACTTTCTATCGATCAAAGCATTGAATACCGCAAGCTGGTTACAGAGGCAGATGTCCATGCATTTGCAGAAGTGACGGGCGATACAAACCCTGTTCATTTAGATGCGGATTATGCTGCAACAACATCTTTTGGCAAGCCTATTGCTCACGGCATGTTAACGGCGGGATTCATCTCTGCTGCTATTGGCACGCAATTGCCAGGGCCTGGCTGCATTTACTTAGAGCAAACTTTGAAATTTCGCGCACCTGTTTTCATTGGCCAAGAAGTCGTGACAAAAATTACAGTGACTGACATTAACGAGCGCCGTCGACGTGCAACGTTAAAAACGGTATGTGAGTGTGATGGAAAAGTTGTTGTGACCGGTGAAGCAACGATTATGCTGCCAGCGTAAATGCAATCGTGTCATCAAAAAGAGTCTTTACCTATACTTTAGGCTTTTGCATTACGAAAAAAACAAACCCCAGTAAAACTGGGGTTTGTGATTATCCTTCTTTCGACAGTTTCTTGCTTGCTAACAAAGCTGCAGGGTGAAGGCGTTCCCCCCCATCATTAACCACATAATCGTTTAAAATGACTTTCATCCGACGTGGCCAAAATTTCTTAACATGCCCAGCAATCATATCAGCAACGACGGAGTCATCACCGAGGCTGATATTGTTAATCGCAATCTGATTGATCATATCAATTAAGTGTTCTTGCTCTGTTTGGTGCATATCTTACTCTCGCTACCGCTGTCCTATTACAATGACTAATAGCGGCTGACCTTTTAGTAGGCTCAGCCGCATCAGTTTATTTATCACTCTTCACTAGTTGCTGCCACGGAGGCTTCAGCTAAAAACTTATGCTGACGCTGGTGATTCGCCACAAAGTCTTTTTGCCACTCTGAAGGTTGAGAGACTTTCTCAACTTGCACTGCAGTCACTTTATACTCAGGACAGTTCGTTGCCCAATCTGAGTTGTTAGTGGTGATTACGTTTGCACCGCTTCCTGGGTGATGGAAGGTTGTATACACCACTCCTGGCTGCATGCGCACACTGATTCGCGCTCGTAAGACCGTGTGCCCTGCTCGGCTCGTGATGCCAAGCCAGTCGCCATCACTGATGCCTCGTTCTTCCGCGTCATGAGGGTGAAGTTCCAATATATCTTCATCATGCCATGCTTGGTTGTCTGTACGTCGTGTTTGTGCCCCCACGTTGTATTGACTCAGAATTCGTCCAGTGGTTAACAACAACGGGAACTTGCGGTTTGCCCGTTCTGTCGTTGGTACGAATTCAGTGATAGCAAAATGTCCTTTGCCTTCTGGCATCGGGAAACTTTCCATATGCATTATTGGCGAGCCATCCGGGAACTGATCATTACAAGGCCATTGTAAACTGCCGTGTTTATCGAGTTTCTCGTAACTTACACCGGCAAAGCTCGGAGCCAAGGAGGCAATCTCATCCATAATTTCGGACGGGTGGTTATAGCTCATTGGATAACCCAAAGCATTTGCAAGATCGACGGTCACTTCCCAATCTTCTTTTCCTGCAACGGCGGGCATTACTTTGCGTACACGGTTAATTCGACGTTCTGCGTTTGTAAAGGTGCCGTTTTTCTCAAGGAAAGAAGAACCAGGCAACAATACATGGGCAAATTTCGCTGTTTCATTCAAAAAGATATCTTGAACAATGAGGCAATCCAATGCTTTTAAAGCGGCCTCAACGTGTTGGGTATTCGGATCGGATTGTGCAATGTCCTCACCCTGAACGTATAAGGCGCGAAATTGTCCCGCGATGGCGGCATCAAACATATTAGGAATTCGCAATCCTGGTTCATCATCTAAACTCACGCCCCAAGCCGCCTCAAAGCGTCCTCGTGCGATCGGGTCAGAAACGTGTTGATAGCCTGGTAGTTCATGCGGGAATGAGCCCATATCGCAAGAGCCTTGAACATTATTTTGGCCTCGTAGTGGATTAACCCCTACGCCATCACGACCAATGTTACCTGTTGCTAATGCAAGATTGGCGATCCCCATTACCATGGTTGAACCTTGGCTGTGCTCGGTGACGCCTAAGCCATAATAAATTGCCGCATTTGGCGCTTTAGCGAAGTTGCGAGCGGCTTCACGTACGGCTTTAGCAGACACACCAGTGATTTCTTCAACTTCCTCCGGCGAATTACGTTTTTCAGATATAAAAGCACGCCATTTATTATAAGCGTCGGTTTCACAGCGCTTGGCGATGAAATCGGTATCTTCTAACCCTTCGGTGATAACAACATGTGCCAGCGCGTTAACCATAGCAACGTTAGAGCCTGGACGAAGAGGCAAATGCAGTGCATTACCAAGGTGTGGCGTTTTCAACAAATCAATTTCACGTGGGTCGGCAACGATCAAGCTTGCGCCTTCACGCAAACGGCGACGCATCATAGAACCGAACACCGGGTGAGCATCCGTTGGGTTTGCGCCAATAACCAAAACACAGTCCGACTTCATAATCGAATCAAATGTTTGTGTGCCAGCGGATTCGCCTAACGTCTGTTTTAAGCCATAACCTGTTGGGCTATGACAAACACGGGCACAGGTATCCGTATTATTGTTGCCAAAGGCTGCACGAATCAGTTTCTGTACAAGGTATGTTTCTTCGTTGGTACAACGCGAAGATGTAATACCGCCTATGCTTTCACGGCCATGCTCTGATTGAATGCTTTTTAAGCGATTTGCTGCAAAAGAAATCGCTTCTTCCCAACCGACCTCTTTCCAAGGTTGGTCGATAGAATCACGAATCATTGGCGTTTTAATGCGATCGTTATGAGTTGCATAGCCAAAGGCAAAGCGCCCCTTAACGCAAGAGTGACCGTGGTTTGCATCACCACCTTTATCAGGCACCATGCGTACAAGTTGATCACCTTTCATTTCTGCACGGAAAGAACAACCCACACCACAATAAGCACAAGTCGTTACCACACTGTGTTCAGGCTGCCCTAATTCGATAATTGAATTTTCAGATAATGTTGCGGTTGGGCATGCTTGCACGCAGGCGCCACAAGAGACACATTCAGAATCCAAGAAAGATTCATCCTGTCCTGCAGCGACTTTTGAGTCGAAACCCCGACCATCAATCGTCAATGCAAAGGTCCCCTGAACTTCTTCACAGGCACGCACACAGCGAGAACAAACAATGCATTTACTGGCATCAAAGGTAAAATAAGGGTTTGACGTATCTTTAGGCGCGTCTAGGTGGTTTTCACCATCAAAACCGTAGCGTACTTCTCTTAGGCCGACAGCGCCTGCCATATCCTGAAGTTCACAATCCCCATTTGCAGGGCATGTTAAGCAATCTAGTGGGTGATCAGAAATATACAGTTCCATGATATTACGGCGAAGCTTGGCTAATTTTTCATTTTGCGTCCAAACCTTCATACCTTGCTCTGCTGGCGTAGTGCAAGAGGCTGGAGTGCCGCGGCGCCCTTCAATTTGGACAGCACAAAGTCGGCATGAGCCATAGGCTTCTAAGTTATCAGTCGCACAAAGCTTAGGAATATTAATATCCATTAAAGCGGCAGCACGCATAACAGACGTACCTTCTGGAACGCAGGTTTCAACACCGTCAATTTCCAGCGTTACCAGCTTTTCACTAAGCGAGGCAGGTGTTCCGTAATCTTTACGTGGATCAAAATATTGCAACATGTCTAGACCTCCTCTGTATTCGTGGTTGAAGCTGCGTTTTTCACAAAATCTTCTTTAAAATGTGTCATCGCACTTTGCACTGGGAATGGTGTCATGCCGCCCATTGCACAGAGCGAGCCGTCAACCATGGTTTCACACAGATCCGTTAATAGCGCAATGTTGCTGTCCACATTCTCACCTGAACGAATACGATCAATAACCTCAACACCGCGAGTAGAACCTATACGGCAAGGTGTACATTTACCGCAAGACTCAGCCACACAGAATTCCATTGAAAATCGTGCTTGTTCACTCATATCGACGGTGTCATCAAACATCACTACACCGCCATGACCAAGTACGGCGCCTTCTTTTGCAAAGGCTTCGTAATCAAGCTGTGTATCCCATTGAGACTCTGGTAGATAGGCGCCTAACGGGCCGCCTACTTGAACCGCCTTTAAGGGGCGACCATTCCGTGTGCCACCGCCAAAATCAAACATTAGTTCGCTGAGCTTTGGTCCAAAGGCTAATTCAACTAATCCGCCTCGTTTAACATTACCTGCTAACTGGAATGGCAAGGTGCCACGAGAGCGCCCCATGCCGCAATCAGCATAGGCTTTCGCCCCCTGATCTAAGATAAAAGGCACGGCTGCAAGTGACAGCACGTTATTGACGACGGTTGGTTGTCCAAACAAACCGACAATCGCGGGTAATGGAGGCTTGGCACGAACTAAGCCGCGCTTACCTTCAAGACTTTCAAGCAATGAGGTTTCCTCACCACAAATGTAAGCCCCTGCACCTAAACGAACTTCTAAATCAAAATGTTTGTCGCTGCCTTGGATGTCGCTACCAAGCAAGTTGTTGGCATAAGCCAGAGCAATAGCTTGATTGAGTGTCTTGTAGGCCAGAGGGTATTCTGAGCGGAGATAAATATAGCCCTGGGTGGCGCCAACTGCTAAACCAGCAATAATCATCCCTTCTATCAACATAAAGGGATCACATTCCATTACCAATCGATCGGCGAAGGTGCCGGAGTCGCCTTCATCTGCGTTACAGACAATGTATTTTTGCTCAGCAGGTGCATTTAATACGGTTTGCCATTTGATGCCAGTTGGAAATGCTGCACCACCTCGACCACGCAAGCCTGATTCTTTCACTTGATCGACCAGTGCTTGCGAATCCATTTTGAGGGCTTTTTTTAGACCTTTGAAGCCATCTAAGTTTTGATAATCGCTCAAAGACAAAGGGTCTATCTCTCCGATACGAGCAAAGGTTAGGCGCTGTTGTTTTTTGAGGTACTCGATATCATCTACCAAACCGAGTGCTAAAGGATGCTCAACGTCGCCTTGCCAAAATTTGGCTGCAAAAAGAGATTCTAAGTCGGCTTCTTTGACAGGGCCAAAACCAAAGCGACCCTGTGCAGTATCAACTTCTATTAAGGGTTCTAACCAATATAATGCGCGAGTACCATTGCGTTTGATATCCAGTTCAACGCCCTGTTCGCTTGCCATGATATTGATCAGTTTAGCAAGACGGTCTGCACCGAGTGCTTTCGCTGTCGTATCTGAAGGTATGTAAATACGTTGAACCATTATTGAACCTCCAAACGTTCAGTTTTTAAGCTGCTAATTAATTCATCGAAGCGTTGATTATCCATGTCGGCATAAACTTCATCGCCTACTCGAACAGAGGGGCCACAGCTGCAATTCCCTAAGCAGTAAACAGGCTCTAGGGTTATGTTGTAGTCGCTGGTCGTTTGATGGTATTCCACTCCCAAGGCGCTCTTAGCGTGAGCTTCTAAACGACGAGATCCTAAAGCCTGACAAGCCTCTGCGCGACAGACTTCAACGACATGACGGCCAGGTTGTTTGGTTCGGAAGTGATGATAAAAACTGATGACGCCATGAACTTCGGCACGACTTAACTTTAAAGACGACGCAATGAGTGCTATGGCCTCTTCTGGGATGTAAGAAAAGCGGTCTTGTATAGCATGTAAAAGTGGCAGTAAGGCGCCTGGCTTGGCCTTAAACTCATCAATGATGGATTGACCGACGGTAGGTTCCCAAGTCACGAATCTCGGTGTAGTCATTATTATAAATCCTCCTACAACCGCCTTAGTCGCTAAAAACTCATACAGGCGGGAGTGTTATTTTTATTGTAGTACCTATTGATGCAAAGCACACATTCGCCCTGAACCAAAAAATAATACCTCATGATATTTAGGTGATATTGTCGCTTACTCACCATCATAAAATGTCGAGATTCAGACATTTCATCCCTGGTCGCATACGGCGTTCAATGTCGCAGGATCGCACATCCCCTCATATTCAACTTATCTCATTACGACATTTTATATCTTGAGATACGCACTCCCTGCTTCATTAAGGTAAGCGGGATTGAATCAATTATTCAATTGAAAAAATAAGACAATGCATTGGCATCTGATCTGAACTCGATAAAACGTCGTTATGACAACAGCTGTTGACGCTGGCATGCAATAGCGTAACAAGCAGCTGGTTTTTAATTGTGCTCACTTCGTACTCGTTTACTCAGTAGGAAACAAGGGCAGTATCTTCCAGACATATTGGATGAATATTCAGGCTAACGTTAATAAATATAAAATGGCATTAATATGAAAATTGGAATCCCAAAAGAAATAGAAGATGGCGAACTAAGAGTTGCCATGACCCCTTCTATTGCTTCCAAAGTGAAGCAGTTAGGGTTTGATATCGTAATGGAAAGCGGAGCTGGTACTGCAGCTTCCTACTCAGACGAAGCTTACAAAGCTGTTGGTGTTGAAATAACACACGACACTAAGAAGCTATGGCACGAAGCCAATTTACTAATAAAAGTTCGCCCTCCTGTTGAGCACCCAGAACTTGGATTTTATGGTGTCGAGTTGTTAGGGCAGAATCAAACCCTGATCAGTCTGATTCATCCTGCGCAAAATATGAATAAGCTTCAGCAGCTTTCTGAGCGAGGAACGAATGTTGTAGCGCTTGATGCCGTGCCACGTATTTCGAGAGCGCAGAAAATGGATGTCCTAAGCTCGATGGCTAACATTGCAGGTTATCGTGCAGTTGTGGAAGCGGCCCAACATTTTGGTCGATTTTTTACAGGGCAAATTACGGCTGCGGGTAAAGTTCCACCTGCAAAAGTGCTAGTAATCGGTGCTGGTGTTGCGGGTTTGGCCGCAATTGGTGCAGCCAAAAGTATGGGCGCTATTGTGCGTGCCTTTGATACTCGTCCAGAGGTAAAAGAGCAAGTCGAAAGTATGAACGCCGAATTTCTACTTTTAGATTTTAAGGACGAAGATGGCAGTGGCGAAGGTGGTTACGCTAAAACGATGAGTGCGGAATTTATCGCTGCTGAAATGGCGCTATTTGCAGAACAAGCAAAAGACGTAGACATCATTATTACGACAGCATTAATTCCAGGCAAAACCGCCCCAGAGCTTATAACCGAAGACATGGTTCGCTCAATGAAGCCCGGCAGCGTTATTGTTGACTTGGCGGCAGAGACAGGTGGTAACTGTCGTTTAACACAAGCCAATGAAGTGATTGATGTACATGGTGTGTCTATTATCGGCTATACCAACCTGCCAAGCCGTATGGCGGCTCAGTCCAGTCAGTTATTTGCCACTAACATTTATCACCTTCTTACTGAGTTATGCCCGAATAAAGACGGTCAGATCGATCTTAATATGGAAGACGAAGTGATTCGTGGAGCAACGGTTGTGAAAGACGGCAGTATTACTTGGCCACCACCGGCACCTAGACTGTCAGCAGCACCAAAATCAGATGTGAGCGAACAACTGAAACCAGAAAAAGTGGATGTAAAAGCCAAAGAGAAAAAGCCGAGTGCTTTTGGTTTTCTCTTACCGGTGCTTATTACGGGTGCATTGCTGCTTGGTTTGGGCTCTATCGCACCAGCAGAATTTATGGCTCACATGACGGTGTTTGTATTGTCATGTTTTGTTGGCTACATGGTGGTTTGGGGCGTCAGTCATTCTTTACACACACCTCTTATGAGTGTCACAAATGCGATCAGTAGCATTATTGTCATTGGTGCTATTACCCAAGTATCGAGTGACAGTCCAATCGTATCGATTTTAGCCGCCATGGCGATTTTTATCACCAGTATCAATATTGTGGGCGGTTTTGCCGTGACGCATCGTATGCTGAAAATGTTCCGCAAATAGGAGATAAACAATGAACTTCGGAATGATGACCGCCTCATATATAGGGGCAAGCGCGTTGTTTATCATGGCCTTAGCTGGACTAAGCCACCAAGAAAGCGCAAGACGCGGCAATATTTATGGCATGCTCGGAATGGCGCTTGCTGTTGTGATCACGATCGCTGGAGCGGTAACCGATAATTATGAATTGCTGCTACTCGGCATAGTGCCCGGCAGTTTAATTGGGTGGTTGCTTGCCAAGCGGGTTGAAATGACACAAATGCCAGAGCTGGTGGCTATTCTTCACAGCTTAGTTGGTTTGGCTGCTGTTTTTGTTGGCTTTGCAAATGCATTAGGCCATGGGCAGTATGATTCTTTGGTTGCTCAACGCATACATGATGTAGAGACAGCGATAGGCGTATTTATTGGTGCGGTAACATTTACAGGGTCTTTAGTTGCTTATCTAAAATTGAGTGGCAAGGTTTCTGGCAAGCCGCTTAGATTACCTGCTCGTCATTTACTCAATCTTTTGATTTGTATTGCTGTTGTGTATTTGGTTGTGCAGTTTGCTCAAGTTGGTGCAGCAGAAGGCATGAACTACCTCACGATAATTACCTTATTGGCTTTTGTTTTTGGGGCGCATTTGGTCATTGCTATTGGTGGTGCTGATATGCCTGTCGTGGTTTCTATGCTAAACAGCTATTCCGGTTGGGCAGCTGCGGCTATGGGCTTTATGCTGGGTAACGACTTACTAATAGTGATCGGAGCGCTAGTCGGCAGTAGTGGTGCGATCCTAAGCTACATCATGTGTCGTGCTATGAATCGTAAGTTCCTGAATGTCATTCTTGGTGGTATTGGTGGAAATAAGGCCAATAAATCAAGTGTAGCCACAGACGCTGAGCCACAGGGTACGATTATTGAGATCCAAGCTGAAGAAGCAGCGCAAGCGTTGGCAGATGCTAAAGAGGTAATGATTCTACCTGGTTATGGTATGGCTGTAGCTCAAGCGCAGCATATAGTTTATGAAATTACCAAGAAGCTTCGTGATAAAGGTGTGAATGTTCGTTTTGGTATTCACCCAGTAGCTGGTCGTATGCCTGGGCACATGAACGTTTTGTTGGCAGAAGCTAAGGTTCCATACGATATTGTCTACGAGATGGACGAAATCAATGATGATTTTAAAAACATTGATGTGTCTATCGTAATCGGGGCAAATGATATTGTTAATCCCGCGGCCAATGAGGAGCCTGACAGCCCAATTGCCGGTATGCCAGTGCTAGAGCCTTGGCATGGTAAGCAGACCATTGTACTTAAACGAGGGATGAGCCGAGGTTATGCTGGTGTTGAGAATCCCCTATTCTTTAAAGACAATACACGTATGTTATTTGGTGACGCAAAAGAGAGTGTAGAGGCGTTACTAAAGCACCTGTCATAAGGTGTTAGTAGCATGAAGTGGAAAACGCCAGCATCGCGCTGGCGTTTTTTATGCCTAAGATCATTGCTTGTTCAATAGGATCACAATGTATTGATAATGCATAAGATCGTGTAAATACACGGCATTTTGAAATTAAGGCTGGGATTTAAATTAAAGCAGGCCTATATTGTTAAGATAATTCAAAAGCTAGGTATTACAATGAAAACTCAATTACTTATGATCATTGCAGTGATTGTATCGTCTCTTCTGACGATCTCTCAGCGCGCCAATGCTCAAGAAGTAAACCAGTTTCGTTGGTTAGAACCGACTATCGAACAGGTTAGTCATGAGGTTGTAACACCTGACAAAGATACGGGATCAGATAAAGATTGCTTATTTTTAAGCGACTCTTATGTTAACGCCCTAGGCATTCCATCCAATTTATACATTTACGATACCTTTGTTTCCACTACCAAGGTTACTCGTAATGTTAATCCACGAGCTCCGCCATTTTCATTGATATAACTCACCCTATTTCTATTTAATTGTCTTTTATTGGGGATTTATCATGAAAACACTAACTTATGTGTCTACAAAAAGCGTCAGTGAGCTTATTTGGCCTAAAACTATTGAAAACATAAATATCTATTCACCTGCAATTACCGTGTTCACGGACTTTCAAAAAGCGGGGCCTAGAGTCATTGAAGCCAATACTCGTGCTGATGAGTTGGTTCAATTGATGAGAAAAGAACACGTGCGCATGAAAATAGTGGTTGATGCTGATAATCATTTTGTCGGTATTGTTAGCTTAGAAGATTTGTCTGAAGATATTTTTATCAAACAAGTTGCCAATGGTTTTAAGCGTTCTGAGCTAATGGTTGCAGATTTAATGAGATCAAAAGATGTGCTCCTTGCTTTGTCTTATACTTCATTGCAGCACTCTGATATAGAGTCTCTTTTGTTTAGTCAGCGCAATAATAAGCTACAGCATTTACTGGTAATTGATGAAGAAACCAAAGCCATTCGTGGCGTTATATCATCAAATGATGTGGCTCGTCAGTTAAGACTGGATATTGATGTTGGCTTTTCTAGTTTTGCACAGATTTATGAAAGTGCGATTCTTGGTCATAAAGAGCACACAAGAAAGCTAAAAGTGGCATAACTTTATCGACCTCACCGACTGAACAAATAAAGCCCAGATCATAATGACCTGGGCTTTATTATTTGAGTTAGCTTTCCTTTTTTTCAATCCAGTAATAGTAAATATCGCCTTCTTGCTCCTGCTTCATTAGCTTGTGACCAAGAAATTGGCAAAATTTCGGGATGTCTCTTGTTGTTGATGGGTCTGTCGCAATGACCTTGAGAACATGTTTGGCCGTCAATTTACGCATCTCAGCGTGTAGCATCATAACGGGTTCTGGGCAAAGTAAATCAGTTGCATCAAGCAAGGCTTGGTGTTCCATAATATTCCCCTCTAATTACGTATTAAGTTTGAGCCAGGTTTTTACATGCATGGCTAATTCTAAAATGGTGTCGTCTATATTTTTGTTGAGCTTCTTGAGGGTTTTGAAGTCATGGTCAGCTCCTTCAATCCATAGAATCTCTATATTATCTGGTAATGTCTGCTGACTCACCCAATCAAAAGAGCCCAGTTGATCTCTTGTTCCTTGAATGATGAGGCATGGCTTTTTTAACTCTTCAAGAAAAGACAGCCTATGCTTTTCAGGCTTGCCGGGGGGATAGAAAGGGAAGCCAAAACAAATAACTGCCTTTACGTTTGGTAGGTGAGTTATTTGCGTTGCTACCCGTCCGCCCATCGATTTGCCAGCAACCACACATGCGTCTTCGTTTTCAACCAGCTGCTCAAACTCTGGGACAAGCGATTGAAAGCGCGGAGGCGGTCTTTTTTTACCTGTACGCTCTTGTTCTGCCATATAAGAAAAAGTGACCGGATGTACGACTTGTTTCGTTTGGTCTGAAAGCGCGCAGCGCAGACCCGTTAAGAAACTATTTTCATGGCCAGCTCCAGCCCCGTGAGCGATGTATATTGGAAGTGATTTCATGATCATTGCGCTTAAAATGACTATTAGATCAGATTCATCTATGTGTTAGAACCAAATTCATTATTTTCTATACATTGAAGCAATCATTTGAGCACTGAGAATGGTATCTATTGATCTGTGTCAGAATAAGCTCTTGTTTGAAAGAGTAGAATTCCTATTAGAAATTTTAATAGGAACGAATGATGATCTGGGACTCCGCACTTATTAGCAAGTATGATTTATCAGGGCCTCGCTATACCTCTTATCCTACTGCCCCGCAATTTAACGCTTCAATCAGCAAAATTGCACTGATTGATAAGATGTTGACGCCATCGGATGCCGATCTTAGCTTGTATTTTCACATCCCATTTTGCGCACACCTCTGTTATTACTGCGCGTGCAACAAGATTGTGACAAAGCAATATGATAAAGGCGTGGAATATGTTGAACTACTAGGTGAGGAAATGCGGTTACGTAGCCTTATGCTTGATCATTCACGAAAGGTTACACAGCTTCATTTTGGTGGTGGCACTCCAACGTTTTTAACGGAAGACCTAATTAAAGTGTTGTTTGATAATATCAATCAGTATTTTAATTTGGTTAATGACGGATCACAGGACTACAGTATTGAGATAGATCCTAGAGAAATTAGCTACTCGAAAATCAAATTGCTGACTGAAATGGGCATCAATCGGATTAGTGTTGGTGTTCAAGATTTTGATCATAAAGTTCAGCAAGCGATACATAGAATACAACCCTATAGTATGGTTGAAAGCCTTGTAAATGACGCAAGGGCATTAGGCATTAAGTCGATTAATTTTGATTTAATTTATGGTCTGCCCTATCAGTCAATTGACGGTTTTAAAAACACTCTTGAGCAAGTAATTGCGCTGGCTCCAGAGCGAATTTCTTTATTCAACTACGCGCATTTGCCTGATCGCTTCCCTGCTCAGAGACGCATAACCGATGACGTTTTGCCTTTATCAAGCATGAAGCTTGATTTGTTGAAAATGAGTATAGAGTATTTGTTAGAGGCTGGTTACGAGTACATTGGTATGGATCACTTTGCGAAATCGAGTGATGAATTAGCCATTGCCCAAAAGCAAGAAACGTTGCGCCGTAACTTTCAAGGCTATACAACGCATGCAGGCACGGATTTAATTGCATTCGGTGTTTCTGCCATTAGCGATTTAAATGGCGTGTACATTCAAAATTATACTGACTTGACCGATTATCGGAGTAGTATTGAAAAGGGTCAATTAGCTATTGCTAAAGGGTATATTAGCGATCGCGATGATAGAATACGTCATTATGTCATCATGACCCTCATATCACAGTTTCAACTCAATATGACGTTAGTTGAGCAAAGGTTTAAAATCGACTTTAAAGAGTACTTTGCTGAAGAAATGGATAGCTTAACTCCTATGTTACAAGATGGCATGTTGGAGTTTGATCCTAGTGGAATGCAGACCACTATTAAGATCACAGATCGTGGAAGATTGCTTATTCGGTGTATTTGTATGGTTTTCGATAAGCATTTAAACAACACGGTAAAATACTCAAAAGTTATATGAATTAATATCAGGGAGATTGAAATGTCATTAACACACACACATTCAAGGTTTAATAGTACGCTTACTTCGCAGTGTCAAAATTGCAGTCTGAGCGCACTTTGTCTTCCCATCGCACTTGCAGATGAAGATATTAATCGACTAGATCAGATAATTGAGCGCAAAAAACCACTCAAAAAGGGAGATTTTTTGTTTCGCCAAGGTGAGTCTTTTGATTCCGTTTATGCAGTACGTTCAGGCACATTAAAAACATTCAATATTACTTCTGTTGGCGAGGAGCAAATTACAGGCTTCTATTGTCCTAGCGAGCTAGTGGGGTTAAGTGGTATTGATTCTGGCACCTACCCCGTTTCTGCAAAGGCGCTTGAAACGACGACTGTTTGTGAAATTCCGTTTAGCCACCTTGAAGAGTTGTCTTCACAAATTCCCTCTTTAAAGCACCAGATTTTTAAAGTGATGAGCCGTAAGATTTCTGATGATCAGCAGATGATGGTGCTTCTGGGGAAAAAGAATGCGGATGAAAAAGTAGCCTCTTTTTTACTTAACCTCTCTAATCGTTTTAAAAAACGTGGTTATTCTGCTAGCTCTTTCCGTTTGTCTATGTCGCGTGGCGAAATCGGAAATTATTTAGGGTTAGCAGTGGAAACCGTTAGTCGTGTGATCACCCGTTTTCAAAAAAATGAGCTCATTCATGTCGACGGCAAAGAAATTGAAATTGTTGATTTCCCAGAAATGCAAAAACTCGTTGGGGTTGCCAGTGATTGTGGTAAAATCAGTCAAATTTGATTGATATATTGAGGCAATACCATAATGCTCTACGATGATTTTTACGTTAAGTCACTAATACAAACAGTAGAAGACTGGCCAAAGCAAGGCATCAGTTTTCGGGATATTACTCCCATTTTTAGTGACCCAAAAGGGATGCGAATGGTTGTAGATGCTTATGTGCATCGCTATATTTCTACTGATATTACTCATATCGCTTGTATTGATGCTCGTGGCTTTCTTATCGCAGCGGTTCTTGCCTATGAGCTACAAAAGCCATTAATTCTGGTTCGTAAGAAAGGCAAACTGCCTGGTAAGACTATTTCACAAAAATATGCCCTAGAATACGGTGAAGCGGAGTTAGAGATACAAGAAGGCGCGGTTAAAGCCGGTGATGAAGTCTTGTTGTTTGATGACTTAATCGCGACAGGTGGGACGCTATTAGCTGCAATAGAATTATTATCTGCACAAGGTGCAAATATTAAAGAAGTGGCGGCAATAATTGATTTGCCAGATCTTGGTGGAAGTCAAAAGCTACGTGACAGCAACATACCTGTGTTTAGTCTTTGTGCTTATGACGGTGATTGATATCTGTCGTTTAGACTGCTGTTATTAATACTAAAAAAGGTGGCATATGCCACCTTTTTTACTTTCTATAAGAGCTTTAACTCTATTAGAAATCAACCATTGCACCTATAGCAAAACCTTTGTTCGCCTCTATACGGCTATCGTTATCATATACTGCTACTGTATTTCCATAACTAATGTATGCACGAGCATTGCGCATAGTCATGTACTCTGCACGAAGTTCATAAGTGTACATATGATCTAAGTTAGTGAAGGATAAAACTTCTGGCGCATAGTAAAGCGAGCCATAAATACTGATTCGGTTTGCTTCCGGAAGTGTGTAGCGGTACCAACCACCTAAAGCAAGCGCCATAGATACATCACTATCATCTTTTAGATCTGCATCGATTCCGTATACACGAGCGCCAATACCGACCTGTAATGGGCCGCTGGTGTCAGCGTCTTGAACATTAACGCCAAGGTGCGTAGTCGTAAAATTCTCATCTTTATCATAAGCAATACCAGCGTCTACGCCGAATGTGCCCATATCAAAGTTAACATCCCCTTTTACCGTCTCGTTAGTTAAACTGACGCCAGCGGTAGAGGCAGCATTTACTGCTGAAGTGCCTAAAATGGCTGCGGTTACTAATAGTGTTTTGTACGTAGCATTCATTTTTAAGGTCCTATAACGAAATAATATTTACTCGGTTTAAAGCGTCTGGTGCTTGCTTTAACCCTTTGAAGTCGAATAATTCTGTATCTGCTAGATGTGATGGAACAATATTTTGCATAGCAGAAAACATAGTTTCAGTTCTACCTGGGAATTCTTGTTCCCATTTTTGAAGCATGTCTTTCACAACTTGTCTTTGCAGGTTCTCTTGTGAACCGCATAAATTGCAAGGAATAATCGGGTACTCTTTCATGACCGCAAAAGCTTCAATGTCTTTTTCTTTGCAATAAGCTAAGGGACGAATAACAACGTGCTTACCATCATCACTTAACAATTTAGGTGGCATTGATTTTAGCTTGCCGCCAAAGAACATATTCAAGAACAAGGTTTCAAGAATATCATCTCTATGGTGGCCTAGTGCTATTTTAGTGGCGCCAATTTCTTCAGCAAACCCATACAAAGAACCACGGCGTAAGCGTGAACATAGACCGCAGGTAGTTTTCCCTTCAGGCACAATCTCTTTTACTATGCTGTAGGTGTCACGCTCTAAAATGTGGTAATCAACACCTAACTCTTCTAAGTAAGCAGGTAAAATATGCTCTGGGAAGCCAGGTTGTTTTTGGTCTAGATTAACAGCCACAATACTAAAGTTTATCGGGGCATTAGCTTGCAGATTGCGAAGAATCTCCAGCATTGTGTAAGAATCTTTACCGCCAGATAAACATACCATTACCTTATCGCCATCTTCAATCATATTGAAGTCAGCAATGGCTTGGCCCGTTTGTCTACGTAGACGTTTTTGGAGCTTATTCAGCTCTAATTTTTCTTTAGGTCGATTAGATAAATCCATCATAAACACGCTATAAATAAAACGACGCCATAATACTATAAGCACAAAGGCATCGCATCAAAAATGAAGATCTCAGAGGAAAAGTGCACGATAAATCACTTTTTAAAGGAAATTTATGACGCACTAAGTGATTTTACCTACAAATTGTAAGTTTGACTTACAACCCTTACAAATGTATTCAACCCCTTTTTGTGCCCTAGTGTGACGTTGTTTGCTGAATTGATGCTTCTGGCACGCGCAGTGATATGTGTAGGGTTGTTTTTGTGGTGGTGTTTCAAAGGTATGTGTCCTACTTGGATTGATACCATATACCTTTCTCATAACGGCTTGCCATTCTTTGCCATGAGGTCTAACAGAATGACCATAAATCTGAAAAACAATAAGGTGAGCCACTTCATGAGGAACCACAGTATTAATGAATTCGGTTGGATCTTGTTGGTACATGAAAAGGTTAAAGCGCAATTCGTTTTTTTGCAGGTGAGCTGTGCCCGCCGCTCGACCTCGTTGCTTTAGATTGCAGGTTGAGCGTTTAAATTTATTGCCAAAAAATTGATCAGCTTTATCAAAGCATTCATTTGCTTTCTGGATGATATGACTTAAGGCGTCTGCTTTGTGTTCTTGAGTTGTCAGCTCGAGTTGCAACGTCATTAAGGACTTACCTCCAATGAATCCATCTCATGTACTATTTTTAATAGTGTATCTGCAAAATCTACGACATGATCTTTTGGTAAACCTGTTAGCCGGCTAAGAGATGCAATAGATTTTGGCTTATGGCGACAAATTAATCTTAGCTGATTTTCACTAAGAGTATTTTTACCATGGCTATATTTCCAAGCTAATACCTTATGCCAACTCACACTGCCTATCTCAAGATCGTCTTCATGAAGTGTTGGGTAGTATTGCTCATTTGGAATAATAATTTGTGTATTGCCTTTTAACACGGACCGAGATTTTTCATTTATGTGAACTGTGAAAGCAGATATTGTGCCAAGTGTTATGTAATCGAAAGCAATAAGATGTCGAATGATCGCTTTCCATTGAACTTCAGTAAGCTCTTTGCCTTTTGCAAATAACGGAGATGTCTCTGCATTAGCTGCCAGTACAGATTTGGTTTTTTTGCCAAGTAATATCTGGATGAGCAAAGAAAACGGTTGGACACCTTTCGTATGATAAATTAAAGAAAGCAGTTTTTGGCTTGCTATCGTCACATTTTGTTCTGATCTATTGGATAGACATCGGTCGCAGTTGTCGCATGCTGGTAAGCGTTCATCAAAATGTGCCAATAAGTTTTGTCTTCTACAGCCCCTACTTTCCAAAACCCGAAAGAATTTGCCCATATTTTCAAGTTCTTTATCTGCTGAAAAGGGTTGCATGGCAGCCAATTGTTGAGCTTGGGTCATATCCTGTAGGCCATACAAAAGTAATGCTTTGGCTGGTTTGCCATCTCTTCCCGCGCGGCCTATTTCCTGAAAATATGACTCAGTATTATTGGGTAAGTCGATGTGAACAACAAATCGAACATGTGCAATATCAATCCCCATACCATAGGCCGTCGTCGCAACCATGATGGTGCCTGGTTGGTGGGTAAAGGTGTGGTGATTAGCTCGTTTATCTTCTTCCGTCATTGCGGCGTGATAACATAAGCTTGGTAGCCCTAATTGACTGAGCCAATCCGCAATCTCTTCAGTCTTCTTTCTTGACCGACAATAGATGATGCCAGTCTGACCGGGTACTTCATGATGTAAAAAATACAAAACCTGTTGTTTGGCTTTGCGTTTTTGAGCGATGTGGATCTTTATATTGGATCGATCAAAACTGCTAAGAAGAACCTGACAATCTTTCAACTTAAGTGATGTCTGAATGGTGTTTATTGTGTCTTTGTCGACGGTTCCGGTTAAAGCGATGATAGGAACGTCTGGAAAGGAGTCCTTAAGTTGTCCTAATTGGCTGTACTCAGGTCTAAAGAAGCTCCCCCATTGAGAAATGCAATGGGCTTCATCAATGGCAAATAAAGAAATGTCGAAGCTGTGTAAAAAACCGATAACCGAAGGCTGTACCAACTTTTCAGGCGATAAGTAAAGTAAGTCGATATGTTCATGCCGTAGTGCCCAGATTAAATCATCCTGCTCTCCTGGGTTTAGTGTTGAATTTAGAAATTTAGCGCGAATGCCCTTTTTAGTTAACTCATCTACTTGTTGAGACATTAAAGACAACAACGGACTAACAATGACGGCAACGCCTTGTCTGATTAATCCAGCTGATTGGTAAACTAAGGATTTGCCGCCACCTGTTGGTGCGGCTAGTAAAACATCCTGCCCTGCGCACAGGGCATCGATCGCCTTTTCTTGCAATGGGCGATATTCGGAATAACCTAATCGAGAAAGTGTGAGTGACTTTAAATTCATTTAGGAATTATCCCTTAAGACGCTACTTTCTGCATCGATTTTTCGCTCTCTTTTCGCTAGAATCATACACTTAATTTGTATTGGGGAAACATATACATGGCACATCAACCTCTTGATGATCTTGAACTAGAGACATTAGAAAATTTTTTGGAATCGGATCAAGTTCATGAGGAATGTCAGAACTTTGTGATGGCTCATGGCTTTTTGACGGCATTAGCTATTTGTCCTACACCAACAACGGAAGATCAGTGGTTACCGGTGATCTTCGAAGAGACACCACAGTTCGAAAATGCAAAGCAAGAAAAACAAATTACTCAGTACTTAACTCGCCTTTTTGTTGATATTCAAAAAGAGCTAGAGTCTGAAGATGGCTTTATGGTTCCTTGTGAATTAGAAATGGGCCAATCTCCTGAAGAGTTAAGTGAGCTGCAAGAATGGGCTACTGGTTTTATGGAAGGCGTATTCATGACAGAAAGCCAATGGTTTGAGTCTGAAAAGGAAGAAGTAGTAGCGGAGCTTTTACTGCCAATCATGGTCGCGTCTGACCTGTTTGATGATGAAGAAGTTGTTCAAATTCGTCAAAGTGAAAAACTGACTGATTCTTGCATTGCACAAATACCAGAAGTAGTAACTGACTTATTTTTAGTGCTACGTACGGAACCAGAGAAGCGCCCTTTTCCCAAAGCACAGCCAAAACAAGGCAATAAAAACAAAAAGAAAGGTGGAAAGAGATAGTACTGAAAGTACCTGCTTGTCGCTTAATTCAAGCAGGTTCTTCTAAGAGCAAGAAGTGTAATATCATCTAATTGAATAGATTCACCCTGATATTCTGCTAATTTTTTTTCCGCTGCCCTTTGCGCTGTTATTAAGCTCTTCTCTGCATAAGAAGAATTAATAATGGCCTCTACTCTATCGTTCCCTAGCATTTCTTCAGAGATATTTTTCAACTCTAAGACGCCATCAGACATAATCACCAGAGTATCGCTTTCGTCTAGTTGATCGCTTTGTAGGCCCGCGTCAAATTCTCGTGCAGGTAAAATACCAAGAGGCATGTGGTTCGACCTCAGCTGGTCGAGTTTGCCACCAGAACGACGAATAAAGGCATTAGGCATGCCGCCACCCCAATATAGGATTTTTCCATTAGGATACAGCAACACCAAATAGCCAGCACAAAACATGTAATCAGGTAAGACACTGATTAAAATTCGATTGATTCTTTCGGCCAACTTACCGATATCAAGCAAATCATCGACCGCATCAAAAAAAGCCTGCATGACAGGTAAGGCCCCTATTGATGCGGGTAAACCGTGTCCGGTGAAATCGCCAACAAATGCTAGACGAGCTCCATCAGAACGGGTTTTTACCAGGGCTAAATCGCCATTAAAGCTCGCTGCAGACAATCGAGTAATAGCAACATATTCGGAGTTTCGTTCGCTGCGTGTCTGAATGTGGTTAAGAACATGGTGCGCCATTTCATGTTCTCGTTCTATCATGGTTTGATAATAGGTGAGCGCTTTATTTTTACGGTACATTTCTTTGATCAATTCGACGTGGCGCATATGTGTCTTTAATCGAATATTGAACAAGATTTCACTGAATGGCTTAGGAATGAAATCATCAGCGCCGCATCTGAAACAATTTCCCATAACGGCGTCTGATGTCTGTGACGCTAGAAATATAATCGGTACGAAGCGATTGCCAGCCATGGCTTTCATTTTTTTAACGAGATCAATACCACTGCCACCTTTAATAATAACGTCTAAGATGACAATATCCGGAGCGTAGTCGTAAAACGCATGTATTGCTTCGTCAAAGCACTCTACACTCTTGACCTGAGCGCCGACGCTTTCTGCACATAAAGAAATAATTTCGCGATAAACGGGTTCACTGTCTACGCATAATAATTTCATCTATTTAGCCTATTGAATGTCAAAGCGTTTATCGAAGCGAGAAATCATAAGTATATTCTTAATGAAGTCATTGGCTCCTTCTAATCGAATGTCGCTTTCTAGCTCGATTGCATTCCTCATACTTAGTAACATTCCAAGTGCTGCACTGTCTAAATATTCGACCATACTCATATCGACAACATAGCTTTTATACGTCTTTGGTAATGAAGAATAGGCTTCACGAAACTCATTAAATAAAGAAAAATCAAAGCTACCAATAATATGAATGGTGACAAGATTTTCTTCTTCGTTAACAGTAACTGAAATACTCATTGGCTAATCGAGCGGATCAAGCGATCTACTCGCCTCCGTGGCATTTTGGCGAAGATGGAGCAAGCGCATTGCGCTCATTCCATTCTTTGGTTGAGTATAGATGCATGGCTAAGGCGTGAATTTTCGTCATTTCTTCTTTTAGCGTAGCGTAAATAAGCTGGTGTCGTTGAACCAGCCTTTTACCTTCAAAATCATCACTCACTAAAACAAGTTTAAAATGCGATTCACTGCCTTCTGGCACATTGTGCATATGACTCTCGTTTTCAAGTGTCATATGCTGTACATCTAGGCTTTCGTTAATACGTTGATTTATCTGATTTTGTACAAGCATGTCATTCTCTATTATGCTGGAGTCGGTAGTGAGTCTACTTCGCCATTTAGTAGGGTTTGACCCTTTTCTTTCGGATAAGCAACATCGATGGATACTGCACCGCCTTCTCGCCAAACACTAATAATAGTATCCATATTCGCTGCCATAACAGCACGTTTATCATCTGGCGCTGCGGCAATAACTTGTAAGCCAATGTCCTTCATAAAGCCCATACAAGTTGACGTTTTAACCATATCAATTTTGTTGAAAGCTTCATCGAACATGGCCAGAGAGAAGCCGCCAACGATTTCCCCATCCATGGTTTCGTGTAAACGATACGTAGTCGATAAAGCAGCAGCGATGGCCAAGTAAAATGGAATCTGGTGCTCACCACCAGAGCCCGTTTGAATGCGCTGGCTCAACGTTGTTTTTTTGTTGCCGTCGGCATCCAAGATATCAACCTCAAAGTTATAAAACTTACGGTAGTCTGCAAGATCTTGTTGCTTCTCGTCATCTGATATCAATTCCTGAATCGACGCTATAGCTCGAGCGTGATCTGGATCGTCATTCAAGTGAGGGTCAAATAATCCACCGACATTTGCTTGATCTTGGGCACTAAAACGCTCAACCAAATCCAAGATGTCTTTCATATCGCCATTTGGATAGTAGCGGAATTGATAGATCTCTTGGTTAAATGGACGGCGTTTTAAGCTGTGGTTAAGCTCACGAATAATGTGTGCGACTTGATCAAGCGAGTCTTTCAGTTTAGAGACATAATCTGATCGGAATGTTTCCTCAGCTTCTCGACGAGCCAATTCCGCACGTTTAGCGTATTTGGCTAATTCAGTCTCACTAAGGACATCGATTTGATAAGAAACGTAATGCTCAAACTCTTCAAATTTCGATTCTAGGTAATCCAGTTGAACGTCATTATCAAGGTTAGCATGATGGTATTTACCATAATGGTCAGCCACTTCTTTTCGGACTTTCTGATCGAAAGTACGAGCTTTTTCGTTGGCCTTTTCAGCCCGACTGATGGCTTCTCTATAAATGGCTGCGCCATTTACCATGCTACTCTCCAATAAAGCATAACGCTCACTGGCGAATTCAGCATCGTATTTTGGATTAGACGTCAGGCGATTACGCTCTTCATCTAGAGCCGATAGCGCTGAGCTTAACTGACTTTTTTGGGTATTTAATGCACCAAATTGTTCTGCAATCTGTTGGCGCTCACGATCCAGTTTTTTCTGATCCAGCTCAACATTGGCAATACGAGATTTCAGCTCTTCAATACGTTCTTGTAGTTCGGTATCGTCATGCTTTTGCAATTGCATAATTTCGGCTTCAACTGACTCAAGTTCTTGAGTCAATCGAGTCACAGAATGGCTCGCATTGCTTATGGTATCAGCATCAAATTGATTGTTAGCCATGATACGACCAAGCAAGGAATCCGCTTGCTCAAGGCGCTGATCGGCCTTAAGGAAATTCATTAGTTCGCCGCTAAGGTTAGCTAATTGTTTTTCACGAGATTCACGCATGCCTTCGGTATTGATACCAACCATCATGTGTGGGACAAAACGAATGGTAGAGATAGTACCGGCAAGTTTTAACATGCCATCGGCTGTCATCGCGCTGTCTTCACGCAATAATTCACGCTCTGTATCAACAGGTTTTATTCCACCCAAGCGACGGTTTAAATAAGCTTGAGCGTGATCATTGTTACAACGTATAAAGCGTAATGCTGAATTATTGTCGCCGCGATTTAACCACAATCGAGTTTGGGTGGTGTCAATAACACGACACCCCATTAATTGTCGTCGATGAGCACGGAAAATACGAATCGCCTCTTCTGCCTCTTCAGGCTCAACGATCAACGCTTCACGTTGTGCACCTAGGTAACCTTCAATAGCGTCTTGCCACTTTCTGTCAGTGACTTCCGCTAAATGGCTCAGTGGTGTGGCTGTGATATTTGCGTCCTTTAATAACGCAATAAGTCGTTTTGTATTTTGAGAAAGCGGGCTAACCCCGCCTTTTAAAGAAGAGACATCTGATTCAAGCTGCTTACACTCATCTTTTAAGTTCAAAATGGTGCGGTTAAGCTCAGAACGTTGAGCAAACACTTGAGATTTTTCTTTATCTAAAGACTCATTAAGTGCAACCAGTTTCTGAGTCAAAGGTTTGAGATTACCTTCGATGCGTCCATCTTCTGAAATTAACCCATTAAATGCTGAAAACTCACTTACCAACGTCAGGGTTTCTTTTGATAGAAGGTCTTCAAAAGAATTCAGTGCCGATAACAATACTGTCAGCTGTCGTACTTGTAAGATGGCTTTTTGATCTTGCTGGCCTTGCAGTGTTAATAGCTTCTTATTTTGCTCTAGTTGTTGCAGTTTTAGACCAACGTCAGAGTGTTCATACTGTTGTTCGAAACGAAGCAACTGTCCCTGCAGTTGTTTTAATAGGCTGGCTTGGGTAGTTAATTCTTCTTCGATTTCCTCTTCACGCTCTTTTTGAAGCTCATATTGATCTTGTATATCGTCTTGCTTACTGCCCAACTCATCAAAACGTGCTTCTGTTGCGATCCATTGATAGTTAATCGCAGTTTGCTCTTGCTGATGCTTCTTCTCGCAATCTTGTTGAATCAGTCTTAAATCATCAATACGTTTAGAAACTTCAAGTGTTTTGGCTTCTAGCTGACGGTATTCATTGAGTGATTTCTGATAAGCCCCAACTTGTAAAGGCGCTTCTGCCAAGACGAAGTCTTGTACAAAGCGTGTAGGTGAAGCAATGGGAACAAACTTAAGCGCGTTTTTGAAGTTTTTAAGGAAGCTATCCTGTGTAACTAAATGATCTGGGCTCGGACTAAGTTCTTCTAAATAGCGGTTGATATATTGGGTAGCAGAAGCGCTGCCTGATTTAATGTATGGATCTAGGCAAACTTTTTTCAGGTTCTCACGCACTTCAATCCAGGGTTTAGCTTTATAGCTTTTACCTTCCATTGCATCGATGAAATCAGATTTGCGCGCGCCAAAATTAGACAGCACAAAGCGACCAAGAACATCCTCTTCCGGTGATGCTAATGACGCACTCAATGTAATCCCAACAGTGGACTCTTTGCCTGTGATGCTATCTTCAAAAACCAAAGCAAGGTAACTGGTTGCGTCTTGTCTTGGTTGGGTGCCGAAGGCTTTGGCATTGGCTTGCCCTGAGTCGATCATCCCCAAAATATAAGAACGAATGCTTCGACCACTCGCCTTGCCATCATTGGCACTGGCGTTGTAATTCAAGTGTCGCTTGCTTGCACCCGTCAAAACGGTTTGGATAGCATCAAGCAAAGAGGATTTACCAGAACCAGTTGGTCCAATGATGGCAGTATTGCCACGAATAGTTATCTCTTCTGCACCCAGCAGGTACCAATTGACTAATACGATGCGATTTAACTTTTTCATATCTTGGCCCTAGTCTTGAGTCGTTTCTTGTGTTGTTTCTGTTTCGGCATCTGATTCCACGATGTCGTCTTCATCTGGATCCGTACCATTAAATGACTCTAATTGTCTTAGGTACGCTTCTGTCACAATCAATCTCACCACAGGGGTTATATTGATCATTTGGTTCTTACTGTCTTCTTCGTAGGATTTACCTCGGATGACAATGCCATGACGACTGAATAAAGCCAGTATGTCTTTGAATCGTGTTTCGTTAGGAATTTCGCGCTTAACGAGCTGAACAAATCTGTCAAGAATGGTGTGTGTGTTTGTGGCGACAAAGCCATTATCGACTTCAAAGTTCTCAATTTTCTCTTCGTAAATTTGGCGAAGCACCAATAGGAATAAGGTTTCATCTGTTTTCAAACGAACAAAGGCTTCTTTTTGGATTGGCAAAACGCCGGCAAGACGCTCATTCTCGTTGATGTAAAGCTTCATTCCCAGCGCATCGAATAAGTTATCAAAGTAGTCTTGATAGGACTCAAGCAACAAGTAATGTTTTCGTTGGCCATGTTTGTAGGCGCTAGCAAATTGATTCGCAATCACAAAGTTTGCCGTTTGTTGGAATTCTTGAGCGTCTTTGCCTGACTCTTCAACGACTTTTTTTAATTCTCTAAGCATTACGCTTTGCTCCTACGCACTACAGTAAATTCACGACATTCAACGAAATTATGCACATCCACATACTGGTCAGTAAACTGTACTTCAAATGACTCTTCTATTTTCTTAGCGCTTACGCCAAGAGATCCGACATAACGCAAATGATCGAAGCAAACAAAATCTTCAACAGATTCAATAGTGAAATCTAAAATATGTTTGCTATCACCAGCCGCTATTTGTTTATCCAAATAGTTTTGCATCTTAGGAATGGTAACCTGTCGAGCTTCGTGGAAACGACGCTGCTGATCACGCAATCTTATTGCATCCGCTGACACTTCCGATGGTGTCATTACGCGAGGTGGTGGCGGCTCTCTGCGTTTTGTTGGTTGTGCGGCTGACGCCATACCGACAAAACGTGCACCAATAACATTTTTTAATGTTGGCAATTTGTCGAATTTTGCGACATCGGCAATAACGCCTGCGACTTTATTCGCCATGCCCGGACGTGAACTGTCCATGTAGCGGGCGGTATCAGCGGCTCTTTTTTCAAGACGGTATCGATATTCATCAATGCGTTCTAGGCGTTGTTCTATATTGCTAAAGGTTTGGATAATGTCGCGGCAATCTTTCTCGACCATGGCTTGTGCTTCAGCCATGGTAATGAGTTGTTGATCTACATAACACTGGGCAACCTGCCCCATGGTTTCAGGGTTGTTCAAAAACTCTTGTGTTAACTCGAGTATTTGTCGTCTAAAACGGAATGGGTTATTGCTCGTTTTGATGGTTTTATAGTCAGCAATCAAGATGCCTTCTACAAACAAGTCAAAGAAACCAGCAACAATCGCTTTAGGGTCTCGGCTAGCAAAGAGCTCTCTTTGCAAACTGCGTATCCCAAGTAAGATCTGATTCAGGTGAGCCGAGAAATCTCGAGATGCTTCAGCTGATTGACGTAAAGTTACCCCACGCTCTTTAGGGTGTTTTGCGACGGACTCCAAATTACTGAGTATGCTCAGTACAGTCGCACCATAATTGCGTTTGCCATGTCGGCTAATCTCGACGAGAGAACGCAGTAACATGGAGATTTGAGGTGTCATCAGGACGCTGACTCTATACAGTTCCTGCTCTTCCACTAACCATCCAGTATTCACCAGACGATGGTAAATTCTTAAGGCGTAATCATGGATGGTCTTAGGTGAGTCAAAGGACTCTTTTTGATCATCATGCCAAGCCAGCGTGTCTAACTTGTGCAAAGTGTCTTCTATCGACTCAATAATAGTGGATTTATCTTTTATTGGGTCTTCAGCATGATCATAAAAAATATCTGCAAGATCGTTCAGTACCGCTTCAATTAATGCTCTGTTGGAGCCGCTCAAAGCCTGAAATATTTCATCAGGTAAATGTCTAAATAGCATTCATTCGGCTCCCTGACTTATCGAAAACTAATACCATGTTTAAACCTTACCTAAATGATTGGCTACGACAGTTTGCATAGCTTGCTTTACTAGCTCATCCTCTCCAATTGGAGGTAATAGTTCTATCTGCAGGGCATCGCTCTGCAAAGCGGCGATTTGTGCAGGGACATCATGTCTTAAATGTCGGCCAACCGCTAAGAAAAGTGGCAATACAGCAACTGTTCTAACCTCTTCTCCCAATGTGGCAATAACTTCTTCTAAGGAGGGAGTGGTAAGCTCCATATAGGCTAAACTCGCGTTATTTTTCCCGTAAGTTAATGATACTTGCTGGTAAAGCGACTCGAAGGGCTGTTTCCAAAGAGGATCAGGGCTTCCGTGTGCAAGAAGTATGATGTGATCGTATTCTTTGCGTAGCATTTTGATACCTAATGTTTCTCGATTCCCCATTTTAGCCATCCTATATCAGAAAAAGAAGGTGCAGAACAAAAAACCTTACCATCTTCTGCATATATTTTGTGAAATACAATCTATTCTGAAGTATCAGGAAGTTATTGATCCTATTTCTTTTTTTGTACGTATGTTTATTGCTCACTTATAACGAGAACAGGCTTTATGAGAATTTTGCTATCTGGTGCGACAGGGTTTATTGGTCGCTCACTGCTTGTCACCTTATCACAAGAAGACCATCAGATTTACGCGCTTGTGAGGAACAAAAGCCAAACGCTAGACTCACGCGTTGAACAGGTCTATGTAAACGATTTAAAAAACATAGATGTGGCATTTGATGTGTTTATTAATTTGGCGGGTGAAGGTATTGCCAATAAACCTTGGAGCAAAAAACGTAAACAGGAACTTTTTGACAGCCGAGTCACTTTGACGAATAGCATTAAAAACGCCTTGCAATATCCGCCTAAAACTCTGATTTCTATGTCCGCAGTGGGGTTTTATGGAAAGGCAACATATGCCACTTTTTATGAAGACACGACGCCTGAGTCCGGTTTTGCCCATGATCTATGTGCGGCATGGGAAGATGCGGCCAATGGCTTTTCAAGCCAACAAACTCGTGTCGTGATTTACCGTTTAGGTGTTGTTTTAGGCAAGGGAGGCGCATTAGAAAAAATGCGTTTGCCATTCAAGTTAGGGCTAGGTGGTCCTATTGCTGGCGGCAACCAATGGTTTCCTTGGGTCCATATAGACGATGTGGTACGAGCTATTTGTCACGCAATGCAAGATGAGACTTTTGACGGCGCTTATAACATGGTGGCTCCACAATATATTGAGCAAAAAAACTTTGCTAGGAGTTATGCTCGTTCGTTAAAGCGCCCTGTCCTTTTGCCTACGCCTAAATGGTTGTTGGCGATGATGTTAGGTGAAATGTCGTCTTTGCTCACAGAAGGAGCAAAGATTGTTCCGCAAAGGCTTGAGGAAAGAGGGTTTGAGTTTAAATTTGACAATGTGGACGATGCATTAACGAATATCGCCCAAAGCTATTCATGATGAATGCGGTTAGCGCTTTTTCTTTAGGACTGGTAAGCCCTTATCATCATTCAGGGTGTTAGTGCATTTTGGGTAAGTAATGCAGCCCCAAAAGTATCCATTTTTGCTCTTTTTACGCACTAAGTAATGGCCACAGGCACGACAAGGATATTTTTTTGTACTGGATGGCGTTCCATTGTCATCCTCTACTGTCACCTTGCAATCTGGGTAATTAGAGCATCCCCAAAAAGCGTTGTCTTTGAAGACTTTTCTTCGCAATGGGGATTGGCAGGCTGGGCAAAGGTAACGCTTTGCCCTAACAGGCTTTCCTTGTTCATTATTGGCGGTGTAATCACAGCTAGGATAGGATTCACAGCCCCAAAACTCGCCATTAGCGCCTTTTTTTAAAACTAATAAGCTTTCACATTTGGGACAACGATAGCGTACTTTTGCCGATGTAATATGGGCATCATCCTGCTCTAGGAACTCTTGTTCCCAGTTATTGGATGTGGTTTTGTTACGATCGTCTTCCTTCACTGCTTTACTCTTTGTTCTTGTAACAGGTTGCGCTGTCTTCTTGGCATTCTTTGCCGTCTGCTAATGACCTAATTTTAGCCGCACCTGCGCGTGCAGCATCGGCCGTTGCGTTGCCAACTTCTTTGGTTTTTTCCCAAACAGTAGCTCCTGTTTCTCTGGCTCCTTCAGAAGTCTTTCTTCCAAGCTCTGATGCTCTCTCACCAATTTCAGAAGCTTTTTCTGCGGTTTTATCTATGACTTCAGAGGTAGTGGATTTGGTTTTATCCCATAATATTTTAGTTTCAGCTTTCGCCTTATCGAACGTAGATTCATCCGCTTGTACGGACGTGGATATTAGAAAAAACGTTACGATCAGTAATTTGAAATACTTCATGATACCACCTTATCGTTTTTGGTTATGGAGTTGTGATCTTTTAAGCCTAACCAACTCATTAACTGTGAAATATTCGTTAAGCTGATGAGTTGCGGATACTGCAATAACGTCTCATCGGAGACTTCTTCGTGCTCCCAAGTACTGTGATACGGAACATGAATGGCGCGGGCGCCAAGATCCAATACAGGTAAAATATCCGATTTTAATGAATTCCCAATCATCAGAAAATTATCTGCTGAAATCTGGTGGCGTTTGAGTATTTGTTCGTACGCCTCTGAGTTTTTATCACTGACAATTTCTATGGCATCAAAGTAGTCAGCAATACCCGATCGAGCTAATTTGCTCTCCTGATCGAGCAAGTCGCCCTTTGTAATGACGAATAAATTGAACTGCCCCTTTAACTCAGACAGCACCTTCTTTATGCCTGGTAATAATTCCACTGGGGACGCCAGCATACGTTTCGCCAGTTCTATGATTTGATGAATTTCTGTGCCCGTAATGCGCCCTTCAGTTAACTCAATGGCCGTTTCAATCATAGATAAGGTGAAGCCCTTAATGCCATAACCAAAGTGCTCTAAATTTTTAATCTGTACAGCGGCCAAATGCGAGCGTACATAAGCTTCATCATGGTATGGCAAAAGTAGGCTTATAAAATCACTTTGAGCGTTTATGAAAATGTCTTCGTTTCGCCATAAAGTATCGTCTGCATCAAAGGCAATTGTTTGTATCTGGTGATTATTTATCGACATTTTACGACCATTGCTGTGTGTTTTTTTCTATTAAATTGACATATAACGCCACGTGATCAGGTGTGTCATTCAATGCTGGAATGTAATCAAATGCCAAGCCGCCATTGTCTTTGAATTCGTCTCCAAGCTCTAGAGTAACCTCTTCAAGTGTTTCGATGCAGTCGATAGAAAAGGCTGGACTAATGACATTGATTTTCTTAATGCCCATTGAAGGAAGTGCCTTTAATGTTGCGTCGGCATAAGGTTTCAACCATTCCTCACGACCAAATCTGGACTGATAGACATGTGTCCATTCGTGATCCCCTAGTTCTAATTCTTCAGCAACCAGTTGGCTGGTTTTTTCGCAGCGGCGAGCATAAGGGTCACCATTGGTCACGTAGCGCTTTGGTATGCCATGGTAAGATAAAACCAAATGTCGTCTTTCGCCTTGTTTGTCCCATTGATCACGTATGGAGTTCGCGAGCGCTTTAATGTACATAGGGTGATCAGCATAATCATGCAAAAGCTGAAGAGATGGCCAGTGTGGGCATTTTTTCAGTGATAACATGACTCTATCGTAGGCCGCAGCGGTTGTCGTCGACGAAAATTGCGGGTACATAGGGATGACAATAATGTTATTAACGCCCTGTTCTCTTAAGGCTTTTGCAGCGGACTCAACGCTTGGATTGCCATAGGTCATTGCCAGCTCAACAGGAACTGTGTGCCCTGCCTTGTCAGATAAGGCTTTTTTAACATTGTTTTTTAAACGATTGCTCAATACCAATAAAGGCGACCCTTCATCCATCCAAACTTGTTGGTAGACTTTTGCCACTTTAGGCGAGCGAAAAGGTAAGATGACGAGGTTGAGTAGCGGCTGCCAAATTAAAGGATTGAGGTCGACTACTCGCGAGTCTGATAGAAACTCTCTAAGGTAGCGGCGAACATCGGATGACTCAGACCCATCTGGGGTTCCCAGATTCATCATCAAAACACCGTAATTACTATAGTTATGCATGTGATACCTTTTGATTTTGATCTCAGGTTTATTATAAACCCATTAAATTGGGGCAATAATGGAAATACCAAGTTTTACTGCACGCGATTCTTTACTTTCACCATGTTGTCATTGCTTGATGTTGTTGGGTCAACCAACCCATAAGCGAATTAATGAACAAGCGAGAAAGACAATAAAGCCAATAGAAAGCACTTTTTTATCAAGGTCATTTCCGCGACCACGGCAGAGTAAGTAGAAGATAAAATGGGTCATTCCTAGTATTAACATAGAGGGAATATGAATGGCTCCGGCAAAACCTGATAGCTCAATGCTCTTAAATGCTTTTGCAGGAAAAATAAAACCCATCAGTGCGGCAATGGACGCAAAAACAGCAAAACCACTGATCGTCCCCGCGCTCAACTTCTTATTCGTCGTGTTCACCTTCTCTAAAACGTACGCGAGCACATTGCCACAATGTCCAGAGATGACGGATGAGGTGCCAATAATTAAACCTATTGGTAATGCGGCGCTTTTGGTCATAGGAATGGTTTTTATTTTTGTCAGTGATGAGCGAAACGTCATGCCGATAATTGTGATAACCACCAGCATACTAAAGCAGATTCTGAATACATCGAAGCTGATTATCGAGAGCAGTTGAGCGCCAATAACGCCGCCTAATGCTATTCCAGGTGAAAAGCGAATTAGGTTGTCTGAATCCACGTCACCTTGCTTCATTGCGTTTATCCAAGCAAAAAGATGTGTCGGTATAAACGCAGCTATACAAGTCGCTACTGCTGGTAAGATGAACTCATTTAATGAATACCCAAAGATAGGCAAAAAGAAATAGAGTGCTGGAATAGCAATAAGAGTGGGAGCGATAGAAATTAAGGCGGCAAGAGAACCAGATGTCGCTCCGATAAAGAGCAACAGTAAAATCATTTCTATGGTTGGCATAAGATAAAACACCCTTCCTAGCCATGGTGAAAACCAACAAAAAAGCAGACATGAGTCCGCTTCATTGTTGGATCAATTTAATTTACTAAGATTGATAGTTAAACCGTCAATTTAGTAATTATTCCTGAGTAACGACGCTTCGAATTCTGTCTTGAATCAAGGTTGCCAATTTATCTGGTTGGAACTTAGACAGAAAATCATCACAGCCAACTTTTTGTACCATAGCTTTGTTGAAGCTACCGCTTAACGAAGTATGAAGAACAATGTGAAGGTCCTTAAGGCGAGGATCTTCTCGAACTTCACGAGTTAGACGATAACCATCCATTTCTGGCATTTCGGCGTCGGTGATCATCATGAGCAATTTCTCTGGAACATTTTCCCCTTCATCTGCCCATTTTTTCAGTTTTTCAAGTCCGCGCTTTCCATCGGTCGCTTCATGAACCTTGATCCCCATGAAATCCAATGTCGAACGACACTGAGCCAAACCCACAGAAGAATCGTCCACAACCAATACTTCTAAACCTTTGGCCAAAGTTAGCAAATCTTTATCAATAACATGGTCGCTAACGGTGCTGTCATAAGGAGAGATCTCAGCCAACACTTTTTCAACGTCAATAATTTCTACTATTCGATCGTTCACTCTAGTGATCGCGGTTAAATAGTGTTGTCGTCCTGTGCCATCTGGTGGTGGTAAAATTTCATTCCAGTTCATGTTGATGATGCGGTCTACTTCACCCACCATGAAACCTTGAACGGTATTGTTGTATTCCGTGACAATCAAATTACAGGGTTGAGTTCGATCGATAGGTTTCATACCGATCGATTCTGACAAATCGATTACTGGAACGGTTCTACCACGAAAATGCGTAACGCCCGCTACAGAAGGATGTCGATGCGGCATTAAGTTCAGTTTTGGAAGCATAACGACTTCCTGAACCTTAAAAACGTTTATTGCAAACATTTGCATTCCGCCAAGGCGAAACATGAGCAGTTCCAAGCGGTTTTCACCTACTAACTTGGTTCTTTGGTCTACAGCGTCTAGCATGCTTGCCATATTTTACTCCAAACATTTTAATTTTTAGGCGTTAATCAATTTAACCATGATATTGTATTCAGCTGATGGTTACAGTATTTTTTTTGCGATAACTCTTCTTTCAAGGATGTGCAATGAGTAATAACGACATACTTTTCTGCCGTAAAGCAGTTGTAAATCAAGCTTCGGCTACTGTTGCGTATTATATACTGCACCCCAAAACCTCTACAGATACTCACGATTCATTGTTTTTAAGTTCCTTGTTTGTCGATGTTAATATTACCGAAATAACGCAACAAAAAACCATCTATATAAAGACTAGTTTAGACGAACTTCAGGTTTTACCATTACAAAATAACATTCATGCAGTGTTTTTTTTAGAAGCGACTGAATTAACGCAGGCCAATCTTGAGATTCTGTCAGATTTACGTTTACAAGGCCATGTATTGGGTATCTCCAACCCCTCTCCCTCAGACTTTTCAGTAGAGTTCTTTAATATATTCACGCATGTACATTTCTCATTAAGCCGAATGCCGATTGATGAGGTGATAGCCCGTCTAGATGCACCGCTTTTGGAGCTTAAAACAGTTTGGATCAATAGAGTAGAAACAGCAGAACAGTATTCTGTTTTACAGGACAGGTTCCCAATGGGCCAGTTTAGCGGAGACTTCATACACAAAATGACGTCCGTTAAAGGCAAACGAATATTGGCTTATCAGGCTATTTTGATAGACCTATTGGTAGAGTTGAAAAAGCCTGAGATTTCACTGAAAAGGCTAGCAGAATGTATTGAGCGTGATCCAACGCTTACTTACCGAATTATTAAACTGACTCACTCTGTTATGTATCGTAGCCACTTTAATGTCTCAAATGCTCAACGAGCTATTGAAATTATTGGCATAAGAGACTTAATCAAATGGGTTAGTCTTGTCATGCTGGGAAGTGTCAGCGGAAAGCCAGCTTGTCTATTTACCATGGCACTTTCTAGGGCCTGTTTTTGCAGTAACGTCTCTGCGCTGTTATTTCCCAAATTAGATGGGGCTTTTTTAGTAGGGCTTTTTTCCTATTTGCCTAGCTTCTTAGATGAAGAGTTAGGGGTATTACTTAAAGATCTCCCTCTAGAAGATAATATTAAGATCGCATTGCTGGATTTAAAAGGCAACCTAGGTAGTGTATTGAAAATCGTCAAAGCCTATGAGGCTGGTCAGTGGTCAAAAATCCCATTTGAGCACTTGGCTAATCAAGAAATAACACAGGAGACTCTTAGGGAGTTATATGTGAAGAGCTTAAAAGATGCGAGAGAAATGGGGGCATTTTGATTGATATTGGAGTAAATATTAACCATTCATACTTTATGGATGACCTAGAGAAAACCATTGCAGATATGCAGCAAGCCAGTGTGAAAGGTATGATTTGCATAGCTTCGGATTTGGAAGAAAGTCAGCTTGTTCAAACATTGAGCGCTAAACATTCTGTGATATGGAATACGTTAGGCTGCCACCCCCATCAGGCGAAAACTTGGAATACCCAAAGTCAATCGGAGCTTTCTTGTCTCATCAACAAGGCAAAACCAGTTGCGATTGGTGAAGCCGGTCTGGATTTCAACCGTAATTACTCGACGCCTGAACAACAGCGCTATGCGTTTGGTGAGCAAATTGAGTTGGCGAGTGAATTTAACCTGCCTCTCTACCTTCATGAGCGAGATGCTCATCACGAAATGGTTGAAATACTGTCAAAGTCACCTAGCTTGGCTCAGAAATCTGTTATCCATTGCTTTACAGGCAGTCGTGAAGAATTAGATCGCTATTTAGCGCTGGGCTTGTCCATTGGCATTACTGGCTGGGTGTGCGATGAACGTCGAGGTGCAGATTTACAAGCCTCCATTCCACATATTCCTTTAGATAGGTTGCTTTTAGAAACAGACGCTCCTTATTTGTTGCCTCGCAACATTCGTCCACGGCCAAAAAGGAATCATCCCAAATTTTTGCCTTGGGTAGCGGAGGAAGTTGCAAGACTAAAAGATATTTCGGTTGAAGAATTAGTCGGAATAACCCTAGCCAATACGGAGCGGTTTTTTGGTATTCGCGTATAGTTTTATAGAGGCTCTAGCGCCTCTTTACAGTAACGAAATTTGTTGTGACAGTAGACTCGCCATGTTGGTTTTAAAAAATGGCAGTATACTGTCGGCTATCGGTTCAATCTGCTTTTCTATATAGTGTTCGTAATCCAAGTCAACCAGATCATCACTGCTTTCATAAGGCACGACACCTGTACGCTGGTAAAGGTAATAAACACGTTTCCTTCCTTTGTTGTATTCTAAAGGAAGTCCCTGCTCTGCTCTTTTCTGATCAATTATGGCGGCCGCTCTTACATGAGGAGGCTTGTTTTTTGTGTAAGACGATAAGGGCCGACTTAGTTGTTTACTGTAAACCAGCTGCTCGTCATAAATCCCTGCCCTTAATTTGTGAATGGTTTCTTGGATATAACTAATTGGGTTTTCGTCATTAAATACTTTTTCAAATAAAGTTCGTTGGAATTGGCGAGCCAAGGGTGTCCAATCTGTTCTGGCGGCTTCCAATCCTTTGAACACCAATTCTCCCTTTGATTTACCGGCATAGCGTTTTTTGCTGCCTTCTTCTTGTCCTCGTATGGTTGGCATAAAAAACCGTTCATAGACACGCTCAAACTCTAATTCCAGGTGGGAGTCTAACTGAGCGTATTCTTTGCACCAGTTAGCTAAACAGGCATTGATTTCATCACGTAAATATTCGCCCTGTTTCTGAGGGTTCTCTAGTTCGTCGTTCAGTATGACAAAGAGTGAATCCGTATCGCCATATATTACCTTCGCGCCACGCTCTTCCATCCAAGCCTGAGTTCGGCCTAATAATTCATGACCGCGCATGGTTATCGAGCTTGCGAGTTCGGCATGATAAAAACGACAGACGTTTGACCCCAGCACGCCATAAAACGAGTTCATAATTATCTTGATTGCGTAACTTAAGATGCTATTACCCACTCGCTTAGCGTCTTCTCGCGCTTGAGCGAGCTCACCTACCAAAGAAGGTAAAATGGCTTGTTGTCGATCGAAACGGGCGCCTAAAAACCCTGGAACCAATTGCGTGGTATGCGCGTTATCTTGGCTGGAGAAACTGGTTGAGTGTTGGGCGCTGATACGAGCCAATGGGTCAACGTGAAATGTGCGAATAATGCTGGGATACAAACTTTTAAAGTCGAACACTAAAACATTTTTATAAAGCCCAGGAATAGATGACATTACGAAGCCGCCAGGACTCGCAACAAAGTCATCATCTCGCCATGCAGGAGCCACCCACCCAGCAGAATGCAATCTGGGTAAATATAAATTTTCGAACGCTGCCACAGAACCGCCTGTTTGTTCAAACGGAATGCCTGTTAAATCCACTCGAGTTTGTTGCAGCTCGATGAGTTTCAATTTCTCGAATATACGCATAACAAGATCGCAATCTTGTAAGTTATAAGCAACAAAGGCTTGAAGATCTTCTTTATGAAGGCGCTCTATTTCTTGCCAGCGTTCGCTACCCTGTAACAGTTTACCATCGTCGAGTATTTCCTTACTGACATTGTTCAGGCTGTAAGATTCGAAATGATATCCGCCGACTTTCAGAAGCGTAATGCCATCTAAGGCAACTCGACCAGGAATACTGGCAAAGTATTTACCTTGATTGTCGGAAGAGCGAATATTCCAACTTTCACCGTTTACCCCAAACGTGGGGCGAATACCAAGTATCTGACAGCGTTGATCGATAAACTGTAAATCAAAGCCGATGAGATTCCAGCCAATAAAAATATCAGGGGAATGCTTTTTCACGTAACGAATAAACGCCAGCAATAAGCTTTTTTCATCATTAAATCGATAAATGTGTGAAGACACTGATTCTTGGCTAGTTACCACAAAGGCAACACGCAAATCTCGTGATGTAATGCCAATAGATAATAAAGTATTGGATGACACAGAGGTTTCGATGTCGAGTGACCAAACATTCCAATCGGGTTGCCAATCCCCTGCTATCACTCGCGCTTGGTGAAATGTTTGATGACTGGCGTCAGGAATGCCGATAAAACGTACCGATCCACGTATGTTGCGTTCCATTAAATAGCGGTTATGGGCTTTGATGTCTTCTTCAAAAACAGCAAAGCCATTGCTTTTTACCCATTTAATCATTTGTTGGTGAAGCAACAGACTGTTGCTTTGAACCAAGGTAACAGGCTCATTATTAAATGACTTTAAGGCGGATGCCGAGCAGTGAATACCAGTAACATCGGTGGGAAGCTTGTCAATCGGCGCATCCGTAAAAAATACACTAAGCTGTCTATCCGGAAGAACCTTAACGGTACCTTCCGGTGTTTTTATAAAAAGGCTCATTTCAATGTGGCCGTCAATATCACGGGTATGACGACTCACAATATAGCCAGTTTTTTCTACAAACATTTATACAGCCTAATGTATTTCCAAGATGGCCTACATTATAACCCACGCAGCAGTAGCATGGGTGGCACTTTTAGAACGGTTCTGCTGGCAAACACACCAATGGTTGTTATCACTAAAACACCAATAGCTGGTCCTAATAGCCAAAGCAATGGGTGGAAGCTTGCTTCTGTATTGAACACAAATACCTGCAAACCAAACAAACAGGTTTCAGCCCCTATAGCGGCAATCAAACCTGCGAAAAATCCCAGTGCACCAAATTCAACCAAAAGAGCTTGTCTTACTAATGCGGCTCTGGCCCCTAGAACCCTCAGTAGCGCGCCTTCTTCGAGGCGTTCTTGCAATGTCGAGCGGACACTGGCCAACAGCACTAAGACCCCAGCACTCAAGATACAAAAGAGTACCAACTGAATGGCTTTGGATAACTGGCCTATGATGGCTTGAATTTGTCTCAAAATATCGCCCACATTTAAGATAGACACTGTTGGATACTGAGCCATAGCACGATAAAAAGATTGCGCTTCACGATCACTGATGAACATGCTGCTGACAAAGTTTGCTGGATAATCCTCTAGCGCACTCTTGGGGAGAATCAAATAAAAGTTAGGCTGCATTGATCCCCAATCAACGGTTCGAATCGAGGTGATGGGTAAGGTCACAAGGTTGCCGCCAATGTTAATCGTTAACTCATCCCCTAGGGATAAATTGGCTTCTTTCGCCGCCTCTTGCTCTACAGAGAGACCGGGTGCTGAAAAATCGCCTTCGACCAATTCGTTTCCTTCTCCAAGCGTATCTGACCAAGTTAGGTTAAGCTCGCGCTCGTAAAGCTCAGGCTCATTTCTTTCCTCAGGGTAAAGAGATTGCACAGATTCATTGTTAACCTCAGTTACACGGCCTCGGACCATTGGATACCAAGCCGATGCTTTCACGCCTAACTTAGAGGTTTGGGCGTTAATAGGATCAATCTGATTTGCTTGCACGTTGAACAAATAGTGGTTTGGTGCATCTTCCGGCAGTTGTTGCTGCCAATCGGCAATCAAGTTTGATCTGACACCGGTCAGAATCAAGGTAAGCATGATGATAAGAGTGAACACCAAGAGTTGAAATAGGTTAGGAACCAGTCTTCGATATAAAGAGGCAAGACCAATTTGCCAGCCGCTCGTGGCACCTGAGGTTAATGAACGCCCTAGTTTGAACGCTAGCCAACCAATGGCGCCGACAAGAAGTGCGATCCCCAAAATAGCCACAGTCATGATGCTCGGCAGTAGAAAACCATTGGTGTACAAACACATCAGACCGAACATGCCGACAAAGCCAATGGCATAGATAGCAAAAGAGTTAAATTCAATTTTTGCATTTGGCTGTAACACCGACAAAGGCGATATCTTGATAAGGTGTGACATAAGCGGTAGGCAAAAAGCCACCATTGAAATGAATCCAGTGGCGACTCCCAGCCACAAACGACCAATGGAAGGCTCTGGTAGTGCTGTCGACATTAAGCCAGACAACAGCGAAGCAATGATTTCTTGTATACCCCAGCCAATGCCTAAACCAATGGCAGCGCCGGCGACAAATAGCAGAAATAGCTGCAGAAAAAACAACCTTCCTAACTGCTTCGGCGTGGCTCCAAGTGTTTTTAAAATGGCCACTTGCATCAAATGACGTTTAACAAAACGAGACGAAGCCAATGCCATGGCAACCCCTGACATGACAACCGCTAATGTACCAGCAAGCAATAAAAAAGACTCTGCTCGGCCAATGGTGTCGCCGATACGTTCGCCACGTTGTGTGGGTGTTCGCCAGCGTTGGCTTTCATTTAGTTGTGGCGTAATCCAGTCTTCATACTCATCGAGAGACGCCCTATCTCCAGCCAATAACAAAGAGTATCGCACTCGACTACCCGGAATGATGACGTTAGTAGCTGCAAGGTCAGCCATGTTCATCACGGCTCTAGGTGAAATAGCGAAAGCCGATGCACTAGAACCAGGATCTCGTACTAGAAATTGGGTAACTGTTAGGGGTTGGTCACCCACTTCAACCTGATCACCAAGCTTAACGTTTAGCAAACTTGCTAAGCGTGATGATATCCATACTTCGCCTTGCTTTGGTGTTTCAACAGAACGACGCCCAGTACCGAATAATTTATCATCGATTAGATAGGCGCCTCTAAGCGGATAGCTATCGGTAACGGCGCTTAATTGTGAAAGCTGAAGCGAGTTATCCGCAAACATCATAGTGGTAAATGACGTTCTTTGTGCGGTCTGAAGAGAGAGTTCTTTCGCTTTTTGCTCCCATTCTGGCGATATAACATCGTCTGAGCGAATTAAGCGGTCAGCCGCTAGTAGATTAGCGGACTCTTTTTCAAAAGAGAGTTGTAAACGATCGACAAACAAACCTATCGAAGTCACTGTGCTTACTGATATTACCAAAGCCAACAACAGCGTCAGCAAGTCGCCACTGCGGATATCTCTGAACATTAGACGAAAGGCAAAACTCATAAGGCTTTTTCCGTTAGTTGACCTGCAGACATGACCAATTGACGATCGCACATTTTGGCTAACTCATTATCGTGCGTCACCATGACCAATGTTGTCCCTTGGGATTGATTAAGATCGAAAAGCAATTTGATAATAAGCTTGCCGTTTTCTTCATCAAGATTCCCTGTTGGCTCGTCAGCAAATAAGACCTTAGGGTTTGAAGCAAAAGCGCGTGCAATGGCAACTCGTTGCTGCTCGCCTCCAGATAATTGATTAGGATAATGCGTTAAACGGTGTGATAAGCCGACTTTCTCCAGCAGAACTTCTGCTTTTTTGCGCGCCTCTTTATCGCCTTTCAGCTCGGCCGGTAACATGACGTTTTCAATAGCCTGTAAGCTTGGTAATAAATGGAAAGACTGGAACACAAAGCCAACGTATTGACCACGAGCCAGCGCCCTTTCTTCTTCGGATTGATTAGAGAACTCTTGATCATATAGAAAGATATCGCCGGAGGTGTTGACGTCTAAACCGGCCAATAAACCGAGCAACGTTGACTTACCTGAGCCAGATGAACCAACTATGGCCACAGACTCACTTTCTTTGATTTCCATATTAATTCCTTTCAATATGGTTAAATCTCCTGTATTCGACGTCACGGTATGAGTTAAATTAGATACTTTAATCGCGGTGTTTCTATCCATAGTGATTCACTCTAAAAAGGTTTGATATGTTAAAAAAACAAATAAGACAGTGGTTTGCAATATTGACTCTCTTGTTCGTTAGTTCGTTCGCTTCGGCATCCACTTTACTGGTTATGGGGGATAGCCTTAGTGCGGCATATAACTTACGACAACAAGATGGCTGGGTTAGTTTACTAAAAAATCAACTTTCACAATCTCATCCTGAAATAGACATTATTAATGCCAGTGTTAGTGGTGAAACAACCCAAGGCGGTCTTTCACGCTTTAACGATCTGCTAACCACGCACAAACCAAGCTTGGTAATATTAGAGCTTGGCGCTAATGATGCTTTACGTGGTTACCCTTTAGATCAGACCACATTAAATCTAGAAAAAATGGTTGAGCAAGCTCAAGAAACTGGAGCGGTTGTGTTACTGATTGGTAACCAAATTCCGCAAAACTATGGCAAACGTTATACTGAAATGTTCTTTAATTTATACAAGAACATCGCCACCAAATACGACCTCGCCTATGTGCCCTTTATGCTTGAAGGGGTCGCTCTGAACAAGGATCTAATGCAAAACGATGGCCTACATCCCAATAAAGCGGGTCAACCTGTAGTGTTACAAAATATATTGCCATATTTAGAACCACTATTAGACAGTGTTAAATAGATATAAATAAGGAAAGCGTAATGAAAGCGGATTTTTTGGAACCAGTGATGAAGCAATGCAAACCTTAGCCGATATGGCGATGGATAAAATTACCTCTTTTATAGATAAAGATTAATGACTCTAGATATTTTGTTTCAAGACGAACACCTTGTCGTTGTTAATAAGCCCGCAGGCTTACTTGTTCATCGTACAAACTTAGCTAAAGACGAAGAAGATGCCGTTGTTCAAAGGCTTCGAGACCAGACGGGGCAATGGGTGTTTCCTATTCATCGCCTTGATCGAGGCACTTCGGGTGTATTGGTTATGGCGTTTAGCCCAGAAATAGCAAGACGCCTTTCTAGCCAGTTTGTAGAAGCGACCACGCAAAAAACTTACCATTGTTTAGTTCGAGGCTTTTGTGATTCGGAAGGTGTTATCGACTACCCTCTGGCAAAATTAAACGAACAGAAAGGTCGATCTCGATTTAAAATTGAAGGCACTGAAAAAGAAGCCGAAACACAGTTTACGCGTCTTCAACAATATCAAGTGCCAGTCCCCGTCAGTCGTTATGACAACATGCGTCTCAGCTGGGTTGAAGTATCGCCAAAACAAGGCCGTAAGCATCAAATTCGTCGGCACTTTAAGCATCATTTAAACCCACTTGTTGGGGATTCTTGTTATGGCTGTCGTCACATCAACAAAGTAGTGAAAGATCTATGGCCGGAGGACTTTCGCTTGATGCTCCATGCTTCGAGTCTGGAGTTTACACACCCTATTAGTCTTGAACGTTTGGTTATTAATGCACCTTTGAGCCCTGCTATCACTAATGTTCTAGATAAATTGTCGAACTACCGCTACCAGGCGTGATGTACAAAGGTATGATGTCTTCTGTGGTTGACCAGCGATATACATGGCTATCGTGTATATCGCCTGCTAAATTTATCGAATTTTGTTGAATCTCTTGCAGCTCAAAAGCGCATGCTGTCAGTACTCTTATGGAGGCTGCATTATGATCGGCCACTTGAGCGTACACTTCATTGATGCCATCGCTTGCCCATACTAGTAGTAGGTTTTTAAGCACATATTTGGCAATTCCCTGGTTGGTAAAGTTTTTGGCGATGCGATAAGACACCTCTAGGCAGCCCTGGTCTAGGAGCTGACCACTGAAGCGCCCAATAAGAACATCATTGGGTAAGCAGACTAGGTATTGAAATTTTTTAACGTCACTTCTGAGTAAACGTTTGAAGTAAATCTGAGTTTGCTGCCGCAATGCTTCCTGAGGAATGAATTTTGAAAACCAATCTCGGTTGCGAAATTCGAATAATAAAATGCTTCTAAGGTCATTTTCGGTAGCTTGTCGTATCTTAAGTATTTTTTTCATAGCCAGCACATATCATCAGACTCATACTGTTTATCTTAGTTTAGATATTGAATAAATGCTGAATATTACATTTTTCACTGATAGCGGAAAAAGGAAATGGTAAAATGTGTCTTATCAATGACCTCAGAGGGAATGAACGAACGTGAAAAAAAGAAATTTAGTGTATTCGACAGACCAAGGTCGTCTTTGTTCTGAGTGCGAGAACCCGGTCTCAGACTGTCAATGCAAGAATGAAATGACTGTGGGTGATGGTAACGTACGTATTGCCCTAGAAACGAAAGGTCGAAAAGGCAAAGGTGTTACAGTTATTACCGGTTTACCTTTAACAGAAGAAAAACTAAAGGCGCTTGGAAAAAAGCTTAAAGCACAATGCGGTACTGGTGGTGCAGTGAAAGATGGTCACATCGAAATACAAGGTGATAACCGTCAAAAAATCAAAGAGCTGCTTGAAAAAGAAGGATTTTCTTGTAAATTTAAGGGCGGCTAAGATAGCTATTCTTTGTTGTTAGATTTACTATGTTTCGTGTTTTCAAGGGTCTGGAAACACGAATATTATTTTTTAGTCGAAGCCAGAATGTTTATGAGTGATTTCAACGCTCTTTTATAATGCATTACCCCTAATGAAATGGGACGTCTTAGCGGTAGCAAATGGCAGTAGAGGTTCCGATGTTTCAACACACCACAAAGCAAGCCAATAAGCTAATGCGATCAGCCATTCCGCTTATGGTTAAGCTGGATATTCCTCCAACGCCTTTTAATTATGGTATTTGGTACGAATACGCTTCAAACAATAATCCTAAACTGAATCAATTAGTAGATCGCTCATTGCGCCGTTTTGGTAGTTTACCGGCATTTGTCTCGAAAGAGCTTTTTACTGAATTCCTATTACCTGAAGAATTCCAGCAGACAGATGCCCAAGGTGCACGTTTAAAAAACCTTACAAGCAGTTTAGAAACAAACACAACTGATATATCTAAAGATATTGGTCTCTTTCAGTCTCACTTGCAGAAGACGAAAGAGGCGATCGATGAGGTAACCACCCCATCACAAATTGAACAGCTTGCCTCCACTCTTGAACAAGGTGCCTTTCAAGTAAATCAAGCAATCGAGCGCTTTGGCCGATCTTTGGTTTCCGCTCAAGAGGAATTGGCGTCACTTCGTGCCGAGTTGTCTGATGTTAAAAGGAATACAGAACTCGATGCAATGACCTTATTGGCAAATGAAAAAGGCTTTGAACGAAAGCTCTTCTCATTAGTTCCTTATGCTGAAGATGATTTAACTCTGCTTCTGATTGATATTGATAACCTTGCAAAGGTTAACGAAGAATATGGGAAAAAAGCAGGAACATCGTTAATCAGGTATATATCCAAAGTGTTGCTTGGTATGTTACCAGAAAGCGGTTTTTTAGCGCGCATAGAAGGTGGAAGGTTCGCTATGCTGCTCAGCGAAACGGAGCTGAGTGTAGCAGCTCAACTTGCTGAATCCATACGCCATGAAGTTTCTATTCAAAAGATACGTTATAAAAATACTAAGGTTTTACTGAGACAGGTTACCGTTTCAATTGGTGTTGCAACGCTATTTGGTGATGAAAGCCCTAAAGAGCTGGTGGAGCGCTCTCAGCACTATCTGCTATACGCAAAGCGGTCAGGCAAAAACGCCATCGCACATCACGAATAATTTTAAGAAACAAGGTATTACAATGAAGGATCATATCGAGCATGGATACCGCACTCATTTCGAAGTGCGTGATTACGAATGTGATATGCAGGGTATTGTTAACAATTCGGTCTATCAAAACTACCTAGAACACGCTCGACATCAATATATTAAAACACGTGGCTTGGATTTCGCTGAAATAACCAAGCGAGGCATTCACCTCGTGCTTATAAAAGCGGAGTTAGAATATAAACGCTCGCTGCAAAGCGGTGATGCTTTTTATATCGAAACAAGCGTTGAGCGCATTTCCAAGCTCAAGCTCGCCTTTATCCAAACCGTTCACAGAACTGAAGATCATCAGCTAATGCTTTCAGCCAGAATGACGGTTACCTCGACAACAAAAGAAGGTCGTCCTGTGGTTTTCGAGCAAGCTGAGCTTTTACTTTCACAGTAGCGCATTATGTTTGGATGTCTATAAAAGCATCCAATAAGATCGCGTGTAAGGGGAAATATGCAGGTATTGGCTGGTCCGCTATTACGAAGAATGACCACAGAGCGATTAACCATTTGGTTGATGACAACTGAATCCGTAGTGGTTGACTTAACCTTGTTTCAAGATGACAAGATGCGTTTTACCTATAAAAGCACGCAAGTTGCGGATTCCCATACCCAACTTAAAGTGGGTGATAACCTTTATATTCAACTACTGGACATTCCCTTAGACACCGCCTTACCAGCTCAATGCCCTATTCATTACGATCTACGACTTAATGATACAGGTTGGAGTGAATGGGCCGAGGATCTTGTTTATCCGGGGCAAAAACTGCCCTTTTTCGTGTTGCAGCCTAAGATCAAAAACATCCTACATGGCTCTTGCCGCAAACCACATCATCCAAGTCAAGATGGCTTATTAAGAGTCGATTCACTCTTACAAAATACTGATCCAAAAGAATGGCCTAGTGTTTTGATGATGAGTGGTGATCAAATATACGCTGACGATGTCGCAGCTCCTCTGCTTTGTGTTATTCACCAGCTAATTCCACATTTGGGAATACGTGCAGAAGCTTTTGACTGCATTGACATTGATAACTCGGATGAACTTCATACGGACTCTCCTCATTATTATGCAAGGGAGTCACTTCTTCCAGAAAATGATACCAATAGAAGCTTAATAGAACAGTTTTTTGGTGGTGTCCGTAAACCGGTTTTTACCACCGACACTGCCCACAACCATTTGATATCATTAGCTGAAATGCTGTCTATGTATGCGCTTGTCTGGTCACCTACAGGCTGGGATATCGCATTTACAGACACAAGTTGGATGGAGCCTGCTGGTTTATCAGAGGAGCAAAAAGACAGTTTTGCAAAGCAAGTTGTCATACTGAAAGAATTTGCGAAAGGGTTGCCGAAAGTGCGTCGTGCTTTGGCTCACATACCCGTCGCCATGATATTTGATGATCATGATGTAACCGACGACTGGAACCTAACAGCAGCATGGGAAAAAACGGCTTACAACCACCCTTTCTCTACGCGTATTATTGGAAATGCGTTATTTGCTTACCTACTTTGCCAAGGTTGGGGCAATAGCCCAGAATCTTTTCCTAAGGAACTTCTTAATAACTGCCAATTGGCGCTCAATCATTTGGGTGAATCCGACCATGATGAGCTAGTGCAAGAGCTTCTTGGATTTTCTGAGTGGAATTACACTTGGCAAACAGAGCCTCCTCTTGTGGTACTGGACACACGAACGCAGCGCTGGCGTTCTGAGAAATCCATTGAAAACCCTTCAGGCCTAATGGATTGGGAAGCACTTACAGACTTACAGCATCAATTAAAAGGTCTTGAAGCCGTGGTATTGGTGTCTCCCGCCCCCATTTTTGGCGTAAAGCTTATTGAAAGTATTCAACGTGTGTTTACTTGGTTTGGCAAGCCCTTAATGGTCGATGCAGAAAACTGGATGGCTCATCCTGGTTCTGCGTATACTCTCATGAACATGTTTCGTCACAATAAAACGCCAAAGAACTTCGTCATACTCTCTGGTGATGTGCATTACTCATTTGTTTATGACATACAGCTACGCGGAGTTAAGCGTGGGCCTGATTTGTGGCAGATAACCAGCAGCGGCCTAAAAAATGAATTTCCGGGGAAATTGTTAGATGTATTCGATCGTCTGAATCGTTGGCTCTATTCGCCTAGATCTCCTCTAAACTGGTTCACCCGACGTCGCAGCATGAAAGTCATCCCCCATAAGCCAGAAACAGCATCCGATGGTGAGCGACTGTTAAATGCTTCGGGCGTTAGCTTAGTAAGCCTAAACGAAGACGGCTCCCCTAACTCAATTATGCAGATGTGTTCTGATGGCCGTGATATACGTTTTACGCTTTCAGAAAAAGAAGCAACTTGGGAATAGCTGTTACTAAGCTCAATGGCGCTGAAGCTTAGAGCAATACGCATTCCCTATTATTGGTCATCTCTCTGTCAATCAAATTAATAAAACACACATACTTGAAGTGCTTCAGCCGATCTGGCTTGAAAAGAATGAAACTGCTAGTCGTCTGCGTGGTCGCATTTTTAACGGTTGCTCGTTCTGGTGAAGTACGTGGTGCAACATGGGGTGAAATCGATTTTGTTAACATTATTCTTTCATTTGAGCGAAAAACATGCGGTGTCATTCATTTTAGTGTTTTTTTTGCAATGTAAAGACCTTTCGTCATTGTCGTCCCCATTCCTTTCCACCCATTTCTCTCAACCGAGACGCGGCTCGTCTAAAGGAAAAGGCGAGATCATTTGCGGCCGAAAATTGTGCTAGTGACACACCAACACGACCCGTCGCTGACCACTCGAAATATTTCCCATCTTTGGTGCGAATCATGGTCGTCGCAAAAGAGCTCGAGTTTCCCCCCTTGTCATTGACAAACAATTCTTCATCTCTATCACAGCTTTCGACTTGCGCTTCAAAATTGACAAACAATTCGTCGAGCGGGACTTGTGCCGCCAGCACCAAGCGGGTGTGAGATTCATAACACGCGTCAATGAGGGTCACGAATCGTCGCGCTTCGTTAAGGTGCTTGGCGTTCAATTGGGGAACCCGTTCTATGATGAGGACCGGAAATCGGCAGCAGAGGGAAATATAATCGGCCGCACCGAGCGGTTGGTAGCACAACTCGGAAAAATCAAACCAAGCGCAACGGTCATTCAATCGGGCGACCTGGACGGTGCGACCAAATAGGACGGGAATAATCTCGGCCTCAGTTCCGGATGCAATGCCACCAAATATTTCTTCCAACTTCGCCTGTATGTTGTTATTAGTATTATTATCTCCATGAACATCCTTGTTTGACCAAAAATAGGATTGACCACACGCTCGATGTTCGCGTCGATAATCCTTGCTTGAATCCTCCATGGAAATAATGTCGGACGTGCGTTTCAACATGTCGATGAATGGTAAAAAAAGGGATCGGTTAATGCCTCCCTCATACAAGGCATCGGGAGATCTATTCGATGTGGCCACCACCACGACATTCCAATCCAGTAATAGTGAAAATAGTCGTTTCAAAATCATGGCATCTGCAATGTCTGTCACTTGAAATTCATCTAAACAGAGGAGTTGGGCTTCTTGTGCCAATTGTTGCGCAATGATGGGAGTCGCATCACCTCGTGGGTGCTTCTGTTTATAGACAAAGATTCGATGATGGACGTCTAGCATGAATTCATGAAAGTGGACGCGGCGTTTGGTAATCTTTGCGTGTTTGTGGCTGTCATTATTACAACAAAAATCATCAGTAACCGACGCGTAAAAGAGATCCATTAGAAAGGTCTTGCCTACCCCAACCGTTCCATGAATGTACATGCCTCGCGGTGGTGGACAAAAAAACCACAAATGGAGTTTCTTTCGAAGAAAGGACTGGGCGGATGCCAGGGATCGCGCCAATAGCAGTAAAAGTGGATTTTTGCTTGTACAGCTGTTCTCTGTAGGATCGTCGGTGCGTACGGGTACTGGTGGGAGCGAGGCAAGAAACTCGTACAGGGAATCGAATTTTGCCGCCAGAGCAACTTGAGCGTCATCTCGTCGCACCTCCCCCGCGTTCACCTTTAGTTCATAAGCCGCTGAAACGGGGCCTTTAGAGAAGCACCGCCGAGCGACACGATGTTGTGCTATCAACTTCTTCATCATCTTCTTCATCATCGAACTAACGAGTTTATCAACATGCTAATATGGTACGCTAAATTATTGTAAGAGGATCAAATGGATTTGCATGAGAGACTCAAGTTTTTGCGTTCTAGTCTCGCTGGATACTGGTTTGGTCAGCTTCAATGACCAATTTAGACAGGACATGCTCGGGATCGGTATTGCCAATTGCCTCCAACCAGCATGGCTCGCAAAATCTCAGGGCCTGGCTGGGTTAACCAGGCGAGCAACTCAGGTGTCATCACTCAGTTTAAAATCAGAATTGAAAATTGCTTTTCCGCATTCTCACAATAAACTGGTTGAGTAATCCTACAATTGCATCACACTCATTGATAAAATCGCTTTTCTCTTTCGATACATTATGCTTTTCGTAAAGCTTTTCGATTTCAATTTCAATTTCACGAACTTTCTTCTCTAAAGAAAGAATATCTTCTTCAAGGATCCGAAGTTGCTCAGTTTTACGTCCAATCTGAGTTGCACAGCTTTCCATCTCTTCTTGGAGTTGGCCGAAAAGCTCCTGTGCCGCTATTAAGTGAAGACTCAATCTTTTTAAGTTCAACCTCCAAGAAGGAGTGGCACACAGCTTGACTTTAGGTAATCTCATTAGAGACGGCAATAAATACGTTTTGTGATATTTTCTGAGGTTTAGGAATAGTAGGAGAATAGCTGTAGCTAAGATAAATTAAAGGCGAAAAAAAAGACGTCGTAGACGTCTTTTTTAAGAATAATGGCTGTGAGCAAGAGATTCGAACTCTTGATGCCAGATAATATCGCTAGATCATTGATTATAAACAACTTTATTGTCGCCATTTTTCTTAATCGTACCAGTATTTCGTACCATATCACAAGGCATCTCAACATATCACGCTCACAACTTACTAGTTGTAAAATCGAAACAGTCATTGTAATTTGACTTTAAGCGCTCGCCAAATACTTCCTGCAAAGAAACCGATAGCTCACCCAATCTTTTAAGCTCTCTACTCATCCTTTTAATACCTTCCTCCTGCAATTCATCACCCTTATAAAAGTTCTGAATTTGTCTACCAAGGATGTTATGAACCAGTAGGAAATCTTCTGCATTCTTAATGATATCCAAATGGTCGGCCTTGAGCCTTCCTTTTAATGAAACTCCCCAAAACCTGAGCTCCTTCTTAATATTCTCTAGCCGATAAATATCTAATCGAAGTAATGAATGTGCGTCATAGCCTTTCATTAGCAAATCATCGGACTGAGTTTTATTGAGTACAAACATGCCAGCTTGAGGGACGCAACTGTCAAAATAGTAATATGATGCGTCTAGCTTTTCGGCAATATCACCAAGACAGCGCAAATAGTCTTTGGTTAAATCATAGGCGTCTTCTTTTACTTTTATCTCCTTCCATTTTGTGTATGTCACAGTGACAACAATGAAAGTCAATAATGTACTAACTGATGATAAGACGTCTGTCCAACTCACACCTTCCGTAGATAAAAAATTACTGGGAGTAAATTCATCCCCGAAAACCTCATTCACCAATAACAAGTAGCCAGAGCCAAGTCCAAATAGAAAAGTAGCGAAGTAAGTCAGGAATTTTAAAAGCATGTTGAGCCTTAGTGAAAGTTACAGATTAACCGTTTTATATTACCCTGTTACATTGCGCACTTACTAGTAGGAGACAAGTTCAAAAACCAGCTAAAACCTGTGGGAGCTTAATACAACTCAAACTGTCAAATTCCCCCCCCATACCCCTTTATTTACAACCAGTCTCTTAAAGTATACCCATACGACACAGTAATAAAGTGTCTCATAAGGGTTGGCTTAAAATTATACGAGACAATATTATCCAAATCTCTAGACCCTAACGAGACACAAGGAGAAGCCATGAGTAGCACTTTCGGGTACTGCCGAGTATCAACGCTAGACCAGAACACAACGCTTCAAGAGGAGGCTCTCAGGAAGGCTTATCCAAACGCCATCATACTCCATGAAAAGGCTTCAGGGACGACCACCAGTGGACGTGATGTCTTAGGCATCCTAATGGAAATGGTAGGACAAGGAGATAAGCTGGTCGTCTGGAAGCTCGACAGGCTTGCACGTAACGTAAACGACCTAACGACAATTGTTAAGACGCTTGAAGACAAAGGCGCTTCGCTTGAGATACTTGACCAGCATATCGACACGAGCACTACGAGCGGCAAGGCTTTCTTGCAGATGCTTGGCGTGTTCGCTGAGTTTGAAACAAATATACGCAAAGAGCGTCAAATGGCAGGCATTGAGCAAGCCAAGCTCAAGGGCAAGTATAAAGGTCGCGGCCTTAGCATTGACCCAAAGGAAGTAAAGCGATTGAAGGCAAGCGGTATGGGGGCGACAGAGATAGCGCAAGAGCTAGGCATTGGAAGAGCCAGCGTCTATCGTCTGCTAAAGTAGCTTCTAAGGCTTATTGGAACTGTACATTTGAAACCCACACTCTAGGAAGAAATAATGAAAAAGACAGAGCGTACACAAAGAGTGATGCATCGTAGACAAACTTGAACCTGTGTTGATGCAGAACAGACTTGTAATTGACCCTAAGGTAATAACAGAAGACCTTGAGCAGTGTGAGCAAGACTTAAAATACTCACTGTTCTACCAGTTATCACGACTAACGCTCACTTCGCCATGACGATAGGTTAGACGCCTTGGCTATGGCAGTGGCTTACTGGCTGTCTCAAATGGATTCAGTCGCTAAGAAACTTGAGGCTATACGACAAGAAGAAGAGTTAGAGAAATTCCTGACTCAGTACGTTGTAGGCTTCGAAGGTGAAGGCAACGAACTATGGATGGACGTTAACGGCGCTTGAAGAATAGACAGTAGTAAATGGGTAGACACAAAGGCCCATATAGGGCCCTTGAATACCTATGTGCAGCTAATCTTTTTTGGGAGGAGATGGCTTTTCACCATCAGGCTTTACATTTTTTACAGGTGGAGTTGCTTTGAGTTCAGAACGAATAGGCCTGTAACCACAACGAGGCCCGCCGTACCTAGTGAGCTTATCAATATCTACACCATCATATTCAATAGTTATTGAGGCATCTAACTTATCATCTTGAGACATAATACCTTCTTAACCTATCCATAAATTATAGGTACTAATCTTTTTTTGGAGGAGAAGGTTTCTCGGCTGGCGGTCTTGGAGTTTTCTTAGGGACATACCCTCTATCTTCCGAGCGAATGGGTTGGTAGCCACCAGTTACATGTCTACGCTCATCATCCACACCTTGCTCACGGCGTATCATATCCACAAGCTCATCAATTCGTTTATCTCTAGACATAAACCCTCTTTAGCTAATAAGCCCTTAAAATAGCATAATTAGTCTTTTTTTGGTGGACTAGGTTTGTCAGAAGAAGGTTTTGCAACATTCTTAGGGGAATAACCCTTTTCGACATCTACGGTACGTGTTGGTTGATAACCATAAGAGTCTCTAGCAGACTCCATTTCTTCTAAAGTATGAGTAGATTTTCTATCTTGGGACATAAGCACCTCTTTGTTGTTAATTATAAGTTATATCCATTTACCGTAGCTGTCCAGTACGCCCTATAACTCAACGGAGTGATTAATCCTTTTTAGGAGGCTTAGGCGCTATATTAGAAGCCTGAGAACTACTTTTTTTTTCTATTTCTTTAGGGCTACTATTTTCAGAATTAGACGTTCTTGGTTGATACCCATTTAATGCAAATCCACCGAGAGTGGTAACATCTTCAGCACTTTCATTTGGCTGATACCCTTTATGAATCTGTTTCTTCTCTTGTGTCATATTCTGTAAGCTCCACATGCGATATTTCACTAGATAAAATCAAAATCCCAGCACTGCTATTCTTCTGCCTTTCAAAACTACCATCCTCGTTCAAAAACCATGTTTTCTCTAAATAAAGCTGTTCAGGGGCTGGCGAACTAGATGCAAAAGAAGCCTCAGCAAACTCACCGCCAAGAACTTTGCCATTTTTTAGCGTCACGCGTACCCAATAGCACTTTCTTTGAGCAAAGACATAATCCCATGGTTTCTGAACAGGATGAATAGCCGCTTTTTGAAAGAAATCACTTATCCTCAACCTTCTCCATATAAGCACCCAAATTATGGGAGCTAAGAAAAAAACAAAAATATAGAAAAAACAATAGAGAGCTGGATGGTTTTCTTTAATACCGCTAGCTTCAACTGAAAGAATAGGGAGTAATAATATCGAATAATTTATTGAACTGTATGCTATTGCATCTATGAGTTGATCTTGGGACGAGCGCTCCGTTGCAGGAAACACAAGCTGATAAGCTTTTAGACTTATAAAACCAGGAATTACAAAAGCCAAAAACAGGATTAACTTGTCTCCTTCCCAAATGTCCATTTACATTATTCCTTTAATAAAGTGGTTTACAGCATAGCACTCTTATTTAACAAGGGAGCCGACGCAGTCTTTGTAAGCACTAATTGTTGTCTCAAAAGTCTTTGGAGATATAACAGGGAGTTCAGCATAATGCCCGTCTTCGACAAGAAGCAGCTTAGCACCCCAAAAATAATCAAAATCAAAAGGGCTTGTGTATAAACCACTCATCGATTTCAAAGGAACATACTGACCTTTGTAAGGCCCACTGCTAACAAGCAATTTAGCATTTTTATGTATTTTCCCATCGTAGACAGCTTGTACCGAGATAATACTTATTGATGGATTGCCAGAAAGTAAGAAGGGTACAGCACCTCCTTTAAAGCGCAATATACAAGCAACAGGCCCACTTCCTAGTTCTGCTTTAATCCCGTTATGCTCTTCCACAAAATCAGGTGCTATTGCTAAGTCCCCATCAAGCCTAATAGCCTCATTGTTTTCTGTATCCGATGCCCATGTAACTTGAGACACTAAAATCCAAAAGACTATAAAGAAAAGACGCATCCATTACCTCTTAATATGTCCAAATGTAAATTTTACTGAGATTTGTAAGTGTATACAACTGGTTATTTGATAACCCACACCCTAGGAGAAGTAATCAGACCTTTGCCTCTATTCGCAATACCTGATGTTTACTTAATCGTTAGCTAACGTCTTACTCAACGATTGACCTATAGCTTAGACCTTAATCTTTTATTATCATTGTTAATCAATATCTTAGAGCCTGTACACTGTATATACCAATCGTAGACACAATGATGCACCTAGTGAAGACTATAAGGTATGATCAAGCTCTCATTAACCAATGGATTTTTTAAATAGACCTACTATGCTCCCTCTTTATGTCTTCGGAGTCGCTTAATTCGGCCAGCTGCAAGAGCGTCATGCCTTTGAAGCGCGCTGTGCGTGCATAGTTATTGGGTAGCTTAGACAAGAGAACGCTAAATTCCCTAAGTTGCTCACGGGTAATCGTGGAAGGGTTAGTGTTTGCCCCTACATATTCCATAAGCTGACCACACATACCTTCAACGTCTGAGAGCGTCTTAGCGTCCCAGTCACCTCTTTGCGTTTTGTAAGCTATAAATGACTTAATGACTTCGCTCAGTGGCTTGTACGTTGATTGGGACATAGGGCTGCACATAGCGGGTTTGTTAGCAGACTCAATGCTTAATAGCTCATCAGACCGACTGACAAGGGCTGAAGGAGTAGTAGACCAATCACCATTGTACCTGTTAAGAGACAAGCGGCTAAGTTCCAATAAGCGCCAACACATCTTCTCAGTCAGAGCACGGTAGCATTCACCACCTTTTTCTATGAGTAAGTTATTACTAGACTGTAAGTCATCGACGTGACGCCCTACCCAGTTCAATTGAGCGAGGTAACCAGACTCAAGCGCACGACTTAGAAATTCACCTATGGAGTGTATCTCTTCAACTTCCTCCGATGCATCAGCCTCGGCTCTCACATCATACTTTTCATAAACAATAAAAGAGCCGAATGCTTTACCATTTTCAATCTCTGCAATTTGGTACTTGAGCCAACGCTGAGAAAGGATTTCGATGTCTTTGGGAGTTAGACTTACGCGATTTCTAGCTTGAGCGAATAAAGCTTGGGTCTCGGCATACAGAGGCGCAAAAAGGCGCTTGGCCTCTGAGAAGCTATTGGTGTTTAATGATTTCTTGATGCTGGTTTTGCCGATGATATGACGAATGTCATTTGGCACGTCAATGCGATGGTAATAAATACCGCTTTTAGGATGTTTCTAAGGTTTAGGCATAGTTGAAATATTTGGTTGGCTCGCAGTAGTCAGCTTGTCAACCGTGCCAGCCTTTCGTACCAGCACGGTTGAGGACATTTTGCAACAAGTCACTGTTAAACTTAAAGTTTTTACTAATCAATGACTTGGGAATAATGGCGGTGAGCAAGAGATTCGAACTCTTGATGCCTTTCGACATACACGCTTTCCAGGCGTGCTCCTTCGGCCACTCGGACAGCTCACCAAAACTTTTTTACGCGCTGCGTAATTTGTGCGCGTATATTAGTGATGGAGAGGTTTAATTGCAACAGTTTTTTGCAATTAAACCTTAGAAATTAATCTCTTACCCATGTTAAATGTGATTCAAGCTCAACGTCTCTAATTGTGGTTTGTTCTTTAGCAGGTGTTCCCGCATAGATGAGGCCAATAATTTGTTCGTTGGATTCAAGCGATAATAGATCTTTGGTTTTCTGTGTAAAGCAAGCAGGACCGCTTCGCCACATTGCGCCATAACCCAGAGCATTAAGGCCCAGTAAAACTTGTTGTGCGGCCGCTGAGGCAGCCATAATCTGTTCTACCGCTGGTACTTTGGGGTGGTCTTGGATGTGTGCATAAATAAGCAATACTGCTGGCGCTCGATACGCTTTTTTAATGAATGACTCTTCTTTATTCAAAGGCATGGACTCCACTTCTGAAAGCGCGTGGTGCCAATAAATTTGCCCTAGTTTTTCCCGCCCTTCTCCTTCGTATATTCTGAAGCGCCATGGTGTTAAGTTACCATGGTCTGCGGCACGACTTGCTGCACTTAAGATTGTAACCCATTCATTTTCACTGGGCGCAGGTGAATCAAGTTTTGGTTGTGACACGCGGTTGCGCATGAATGTTATAAACTCTTTACTCATAAAATTTTGTATTCCATATACATAAAGAATGGTGAAAGCAAACTCGTTATCTGCTATTAATTAATGATAATGAATATCACATCTATTACCGAAAGGTCGAGGCTTTTTATGGCTAAGTGGTTGATTTGGACACTACTGGAGATCAGCACCCTGCTCTTGTTAGGCAGTATTTTCTTGCTATGGCTGACACACAGACTATCAAAAAAAGCCGAAGCCGTAGAGCCGAGGCCCATTGAAAGCAGTCAGGTTGAAATGCCTAGTCTATTGGGTGGTGCTGAAAACCCAGATGTATACAAGTCGTTAGCGCGATATTTAGATAAGCAAATCAGCTTTGCGGCTAATGCTATAGACATGGAGAGCATGAGCGAACATGAAACGAACCGCTTAAAAATTTGGGGTACTATTTTAAAGGCTGAGCGAGCCATCTTACTAAATCAAGTGAGCGAGCAGCCAACGCCAATATTACAGCGCTTTTTATCCAGTTTATTCTCCGCATTATTTAGCCCTAAATTGAAACAGCACAATATTGATGAACTAAAAAATAGTTTAAAGGAAATGGAGGGAGAATTTACACAGATTGCCGAGCTTTTAATGTCTAAAGAGCTATTGACTGAAAACCAATACCAACTAAACGAAGACTTGCGCGACAGTATCGATCGATCAAAGCAGGCGCTTAAGCGTTTAACCGTTAAAAAAATTGAGAAAGCTCGTTTAGAGTCCAAAGTCAAAGACCTTAATTTGAGCATTGAGCGATTAAAAAAAGTGCACGGTGATGATAAAAATAAAGATTCAGATTCTGTGTTACATAGGCAAGCCCCTGCAGCTAGGAATCTCGAGCGTGAGCGACGCTCTAAGCTTATGAAGCAGATAGCGAGTTTAAGTCATCTTTCGCAAAGGCAAGAAACCGTGATTGATCAGCTTAAAAACGAAATGGCTAGAGCGCAGGAGCATCATACTTCTCATACTACTTTTGAAGCCCAACAAACCGCTGTGGCTAAACTTGAACGTATTGCTAAAGAATCAGAGTCATTGGTTTTGCAATTAGAGGCCGAACTGGAAACGTCCAATTTATCCATTGCTTCTTTGAAAGAATACATTAGTGATAGAGATGCCAAGCTTGCTGAGCTAGAAAAACAATTAAACGAAAAGAACACCACTGCTATTGGTAGCCTTCAAGCTCTGCATAGTAATAAGAAAGAAACGATCATTTCATTACGCGATGGAGTCACTTCGGCCAAGGAAACCCTTCCAATAAGAAGTCTTGCAGAACAAGATAAAGATACTCATGAGTTAGAACGCCTTTTGCATGAATCTGAAACCTGCGTAACCTTACTTGCACAAGAACTGGAAACGATAGAAAGTGAAAATAAAAAATTAAAAGATGAGCTGAATTCCATTGTTCCAAGTAAAAAATCCACAGGAAATTTAGCGTCAGAACTTGTCTTGCAAAGAGAAAGGAATAGAAAGCTGGTTAGCATAACCACAGAGCTAAAAGAAAAAGTCTTAGGGATGAGATTAGGAAAAAGCCATCAAGAATTAAGAGGGATATTCAACAAAAAAAGCCTTGAAAGTGACAGGCTTCAGTTGGCGTTTTCTGACCTAGAAAAAAAATATTTAGGGACTCTAAAGCATTAGAGCCCCAAGCGCATCGAATAATCTATTTAGCTTGAAAATTCAGCATTTTTTGCAATGGAAGAAGTGCTTTTACCCTGGTTTCTTCTTGGATATGGATTTCTCCAGAGTTGTTTTTCAGAGCGTCTCTGAGCATTTCTAGGCTGTTTAATGCCATCCAAGGACAGTGAGCACAACTTCTACAAGATGCGCCTGAACCGGCTGTTGGGGCCTCAATAAAACGCTTGTCGGGAGAGGCTTGTTTCATTTTATAGAAAATGCCTCTGTCCGTTGCCACTATAAAAGTGTCATTCGTCATGGTCTTAGAAGCATTTAATAGTTGCGACGTTGAACCGACAACATCGGCGACTTCTACTACCGCTTCTGGAGATTCTGGGTGAACAAGTACCGCTGCATCTGGGTACACTGCTTTTAGGTCGGTAATGCCTTTCGCTTTAAACTCTTCATGGACGATGCAGGCTCCATCCCACAGAATCATATCAGCACCGGTTTCTCTTTGGATATAACCACCCAAATGCTGATCCGGAGCCCAAATGATTTTTTCGCCTTGTTCAACAAGGTGCTCAACAACATCTAATGCGATACTGGACGTTACGACCCAGTCTGCACGAGCTTTAACCGCAGCGGAGGTATTGGCATAAACAACGACTTTGCGGTCAGGATATTGATCACAAAAAGCAGAAAATTCATCTATAGGGCAGCCAATATCAAGAGAGCATGTTGCTTCTAGTGTTGGCATTAAAATCGTTTTTTCAGGGCTTAGTATCTTAGCTGTTTCGCCCATGAACTTAACGCCAGCAACAACTAATGTCTCTGCAGGGTGGTTTGCCCCAAAGCGCGCCATTTCCAAGGAATCGGCAATAATCCCGCCCGTTTCTTCAGCAAGTTCTTGAATGGCATCTTCAGTATAATAATGAGCAACTAGAACAGCATTCTTTTCTTTTAGTAATGACTTTATTTCAGCACGAATCTGTTCGTCATCAACTGACTTGATTTTAAGGTTCTCTTCGGCTTCAGATAAATATTTTTGGACGGTATCACGAAGTGCTGACTTATTAAAAAGCTCGGACATATCATTACCCCTTAAGAAACTGGGAGCGGAATGAGTGTTTTTTGGTGGGTCGTACTGGATTCGAACCAGTGACCAATTGATTAAAAGTCAACTGCTCTACCAACTGAGCTAACGACCCAAAAATCACAAAAGGAATAAAAAAGTTGGTGGGTCGTACTGGATTCGAACCAGTGACCAATTGATTAAAAGTCAACTGCTCTACCAACTGAGCTAACGACCCAACGGGTTGCGTATAATACAGAGCCCGCTGAGGAATGCAAGTTATTTAATTTTACTTAGATAACCTGATGCTAACTTAGCTGCTTTACTGTCAGGAAAACGCCGAATTACATCTTGCAAGTAGGATTTAGCTTTTGCGCTATCGCCCATTTGATCACTCACCGTCCCTAACTTGTACAAGGAATCTTGCTCTTTACTGTGGCCAGGGAATTTCTGGATAACAGTCGTGAATGCATCAAGTGCTTCATTAGAGCGACCTTGCACTAGTTTAACTTCGCCTAACCAGTAGTAGCCATTTCCAGTAAGCGTATTATTTGGAAATTGCTTCACAAACTGCGTAAACGCAGCTTCCGCTTCATCAAACTTTCTCTCACGAATTAGGTTGTATGCGTCATCGTAAGCTTGTTGAGCGGCCTGTGTTGGCGGTTGTAGTGCAACAGGGGCTAAAGGTGAGGTGATTAAATTATTACTAGAGGTTCGGTTTGTCGTCGTACTTTGAGTCGCTGTAGGTAGCGGCTCTTGATTTTGTGCTGGAGGGATATTTCTTTTCGTTTCATTAGCTGAAGCCGACATCAATAAAGATATACGTTTGTCCAGATCAATATAGCGATCTCTCTGGCTTTGCTTCATCAACTTTAATTCATGCCCCTGCTCTTCTAGTTGGCCACGAAGACTTTGAACTTCTTGCTGCAGCGTTTCTAACTGGAACAGTAGGTCGGCGGCGGCTCCTGCTGAAAGCCCTCCACCTGCCTGCTGCATTTCAGCTGATGCGAATGGTGCTGTGAAACACAGCACCATTGCAAAAGAGCGAATTCTGATATTTTTATAGATCATTATTCGTAACGCACTTCAACTCGACGGTTTAGCTGCCAAGCGTTGCTATCATGACCAAAAGCAACAGGAACTTCTTCACCGAAGCTTACGGTTTCGATTTGAGAAGCAGCTACGCCTTGGATAGTCAAATAACGGCTGATTGCTTTAGCACGACGCTCACCTAGAGCCATGTTGTATTCACGAGTACCGCGCTCATCAGCGTGACCTTCCAAAACAACGCGCGCATCTGGGTTTGCAACCAAGTATTCAGCGTGTTTTGCCAACGCTTCACGAGATTCTGGGCGAACAATTGATTTATCAAAGTCAAAGTAGAATACAGTTTCAACGCCAGCTAGAGAATCCATGCTAGATTCTTGTGCTGCTTCTGTATCATCAACGATAACACTTGTTAATGCGCCGTCTTCACCAGCACCGTATGCTTGGTCAGAACTTCCAGTGTCAGCTGCTTGTTCTGTTGAATTGGCATCTTCAGCAACAGTTGAAGAATCAGTATCTGTCGCTGTTGTACTACAACCCGCAATCCAAGCGGCAGACAATCCAATTACAGCAAACTTACCTAGTTTGTTTACACTCATTATTCACTCCTCAATGTCTTTATTTGAAATACGGGGACCAAGATGGCTCACGTACATCTCCATCAGCTGATGGTAACTTATATTTTACAAGTCCATCAACGGATACTACGGCTAAGATACCCTTTCCTTGATAGGTTGTGGCATACATCACCATGCTACCATTTGGCGCAATGCTTGGCGATTCATCTAAGTAAGTCTCTGTTAGAATCTGTACGCGACCCGTTTTCATATCCTGTAACGCTATATGATAATTGCCGTCGTCCTTTTGAACTGTCACAAGATATCTGCCATCTGGCGTCATTCTCGCTCTGGTGTTTAATTCACCTTCAAAAGTTACTCGTTCTACACGCTTACTATTTACATCTAATCGATAGATCTGTGGGTTACCACCACGATCAGATGTGAATACTATTCCTTTTCCATCCGGTTCCCAGCTTGGTTCGGTGTCGATAGCGTAATGATTTGTCATACGCTCCAATTTCTGGGTTGCAATATCCAGTGTATATATTTCTGGATTATTGTCCTTCGATAATACTAGGGCTAATTTCTTTCCATCTGGTGACCATGATGGAGCGCCGTTTAATCCTCTAAATTGAGCTATTTGTTGGCGTTTACCAGTAGCTAATTCCTGAATAAAAATATTAGGTCGACGATTTCTAAACATTACATAAGCAATATTACGACCATCCATACTCCAAGAAGGGGAAAGAATAGGCTCTTTTGATTCAACAACTACACGTGGGCGATGGCCATCGGCATCAGCAACCTGCAATTTGAATAAAGGCGCTTTTTTATCACCCTCTGCAGTAACATATAATATTCTAGTACTAAATGCTCCCCTTGTGCCCGTCAATAATTCGTAAACTTTGTCACTTATATAATGAGCCGCATCGCGAAAGTTCGCAGCACTAACATCTATTGAGCTGTGTTTCTGAACAGGCTTTTGAGTTAAAACATTTAATAATTCAAAGCCTATTCTATATTGGTTATTTTGCAACTTCTGAATATTACCAATAACAACATAGTCGCTTTTTAGCAATCGCCAGTCTCGATAAAATACATCCGCTTCTTTTGAAGGCATGCTAAGCATATTTGATCTTGGTATTGCTTTGAATAAACCACTACGACTCAAGTCATCTTCTACAATTTGCGCAATATCCTCAGGCAAACGGTTTACACCAGTATAGCCAAAAGGCACGACTGCGATAGGTAATAATTGATCTGCACCGCTCGTTACTTCAATAACCAATTGAGCTCTTGCTGTTTGGCTAAAAAATAGACATATAACAAAGTATATAAAAAATCTGCGTAAAATCATCAATTTCTCAAATCCTGTGGGTTGAAAATTACAGTTATATTGCGAAAGTTTTTATTAAATAAATATGGATCTATTTCGGATAACTCTTCCACTTTAATTTTTCTTGCAGCATTAACTGTATTACGATCAAACAATGCATCACCACTACTACTGATTATCGACACATCCAATACTTCACCCGTAGGTAAAAACGACATTTTTAAGGTAGTCTTCATACCATTTCTAGCACTAGGCGGTCTATTCCATGCTTTTGACAGTCTATCATTAATTAATCCGCTAATAGATTGCACCATCTGAGCTTCAGCAGCTTGCCTTTTAGCCTCTTCAGCAGCAGCTAAAGCTGCCGCTTCTTCTGCCTTTTTCCGTTCTTCAGCCATTCTAGCCGCCTCTTCTTGGCGTTTTCTCTCTTCTTCGGCCTGTCTTTCTGCCTCTACTTTCCTGGCAAGTTCTTCCTTGCGTTGTTTCTCTTTTGCTTGCTGTTCGGCTAAACGTTTCTTCTCTGCTTCTTCTGCCGCGCGTTTACGCTCAGCTTCTTTTGCAAGACGTTGGCGTTCTGCTTCTCGTTTCTGCTCCGCCGCTTTCTTTTCGGCTTCTGCTTTTTCTTGAGCCTGTTGTTTGGCTCTCGCTAGCTGTTTCTCTTTTTCCTCAAGAGCTTTGCGCTGCGCTTCTTTTCTTTTTTGCTGCTCAGCTTCTTTTTTCTTTTGTTCAGCCAAAGCGGCAGCTCGCTGTTTTGCCGCTTTTTCTTCCGCTTCACGTTTTCCAATAATCGTTTGGGAAATATCAATAACAGTGGCATTCACTATCGGCGGTCTTTTGGGTTTCTTTTGTTCTTCATCACCAAAATCAATCACCAATAGACCGGCAACCACAATGCTAAGGTGTAAACCTACAGCCAATATGATTGGAATACCATAACTGTCCTTGCGCAACCATTTCATTAGTTTCTATCCGGCTCTGTTACTAAACCAACATTTGGAGCGCCGGCTCCCTGCAAGGTTACCATTAACCCAACCACATCACCGTAAGGAACGTTTTTATCGCCTCTCACTAATACAGATATTTTAGGGTTCTGGTTTAATATTTTTCTTACGCGATCCTGCAGTTGCGATAAACCAATTGATTCCTCTTTACCACCAACATCTAGGTAGTAATTTCCTTTTGAGTCAATTGAGGCAATCAGCACATCGCTTTCATCGTTTTGTATTGGCGACGCATTGGCATTAGGCAGTTCAACGTCAACTCCTTGTGTAAGCATGGGAGCTGTAATCATAAAAATGACCAGTAGAACCAGCATAACGTCAATGTAAGGAACGACATTGATTTCTGCCATTGGACGACGTTTGTTTCTTCTTGAACGAGCCACTATACAGCGCCTCCCTCTCTGACATGAACCTTCCTATGTAAAATACTTGTAAATTCATCGGCAAAGTTCTCATAGCTAGAGCTTAGTGATTCAGCCGTAGAAGAAAAGCGGTTATAAGCAATAACGGCAGGGATAGCGGCCGCTAGACCGATTGCAGTTGCTATAAGCGCTTCGGCGATACCTGGAGCCACTGTTGCAAGTGTCGCTTGCTGGACTTCAGCAAGACCTATGAAGGAATGCATAATCCCCCAAACAGTACCAAACAAACCAATGTATGGGCTTGTAGACCCAACGGTGGCAAGGAATGGTAAATGCTGATCAAGCTTCTCTTCCTCACGGTAAAGCGCTACTCTCATCGTACGTTGAACGCCATCCATAATTGCTTCAGGGTCAACATTTTGATTTTGTCTCAGTCTGGTGAATTCTTTTATGCCAGAAGTGAAAATGTTTTCCATGCCTTCTACTTTGCGCCCTTCTTGAGTTAGCTTTCTATAAAGCTGGCTCAAATCAATGCCGGACCAAAAGCTCTCTTCGAACGCAGCACGGGTCTTCTTTGCCGCTTTTAATACTCGAATTCTTTGAAATATTACGACCCATGAAAATACGGAAGCGGCCAATAGAATCAACATAACAAGTTGAACCACAAAGCTAGCGCTGGCGATAAGTCCCCAAATTGACATTATTAACCTCTATTTTAAATCTGAAGGTAGCTGGTAATTAAAATGTTCGTAAGCACGTTTCGTGACCTGACGTCCTCTTGGTGTTCTTATAATAAAACCTTGTTGTATTAAAAAAGGCTCTATCACATCTTCAATAGTATCTTTATCTTCACCCAAAGCTGCGGATACACTATCTAGTCCGACAGGTCTGCCGTCAAACTTTTCTATCATAGTCAACAACATACGTCTATCTAAGTGGTCAAATCCCTGACTGTCTACACTTAACATATCCAACGCTCTTTGAGCAACCTTTTGACCAACAATTGCTTCGCCACTCACTTGCGCTACATCACGTACGCGTCGCAATAGTCTGTTTGCTATGCGTGGCGTTCCTCTTGATCTTCTGGCAACTTCAAAGCAACCTGAGTGATCAAGATCCATACCCATTTTACCCGCGGATCTGGCGACTATCGTGGTTAAGGACTCTACATTATAAAATTCAAGTCTTTGAACGATACCAAATCGATCACGTAAGGGTGAGGTTAATAATCCTGCCCGCGTAGTTGCTCCGACAAGTGTAAACGGCGGTAGTTCAATTTTAATTGATCTAGCCGCTGGCCCTTCACCAATCATAATGTCCAATTGGTAATCTTCCATGGCAGGATAAAGCACTTCTTCTATCGCTGGGCTTAACCTGTGAATTTCATCGATGAAGAGAATGTCTCCTTCGTTTAAATTCGTCAGCAGAGCGGCTAGATCCCCCGCCCTTTCAAGCACAGGTCCAGAAGTGGTTCTGACTTCGGCGCCCATCTCATTACCAATAATGTTCGCCAGGGTTGTTTTACCCAAGCCTGGCGGGCCAAATATCAGTGTGTGGTCAAGCGGCTCTTCACGCTGCCTTGCGGCTTGAATGAAAATCTCCATTTGCTCTTTAACCACTGGCTGGCCTATGTAGTCTGCCAGCTTTTGAGGCCGTATGGCCCTGTCAATCTGTCGATCATTGCCTTTTAGTTCGGCTGAAATAATGCGATCTTGTTCAATCATCTGTTATTTCCTCAGCATGCTTTTTAGCGCGGCCTTGATGACATCTTCGCTATTGGCTGAATCGATCGGAACGCCAGCAATGGCTTTTGCTGCTTCTTGAGGTTTGTAACCAAGCGAAATAAGCGCCGCTTCAGCTTCTTGCCTAGGATCTGCTTGAACTTGGCGCAAAACAGCCGGCGCTGAAAAGAGGTCACTTTTTGCGGCTTGCCCAAGCTTGTCTCTCAGTTCGATAATTAAGCGCTCTGCGGTTTTTTTACCTACTCCAGGAATGCGAGTAAGCGCGGTAACATCGGACTCTTGTACGTTATTAATCAACTCTTCTGCTGACATGCTTGATAAAATGGCCAATGCCATCTTTGGTCCTATACCGTTTACTTTGATAAGAACGCGAAATAAAGCTCTCTCATTCTTATCAATAAAACCATATAAGGTATGGGAATCTTCTTTTACTAATAAATGCGTGTAAAGCGTGACCTGACCACCAACTTGAGGCAGGTCATAAATGGTCGTCATGGAGGCACTGACTTCATAGCCAATTCCAGCCACATCGACTAATAATTCTGGTGGGGTTTTTTCAATCAAGGTGCCGACGATTCGTCCGATCACAATGTTTTCCTTACATCTTGTTCTGTCCAGCGCTTGGACGTACGCCCTGCTCGCTTACCAACGCCATACTCTAACCCCCCAGAGGTTCTGGTATTTGCATGACATAAAGCAATAGCTAAAGCATCGGCTGCATCTGCTTGAGGTTTTGATTCTAAATTAAGCAACAGCTGAACCATCATTTGAACTTGTGTTTTGTCTGCATTGCCGTTACCAACCACAGATTGCTTAACGCGTCTCGCAGCGTATTCATGAACAACCAAATCTTGTAGAGACGCCGCAACGATCGCAGCTCCCCTAGCTTGCCCAAGTTTTAGAGCTGAGTTGGCGTTCTTAGCTAAGAACACTTCTTCAATAGCAAACTCGTGTGGTTTATATTCGCTTAACAATGTAGAAACGCCTTGGTAGATAGATTTCAGCCTAACTGACAGCGCTTCATCCGGTAGCTTAATGCAGCCACTCGTCACATAAGTTGTTTTACCATTTATGATATCGACGACACCAAATCCGGTTATTCTGGATCCTGGGTCAATCGCTAAAATTCTGGTTGTCGACATACTTCTCGCGCCTTTTATAATTACTGTATATTTCAACAGCCCTTTACAAAGTATGCAATGTAAAAATATAAAAAAGGTCGCTAATTAGCGACCTTTTACATTTTTCTTTCAGATAATTAACATAACTTACTGTTTTACAATAAGTTAAGGTTAAAATTAAGACTCAACAACAGGCTTTCTTACTCGAATGTTTAGTTCTTTAAGTTGCTTCTCACTTACTTCACCAGGCGCCTGGGTCAACAAACAAGTTGCACTTTGAGTTTTAGGGAAAGCAATTACGTCACGAATTGAGCTTGATCCAGTCATAAGCATAACAAGACGATCAAGACCAAATGCCAAACCACCATGTGGTGGCGCGCCGAACTTCAATGCGTCAAGCAAGAAACCAAATTTCTCTTCTTGCTCTTCTTTAGTGATTTTCAACAATTCAAAAACTGTTTCTTGCATTGAAGACTGGTGAATACGAATAGAACCGCCACCAAGTTCAGTACCATTAAGAACCATGTCGTAAGCTTGTGACAATGCCGTTAATGGGTTTGCTTTTAACTCTTCAGGAGAGCAAGAAGGCGCAGTGAATGGGTGGTGAATCGCAGTGATTCCACCATCACTGGTTTCTTCAAACATAGGGAAGTCAACAACCCATAATGGTGCCCATTGGCAAGTATAAAGGTCTAAATCTTCACCTAGTTTGCAACGAAGTGCTCCAAGAGCTTCATTTACAACGCGTTCAGAGTCCGCGCCAAAGAAGATCAAGTCGCCATCTTGTGCTTCAAGACGTTCAAGCAAAGCAGCACGTACTTCAACAGGCAAGAACTTAACAATTGGAGACTGCAAGCCCTCTTCAAGGTTGGATTTATCATTAACCTTGATGTAAGCCAAGCCTTTAGCGCCGTAGATGCTAACAAACTTAGTGTAATCATCGATCTGTTTACGTGTTAATGCGTTACCACCAGGTACTTTAAGTGCTGCCACACGACCTTTTGGATCTGTTGCTGGACCAGAGAAAACTTTAAAGTCAACATTCGCCATCAAATCAGAAACCGTTACAATCGTAAGTGGAATACGAAGGTCTGGCTTGTCGCTACCATAGGTTTCCATCGCTTCAGAATAAGGCATGCGAGGGAAAGTACCTAGGTCGACATTCATTAGTTCTTTGAACAAACCAACGATCATGTCTTCCGTCATCGCCATGATTTCTTGTTCGCTCATGAAAGATGTCTCGATATCTACTTGAGTAAACTCAGGCTGACGGTCTGCACGTAAATCTTCATCGCGGAAACATTTTGCGATTTGGTAATAGCGGTCAAAGCCAGACACCATCAACAATTGTTTGAATAGCTGAGGAGACTGCGGAAGAGCAAAGAAGCTACCTTGCTGTGTGCGGCTAGGAACCAAATAATCACGTGCGCCTTCAGGTGTGGCACGTGTCAAAATTGGTGTTTCGATATCTAGGAAACCATTGTCATCTAAATAACGACGCAATACAGACGTTACTTTTGAACGGAAACGCATTTTTTGCTGAATTTCAGGACGACGTAAATCGATGAAACGGTTTTTCAAACGTACGTCTTCACCAACAGATTGATGTTCGTCAAGCTGGAACGGTGGTGTTTTAGCCGCATTTAGAATTTCTAATTCAGTACCAAGAACTTCAATTTCACCCGTGTTCATGTTTGGATTCACTGTGCCTTCTGGGCGAGCACGTACCAAACCTTTAAGTTTAACAACAAATTCGTTGCGAACACTGTCGGCCAAAGCAAAGCTTTCTGCGCGATCTGGGTCAAAAACAACTTGTGTAATACCTTCACGGTCACGAACGTCTAGGAAAATAACACCGCCGTGATCTCGGCGACGATGAACCCAACCGCATAGGGTTATTTCTTGTGAAATGTTAGAAGCATTTAACTCGCCGCAATAATGGCTGCGCATAATTTCTTTTCCTATTACTATCTCAGTAAGAGAGTGATGTGTTCTTAGAGTGCCTTCCATCAAGTTAAACTGTGTGTTTTGTACTAAACGAAAGAGCTGAATAATTTAAGGCAAAACATTATATGCGAACATAAGCCGACTCTCTAGAGGCTGACCTAAATTTGTCCGCTACAATATTCGCTATTAACTGATACTGGTTATTTCGTAAGCCGTTTGCTTGCCATTTTGTAGCAATTCGACCTCGTCCCCGGTCAGTTTTCCAAGCAGAACTTTTCCAACAGGGCTTGAGCTTGTGACGAGATAAACTGTTTTCTCGTCTACTTCGACCGTTAATCCTCCTGCACATGGAGAAATAAAAAAATATTTTTCAGCTCCGTCAGCCACCTCAATCCCTTCAAGCCTGACTAGAGCCCATAACTTAATAGCCTCGTCCTGATTAAAAATATCCACAGATTTTTTATTGAAACGTAGCCAGTCTTTTTCACAGTCTAAAACTCGCTGCGATTGGCCGTGAGCCAAATAGGAAGCCTCAAGCCCAAATGTATCGTACTTATTTTCAGCAACGCTTTCGTCATTTGTGGCGGCATCATGGGCTTGCTTAGCAGCCCATTTTGCGGTTTCAAAGCGCTGTAATAATGCGTTTTTAATGGCTTGATGTACCGATTTTTTATCCACTTTTTAAATCTACTTAGTATTGATGCATGCATTGTAGCGATTCAAGCAAATAAAAAAAGAGACTTGTTAGTACTTTCGACGTTAGTAAAAATGACAAGAATCGTGGTTTTAATGTGCTGCCTTTTTTTGTCAGTTGATATTATCAACCAAAATCTGTATATTGATAATCGTTCTCATATATTAATAATTCATTAAGCATTTTAGAGGTTACATGAAAGAAAATATTGGTGAGTCACTTCATCGACTAATGCATAACTATCGGCATCAAATTCGCGCTGCTGCATTAGAAGCAGACATCGCCATGCCGGTAACCCACATACGCTCTTTAAAGTGTATTGATAAGATCCACAACTGCAGTGCGAAAGATATTTCTGACAAGCTTTCTTTAGATAAATCTCAGGTTACACGCGTTCTAAAGGAATTGCTTACTAAAAGCTATATAACCAAAGCCAGTAACCCAGAAAATCATCGTAGCCAGTTATTGAGCTTGACAGACTCCGGCCGAGAGCAGCTTTCCAGAATTATGATGCTAGAACATACGGCAGTAGAACGAATGACCCGTAATTTAACGGATCATCAAATAGAGGATTTCATACGTATTTCGAACATAATGATTAGCGACAGTCTCTCATTAACGGAATGCGACAAACAAAATTAAGGAGCACGTAATGAGCAAGCCTCAACAAAGAGAGTTGGTTGTTATTAAAAAATCACAAGTGACCCCTCATATGTTGCGTATAACCTTGGGTGGTGATGAGATTAATACCATTCCAGAAGATCAAGAAAGTGGCTATGTAAAACTTATTTTTCCCAGAGAAGATCAAAAGCCGTTAATTCGTACCTATACCATTCGCTACCAAAGAGAAAGCGAAATCGACATTGATTTTGTTCTGCACGAAGATGGAGGGCCCGCATCCACTTGGGCAAAGCAGGCTCAGCCAAATGACAAGATTTTCGTTGGCGGACCTGGACCGAAGAAGCTCATTGAAGAATCGGCCGATTGGCAAATAATGGTTGGAGATATGACGGCCCTTCCAGCGATCAGTGTTAATTTAGAAAAGTTGCCCCATGACGCTAAGGGGTTTGCCATTTTGGAAGTTATCTCTGAGGCTGATATTCAGCCATTAAAGCACCCTGCTGGCATCGAGTTAAAATGGGTGATCAATGCGCATCCTGGTGAAAATAACAGCTCACTGCTTGATGAAGTGAAGTCACTTTCATGGCCTGAAGGAAGCGTTTCAGTTTGGGCTGCTTGCGAATTCAGCAGTATGAAAGCACTGCGCTCATTCTTTAAGAGTGAAAAAGAAATTCAAAAAGACAGGTTGTATATATCTAGCTATTGGAAGCTCGGCAGCAATGAAGATCAACATAAAGTTGTTAAACGAGTTGACCTTGAAGCCACTGCTTGATTAGTAAAAAATTAATCAAAAAGCCACTTCATCATGAAGTGGCTTTTTGCAATTTTACAGACTTATAGCAATACGCTTTCAGCGATTAAATCAACCACTTCATCCAATGCCGTTTCTGTTATCTGCGAGTCCGCAATAGCCGAATCAGCGATCAAAAAGGCAATCCCTGTCTGACGGATTAGTGCTGCATCAGCTGCCGTTGCATCTGCTTTGACTAATGCGACAACCCCTTGGCGCAATAATAGACGCTCAAGGACTTCGCTTTGCGCGAGCACATCACTAGTAAGAGCAATGACGGCTGGTTTCTGTCCAAGTCGAGCCGCACGATCTTCTGCCGTTACAAGCGTTTCTTGGTCTAGCTCTGCAACAGCCTCTTCAACCATGCCAGCACCCACAGTGACGTTTGTCAGGCGATCGATAATGATGAGAGCGCCAGTAAAGCGGCTATCCGTGTATTCATCAAAAGCGACAGGAGCATCGAATTGAATAACTGCATCGCCAATGCCATTTAACTCTAAAGAGTCTATATCACTCACTTCGAGGGTGTTTACATCAACTCTGTGGTTGAAGTGATGAACTTTTCCAGGAACCGTTTGTGTTCCAATCTTGAAGTCATACAATTTACCAGGCACCAGAGGGTGATCTGCCATCCAAACTATTGACGAGCGCAGTGTCGTTCCAATGAGAGGCTCTTGGCCGAGATGTGAAAGCATATCACCGCGGCTGATATCAATTTCATCTTCCAATGTAATGGTAACGGCTTGTCCTGCTTTAGCGGTTTCAAGGTCACCATCAAAAGTAACGATTCTTTCCACTGTCGACGTTTTGCCAGATGGCAAAGCAACCACTTTATCTCCAGGTTTCACAGCGCCTGCGGCAATCGTTCCAGAGAAACCACGGAAGTCTAGATTAGGTCGATTAACGTACTGGACTGGAAAACGGAAAGAATCACGTTTCACATCGCGGTTAATCTGTACAGTTTCTAGAATAGACATGAGTGATCCACCTTGATACCAAGGCGTACTTTCTGAAGCATTCACCACATTGTCGCCACGTAAAGCTGACATAGGAACAAAATGAATGTCTTCCGGTTGGCGATCACCAAGTTGACCAATAAATTTTAAATAATCCGCTTTGATTTGTTCATACTTCTCTTCAGAGAAATCCACCAAATCCATTTTGTTTATCGCAACGACAACATGCTTAATACCCAAAAGAGAAGCAATATAGCTATGGCGTCGCGTCTGGGTTTGCACGCCATAGCGAGCGTCGATCAAAATAATAGCAAGGTCACAGGTCGATGCGCCCGTCGCCATGTTGCGAGTGTACTGCTCGTGGCCTGGTGTATCGGCGATAATGAATTTACGCTTTTCGGTCGAAAAGTATCGATAAGCCACATCAATTGTGATGCCCTGCTCTCGTTCTGCTTGAAGACCATCAACAAGCAAAGCCAAATCCACTTCTTCACCTTGAGTACCGGATTTTTTACTATCACGTTTAACCGCATCAAGGTGGTCTTCATAAATCAACTTTGAGTCATGAAGCAGGCGTCCAATTAATGTACTTTTTCCATCGTCAACGTTGCCACAAGTAAGAAGACGTAATAAGTCTTTTTCTTCGTGTTGTTTCAAATAACCAAGTATGTCTTGGCTGATCAATTCTGATTGGTGAGACATTCTTTCTTTACTCCAAACTTAGAAATAGCCTTGTTTCTTCTTCTCTTCCATTGACCCGGATGAATCGTGGTCAATCATTCGCCCTTGTCGCTCAGAGCTTCTTGTTAGCAGCATTTCCTGAATAATTTCAGGTAACGAAGCGGCTTCAGACTCAACCGCCCCCGTTAATGGATAGCAACCCAGAGTACGAAAACGAACAGATTTCATTTCTGGCACTTCGCCATTCAACGGCATGCGTTCATCGTCAACCATGATCAATGTGCCGTCACGCTCTACAACTGGGCGCTTTTCTGAAAAATACAGTGGCACAATTGGGATGCTTTCCAGATAAATGTATTGCCAAATATCCAACTCGGTCCAATTTGATAATGGGAAAACGCGGATGCTTTCGCCTTTGTTAACCTTACCGTTGTAGATATTCCACAATTCTGGACGTTGATTTTTTGGGTCCCAACGATGCTGTTTGTCACGGAAAGAGTAAACTCGCTCTTTCGCACGTGATTTCTCTTCATCTCGGCGGGCACCACCAAAAGCTGCATCAAAACCATATTTATCTAAAGCTTGTTTCAAAGCTTGGGTTTTCATGACATCTGTGTGCTTGGAACTACCATGTGTGAATGGCCCAATACCTTGCTCAATGCCTTCTTGGTTTTGATGAACAATAAGCTCTAGACCTAGCTTAGCTACCATTTCATCACGGAATGAAATCATCTCTTTAAATTTCCAGCCAGTGTCCACGTGCATAAGCGGAAACGGTGGTTTACCTGGATAGAAAGCCTTCATTGCAAGGTGTAGCATCACCGCTGAATCTTTACCAATAGAGTAAAGCATTACTGGGTTATCAAATTCAGCCGCAACCTCACGTATTATGTGAATGCTTTCAGCTTCTAGTTGTTTTAAGTGAGTAAGTCTTGCCTCTGTCATAATTTCCCATCTCTATATATCAGGATTCAGCATTTTCCAAACTATAACATGCTATAAAGTTATAAAAAGAGTGGTGTCTAGACTTTAGTGGAATATAGATAGTTAAAAAGCCATATATGGCCGATTAGTGTGTTGTGAATATGGCAAGGCAAAGTTAGACAGGCATAAAAAAGGCCGAAATAATCGGCCTTATGCACAAATTGGTACGAAATATTTTACTATTCGTTGGTTAGTTGCTGTTCTAACATCAATTGATTAATTTGCTTACGCAATCGAATTATTTCAGCGTTCACCTGAACCCTAAATGTATCACTTGATTCTATCGCTTCCTGATGTCTAGCTAGCGTTTGTTCAAAAGTTGCCATTTCAGCGTTATTTGATCCTAACGCCTGTGTTTCTATTGATGCGACTTTCTTCTCTAAGGCGGCTAAACTTTGAGACAGTTGCTCTAGGCTTAATGCTTGAGCTTCATTCTTACCGCTTTGTGCTGTGATCATTTTTTCAGCTGATTGTAGTTGCTTAGCCTGCTCACCCTGCTCCACAGCAATTGATTTAACGGTTTCATCAATATTGGCGACGGTGGGAACCAGCTTATTAAAACCCGCTTCAACTTCGTTAAACGCTTCTGCCTGAACCGCAATGCGCTTAGATTGGGTCGATATCGTGTCTCGCATTGTCGAAAGCTTTTTTTGCATTTCATCAATTGCAGCGTTATTGCTGGCGATGGACTTTCTGTTTGTATCGTATGAAACACCCCACAATTTGCGGATTTCGCTGGCATGGTTGTTTAGTGTTTCTTCCAATGTTTCGCCCTGCTTATTGGCGGACACATCGGCAGCAAGTAACTGATGATCTAAATTTTGTATTTCACTTTTAGCACCATACAACTCGTTACGCAGCTGTATATTTTGTTGCCACAGCCAATAACCGGCACCTGCCGAGACTATCAGCAAGAGAATTAACAAAAGATAGACTCCAACAAGGCTTTGTTTTTTATGCACAATATTTGGTGCATGCGCTGGCCTTGTGGGTGTAGGGGTTGTCTGGCTCTTAGGCTTGACAGCGCTAGGCCTTCTTTCGCTGACTTCATCATGATCCAGAGTCAGGCTTGGGATCTCAACATCATCATCTTTTCGCATGGAAATCTTATATATCGTTATTAACAAAAATTATGGAAAATAGCTCAAGAACAAACCTAAGTAATATTATCTTAAGATGTTCGGTGATACTATATAAGCACCATTAACTGCTTGATCACAAGCATTTTTCGTTAAATAAAAAGCAAGGAGAATTGAAATGGCTTTTGAATTACCCGCTCTTCCTTATGCTAAAGACGCACTAGAGCCTCACATGTCTGTTGAGACGCTTGAATACCACTACGGCAAGCATCACAACACATATGTTGTTAAATTGAACGGCTTAGTACCAGGTTCTGAATACGAAAATAAAACGCTTGAAGAGATCATTGTCTCTGCTCCAGCGGGTCCTGTTTTCAACAATGCTGCTCAAATCTGGAACCACACGTTTTTCTGGAACAGCCTAAGCCCTAATGGCGGCGGCGAGCCAACTGGCGCTCTAGCTGATGCAATCAATGCAAAATGGGGTTCTTTCGCAGAGTTCCAAGCAGCATTTGACGACAAAGCTGTAAACAACTTTGGTTCTAGCTGGACTTGGTTGGTTAAGAACGCAGATGGTTCTCTTGAAATCGTCAACACAAGCAATGCTGGAACTCCTATGACAAGCGGTCAAACAGCGATCATCACTGTCGATCTTTGGGAACACGCTTATTATATTGACTACCGCAATGTTCGTCCTGATTACCTTAAAGGTTTCTGGGCACTTGCAAACTGGGAATTCGCAGCAGCGAACTTCGCAGCGTAAGCCTTAGTCTTAGATTTAGACCAGTCAAAAAATGCGGCCTAAGGGCCGCATTTTTATTTTCATTCATTCTGCCTTCATTTCTGCTTGCGTTGACAATTTCGCCTGTATGAACTCTGAGTGAGGCATGAATAGCAATTCGCTAATTCTTCTTATTCTGTGATCCTCATAAGAGTCAATGTCTCCGTCTGCCAAAGCCACTCGCCACAAACCTTTTAGCAGTAACATTTTTTGCTCCAATGTCGCTCCATCATTAATCACTTTGGTAAATTGATACAAATCATTTGCTTCATCTACGCCTGACTTCGCTTCTTCATACAAAACATCAATGTCTTCGCCCAAGTCACTTATTTCACGTAGAAACTCTTTTACCTGCTTTTTTTCCTGCTCATCGACTTTATGATCCGCAAGCATGACCTCCATTAATAGCGCAGCAACGGCTTTTTGATAAGATATTTGCTCAACCTGTTCTACAGGTAGCTTAAAAAGGTTTTTTAATGCTGTAATCATTTTTTCTCCAAAATGTACTCGCGTAGAGTATCAATAAGGCTATTAGGAAATTGACGATAGTCTAAATAGGGGCACCAGACATAAGGAAGATCGACTCTGGCGTGTTGTTTCTCCCCTATCAACCTTGCTTGTTCTGAAATTGGGCAGGCATCTTCAAACGTCTTACCTACAATAAAGACAACGCCATTAACGTTTTGAATTTGATGTGCTGAAAAAGCAATGCCTACTCTTGTTAATAAATCGTTATCGCGAAAGGTTCGCCAAGTACTGAGTTCTGGTGCAGCCAGTTTCGCCATAATGGTAAAAATTTTTCGCCAGTGGTTTCCGTTAATGGCAATCAAAGTGGTCACATCAACATGGGGATAATCTTTTTTTAGTAAATGGGGCGGAAATTCGGGTCTATTTGGCAACAAGAAAATGTAATCGGCACTTTCTGCTGACGCCCCTAGCCACAACTCGTTCATTTGTCTCTCCTCAAGATAATTAAGAATACAATGAAGAGTGATTAATATCAGTATGCTAATGAATAAACACTGTGCACATGTGGAGAAGAAAATAGAGCAAATATTACATTAGAGTTTTCTTATAAAGTGCATTAGAATTAACTAATATAAACATGAGGATGTAACAATGGATACGATTTTCAACCCTTTAGTTGGAGGTCTGCTCATAGGCCTAACAGCAACGATATACCTTTTAACCCTTGGTAAAGTGATCGGTATCAGCGGAATTTTGTCGCAACTGCTTTTCTCTAAAGAGCGCTTCCTGCCTTTCTTATTTATTGTTGGGCTAATTATTGGGGGTGCCGCTTACGGAACGCTCACAGAGCAAACAGTGGATTTTCCTGAAATAAGAAGCCCTTGGTTACTTATCGCATCTGGACTATTAGTTGGATATGGCACGCGACTAGGCGGCGGGTGCACAAGCGGCCATGGTGTTTGCGGTATTTCACGATTATCGCCTCGTTCAATTGTCGCCACAGCAACATTTATGTTGGCAGCCATTCTGACCGTGATGGTCTTAAATTAGGAGAACTAACATGTCTGCAATCATAACACTCCTCGCAGGTATCCTGTTTGGTCTAGGATTGGCATTTGCTGAAATGACCAATCCAGCTGTTGTCTTAGGCTTTTTAGATATTCTTGGTAATTGGAACCCATCACTTATCATAGTAATGGCCAGCGCTATTGCGGTTGGCATGCTTGGCTACATCATCAAAAATAAGCAACTTAAGCCGCTTTTATCCCATAGTTGGCAAGTGCCAGTAATGCGTCAAATCGATGCGAAACTAATTATTGGCGCCATTCTTTTTGGTATTGGCTGGGGATTAAGTGGGTATTGCCCTGGGCCTGGTTTGACGGCGTTAGTGAACAATCCTGCAGAGGGATTTTATTTTGTTATCGCTTTGATAATTGGCAGTGGATTACATCATTTACAGTCGCTTTCATCGCAAAAATAGACAATGAAATCCCTAAAAAAAAAGGAGACGCTCGCAGTCTCTTTTTTTTGGTCTAAAATATGAAAAAATACTTGACCAAAGACGCCTTGCGTCTTAAATTTCGCCCGCGTCATTGCTGAACATAATCCGCACCGCTTCAACTGCTGCGCTAGTCGCTTAAGGCCATTTTGCCGGATAAGTAACAGCCATAAGTAGGACGGGAGAAGGTAAAGGCGTTTACTTATTTAATCGGTTTATGTTTTGCATAATTAAGGAGCTTTTGCCCATGACTGTTGACGTCAATTCTTTCTACACACCAGAACGCTTTGCCCGTTTTAAAGCCTTTGCTGAAACCAAAGACACGCCATTTGTTGTCATCGATACCGAAATCATCGATGAAGCATACACTGAATTAACAAAAGGCTTTCCGGCTGCTGATATTTTTTATGCTATTAAAGCAAACCCAGCGCCAGAGATTTTAAAGTTACTGCGTGACCGTGGCTCAAACTTTGACGTTGCATCACGTTATGAACTAGATAAATTGCTTGCAATTGGTGGCATCTCTCCAGAGCAAGTGAGCTACGGAAACACAATTAAGAAAGCAAAAGACGTTCGTTACTTTTACGAGAAAGGTGTTCGCATGTTCGCGACAGACTCAGAAGCGGATCTGCGCAATATTGCAAAAGCAGCCCCTGGCTCTCGAGTTTACGTTCGCATTTTAACTGAAGGTACAGTAACAGCAGACTGGCCTCTTTCACGTAAATTTGGCTGCCGTCCAGACATGGCGATGGACCTACTGGTGCTTGCAAAAGAATTAGGCTTGATTCCTTATGGCGTTTCTTTCCATGTTGGTTCACAGCAACGTGATATCGGTGCGTGGGATGCGGCTATCGCTAGCGTTAAAGTAATATTTGAACGCCTTAAAGAAGAAGATGGCATCGTATTAGAGATGATAAATATGGGCGGCGGCTTCCCTGCTAACTATATTGCTCGTACGAATGACTTGGCAACGTACGCAGAAGAAATTAAACGCTTCTTGGAAGAAGATTTTGGTACTGATTTACCAAGAATCATTCTGGAACCAGGTCGCTCTTTAATCTCTAACGCTGGTGTTTTAGTAAGTGAAGTTGTTTTGATTTCTCGTAAATCACACACTGCATTGAATCGTTGGGTATTTACAGATGTTGGTAAGTTCTCTGGCCTTATTGAAACGCTAGACGAATCTATCAAGTACCCAATTCATGTTGATAAAGGTGGTGAATTAGAGGAAGTTATTATTGCCGGTCCAACCTGTGACAGCGCCGATATCATGTACGAGAACTACAAGTATGGCCTGCCACTGAATTTGGCGATAGGTGATCGTATGTACTGGTTGTCGACTGGTGCCTACACCACAACTTATAGTGCGGTAGAATTTAATGGCTTCCCTCCTTTGGCGTCATATTATCTATAAGCTTTTCAAGCACTAAATTAGAAGCCCTAGAATAATCCATTCTAGGGCTTTTTTATTGGCATCATGCTTCGCTATGGGGAATAATAATGAGAGTTTATACAAGGAGCACTCATGCATTATTCCCTCAGTGACCTGGTCATTTATCCTATTAAATCGGTGCAAGGCATCTCACTAAAGACGAGTCAGGTAGACTTTTCTGGCCTATGGGGTGATCGACGTTACATGATGGTAAAACCTAATGGCTTATTTATCACTGGACGTGAACACCCAAATATTACGTTAATATCTGCACAGCTTACTGGAGAGAACCAATGGACACTTTCACATCCAGATATGCCTGAAAACATTACCATTAATCCTGATATTTTTAGCGGCCAATATAAAAGTGTGTCCGTGTGGGATGATATTGTGCAGGGACAAACCAGTAATGAAAATATAGACGCTTGGTTTAGCGAGATCGCTGGAGAGCCGGTACAACTTGTTTACTTTGGTAAAGCGTCCGAGCGTTTTACTAGTCGTAGGCCAGATTCACCTGTCGCTTTTGCTGATGGCTATCCATTTCTATTAACAACAGAAGCCTCACTTGCAGAACTTAATCGTAGCTGTCCTAAAGACATCGACATGATGCAATTCAGACCCAATTTGGTTGTGAAAGGAAACTCGCCATTTGAAGAAGACAGTTGGAAACGCATTCGAATTGGCCAAGTCGAATTTGAAAATGTAAAACCTTGTGTTCGTTGTATATTCACAACATTAAACCCAAAGACAGCAGAAAAAATAGGGAAAGGCGAACCACTTAAGACACTTGGCAAGTTTCGTCTACTTGGTAAAGATGGTGTCACATTTGGTATAAATATGATCGCCCTAAATTCAGGTAGCATTCATCTAGGCGATAGTATTGAAGTGCTTGAATATAGAGAGCCTGAACAGTATCTAGACAGAAGAAAAGCCTAACACTGCTCTTTTAGACCCATAAAAAAAGAAGGCACTTGGCCTTCTTTTTTATCATCAATGCTTAGTGAAATTAGGCTTCTTGTTTCGCTAAGTATTCGTCGTAAGTGCCGTGGAAATCGACAATGCCATCACTGGTTACTTCGACGATACGAGTCGCCAAGGACGATACGAATTCGCGGTCATGGCTGACAAAGATCAAAGTGCCAGGGTAGTTTTCAAGCGCCAAGTTCAAAGACTCGATCGATTCCATATCCATGTGGTTAGTTGGCTCATCCATAACGAGTACGTTAGGCTTTTGCAGCATCAACTTACCGAATAGCATACGACCCTGTTCACCACCAGAAAGCACTTTTACGGATTTCTTAATGTCGTTTTGAGAGAAAAGCAGGCGTCCCAAAGTGCCACGAATAACTTGCTCGTCGTCGCCTTCTTGCCCCCACTGTCCCATCCATTCGATTAGGTCAACGTCTTTTTCGAATTCATGGGCATGATCTTGGGCGTAGTAGCCAATATTGGCGTTTTCTGACCATTTCACTTCGCCCTTGGTAAGCTCTGTATCGCCAACCAAACATTTTAGCAAAGTCGTTTTACCGATACCGTTTGGCCCGATAACCGCAATGCGCTCACCGACTTCGACCATCATGTTTAAGCCACTGAATAGTTCTTCATCATAAGATTTGGCTACGTTTTCGATTTGCACGGCCATACGATGTAGCTTTTTCTCTTGCTCGAAGCGAATAAATGGATTCTGTCGGCTGGAAGGTTTTACTTCTTCTAGCTGAATTTTATCAATTTGTTTAGCACGTGATGTTGCTTGCTTCGATTTTGAAGCGTTGGCAGAGAAGCGGCTAACGAAGGATTTTAGCTCGTTAATCTGCGCTTTTTTCTTCGCATTGTCTGATAATAGACGCTCACGAGCTTGAGTCGCCGCTGTCATGTACTCATCGTAGTTACCAGAGAACAAGCGCAATTCGCCGTAGTCTAAATCTGCCATGTTAGTACAAACAGAGTTTAAGAAGTGACGGTCATGGGAAATGATGATCATAGTGCAATTACGCTCGACCAAAACACCTTCCAACCAGCGAATAGTGTTGATGTCCAAGTTGTTGGTTGGCTCGTCAAGCAATAGAATTTCTGGATCAGAGAACAAGGCCTGAGCAAGCAATACACGAAGTTTTAAGCCAGGAGCGACTTCGCTCATTAAGCCATAATGTTGTTCTATAGGAATACCAACGCCTAGTAGCAATTCTCCAGCACGAGCATCAGCGGTGTAACCGTCCATTTCAGCGAACTCAGCTTCCAAGTCGCCAGCACGTAAACCATCAGCTTCAGTCATTTCTGGGTTTGCGTAAATGGCATCTTTTTCAGATTTAATTGCCCAAAGCTCAGTGTGACCCATAATGACAGTATCAATAACGGAATACTCTTCGTAGGCAAACTGATCTTGCTTCAATTTACCAAGACGCTCATTCGGATCTTTAGAAACATTACCAGAGCTTGGTTCTAGATCACCGCCTAGAATTTTCATGAACGTAGATTTACCACATCCATTCGCTCCGATTAGACCGTAGCGCTTGCCTTCTCCAAACTTCACAGAGACATTTTCAAAAAGAGGTTTTGCACCAAATTGCATGGTGATGTTAGCCGTCGTTAACAAAGTATTCTTCCGTTTATCATGAGGTAAGTTTTTTTGCTTTTATCTGTTTTTCGTCATAAGAGCAAAGATTATGCGGCGCATTATCGCACAGAACTAGGCGAGTCTTTAAGGAAGAAAGTGCTTATTGTGAAAAAAAGCTCGAACTAACTGTTACACATAGAGTCAATAACCCACAAACGGAATACAAAATGATACTGATCTTTTGACTGGATAGGACTAAAACTAATATATATCCATTGGCTATTTAGAAATCATGATAACCGCCGATGATATAGTTATAACCACTGACGGAGAGAGATATGGAAACCGTCTTAGCAGTAGCGACACAGTACGATATATCGCCAGCGCACCTAAAAGAAGGCTCTATTTTTGGCGCTTTGTCAGACCCTTCAATTCAGTTTTTACTAGACGAAGGCGTTTTGCATAAAGTAGCAAAAGGTGATGAGGTTTTTTCCTATGGTAGCAAAGGCGGAAGCTTTTATGCTGTCTTGCATGGAAAGTTAGATTTCTACAAGCAACATAATGATAAAAAATTGCGAACCAGAACTGTTTGTTTTGGTGAAGCGATTGGCTTTGTGTCTATGATTGCCCTGCATGAGCGTGTCGGCAGTCTATGCGCATTAGAAGATTCTCTTTTGTTAGAGGTCTCAAGCCAGTTGTTTAGTGATTTTCATGATCAACATCCGTTTGATTTCGGTATTCTGTTGATGAACTTATCGCGAGATATGGCAAGAACAATACGAGAATTGAGTAATGCCTTGGTTGAATATGATGAGCTTGAGAAATGAAATGAATCGACTAATGAATTGCACTATTAGTCGATTCATAAATAACGGGTCATTACTTAATAGCGGCGACCACGGATATTTCAACTAGCAGTTCAGGTCTTGCCAGTCTTGCCTCTACACACGCTCGAGCTGGTGCGTGGCCTTTAGGAATCCATGTGTCCCAAACCGCATTCATTGCTGTAAAGTCTTTCATATCTCGAAGGTAAATTGTTGCTGATAAAATATAAGATCTGTCTGAGCCAGCTTGCTCTAATAGAACATCAACTTTTTCTAGCATGGTTTTCGTTTGCTCAGTGATATCCGTATTTGCATCCGCACCCACCTGGCCGCATAAATAAACTGTCTCGTTGTGTTTAACGATACGGCTCATGCGTTGACCAACTTCCATGCGCTCAATTGTTGCCATAATTACCTCTATTTCATTAAGAAAGAATATACTTTTTTATATTTATAATTTTTAAGTGTTTCACTATAAAGGCAGAAGCCTCTAAAATTCCAGCCCTTTTTGCGCTTTTATTCCACGTTTAAAGGCGTGCTTTACTTCTTTTATCTCACTTACTGTGTCAGCAAGTTCGATCAATGCTTCAGAGGCGCCACGTCCAGTCACAACAAGATGTTGGTTTTCAGGGCGATTCATCAAGGCTTTCAACACTTCGTCTTCATTCAGGTATTCGTAGTGAAGCAGATAAGTCAGTTCATCCAATACAACCAAATCGATGTCAGGATCATTGAGCATGCTCAATGCATTGGACCAAGCTTCCTCTGAAGACGCTATGTCTGCGTCTCTATTTTGCGTTTCCCAAGTAAAGCCTGACGGCATGATTTCCCATCGAACATTTTCTTGTTGTTTAAAAAAATCGATTTCGCCAGTGTTCCACTCGCCTTTTAAAAATTGCACGACACCGACTTTCATTCCATGGCCTAGAGCACGAGCGACCATTCCCAATGCTGAACTGGACTTGCCTTTTCCATTCCCTGTCAAAAGCACAAAAGTGCCTTTGTCTTCTTGAGCTTTAGCAATACGCTTATCGACATGCTTTTTGATATTTTGCATGCGCTGTTGGTGTTTTTCTGGGTCCTTAATTGCTTTTGACATAATGCCTCTTGCTACTAAATAGAACGAAAGCCTTATTCATACTTACGTACAAATAAGGCCTCATAATTGCAAACATAAATTAAATACGGTCGTCTTCAGGGTCATAGCCAAGGTTAGGGGCTAGCCACCTTTCGGCATCATCTTTACTCATCCCTTTACGATCTGCGTAATCATCAACCTGATCTGGCCCAATCTTACCAATACCGAAGTAAGTTGCATCTGGGTGGGCAAAATACCACCCACTCACTGCTGCGGTAGGCATCATTGCAAAGCTTTCTGTGATCTCCATCTCGATGTTTTCTTTCACATCTAACAGAGTCCAAAGCTTGGCTTTTTCTGTGTGATCCGGACAAGCAGGATAACCAGGTGCCGGACGAATACCTTGGTATTTTTCTTTGATCAATTGTTCATTGGTTAACGATTCTGCTTCAGCATAGCCCCAAAATTCCTTACGAACTTTTTCATGCAAGTACTCTGCTGTCGCTTCGGCCAAACGGTCTGCAACCGCCTTGATCATAATAGAATTGTAATCATCATGATCCGCTTCGTATTTTTCTACCAATGGATCGATACCAAAACCTGCCGCACAAGCAAAAGCCCCTATATAATCAGCGACACCACTTTCTTTTGGCGCTATAAAATCGGCCAAGCTATGGTTGTATTTACCAGGAGCCGTCAATTCATTTTGAATGCGTAAGAAAGACAAACGTTCGATAACGTCATTACGCGATTCATCCGCATAGATTTCAATGTCATCATGGTTTGTCTGGTTCGCTGGAAACAAACCAACAACCGCACGTGCTTGCAAACATTTACTCGCAATCACTTCGTCTAACATTTTAAGCGCATCTTTATATACTCGGGTGGCTTCTTCGCCAACTACTTCGTCAGTCAGAATGCGAGGATAAGCGCCCGCCAATTCCCAAGTTTGGAAAAATGGTGTCCAGTCTATGTAGTCTTTAACTAGATTAAGATCGATATCGTTTTCGTTTAAAACAGTAACGCCCAGCTTGTTGGGTTTTACAATATTTCCACCATCAAACGCTATTGGGGCCTTATTTTGACGCGCTTTATCCAAAGAAACTCGACGGCCGGCTTTCGCGCGATCTTTATAGCGAATTCGTGTCTTCTCGTAGTCCGCTTTAATGTCGTCGACAAAGGCTTGATAGCGCTCTTTGTCTTTGCTTAATAAAGCGCTGGCAACACCTACGCTGCGAGATGCATTGGTAACATGCACCACCTGATTGCGTTTGTAGTTCTGCTCAATTTTAACGGCCGTGTGGGCTTTCGATGTGGTTGCGCCGCCGATCATTACCGGCAAATCGAATCCTTGGCGCTCCATTTCTTTGGCCACATGCACCATTTCATCAAGAGATGGTGTAATTAAGCCAGACAGGCCAATCATGTCTGCGCCCTCTTCTTTGGCGGTCCGCAGGATTTTTTCTGCTGGCACCATAACCCCAAGGTCGATGACTTCGAAGTTATTACACTGCAGAACAACACCAACAATATTCTTGCCGATATCATGTACATCGCCCTTCACTGTTGCCATAACGATCTTGCCATTACTAGAAGAAGCTGTGTCCATATTGAGACGTTTTTCTTCTTCGATGAAAGGCATCAAATAAGCAACGGCTTTTTTCATTACTCGAGCAGACTTTACCACCTGAGGCAGGAACATTTTGCCGGAGCCAAATAAGTCACCGACAATGCCCATTCCGTCCATCAAAGGCCCTTCAATTACCTCTAATGGGCGAGCATAAGCTTGGCGAGCCTCTTCTGTGTCATCATCGATGAACTCTGTAATGCCTTTTACTAGAGCGTGACTAAGGCGCTCAGAAACAGGCAAACCACGCCACTCTTGAGTTTCTTTTTCCGCTACTTCGCCGTTACCCGCAAACTCGCCAGCGATTGCTAACAAGTTATCCGTTGCTTCTGGTGTGCGATTAAGTACAGCGTCTTCGACGGCATCGCGTAGTTTCAGCGGGATGTCTTCATACAAGGCAAGTTGCCCCGCATTCACAATCCCCATCGTCATGCCTTGCTTGATCGCGTGGTACAAGAACACAGCATGAATCGCTTCACGTACGGGGTTATTACCACGAAAGGAGAAAGAGACGTTAGACACGCCACCAGACACTTTGGCATAAGGCAGTTCACGAGTGATATCACCCGTAGCTTCGATAAAATCCAAGGCGTATCTGTTGTGTTCCTCAATGCCTGTGGCGATGGCAAAGATATTTGGATCGAAAATAATGTCTTCTGGTGGGAAACCAACTTCATCAACCAAGATATGATATGAACGTCGGCATATTTCTATTTTTCGAGCACGAGTATCCGCTTGACCCACTTCGTCAAATGCCATGACGATAACGGCGGCTCCGTATTTCATTAATTTGCGCGCTTGCTCACGGAAGTTATCTTCGCCCTCTTTCATACTGATAGAGTTGACGACGCCTTTACCTTGAATCCATTTCAGGCCGGCTTCTAGAATCTCCCATTTTGAAGAATCCAGCATGATGGGCACACGTGAGATATCTGGTTCAGAGGCAATCAGCTTAAGGAATCGCTCCATCGCTGCTTGCGAGTCCAACATGCCTTCGTCCATGTTGATGTCGATGATTTGCGCACCGTTCTCAACTTGTTGGCGAGCAACATCCAGCGCAGTATCAAAGTCACCTTCTTTAATAAGGCGTTTGAACATCGCTGAACCGGTGACATTAGTACGTTCACCCACGTTAACAAATAAGCTACCTCCGTCGATGTTAAATGGTTCAAGACCCGATAGACGACAAGCCTTTTCGATAACTGGAATAACGCGCGGAGTCGCGTCTGCAAATGCTTTGGCAAAGGTTTCAATGTGTGCCGGCGCAGTACCGCAACAACCGCCAATAATGTTCAAGAATCCAGAATCAACCCAACCCTGAATTTCTTCAAGCATTTCTTCAGGCGATTCATCGTATTCGCCGAAGGCGTTGGGTAAGCCTGCATTTGGGTGAGCAGATACGTGAGTGTCTGCAATACGTGAAAGCTCTTCTACGTATTGGCGTAGTTCTTTCGGCCCTAGTGCACAGTTTAAGCCGACAGAAATAGGTTTAGCGTGCGAAATAGAATTCCAGAATGCTTCGGTTGTTTGTCCAGATAAAGTACGGCCAGAGGCATCGGTAATGGTGCCCGAAATCATGATTGGGTAGCGTACACCCGTTTTCTCAAAGTAATCTAATACAGCGTAAATGGCCGCTTTTGCGTTTAAAGTATCGAAGATCGTTTCGATTAAAATGAGATCGACACCACCCTTAATTAAACCATCTACTGCTGTGGTATAGGCTTCAACAAGTTCATCAAAGTGAATATTACGGAAGCCTGGGTCGTTAACATCAGGGGAAATCGTACAAGTACGACTTGTCGGGCCAACCGCGCCAGCAACAAAACGAGGTTTGCTTGGGTTTTGCTTGGTAAATTCGTCAGCGGCTTCACGTGCTAAGCGTGCAGATTCAAAGTTAAGCTCATAGCTGAGATCTTCCATGTGATAATCCAACATGGAAATGTAGTTGGCATTGAAAGTATTTGTTTCAATAATGTCTGCGCCAGCAGCAAGGTAGCTGGAATAAATGTCTTTGATGATCTTTGGTTGAGTCAATGAAAGAAGATCATTGTTGCCTTTTAGGTCACTTTCCCAATCTTCAAAGCGCTCGCCACGATAGTCTTGTTCTTCTAATTTGTATCCCTGAATCATGGTGCCCATGGCGCCATCTAGAATCAATATGTTTTCAGCTAGTCGTTTCTCAATAATAGAATACGAATCGGACTTTACCACTCTCACCACCTCAAAAAAGAATATGCAAGAGTACTATACCGAAAAGTTGGGCTTGTCGCGTTGAAAAAAAGTAATGCAGTGTTGAATGATTCGAGAAAAGGCAATCACGAAGCGGCTCAAAGGAGCCAGCTTCGTGAAGATAACAGTAAATTAATGGCCTAAGAGTTAAATTCTTGGGCGTTTTTTGATTTGTTAATTCGGCCGATAAGGAAACCTCCTATCAGGCCAAGCAAAATTGCCATGCCCCAATAGCCGTATTTATCGAACAAGTTCGTATTGACTAATGATAAGGTTTCACTACCACGATAAATTTGTCTTTGAAATACCTGATCTTGGAAATTCATTTGTTGGTTAACAAATAGGTTTAATTGCGCGTCAGGTTTCTCATTTAACCCAGCAACACGCCAGCGCCATTGCAAACGACCATTTTGCACCATAGCATTTGCAACTCGATCGCTAATCATTTGAATATCACTGTCTACTACCAGCTCAGCTTGATAAGTTTGACCTGATATAAATGGCTGTACATCAGCAGAAACCAGAATTTCAAAGTTGTTGTGCAGCGCCATTTCGTCTGGTAGCTGCCAGCTGACATTCTGTAGTCTTGAACCTAGCTGAGATTGCAAGGATTCGATCGTTGCGTTGACCGATATGCCATTATTCTCATTACTCTGAAGTGCTTGCTGAGTGCTAGTAAGGCGATCTGATACAGCGCTTAGTTCAGACTCAGTCGTGCTAAGAGCCGTTTCTGCGGCTTCTAGCTTGGCAGTTAACGTAGCATTATTTTGCTGTGCAAGTGACAATTTCGCATTTAAGTCTTTCCAGCGCTGCTCATAGGCTGCGCCCTCATCTAATGCTGCTTCCAACTTAACAATGTCACTTTTATATTCTTCTATTAGTGCTTTTTGATCTGTTACTTGCTTTTGCAGATTAATCAATTCAACACGTAATTGGGCATTATCACGGTCATAAAAAGCACCGTTATCTGTTTGTATCACAGGCTGGGTTGTTGAATTAGGAATCACAGAGTTATCGTTTAGATTAGAAAGTCTCTCTGATAATGCTTGATGTCGAGCTCGGGCGTCAGATAACTCACCAGCAAGAATTAGGTTTTCTTGTTTAAGGTCTGAAAGCTGTTTTTGAAGGGCTTTGTTATCTGTTTGAAGATTTGCATACTTTGCTTGTAACTCTGTATTTTCACCTAATAGCTCAAGATAGCTTTGTTTAAAACCATCTTGTGATGCTGGCATTGCTTCAAGACTGGCGACTTGTTTTTTTAATGATCCATTTTCATTTTCAAGCTGACTAATACGACGGCGTAATAATTCATTATCCAGTTTTAACGCTGAATATTGTGATTCGAGTTCTGCTCGGGATTGTTTTTGTTTTTCTAAAGTCGCTAGGGTTTCAGCTGTTAGTGCTGTTTTTTGAAGCGAGGCGATTAAGCTATCTTTCTCATCAAGGGATTGATTAAGCAACGAAAGCTGCGCTTTGTTGTTGTCTAGTTGAGTCTGAAGGTTTTGAATAAGTTCAGCGTTGGAGTCATTGCTTGCTGATTTGACTGCTGTAGCGGTTGTGGGTTCAACCACGTCATTGTCGATAGATGATGACGTTTGCTGGCTGGACGTTGTACTACAGGCTGACAATAATAATCCTAAAGCAATAGGAATAAACTGTGTTTTATTGCTTTTCATGTTTCGCTCCTTAATAAACTCAAGGTCGACAATAAGTTATCCTCTCTTATGCCAGATTTAAGTATAGAATGCAAAGAACCAGTAAAGATAGAACTCAAATTATTATAAGCCATACACAAAAAAGCCCCCAATGAAAAACATTGGGGGCTTTGAATATCGACGAAAGAATAATCTAAAACTTGCTAGGCAAGACTTTTTGAAATCACTTCATAAACATCTTTAGATAAGTCTTCTGCCAATATACGCTCAAGCTCTGCTTTCATTTTTATACTTAACTCAGGTTGCATTTTTTTCCAACGAGTTAATGGTGTACAAAGGCGAGAAGCAATTTGTGGGTTACGCTTATTTAACAAAATTATCTGATCTGCCAAGAAATGATAGCCGCTGCCATCCATCTTATGGAAACCGCTAATACTTTGTCCAAAACCACCGAGAACAGAGCGAACCTTATTTGGGTTCTTTAGGTCAAAGGCAGGATGTTCCATTAAGCCTTTTACCGTTTCCAAAGCGGTTTCTTGTTCTTGGCTTGCACTTAACATAAGCCATTTATTGACCACCAATGGTTCCGCTTTCCACTGTTCGTAGAAGGCTTCCAATAGTTCAACGGCTTGTTTTTGCTGGGTATTAACCACAATAGAAAGTGCAGCAAACTGATCTGTCATATTGTTGGCTGTTTTGAACTGTGCAACAAGCTCTTGTTGAGCGAGCTCACTGCCCGATTCCACCCAGTAAGATAAGGCGATGTTTTTCAATGAACGATGAGCGATGTCTTCAGCGGCGGGTTGGTATTCACCTTGAATTTTATGTTGACGATAGACTCGCTCAAAGTCAGTCTCCAGCGCATTAGCCAATTGCCCTTTTAAGTACTCGCGGGCCTGTTTAATGGCCGCTGGGTATATTGGATTTGCTAGTTCAGACAAATAAGCTTGACTCGGCAAGGCAAGAATTAAAGCAACCATTGCTGGGTCGAGCGTTTCATCATTTAGCAATGCTTTAAAGCCATGCACTAATTGCGAGTCAATAGATAAGATTTGCCCTTCTATTGCCTGATTAATAAGAGTGGTTAACTCATTAACAGCGAGTTGCTGAGCAGCGCTCCAACGATTAAACCCATCCGAATCGGAAGACAGCAATAACAATAGGTCTTTCGAAGAATAGTCATAACGTAATTTAACGGGTGCCGAAAAGCCTCGTAACAAAGACGGTACAGGCTTAGAAGTCAAACCGCTAAACTCAAATTCTTGCTCACTGGCATTGAGGTGCAATACATGATCTTCTGCTGTCACACCGTTTACTTCAGCAGATATAACCGTGCCTTGTTGGTCAAGCAAGCCAACACGCACTGGAATATGCAGAGGTAATTTTGTTGGTTGACCTGGGGTGGCAGGTGTATCTTGTTTCATGGTTAAACGATATGTACCTGTTGCTTCGTCAAAACGATCTGTCACTGTGACAATCGGTGTTCCCGCTTGAGAGTACCAGCGCTTAAATTGCGTAAGATCAACGCCAGAGGCATCTTGCATCGCTGCAACAAAATCATCACAAGTTACCGCTTGACCATCGTGACGATCAAAATACAAATCGGAACCGGCTCGGAATTTTTCAGCACCTAACAAGGTGTGAATCATACGTACAATTTCAGCGCCCTTTTCGTAAACAGTCAGGGTGTAAAAGTTTGAAATTTCGATAAAAGATGCTGGGCGTACCGGATGCGCCATAGGACCAGCATCTTCAGCAAACTGCGCTGTTTTTAGAAAAGAAACGTCTTCAACACGTTTTACTGTGTCTGAATGCATATCGGCAGAGAAGGTTTGATCACGAAAGACCGTAAAACCTTCCTTTAGACTTAATTGGAACCAGTCACGGCAAGTGACGCGATTACCTGACCAGTTATGAAAATATTCGTGAGCGACAATAGCTTCAACACGCAAATACGTATCATCTGTGGTGGTTTCTGGGCTAGCTAGCAAACATGATGAATTGAAAATATTCAATCCTTTGTTTTCCATTGCGCCCATATTGAAGTCATCCACGGCAACGATCATGAAAATGTCCAGATCGTATTCGCGACCGTAAGTTTCTTCGTCCCAACGCATGGAACGTTTTAGCGCTTCCATCGCATAATCGACTTTGTCGATATTATGGGACTCAGTGAAAATTTGCAGTTTTATATCGCGCTTGCTTTGTGTCGTAAAGACATCATTTTTAACTGCAAGATCACCCGCTACCAAGGCAAAAAGATACGCAGGCTTTGGAAATGGATCGTGCCACACAACGACCGTTTTGCCCTCATCCGTTTTACCGCGCTCTACTTCGTTGCCGTTAGACAACATAACTGGGTAGCGTGCTTCGTCAGCAATAATGGTTGTGGTAAACACGGACATTACATCAGGACGATCTAGGTAATAAGTAATATGGCGAAAACCTTCGGCTTCACACTGGGTACAGAACATAGAAGACGAACGATATAAGCCTTCTAGGCGTGTGTTATTTTGTGGCTCAATTAGAGTTTCACAAGTCAGAATAAATTCATCAGCGGTGGCAGTAATGATCAGTTTATCTTCACTGATACGGTATTCTTCTGGCGGCAATGCGTAGTCATCCATAGCAACACCGATTAATTTAACATCTTCACCGCCATCAAGAACCAAAGGCGCTGTTGATTTGCCAAACGCTGGATTCCGGCGCATATGTAGGCGAGAAGTCACGATGGTAGTGGCTTCGTCTAGATCAAAGGTGAGCTCTGTTTTATCAATAAGAAAAGGAGGAACTTTATAGTCTTTTAAATAAATTACTGAAGGCTGACTCTCTTTCATTTGTTCTAATCTCCTAAAATGTCAATGTCGCTTGATAACCAGTGTATTTACGGATATTTATGACGCCTGTATCTAGCATCCAATATTGCCCTTTTATTCCCATTAAAGTCCCTTCAATGAGTGGCGTTTTTTCCGCATTAAGGCTGGTGATCTTGGTTGGATATTCTAAAACTGGATAGTGAAACTCATGGGTTTCATTTTCATCAGAAAGATCGGTTATAGATTGCAAGCCGAATTCACTCTGTAGTGAGTCTAAGCCTTCGTAAAGGCGATCAATTAATCGCTCTTGCTCTTGCTCAAGATCAAGTTCGGTAGACGACCCTTTGAGCATATTTCGCCAGTTGGTTTTATCTGCCACTTCGGTTTTAAACAAGGTTTCGACTAACCCCGACATTCTGCGGTTTTGTACTCGAAACAAGGCTCTTGCCTGTGTCGCACCTTGATCGATCCAGCGGGTAGGAAGTTGATCGCCACGGGTGATGCCAACTTTCAGTGCCGATGAATTCGCCAAATAAACATAATGACTTTGCATGCAATATTGCTCAGCCCATTCAGGTTCTCGACACGTTCCCAAATGGAAATGACATTTTTCTGGACTCATGATGCAGGTATCGCAAGCAGCCAACTTTCGGAAACAGTTGTAGCAAAAACCTTGGCTGAATGATTTTTTAGTCACTTTACTGCAATGAACACAATGAATGATGCCATCAATATGCAAAGAGACTTTCTTACCCAAGAGGTCGTTGATTAAAACGCGTTCATTACCCAAATCAAGATGATAATAAACCTGACCATCGCGGACTTCAGTGGACATTTTTTTGAGGTTGCCTTGCAGCATTAAGCTTGCCCCTCAGGGCCATCACCTACCCATTTGATCGTGTCTTGTTCTTTTGCTGGATCTTTTTTGCCGACATTTTTATGCCCTGTGGTATCAATGTATCCCACGCGGTCTTTTTCTTCTTTATTGCTGTAGTCATAAGTAATGACAGCTTGAAGACATAACTCTGTTTGCTCTGGGGTCAATCTCACGCCATTGGGCCATTTACCAAGCTCTACAGCTTGCTTCAATTTGACATAAACTTCAGGCGACATATTGTCGATCATTTCTTTAAAATTCATTTTTGTATCTCCCTGCGCTACAGCAGGCTAAGTCTATAATTAAAAGGTAAAATTAAAATTGATTTGACGGATGTTGGCGGTGTTTTGTCGCCAACCAATAGATCACAGCCAGCACCAAGCCCGATAGCAAACCAATGGTATGGGCTGTGTTTGCAATGCTGCCAAGTCCTATCATTTCAGGCAAAGGCGTATAGCCTACTGCGAGCCAAACTGTAAAAAACAACATTAAGTGCTTGCTGATAATATTAGGCCAGCGCTTGTTTAATAGTGGTACGAGCCAAGCAAAACCAATCAAGCCGTAAACAACACCAGACAAGCCCCCAAATAATGGATAGCCGCTTAGTTGATATTGCAGAACATTGCTTAAAACCGCAATGATGGCAACCCCAACACTCCAAACGATGGAACCTAAAATACGCTCTAATTTCCCGCCGATTTCCCATACCCACAGGGTATTAAAGACAATATGAAGCACACTAAAATGCAGTAATGCAGGAGTAAAGAAACGCCAATATTCTCCTTTAGCAACGACTTCAGCTAAGTCATAAAAATAAATATGACCATTTCTAATATCAAACGGACTTATGGAAAAGTAACCAACTGTCTTGAGGTTTGCACCTAGCTGAGTAAGGACGGCCACTAGAAGAGTGAGTAACAAAAGAATGGTTGTGACAGGCGACTTTTTAAGCTGAGAAACAATGCCACCCGGAGATGTCGCTTTGACGTCTTTAGGTTGGGTTTGTTCTAACAAAGAGGGATTATCTTTCCATATGGTTAGAAGTTGCTCAACCGTTGGAAGTTGGTTTGGATCTAGTATCCATAGCTCATCATGTCCTTGTTGAGAAACAATCTGATGTGCCACCTTATGTCGCCATAATGCTTCACTTAACCCTTTAGGGTCTTCTGTTTGTTGAAACTGATAAACAAAATACATGGAACCCCTAAAGGATATGTTTATAAAATGATAAGAACACTAACCTGTTATTCGACCCTTTAAGGGCGATAACTGGATTGCCAACCTAATTTATCACGACACACATTGTAAAAGTCATGGTTTTTAGGGTGTATTAGGCGAATCCCCCCCGTTTTTTTGGTGATATGTATTTCATCACCAGGTGCTGCCGTAATGTTTAACTGACCATCACAGCTCACGCTTGGGTAGGTAAGATTGGATTCACACACCACAATACGGATTTTTGCATTCGCATCAATCACAATGGGGCGATTACTTAAGGTATGAGGGTGCATAGGAACCAGTACCAAGGCATCCAATTTTGGTAGCATGATAGGTCCACCAGCCGATAACGCGTATGCCGTCGACCCCGTTGGCGTTGCCACGATCAAACCGTCAGACTTTTGGTTCATCACAAATTGATCATCAATAAATAAATCAAAGCGAATCATTCGCGCAGATTTACCTGGGTGAAGCACTAGATCATTCAGTGCTATGCCCTCACCACTAGGGCGATTTTGACGCTTAATTTTGGCCTCGATCATAAAGCGTTTTTCTTCGTGGTATTCACCACGAAAAATAGGATCTAACTCTTCTTGAAGGTTATGAGGAGAAATATCGGTAAGGAACCCTAAGGTGCCACGGTTGATACCTAAAACTGGAATGTCGTAATTACAAATTGCTCTTGCTGCGCCGAGGAAACTACCATCACCTCCAACGACCATGACCATGTCACAATGATCTCCCAATTCTTTTAGCGCAGAGGATGCGACTTTAACGCCCGGCATCATAGTTGCCAACTGGTCTTCAAGTACCGGTGCGATGTTTTTTTCTTGGAGATATTCCATCAGCTTCTTAACCGTATCAAGAATCTGAGGTTTATCTAATCGAGCAATAATACCAACACGTCTAAAAAGACTCATGTGTCATTCTCTTCCCGTCTATCGATGTCAACAAATCAACCCACTAAGGTGTGTATAACGGTTTTTATTTTTATGTGGGTCTTACATAAGTTGCGCAACTTTAACATGAAGACGATGACTATCGCCATCTCGTTAAGAACACCAGTAGGGATTAGTATCTTTTGAATATCCTCGCCAGCCTTGTAAACCGCCTGTATGGATAAATAATGTACGACGATATGGCCACACGCCCTCTTTTATCGCTTTCAAGGTGGCATACATGCTTTTACTTGTATAAACCGGGTCAAGTGGATGGTTGGGATTGGCTTTCGCGAATTCTCTCATAAAGCCAATTAATGCTGGGCTTTGTTTGGCGTAACCACCTTCGTGGCAATCGAAATGGAAGAACAATTTTGAATCTAAGCACTCTTTTGAGATTGACGCATCAGCTAGCTGACTGGCTAACTCTAAAATCAAATCCCGCTGAGCGGGCTCACCCTTAAGCGCACTAAACACATGTAAGTCTGGTGTTTGGTGACTTGCTAACATACCTGCAGCAGTTGTGCCAGTACCTGAAGACACAACCCATGCATCATATTTACCATCGATTGCGTTAATATCAGTCGCCCAATCTCGGCAACCCATAGCACCAAGCTTCCCGCCGCCACCTTCTGGAATCCAGTAAACATTTCCATAATAACGGTTTATCTCATCAACTATTTGAGCGTCCATACCAAGTCGATAATCGGCTCTTGTCGAAGGCCACAACTCAACACCATCGCTCACCATATCTTTTAATGTGGGAGTGAGTTTAGGCTGAAGTTCGCCCCGTACGACAGCCACCGCTCTAAACGGCAAATCCTTGAGCGTAGCACCAAAGGCATGAAGGTGATTTGAAAACGGCCCACCAAACGTAGCGATGACAGAAGCGTTTTGTTGTTCTGCGGCTTTTAGGTGATGTTGCAGTTTATGCCATTTATTTCCCGGTGCATTCGGGTGTTCAAGATCGCCGCGGTAGATATCGAGCTTATAGTCTTCAATAGCGTTTGAACAAGGCAGAACAAGCGAATAAATCAATGACACGAAGCGGGCCTTTAGAATGTTAAATTCTGCTTATACTAACATATTAGGGAGTTAAGATTTCATTACCTTAAGCATAAGCTTTAATGGTTTGGCTAGTTTTCCGCTGTCATTCAACCAATAATTGGGGGTGGATAATAAGCTAGTGTTCCTCTGAATGGAGGGTGATACCGGATCTATTTTATTCGCCCGCATGTTAAGCCATTTCAGGTCTGGAAGGTGAAAACCTAGCCACCAACTCTAGTGAGTTTATCGATTTTTACGAGACACCCACGTTAAAAACCTTGATTTTACGGGCTTCTTAACATGCGTGTCCTGTTAAATTCTCTAGTGTTGACCATGATTTTGATTTCTCTGCATCCACATGCAAAACAACATGAAGATGATTGCTCATCACAGCACAAGCACATATATCGATAGAAAAGACAGACGCTAAAAAAAGTAACCTCTTCTCTATCCAGCCACGGCGATGCTCATAGCTGTTTCCTGTGGCAGGATCATCACCGCATAAAAAAGCCCGTCGAACACAACGAGCCACACAATGATAATAAGGAGTATCTTCTAAACTGACTTGTTCTTTCCTAGACCTCGGCATATCCAACCTCTCTTCCTTGAGAAAATATACTGTACATTGAAATATGGTCAAGAAAAAGCTAGAGGCCTTGTAAATACTAGGTTCTTGAGATGCATATCCTGTTAATACATGTCCTGTTAATTCTTTATTCAATACCTTGGTATAACTGACTTCTTAACATGCGTGTCCTATTAAATTCCGTGTAAATAATTAGCCCCGCATTGCGGGGCTAATTTGAAAATTATGGAACATGTACCGACTGCACTTCATAAATATAAGATGTACCATCCTCATAAACGCGTACTGCTAACACTAAGTCGCTTGCACCTTCATTAGCTGTAAATAAATCTATATAGACTTCCCAATAATCCAGCATCCATTGGCAAACAGATGTACTCCATGTATCATCAGGTAGATCAATTAATTGATCGCCATAGTCGCGTATATTGGCAGTAATTATCGCCGCATCTTTTGCAGAAATAGATCGTGCATCGCTCACTCTCAGGTTGAGCTTAAAATCTCCTTCCTTTAAAGCTTCAGCAATTAATCTAAAAGTGTTTCTCCAAACAGTGGGAACTGGAGTTTGATTATCTTCATCTTTTAAGACCGGTACTGTATTAGTCATTTATAAAACCTCACTTTGAATGCAATTCTTTATGACACTCTTTACATACTTCAGCATGATTCTCTGAGCTTGTAGGACCACCATCCGCATGACGCTTTTTATGGTGGCCAGCAGAATTTGATGAATCGATTTCTGTGCCGCAGCCAGTTGCACATTGATTATTCGGGCGCTTTACGAGACACCCACGTTAAACCCCTTGATTTCACTAGCTTATTAACATGCGTGTCCTGTTAAATTGCTATCGTTGGTCCTTGCACAACGATCTCACTGCCCCCTGTGCTATTTATTGCACTTTACGAGACACCCACGTTAAACCCCTTGATTTCACAAGCTTATTAACATGCGTGTCCTGTTAAATTGCTAACATGCGAGTCCTGTTAAATTAGCTATCGTTTGGATGCCTTATTAAATAGACTCATATCAATAATGGCCTAATTTCTGAGTCTATTTTTTCAAGATCATCATGATCTAAAAACTTAGAGCTATAAATTAGTAACACGCCATCATTTAGTGAAGAAACAGATTCCACCTTACCTTCCAAGCGGTCGATAATTTTTTCTGGCGACAAATTAAAAGCACGCCAACAAAGCTCTCGATCAAAATAGTTAATAGCGTTTATTCTATAGACACCATCTCTACCATTAACATCCTTTCCGCTGTTGCTACATATTTTAATAATTTCCCTAAAATCCGACCTTGCTATTTTCTCTCATAAATAGTCGCACGATAACTCTCAAATGCAGTAACAAATATTGGGAAAACATTTAAAACAAGATCAGAGTAATTAATTTTGTCAGGATCAAACTCAATAGAGACATGATCATCATACTGGGCATTATCTGTTAAATATTTTTCATCTCTATGAGAGTATACTATTTGCCCATCTAGTCTCTCTTCTGTGAGATAATTTAAATCTACCACAGATACTAATTCTCCTGTAATTTCAGGAAGATCAATAACTCCCGCATCAGGTATTGCCCATATTTTAGAAACTTCTGATTGTCTACTTATAAATCGCTTGTGCCTAATACTAATATCATCATTAGGGTTTGGCCTATGCCGTAAACCTATTACATATTTACTACTCATGGTTTAGCAACTCTTATATCAATGTTGGTGATGTTGTTATAGCCGCTTTACGAGACACCCACGTTAAACCCCTTGATTTCACTAGCTTATTAACATGCGTGTCCTTTTAAATTGCTACACTAGGAATAAGTTGCATCAATCCAGATTCCAGATGGTGATGCCGCGTAAAGCCTTCAGGTGTATTCTTTAAGCCAGTGCTTTATTAGATAGCATATGGATAGTGTGGACAGGACAATCTTTTAATTTCTATTAAATTTTATCTGAATTTAGGCTATTCAATACTTTATGTATATCAGAAATACTTACCTTCCACTCAGAAATAGCCTCACCATCCTCATTAACTGTTTCTCTATCATCAATATAAGCTGACATTTTACTTTCATTAAATGGTTCTTTTAAATCCTCCATAAATAAAATACGATTTTGTATAAATACATCTTCCTCTATCAGATATAATGGCCATATAACAATGAAATTTGCATTAATTGGATCATACATTGAAGTAACTATTGCTGACTTTTTATTTCCAGAAATTATTTCATTAAGCCCAAACCTCCATTGAGATAAATACCTCTTTCTATTCCAATAGGAAATAGGAGAGCGAATTTTTTCAGAAAAAGAATGAATATTAATTTCTCCAAATAAAACTTCCTCTCCATGTGATACCACAACCTCATTATTTAGTTCTAAAGAAAAAGTGCGCATATTAGTCCTTAATTCTAACAGTTAAATCATTATTCCAAGTGCCAGTTCTATTTCCTTTCCTATCGAAAGACTTCCAATTATCAGTCCCATTATGTCCATCTACGCCTGGTGATATATACTTTTTACCATCACTGTATGCGGGTTAACCATGTGTATCAAACCCTGTTTTTTGTAGTGGAATACGGTTTTTATAACCTAACCTTGCAGCATCTTCTTTAGAAGTACCGCTTTACGAGACACCCACGTTAAACCCTTGGTTTTACTGGCTTCTTAAATTATGCGTGTCCTATTAAATTAGGCTGAAGTTCGCCCCGTACGACAGCCACCGCTCTAAACGGCAAATCCTTGAGCGTAGCACCAAAGGCATGAAGATGATTTGAAAACGGCCCACCAAATGTCGCAATAACGGATGCGTTTTGTTTTTTGGCAGCCTCAATATGATGCTGAAGCTTATGCCACTTATTTCCCGGTGCATTCGGATGTTCAAGATCGCCGCGGTAGATATCTAACTCGTATTTAATCTTAGAATCCTTAAATTCATTTGATAGAAGGAAATCTGGCCCAAAGGCGATTGGTTGGATACAAGACACAAATATACTCAGTTACAAAAAATACATGTTTTCATCATAACATGTGTTTTTCATTCGCGATCACACACTTTTTAAAATGAGAAAAACCACTCTCGTTGACATTTGTTTGTTAAAATCCTCGCACTCACCAATTGTGGAGATGAAACATGATTCCAAAGCTTTCTGAAGTCTCGCCCATTCAGGCCAAATACCTTTCTTTCATTGAGCGCCTGAAAGCTTCAGGATTCTCAGGAGATACCAATCCTGATTACGCCAACCGTGTGGTTCTTTCAACTGACAACTCTATTTATCAGGTCTTACCTCAAGGGGTTATCTTTCCTAAGAACGTACAAGATATTCAACTGTTGGCTCAACTTTCTAATCAAGAAGAGTTCAACGATGTGGTGTTAAGTCCTCGTGGTGGCGGCACGGGCACTAACGGCCAGTCGTTAACCGATGGTTTGGTGATCGATTTATCCAAGCACATGAATCGAATACTGGAAATTAACGCTGAGGAAGGTTGGGCTCGTGTCGAAGCCGGCGTAGTAAAAGATCAGCTTAATAAAGCGATTAAACCTCACGGCTTATTCTTCGCGCCAGAGTTATCGACCAGCAACCGAGCGACTATTGGCGGCATGATTAATACCGACGCCAGCGGACAAGGTTCGGTTATGTATGGAAAAACACGCGATCACGTTCTTGAACTAAGAACCGTGCTGTTAGATGGCCATCTATTAGATTCTGCACCCATTGATGATAAAACACTGGACGATATACAAAGCGGCAGTGACTATTCCGCTCATGCACACCGTGTTGTCGATCGTATTCAAAAAAGTAAAGCTCAAGAAATCAAAGACACCTTCCCTGCACTTAACCGCTGTCTAACGGGCTACGACTTGGCTCATATTCGCACCGAAGACGGACAATTCAATATGAACTCGGTGCTTTGTGGCTCAGAAGGCACGCTAGGCTTTATTGTTGAAGCGAAAGTTAACCTTTTACCGATTCCAACTTATGCCGCTTTAGTCAATATTCGTTATGACAGCTTCGAAGGATCCCTGCGTCATGCTCGTGAGCTACTGGCCGCCAAGCCAACCTCCATCGAAACCGTTGATTCGAAAGTTCTCGGACTCGCGAAAGGCGATATTATTTGGAACTCTGTAGCTGAGTTTTTTCCAGAAAAAGCAGTAGAAGACATCCAAGGGATTAACCTTGTCGAATACACTGGAAATGACGAACAAGACGTTGCCGATAAAATCAAAATACTGACCGACAAATTAGATGCTTTAGCGGAACAAGGCGGAAGCAGTGCGTTGGGTTACACCATCGCCATGGGACACGATAACGTTAACAAGCTCTGGGCAATGCGTAAAAAATCCGTTGGGTTATTAGGAAACGCAAAGGGGGAAAGTCGCCCTATTCCATTCGTTGAAGACACAGCCGTACCGCCTGAGAATCTTGCTGATTTTATAATGGAGTTTCGTGCCGTTCTTGATAGCTATAATGTTCAGTATGGCATGTTCGGTCATGTTGATGCGGGTGTTCTTCATGTTCGCTCTGCACTTGACCTCAAAGACGAAGCCCAAGAACCCATGATCCGAGAGATCACAGATAAGGTCGTTGCACTTACCCAGAAATACAATGGTTTGTTGTGGGGTGAGCATGGCAAAGGCGTTCGCTCTGAATATTCTCCTGCTTTTTTTGGCGAACTTTATCCGAGTATCCAGCAAATAAAAGGCGCTTTTGATCCAAGAAACCAGTTAAATCCCGGTAAAATCGCAACGCCATTTGAACTCGGCGTAGATTTATTAAAAATAGATGCCGTTCCATTACGAGGTCAATTTGACCGTCAAATTCCATTGCATAATCGTGACCAATTTCAGGAAGGTATGTACTGTAATGGCAACGGTGCCTGCTACAACTTTGACCCAAATGATGCCATGTGCCCTTCCTGGAAAGGTACGCGAGATCGTCGTCATTCGCCAAAAGGACGCGCCTCTTTAATGCGTGAATGGCTACGTGGAATGAGTCAACAAGGCGTGGACACGGTTAAAGCAAGCAAAGACGCAAAAAACAGTAATTTTCTTTTTAGCTTTTTTCCAAAGCTTAAAAACACACTAGCAAAACGTCGCGGCGACTACGACTTTTCCAATGAAGTGCATGAATCTATGATGGGCTGCTTGGCGTGTAAATCTTGTGTCGGACAGTGCCCAATTAAAGTTGATGTACCAGAATTCAGAGCGAAATTTTTGGAGCTGTATTACAGCCGTTATTTACGACCTGCCAAAGATTACCTGATTGGGTCGTTAGAATTCATCATGCCAACGTTGGCAGTATTTCCTCAGCCATACAATTGGCTCATTCGACGTCGTTGGGTTAATCACTTCTGTAGCAAATACCTAGGCTTGGCTGACAATCCAAAATTGAGCGCGCTCAACCTAAAGAAAGAAATGTCCCGTCGTGGTATTCGTTTGGCAACACCATTAGCAATCGAATCCCTAAGCCCAAAAGACAGAACCCGTGCTGTTATTGTGGTTCAAGATGCGTTTACCAGCTACTTTGAAACGGAGCTGGTATTAGACACGATGGAAACCCTAAGCCGTCTTGGCTTCCAAGCCTACCTAGCGCCCTACATGCCTAACGGAAAACCCTTGCATGTACACGGCTTCATGAAAGCCTTTAATCGCACGGCGCGTAAGAACTTAGACATGCTGCAAAGCTTGGCATTCTATGGCTTGCCATTTATCGGCATTGATCCTTCGATGACGCTGACTTATCGTTCGGAATATACCAAAGCCTTTGGCGATACTAGACAAATACCTAACATCCAGTTGCTGCAAGAATGGTTGACGAAGAAAAGTGCTCACCTGATTAAACAACCTTTAATGTGTGATAATTCGACTTACCACCTAATGACCCACTGCACAGAAAAAACCAATGCGGCGGCGTCTATTCAAGACTGGCAAAAGGTCTACAGTATTTTAGGTCTAGAACTGAAAGTCGAAAACGTCGGTTGCTGTGGCATGGCGGGAACCTATGGTCACGAAACCGCGAATAAAGAAACGTCCAAAACCATTTATGATTTGTCTTGGAAAGAAAAAGTGACGGATCCAGAGTTAGCCGGAAAACTAGTAGCTACAGGCTACTCTTGCCGTAGCCAAGCAAAACGGTTTGATGACGTTGCCATTCCTCATCCAGTGCAAGCCATCTTGAAACATCTAAGAGAAGCGCGAACCGATTAAGCAATCACTGCATCACCATCATTAAGGCTCTGAAATACGAGCCTTAACTATTTATATTTAAAGGAACACTATGTTAATACATGACAGTGCCGACGAACTTGGCCCTATTCGGGTTTTTGATGACGGCCAATACCGCATTCTGTCTTTTGCAGAAGGTGATGAGCAAAGTCGTATTCGTCTTTCAACGCCACATGTTTTACAACACGAATACACTCAAGCCATGATGCTACCTCTATTGTTTTGCGAGCCAAAACGAGTGTGCATTTTAGGGCTTGGCGGTGGCACTTTACTTAATGCGCTTCACCATACGGTTCCCGCTATTCATTTAACTGCTGTCGAATTACGTCAAGAAGTGATGGACGCGGCTGAAATGTATTTTAAACTGCCAAAAGGCAAGCGAATCAACTTAGAGGTTGCCAACGCCATTGGCTACATGGCTGAAGGATTGCCTAAAAAGGTCGATTTATTGATGACGGATCTTTATAACACGCAAGGAATGGATCGTGACGTTCTTCAGACAAGCTTCATTGAGAACTGCGCCAAAAACATCAAAGAGGATGGATGGTTAGCCCTGAATTGCTGGATTGATCAAAAGAATAACCATGACCTGACTGCTGTCATTAAACAACACTTTAACGATGTCAGAGCCTTGGATACAGGAAGTGGTAATTGGGTGATTATCGCTGGCAAAAGAGTGAACCATAATAACGCCAAAGAACTGAAAGCCGCCGCACAAAAGCTCAGCGATAAAATGGGTTTCCAATTAGGAAAATGGCTGTCTAGATTGTCGGAGATTTAATTCACTTCAAAAAAAACGCTGCCTCTCTTTTTTAACAAGAAAGGCAGCGTTTTCATTGGTTTTAACCTATTCAAAGTGTTTCTTTAGTTATCAAGCACACTATCTACCAAGGCTTTCGCCTCGCTTTCAAGCTCAGCAAGATGCTCTTCTGAAACAAAGCTCTCTAAATAGATTTTATAAACGTTTTCTGTACCCGATGGTCGCGCTGCGAACCAACCGTTTTCTGTGGAAACTTTTAATCCACCAATGGCAGCATTATTGCCTGGCGCTTTAGTTAGCACTGAAAGAATTTTTTCACCAGCTAACTCTGTTTGTGTAATATCTTTGCTATCTAAAGCCCCTAACAAGGCTTTTTGTGCGGATGTTGCGACAACGTCAATACGCTTGTAATAAGGCTTACCATACTTTTCTACTTGCGCTTCAGAAAGTGTCTGAGGGTCTTTGCCTGTTACCGCTAGAATCTCAGCAGCAAGCAGTGCCATTATGAAGCCGTCTTTATCCGTTGACCAAACACTTGCGTCTTTACGCAGAAAAGAGGCGCCAGCGCTTTCTTCTCCACCAAATGCCATAGAGCCTTCATACAAGCCTTCAACATACCATTTAAAGCCAACAGGCACTTCGCAAAGTTTACGTCCAAGACCTGCGACAACGCGATCGATCATGCCACTAGAGACAAGGGTTTTGCCAAATTGAATATCTTGTGGCCACTGCGTTCTATGCTGAGACAAGTATTCAATTGCCACGGCTAGGTAGGCATTAGGATTCATCAGGCCAAAATCAGCACACACAATGCCATGACGGTCATAATCTGGATCATTGCCAACGGCGATATCAAAATCGTCTTTGAGCTTTAACAAACCCTGCATTGAATAAGGCGAAGAGCAGTCCATACGGATACGACCATCTTTATCACGTGGAACAAAGCGAAATGTAGGATCCACTTCATTATTTACCACAGTAATATCCAAGCCATATTTTTTCGCAATAGGTTCCCAATAATGAATGCCTGAGCCGCCCATTGGATCAACACCAATTCGAATTTTCTTTTCTGCGATGGCTTTCATATCAATCACATTTTCTAAGTCATTAACGTAGTGACTTATGAAATCAAAAGGTTCAATCAATCCACTTAATTCGACTTCATCTGGCGATAAGCATTTTACGCCTTCAAGATTGGCTTCTAGTAATGAGTTTGCTCTTTTCGCAACCCAATCAGTAATGTCTTTGTCTGCCGGGCCGCCTTTACTGGAGTTATATTTAATACCACCATCTTCTGGTGGATTGTGGGAGGGTGTAATAACAATACCATCGCTAACATCAACTTCTGTTTTGTTGTGGGTTAGCACAGCGTGAGAAATAACGGGTGTTGGCGTGTAGCCACCGTTTAATTGAGTTCGTACACGAACCCCATTGGCCGTGAGCACGCTCACTGTTGTTTGAAAAGCGGCTTCCGATAAGGCGTGTGTATCCTTACCTAAATACAATGGACCAGTAATGTTTTTGGACAAGCGATATTCCGCAATTGCCTGAGCAATGGCTAGGATATGACTTTCGTTAAAACTGGTTAATAAAGCACTACCACGATGACCTGATGTGCCAAAGCTTACACGCTCATCTGGATGAGTGATTACGCGTGGCTTTTTTGTGTAATAAGCTGACATCAGCTCTGGAATGTTTACAAGGATATCGTGAGAAGCAAGCTGCCCTGCTTGAGGATGAATTGCCATATTTAAAATGCCCTATTAAGTCATTGAAACTAATATGATTAGTCTCCCTTATAATCAGGTCTGTTTCAATGACTTAACTGAGCAAGTTATTCAAGCAAGATAAAAGAATAAGCAATTAACGTTTACGAAGTATCAAACTGCCTATTGAATAACCAGCACCAAAAGAACAAATCACACCAATATCGCCAACAGTCAAATCTTCATGGTATTTGGCGAAAGCAATAATAGAGCCAGCAGAAGCTGTATTGGCATACTCATCAAGCACCACCGGCGCCTCTTCAAGTGTTGCATCACGCCCTAACAAGCGTTTGCTGATTAACAGATTCATGTTGATATTGGCTTGATGTAACCACCAACGTTTTAACTCTGACACCTGAATGCCTTGGCTTTTCAAATGGTTCTCAATGTGATCTGCGGCCATGGGACAGACTTCTTTAAAAACTTTGCGACCATTTTGATGGAATAGCATGTCGGCAGAATAAGGGTCTTCATCTGTGACCCGAGACGTATAGCCAAAGTTAGAACGAATATTGTTTGAGTATGATGTAATGCACTTGGTGCTTAGCACATCGAAGGAATGGGCTGACTGACAGGAATCGCTACTTTCAACAACAATGGCAGTGGCAACATCACCAAAGATAAAGTGAGAATCCCGATCCATGTAATTTACTTGGGGAGAAGTTAATTCTGGATTGATCACCAGAACCCCTTTTGACGATCCTGCTTTTACGGCATCAACAGCCCGCTGCAAACCAAACGTTGCAGCCGAGCACGCGACAAGCATGTCAAAACCAAAACCTTCTATACCCAACGCCCCTTGCACTTCAATAGCAATAGCAGGATAAGATCGCTGAGTATAAGCACAAGAAACGATCACCATATCAATATCACTGGCTTTTTTGTTGGCTGCTTTTAAGGCTTTATTGGCCGCAGCAATCGCCATTTCTGCTTGGTGGGATATTTGATCGTCAGTTCTAGCTTCTAGCGTGGGCCGCATACGATTAATATCTAACGCACCCTCTTTTGAATAAATATAACGACTTTTAATGCCAGAAGCCTTTTCGATAAAAGCAGCGCTTGAAAGAGGTTTCGCTTCCATTTCCCCTTTTTCAATGGACGCTGAGTTTTTAGCATTATAATTCTCAGCCCAAGCGTTGTAGCTCTCTACGAGCTCTTCATTGCTGATACTGTTTGCTGGAGTCCATAGACCGACTCCGCTAATGACAACGGAAGAATTCATGGAATTTACCTTTTTATTATTTTTACTATAAAGTGATTATTAAGCGTTAAGTTAGATTGTGAACCACAACGTTAGAACAGTCCACAAATTGTAATAACAAACTGGTTTTATTATGTTTTCTGGTAATATCTAACGTGATACTTCTAATGGCATTAGCCATCCTTTTTCTTAAATGAGTAGTTGTTTTAATAGGAGAAAATGATTCATTATGGAGTAAATTTGTTGCTTAATCAGGATTGAAAAAGTGAGCTTTTATGAACAATAATAATGCATTGATTTTGTCCGGTGGTGGGGCTCGTGCGGCCTATCAGGTCGGGGTTTTATCTGCGATGGGCCGAATCCTGCCTAAGCACTCACCTATCCCCTTTTCTATTTTGTGCGGCACATCTGCTGGCGCGCTTAATGCCACTATGCTTGCTTCCTATGCCGATAATTTTTCCAAAGCTGTTTCGACCCTTGCCTTTGTATGGCGACATTTAACACCTGATCAGATTTATACCGTAGGACGTTGGCCGGTTGCGAGTTCTTTAACTAAAACACTAATGTCATATTTCCATATGCATAATCATGACCGCTCTATTGCGCTTATGGATAATCTGCCCTTAGAAGAGTTGCTACGTAATCATCTCGATTTTTCGAGGGTTACGAATGCAATTGATAATAAACAGTTGAGAGCGCTTGCGATTACCGCTATGAGTTACAGTACGGGTGAATCAACTACTTTCTTTCAAGGAGCACCAGACATTCATCCTTGGCAAGGCAATAGACGAAAAGGCGTCATTGCTAACCTGGGAGTTGATCATCTCCTAGCCTCCAGCGCGATACCCACCATCTTTCCAGCTCACAAGATAGATAATCATTATTATGGTGATGGCGCTATTAGGCAGAAATCAGCGATTTACCCAGCTTTAAAGTTAGGCGCGAATAAGCTTTTTATTATCGGTGTAAGCGGTAATCGTAGCGCCAAAAAATGGTCAGCACCTGACACTGATGTTGATTCAAGCGCCCCAAGCATGGCACAAATCTTAGGGCAGTTATTGAACAGTGCGTTTATCGACAATCTAGAAGACGACATTAATCAGCTAGAAATTATGAACAGTCTTATTAGAGACCTTCCCGAAGAGAAAAAAGCGCAACACCAAAACCTGCCTACTGAAACCTTGATAATCTCTCCGTCTCAAGAGCTGAATGCTATTGCGCATCAACATCTAGGAACCTTGCCAAAGAATATTCGAGTGCTTTTAAAAGCCGCTGGCGGATCCACTTCGGAAAAAATCAGTTCTGCAGCGAGTTATCTTTTGTTTACCCCCCAGTATTGCAAAGCACTTATGGATTTAGGCTATCAAGACGCCATGTGGGAAAAAGATCGCATTCTCGCTTTTTTAGAAAATGATACTTAGAGCTTAACAACCCTTTTTAGGGTAATGGCGTCAGCGTCTTCAATCCATTGCGTTAGACGCTTAAAGCTTTCCGTTTCTTTTGTGCAACACAACTCAATACGGCCTTTGTTAGACGAGCTAGTGACCAATGCACGTTGAGCTTCCATTGGGTATGACTCTAATAGGCGGCGAACCACTTGTGCTGTGACGCCTTCGCTTGGCTCTATTATTTCACACTGGCTACCTAATGCCTTTTCAAATAAACCTTTTACTAAAGGGTAATGAGTGCATGCCAATACTAAGGTATCTATATTTTCAGCGAGCATATCCTCGCTTAATGCATGAATCGTCGCCTTCACCTTTTCTTCTGTTTCTGGCCAGGCATCGATATCGAAAGCCAAACTGGAACTCGACATAATGTCGACATGACTATCCGCTTTCCAAAGGTCGATGAGCTGGTTTAGCCTTGGACTCTTTGCTGTAACGGGTGTCGCCAATACAGCAACACGACGTTTTTTACTGAGTCGAAAAGCGGGTTTTACAGCAGGCTCGACACCAATAACGGGTAACGAAGTACTTGCTCGAAGCGTATCAATGGCGGCAACGGTTGCTGTATTACAAGCAACCACAATAGCGCAAACATTTTCATCCTCAAAGAAACGACCCACTTTGACCAGTCTATCCTGCAACTGATCAATATTTTTACTGCCATATGGAGCAAAGGCATCGTCAGCCAAATACACCAGATCAAGACTAGGATGCTTTTGATGTATGGCATTAAGAATCGTCAAACCGCCGGCACCAGAGTCCATTACTCCGATCTTCACTCTACTATCTCCGTCACAACAGGTAGCTGAACAGGTTCACGCTCTAAAGACACGCCATATTTTTCATAGACCGATTGTTTGATTTTATCTTCTAACTCTAGCAAGGCTGATGCGTCATTTTCAGAATAATTAACTAAAACCAAGGCCTGCTTTTCATAGACTCCAACCCCTTGGAAATGAGCCCCTTTCCAACCTGCTCGATCAATTAACCAACCAGCGGCCAGTTTGAAACCCTCTTCAAACGGAAAAGAAACAAGATCAGGAAAACGCAACTTCAATTCTGCATGTTGTTTCTGGCTAATAATTGGATTTTTAAAAAAGCTTCCAGAGTTAGCAAGAACAGCGGGATCGGGCAGCTTTTCATTACGAACACGGCACACCGTATTAAAAACAGATTGTAGATCGGGTATGCCATCCATTCGGTCAGACAAACCACCATAGCCTAATTGAAAATCGGCCTGTTTTTTTAATGAAAGCTCAATAGAAGTGATCAACAACACATCTTTCCATTGACCTTTAAAGTGGCTATCACGGTATGCAAACCCGCAGTCTCGACCATTAATCCAATACACATCACCGGTGTCTTTATTGATCACTTGAACACGAGAAAGAACATCCTTGATCTCAACGCCATAAGCTCCGATGTTTTGTACTGGCGCGGCTCCTGCTGTGCCTGGGATTAAGGCAAGATTCTCAATTCCATACCACCCGTTCTCTACGGCAAATTGCACCACTTGGTGCCAGTTTTCACCAGCAGCAACCGTTAAATTAACAAGGTTACCTGAATGCTCTCGCACGTTAATGCCCGATAGCTTGTTAATGATAACTAGACCTAAGACATGGTCTGAAATAAGCAAATTACTGCCGCCGCCAATCATGGTGACCGTTTTATGATTAAGCTTCGCCCAAGCGAGTAAATCCCTTAAAGAATCCAACGTCTCGGCAATTGCAAAATATTCTGCAGAGTAATCAAAGCGAAAGGTATTATAAGTAGCTAGAGAAACATTTTCTTGGATGAAACCTTCAATGCGCTGAGCAAAGTCGTCTTCCGTGTTGAATCGAATTTTCATTGCCTAGTCTAATCTTCTTTATTGGAATGAAGGTGATGTACAAATGCATCAGCAATTTTAGTAAGGTGTTTTCGCATTTCTACAAAGCCTTCATTACCACCATAATAAGGATCAGCGACTTCGCCAAAAGCAGCTTGATCATTAAATTCACCAAACATGACCAATGATGCTTTGCTGTTTTGTGGCTGAATTTTTTTAAGATTGGATAGATTTTCTCTATCCATAGCTAAAATCCAATCAAATTCATTAAAATCTTCTTTGGTTACTTGGCGTGCTTTCTGGTGAGAGATATCAATGCCAATCTGACGAAGCGCAGCAATGGAACGAGAGTCTGGCGGATTTCCAATGTGATAGGCTGCAGTTCCTGCAGAATCAAGTTCTAAAAAAACGTCATTCTGTTTAGCAGCAGCTTCCAAAATACCTTGCGCTGCAGGTGATCGGCAAATATTGCCCAAACACACCGTTAATACTTTGTAACTTCTCATTTTGAAGAATCTGAATCTAAGCGTTCATCAGCCGTTAATGTGCGAGCTTCTGTTTCTAATAAAACAGGGATGCCATCTCTAACTGGATACGCCATGCCGCCGACTTTGCTTATCAACTCTGTACCATCTTTACTCAAGGTTAAAGTGGCTTTGGTAACTGGACAAACAAGGATATCAAGTAAGGTTTTATTCATTGGATTGATCCGTAATAATTTGATTAAGTTTTTCTAAAAATGTGTGCTGAAAGGTTAAGGGCAATTCTAAAGACACCGGTAAATACCAAACCTCAGCGTTTGATAACTCAAGCGCTTGGCACTTAACTGCGTCTTTCTCTGTCATAACCACGGCACCATTAGATGGAATGTCTGTGGCTTCAAAAGCATGGTGATCAGCAAACCATTGATGAGTTGTGTTTTGTCTTTGCACCCCGAGATTTTCTAATGTTGTTAGAAAGCGCTCAGGGTTACCAATACCTGCCATAATATGCCACTTTGACTCTGGCGTAAAAGCGGATCGCAAGTCCATTCGCTTAGCCCCATCAAGCGATACCAGTTCGGTCGGTGTTAGTGGAGCAAGTGTAATTGGCAGGCCCAAAAGATTGAGAGACTCTGTCGTTTTGCTGGATACACTAACAATAAAATCGACGTCATTAAGTCGTTCAACAGGTTCTCTTAATGGGCCAACAGGAAGCAAGTGGCCATTACCAACCCCACGAGAAGCATCTAACATGGCAACTTCGATATCTCGATTAAGTTGGTAGTGCTGCATACCGTCATCACTAATAACAACATTAACGTCTGTTGTATTCAACAAATACTTAACGGCTTCATCTCGCTTAGGGTAAACCACCATTGGGCAATTAGCGCGACGGACAAGCATTACAGGCTCGTCACCTACCTCTTTAGCCAAACTTGTTGGGTAAACTGGAGTTGGTGTTTTAATTTTTGCACCATGGCCGCGGGAGACAATGCCTGGTCGATATCCGTTTTCCGTTAAGAGCTTACACAGGGCAACGACCATTGGCGACTTCCCGGTTCCCCCAACACTTATGTTACCGACCACTATGACCGGCACAGGGGCTTTGTAGGACAATTGCGGGTGCTCTACAAAGCGACGCCTCTTGTCAGCTACGACCTTATTAACTAAGGGCTGAAGTGGACGAAAGATATGGGTCCAACCACAACGACCATACCAAGATCGAGTAAATAGCGACTCAAAACTCACTGACTAGGCTCTTTCTGTGCTGTATGCGCCAGCTTGGTAATCCCCAAGCTTGCTGCAGCATCGTAAACTCTTAACACCAAGTCATAAGGCGATTTTGCGTCTGCGGTAATGATAAGCGGACGAGTTAAATCCCCTTCTCCAACTTCTTTTAAGCCTTGTATTAAGGTACTTACTTTCTCATTAATGAGCGTCTGACCATTAATGACATATTGCCCATCCGCCGTGATCACTAATTCAATATTTTTCGTTCTGTCGGACGCTGGAGCATTCGATGTCGCTGTTGGAAGGTCTATCGTTAATTCTGTACTTTGATTAAAGGTTGTACTGACCATGAAAAATATTAACAACAAGAAAACGACGTCAATCAAGGGCGTTAAATTAATTTGAACGTCATCTATTTTTTGACGACGAAACTTCACTGTGCCACCCCTGTCTTCTCTCTATCTGTGTGTAAAGCATCGATCAGTTTTGTGGACTGTTGCTCCATCGTAACGACAAGAACATCAATTTTACGACTAAAAAAGCGGTGAAAAATCAAAGCAGGGATAGCAACGCCAAGGCCGGCAGCGGTTGTTAATAGCGCTTCCGAAATACCGCCAGCTAATAACGCGGTGTTTCCAGCCCCACTTTCCATTAGCACAGAGAACACTTTAATCATACCAACAACGGTTCCAAGCAAACCAAGCAATGGAGAAATCGCAGCAATAGTTCCTAACGTATTCATAAAGCGCTCTAACTCATGGATAACATGACTGGCAGCCTCTTGAATGCTTTCTTTCATCGAGCTTCGCCCATGCTTTGAGTTTAGCAACCCCGCTGCAAATATTGATGCAAGCCCTGCTTGACCCTGCATTGAACGAATGTATTCAATGGTCATTCTGTCGTCACGTAATCGTGACATAACATCAGATAAGAGACCTTTAGGAGCAACATGCGATTGGCGGAGAGTCCAAAAACGCTCAATAATAATAGCCAAAGTAAGAATGGAACAGGCCAATAACGGCCACATGAAAAAACCACCAGTTTGAATAAAGGCTAACACTTCGCTCTCCAATTTAAGTTTGTAAGTAATTTAACACACTCTCTAGCTTTTCTACACGCTTGCAAGTGTCAGATTTTAAGAGAAAAAATGAATAAAGACACGAAGAGTGTCGCAGAGAAAGATGCTTGTCTCTAAAGTAGAACTCTAAAAATTCCCCATTCGCAATAATAAGCCAATTAACCTTTAATGCATCCAGCATTACGGTGGTCATTTCGGCTTCCGCTTTTTGTAAAAATACCCATGACGCATCGGCCGAGACTAATTTATTGGGCGTTAAATCCGACATTTGCGCTGGCGATAACATATAACTACCAGCTGAATGGAAATGTAGATCTGAATCAAATGTCAGACGTTCAACATCGCTACCAGCCCAAGAATTAACCATTAATATTTGGTCATTACTTTTCAAGATCAAGCTGTTGTTTTTATTTTGTATCAAGTAGTCAGGCTTATTATCGTAGAGAAGTGTAGAAGAAAAGAGTAAGCACCAAATGCTGGTTAAGCTAAGAATGCCTCGCTTTAATGGGCTCTGATACACCCAGAATACGATCAAGAACAGCATTAAAATCCTTGGAAAATCGGTTGGAAAAGTTTCAAACGCTAACAGTGGCAGACGAAAAGCCACCCAGTTAATTAGCTCATCCACGTAATAAAGCAGCATTTCCAACAATTTATAGCAGTAGGTTGAGCCAATCAAAAAAGCCTCAAAGCAAGCCGATAGCCCCCATGGGAACCAAACAAAGGCCGCGAAAGGAATAAGCAACATATTGACTAACACTGATACGCTTGAGATTTCTTCTTGCCAGCCAAGAATCAAAACCATAGAAGCTGTGCTTAACATCATTTGCCCCATAAATAAGCGAGACAACTTAGCTGTTTGGCAATAGCCAATAAGCAAATACACCAGGCTAAATGAAAGCCATAACCCAGGACTTAAAATAGCTCTGGGGTTCGCTAAAAGCACCAACCATAAAGCAAATGTTATGATGCTATAGGCAGAAAAATGCAGTGATAACATGCGAGCAAATAAATACGCGCTCAACATTATGGAAGCTCTTACGACCGGTTCGCCCCAGTTTGTAAAATAGGCATAAGAAAATAATAGCGGAATGATTATTATGGCGTTGCAATGCCAGCGGGTTAATCCTGATAAGAGTATGCTTCCCGGAAGAAGCCGCCAAACCACCCTACTTACCAAGCTTCCGATTACAAACATAAATCCAGTATGCAGACCTGAAACGACAAAAAGATGCGCCAATCCTAATGTTCGGATCACCCAAGTGTCTTTTTGACTCCAAAGATCATTTTGCCCTAACAGCAAGGCTTTTGAAAAACGCCAAGAACTAAAGTCGGATAACTTTGAATCTAATGTCTCAAGAAGTTGGTCCCTTGGTGATGACCTTAGGCTGTCCAATCTTTGTATATCGTGCTCTGAAAGCTCCACTGTGATTTGAGCTACTTGCCGATTAATGTAAAGTTTTTTCTGCCACCAACTGCCTTCTTTGTCCGAGAGAATGACATTTTTGACAACGCCTTTGATGTATTCTGAGGATAGATCGTGCCTTGTTGCTTCGAACACCTTACCAAAGCGCAAATTAAAATTCTGATGTGTTCTTCGCTCTCCGCTCGGGGTGAAATACATAATTTCAACGGATTGCTTTTTAAAGGAGCCGGATTGCTCTGGGGGTAGGCTTCTAGAAGGGAACAGGGTTCTTTGCTGGAAATCTATAAAGACCACTTCTTGTGCATCAATCGGTATGGTCGATGGCTGTTTGCCCTCATGAAAAGCGAGAAACATTAAGGACACAAGTGTCAAAAATAGCACTAGGAAGCGCTTTGTCCATATTAAGTAGAGACACACCATTACGATATGAGTAGAATACACCCATAAATAATCGCTCGGCACCAATATGGCGCCCATCAATATGGACAAACTACTTAGTAACATAAGACCTCCTTGTCTTAAATTGCTAATTTTTCAATACCTGATTATGCCGAAGAATTATCTAAGAAAATTCATACCAAACCCTGAAAAGCTAAAACAAAGTAAAGCGCTGAATCTATTAGGGTCTCAAATTTATGAGGCTAACTTATGGCATTTGAACAGGAAATCCGTTGCTAGGGCATTTTTTAATGGCCTATTTTGGGCGTTTATTCCAATGCCTTTCCAAATGTTAGCATCGGCTTTATTAGCTATTCCTCTTAGAGCAAATATCCCCCTCTCGATAGCACTCGTTTGGATTACAAACCCGCTAACCATGCCTTTTGTATTCTATTTTAACTACAAAGTTGGCTCGCTTATTTTAGATCTGCATCACGACAAGAATTTTCACCTTTCCGTTGAGTGGATATGGGATAAAATGGAACACATATGGCTTCCACTTTATGTTGGATCCGTAGCCTCTGGACTGGTTGTCGGTGCCATCAGTTATGCTGTTATTTCCATACTGTGGCGTTTGCATGTCTTAAAGCGTTGGAAAGAGCGTAAAGCCCGTAATACTCCAGACAAAAAATAAGCCGAGAGTCGGAGTGCAACCTCCTCTCTCGACCTTCTTTAGAGCTTTCAATAAGATTACTTAAGTGGCTGCAAAGTCCCCTTTGATAATCTATAAGCCGAATCCATCCAGCTAAGCATTTTTTCATCATGCGTTACAACAAGAAACGCCATGCCGTAATTGACCTTTAGCTCATTAATCAGCTTTTGAATTTCCACGGACGTGGTTTCATCAAGATTACCTGTTGGTTCATCCATCAAAACACAAGCAGGACGATTGGCTAGCGCACGAGCAATGGCAACTCGCTGCCTTTCACCGCCAGATAGCTGTGACGGTTTGTGATGTAATCTGTCTTTTAGACCAACTTGCCCAAGTAATTCTTCACCTCGCTGATACGCTTCTTTTTTGTTCATTCCAGCAATCCACATAGGCATAAGAACATTTTCCAGTGCAGAAAATTCTGCGAGTAAATGATGAAACTGGTAAACAAAGCCCATTTCTTTGTTTCTCATCTTCGCCCGCTTAGCGTCTTTCATGCTGGACCAAGAAACATTCGCAAGCTTCACATCGCCTGTGGTTGCCAAGTCTAAGCCCGCCAACAAATTAAGTAAGGTGGTTTTGCCGGATCCAGATGCCCCCACGATTGCACAAGCCTCTCCTTTATTTAAAGAGAGCTCAATAGATTGGAAGACATCGACCACTTGCTTGCCATCTTGATATTGCTTCGACAATTGACGGCATTCCAAAACGATATTACTACTCATAGCGCAATGCCTCCGCGGGTTCTACTTTTGATGCTCGCCAAGCAGGATAAATTGTTGCGGCAACCGTCATGATAAAAGCAGAAGTAACAATTAATTCAACATCCGACCACTGGAGTTCAGACGGTAAATAGTTAATAAAATAAACATCTGAACTTAAGAATTGAACATTTAACAAGTTCTGTAATGCAGCAATCAGTTCACTCACATTCAATGCCAATGTCACGCCTAGCACAACGCCGATTAAGGTCCCTAGCATACCAATGAACATACCTTGAACAATAAACACCCACATAACTTGGGTAGAGGTTAGGCCCATAGTTCGCAGGATAGCGATGTCGTTACGCTTATCAGTTACAACCATTACTAAAGTGGAGACAATATTAAAAGCTGCGACCGCCACAATAAGAAGTAGCAACAGCCCTATCATGGTTTTTTCCATTTTTATTGCTTGGAAAAGACTACCGTGAGTGCGGGTCCAGTCACTGACTCTGTTTTGCCCAGGCACTTCTCTGGCTATATCCCAAATACGTGATGGTGCGACAAATAAGTCATCAAACGAAATTCTTAGCGCTTCCACTTCGTCAGTTTTGTAACGCTTCAATTTTGCGGCATCTTTAATGTTTATATAGGCTAAACTGCTATCCAGCTCTGCCCCAACCTCGAACGTACCGACAAGGGTAAAACGTTTTAAAACCGGTGCAACACCAGCAATCGAAACGTTTGCTTTTGGCAAAATCGCTGTCACCTTATCACCAATATCAACCCTTAGCATTTTGGCAAGTTGTGCGCCCAAGACAATCCCGAAGCTTGTGTCATCCAAGGCATCGAGAGAGCCTGAAGCCATGTTGTTACCAATGATAGACACTTTCTTTTCCATCTCTGGATTAATACCATTTAGTATGGCGCCATGAACACTTGAACCAGACTGAAACATAACTTGTGCTTGGGTGTGCGGCGCAACCCCAACAACATTTGGCATGGCTTCAACCAACTTAGCTGTTTCTCGCCAATCATGTAAAACAGGGCTTCCCCACAAGGTAGCGTGTGGAACCATGCCTAAAATACGTTGGCGTAATTCACGATCAAACCCATTCATCACAGACAATACGGTGATTAAAACCATCACGCCCAAAGCGAGGCCTGCGATAGAGGAAAAACTGATAAATGAAATGAAATGATTTGAGCGCTTAGCGCGGGCGTATCTAAGCCCGATAGCAACAGGTAGGAAATTAATCAATGTGTATCCTTGCATAGCAAAATGGAGGGAATATCCCTCCATTATAGATTTAATCGCCAAATTCGTTTAGGCGTCGAAATCGATACCTATACGACGACCAACATCTTCGTAAGCTTCGATAACGCCACCCAAGCCTTGACGAAAACGATCTTTATCAAGTTTTTCTTTGGTTTTCGCATCCCACAAACGGCAACCATCTGGAGAGAATTCGTCACCTAATAAAACTTCACCTTTATATAGACCAAATTCTAATTTGTAATCAACTAGAATCATGCCGCCATCAGCAAAAATCTTTTTTAGTACATCATTTACTTTAAATGTAAGTTCTTTTGCTTTTGCCAAATCTGCCGCTTTTGCCCAGCCAAATGATTCAACATGAGATTCGTTGATCATTGGGTCACCCAAAGCATCATTTTTCAAAAACAATTCAAACGTTGGTGGTGATAATTCAATGCCTTCCTCAACACCTAAACGACGGCATAGACTGCCCGCAGCAACATTTCGTACGACACATTCAACCGGCATCATATCAAGGCATTTTACGAGCGACTCTGTATCACTTAAAAGCTTTTCAAAATGGGTTGGGATTCCAGCTTCTTGTAATTTGCTCATGATGAAAGCGTTAAACTTATTGTTCACCATGCCTTTACGATCAAGCTGCTCTATTCGCTTTCCGTCAAATGCTGAGGTGTCATCGCGAAATACTAGAACCATTTTGTCAGGGTCATCTGTACGAAATACAGATTTTGCCTTACCTGCATACAGCTCTTGTCGTTTTTCCATTGGAGAGTCTCCGGTCTTCTTTTATGAGGGGTTAATCTTAATTACTTTAAAAAGCGCTGAACTAAATGAAAGGATGTCACTTCTGGAGAATCCATAGCAGAAACATCAATCACTAAAAAATCACCCGCTTTTTGGCGTGAAATCTGATAAGGATATTCTCGCTTTTCCCAGCTAACATCATCAAGGTTTCGACGGTACACCTTAAACAATTTTTGTTCACTACCAGGAATGTTGAAGTCAACAACATCACCAATACGCGCAACCTCTTCTGCAGGGACTGGCGCTAGCATATTGTCTTGGTCTGGAATCAAATAAAGGCCAGCTGCATTTAATTTTGCTTCTATTTCCGATGCTGAAGAGTTTTTACCTAAATAAATGGCAAAAATTCCGCGATGGTCAACCCAAATAGGGAATGTAGTCTCTGAACCACGATTGGATAGATAAGCAGATGTTTGATTTAGTTGACGCCCTATGGTTCCCCAAAGACGCACTGCTACAGAATAGGCATCTTGGCTTTTAACAGGACTCATCCAATTGCTTGCCTCTGCCCCTTTTTGCTCTTCACGGTACTGAACGGATAATAATGTTTTACCTTCAACTTCGTTGAATGTAAAAGAAAACGCTGGGGTAGCTGGATAAACTCGAGTAATGCTACTCCATAATGAGCCCCACCAACCTTGTGGATCAAAATCAAATGGCACACTGACAATCTGATTTTCAGTTTGAGAAGCTATTGGTGACCCTGCACCATGCAGCGCGGTTAAAAAATCAGTCACAATACGCTTAGATTGGCTACTGTTGGCAGGAATTGAAAATTGAATCGCATCCGGCTTTTCAATCACATCAACGCCGACCATAGGGTAAAATATAAAGGGAGCACGTGGTGTCTCATAAGGTGTAACACCCTCTAAATCTGCAATAGTGTTTTCATTTGGTATAACCAAAACATCCTTTGCAGGTTGGGAGCCATCTGGCATCACGATGGGTGTTGTTGCAGTACTTTCTTTTTGATAATCATCTGAATGGTCAGTAAAAAAAGTACTGCAGCCAGATAGCAAAAATGCCACCGAGCTTGCACCGATTAACTGTAAAGCTAACTTGTTCATACTAATAAAACTCCAGCTTCTATCAATGCCTGTCGAACAGCTGGATGATGCTGCTCTGAAAGCGGGGTAAGAGGTAAGCGAATACCATCTTCACACAAACCCAATTGGCTGCACGCCCATTTTACTGGTATTGGGTTAGATTCTAAAAATAGATTCGTATGCAGTGATGATATAGTGGTATCAATTGAGTGAGCTAGATCAGAATTGTTTGCTAACGCGGCTTCCGCTGCTTGCGCAACCGCTTTTGGTGCGACGTTTGCCGTAACGGATATATTGCCTTTACCGCCAAGAAGCATAAGAGAGACGGCGGTTGGATCGTCACCTGAGTAAACAGCGAAATCATTTGGAAGCGCGTTAATTAACGCTTCTCCACGCTCCAAATTACCAGTGGCATCTTTGATTCCAACGATATTCGTAATGGATGAAAGACGTACGACTGTTTCATTTTGCATGTCACATGCAGTTCGACCCGGTACGTTGTAAAGAATCTGAGGAATATCAACCGCTTCAGCAATGGCTTTAAAGTGCTGATACAACCCTTCTTGAGTCGGTTTGTTGTAATAAGGTGTTACCAGCAAGCAAGCGTCAGCGCCTGCTTCTTTTGCACTTCGAGTAAGATCAATAGCTTCATGGGTAGCATTAGCGCCAGTCCCTGCAATAACTGGAACACGACCATTAACAGTATTCACTACTTGACGAATAACGTTGGCATGCTCTTCAGGCGTCAGAGTGGAAGACTCGCCTGTCGTTCCCACAGCAACAATGCCATGAGTCCCCTCATTTATATGGAACTCTATTAGATCATCTAATTTTTGGGTATCTACAGCGCCATCTGGTGACATAGGTGTGATAAGCGCAACTAAACTACCTGTGATCATTTCGAGTCTCCGTTAAAATTATAAGCGCGCCTATAGTAACGTCCAGACTCTTGATTAACAATAATTCGAGGACGTAAAGCAGGCGTAAATTCGTAAGAAACTCATGACAAGAGGATTTTTCACTAAGCCCTTGTTAAGATACTCTTTCTTAAGCTCATACATACAGAGCAAATATTAAACAAAATACATACTATTAAATCCTATTAATGAAACAGAGAGCAGCCATATGACAATTGAAATTGGACAAATTGCACCAGATTTTAGTGCTAAAGATCAAAACGGCGATACGATCACTCTTAGTCAATTTAAAGGTAAGAAAGTCGTCTTATATTTTTACCCAAGAGATAATACGCCTGGCTGTACAGCTCAAGCCTGCGATTTGCGCGACAACTATCAGGCGCTTTTGGATCAAGGTTTTGTTGTTTTGGGCGTTAGTACCGATACAGAGAAAAAACACCAGAATTTTATCGAAAAATACGATCTACCATTTCCGTTAATTGCGGATACAGAAAAAGAGGTTCATGAACTATACGGGACTTGGCAGCTGAAGAAGTTTATGGGGCGAGAGTCTATGGGGACAGTAAGAACCACTTTTATTATCGATGAAAATGGCGTTATTTCCGACATCATCAGCAAAGTGAAAACCAAAGTTCACGCTGAGCAGATCCTAAAATAAGCCACAAAACAATGGCGCGAAAACACACGCGCCATTGTTTTAGCAATTACTAGATCCCTCCACGAATCTCATCTCTAACTTCCATACGGTAAAAGTCCGCTAACAAGCTATGCAACTCTTTACTTAAAGGTGGCAAATTCGATGCCGCGGCATTGCGAACAACTTGTGAGGAGCGACTCGCACCAGCGATAATACTTGATACTTGTGGCTGATCTAAAATCCAACGTAGAGACACATCCAGTATATTGTGTTCTTCAGGCAGTTTTTCTTTCAGAGCTTCAACTAGAGCAATGCCTTTTTCAAATGGGATACCATTAAAGGTTTCTCCTACATGAAATGCCGCACCATCTTTATTATATGAACGATGATCATGCTCACTAAAAGTATGATTAAGTCCCATTTTTCCTGTTAATAAGCCGCTCGCCAGTGGCAAACGCACAATAATACCCACGTCATTTTTACTCGCTAGCGGTAACAATGAGTCTACTGCATCCTGACGGAACACATTAAACAGAATCTGCAAGCTGGCAATTTGGGGATGCTCACAGCAAAACTTTGCTTCATCCAACATCTCGACACTGGCGCCAAAGTGTTTGATTATGCCCTCTTGCTTAAAGTCTTCCATCCAAGCCAACAAGTCGCCTGAGAACAAGACATCTCTAGGCACGCAATGCAGTTGAGCCAAATCAATGGCTTCCACACCTAATCGTTTAGCGGAAGCCTGTAAGCTTTCTTTTACTTTCGCCTTGCTGTAACCATTTGGGTATAGCTCACTATTGCGACCAACTTTAGTAGCTATGATAGGTTGATTGCTTAACGTTTTTCGCCATTTCCCTATTCTTTGTTCACTTAAACCACCACCATATACGTCAGCGGTATCAAAAAAATGAATTCCTTCGTCCACTGCTGATTGTAAGATTGCGACCGCTTCTTGATCTTCTACTGGCCCAAAGTCATTGCCAAGTTGCCAACATCCTAAGCCGATTTCCGATACTTCAAATCCTGTTTTCCCCAGTACCCGAGTTTTCATACATGCTCCTACGATAAAGTTATTCGTGAATCCCTCTACTATACGAGCCTTTTAACTGTTTATAATTATCGATACATTAAAATGATTGTTTAATAGGACTTAACAGTATGAATCCGCATTTTCCCGAAGGTATTCGCGAATTTTTAACCGTAGTTGAAGCGCAGAGCTTTTCGAAAGCGGCAGAACAACTTAACCTTTCGAGAGCGCGTGTTTCACAGATAATAAGCCGATTAGAAAAAGATATGGGCGTTCAATTGCTCTATAGATCGACTCGCTCGCTGTCATTATCTCCTGCTGGAGAAACCTTTTATCAATTGTCGCGCCAAGGAGTGAACCAACTGGAGCATGCTGTTTTGTCGGCACAGAATGCTCATTCGAGCATCGGAGGCCAAATCAGAATTAATTCAGTAGGAGGTTTGTTTGGTGAAGAAATACTTGCACCGATATTGATTCAGTTTATGAATGACAATCCGAAGATTGAAATTGAGCTTAGCTTTTCTAGTACACGAGAAGATTTAATTGAATCGCAATACGACCTTGTTGTTAGGATGGGGGCTTTAATGAATTCCAACCTAATTGGAAGAAAGCTCACCCGCTACACCAATCATCTTGTTGCCAGTCCAACGTATTTTGAAAACCAATCTAAGCCCCAGAGCCCGAAAGACTTGTTAGATCATGCGTTGATTAATGGTTCAGTAAAACGTTGGTCCTTCACCCATATCAGTAGCAAAGAGAAATACGATTTACCAGTGCAGGGAAAACTTAAGTGCTCAAATGGTTATGTGGTTAGACGAGCAACTCTAGATGGCGCTGGAATATCAAGACAACCAGCCTATTATGTAAAAGACGATATTGAGTCTGGCCGCTTGATAGAGTTACTACCAGACTGGCATATCCCTCATTCTGACGTAACTCTGCTTTACCCTAAGTCACGGAATATTAGCCTAAGAGTAAAAGCATTGGTGCACTATTTAATGGAAGCCTTTACTATGGACGCCTCCAAAAAATCATAGAGTCTATAAGGATTTATATGCTGTCGGCCTTGGCGAGTTCTCTCACCCCTATTTTGTTACTGATTTGTTTGGGGTTCTTCCTTGGAAAGAAAACAAACTATTTAGAGAGTCCATCACTAGGCGCTTTAGTGTCTAATTTAGGCTTACCAGCTTTGCTGCTTTACTCGGTTTTATCGATGCAAATGCAAGTTTTTAGCATGCTTAAAATCATCAGCGCTACCGTTTCTGTATTGGTCTTAGCTGGGGTTGTTTCTTTTATTTTTTTAAAATCACTAAAGCTTCCCACACAATTTTATCTTCCCCCGTTGGTTAACCCAAATACAGGCAACCTGGGCATTCCAATTGCTTATGCGTTATTTGGCAATGAAGGCATGGCTATTGCGGTTGTCATTTCATCGGTTGTCCAGATAAGCCACTTCACTTTAGGGGTTGGCTTTATGTCCGGTTCCTATAGTGTAAAGCAATTATTAAAAAATGGTCCTGTTATAGCCCTCGTTGTTGGCGCGTTATTCTTAAGCTTCAACCTGAGCTTACCTGCCCCTTTAATGAACACACTGAACATGCTCAGCCATATAACGCTACCAATAATGCTAATGTTATTAGGGAAGTCTCTGAGTAATCTATCGATTCAAGATGGCAAAAAAATATACCGAGCCGCTGCTCTATCTTTTTTTCGTCCCTTTGTTGGTGGCTTAAGTGCCATATTGGTTATTAGTGTCTTTCCGCTAACACACCTAGAAAGCTCTGTATTAGTTGTATTGAGCATGATGCCTGTTGCCGTGATCAGCTATATGCTGGCCACTAAATTCAAAGGGCCAACCGATGAAATTGCCCTTATGATACTTATTTCGCTGCCGTTATCACTTTGCTCAGCGGCCGCTGTTTGGTGGTTTTATTTATCTTAAGTTAAGTTTTCAACCATTCTAGAAAAGCTGAGACAGCGGGGTTGGGAGCATGTTGCTTTGATAAAACAATGTAATAGCCATTATCAGATTCTACGGTAAATTTTGGCAGTGAAACCAACACGCCATTTTGAATGTAGTCATCTAACAAGGGTGACCACCCCAAACCAACACCTTGGCCAGAAATCGCAGCCTGTACCAGTAAAGTATAATTATCAAACTCCATTACGGATTCTGAAGGCTGCCACAGCGAATCATTGAGTTGAAACAACTGGTCCCAGTCTACCCACTTTTGCCCCATATCAGCGTTCAATTTTAAAAGTGGTGCCGACACCAGGTCTGACAAATTATTAAATCCAGAGAATTCATTAAAAAGCTTTGGGCTGCACACTGGGTAGACGACTTCAGATAGCAGTTTTTCACTGTGATAACCTTGATACTGCCCTTCTCCAAATAAAATTGCCACATCAGCCTCAAGAGACACTAAATCCACTTCCGATTGAGAGGTTTGAATTCGAATATCAATATCTTTATGTAATCTGCGAAATTCGGGCAGTCTTGGCATCAACCAAAAAGCGGCAAAAGCAAAGTCCGTCGCAACGGTAATTCGCTGACTTTTCGGTTTTTGTTTAATTCTTTGCAGAACATCACGTAAGTCTCTCAAGCTAGACTGCGTCGTTTTTAATAAAATATATCCGGCATCAGTCAACACCACGCCACGGTATATTCTATCGAATAACATTACGCCGAGAGACTCCTCCAACCCTCTTATTTGCTGACTAACTGCTGGTTGAGTCGTACCAAGTTCCCGTGCAGCAGCGGTAAAACTCAATAGCCTTGCTGATGCTTCAAAAACGACGAGCGATTGCAACGGAGGAAGATCGAAATCATCTAACATAAGCTCAACTTATCCCATGTATAAAATTTCAGTGAGTTTACAATAACTTTTTGTTAGCGCAATCTCTATATAACAAGGCAATTTACTTTCATTTGCCTCTCTTTCACTTTTTACGCATTAGAGATAATCATGGCAGAAAAGAAACCAAACATCCTTTTTATTATGGCGGATCAGCTTGCTACCTCTGCCCTTCCTATTTATGGTAATCCGATTGTAAAAACACCGAATCTAAGCACTCTTGCTGAGCAAGGCGTGGTCTTTGACTCCGCCTATTGCAATAGCCCTCTTTGTGCACCGTCTCGATATGTTTTAATGACAGGACAACTACCAAGTAAAATTGGTGCTTTTGACAACGCTGCAGATTTCCCTGCAGACATTCCTACATTTGCTCACTACCTTCGCGCACAGAACTATAAAACAGCGCTCTCTGGCAAAATGCACTTCTGTGGACCAGATCAGCTACATGGGTTTGAAGAAAGACTTACGACAGATATTTATCCTGCTGATTATGGCTGGTTTCCCAATTGGGACGATTTAAAAACTCGCCCTACTTGGTACCACAATATGTCGTCTGTTACTCAAGCAGGACCTTGTGTTCGAAGCAACCAGTTAGACTTTGATGATGAGGTGGTTTTCCATGCTCAACGTTATTTATACGATTACGTAAGACGAGATCAAGACAGACCTTTCTGTCTAACCGTTTCGATGACTCACCCCCACGATCCGTATGCGATTCCACAAGAGTATTGGGATAGATACAGCGACGATGAGATAGACCTACCCAGAATAAACATCCCTAAGGATCAGCAGGACCCGCATTCTTCCCGATTGCAAGAAGTGTATGCGTATCATGATCAAGAGCTTAGCGAACAACAGGTACGCAAGGCCCGTCGCGCTTATTACGGTGCAATAAGCTATGTAGACGATAAAATAGGTATGCTTCTAAAAGCACTAAAAGAAACTGGCCTAGACGATAATACAATCATTGTTTTCTCAGGTGATCATGGCGATATGCTGGGAGAAAGAAACCTCTGGTACAAAATGTCCTTCTTTGAAGGCTCTGCCCGCGTTCCAATGATAGTTCACGCACCGACTCGTTTCTTGCCAAAACGAGTAAAAGAATCCGTTTCTACGATGGACTTATTGCCAACTTTTCTTGAAATGGCAACCAGCGTATCTGATCATGAATACGCCATGCCTATCCAAGGCAGAAGCTTAATACCTCATTTGGATGGGCAAAAAACCGGTCATGATGAGGTTATAGGGGAATATTTTGGAGAAGGCGCAATAGCACCTTTGTACATGATACGCCGCGGACCATACAAATACGTTCATTGCCATATCGATCCAGATCAATTGTTTGATTTAGAAAACGATCCTGATGAGCTTATCAATCTAGCTACCAACCCTAGCTACAAAGACATCCATGATAGTTTCAGACAAGAAGCTCTTGAGCGCTGGGATTCAGAGGCCTTAACGCAAGACGTTTTAATCAGTCAGCGTCGTCGACGTTTGGTGGTAAAAGCCATGAATATAGGCAAAAAGCTACCATGGGATCATCAACCTATTTTTGATAGCAGTGAAATGTACATGAGAAACCATATCGACTTGGACGATTTGGAGAGCCGATCACGTTTCCCTAAAGCAGAGTAAACATACTAATAATGTTCATCACAATAGGAGCAAAAAAAATGAAAGTACTTTCTTTCAGTAGCACAGGACTCAGAGCCATTACCATGGCCAGTCTACTAACTGGTAGTGGTTTCGCCTTATCTGCCGAGCCGGAGCAATGCCAAAAAGTGACGCTTAGCGATCCAGGTTGGACGGATATTGGCGCTACTAATGGTGTAGCAACAACCCTACTAAAGGCAATGGGCTATGAAACTCAGGTATATTTATTAAGTGTTCCAGTAGGTTTTGAAAGTATCAAAAATGGTGAGATTGACGCATTTATGGGGAACTGGATGCCTGCTCAATCCGCCTTTATTGATAAATACAAAAACGATGTTGATGTTGTTCGAACTAACTTACAAGGCGTTAAATTCACTTTAGCTGTGCCTGAATACGTCTATGAAGCAGGAGTTAAAGACTTTTCTGACCTATCAGCGTTTGGAAAAGAGTTTCGTCATCGAGTATATGGTATTGACGCAGGGGCGCCAGCAAACCAAAAGCTTCAAAACATGATTGATACAAATGACTTTGGTCTTGGTGATTGGAAAGTGGTTGAGTCTGGCGAACAAGCCATGCTTTCGCAGGTAGCGAGAACCATCAAGCGCGATAACTTTATCGTCTTTCTTGCTTGGGAACCGCATCCAATGAACGTCAATTTTGATCTTAAATACTTAAGTGGTGGTGACAAATATTTTGGCCCAAATTATGGCGGCGCCACCATCAGAACCTTAACCCGCAAAGGCTATAGCAATGAATGCCCAAATGTTGGTAAATTGCTTAGCAATCTTGAATTTGGTTTGACCATGGAGAACGAAATCATCGCCTCAGACGAAAAACCAGAAAAAGCAGCGGCAGACTGGATAAAGGCACACCCAAAGGTGCTCGATAAATGGCTAGAAGGCGTCACTACATTTGATGGTAAACCAGCATTAGACACGGTTAAAAAACAGCTGACATCTATGTAATGTGTCACACAAGTTACTTTCTATAAGCTAATGTCAGAACCAAAAAAGCCGCATAATTATTAAATTATGCGGCTTTATAAATCTTCATGTCACACAGTTATTGACGTGTCAGACGATCATTTCCTAAAACAACAGGCGTAGAAGAGCGATAAGGATTAATATCTAACCCTCCGCGTCTAACATAACGCGCATATACCGTTAAGCTTTCAGGTCGACAGTGACGCATTATATCAATAAAAATTCGTTCGACGCATTGCTCATGAAAATCCGTATGCTCACGGAATGAGATCACATACCTAAGCAAACTCTCATGGTTAATTTTTGGCCCTTTGTAATCAATAAATACCGAACCCCAATCTGGCTGATTGGTAACCGGACAATTTGATTTCAAAAGATGACTCACTAACCGTTCTTCAACAATGCCCATAGATTCATCTATTGCCAGCAAGTCAGCATTAGGATGATATTCCGACACATCAATGTCTAAATCGTCTATGCAATAATCCGGCGTCAACACCACCAAAGATGACATAGAATCCACATCACGAATAATCACAGTGACTTCCGCTTGAGCAGCTTGAGAAAGATCACGCTCAAGAATGCCCTGCACTTCTTCTGCCGACTCATAACGCATTTGGTTTAACGAGTTTAAATACAGCTTAAATGATTTAGATTCTATAATATTTGGGGAATCACACGGCAAACGAAACTCAGCCAAAGCAACAATAGGCTTGCCCTTCAAGTTTAGCCATGAAAGCTCGTAAGCATTCCAAACATCCTCCCCATAGAATGGAAGGCGTTCAGATTCAATGCCCATTTCAGTCCATTTATCCACTCTTGCAATGGGGTAAAGCAACCCTGCATCGTATTCAGAAACATATTCTGTTTGCTGACCTAAGGGTAAAAAGCCCATATAACACTACCTCAACTTCTAATACCTTTGCCCTGATTGAGCAAACGCAGACCGAAACTAAACAACACAACAATAAACACACTCACAATAACCAAGGCCCAATATACGTTAATATCGGAAACTCCTAAGATGCCATATCGAAATGCGTTAACCATATAAAGCACAGGATTCAACATCGAAACAGACTGCCAAAAGTCCGGCAATAAATCGATGGAGTAAAACACGCCGCCCAAATACGTTAATGGCGTGAGTATAAAAGTAGGCACGATTGACACATCATCGAAACTTCTTGCGTATATCGCATTTACAAAGCCACCAAGAGAAAACATCACCGCGGTCAGGCACACAACCAAAATGGTTAAAAACAGATTCTCCAAAGCCAAATGGGTAAAGAATAAAGACAGCAAAGTGACAATAAGGCCAACACATAAACCGCGCGCAACACCTCCCAAAGTATAACCTAATAAGATCACCCAGTTTGGCGTAGGTGACACCAATAGCTCTTGCACGCTATGCTGGAACTTGGCAGAAAAGAAAGATGACGAAACATTCGAATACGAGTTAGTGATTACTGCCATCATGATCAAGCCAGGAACAATGTATTGCATATAACTGAACCCGCCCATCTCACCAATACGGCCCCCAATCAAATTGCCAAAAATAGCAAAATACAATGACATAGTTATTGCGGGTGGTAGTAATGTTTGCGGCCATATACGAGTAAAACGACGTATTTCTCTTACAATAATGGTGTAAAATGCGACCCAAATTTCTGAGTTTTTCATCTTATTAGCCTTTAATTAATTTCACGAAGAGCTCTTCGAGTCGGTTAGATTTATTGCGCATACTAACAACGTTAATAGAGATATCATCGAGCGCTTTAAATATCGCATTAATCGATTGCCCTTTGACCACTTCTACTTCCAGTGTTGTTGCGTCTTTACTTACCGCAACGTTAAAGCCAGGCAGAGACCAATTGTCTGGCAAGTTGCTATCCAGATCTAAAATAAAGGTTTCTTGGTTAAGTGTTTTCAATAGCGCTTTTACACTTGTGTTTTCGACAATTTCACCAGCACTGATGATGGCAATATTTCGACACAACTGCTCTGCTTCTTCTAAATAATGAGTGGTTAGAATGATTGTCGTACCCTGCTCATTGAGTTTTTTAATGAACTCCCACATAGAGCGACGTAATTCTATATCAACACCGGCAGTTGGCTCATCTAAAATAAGTACTTCTGGCTCATGGATGAGCGCTCTTGCGATCATCAAACGGCGTTTCATGCCGCCAGAAAGCATGCGAGATTGTGAATCTTTTTTATCCCACAGATCCAACTGTTTGAGATATTTTTCAGCGCGTTTTTCAGCGACAGCACGTGTAATGCCATAGAACCCAGCTTGGGTGACGACAACATTAAAAACTGTCTCGAAAACATTGAAGTTAAACTCTTGCGGGACGACACCAAGAAACTGTTTTGCTTTTGCAAAATCCTTATCAATATCATTGCCAAAAATGGATACGCTGCCAGAAGTTTTGTTAACTAGGGAGCATAACACACCAATGGTGGTAGATTTTCCAGCACCATTAGGACCTAACAACGCAAAGAAATCTCCCTTTTCAACTTTTAAATCAATTCCTTTTAAGGCTTCAAATCCACCTTCATAACGTTTTTTAAGGTCACTAATTTCGATTGCATATGTCATAATTGAAATTCTCATACGGCATTGCCGACTAATTTAGTTACTTACTTGAATAGGGTTTTACGTGGAATCACGCACACAATACATACTTGACGCATTTGCAGATTTGCGCGAACGAATCGCAGAACATGACCCCTTTAATCAGCAAGAATTGGCAGAAGAAGAATTAGACTTCTTAGAAAAGTGGGATGACCTGACAAAAAAAATTCAGGAAAACACCCATGATTATACGTTTGATGCTCAAGAGATATTATCGCGTTTCATTCGTTGCTACGCAAACCTCGTCCCTTTGATAAAGCGCGAGCTACTGTGGTTTGTAGGTGGAGAATGCTTGCACTTTCTTGGTGACGAGGAAATCACACTATATCAACAGCTAGAAGACCACTTATACGAACTCGACAGTCAAAACCAAGACTACGATATTGCAAAAGAAATCAATACCTTACGTGGCATATCGAACCAAGTTCATTAATGATGATGTTTAACTGAAAAAGTCTAACTAGTCTTTAAGAAATTTTCTTAAAGACTAGTGTTCCATTCGTACCACCAAAACCAAATGAGTTGTTAAGTACAACGTCAATTTTGCGTTTTTGCGGTGTACCTGAAACATAATTCAGGTCACATCCTTCACTAGGCTCTTCAAGGTTAATCGTAGGAGGAGCAACCTGATCACGAATCGCCAAAATTGAGAATATCGACTCTACCGCACCAGAGGCCCCCAGTAGATGACCAATCATCGACTTAGTCGAGCTAATAGCAACATCCGAAGCGTCATCACCCATTAGTGTTTTTACAGCTTGTGTTTCTGCCAAATCACCAGCAGGTGTTGATGTGCCATGAGCATTTATATAGTCAACATCCAAAGGGGTTAAATGAGCGTCTTTTAACGCAGCACTCATTGCCAAACACGCACCTTCACCATTTTCTGGTGGAGCTGTCATATGATAGGCATCATCGCTCATGCCAAAGCCTGCTAGCTCTGCATAAATAGTTGCGCCACGTGCAACGGCATGTTCGTATTCTTCTAGGATCAAAATACCCGCGCCATCCCCCATAACAAAACCATCTCTGTTTTTGTCCCATGGGCGACTTGCTGTTTTAGGGTCATCGTTACGTGTTGATAACGCTCTTGCAGCACCAAAACCACCGATACCTAAAGGCGTAATTGCCATTTCGGCACCGCCAGCAATCATTACATCGGCATCGCCATAAGCGATCATCCGGCCTGCCATACCAATATTATGAGTACCAGTCGTACATGCTGTAACGATGGATATATTTGGTCCTTTAAAACCAAAACGAATCGCTACATGACCAGAAATCATATTGATAATCGCGCCTGGCACAAAAAAAGGAGAAATACGTTTTGGGCCAGACTCATTCAATAGCTCTAGGTTTTTCTCGATCATTGGCAATCCACCAATACCTGAACCTATAGCGCACCCAACACGGCTTAAATCGGCTGTGTCAGCATTAAGATTGGCATCATCTAAAGCTTGTACAGCAGCAGCGATACCATATTGAATGAATAGATCCATCTTGCGGGCTTCTTTCACGCTCATATACTGAGTAGCGTCAAAACCATTTACTTGAGCCGCAAAACGAGTGGAAAACTGGCTGGCATCAAAAGAAGTGATATCCGATACACCACTCTTGCCTTCCAGGATATTATCCCACGTATCTTTCACATTATTGCCAAGGGGTGTCACCATTCCCATTCCTGTGACTACTACCCGACGACGAGACATAAGATTTCTCCAACAAATCGCTCTCATTCATTAAGAGCTATTAATAAGAAAAGCCGCTGTAACGAATACAAGCGGCTTTTCGGAAAACTCAGTTCACCAATATCTTACAAGTTAGCGTTGATGTAGTCGTTCGCTGCTTGTACGGTAGTGATTTTTTCTGCTTCTTCATCAGGAATTTCAGTATCAAATTCCTCTTCAAGAGCCATTACTAGCTCAACTGTATCTAGGGAATCTGCACCTAGGTCATCAACAAAAGATGCTGAAGCAACAACATCTTCTTCTTTAACGCCTAGTTGTTCACAAACGATTTTCTTAACGCGTTCTTCAATGCTACTCATTAGAAGTTCCTACTCTACTCATTAACAGCTCAGTGTGAGCATATTATAAAAATTCGATCACCTAAAAAAAGGTATGATTCTCGACATGAACCGGAGACGTATTTTCGTTGAATTAAACATAAAATTCAACTCAAATTACGACATATACATACCGCCATTGACATGCAATGTTTCACCGGTGATGTATGCAGCGCCATTTGACGCCAAAAAAGCAACAGCTGCTGCAATTTCTTCTGGTTGACCAAGACGTGATGAAGGCACTTTCTCGACCAATTTGGCCTTATGCTCTTCAGGTAACACCTTAGTCATATCTGTTTCAATGAAGCCTGGCGCGACACAGTTAACCGTAATGCCACGAGAAGCAATTTCAGCAGCCAAAGAGCGACTGAAACCTTCTAAACCGGCTTTTGCCGCTGAATAATTTGTTTGGCCACCATTACCCATAGAGCCAACAACAGAGCTAATGCTAATAACACGACCAAATTTTGCTTTAGTCATGCCGCGTAAGCAAGCTTTTGTAACACGAAAAACAGAAGTTAGGTTAGTGTTGATCACTTGATCCCACTCATCTTCCTTCATGCGCATCATCAGGTTATCACGAGTGATACCGGCATTATTAACCAATACTGTTGGCGCACCATATTCTGCAGTGATTTCTTTAATCACATTATCAACAGATTCGCTTGAGGATACATCCAGCACCCAGCCTTTACCGTTAGCGCCTAGATATTCGCTGATACTTTGTGCACCAGACTCACTGGTAGCTGTACCAATAACTGTAGCGCCCTGCTCGACCAATGCGGTAGCGATCGCTTTACCAATGCCACGAGTAGCCCCCGTGACTAGAGCAATTTTTCCTTCAAGACTCATGCTTGTCTCCAACTTTTTAATATACAAATCAATATAAAGCGATATTTAAACAGACAGCGCCGCTTCAAATCCAGCAACATCACCTAAAGACGATGCATCCAAGCCTTTTACTATTCGCTTATTAAGTCCACTCAATACTTTACCTGGGCCACATTCAATAGTTGATGTAACACCCAGCTCAGCAAGAAGCATAACAGATTGTGTCCATAAAACGGGTTCGCTCAACTGAGAAACCAAATTCGCCTTAATTACTACAGGATCAGAAACCGCTTGTGCAGTCACATTTTGAACCAAAACACAGTCCGGTTCACTGAACACAATTGACTCTAGTTTTTCAGCCAATTTTTCGCCAGCAGGAATCATTAATTCGCAATGAGACGGCACACTAACAGGCAAAGGTAACGCGCGCTTAGCACCGGCTTCTTTTGCATTGACCATTGCTGCTTCAACAGCGGCAACGTGACCTGCAATAACCACCTGACCTGGAGAGTTAAAATTCACAGCGCTCACGATGCCAGGAGCCGCTTCACAAGCAGCAACCACTTTATCATCATCAAGACCAATAATAGCCGCCATTGCGCCCTCACCAGCTGGTACGGCTTGCTGCATGTATTCACCACGCAACTTAACCAGTTCAACCGCATCGGCAAACTTAATAACACCAGCACACACAAGAGCCGAATACTCACCTAAACTATGGCCAGCCACATAAGCAGGTTTGGCACCGCCCTGTTGCTCCCAAAGACGCCACAAAGCCACACTTGCAGTAAGAAGTGCAGGTTGAGTTTTGTCTGTTTGGCTTAGTTTTTCAGCATCATTTTGCACAAGATCCCATAAATCGTAGCCAAGTACATCAGACGCCTCAGCGAACGTTTGCGCTATTATTTCGTGCTTCTCCGCTAGATCTGCCAGCATTCCCAACTGTTGAGAGCCCTGACCTGGAAAAACAAAAGCTAATTTAGTACTCATTTCACTTCCTCATTACAAAGACGCGCTTCAATAGCAGAACATAAGTCAGCTCGCGCAATATCAATTCCATACTCAATCGCACCAATCATAGCCGGCAAATCAGAACGACCATGACCTTTTACCAAATTGCCACGCACACCAATTAAACAAGCACCGTGCCTGCGTTCAGTTTGGTAAAAAGTCTCAAACAGCGACGAAGCGCCATTAATTTTTTTGAACTTACTCATCATAAAAGACAAAAGCCCTTCAGATGCTTTTAGTACAGCATTACCAACCATGCCATCACAAACAATGACGTTTTTATCGCCTTCAAACAACTCAGTGCCTTCAGCATACCCTAAATACGTAAGCCACTTATTGGCAGATAACAATCTATCCGTCTCACGAATAACAGCACTGCCCTTAGAGCTTTCAACACCGACGTTCAGCAGCCCAACCTTAGGCAGCTCATCACTTAACGCTTCTATGTAAGCAGCGCCTAACTCAGCGAAGCCAACCAACATAGAAGGAGGACAATGTACGTTTGCCCCCAAATCAACCAAACAACGCAACGGGTTTGAGTGAAGTTCTCGAATTAAAGCCGGATAAAGCTTTGGCCTTAGGACGCCTAATATATGCCTGGCTAAAGCAACCATTGCGCCTGTGTTCCCAAGCGTTACAACCACATCTGATGTTTTCTGACTAAGTGCATTCAAAGATTGATAGAGTGAACTATCGCGTCGTTTGAATAAGGATAAGACTATTTCTTCATCTCCATCAATAACATCAGAGCAAGAAATCAAAGATAAGCGTTCATGAGGTGCAGGAAGTTCCAGACCAGGATAAGGAGAATAATACGCAGTGATAAAAACATCATGATGGCGAGAAAGAATATCGACCGCACCATCTAATGCAATGCGGGGACCTAAGTCCCCGCCCATAGCATCTAAAGCTACCCTGATCATGGGTATCTTAGTTACTCACCTTTAGGGGTGATAACTTGACGGCCACGGTAGAAACCATCTGCAGAAATGTGGTGACGACGGTGAAGTTCACCAGTTGTCTTTTCTACAGAAAGAGTTGGACCAGTCAAGGCATCGTGTGAACGACGCTGACCGCGACGTGAACGAGTAACTTTACTTTTTTGTACTGCCATTTTTTGGAGCTCCTAACTTTACTTGGCCTTTAATTGGGCCAATATACTAAATGGATTCGGTTTTTCGTCATCCGGTGCGTCATCGGTAGACGAGGCATACTTTACAGCTGTTGGGTTGCAACCACTTTCTTCGTGATAAGCGACAATTGGTAAGGCAAGTATAATTTCTTGCTCTACCATATCTGCTAAAATTACTTCACCATCGGTCATGACAACAGGATCGTAACTGTTCGGTAGATTCTTCGCATGATCTTCGTCATAGACAAACCCAAGCGACAAATCTAACGCCAGATCATGTGAAACAGCTCCCATGCAACGTTGACAAACAACTTGCACTTGAGCCTTTAATGATCCGGTAGCAATATAACGCCTATCCTCATCAACTCTAAAGTCTAGATGAATAAATGCATTACCCTCATCAGAGGCTAATATAGCACAAAGCTCCTCAAATTGATTGAGGGGCACGTTCCCTTCAAAGGACATCTCGTTATGAGCGTACTTTCGTGGGTCAAAATATTTAGGTAATGAGTCATTCAACATGGCGGGGAATAATATTGCCAAGCACCCTCTTTGTCAAAGTCTAAGTGCCGTTAAAGCGGCTTTTTTTAGAAAATTAAGCTTTTCAAAGAGAAAAAAAGTAAAATGTCGACAAACCAGAACAAAACGGCCAAGAAACAATGCAAAAAAAAATTATTTTAGGTTCTTCTTCACCTTATCGTAAAGCTCTTTTAGAGAGGCTAAATCTGCCTTTTGATTGCCACTCTCCAAACATAGATGAAAGCCCACTTAGCGAAGAATCCACACAAAACCTTGTTCAACGCCTTACAATCGCAAAAGCAAAAGCCGTACACCAAGAGCGTATGACAAAAGGCCTAACTAATGATGCTTTGATTATTGCATCTGACCAAGTCGCTGTACTGAATTCTACTATTTTAGGCAAACCCCATACGCAAGCAAACGCAATAAAGCAGCTAGCCTCATTCAGCGGACAAAAAGTGAGCTTTTTAACTGGGCTCTGTCTTTTCGACCAAGAAAGCCAGACATACCAATACAAGCTAAATGAGTTCCATGTTTACTTCCGGCAGTTGACTCATCAGGAAATCAGCAACTATGTTGCCATCGAGCAGCCTCTAGACTGCGCAGGTAGTTTTAAGTGCGAGGGATTAGGAGTGTGTTTGTTTGATAAAATGGAAGGGGATGATCCGACTAGTCTCATCGGCCTCCCCCTTATTATGCTGTCTAAGTTTCTTAGGAACTCAGGTGTCAACCCGCTTTCTTAATAACCTTTAGGAAATGAATGATAGCTGGATACTGGTGATTCAAGACCATCAATTGCGTTTAAAGTGACGTCATAACCGAATTCAATCAAATCTTTGGCCCGCCAAAACTCATAAAAACCAGAGATGTCTTTTGGAATTGAAATCAACAAGTCTGGCGGATAGCCTGCCAACTTGTACTGAGTTAACGACTCTTGCATTGTTTCAAACATCATATTGATCGTCTGCAAACGTCCCCAGCTTTCTGGGGAGTATTTAGCCTTATCAGACTCTTTCCCCTTCGCAAAAAAGTCTTTTGTGCTATGCCACCAGGCAGGCCCTGTCGCGGCTGTCTGAGATTCTTTATCCAACAACGCTTCCGCTGGGCCATTAAGATCCACGGCGACGATATAATCTGCACCAGCTGGTACAGCAGGAATAATAGGCAAAGGGTTTAATACGCCGCCATCAACATACATCCTGCCATTAAACTCCACAGGAGAAACAAGCGATGGTATCGCCGAAGATGCCCGCATAGCGCTGATTAAGTCCCCTCTTTGGAACCAAAATTCCTTTTGATTGAGTAAATCAACAGCAACAGAGGTATAATCTATGGGTAGCGATTCAATAGTTGGCGTTGCAATGATTTCCTGAATTTTCTCAAAAAATCGATCGCCTTTTACATAGCCGCCTTTTAGAAGTGACATATCTAACAAGCGCAGAACATTCATCCGATCTAGAGACTCTGCCCACTCACGATATTCGGATAATTTACCAGCTGCATACACACCACCGACTATCGCACCTATTGAACAACCAGAAATGCTAATAATCTCATATCCACGCTCTTCGAAAGCCTGAATTACACCAATATGCGCGTGACCTCGAGCGGCACCACTCCCTAAAACAAGCGCAACTGTCCCTTTTTTTGAGCTCACTACTACCACCTAACGACGAACATAAACAAAAGAAATTCGGTTTACACCTAGCGCCTCTCGACCAAGGTCTGCCAAATTAATAAAACGCACCCGTGATTGTAGACGCTCGCCTATGCCTGCAGACACCTGTGAAATTAATCTATCTCCCGCTTCGATTGAAGTAAAAAGATTGCTTTTTTCACTCGTAACAAAGCCTACGACATTCTGTCCAGCAGGCAAGCTACTAATAAAACGACGAATACGAGGAATGTCATTAACATCCATTTGAGCAACAATATTTATTGACGTGTCTTGTCCTTCAGTGGATTTCACCTCATCTAGGCGGATCATTACATCACCAGCGCCACGACGATTTATATACAAAACTTGATAGATATCTTGCTGATCTTGCACGACCAGTAAATATTGACTGCTGTCCGATCCATACAACAAATAATCCTGAAAGAAATTATTTGCCCACGCATTACTGCTTCCGCAACTACGGCTTTCACATTCAAATAAAACACTGCGACCGCTAGATAACATCTGACTTCGGTAATGTTCATATACGTCAGGTAAAAGAGCATTTCGGTTTACTTTATATAGGGAAGAAAAATACTTGCCCTGTAAACGAATGACCGACTCTGGCTCCCAGCCACTCCCGGCTCTGCGTATTTTACTCAGAGGGATTTCAACTAACTCTTCAGATTTAGAATAGCTTTTAACCAATTGAGCATCACGATAAGGCTCGACATCCAACAAAGCCGCGAAAGAAGCACTACTACCTAACAGTAAAGAACAAAAAATTCCACGAAACCTAACCATATTACCTTCCCATCACCCTAGTACAGGGCGTATTAACACACTAGTTTTGGTCAATAAACCGCTGAATTTCGGTTGCCACAGCAAAACAGGTATCTGGCTCTAGGTGAAAGTGATGGTTCCCCTCCAGCCATTTCAACTTAATCCATGGAAATTGAGCCGCTCGTTTTTCAACTAACTGTTGGTCATTTTGATAAACACCATCTTTAGCAACCAATGCCAAGGTTGGGCATTTAATTTCCTGAATAAAGGTTTCTACACTCGCCTCATCCATTCTAAAAGGCGATGGAAACGTTAATTTTCTATCGTGACGCCATGCCCAAACACCATCGGAGTTTTGCTTAGCGCCGCGTTCAACCAGCAACCTAGACGCACTGTTGGAAATCGAGGTAAAGCCCTCCATTCTCGCCGTTATCATTGCTTCTTTCGTTGGGTAGCTTGTTTCTCTACCATGGCGATGCTTAGACATTTTATTAACCGCACGTTGTAGAGTGACAACACGATTTTCAGGGCTATCAGTGAGCGGCCCCATATTGTCTAAAATAATTAAGCCACGAATTTTGTCTGGTGCTATAGCTGCCACCAACATCGCAACGGCTCCACCCATACTGTGACCTATTAACCAAACACTCTGTTTTGATTGATTAAGTATAGACACAACATCCAATGCGTAATCCCACAGATGATAAAAACTGCCGGCAGGTCGATGCAAAGACAAACCATGCCCAGCAAAATCCAAGGCAACATGAGAAAAATCAGATAAGTGAGGTGATAAGTTAGCAAAGCTGGCTGCATTATCCAGCCACCCATGAAGTGATAATACTTTTAGGTCTGATGTCTTTTTTGGCAGCCATTGCATACCAGATATTTCAGTATGCGGCAGCTTATAAACAATTTCATTTCCCATAGAGTTTCTATCTTTACCAATAACAAAAATTCGACAAGATAATTACGAAGGAGACTCGCTCCAACGAAATTGACAGCAAGCATTTGCGAATAGCTCGCCTTCAACTGACGCCAAAGTCGCTGTCGTCATCGCAAAATTAACCGGCAGTGGCTCATCAACTAAATAATCAACAAATTGGTGAGCAAATGGCTGGTGCGTAACGAGCAAAATGGATTCATATGGCTGATCATTTAACCAAAGCGCCACATCCATATTACGGCCATCTGGAGTAATTAAAGGGCAAGTTTTTTTCTCAACGGATACATCCAAGCTTGATAAAAACACTTTAGCTGTTTGCTGAGCACGAACATAAGGACTAACAAAAGCGACATCAAAGGCTTCTGCCCTTGATTGAAAGGCAAGCGCCGCCATTTTTACTTCCGCCACACCAAGTTCAGTGAGTTCCCTACGCTCGTCTAGATCGTATCCATAAGGCTGAGCATTGCCATGGCGTAAGACATATAAGCGCTTAAGCTTCATCATCCGCCTCTACATGCGGCCAAGGCTGAAACGGATACGGTTTTTCTTCCGTCTTATAAGCCATAAACGAAAAAATTTGCTGAATAAATGAAGCCAAACGATTTAACCATGAAGATAACATCACTGGCTCATGCTTAGAGCCAAGTTTAATTAAACTCACGATAACCAAAAGCACCCCAAATACTGTCACAGCAACATTTAAGACAACCCAGTACAACAACATAAAAATAATACGAAACCAAAAACCTTGATCTGCATAGCCTGGCTTAGACATTGTCACTCTCCTCATTTGTCGCAAATTCGACATCCCATTTTTGCTCACCCGTCATCATTGATCCAATCAATGATTCAAGCTTGGCATTATCAAACAATAATTTAGAAAGACCTTCCGCAAGTGGCATATAAAGCCCATGTTTATGAGCCTCTTCAACCACCATTTTTAATGTATTCACACCTTCCGCAACTTCTCCAATACCGCCAACGGCATCGTCTAGATTTTCACCGGAACCAATAGCAAAACCAACTCGATAATTTCGGCTTAGTGGTGAAGTACAAGTGGCAATCAAATCCCCCATTCCAGCTAAACCGAGAAAGGTCATAGGGTTCGCACCAAAGTGCACAGCAAAACGGCTCATTTCAGCTAAACTACGAGTCATTATCATCGACATCGTGTTTTCGCCAACATTCAATGCTTTAGCAAGACCGCACACTATGGCATAAATGTTCTTTAATGCCCCAGCCAACTCCACACCTTTGCTATCACGATTTTCATAAACTCGAAAAGTCGGAGATTTAAGTAACTCGATAACACGTTGGCGAACTAAATCATCAGCACTGGCAATAACAGACCCTGTCATTTGTCCTGCAGCAATTTCTTTAGCCAGATTGGGCCCACTTAAAACACCAATTTTTTGCGTGATAGAGTTTCGACGCAAAACATCACTCATAAGTTCAAAACGATTTGGATTAAATCCCTTAGTCGTGCTGATCAGTATTTTATCTGCCGTCAATAATGGCTCAATTCGCTGCACAACTTGCTCAAATGACTTAGATGGAATAGATACGAAAACAGTATCACTTTCTCGAATTGCTTGTTCAAGATTACTTGTCGCCAATAGCTCTCTGTGCAAAGGCGCATTTGGCAAATAACGGCTATTTAACCCCGTTAAATTAATCTCTTCTACTTGCTCTTCATTACGCATCCATTGACTAACCTGATGACCATTATTGGCCATAATATTCGCCAATGCCGTACCAAAACTGCCACCACCTAACACACAAACTGAATGCTTCATTATGATTATTTCTCTTTTTGAAATCGTCAAATACTTTTAGGACGAACAACTAACTTCTAAAGACTTACCCCATTCAGGAGCTCTTTGAGCCAATACGCTTGACTCAGGGTGTTCATCAAATGGCGTATTTAGCACATTTAACAAACGTCGAAATGGCAAATAATCTCCACGCTCCGCTGCTAAAATGGCCTCATGAGCCAAGTAGTTTCTTAAAATAAATTTGGGGTTTGTTTGCAGCATCAGATTACCAGTCTGCTCCCAATTGCTCTGCTCTGATAGCCTTATTGACAAGTAACGATCAAGCCATTGGTTCAACCGTTCACGGTCAACCACCTCATCCAGCAAAGGCGTAAAGTCGTCTTTTTCAAGATGACTCAAAAGACGAAAGAAGACCGTATAATCCATTTTTTCAGCCGCTAAAATAACCAGCAATGGAGGTAATAACTCATGCAGAGCGTCAACGGAGTTTAACCCCATCTTCTTCATCATCAAGACATCGTAATGAGCTTGAAGTTCTGGCTCATAACATTTAAGAATAGCAATAAGCTGGTCTCTCTCAAGATGCTTTGAAAAACAGCGCATCAAACAATTTAAGTTCCATAAGCCCACGCCTGGCTGACGAGAAAATGCATAACGCCCTTCATAGTCTGAGTGATTGCAAACCCAATTAGGCTCATAATCCTCCATGAAACCATACGGACCATAATCAATCGTCTCGCCAGTAAATGAAAAGTTATCTGTATTCATCACACCGTGCTGAAACCCGACTGCCTGCCATTTAGCAACCATTCTTGCTGTGCGCTTAACCACTTCGGTTAACATGTCTTCTAATGGGGATTGTGCCTTTAAACTGTCTGGGTAGTAATGCTTAAGACAATATTCTATAAGCTGATCCAGTTCATCCTGCTTACCTTGATAAAAAAAGTACTCAAAATGACCAAAGCGGATATGGCCTTGCGCTGTTCTTAGCAACATGGCGCCTGCTTCTGGAGTCTCTCGATACACCGCTTCTCGACTGTCGTACAAAGCCAAAGCTCTGGACGAAGGCACAGACAAAGCTGTCATCGCCTCACTCGCCAAATATTCACGTATGCAGGAGCGTAAAACGGCGCGCCCATCACCACGTCGAGAATAGGGTGTCAGACCAGCGCCTTTCATATGCAGGTCATATAATCGACCGTCTTGACCACGCACCTCACCTAGCAAAACACCTCGCCCATCCCCAAGCTGAGGCGAAAAACCGCCAAATTGATGCCCAGCATAAACCATGCTCAGGCTCGAAGGCAGAGCTTCTTCACCGCTTAAGATACGCTTGGTTTCATTGGATTTAATATCAATAGACAGAAAGGTAGCGAGCGATTGATTAAATTCTACCAATCGCTGCTCATGAAGTGGCTGGATGAGAGTTTTCGAAGAAAACGCCTCACCCAAACTTGCAAAGTGATGCTCTAAATTCATCATATCTCACTTAAAAGTTAAGCGATGTTTATAGCGATGTATCGACCATATACTCGCAGCGGATACTTTCACCAACAACCCTTTCGATTTCTGGAATCATAAACGCATCGTCTTCACTGGCGAAGCTAACAGATTTCCCTGTCTCACCACCACGTCCAGTACGGCCAATTCGATGTACGTAGTCTTCAGGGTCTTCTGGCAATGAGTAGTTAACTACTAACTCGACATTATCAACATGGATACCACGTCCAGCGACATCTGTTGCTACAAGCACTTGAATCACACCGTCTTTGAAATTCTTCAAAGTTTTAACACGCTTATCTTGGGCAACTTCCCCAGATAAAATAGCGCAGTTAATATTGGCTTTACGTAGGCGCTCAAAAAGATCACGAGTTTCATCTCGACGATTAGCAAAGATGATGGTTCGTTGACCGCCGTTCTTGTCGATCAGCTGTTGTAAAACAGGCCATTTTTGCTCTGCTTCAACAGTATAAATCACCTGATCTATATTCTTATTTGTCGCTTCTTTTGGCACAACCGACACTTCTTTAGGGAAATAAGTCCATTGCTGAGCCAAAGCCTGGATATCCTTAGGGAAAGTCGCACTGAACAGCATGGTTTGTCTGGTTTCTTTGTGTGGCGTCATGCGAATAATGCTTTTCACATCAGGAATGAATCCCATAGACAACATGCGGTCAGCTTCATCAAGTACCAAACATTCTACTTTGCCTAATTGAACTTTTCGGCTGCGAGCAAAATCCAATAAGCGACCAGGCGTGGCAACCAAAATGTCAACATTCTCTGTTTCCACTGCGATCTTTTGCTTCTCGTAGCTTAATCCACCCACCAAAGTAACAACATTTAAATGGCAGTTAGACGTTAGCTTAATGGCTTCATCAGCAATCTGAATAGCCAATTCACGAGTCGGTGCAATAATCAATCCGCGGGCAAAGTTATTGGCGCGCTTTTCTTCTAGTGGGTAATCAAGGAAATCACTAATCATGGCGATTAGAAAAGCCGCAGTCTTACCTGTACCAGTTTGAGCCTGACCAATAATGTCATAACCCAACAGCGTCATAGGTAAGGTTTCAGCCTGAATTTCACTGCAATACTCAAAACCCATTTCAGAGATAGATTTAAGAACTCTGTCAGGAAGGTTTAAATCATGGAAACGCAATTTACCTTCTACTTCAGCAACAGGGAAATCTTCGATCGACCAAATATGACCTTTGGCATTTCCAGCAGTATTTTTTACTTCTTTTGCTTTTGTATTAGCTTGGTTATTTGCACTGCTAGATTCAGCATTGTTACTTTTAGGTCGTTTGTTAGGACGACGAATACGCTTAGGTTTTGTAGAGGTTTCTGATGGCACTTCTTGATTTTGGTTTTCCATATTGGAATCTATACGCTTCTATTATGTTTTGAGGTTAATTATCAGTGCAAGGAGTGTACCTAAATGATACGGTTTTATCACCCCTTGCTTACGGTTTGTTGATTTACATTATTGATAACGATATGGCGGTAAACTATTAATAAGCTGACTACCATAACGCTTAGTGCGTAAACGCTTATCCAATATGTGAATTTCACCTTTATCCGTTTCGCTTCTTAATAGCCGCCCCGTAGCTTGGACTAAGCGCAAAGATGCATCTGGGATGGTGATTTCCATAAATGGATTACCACCACGCTTTTCTATCCACTCCGCCAGCGTTGCTTCAACGGGGTCATCAGGCACTGCAAATGGGATTTTGGCGATATAAACACAGGTTAAATAATCTCCTGGCAGATCCACACCTTCTGCAAAACTTGCTAAGCCTAGCAATAAGCTCCCCTTTCCTTCATCCACTCTTGCTTTATGAGAATCCAGAATAACGCGTTTCGACTGCTCTCCTTGCATGAGTAATATTTCCTGCAAGCTGGAAGAAAGTGATTTCGATACCTCTTCCATTTGTCGACGGGAAGAAAAAAGCGCCAAACTGGCTTTTTTGGTATCAACATGCGCTTCAAGATAGCGCACTATTTCATCCGTATGTTGCTCAACACGATTAGGCTCATGCTCCATATCGGGTACCACTAAACGTCCATTTTCTTGGAAATCAAAAGGACTTAAAACACGTAAATATTCACTGTCACGAGGCACACCAGAGCGCATATTAAATCGATGAAATTGATTCAATGCCGTTAATGTTGCTGATGTAACGACGGCACCAAAACATTTATCCCAAAGCTGCTGCCTTAATGTATTGGCCGCCAAAATTGGAGAAGCCCCCAACTCAATATCTTGTTCCATACCTTGACCGGACAAAACCAACCATCGAGCATTGGGCGGGAAGTTCTGGTCATCCACGGTTGAATACAATTGCCATAAACCAACACATTGCTCCAGTCTCCCAAGAACTACTCCCAAAATAGGCTGCCAAGTTTCCGCGGTTTCAGGCGTCACGCCCATCCCTTCGTTTTGCTTGGTCTTTTTGCATTCATCTTGGATGCTTTCTATGTTGTTGAACAACTTTTGGTACGAGGTTTGTAAACTGTATGCTAACTGGCGCAATTCATCTGGTACCTGACCAAACTCAAACCTATGTTGGTTATTTTCTTGATCCAGCCCCAACCCTTGAATATAAGGCGCTAAACCTTGTTGTGCATATTGAATAAAATTAACAATACTTTGTATTTGCTGAGGAATTTTAAGCAAGAGTTGCCCTGTCAAACTCACGTCATCCGTTAGCTCTTGTTTAAGGTTCACTAAGTTTTTTTCTAGCTGGCGTAACCAGGTAATACTTTGCTGTAAACGAACTTCATGGCGAAAATGCCCTATGGCTTTGTCCGGAAGGTGATGACCTTCATCAAAAACATAAATCGTTTCTTTTGGCGGTGTAAGAATTACTCCGCCACCTAGTGATAAATCAGCAAGTACTAAGTCATGGTTAGCAACAATAACATCCGCCACTTCAATTTCAGCGCGAGCTTTAAAAAATGGACAAGCGGAATAATTCGCACAGTTACGATTTGTGCACTGCTGATGGTCTGTTGTAAGGCGCCGCCAGTCTTGATCTCGCACCACGCCAGCCCAATTATCCTTATCTCCATCCCAGTCACCTTTAGATAACGCCGCATCCATTTCTTGGTAAAGAACGGTGTTTATGTCATCAGAGTGAAGGTGCTGCTCGAATAAGCCAGCAAACATATCTTCCATGGCATGTTCTTCGGAACTCAGAAAGCTTTCAAGATTGTTCAGACAAAGGTAACGGCCTCGGCCCTTAGCAAGCGTGTACTTGAACGAAAGATCGGTATGCTCCAATAGATTGGGCAGCTCTTTATGTAAGATCTGTTCTTGTAAGGCCACTGTAGCGGTAGAAATAATCAATTTCAGACCACGTGCTTTGGCAATAGGGATGGCGGCAAGGCAATAAGATAAGGTTTTACCTGTCCCTGTTCCCGCCTCGATAACGGCAACATGCTTCTCATCAAGGCGTTGGCCTTCAGAGTCACGTTTTATATTGCCTAAGGTGCGAGCGATTGCACCAATCATCTGGCGCTGCCCGGCCCTTGGTTTATGGGACTTCGCATCCAAAGAAGCTCGGTATGCGAGTTGAATTTGTGTTTTTAGTTCATCTGAAAGCATTTATATCATTGAGTATAGTTAGGAATGCTGTATATAATAACAGTAACTGTATAAACAACCAGATACCCTATGATTAAATTAACCAAAAGACAATCTGACGTACTAGAAACCATTCGCGAGTTTATTACCGAAACGGGGTTTCCACCTACGAGAGCAGAAATAGCGCGCCGACTTGGGTTTAAATCCCCCAATGCAGCCGAAGAGCATCTAAAAGCCTTATGTAAAAAAGGCGCGATCGAGATGCTATCTGGCGCATCACGCGGAATACGCTTAATTGACAATGAGCCAAACAATGACTCTGTCGACGACCTTGGCCTACCCGTTATAGGCAAAGTCGCTGCAGGTTACCCTATTTTGGCACAAGAGAATATCGCGTCCCATGTGAATATACCTGCGGCAATGTTTTCTCCTCAGGCGGACTACTTCCTTTCCGTCTCAGGCACCAGTATGAAAGATATCGGCATTATGGAAGGCGATTTACTCGCCGTTCATAAAACCAACTCTGTACGTAATGGCCAAATTGTTGTGGCTCGTATTGGCGATGAAGTAACAGTAAAACGCTTTGAACAAAAAGGCAGTATTGTTCGACTCATACCAGAGAACGACGAATTTAACGACATTATTGTTGATCTTGAAAGTGAAGATTTTGCTATTGAAGGCTTATCTGTCGGTGTGATACGACAAGGCCTATAGGTAGCAATTCTGTTTTACTGTCTTGCCATTTAATAAAAAAGCGAAGACTAATCTTCGCTTTTTTATTTGGTGTGAGATATCACAACACTCATACAAGCTTAGTGAAGGATCTTGGGCCGAAAGTCTTCATCATCAAGATAATCTGCGCCTTCATCAAAGCCTGCATCATCAGAATAAACAAAATCAATTCCGGCATGAAACATATGTTTTGCCAATTCAAAATACCGATCTTTTAAGTAAGAGCGAGTATCATCGGATATTTTCAATGTTGCTAACGGAACGGTTTCCTCACCATCTTCAGCGGCTGGACGCAGCACAATATCGCCGTTATCAAGCTCAACAATTTCTAGGTAGGATTCTTTCATATTCAATACTCTGATGACTCTTCTCTAAAACGTAACACTAATTCAACCAACTTAGCTAAATAGTAACTCACTGATGCGCCCGCATCACTTCCTCGACCGATCAAGTTATCTCCTTGGACTGCCGACGAAGCTAAGCCTTTACATTCAAACTGAGCTAAATAAGCTTGATCTAGCTGAAAAAACCAAGAATCTTTCCGCGTTAGCAAATCAGCCAGTTCAGATAAAACCGGCACAACAATTTGCTTAGACTCAGACTCTGTCAATAATTTTGCCACATCCAGCGAACCAGATAATGAATACGCTAAAGACACTTCTTTCAACAAACCATTTAATGCGCTTCTTATCTGGAAAAGAGCGGAGCTTTCAAGCCCAACACTCAACCAGCTCTCTTCGCTTTGCTGACTTTGTTGAATAAATCGTCTTGCAGTATCTAATTTTTGATTCGTAAGGCTCGCTAGACTGGCAACACTCATTTCTTCTTACCTTCCTCAACAACCCATTTAGAGCCAACAAAAAATGCTTTCCAACCTGTAGGCTTGCCCTCTTCGTTCTCCGTCATAACATATTGCTCTTTAGTCTTACGGCTATAACGAATAATAGCAGGACGACCTTCGGGATCCTCTACAGGCGCCTTAGCAAAGAAATGGTATTTAGGATCAATTTGGTCCATATAAGGAAGCAGTTCTTTAACCAAAGGTGCTCTAGTTTCTCGTTTACGAGGGAACTGACTAGCCGCAAGGAACAAGCCCGTTGCGCCATCACGAAGCACATAATGGTCTTCTACTTTCTGACATGCCAAATCAGGCATCGGCACAGGATCCATCTTCGGCGGTGCAGCTTCACCATTTTTTAATAGTTTACGAGTGTTTTTACACTCTTCATTTGTACAGCCAAAATATTTGCCAAAACGGCCTGTTTTTAGCTGCATTTCGGAACCACACTTGTCACATTCAAGCGTAGGACCATCATAACCTTTAATTTTAAAGGTTCCAGTTTCGACTTCATAACCTGAACACGCAGGGTTATTACCACAAACATGAAGCTTACGGCTTTCGTCCATTAGGTAGCTATCCATCGCTGACCCACAAATCTTACAGCGATGCTTATTGATCAGCGCTTTAGATTCACCTTCCTCGTCATCAATGGCAACGGCTTCATCACCACGGATGAGGTTGATCGTTGCTTTACAACGTTCTTTTGGAGGCAACGCATAGCCGGAACAAGACATAAAAACACCGGTACTTGCTGTACGAATTTGCATCGGACGGGAACAAGTTGGGCATTCGATGTCTGTCGGTGTTGGCTCATTTAGCATCATACCGCCGTCAGGCGATTCAGCTTTAGCAAGCACAGAACTAAAGTCGTTATAAAACGCATTAAGCGTCTTTATCCAATCTTTATGACCTTCAGCGATATCATCTAGTTGCTCTTCCATTTGCGCAGTAAAACTGAAATTCATCAACGAATTGAAGCTATCGACTAGGCGCTCTGTGACTATGTCACCCATTTTCTCTGCATAAAAGCGACGATTCTCAACGCGCACATAACCACGATCTTGAATCGTTGAAATGATAGAGGCGTAAGTAGAAGGTCGACCAATACCACGCTTTTCAAGCTCTTTAACCAAACTTGCTTCGCTAAAGCGCGCCACCGGTTTAGTAAAGTGCTGCTCAGGTAATAACTCTTTAAGAGTTAAATATTCACCCTCACCCACATCTGGCAAAGTGTTATCTTCGCCTTTCTTTGCAACGGTTTGCATGGCCCGAGTGTAACCATCAAAGCGCAAAATACGACCTTTAGCTTTAAACTCATAGTCACCAGAGGTCACTGTAATTGTGGTAGAGGTGTATTCAGCTGGCGTCATTTGACATGCCATAAACTGACTACGAATCAAGTCATATAAACGATGCGCGTCTTTTTCCATGCCAAGCAAATCATCAACGCGCACATTTACATCGGAAGGACGAATGGCTTCGTGAGCCTCTTGTGCGCCTTCTTTACTGCTATAACGAATAGGTTCTGCAGGCAAATACGCATCGCCAAAATTAGAAGCGATATAGCCTCTAAGCGCTTCTACAGCATCGACACTTAAATTGGTCGAGTCTGTACGCATATAGGTGATGTAACCACCTTCATACAAGCGCTGAGCGAGCATCATAGTCTTTTTAACACCATAACCCAGACGCGTACTGGCCGCCTGCTGAAGAGTTGAGGTAATAAAAGGGGCTGACGGCTTACTGCTCGTTGGCTTATCTTCTCGACTGCTTACTAAGTATTTTGCATTATCAAGACGAGCAACATGCTCATCGGATTGCGCTTTATTAACGGGTCGGTATTCTTTATTTTGATACTTTGTGGCTTCGAACTTAATGACATCCTTTGAAGGCGTTGAAAGCATCGCATCCAACTCCCAAAATTCATCAGGAACAAACGCACGAATTTCTTTTTCACGCTCAACAATCAAACGCACTGCGACAGACTGCACACGCCCTGCCGACAAACCTCTTGCTACTTTTGACCAAAGCAGCGGAGACACCATAAAACCAACAACTCGGTCTAAGAAACGACGAGCTTGCTGAGCATTCACGCGATTCATATCAAGTTCAGATGGCGTTTCAAAAGCAGCTTTAATGGCTTTTTTCGTAATCTCGTTAAAGACGACTCGCTTGTACCGGCTGTCATCACCGCCAATTGCTTCTCGCAAGTGCCAAGCAATAGCCTCACCCTCTCTATCCAAATCGGTTGCGAGATAGATGGTGTCAGCATTTTTAGCTAGGCGTTTTAATTCATCGACTACTTTTTCTTTGCCTGGCAATATTTCGTAGTGAGCTTTCCAATTATTTTCTGGATCAACGCCCATTCTGGAAATCAATTGCGTACGCGATTTTTTACTTTTATAAGCAAGCTTTTCTTCTGGGCTCATTTTTCGCGTCAAAGCAGCCTGCTTTGCACGCTCTTGAGGTGTAGAGGTAGCCGTTGTACCTGTTGGTAAGTCTCGAATGTGCCCGACACTCGATTTGACGACAAAGTCATTACCCAAGTATTTGTTGATGGTTTTCGCCTTAGCGGGCGATTCCACAATAACCAGTGATTTTCCCATTGAACTGTGTAAGCCTTTTATAAAGTAGGTCTGCAAATCCACGTTGCACGAAGTTTCATCTCTAGGGGCGCTGATATTAAGTAAACATCTTTTATATGACAAGCGATCCCTGTATTGTTTCACACATTAAATCTTGTTGAACTTAGTATTTCTTATTTAACATACTGAATTCATTGCTTAAGGACAATCATGGCTACCCTTCAAATTTTAACAATTGCATTTTTGATCATCATTGTACTTTTGTCTGTAGTAATAGGATCGCGCGCCCATCAGAAAGAAAAAGAAATAACTGAACGTCGTGTCAAACAACTTCAGCTGTCCAATAGAGCCGATCGCGTTGAGCAGCACATTCGGGGATTAAAGGATATCAATACAGATAACATTGCCACCGATGTGCTATATGATTTCTATCTAGACACACTTCGAGAACTTCTGCAATACACAGATGATCCAGAGAAAATTGAAATCCGCATCGCGACCGCCGAAGAAAACCGAGAAAACGAGCCGCTCACATTTAACCCTGAGCCAGAGCTTTTTAGCTTCCAAGAAAAATCAAACTACAAAGAAAGATTAACCAAGTTAGCAAAAATGCTACTGTATTTACGCCGTAAAGGCCGCATTAGTCACTCCCATTACCAAGCATGTTATGAGTACCTGCGCTGGCTTAACCTATGGGTTCAAGTTAATCGCCAAATGGTGCAAGCAAACAAAAACTTTGCCAGTGGTGACATGCGTGTTGCACAAACCCTTTATGGTGTCATTTTGTCTCATATAAAGTCCGATGAAACAGAACGTCCGGAAAAAAACGCCTTAAAAAACTTTATTACAGACAGAATGAAGGAAATTCTCTCTCCTCAAATAGCCGCAATGAAAGAAAGCGAGAACCCAGAAGAAGTGCTGTCTGAGTTATTGCATAATTTAGAAGTGCCAAAAGACAGCTGAGCATAATCAACACAGTAAAGTAGTGTCATTTTTGATGAGTGACACTACGAATTTTTTCCAATGCCGTAATAAGCTCAAACAACTCATTTAATATCGCTTCATCCCCACTTTCATCCCAATAACAAAAAACCCCGTCCGCCGTAATTTTTATGGCTGAAAGTATTGATGAATATTTTTTTAAAATATTTAACGCCTTTTCGTCCAATTGAAATGACTCGCTTGCCCACCAGCCCTCTGTAATAGCGTGAAACTTCCAAACTTCAAACGGTAATATCCAAATGGTTTCTGGCAAAGTAGCAAGCGGCTTTAGGCGATAATGAGAATAAGCTACTGTTTTTTGCCGATTTTTTGATTTATCCCACTTGTCAGGAAGGTCAATTGATGTAAGCTGGACGGTAATACCAAGCTTTCGCGCCTGCATACGTAGGCTCATTCGCTGGCGCTCTTTTTTTGGAGGCATAATCCACAGTGCCGAACCCATTAATGACAATGTAATAAAAATAACGATAAGAGCAGTCATAATTTAAAGTGTCTCTCTAAGTTTTAAACTAAAATTAGTAAATCGAGCTAAATTTGGAGGTGTTCTATGATGTACAACAGAATTCTACTCGCTGTTGATCTAACAGATGAAAGTATCAAGGTAGCAAATAAGGCTGTTGCACTGTGCAAAGCTACTGGCGCAGAACTTACCATACTTCACGTCATTGAATCACTCAATTACGCCTATGGTGGTGATGTTCCAATAGATATCACAGATATCCAAGCGCAGCTGCAAGAGACGGCAAAAGAGCGCATTTCCATTCTTGAAGCTCAATTGGATGTGCCTGTACAAGAAAGCTGCATTTCTCAAGGCGGGATAGAGAGTGAAATACACCGCATCGCCGAAGAAAAGAAAGCGGACTTAATTGTCGTTGGTAGCCATGGCCGCCATGGACTCGCCCTACTTCTAGGTTCTACGGCAAACGGTGTTCTTCACGGTGCACCTTGCGATGTTTTAGCGGTTAAAGTCGTAAAAGACTAATCTAAGAAACAATTCAGCAAAACAACAAAAAGGCGATGTTTATTATAACATCGCCTTTTTAATGGATGACGCGAACAATTTTAGCTTCTCGTCCAAGTCGTTCCTTCACGGCTATCCAATAGCTCGATTCCTTGACTAGCCAATTCATCACGAATTTCATCACTGCGCGCAAAGTTTTTATCTTTGCGTGCTTGCGTTCTTTCGTCGATCAAAGCTTGAATCGCAGCTTCGTTTAAGCCTTCAGATACTGTGCTATTTTGCAGAAAGTATTCCGGATCTTGGTAAAGCAAACCAAGCAACTCTGCCAAAGCACGCAACTCTGCAGCCAATGCAGATGCTTTATCCGCATCTTCTGTTTTTGCCTTGTTTAGCTCGCGAACAAGCTCAAATAATACAGAAACAGCAACGGCCGTGTTAAAGTCGTCTTTCATGGCTTCTTCAAAGCGCTCAGTGAAAGCCGTTGGCTCAAATGACTCAGCAACTGGCTGCTGACGCAACGCTGTATAAAGACGCTCTAGAGCGACTTTGGCTTCCGACAAACTTTGATCCGAATAATCAATCGCACTGCGGTATTGGCTTGAAACCATCAAATAGCGAACTACTTCAGGGTTAAACTTAGCCAACACATCACGTACAGTGAAAAAGTTGCCTAACGACTTAGACATTTTTTCATTATTAACGCGAACGGCACCACAGTGCATCCAATAATTAACATAGTCCTTACCCGTCGCCGCTTCTGACTGAGCAATTTCATTTTCATGATGTGGAAATTTAAGATCCGGACCACCACCATGAATATCAAAATGACTACCAAGGCAGTTTGTCGACATCGCAGAACATTCAATATGCCAACCAGGACGACCTTCTCCCCAAGGCGAAGACCATGATACCTCACCCGCTTTTGCCTGCTTCCACAAAACAAAATCCGCAGGGTGCTCTTTGGCCACTTCCACGTCAATACGTGCACCAGCTAACATATCTTCAAGTTTACGGTTGTTTAATTTACCGTACTCCTTAAATTTAGTAGCTCGATAGTAAACATCACCAGAAGTCCCTTGATAGGCAAAACCTTTATCAATAAGGATTTGCACCATATCAATAATTTCTTGCATGAATTCGGTGGCTTTTGGCTCGCGGTCCGGCATTTTATTACCAAGGCGCAGCTCATCTTCGCGTTGTGCCGCAATCATTCGCTCAGTCAGAGACTGAGTTGATTCATTGTTTTCTTCAGCGCGCTTGATGATTTTATCGTCAACATCGGTAATGTTACGAACGTAATTAAGTTCGTAACCTAGATGACGAATAAAACGCGAAATAATATCAAAGGAAATCATCGCGCGAGCATGGCCAATATGACAGAAGTCGTAAACCGTGTTGCCACAGACATACATTCCCACTTTGCCTTCTTCAATTGGCTTGAAAATTTCTTTCTTCCCGCTAAGGGTGTTGTAAATCTTCAACATGCGCTTAATTTCCTTTTGCTTCGATTTTCGCCCAAGAATCACGTAACGTCACAGTGCGGTTGAATACCATACCGTCTTCTTTCAAGTCGCGACAGAAGTAACCTTCACGCTCGAACTGGAAACCTTGACCTTTTTCAGCGTCCAACAAAGAAGGCTCAGCCTTCGCGTTTGTCAAAACCGTTAACGATTCAGGGTTAATAAAGTCCAAGAAGGTTTTATCTTCATAATTGGCATCCGGCGCCTCATTGACGAACAAGCGATCATAAAGATTCACGGTCGCGTCTACAGCATGCTTAGCGCTTACCCAATGAATAACACCTTTTGGTTTGTAGTCTTCTGGGTTTACACCAAGTGTTTTCTCATCGTAGCGACATAAGAGTTCTACCACCTCACCCGCTTCATTCTTAATTGCTTCATCACAAATAATGACGTAGCCACCACGAAGACGAACAGCACCATCCAGTGTCAAACGTTTCCATTTGCGAGGTGGCACTTCAGCAAAATCGGCAGCATCTATGTACAGCTCTTTACTGAATGGTACTTCACGAGTACCCGCTTCTTCGTTTTTCGGATGGTTGCCAACACTGAAAATTTCTTCTTTGTCTACCGGGTAGTTGGTCAAAGTCACCTTAATAGGATTTAGCACAACCATGGCACGATTTGCACTCGCATCCAAATCTTCGCGAATAGCGTGCTCAAGCATACCAACATCAACAACACTGTCAGACTTGGTTACACCAATGCGCTCACAGAAATTGCGGATAGACCGTGCGGTATAACCGCGACGACGCAAGCCCGAAATCGTTGGCATACGAGGGTCATCCCAGCCATGAACGTGCTTCTCATCCACTAGCTGTTTCAATTTACGTTTACTGGTCACCGTGTAGTTCAAGTTCAAACGAGCAAATTCAATTTGCTGCGGATGCGCTGTCTTCAAGGTATCTAGCACCCAGTCGTACAATGGACGATGATCTTGGAACTCCAGCGTACAAACAGAATGCGTAATATTTTCCAGCGCATCGGACAAGCAGTGAGTGAAGTCATACATCGGATATACGCACCATTTATCACCAGTTTGGTGATGGTGTACATGGCGCACTCGATAGATGATTGGGTCACGCATATTAATATTTGGGCTCGCCATATCAATTTTGGCGCGTAAAACCACTTCGCCATCTTTGTACTTGCCGTTTTTCATATCCATAAAAATGGTCATGTTTTCTTCAACGGTACGATCACGGTAGGGGCTATTCTTACCTGGCTCTTTTAATGTGCCACGGTATTCGCGCATTTGTTCAGCATTAAGTTCGCATACGTAAGCTTTACCTAGCTTAATTAACTGCTTTGCAAAATCAAATAACTGATCAAAATAGTCTGAAGCAAACTTAGGTTCGCCTTTCCATTCGAAACCAAGCCATTCAACATCACGCTTAATAGATTCGATGTATTCAACACTTTCCTTTTCTGGGTTAGTGTCATCGAAACGTAGATTACATTGACCGTTGTAACGCTGCGCTAAGCCAAAATTAAGGCAAATAGATTTAGCATGGCCAATGTGTAAGTAGCCATTTGGTTCAGGAGGAAAGCGAGTAAGAACCTTACCGCCATGCTTGCCTGATTCGTTATCTTTATCAATGATTTGGGTAATAAAATTACCTGGTTTAGACGTTTCTGACATGTTTGATGTAAGTCCCGATAAGTGTTGATCTAACAATATTGTTACTTTGACCGCCAAGTATATAGTATTTAGGTTTGCATGGGATATTGGGCAGAAAATCTTTTCTCTTTTTTATAAAGAAAAACCATATTTCGCTACAAAGAAAACCAAAACGCCCACTAGAATGGTCAACAGTTGCTGTTGTCGCCAAATCCCGACGACAAAAGCAGCAAGAGAACCTAGCAACCAAGGATTGGTCAATGTGAGATCTAACTTACTATCTGGCATTAAAGCCATCGGGGTAATGATGGCGGTTAGTACAGCAACCGGTACAAATTTCAGTGCCTTTTCAATATAAGCAGGCATCACGACTTTGTCAGCACGGGCAAAGAGTACAAACCGCACACCAAAGGTCACAGCAAACATACCAAAAATAATGAGAACACCTTGCCATAAATTCATTTGCTCGCCTCTTGCATACTATCATCTATTTCTGAAACCGTTTTACTCGAAGAGTCGCTCACAAACCCCATTACCACACCAATGATTGCAGAAACCAAAAGCCCCAAATTATTCGGCAAATCAAACAAAATGATTGAAGACGCTCCAGCACTTAATAGACACAACCAAAATGCTTTGTGTTTTAAATATGGCGTGATAATGCCAATAAAGGTTGCCACCATTGCAAATTCCAATCCCCATTCACTCATGCCAGGAATGAGTTCACCAGACAGAACCCCTAAAATGGTGGTCATATTCCACATGACATAAAACGACAGAAACGAACCTATGTAGACTTTATGTCCATTTTTTCATTCGCTGAACCTACTTCATACATGGGGCGAACAGCGGCATACGTTTCATCGATTAACCCAAAGCCCATGATAATTCTCATCGACATGGGTAAGTGTTTCACAAACTTAACCATATCCGCGGCGTACAAAAGATGGCGCAAATTAACAATAAAGGTTGTCGAAACAATGACCCAAATAGGCGCGTGCAGGGCAATCAAGCCAAGCGCAACAAACTGCGCGGAACCGGCAAATACAAAGGCCGACATAGCAATGGCGAACCAAGGGCTTAATCCGTAACTGGACGCCAACGAGCCAAACAACAACCCAAAGGGTATACCACCAATAATCATTGGGATCGATGCGACAGAACCACGGCGCATATGCTGCAAAGTATTCATGACATATCTCGGCTTTTTGTTAAGGTTAATGTTTTTTCCATATACACATCTGCTCTCTCGTATAAAGAAGGGTTTGGAAATGCTTTTTCAATAAAACCGTTTTTGTCATAAAGGCATCTTGCTGACTTTAAAATCGATGATGTTTCTAGCGATAACACTGAAAAGCCTTGCTGAGCAGAAAAACCAATCGCAGCAGACAACAAACGTTGAGCAATCCCTTTGCCTTGAGCGTGCTCAGCGACTGAAAGCTTGAAGACTTCAGCTCTTTTATTGTCTGCACCAAAGCCCTCAGTAGGCGCAAAAGCAATGGTCCCAACAACTGAGTCAACCGATTTTGTTTTGCGAATCGCCACCCAAACCATACCACCTTCTGAAATAATTCTTTCTTGCGGATTACTTAACTGAACTCGGTCTTTCTCTGTAATCTGCTCTGGAAAATAACGTTCAAGCCAAGCCATATTTAGATCGTAAAATGCTTGCTCATGCTGGCTTTCCATCGGCACTATCTCGATAGACTCTAAACGATCCAGCACTTTATCCGCCAAGCTACTTCCACTTAAGATATGGGATTCTAGGCACGTCAGACCCTCCATAAAATTTTCACTGGAAAAGTCCAACATTCTTTCCAAGATAATTTTCATTTCTTGTAAAACAGGCTCAACGCGCTGCATAGCACTTAGGCCAGAGTTAGAAAGGCGCAAGGAGGATCTTCGCTGATCTTGCTCATCCACTGTTTTCTCCAGCAACCCCTCTTTGATCATCTTAGTGGTCTGCTTGCTCACCGCCGGATGACTCAGATTCAAGCTGTCAGCTATTTCCATCACAGATAGGCTCCCGGTTTTCTGTAACAGCCTAAGAATAGGGAAAAAGGTTGCCGAAATGGGTATCTCGCATTGAGAATATATTTCTTGCACTTGCATGAATAAATGATCACTTAATCGCTTTAGGCGACTGCCAAGTGTCAGCACTCCGAACTGTTCCATGTTGTTCCTAGGAAATTAAAATTTAACAATAATGAAAGGTCACATAAAATTAGGTAACCAGTTACGAATATAAAAATATCGTAATCCTCTAACGGTTTCAAGCCTTGTTTCCTCTATGATTTCTAGTTTAAGCGTTTGCCTGTCTGCTATACTCCGAGTTTTATCAACCCTCGCCTAATTACTGTGATCTTTTCAGTAATATAAAAGCTTAATTTGAGGAGCCAAAAGATGTCTGAAAAAGCCGTCGTTGTGTATTCAGGAGGAATGGATTCATTTACTGTTTTGAACACTGCCATTCAAAACGGACTGGATGTTTATGCTTTATCCTTTAACTATGGACAAAAGCACAGTAAGGAACTGGAAGTTGCTGCACGTGTCTGTAATGAATTAGGGGTGACACATAAAGTTGTCGATATCACGGCAATTAATAGCTTAATGGCAAACTCATCACTCACCAGCGATGCAGAAATTCCAGAAGGGCATTATGAAGACGACAACATGAAGTCCACCGTTGTCCCTAACCGTAATATGGTTTTACTTTCTATGGCGATTGCTTATGCCGTTTCCCTAGAAGCTGGAAAGGTTTATTACGGTGCTCATTCAGGTGACCATCATATTTATCCTGATTGCCGTCCGGAATTTGTAGAAGCGATGAATGCGGTGTCTAAAATCGCCAATTATCAGTCTGTAGAAATCGTCACACCATTTTTACATTCTTCTAAGGGTGAAATTTTAAAAGCCGGATTAGAGATGAATCTTAACTACGCCAATACATGGACTTGTTACAATGGCCGTGAAAAGTCTTGTGGAAAATGTGGCGCTTGCTATGAACGTTTAGAAGCGTTTGCGCAGCAAGGTACGACTGATCCATTGGATTACGAAGTTTAACCACCGAGTTAAACAATTAACTTATTCTGATTTTAGTGTGTTTATTTTAGTGCCCATTGGCTTTTGTTCCACAAATGACCAATACGCTATCAAATGATTAACTAAAGTTATAACCCTTGCCTCGACTGTTTTTCGAGATGTAACAGGTATAACCAATGTACTCAATTAAAGAAGCCTTTTATTCATTACAAGGCGAAGGCGCCCATGCTGGACGCCCTGCTCTATTTTGTCGTTTTACCGGCTGTAATTTGTGGTCTGGTTTAGAAAAAACACGCGCCAAATCCGAGTGCCAATTTTGTGACACTGATTTTATAGGCACAGATGGCCAACATGGTGGGAAATTCCAAACGGCCCAACAACTGCGCGCCCATATCGATGCACTTTGGCCTGCTGGCCAAGGACACAAATACGTTGTTTTTACTGGCGGCGAGCCAGCACTTCAACTTGACGAAAAACTCATTATTGAAATGAAACAGCACGGCTACACTATTGCTATTGAAACCAATGGCACTCTGCCTCTTCCTGACGGTATTGATTGGGTATGCGTTAGCCCAAAAACCACAAAACCTTTAGTGGTAAGCAAAGGCAACGAAATTAAGCTAGTGTATCCACAGTCCCATCTCTCGCCTGATTTATTTGAAGATCTAGATTTTCAGCATTTCTACCTACAACCTATGGATCAAAGCCATTTAACCGCGAATCAAATTCCACTGATTGATACTCAACAAGCCACTTTGCACTATTGTTTATCACATCCACGGTGGCGTCTTAGCTTACAAACACATAAAATGCTCAACATTGATTAAGCATGATCTCATTTTTACATTACCGCGTTAACTTTATAAGGAAACTTAAATGATCATTTTACATACAAACCACGGTGACATTCACGTTGAGCTAGATTACGAAAAAGCACCTAAAACAGCGAAAAACTTTGAAGACTATGTGACTTCAGGTTTTTACGATGGCGTAATCTTTCACCGTGTCATTAATGGTTTCATGGTTCAAGGCGGTGGCTTTGAGCCAGGAATGACTCAAAAAGAAACTCGCACAGCAATCGAAAACGAAGCTGACAACGGCCTTAAAAATGAAGTAGGCACATTGGCGATGGCTCGTACAATGGACCCACACTCTGCATCAGCGCAGTTTTTCATCAACGTAGCAGATAACAGCTTCCTAAATCACCGTAGTAAAACACCAGATGGTTGGGGCTACGCGGTATTTGGTAAAGTGACTGCGGGTATGGATATCGTTAATAAGATCAAAGAAGTGAAAACAACAATGAAATCAGGACACCAAGATGTTCCTGTTGAAGATGTGATCATTGAAAGTGCTGAACTAGTAAAATAATGATTCGTTATTTTATTTCAGATTTACACCTGAGCCACAAACGCCCGGATCTTATCCGGGCGTTTGTACAAATGACCGAAGAGCTTATCGCACGCAATGAAAAGGCAGAGCTATATATACTGGGAGACTTCTACGAAGCATGGATCGGGGACGATTTTCAGGCAGACTGGAATACTCAGATAGAAAACGCCTTAGCAAGAGTATCGAAGTCAGGGATCTCTCTGTATTTCTTACACGGCAACCGAGATTTCTTAATTGGCAAAGCTTGGATAGATCGTGTTGGCGCGACGCTTATTCATGAACAGACCAAACTGGCTCTTGAAGATTGTGTTGTGCTGCTAACACATGGCGATGAATATTGCTTGGATGACACAGAATATCAAGCGTTTAGAAAAACCGTGCGCTCTAGCGAATGGCAACAACACATATTAGCGATGCCAATTGAACAGCGTATCGCGTTGGCGGCTCAGCTTCGCAATGACAGCAAGTCTATGGCGACCGAAAAATCTCTGGAAATCATGGATGTCACACCATCAGCGGTTGCTGAATCTTTAAATCAACATCATTGTAAAAGCCTAATACATGGACACACACATCGTCCAGATATTCATAAAGATGATCAACATTTGCGTTGTGTGCTAGGTGACTGGGATAAGTGTATTTGGCTGGCAAGTATTGAAGGTAAAACATACACTCAATCGAACGCAAGCGTGGAAGACTTTGAGCAAAAAGGATTACTTAGCCTAAAGGAAGTACACAGAGAATCACTTTATTAAGTGGGACCATAGCGTGTAGGTTCATAGGCTTTTAGCCATTATAACGAAAGCCAGCATAAGCTGGCTTTTTTTGCATATTCTATAAATACCTAGCGCTTCAAGAGCTCACGAACCCAAACTGTTTCTTCTCTATTACGCGAACGATTAAATTCAATGCTACGGTTATGAAGCATTGCCACTGCGCGGAAAAATGCATTATTCACGATCACAGGGCTCAATTGAATGCCATGTTCTTGCCACCAATGCTGCTGAGCCTTACACGTAAGTAGCTGGTATAAAAAATCCAACTCTAAAGACCCTTTATACATAGCATCCAAGTCGACAACAGGATCAACTTTCGCAATCTCTAATGCAAGCCAATGTGTCACATCTGGTAGAGTTTCACTCTTATGTATGCTCATTATATCCTCCAGAATCTCAAGAGTAATATTCTGAGGCCCTTGCAGATTCAAGGATCAAACATGGACCTTTCTATGAGTGTAGCACCCTACTCAAAAGTCACCAGAAGAAGTCTTTAAAGATTGTGGCATTTTGTAATTTACATCAAACTTGGTGGGCCACTGTGCATACGGAACTCTTCATCAGGCTCAGTAATTAACTTTTCTTCTAAGTCACGGAAAAAAGCCACACGATCATCAATTGGCTCATTAGAATATTCTTTTGCAAGCTCAAGATAATCTTGAAAGTGTCTCGCTTCAGATTTAAGCAAAGAAATATAAAACTTCGACAGCTCTTCGTCTAAATGGGGAGCGAGTGCGGCAAAGCGCTCGCAGGAACGCGCTTCAACAAAAGCGCCTATAATCATGGTATCAACCAAACGCGCAGGCTCATGAGTTCTGATATGCTTACGTAAGCCTTCAGCATAGCGTGAGGCCGTCAAATGATCATATGCGACATCGCGTTTTCGCATAATTTTATGTACTTGTTCAAAGTGCAATAACTCTTCTCGAGCCAAACGAGACATTTTATGCAGTAGGTTGTCGCGATCAACGTAACGATACATTAAACTCATAGCCGTTGAAGCGGCTTTCTTTTCACAATGAGCGTGATCATTAAGCAATAGAGTTTGATTCTCAAGTGCCCAATTTACCCATGCCTTAGGCGACTCACATGGAAGAAATTCAACAAGCTCTGGGTACGCAGATAACATTACTCTACCTTTTTATGTTAAAAAACGTGATTATACCTTGTATTAAGCACTTAGGCAGCAACGTCTTGATTTGGATATCAAATTCGTAATGAATGATTTTTATGACCCTCAGAAACTAAAAATTGGCCAACATGTTGGCGTAGAGCTAGATCCGTACGTCTTAAACTACCCAGTGGACAGTCGCAAAACGACATGGGTTGCAGATCAGGGTGGGCGCCCTTTTGTGCTACGATTTTATCAATCTGGCAAAGGCAAGGTAGAAGATTTTTTACAAAATGCCCGTAAATACGCTAGCGTAAAACATCCTGCCATCACTCCAAATTACCCACCCTTTTATTCTAATTTGTGGGTATTCTCAACGTCTGCTGTGTGCGGTGGTGAGAACTTATACAGTTTTTTAGGCAAATATCCAGATGGTGCTCCACTCAATGTGGTGATTAGCTTATTTGACAATATTGCTAAAGCATTGGATCAAGTACATAGAAACGGCTTGTTCCATGGTCATCTTGACTTAAGTTCCATCCATGTTGTTAATGGCCTAGGCATAATGACTGGGTTTGGCGCTCATAATTGGATGAAGCGTATTGAAGAGAGTGAAATGGATATCCGCCTTTTCCCTCCAGAGTACCTAAAAAAAGATCAGCAACGAACAGAAGCGGCTGATAAATACGCCTTTATGCGACTGTTAATGGCAACCTTGTTAGGGGAATCTATTCTTGATAAAGATTTCAGCACAGGGCTTCCAGATACGCATCCAAACCTTAGCGATGCGACTTGGGGACGTTTATTAAAATGGTGTAGAGACAGTGAACGCCATCGTCCTAAATCCTTAGCTGAAGTAATTCGCATTATTCGCGCCAACCTTTACAAGCAAGAAGTCAGTGATAGCTCTCCTACAAAACGCGCCGTTAAACGTTATATCCGCACACTATCGCCCATAAAATTAACGATAGGATCAATATTAACGTTAAGCATTATTGCTGCATTTGCTTTTTGGACCAACACGCCACCAGAGGAAGAGACCATTGCGGTTACCAAACCTCAACCACCAAAAGAGCCGGCAAAAACCCCTTTTGAGGCATTACCTCAAGTACTAGAAGAGCCGCTTATATCTGGCGGAACAGCCCCAAAGGTCGAAAAAATTCCTCCGGCCACCTTTATTATGGGAGATCAAAGTCGAATTGGCGATGACAATGAAAAACCTGCCCATGAAGTGGATATTCCGCGTGGCTTTTATATCAGCAAACATGAAGTGACTTTTAATCAATACGACAAATTTGCCAAAGCGACTGGTCGAGCACTCCCCCCAGACAATGGCTGGGGACGTGGACAAAGGCCAGTAATCAACGTTAGCTGGTACGATGCCAAAGCTTATACTGCATGGATTTCCAGTGAAACAAATGCCGAATACCGCCTACCCACTGAAATTGAATGGGAATACTCAGCCAGAGCCGATTCTAATACCGCATTCTGGTATGGCGATACAGTAAAAGCTGGTTACAGCGTTTGTGACAGCTGCGGAAGCCAGTGGGATGGTGTTTCTACCGCCCCTGTTGGTAGCCAAGCAAGTAACCCGCTAGGCCTTTTCGACATGCACGGAAACGTCGCTGAATGGGTTGAAGACTGCTATCACGATACTTATGAAGGCGCCCCAACCCAAAACCAAGTTTGGCTAGCAAACCAATGTGATAGCCGCGTTCTAAGGGGCGGATCATGGTTTGATATTCCAAGAGTTGGTCGTAGTTCCACTCGATATCGAGCAGAACCCGAGTTAAAAGCCAGCAATTGGGGATTCAGAGTGGTTAGGATTATTCAGCAATCAAATGATTTATCTAAATCAGAATAATTCCGCTAAATGTCACCTATTCGAAATTGTTATGGTCCACAGTAACTCTTTGGTGCTTTTTTTCTATAAAATAAGCACATCAAAAAAATGGTCTTAGAAGTTCCCGACTTGGTTGAATTGATTCAGCCAAGTCACCGTTTAAAGCGTAATGCCAGATAACGTAATAAAAATGAAATAGGAATACGGGCAGTCTTTCTGTTTCATTACTGTAAACGATCTGTATAAAACCGCTAATTAGGGAGAGATAATGAGGTTGAACGTACTATTTTCTCTAGAGCAAATACCGCTCACCTGATCTCAATTATTGGCACAGAACTTATCGAAAATTATTATTCAGAGGTGCAAATGAGCTTATATTTAGAGTACTTAAAAGAGATAGAGAATCGTAAAAGCCAAGGGTTGCACCCTAAACCTATCGACGATGGCAATCTATTAACTGAAATTATTGCTCAAATCAAAGATACTGGGCATGAACATCGCGAAGACTCCCTATCCTACTTCATCTACAACACCTTGCCTGGTACAACCAGCGCAGCGGCTGTTAAAGCAGAATTCCTTAAAGAAATTATCCTAGGTGAATCCAGTGTGAAAGAAATCACACCTGAGTTTGCTCTAGAGCTTTTATCCCACATGAAAGGCGGTCCTTCTGTTAAAGTCTTGATCGACCTTACTTTGTCTGACGATATGGCGGTTGCCGCTCCTGCTGCTGAGGTACTAAAAACTCAAGTATTCCTATACGAAGCAGATATGGAACGCCTTGAATCCGCTTATAAGGCTGGAAACGTACTAGCTAAAGACACGCTTGAAAGCTACGCTAAAGCAGAATTTTTCACCAAACTGCCTGACATCAGTGAAGAGATCGAAGTTGTAACTTACATTGCAGCCGAAGGCGATATCTCTACAGATTTACTGTCTCCTGGTAACCAAGCACACTCCCGCTCTGATCGTGAACTTCACGGTAAGTGCATGATTTCACCTGAAGCGCAGCAAGAAATTAAAGAACTTCAAATTAAGCACCCAAGCGCAAAAGTGATGCTTATTGCTGAAAAAGGCACAATGGGTGTTGGTTCTTCTCGTATGTCTGGTGTGAACAACGTGGCGCTATGGGCAGGCCAACAAGCAAGCCCATACATTCCATTCGTAAACTACGCTCCAGTTGTTGCTGGTACAAACGGTATCTCACCAATCTTCATGACAACGGTAGGTGTTACTGGCGGTATTGGTCTTGACTTGAAAAACTGGGTTAAGAAAGTAGACGAAAATGGCAAGCCGGTTCTTGATGAAAACGGCGATACTGTTCTTGAGCAAGCTTACTCTGTTGAAACAGGTACAGTTTTAACAATTAATACCAAAGAGAAAAAACTTTACAATGGCGACAAAGCGCTAGTAGATGTTTCTTCTGCATTCACTCCACAGCAAGTTGAGTTCATGAAAGCGGGTAGCTCTTACGCTGTTGTTTTTGGTAAGAAACTACAAACGTTTGCTGCAGAAACTCTAGGCATTCCAACTCCTACTGTCTACGCTCCAGCGCAAGAAATCTCTAACGATGACCAAGGTCTAACGGCTGTTGAGAAGATTTTCAACAAAAACGCTGTCGGTGTGAAATCTAAGAAAGCACTGCATGCAGGCTCCGATGTTCGCGTTAAAGTAAACATCGTTGGCTCACAAGACACGACAGGCTTAATGACAGCTCAAGAGCTAGAGTCTATGGCTGCGACTGTTATTTCTCCAAGTGTTGATGGCGCTTACCAATCAGGCTGTCACACAGCGTCTGTTTGGGACTCTAAAGCACAAGCTAACATTCCAAAATTGATGTCTTTCATGAATAAGTTTGGTTTGATTACTGCTCGTGATCCAAAAGGCGTCTATCCTCCAATGACAGACGTTATCCACAAAGTATTGAATGACATTACAGTTGATGACACAGCCATCATTATCGGTGGTGACTCGCATACTCGTATGTCTAAAGGTGTGGCTTTTGGTGCAGACTCTGGAACCGTTGCTCTTGCCTTGGCAACAGGTGAAGCAACTATGCCGATTCCTGAATCAGTCAAAGTAACCTTCAAAGGCGAAATGAAAAACCACATGGACTTCCGTGATGTGGTACACGCTACTCAAGCTCAGATGCTTAAACAGTTTGGCGGCGAAAACGTATTCCAAGGCCGTGTCATCGAAGTGCACATCGGTACACTGATGGCAGACCAAGCGTTCACCTTTACTGACTGGACTGCTGAGATGAAAGCGAAAGCTTCCATCTGTATTTCTCAAGATGAGACGCTAATTCAATCTCTTGAACTTGCGAAAAAACGCATTCAGATCATGATTGATAAAGGCATGGAAAATGAAGCCAAAACACTACATGGCTTAATTGAACTTGCTGACAAGCGTATTGCTGGTATTACTTCTGGCGAGCAACCTGCCCTAGTACCTGATAACAACGCTCACTACTATGCAGAAGTTGTCGTCGATCTTGATGAAATCGTTGAACCAATGATTGCCGATCCAGACGTAAACAACGATGATGCTTCTAAGCGTTACACTCATGACGTGATTCGCCAAGTTTCTTACTACAAAGATAAGCCTGTTGATTTAGCGTTTGTTGGATCTTGTATGGTTCATAAAGGCGACATGCAAATCATCGCTCAGATGTTGCGTAACCTTGAAAAACAAAACGGCAGTGTGTCCTTTAAAGCGCCTCTAGTTGTTGCTCCACCAACATACAATATTGTTGATGAGTTAAAAGCTGAAGGTGACTGGGATATCCTGCAGAAATACGCTGGATTCGAATTTGATGATGCTAAACCTAAAGGCGAAGCTCGTACTAAATACGAAAATATTATGTATTTGGAGCGCCCTGGATGTAACTTGTGTATGGGTAACCAAGAAAAAGCTGAGCCAGGCGATACAGTTATTGCGACCTCTACTCGTTTGTTCCAAGGCCGTGTGGTTGCCGATTCAAAAGAGAAGAAAGGCGAATCTTTGCTTGGCTCTACGCCAATCGTTGTACTTTCTGCTATTTTGGGACGTTTCCCAACATTGGAAGAATACAAAGCTTCTGTTGCAGGCATCAAACTAACGGACTTTGCGCCGCCGCTTGATGCAATGACAATGGCTCCAGTAGAGTTTATTCCAGTAAATAACGTTTAAGCTCTGCCATAAGATCATATTGTTAATATGATTCAATGCCGCTGCCTATTCTATAAGAGCCCAAGGGCCAAACTTATAAAGTAGCAGCGGCATTTTTATGTCAGCCTGATAGATAAAACTCATAGCAGAATTCGACAAAAACAAAAAAGCCCCGCTATGCGAGGCTTATCCTAGAAAGGTTGATTTACTAAATAACTTCTCGTTCTACCAGTTCATCAAACTCTGCTTGTAACTGTTGCTCTACAGGACTTTCTACATCTTTGGCATTGATATGATGTTGTCGGCCTGCATGCTTCGCTTTGTGCTTAATTAGTTGCTTCTCTAGCTTACCGACCAGAAGGTCAAGTGCCGGCTTAAGTTGTTTATCGGTTTTAACCGTTGCAAAAAGATCATGACCAGGAATATGAACACTGGCTTCCACTATTAATTCATGAATCTCATGCTTCTCTGTGTTTAGTATCACTTTAATGGTCGTAATCTGATTATTGATACGTGCCAAGTGATCCATTTTTTCTTTTACTACTTCTTGAACTTCTTCACCAGATTGGACGTGGTGACCGCTAATATTCAATGTATACATAGAGAATTATCCTTCTATTTTAGTCAGTTTTTTTATTAACTTAAGTCTTCTTTCTCCTCTGCTGCTCTTACTTATAATCTATGGGTGATATCGTTTTATTTCAATGCCTAGAGTGTAAATACTTGCTCAAGATCATGAACAAAACACAGCAATCAAAAAAACCGACTCAACACCCTTAAATACTTTATATATCAATACCATAAATCTTCTACAGAAAATTTATTTCGATGCGATATTGATAAAGTAATTAGTTTTGTTCCCTATAGCAAGCTTTAGTTTCATCATGAAAAGCGCCGCTATTGACGCAAGCCACTTGCCTCATTAAATCAGTGTAGCAGTCCCAGAAACAATTGAGAGACGAATTTCTATACTTCTACACATAAGCGTATAAAAAATACTAATCACCACCACGAAATCGAGAAGCGCACTTTTTTATTAGCCATAAATAGCTAAAAAGCATTAATTAGCCATTTTAGGCTAAATTTGTATTTTTAGTCATAAACGGCTAAATTACTCTGACGAACTAGAGGGAACAGCGCATGAAGCAGACAATCAAACCCATTGCCGTGATAAGCGGTGATGCCATTAACTCGACCAAACTCACTTCTGATGAATTCGAACAATTACTACAACGAGTTAAAGAAATTCAAACGTGGATCACTGAAGGGAACACCTCTAACCTCCACAGCATTGAGCGCGGAGATGAATTTCAGACGGTCGTGCATGACATTCAAAATGCACTCAGATATGCGATTCTTTATCGGATCGGCATTAAATCCCTTGGCAAAGCCTTTGACAGTCGCATTAGCTTTGCTATTGCCTCTAACGCGGACTTACGCAGCTCAGTATCGGAGTCAATGGGAGAAGCTTTTGTTTTATCTGGCCGGGGATTAAAAGCCCTGAAAAGCGACCGCTTCACTTTCCAATCGGAACATGCCGAACTCACAGAACGCTTTGATCTACTCTTCAAATACTTGGATAGACAGATCACCGAGTTAACCTCGCGACAATGTGCAGTATTAGTTCCCATGCTACGAAATCAAGAAGGTTTGTCTGTGAGCGAGCTTGCAGATAAACTCGACATTGCCACAGCGACAGCCAGCAAATCACTGAAAGCATCAGGCTGGCCACTGATAAGTGAGCTAAATAGTCTATTTATAAACCAAGTAACAGGGCTTAAAGATGACTGATTTTACCAGCCTACTCGTATCATTTTTACTGATCCATATTCTTTGTGACTTTTATCTTCAACCAAAGCATTGGGTAGAGGAAAAGAAAGAGAAAAAAATCAAATCACCAAGGCTCTATTTGCATTCGATTTTACACGGCGTGGCCTTACTCATTCCTTCGTTAATCCTAAAGATAGAGTGGATTAACATCGTCAGTATCATCACGATCGTTACCATTACTCATTTCATCATCGATCTATGGAAAGTCAGTACAACCAAAGGCGACGCCTTTTCACGCTTTGCCATTGATCAAATATTGCATGTACTGGTGTTGATCTCTACGGTTTTTTACGTCACTGACAGCATCAACATTACTGAACTACTACAGCATGATCAGATGCCAGAAATCATCCTGATAACTTTTGCTTACTTGCTAATACTCAAGCCAACCTCAGTCACAATCGGCTGCATTTTAAGCAAGTATCCAATTTCAGGGAGCGAAGAAGAAAATGTTAACGGCTTGGTTGCTGGCGGTGAATTAATCGGGTATCTAGAACGAATATTGATATTAACTTTCACGCTAGTAGGCAGCTACGCCGCTATAGGCTTTGTATTAGCGGCCAAATCAATCTTCAGATTTGGCGAACTCAATAAATCAAACGATCGAAGCATGGCTGAATACATGCTAATTGGATCGTTAGTGTCCGTTGTTATTACAACTCTGATAGGCATACTAGTGATACTCAGCTTAGACATAGAAATCAGCTAACTTATTGCCTCCCCTGTTTCGTTATGCCATAAAAAAACCCGCTTACAGCGGGTTTTTAGGCGTTATTTGAAAACAGTTATTAGTCTTCGATTAGGATGCGTAGCATACGACGTAGTGGCTCAGCAGCACCCCATAGCAATTGATCCCCTACTGAGAAGGCACTGATGTATTCAGGCCCCATGTTCAGCTTACGAATACGGCCTACAGGAATACCAAGCGTGCCAGTAGCGACCGTTGGCGTTAGACGCTGCATTGTTGCTTCTTTATCGTTTGGTACAACATCAACCCACTGATTGTGCTCAGCAAGCAGACCTTCAATATCCGCAACAGGAATGTCCTTGTTAAGTTTAATAGTGTACGCCTGGCTATGGCAACGCATTGCACCGATACGTACACACAGACCATCAACCGGGATAGGCTTTCCATCAATGCCAAGAATTTTGTTCGCTTCCGCTTGCGCTTTCCACTCTTCACGGCTTTGACCGTTATCCAGCTGACTATCAATGTAAGGAATCAGAGAGCCTGCTAGAGGTACACCAAACTGATCTGTTGGCAGATTTCCAGAACGCATTGTTTCAGCGACTTTACGATCGATCTCTAGGATAGCACTCGCTGGATCGGCAAGTTCACTTGCAACAGAATCTTGCAACATACCCATTTGATTGATTAACTCACGCATGTGACGAGCACCGCCACCAGAAGCGGCTTGGTAAGTCATAGAGGTCATCCATTCGATATGACCTTTTTCAAACAACCCACCTAGCGCCAATAACATCAAGCTTACAGTACAGTTACCACCAACAAAGGTTTTAACGCCAGTTGTTAAACCTTTCTTAATAACATCCAAGTTAACAGGATCAAGTACAATGATGGCATCTTTCTCCATACGCAAAGAAGATGCCGCATCGATCCAGTAACCCGTCCAACCAGCATTACGCAACTGAGGGTAAATAGCCTTGGTATAATCCCCACCTTGGCAGGTAATAATTACATCCATCTTCTTCAATGCTTCAATATCGCTCGCATCTTGAAGTAATGGAATATCTTTACCAATTTCTGGACCTTTCTGCCCCGTTTGAGATGTAGTGAAAAACACTGGATCAATATGATCAAAGTCTTTTTCTTCCATCATGCGTTGCATCAACACGGAACCGACCATTCCGCGCCATCCGACTAAACCTACAGTTTGTTTTGACATGGTTAACGTTACCTTTTTTTGTGGGGCCACTCATACCAAGAGCAGTATCCCTAATGAATGCCCAATATCGTTATGATATTAGGCTTTTAATGCTGCTAGCACGGCATCACCCATGGCTTGCGTACTAACAGTTTCGCACCCTTTTGATGCTATATCTGACGTTCTTAGACCCAAATCTAGAACCTTACTTACCGCTGCTTCAATCGCATCAGCCGCGTCTTTTGCATCCAAAGAGTATCGCAACATCATAGCAACAGACAAAATGGTCGCTAGTGGATTCGCAATTCCTTGGCCCGCGATATCTGGCGCAGAACCGTGACATGGTTCATACATACCACGACCTTCAGCATTCAGAGAAGCAGAAGGTAGCATACCAATTGAGCCTGTCAACATCGCAGCGGCATCAGAAAGGATATCACCAAACATATTGCCAGTAACCATTACATCAAACTGTTTTGGTGCCCGAACAAGCTGCATAGCAGCATTATCTACTAGCATATGAGTCAATTCGACGTCTGGATACTCTTTTGCGACTTCTTCCATGATCTCTTTCCAAAGAACCGTCACTTCAAGAACGTTGGATTTATCAATTGAGCATACACGTTTACCACGTTGACGAGCCGCCTCAAAAGCAGAACGACCGATACGACGAATCTCAGATTCGTTGTAAACATAGGTGTTAAAGCCTTCTCGCTCACCATTCTCTAGCGTACGAATACCACGAGGTTGGCCAAAATAAATGCCACCTGTCAGTTCACGAACAATCAGAATATCCAAACCGGCAACAATTTCCGGCTTCAAACTAGAGGCTTCAGCCAACTGTGGATACAAGATTGCAGGACGCAGATTTGAAAACAATTCAAGATTAGAGCGTAAGCCAAGCAAGCCTTTTTCAGGGCGAACAGACATGTCTAATTTGTCCCACTTAGGTCCACCAACTGCACCAAGTAAAATCGCGTCTGCCGCTTTTGCCTTCGCTAATGTTTCTTCTGGTAATGGAGAGCCCGTTTCGTCATAAGCTGACCCGCCAACCAATGCGCTTTCATGCTTAATATTCAATGAAAACTGTTCATTCACCGCATCCAACACACGAACCGCTTGCGCTACGATTTCTGGACCAATACCGTCACCCGGTAATACCAATACATTCTTAGTCATGTTAAATCCTTAAAACCTATATCTTGAGTTTACTGACCGCGTGACAAGAACAGCCACGGCGCCTCATTCATGCGTTTTTCTTCATAGCGACGAATCGCTGCATCTTGCTGTAGCGTCAAGCCAATATCATCCAAACCATTCAATAAACAATGCTTACGGAAATTATCGACGTTAAACTCAAATGTCGCACCGGAAGGTGACGTAACTGTTTGGTTTTCAAGATCGACAATCACTTGAGCACCTTCGCGTAATGCAACTTCAGCGAACAATTGATCCACTTCTTCTGCCTGCAAGACAATAGGCAATAAACCATTTTTGAAACAGTTGTTATAAAAGATGTCAGCAAAACTTGGAGCAATAATTGCGCGAAATCCGTAATCATCTAACGCCCAAGGGGCGTGTTCACGGCTAGAACCACAACCAAAGTTCTGACGAGCCAATAGTACACTCGCACCTTGGTAGCGATCTTGGTTCAACACAAAATCCTTACGTAAAGGACGTCCAGAGCAATCTTGATCTGGCTGACCTTCGTCTTCATAACGAAGCTCATCAAATAAATTTTTACCAAAGCCAGTTCGCTTGATGGATTTCAAGAACTGCTTTGGAATGATCATATCAGTATCAACGTTCGCCAAATCCAAAGGAGCGGCTAGACCTGTATGTTTAGTAAAAGGACGCATACTGTTCTCCTAGTGTTTAACAAACTCATTAACATCAACAAAGTGACCTGCAATCGCTGCTGCCGCGGCCATTGCTGGGCTAACCAAATGCGTACGACCACCAAAACCTTGACGACCTTCAAAGTTACGGTTCGAAGTAGACGCACAATGCTCACCAGCCCCTAGTTTGTCAGCGTTCATTGCCAAACACATAGAGCAACCAGGCTCACGCCATTCTAATCCAGCCGCTTCGAAAATCTCGTGCAAACCCTCTTTTTCCGCTTGCGCTTTTACTAAGCCTGAACCCGGAACAACAATCGCTTGTTTTAGAGTCGGTGCCACTTTACGGCCTTTAACCACTTGAGCGGCAATACGCAGATCTTCAATGCGTGAGTTTGTACAAGAACCGATGAAAACGCGGTCTAGAACAACATCCGACAACATGGTTTTGCCTTCAAGACCCATGTACTTCCAAGCACGAGCATAGCCCTCTTTTTTCACAGGGTCTTTTTGGTCCTCTGCACGTGGAATAGGTTCATCAATCGCGATCACCATTTCAGGTGATGTTCCCCAGGTAACCTGCGGCTTGATGTCTTCGGCTTTAATCACTACCACTTCATCAAATTGCGCATCTTTATCTGAAACAAGATCTTTCCATGCTTCTACCGCCATATCCCAGTGCTCGCCTTTTGGCGCATAAGGGCGATCTTTAACGTATTCAATTGTCGTCTCATCCACTGCGATCAAACCAACGCGAGCGCCCGCTTCAATGGCCATGTTACAGACCGTCATACGACCTTCCATAGACAAAGATTGAATACCTGTGCCACCAAACTCGATGGCATAACCCGTACCACCTGCAGTGCCGATCGCACCGATAATGGCCAAAACGACGTCTTTAGCAGATACCCATGGTGACAATTCACCATCAACACGAACAAGCATGTTACGGCTTTTCTTCTGCACTAGACATTGAGTTGCCAATACGTGCTCAACCTCTGACGTACCAATACCATGCGCCAAAGCACCAAAAGCACCATGGGTAGAAGTATGAGAATCACCACATACCACTGTCATACCAGGAAGCGTCGCACCTTGTTCTGGCCCAACAACGTGTACGATTCCTTGGCGAATATCTTTCATGTTGAATTCAGTGATGCCGAATTCGTTACAGTTATCATCCAAAGTCGTTACTTGGATCTTAGAAACAGGGTCTTCAATACCATCGACACCAGAAATACGCTCTTTTTTGGTCGTAGGCACGTTATGGTCTGGCGTTGCTAAACTTGAAGACACGCGCCAAGGCTTACGCCCAGCCAATCGAAGCCCTTCAAATGCTTGTGGTGATGTCACTTCATGAAGTAGCTGCAAATCGATATAAATCAATGCACTACCGTCATCTCGTTGCTGAACAAGGTGGCTATCCCACAACTTGTCATAAAGGGTTTTCGCTGACATAAGTTCTCTCCTCAGAAATCTATTGCGCTATCCTAAAACTTTGGCTTAAATTACTCAAATTCATATTTTTCATGTTTTGGATAATTTTTTGGAATGATTGACATTGCCGAACTGCTGACTTTCATAAAAGTCGCCGAAACCAGCTCTTTTTCAGAAGCTGGAGATCAACTTTTCGTCACCCAACCTGCTGTTAGTAAACGAGTTGCCTCGCTTGAAAACAGCCTTGGGGTAAAACTTTTTGATCGCATTGGCCGGCAAGTACAATTAACTGAAGCAGGTATTCGCCTGTTGCCCAAAGCGAGAAAAATGGCTGAAGACTTGCAAGACATCAAGCGCAGCATGACATTACAGATGCAAGACGTAAGTGGTGAATTGCGTATTTCTACAGGTCATCATATTGGTTTGCACCGTTTACCTAAATCTCTCAAACGATTTCAACAAGATTACCCTAGCGCGCAGTTGGAAATTGAATTTGTGCAATCTGAAGAAGCCTACCAAGATGTTTTGAAAGGCCGAGCTGAATTAGGGATTATCACCTTATCGAATAAAGAAAACCCTCTTATTGAATCTTTGCCAATCTGGTCAGATCCGCTGACTTGTGTGGTCAGTAAAGACCACCCTCTCGCACTTTATCGCCATGTCAGTTTAATGGATTTGGCGCAACATGCTTGCGTATTACCTAATAAAAACACCTTCACACGACAAATTGCCGAGCAAGCGTTTGGTAAACAAGGGTTAAAGCCGCAAGTAAGAATGAATACTAATAATCTAGAAACCTTAGCAATGCTGGTTAACATTGGTTGGGGGTGGTCTCTACTTCCGTCAACATTAGTTGATGACAGGCTCGTTGTTTTGAATTTACCAGACCTCAACGTCGAAAGAATGCTTGGTGTTATTCATCACAAACAACGTACATTAAGCCGCGCAGCCATCGCTTTTATAGAATTGCTAAAAAGCGACAGCTCCAGTTTGTAATTCCTTTAACGACGCTGACTGATAACAAGAATGGTCAGTGCCAAAGCACTTACACATGCGGCCAAGGTGAAAACCCAGGCACCGCCTAACCATTCCCAAAGATAACCTGTGATAACCATTCCAAGTCCACCGCCTAAGCCAATAGCAAATGCGCTGTACATTGCTTGGCCTTGGCCAGCAAAGCGCTCAGGAAAAAGGCGGCGTATTTGCTCAATAGAAACCATGTGAAATAAAGCAAAGGTTACACAATGCAGCAGCTGGGTAAAAATAACGACCCATACTACAGAAGCAAACCAGCCAATTAACACCCAGCGAACAATACCGCACACAAAACACAGTATAATCACATGGACCACATCAAATCGTTTAATGGTATTGCCAAAAAATAAGAACAAGAAAATCTCAATGACCACACCCAACGCCATCAGCAAGCCAATGTGCTCACCGCTATAGCCAAAATTGGATAAGTGCACAGCAAAAAAGACATTAAAAGGCGCGTGAGACATAAAGGCTAAAAAGGCCAGACCAAAAAACAGCAACGACTCTGGATGTTTAAGCAGTGAGAAAAAAGACGTAGTCGCCTTTTGTTGATTAACTTCATAAGCCTGCTCTTTCAAAAAGAAAGAAGTGACCACTGCAAGCCCCATAAAGACACACATGGTAGGAATAACAACCGCAGTGCCAAACTTGCCAATTAAAAACCCTGCACTGGTGACTGCAAAAACATAACCAATCGAACCTCCCGCCCTTAATCGCGTATAAGGCACGTCAAGGTGGCGAATACTTCTCACCGTTAACGAATCGGTCATTGGTATAAGAGCAGAATAAAACAGCGCCATCGTACAAGTAAGAAGCCATAAGGTTTCAAACTGATCGCTCCAATTAAACGGAAGCACTGCAATGAAGCAGCCTAAAATCCCTAATTGCAGCGTGCGTTTTGGTAAACCAACTTTGGCAGTTAGCCACCCCCAGAAATGCGGCACTAAAATACCGGACAAGGTAAAAGTAGACATCAAACGTCCGATTTCAGATGCGCTTAAACCTATCGATTTATAGTACATCGAAATATAGGGCATCATGACACCGACAACCGCACAGAAGAAAAAGTAAAAAAAGAATAAAGGCCAAGCTATAGGGCGTGATTTTTCAGAAAACATCATGTCTCCATGGGGTGCAAATAAGATAATTATCAATCAAGACAATAAAATATTATGCATAACTAATAATGTTTGAGTATGCTGGAATTACAGAAAAAAAGCACGACAGAGAATGGAACTAATCCTCTATAAATCTAATAAATTCTGTTAACGCTTAGACCCAATCATCCCTATTTTAGAGAGAAGAATTATGATGAACGATCAAGAGTGGTGGCGTGGCGCAGTAATTTATCAGGTTTATCCCCGCAGTTTCTTTGACTCAAATAACGACGGTATAGGCGATCTTCCCGGTGTAACAGCGAAGATGAGTTATATCGCCTCTCTTGGCGTCGATGCTATTTGGTTGTCTCCTTTTTTCACCTCTCCCATGAAAGACTTTGGCTACGATGTATCGGATTACTGCGGGATAGATCCTATTTTTGGCGATTTGGCTGATTTTGATGAGTTGGTTGCCTCCGCACATCATCACGGCATTAAAGTTATGATAGATCAAGTACTAAACCACAGTTCAGATCAACACCCGTGGTTTGTTGAATCAAGAAACAGTCGCGACAATGACAAAGCCGACTGGTATGTTTGGGCTGACGCTAAGCCTGATGGCACAGTTCCTAATAATTGGTTGTCTGTTTTTGGTGGCCCTGCCTGGCATTGGGACAGCCGTCGTAGGCAGTATTACCTACACAACTTCCTAGACAGCCAACCAGACCTGAATTTCCATAACCCCGTGGTCGTCGATACTTTACTTGATACCGTTGAGTTTTGGCTTAAACGAGGTGTTGATGGCTTCCGTCTAGATACGGCTAACTATTATTACCATGATTTAGAGCTTAGAAATAACCCGCCTAAAGAAGAGGTCATTGAAGGCAGTATCGGTGTCCGGCTCGACAACCCATATGCGTACCAGCTACATATATATGATAAATCAAGACCTGAAAATATCGCTTTTTTAAAACGTTTACGCCATTTGCTCGATCAATACCCAAATACCACCACAGTAGGTGAAGTCGGCTGTGATTTTGCCTTAGAAACCATGGCGGCGTACACGCAAGGCAAAGATAAACTGCACATGTGCTATTCATTCGACTTACTGACCCATGATTCCTCAATGACGCACATTCGTAATACCATGGAAACGATAGAAGCAGGATTAGGTGATGGATGGCCATGCTGGTCAATTGGCAATCACGACGTAGAGCGTGTGGTAAGTCGATGGGGAAAAAACCACGACATGGTAGCCAAAGGCAAAATATACATGGCGATGCTATTAACCTTACGCGGTAGTGTTTGTTTATATCAAGGTGAAGAACTTGGATTGCCGGAAGCGGAACTCACATTTGATCAATTGGTCGATCCGTTTGGTATCGCTTTTTGGCCTGAATTTAAAGGACGAGATGGCTGCAGAACACCGATTCCATGGAAAAATGAAGTATTAGGAGGTTTCACTCAGTCAGCTCAACCTTGGTTGCCTATTGCAGATTCCCAACGCTCTATGGCGGTAAGTGAACAAGAAGGTAATCGCCACTCTGTATTGCACGCTTATCGTGATTTTCTGCACATTAGACGAAGCCATCCAGAGCTGCGCTATGGCGATATCGAGTTTTTATACAACGATGAAACCACCCTCACCTTCGTCCGCCGTTATAAAGGGAAATGCATCTATGTGGCCATCAATACCGCAGAACAAGATATCATTTTACCGGTTGAATTCACTTTATCGCCGATCACTTTACCAGAGGCCATACAAAGTGGGTACGTAGATGGCGGTACAATCATACTTCCTCCATTTAGTATTTTACTGGCCTCTATTCTCGATTGACTTCGCTTCTTGAACATAGAACCTTGGGTAAAAAAATCCCGCTACTAACTAAGTAGAGCGGGATTTTAAACCATCATTAAAGGCGGTTAAGAAGAAAGCTGCTCTTGATTTGGCCAAGCGTTAATAATTGCTTTCACTAATGTTGCCAAGGGGATCGCGAAAAATATGCCCCAAAACCCCCAAATGCCACCGAAAAACAATACAGCAACAATAATGGCCAATGGATGTAAGTTCACCGCCTCTGAAAAAAGCAAGGGAACAAGTACGTTTCCATCTAATGCCTGAACAATTAGGTAAGCAACCACCACATAAATGAACTCACTCTGTGTCCCATACTGATAAAACGCCACAAGGACCACAGGAATCGTCACAGCCGCCGCACCAATATAAGGAATTAAAACAGATAGACCAACCAGCAAGGCAAGTAACTCCGCGTATTTCAAACCGAAGAACAAAAATACTAGGTAAGAAACAACGCCAACGACAACCATTTCGATGAATTTACCACGTATGTAATTGGCTATTTGGTCATTCATCTCGTGAGCGATGTTGCGCATCATTCTTCTTTCTTTCGGTAACCAAGATGTTAAATAATTAGAAATTCGCTCTTGGTCCTTTAGCAGAAAAAACATCACTAAAGGCACTAAAACGACATAGATCACCACAGCAAACATCGAAGGAATACTTGAAATAGAGAAGGAAACAAGCCATTGACCAAGGCTTGCGGACTCATTGGCCAAGGAGTTCGTTATCTCATCTATCGCTGATTGACTTACTAACTCGCTGTGCCCTTCCGCAAATTGCTGCACCTCATTACGAATAACCGTGAACATTCTTGGCGCATCCTGAACCAATCGCACAGCCTGACGCCAAACGATCGGCACCATCACGCCGATAAACACACTGCATGAGGTTAAAAAGGTAAAAAAGACAATGAAGACTGAAGGCGTATGACCAAGGCCTATCCTCTGTAATCGTTCAACAACGCCTTGTAGCAAGAACGCCAACACAATCGCAATTAAAATAGGAGCAAAAATTCCGCCCCAAAATGCCAACACACATACTGCAGAAATTAATAAAAGCAGAAAGACCACAACTTCTTCATTTGAGAAATATCGCTTAATGAGCGTGTCTACAATTTTAAACATATCAGATCCGTTTTAACTTTTTTGAATCACAAAGGTATATACATTACTGTCTTCTGAAGTTGACAGTAAAGAAAAACCAACCAGAGCTACGTACTGAGGAATATCTTTCAAAGATCCAGCGTCGCATGTTTTCACACAAAGACACTCACCTTTGGCCATTTTACTTAACGCCATTTTGGCTTTGAGTAGAGGCATGGGACAACGATCTTCTCTTGCATCCAAGATTACGTCATACTGATTCTCTAGATTGACTGTCATTTTATAATTTTCCAATAAATGCATTAGCCGTATTATGAGACTATTTCCAAACGTTACAACAAGCTTTGCTATCTTAGCCATTGTTTTTACAAGCACTTTATCTTGCGTGAGCCAAGCAAGCATCCCTGACTTGGAAGCGAACAAAGACGAAAGATCCTTATCTAACCCCTCGTATATTTTGGGGCAATTTTGGTTTAGGAAGCTTAATGGTAGCCGTGCACTTATCGATTTCCCACCGGCCTACAACTACCTGAAAGACACACTTTCACGCATACTTCCACAGACGAATTTATACAACACTACAGTTGAAATGACGCTATTAAATAGCTCACAAAGCAACGCTTTTGTTATCCCTGGCAACCACCTTTTTATCTATTCAGATATTATGGAGATGATCACTAGCGAAGACATGCTGCTTGGGCTTCTTGCCCATGAAGTCGCTCATCTAGAGCTAAGACATTATGAACGACAACAAAGAAACTCAGGGCAAGAGCTGCAAAAAACATTAGCTATGTTAGGAGCTGGGCTTGCTGCAGCGCTAGCTGGAGCAGGCTCTGATGCGACGACAGCGCTTTGGCTTGGTGGAATAGCGAACCAAGCAGAAAATACTTTAACTTACAGCCGTAACCAAGAACAAGAAGCAGATCGACGCGGGCAGGAATATTTAAATAATGCTGGATTGGCTCCTGATGGTATGTCTAAGTTATTCCAAGCATTCTTTAAGAAAGCACTCGGTCGCCCAAAACTAGAATTTCTCTCCACACATCCATCACCAAACACACGACTGTCCGATTCGTTTAACACCGACACAAAGAAAACCATTCTAAGTCAAAAAACAAACAGTGAATTCGAATACTTTCGCGCCAGCCTACTCGCCTACAGAGCAGGCATCGAAGACAACCCTTATACCTATCTCGATCAAAACATCCAATATGCTGACGCCCAAAATTTTGCGAAAGCATTGTTCTCCTACTTGATACAGTCACCCGAGCGTGCTCTTGTATTTTTAAATAATATAGAAAACTCAAATGGCTTTTCAGATTATCTTAAAGCACTGAGCCACACACAGGCAAAGCAAAAAGAAAAAGGACTCGAAATCATACAAGATAGACTGGCGTTAGCGCCAAATGACATATTATTTTCAATGCTTAACTCACAACTAACGCAGACTAAACCTAACACTATTGATTCAAATTATCTTTATGAAAAAAGACTAATGTGGCGCGCCAATATTCAGTACTATCAGTCCGTAAATAATCTTCCAATGGCACTGCATTACAAAGCCCTTTTAGATTTCAGCCAAGGAAAAGAAAAAGCGGCACTTTTCTTGATTAAGAGAGCTAAAAATGACGCTTCTGAAAATGAGAAAAATACCATTCTAAAAACAGAGGCTTTATTTGAAAGAGTTATTGAGGCAGAAAAACAAGAAGATTTAATAGATGATAACTTTGATTAATTATAAGCATAAAAAAAGCCAAACTAATGTTTGGCTTTTTTATAAATAACGATACATTATTCTGCAGATTGTGCGTGTAACTCATTAAACTGAGCTTGAAGCTCTGCGTGTTTAGCTTGGTAAGCTGAAGTTTTCTGCTCGTTTGTGTAAGCACCATTTAGGTTCACACTTGAATCAACGTCAGCCCCCATGTTTTCAAGGGTGACAGAAAGAGCTTCTACGCTACCTCTTGCACTTTGAAGACGTTCGTAAGACGACTCAGTTGCTGCAAAAGCAGATGTCGCCAAAGCAGAAGTTGTCACGAGAGCGAGTATTGCACGATTTACATTATTCATAGCTAACTCCTTAAAATAGATATTCGTTAAGATAGTATTAGTGTGAACTATTACTGAGCGTTAAGGTTATTAAACTGCTCTTGAAGCTCAGCATGTTTAGCGTTATAAACAGCGGCTTTTTGGCTAAAAGTATATGCACCGCTTAAATCAACGCTAGTATCCACATCAGCGCCCATATTTTCTAATGTAGTACCCAATGCTTCTACACTACCTTTAGCACTTTGTAGGCGCTCTTCAACAGTATCATTAGCAAATGCAGATGTTGTCATTACCGCTGCAGTTAATAGTGCCAAAGATGTTTTAGTAAATGTTTTCATATTAATCTCCTTTTGAGAGTAAGTTTTATATTTAAGATTTAAATCGTTTTGCGTTTCGATAAATTTATAATAGTCCTTTCATGGAAATTAAAAAGGGGTAGCCGATCTCTTCCACCTTTGTTCCAAATACGACTCAATACACGCAAGATTCGTTAAAAATCACATCAAATCTGTATAAACCAGATAAATATGATTAAAAAGACACCAAATAAGGAGGAAATAGACAAATATTACAACCGATGTGATGTGCACGCCTTAATCTGCAACACAAATTAGTAGGGATATATCGAATTTTTTGTTAACCTAAGACTAATATTTAGATGTGAACGATTATGATACCTCTAGCTTTAATTGATAATTTGGAACATTTGCCGAACCCCTTTACTCAGTTTGAAAGTATTGCGGCCGACTTATCAAAAAACACACCCCATCTTACTGAGCCGGAATATCGTCGAGACCTACAACTCGCTTTGTGCTTTATTTATAGCTATAACGGTTCTAAGGCAACCTTTAACTCCTACCGCAGAGAAGTCGAACGCCTACTGCTTTGGTCATGGAACATAGCCAAATGTCCTTCTATCGAGTTAAGACGCGATCAGATTGAAGAGTTTATCCATTTTTGTATTAGCCCACCGGAAAGCTGGATTGGAACCAAGAATGTGGCACGCTTTAAACTACACATGGGCGCAAGGGTACCTAACAACGATTGGCGTCCCTTTGTGGCTCATGTAAGTAAATTGGATTTTAAAAACGGTGAATCACCTCAAACCAAGCAGCACTCACTTTCGCAAGCGGCCATTCGTGCGACCTTCTCTATCCTGTCGTCTTATTATGGTTTTTTAATGCAAGAAGACGCCGCCCAACAAAACCCTGTTGCGCTGATTCGCCAAAAAAGTAAATTCGTCAAAAAAGAAGTCACTCGTAAACAAGTACGAAGAATTTCAAACCTGCAATGGGATTACGTGATTGAAACTGCTGAAATGCTCGCAGAGGAAGACCCTGCTCAGCACGAACGCACCCTATTTATTATGAATGCCTTACTTGGTATGTATTTGCGAATTTCCGAACTGGTTGCGGATGAAAGGTCGGCGCCCGTGATGGGAGATTTCATTAAAGACTCTGATGGGCATTGGTGGTTTAAAGTATTGTCTAAGGGAAACAAGGAACGACTGGTAGCCGTCTCGGATGAGATGTTGAAGGCATTAATACGTTACCGACAATTCCGAGATTTACCCTTGCTACCAACCATTGCAGAAAACACACCATTGATTCCTAAAAACCGTGGTCAAGGTGCCATGACCAGCTCTAGACAAGTGCGTAATATCGTGCAGTCCTGCTTTGATAAAGCCTACGAAAGAATGTGCGAGGATGGAATGAGAGCTGATGCTGATGACCTTCGAGTTGCAACCGTTCACTGGTTACGCCATACGGGAATCTCTGAAGATGTAAAAACACGACCAAAGGAACACGTTAGAGAAGACGCCGGTCACGCGAGTATGGCAACAACCGATAAATACATTGATACAGAATATCGAGAGCGCCATGCTAGTGGCCGTAAAAAAGCATTGCGACCACATTAAAGACTAGAGCCCAAAAAGGCGAACACGGCCTCTTAGAGGGGCCTTGTTCGTCTTTTCTGTTTAACACAAACTATTTTGACCAACGCTCCAAGCTTTTCTCATCCTTAATATTGGCCTCTACCCAATGACTTTCATTGCCTTTAGACTCTTTTTTCCAAAAAGCGGCTCTGCTTTTTAAATAGTCCATAATAAAGTCACATGCCTGAAACGCTTCAGCTCGATGTGATGCACTCACGCCAACAAAAACAATTTGATCATCCACTTTTAAACGACCAACACGATGCACTACACAAACGTCCAAAAGAGGCCATCGAGAATACGCTTCATCGACAATTGCCTGCAAGTTATGCTCGGTCATGCCAGGATAATGCTCCAGCTCAAAGCTTGAATCTTCTTCTGGGTCATCAGCAAACTGACGAACTAGGCCAACAAACATGGCAACAGCACCCGTTTTATTGGCTTTTAATAGGCTTTTGTATAAAGCATCAACATCAAAATCGTTTTCTTGTACCAGAATCATTTAACCTCCAGTAACGGGTGGAAAAAAAGCCACTTCATTTACGTCCTTGGGTACAAGATCCGCATCTCTTGCGAATTCGAAGTCAATTGAAGCTTGAATGCCTTTTTCAAGTAATGCCTGACCTTTATCTAATTCAGATGCTAATTGTTGCTTGAGCTCAGCAATACTTAAAGGGGCGTCTAACTCAGTCATATACTCACTATGACCAATTCTTTCCCTTAACGAGGCAAAAAAAACCACTCTTACCTTAGACATTAGCTTTACTCCAATTACCGCTTTTTCCGCCTTTCTTTTCTAGCAAAGACACGTTCTGAATTACGATACCTTTATCAACGGCTTTGCACATATCATAAAGCGTCAATGCAGCGACACTGGCGCCGGTCAATGCTTCCATTTCCACGCCAGTTTTGCCGGACAGTGAACAAGTGCACAACACTTCTAACTCACAGTCACTCGCAACATTTATGTCCACTGTTACCTTGGTTAACATCAACGGATGACATAACGGTATCAGGTCAGAGGTCTTCTTAGCGGCCTGAATGCCAGCAATACGAGCCGTTGCCAGTACATCTCCTTTTGGCAGCCCCCCTTCAATAACCTTAATCAAGGTACTAGGCTGCATAAGCAAAATAGCCTGAGCCGTCGCTGTACGCTTAGTAATTTCCTTATCTGAGACATCCACCATGTGGGCATGGCCTTGATGATCCAAATGGGTAAGTTTATCGCTCATAAAAATCCTAAACAGTGTACATAAATTTGAAATGTCGCCTATATTTTAAGAAAGCCCTTACGATTGCAAGAAAAGATGCAGCAAAGCCATCATAAAAAGGCCTATATAATGAATTAATAACGTCGTCGTTTTAGTAAAATAGGATCGAACGGAATGGTATCTAGGCGAATTTTATTATCTGTCCTACTAACGACGCTCTTATGCGCACCTCTGACAGCTATTTCGAATGAAGAGATCAGGATTGATAAAACCCTCCCGACGTTAAAAGAAACATATCCACTCTCAGCACAAGAGGCATTGTTTTCAACCGAATTTGAAACCAGCCACTACGAGCCGTCGCAACATTTTTCAAACCAAGCTTATTGGCATAAGTTGTCTTTTCCAATAGGCGACGCTCCAAGCTCGCAGCCTTCGTTTTACCTTAACTTGAATTACTACGTTATTGAACACCTAGATTTTTTCCTTTTCCATGGCGACACCCTTAAGCAGCATTGGAAAAGAGGCGCGCTGGATAACTGGCAAGATGATCAACAAAAATACGATGGAATTTGGATACCCGTTACTCTTTCACCTGATGAAGTAACCACCTTATTGGTTAGAAAGCAGGGCAACAGCCCCCTACTAACTCCTTTCAAACTGTTTGATAGTGAAAAAGCCGCACAGAAAAAAGAACAAAAATTGTTATTTTGGACTTTTATTATTAGCAGCTTGGGGATTTTACTGGCGCACAATGTCTTTGTGTTTGTCTTACTAAGGCAACCAGGATTTATCTACTATCTTGGGCTGAATGTCGTCATATTCCTCGCGTTATCGATAATTACGGGCTTTAATCGGTGGATATTTTCGGAAACGATTAGCCAATGGCTAATCAATAACTTATTCGTCGTTTTTGGCATTGGTGCTTGGATACTTTTCCGATTTACCGTGCAATTCCTTCAAGAAGTGCAAATTCCTTCACGAAAGTCACTGATAAGACAATACGGTGATGTCTTATTCATTACCTTTTTGGTTGCAACACAATTCATCTCAGTCAAATCCTCAGCCTTGTTCTTTGCTGGGCTAGAATTGTTTATGTTAATTATATGCTTATATTGGGGAATCAAAGCCTATCTAAAAGGCTTTACAGCTGTACGATTTTATTTATTTTCTTGGCTCTTTCTGATCGCTGGCAGCATCTTAAATACGTTGATTTTCTGGAAAATTCTACCTATCAATCTCATTACTGAATCAATCCTCCCCATCGCATGCATATTACAGTTACTGGGGTTTTCATTTGCGTTTGCCGATAAGGCAAAACACATTGAGCAAAATCGATTACTGCATGCCATCACAGATATAACAACAGGTTTACCAAACCGAGCCTACTATTTCGATCAGTTACCCAAGTTATTAAAAGAGTCTGACAAGGACGCTCATGAGCTTGCCCTTATTATGATTGATATGAGTAATCATCAAACATTAAGCCAAGCTTTAGGCCCTGTGAAAGCCGACTCTGTCATTGGTGAAGCAATCAGCAATATTCATCACCAGTTAATAAAATTTACAGGTCTAATGTCGTTTCCTCTTCCAAACAAGAGTACCAAAAAGCTTATTCGACTTACTGCAACCCACCTAGTAGTAATCAGCACCGAGCCTACCTATTTAAAAGAGCTCATTCGCGATTTACAACGGGTCTTAGATAACCCCACACAGCTAGATAGAATACACTTTAGACCCCAATATAAAATTGGTACGGCTCTTTACCCTTCACAAGGTCATGATCTGAATACGCTCTATAAAAATGCCCTTACAGCAAGTCAGTCTGTCACATACTCATCGGGGAATTGGGCCGCCTTTACAGACAATGTAAAAAATAATCATGCCCATCAGCTCAACCTCATTACCTTACTCACGAACGACATTGAGCATGAAAAGTTGTATTTCGACATCCAACCACAGGTCAATTTAACAAACCAGAGCCTTGTTGGCGGTGAAGTATTGATTCGCTGGCACAACCAATACCTAGGTCAAGTTTCCCCTAGTGAATTTATCCCCCTAGCCGAGCAGACAGGTTTAATTTACAAGCTCACAGACATGCTGATTGAAAAGGTCTTTTCTTGGGCTTCTGCAAATCCACAAGCAGTGGCTAATCAATATTTATCTATTAACATCTCAGCGCTTGATCTATTGCAAGAAGGTTTTGCTCGTCGAATGGTAACGAGTGTGACAAAGCATCAACTAGAAGCACAAAAATTTACCATAGAAATCACAGAAACCAGTGTGTTTGATAACAACACAATTGTTCATAACAATGTTAAACATCTCCATAATGCTGGTTTTAAAATTGCCATCGATGACTTTGGTGTAGGCTATAGTTCAATGCAAAATATAGTCGCCCTAGAAACAGACGAATTAAAAATAGATCAATTTTTCGTGATGAACTTACTGAATGATCCGCAAAGTCAAATTTTATGTCGTAACATGATCGACCTGAGCAAAGCGCTGGACATAACAAGCGTAGCGGAAGGGATTGAATCCGAAGGCATATTGCAACTATTGCGACAATGGCGTTGCCAAATTGGACAAGGTTACCACTTGTACCGCCCTATGACGCCAGTTGAGTACCTTGCCTTGTTAGCGGAAAAAGATCTGCCTTTGTCAGAGCCTGTAAATCGTGCATAATGCGTCATACACTTATTCTTTCCTAGATATAAAACGGTAAGTAACCAAAATCCCATGAGCCTAAAAGACGACTATCAATTACTGGACATCCCCACCAGTGCCAGTGAGCAGGAGGCAAAAGCCGCATTTAGACGTTTAGCAAGGCGCTATCATCCCGATAAAAATCCAGATACAGACACCACAGAGTTATTTATAAGGCTTCAAACGTCCTATGAGAATGTCATTAGCGCTATTCGCCAAGGCGCCTTAGTCAATGACTGGAAACCCTTTAGCTTTACAAGCGAAAATACCTACAGCTCTGGCGCAAAAAACCGTTATTCCAATTTTTCGAAAGCGACAGACAAAGAACAAGAAGCCTTCATCAAAGAGCGACAGCGTGCTTACGAAGAAATGAAGCGTAACAATGCTCATCACGAGAAAACCCGTAATGAAGCGATTAAAGCCGCGCGAAATACGCTCAAAGAAAAACGCGTTAAGGCGCTCTATGAAGAGGCGTTCAAAGCCTCTAAAAATTTCACCTCACAAGGCTACAGCTACACAGATAGCCCAAATGATGGAAAGTCAGACATACCGCCTTACCAATCTTTTGTAGACGATGACGACGATTATCAAAGTGGGAGCACTCAACAAAGCACACCTGTCAGCCGACCTATTCGATTAGATGCTGCAAAAGCGGCCTTTCGAGCTGCAACTTATATCGCTTGTTTCGCCGCCGGAATATATGCCACGCTCTATTGGCAATCTTCCAAGGAAAAAGCAACACCATCACCGCAAACAGCAACCTATGTAAGCGGCCTGTATCCTCAATTCCGCGTTGGGCCGGGCTATACACTTACCAATACAACGCTTTATGCCGAACCAGATACATCCAGTGCCATCCTAAAAACCATACCAACCAATGCAGACTTGCTAGGAATAAAACTCCAAGGTGATTGGTTGACTGTACGCTTTCAAGGTGTCAATGGCTGGGTTCAAACCAAAAATATTGGTTATGGCAATGTGCAACACGCTATGCAAACAGGCTGCATCGGCCAGCCTGGGATTGCCCCGCAACACGGTGAGTTAATTGGTAAAGCAGAAGGCAGCAGCCGACTGCGTATTCTTAACCAATTGCCAGAGCACAGCATACTGACTTTTGAGTCATACGATGGGCAAGCGCCCTTTTCCATCTACTTGTATGGAAAACAAGCTTATGCCGCAAATTACATCCCAAGAGGCAACTACCGATTGGTGTTAGAGACCGGTTCCCTGTATCATCACGCCTGTAATCAATTCATATTTAATGACACAAGCAAAGTCATCTTAGAAAATGTCGATTTTGCTAGCACAGAGCAATCGCTCACACTAAAGCCATAACTATCCTAACTGACAAATAACCCTGAGTACTTCACGACCCATGCTAAGTAACATCCGAATTGTACTAATCAACACCTTCCATCCTGGCAACGTCGGTGCGATTGCCCGAGCCATGAAGAACATGGGCTTAACCAATCTTTATCTGGTTGATCCAAATGACTACCCATCGGAAGAAGCCACCAGTCGAGCTGCTGGCGCTGTTGACCTATTAGAAAACGCCACTATCGTTGACACGCTAGAAGAAGCCATTGCTGACTGTAGCCTTGTCATCGGGACCAGTGCTCGTCATCGCACCTTCCAACTTCCTATAATGAATGCGCGTGAATGTGCTGAAAGCGTTATTCCTGAAGCGGTTAATCACAATGTGGCTATCGTATTTGGCCGTGAAACAACGGGCTTGCTAAACGATGAAATCGCCCAATGTCACCGCCAAGTTTATATCGATGCGAATGATGAATACCCTGTATTGAACATTTCACAGGCTGTACAAATAGTGGCTTATGAAATTTGGATGGCAAACCAAAACAAAGAGAACTACAAAAAAGAAACGCCTGAATACCCGCACAAAAAAGACATGGATTTGTTCTATGATCATTTAGAAGAGACCCTTTATGGCATCAACTTCATCATTCGTAACCATCCGGGTAAGGTTTTAGACAAGCTGCATAGATTCTTCAATCGCTCTCGCCCTGAGAAACAAGAATTGGGGATTTTACGAGGTGTACTGGCCGCCGTACAACGTGAAGCAGGTTTAACCGAAGCCAACAACCACCCAGAGAAAAAAGCCAAAGACGCATTAAAGGATTCTACTAACAAAGAATAAGCATAAGGCTTTTTAATCAAGATTCGCTAAAACAAAAAATGCAGCCAATTGGCTGCATTTTTTTATATTCTTTCACAAGAACTGAAAGTCTTACTTTTCAGCGCGACCGGCAAACTTACGCTCTTCAACGTTAACTTTAATACGGTCACCAGTAGAAATATGTTCTGGCACTTGAATAACCGCACCAGTCGACAATTTAGCTGGCTTGTTACGTGACGTTGCAGAAGCGCCTTTGATAGAAGGATCCGTTTCAACAACCTCTAACTCAACATTCGTAGGTAACTCGATAGCAACAGGTGCATCGTTAACCAAAACAACTTGAATACCAACAGTGTCTTCATTAACAAACAGAATTTCTTCTTCAATTGCACTCTTATTCAAGCTGTATGGCGTGTAGTCTTCGTTGTCCATGAAAACATATTCGTCGCCATCAGAGTATGAAAACATCGATTGACGACGAACAAGATCGGCCAGATCGATCATATCGGAGTCTTTGAATGTTTCATCCAATTTACGCCCCGTTACAACATCGTACATGCGCATACGGTAAAGACTGCCACCAGCACGCCCCTGAGGTACAGAGCGTTCAATATCCCTTACAATGTATGTTTTGTTGTCATAACTAATAGCAACATTTTTTTTGATCTCACTTGCCTTAGGCATTTTTCTTCGTCCTAAAATTACGTTCTATAAAAATAAAAATGGGTAATTAAATTCATTGCAATTTTGAAAGCAAGATCCTAATCCAGTTTGCCAATATTCGCTAGATAATAAATCATCATTTCATCAACAAAGCGGTCAAAAATCTCGAAATGCCAACGACTCTTAGTCGTCGGCTTTCATATGAGAACTCATGATCACTTGATAAATAGGATACAAGACATCCGCACCCAAAATCTTAGCGCGCTCAGGTGACCAGCCAACTATATCGTCAGGCAAATTTTGATTGTCTTTAAATGGCATTTCTAAGGTAAAAGACAAACATTTATAGGTTTCCCCTACCCATTTTGTTGCCACCGTCAAATTCGCTTCACCAAATTGATCTGGGGTATAACCAATCTCAGTCTGAAAATCCGGGCTAACTGCAGTGAAGATATTTTTGAACAAGGTCTCCATGGCTTCCATACGAGCATCAAAGGATGGAACACCTTGGCATCCATCAACGAAGTTCACAGGCAGAGCTTCATCACCATGAATGTCTAAGAACATATCAACGCCTGTTTCAGCCATTTTCTTTTGTACTGCCAACACTTCTGGGCTGAATTCTGCCGTTGGATTTTTCCATTCGCGGTTCAAATTCACGCCTTTAGAATTCACTCGCAAATTACCGTGCACAGCGCCATCTGGATTCATATTCGGAACGACATAAAATCGACAATGCTTCAACAAAGCACGTGCAACCGGATGAGACTCATCAAACAAACGCTCCAGCAAACCTTCGACAAACCATTCAGCCATGGTTTCACCTGGATGCTGACGCGCAATAATCCAGATATTTTTGGCTAAACCTTGGGTTTTGCTGATTTCTAACAAAGTGATGTCACGACCTTCTGCCGTTTCACCCAAATGATCGGTAATGCAATCTTCATTACTTGCTGCCCAAGCGATCATATCTAAATGACGCTCATAGCTGTATGGCGCAAAATACGCGTAATACACACTGTCTTGCTCGGGTTGATGCGTAATTACCAATTTGCCGTCTACGTATTTTGTTGGAACACGGAACCAATACTCTCTATCGTAAGAGGCTACCGCTTGATAATCGACCCAACCATCTGGGTAAGCAGCATCGCTAGCGTTCTCAAATTGAATGACACATTGTTCACCCATGCCGCCTTGTAAACGAAAATAAAACCACTGCAAAAATTTAGAGTTTGTATCATTAGGGATCTTTACTCTAATATTGTCCGGCTCCGAAGCATTAATAACGGAGATGTTACCGCCATCAAACGCACTACTGATCTTGATTCGGCTGGTCATTTATTCTTCCTTAACAATCAAACATTGGTTCTAAATTATGGCAAGTTTACCTATATTCATGACGGCTGTCGCCAACTCTTCCGACGAGCCAGCTTTTCCATTACTTTTCACCTGGTCTACTCATGAAGCACAAGTAAAAGAAGTATTGGTAATACCCGACGACGAGTGGCTAGAAAACCACCGTATCGAGCCTAACGCACTCGACCTTGATGAACAACAGCTCTACGAATTCGGCTACGAAGCCAGCGACATTCTAGCGGAATGGATCAATGAATTTGATACCGATGTCATTTACGCACTTGAACCCGAATCGCTTAACCTGTTGGTCGAGACTACTTACGATATAAAAGGATTAGAGCCAAGCTTTGAAGTACAAAGTATTCACTCATGGTTTGAAGAACGGGATGTAGATCTAGACGATGCCGTGAAAGAGCAAGGTCAAACAACACCTTTGCACTTGCTGCCACCAGATGAACTCGTCATTCAGCTGCTACAAATTGCAGTAGAACACGGGCTTATCGACCCAAGTGATATTCCAGTGATAGAAGACTAAGTCTTAACAAATAGTATGAAGTAACAAAATTTAGCCACCCAGCTTATCATTCAAGTGGGTGGCTAAATATTTTAAAGGGCAGCAAGTGTGTGAGTGAATAAACTGCGCACACCGTTTACCAGCATTTGTACAGACATCATCAATAGCAACATCCCCATCAGTCGTTCTAACGCAGCCAAGCCTTTCTCTCTTAAGATTCTGTTCAGCAAAGGCGCCAGTGCCAAAATAATCACAGAAATTGCCCAAGCTGCACCAACAGAAATAAGTAAGTCTTGCTGATCATTTGGGTAGCTTTTCACCATCACCAACAAGGTCGCTAACGTAGAGGGTCCCGCTAGCATAGGAATAGAAATCGGGACAATGAAGGGCTCCATCACAGGCCCCGTGTCTTTCGCATAAGCAGAAGGAAATATCATCTTCAAAGCAATCACAAATAAGACCACGCCACCAGCGATTGAAATAGACTCCGTTTCCAAATGCAACAGCGCCAAAAACTCAGCCCCAAAAAACAAAAAACTCACCAAAATAATCAAACCGATTAAGCCATCGCGCAACACGATTTGATATTGGCGCTTCTGGGGAACCCCCTTCATCACTGACAACAAAATAGGAATATTACCGAACGGGTCGATAACAAACAAAAACAGTAAAGTGGCAGATAGAATGGAAAACTCAGTGCTCATTAGATTCTCGGTTAGTGTTACTGGAAAATTAGGGTGGGGATTTTACCGTATTACTAATCTTGGTGATACCTGAGAGCGCTTATAAGCAATGCTAAAATGACGGCATCAAAAACCACCTTGTTTATCGCCTATCTTTATATTAGAAAACCGCTCTATAAAGCTTAAGAAACTCTTAACAGGTTATTCAAACCATGGCAGGTTAAATCGATTTCCCCCTGATTACTCCCAAAACATAAAAAAGAATGTAAAACAACGTACTTTTGTAACTTTTTATTAAGAAATCTCATCGCAAAAGTCCGTCAAAAAAATTACCATTTGCCACCAAATTATCTCCCTAAAGTCCTTACAGGAAATTTCATGAAAAACCCCTTCGAAAATCTCTCTATCGGGCTAAAACTTGTATGTGGTTTTGGCCTAGTTTTATTGTTAACACTTATCGTCGCGATTGCTGGCTTTTTAGGTGTTGATATGCTGCTAGAACGAGCCCATAAGGTTCAATTGTCCAACCAGCTTAATAGCATTGTTCTAGATCTTAGAGAACAGCGTAAATTATATCTTAGTAACGGTAGCGAAGATGCTTACCATGGCGTCATCAATATTGAGACAGACTTATCGAAACAGTTTAAAGACTCTTTCAATATTTACACTGGTGAAACAAGCTTAGCCATCGTAAAAGAGGCTTCCAGTGCCTTAGATAAATATATACTCGCATTTGAAGAAGTTCACACATTCCGCCAAGACTGGGGGAATACTGGCAAAAAAGCAGCCGGTATTCGTAACGAAATCAATACCCAAGCAGACCAGCTAATCGATAGCCTTAGCGGTTCCAGTGATATAAATGCCGTAACAACTACTTTACGCATGTCAAGGGAACTCTCTGACACTATGTTAATCATCACAACGAGTGTCGCTAAAGGAAACCCCATTCCACTGAACATAATCAATGTTCGTATCCCAAAAATTGCATCCGAAATGGAGAAACTGCAACTCACAGGGCAGTCGCAAGCTATTCAGCAGAAAATCAATGAGCTATTTAAAACCTACCAAGGATTACTCGCTCTAAACCCTCCTCTGACGCTGAAATTGGATAACGGAACTCAAAAACTTGCAGAATTGGCAACAACTATTACTGATAAGCTTGAAGATTTAAAAGCGCTGCAACAAGTCAAAAGTGCTGAAGATGGCGCTAAAGTTCGCATGTTACTCATATGGGTTACCATCGCAGCTATCTTCATGGGATTATTCTTCGCGTGGTTTATCCGCCGCATGATAGTCACACCAATGAATGATGTTACTTTGGCGTTAGAGTCCATTTCTGCCGGTGACTTGACTGAAAGTTACTCCACTGAACGTCGCGATGAACTTGGTAAACTCTACAACGACATCGGCAAAATGAGCCTGACATTAAACAAATTGATCTCAGAAGTTGTTAGCGGTGTACTTAACCTAAGCTCGACAAGCGAGCAACTGGAAGTCATTACCAAGAACAGCCAAAGTAGAATGCAGTCTCAGCGAGATGAAACAGACCAAGTAGCGACAGCCATAAATGAAATGTCTGCAACCGTTGCAGAAGTCGCTCGCAATGCTGAAACAGCAGCCTCTGCCACGACGGCCACTGACAAAATCGTCGATCAAGGTAGTGCTATGGTTAATCAGACAGCAACTCAGATCAGCAATCTAGCCATCGAGCTTAACAATACCAGCCAAACCATGGAAACACTAAAAGAACGCTCTGATAATGTCGGAAACGTACTAGAAGTGATTAAGGCTGTGGCTGAACAGACAAACCTATTAGCGCTTAATGCTGCGATTGAGGCGGCTCGAGCTGGTGAAGCGGGTCGCGGATTTGCCGTAGTGGCAGATGAGGTTCGTGGTTTAGCAAGTCGAACTCAAGACTCAGCAAAAGAAATTGAAGACTTAATTCACTTACTACAAAGCGGTGCGCAAGAGTCCCTAGATAAAATTCAAACCAGCCGCGATTTATCTATTAATAACGCTGAGCAAGCGAAAGAAGTTGTTGCACTCTTTGCAAGCATCAATATGGAAATGGGCCATGTGCAAGATATGACTCAACAAATTGCGACAGCAGCAGAACAGCAGTCTCACGTTTCTAACGAAATAAGCAGCAGTGTTGAAAATGTTCGCCAGTTAGCGGATCAAACCACGGAAGGCGCTGCTGAATCGGCAATGGCGGTTAGCAACTTAAAAGCGTTAAGCCTCGAGCTAAATGCGTTAACTCAACGCTTTAAAATCAAACGTTAAAGCCCCCTCCCAAAGCCCCCTGTATAATCAGGGGGTTTTACAACCTTCGCAACCTTCGAATTGGCTTAACAGTAAAGACCGTTTTCCTAATCGCTAAGAAACATGAAAATTCACCCTCTCTGCCACTTCTCATCTTAAATTTATATTACGCGATGGTTTTTTTTAGTACTCTGCTCCTCTTTACTACTTTATTGCTCCTATCCCGCATGCTAAAAAACAAGATCTTATTATTGTCTCTTTTACTGGTTATACCTTTTCAACTGGCCATTGCCGCACCAGATTTCACTGCAATTGAAGGTCAAGCAAGACTGTCAGATGACACTTACCTAGAACCAAGCACACTAGAGCAACGACTTAAAGAACAAGGCCAAACCTTAATTCATCAATCCGTCATTCCCTCATCTCAAGTGAGTTATTTTTTAAGTCGCGCCAATAATATTCAAACCATTGCCATTCGAGGAACGGCAAATCTAGAAAACGCCATGTTGGATTTAAATTTACAACTGCACCCAGACACAGTACTTGATATAAAGCTACATCAAGGCTTTGCTTCTGGAGCAAAAGCCATTTACCAAGATATCAAACCTTTTCTCGTTAAAGATCAATCTATCGAACTCACAGGCCACAGTCTGGGAGGAGCGATTGCCGTGATCCTTAGCATGTATCTACAAAACGATGGTTACCCAATAGAGCAGATCATCACCTTTGGCCAGCCTAAAGTCACCAATGTCACTGGTGCGGACAAGTTTGGCAACCTACCTTTAACAAGAGTTGTCACGGAAGATGACATTGTGCCTTTAGTACCGCCTATCAGCCCAATGCAAATAAAAGATTTAGATATATTCTGGCACATGGGAGAAGAGATTATTCTCATGAAAAAAGGGGAATTTGCCAAAACTAGCGGCGTGAAAGCTATGCTCAGAGCGACCAAGTTCACCACCTCTATTCCCAGTGAAAAGAACCTACAAGCCCACAAAATGAAGACCTATTTGGACTTAATAGAAGCGCTTCAATCCTCTGCAAAGGAAACGACCTACAAGACAGAGATTAGTATCTTTGGCTTTTCCTTCGATTAGCCATCTACTTACTCATTTTATCAACCCCTTCCTGTGACGTTCGACGTAATAAGTTGTACACCTACTCTACTGACGCTACCTCAAGACAATCTTTTTAGCCCTTACTTTTAAGCAAATAATAGAGAAAAAGGGTTCCTTCCCAACAGACTATTAAAAATTCTTATTCATAGGAATACTTCTTAACATACTGTTTTTTAAGACATTATATCGATAGCAAAAACACGCCGAATAAACTTTTTCTATACAGCACTTGACTACATTAGTTATACATCATACAACTTAACAAAGAAGATAAATGAAATGCCGTTTTGATTTTAAAATCACATCATTTCATCAATTTTGTTTAGCTTCTTGCATATAAAAAGTTTCTTAAAGATAAAAAATACTAAACAGGATACTTAATTTATGATCATTAAATCCATTACAGTGGACGTTTTCACATTTCTCAGTCGCCGATCTGTAGATACCGCAGGCCACGCTCATCCGGGAGATGAAAAGCAAACCCAAATGGCCATGTTGCGAATCACAACAGAATCCGGAGACGAAGGATATTCTTTTGGCCCTCCAGAAGTTATTCGCAAACACATCCTAGATGCTTTTGCTCGCAAGGTACTGATCGGGCAAAACGTAATGCACAGAGAACGTCTATGGCAAGAACTTGCTCATTGGCAGCGTGGCAGTGCAGGACAACTAACAGATCGAGCTCTTGCTTTAGTGGAACAAGCTTTGTGGGATCTTATCGGTCGAAAATTTAATACTCCTGTTTATCAACTTCTTGGTGGTTACCGAGATAAAGTCTTAGCTTATGGCAGCACAATGTGCGGCGACGAACTTAAAGGTGGTTTAGCAACTCCTGAAGACTATGCCAACTTTGCAGAAAAACTCGTAAAACGAGGCTATAAAGCCATCAAACTTCACACTTGGATGCCTCCTGTTTCCTTTGCTCCTAGCCCAAAAATGGACATTCGTGCCTGTGCCGCTGTGCGCGAAGCTGTTGGTCCAGATATCGCCTTAATGTTAGACGGCTACCATTGGTACAGCCGCACAGATACATACAAAATTGGCAAAGAGCTAGAACGACTGAATTTTGAATGGATCGAAGAGCCAATGCCTGAAGAATCTACGGAGTCTTATGCATGGCTAACAAAAAACTTAGACATCCCTGTATTAGGCCCAGAATCATTATCAGGCAAACATTTTAGCCGTGCGAGTTGGGTTAAGAATGAAGCCTGCGACATTTTACGTGCTGGCGTTGCAGGTGTTGGTGGTATTGGACCTTGCATGAAGGTTTCTCACCTTGCCGATTCTTTCGGAATGAACTGTGAAATCCACGGGAATGGCGCTGCAAACCTTGCGGTAGTAGGAGCAATAAAAAATTGCTCTTGGTACGAACGCGGATTACTTCACCCATTTCTAGAATACGATGATATACCTGCCTACCTTAATAGCATCGTAGATCCTATGGATGAGGACGGCTATGTCCACTTACCTCAAAAACCAGGTTTAGGGGAAGACATAAACTTCGAGTACATCGCCAACAACATAGTGGAAACCTACTAATTAAATCAGATAAAAAACCGAAACGTCGCTGACATTATGATCAGCGGCACTGCTTATCCAATACAAAAATAAAGAGGAAGCAAAAGAATGAACGTTTCAAATCTGCTTAAATATTGCGCACTTTCAATCGCTATTAGTAGCACTATCGTACCCAGTGCTAATGCTATAACACCTGAAAATCAATTGGTTATCGGTATGAGTATGGATAACCTGTTATCCCTCGATCCCGCTTCAGCCAGTGGCTTAGATGTCGTTAGCGTAAACTCTAATCTATACGACATGCTGATTGAATTAGCACCAAAAGAACCGTCTAAAATATCACCAGCTGTCGCGAAAAGCTGGTCTATTAGCGAGGACGGTAACCGCATAACATTTGAATTACGAGATGATGTTATTTTCCACTCCGGAAACAAACTGACAGCACATGACGTCGCTTGGTCGTTACAACGTGTTTTGAAGCTTAACCTAGCCCTAGCTTCAACATGGAAAACATACGGCTTCACTGCTGATAATGTCGAACAATTTATTCAAGCAAAAGACGACTATACAGTTGAAATTAGCTTGCCAGAAAAAACAGACCCTAACTTAGTACTTTATACACTCGGTAGCTCTCCAAGTGCTTTTATTGTTGATAGTAAAGAGGTCTTAAAACATGAAAAAGATGGCGATTTAGGCCACGCGTGGCTAACCACAAATGTTGCTGGTTCAGGCCCTTTTCAATTGAGAGATTGGCGAGCAAAAGACCGTGTTCTAATGACCAGATTCGATGATTATTGGCGCGAGCCTTCCGAAATGAAGCGTATAGTAATGCGCCATATGACAGAGTCTCAATCATTGCGCTTAATGCTGGAGCGTGGCGATATTGATATCGCCATGGGAATGTCGGTTCCTGACATCGAAGCCTTAAAAAAAGACGATAATATCCGTTCGGAAGCGACGATCCGTGGCACACTTTACTATGTCGCAGTAAGCATGAAAGACGATAAGTTTTCGAACAAAAAAGTGCGCGAGGCAGTGCGCTATTTGATCGATTACAAAGGAATAAACGATTCAATCATGCCGAATTATGGTGTTTTGCACCAACGCCCGCTCAAACTAGGATTGGATGCAACTCTCCCTGAACCTGGTTATGCATTAAATGTCCAAAAAGCCAAAACGCTTCTAGCAGAAGCAGGCTATCCAGACGGGTTCAAAACCAGCATTAGAGTGTTGTCTCAACTTCCATTTATCAATATCGCTACAAGCTTGCAATCTACTCTTGCTCAAGCAGGTATTGATGCAGAAATCATCACAGGTACAGGCAATCAGGTCTATGGCGCAATGCGCGAACGTAAATTCGAGATGTTGGTTGGCCGAGGCGGTGGCGGTATTGAACCACATCCTCACTCAAGCTTGCGCTCATTAGTTTACAACCCTGATAACAGCGATGAAGCCAAACTGACTAATTTTCAAGGCTGGCGTACTGGATTTTATAGCCCAGAAATAAACACCATTATTGAAAACGCGCTGCTAGAGAAAGACGCACAAAAGCAAATTGAAATGTATCAAGATGTTCAAAATATTTATGAAACTCAAATTGGAGCCATCTTCCCCGTTTCACAAATGTTAGACACCGTTCTGCTTAGAACCGATGTGAAACACTACGAAGGCCACCAGGCGGCAACGACTCGGTTACGAGAAGTTACTAAAGAGCGTTAAGAGAATTCTTTTACAACGAAAGTGCTGGCCTACTCTGTCCAGCACTAGCCACTAGTTACTTTGTAAATAGTGGCTTTCTCACCATTATTTTGGAGATTTACTTTGCTTACTTTCCAGTTATCAAATAAGCGTTTTAAGCATTTCTTTGGTGGACTTAGCTCCGTCGCCATTACGCTATTAGGTTTGCTTGCATTGACGTTTTTTATCGGTCGAGTAATGCCCATCGACCCTGTTCTTTCTGTCGTAGGGCCAGATGCTGATAATTCAACGTATGAACAAGTTTACAAAGAAATGGGGTTAGATAAGCCCCTCTACACTCAGTATTTATATTATTTAAATGACATTGCTCATGGAGACTTTGGTAACGCCCTACTAACAGGTCGTCCAGTAATAGAAGATATTGCACGTGTTTTTCCTGCAACACTGGAGCTCGCCACTGTCGCGATTATCTTTGGTATTGTTATCGGCATTCCATTAGGTGTGTACGCTGCCGTTAACAAAGGTCGCGCTGTTGACCATATTATCCGAGTTATCAGCCTCTTTGGTTATTCAACACCCGTATTTTGGGTAGGGATGATAGGTCTAATTATCTTCTATGCTTGGCTTAATGTCGTTGGTGGATCTGGGCGCGTAGATTTAGCCTACGATGGCTTTGTCGACCCAGTTACTGGGATGTTATTGATAGATTCTGCTCTGGCAAGAGACTGGGATGTATTTCAAAGTGCGATTAAGCACATCATTTTGCCTGCCTTTATACTGGGATTGAACGCTGTTTCATTCATTACCCGTATGACACGCAGTTTCATGTTAGAGCAGCTTTCACAAGAATATATTTTGACTGCCCAAGTTAAAGGTTTGCCTAAACGTGTGGTTATCTGGCGTCACGCGTTTCGCAATATTCTTGTGCAATTGCTCACTATTATTACCCTCTCCTACGGCTCGTTATTAGAAGGTGCCGTTTTAATTGAAACGGTTTTTGCTTGGCCAGGTTTTGGACAATACCTTACTAGTAGCCTTTTGCTCGGTGATATGAATGCCGTGGTCGCATCAATTTTACTCATTGGTCTAATTTTTATATCACTGAATTTACTGACAGATTTGCTTTATCGAGTATTTGATCCGAGGACACGAAAATGATTACAAATTCAACAATGAAGTCGTCTTCAATCTCAAAATCAACTAATGCCAACCTAATGATGTTATTAAAAACTGTAGGTCATGGCTGTAAACGAATCATACGTAATCCTTTGACCGCTGCGGGTCTTGTTGTCGTGATATTGCTACTTGTAATAGCGGTATTCGCACCTTGGATTGCAACTCATAATCCGCTTGCTCAGCAGCTCAGCAATAGCTTACAGGCACCTAGCGCTGAGCATTGGTTCGGTACCGATGAATTTGGAAGAGACATCTTTAGTCGTCTTGTCTATGGTTCTCGTATAACCCTGTATATCATTGCATTAGTTACCATAATTGTTGGACCAATAGGTTTAGCAATAGGCACCATTTCAGGTTATTTCGGTGGCATCATCGATACCGTTTTCATGCGAATCACGGATATTTTCATTTCATTCCCTGGGCTTGTCCTAGCCTTAGCCTTTGTTGCTGCTTTAGGGCCTGGCCTTGAACATGCTGTTATTGCTATTGCTCTAACAACTTGGCCGCCTATAGCTCGCTTGGCAAGAGCAGAAACCCTTCAATTGCGTAAAGCGGATTATATTGTTGCGGTTCAATTACAAGGTGCCTCTTCTACACGAATCATTTTTCGCCATATTGTTCCAATGTGCCTATCTTCCGTCATCGTTCGTCTAACAATGAATATGGCTGGAATTATTTTAACCGCAGCAGGTTTAGGCTTCTTAGGACTAGGTGCTCAGGCCCCTTTGCCTGAATGGGGGGCGATGATATCTACAGGCCGTAGCTATATGTTAGAAAATTGGTGGCTCGTGGCCGCACCAGGCGCTGCAATTATGCTCGTCAGTCTGGCATTCAATTTACTTGGCGATGGTTTACGTGACCTACTCGACCCTAGAAACTAAAGGTGTGATTTTTATGGAAGATACAAAATTAGAAGTTAAAAATCTCCAAATTAGCTTTTCTCATGAAGGGAACCAAGTAAATGCAGTACGTGACGTCTCATTTACTCTAGGGCAAGAGAAGCTAGCGATAGTTGGAGAGTCTGGATCAGGTAAATCGACGGTGGGCCGAAGTTTATTAAAACTTCACCCTAAAAATGCCACAGTGAAAGCCGAAAAATTGCAATTTGGTGATATCGATTTGTTACAGGCAAACGATAAAACCATGCAGAATATTCGCGGCCGCAGAATATCGATGATAATGCAAGATCCAAAATACTCACTGAATCCTGTCATGAAAGTTGGCGATCAAATTGCGGAAGCTTACCTTGCTCATTACAAAGTAAGCAAAAAAATCGCCAAAGAAAAAGCCATAACTATGCTTGAAAAAGTACAAATTCGTGACCCAGAGCGAGTCTACTCTCTTTACCCTCACGAAGTATCAGGCGGAATGGGTCAAAGGGTTATGATTGCAATGATGTTAATTCCTGAGCCAGAAATAATCATTGCGGATGAACCCACCTCTGCACTTGATGTATCCGTTCAGCGCCAAGTACTTAACTTACTTGATGAGTTGATCAGCGAACGCAATATAGGGCTTATCTTTATTAGTCATGACCTAGATCTGGTACGTAATTACTGTGACCGCGTACTGGTTATGTACGCAGGCCGAGTTGTGGAATCTATTAAGGCCAGTGAACTTGAAAATGCGCAACACCCATACACACAAGGCTTACTCAAAGCACCGCCTAGAATAGGCGATATTCGAAACCGCCTTCCAACCCTGCAAAGGGATCCAAGCTGGTTATTCAATTAAGGGGAGCTTTATGAATATAATCGACATTGAAAAACTCAACTTATCTTTTGGTAGTGGTGTTAATGAAAGCAAAGTTTTACACGACGTTTGTCTTCAGATTCAGGCAGGGGAATCCTTTGGTCTAGTAGGTGAATCTGGCTCAGGAAAAACAACTGTCTTACGCTGCCTAGCAGGACAATATCATCACTGGTCAGGTCAGCTGTCTGTGAATGGCAAGCAATTGCAACATAAGCTCGACAAAAAACGCTGCATCGATATGCAAATGGTTTTTCAGGATCCATACGGATCATTGCACCCAAGACACAGTATTGAGACCGCGTTAGCGGAACCTTTGAAAATTCATAAAATGGACAACAGAGACGAACGGATTACCACCATACTGAAAAAAGTAGGCTTGGATAATAGCTTCCGCTATCGGTCGCCACATCAATTATCTGGGGGGCAACGTCAACGCGTAGCTATCGCTAGAACCTTGATACTTGAACCAAAGATCCTTTTATTGGATGAACCTACTTCAGCGCTGGACGTTTCAGTGCAAGCTGAAATCTTAAATTTATTAAAAGACTTAAAGGAAAAAGAAGGTCTAACGTATCTTATGGTTACTCATGATTTGGGTGTCGTGTCTTATCTCTGTGATCGTGTTGCCGTTATGCAAAGTGGCCGCATTGTAGAAACCATATCCTCTGACGATCTTGCTAATCATAATGCATCAGAACCTTACACTAGAATGCTTCTGGATTGTTGCTATCATACAGAAGCAACAAACGTAATAGCTGAATCTAATATTTATTAGAGCATACAAATAGTGTTTTTAAGCGCTCAGTAAAAGAGCGCTTTTTTTCATTTCAGACCAATAGCTAAACGATACTATTTCATAAATTCATCTTGGTTCTTATTCTACGAATACGCCCTGCCTGAGAAATACTCGAATTGTAAAACGCTACGTTGCATTTTTTGCAGTGCTTTCATTAGATTAAACAGTTAAACACAGTAATAAGAAGCGTTATCATTACTAAACTTGATTTGGTTTCTTTATACCCTCAATACTCCAGCTCGCACTGAAGCGTACTGCTTATTGAAAATATTCATTTTTAAGGAATGTATGTTATGACGTTTAATCGCCCTTCGTTTAAGAAAATATTACTGTGTGCTGGTTTAGCCGCTTCTTTTACTACATTCGCAGCGGAACATACTGTTAGCACGAAATACGGTAATGTTAAGGTTAATGACGAGGTAAAACGTGTGGTTACTTTATCCGAAGATGCCTTAGATAGCGCGATTGCTTTGGGTTTTAAACCTTTGGCGGCGGTTGCTACACGGGGAGGTGATTCCGTCGCAGAGTACATTCAAGATCGTGTCGGCAATATCAGCATCGTAGGCACTTCGAGACAAAACAACTTAGAAGCCATCGTTGCTCAGCGACCAGACTTGATTCTAGCATCAGCGACTTTGTCCCAAGATCAATACAATATCCTTTCGAAAATCGCACCAACTGTCGTGCCAAAATCCCCAGGAATAGTTACAGGTTCATGGGAAACGATAGCCCACGTTTATGCTGATGCATTGAACAAGACTGACGAAATGGATGTCATTCTTGCGGATATAGAGAAACGTGCAAGTGCGCTTAAAAACAAGATTACAACTAAATTACCTCAAAATGAGCGTTCAGCAACACTTGCTCGCTGGATGCCTCAAGGACCTGTCGTCATGTCTTCACAGATTTTTGCACCAGACATCCTAGCTTCCGTTGGTTTCGAGATTAACGATGCAGGTGTCGTCAAAGAAGGACGTCCACACAGTAGCCCTCTTAGCTTAGAAAATTTATCTAAAGTGGACAATGACTGGTTGTTCTTGGCAACACTGAACAATGAAGGCAATGCCGCACTCGAAGCCGCTAAGACCTCGCCTTCGTTTTCTCGCCTAAATGTTGTTAAAGAAAACCACGTTATGACTGTTAACGGACAGCTTTGGACAAGTGCGGCGGGACCATTGGCAGCGCATGCAATTTTAGACACCATTGAAACTGTTATTGATAAAAAGATGAATTAAACTCGATGCAAAGTTGGTTTCTTAAGTCTCCAGCCCAGCGACCATTGTTTGCCGTCTTAGTGTCAGCACTTTTTGTGTTGGCACTTTGCTGCTTGCTGAGCTTATTATTTGGTGCTGGAGGGTTAACCCCTCAGGCTTCCCTTCAAACCTTATTTGGTAACGGTTCTGCAGACGACGAATTTACGGTTTTCCATCTGCGCTCAACAAGAACATTAATTGGATTATTTGTTGGTTTAACGCTAGGTATTGCTGGCGCGTTAATGCAAGCCGTGGCTCGTAATCCTTTAGCCGAGCCAGGCTTGCTTGGTGTCAGTGCAGGCAGTTCATTTGCTGTCGCCATGGCACTTGTCATGGGAGCCAGTACAGCAACGTTAACGGTTGGCATCGCGCAGTTAGGTGCCTTAATTGGCTGTATCTGTGTGCTTGGTGCGGCGCGTATGCAAGGTCAACACAACGACCCTATTCGCCTTGTACTTGCTGGTGCTGCGTTATCTAGTCTGCTATTAGCCATGACGTCACTTATTCTCTTATTCGATCAAAGAGCGGCAGACGAAATTCGCTTTTGGGTCACAGGAAGTGTTGCTGGTCGTGACACCCACACGCTAATGTCCGTTTTGCCTTCCATGTTAGTTGCCGCTGCTTGCGTTCTATACACGGCAAAGCCGCTGGCTTCGTTAGCTTTAGGTGAGCGTGTCGCTATTGGTCTTGGACACAAGCCAAGACGAATTCGCGGCATTATCATTATCGCGGTAGCCTTGCTCGTAGGCGGTGCCACGGCAATAGCCGGTCCCGTAGCCTTTATCGGCTTAGTGGTTCCTTTTGCTGCCAGAGCCTTAGTTGGCCCTGATATTCGTAGAACATTATGGCTATGCTTACCTCTTGGGCCAATTATTGTGATAAGTGCTGATATTATTTCGCGACTTGTCGCACAACCTGCAGAAATGCCTCTGGGCGTGCTCACCGCTATCGTCGGTGCCCCTGTGCTTTTATTGATTGTCCGATCACGTAGGCTGCCCACATTATGATTAACCAAAGCCTTTCCATGCCAGATACTCCGACCAGCAACACAAGTCCAAATGGCTATCGACTCGTTTCTATTGGCCAACATGCGCAAATCCTAATAGAGAAAGAAGCGATTGTTCGCAACACTTGGCTTTTGGTTGTCTTATTCTTTGCCAGCATCATTACTCTTGGCAGCGGCACTATGGCTATTTCGCCAAAAGAAGTCGTTGATGTCCTCTTAGGACAGGGTGATACCATGAATCAATTTGTTGTCAAAGATTTACGCTTACCACGATTATTGGCCGCTATTTATACCGGTGCAGCCTTCAGTTTGGCGGGTTGTTTGATGCAAACAATGGCTCGAAATCGTTTGGCAACACCAGGCATCATTGGTATCGACAATGCAGCTATGGCCTTTGCGGTCTCCTCCATTGTTGGCATGAGTGTATCCTTGGCCCCTTCCTTTATGGCCCTAGCAGGCGCAGCAACCGCAACAGCATTGGCATTTGGCTTGGCTGGTGGAAGTGGCACTCGTGGCTATCGCTTCATTGTTGCAGGCATTGGGATTGGCGCTATAGCTGGCGCAGTAACTCAGCTCTTATTAAGCCAAGTCAGTATTGATGTTGCCAATAGCGCGTATCCATGGACGGTCGGAAGTCTCAGTGCTCGCGATCCTTTCATGGTCAATACGTTGGGTATTGGCATTGCCATTTGTGTCATTGGCTGTCTTTTGTTTTCAAGACAATTTGCTCTATTACCTTTTTCAGATCAGGTTATTACTGGGCTTGGTGCCAATATAAAACACATCAGAATACTCGCGCTAATTCTGTGTATTACCTTAACTGGACTGGCTGTCGCTGTCGCTGGGCCGGTTGGTTTAGTTGCGTTGGTTGGACCTGAAATTGCCCGTGTTCTTTCTCGCTATCGAGGTATTCCTCTTATTAGTTCCGCGCTCACTGGTGCACTGGTTATGATGCTCTCCGATCTATTTGGGCGAACTGTTTTATCTCCTATCGAATTACCAGTAGGCATTGTGACTGCTGTGATAGGTGGACCTTATTTAATTTGGATACTCGTTAGACGCTCTTCAAGGAGTTCGTTATGACAGCTACTGCTTTTAAACAAAAGCCCAACACTTTTAGCGCCAGCCTTAGCGCAGATAAACTAAGTCTAAAACATGGCAAAATAAGCATTATCGATCAATTAAACGTTACCTTACCAGAAGGCCAAGTAACGGCGATTGTCGGGCCAAATGGCTGTGGAAAATCCACTTTATTGAACGGACTATCTCGTGTTCATACGCCCAGTTCAGGCGTTGTAATGTTAGATGGTAAAGATATCCACTCATTGCCATCTAAGGAAGTGGCTCGTCGTCTTGCCCTATTACCACAAGACACTTTGGCACCTGATGGCATCACCATAGAAGAACTCATACGATTTGGCCGTCATCCTCACCAAAGCTTATTAAGACAATGGGCAATGGATGACCAAGAAGCCATAAAATATGCTTTGCAGGCTGCAGATCTTGAGGGTTTAAAAGACCGTCTACTGGACACCTTGTCAGGTGGTCAACGTCAGCGCGCTTGGATAGCTATGTCCATTGCACAAGAAACGCCTTTATTACTGTTAGATGAACCAACATCTGCACTTGATCTTGGCCACCAGATCGAAGTTTTCGAGCTGATACGAAATCTATCTCGGCAAGGTAAAACATTAGCGATGGTTGTTCATGATTTACCAAGTGCGTGTCGATATTCAGACCATATCATCGCCATGAAAGAAGGTGAAATACTGACGCAAGGGAGTCCAAAAGACATTATGACCAAAGAGCTGGTACGTGAACTCTACGGTGTTGATTGCGACCTTATGCCAGACCCTATGACAGGAAGCCCTATTCTAATCAACATCAGACGCCTGAGAAGCTAATCGCAAAGTACAAAATAAAGCCTTCTTATGAAGTTTTATAATGCAATTGGGCAAACTAAAACTGAAAAGAAGGCAATTTGTTTTAAAATGGCCAATTTGATTTTACTCACCCCCCTCTTATCGAAGATAATCTCTCTATCATTTTTTATCGACCTCTTAGCTCGATAACTGTCCTGCACATACGCCCTATTTAGTGGAAATACGTTTCAATGGAAATCAAAGTTAATTTTCTCGACAATCTCAGACTAGAAGCCAAGTTTGATGATTTTACCGTCACTGCAGATCAGCCAATACGCTACAAAGGCGATGGCTCAGCACCCAGTCCATTTGATTATTTCCTAGCTTCCTCTGCGTTATGTGCCGCCTATTTCGTCAAGGTATATTGTAAGTCTCGCGATATCTCGACAGACAATATTCGCTTGTCTCAAAATAATATCGTCGACCCAGAAGACCGTTATAATCAGATTTTTCAAATTCATGTCGAGCTGCCTGACGATATTTCAGATAAAGACCGCCAAGGCATTTTGCGCTCTATTGATCGCTGCACAGTAAAAAAAGTCGTACAAACTGGTCCTGAATTCAAAATTGAGACCGTTGAAAACTTAGACGCTGACGCCAATGCTATGTTAATGGGCCAACCAGACGGCTCATCCAACACTTTCATTCCTGGGAAAGACTTACCACTGGAAGAAACCATCAGTAACATGACGGCTATGTTAGCCGATCTTGGGATGAAAATTGAAATATCATCTTGGCGTAACATAGTGCCAAACGTTTGGTCGTTGCACATTCGTGATGCAGCCTCTCCAATGTGCTTTACCAACGGCAAAGGCGCCTCTAAAGAAAGCGCTCTGTGTTCTGCTCTTGGGGAATTCATCGAACGTTTAAACAACAACTTTTTCTATAATGATCAGTTTTTTGGTACCGAAATCGCTAACAGTGATTTTGTTCATTACCCGAATGAAAAATGGTTTGCATTAACAGAAGACGATTCCTTACCGGAAGGCATCTTAGATGATTACTGCTTGGAGATTTACAATCCAGACGATGAGCTGCGCGGCTCACACTTGATCGATACAAACTCAGGCAATAAAGCCCGTGGTATTTGCACCATTCCTTACACACGCAAATCCGATGGGGAAACGGTTTATTTCCCATCAAACCTCATCGAAAACTTATTCTTAAGCAACGGCATGAGCGCGGGTAATAACCAACAAGAAGCGCAAGTACAATGCTTATCTGAAATCATCGAACGTGCGGTAAAACGCCAGATTATTGAAGACGAGATTGTCTTGCCGGATGTACCAATGGCAGTGTTGGAACAATACCCAAGCATCCTTGCTGGCATCAAAGGGCTAGAAGAACAAGGCTTTCCAATCCTAGTGAAAGACGCGTCGCTTGGTGGCCAGTTCCCAGTCATGAACGTCACATTAATGAACCCAAGAACTGGCGGTGTGTTTGCTTCTTTTGGTGCTCACCCAAGTTTCGAAGTTGCTTTAGAACGTAGTTTAACTGAGTTAATGCAAGGACGTAGTTTCGAAGGCTTAAACGATGTGCCAAAGCCTACCTTTAACAGTATGGCTGTTACAGAACCAGAAAACTTCGTTGAACACTTTATTGACTCAACAGGCGTTATTTCTTGGCGCTTCTTCAGTGACCAAGCTGACTATGATTTCGTCGAATGGGACTTTTCTGGGACCAGCGAAGAAGAAGCTAATGCGTTATTTGGTATCTTAGAGGACCTTGATAAAGAAGTGTATGTGGCCGAGTTAACGGACTTAGGCGCTGCAGCTTGTCGTATTTTGGTTCCAGATTATTCCGAAGTCTATCCAGTGGAAGACTTAGTTTGGGATAATACCAACAAAGCGCTGGATTATCGTGAAGATATTCTAAACCTACATGCCTTAAGTGATGATCAATTAGAAGACTTAGTTAATCGTCTAGAAGAAAGTCAACTGGATAACTATACCGACATCCCAACCTTGATTGGCATTGTATTTGATGAAAATACCGTCTGGGGACAGTTAACCATTATGGAGCTTAAGATTCTAATTTACTTGGCTCTTGGTGCCCATGAAGATGCACTAGAACTGGTGGGTGAATTTTTACAATTCAACGACAACACAGCGGAGCGCGGCTTATTTTATCAAGCCATGAATTGTGTACTAGAAGTCACTCTAGACGATGAATTAGAACTGGATCATTTTGTTCATAGCTTCAGCCGAATGTTTGGTAAAGAAGTCATCGATAACGTTATTGGCTCCGTTAAAGGCGATGTGCGTTTTTACGGTTTAACCAAAACCAGCATGCAACTTGAAGGTATTGAACCACATTTGCGCTTAATTGAAAGTTATAAGAAACTTCATCAAGCGCGTAAAGCACATTCATTGAAATAAAATACGTACACCATGAGAGGCCATTTAATGCTAAAGAGTATCGTCCGCCAGTCCCGCTTTGTATTGATTGGCCCTTTATTATTAACATTAAATGGCTGTGAATCTATGTCACTGTCCTTCAATTCTGTGGATTCTGTTAATACACTTTCCAATCAAATTAAAGAAGCAGACGACATAAAAGATGTAAAAGCCATTGCCAAGCAGGTAAAAGCCACTAGCAAAGTTATTCGGGCTGATATTGAAGCAATAAGAGCCTTATACGCCGAACTTGATCAAAAAGTGAATAAGCGATGGGGCAAGGATAATAGCGAGCTACCCGAAAAGAAAAAGTACGTAAAATACACCAATGATTATCAAGCGAGAACAATAGTCGATTTTGAAAAAGGCACAGTTCGGGTCGAAACATTAACCACGGATCGACCGCTTGAAGCCCTAAAGCAAGCGGTATCAACCACGTTACTCACCACCTCTGACCCGTCTAAAACGGATATTTTTTCGAGCGATGCACCGGATACGGAAGGCGTCCCCTTCTTGTACCCTCAGGTCATAGATCACGATGGCAAGGTTGTTCAATATCGCTGGCGAGCAGAACGCTATGCCGATTATTTAGTGTCTAAACAATTGAAACGATCCAGCTCAAATGGCAAATCCGTTTATGCAGTAGAGTTCAATCTCGCCCCACAACATGAGCACCTAAGACAAGAAAAATACAGCCAATATGTCATCGCTGCTGCGAAACGCTACAACCTATCTCCGGCGCTTATCTACGGAATCATAGAAACGGAAAGCTCGTTTAACCCCTATGCAGTTAGCCCAGCGAACGCCTACGGTTTGATGCAAGTTGTTCCGGCGACAGCTGGACGAGATGTTTATAACTTAGTGAAGAAAAAATCAGGGGAGCCGACTAAAGAGGTGTTGTTTGTACCAGAAAACAACATTGATATTGGCAGCGCTTACTTACATATTTTGCAAACGCGCTATCTTGTTAAAGTCAGCAACAAGATAAGTCAAGAATACTCTATGATATCGGCCTATAATGGTGGCACAGGCAATGTGTTAAAAACCTTTGATCCGAATGACCGAACGAGAGCGATGAACAAAATTAATCAAACATCCACTAGTAACGTCTATAAGAAGCTTAGGTACGACCACCCTAGATCAGAATCCAAAATGTACCTAGAGAAAGTCACCAAAGCGAAAAAGAAATACGAATAGTCTTTAAACACTTTGGTGACAAAGTCGAAAAATTGGCACGTTATAGGCGTAAACCAATTGGCAAGCTCTCACCGACCAAGGCATTCAATTCGTCGCTGTTAATCTCGATTTGACTTTCTAAACGCTCCAACCATTGCGCGGGGCATTTGTCTTTTTTGAGTTTATTCGCGACTTTCTTTCGCAACGCGCTCAGCTTATCAGATTCCCCAACGCTCACCTGGCTCATTAACACCGCTGCCAATCCAGCTTGCTTACGCTTCTTCCAATCTTCCTTGAGGACAGTTTCTAAAATCGGTAAAAGTTTTTCTTCTGCAATTCTCTCCTCTTGCTTACCAGATAAAAGATGACGGGAGGCTATGCGCCCTATCGTCCACCAAGCGGTGTCTGGCTCCGAGGTCTTTTGCAAACGCTTTAGCAGCCAATCTATGGTTACGGTTTTGTCTTCATTCGACAGGCGTTCTAGCGCGCCAACTAGACGAATCAGATCATCACTCGACTTAGTGGTCAGCGCCTTCATTTTGTCACGAGATCGCTGCCCTGATGGTGAATAATATTGGCTAAACTGCTTAAACAAATGCGTTTGCTGCTCAACGGATAAACCACCAGCAATACGGCGATATAAGGTCCAATATTGCCCCCAAACTGGCGCAGTATCATACTGAGCACCCGCTTTAGTAATGTTCACCACTTGCTGAACACGAGCTAAATCATCGGCGGCACCAAAGCCTGGACGCAAACAATACCCCATGAGCTGTAACCATTGTCGCTCATGTTGAGCACTTTTGATTCGACCTGACTTCAAACTTAAAAGCTTATCAACCAAACGTCGAGACGTTGCAAGATTCCAGTCATCTCGATTGCCAAGCAACTGATCCAAATCCTGCTTAAGTGATTTCACCAGATCAGGATGTTGTTTTTGTCCTACACTAGAAAAGCATTTAGCCAAGTGCTCTTCTGCTTGCCCCATATTGGCATGAAGCAAACCGCTTTCATCTGCTTGTGCAGACTCTTGAGAAGAACTGGCATGTGTTGAAAAATCCAAACGCCATTGATCTTGTTTATTGTTAGCTTTTAGCTCAACTTGTAAGACACCCACTTCGGTCATTTGTACCGACAGCTTTACAGGCACTTCTTCAGAGTCGATAGAGCCATCCAACTCGGTCATCAAGGTAGAAATATAATGTAAGTCCTCTTGGTTACGCACTGCACCAACCACACCATCAATATGGTCATCAGAGCGATACAGAGGAAACTGAACTTGCTGCCCCAGGGTGACAAAAAACTCTTGCTCTAAAACGATGGCATCGCCTTTTAAGGTGCCTTTCGGCAAGATACCAACAAATTGATCATCACCTACTTGCAAATACAAACTGTGTGCCACACCACTTTCAATGCGTGCACTTTCTCCCGCCAAAGCAGTTAAATACTTCACTGCGCCTTTGGCAACAGCATCGTTAGGTTCATCCGCTGCGCAAGCAAGAATAGGCTCAGCACGCCAATCGTTAAGTTGCTCTAACAAACGTGCTTTTAATACTGGGCTATTAAATAAACCACCATTAAACAACACCGCATCAGGCATACCCGAACCTGTCGCAGCTTCAATAGCCGACCTATGCTGTTGCAAAAATGCCGCTAAATGACGAGTGAAAGCAGGGTCCGATTCATAAGGCAAACCCAAGGTATGCATGGCGTAATCGCTTTTTTGCACCTTGTCAGCCGCATCCACTAAAGGAAAAAAACCACTGCTTATTTGCTCTAACAAGGTATTTCTGAAAACATCAAACTTTTGCGAACCACCAATTAGACGACTGCCGCCGCCCAGTACGGTAATGGTTAATGACTCTGGTGCATTTTCACCTAATAGCGCTTCTTTAGCCTGACGAGTTTGCTGAACCAACGCGGCTAAGCGCGAGGCAGATAATGCTGAAATCTGTTTGGGGTCTAGCTGAAATGCCAAGGCTTGATCAAGGTTATCGCCACCAAGTAATAAATGCTCGCCTACCGCAATACGCTTAAGAGAAACATTCTTACCCTTTGACGACACAGGTTTAATTGCAACCAAACTAAAATCGCTGGTCCCCCCGCCAATATCCACCACTAAAAGCATTTTCTTATCCGCGATCGCTGCGAGTTTTTCATCATCGCTTATATAGTGATAGCAAGCCGCTTGTGGCTCTTCAAGAAGGTACAAATCCTTTAAACCTGCTAGCTTGGCTGCTTCCAACGTTAAAGCTCTCGCTTCTTCATCAAAGGAAGCAGGTAAGGTCAAGGCAATGGATTGATATTCTAATGGTGCATCAGCAAAGCGGTAATCCCAGCTTTGCTTAATGTGCGACAAGAGTATTTTACTCGCATCTAATGGACTGAGCTTTTTCGAGAACTCACTTGCCCAAGGCAAAATGGCTGATCGCCTATCAACCTGACGATGGCTTAGCCAGCTTTTCGCACTTTGTATCAATTGCCCTGCTCGTCGCTGGCCAAGAGCCAAAGCTCCAACACCAACAACTCGCTCTTTATCACAATGACGCCAAGGCAAAACAGGATCGATTTTACCCACTTCATCAGACGCTAAGACATAAATAGCACTTGGCAAATATACGAACTCTTGTACAGAACCATCCGCCATCACTTGAGGAATCGACAAGAGTTCGGGTTCGCTTTCTGCACAGACAGAAACATCGCTATTAATCGGCGTGTAAGAGACAACACAATTGGTTGTCCCTAAATCAATACCGACTCGATAAGTAGCAGGAAAAGCCGCTTTCGCCATCTTTTAAGACTCCCTAACTTGAAACTCAATAGTCCAACTCAGGTCTGATTGGGTGTCATGGGCTTGTAACAGCAACTGCCCCAATTCAGTTACACGGGCCGTCAAATACACACGAACCATGTCACCAGCTTGATAATGACCTGCATCTAATCGAACCGATAAAGGGTTTAGTTCATTTAGCTGTGCAATTGAAAACGACGCAATGACTTTACCAACCGAATCCACTTCACTCGTTTTTGACTGGAAAAAACGAAATGTCACACTTTCGCCAACAACAAGCGAAAATTCATTCGGCAGCATTTGCTCATCTGAACCTTCCTCCAGACCAAATGGTGCCACGCAGATCGCATCGACAGGTGGTGCCATTCCAGGAATAGCAGGCATTGGACTTGCAACACCAATGTAATAATTGGCCGCTAAACCACTTTTTACTTTTACACCACCTTCTGCTTGCACTTGAGCATAGTACGTTGCGCCTTTGGCAACCGCATGATCCAAATGTGAAGGTGTCAGCATGGTTAATTCACTGCCACCGGATGATTCAGACAACATCGAAGCCAAACGTGTTTCTAAGGTATTGCGAATCAAACTGGCATTGAATACACCGCCGTTTAGCAGAACCTTACTTGGTTTCACATCATGCTGAGACAAAAACTCACTGATATGGCGAGTGATCGCAGGGTCAACCTCGTAATCCAAATTAATCGCACTGAAACCACTGCGCGCTGCTTTTTGAGCTTGCTCACCCAGCTGCACTTGCGGAAAAAAACCATCAATTAATAGCTGTTGAACATCATTTCGCGTCAAGGTCGCTTTAATGCTGTTATTGAATAAACTACGGCCACGACTAGGCACCACGACGCTGACTTCTTCTAAGTCTGCATTAGTTAACAAGCGTTCTTTGGCCTCTCGACACGCCTGTGTTAGACCGCTAATTTGCCAAGCCTCAAGATTGGTGCCATTTTGCGCGAGCTGAGCCGCCAGATGGTAAGTTAACGTGAGGTCCATATTGTCGCCACCAAGCAAAATATGACGACCAACAGCCACCCGCTCTAAACTTAAAGCGCCTTCTTGCTCGACTGCTTGGATCAAAGACAAATCCGTCGTGCCACCACCAACATCAACAACCAAAATATGCTCGTTAACTTCTAGGTTGTCAGTCCAATTTTGTTGATCACTTAACCAAGCATAAAACGCGGCCAATGGCTCTTCGATCAAACGAGCACGTAAGCCAACTTTTTCCGCTGCTTGCTCAGTAATGGCACGAGCGGCAGGATCAAAGGACGCTGGAACCGTGATGACAACGGTTTGATCAGTAATAGGAGCATCAGGAAATTGATTTCCCCATGCGCTAACCAAATGCGCTAAAAGGGTTTCTGTGACCTGTGCTGGAGACACTTTTTGCACTTCTTCTAGCGCATCGACAGGTAAAACCGCTTCGTCTGCACTAACTCTCGAATGGCACAGCCAGCTCTTAGCACTTTGCACTAGTCGACCAGAAGATTTAGCACCAAGTTCTCGCGCCATCTGGCCCACAATAGAAGCAGCCTTACCCCAAGGCAGCTGCAAATCGCTTTCCAAAAACTCACTTTGATGAGGAAAGTACACAAAGGAAGGCAATAAAGGACGAGCATCAACTTGGCCTGCTGCAATAAACTGCGGAATGGCTAATTGTTGAATACGCCCTACTTGCTCAGCTTCTGTTGATGTTTGTGTCGATGGAGAATAATAGACAGCAGAATGCGTGGTACCCAAGTCGATACCAATGAAATATTGACTCACTGAATTATACCTCGACTTCAGCTGGCGCTAGAATGGTTAGACTTTCTGTATTCGTCACTTTTGGTAAGCGTGTTTCAGTGACTTTCCAACCTGGGTGAATCAGTGTTCCAGCATAAGGGCCATCGCCTTCGACTTTACCTTCAAGCTTAATCTGCTTGGCATCATATCCAGACGGCACTTCAACACGGCTATTCTCTACCGCAGTGTTGACAACAGATGTAGAGACCGCATCAATGGTAAAGTGTTGTTTCAATACTTTCGAACAGCCTGCATGAATTTGACGTGAAGCGGCACCAACATCAGCATCGCTATAATCATCAATGCTTTCTTGGATAAAATCGATAAAACGCGCTTCTTGTTGTAACAGTTGTAATAACTGATGTGCACCGTCTGCATTTACCGTATCCAAAATAGGAGCCGCGACTTCAACCTCACGAATCACTTCGACTTCTTTAGTAATAACTGTCGGCTCAACTTCAAAGGCAAATTGCTTACCTTCACTTATCGCCTGACAACGAGCGGCATAATTGCCGCTCGCCATGTATTTTATAAACTGACCAAAAGCGCCAAAAAAGCGCGGTACAAATGAAATTGGTTTAATTTTATTCGTCATAATTTATCCGTTTTGCATTTCTTCAAGCTCTAACCAACGCTCCATGGTTGTTTCAAGCTCTTCTTCTTTATGCGCTAACTTTGCTAAGGTTTTTTGAACATTCTCTGCATCTCCGGTATAGAACTCCGGTGCACTTGTGGTGACATGCAAAGCGGCAATTTCTTCTTCTAACTTAGCGATGGTGGCAGGCATCTCATCAAATTCACGCTGAATTTTGTAGCTAAGCTTCGCTTTAGACTTGGCTGGTTCAGGCGTTTTCTGATTGGCCTGTTCAGCATTACTTGCTTCTACCTTAGCTTTTTCCTTTTTAGATGGCACATCATCCGTTTGTGAAGTGGATTCAGTTGGGAACTTACCACCTTGGCGAATCCAATCTTGATAGCCACCAACATATTCTTTTACTCGACCTTCGCCTTCAAAAGCAATAACGCTGGTGACCACGTTGTCTAGGAAAGAACGGTCGTGACTTACCAATAACAAAGTGCCATCGTAATTCATTAAAAGTTCTTCTAATAACTCCAGCGTCTCTACATCCAAGTCGTTGGTCGGCTCATCCATAATGAGCAAGTTAGCAGGTTTCGTGAATAGCTTCGCTAGCAACACTCGGTTTCGCTCACCACCTGATAACGCTTTGATTGGTGTTCGTGCACGTTCTGGCGGGAAAAGAAAATCGCCAAGGTAGCCAATCACATGTTTGTTCTGACCGTTGATTTCGATAACGTCTTTACCTTCACCAACGTTCTCGGCGACGGTTTTTTCAGGGTCAAGTTGTTCACGCAACTGGTCGAAATACGCCACGTTAAGTTTGGTGCCTTGGCGAACAGTACCTGTCTGTGGCTCCAGATTACCCATAAGAATCTTTAAAAACGTACTTTTACCGCAACCATTGGGGCCAATCAAACCAATACGGTCACCGCGATTCACAATAAAATCCATCGGCTGCAAAATAACTTTGTCTTCGAAAGAGTGGCCAACTTGCGTAAACTCCGCCACCAACTTGCCAGACTTCTCTTTCGTTTCAATCGCCATTTTTGCATTGCCTTGGCGATTAATACGTTCAGAGCGCTCTTCACGAAGTGCCTTCAAGGCACGAACTCGACCTTCGTTACGGGTACGACGTGCTTTAATGCCCTGACGAATCCACACCTCTTCTTCAGCAAGACGCTTATCAAACAAGGCGTTTGCACGCTCTTCTTCTTCCAGCATTTTTTCTTTAAAAGCTAAGAACGCGGTGATGTTACCGCTAAAGGAAATAAGATTGCCGCGGTCTAGCTCAATAATACGATTGGCTAATTTTTCTAGGAAGCGACGATCATGGGTAATAAACAAAATCAAACCACGAAATTGCTGAAGCTGCTGCTCCATCCATTCGATTGTCGGCACATCCAAATGGTTAGTCGGTTCGTCGAGCAGCAAGACATCTGGATTAGAAATAAGTGCCTGCGCTAAAATAACGCGACGACGCCAACCACCAGACAGTTCCGACATCAGCTTGTCAGCAGGCAAAGCCAAACGTTGAACCATATGATTCACTCGTTGCTCTAGGTCCCAGCCCTGAATTCGATCCAATTCAGTTTGGATATCACTTAGCTCATTTGAGTGATCATTTTCAAAATCTTCTAATAACTTAAAGTAACGAGTCATTAAGGAATGTGCTTCACCAGCCCCTTCACTCACAACTTCACGTACCGTTTTTTCATTTGCATCAGGCAATTCTTGAGGAAGCTGAGCAACCTTCATTCCGCCTTCGATGCGTACCACACCTTCATCAGGTACTTGCTCACCAGAGATGACTTTTAATAACGTGGATTTACCTGCACCATTACGACCAATAATTGCAACACGCTCTCCAGCCTCTGCTGAAAAACTAATCTTTGACAACAGTGGATTATGACCGAAAGCGACACTAATCTGTTCTAACGACAATAGACTCATATCTATCCATATAAAGTAAAAATTTTGTGGCGGTATAGTATCATCCTTCTAAGCGAAGGTTCAGCAAATAGACGTTATCAATTGATAAAAAGAAAAGGATTCTTATTTTAAAAAAGCATTTTTTGCTTTTCTCCAAACAGCCGCTATCTGTAAAACTATTAGCAAAGAGATTTCATAAAACCCCTTTATTCATTCTTATTTGAGCCTATACTAAAGTCGCTTAATAATGATTTTCAAATAACGGAGTATTGGATGGCGTTAAAAAACAAGTTAGGACCAATAACAGCAGTGGTCGTGGCGACAGCGACAGTGGGTTGGATGCTCGTAGGTGGCAATGGCATTACCGTAAGCAACCCTGACGCTCAACCTAGTGAAAGCACAGTTTCTTCTCAAGCTGCTGAAATTAAGCAAGCCTATCCAGTACAAGCCAAAACCTTATCGCCAAAACACATTGAGATACACCTGCCATTAAGTGGTAAAACGATGGCGGGAGAAACGTTAAATCTCGTTAATAGCTACCAAGGCAAAATCATTAAGCTTCCAATAGAAAAAGGTCAGCTTGTTGAAAAAGGTCAATCGATCATGCAGATCGATACACGAACATTAAAAATGCAAATTGAGCAAGCTGACTTACTCGTTAAACAGCGCCAATTTGAGCTGGATGGTGTTAAAAAACTCAATGCCACTAACCTATCATCTAAGGTTAATCTTGCCCAAGCAGAAACGGATTTAGCGTCTGCAAAAGCCACCAAAACTTCGTTATTAATTGACTTAGAAAATGCCAACCTTGTTGCGCCCTTTTCAGGTATTCTCAACACGCTTGATGTGCAGGTCGGGCAAATTCTGGCTACTGGCGTCACTATTGGCTCACTTGTCTCTATTAATCCAATCAAAGTGAAAGTGGATATCCCACAAAATAAAGTCCATCTAGTTAAAATCGGAACGCCTGGGAACATTCGCTTCGAATCTGGTTATGAGGCGGACGGTTTCGTCACATACATTAGTGCAACGGCCAACGAAACCAGTCGAACCATTAGTGTTGAGCTGCTCGTAGACAATCCAAACAATACCATCCCAGCAGGACTCACAGCATCGGTTGATTTCATCATTGATGAGCAAAAAGCACATGCATTGTCTCCTGCTCTATTAACGCTCGACGACACCGGGCGTACTGCCATCAAAACCATTAGCATTGATAACACCGTTACCATCACGCCTGTCGATATTGTGAAATCGGAGCGTGATCATGTTTGGGTTGTAGGCCTACCTGATAATGTCAATATCATCACTGTTGGACAAGGCTTTGTCTCAGCTGGTGATCTTGTTGACGCACACTACCAAAACTAGGGAGGTCTATTATGCAAGCAATAATCGAGGCTGCTTTAGCACGCTCCCGAACCGTGATGATGTTTTTTTTGCTCATATTAATAATGGGCACAGTGTCTTATATCGAAATTGCCAAAGAAAGCGATCCCGACATCACCATTCCAATGGCCTATGTATCGGTATCATTAGAGGGCATATCGCCAGAAGACGCCGATAGCTTATTGGTTCACCCTTTAGAAAAAGAATTAAAAGGTTTAGACGGCCTGAAAGAACTGAAATCTACGGCTTCAGAAGGTCATGCTTCTATCATTGTGGAATTCCTATCTGGCGTAGACATTGATCAAGCCATCAGCGATACCAAGGATAAAGTTGACCGAGCAAAGAGCGAACTACCCAGTGATGCCGATGAACCAACCGTCACCGAAATTAACCTTTCCACCTTCCCTGTTTTACGGGTCAATTTATCCGGGAATGTGGATTTCGCTACTCTTAGCCGCACAGCCAAAAACTTACAAGACGCAATTGAAGCGGTTGATGGTGTATTAGAAGCAAACATTAGTGGAGATAGAGATCAACAAGCACAAATTATCATTCGCCCTGAACAGCTTGAATCGTACAACCTATCCCTGAGTGATGTTGCAAACTTTGTTTCTAACAATAACCGTTTGGTGGCCGCGGGTAATTTAGACACCGGCGCAGGTCGCTTCTCTCTAAAAGTCCCTGGGCTGTTAAAAACCAAGGAAGACATACTTAATTTGCCAATTAAAGCCGATGGCGATCAAGTCGTTTTGTTAGGCGACATTGCGACAGGAGAACTGACGTTCGAAGATCCCACCAGTTATGCGCGGGTTGAAGGCAAGCGTAGCATCACTTTAGCTGTCTCTAAACGCGTTGGCGCCAATATTATAAATACCATAGAAGCAGTCAAAAACGTTGTTGAAACAGAAAGTCAGCAATGGCCAAGTGGTGTGAATTATAATCTCACAGGTGACAAATCAACTGAAATCGAAACCTCGCTTAATGATCTCTTTAACAATGTCCTAGCAGCCACCTTGCTGGTGATGATTGTTATTGTTTGGGCTCTTGGTATACGCAGCTCCATTTTAGTTGGTCTAGCCATTCCCGGGGCATTCCTAGCCGGAATTTTGATCTTAAATTTACAAGGTTTCACCATTAATATGGTGGTGTTGTTTGCGTTAATACTCAGTGTCGGCATGCTGGTAGACGGTGCTATTGTGGTAACCGAGTATGCAGACCGGAAACTTTCCGAAGGCGCATCTAAACGACAAGCCTACAGTGAAGCCGCTAAACGCATGGCATGGCCAATTACTGCATCCACCGCTACCACGTTAGCGGTTTTCATGCCGCTATTGTTTTGGCCAGATATCGCTGGTGAGTTTATGCGCTTTATGCCAATTACCATCATAGCAACGCTGGCCTCCTCTCTTGTCATGGCGCTTATTGTGATTCCAACTATTGGCTCAATTATTGGCAAAAAAGGCGCTTACAGCGATAAAACAATGCATGCCCTACGCATTACTGAAACAGGCGATCTTAGAGAGCTGACAGGCGCAACTGGACTATACGGTCGAGTACTGACTCGTTTAGTCGAAAAGCCTATTTGGGTATTAATGTTTACCATCGCTTTGCTGATCAGCATTTTCATTAGCTATGGAAAATTTGGTAAAGGCATCGAGTTCTTTCCAGATATTGAACCAGAAACGGCCAACTTGGATATTCGCGCTCGTGGAGACCTCTCTCTTGAAGAAAAGGACAAGCTTGTTCAATTAGTCGAACAAAGGATTATTGGCACTCGTGAATTGAAAAGTGTGGTGGCTACTTCTTATGCAACACCAGGAAACAATGTGGCGCCAGACAGTATTGGCACTATTACGATGGAGTTTATCGAGTGGTACAAGCGAGATTCAGCAAATGTCATCCTCGATAGAATCAGGGAAAAAACCAAACAAATCCCTGGCATAGAAGTCAGCGCCAAAAAAGAACAAGGTGGACCTCAATCTGGCGCCGATATCCAATTGCAGCTAAGTTCAAATTATACGGAAGCGCTCAATATTGCAGCCGATGAAATCAGCAAACAGCTGTTACTACGAGATGAGATTCTAACCGTGAGTGACGACCGATCATTACCCGGTATTGAATGGCGTATTGACATTAACCGCGCTGAAGCAAGCCGCTACGGCGTTGATGTAACCAGCCTAGGCAATGTCATTAAGTTAGTCACAACAGGCATTACATTAAGCGACTTTCTACCCGATGGTGCTGATGACAAAATCGATATTGTGCTGCGCTATCCAGTGAACCAACGAAACCTTGATCAGCTAGATCAGCTACAGATACCAACGAATCAAGGCAGCATTCCAGCCAGTAACTTTATTACTCGCTATGCGGCACCCAAGCAAGGCGTGATAAATCGAACAGATGGCAAGAAAACCGTTAAAATTGATGCGGATGTGAAAGATGGCTTGGTAATTGATGAAGTTATTAAAGCCATTAAAGCAAAAATCGATGCGGCGAACATAGACAAGTCAGTTCGTTATGAATTCCGAGGTAATACGGAAGAGCAGCAAAAATCCATGGTCTTTTTGTTAAAAGCCTTTGGCGTTGCCTTCTTTATTATGGCGATTATTCTGGTAACCCAATTCAATAACTTCTTCCAATGCTTATTGATTCTAAGTGCGGTAATTTTCTCTACCATGGGGGTTTTGATTGGCTTGATGGTAAAAGGCCAGCCCTTTGGTATCGTCATGAGTGGTGTTGGTGTGATTGCCTTAGCGGGCATTGTCGTCAATAACAACATTGTGCTTATTGATACATTCAACGGTTTACGTAAGCAAGGCATGCTGGTTCGTGAAGCCGCAATTCGCACGGGTGTTCAACGCTTAAGGCCTGTGATGCTGACAACCATCACCACAATCCTTGGCTTGGTGCCTATGGTGTTTCAGTTAAATATTGATTTAATCCATCAAACCTTCAGTATCGGCGCACCTTCTGCACAGTGGTGGACACAACTATCGACTGCTATAGCAGGCGGATTAACCTTCGCCACGCCGTTAACACTTATACTCACTCCTTGTTTATTAGTATTGGGTTATAGACGCAAAGAACGTAAACAGCTTGAAGCACTTAATGCGCAAACGGTAGAAAAAACAGATGAGGAAACAATAGATAAGGTTGACGAGTCGTAGCAATTATTGCCATGACGTTACAACGTATTTTGTTAGTAGCCATAAAAAAAGCGGACTTAGAGAATATCTAAGTCCGCTTTTTTGAGCACTCACATTACTCAATGTGGCGCCAAAAAATACCGCAAGGCTTATAGCTGTGCCAACGCACTCTCGACATCAGCAATAATATCGTCGATATCCTCTAAGCCAACAGATACACGAACCAGACCTTCTGCAATACCTGCTTTCGCCTTCTCTTCGTCGGTTAAGCGGCCATGCGTGGTTGTTGCTGGATGCGTAACGAGAGTTTTGGTGTCGCCCAGATTGCCTGTAATAGACATCAACTTAGTAGCATTGATGAACGCCCAAGCCGCTTTGCGACCACCCTCAACTTCGAAAGACAGCAAACCACCAAAATCTTTTTGCTGCTTCTTAGCAAGCTCATGGTATTTATGACTTGGTAAACCGCCGTAATTCACCTTCAATACTTTAGGGTGAGCTTCTAAGAACTGCGCCAATTTCAATGCATTTGATGAATGCGCTGTCATTCTTAGCGACAAGGTTTCAAGACCATTGAGCAACACCCACGCATTAAATGGGCTCATGCATGGACCCGCACTGCGCATAAACGCAGTGAAAACATCCACAATGTCTTTACTTGCGATCAAAGCACCACCAAGGCAACGACCTTGACCATCAATAAACTTGGTCGCAGATTGCATGACGATATCAGCACCTTGCGTTAATGGATTTTGCAAGGCAGGTGTCGCCAATACAGTATCAACGCACAATAAAGCACCTTTAGCGTGAGCCAATTCAGCAACTTTTGCCACATCAACAACTTCGTATAATGGGTTTGAAGGCGTTTCGAAATAACATAAGCGAGTTTTGTCATTAATCGCTTCTTCCCAAGCGTTATAATCTGTTGCATCCACGTAGACGACTTCAACACCAAACTTCACGGTATAGGTATTAAAAAACTTCACCGTAGAGCCAAAAATATTACGTGAACAAACAACTCGATCACCAGCGCTTAACAAGCTGTAGGCTAGAGTCATCAGGGCGGCCATGCCTGAACTGGTTGCAATCGCCGCTTCGCCCTTCTCTAAGGCAGCAAGGCGTTTTTCAAAAAGCTCTACCGTTGGATTGGTAAAACGAGAATAAACGTTACCATCTTCTTCGCCAGAAAACTTACCTGCCGCTTCTTCTGCACTAGAATAAGCAAAGCTTGAGGTCATGAAAATGGCTTCGCTATTCTCTTGTTCTTGCGTTTGACGAGCGCCTGCATGAATCGCTTTCGTCGCATCATTGTATTCCGACATTCGTGTCTCTCCAAAATTGCCTTAGCTAAAAACAACAAAGCCAGGCGTGACCTGGCTTTGTTTCGTAAGTCACTATCTCATGATTTTGCTACATAGGGTGCATCATGTCACTACCAGACGCGACTTCAAGAGAAGACTTCTGGGAATCATTTCGTACGCTTTCAAGACGAGCAAGATAAGCGCCATCAATATTGCCGGCAATGTATTTGCCATCAAACACAGAAGTATCGAATTCACGAACATCTGAATGTTTGTCATCAATGCATGCTTCAATTAAGTCTTCCAAATCTTGGAAGATCAGTTTATCAGCACCAATTAATTCGCAAATTTCATCTACATTACGACCATTAGCAATCAGCTCTGTCACCGCAGGCATGTCAATACCATACACGTTCGGATAACGAACTTCTGGTGCTGCAGATGCGATATATACCTTCTTGGCACCCGCTTCACGCGCCATCTCGATAATTTCTTTACTCGTTGTTCCACGAACAATAGAGTCATCAACCAGCAATACCGTTTTGTCTTTAAATTCGAAAGGTACTGGGTTCAGTTTTTGGCGAACTGACTTCTTACGTACCGATTGACCCGGCATTATAAAAGTACGGCCAATATAGCGATTTTTCACCAATCCTTCACGGAATGGGATATTTAGTGTTTGTGCTATTTGTAACGCTGCTGTACGACTGGTATCTGGAATTGGAATCACCACGTCAATGTCATGATCCTTCCACTCACGCTCAATTTTCGCGGCCAGACGATCACCCATGTTCATGCGTGCTTTATAGACAGAAATGCTATCAATAACAGTATCTGGACGAGCAAAGTACACATACTCGAACAAACAAGGGCGGGCTACCCTTTTCTCTGTACATTGGCGCACATGTACGTTGTGATTCACATCAAAGAAAATCGCTTCGCCTGGTTGAATATCACGCTCTACCTTAAAGCCTGCAGCATCCAAAGCAACGCTCTCAGACGCCACCATGTACTCTACGCCTGACTCAGTTTTACGAGAGCCGTAAATTAATGGACGAATACCATCAGGATCACGGAAGGCTAAAATGCCGTAGCCAGTAATCAAGGCAACAACTGCGTAGCCGCCTTCGATGCGATTGTAAACACGCTCAAGTGCATTAAAAATATCTTCTGGTGTTGGGATTAGCTTGTTTTCCAAGTGCAATTCATGGGCAAGAACATTCAACAGCACTTCTGAGTCAGAGGTGGTATTTACATGTCGCAAGTCCGACTCGAACACTTCTTGCTTAAGCTTTTCGGTATTCGTTAAATTGCCGTTGTGAGCAAGCGAAATACCATATGGAGAATTAACATAAAAAGGTTGGGCTTCTGCTGAACTAGAAGTACCCGCTGTTGGGTAACGAGCATGACCAATGCCGATATTACCGTGTAGTTTTTTCATATGACGAGTGCGAAATACTTCACTCACCGGACCATTGTCTTTGCGTAAGCACAAACGTCCATTATGGCTTGTGACCATGCCTGCTGCATCTTGCCCGCGATGTTGAAGAAGGGTTAATGCATCAAAAATGGCTTGATTGACCATGGATGTGCCTACGACACCAACGATACCACACATGTTCTATATCCTCGTGTTGGGGAATTGCGGCAAACGCCGCAAGTTTCTATCTATTTTTTTGCTGCTACTGATAACAACTAATTGCCAAGGGCACGATCAATGAGAGACGAATCCATTAGATCCGAGCTCTTGCCTAACATATCACGTGTCCAGTTATTCAATTGCCCCAATTGAGGAATCAATTGAGATGTTTTCCAAAATTCCGTTTTCTCTATTGCAGGACTTAAGCTCAATAACGCAACAAAAGCCACAACGACTAAGCCACCACGAGCAAAGCCAAACAACATTCCTAGCACTCTGTCAGTGCTAGACAAGCCCGTTACCTGAATTAAGGAGCTGAGCAAAAAGCTGACTAGCGCCCCTACAATCAACGAAGCGATAAAAAGCGAAACAAAAGAAACGATATATCGAATCTGATCATTTTGAACTTGATCAATTAATAGAGATTGCATTTGATCTGAGAATTTCACCGACACAACAAAGGCAACAACCCAAGTCAGCAAGGATAAAACTTCTTTAACAAACCCTCTTTTCAAACTTAAAAGAGTAGAAAGAACCACTACTGCAATAATCAACCAATCAACAGTCGATAAAGAACTTACCTGCTCCATGAAAACCTCTAAAAATCGCTGCGGAGTTTAACAGACGCCTAACTGATTCCAAACACTGCGAAATACATTATCAGCTTAATTCACCGAATATTTCACAACAATCCCGCTCAAACTAAACTCTTTTTTAATTTCATCTCGCAGTTTATCGGAGACTTCACGCTTAAGCTCTGGACCAACATACACTTTATAAAGCGAATTGGTTGTCAGGCTGTAGGCATCGTACTTAGCAGCCTTGAGCTTTTCTACTAAGCGCGTTGCATTGTCTTTGCTCTTGAACGTAGCAATTTGCAATGTCCAACGATCAGCAACCACTGTAGGAGTACGTTTCTCGACAGGCGCTTTCGCAGACGATGCTGGCTCTTCAGGCTCTGCTGAGCTGACCTGAGAAACATCCTTTGCCGGTTTTGGCACAGGTATTAATTCAATTTCGTCAGAATCGCTTGCAGAATCTTGCATGGATGTAACGGGTAGGCTGTCAACAGGTTGAGCCGGTGCAATTTCAATAGGAGAAAATGCAGGTGGCGATGTCACCTGAACCTGCATATCCAATTCTTCAGGACGTTCTCCATCTAGGATTAATGGCAATATAATAGAAGCGGACAACACCATAATCCCTGCACCAATCAGCCTGTACGTAATGGTTCTATCTATCATAAATCACTTTTCCAATTGACCGATCGCCAAATATTCTGAGACGGTTACAAAGGAGCCAAAGACAACAACGGGGCAATCTTTTTGCTTTGCCTGATTTAACGCTGCCATATAGGCATCTTGTACCGAGGTGAAAGCATTAACGCTAAAAGTTTTACTCTCGGACTGCTGTACAATGCACTCAATAAGCTCATTGGCTTTTGCTCCCCTTGGACCAGGCAAGTCACTACAAAACCAACCTGAAAAACTGTCCGCAAGGTAAGTCATCACACTGTTAATATCTTTATCTTTTAACATGCCGCAAACTGCAATCGGCTTGGCAGGCAAATGTTTTATGCGCTGCGCCAGCTCCAAAGCCGCTTCCGGATTATGTGCAACATCAATATAAACGTCAGGTGAAGAAGCTACTTTCTGAAAACGCCCAGTTAGCTCTGCTGTACTAAATAGTGTCTCAAGATCTTCCTGAGATGGGGCAAATCCCATATACACTAAGACAGCGAGAACAGTAGCAGCATTCTGCAAAGGCAATGTAGGAATCGGTAAATGCTCATACTGAACACCAGCTCCGACCCATGACCATTCATGCTCATTACTGTCAAAGGTAAAATCCACGCCCTTTTGATGTAGCCTAGCGCCAATTTCTAACGCGGTGCTAGCAATGGTCTCAGGAGGATTCACCACACCACTGACCAATAATTTGTCTTTTCGGGCGATACCTGTTTTCTCTCGAGCAATAACATCCAAATTATCACCAAGCCAATCGACGTGATCCAACGCAATAGAAGTCACAACAGCAACGTCAGCATCGATCATATTGACAGAATCCAATCGCCCGCCCAAACCAACTTCTAGAACCCAATAATCCAATTCGCTTTGATCAAAAATCCACAAAGCTGCCAGAGTACTAAATTCAAAATAGGTAAGCGTTATGCCGTCACGTGCCGCTTCTACAGCTTCAAATGCGCGACACAAAAGATCGTCATCACAAGGAGAGTTATTAAGAGCAACACGCTCATTGAATCGAAGGAAATGAGGAGAGGTATAAGTACCAACAGAATAATTTTGACTACATAAATACTGTGTCAGCATGGCACAAGTCGAGCCTTTGCCATTAGTGCCAGCCACGGTAATTACATTGACCTTAGGTCTAGATAAATTTAATCGAGCTAATACAGCATTCCCTCGTTCTAGACCTAGCTCTATCTCAGAGGGATGTTGGCTTTCAATGTATGAAAGCCAACTCGCTAATGACGTGTGCGTCATCTAATTAAGCAACCTTATTGGTAAGCAGAGATAAGATATTGAACAAGCGATCGCGCATTTCATCACGCTTAATAATCATATCAAGAGCGCCTTTATCAAGCAGGAACTCACTACGCTGGAAGCCTTCTGGTAGTTTCTCACGTACCGTTTGCTCAATTACACGAGGACCAGCAAAACCGATCAATGCATTTGGCTCAGCAACGTTTAAATCACCTAGCATAGCCAAAGAAGCAGATACACCACCGAATACAGGGTCTGTCATCACAGAGATGTATGGAATACCTTCTTGCTTCAAACGCTCAAGGCCAGCACTTGTTTTAGCCATCTGCATCAAAGAAATCAAAGCTTCTTGCATACGTGCGCCGCCACTTGCCGAGAAGCAAATAAGAGGAATGCGTTTTTCTAAACAAACATTTACCGCTTGGATAAATCGTTCACCTACAATGGCCCCCATAGAGCCGCCCAAGAAGCTAAATTCAAATGCTACAGCAACAACAGGCATACCGTTCAAGACACCCTGCATAGCAACCAAAGCATCTTTCTCACCAGTTGCTTTTTGTGCATCCGCGATACGGTCTTTATAGCGTTTTGAATCTTTAAACTTCAATTTATCTTCAGGCTCAAGATGTGCGCCGATTTCATGACGACCTTCTTTGTCCAAAAAGATATCCAAACGACGACGTGCACTTACACGAAGATGATGCTCGCACTTAGGACAAACATCTAAATTCTTTTCTAGCTCGGGACGATATAAAACGTTTTCACATTTTGGACACTTCTTCCAAAGACCTTCAGGCACAGAACCTGTGCTACGCTTTGATTCACTGCGCACAATGGAAGGGACAAATTTATCTAACCAGCTACTCATTTAATTCTCCATATCTCTCGTTGGCTGCCGCTTAAGCGTCCATTTCATTACGCATTGGTAATAAAATATCTTTTAAAGCGCCAGCTATATATTCTTTTTGATGATCTTTATTTTCGGCAATGGCGTTAACCAACACACTACCTACAATGACCCCATCAGCACATTGACTGACTAACGCTGCTGTTTTCGCATCACGAATACCGAAGCCAACACCAATCGGCAAAGTCGTAATAGCACGTAATGAATCAACATGCTTTTTTACACTGTCTACATCTAACTCAGCAGAGCCTGTCACACCTTTAACAGAAACGTAATAAACATAACCGGTCGCTAAATCACAAATTTTCTTAGCGCGCTCTGGTGTCGTAGTCGGTGACAGCAGATAAATAAGATCAATCTCATTCTCTCGGAAGCATTCTACTACATCTGTCGCCTCTTCTGGAGTCAGATCTACTAATAAAACGCCATCAACACCCGCTTCTTTTGCAGCATTTGAAAAAGATTGATACCCAAAGAACTCAATTGGGTTCAAATAGCCCATCAAAACAACCGGAGTGTGAGTATTCTTCTTTCTAAAGTCGGCAATAATTTGCAATACTTTTTTAACACTTGTACCCGCTGCCAAACTTCGCTCACAAGCTAACTGAATAACTGGACCGTCAGCCATAGGATCAGAAAAAGGCATACCTATTTCAATCACATCAGCGCCGCCGTCCACCAAAGCATCCATTAAAGCGACAGAATACTCAGGCGAAGGATCGCCAGCGGTAATATACGGAATGAGCGCCTTTTTACCAGATTTTTCTAAATTTTCAAAACATTGTTTAATGCGGCTCATACATCAATCCCATCCAGCTCAGCGACAGTAAGAATATCTTTATCACCACGACCAGAAAGATTGATAACGACAATCTTATCTTTCTCCATCGTCGCAGCGAGTTTCATACCATATGCAACAGCATGACTTGACTCAAGCGCAGGCATAATACCCTCTAGACGGGTTAAATCCCTGAAGCCTTGCATCGCCTCATCATCATTAATTGCGACATAATTAGCTCGACCAATGTCTTTCAACCAAGCATGCTCAGGACCCACACCCGGATAATCCAAACCCGCAGAAATGGAATGGGTACCAATAATCTGGCCGTCATCATCCGCCATCACATAAGTACGGTTACCATGCAACACACCAGGACGACCAGCACTTAGAGGGGCAGCGTGACGACCCGTTTCAATACCATCACCGCCAGCCTCAACACCGTACATAGCAACATTTTCATCTTTTATGAATGGATGAAACATACCAATGGCGTTTGAACCACCACCAACACAGGCTACAACAGCATCAGGCAATCGACCTTCATGCTCCAAGCATTGTGCTTTGGTCTCACGACCAATAACAGCCTGAAAATCGCGAACCAATTTTGGGTATGGATGAGGACCTGCAGCCGTACCAATGATGTAAAAAGTATCGTCCACATTGCCAACCCAATAGCGCATCGCTTCATTCAGCGCGTCTTTCAGCGTTTTCGTACCCGAATCGACAGAGATAACCTCGGCACCAAGCAACTTCATACGGTAAACATTCAGTGATTGACGACGAATATCTTCCGCCCCCATAAACACTTTACATTTTAAACCCAAACGAGCCGCCACTGTCGCTGAAGCAACACCGTGCTGCCCTGCCCCAGTTTCCGCAATAATATTTGGCTTGCCCATGTGCTTCGCCAGCAAAGCTTGGCCTATCGTATTATTTATCTTATGAGCGCCAGTGTGATTCAAATCTTCACGCTTTAAGTAAATCTTAGCCCCACCTGCTTTCTTAGTAAGGCGCTCAGCAAAATAAAGCGGTGATGGACGACCAACATAATGGGCCAAGTCATAGTCAAACGCCGCTTGAAATTCACTGTCTTTAGAGAGGCGTTCATACATTTTGGCCAAATCGTCCAAAGCTGACATCAATGTTTCAGAAACAAAAATGCCGCCATAGGAACCAAAACGGCCATGGGAATCTGGTAAATCTAGATTAATATCGTTGCTATTCACTCTTTGCTCCACGAATAAACTCTTGAACTCTAGGCTCACTCTTGATGCCTTTTGACAATTCAACGCCACCACTTACATCAACAGCATAAGGAGCAACCTGATTTATCGCTTGTTTAATATTCTCTGGGGTTAAGCCACCGGCAAGCACAATGGGCTTCGACAAATCGGCCGGAATTAGAGACCAATCAAATACTTCGCCAGTACCTCCTGGCACACCTGCTTTATAAGCATCTAGCAGCATTGCTGTGGCGCTTGGGTATTGATCAACTAGAGCGACAATATTATCGCCCTGCTGAACTCGCAACGCTTTCATATAAGGACGATCATAGCGACGGCACTCAGACTCAGATTCATTACCATGAAATTGAATCATCCAACGTGAATTCGCTCCAACCACTGACTCAATAAGCGATGAGTCAGCATCAACAAATAAAGCAACGGGCGTAACAAAAGGAGGCAATTGTTTAACAATAGAATTTGCCATTTCTGGGGACACATACCTTGGGCTTTTTTCATAAAAAACAAAACCAAGAGCATCCGCCCCATGATTACAAGCCATCATTGCATCTTCAAGGTTGGTTATCCCACAGATTTTAACTCGGCAATTCATAGTTAGGCTCGTCTACATAGGGTAAAAAATGAGGACCTAAATGCAGTTTAGGTACGTTGAAAACATCTGGATATTGAGCATCGACAAAATACAAACCTGTTGGTGGTGCCGTAATACCACCTTTAGTACGGTCTTTCGCATCCAAAATCTGTTTTGCCCAAGACACGGGCTTTTCCCCCGCGCCTATAGACATTAAGACACCAGCAAAATTTCGAATCATATGATGCAAAAACGCATTAGCTCTAACATCTAAAACAATATACTGGCCAAGCTTTTGTACGTCAAAATTAAGAATGGTGCGGATAGGCGTATTGGCTTGGCAGCCAATAGCACGAAAGGAAGAGAAATCATGAGTACCAAGGAACACTTTAGCGGCTTCTCTCATCGCATCGACATCAAGTGTTTTATACGTCCAAGTCACGCCTTTTGCCAAAATTGCAGGGCAAAAGGGAGAAGAATAAATCACATAACGATAACGACGACTTAATGCACTAAAGCGAGCATGGAAGTCGTCAGATACATAGCTCGCTGCGACAACCGTAATATCTGAGGGCAAATAGGTATTAACACCTAACGTCCATGCCCGCTCATTTCGCTCAGCATCTGTTTCGAAGTGAACAACTTGCGCACTTGCATGAACACCAGAATCTGTTCGCCCTGCGCAAACCACTTGCACAGGGTGATTAGCAACAACACTTAACGCTTTTTCTAAATTCTCCTGAACACTTGGAACACCAAATTTTTGTGCTTGCCAGCCCTTGTATTCAGAGCCGTTATACTCAATAACCAATACTACTTTTTTAGTCACTTGGGAACATTCGCTCCATCATATTCTGCGCTTCCGCAATTTGTTTTTCATTGCCAGAATCAATAACGTCTTCAAGGATCACCCGCGCGCCCTCTTCATCACCCATATCCATATAGGCTCTTGCTAAATCTAATTTAGTGGCGGCTTCATCCCCACTAGCATCAAAGAAGTCAAACTCTTCTTCCTCATCGCTTACTTCTTCGTCTTGTGCGGCTTCAGCCTCACCAAACGAAGGAACTTCCATTTCTTCTTCTTGTTGAGCTTCTGCTAACGACTCTTCAATGGAGTTAGCTAATGTATCGCTTGGAGATTCACTAAAGACAGCAGATTCATCGACATCTTCTTGCTCTTCTTCATCAACATCATTTAATAAACTTGATACAAAGGATTCTTCTTCACTATCAACTTCATCAACTTCATCAACTTCAGTATCTATTTCATCAATTTCAGCATCCGTATCCAACGCTTCTGGGGTTACGGTTGGAATATCATCTTCTTCAACAAATGCTTCTAACTCATCCAAGTCATCGGTATCTTCTAATTCTGGAAAAGTGTCAGTTACAGCATCATCGCCACCAAAGGAATCAAACATGTCATCAAGACTTTCTTCAGTATCATCTTGAAGCGCACTTTCAAACTCATCTTCAGCTGAATCAGCTTCATCCTCAAACGCATCAAATGATGGTTCTGTCGAAGCAACATCTTCACCGAACGAACCGAAGTCCGCCAAATCATCTTCTTCATCGTCGTCTGGACTATCAAAATCGAAGGCGAAAGGGTCTTCTTCTTTCGTCTCTTCAACAGGTTCAGATTCAGGTTCATCCGCTAAAACCTGTTCCGCTGCTGCTACTGCTGCGACGGGTGCAACTGCTGCCGCAGGGGAAAGATCAAACTCATCCTTTTTTGATAGGTCTTGTTCCTCCTGTTTTTTTCCAGAACGACGCATAACCAAACCGATCAAGAGACCAATCAGCAATAGAACCACCGCACCGATAGATACAACAATAGGATTGCCAAATACTTTATTTACAAAGGAATCCGCTTCCGCTTGCTCTTTCTCTCTACGTATCTGATCGGCTTCTAACAATTGATCAACTGTATTCTTTTGCTCTTGTAGCGCTTGCTGAGCACTAGCAAACTGCTGCTGCAGTTCGGCCATTTGCTTGTCTTTCAAACTAATAAGCTTTTCCAACGTTTCCAGCTGCTTATTCAAATCACCAAGCTGACTAGAAAGTTCCGCTTTCTCTCTTTGCTCTTTGTCGAGCATCTCTTTTGAGGCTGACAACTCATTCTGCAAAGCACTCATTGCCGCACTAGAGCTCTGACCTGTATTTGAGCTAGCCGCATTCTCTGGCAATAAACTTTGGCCGGATGCTAACGTTAACTTATCACCAGCCGCTCCAGCTTTATCAGCCGCGGCTTTTGCTTTCGCTTGTGTATTTAATTGAGCTTGATTCACAGAAGCACCAGATTGGGAGCCTTTTAATGCCATCCAAGCATTGTGCTGACGCTGAAACTCTTCTTCTGAAATAGACTTATTGAAAAGAGCGATCTGCTCTTGTGTTGGCAAGCGTAAAATAGCGCCTTCTTTTAGAAGGTTAATGTTATTAGAATAAAACGCATCTTTGTTGAGGGCTTGTATCGCCATCATTGTCTGATAAATAGTTAGCTGATTGGTTGGTCGATTTTGCCCAGCAATCGACCACAGAGTATTCCCCTTAGCCACATTTAGCTGACCTTTAGAAGACATTTTCTGAGCAGCGAGTGTTGCTTGACGAAACACGGAAGAGGAAGAACCAGCTTGTTGGGAAGACACTACGGTCGATTGAACCACGTCATTTTGCGACTTATTCACCAATGCTGACTGATTTAGTGGCGTTTGATATTCTCGTACCAGCTGTCCGCTTGGCCAACGTGCCGCCAACACGAAATGCAACTCATCCACTTTCAAAGCTTGGTCTGAAGAAACAGAAACGGCTAGTTGCCCATTTTCGCGAATCACATCAAACTTAAGCTGAGATAATACACTCGTTGGGGCAAAACCCGCTTGGCGAAATTCACTTTCACTGCCAAGACGAATCAAAATATCATTGTCGGTTAAAGCACCTACATCGGAAAGCTCTATTCTCCCGCGATAAGGTTCGCCCAAATTTGATTGAGAGGTTAACTCACCCAGTTCCAATGCGTAACTGCTGGACACATATAGCGCGCCTGATACAGCAATACTAACGAGGGTTTTTCTGAGCATAAGCTTCCCTTTATTTACAAAAAATGGACATAAATATCTAACCAAGTATCTTACACAGGTGACTATTTATCAATAGCTTTAGAATCAATGGTTTGCACTTAACACCAGTGAAAGAAGAAAAATACAAAAGCAATAGTTTTTTACAGCTAATAACTTAAAAATTGATCTCTAAAATAAAAACCTTGAACAAAGTCTGCACCGATCTGTTGAGCAAAGGCTAAATCTTCTTCTCTCTCTACGCCCTCAAGAATAACCTGCTTACCAGTAGCATGAGCAAAATCAATTATCTTAGACACAAACACCATAAAATTAGCATCTAATCTATTATCTAGCACACATTTATCCAACTTTATCCACTCAACTAACTGCAAGACAGCAACAGACAACATGGATTTTGGATTACACAAATCATCTAACGCAGTACGAACACCCAGCCCATTAAACAATTCAATCATAGACAAACTCATTAATGCATCGCTTATTTCAGAGTTTTCTATCAACTCGACCACTACCCGATCACGACCAGACAACTGAATAAGTTCAACAAAAGCGTTATTTTCTGCATCCTGCCCGCAGGCATAAAACGCATCCTGATCTAAATTAACAAAAATTTTCTCTGAATTGCAGAGGCGATCTAGCTGAATCTTTTTTTGAGCCAACTCAACCTGAAACAGCAGCAGCGGATTATCATGCAATGCAGCATAAACATGATCAGGCCGAATAAATTCACCCGCTACAGAGCGAAACCTAGACAGGGCTTCATAAGCAAATACATCTCTCGTTTTCAGTTCCACAATCGGCTGATACTCAACACCAAACCGCTTAGACTCAACCAACTCTAACAGCATTTTTTGTGATAAAAAATCCATTTTAACAGCCTTAAATAAATGAGAATGACACTCACTAATATAAAGACTTATTATAAAAAAAAACCTCGCCAAATAGCGAGGTTTTCTTTTATCTCAATGAGTTAGAGAGGAATGTCGGGTAAGAGAAGCTCATTACTGAGCCTCCCTCCCCTAAGAACTGTACGTGCGAGTTTCCCCGCATACAGCTCAAGCCTTTATAAGCCTAGCAAGCTAGGCCAGCAGCTTATATTAAAGCTATATAAATCGAACTCACTCTCAGTTTATTAGAACAGACATGTTAGACAGAATACCTGTAACTTTTTCTAAAAAAGTGAGGATAGCCCCTAAAACACATAGGATTACAAGCCAAAACTTCTTACTTATATTAAGCAATGTCACATGCAACCTTTTGCTGTTTTCGAAGCGTTTAATTTCTTCACGTCCTTTAACAGTTACTATTGGAAACTGATATGTCTTAACTGATGTTGCTATAGGTATATAGGAGTTAGCTTTTATATACCCATGATCAACAGCAAATTCGAACGCGTACATATCGATGCCGGAGCCGTCAAAAACTTTTTTGAGTCTTTGCCCATCGATTGCAGTTAACACTGAATATAGCCTTTTACTATCAATCATAATCAGCACCTCAAGAAATTAATAAACTCAATTCAATAGCTTTTCACTATATCAATAACAATAATAGCCTATGATCGAAATTTATTCAATTTCTAATAGCGCTACGCTATGGAGCTTTATATGACAGTTGGGATGTAACAACACCAAGTTATCCAGTTTGTCGCTCCCGCCCTTATGACGCTCTACCACATGATGAATGTTCCACCCTGTTTCGGGCGTTATCAGTTGGTTGCAACTTGGACAACGGCGCTGTTGTCGTTTCCACAATGTAAAGGCTTTGCGCATCCCCATCTCCGATTGACGAAGTACATATTCCAAGCGTTGCTCAAAATAGAACTCATCCTTTGGGTCATAGGGATTGGCTTCAGCCACTATTTTGCGGTGGCGTACTATTTTTGTATCCGCTGCATACAATAAGTGCATGTCTCCTTTATCAGGAGACTGACCAAAGAATACCCAATTCCGTTTACCAACGGTCTTGAAGTATTTCTTAACCACCCATCGCTTGTGACGATTGGAGTGTCGGCGTTTGCACCATTGCCATAGCATTTTCCAGATACGATAGTCTAAATATTTGAATGTTTCTTTTGCCGCCCCTCCTCTATGATAGTTAGCCCAGCCTCGAATAATCGGGTTAAGTTTCGCTATCAATAACCAAGCAGGCGCCGTTTTAAAACGAGCAAATATCTCCTTTATCTTAGTCAGTACTGCTTTCAGGTTTTTATGCGATGGTTTGTTTAAAAACTTGCCACTGTATTTCCTGATATTCTGACCAAGGAAGTCAAATCCCACATCGATATGGGTTACGAGTGTTTTCTGTTTAGAAAGCGTTAACCCACGTTCCGCCATAAAGGCTTCAACCACAGGCTTCACTCTTACTTCCAGTAACTCCTTGGATATTCCCGTAATGATGAAATCATCTGCGTAGCGCACATAATTCACCTTAGTTTTATACGATGCTTTTGTGTTCTTCTTCCCAAAATGGGATTCCAAAACACGTTCGAGACCGTCTAGCGCCCAGTTAGCCAGTAACGGAGAAATGATTCCGCCCTGTGGTGTGCCAGCCTCGGTTTTATGAATTTGACCAGACTCTACATAGCCAGCCTTTAACCACTTCTTGACGATCCGCCTGTCCAGAGGGACGTTTTGGATCAACCAGTCATGGCTTATATTGTCGAAACAACCTTTTATATCCCCCTCAAGCACCCATTGTGCGGACGACTTTCGGCTTAGATTGACAAATAATTGCTCAATCGCATCCGCTGCCGAACGTAATGGACGAAACCCATACGAGTTTCGGTCTGCCCACGTTTCTGTCACAGGCTCCAGTGCTAGCAGATATAACGCCTGCATAGCCCGATCCAGCATAGTAGGTATACCTAATGGACGGCGTTCGCCGTTCGATTTTGGTATATACACCCTACGCAGCGCTTTCGGTTTGTAGCCTTTTTGACGCAAACGAGATACAGCTGACCATTTGCTTTTAGGGGAATCCCAAGTCTCACCGTCGATCCCCGCTGTCTTACGACCTCGGTTTTCAGTGACACGTTTAATGGCGATTGCTTTGGCGGAAAAGGAATGCACCAACATACGTTGAAGCTGCTTCACTTTTCGCCATTGCTTTTCTTTAGCTGCCTTCGCGATCCGAACCTGTAGCTCTCTCACTTTGAGATGGCTGGTTTCCCAGTCGATCTCATGCCATGAGCTAGCAAAGTGGGATGACGCAGGCGCTTCATTTGATGAATTGCTCATCTTGCAGTCCTCCTAGATTAAAGAGCACCCACAAGATGGAGACGGATTTATCCCCACGAGGGGAAATAAATCTTTCCCCTCGTGGGTGTTCAATTGGTTATAGAGCCTTATGACTCTACTTTCTATTTAATAGAAAGCTTTACAGGTTTTCACACGATTAAAGACCAGATGGAAGTCTGCGCCCTTTCGGGCTGAGGCAAAGTTCGAACCTCTATCCAACCCATTACAGATTGGCATTCGCTTTTTCCACCCTCCTTTACCCGCAACACCAACAGATCACCTTACGGATCACCTGCCCAGAGGGCGACGTTACGGGCTTACCGAGTTCCGATACTTTCACATTATTGGCTTAGGTTCTGTCTGTCCACCGGTGGTCGAATGTCAGCGCCTACCCAGATGTAAAGGGTAAGACCAACCACATACCATTTTGGTCTGAGCCTTATAGTAAAGCTTAGCTCAATGCGGATGACGGTGTTTATCAACAGTTCACATACGTTAACCATACCAATAAGCCTAGCACCTCATTCACGCCTTACTCGTGAAATCTATACCCACCCTCACGGATGAAATATACCCGTGATGGGGGTTACATTATCAGGAAGCTTCGCACCCCACCATTACCAGTGACGCACTATCCTTAGGCTACTAATAGCTGAATATTAGGTCTCGCTACCTGAGGAACAGGTGAGACAATGAAAGTACCAGCTTACGCACATCGGTAGCTGATTTAGTATTGAAAACACACGATGATGTCTACCTCAATAAATCCCGTTTGATAGCGGAATTACCTCAGTATAACTTTGAAATGGATGACCACCGATAGAATCGGAACTCACCTCTGTGAAAATGATTCAGCTATATAACTGAAATCGATTTAATAAGTTCGGGTTCACTTTGCGAACTTTATTTCAATAGGCGAAAAAAGCCCGGGCTTATTACTCTCAATTAGAGAGTCCGATGCTCGGGGTTTAACGCCCGAACATCGGGATTTTCTATAATACTAGTTATTGCTGGAAGGTGAATGGATACCAACCTAAGTTAGTATCCACTGACGTTATAGCCCAGCGAGGCTAGCTACCTCTGCGACTCTCGTCGCACTACATCATTCCGCCCATGCCACCCATTCCGCCCATGCCACCCATATCAGGCATGCTACCAGCGTCATCTTTTGGCAAATCAGCAATCATTGCTTCAGTAGTGATCATAAGACCAGCAACAGAGGCCGCTGCTTGAAGTGCAGAACGAGTCACTTTAGCTGGATCTAGGATACCCATTTCCAACATGTCACCGTATTCGCCAGTTGCGGCATTGTAACCGAAGTTACCTTCACCTTTTTTCACTTTATCAACAACGACAGAAGCTTCTGCACCAGCGTTAGTAACGATCTGACGCATTGGCGCTTCCATTGCACGAAGAGCTAGTGTGATACCAACACTTTGATCTTCGTTATCGCCTTTAAGGTCAACAATCTTAGTAAGAGCACGTACCAGTGCAACACCACCACCAGCAACAACGCCTTCTTCAACAGCTGCACGAGTTGCATGAAGCGCATCGTCTACACGTGCTTTCTTCTCTTTCATTGCCACTTCAGTTGCAGCGCCAATTTTGATAACTGCAACACCGCCAGCCAATTTAGCAACGCGCTCTTGAAGTTTTTCTTTGTCGTAGTCAGAAGAAGAGTTCGCCATTTCTGCACGAATTTGCTCTACACGACTTGTGATGTTAGCCGCTTGACCTGCACCATCAACAATAGTTGTGCTTTCTTTCGTTAGAGTAACGCGCTTAGCTGTACCTAGTTGCTCAAGAGTAGCACCTTCTAGCGTCATACCCACTTCTTCAGAAATAACGGTAGCGCCAGTTAGAATAGCAATATCTTCTAGCATCGCTTTACGACGATCACCAAAACCAGGCGCTTTAGCAGCAGCAACTTTTACGATACCGCGCATAGTGTTCACAACCAAAGTCGCTAGGGCTTCGCCTTCAACGTCTTCCGCAATGATCAATAATGGACGAGATGCTTTTGCAACGCCTTCCAATACTGGTAGCAAGTCACGGATGTTAGAGATTTTCTTATCAACAAGAAGAATGAATGGGTTTTCAAGTTCCGCACTCATTGTTTCTTGGTTGTTGATGAAGTATGGAGATAGGTAGCCACGATCAAATTGCATACCCTCAACCACAGCTAGCTCATCTTCAAAACCAGAGCCTTCTTCTACTGTGATAACGCCTTCTTTACCAACACGCTCCATTGCTTCTGCAATGATTTTACCAACAGAAGAGTCAGAGTTAGCAGAAATAGTACCAACCTGCTCGATTGCGCGAGTATCTGTGCAAGGTGTAGCTTGTGCAGCAATTTCTTTTACAACAGCTGCCGCAGCTTGATCGATACCACGTTTAAGATCCATTGGGTTACGACCAGCAGCAACCGCCTTCAAACCTTCAGAAACAATTGCTTGAGCAAGAACAGTCGCAGTTGTAGTACCGTCACCAGCAACATCATTGGCTTGAGAAGCAACTTCTTTCACCATTTGTGCGCCCATGTTCTCAAACTTGTTATCAAGCTCAATTTCTTTGGCCACTGTTACACCATCTTTTGTAACAAGTGGCGCACCGAAAGATTTCTCGATAACAACGTTACGACCTTTTGGCCCCAAGGTTACTTTAACTGCATCTGCAAGAACGTTAACACCTTTCAGCATTTGCTGACGTGCACTGTCTCCAAATTTAACTTCTTTAGCTGACATTTTCTTACTACCTTTTAACTTGTTTTAAGTGTTACAAATCGAATATGAACTACAAAGATAAATTAGGCTTCAACAACACCGTAAATTTCATCTTCTTTCATGATAAGTAGCTCTTCACCATTGATTTTCACTGTTTGACCTGAGTATTGACCAAACAACACAGTGTCACCAACGCTAACAGCCAACGCTTGCACGTCACCATTAGATTGAATACGGCCAGTGCCAACAGCCAAAACCTCGCCTTGTGTAGGCTTTTCTGTCGCAGATCCAGGCAGAACGATACCAGATGCGGTTGTTGTCTCTTCTTCTTTACGGCGAACAACGACACGATCGTGCAAAGGACGAATATTCATCAATCATTTTCTCCAATTAAAACAATACCAGGACTCCCCTGGCAGGACTGCTCTTGCTTTGAAGCAAGAATCTCTATCGAAGTTTTATATACGGCTAGTAATTCGTATTTCAACCCAAACAAAAAATTATTTTTTATCTATTAAGTCGTTATCTTCATTAGCATATTCTCCTTCAATGATATCCCCATCATCTTTTGGGCCATATCGTTGACCATCACGCCACTGCGTGCCGCGAGCCATCAAAGAGCTAACAAACTTAACAATCAAACCTGCTGCGAATAACTTTCTTAATGGCGGCACTAATAACAAGGCACCAATCGCATCGGTTACAAAACCAGGAATCAACAAGCACAGGCCAGCGAAAACCAACATAACACCTTCTGCCACTTCTGTGGCAGGAAGTTCGCCACGACGCATTTTTTCCTGCGCTTTTAATGACGTCTCTAAACCTTGCTTACGAATTAAAGTGACACCTATAATTGCTGTAAGGAACACCAAACCTACTGTAGCCAATGCGCCAATTTTTCCACCGACCTGAATAAGCACGGTCATTTCCACAATGGGCACTAAAATAAAAAGTAATAGCGCAAATCTCATATTCACCTTCTTTATGTCATACTCAAATTCGTTTTCTAGTATCTATCTATGGGCGTTCCTTTGATTAATCAAGCAATGAAGCACTTTAAATCGCAAGTACTTCTTATTTTAAGTGAAGTACCCTTCGGAAGCTGCATATCCTATGGTGAATTGGCTAAGCAAGCAGGCTTTCCTGGTTATGGGCGACAAGTAGGACAATTAATGAAAAAACTTCCCAAAGACACTAAGCTGCCTTGGCACCGCGTTGTAAATGCTCAACGTCGAATTAGCTTTGCAGAAAATACAGATGGCTATTTGAGGCAAAAGGAAAAATTAGAAAAGGAAGGCTGGGTTATCGTTGGCAACAAACTAACCCTAAATGAAGGCAAGTGAGTGAGGAGCGTCACTCAATATTTAGTAACGCTCCTTGTAGAGTAGGCTTAATCTCTAAAATTGGTAAATTGAACCGGCTGTGCTAAATCCGCACCACGCAATAACGCCATTACTTGCTGTAAATCATCTCGTTTTTTGCCCGTGACGCGTAATTGGTCGCCTTGAATCTGAGCCTGAACTTTTATCTTGCTGTCTTTGATCATTTTCACGATCCGTTTTGCTTCATCTGTTTCAAGCCCTTCTTTCATTTTCACGGCTTGAGATGCTCGCATATTGCCTTTTACAACATCTTCTTTTTCCAAACTTTTCAAATCAATGCCACGGCCAACCAATTTTTGATTTAGAATATCGGACATCTGGCGAAGTTGAGGCTCAGCCTCTGCTTCCATGACAACGTTTTTCTTGTCTTTAATTTCGTAGTGCGCTTTCACGCCTTTAAAGTCATAACGCGTTGTAATTTCTCTGTTAGCCTGATCGACTGCGTTGCTGACTTCGTGCCAATCCAACTCAGATACTACGTCAAATGATGGCATTTTCTGCTCCTTTGCATTTTCAATAAGGTAATTTGGAGCGATAATAACAGGGATTGAAATAAAACACCTAATGGAAACCTATTATGAAGAACACGCCTTGGTTAGTCATCGGCGCTGGCGCTATCGGCCTTTTTTGGGCTTGTAAGCTAGAAAAACTCGGCAATAAAGTCCATCTAGTGTATCGATCAGAGAGCCCCGGGAAGAAAATCACCTTGGAATCGCTTACTGACGAAGAAGGTCAACAGCAGGTTTGCACAACCAAACATAAAATCAAAAGCTTTACTGCTGAAGAGCTAACCGACCAATACGATAAAGTGCTAATCTGCACTAAGTCTTTTGACCTCAAAAATGCTTTCACCCAAGTAGAAGCACACATTACAAACGATGCCGATATTGCTTGCCTTTGTAATGGCATAGGGGCACAAGAAGAACTTCAAAACAAACTACTAGAAACACAAACCCTTTGGGCTGGCACCACCAGCGAAGGCGTACTCAAAATAGAAGCAAACCACATAAAGCACACGGGACTGGGTGACACCTACTTCGGCCAATGGCGTCCAACGACACCAGCCAAAGACTTTCCACTGGAAGGAATGACGGTAACTAACATCCACCAACGAATGATTGAAAAACTCGCCGTTAATGCAGTTATTAACCCTATTACCGCTATTTTCAACATCCATAACGGCGATATATTGAATGATGAATACAAGCCACTGATCGACGCCACTCTCTCAGAATTGTCCAGCGTTTTTACCCATCCTAAGTTTAGCTACTTACAAGAAAGCCAACACCTCACCCGAGATAACCTAAAGAACAGAGTAAACACCATCGCCCAACTCACCCGCTTAAATCGGTCCTCCATGCACGAAGACATCCGACTACAGCGACAAACTGAAAACAATTTTATTTCTGGCTTTTTACTTGATAACAGTCCAATAGAGTTGCCCGTACAGCGACTGCTTTTTGATGGCGTTGCCCACGCAGAACAGCGTGAAGAGGTGAAAAAAAAGCTGCTAAGTCTCTCTTAGCAGCTTTTTTATTGATTCACACAAGATTAGATTTTAGTGATCTTTTCTTTCGTAAGAAGAATTTTCTTCTCTTTATAAAGCGCGCCCAAAGCTTTTTTATAGGTCGCCTTACTGACTTTAAATACCGCATAGATGGCTTCTGGAGAGGCTTTATCGGTCAATGGTGACTCGCCACCATGAGCATCCAAATAATCAAGAATGTCGTCTAATATATTACGCACTTTCTTGTAGCCAACTTCTTGCAAGCTTAAGTCGATTTTGCCGTCTTCTCGCATTTGCTTAATAAAGCCAACGGTCTTTTCACCTTTGCGCAGTTGCCTAAATGCATCTTCGAAGAATAAAACACCCCAGAAGCGGTTATCGATCACACACTTAAAACCAATATTTGTCTTGTCGCCAATGATGATGGAAACTTTATCTCCCACTCGATAAGGCGCTTCCTCACGATTCAGCAAGGCATCCACTTTGGTTGTCGCCACAATGCGATTGGTTGTTTGGTCCAAGTAGATGAACAACAAATGTGTTTCACCTTCTTCTACGCGATTCTTCTGCTGACTAAAAGGCACCAACAAATCTTTTGGCAAGCCCCAATCAAAAAACGCCCCCACTTGGTTGACTGCTATTGACGTTAATGCAGCAAACTCCCCCACCTGCGCCTTAGGAAATTCAGTGGTGGAAATTAATTTATCGTCTGAATCCAAATAGACAAATACTTCCACTTCGTCTCCCACTGTCACATCTTTTGGTACGTAACGTTTAGGAAGTAAAATTTCGCCTAATTGGTCGGCGTCTAAATACACACCAAAATCTTTTTCTTTAACGACTCTTAATGTATTTAAGCGCCCAATTTGTGTAGCCATGAGTTCTCCGGCAAGCAATTTTTTTCGCACTATACGCACTTCATCAATAAGCGCAATACAGTTCAATTTGAATGTTATAAGTTAGTCATTATCTGCTTTCATACAACCAGCAAATATACCGTCTAATTTAGACTTCCCAAGCTCTTCCATTTTTTCAATATTTTGATTCGGTATCTCAGCAGTATCACCATAAAACTCAATCGCCTTATCAACACTCGCTTCTCTTAAAAGATGCAGCATAGGGTAAGGCGAACGATTGGTGTAATTGGATACATCATCTGGTTCAGTGCCTGCAAAACAATAATCAGGGTGAAAAGTTGCGAGCTGATACACACCCTCACAACCTTGATCAAACATAAGGTTTTCCGCCGTTTCAACAAAGTCTAAATAACGATGAAAATCCTTAAATATGGTCGGAAAAATCAATAAAGTTGTTTCTGTCTCAGGATGCTCGTCTAACCACTGAATTTCAGCCATTAACTCCTCTAGCGCCACATCCATTTTTTTCGATCGCAACACCACGCAACGCACGCTGTCTCTTTCCACTTCACGTTTCGCAAAAGGACAAACATTCAACCCTACAATAAACTCTTTTACCCATGTCATTGTTTGGGCAGTAACCAACTCATCTGATAACAGCATAACGTGTCTTCTTATAAATATTTATGAGTATTTTAGAACAAAGCGTACAAAGGGTCTAACTTATCCAATTATCATCTGATGTTTCGATTTCGAATCCTCATAAAACAAGGTATCATGACTTACATTACAGTCCATTATAGTGGTCATACGACCAAATTTATTATGATATTCATACTTGGCCGTACCACTTATCCCGCTACAGAGAGTTTACATGTCATTTGCTGAATTAGATCTGGATTTCACCATAGAACAAGCTATTAGTGATCTTGGTTTTGAAACCCCAACAGAAATCCAAGAACAAGCCATCCCAATCGCTTTAGATGGTTCTGACTTGCTTGCAACCGCACCAACAGGCACAGGCAAAACCATCGCATTTTGTGCACCGGCTGTTCAGCATATTCTTGACCGCGACGAACAATCCACTACCGCACCCAAAGTGCTGATTTTAGCGCCAAGCCGAGAACTAGCTCGCCAAATTTTCAAAGTGGTTGAACAGCTGACTCAGCACACACGCATTCAGTCTCAACTTATCATTGGTGGGACGCCTTATGGCATGCAGCAGCAACAACTCAGCGAACCATGCGATATCTTAATTGCCACCCCTGGCCGTCTGGTCGAACTCGACGACAAACAATGGTTAGACCTAACCGATGTTTCTTACTTCGTTATCGACGAAGCTGACCGTATGCTGGATATGGGTTTTGTTAATGCCATTAACCACATCGCCAAAGAGTTACCAAAAGAACATCAAACACTTATGTTTTCCGCCACACTTGAAGGCGAGAAAATGGGCCGCTTTGCTAGCGCGCTGTTAAACAGCGAAACCGAACAGATTCGTCTTGGCGAATCTTCACGCACAGTACCAAGCCAAATTCGCCAATTGGCCTACCGCGTAGATAGCGAAGAACACAAAGAAGCCATACTAAAGCATTTATTAACACAAGAACGCGTTCAGCAAGCGGTATTATTTGTTTCCAACCGAGAGCACGTAGATATTTGGGTTCAGCGCATTCGCAAAATGGGCTTAATGTGTGACGGTTTGCACGGAGAAATGAAGCAAGGTGACCGCAGCGAACACATGAAACAAATGAAACGTGGCCGCTTACAGGTATTGGTAGCAACAGACGTGGCCTCTCGTGGTATCGATCTTCCTGAAATCAACACAGTAATTAACCTTCGCCTACCACGCAAAGCGGATTCCTATATTCACCGCGCAGGCCGAGCTTCACGTGAAGGCGCGCCTGGCGATTGCATCTCGTTAATCGACATTAACGACCTGCCAATGATCGAGAAGATCCAACGCTTTATGCAGGCCAATATCAAGTTCGGTCGAATCGAAGGGTTGGAGCCAAAAACAAAAGCCCGCTCACCAAGCAGCAAGAAGAAAAAGAAGAAACCAGCACCAAGTAAAAAATAAAGCGGGTATAACATCCTCTAAAATAAAGAAAGGCACTTTTAAAGTGCCTTTCTTTTTTGTGCTTTTAAGTATTACTAACAATCACAGTCAATCAAACTTCAACGTATGGAGTTTGCGTTTCGCTTTGGTTTCTAAATACAAACGATTATGCTGATTTACATGCACTTTAGTTGGCACTAACTCAGCAACGGAAATACCGTGTTCGATAAGTTGTTGTGCTTTATCTGGGTTATTGGTCAATAAACGAACTTCATCCACACCTAATGCTTTCAACATTTCCGCCGCAATACCAAAATCGCGACCATCATCTGGCAAATGTAACATTTCATTAGCTTGGTAAGTATCGTAGCCCTTATCTTGTAATGCATACGCTTCTAGCTTTGCATATAAACCAATACCGCGACCCTCTTGGCGTAAATAAAGAATATATCCGCCCTGTTCATTAATCAGATCAATGGCCTCGTCTAATTGTTCGCCACAGTCACAGCGCCCTGAACCAAAGACATCACCCGTTAAACACTCTGAATGTAGACGAACCAACGGAATACTATTGGCTTCTTTTCCCTGTGTTCCTTCAAAAAATATCCCTATATGTTCTTTGCCTGAGTCATCACCATCAAAGGAAATAAACTCCGCCATCACGTCGCCAGCCCTCACGGGAATCATCACTCGACGCTTAATTGTCAAATCGCTCATCACATCTTCTCTACTAGGGATTTTTTTACTTTATGCACATTGTACAAGTATAACGCCCATTAATTTGGTCGAAAGCAAAAATATCAATGCCAAATAAGGAAATAACCTTTTAAATCAGGTGATCCAAAGGCAAAGCGGTACTCTCTTTTACACTACGCAACAAAAAACTAGACTGCACACCAGTCACGCCTGGGATGCGTGTCAACTTTCCTAATAAAAAATCATGATACTTTTCCATATCCTCTACCACGACTTCCAATAAGTAATCGCAATTCTGCCCAGTCACCAAGTTACAGTTGCGTACTTCTGGAAAAACATCCACCTGCTCTTCGAACACACTAAATCGATCTGGTGTATGTCGATCCATACTTATTTGCAAAAAAGCGGTCAACTTCAACCCCAAACTCGACTTCTTTAAAATGGTCACCTTACGATCAATCACCCCAATGTCTTCCAGCGCTTTAACTCTTCGTAAGCAAGGTGAGGCAGACAAACCAACCCGATCGGCTAACTCTTGGTTGGTTAAGCTAGAATCTTGCTGTAACTCTCGCAATATACTCAAGTCAATTTTATCAAAACCCATAATCACAGCTCCAAATTGCTAATTTTTTTCTTCATTACGCAATATAATGCCATTTGAATTGAAAATTCTATAAAAAACGCAATCTTTTACTCATCTTTTTTGTTTACACTATACAAACTGAAGAAATAAAGAACGCTAGCAAAAGAAAGCGTCTACTCAAGACGCACAAATAACAACGAGGTTTATCGACCTCCTATTAATAAGGACAAGATCATGTCGTCTTTTGACCATACAAAGTACACGCCATTCAAGCCAGTCGCTATTACAAACCGTACTTGGCCTGATAAAGAAATCACTAAAGCCCCTATTTGGTCTAGTGTTGACCTGCGTGATGGCAACCAAGCCTTGGTTGAACCAATGACTGTGGAACAAAAGAAACAATTTTTTGCCCTACTAGTAGATGTTGGCTTTAAAGAGATCGAAGTAGGTTTTCCTGCCGCCTCTCAATTGGATTTTGACTTTGTCCGCTGGTTAATCGAAGAAGACCAAGTGCCAGACGATGTCTACATCCAAGTATTGACTCAAGCACGTCCAGAATTGATTGAGCGTACTTACGAATCTCTAAAAGGCGCGAAAAAAGCCATTGTCCATGTTTACAACTCAACGTCTACAACACAGCGCGAGCAAGTATTCCGCATGGATATGGAAGGCGTTAAACAGATCGCGGTTAATGGCGCAAAATGCGTAAAAGAACATGCCGCTAAGCACCCAGAAACAGAGTGGGTATTCCAATACTCTCCTGAAAGCTTCACTGGCACAGAAATCGACTACGCAGTAGAAGTCGTAGATGCGGTTGCTGAAGTTTGGCAACCAACACCAGACAACAAAATTATTATTAACTTGCCTGCTACGGTAGAAGTATCCACTCCTAACCGCTACGCAGACCAAATTGAATATTTCTGCCGTAATGTTAAGAAGCGCGACAGCATGATTGTCAGCTTGCACACACACAACGACCGTGGTTGTGGCGTAGCGGCAGCAGAATTAGGCGTAATGGCTGGTGCAGACCGTATTGAAGGCACATTGCTAGGTAACGGCGAGCGCACAGGCAACATGGACATCGTTACTATGGCGATGAACATTTACAGCCAAGGTATTGATCCAGAGTTGGCGTTAGGCGATATGGACCGCATCATAAGTGTGGTTCAAGCTTGCACCTTGCTACAAGTTCACCCGCGTCACCCATACGCAGGCGAATTGGTGTTCACCGCTTTCTCTGGCTCTCATCAAGATGCCATTAAGAAATGTTTGGCGAATCAGACAGACGACAAACCGTGGGACGTGGCATACTTGCCAATCGATCCTCGCGATGTAGGTCGTAGCTACCAAGAAGTTATTCGTGTGAACAGCCAATCAGGTAAAGGCGGTGTTGCTTATACTCTTGAACAAGAATACGGCTTAGCTTTGCCTCGCTGGTTGCAAGTAGAATTCAGCCCAATTGTTCAGCAGTTTGCTGAAAAAGACGGCGGTGTGGTGAACGCGCAATCCATGAAAGACTTGTTCGAAAACAGCTTCATGACCGGAACGACACCATACAAATTGGGCAAATACGATCTTGCAAAAGATGAGGTTGATACCGTTCATGCAGAATTGGTAGGCAATAATAGCTCAATCAAGATTACTGGCGATGGTAATGGTGCGTTGTCTGCCTTCAGCGAAGCGCTAGGCAAACACTTCAATATGCGAGTGGATATTATCCAGTACCAGGAGCATGCGTTGACAGTAGGCAGTGATTCACAAGCTATCGCCTATGTTCAAGCAAATATAGACGGCGACCGTTTCAACGGTGTTGCCATCGACAATGATATCGTGTCCGCATCCATCCAGGCATTATTGGCAACCGTGAACCAAAAAATCACTGAAAACAAAGATTCTGCCGTTGCTTAATTTTTGAGCTAGAAGTAAAAACAAAAAAGCTGACAATTTTATTGTCAGCTTTTTTTATATTTACACGATAACAAACCCAGCAGTCGCTCTATTCTGAATGATAGACAACCTTATTGCGACCAGTCTCTTTTGCTTCGTACAAACATTCGTCAGCACGCTTTAGCAACGTCAGCTTATCACCATTATCCCCAGTGTATTGCGCCACACCGATACTAGCCGTAACCGGAATCTCAACACCTTCGTGCACTACAGGATGCTCTGCAACGATTGTACGGTAACGATCAAAGGCCGATAACATCTCTTCCTCATGCATTTTAGGCAAGATCATACCAAATTCTTCCCCACCTAAGCGGCCAATGACATCGCCATCCCTTAGATTTTTATTGATGCGTCGCACAACTTCCACAAGCACAGCATCTCCTGCATCATGACCATAGGTATCATTGATTGTTTTAAATTTATCAAGGTCAAATATCGCACACGCCATAGGCATACCATATCGACGTGTAAAGGACATTTCTCGCTCTAACATGACCTCAAAGGCACGACGGTTTGCAACCCCTGTTAAATGATCGGTAGAGGCCAATTCTTCAAGAACTAGATTGGACTCAACCAAACGCCGTCTCATATCTGCAATACGTTGCATGGCCAACATTTTAGCGGATAATATTTTCTGGCTAATGGGCTTAATTAGATAGTCATCGCCACCCGCTAAGATACCATCTTCTACATCATCGTCTTCCGCACTGGCACTTAAAAAAATGACAGGAAGCCATTCCTGTTTTTGCTGCTCTTGTATTTCACGAATAGAACGCACTGCATCAAAACCGTTTAAATAAGGCATTTGCACATCCATTAAGATCAAATCCAAATCATCTGAATGTGCCGTAAATTGCTCTATAGCCTCTTTACCGTTGCTGGCCTCTATCGTTCGGTAGCCAAGTTTCGCTAGATGCAACTTAAGCAACAAGCGATCTGTATTTGTGTCATCAACTATTAATACTTTCATTGGCATGACAGTATATCCTGCAGTTTATTTTTCACTTCGTGGTACATCGCCAACAACTCTTGCAACTTCGTATGCAGCTCAGGTATTTCACCCTCACGACCTTCTTTTTCAAGTTGCGCCGCCATAGAAGACATCGTCATGGCCCCGACATTTTGGCTAATGGATTTCAAGCTATGTGCAAGCCGAGAAATGTGCTCACAATCGATATCACCATCTTGTTTAAGTATTTCCTCAAACGAGCCAAGGATACTGTCTGCATCAGCGTAAAATGCCTCTACCAATAATACAAAATCGTCCCCCAATATCATTTTCAATTCGCCTAGAGCGACTTCATTAATAATGACATCAGATTGCACGGTAAAAGCGGAACCAGCAGACAGCACAGGCGGTTCCTCATCTGCGTGCTGTGATTGATTCGCTGGCAACCATTTATCTAACATACTAATAAACTCTTTTTGTTTGAATGGCTTAGGTAGCAAACCATTTCCGCCTGATCGAAACACCTCGGACAAAGTCTCGGGCATGATATCCGCAGTCAACGCCAGAATAGGAACGCGTGTACGGCCCGCACTTTTTTCAGCCTGCCTAATATGCCGCATAGAAGTAAGCCCATCCATAACTGGCATATGCAGATCCATAAAAATCAGATCTGGATAATGCGCTTCCCACATTTCAATACCAACCGCACCATTCTCAGCACCAACAACATCAAACCCAATGCGCTCCAATATGCCTTTCGCAACAGCCATATTCGCCTTCATATCCTCCACAACTAAGATCAGTCCGCGCTTTTGATGTTCAACTTGATCTATGACCGTTGATTCATCTTCAGCAGAATGCTCTTTTGCATCTAAATACGAGTATTGACGCCCAATAAAGTGCGTAGACAAAGCCGCAATAAGGCTCTTTTTCAGCATCACGCCTGTCATGGGTTTCGCGACATTGATATTAACACCCGCATCGGAAAGCACCTCACTGGTAAGCAGTCCTGCCGACGTAGTCATTAAAATAATCGGCTGATGATTGGATCCGGTGACTTCTCGAATACGTCGAGTAAGCATCAAACCGTCTATATCGGGCATCATATAATCCGTTACCACTATCTGATACGGTACCCCGTCGTCTAAGGCTTGGATCACTCTATGCAGGGCTTTTTCCGTTTTACTCTCAGCATCCGCGTAAATATCACAAGAGCGGAGCTGATTTTTCAAAATGGTTAAATTCGTCTCATTGTCATCGACAATTAATGTTTTCTTACCAATCAATAAGTCTTCATTGATAATGGCCTCAATATGAGAAATAGCATGGCTTTCAGGCAAAGACACAGTCACAGTAAAAGTAGAACCAACATCTGGTTCACTGACCAAAGCTATACTGCCATTCATTAAATCGATCAGCTGCTTTGTAATAGCCAATCCAAGTCCTGTGCCACCAAATTTACGCGTCGTCGAACTATCTGCCTGCACGAAAGCATTAAACAATAACGGCTGAACATTTTTATCAATACCAACACCTGTGTCCGATACACTCAATGTCAGGGCTGCGATGCCTTTTTTATCTACCGTGCCTTTAACCGTCACCAGCACATGACCAACACTGGTAAACTTAATGGCGTTACTAATCAGGTTAATAAGGATCTGCTTAATACGAAATACATCGCCTACTAAAAATCTAGGACAGCTTTCATCAAATTCGACAAGCAAATCAATGCCCTTCTCTTCGGCTTTGACCACCAGCATGCGAACAACATCGTAAATGCTTTTCTCTAGATTAAAGTCCACTCGCTCAATCGACAAATGGCCCGCTTCTATCTTAGAGAAATCCAACAAGTCATTAATTAGCGTTAATAACCCCTCGCCTGATTCGCGCAACACTTTCAATTGCTCGGTTTGCTCAGGATTCAGAGCTGTACCAGACAACAACTCGGCCATACCTAATACGCCATTTAGTGGCGTTCTGATTTCATGGCTCATTGTGGCAAGAAAATCACTTTTCGCCTTACTTGCCGCAACAGCTTGCTTACTTGCATCCCGCAGCAGCACTTCCGTTTCTTTACGTGAAGTGATATCCATATTCACACCAACAAGATGGGACGCATGACCTTGCTTGTCTAACACAAGAATCGCGTTAGACTTAAGGTATCGGGTTTGACCATCCTTTCTGATAATTTTGAAATCAAAATCTAAAGTCTTTGAAATATAATCGGACTCTTGTGCCGTAAAATGACCGTTTCGATCTAAGTTACTAAAAACCTCACTTAGCCTGACCTTATCTTCTGGGATCACACACTCGTCCCAAACATCCAAAGGTGTCACATCAGCCGACTTTGACGTACCGTATAAACGATACATCCATTCATCCCAATGTAATTTGTTACTCTGCAGATCAAATTCCCAAACACCAATACCAGCCGCATCCGCCGCAACAGAGAGGCGAAGGTTAGTGTTGATCATTTGCCTTTCAACTTCTAATCGTTCTGTTACATCACGCACATGTGCAATATACCCACCAAGGCTACCATCAAGGTTCTTGATCATATTACCAATTGTTTCAGCATGAAAAATCTTACCCCGCTTGTGTTTATAGCTAACGCGGTAACGGTTTAAAACATCTTCAACGTCTTTAGAATACGCTTTGCCTTGATTTAAAAAATCACGCTCTTCAGCATAAAGCATCCGAGTGCTTTCTCCTTTCACCTCGTCAAGCTCATAACCAAAAAGCTCTGTGAAAGCCGGGTTAATCATTTTAATTGCTCGATCAGCCCCAACCATAACGATGGCTTCTGGTGCGTTCACAAAAAGGGTCTCAAAGAAGATTTTTTGCTCTCGCAGTTCTCTCTCGTACTGAGCCTGTATGGCCCTATCCTGTTCCAACGTCATTTCGTTCCCAATCCATTGAGCCAACAATTTCATGACTTCATTATCATCTTCGCTGAATGGATATTTTTTGGGATCCGGACTCGAAAAGCTTAATACTCCCCAACACTTACCACCGACACGCACAACCATGCCGATATAAGCTTCTAAACCAAAAATCACATAACAAGGATGCTCTTTGATGTCACTTATTGCCGTATGGAAATAAGAGGTTGGTACATTACTGCCTAACGCATGCACACAATAAGTGTCAGCTAAATCAAACCGCTCTCCTTGAAGCACCTCGCCATTTGGCGTCTGACAATATTTCACCTCATAGACGTCTCCTGTGATAGAGCTAATCAAACCAATTGGGAGGGCAAATTGCTCAGTACCAATTTCGAGGATTTCTTGTAACTTATCATCCAATGATAGCTCTGCATTAGTAGCAACCTCATGCAAATGGTGTAGTGTTTTAAGAGTTCGCCTTTGACGGGTAACATCTTGCACACACACATAAATGCCAACCACTTGCCCTTGCTCTATTCGAGGAATATATGACGACTTATTAAATCTAACCTCACCACCACTCTTCGAATAGTCAACTTCATAATGAAATTCTACGGTTGAACCTTGCAGCGCCTCTCTCAATTTAGGTTCAATCTTCGTGTAAACCTCAGCAGGAACCAAGTCTTTTACATATTTCCCTAAACAAGCATCACGCGACGAGTTGAAACGCTGGGCGTAAGCTTCATTAACGAACTGATAGCGTAATTCGCAATCGAGCAAGGCCAGATAAACTGGCACATTATTGCTTAAACTTAACAGCGCTTCGTCTTTCATGAACTCAGGAGTTTCACTTGATGATTGACTAAGATCTGACGCCAATAACCCAGAAAAGACATTCACTAAATCATCAATATGCGCATTCACTTCAGATATGTCTGTCGAACACGGGACCACGTCTAAAAAAAACAAACGCGCCCTGTAAAGCGGGATATATTCAGAAAGGTAACTGGAAACCTGAGAGTAACGAGACAAAAAAGGCGACGTGACAGCACGCTGCTGTATGTGGAGTTGCCGAGAAGAATTTAACTCTTTGCTGTGAAATGAGTTATCAGTAAAATCGACACCGTGCCCATCACCTGAAATAACAACATGGCCATCTTCAAACAGCAAACCAGAACAAGACATCCCCAATAGAGACCGAGCGACTTTCAGAGAAGCTTGCAATGGATCCATTTATTTCCCCCTAAATACAAACCAAGAAGCCTCTATATATTCGATCATTCTAGGCTTTATATAAAACATAACAGAAAATAAAAGTTTTGCTGCATCGAAGTCATAAGTTAAGGGAGTAATTTATCGATAAGAACACAATCCTTAGTAGTATTTCGGCTTGCTTTCACTTTATCTAAAATTTTCTGAGCTACGTCTTTTTGGCGATCTGACACATGCTCAGAATCCACAGTCTTCTGAACATTGCTCAAATAAATGTCCAGTTTGGGCGTGCAATAGTCTTCAAACGCAAAAGCGCCAGTCGATGCAACAACTGCAGCAACACCAACAAAAGCAACAGAGAAAGTTTTTTTGAACGACATATAATTTTCCTAAATAAAGCCATTTAATTAGAAAAATTAGATCATAGACAACACAAAAGTGAAACCTAAACTCACCCTTAAGCCAGTGTATTTAGCTGTTTCAATGTTAAATAGAAGTAACCTGCAGATATTAAGCAAGCGCATTTGAACGCACTTACCTAATACCACAGATCCTTAACCTAACTTATAAGGCAATAACTTGATGACAAGTTCGCTGAATAAGGTCAGGGTCATGACTCACTAACAACACAGCGCAATTCGCCTCAGTGGCCAACTCGACCAATAACTGCGTTACCTCCTTAGCCGTAATCGGGTCTAGACGTGATGTCGGCTCATCTGCGAACAGAAAAACAGGATCAAGCAACAAGGCGCGTAATATGGCAAAGCGTTGTAATTCACCACCGGATACCGACAAACAATTACGCTCTAAAATCCCTGCTGGTAGTTTCAATTTAGCCATTAAAGGAGGAATACGGCTTTCATCAATACGATGCAACGCCACCAAATCATCCAACAGCTGACCGAGCGACACACTAGAAGAAAACGCTGAAGGTGGGTCTTGATATAGCTTCAGCCATTGAAACGGCTTAGCGGTGCTATCACTACGAACAATACTGCCAGATGAAATAGACAGTAAGCCCAGCAAAGCATCCCCAAGCGAAGACTTACCGCAGCCACTATCACCCACGATACCAACCACTTCCCCCTGCTTGATAGTAAAAGACAAACGATCAAATAGGACGCGTCCTCCTCGCTCTAGCACTAGCTCGTTTGCAACAATAAGATCCTTCGCGTTTGCTTGTCGAATTGGCGCAGTGATGTCCGACCAAGCGCTTGGCTCAGCAGCAATCAGTTCTTGAGTGTAAGCGTCTTGTGGAAAATCAAGGATGCTAGCCGCCTCTCCTTTTTCTACCAAGCGACCTTCCTTCATCACCAACAGCAAGCCACCTAATTGACGAGCCACCTCCACATCGTGCGTGATCGTCAACAAACTGCCCATCTTTGCGCGAGTTTGCAGCAAACGAACAATGCCATCACGTCGAGACACATCAAGCCCTTTGGTTGGCTCATCCGCCAAGATAACATGAGCACCGCCCGCCGTGGCCGCCGTAATCGCAAGGCGCTGCGCCATGCCTCCCGACAGTTCGTCTGGACGTTTATGGCCATTGCCAGCCAAACCGACTTGCGCGAGATCCTCTTCCGCCATCGCAAGTGCCTTTTCAGGGCTATTGCCACGGACAAAACGATAAACTTCTTTAACTTGATCGACCCCTTTCATCAAAGGGTCCAGTGAATGCCAAGGCTCTTGCGGCAGCATAACCATTTCGCGCCCCCACAAAGCTTGTCGTTCTTCAACCGTCATCACTTTGCCAAAGGTTTCGATCTCACCAGACACCGTCAAACCATCCGGCAATAGTCCCATAATGGCCTGCGCCAATAGACTTTTACCAGACCCAGTTTGCCCCAGAATAGTCAGTGGCTCGCCTTGCTTTAACGCCAAAGATATTGGCTCTAATAAACAAGTATCGTCCACATAAACAGCCACATTGGTTAATTTCAGTAATACGCTCATGCTCGTTTCCCTGCCAATAAATGAAATGCAAACACCATCAAGGCAATCACTAACAAGGGCTGAGCGAGTAACCAAGGCGCTTCACTGTAAAACGGAAATAATTCAACCGTCATCAAGCCAAGTTCAGCCAACGGAGGCTGAATACCAACATAAACAAAGCCCAAAGAGGCCATGGTCAAAATAGCATTTGCGCCACCAAATGCAGCAAGCGTAAATACCGAAGGCGAAATTGCCGGCCAAATATGACGCTTAAATTGATACCAGCGGCCAAAACCCATCATCTGGGACGACTGCCTTGCAGGGCTTTGTATTACACCTTGAGTCACAGCACGAACAACGCGATAGTATTCCACCCACTGCACCAAAGAAATTGCCAAATACAGCACCAAAAAAGAGCCCGGCGCGATTGCGGCAAACAGCAACACCACCACTAAACCTGGTAACGCCAGAAGAATATTCACCACAATTCCCATGGCAACATCGACCTTCTTCCCACCCCAAACAGACCAGACACCAAATGCCGTTCCAACCAGCGAGGAAGTAAACATACACAACAGACTCAACGCGAAAGACAACCCAACAGCATGCGCCATACGCGTAAACATACTTCGACCAAAATGGTCTGTGCCCAGCCAATGAGTCGCAGAAGGCGGCTCCATAACGGCGTTTAAATCTTGCTGGGAAATACTATAAGGAGAAAAAGCCATTCCCCCCAATGAAAACACCAACAGAGCGAATAAGATTGCCAAACCAACCCATTGTGATTTTTTCATGCTCATCATGCTTTCACTCCTCTTGGATCAATCCATAAACAAATCATGTCCACCAAGGTGTTAAGCAAAACAAACAATATCCCCATGACCAAAGCAGATCCTTGGATCACCGGAATGTCACGAGCAAAAATAGCATGAGCCAAACCATGGCCGATTCCGGGCCACGAGAACAAAGACTCGATCATCACAATCCCTTCGATCATACTTACCAATTGGATACCAAAGAACGCCACCACAGGCACAGCAATATTACGAACACCATGCTGTCGAAAGGTTTGCCATTCAGACAAGCCCTTTACCCGAGAAAAACGATAGAAAGCAGCTTGAAAAGTCTGCTTAGCCGAGTCCCTCACCACGCGATTCGACACGGCAGCCAAGCTAATAGCCAAGGTGAAAGCAGGCAACACGAGATGTGCAGGCGTCCCAAAACCTGCTACTGGAAACAACCGCCAATTCAAAGCAAACAGCAAAAGCAGTAACACACCAACCACAAAAACAGGCATAGCGCGAATCACACTAGAGAGCCCCATAAAAACAGAGTCTAAAGGGTTACCACGCCATGCACTGAGCAAGCCCAGTGGCACAGCGATCAAGACCGACAACAACAAACCAGAAAGAGCCAACAACAATGAATGCCCTAACATATGCTGAACAGAATCCATCACTGGCAAGCCACTCACTAACGAATCACCTAACTTGAATTGCAAAAGATCCGTTAACCAGTGCCAATAGGCTACCCACGGGCTTTGATCTAACTGTAACTCTGCGCGCACTAACGCTGCTGCTTCTGAATTCACATTGTCTTGCCCATATCGGCTGGCCGCTATGCGATAAGCCATATCACCGGGCAATGAGCGCATCAAAATAAAGGTTAACGTGCCAACGCCCCACACCACAGTAATAAGTTGAAGCGCCCGTCTTAACAGCATTGCCTTCATGGTTTTACAAACTCCATTTCATTCAAATAGTAGCTGCGCTCAAAAGGATCAAAACGAAAACCTTTAATCCGTGTATTAACAGACGTTTGCTGAACATAAGCAGAAACAGGAATCATCGGACGTTCGTCATAAATTATCTGCGCACTGCGCTGAGCAATTTCTTTGTATTTAACTGGGTCGGAGGTGTGTTCTAAGGTCATTAAGTCGGCACTAAATTCGCTATTATTCCAATTCATTGCTCCCCAATCGCCACCGCCATTGGAACCAAAATCAGACAACATCACACCCAAAGGATCGGCAATAAAACCATAATTTCGAGCCATCAACGCCACCTCTAAAGAGCCATCTTGATGACCCATTGCGATCGCACTGGAATTCGTAACCTCTACTTTTGTCGACACACCAATAGCTTCCCACTGAGCTTGGATTGCCGTCGCTACCGTGGTTAATTCTGGTCGGTCTGCGTAAGTTATAAGTGTTAATTCAAACGGTTCACCATTTCTCTCTAACATTCCTTGGGCGTTTTTCTTCCAACCTAATGACGCCAACAAGGATTCAGGAGTGCCAGCCGCCGCTTCAGTTTCAGGAGTAACATTCTGCAAATACCAATTCGACATAGATGCCGGCAATATTTGCTCCGTTTCTGAACCTGGAATACGCAAAACACTTTTGGCAATGCCCTGTCTATCAACCGCCAAACTCAAGGCTTTACGTGCTCGTACATCATCTAAAAAGCGATGGCCGCTGTTTAGCTTCAAAACAATGGTTCTAGGAATAGGGTTCGAATGCAGAGTCAAAGTGTCTAATCGTTGTAACGAAGGCAGACTGGCTGGGTCTAAGCCAAACACAATATCCGCTTGACCACTTTTAGCTTGCAAAACACGACTTTCAGCACGGTGACCCGTTAAGTAGCTAGCGTAAGGAATACTGGCTTTTTTCCCCCAGTAATCATCAAACTTTTCAACCACCAGCTTATGTGGCGGAGCAAACTGAAAGACTTTGTAAGGACCAGTACCCGATAACGCCACAACTTCCTTATCCTTTCCATACGCAGAAGGAGATAAAATGCTATTGGCATAATTCGCTAACACCGCCCCCAGCAAAGTGTAAGGACGCGATAACGAAATAACCACAGAATGATCACCCGCGGAGGTAATACTGTCGATCGGCGCTTTTTTCAACGCGCCATGCTTGGACTGAGCAATCAACAGACTATTAACAACCGCCTCGGCATTCATCAAACTACCATCGTGAAAATACACGTCGTCGCGTAAATCGAACGTCCAAGTTCTCGCGTCATCACTTACTCGCCATTCCTTTGCTAAAGCAGGAATAAGCAAACCTTTTTCATTCACATCTAATAGTGTTTCCAAAACTTGCATACGACTGAATACATAACCGTTCTTTGAAGGATCTAGACTGGTGAATTCAAAAGCCCCGCTAACTGACACTGTGTTAGAAGATGTCGGCCCCGAACAAGCTGTTAGCGCCAACAACCCAACCACTATGGAGGCACACATTAGTATTTTTTTATAAAAAGGCATTACTTTCATATCCGTATTTTCCACAACGATAATAAAAAGTTATGATATAACATAATGAAAGAATTTAGCAATCATTTGAGAATTGCTTTCATTAACGTACAAAATTTAAACAACCAGAAAATAAAATCGTACCTCATTAATTTATAAGCCAAAAAAAACCAGCTCAACGTTAATTGAACTGGTTTTATACTAACTGTATGGAGTCTTCAAAGGCGGATTGTGGCCTTTAAGCAAACTCGCTGCTATTTGAAAACGCGCTTTCTAACACGCTCTAAACGTTTCAAAATCGCATCCAAACGCTCAGGTTTTACCATGAACTCTTGGAAACCCTTCATACCCTCTTGAGCCATGCTTGGATCCGTATCACGGTCATAAAACTGCGCTGTACCAGAAGCATTGCTTAGCATTTCAACCCCTTTATTCAAGAAGAAGTCATCTGGCGCACTCGCTTTCTTATGTGGAGGAATTTGCAACAATGCAGCGTTCACCAAAGTTTGGTTGTCTGGGCGAGCCATAAATTCTAGGAATTTACGCGCGTCTTTCTTGTTCGCCGCTTTTGCTGGAATATGAATAGTATCCATTGGCGCATCTTCGGCCATCGGCACATTGCTATCTATTTGTGGGAATTGGAAAAAACCCATTTTCCCATCTAGCTCTTTAGGGAAGTTAGGTACAATGAAGTTACCAATCAAATACATAGCCGCTTTACCGTTATACATAAACGGCTGCGCTTCTTGCCAAGAATAAGAAGCATGATTTTCTAGGAAATAGCCCTTATCAATTAACTCTTTCCAGTGTTCAAACGTTTTACGAACGCGTGGATCAGTGTAAGGAATTTTGCCATCCATCAAATCGATGTGAAAATCCAAACCGTTGGTACGCATATTCAAATAGTCAAACCAACCCGCAGCAGTCCAAAGATACTTGGTACCAATCGCGATTGGCGCAATATCATTGGCTTTTAATTTCGCGTTTACCGCTAAAAATTCATCCCACGTTTTTGGCTCACTCAAACCTAACTTATCAAAGATATCTTTGCGGTAGTAAATACCCCACTGATAATAAGTATAAGGAACGCCCCATTGCTTATCTTTAATAGTCATCGCTGAAGTGGCTGATGGCATATTGGCTTTGAGGTCTTGGTTTTTCCAGATGTCACTCACGTCTTCAAATAAGCCGCGGTCAACAAAGGCTTTCATACGGTTACCCGCGTACCAGAAAACAATATCAGGAGGTGTCGTCGACAACCAATTTCGAATGGCGGTTTTATAACCTTCTTTGTCGTACAAGTTGTACTTCACTGTCACGTCAGGGTTTTCTTTCTCAAACTTCTGCACGATTTCAGTAAACGCTTTTTTCGGCGCTGGGTCCGCTTGATCGGAGTTGATCACCAAAGTACCCGCATTGGCGATAGAGACAGCACTCAATGCCATTGCCCCTACCAATAAAGATTGTAATTTTTTCATTTATTAAAGCCCTCTTTTTATTTTTTTATTAAATGGAACCAAGTTTCAGTATTGACCATAAAAGCGCAAAAATCAATAAACGAAACAAAGTTCCACTTTATTCCCTGGCAAAGAATTTACTTTTTCTTCCAAATGGAAACATCTGCACCATTTAGCGTTCTATTACCCAAAACCAACTCAGCATTGTCTGGTTCAAAAACCACCGATTGCGAAGAATAATTAAAGACAAAAATGACATTACCGCGCTCACGAATTCTCACGCCTTCTGGCAAATAACAAGTAGGCAGAGAAGCAACGTCTGCTAGCTTCGCCAAGCTGGCTTTCAACAAACTATTATCCAGGCAAGAGCCCAAATAAAAATGTCGTCCCTCGCCCATCAACACAGGATTGCCACCACGATCACTTAGCAAACAAGGTAAATCTGTCTTGATCTGCTCATGCCAATGTTTCACGCTACCGGCTCCCCAGCGCCCAGAAACGGCTGGCTGAGTATGCTCAGGCAAAGCGTCTACACGTTCGACCGTTAACGGCAATAATTCCGCCAATGGCCCCGGCGCAAGATTGTCTGGAATTTGATAACTGTCCGTTTTACTGCCTGTTCTTGGCCCCGCTAATAACACGCCTTGGTAAGCATTTAGTCTTTCTTGCAACTGTGGCGTGATATGAGCTTGAGCAGGTAAAACGAGAAGCTCATAAGCGTCTAATGGTCCATCACTTGGAATAATATCGACTGAAAGTCCGATTTCGCGCAACGCTTCATAGACACGATAGCACCAGAATAAATAACGATACGCGCGGGACTGTGGCTGAATATCCAATGACCAACAGGCGTCGTAATCAAACATCAGAGCGACTTTGCCAGCGCTTGGCAAGGACATCAGTTCATCAGCATCTAACCCTAATTTTTCAGCCAATGCTTTCACTTCATTCGCAACCAAAGTCGCTTCTTTTGCCGCTTCGGCTTCTTCCGCATCTGGGCGTAACAAACCGGCGTGCATTTGTTCTTGACCAAATGGTGCCTGACGCCAGCGGAAGTAAGAAACCAATTCAGCACCATGGGAAAAAGCCTCCCATGTCCATAAACGCACCGCACCATCAGCAGGCGTTGGATTATGTGGCGCCCAGTTCACAGGCCCTGGTTGCTGTTCCATAATCCACAAACGACCCTTACCACAACCGCGATATAAATCATGATGGAAAGCACCAAAATCAGGATGACCAACACGTAAATACTGATGTTTTTCTTCTTGGGTATAAATGGCTTCTTGGTCTAAAAAGCCCAATGGGTAAGTATCCCAACTCGCCACATCCAGATCTTGCCCAACTTTGTGGTGATCGAAAGCAGTAAAAAAGCCCATGTAGTTATGGACCAAATCACGCCCTGCAGAATGCTCGCGCAAAATATCTACCTGCAGCTTGTTAAACGCGACCACTTGATCAGAACAACAACGCTGAAAATCCAAACGATGAGAAGGATTGGCTTCTGTCACGGTTAAATTTGGCAATTCAATTTCGTCAAAAGAGCGATAATCCATGCTCCAGAACACATTGCCCCACGCCGTATTCAATGCCTCAATCGTGCCGTATTTCTCTGCCAACCAAACCCGAAAAGCCGCAAGATCGGCATCTGCATAACTTAGAATCGTGTCATGACAGCCGAATTCATTGTCAGTTTGCCAAGACGCTACGGCTGGATGTTGGCCATAACGCTCTGCCATCATGGTAACTATGCGACGACATTCTTCACGGTATTCAAGGCTGGCAAACGTATAATGTCGACGAGAACCAAAATTACGCACACGGCCCTGCTCGTCTTTTGCCAACATAGAAGGATGACGATCTACCAACCATTTTGGTGGCGTTGCAGTTGGCGTTCCTAAAATGACTTTTAAACCATGCGAATGAAGAATATCTAAGGATTCATCTAGCCATTCCCAATGCAGCTCGCCCGGAGTCGGTTCAATTGTGCTCCAACTGAATTCGCCTATCCGAACGTATTCAATTCCAATACGCTGCATATGCTGTGCATCTTCTCGCCAACGAGTTTTTGGCCAATGCTCTGGGTAATAACAAACACCTAACTTCATATTCTACGCTCCAGCAAATGGCTGACTTGGTTCACCTGTGATATCAAGACCCAATGTGGCCTTCAAATCGATAGCAACAACATGACCAGACAACGGCTTTTCTGCTAATTCGCTTTCACTTGTGGCGACACTCGCCGATGTAATAAACAAAGTATTGCCATCAGCACCACCAAACACACAGCTTGTCGGCTTAGAGAACGGCAACTCAATCGTCTGCAAAACCTCACCTTCTGGGCTGTAGCGTACAATACGAGAACCGTCCCAATTCGCATTCCAAATACAGGCTTCGGCATCGATACAAGAACCATCCGCACCGATGCCCTCTTTCACTTCGAAAAATGGTTTTTGGCTGCGCACGTCATAAAATTCTGGGTATGGAAAAGCATGCACTTTGCGTGTCATTGAATCACCAAAATAAAAACGACCGCGCGCTTCATCCCATGCCAAGGTGTTTGAAATACCAACCCCTTCAAGCAACAATGTTCTCTTACCTTCTGGCGTGATTTTCCATAGACGCCCTGATGCTTGTTCCTCTGCATCGTCCATTGTGCCAAGCCATAACACACCATTTGGATCACATTTGGCATCGTTACTGCGGTTCCCAGGAATATCGGTATCTAGATCGCACAGGTGCTCTAACTCCCCTGTAGATTTATCCAAATACGCGACAGAATCCGCCAAAGCCACCAACAGTCGATCACTTTGCGTGGTAAATACTGCTGACACTTTTTTCGGCAAAGTCCAATGTTGGTATTCATTTGACTCTTGATGCCAACGCCATACTTGGCAGGCTGGAATATCAACCCAATACAAAGCTTGTTCTGACTGACTCCAAAAAGGCCCTTCCGCTAATTGATGTCGCTGAGTACTAATTTGCTTCATTATTTTTATTCTCCTATCTCTACTTTATAGTTAAAGAGAGCTATTTTTGATAAGCCTTCCAAGCCGCCACAAAAGCATCTGCATTCGTTTTAGTGACTTCGACCGATTGACCCTTTTTATACAAAGCCGAACCTAAACCAAACCCACGAGCACCGACATTTAAATAGTCCTCGACATTGGCAGGCGTGACACCGCCCACTGGACACAACCAAGTTTCGGCGGGAATCACCGCACCCAAGGCTTTCACTACATTAATGGTTGGCAAGGCTTCGGCAGGAAACAGCTTCACCGCATTTGCGCCTGCGTGCAATGCCGCAAAGGCTTCACTCGCCGTAAAAAAGCCTGGCATAGCATACAAGCCAGCCACTTTCGCAGCCTTAATCAATTCAACATCGGTGTGTGGACACACCATTAATTTCGCCCCAGTATCAACCAGCTCGGTTAACTGCGCCATGGTCAAAACCGTACCAGCACCAATCAACACTTGATCACCAAACTTTTCCTGAAGAGAACGAATACTGGTAAACGCATCAGGCGAATTGAGTGGCACTTCAATTAAGCGAAAACCAGCATCAATTAAAACTTGAGCATGCTCAACCACTTCAGCTGGTGTTATCCCACGCAAAATGGCAACCATTGGAAACTCTTGCATCAATGCATCAAAAGAATGTTTCATATCATTATGCTCCTTTTGCCGGATTATCTTCCGACATAGCCTGACGATTCGCCAAGCGCTTTAAACCACGAATACTCGCTTCGTTGGCGGCCAGAAATTCAGAAGTAAGATCGCGCGAAGACAAGGCTAAGGCATATCTTGCGCTCAACGCCTGACTGCCAACAATCACTACTGGACAGGTTTTCGTTTCTAGCGATGCGGCCTCTAACGCCACCAAGATGTCATTCACATCATGGCCAATCACCACACCAGACAAATAATCTCGCACTTCATCTGCGGCCAATTCGCCACAAACAAAACGACTGCGAGCACTGAACAAATGATGCAAAATACCGCCCGTTTGCTGGCTCGCTAACACCCCTTTTTTAAAGGCGGCTTCGTTAAGCTGATCTGATTTAGGCAAGCCTTTTACCAAACTCGATTCATCGTTCAAGCGCGCAAACAACTCTCCAGTAATAGAAGTAGAAAACTGCGTTACCTTACCCTCAGTAATTTGCGCCCATTTACAATGGGTACCAGGCAAACAAAAGATCGGTGATTCATCACCGCGACCTTGTTCTTCTAGCCAATCAAGTGCTCCTAGCAATTGCGTTTCTTCGCCGCGCATCACATCAAGCAAACCGGAAATGCCTGTACCTTGCAATCCTGGCACAATCGCCACCTTATTAGGTAACGAGGTCGATAACCAAAAAAGATGCTCAGCTAAATCGTCTAATTTAATCGGACAATGCTGGTAAGGCACTTCTTGCCAACCTCCTCGACTCCCCACCATGCCTGCCATATAAATTGGCAAATCAGGTGTTAGCCAATCGTCTAGCAAATCCGATAAGACACGTTCAAATTCAGCCGAACCAAGCTTCAACATACCTTGGTCACTGTCTCGCTGGGCTTGGATATGACCATCCTGATTCATCAAAAAGGCGCGTAAATTGGTGGTTCCCCAATCAATAGCAATAAAGCTCGCTTTGCCACCAACGGGTTGTGAAACAGGATTAAATTGAGTCATTACAAGCGCCCTCCGTCCACAACCAAACTTTGCCCAGAGATCATTCGGCTGTCATCAGCGCCCAAAAACAACACTAAATCCGCCACATCTTCAGGTTCAATTTTTTCTTTCAGCGCTTGCTGCGTCATGAGTTCTGCTTCCGCCTCTGGCGTTAGCCATAAACGCTTTTGCTTTTCTGTCATGACCCAACCGGGTAGCACCGTATTTACACGAATTTTCTGCCCACCAAGCTCACGAGCCAAGCCTTTGGTTAAGCCTGAAATACCCGCTTTAGCTGTTACGTAACCAGGATAACCTGCCAGCCCTAGCATCCAAGAGTTGGAGCTCATGTTAATAATGCTACCGCCACCCGCTTCAGCCATGGCAGGCGCAACCGCTTGAGCCGCAAAGAAATGATGCTTTAAATTGACCGACATGCATTTATCGAACGCATCAGAGGTCATGTCTTGTAAAGTATGACGATGATCGTTGGCCGCATTATTAACGAGAATACGGATCGCACCCCATTCGGCCATACGTTCGTTGATGACGGCTTGCAGCATATCTATTTCTGTTAAATCAACCAGATTAAAGTTCGCGCTTAATCCCTGATCGTTTAGCTCTTTGGCAAGACTATCACCGGCTGTTTGATCGATATCGAAAAAGCTGACCAAGCAACCTTGCTGAGCCAAGGCTCGCACCAAGGCTTCACCTATGCCGGATGCGCCACCACTTACTAACGCGTGACGCCCTTTTAAACTAGGATAAACCGTTTTATTTTTATTATTGGTCATTAATGAGACTCCCTACTGACTTTCGATCCACTCTTGCCAACCAAGAAGTCTAAATCCGCACCTTGATCAGCCTGCATAACATGATCAATGTACAACTTAGCATATCCACGATTGTAATCACTTTCTTCTGGCTGCCATGCGGCTTTACGAGCTGCCATTTCTTCATCGGAAATATGCAAATGCAAACCACGTCCTTCAACATCAAGGGTGATTTCATCACCGTTTTGCACCAAGGCCAAAGGCCCACCGACGGTCGATTCAGGAGCCACATGCAACACCACAGTACCGAATGCCGTTCCGCTCATGCGTGCATCACTAATACGAACCATGTCAGTAATGCCTTGTTCTAATAATTTACTTGGCAACGCCATATTGCCCACTTCAGGCATACCCGGATACCCTTTTGGACCACAGCCTTTCAGCACCAGAATTGAATCTTTGTCGACTTCTAGTTCTGGCGTATCGATACGAGCTTTGTAGTCTTCGATGTTTTCAAACACCACGGCTTTACCCGTGTGTTGCAACAAAGCCGGTGTGGCAGCGCTCGGTTTAATAATCGCCCCAAGTGGCGACAAGTTACCACGCAACACCGCAATCCCCGCATTCGCTCGCAAAGGCTGATCAATTGGACGAATCACATCTTCGTTGAAACATTCAGCCCCTTCGGTAATCTCACCCAAAGTAGCGCCACAAACGGTGTTAGCGTTCATATCAAACAAATGGCTTAAACGCTGAATTAACGCAGGGAAACCGCCGGCGTAATGGAAGTCTTCCATCAAGAATCGACCGGATGGCATCAAATCAACAAGACATGGAATTTCCGCACCAATACGATCCCAATCTTCTAGCGTCAAATCCACACCCACACGACCTGCAATCGCCAATAGATGCACTACTGCGTTCGTAGAACCACCAATCGCCGCATTGGCGCGAATGGCATTTTCGAACGCTGTCTTAGTCAAAATATCAGAAGGTTTTAGATCTTCTTTGACCATCTCAACAATGCGAGCACCGGTCATGTGAGCCAACGCCTGACGACGAGCATCGACCGCTGGCAAAGTGCCGTTTTCAGGAAGAGACATGCCTAAGGCTTCCACCAAGCAAGACATAGTCGATGCTGTGCCCATGGTCATACAAGTACCACGAGAACGAGACATGCCAGACTCCGCTCGCATGAAAGCGTCTAGGCTCATTTTGCCACCGCGAACCGCTTCACTGAATTTCCATACGTCCGTACCAGAACCAATATCTTTACCGCGATATTTACCGTTTAACATGGGGCCGGAGGACACAACAATCGTCGGTAAATCCACCGAACACGCGCCCATTAGTTGCGCTGGCGTGGTTTTGTCACAACCGCCCAGTAACACAACACCGTCCATTCCGTAGGCGCGCATGGATTCTTCCACGTCCATACTCATCAAATTGCGGAACAGCATCGCCGTCGGTTTCATTTGCGTTTCGCCCAACGACATCACAGGAAATTCCAATGGCACTCCGCCCGCTTCCCAAACACCGCGTTTGACGTATTCTGCCAATTCGCGAAGATGTGCATTACATGGCGTCAATTCACTCCATGAGTTGCAGATTCCAATAATTGGACGACCATCAAAACTGTGATCAGGTAAACCTTGGTTCTTCATCCAGCTACGATGAATAAATCCATCTTTATCTAACTTACCGTACCATTGCTGACTGCGTAATGGTTTTTTATCTTTGTTATTCGTATCGCTCATTCAGTGCTTCTCCGCTGCAGGTACGGCTTGAATCGCTATCAATACTAGAGATTCTGGATCAAAAATAGGCAATCTCAGCCCAACTTGACTCAAACTCGCACCATTCAAAATAAGATCTTGTTGCCACCACGCAGGCAAGGCTTTCATCAGATGACCTGGCAATGGACTATGCTCCAGAACCGAGACTCGATAGGGCTGCTCTGGCAGTAAATTGGGTAAACAAATCGGCAAGGTTTGCGCTTGCTTTGGCATGCTTAACTGACTATAAACGGCCAAACCTTGCATTCTGTCTTGGCTCAATGCCCATTGGGTTTGCGCTCGACCATCGGCGCTTGGCAAACGCCAGTTATTACCTTCGTGCAAGACACTTCGATACTGTTTGTAATGGGATAACCATTTGGCAATAGTGGCTTTTTGCTCAGCGTTTGCATCCAGCAAATTCCATTCAATACCTAAATGCCCTAACATCGCTGTTCCAGCTCGAAACGCCACATCATGGATTCGGCTTGTGGTATGGCTCTTATCTGGGCCGATATGAGAACCCATGACTTCTGGAGGTAAAAAATAACTGAAGCCGCGCTGGATCGTTTGACGCTCCAAAGCATCGTTACAATCGGACGCCCAGAAACGCTTGGTAAAATTCAAAATACCGAAGTCCACTCGCGCACCACCAGACGAGCAACTCTCAATTTCCATCGCTGGAAACGCCTGATTAAGCTCGCTTAGCAAACGGTACAAAGCCTCTACTTGCACACGGGCCTGTGGCGCAATATCACCACTTGGCTGCGTGTAGTCTCGATTCATGTCCCATTTCACATAGTCAATCGGATATTCCGTAAACAAAGCAAACAAGCGTTCACGAATGTATTGATAAGCTTCTGGTTTGGCTAGGTTCAACACCAATTGATTACGCCCAAGCGCTGGCTCGTACTGCGGCAATTGCAACGCCCAATCAGGGTGAGCACGAAATAAATCGGAATCTGGATTGACCATTTCAGGCTCAAACCACAAACCAAACTCCATGCCTAGATCGTCTTTCACATAACGAATCAATGGCATTAAGCCATCTGGGTACTTTGTTTCATCAACGAACCAATCGCCCAAAGCGGCCTTATCATTATCACGGCCACGGAACCAACCATCATCAAGAATATAACGTTCAACACCAACATCAGCGGCTGCTTTCGCCAGCGCTTTCAGCTTGGTCATATCGTGATCAAAATAAAAGGCTTCCCAAGTATTGAGATGGACAGGACGAGGTTTGGTCAGTTTCAAACGATGACGAGCTTCTTGGTGAAATTGCTGGCTCATGGCGTTCAGGCCTGAAGCGCTGTGTGAAGCTAACAATTCTGGTGTCGAAATAGAGTCGTTGCCAGCAAGTACAATTTCACCTGGCAAATACAAGACTTCAGCTTGTAAATAACGGTGACCTTCCGCGGTGTAATCGGCTTTTAATCTGTGATTACCGCTCCACGCCAAATGCGCACCGACTAGCTCGCCTTGCTGCTCACCAAAGCCCTGCTCGCCAACAATCACAGCAGGAAAGTTCGCCTGAGAATTGCGCCCGTTACGATTCTCTTGTAACCAAGTGGACTGCCAATCGCTACGCTCTTGCTGAAATTCTTGGCACCAACGGCCATAAAAGCCCATACGCTCTGTAAACTGAGTAACAACGGGCAAGGTGCAAGCCAAACGCTGTACGGTCACATTCGATTCACCTTGATTGGTCAATGTTAACTGCTGGCGTAATACCCCAGACGGCAACAAACCAATGTCTAACGCAACAGATAGCTTAGCCACCTTGTCTTCTAAGCGAATGACAAAGCCATCTTGCTGCTCTGTCACATCCAGCAAAGTCCAGCATGCCGCCCACGTTGGACGGTCTTGCGCGCTGGCTTCTAACGCTGGTGTTTGCAACCAGCCTCGCCCCGCTTCAGGAATCAGCGACATTGGCGTTGGCTTGTCCATCATGCCTTGCGGTATGGCCGCTTGTTGCGACAAATACACATAGCCCAAATCGGTCGCTGCAGGTAAAACGTCGCCAAAATACAGCAGTTCAGGAGAACCCTGTACCGGACACGCTATCACCAAGGTTTTCTGTTGCTGGTCTTGGCGATAAAAAGTCACGTTCTTCACATCAGACATGAGTGATTATCCTTTCGTAGCACCTAATGTTAAGCCAGCAATAAAATGACGCTGCATAGCAAAGAACAAAATAACGGGTGGCAATGCCGCCACAATAGATCCCGCAGCAATCAGCTGCCAAGACGCCATCCACTGTCCTTTTAATGCGCTGATACCCGCCGTAATTGGGCGCACTTCATCACTTTGCACCAGTACCAAAGCCCAGAAATAGTCATTCCAAATAAAGGTAAAAATCAGAACAGACAACGCTGCTAAAGCAGGACGAACCAAAGGCAACACAATATGCCAGAAGATCTGCCACTCACTCACCCCTTCCACGCGCGCCGCTTCAATCAGCTCATCCGGCAAGCCAACAATGAAGTTACGCATAAACAAGGTACAAAAGCCGGTTTGAAAAGCGATATGAAAGAGAATCAAACCTGACGCTGTGTCATACAGTCCCATGCTGATCGTTAGATCGCGCACTGGAATCATAAGAATTTGAAAAGGAACAAAGTTACCCGCGATAAACGCCGCAAAAAGAGCAACATTACCGCGAAACTTAAACTTGGCTAACGCATAACCCGCCAAGGTAGACAAAGCAACCGCCCCAAAAACAGCAGGCAAAGTTATAAAGATAGAGTTCAACAAATAACGCAACATGGGCGTTTCAGAAAACACCGTCATGTAGTTTTCGAACAACATCCATTCGGAAGGAATTCCCCAGTAATTGCCGGCATTAATATCGGCAGTTGAACGCGCCGAGGTTAACAACACAGCCACAAGGGGCAATAGCCAAAGTGCCAAAGCAATCCATACCGCTGCTCGATAGCTTAAATTAAAAGGTAATGATCTTTTTTCTATAGGAGTTGGAAACATTAGGCTTTCTCACTCTTCAGCATGCGCCACAAGAAGTAGGCGATATAAATATCCATAATCAAGAACAGCACTGTCGCAATCGCTGCACCATAACCGGCACGATAGTTAAAGATGGACTGCTCATACATGAAGTATGCAAGCACACTGGATGTGCCAAATGGACCACCACTTGTCATTGTCGCCACAAGGTCGAAGCTTCGTAAGGCACCAATTACCGTCACCACCACCGCAATAAAAGTAGCAGGTCGTAATTGAGGCAAAATGACATGACGCAGCATTTTCCAACCATGGGCACCGTCTAAACGTGCAGCTTCGATTTGATCCGGATTAAGGTTATTTAAGCCTGTGAGATACAAGATCATGCAATAAGCGATTTGCGGCCAAAGACCCGCGACTATGATGCCAAATGTCACCCAATTCTCATCGGATAACACCGCCACAGGTTCCATTCCGAACAGCCCAATCGCCTTATTAAAAAGACCAAATGATGGATCATAGAACCAAGAGAAAACCAAACCAACAACAACTTGAGAGATAACAAAAGGAAAGAAAAACATAGACTTAACTAAACGTATGCCCATGATTTTTTGATTTAGAAATAACGCAATACCCAAGCCAATAGGCGGCGCTAACATGAAGAAAACCATCCAGTAGATATTGTTTTTTAATGCTACCCAAAACTGATAATCATCAAACAGCTCCAAGTAGTTACTAAAGCCTACGAACGTCTTTTCTCCAATCCCGTCCCATTCATAGAAGCTCAGCCAAATACTCTGAAGAATCGGAAAGATCACGTAGACCACAAACAAAATGACTGCTGGCGCTAAGAACAAAACCGGCATCCATTGCTGCTGCCTGCTATGCAATTTCTGCATGGCGCACACACCTCTTATTTTTATTAATTTATAAATCGCCTACTTGCTACTTGAATTTTACTTCAAACAACTCGATGAATAAAATAATGGAATAAAGTTCCATTTTTTGCAATACTCAATTTAGAACATTTTTGAGACTTGGTTTTTTGAAGTGAAATTTACCTTACAAGAATAAGAACAAGAGTGATTTATACGATTAAATGAGCGACGCTAGAACGAGCACCAAACAGATTGAAGGTACGACTCATTGGTTATAGATGGATATTTTCAGTCTATTTTTTAATAAAATAGTGCAAAACCTAGTCGTATAAATACCTCAAAAAAATTAAGGAAACCCAATATGGCAGAACAAGAATCAAAGAGCGGAGGCTCATCTTTAGACAAAGCACTCAACCTGCTACAGGAAGTATGTGTTGCAGAAGTGCCATTACGCTTTGCAGATTTGGTTGAAAAAACAGACCTGCCAAAAGCCACCGCTCACCGAATTTTAATGTCCCTAACAGAAAAGGGCTTGGTTCGTTTTGACGAATTCACTCAGCTTTATCACCCTGGCTATGGACTACTAGAGCTTGCCCATCAAGCGTGGGCAAAAATCGATATACGTGACATTGCCGCAGACCAAATTAAGTATTTATGGGATGAAACAGGCGAAACCATTCACCTTGCCGTACTTGATCGAGGGGATGTGATATACATCGATAAACTGGAAAGCCAGAAAAGCTTGCGTCTATTCTCCGCCGTGGGCAAAAAAGGCCCTGCTTATTGCACTGGTGTTGGCAAAGCCATGCTGGCGTTTCTTAGCGAAGACCAATTGGTCGCTGCTATTAAAGAGCAAAGCTTTACCAAACACACAGACACCACCTTAATTAACGAACAAATGCTAAGAGACGATCTTATTAAGATTCGTGAAAGCAAAGTCTCCCTAGATTTGGAAGAACATGAGGAAGGCATTCAATGCGCCGCCTCCGTTATTTTGAATCACAGAAACGAACCCATCGCCGCGCTAAGTATTACCGCTCCAAAATTTCGAGTAGACGACGCGCGTTTTCAACACTTTCAAACACTGGTGAAAGAAGCCTGTATGAAAGTATCCACCCGAATGGGGGCCATGGCCTCTAATTAAGCATAGGAAAGCCCTATTATGGCGACGATAAAACTAACAAACGTCATCAAACGGTTTCATGACATTGAAACAATTCATGGCGTCAATTTAGACCTTCAAGACGGTGAATTTGTGGTCTTCGTGGGTCCATCTGGCTGCGGTAAATCAACTCTTTTGCGTTTAATAGCAGGGTTAGAAGACATTACCGATGGCAAGTTAGAAATCAATGGCATCAACATGAACAGCGTGGCACCTGCAGATCGAGGTGTCGCCATGGTATTTCAATCCTATGCGCTCTACCCACACATGACAGTGGAAGAAAATATGAGCTTTGGTTTACGCATGAATGGCGTAGCCCCAGAAAAAATCAAAGCCCAAGTAAGCGATGCTGCCAACATTCTTCAACTGAATGAATTACTCGATCGCAAACCCAAACAACTATCAGGCGGACAGCGCCAACGTGTTGCCATTGGCCGCGCAATCGTTCGTCAGCCAGAAGTCTTCCTGTTTGACGAACCGCTTTCTAATCTAGACGCCGAACTTCGTGTCGACATGCGTATCCAAATCGCGCAGCTACATAACAAACTTAAAGCCACTATGATTTATGTGACTCACGACCAAGTCGAAGCCATGACATTGGCTGATAAAATCGTCGTGTTGCGCGCTGGTAATGTAGAACAAGTGGGATCCCCTCTTGAGCTTTACCACAACCCTGCTAACGAATTTGTTGCTGGGTTTATTGGCTCCCCTAAAATGAACTTCTTAGAAGGCAAAGTCGTCAGCATAGACAACAAAGATATTGCCGTTATTGAAATCGCCAATCAAACCATTGAACTAGAAGTCGATTGCACAAAAGTTTCGGTCAATGAAAAGGTTAAGTTTGGCATCCGCCCAGAGCATGTTAAAGAAAACACCCAAGACGCTGACCTAACACTTAGCCTTGATATCGACGTAGCGGAACACCTCGGTGGCCTAACCTATCTTTACGGCCAATTTGAAGGCAATAAATTAACCATAGAAGTGAGTGGCGCCAACTTAACTCGCAACGGCGAAAGCGTCACCGTCGGCATCAAAAAAGAAGACTGCTACTTATTTAACAGTCGCGGTGAAGCCTTGGTTAACCGCCCTGTGCCAGAACGATAAGAAAAAACGATAAGAACAAAGAGTAAAAAAATAGCCCTTGTAAGGGCTATTTTTTCATCTGCAAGAGAAAAATAAAATGTAAGCTAATCAAACGGATTAGGGCTCACCACTTCCGCAAAATATTGCATAAGACTTTCTAAAAACACCCTTAATGCTGGCGTCATGGTTTTCCTATTAGAATAGACCGCCTGTACGATACTGACCTTGGTTGTCCAATCAGGCAATACGCGCACTAGATTTCCCGCTGCCAAGTCTTCACTCGCCACAATTTCCGGCATCAGTCCGACACCAACACCCTGCACAGCCGAACTAAGCAACAACCCACGATTCAGACACACCAACCTTGGATGATGCTGTACTAAACAAATACTGCTGTTCGGTCCGAGCAATTCCCACTGATGGACAGACTCCTGTTTACCAAAGACTTCTGTCAATGTGGGCATTTTAGCAAGCTGATCTGGATGAGTCGGCATACCAAATTCTTCGATGAACTGCGGACTGGCTACCAAAATCATTCTACTGGTGCCCAATTTCTTCGCCACCATACCCGCCCCATTTACGATGGCTCCCCTTGTTCGTAGCGCGATATCAATGCGTTCTTCCAATACCTGAACGTCTCTATCCGTTACATCCAAATACACTGAAACCTTGGGATACTGCTTCATAAACTCAGGTAAAAACACCGAAAAATGGTGCTGAGCCAATAAAACCGGACAGCTCACCCGCACCACACCCGAAGGAACCGACTGCAATAACGCCACAGATTCGTAAGCAGACTGCCCCTCTGCCACCATATTAATGGCGCCTTCATATAATTGTCGGCCAGCGTCTGTGAGAGAAAAACGCCGACTATTTCGCTGAATCAATTGGATACCCAGCTTGTCTTCTAGCTGCGCAACTCGGCGACTTAAAAGCGATTTTGTAATACCTGACACTCGCTCAGCAGCAGTGTAACCGCCATGTTCAGCAGTCAGGTAAAAATAATAAATATCGTTAAAATCCATAAATCGACTAATTACCCTTAGAGAGCCAATAAGTAAGCGTTACATCGCTCTAGTTTAGGCGTTTTTGACACCCCATAACAATCACACCAACAATACCTACAACAAATAACAAAGAGAAATAATCAATCCCTGCTAATACCACAGCGTTTTTTTGTACTTCATTGGCAATCCATGCAAAGCCGGCCTTACTGGCTAAATCGCCACTCATGTGAGTGCTGTACACACTACTAATCTGGCTCAGCACTCTTATAAAGACAGGATCGTTTGACGCAACATGCTGGTTTAAAACATCATAATGAACTGTTGTACGCCATTGCAGACCAATACTTCCTAAAGTGATCCCTAACGCCACACTCAATTGTGACACCATGTTTTTTACTTGTTGGGCGTGAGAAAAGACTGTTTCATCATGCTGAAGCTCGGTAAACGCTTTCGCTGCCACGGTGCCTTGCACACACACCGTAAAAAACACAAAAAGAAATAACGCAGGCGCGACATAAGTCTGTAAGTTGGTTGTTGGCGTTAACCTCATCATAAAAAAGCCATACGCCATCAAACACAAAAAGCCAGTCACATAGAATTTTTTGCCGTGTGGCCGCTTCGGCATAATCAGCATACTAACGTACAAACCAATCACACCCGCTACCTGGCCAAGAGCATACCAATTGCCAATCGTACTCCAACCATACCCAAGCCCTTTCTGCATAATCTGTGGTATCAAGTAACTGTTTGATCCCATTATCAAATAACACACAAAAAACACAGTCACGCCATTCCGGTACAGCTTGCTATCAAACAGCGACTTCATCGACAGTAACGGTCGATTTTCATGGTGACGAACCATACTGCGTAAAAAATAATACAGGCTACTCAAACCCAACAATAGAAAGACGCCCACCAGCACACTGTTGCTAAAAAAAGCGTAATTACCGTGTTGAAAGCCATACAACATGAAAAAAGAGCCCGCGGCTAAGGCCATTAAGATATAGGGGTGGCTTTGGCTACGAATATCTTCTTTCGCAGGTATACCAGGCAAACAAAAAGACGCGGTAACCGCACTCAGCAAACTCACCACCATCAAAATGACAAATAAATAATGCCAAGAACTGGACATAAATAAATGCGCCGCCAAAAAAGGCGCAAGAGCAGAACCTATGGTCAATCCATAAGCGTACGCCTTAATCCCCGTTAAGCGAATCAAGCTAGGGGGAAATAAATTAATAATGACCCTAGCCCCTGTCATGAAAGCCGCACCACCAAAGCCCATAATCACATAGCCAATCAAAAAGCCATCAAAGCTTCGGCAGTAAAACCCAACCACACAACCTATAAAGAAGACCAACAAAGAACCTAATATGTAGTACTTCCACCCCACTCGCTCAACCAACCAACGCTGCTTCGAAATGGTGACCACAGCGACACAAGCATACGACGCAGTTGCCAAACTGTATTCTTGTGGAGAAACACCCAACTCCCCCATCAAAGGCGCAGCGGCAAACACAATCATCCCCGTCTGCAAAAAGTTCAGCAGCATGAGCAAGAATATGGTCGCCAGCATTAGCCATTCATGGGATGGCGCTGGCACATATTTGTGACGACTAATTTTACTGATCATCACTTACAAACTTTCTTTAATGATCTTTTGAATAATCACATTGACGCCTTCATCATTGTGATCAAACACACGAGTGCGCCAAGGACTCTGAACGTCAGCGAGCGACGTTAATACTGGTGCACCTGCGTTATGAGTGTCCACGTTTACGCTCATAGACAAACCAGGGCGAAGCGGATGCTCCTGCAGCTCATCTGGGTTTATCACTATACGAACTGGCACCCTTTGTACCGTCTTAATCCAGTTGCCTGTCGCGTTAGACGCGGGCAGCAAAGAGAACGCACTGCCTGTTCCAGGTTCTATCCCTTTTACTTTGCCATGGTAAGTCACACTAGAACCATAAATATCAGACGTTAAGGTAACGGGCTGCCCAGCGCGAATATGACCAAGCTGTGTTTCTTTGAAATTCGCGGTTACCCAGACATTTTTTAATGGAATAACAGACATCAAGGTGGTGCCTGGTGCCACATGCTGACCCACTTGCACGCTACGTTGAGCAACATAACCGCTGGCAGGGGCAAGCACCGAAGTGCGATTCAGCGTTAACCAAGCCGCTTTTAAAACAGATTCGGCTTTTAACACATCGGGATGCGTCAGCACCGTTGTATTATCGACCTTCGTTTTATTCGTATCGTATGACTTTAAAGCAAGATTATAAGACGCTTTCGCACTCGTTAAAGCGCTTTCATAATGGCTTAAATCTTCATTAGAAATTAAGTTATTCTTCTTTAAATTCACGCGGCGCTGATAATCTTGTTGTGCCTTATCCAATGAAATTTTAGCCAATCGGACATTGGCCTCCTGCTCTTCCAAAGAAGCAAAACTATTGCGCACAGACCGTATGGTACTCGCAAGACTCGCTTCGGCCTGCTGCAAGGCCAACTGAGCATCGACCGGATTTATTCTTACTAACTGATCAGACTCGCTCACCAAGCTAGTATTATCAGCCATGATGTCCGTGACGGTGCCAGACACTTGAGACATAACATTTACAATATTGCCGGACACATAAGCATCTTCTGTTGTTTCGTAAAACCGTCCTATTTTTAACCACCAAATATAGATACCAACACAAACTACCACGACACTAATCACCAGTAAGACAATCGTGTTTTTCTTTTTCAATGAATGCTTATCTATCTCTGTCATTGCTCTTTTATACTCTCGAAATAACCTGAAGGGATCTGAATCGGGCAAGGATAAGGCGATAAAATAAAGAGGGCAATATCAAAAAATGGGACTCATCGTCCTATAATTAAGACAATAATATCAAAGTTAATTTTCCTTATTTTTTACCAAGAACTTATGAAAAGATCGACATTTTGAGAGCGAAAAGTCGTTGCAAAAAGCAAAAACGCGCCGTTTTCTCAAAATGTTTTATCATTATTTTTTATACGTTTTGACAGCGAGAGCACAAACCAGACAGGAAAAGCATGATCGAGAGGAATAACAAGAGATAAGAGACGATTCAAGCAGACACAGACTGGGTTTTCCCTGTCTGCTTGAATCGGTATTACTTAAACAAATTCTTCTAAAAAGTGTTCCAAATATTGATAACCGCGCTGCGCGGTCAATGGATTATACTGGCTGCCATGCTCTGGACTGTCCGCACTTGGCAACATGAACGAATGCATAGTGCTAGCAAAATCTATGTACTGAAAATCCATCCCCAAACCTGCCCAGTAACGTTTCGCTTCTTGAGCTTCAGATTCATTAACTAGAGGATCTTCATAACCATTCAGCACCATGATTTTCGTTTTGGTGTTGGCCTTTTCTTCCGATTGAGCACGGAAAAAACTCATCAAGCCATGAAAACTCGCCGCGCCAGCACTGTCCGCCAGATGCAAACCGGCCTCCAACGCCAAACGACCACCTAAACAAAAACCAACATGCACAATGGTTTTGCCGTGAATAGCATCACAAGCGGATTCAGTTAGCTCCTTTTGCAAACCATGCAAAGGGTCCGCTTCAGCCAACAAGGCCCCCATTTTCGCCTTTTTCTCATCCATTTCGACTGGATTCTGCCCCATGCCGTACAAATCCAATGCGGTTGCAGAAAATCCCATTGACGCAATACGATCTGCCACACCTTTTTCAAAGTCCGTCAAACCAGAAAATGTAGGCCAAATAATCACCTGAATGTGACTTTTATCTGAACTCAGCCCATCGACTTGGTAATGCATACGCTTAACATTGTCTTTAAATATCGACTCAAATGTCTGGCTCATAAGCAACCCCTTTAAAAATCTATAAATGATGTTTATCCAGTGTAACCAGCCAAACCCAATGAAATCAATGCAATTACTCGATATCTCGCCAACATTGAATCGACAGAACAACAATCCTTTTACACTCACGAACTTGATGTGCAATTTATTGTCTTACTCTACAACGATAAGGCATGACATAATTTATGCTAACAACGCCCATAGCGACAGGAGAACAAGTCTTATGAGTAAACCATACAACAAGCTTACGCCTGTAGAAGCCAGTGTCATCCTTGATAAAGGCACAGAACGCCCATTTACTGGCGAATATACCGACACAATGACAAACGGATTATATGTCTGCCGCCAATGCGACGCGCCTCTATACACGTCAGAACATAAGTTCCTATCACACTGCGGCTGGCCGAGCTTTGACGATGAAATACCAAACGCCGTAAAACGCGTACCCGATGCCGACGGCCGTCGTATCGAAATCGTCTGCGCCAACTGCGACGGACACCTAGGCCATGTATTTGAAGGCGAAAGGCTCACCGAAAAGAACATTCGCCACTGCGTCAACTCCATCTCCATGAAGTTTGTCAGCAAAGACTAATTAACCAGTTTAAGCTCTAAAGCAATAAAACCGCCTCCTTGGCGGTTTTATTGCATATATCTTTACTACTCACCAAACCTTGGGCAGTTCATCCCATTTAGTCGTATACCTTGGTGACAGGTGCTCTCGTTTCATCGCCCACTGAGGCGACACACCTTGCGAGGCGAAAAAAACATTGCCGAGGCCGCTGTGGTTAATTTTATCTACCACATTCATGAGTGCTTTTGAGTTGCTTTTCGTGCTGTCCGCTCGGAATAAATCTTGCTGAAAAGCATCGTGCTCGTAAAAGTCGGTAAGCATTACGCCTGCTTTCATATAGCGAAAACCATCACGCCAGAGTCGCGAAAACAGCACGCCAGCGACTTCTAATAAATCTCGCGTGTCATCGGTTGGATTAGGAAGTTCAGCAGAAAGCGTTTTCGAATACTGAGGTTCGTTTGGAATAAACGGGCTGGTGCGAATAAACACACTGACTAAACGACAAAGGCGTTTTTCCCCACGCAATTTCTCGGCAGCACGCGTTGTGTACTTGGATATGGCTTCCCGAAGCTCTTGCTTATCCGTCACCTTATGACCAAAAGAGCGACTGCAAATAATCTGCTGCTTTGTCGGCCTAACCAGCTCTAAATCCAAGCACGACACGCCATTCAATTCTCGAATGGTTCGCTCCAACACCACAGAAAATTCGCTACGAATGGATTTCGGATCAGCATTAGCAAGATCCAACGCGGTATGAATTCCTCTCGCCTTTAGCTTCGCCGTGGTGCGACGACCAACACCCCAAACGTCACCCACATCCAACAACGCCAACAAACGCTTTTGTCTGTTGGCGTCCATCAGATCCACCACCGACCCCGTTGCTGGGTATTTCTTCGCAGCATGGTTTGCCAACTTCGCTAACGTCTTAGTTGGCGCGATACCAATACCAACAGTAATGCCCGTCCATTGATCGACCTTGGCTTTTACATGCTTGCCAAATGCCAGCAAATCCGTCACGTGATCAACACCTGTTAAATCCATGAAAGCTTCATCGATGGAATACACTTCCAGGCGTGGTGCCTCTTCCTCCAAGATCGTCATCACCCGATTCGACATATCCGCATACAAAGCATAGTTGGATGAAAAGCACACAATGCCGTGTTTTCTTATCTCATCCTGCACCTGAAACATCGGCACGCCCATCTTGATACCCAGCGCCTTTACCTCTTTGGAACGCGCGACAATACAGCCATCGTTATTCGACAACACCGCAACAGGCGCATGCTTTAAATCAGGGCGAAACAACTTTTCACAGCTGGCGTAAAAGTTGTTGCAATCAACCAAGGCAAAGACAGTTCGCATTTAATGACGCTCGTACTTACGAACCACGCCCGTGACCACACCAAAAATCTCTAATTCAGATTCCTCTGTGATATGAATGGCTTTATAGGCTTTATTCTTCGGGCGAAGTAACACATTGGGCTTAAGCTCCAACGTCTTCACCGTCATTTCCCCATGAATACAGGCAATCACAATATCCCCATGACGCGCCGTCAATGAACGATCCACCACCAAGACATCGCCAGAATGAATCCCCGCCTCTATCATCGAATCCCCCTGAGCACGAACAAAAAACGTCGCGTGCGGATGGCTCACGCACAACTCATTTAAATCCAACGATTTTTCAACAAAATCCTGAGCAGGCGAAGGAAACCCCGCCGACACAGAGTCCACATACAAAGGAATCCGCACGCTATTGGCCGCGATAAACGCCGCCGACTCAGACACACCAAGATAAGTCACACGCATAATAAAACACCAAAATACTGTATGGATATACAGTATAGTTTTAAGTAGCATCAATCGCCAAGTGAAATTTTGTAAGAGGCTGGCTTTCCGGCTTTTGCGACCAGAAATGAGGCGGGATCTAATACAGCTCTGTTTCGTCAACATGGAATTCATAACTGTTCAAAGGTATATTACTCGGCTTTACTCTTGAAAAATTGGGACGAGGAATGCGGAGCAAGATAGACGAGGTAGCTAAGTGGAGACCGTTTACCGATGCAAACGGCCAAGTATACGATCTTAGCCACCTAGACGCCCATGAAGCGACTTACTCCGATATCATAAACGGGAAAAAAGAAACCTACACTTTTATGGTTTCCTACTCGTTCCACTGCTTCGCAAAAGACTATCCTCATCAAACAGAAGCGGAAAAAGCAGATCTGATGTACCACACCCTAAAAGAAAGCAGGCCGTTTTGCTTTGTTCGATATGAATTATCAAAAAAGTATTTGAGACAAATTGTTGATGCATTTGGAGACAAGAAAACCCGCATAGGACACGCAGGTTATGGAAGCTACGCCTCTGTCACCATCAACACAGAGGAAAAAGGGCAAATCATCTATTTCGTGCCCTTTAAGATGTACCGAGAGAAAAAGTTAATGAGGATACATATTACCAGTGCTTACCCTGAAGACGTGATGCCCAAGCTGGATAAGGTGAATTTTTTCAACATTGCGAAGAATCTTAAATTAGGAAAGCCGCTTCCCAAACCCCATAAATAACAAAACCCGCCTAAAAGCGGGTTCCGTCGAGCATTGATTCAAACTTTGAGCCTATGCTCGATATTCAGAAAGCCTTTACCGGGTTGCCCTCGACCTTTTACGGTAGCCGGATGTGTGATGTGACTCACTCTGCTGCATCCATATGACATCTCTGTCAATATCTGTAGTTTATACATGTAAACTTGATTTATCAACCACCCTCTCCGAAGTGTCGGCCTGTGGCGTTTTTGATGCGTTCGATGGTTTGATCGAACCATGCGGAGTTGGTTTGGATTTTGGCGAGTTGTTGTTGATAGTTTCGGATGGTTTGGCTCATGGCCGTGATGTCGGTGGCGGGTACGACAGCGATGCTTTCTGCTATGAAAAAGGGCTTGTCTGCATAGTTCATAATCAATTTTTCATCTGCCCCCAAATTCAAAAAAACCACCCGAAGGTGTATTTTTAAAGCTATACAGGATTGTGAAGTCAGGACACTCTTACTAAGTGTGTAAAACTTGGTACTGAACGATCAAGCTTTATTAGCAAATCTTCAACTGTAAGCTCTGGGTCTTTATGTACACGTGCAAAATTATCTAACGCTTTCATGACACTACCTTTTTCTTTAGTGAACAAGAAACACATCAACTCGTCTCTTGTCATCGCTCTGATACCATACTCAGCCAATAATTTTGCCGGAAAGTCTTTAATGTTATCTGTCGCAATAATATTACAACCCGTTTTTACTGCAGCAGCAAGAACATGACGATCATCTGGATCAGGAAGGTCAAGCTAATTTATTAATGGCTCGTAACCTAAAACATAGCGATCGAAAAAGGATGCCTTAATCGAATTTACCTGCTTAATAATGACGTCTTTGCTTTCGGGATGCCTACGAATTAAAGCATTAGACCATTCTGCATCTATCTTATCAGTCCAAAAAAACTGAGTAGTACACCCATCTAACTGCATCAAATTAAGAAGCATCATCCTCAATGGTTGTGAATATAGGGTATTTGCATCCAGCAAAATTTTATCATCCATAACAACCCCTTACATAGAATCTGACTCTTGCTCAAAGTTGGCAATTAAACTAAGAGTCTCTTCTCTTGACCCCTTAGCACTAGAAAGCTTCTCCTTAAATAACAAGACATCTGCCATTTTTACACGATGATGAGTGCCTACCTTCATAGATGGAATTTGCCCAGCCAAAATATAACCTGTTACTTTTGGTCGTGACATTCCAAGAAACTTAGCCGCCACAGCAGGACTCACCATTTTCTCCAAGTCAACCTGCTGTTCAAAAAACTGATCATCGCCATCCTTAGCCAATTGACCTAATACTTGAACAAGCGCATCAAGCGTCAATTTGGGCAATTCAAATTCAGCTTTTTGACCATTTTTAAGTAACACATCAATTTTTAACTTATCAAGATCCGCTTGATGCTGCTTCAGGTATTGCTGCGCTTTGATAATTGCACTGGTATCCGGCTCAACATTTAAATTGGTTTTCATCATTCGAGTAACCTCTCACCCTTAACACTATCAAGGCAAACTAAAAGCTAGCCTCAGTAACCCCAAACATAAATGAAATATCTGAAAATATCCATGTTTTTTCAGTTATTTCACTTAAGTGCTTTTGATCTAGACTTTATACATTCGAAAAAACAACAAAGACGGGCATAGCGCTTTTAACGCATTCGATGGTTTGATCGACCCATGCGGAGTTGGTTTGGATTCTGGCGAGTTGTTGGTAGTTCAGATGGTTTGGATCATGGCTATGATGTCGGTGGCGGGTACGACAGCGATGCTTTCCGCTATAAAAAAGGGTTTAGCTGCGTCGTTTACAATCAATTTTTCATCTGCCCCCTAATTCTACGAAAAAACACATAAATTTAGTGGCTGACAAATCATGACAACTCACATATCATCACTTAAAAAGTAAATATGTATAAAACAGTCTTTTTACAAGAAGCCATATTTAAGAGGAAATATTAAAATGGAATTGAATTTAATGGAAAAACTAGAAGTCGAAAACTTTCTAGTAATTAAAACTGCCAAACTAGATATAAAAAAAATAAACATATTAATTGGCCCTCAAGCAAATGGAAAAAGCATCTTAGCAAAACTAACATACTTCTTTCAAAATCTTTCAAAGATTTTTTTAGAAGGTATATCTTCGAATAAATCAAAGACAGATCTAAATAAATCGATTGTCGCAAAATTTGAGACAAATTTCCCACGCTATTCATGGGAAGGAACTAATTTTAAAATTGACTATCAAATTAATGAATTAAATTTTCGTATAGAAGGAATAAAAGGAAGTCGAGGAAAAACAAATATAAAAATAACCTACTCAGATGCTCTTTCAAAGCTTTTTAGCTCAAAAAAGCAAATCCTTTCAAGAAAATTAGATGCATACAAAACAAGCGAAAACCCTAAAAAAGCAACTATAGATAAAAGATTTGTCTTCTTTGATGTAGTACTTGATCCATTAAGATCAGAAAACTTTTCATATTTTTTTGATGATCCAATTTTCATCCCTGCTAGCCGATCTTTTTTTGCAAATCTCCAAAAGAACATTTTTACATTTCTTGCATCAAATCTTGACATAGATCCTTTCCTTAAAGAATTTGGCGGTCTTTATGAAACATCAAAAAGATTTTATAACAACAAAAGACTATTTGAAGAGCACAAAAACACTAGACTTAATTTAATTAAATCTTTTGAAGAAATAATAAACGGAAAATATGAGTATGACGATGAACAAGATTGGATAAGATTAAAAAATAATAGAATAAATTTAGCAAATGCATCATCAGGACAACAAGAGTCACTTCCAATGCTCTTGGTACTATGCATGCAGCCTCTCCTATTGAGAAATAGAGAGAGTATGATTTTCATTGAAGAGCCAGAGGCGCATTTATTTCCTACATCCCAAGGAAAAATAGTTTCAATTTTGTCAATTTTATATAATGAAATTGGATCTAGATTTTTTATAACTTCTCATAGCCCCTATATTTTATCCGCTCTAAATAACTTCATACTTGCTGGTGATGCGGTGAAGTCAGGAACTTTAAAAAACGAAGAATTTACAGAAATCAATAAATCAGGTATACCTATAAGATTCGAAGACATTTCTGCTTATACTATTAAAAACGGAACTCTTGAATCAATATTAGATAATGAATATAGGTTGATAGGTAGTGAAATGCTTGATGAAATTTCGGATCATTTTGAGGATGTTACAAACACCATCCTTTCAAAAGGACATTAAAATGGAATTTAATAAATGCACATCATCTTCCAAAAACAAAATTACAAAAATACACGAAAATAAATCTGAGTTAATAATAAAAAACAACAACAACAAAACTATAAACAAAATAAAGGTTGATGGATGTTTAATAGGAGATAAATTCGAAAAATGCGATTACATTGTAACTACAATAGAGAATAATAAACCTCAAAAAGCTTTTTTCATAGAACTTAAAGGTTGCAAGATTGAAAAAGCCATAAACCAACTTGATTCAACATTAAACCTGACTAAGACCTATTTTGAAGACTATGTTAAAGAATGTTATATAATTTGCACCAGAGTCCCAAAATCAAGTTCCAAAATACAAAAAATGCGTATTATTTTTTCAAACAATCACAAATCTACATTATCAATAAAAACTACTCGACACACTATCGAGTGCTAATTTAATAAACTAAATTAAGCTTATAAAATAATATATTAACTGGCGACTCAGCAATCTGATAGCCAGTCCCCCCCCTCTTCCATATGGCCAACTTTTATCCACCAAGCTCTTATCGACTCTTCTGGCCACGTCCATATTCCTCATCATTCCTAGTGCAAATTCAGTATTGAGTCTTTCTATCACTTGGTCGCTGATTTGTTGGTCGTAACTTGGCTTGCCTGTAGGCATTAGGTGGATAGTTGGCACGAAGATCATGTTTTTATTGTTGTTGTGTAACTGTTGGGCTTGCTTTGCGATGCCAAATCTTTTGAGATCAGATGAAAAATGCTTTGGCCCCACAAAAGAAAGCTGCGCTTTCACGGCAGATTGCGCTTCGCTTATCGTGCCCTACGAGTGATGTTGTTTAGGTTCAGCAGTGAGGAGTAAGGTAGCTTCAAGTCGGTGTGGCAGCACCAAAAGGCGTAATAATGCATCAAAAGAGTTTTGTAGAAACGCTAAGGAATGAAGTAAGTATTGAAGTAAAAAAGGAAAATGTAGAACGTTGGGGAGATTAAGGTGGCATCTCTACCAGCCGCACCTCGGCACACAAGTCCACCGCTGTGGCTGCTTCCTTCCGGACCTGACCAGATTAACGGTTTATCGTTGCGAGGGGACCAGCAGAGACACCATAAAGGAGGCCTGTTGACCTTGGGGCGCAATTATACGCAGCCAATACGAAATATCAACCGCCTTTCTTATGTATTTTCAAATACTTAAATCTTTTTGCTTATCAAGCGCCCTTTCCTACACTTGCTCCTGTGCTTGCGCTTTTTAGTCTCAGCCTATAACGCGGGTTACATTTACGGTAAGATACGCGCCATTAAGAATCATAGGAGTAGCGAGTTGAAGCTATTTGTAAAAAACCTAACCCACGTGGATTTTTCCTACTTTGACGCCAAGCGTGGCTTGTTGGGTGAAAGCTGGCAAACCGACATTGTACTGACCGGCAAGTTAAACGATGAAAGCATGATTTGTGATTTCAGTATCGTGAAAAAACAAATCAAGAAATGGCTGGATGACAATATAGATCACATGCTGGCGATTCCTGCCGAGCACAACGGATCTACTCTTACGTCACTGGCTGGTGATCGTGTTTCTTTTCATTTTGATCACAGTAAAGAAGCCGCTGGCGACAAACGCGCATTTCAATGCGATGCGCCAGCTCAGGCCATTTGCGTTTTACCCATGACAGAAGTCACACCAGACGCCGTTGCCAAGTGGGTTGAAGCACAAATATTGAACCTACTTCCTGCTGAGTTAGAAGCGGTAAGCGTGCGTTTTTCACCAGAACACATTTCTGGCGCGCAATATCAATACAGCCATGGCTTGAAAAAACACGCTGGCAACTGCCAACGTATTGCTCACGGTCATCGCTCTACGGTTGAAATTTACGCCAATGGCGAACGTAATGCGGCAATGGAACACGATTGGGCAACACGTTGGGAAGACATCTATTTAGGCACCCAAGAAGACTTAATAAACCAAGTCACCGAAAACGACGTGAGCTATCACTGTTTCAGTTATACCAGCCAGCAAGGTTTGTTTGAGCTAAAAATAGACAGTAATCAGGTTTACATGTTGGATTGCGATACCACAGTTGAATCGCTTTCCGCACACATTGCTGATGTCTTGGCAGAAGAAAACCCAGGCACACACATCGAAGCCCACGGCTTTGAAGGTATTGGCAAGGGCGCGATTTCAGAAAAAGTAAAGGCAAGAGTATGAGCTTAAAAGAGTACGAGAACCTCGCTCAAGGCGAAAAGTTATCGCTAGACACGGTATTAGCCAATTTAAAAACAGACGAACATGGTTTGATCGCAGCCATTGCGCAGCAGCACGATACTGGCGAAGTATTAATGCTTGCCTACATGAATGATAAATCCATTCGTGAAACATTAGAAACGGGGCAAGTGTGTTACTGGTCTCGTTCACGCCAAACTTACTGGCGCAAAGGCGAAAGCTCGGGGCACCGCCAAACATTAGTGTCTATGTCATTTGATTGCGATGGCGATGCGATACTTATTCAAGTAGATCAAAAAGGCCCAGCCTGCCACACAAATCGTCGCGACTGCTTCTTCTTTACTGTCGAAGGGAATGAAGTGGTTATAAAGTCCGCTCCACAATAGACCAACCTCCATGGCAATTTATGCACTGAAGCGGTGCATAAATTGCAATTTTCTCTGTACCTTTACTCCCCTTTCACGCTATCTTAAGAGCAGGCCGCTTTTCTTGCACATTTCAGACAAGAAAAACGGGCTAAGACATGACACAGAACTAACCCTATCTGCACCACGATGCTCCACTTTCAAAAATAGTACTTAAAACTGAAAAATAAGTACCAATACATAGAAAGCTATAAGCAGACGTTATTTCTGTAAGTTAATGTAATTTTATTGGCACAACTATTGCTGACTAAATGTCATTCTCTTCCACTCTTAATATTGGATACGCTATGTTAAAACTGTCTGTACGCACCAAGATATTATCGCTTATTGCGTTGTTTTCACTGGTTATTGTAGGAATTAGTATCAGCTCGGCTTTAACCAGTAAATCTGTCTCTTCTGAATTACAAAGCCTTTCCTCTCAAAGCCTCCAACTCGTTAAAAACTTAGAAAAAAGCCGTCAGCTTTTATTGCAGCAATCGGTTGAGTTCGAACGAGGCTTTTTCCAGGTATCTATCGCCAAATCGATTGGCGGTTATGGCGTAGAACAAGTTACCGAATCCGCAAATAAATTTAAGACCTATACTGGCGAGTTGCTCACCAGTATTGAAAACGTAAAAAGCATCCTTGCCACTCTGCCTGTGCACGATGGGCTAGAGGGATTGTTTGAACAAATCAAAGCACTCGAAGAACAACAAGAAGTTTTCCTAGCCTCTAGTACAGAAACCTACAATTGGTGGGAAAAACTTAACACCCTAAAAGCCAATAAATTCCGTAAAGAAGCCGAAGAAAGTCTAATTACCGTTAATGCGCAAATGGAAGAAATCATTACCGCGATTAACAATTACAGCGATAACGTTGCGCAAGCCCAAAGCAGTAAACTTGATCAAACCATTTATACCAGTGGCGCACTTGCCGCTATCCTTATTGCTGTTGGTATTGTCGTCAGCATTATTATCGTTAACGGTATCTGTCGCCCTCTTATTCGCGCCGTTCGCCGGGCTGAAGACATTGCAGCAGGGAATCTAGCCAAATCACAAGTGACCAGAACTCGTAAGGATGAAATTGGTCTGTTAGAAACAGCAATGGATAAGCTTGTAATACAGCTTAGTAGTATTCTGCACGATGTAGCGGAATCCAGTTCTATGCTGACAAATGCCGCTAATGATCTGAATCGAATCACCGATGAATCTTCCGAAATGGTGGATCGCCAGCAAGAAGAAACCAACTTCATTTCTCAGGCAATACAAGAAATACAATCCACGGCGGTTCACGTATCCGAATCCACCACAGACGCAAGCCAAGCGGCTCACAATGCCGAGACCGCTGCCAATGAAGGCACAGCGATAGTCACGAAAACCATTGCCAGCATTCAGGAGCTGGCGAGCGAAATTGCCAGTTCTGCCGATACGATTAATGATCTACAGTCTAATACTCAAGAAATCAGCACCATTCTGAATACTATCCTAGGCATTGCCGAACAAACCAACCTACTTGCCTTGAACGCGGCAATTGAAGCTGCGCGAGCGGGCGAGCAAGGCCGAGGTTTTGCTGTGGTAGCCGATGAAGTACGCCATCTTGCCCAAAACACGCAAAACGCCACGCAAGAAATCGAGAAAATGATCGCGCTACTGCAAAGTGGCACCAGCTCTGCTGTGAAAGCCATGACCTCCAGCCATCAGCGCTCTACGGATGCGGTTAATCAAGTAAAACACGAGGAAGATTCCCTGCGTCATATCAACCAATCCGTGTCCAAGATTCGTGATATGAACGATCGGATTTCAGCAACCGCAGAAGAGCAAGCATCGGTAACCGCAGAAGTCAGCCGCAACGTCGAGAACATTACCGAAATTACGTCACGTACAACCAAGTCGATTCATTCGATAAGCAACTCTGCAGAACAGCTGGCCTCATTGGCAACACAGCTTTCCGCTAAGATCAGTTATTTCAAAGTATAGTGTTACAGGAGTATACTTTTTAGATTAAGATTTCAGGGGAAGTTAATCACTTCCCCTTTTCATTCCTAGGAGAAAACCATGTGTCGTTGGATGGCGTATCAAGGTGACGCGGTTTACCTTGAGTCATTACTTTTCAAACAAGAGCATTCTTTAATTCATCAAAGCTTAAGCGCCAGAAAATCGGAAGTGACAGTGAATGCAGACGGTTTTGGTCTTGGCTGGTACGATGAACGCGAGGAACCTGGCCTTTATCATGAAGTATTACCAGCTTGGAGTGACAGCAATTTAAAAAGCTTAGCACGACACATAAAAAGCGGGCTCTTCTTCGCGCACGTCCGCTCGTCCACTGGCACAGAAACCAACCGCTCAAACTGCCATCCGTTTAGTTACAAAAACTGGCTATTCATGCACAACGGACAAATTGGCGGCTACGAATCGTTGCGCTGGCAGTTAGATCGCTTGATTCCAGAACACCTTTATAATCATCGCCATGGGGCAACCGATTCAGAGGTTATCTTCTTGTTAATGATCGCCAATGGCTTAGAAACAAATCCAGAACATGCGATTGAGACAACCTTGGCGCAAATTCTCGACATGATGAAAGCAAAAAACATACAGGATCCGCTGCGCTTTACCGCGGTGTTTTCAGATGGGGTAGAAATCACTGCCATTCGTTTTTCCAGTGATGAACAAGCTCCGAGCTTGTACTACAAACAATTTGGCACACACATTGTTATTGGTTCAGAACCGCTCGACCACTCTGGCGACAGCTGGACGCAAGTTCCCGCTGGACACATTGCCAAAATACAAGATCAGGTTTACAAAATCCAACCCTTGTCAGGCTTATTAAAAATGACCGCTTAGCGGTCATTTTTAATAGCATAGTTCTCTTTCAGAATAGGCTCTCGCGGCTTGTCGCCCAGCTTAAGCTTGCTCTTTTTCACGATACGCGTACGTCGCATCAAAACGAGATTGAATCCAGTCGCCACTCAAAATCGAATCGTATTTCGCAGGTTTATCCGCAGTCGCACAGCTCGGTACGCACTCAACGTTGGTTTCGTAGTCTGGCTCCACAAAGAATGGAAACGAATAGCGATGCACATCTGGCAAAGAAGCGCGCACTCGGTGCGCTGTTGAAACGTATTCGTCATTGGTCCAGCGTTGCATCAGATCGCCAATATTCACCACCAAAGCGTTGTCGATCGGTGTGGCATCGACCCACTCGCCTTTGCGGTTTTTCACTTGCAAACCACCTACCTGATCTTGCAATAGTAAGGTGACACAACCGTAGTCTGTGTGTGCACCCGCACCATTGTCATGGTCATTGGCTGGGCGTGGCGGATAATGAATCATACGCAAAACGGTCACGTGATTTTTGAAACCTTGGGTGAAAAAATCGTCATCCAAAGACAAGGCCTGTGCCATCGCGGTCAACAACTTCTGCGCCACTTGGAACGCCTCTACATAGTATTCTTGCAGAACTTCTAGCGTCGTAGGATCGCTTGGGTTTTGATTTGGGCCATAGGCGGTCGGATATTTAACTGCCAAAGGATGATCTGTAGGAAAATCCAACGCCATATCAAAGGTTTCTTTCCAGTCCGAATGACCCACTTCATCAAGCTGCTCTTCACCAATATTGCCGTAACCACGGTGATTAATACTGTTTTTAATATCTATGGCGTTTTTGACTTCTTGTGGTTGGTTAAAAAAACGCTTGGCCTCGCGCATAAGTGCGGCCATCAGCTCTTTCGGAATACCTGTATTAGTCAAGTAGAAGAAGCCAATTTCGCGGCATGCCTTATCTAAGGCTTTAATTTCGCTCTGACGAACCGACTCGCTTTCATGAATCAGTTTCGACAGATCAATTAACGGTATAGACATTACATATTCCTTAAGCTCTGGAAGACAATTTTATCAGTTGTGTGTGCTTGGGATTAAAGCGTTTCAGACCCATTTCACCAAAATCTACGAAAATCATTTGCTTGGCGTCTTGCTCCTGACGGACAACAACACCTTGACCGAACTGATCATGGCGGACTTTGTCGCCAGGCTGCAAAAGTCCCTTACCTTCTACACGATGACGGAAAGTTAAAGAGGGAGAAGGATCAACCGCATTCAAATAGCGCTGAAACACAGAACCTTTTTCTGTATCAATTGGCGTGCCAACATTTTCAACATACCAAGCATCGCAAATATGGCTCACCGCATAAGGCTGCGCTTCGAACACAAAGCGCGACAGGGACAAGCTCTTCAATGCTGCCCGAGGAATATCGCCCTGCTTCATCCGCTTATGCTCGTCGGCACTTGGGGACTCAAGCAAAACTAATTTCTGTTTCGCCCGCGTAATAGCCACATAAAACAGGCGTCGCTCCGACGCCATATCACTGGCGGCTTGTTTGTCTATGGCGCTCAAATCTTCATCATAATACGGGAAACGCCCTTCCTGTAAGCCAGACAGTAACACCTGATCGAACTCCAAGCCTTTCGATTTATGGATCGTCATCAAATGCACGCCATGCACATCGTCCGTTTGCTTTTCATTCAAAGTAGCAAGTTGCTCTAGGATCGATTTAGCATCGCCGCCCACACCGCGCACATAGGCCATGAAAGCATCGCAAGTGGCTATCTTTTCTTGGGTCTGAATATCTTTACTGCTGGTGCTTTCGAAGTAGCGATAAATGCCCAACTTCTCCAAAGTATGCGCTAAGCCTTGCCCCGGATCGGTGCGATAAATGCCTAAGCTGCGCAACCAATCGGCACGCTCATAGAGTTTCTTGGCTCGCCAACCATCCGTCGCATCAGCCACAGACTCGATAATTTGCGGCAATAAATGTGGCGACTGTTTCGCTTGCTGGATCAAGGTTTTGCGTTGCGCTAACGAACCACCCAAGCTGGGCGTCGTAAGCAAATATTCAATGTCATCAGGATGAAAAAAGGTACTTGGGCTTTCCAAACCACCAGCAATAACGGCGAGATACGCCATCAACATACGAATCTGGCGGTTTTCCAATAACGGCGAATCACCGTGCAATTGATACGGCACGCCTTTGTGCATCAGGGCTAATTGCACGGGCACCATGTCGCTGTACAAGCGCACCAGCACCGCACTATCGCTCAATGCGCGGCCTTCATCAACCCAAGATTTCAGCTCTCCCAACAACGCCTTACCCGTTTTCGGAGCGCGAGCAAAAGACACTCGCGTGCGTTCGCCAGCGCCAATGACCAAGGCGTCAGGATCATTTTCACTGATCACACTCGATGCCATTAAACCGACGGCATGGCCAAAACGAAAGCTCGTACTTAATGGATACGTCGCCACATTGGCAAAGTCTTGGTCAAACTGGCTTGCCATAATCTCTGGGCTGGCGCCGCGCCATTCATAAATACATTGCTGCACGTCACCGACAATCATCCACTGACAAGGCGCAGGATAAAGCTGCTTTAGCAGCTCGTATTGGCAAGGATTAATATCTTGGAACTCGTCAATTAATAAGTAACGGAAATCTGGCACCAAGCCACGCACTCTAACGCGTTCCGCTTCGTCTAACTGACTGATTAATTCATAAGGATCACTGAGCAAATCCGCAAAAAAACGGATGTTGTTACGTTTGCGTAGCTTTTCCAATTCATCGTATAACGCAGGGAAAAATTTGCGTTCACTTGACCAACCCAAGGCTTCAAAAACGATCTGCGCAGGTTGATCAGACGCTTTCACTTGATCGACAAACAACAGCACGTCTTCAAGCCAGTCTTTCTCGTCTAGCATAGCGATTTTCTCGCCATTGCGAACCAGACGTTGTAACGCCTCGCGCAACATTTTTACCAAACTAAAATCATCAGTAATTAACTTGGCGCTCGTCAACCAACCTTGCTGTTCTAGGCGACGACAAAACTTCATACCAAACGCATGAAAGGTCATCACGCTGGGAGAGCGTAAATGCCCTGCTGCCATAAGGCGCTTACTCAAACGCTCGGAGAATTCCTCCTGTGCGCTTTTATTAAACATAAACACGCCGATGTGAGAAGGATCCACACCCTGCGCCAATAAATGCTCAATACGAGAAATTAAGGTAGTGGTTTTCCCTGCCCCCGCCACAGCGATGACTTTCGCAGGGGTGACGAGATCATGATTTACAACAAGCGTTTGCTCATCGGTTAATGAGGTGGTCACCTCAGTATTGGGCTGAACTTGTGTCAAAATAGTATTGCCTTGTTAATCTTCGAAACGCTAGTCTTCAAATAGGTGGCCAATTTCACGAAACGCAAGGTGTTCTCTTCCGGCGATCTTGGCAATAGATTCACCGCACACCACCAAACGTCGTTGTACTCGCGCAAAAAAGACACCATTGGTGCGTGCTATCAGAGGATAACGAGACGTGTCTACATCGTCGTCCATCAAGTTCACCACTTCGCCAATCACCTCGCCGGACTCCACTTCTTCACCAATGGCTTTGTGATAGCAAACAATGCCAGCACACGGTGCTTTGACTAAATCCATAGCATCCAGCGGATAATATTCCACGTCGCTGTCGTCGATCACTGGCGCCTTTCCTGCGATCACCTCTCGCAGCACCAAGTAATCAAACAAGGCTTGTGCGTCTTGCTCGGCAAACTCATTGGATATGTCATTTTCGCCGCGCAATTCTACCGTTAAAGAGCGACTTCCCCAAGGAATCAAATGAGCATAATGGGCTTTTAAATCCCGCCACACGCTAACATTGGTTTCATCAAACGAGGCAGCACCTGTTTCCAACTCGGACAAGCCCACTTTGGCACCCAATAACGCCAGCAACGGCTTAAAGTGACTTTCAAATTCTTGCGCCACATAAGCGTGCATACTGGCTTCACCAGAACAATGCAGATCGAGCACTTCGTCTGCGTCCATAGACAGAGCCAACAAGGTTTTCTTCATGCCTTGCAGTTCCGTAGTTTCCGGTAGCAAGGCTAATTCGTCATGGATCGCTTGGCGAACCAGATCTATATTGCTTTCAATGTCGCCGGTCACATCACCTTTGATGCGTTTTTCTACTTTCGCGCCTAACTGCGGCCAGTTACGATTAAAATTGCCGCCACCGTCTGAAAACGCAAAGCGACCAGGAATATAACCATGGAAGTTCTGCGCCAAACCAATCGGGTTCGCGACAGGCACAACGACTATTTCCCCTTGAATCAAGCCCGCATCATCGGCTTTTTTCAGTTTTCTCAGCAAGGTGTTAAGCACCAAAAAACCCGGCCATTCATCCGCATGCAATCCCGCCTGAAAATAGACTTTAGGGCGCGCACCGGCTTCACCAAAATGGTGAGCTTTTAAAACACGCTGAGTACCAGGCGTCGCGCTTGGCAGAACATGAGAGTAAATTTGGTAAGACATAACACCTCGAAAAAGCTGTAAAACATTCATCCAATTTGAACCAACAACATGGTACGCTAAATCCGATTCTTAATAAAAAACAATTCCTTAAATATAAAAGTGTAAGAAATTACGTATTAAGTGCGTCTAATACCGACAACCCACCCAGCCCCTCTCCTTCAAAGACATAAGAGGAGGCAAAATGTACTAACTCCTCCCAAGCTAAATAAGGGAAGAGGCTAAATTGTACGTAGCTCCTCCCCCAGGCAAGGGGGAGGCTGGGAGGGGGTAAATTGAAAACAAAAACATCAGGAGAAAGGAATGAAAAAATCGTTTGTCTCGGCATCCATCGCAGCCGCCCTCGCCTTATCAAGTTTTTCAGCCGTTGCCAATTCCACACCACAAAGCTGGCAAGACACACTCCAACAAGCCAAAGGCCAAACTGTATACTTCAACGCTTGGGGTGGTGCCGACAACATTAACGATTACATTCAATGGGCAGCGGATCGTATAAAAGAAGAATACGATGTCACGTTAAAACAGGTGAAGCTGACCGACACGTCCGATGCCGTAAACCGCGTCTTGGCGGAAAAAGCCGCTGGCAAAGACACCGATGGTTCCATCGACCTTATCTGGATCAATGGCGAAAATTTCCGCGCTATGAAAGACAACAACCTGTTATTTGGTCCATTTAGCCAATCGTTACCAAACTACATCAATTATGTAGACGAAAACGCACGCCAAAGTTTAACCCAAGACTTCGGCACGCCGGTCGAGGGGATGGAGTCTCCTTGGGGGATGGCGCAAGTCATCTTTATGCATGACACAGCAACCTTGAGTAACCCGCCCAAGTCCATTGTCGATTTACTCACCTACGCCAAAGCCAATCCGGGAAGAATCACCTACCCAGAACCACCGCAATTCCTTGGTTCAACCTTTTTGAAACAAGCCTTATATGAATTAACCCCTTATCGCAAAGCCCTATCTCAACCAGCAGACAGTGTGGATTTCGACAAGATCACCGCACCGTTGTGGGCATATCTTGATCAGCTTCATAAGGTTGCATGGCGTAATGGTCAAACCTTTCCATCAAGCTCACAAGAAATGATGCGCTTGCTCGATGACCAAGAAATCGATGTAGCATTAAGTTTCGATATTTCCGCGGCATCAGTTCAGATCGACAAAGGCAACTTGCCAGACACGGTACGCTCTTACGTTTTCACAAACGGCACCATTGGTAATACGCACTTTTTAGCGATCCCATATAACAGCGGTGCAAAAGCAGGCGCTCAGGTCGTGGCAAACTTTATGTTGTCACCAGAAGCGCAAATTAAAAAACAAACGCCAACTATTTGGGGCGATTTGAGCGTATTGTCTTACGCAAAACTACCAGCGTCGGAACAGGCTAAATTTGACGCCTTACCACGTGGTATCGCGACCTTGAGCATTGAAGAACTGGGTCAAACGTTACCAGAGCCACACAGTAGCTGGGTAGAAGCGCTGGAAACGGAGTGGCGTAAGCGTTACGCACAATAAGGTTTAAAGATACGGTGTCATTCCCGCGATGGAATGAATCCGTCATCTAAAATGACGTTCAAACGATCATATTAATCGTCGTTCCCGCGAAGGCGGGAATCAATCTCTTATGGTCGTTGAAAAAAGGTCGTTGAACATAACCTTGTGTAGACGAAAACATTGGGTTCCCGCCTTCGCGGGAATGACAAACTTTAGTGGCTAGGATTAGCCCCAAAATATATTAAGAAGCAAGATGCCGTCAAAAAACGCTAAATGGATCACTGGGATTATCACCTTATTGCTGATCTTTCCGATTTTCATTGGTTTGATCGGCACTTTGCTTCCTGCGTTTGCGTATTTCCCCCCCTTGGGGAGTACAATTTTTCTTTAGCGCCTTGGCGTAGTCTATTTTCCCAAGGTGAGTTTTACGCCAGTGTAAAACTCACTCTCATAACGGGCATTGCTGCACCGTTACTCGCCCTTTGGTTCGCTCTATCACTATTGGCTTGGGGTTATCAACGTCCGTTTTTCCGTAAAGTCGAAGCTTTGCTCTCGCCTATTCTCGCCATTCCTCATGCGGCGATTGCCATTGGCTTGTTGTTCTTATTGAGTCCGTCCGGTTGGTTGGTGCGATTATTTAGCCCTTGGCTAACGGGATTTGATCGCCCGCCCAATTGGATTACCGTACAAGATCCCTATGGCGTTTCACTGATTCTCGCCCTTGTTATCAAAGAAATGCCTTATCTCTTGTTTGTCATGCTCGCCACCATGAAAAGCATCAAAGCACGAGAAAGCTTACAAGTTGGCCAAGCCCTTGGTTACAGCCGTTTCACCTTATGGCGCAAGGTGTTAATTCCTCAACTGTATCCGATTATCCGTTTGCCTATTTTCATTGTGATTGCTTTTAGCTTGACGGTAGTAGATTTGGCTTTGGTAATTGGCCCCAACACACCGTCTACGTTGGCAGTGACCTTGCTACGCTGGTTCAATGATCCCGATTTATCCATGCGTTTAATGGCCAGCGCTGGCGCGATAGCACTGATGCTTGTCATTGTGGTTGTTTTGGCTGGTTGGGAAATGGCGCATTTGTCGTTCAGCAAACTAAGCCGAGCTGAACGCAGCAATGGTAAACGCTCTGGCCTAACAGACAACTTACTTCGAGTTGGGGTTGTTTTGGGCTTGCTATGTTTGCTGAATGCTTTTGTGGCTCTGGCTTTGCTACCAATTTGGTCGCTTACTCGACGCTGGCGCTTTCCTGATGCTTTGCCAAGTCAATGGACGTGGGACAACATCGAACGAGCGACACCGCTACTAATGGACCTTACCGTAAACACCCTGACCATTGCCTTGATTGCCACGCTCATGGCGTGCGTCATAAGCCTTGTCATGTTAGAAACAAAGCGCCACAGCAGTAAAGGTTCAAGCTTAAGCAAACCGCATGTGTTCGATTGGTTGATTTACGTGCCCATTCTTTTGCCACAGATTGGCTTTCTGTTTGGTTTGCACGTGCTGCTGATTTATCTGAACCTAAATGGCGACTTGTGCGCCATTATTGCTCTGCATTTGATGTACGTTTTGCCTTATGTTTACTTAACACTAAAAGGCCCCTACTTGGCCTACGAAGAAGAATACTTGCTGCAAGCCAATCGACTCAATCATCGTCCTTGGCGCAATTATGTCTTAGTGAAAATCGCCATGCTAAAACCCGCTATATTCACCGCCTTTGCGATTGGTTTTTCCGTCAGTATCGCCCAGTATTTACCGACACTGATCGCTGGTGAAGGCCGCTACAGCACATTAACCACAGAAGCCGTTGCACAAGCGTCATCAGGCGACAGAAAGCAAGTTGGCAGCATGGCAATGCTACAAGCTTTCTTTCCCATCATGGTGTTTTGGCTCGCGCAATTCATTCCACCACGTTGGACCAAATGGCGCTTGGCGTTAGACGCTTTATTTAGCAAAAAAAATAGAAGGAATAACAAGTGCTCAGTGTAAATGCGTTTTCTTTGTCATTGGACGGCAAGGCACTCATTAAAGATTTAAGCTTCGAGATCGCCAACGGACAAGTCTTGTCTATCATGGGGCCAAGCGGTATTGGCAAATCCAGCCTTCTGCATTTTTTAAGCGGCTCTTTATCGCCTAACTTAATTACCACTGGCGAAGCCTTTTTAAACGCTGAAGCTCTGCACACAAAAGCCACTCAAGACCGAAAAGTCGGCTTATTACAACAAATGCCCTTGTTGTTCCCTCACATGAGCATCATAGAAAACCTACTCTTTGCCATCCCTGCCGATATCAAAAAATCTGCACGAATCGACATGGCGCAACACGCCTTAGAAAAACTCGGCATACCCGACAAAGCCAATGCCCTACCGAAAGAACTCTCAGGTGGACAACAAGCTCGCGTCGCCCTGCTTCGCACCCTACTTTCCCAACCCGACTACCTACTGCTCGACGAACCCTTCAGTAAACTCGACCCCGCCCTGCGTCGCGACGTACGCGCTTTTATACTAAACGAAATACGCCACGCCAACATACCCGCGCTGCTCGTTACACATGACCCAGAGGACGCCAAAGCCATGGAAGGAGACTGTTTGGAATTGGGGGTAAAAAGCCCTTTTGAATAAAACAAAAACACAGATAAACTGTTAGCCAAGACTAAAATCAACAGGATGATTAACAATGACCAAAGTCGTCGAAACGGAACTTCCTAGCAACAGCCTTCTTACCGATCGTATCAATAAATCGGATTTCATAGACAGCTACGCTGTTCAATCCAATTTATCACCTCGCGAAGCAGCTGAAATTATTACTGACTTCCCCAGCTGGGCTCGTTTACTAGTACGTATACGAAATTCTGTTGTTTCTAAATTTGGCTTATCAAGCGATACATCAGAAGGCCCTAACAAAACAGGCTTCTTCCCTATTGAGTCTGAAAGCAATCAAGAATTGATCGCTGGTTTTAATGATAAACATTTAGACTTTAGAATCTCTGTCATGTCTAAAGATGGTCGAGTATTTTTATCGACTTGGGTTCATCCCCATAATCTGGGTGGAAAAATTTATCTTAAAACTATTCTTCCTTTTCATGTGTTAATTGTTCGGAATGCATTGGCTCGCGTTCAGTCGTTAAACCTGTCTCGCAATACTTAAAACCAAACGACTTAAATCAGTCACTCTTTAAAGGGAAATCACTATGCCAGAACTCAAAGCGGAAAGGTCCATCGCAGAAAAGTTCCTCAAGGAAATGTTGAAAGCCGATGACACAAGCAACTATGATTTGTTTGTTAAATATTACGAAGAGCAAGATCTGGTCGATTTCTCTCCTGAGCGTTTTAAGAAGGACATCAAGCAGATTCAAGCCAGAAATGGCAAGAACATAGGTTACGAATACTTTGGTGTTTTGAAGGGCTATCACGATGGTAAGCGTGACGCTTGCTATCGATTCGTTTGGAAAGGCATTTATGAAAAACGAGAAGCCCTAATTACCATTGGCATTCACTGCAAAGATGGTACTTGGCATGCCAATGAGTCGACTGTTCGCTAGAGCTAATCGAAATACAAAATGCAGAGAACGAATCCCCCCACCCCAAGGGACGAGGAATCGGTGCTTCATTGGATTAACACTGAGGTGCATACGTCATTCACGCGAAGGCGGGAATGGCAATCGTGGCTATGATTATTAGCGCCACAAGCAGCGAGGAACTCTAGATTACACCCGAAGAGATTAATCTAAAAACTCTTCCACCTTAGCCTCTTTATATTATCGCTTTTATCACTTACCACACCTTCAATTTAACTCAACACCACCCTTTTCTTTTATAACGTAGTAAAACAATAAAGAAATAACACCACAGCATTAATAGTTAGATATGTAATATTTAAAATGATAAAACATTACATATCTAAACTTTAGAGATGACATCTATTTGCTATTTATATTTTCTTCTCTAAACGCCTGTTTTTAGGGCGTTTGCGTGCATTTTTAGAGCACAAAAACACGCTTATTTTCTTGATAGAAATGTGAATTTATGACTTTTTTAATATTTTTTACACTTTCTTCTATCTATTTGTTTTGAGCATTTTTTTTGGTTGTTTTCCCTCAATTTTACTTCTTTCTCTACTGTTATTTGGCAGTTTTTCTATTTTATGACCTTGCAAGTGACAAGTTATTTAATTACTACTGTATGAAGTTTTTAAATTATCTAAGAGTAAAAGAGTTCTTTTCAGGGAGACGTTCATGCAGAAATTATGGCAAGACAATATCATCTTCGCTGAAAAATTGCGGAAGCAGTTACACGCTCATCCAGAACTTAGTTGGCAAGAAAAAAACACTGCGTCATTGGTTCGCAGCCAACTCGATGAATTAGACATTCCATGGCGAGCTTGTGCTGACACAGGAACCGTAGCTTGGCTCAACAAAGAAGCCAAAGGCGCGGCGATTGCCTTGCGAGGCGATATGGATGCCTTACCGATTAACGAGCAAACAGGCAAAGAATGGCAGTCGGTGAACCAAGGCTGCATGCACGCTTGTGGTCACGACGGGCACACAGCCACCTTGCTGGCAACGGCTCGTTGGTTGAAACAGTTTGAAAAAGAGTTACCTCAACCCGTGGTACTCATCTTTCAGCCAGCCGAAGAAGGCTTTCACGGTGCCCGTGAAATGATTAAAGACGGCGCATTGGATAATGTTGGTGAGATTTACGGCTGGCACAACTGGCCTGCTCTGCCTTACGGCACAATCGCTTGCCCTGACGATATTGTGATGTGTGGCAATGGCACGTTTAGCATGGAATTCAAAGGCCGTGGCGGTCACGCCAGCCAACCAGAGTTGTGCGCAGATCCATTGTTGGCAGCAAGCGCTGTGAACGTGGCATTGCAACAAATCGTCAGTCGACGTATTGCTCCGCAAGCCACAGCGGTGATCAGTGTCACGCAAATTCACGGCGGAACCGCGCCAACGGTGATTCCAGAAACAGCAACGCTGAGCGGTAGCATTCGTGTTCCCGATGAAGAGACTCGACAAAAGATCAATCAGCAGATCTCCGAAGTCGCCACCTACACAGCGGCAGCTTACGGAGTGAAAAGCACGATCGAACATGACATGCGCTATCAGGCAACCATTAATCATAAAGCCCAAGCGACGTACGCGAGAGAGCTTTGGCAGTCACTTTACGGTGAACAATCCCTTAATCATGGGCAAGCTTTGCCTATCATGGCATCGGAAGATTTTAGCTATTACCTACAAGCTATTCCCGGAGCGTTTGCTCTGATTGGCAGCGACGATGGCGACGGCCACAACGTGTCTTGCCATAGTCCACATTACGATTTCAATGACCGATTGATTGCTGATGTCTGCCGTTGGTTTTGCCAACTTGCGGGCCTAACCGATCAATCACTACCAACATAACAGTCAAAGAAAAAATCATTAAACCAGAAGAAAACCAAACCTAGTTCTAGGAGGCGTTATGACTATTTTCGAACAACGAGAATCCAATATTCGAGCCTATGCTCGCACATACCCAACGGTTTTTGTTACGGCAAAGAACTCGCGCCAAACAGACGAGAACGGTAAGGAATACATAGATTTCTTCGCAGGCGCAGGTGTACTTAACTTTGGTCACAACAACCCACACATGAAAGAAGCCATGATTGACTACATGCAAAAAGATGGCGTGTTGCACAGCTTGGATATGCAAACCCAAGCTAAAGCGCGATTTATGCAGAAGTTTACCGATGTGATTCTAAAACCGAGAAACATGCCTCATCGCCTTCAGTTTATGGGGCCGACAGGCACCAACGCTGTTGAAGCCGCGATGAAGCTGGCGCGTAACGCCACTGGCCGCCATAACATCGTCGCCTTTAGCCAAGGTTTTCATGGTATGACTCTGGGCGCGTTAGCGGCGACAGCAAACGAATATTTCCGTCAGGCTTCAGGTGTGCCTTTGCTGCATGTCAGTCACGAATTGTTTGATCAAGAGCACGATCAAGCTGCTTCACTTGCCGCATTAGATGCATTGGCCGATCAGTATCGCGATCCTTCTAGCGGTATCAAGCCACCAGCGGCCTTCATGGTAGAAACCATCCAAGCAGAAGGCGGCGTCAACGTTGCCAGCAAAGAATGGATGCAGAAGCTGGAAAAACTAGCCAAAGAATTTGGCTCCGTGCTAATCGTTGATGATATCCAAGTAGGCTGCGGTCGTACGGGATCTTACTTTAGCTTTGATGATATGGGCATCAACCCTGACATCATCACCCTAGCCAAAGGCATAGGCGGTGCAGGCACTCCAATGGCGATGAATTTAGTACATCCCGATTTGGATAAGCATTGGTCACCGGGTGAACACACAGGTACCTTCCGTGGACAGAACCTATCCTTCGTTGCGGGCGAGGTCGCTCTCACTTACTTTGAAGACGATAAACTGATGTCGGAAGTCGTAGAAAAAGTTAAAACCGTGCGCGACGCATTACAGCCATTGGTTAGCGAAAACAGCGCCAAAGAACTGCGCGGCAAAGGCCTTATTCTTGGCTTGGACATGGGCAGCGGTGAAGTCGCGGCAAAAGTCGTACAACGCTGCTTCCAACACGGCTTGATGCTGGGCGCTTGCGGCAGCGGCGGTCGAGTATTGAAGATCATTCCACCCTTGACCATTCCTGACGCAGATTTGATAGAAGGCTTGGATATTTTAAAAGACGCTGTACGTTTCGTGATGGAGGAAGCCGCATGATTGAACGTGATGATATGACCTTTACCTTTGCTGAATACCAACGTCGCTTGGGTGAACTGCGTGGTCGCATTGCCGAGCGCCGCTTGGACGCGATAGTGATCACCGATCCAGAAAACATTGCGTATTTAACGGATTACCAAACCACTGGTTACTCCTTCTTTCAGGCGTTAGTCATTCCGCTTGAACAAGAACCTTTTATGATTACTCGAGCACTGGAAGAGTCCAACGTGTTTGCTCGTACTTGGATAGAAAAAACTCGCCCTTATCCAGATACAGGCGATGCCATCCAAATGCTAGTAGATGCGTTGCGGGAATTTGGTTTGGCGGATAAGCGTATTGGTTATGAACGCAACAGCTACTTCTTTCCTGCTTACCAGCAAGACTGCATTCACACCACCTTGAAAAACGCCAAATTGATGGATTGCTTCGGTATCGTTGAAGAAGGCCGAATCTGCAAATCTCAAGAAGAAATCATGGTAATGCGCCGTGCTGCACTGGCGACAGAGGCTGGCATGAAAGCCGGTATTGAAATTTGTCGTCCTGGCATTACGGAAAACGAAATAGGTGCAGAAATTGCGGCAGCGATGTTTCGTGAGGGCGGTGAAACGCCAGCAGTCATGCCATACGTGACATCTGGCCCACGAACCATGATAGGCCACGCCACCTTCGAAGGCCGCACTATTCTACCCGGTGAACATGTCTTCCTAGAAGTGGGCGGTTGTTATCGCCGTTATCACACCGCCATGATGCGCACTGTGATTCTTGGTGAACTGTCCGATGCCATGTATCAATCCCAAGAAATTATGAAGCGTGCTCTCAATGAAATTCATCGCGTGGTACAACCGGGAATGACAGTATCAGACGTGGATAATATGGTGCGAAACATCATCATGGACAACCAAGTTGGCGCTAGCTTGATTACTCGCTCCGGTTACTCCATCGGCATCGCTTTTCCACCAAGTTGGGATGAAGGCTACATTATCAGTATGAAACAAGGCAATTCGGCGGTACTAAAGCCAGGCATGACCTTCCATATGATCCCGTGGATGTGGGGGATTGAAGGCGATAAGACCTGCGGTATTTCGGACACGATTGAAATCACCGAGGATGGCTGTCGCTCTTTCTTTAATTTGGATCGTGACTTTACGGTAAAATCCGACTCCGGCGTGGCAGTGCCTCAGGAAAAGAAAGCGATTGACCTGTCCAGCACCTTGCCAGCAAAAGAAGAAGTCAAAAAATCCAAATCGAACACCAAGCAAACAGAGAAAGCGGCCAGCTAATTAGGAGGTGATTATGTTAACAGCAGCCAAACTAGAAACCGCAACGCTTGAAAGCATTAACCCCACAACTGGGCAAGCTCTACCCTCTTGCTCCGCCTTGAGTCTTAATGAGGCAAATGCGGCTATCGATAAAGTGGCAAATGGTTTTGCCCATTGGAAATCCCAAAGCTTTCAAAAACGCGCAGCAATACTAAAAGCCGTTGCGCTGACACTTAGAGACAACAAACAAGAGCTGGCCGATCTAATGGCGCTAGAGATGGGCAAACCCGTTAAAGAAGGCATTGCCGAAGTCGAGAAAAGCGCTTGGTGCGCGGAATATTACGCGGATAACGGTGAAGCATTTCTGACACCGGAAACCTTAGAATCGGACGCGAGCCACAGTTATGTGCAATACCTTCCTCTTGGCACGGTTCTCGGCATCTTGCCTTGGAACGCCCCTGTTTGGTTGGCATTGCGCTTCCTCGCACCGGCTTTAATGGCGGGGAATACTTGCGTTCTGAAGGCTGACCCTAATGTGCCTGCCACGGCGAATAAATTGGTTGAATGCTTTTATCAAGCGGGCGTACCAGACAATGTAGTTGCTAACTTAGCGGTTACAAATCCGGTGGCGAGCAAAATGATCGATCACCCAAGAGTTAAAGCCGTCTCTTTCACAGGCTCTAGCAAGGCGGGACAATTTATTGCATCGCAAGCCGCTGCGGGATTAAAGCCCGCCGTATTAGAACTGGGGGGTTCCGATCCTTGCATTCTGATGGCCGATGCGGAGTTGGAAAAAGCACTCGATATTATAACTCTCTCGCGCATGATTAATGCGGGGCAATCTTGTATCGCCGTAAAACGCCTGTTTGTCGAAAAATCGATTTATAACGAAGTTTGCGAAGGCCTAAGAGAGCGCTTTAGCAACCTCAAGTGTGGCGATCCAAGAGACGAAAGTAATAATCTAGGGCCATTGGCGAGAGAAGATTTACGGGATCAACTGCACCGCCAAGTATCGGCAAGTATCGATGCCGGTGCGCGCTGTTTAACAGGCGGTGATTTACCTTCTCGCTCAGGTTTCTTCTATCCGCCGACATTATTGGTCGATGTAAAACCTGGCATGACCGTGTTTGAAGAAGAGACCTTTGGACCAGTACTTAGCGTGACGCCGATTGATACGATTGATCAAGCGCTGGATCTGGCAAACGATACCGAATATGGCTTAGGTGCCAGCATCTGGACCAATAATCAAGTGACTATAGATCGAGCGATTGAGACACTGGAATCAGGTCAAATTGCCGTCAATGGCATCGTAAAGAGTGACCCAAGATTGCCATCAGGCGGGATTGGTAAATCCGGTTATGGACGTGAACTTGGCCCGCAAGGCATACGGGAGTTTGTTAACGTACAGCAGATTTGGATTGCTTAGGCGGGATTTTGTCACGTTAACACATAAAAACACATTTCGAGTTAGCTCATACGAGACTAACTCGAAATGCAAAACCTTTATTCTTTTATGTATTTACGAAAAGCCGCCAAAGCGCCTTTTGCATCGACCTGTCGATCCGCTACGGAATCTAACCAAACTTGATCAATGCCTTTCGTCAATTTGCCCATCTCAATGACACGCGGATCATTTTTATCCAAAGTAACCACGTTTACGCCGTTTTCTTGCGCATAGGCAATTCCCTTGGTTGCATCTTCTTGCCAAGCTTTACCCGCCATACGCGAAAGCTTCTCTCCAGATACACTCATAATCGCTTTTTGATCCTGTTCACTGAGCTGATCAAAAGTATATGGATTCATCACAATACTAAACACAGTGGTATAAAGACCATTCGGGAACAGCGTTAAATCACTTGTGACTTCCGCTAAGCGATACGATTTTTGCTCCCCCGTTGGCAAAAAGGTCCCTTCTACAATGCCTTGTTGCAGCATTTCATATGACTTACTGGCTGGAGCGATAACAGGTGTCACATCTAAGCGTTTTGCAAGCTCATTGACCATGCCGCCACCAAGCCGGATTTTCTTACCCTTTAAATCCTCTAAACGGTTAACTGGAAAAGTGGTTTGCATCTGACCCGGTGCATGAACAAACATCCCCAGCAATGTTAAGCCATCGTATTCATTGGCAGGTTTAAAGTACTCTTGCTGAACACGCCAAAGGGCACTGGAAGCGGAAGCCGCATCAATCGTTTCGCCAGGGATCTCGGCAATACTGGTCAGTAAAAAGCGCCCTGAAAGATAGGCATTCACACTAAATCCCACGTCGTAAATACCATCTTCAACACCGGAAAAAATGGATTTGGGATGGCCGGTGTAGTTGATGATTTCTACATCTACTCGCCCTTCTGTTGCCTCTTCTACCCATTTCGCCCATGTCGGCCAAACCACCGCATTTTGTGGATTACTGTTTGGTGCCCAAGTCGCCACTCGGAGTGTTGTTGTGCTCTGAGCAAGAACAGCACTGCTCGCAACACAACCTAGCGCCAAACCCAAAAGTGTTGTTTTAATTTTTGACATTCGATTTTCCTCATTTTTTTATTGTTGTTTTACATTCCGAAATTCAAGACGTCTTTTGTCTATTCACCTCTTATTCTTCGTAATAGAACTCAGGAAAGATGGCATTATCATTTGGGTACTGGCCCGGTTGAACTCGGACTTCACTGACATTAACGCTTGGGTCTGTACCTGGTCTTGGGTCCCAAATGGCGTCATCGCCTAACCAGCGAGTCGAAAACGCCAACCTGTCTTGGCTGGCTGATTTGTTACCCGGTGCACCATGCAGCGTCCAAGCCGAAAAAATCAACGCATCACCCGGTTGAAGTTCATAACTGATGATGTCGAAGCTGTCGCGGTCGGCTTCTATATCAGGACAAGGAACGCCCTCACCTTTTCCTGTCCAACCGATATTGGCATTTTTGTCAGACGTTCCGAATGCCTCCGGCAGATAAAACACATTGTCATTATTCGAACCTCTGACAAATTCTAAGCCGCTGCCTTCAAGAGTCACTGGCGTTAATGCCAACCAAATAGACGCAATTTGCTTACCTCTAAAGGGCCAATAAGGCACATCTTGGTGCCAAGGTGTTGGGGTGTTTGATTGTGTGGTTTTGATAAGAAGATGATCAAAATAAAAGCGGCTGGATTTGCTTTGCATTGCCTGTGCAGCAAGACGCGCACAACCGGAATCTTTTGCATAGCGATACACAAGGTCATTCGAACGCCATAGATAACGGTCGGTAAACATACGACCGGTTTTCTGACCGGGGTTAGCGTCGTTCGCCAGCTGGCTTGGATTGTCTATTTGGTATTGACCAAAAGCCGCCAGCTTTTCAATCCAACTAGGATCTACAGCATTGCGTATGCATACCACACCGTCTTTTTGATATTGTGCAATTTCAGCACTAGAAAGGTTTCTATGGCTCATAATATTTTCCTTTGTTTTTATTGTTGACCAAAATATAACCTAAGCCATATCATCAAATAACCTGATAAATCTGATATGCATTATGGAAAATTTTGATTCCGGCTCCCTGAGCCTTAAAAACCTAAAAACAATAAAGCTGATATATGAGCTTGGCTCGATAACCGCAGCGGCCACGGCATTGCAGCAAAACCAACCCACTGTAAGCTATACGCTCGAACAGATGCGTTTGGCATTTGGGGATCCGCTTTTTGTTCGCTCCGGCAGAGGCGTTGCTCCCACCAGCCGCTGTCACCAAATTATGCCGAACATAGAAAATCTACTTAAAGGCATGACCGAACTGTTTCAGCCCACTGATTTTGTGCCGAGCGAGGCCGATTTAAGTATTACGATTTCCTGTAATCTCTACGAACTGCAAGTGCTTATGCCTACCTTAGTTGAGCGGTTAAGCACGCTCGCACCGAATATCCATTTGAACTTTATCCAGTCAAATATGAATGGTCATAAACAACTTCAGCAGGGATTGTGCGACATATTACTGTCTCCCGTTACCCACGATTATGAGACGCTCTACAAACGCCCTTTATACAAAGACCGTTATGTTTGCTTAATGTCCCAGCAACACGATTTGGCTGATAAAGACATGACACTAAGTGAATACATCGCGGCGAAGCACATAGAAATAAGTTATGAAGGCGGTTGGAAACCGCTTTATCTGAGCATGTCGGAACTACAAGGCGTGAATCTCACCATAGCACTGCGCCTTCCGAGTGTTTCCAATTTTATTTCAAGAATGGCTGGCAAGGAGCTAATTGTCACCCTACCTGAACGGCTTGCCCGTATTATTGGAGGTCCGATGATTATCAAAAATTGCCCATTTGAAAGTAGTTTTGAACTCAGTCTTTACTGGAACAAACTCACTCATCACTCCCAAGCGCATCAGTGGCTTAGAAGCCAAATTATTGATATCTGCTCGGAGTGATCACATGAAGCATTCGGTTACTGGAAGAAGGCAAATAGCCCCTTATTGACTGTGAAAAAAAGCAATAGGGGGCGATAGAAGAGTCACACGAACAAGTCGTGTTTGAAGATTAAAGCGTAGCAACAAATACTTTAGAGAAACTGGTTTTTTCTTGAATATCTATATTTAGACGCAGTCTTCGAGAAATATCACTGGCTGAGAAAATGCCTCGAATCTTGTGATTTTCATGATCAATTACAAGACAGTGACGCTCACCGTTATCTTTAAGAGCGTTAATCACATCAGAAATGCTAGCCTTAGAAATATCCTTCCAATCCAATGCTTTTAAATGTTTTTTCGCTGTCATGAGTTCAGCGACGACAATTTCATTACGCTCCAAACCTTCCGATACTTTCTGAACAATCTTTCGTTCGATCAAATCATCAGAGCTAACAACACCAATAAAATGTTTTTTCTCATCAACCACAAGCTTCAATCTTACGTGCTCTTTTTGCATGAGCTCTTTCACTCTCAACACAGATGCTGTGGACTCAATAACCAAAGGTTTGATGTTTTTAAAATCCGTAAAGAAAGCTAATGCAGGCGAGTCGATGGTAAGGTCGTAATTTTCTTCAGGCCAAGCCAATTCGTCGATGTTGGTCGTTGGATAGAAATCAAGTTTTTTCATGTAAAGCCGCTCCGAAGTTTTGTCTTGTAATTAATCTAATATAAAAACGGTGTCTGCTATAACCATATCTCAATCATTATGCATAAACTAATAGATAGGTGCTAAAAATATTAATTACAAGCCTTGGGAGCGCGTCTACGGGCGATTTTGTGCTATTTCTGTCGGTTGCTGCCGCCAAATCCCTTTGAGCTAGGCCTTTTTGTCCTTAGCTATAGTCGTTCTTTCATCATATTTGCTAGGATCAAATCATGGTGAATTGGCTAAATGATAGAGAACGTAGGAAAACGATGACGCAACCCGAGCTTTCAACAAACAACCTCATGAACGATGTAATGACTCAATGTGAGAAATTTTATTATCAAATGGGACCATTTAGTGCGTTAACTGAGTTCGAAAAAGCCAGCGTTGAACGAGACATTCGAGTAAAAATCAGTCATCTAAGCGAGCTGTCTAAGGGATACAGCCACGTTGCAATGATGTATTTACAAGTCGCTCTGGGCAACCAAAAAGAAGTCAGCAAGGCGTTTTTCGAAACACTGAATTATTTAGATAATTCAACCATTTACTCTAACTACGCCTCTCACCTTAACTGTCTGGGCTTTCCAAAAATGGCGGTTCAAGTGCTCGAAGATTACCTAGCATCCACACCAGCCGCCATGAGCGTGATTGTTTTATTAAGCAACCTGTATAAAGGCATGGGAGCGTTTTCGAAAGACGCGAAACTGATGGAAACGTATTTAAAATCTCACCGCCCTCAAGAAACCGCATTACAGGAATATCTTGTCAGCCATGGCATTAGCCCAGAAGAAACCGAACAATATTTCACACTTGTCAGCAATTATTTTCTTGCTCAACGCATCGAGCATTACAAGATTTCACGCCGTATCGTAAAAGACCATGACGATAAAGATTGGCTTTGCACGGAATTCCAGATTGAAGACGAGTTAAGCTCAGATCAAATTCACTCTATTAACCTAGGGCTTTCCTCTTTACTGGCAGGCAGCAACCTATCAAAAAAAGCTTCTGAGCATTTCATTACCCAAATTTACTAAGGGAAATCTCTATAACCCGACCATGTCATCCAAGTACGCATTCAACCAACCTAAGGAATGAAAACATTCGAGCTAGCGCTCTCATAAGTGTAAAGTAGCCAACAATACAAACCGTCAAATCGTTATACAGAACAACGAGGTAAGAATGAACCCAGTACAGAAACAGTACAAGATGAAAGGCATGCTGATTACCGAATACGAGTTGGACGTACCTTTAGATTGGGCTGGCTTTAGCAAAAGCCCTGAAAACAACCAAACGATTACGCTGTTTGCTCGCGAAGTGGTTGATATAAACCGCTCCGATGAAGAGTTGCCTTTATTGCTATTTTTACAAGGCGGCCCTGGCGGCAAATCCCCTCGTCCAATGCCTGGTTCCCCATCTTGGATGGCGGAAGCGCTGAAAACCCATCGAATTATACTGATAGATCAACGTGGCACAGGCCGCAGCAGCCGAATTGATACCAACCTGATTCGTAAATTGTCTGCCGAGGAAGGCCGAGACTACCTGCTTAAATTCCGTGCCGACAGCATTGTTGCGGACTGCGAACACTTACGTAAGACGATATATGGCGGTCGTTTATTTGAGACACTAGGACAAAGCTATGGCGGCTTTATCACTTTAACTTATTTATCCCAAGCGCCAGAAGGTTTGGCGGCGTGTTATGTGACAGGCGGTTTAGCGGGACTAGAAGAGTCGGCACAAGAGGTTTATCAGCTTACCTATCAGCGCGTGATTGAGAAAAACCAAGACTATTATGCCCGCTACCCAGAAGACGCAAAAACCATGGCAAGAATTGCCGAGTGCTTAAGCAACGACAAAGTGCTATTACCCGATGGCGATCCCCTTACTCTAGAACGATTCCAAAGCATTGGCATTCTACTGGGCATGGGGCCGGGCATCGATCAAGTCCATTGGTTAATTGATGAAGCCTTTGCTGGCAGTGATAAAAGCCGCCTAAGCGATGTCTTTTTAGAACAAGTGATGAACATCACCAGCTACCATGAAGGCCCGCTTTTTGCTGTCATTCATGAAAGCATTTATGGTCAACCGAACAAAAGCACCAGTTGGGCAGCCCAACAGCTGCGAGATCAGTTTAGTGAATTTGATGCGTCACACTCGCCTTTGATGCTAACAGGCGAAATGATTTACCCTTGGATGTTCGAGCAAATCGCATCGTTGCGCCCTTTTTCTGACGCGGCGAATGCTCTAGCGGATTATCAAGATTATGCGCCACTTTATGATCTTGCCAAACTCGCTAACAACAAAGTGCCCGTTGTCGCTGCGGTTTATCACAACGACATGTATGTTCCTCGAGAGCTGTCACTGAAAACAGCGAAGCAAGTCGCTAATACTCAGGTGTGGATTACCAATAGCTACGAACACGATGGCGTGCGTCAATCTTCAGAAGTGTTCTGCAAATTGCGTGAACTGCTATTGGATCAAGGCGGCCCTTTACAAAATACAATGCAGCCATAATACAAATTTATGCAATTGCTTCGCATTTTACCGAAGCATTAAAGGCTATGCTTGAACGGATTTTTAACATTGCTTTTATCATTTATGAGAGGTTTCTATGAGTCACGTATTAGATTTATCTGTTAACAATATCCAAGGTAACAGCACTGACCTGTCTGCGTTTCAAGGCAAAACCGTTTTGGTTGTTAACGTTGCGTCTAAATGTGGTTTAACGCCACAGTACGAAGGTCTTGAAGCTTTGTACAAAAAATACCATGGTCAAGGTTTAGAAATTTTAGGCTTCCCTGCAAACGACTTTGCTGGGCAAGAGCCAGGTACTGATGAAGAAATTCAGCAGTTCTGCAGTCTAACCTATGACGTGACCTTCCCAATGTTCAGTAAAATCACCGTTACTGGCGAAAACAAACACCCTTTGTACAAAGGTTTGATCGAAGCGGCACCCGTTACGCCAAATCGCGACGCTATGGTTAACATGTTGGCAGGCCATAAAATTGAAGCAACAAAAGCCCCTGAAGTGGTTTGGAACTTTGAAAAATTCCTTATCACCAAAGAAGGCAAAGTGATTCGCTTCTCTCCTGATGTAGCACCTGAAAGTGAAGAGCTTGTCTCTGCTATCGAAGCAGATCTGTAAGCGTTCCAGCCCTATTTGAGACACAAAGAGTCACGTTAAACGCGTGACTCTTTTTTAGGCTATAAAAATCTGATTGACCTAAGTTATTTCACGCTGGAATCATAGCAAGCTTGATGGACACCATTGAAAACAAAACCATTAGCCTAGCAACCTGCTCTTCATAAAACGTTTTGGCGTAATCCCCGCTATTAACTGACATTCACGTGTCATGTGAGCTTGATCAGAAAAACCGTATTCGATTGCAAGCTCAGCAAGTTTGCCATGATTTTTTTCTATTTTTAAAGCCAACAAAACCGCTCTGACCCTTCTCAACCGCTGGAAGTATTTTGGGGACATACTCAAACGATCTTGAAACTGACGCTCTATTTGACGCTGACTAAGAGAAAGCGTATTTGACAAATCCACTCGAGAAGATTGCTGTAGCAACTCTACGGCTTTTACTACTGGGTCATAAGTATCGGTCATGCTAGAAACCCTTTGGTAAAAAGCCTTATCCAATAAATCTATGCGCTCTTGAATATTCAAACCGCCTTTTAATCGAACAAATAAAGACTGAATAAATTCAGACGTTTGCAGTGTGCTTGTCGTGTCTTCTTGTTTTGCCAACTTTGTCTGAAACAAACACCCCATTCCAGGCTGAAAACGGACACCAACTAAATTGGCACCAGCAGGTAAATGAATCATATGCGCCTGCCGATTGGTTGATTGAAACATTACTGGGTCATTCCAAACCTCTTGATCAACCAATATTGGCTCTCCAAGATTAAACAATATTCCACTACCAGCATCAGCAACCAAGCGACGAGTCACGCCTTGTTGATTCATTGGGATTTGTGCCGACCAAATTGCCTGCACCCAAAGAGAAAGCGGACCTTGCGGAAAGCGAATATCAAACAACAAGGACGACATCATATTAATCCTCTAACGTACTGGTGTTATTCAACGAAAACTACCAACCTCAGGCTTAAAGACTTTTACCATTCTGTTCCAACTAGAAATAGCATTTATCGCAATGGTTAAATAAGTTAGTCCAGATTCACCGAAATTGGCTAACATTTCTTCATAATAAGCGTCATCAATGGAATATCCGGAAACAAGATGTTCTGCAAAAGCTAAGGCAAGACGTTCTTGCTCAGAAAATAGCGGAGAATCTTGCCACGCATTCAAAGCGATCATTCGCTCATGCGTTTCACCCATTTCAAATGCTTGCGAGCTATGCATATCCAAGCAAAAAGCACATTGGTTTATTTGTGAGACACGAAGCTTCAGTAGCTCCAAGATAGTTTTACCTAGGCTGGGTATTTCTGCAAATTGATTACCTAAGATTTCTTCTTGCTTTAGTAAAAGCTCGAACACTTGTGGTGCTGCGGCAAAATAATTGATGCGTTTTAACATTGTGAGTTCTCCAAAGAATAAACTTGAAGATCAATCCTAACGATAGCTGATCAGCATTAATTGAAGAAATTCGACATTTGGAAAGGAAATATAAAACACACCAAATTCGTGTAGGGACTCAATTCGGTGTGTTTTGTTTCGCTATTGCGGTGAACTATTTACTGAACAAACTGCTCCGCCCAAAAAGCGACTGGGGCAGCGATTAGAATCGTCAAGGCCACACGCTGATACCAAACAATCAACATTTGTTTAATGCTTAGTGGAATCTCGGTGGACAAGATACAAGGAATCGACGCTGAGAAGAAAAGTATCGATGAAATAGACACCACACCAACCACGAATTTCACAACGAATACACTTTTCGCAGCGATTAGCGCTGGCAAGAACATTTCAGCTAAACCTGTTGCAGACGCCGTCGCCACCATCATTGGATCTGGCAATTGGGCGATCCATGCGAATGGGTAAAACAGGTAACCAATCCATTCAAATACTGGCGTGTACTTCGCCAATAACAAGCCACACAAACCAACCGACATGATAGAAGGCAAAATACTCATTGCCATTAACATGCCTTCTTTGATGTTTTGTAGGATATTACGGCCAATGGGCGCGGCGTTTTTAGCCACATCCAACCCTTCCAATGTGGCTTGTTTGAAGCGCGAATGCTCGAATTTTTCGACTTCACGACTTTCTGCTGTGTCATCCATTTTACTGAGCGGAAAAATGCGAACCGTGATTGCCGTCACCACAAAGGTGATCAACAAAGTAGCCCAGAAAAAGACGTTCCAAACATCCATCAAGCCCAAGGTTTTCGCGACGATCACCATGAAAGTCGCAGACACAGTGGAAAAGCCAGTAGCAATAATCGCCGCTTCTTTCGCGGAATATTGACCAGACTTATAAACTCGGTTGGTAATCAACAAACCAATAGAGTAACTGCCTACAAACGAGGCAACCGCATCAATTGCCGATTTCCCCGGCGTTTTAAACAGAGGCTTCATAATCGGTTGCAACAACACACCTGCAAACTCAAGCAAACCGTAACCAATCAGAAACGCCAGAAACACCGCCCCAATCGGCACGATCAAACCAACCGGCACCACCAATTTACTAAACAAGAAAGGCAGCATGTCTTTTTCGAACAAGAAAGCGGGCCCAACGGAGAAAAACGCCATTACCGCTGTAACCACACCCAAGACTTTAAAAATCGACAATACGGTTTGCGTTTTACTGGCTTTCCAATTCCCAGAAATAAACGGATAAGCACCACCAGCCAATACGACTAAGATAGCGTAAACCTCAGCCATTTGACCGTAGTCATTACGCAGCCAAGACACAATGTGATCCAAAGGAATGGTTTCTTTTCCGCCAATACTTATCGGAATAAAAAAGACAAAAATACCAACGCAGCTATAAGCAATGAGCTTAAGAAGAGACAGTGGAGACACGGCTCCTGATTTGGGATCTGTAGTATTCATATATGGACTTCCTACTAGAAGGTTATTAATCAAAGGAAGAAAAGCAACAAACATACCAACATGTATATACATTTAAATATGGCGTAAATTGGCGCTTAATTCTTAAGATTAATGTGAATTTATTTTTATTTTGAAAACACTAACCATAGGAATATCGCACAAAATAAGCGCAACATAAAGAGTTGTGCGCTATTTTGATTCAAACGACATTTGTAGATTTTAGGACACAGCAAGTTGTTAATCGAATAGAAAGACAACAACTTGTCTATACATAATAGAGACTAGTGTTGGTATGTATCTATTAGCTTTTCATAGTGTTCAAGCAACACCTGAACTTGATACTGACTAACATCCGCGGCTTTTACATCATCCGTGACAATACGCTGAATCAAGTCGACTGCTCGCTCGGCTTCGTTCTGAATGTCTTTTAAATCACTTTGATAAAGGTACAGCTTTTCGTTCAGGTGATTGCCAAATAGCTCTGGATAAACTTGCCTATCTGGAAGCACGGGCACACAACCTAAGGCAACCGCCTCTAATACGGCAAGACCTTGAAATTCATGCAAAGCCGTAGACAGCACAATATCTGACGAAGCAAGAAAGCCTAAATATTCCGCTCGGCTTGGCGCAAAGCCAAACTGCCTGATGCGATGTGCAAACTTAGCTTGAATCTGATCAAATTCTTTTGGAATAGAACGAAACTGCTCACCTAAAATGGCAATTTCGTAGTCTAGCTGACGACGCTCCAGTTCTTCTAAAATTGCCAACAATCGATCTGGCCCTTTGTCGAATTCCCATCGCGCTGACCATACCAATTTCATTGGCTCTGATGCTTTTTTCTCGCCCTCTTCTACTGCTAACTGTTTGCTCGCTGCCGCTGTCATATCTAAAGGCACCGCCAGCACTTGGGCGTTGGTTTCTGTGTCATTTAACCAATCTGGCGAAACATAATCAGGCAGTTTTTTTAGTAAGGCACGAGCACCGCCAAAGAAAGAATCTTTATTGAATTGACTATTAAACACACACAGATCCGCGGCCAAGGCACTGTACAAGGTGACCATTTGCATTTCGATCAGACCTTGTTGTTTGTCGCTAGCAGGATAGGCAAATTGGTTCTCATGAAAATACAGCAGCCAAGGAATGTTCTGCAAGTTTGGGCAAAAGGCTTTTAAACCAACACAGTCTGTCATCGAGGTCGCAATGACCAAATCGTACTCTTGCTCTATCTGAGGTTTAAATTGTGGATCAAACGCAAAACTCATGGCATTGCCGCGAATACGCCATGCAAAATGTCGAGCAGGCAAAGACAAATAGTGCCATTCATGCTGAGCCAAGCCATTCATTAAGGTATTTGCCCAGGCTTTGTGGCTGCTGGCTTCGTAGGCGCTGATCAATAAAATTCGCACGGTTTCTGTCTACTCATTGGTTAAATTTGGCTTTTGTGTCTGTTTGAGCCCTTTGCGGCTGGCTCATCCGTGTTGGGTCGAATATCATGTAGGAAAATGACAAACCGCTTTAAGGATTACCATGATCATTCAACGTCACGATCAAGATATTAACACGCCAACCGGCACCATGCGCTGCACTGTGTATCGCCCTCAAGCGGCTGGCCGCTTTCCTTGTATCTTTTTCTACTCTGAAATTTTCCAGCAAACCGCGCCAATTGCTCGCTCGGCCGCGATCATGGCAGGCCATGGGTTTGTGGTTATTGTCCCTGAAGTGTTTCATGAACTTAACCCTATCGGCACCGTGCTGGGATATGACGATGAAGGCAAAGACAAAGGCAACGCGGACAAATTCACTAAAACTCTAGAAGCGCACGACAGCGATACCGTTGCCATGCTGGAATACTTCGAACAGCAAGACTATTGCACAGGTCAATTTGGCAGTATGGGCGTTTGTTTAGGTGGCCATTTGGCGTATCGTGCGGCATTAAATCCTCGTATCCAAGCGGCTTTTTGCTTATACGCAACAGACATTCATTCCAATACCATTCCTTGTGCTGAAGGCAATGACTCTTTCACTCGCACAAAAGAAATCCAAGGCGAAATCACCATGGTGTGGGGCAAACAAGACCCGCATGTTTCTACAGAAGGACGCCAGAAGATTTACCAGCAATTGATCGATACCGACCGTCTATTCACTTGGCATGAATTCAATGGTCAGCATGCTTTTATGCGCGACGAAGGCGACCGTTATGACCCTGCCCTCGCCTTAGAGTGTTACAACAAAGCCGTTGCGCTGTTCCAACGCACTTTGCATAAAGCCTAACCACATCACTATGCGCACACAGTGGTTGGAGGTGAGCTTATTGCTCGCCTCGCCACACTGGTGTCAAAGCGCATTCGCCTAGTTCACCAGAAATCCACATCTCACCGTCTTGAATCGTGACGTTCAGTTGCATAGAACGAGTGCAAATTTTCGCTAAGGCTTCAACCTGAGCTTCAGGGAAGCGCAATACTCGCATGTTATCAAAACGGCTGTTCTTGCCTTTGTTTTGTTCCCACCAAATATCAGACTTGTCGTTGTAATTCACAACAACCACGTTTTGAGCGCGACCACAGGCTTTACGCAAACGTTTCTCGTCTGGTTGCCCTAGCTCGACCCACAGCAAAATCTCATCTGAGTAGTTTTTCTGCCATAAATCTGGCTCATCTTCGGTGCTAATCCCTTTAGTGAAGCTTAATTGCTCACCGCCTTCTTTTTCATCCGCCAACAAGGCGAATGCTGCCAAACGCACCATCATGCGCTCTTCTGTTTCTGAAGGGTGTAACGCCAAAGTTAGCTCGTAACTTTGGTAATGATTTCTATCCATGTCAGAAACTTGAACGGATGCTTTATAAACTGTTGCTTTCGTCGCCATGAGGTCACTTACTACATTTATTAACTATAAAAAGAAGACAGGAAAATCGCGTCGGATTGTACAGCAAAAAAGCGTCACAATACCGCAGCCGAGTGATTGTTTTTTTCGTCAAATAAAAAAAAGGCTATTTCAATATAAGTGATTGACATAAGTCACAAAAAAAGGCTCAATTAAAAAGCTCATTAGAGCACAAATTACACAATGCATTACGCAATCAATAAACCTCAAAGTTAAGGAGAAGCAAAATGACAACTTTCACGCTGATTCATTCTACTTCCTCCATGGCTGCTCGCTGTAATAATCGAGTACGTAAAACTTTGTCCACGCGTTCAATGCCTGTGTAATACACCATTGACCGCGGAATTTACGCGGTCACACCTCTATAAGAAACCACCCCGTAAGTTCCGCCAAAACACACTATTAAACGTATATTTTGGAGAAAACTTATGAGTATCATCGCCCTATTCAACGCCGCTAAAGAATACTTCGAAGCTCGTCGTACTAATCAGCTATTTCGTCAGCTTGATGACCATTACCTAAAAGACATTGGTTTCTACCGCGACAATGGACAAATTCGTCCTTTGGCAGGCAACCAAGATCTAGAAAGTCAAAGCAACGAGAAAGTCCAAATACCACCGGAAGAACAACCGAGCGACGGGTGACCAGATCGTCACCTCAGAGGGCTCTGAGGTGACGGTAAACCACTAGGCCGGATGGCCAAACACGCCTTTCATTGCCAAGTAATGAAAGGCGTTTTTTTACTCTAAGCAACCAATAGCTAAAATCAAACTTAGCTGTAGACACAAAAAAAGGACACTGTATAAATACAGCATCCTTTAGTATTAACATCATTAAGATATTGATCTTCTAGCCGTCTATTTTATATCCCCAATAGAATCCAGAGAAATCAAAACCTGACTAGCAAAGTAGGTTACTTCGCGGCTTTTTTGGCTTCTGCGATCCAACCGTCAAATTTTGCTTGGTTAGCACTGATCCATTTATCCGCATGGATCTCCATCTCACGTTGAGAATCCTCACCATCGGCAATCAGCATATTTTGGGCACTTACCGCATTAATTGGTAATTTCATGATATCGAATAATTTTTTCGCTGCTGGGTTTGCCTCTGCGAAGGCTTTATTCGCAACGATTCGCTCGCTATTGATATCAAAACCGTAGTTTTTGCCATTTGGCAATGCGGTGTCTGTGTTGTTTGGGTTTGAAGAATAAGGCACTTCTAACCAGACAACATCGCGGCCTGGAACCAGCTTGCCAGATACCCAATACGGCGTCCAAGTGTAATAAAAGATCGACTCACCTTCATTGAAGCGTGCGATCGTATCGGAAATAATCGCTGCATATTGACCTTGGTTATGAGTAATCTTATCACGCAAGTCGAAAGCATCTAGCTGGTGCTCAATAACGCCTTCACAACCCCAACCAGCCTGACAACCAGTCAAGTCAGCTTTGCCATCGCCATTGGTATCAAATAAAGCCGCAATTTCAGGCTTTTTGAAATCAGCGATATTGGTGATCTTGTATTTATCGGCGGTTTTCTTATCAATTAGGTAACCTTGAGCAGCCCCTTCTATGTAGTTGCCGCCGCGATAAAACTTGTCATCACCACCCGCATTTTTGTACATAGCGTTGTGCAGTGGATACCAGTTTACTGCTAGGAACTGCGCATCACCATTCGCAACAGATGTGTAGCCTGCACTGTAATCTACTTCTTTAATTGGCTGTACGTCGTAACCCAATTTTTCTAACGCTTTGTTAACAACGATCGTCTGAAAAGTTTCTTCTGCGATTGGGCTTTGTACTGCTGTGACTGTGACGCCCTCGCCTGGCAAGTGACCGTCGGCTAAAACAGCACCGCTAAACAGTGCGGCAAATGAAGTGAGTGTAACTACCTTTTTCATTGGAACATCTCCTTTGAATGAGTTTAGTGTAACCGTTTTGATTTTCATTTTTTAAAAGCGAGCAATAAGCCAATTGGACCGGTTTCATACCAATGACGTGTGCCACGCTGACGAGCGTCTTGTCCAAGAGATTGAGTCATGCGATCCAAAATAACAGCAAGAATAACAATGCCTATACCACCGATCGTCGCAAGACCAATATCTAAACGGCCAATACCTCGTAATACCATCAAACCTAAACCACCGACCGAAATCATCGATGCAATCACCACCATAGACAAACCAAGCATCAAGGTTTGGTTAACGCCCGCCATGATAGTTGGCATAGCAAGTGGCAACTGAACTTTGAACAACATTTGTTTGTTATCTGCACCAAACGAGTTTGCTGCTTCTATTAAATCGCTGGGTACTTGTCGAATACCAAGGTTCGTTAAACGAATAACAGGGGCGACAGCAAAGATAATGGTCACAATAACCCCAGGCACATTACCAATCCCGAACAACATAACGATTGGAACCAGATACACGAAGGCAGGTGTTGTCTGCATAATATCCAGAATCGGTCGAATCACTTTGGCTGCGCGATCACTCCGCGCCATGGCAATGCCCGTCGGAATCCCCAGCACGATACAAAACAGCACCGAAGTAACCACCAGCGCTAGCGTTGTCATTGATTCTTGCCAAGCACCGATAGCACCAAGTGTAATCAAGCCAACGACTGAACCTATTGCCAAACGTCGTCCAGACAATTGCCAAGCAATCAAACCAAACAACACAATAACCAACAGCGGCGGCGCTGCATTAAACGTGCTATCGATGGCGGTCAAGGTCGCATCAACAGGGGCTTTAACAGCGGTAAAGAAAGGTCGAAAGTTTGTCACGACCCAATCCACACCCGTTTCGATCCAACTATCAAGTGGAATCCAAACTTCTTGGAAAGGATGAAGTAAACTAAAATCCGTCTGCTCTACCGGTGTGCCGCTGGCAGACATAGACATCGCATCTGAATTTTGAGTTGAGGCAGCCCCACCCCATGGATTACTGGCTGTCGATTCCGCTGCTCCCGTGTCGTCTGACCCGGTTGCCCAAGGATTTGATTCAGTACTCATACAGAAGCCTCCTTATCCAATGTTTCTAGTAAACGCGCTTTACTGATAACACCTACATACTTCTGCTGATCATCCACAACCGGCACAGCACAAGGAGAGTGAGCCACAATCGAAATAATCTCGCCGATAGACGTATCTGCAGCAATCGGTTGAATATCATCAATGATGGCTTCAGCAAGAGTTTGCTTATTCTTAATCACATCGTGCAGTGAGTTAGCAGACACCACACCTAAAAAGCGGTTACTTTTATCAATCACATAACCATAATCACGGTCATGTTCATTTAATAGTTGTAAGCCACTGCGTAAACCCTCACTGGAGTCTTTCTTAATGAGCGTCAATCTAGACTTAGAAACAATGTCTTTGGCGTGGAAAACGTTACTAACATCAACGCCTTTGAAAAACGAACGAACATAATCATTAGCTGGGTTATGCAGAATATCGTCTGGCGTACCGACCTGCACAACTTCACCACCTTGCATGATGGCAATTCGATCACCAATACGCATGGCTTCATCAAGGTCATGTGAAATGAACACCACGGTGCGCTGATGTTCGGATTGCAAACGCACCAATTCATCCTGCATCTCAGTTCGAATAAGTGGATCAAGCGCTGAAAACGCCTCGTCCATAAGCAGAATGTCAGGGTTATTGGTTAATGCCCTAGCAAGACCAACACGCTGCTGCATACCACCAGACAGTTCATCTGGGTAACTGTTAGCGTGAGATTCCAAACCAACTTGAGCTAACGCATTGCGGGCTTTTTCATGACGCTCTTGCACATCGACACCAGACAGCTCTAGACCAAAAGCCGTATTATCGAGCACGTTCATATGAGGCATTAATGCAAAGGACTGGAAGACCATACTAATTTTACTGCGGCGAATGTCGCGTAATTCTTTGTCATCCACTTTAGTAATATCATGGCCATCAATTAATACTTGGCCTTGGGTAGGTTCAATAAGACGATTTAATAAGCGAACAAGAGTAGATTTACCAGAACCCGAAAGTCCCATTACAACGAATATTTCACCCTCATTAATAGCCAAACTGGCATTCTTTACACCAACTGTTTGACCCGTCTTTTTAAAAATTTCGTCCTTGTTTATGCCTTTATCAAGCATCTTCAATGCTTTCTTGGGATGCTCTCCAAAAATTTTGTATAGGTTTTTAACTTCGAGTTTTGTGACCATAATGGCTCTCTGTTGTTAAACACAATCGTAAATCGTTGTTGAAGAACGACTTAACGTTTATTTAGCATAAAGACAAAAATTATTACTTACAAGTCTAAATGTTTACATTTTGTTTAACATGTCAAAAATACAGCTCGATCTATGCTCTCCCTAACACACCAACAAACCACCTATTAAAATTGCACTTTTTCTACTCAATAAACCCTAAAATTGCTATATTAATGAACTATTTAGCGATATTTGAATAAATAAAAGCATCGAGCCAATCTTGCAGATAGATGACCCAGCAAACCAAAAAAATTAGAGTCGTAAGTAATTTTCTTAATGTGACGACACTGAGCAACACGACAAAATGGTTTCATCTAAATGCCAAAAGAACATCTCTCACCCTACACATTACTAAACAGTGGCTTGTAGAAATCAACAGACTTCCCTATAACGACACAAAACACCACCCAAATCCTATTACCAAACACCTGTTCCTGACACCCAATAAAACTTGCTATAGAGAAGTCAATAAAAGCGATTTTTGCAGATTCTTTACTTATTTAAACCACACAACTTTAGAACAATTTCGTTATGGTTAATTTCTACAAACATGTAGAAAAAGCTATTTCCACATAAATACATTCTAGTTTTAATAGGAGAAGTTTATGAGTTTTGAAAATAAAGTCGTCCTCATAACAGGTGCCGCAGGTGGCATTGGCATTGCAGCAGCAAAAAAGTTCGCTGCCTCTGGAGCGCACCTCGCATTAGTTGACTTATCAAAAGAAGCCTTAGAAAAAGTCTCTGCAGAAATCGATGGCAAGGTACTCCTGATAGGCGCAGATGTGTCTAACGAAGAAGACGTCGAGAATTACGTACAAAAAACATTGGATGAATTTGGCAAGATTGATGTATTTGTAAACAACGCAGGCATTAATGGTGATTTCGCGAACATTGTTGATCAGACCGTCGAAAACTACAAAAAAGTAATGGACGTAAACTTGATTGGAGCCTTCCTTGGCCTCAAACATGTAATGAAAACCATGATAGAGCAAAAAAGTGGCGTCATTGTGAATACTGCATCAAACGGTGGCTTATTAGGCGCACCAGGCATGAGTGCCTATGTCGCATCAAAGCACGCGTTAATCGGTTTAAGCAAAACCGCTGCACTTGAAGCTGCGCCTTATAATATTCGAGTTAATGCCGTGGCGCCTTCTGGCGTAGATACGGCGATGATGCGCTCCATTGAAACAAACTCAGCGAAAGGCCATGAAAAAGAAGCGAGAGAAGCCTTCGAAGCAGCCGTACCATTAAAGCGCTACGCAACAGCTGATGAAATAGCCAACTTAATGTATTTCCTAGCCTCTGATGAAGCGTCCTTTATCACGGGCTCTTACTATCGTATCGATGGCGGCGGCGGTGCGACTTCTGTTTAACCCTGTTGCTTAACCAGCTAGCAACAACACAAGAAAACCCACCGAATGACGCATTCAATTGTTATAAAAACATTGAATAACCAACTTTCGGTGGATTTTTACGGATTTAACTCCCACACACTCCCCTTTCACAAGCACCATAATGAGCGTAGTAACGGAAGGGGGTTTTGCTGGTGAAAGGATTTAAAGCCGATGAAAAGCATTTACTCGCTTTCATCGGCTTCAAACAATTTTGTGGCTATTTCATTTAGCCAAATGGCTAAACTCGGTTATCTAAACAAGCACATTATCGACATCATAAGTGCCGCCAAATAATTCGAATATCTTATCGTTTAAATCCTCTTTACTTAAAAGAAAGACAACCGACTTAGCCACATCGGCTCGCGGAATGGCCATTTCCTCTCGACTGCTTGGACGCTTAATCGTGATTTTGCCTTCGCCTGCATCGTTCGTTAGCGGCCCGGGACGAACAATAATATAAGGCACACCTGATGCCATCAAATATTGATCTGCCAAGTGTTTGGCGACCAAGTAGGGCTTGATATCAGACTCTATGGCATCTGGGTCGTCCGCACCAATAGAACTGACCATAATGAACTTTTTAATATTGGCTTTTTGAGCATAATCGACCGATTTTTTAGCTGCCCAGAGATCGATCAGCAAAGTTTTATCTGGCCCAGTTGAAGCACCAGACCCTGCGACGAAAATCACGTTATCGATGCCATCAAATGCGCGGCTAAAATCTTTCTCAAGGTCTGCTTCGAAAATCTCCAGCTCACTGTCTTTAAGATCATCCAGCTTGCTTTTATCTCGCACCAAAGCACGAGCATCTTCTTGTGTCTCTATAAGCGTTTTCGTAATCAACTTACCTATTTGACCACTCGCGCCAATTATTAGTGTCTTACTCATAATGTGCCTCCTTTGAATTTCCAAGGAAAATGAACTCGCTTTTAAACAGCCATAACCTTATAAGATGTTACTAATAACTATAGTGGCGTAAGCCTAGGAAAAAACCCCAAACAACCAGCTTGCATATTTACTGGACATTCGCAGTAACCAGCCTAAGACAACAGCCAAAAACAACGGCATCACACAAAACCCATAGAACTCATACACTTACTCACAAATCGTTGCAAATCCAAACGCATTACTGACAGCAAACGCCCCTACAATCCAGCCTTTGTTAGTCCTCAGGAAATGTGTCATGCGTCGCTGCCTTTTTGTATTTGTACTCTTCTTGTCAACTTTTGCCTCAGCGGGTTATTACGATGGAACAGAAGGCTTAACTGGCGATGCATTGAAAGCCAAACTGCATTCCATAATAGACGGTCAGAAGCCGCTTAAATACACACAAAGCGGCAATACCGATTGGTACGATGGTGTGAACATCGATGTATGGGAAGCCTTAGTTTACACAGACTCAGCGTGCCCAAATGACGCGCCAAAATGTGGCTTAGTACAGATGCTCTACCTTGATGATGTAAGACGGATTGACCAAGCAAATAGAGGCAAATCCAATAACGATTCTTGGGACCGTGAGCACGTATGGCCCAAATCTCGCGGTTTCAAAAAACAAAGCCAAGACGGTTATACAGACTTGCACCACTTGCGCCCTGCCGACCGTAATATAAACGGCGCGCACAGCAACTACGGTTACGGCAAAGGCGGCGACCCTTTCTACGACACTTTAAGTGATGGCAGCAAAGTCTTCAGTGGCACCTATGTAGACAAAGCCAACGAATCCTTCGAACCAACCGACCGTGCCAAAGGCCAAATCGCCCGCATGGTCTTCTACATGGCCGCCCGCTACGAAATTGGCGACAACACATCACCTGAAAACATGCCAGACCTACGCATCGTAAAAGGCAACCAGAAGCAAAGCGGAGAGCCGACTATAGGCGACCTATGTACGCTTGTTGCGTGGAACGATGAATTCCCTGTCAGCGACTTTGAGAAACGCCGCAACGACCGAGTACAGGAGCTACAAGGTAATCGAAATCCTTTTATCGATCACCCTGAGTTTGTGACTGCGATATGGGCGAGTAAGTGTTAAGAGCTTCCGTTAGCATGACATGAATACCTGATTCCAGCTTAAATAACATTGGAAATCAACGTCTCTCTTTTATTTCGCTAAAGGAACAACCGTGTTGACATCACCATCAATAGCCTGCTCTATCAAAGGCACAATTTGATTGATAGCAATAGGAAGACTCAATAAGGAGCTATAAGACAAAGCGCCATTTACTAAAGAATCAGGCGGCAACATAATTTCTCGCCCTTCCTTAAAAGCCCGCATATAAGGACGCAAGGCTAATGATTCTATTTGTTTTTTATTATCCCCAGTAACATACCAAAAAAGTACATCCGCATCGATTACCCCTAATTCTTCTTCAGATAAGGTCATATAAAACTCCCCTTTTCTGGTCAAATCCGCCACATCAGGCGAAAGAGTCAAACCCATTTTAGAAATAAAATTGACCGTCATATCATCACCAGAATACACACCTACGCTACCGTTCCAATAGGTTGCCATCGCGAACGTTTTGCCAGCCCAATCAGGGTGCGCTTTTTTAACAGCCGACATTTGTGCTTCTATCGTTGTAATCAGCCTTTGTGCTTGAGTATTTTTATCTAAAACCTGAGCCAACAAACGAGCACGCTTATCCCAAGGCATTGTATAATCGCCTTCACCTACTGGAGTGGCAATCACGGGCGCTATTTTACTCAATTGCTGATAATCCTGACGACTAATACCAGAACGTACTGCCATAATCACATCAGGATTGGTTGCCGCAATTTGCTCATAGTTTATTTCCCCATTAATGACTTCTGGTGCAGAAGTTAATAAAGTCCGAGCCCAAGGCCAAATACCATCTTTATAATCACCAAACCAATATCTCGAAGTTAAAGGCTGATAACCCAAAGCTAATACGTTATCAGCTCCAGCCCAATCTAAGGTGACAACTCGCTTAGGTTTATTTGGAACAACAGAGGCTCCATACTTGTGTTGGACGGTCAAAGGATAATTGGTTTCTTTCGCATTAACAGTCAGTGATAATGTTCCCATCAAAAGGACTGAACAACATGTTAAAATCAGTTTATTCATGATCATTTCTCATCCATTAGACAATGGTTAAAAATTAGTATTAAGCTTTCACTCTAGCGCGTAAGAGCAACATAACGAAAAAAGGCACGCCAATTATCGAAGTCACTAAACCCGCTGAAATTTGAGTGGGAGCAAACGCATTTCGCCCCAACATATCAGCCAACGTAACTATGAAGGCCCCGACAGCTGCACTGATTAACAAATGCATACCAACACCACTGTGTGCCACCCGACGAGCAACATGTGGCGCAATAAGCCCGACAAAACCAAGTGGGCCAACCGATGCTGTTGCCAACGCGGCAAAACCGACAGCAAGTATCATCAATAGAGTACGTAAAACGCTTGTCGAAACACCAAGCCCAATCGCTGTAGACTCTCCCATTTGCAGGGTTGAAAAAGAGCGACTGAGGATCAAAGTGATAGGAAGCAAGACGACAACAGCCAACAGTAAGATGCGTACATGCTCCCAACTTGCCAGGTTCAAACTTCCGCTTAACCAAGTTAATGCAGACATTGCACGATCAATCTGTCCATAGGTCATCAGCACCGAGGTGATGGAACTGATAAAAGCAGCAAGCCCAATCCCGATTAAAATAAATCGGATAGTGCCTCCATTCTTCTCACCCCAACTCAAAAACTGAATGACCCCAGCTACCAATATCGCGCCAAGCAATGCAACCCAAGGACGCCAAACAGATGCTTCTTGGGGATACAGAATACTAATCGCAACAACAGCCAGCCCAGCCCCTTGAGAAATGCCAATTAATGCTGGATCAGCCAAACCATTACGTGTCACACCTTGCAGTAAAGCACCCGAGAGCGCCAACATAGACCCAACTAAAGCCGCTACAAGGATACGAGGAATACGAAACTCCCACACAATAACTGTCATTTGGCTAGATGAGAATGGCGAAACTAGCATTTCCCATACATCAGACAACGCCATATCGTATGCCCCTTGAGTGAGACTAAGAGCCATAAGAATCACGTTGGATACAACCAACATAAAAAAGACAAATAAGGCACTTTTTGAGACCTGTAATGACAAGCGCTCATTAAATAGCCGAATAACTAAATCATTAGTTTTAGGTAGGTTTCCATTCGACATTTCAGCGCGCCCTCGCTCTTACTAGATAAACAAATAATGGCGCCCCAAAAAGCGCAGTCACTATGCCGGTAGAGACCTCCTCTGGCCTTAAAGCAAGACGAGCAATAATGTCCACCAATAGTAAATAGCAAGCTCCAACCAAAGCGGAATAAGGAATGACCCACCGATAATCCACACCAACAAACAATCGAACCACATGTGGAATGACTAAACCGACAAAACCAATTGGACCGGCTAGCGCAACAGAACAAGCCGTTAAAACGACAACACAAATCAATACCTGCACTTTAAGCCACCCCGTCTTTAAACCAAGACCAAGCGCTACCTCATCACCCATCGCCAAGACCGTTACCTTACTAGATAGATAAAGCGCAAACAGAAAAGCAACCATCATCAACGGCATAGCCACTTTAAGTTCGTTAGTTTTTTGGCCAGATAAGGAACCAGACAACCACACGCGCAACTGCTCAAAAGTTTCCTGATTTAAAATAAGAACGACAGATACTAATGACGCTAAAAAGGCGGTAACAGCAGAACCAGCAAGAATGAGATTCAACGAATTAAGTCCACCGGGGGCCAGTTGAGCAATCAACCAAACCACCACTGCGGCGATCAATGCCCCTACTGCGGCCACCCATGGCAACCAAAAAACATCGGAAAAATGGAAGGTATTTACCGCCATTACAACAGCAAAAGACGCCCCAGCCATCAACCCGAGCAAACTTGGTTCTGCTAAAGGGTTACGACTGACCCCTTGCAACATAGCCCCAGCTACGCCTAAACCGCCGCCCACTAAAGCCGCAGTCAGTGCTCTCGGCATTCTCAGATCCCATACTATGACATGGGTCATCGTGACAGCTTGCCCATCAAACAGAGCTTGAAATACAGCATCCAGTGGCAAAGACTTGGCGCCAACCGAAACATGCCAAGTAAACATAAAGATAAGTACAGCCAATACCGTTGCCAAAGTCAGTAAATGACGAAGCACTGCATTGATTGAATAATGATTCTGGACATGAGCAGAGTGAATCCGTCGTATCATACAACCGCCAATTTCGCAGACCGAGACACAGCTAGATCAGGCAAGGTAGGGACACAAATCAAACGATCAGAATGGGGATCACGAATAACCTGTGCATCCAAGCCAAATACTTGATAAAGATTATCGGGACTAAAAATCTCCTCCGGCGTACCCTGATGTAACACGGCGCCATCACGCATCATCACCAAATAATCGGCATAGGCGGCCGCCAAATTTAACTCATGCAACACCACCACTAACGTTCGCTGCTTTTCGTGGGCTAAACGAGCCAACAAATTCATCACATCCACTTGAATTTTCAGATCCAAAAACGTGGTTGGCTCATCCAGCAAAATCAAATCCGTTTCTTGCGCCAATACCATAGCAATCCAACAACGCTGCCTTTGCCCTCCCGACAATTCGCCAATGGAACGGTGGGCGAAATCATTCACCTGAGCAACACTCATAGCCTCTTCTACAGCACGCTCGTCTTCTCTTGACCACTGTTGAAGAATTCTTTGATGCGGAAAGCGTCCTTGAGCAACTACCTCGCGAACCGTCATTCCCTCTGGCGCGACAGGATCTTGTGGCAACAACGCCAACTTTTTCGCCACATCTCGTGTACGGCTTTGATGAATATCCTGACCATCCAAACACACCACGCCCCCGCTAGGGGTTAAAATGCGTGCCAAACTCTTTAACAAAGTTGATTTGCCACACCCATTTGGCCCGACCAAAATTGTTAGCTGACCGTTTGGCACGGCAAAATCAACCTGATTTAGAACGCGTCTATCGCCATAACCGACCTCAAGTTGTGTCGCTACCAACCTAGATGGCAGCGACACTCTTGTCGAACTATTCATGAATCCATCCCAACAAAAATTTCGATCATAATAATAGAAATGAAAATCATTAACAACAAAGTGCTATAACAACCCCTTTGTTGAGACGTCATGAATCAGTAACGCCAAGTAACAGACGCCATTACATTACGGCCTGGGCCATAGTAAGACTGACCGTTTTGCACACTTTCACGGTACTTCTCGTTAGTAATATTGTTTAGGTTCAATGCCAACGTTAGATGATCGGTTGGCTCATAGCTGGCAAACACATCAACTAACATGTACTCCCCTTGCACTTTTGTGTTGTTGTAGTAGATGTCATTTTGCCAATTCAGCCCGCCACCAACACGCAAGCCATCGATGCCTGACAATTGATAGGCAGCCGCCAATTTAAACTGTTTTGTTGGAATATGAGTGCGCGTGTCTTTACCATCTTTATCCTTGATACTTAGATCGGTATAACCTGCACTCATATTAAGCCCTTCTGATACTTCGCCAGACAGCTCAACCTCATACCCCTCACTTTCTATATCAATACCACGATAAATATTGGTATTTGTTCCAGAGTCATAAGATGCGTACTCACCAAGATTGTTAAGCTCTGACTCAAACCTTGCCAATGTTAATATCGCACCACTATCATTCAACTCTTGTTTGATACCCACTTCTCGACTGACACCTTTAGCAGCACCTAATGGTTTAAAGTCTGAGTCGACCCACACCTGAGGGTTAAATACTTTGCTATAGCTGGCATACAACATAGTTCCTACCGCAGCCTCATAGGTTGCACCAATATAAGGAACCGTCTCGGTTTCAGACGTTTCTTGACGCACACTATAATTGACACCTTTCTGATCCAACTTAATGGCTCTCGCGCCCAATAAAAAAGCTAAGTCATCTGATGCTTTTAAACGTGTTGAAACATAATAAGAACGCTGTTTTTTATCAATGTCGGTTGAATCTGTTGATGGGTTGTAGGTGTCAAATTCAGGACGAGCTATACCCTTCATCCAATCGCCACCAACTGCCGTATTACGCAGTGAAGAGGCATAAACAGAATGACCTTTTAAAGAAACATCCGAGACGTTAACACCAGCCACAATTTCATGCTCCTGCCCCCAACCTTCAAACGTACCATTCACATACAAATCAACAATGTCTTCTTTCACCTTACTTTCGTAATAAGACGCTGTTCCATTTAAACCCTGCTGAGTCTCTGGGTCAGGAGAGCCAGCTAAATATAATAACTCCCACTCAGTATCTTCCACGTTGTGGCTGTAATGGATATTGGCTTGCCAATTGTCTGTCACATCATGTTGCAACTCAAAAAAAGTACGAGTCTTGCGAACATCCATATAAGCCCAATCTGGCGCAGTGCTGGTTGAACGATCATAATTGGTTACTGAACCATTGCTGTAAAACAAAGGAAGTGCACCATACAGAACACCATCATTATTACTGTCATTAATGCTCAAACCCACACTGGCACGGGTTCGATCCGTGAAGTCCGCTTCTAGAATTCCATAAATACCAGACAAATCCTTTTCGTAACGATCCAGGTAAGAATCCCCTTGCTGCTTAGTTACCACCAAGCGTCCTTTCACTTTGTCGCCTGACAATGGACCCGATACATCCGCCTCTAAACGTCGTTGATTCCAACTTCCCGCAGCGGCCGATACCGATGCCTGAGGCTCGTCCGTTGGTCGTTTCAACACATAGTTAACCGTTGCTGAAGGGTTAGCCAAACCAGTAATTAAACCGTTTGCCCCTTTCACCACCTCAATTTTTTCATACATAGCGGTATTGTCAGCACCGCGATTCAAACCAAAGGCAAAAGGAACACCAACGCCATCTTGCTGAAAGTTAACAATATCAAAGCCACGTGCCGTGTAATACACACGATCTGTTTCCGTCTTTTCTACCGTAACTCCCGGTGTGTATTTCAGAACTGAATTTACTTCTTTTAGGTCAAAGTCATTCATCTGATCTTCAGACACCACAGACACGGTTTGTGGTGTTTCAAAAACCGTTAAATCCAGCTTGGTCGCCGATTTGGTTTCCTCCGGCTCGCCATAAACGGGCAACATTGGTAGCACAGTTTCTTCACTGCGATTAGACGTTGTTGTCTGAGTTTCTTGGGGATTGCCTTCTGCTCTTGCTGTCATGCTAACAGCCGCTGCGACAACCGTTAAAGCGAAAATGCGCTGATGTTGACGTTTCACAAACTGACTCCTTTTAAGTTTCTGACTCTAAAAAAACGAAATTACAAACTAAGGGGCGTGTTTTAACATTAAATATAAATGAGAATCAACATCATTACTATTTTTTGTAAAGGTGCTGTACAAGTCATAAAAATGTGTTCTAGCATATTTCTTAATTGATAATGATTATCGTTAACTTAATTTTCAACTATTCTCAAGGGAGAGTCCACATCATGAAAATGCACACAGACAATGATCAGCAAACGATTCAATACGATTACATTGGTATTGGTTTGGGCCCATTTAACCTCGGCTTTGCCTGTATGGCTGCTCCGCTGGACGATCTAAAGGGACGAATTTTTGAACAGGCCAATGCATTCTGTTGGCATCCGGGCATGCTGATTGAGGGAGCAACACTGCAAAATCCTTTCCTTGGTGATTTAGTCTCTATGGCAGACCCAACCAGCCCTTTCACCTATCTCAATTTCTGCAAACAAAAAGGCCGACTCTACCAACTTTACATCCGAGAAAACTTTTACCTAGGGCGTGCTGATTTCAACGAATATTGTCAGTGGGTGATTCAACAACTAGACAATATCGATTTTGGTCACAAGGTGATGGATATTCGCTACGAGGAAGAGGAAGGTCTCTACCGTGTTTCAGGTGTGCGGACAAATACACACGGACAACAAGAAACCTTCTGTGTCCTTACCAAAAAATTGCTTATTGGCGTAGGCAGCCATCCTCAATTCCCCAGCAGCATTGCAGATAAAGCACAAATATTGGCGCACCAACCGAACACTTCGCTTATTCATTCAGGGCAATACCTGAAACACAAAAAGCCGTTGCAAGAATGCAAAGAAATCACCGTTATTGGCAGTGGTCAAAGCGGTGCCGAAATTTTCTATGATCTACTTACGTCCAGCAAAGACCATGATTATAAACTCAATTGGGTAACGCGACCTGCCCGCTACTTCCAAATGGAAACCGCTAAGTTCGCTCTAGAAATTCTGACACCAGATTACGCCGAATACTTCTTTGGTCTAAATGAAGACGTCAAAACGGATATTCTGAAAGACCACCAACACCTGTACAAAGGCATTAACCAAAAACTCATCAACGACATATACGATGCGCTGGATGAAAACCACCGCTACCAACATTGCCAAGCACAACTGCTGCCCTGCATGGAAATTGTGGACATCCATTTTGATACGCAATCGCAACAATACCACCTGCACTTCAAACACACACAAACACACGTCGAATATCTTCATAAAACCGATGCTGTCATTTTCGCAACCGGCTACAAACCTGTGTTGCCAGACTTTATTGGAGGTATTCGTGACCGCCTACAATGGCACGAAGATGGCAGCTATTTACCAAACCGGAACTGGTCCGTTGATAAAAACAAAGGGGAAGTATTTATTCAGAACGCAGGGCTTAAAGGGCATGGCATTACCAACCCAGACCTAGGCATGGCTTGCTATCGAAACAGCCGAATCATTTTTGCAATGACAGGCATTGATCATTACCCAGCAGAAGCTTCTACCAGTTTCCAACAATACCAACCCCACTCGAACAGTGGTTTTGAAGAAATAAGTGAAGCGACGCAAGAACAGACTCAAGCAGCCACGCATTCACCCTCTTACATTAAGCGCGAAGCCTACGCATGAGCCTACGAACGACCATTTTAATTATGTCAGGACTTGGCGTCATGAGTGACGCCATTTTGATAGCCTTCTATCCTCAATTTTTTAAGCTGAGATATGGCATAGACAGCCCAGTACACGCAGGTAGCTATATCGCAGCCATATCCATAGCCGTGATGTGTGCTCTGCCACTCTGGGCAAAAGTCGCCAGAAAGGTCGAAACCATGCCGTTATTACTCGTCACCCAAGGCATTGCTGGAGTCTTGGGCATTGCCAGTGCCTTTGCACCCAATGTGCAATCATTCTGGGTGCTCAGTATGTTCATGTATTTGACCAAAGCCAGCTACTTGCTCATGTTTCCCTATTTAATGCGCTTAGAAAAACAGGAGCATCACTCTCACCTGGTCGGGCTGCTGTCGGTCATCATACACATCACGGCAATTTTTGCTGCGACCTTAGGTGGTTTGAGTTTACAGAGCTTCGGCCCACAACAATGTGTGCTGTTAATGGCGGCTGGTGACTTCCTTCAAATGGCCTTGTGCTACTACTTGATCAAAGCCAAGAAAGTCGTTCCCACTGTGACTCATACCTATGGAGAAAGTCATCAAGCGCCAAATGGCTCTGCCACACTACCGCGCAAGAAACGTTCGCACATATTAGGTACCAATCTAGCAAAGCTCAGCTTGGTAATGGTGCTGTTTGATTTCAGCGCTTATGTAATTCGCCCTTTCTTTTCTACTTATTGGGAAGACACAACGGGCATTTTGCAGCGTGGAATTACAGGGGCGGTCTTCGCCATTCCAGCGTTAGCGGCTTTGATGGGGCTCTATGCCAATCGACTCGCTAGCCAAGGAAAATTACCCAAACTTAACCACCCTTTCATAAACCTAACCCTTGGCGCCATTGGCTTAACACTACAGGCCATACCGCATATAGAGACCATCCTAATAGGACGCTTTCTGTTTGGCTGGGGAATGTTTCAAATCATCGTTAATTTGGAGGTAAAACTTTTTCAGATCAGCACACCCGATAACTACGCCCGCGATTTCAGCGTCGCCAATTTTTTCCAAAACCTTGGCGTGCTGCTGTCTTCATTTAGCGCTGGCTACATTGTCAGCCTTGTAGGAGCGCAACAAACCTTCTTTGTCGCGGCGCTAGGTTTCCTATGCACCGCTGTGATCAACCAATACTGGTTCGGTTCTCGAAAACACCCAGCAACGGGAGATTCTACTCATGCCGTTTAATCATCATGAACACACCCTCACAGCCCATGAGCTTTCGTTTGTTCCGCTGGATCTCGATAAACATATCGACATCATTCAGCCTTGGTTTCAAATGGATTACGCCCATTTTTGGGGAATGCAGAACATGACCGTCGACGAGACTCGACAGTTTTACGCAGAGCATATCGCCAAACAAGAACTGCAAGTCTTCATCGGCTACCACCAACAGCAACCAAGTGTTGTCCTAGAAGTATATGATCCAAATACGACCGAGCTAAAGGATCTATACCCAGTACAAGCAGGCGATGTTGGCATGCACTTTTTTACAGCGCCCTGCCAAACACCCATCAAAGGCTTTACCTTGGCATGGATGCGTAAAACTCTGCAATTCCTTTTTGAAGAACGTAAATCCACACGCATTGTCGTCGAGCCAGACATACACAACGACAAAATCCACCAACTTAATTTGGCTGTGGGATTTACCTACACCAACGCCATCACGTTAAGCAATAAGACCGCCATGCTGGCTTTTTGTTTACCGTTAAATTTTTATGCGTCATTAAACCGCAATCCAGACCAACCAACACCCTATGCCGAGCAAGCTAGGGTGCTTATTCAGCACTGCAAGGAGCAGACTACTATGACTCAACAAAATCACTCTCCGACCACGCCTAACAGCCCTACCGCCGCTATCGATGTGGCAGAACATCTTACCCCCGATGTGTGGCAAAAAGTAAACCGCCACCTTGTCTGTAAAGCGATTGCCGAATTCAGTCATGAACAGCTCTTTTCACCAGAGGCCATCACGGAGCCCGATGCCAGAGGCTGGGCTGACTATCGACTAGCCACCAACAACGACAACAAATACTATCAATTCCGTGCCAAACACATGGCTCTTCGACACTGGCGCCTAGACAAAGCCAGCATCAGCTGCATCGACAACCAGCAACCCATGCCCCTAGACGCACTGGAATTCATCATCGACTTTAAAGATACCTTGGCGATCCCTGATGATAAATTGCCTATTTACCTAGATGAAATCAGCAGCACTCTGTATGGAGCAGCCTATAAAGAAGTGAATGCACTTTTCGACAGCAAAGCATTAGCAGATGCCGATTATCAACAGATTGAAGCGGCTATGACGGAAGGGCATCCTGGCTTTGTAGCGAATAATGGTCGCATAGGTTTCAACGCTTTCGATTTCCGTCAGTACGCACCAGAAACAGGGCAAGCTTTCCAGCTCGTCTGGATTGCCGTCAAAAAAGCCAAAGCGGTCTATGGCTGTGTACCAGAAATGGATTACAACCAACTTATCGAACAAGACTTGGGAGCGGAACAAATCCTTGCCTTCAAACAACGCTTAAGTGATTTGAGATTGGATCCGCAAGACTACATTTTCATGCCAGTTCATCCTTGGCAGTGGTACAACAAAATCAACATTGTCTTCGCTGCCGATATTGCCAACCAACATATCGTGTCATTAGGCACCACAAAAGATCTCTACCGTGCTCAACAATCTATCCGGACCTATTTCAATATTTCGGATAGCAGCAAGCACTATGTGAAAACATCACTCTCCATTTTGAATATGGGCTTCATGCGTGGGCTATCGCCTTATTACATGGAAGGCACGCCAAAAATTAACGCCTACTTAGACGACCTCATTAACCAAGATGCAGAACTCAATCGCTACGGCTTCACCATCTTAAGAGAAGTTGCTGCAGCGGGCTATCGTAACCATTACTTCGAGAAAGCCTGCACAAATGATAGCCCATCGAAGAAAATGCTCTCAGCCCTATGGCGTGAAAGCCCAATGTCACGCTTAAACGAGGGTGAAAGCCTGATGAGCATGACCGCCCTACTGCATGTCGACAGAAACGACCAATCGCTGCTGGTTGAGCTAATGAGACGATCCAACCTCAACCCATCCGTATGGATAGAACAGTACCTCAAAGCCTTTCTACAACCCTTGTTACACTGTTTCTATGCCTACGATCTGGTTTTCATGCCCCATGGCGAGAACCTTATTTTGATCATGGAAAATCATGTACCGTCTCGCGTTATCATGAAAGACATTGCAGAAGAAAGTGCCATCCTAAACAAAGATACGGACATTCCAGATGACATTGCACGCTTGGCGATTGAAATGCCTGAAGACTACAAAATCCTTGGTATCTTTATTGATGTGTTTGATGGCTATTTCCGTCACATGAGCCACATCCTAGAAGAAAACAACGTCATGATTGAAGACGAGTTTTGGCGTCTCGTTGCCAACACTGCCATCGAGTATCAGGAAGAACACCCTCAGTTCAAAGACAAGTTCCAATCGCGTAACATTTTTGCCAAGGACTTCGCTCACTCTTGCCTGAACCGACTGCAGCTGAAAAACAACCTGCAAATGGTCAATATTGCTGACCCTGCTTCCAGCTTTATCATGGTCGACCCACTACCGAACCCACTTGCTCCTTTTGCACCAAGCAGAAAAGCACAATCGGTTGCTACAGAAGCCATCGACTAAATCATTGTAAGACGAAGCCCAATCACGCCCTACTTGGGGTGTGGTTGGTTTTTATAATATTCACAGCTCGGATGTCCCCATATGCACATGCCATTTCCTATCATTTTTTTCGATTTTCAGACCCGATCAGAGTCCCCATCAAACGTTAGCGTACAACCTTTAATAGATGCTTTGGAAAAATCAGGAGCTGACGTTCAAGTAATAATTAAGGGCACAAGCACTTCTTCCTTTTTTAAAAATTTAACAGGACACCCACACAAACTTGACTGCTAAAAACAATACTGTATATTCAACCAGTGTTGTTTATTTCTCATGGAAGAGAGGTTTCGTCATGCCAAGAGCCAGAAGACAGCAAATTAGTTTACAAGATACACCTTACTACCACTGTGTTTCTCGCTGTGTTCGTAGGGCGTTTTTATGTGGTGAAGATCCTGCCTCTGGTGAAAGCTTTGAACACCGTCGTGGCTGGGTTGAAAGGCGTTTGTTATTTTTAGCCAGTATCTTTGCTATCGATGTTTGTGCCTATTCTGTAATGAGTAACCATCTGCATGTGGTGTTGCATATCAATGCAGAAAAAGCCGAGAAGTGGTCTACGTTAGAGGTTCTGCAAAGGTGGCATAAGTTACATAAAGGCACCGTGTTTACTCAGCAATTCGTGCGAGGTGAGTCATTACCTGATTATGCTTTGGATTTGGTTAATTCCTCGGTTGAGACCTTTAGGAATCGTCTTATGGATATTAGCTGGTTTATGAAAGAGTTGAATGAGCCTATTGCTCGCCAAGCGAATTTTGAAGACCAATGTACAGGAAGGTTCTGGGATGGGCGATTTAAGTCTCAGGCTCTGCTAGGTGAATCTGCATTAGCGGCTTGTATGGCATACGTTGATCTTAACCCATTGAGAGCAAAAATAAGTGAAAACCCTGAAACCTCGGAGTTCACTAGCCTTAAAAGGCGTGTAGTTGCAGCTAAACATCAAAAACAACCAACATTGCTCTATCCTTTTGTTGGTAACCCCAGAGAAAATATGCCAGATGGTCTACCTTTTGAGTTATCAGATTACCTTGAGCTGGTAGATATGACTGGGCGAATCATCCGAGAAGATAAACGAGGTGCGATAGACGCTTCATTGTTACCGATTCTTCAACGACTCAACGTATCCTCAGAAAATTGGCTGTGTATCGCGACAGAATTTGGCGCAAGAACCGGTGCTGTTGTTGGCGCGGAACAATCCATTGCTCATTACTGTAATTCAAACAAACTAAATAGAAAACCAAGATCCAGTCATAATCGATTACTCGCCTAACTTCATTCAGCCGTTCATAGCCTTTCTTTATTTACTAATCATAATTAGTAAATTCACTCGCCTAAAAATCCAATTACCAGCCTTTTAGTAGTTAATTAGCTCTTATCAAAACGATAAAAGATGAATTCCATATAAGTACTATCTCTAGATAAGAGCGTTTTGTATGGGTTTTTAACATGGGTGTCTTGTAAAATTATTCGTTGCAGCTAAACATCAAAAACAACCAACATTGCTCTATCCTTTTGTTGGTAACCCCAGAGAAAATATGCCAGATGGTCTACCTTTTGAGTTATCAGATTACCTTGAGCTGGTAGATATGACTGGGCGAATCATCCGAGAAGATAAACGAGGTGCGATAGACGCTTCATTGCTACCGATTCTTCAACGACTCAACATATCCTCAGAAAATTGGCTGTGTATTGCGACAGAATTTGGCGCAAGAACCGGTGCTGTTGTTGGTGCGGAACAATCCATTGCTCATTACTGTAATTCAAACAAACTAAATAGAAAACCAAGATCCAGTCATAATCGATTACTCGCCTAACTTCATTCAGCCGTTCATAGCCTTTCTTTATTTACTAATCATAATTAGTAAATTCACTCGCCTAAAAATCCAATTACCAGCCTTTTAGTAGTTAATTAGCTCTTATCAAAACGATAAAAGATGAATTCCATATAAGTACTATCTCTAGATAAGAGCGTTTTGTATGGGTTTTTAACATGGGTGTCTTGTAAAATTATTCAACATATAATAATAAGTCATAAGTAATAGGCCATTTAGGATTAGATGAAAAAACATCTATTTTTCATCTACCTTCAAACTAAAACTATTACTTTCATTCAAAATTCACTGGTTCTTCTTCAGTTTCTTTAGCACCACCTACATCACTTGGAAGCTAATTGGTGTCAGATGAAAAAAACAATCTTTTTTCATCTGCCCCCAAACTCTCTTAGCTAGCTAGCGTACCAAATAAGCCGCTGCTTGGAGTTCTAGTTCAAACGGTCGACCTAATTCACTTGTTAACTGAAATTGTCGAATTTATACACAATCATCCGTTCAGTCTCATAGTGCAAGCTGTCTAGAATGAATGGCTCACCAACGGTCAATAGTCGAGGATTTGGGCTCAACCGCCCAACTTCTGCCTCTTCTTGATAATAGAAGAGAAGCATCACATATAAAGCTGCTACTGAATTTAATGTGTTCTTTAGATTAGCATCTTTAAAATGCTCATTCCGCTCATGTTTTACTTTGTTGTAGGCTTTCCACCAAGAAGGGTTTTCATCCCCTCCCCAGTTTTCCCAAGGTGTTAAAGTGAGGCCATATCTTGGCAAGTGGACTGTTACTTCATAAAACCTTGGGATTAAGTCAGTAATGATTTGCCTGTAGTGATCGATATTTTTAGCTTTCCTGTCACTAGCAAGCTTATTACAAAGTAATTTTGCGACTACATCTACTTCAGAAGATGCTGAAAACAGAATTCTAGCGAGCTCTAATGAGTGTGTAGACATATTACTTTCTGTAGGCTCTACAAAACGGAATAATGTAAAAAGATCCTCTTCAATTGAAAGCAAATAATTCCAATGTTGGCGCGTTTCTGTTTGCTGAATTCCCATAAAATTTCCCTATTTGATTAAGCCACGCATTGATCATAGCTTGGGTTGTCTGTGGGCGCTAGATGTCTAGTGCATTTGATCCCACAACGCCTTTAATCTCACCAAGCCTTTGCACGATAACAAGGAGGAACGATTCGTTCCTCCTTGAAAATTTACTGCTGCACAAGCGGCTTAAAAAGTGCCGACCTGGCCTACCAAAACGGTAGGTCAGCTTATTGCCGCATAAGCGACTTAGACATTAACTAGTTCGTTTATCCGCCAAACACCTATCAGCTCTTGTGGCCACGTCCATGTTGTCCATCATTCTCTGTGCAAATTCGGACGATTTTCAATGATATTTTTTGAGACAAAGTAGTGACCAACTCCGTTTATCTATGTAAGATAACTTCAAAGTTAAGCAAAAACACACCAAATATAAAGCTAGGATGGCCCATTCAATTATGTCTAAATCTACTTTTCAACATACATTTGCGATTGAGAACAAAGAGTTCATGACTATGATGTGTTCGAACTTCTTCCATCATCTATCAACCTTAGATATGCAAAGAAATGTATCTTTTTGAGTTAAGTTGTCGCAAACGCTAACTATTAGACGCCGTTAAGTTCACTAACATGATCTAAGCTGGTAATATCGGCCAAAATTTGACCACCCTGTTTTTTGTTGGAAATGTATAAATGTCAGAACCAAAACTAGCCTATTCAGAAAAGCTTGATGAAATTGAACATCAGTGCGAGAGCCTAACTCGCGCAAGAGGCTTTTTTGGAAAGCAAGATGAATTTACGATACATCGTTTGACTCACGACATTGAAAATCAGGTTACAAAATTAATCAGCTCTGCGCCATTTTTTGGGTACGCTGCTGAAATGATGTTGGCAACGGCTTGCAATGACAAAACAAGACTAGATAGAGCTTACAGTGACTCTTGCAGCTACGAAGTTAATGAGAGCGTTGATCTTAACTATGCAGTAGGGTTAAGAATGACTGGCCACATCATGGATGCAGTTAAAATACTTGAGCAAATGACATTCTGTAGTCCTCCGTCATTAAAGGCTCTAAGAAATCTAATAGATGCATATCAGTACTTAGGAATGCATGAAGAATACATTGGAAAGCTGGAGCCTCTTATTATGCGCTTAAACCTAACACCACTTGACGAAAACTCCATTTCCTCAAAAGAGGTACTTAGATTTTTTAGCCATAAAAACGTATCTATTGAAAAACTTACTGAGTTTAATTTATTTTTAGACAGCTTCTTCTGCAGAAATCAGGTAGGTAACTTAACAGTTCAATCTGAGACTGTTTCTGATGAATATGAAGAATGGATATCCCATCTTGTCGTATTCGATGAGAAGCACGATCCAATAAAAGTATCTGAATTAAACGATCTTTTCTTAGAAGAGCTAATGGATCAAGAGCATCTTGATGAAATATCTGATCTAGTCGTGACCAGATTTATCTAACCATAAGGAATTTGAGTTTATGACAGCCACGGATGAGTTGATTGAATTTTCTAAATACCTATTCAATGAAACGACTATTGAAGATTATGCACATACAAACCAAGCCTTAAGAACCTGTATACATAAGAGCTATTATGCGGCCTATCATGAATGCAAGCTACTAGGCGATAAACTACCCGAGACTGAAAATATTAATACTGGCTCTCATGATCGCTTAATTCAGCGTTTGAAAAATGTTCCTGTAGCATCAGCCGGTAACAAAAAAAATGCTAAACGAATAAAAACCATTTCACTATGGTTACTTCAAGCAAAGACATTGCGTTGCAAAGCTGACTACTCACTTGATAGTGAAATTGATGTCCGTGAAATAGAGCAACACGATATTAATGTAAGAAAAATATTACGTGATTTACCAACCATTGTTCATGATCTTACCCCACAGCAGAAAACATCTAACGTCTAAGCCTTAGATCAAATTAGATGTATTGATTTACTACTGCCTTTCAAACCGTTGAAAGGCAGTAAGAACCTAACTCCCCCGCTTATCAGTCAAGCTCCCATCCGCCCTAGTAGCCACGTCCATGTTGCCCATCATGCCCTGTGTAAATTCGGCTTTGAGTCTTTCTATCACTTGGTCGCTGAGTTGTTGGTCGTAACTTGGATTGCCTGTTGGTGTTAGGTGGATGGTTGGCGCAAAGGTGATGCTTTTGTTGTTGCTTTGTAGCTGTTGGCTTTGCTTTGCGATGGCGTCTGGTGCGGGTTGGTCGGTTTTGTCGTCTTCAAACCAACTGCCAATCCATTCAGCTAGAGAGCGCCGCCGATCCATTCGCCCAAAGAGCCACCACCCATGCCGCCAGCGATAGAGCCGACGACTCCCCCAATGGCGGTGCCAATAAGCCGTACTCATAGTGAACTTGCCAAAAATCCATCATTGAGCACCAATCTCTCCTCCTTCTCCCTTAGATATCTTGTAATTTTATGACATAATGTTGTGCATCTGTCGCGGGGAATGATTCCCCTGTGTCGCGACGCTTTTTTGAACTTATTCGATAGTAGAAGAATGTCACTAGATAATGGGGCTGCCCCAGTAAATTCAAGCGCTGAGCTTGATCGTCGATTCTCCATCGCTCCAATGATGGACTGGACTACATCCGATTACCGGGTTTTCGCTAGAACACTTAGCAAGAATACGCTGCTTTATACCGAGATGGTGACAACGGGCGCGTTGCTACAGGGCAATAATCCTGAAAGATTCTTACGTTATGATAGTTGCGAGCACCCTATTGCGCTGCAACTTGGTGGGTCTGACGCCGTTGCCTTGGGTAAATGCGCAAAAATAGCGGAGCAAGCGGGCTTTGATGAGGTTAACCTTAACGTAGGTTGCCCAAGCGACAGAGTGCAAAATAGTTTAATCGGTGCGTGTTTGATGGCTTACCCTGATAAGGTAAAAGATGCCATGCGCGCCATGCAAGATAACTGCAACATTCCGGTGACGATCAAACACCGTATTGGTTTAGACGACCAAGAAGATTACAGCGTGGTTCGCGATTTTGTGGGCGATATAGCGACGACTGGCGTGACGACTTTTATTGTTCACGCGCGTAATGCCATTTTGGAAGGCTTAAGCCCAAAAGAAAACCGCGAAGTGCCGCCACTAAAATACCATTATGTACATCAGTTGAAGAAAGACTTCCCTGACCTTGAAATCATTCTGAATGGTGGCATAAAAACACTAGAAGAGTGCCAAGAACATTTGGCACATGTCGATGGTGTGATGGTTGGTCGCGAGGCTTACCACAACCCTTGGATTTTAAGCCAAGTCGACGAAGTATTATTTGGCGGTCAGCCGTTGGTTCATGATCGCTACGAGGCACTAGAAGCTTTCGTTCCTTATGTTGAACGCAAGCTGGAAGAAGGCGAACGCTTGATGCACCTAACCCGACATATTTTGGGTATTTTTCAGGGTGAAGCCGGCGGCAAACAGTTCCGTCGCTACTTATCTGAAAATGGTCACAAAGCTGACGCAAAGGTAAATGTATTATTAGAGGCCATTGAATTGGTCAAAAATCATCAACGCAAAGGATAAGAGCAATGAGCAATAAGTTATCTCAATTAAAAGAGTTCACGACCATTGTGGCCGACACCGGTGATATCACGGCAATCAAAGATTTTTTACCACAAGATGCGACAACTAACCCATCTTTGATGCTTAAGGCTGCGCAGATTCCTGAATATGCCCCTTTCCTTGATCAAGCGGTTGCTTGGGCAAAAACTCAAAGCAATGACAAAGACCAGCAAATCCTAGACGCTGGCGACAAGCTTGCTGTCATCATTGGTACTGAAATTCTAAAATATGTACCAGGCCGTATTTCTACTGAAGTCGACGCGCGTTTGTCTTTCGACAAAGAAGCCACACTGGCGAAGGCTCGTAAACTGATTGCCCTTTATGAAGAAGCTGGCGTGTCTCGTGACCGCGTTCTGATCAAAGCGGCGTCTACTTGGGAAGGCATCAAAGCGGCAGAAGAGCTAGAAAAAGAAGGCATCAACTGCAACCTAACGTTGCTTTTCTCTTTCGCGCAAGCACAAGCCTGTGCTGAAGCAGGTGTTTACCTGATTTCTCCATTCGTTGGTCGTATTCTTGATTGGTACAAAAAATCCACTGGCCAAAAATACACTGCGGAAACCGATCCGGGTGTGGTTTCTGTGACTGAAATCTACAACTACTACAAGCAACACGGTTACAAGACTGTTGTGATGGGCGCGAGCTTCCGTAACATCGGTGAAATCGAGCAACTTGCTGGTTGTGACCGTTTGACGATCAGCCCTAACCTGCTTGAAGAATTGAAAAAAGACGAAGGCAAACTAGAACGTAAATTGACGCCAACAACTGACGTTAAACCAGCGCCAGCTGCGATCACTGAAGCGGCATTCCGTTGGGCAATGAACGAAGACGCAATGGCAACAGAGAAACTGTCTGAAGGCATTCGTAACTTCGCAGCCGATCAGCGTAAGTTAGAAGTGACTCTAGCTTCTATGCTATAAAACAGAAGCAAATAAGTTATGCTAAAAACGCGGCCTAGGTCGCGTTTTTTATTTTACACAAGAAGAACGAAAGATGACCGAACGAACGGAATTTGAAAAAATGATCCAAGGTGAGGCGTTTAACGCTATCGACCTAGACCTTCGCTTACGCAGAGAAGCCGCACGTCTTGCGTGCGCTAAATTCAATGCCCACCCAAGCAAGGGCAACCTTCGCCATGTGACACGGTTATTTGCAGAGTTTGGCAGTGTGGTGATCGAACCGGGCTTTCAATGCGACTATGGTTCGCAAATTCATCTGGGTGAACGTGTTTTTATTAATTTCCAATGCATCTTTTTAGACAGCGCTCAGATCCATATTGGCGACGATGTGTTAATCGGCCCAGGAGTGCACCTTTATACGGTAGATCACCCCAGAGACGCTGAACAACGCGCCTCTGGGGAATGTTATGCTCGCCCTATCAGCATTGGTAATAAAGTTTGGATTGGTGGCGGCGCTAAAATCCTTCCCGGCATTGAAATTGGTCATAACGCCATCATTGCGGCTAACGCGGTTGTGACACGAAATGTGGCCGACAACGAACGCTACTTTGGCTAATCCTTTTTTCACATACGGGCATAATATTGTTTGCATCATTACGGCAAAATACTGCATTCAACGTCTTAATTAGCGGTTATTTCAATACTTCTTTAAACTGGGCAAGCATTCCGCAATTGTTGAGGAAATAGCCACTTGTCACCTCTTCTAGCGACTATTTTGTATATACTGAGATAGTGAAATTTGCGAGAAGAGGTCGCCTTATGAAAACTTGGATTCTATTTTTAGCTAGCCTGATGGCTCTAAATGCCAGCGCCTCGGATGCCATCCTTGATGATTCATTAAACGTTGATCAAGTCACTCAATTCGATGGCATGCCTTGGGGTATTGCCATGCTTAGTGATCAAGAAGCCATCGTCACCATCAAAAAAGGTGAGGCTTACAAAGTCGATTTACTAAGCGGAAAAACACAATCGTTAAGCGGTTTGCCCGATGTAGACAGTCGTGGTCAAGGCGGGTTGTTGGATGTTGCAATTTCACCCGAATTTAAAACGCAAGGGTGGATTTACTTCACCTATGCCAAGCCAACAAAAGATGGCGCTAAAACCACCTTAGCTAGAGCGAAATTAGCCCGTAATGCATTAACCGATTGGCAAGATGTGTTCGTTAGTGAATCGGCCACAAGCACAACAAAACACTATGGTGGCCGCATCGCGTTTGACGACAAAGGGCACGTTTTCTTTTCAGTGGGCGATCGCGGTGTTCGTGATAATTCGCAAGATCTTACCAATCATGCAGGTAGTGTGATTCGTCTCAACTTAGACGGCACAGTGCCAAGGGATAACCCTTTTGTCACCCATGCGAATATTCGCAATGAAATATGGAGCTATGGTCACCGAAACCCTCAAGGTTTGTTTTACGATACTGACACGAATACACTCTGGTCGAATGAACATGGTCCAAGAGGTGGTGACGAGATAAATCTCATTCGCCCTGGTGCAAACTATGGTTGGCCGATTGTCTCCTACGGAAAAGAATATTGGGGCCCAATTGATGTGGGTGAAGGTCAAACAAAAGTTGGCATAGATAATCCTGCCAAAGTCTTTATTCCTTCGATCGCGCCAAGCAGTTTGATTCGTTACAGGGGCATGCTGTTTTCCAATTGGAACGGCGATTTCTTATCAACCGCTTTAGCGTTAAGGCATTTGAACAAAATCAAAATCGATAAGAATGGCGAAACGACTGAAACGCGTTATCTGCAGAGTTTGGATGAACGCCTGCGTTCAATCGCTCAGGACTCAAAGGGCGCACTATACATTGGTACAGACTCGGGGAAATTGTTAAGAGTCACGCTGGATAATAAGCTCGCGCTACAATAGCCCTGCTCTGTTAATCAGGCGTTTTATTGCGATAAACATGATACCAATCTTCTAATTCTTCAAGGGGCATTGGCTTAGACAGCCAAAACCCTTGGAAGAAGTCACACCCCGCCTCTTTTAAACACTGAAGCTGAAAGGTATCTTCTATGCCCTCAGCTGTCACAACAATATCTTGTAAATGACACAGCTGTATTAGAGGCGGCAGCAATTTTGCGTATTGCGAATCGGTTATGCGTTCTGTTAGCACCTTGTCTAGTTTTACCTTATTTACTGGGTAATCAATCATATGCAAAAGTGGCGTATAACCTACGCCAAAATCGTCAATGGCGATACTAAAACCAGAATTTTGCAGCCCGTTCAGCACATCAAACACAGAGCCGGTTTGTACATAACTGAAGGTTTCTGTTAATTCTAATTCAATGCTCTTATCGTCAATCTGGTATTGGCTCTTTAGCTCATCCAAGTGCTGTAATACAGAATGGTGACTCAGTTCGGCTGCCGATATATTAATCGACAGGATACATTCTTCACCAAAAATGCGGCGTACTTTAGGAAGGCTTTTAAACGCTGTTTCAAATACCCAACGATCTATCTTTGCATAAGAGCCTGTCTGCTCAGCAATAGGAATAAATTCATCAGGATGAATAACGCCTAATTCTGGAGAATTCCAGCGAATGAGTACTTCAAACCCTTTTATGTGATCGTCTGCATCCGTGTAGGGCATATAAACGAGAAAAAACTCTTCATCACAATCAATCATCTTTAGGGCGTCTTCGATCATTTTTGTGCGTCGTGCCCCTGCCGCAATATTGACCGAGTAATAACTATAGCAATTTTTCCCAGACCGCTTGGCGTTATACATAGCCATATCAGCATTAGCAATCAGCTCTTTTAAGGTCTTGCCGTCCTTTGGAAAAGAGGCAATACCCATGCTGGCAGAAACAGGAAAGTAATATTGATCCGACTCATACCCTCCCTCAAACAATGCCACCACAGACTTCGCCAGATCATCCACTTCTTTGACAGTGGCATGGGTTAATACAATCGCAAATTCGTCGCCAGATAAGCGCGACGCCATGCAACCGCCTCGCTGTTTCAAAATAGGTTCTATTAACCGCTGTAAGTCTTGAGCCAGAAAGCAAAGCAAATCATCTCCTGCTTCATGACCTAATTTGTCGTTTACAAACTTGAAATTGTCTAAATCAATATACACCAAGGATACGAGTGCGTTCTCTTGATTAGCTTTGGCTAGCACATGCCGAGAATATTCATAAAACCGAAACCGATTGGGCAGTGCTGTTAACGTATCGGTTATCGCCATTTCATGAGTTTTCTTCAAGTTACTTTGCAACTGCTCAAACAAGTTATGAAACTTTTTGCTTAACTGACCAATTTCACTCTTGTTGGTAGAAAGCGAAATATTGTCTTTCTGATAGTTCATTACTTGAGTGAGCTCTTTATCAAGCTCGCCAATTGGAGCGGTAATAAAGCGAGAGATCAAAGTAACAAGTAATCCAAACGTAAAAACGGCAAGAAATAAGGCTATCGCCGTTAGTTGTAGAGACAGCTGTGACAATGGCTTTGCCAACACACTGTCATTAGGTTTAAGCGTCAAGAATTGACTTGGAGAGAGCCTGATCGAATAACCAAGCTCATTTACAAATAACGTTGGCCGGCTTTCCCACTCAATAGTGGCTTGATAAGATTGCTTCAAAGACTCTAAGTAGTCTGAGAACATGTCCATCCGAACCGCAAAAGACAATTGTATACTGTCTTTTACATCACGCCCTTTGAACGGCACTAACGCTAATTTATCCAGTAAGCGCCCTCTAATGACGGTGCTTGGAGAAGTATCGTTAAAAAGCCGCCAATCCGTCGAGACTCGATTTTTTATCATCTGCATCGACATCTGATTCTGCTCATCACTTATGGTCGCAAAAGGGTCTGAGCTGCGCTCGAAATAAAATAGCTCTTCGCCATCACCGTTAAACAACGCAAATGACACACGTGGGTTTCTATTTAGTTGCGCTTGAGTCGTTAATAACGTCAAGCTTTGGCTTAATGCGATGTCTCTATAACTGGAAGAGGTAGATTGTAAGAAGTTGGATAGATACCCTCCTTCCAAAAAAAGGGCCATCAAGCTATCAACAGTAGACGCTTCCTCTTTAAAAATGCCTTGTAGTTGGTACATTCGCTGTTCCAACTTTGCTTGCTCCAATTCAATGACATTACTTTTCTGGTACTGATATACCAAATAAGTAGAAACACCGTACCCCAGCAGAATAACGGGAAGAAGCAGAAGAATAAGCCGCTTATTTAGACTCATGTATAACCTTAACAGCTTCTTGTATGCGAATGCGCTGCTGGATATTGGCGTCAGACAACATTTCTACAGGCAAGAATTTATCAGGGCTTTCCATTCGAGGATAAATCAGTGCATCCTCTGCCATTGTCTTACTTTGTAAACCATGGGCGGCGTGACTTACTGTGGCTACGCCAATTTCTTCTGAGTTTTTCGCAGCCACCTTTGCTTGACTAATGTATTCAATAAAAGACAACGCCAAAGACTGTTTTTCTGAATTAGTTGGAACGACCCAGCAATCCAGCCAAACGATTGATTGTTCCTCTGGCAATACATAACGCCATACTTCTTTGCCTACAGTTTCATTCATCAAGAACTGATCACCACTGTAGACAACGGCGGCGTATAAATCGTCTTTTTTTGTTGAATTGGATAAAAAGGATGGTGCATATTCATACGTCAGCACGCTGTCAGATTGTTTCTTCAGTAGCTCAAACGTTGCCTTAAGATCCACCTCTTTATCTGTGTTGGGAGATAAGTTCAAATGAATTAAAGCGGGTACCATAATGCTGTAATAGTCACCGAGCATACCGATGTGACCTTTTAGATCGTCTCTTTCAGAAAATAAATCCGCCCATGCATTAACGGGCTGGTGAACTTTATCTTCTCGGTAAGCAATGCCCAATGTTCCCCATAAATAAGGTACGCCAGAATCACCACACTTTTGAAGCCACTCAGGTTCGATACCACTGAGGCTTACCGTTTCCTTAAGGTTTATCACATAGCCTAATTTCGCTAATTTTGTAGCCGATTGGGAGTCAACAATAGCAAGATCAATGTGATTTTGAGTGAGATCCGTCAACAGCAAATCTCGAACATCTTCGTTATCGTAAGCGATAACCTGAACCTTCACGCCCTCGAGGCTTTCCCAGCCAGCAATTGCTTCTTCTGAGAGATAATCATCCCAATTTAGAATATTGAGGGTTGGAGCGCTATAAGCATGAATAGAAACAAATGTAGAAAAGAGACAAAAGCCCCAAGCACTGAGGGGCTTACAGCATCTGAAAAGTAAATGATTCATTATCTTTCTCACCAAAGGGGTATTAAAAATATAGCACTAATACCCGGCAAAGGATCAAAAAATAAGCATATCAATAGCGCAGAATCATAGAAATGTCATAAATAGACCATTTCGATATTAATAAGTCGTCGTGTCATCCCAGCTCGAGTCGTCATCAACGGAATCATCGTCCCAGCTGGAATCCTCGTCTCCCCAGCTTGAGCCATCATCAACAGAGTCATCTCCCCAACTGGAATCATCATCTCCCCAGCTTGAGCCGTCATCTGCTGCGTCATCACCCCAACTGCCGTCTTCAGATGGCGCTTCTTGAGCTTCTGTGTTTTTCTTCGGCACGTTGCCATCGTAAACGTCATAAGCGCGAGTTTGCAGATAAACGTCTCGAATAAAGCTATAGCGGTCACCAATAATCATGCCTTCGGCATTCAGATAACGCGCACGAGTATCCACGACGTCCAAAGCTAATACGCCTAACGCTTCATCACTGTTTAAATCTAACAGGCCTTTTTCATCGACATAGGTATATTCGATTGCAAATGCCGATCCATCACGGACAGTGGATGGGCCAAAGAATGGCAGCACCAGATACGGCCCAGACGATACACCCCAATAACCAAGAGTTTGACCAAAATCTTCGTCGTATCTTTTCAGTCCTAACTCACTCGCCACATCAAACAGACCAAACCAGCCTGCAGTACTGTTAATTAGAAAACGAAAGCTAGACGATGCTGTCGCATCCCACTTTCCTTGCAGAAGGTTATTGGCAATGTTGCCGATTTCACCTAAGTTAGAGAAAAAGTTACTGACACCTTTTTGAACCGGTGTCGGAGTAACCGCTTTATAGCCTTGGGCAACGGGTTTTAATACAGCACCATCAACCGCATCATTAAAGATAAACATAGAACGGTTAAACCCTTCCCATGGATCTTCTTTGGTTTCTACTGGAACCTGCGCACAAGATTGCACAAGTAATAACATAGCGCCAAAAAGTAAAGTGCCCAGTGTTTTAAACATTTCTTACTTATCCTTATAAACCTATAACCTAGTCACAGAACAAAGCCAATTAATCACTAAACCAGCTTTTTAACCTCACTCCATTGCTTTGCTAAGCGCTTTTCGGAGATAGGTTCCAACGTACCAACAGATTGCGCAAACAAGGAAATACGATATTCCTCTAACATCCAACGGTATTTAACCAATTCTGGATCATAAAGCGCTTTCTCTTCATGGGCTTTTTTCTGTTGTGTGTATTGCAGCCAAAGTGTTTCTAACTGAGACACCGAGGCGTTTTCTTTGTTCAAATGATTTTGAAAGCGTTCCAAACGCACTTCAATCCCTTTGAAGTAACGCGGCAATTGCCCCAACCAAAACAGCGGCGTGTTACCGATAAAACCTGGGTAAATCAGCTGCGCCAACTGCGTCTTAATGTCACCATACACGCGAGTCCAAGGGAGAGGAATATTGCCCTTCATTTTTTTAGCCACGCCTTGATAAGACGACAACACACGATAAAGCTGTGTTGCCATGTCATTTGCGACACTGATTAAACGTGGTTTATGCTCCACTATACAAGACTCAAATTCCTGACGTGTTCTTGGCAAAGGTCGCCCATCTAAAAAGACTTTATCTAATATCGCATTAAGCAAATCGTCGAGCAGTGTTTCTTTTTGACCCAATGGCGAAAAGATCAGCATGGATTCTCGTAAATGCGGTAAATTTTTCTGTAAGTAACGCATGTCTTTACTTAAGGTCAGTTTGAGCAAGGTAATCACGCCTTTGCGATGTGTTTCGACCGCCGTGTTTTTATCGTCAAACATTTTGAGCGCAACACTTTCCCCTTGAGCAACCAATGCAGGAAACGCGGTTACCTTGATGCCCGCTTGTTTGATCTCTTGGCGCTCCGGAATATCCTGATCAGGCCATGCGGTTAAACCTTCTTGCTCGTGTTGTTTAGTACCAAACTTAGCAAAGCTTTCTTCCACTAGATCGCTAAACTGGGTCTGGAGCTGGGCAAGGTTCTTCCCTACTCCAAGCACCTTGCCACGCTCATCCACCACTTCCAAATTCAGAGTCAAATGCGAATCCAGTTTATCGGCATTCCATTCATTAAGTGGGATATCAATCAAGGTTTCGCGTTTAATCTGCAAGCTAAGTTGCTCTAATAAATCGCCTTTGTCTTTCGACAAATTAGGGTACACACGCTCAACAAATTGCGGAATCGGCACGAAACGACGACGTAATGCTTTTGGCAATGCTCGTAACAAGGCTTCACAGCGTTCTTTGATAAAGCCTGGCACGGCCCAGCCTAGGTCTTCTAGGCTCAACTGACGCAACAAACCTACCGGCACTTTTAACGTCGCGCCGTCCGTTTCCTGACCTGGGTCGAATTTATAATCAATTGGTAACGCCACGCCATTTAGGCCAAAGGAATCTGGGAACGCATGATCGTCGACACTTACGTCTTGATTAATCAAGTCATCACGGGTCATCAGTAAAGCATCAGGGTCATTTTTAACAAAGTGCTCTAAGCTTTTCAGATTACGCACGTGTTCCGGCAAACGGGCATTATAAAAAGCAAATACCGTTTCATCATCCACCAAAATATCACGCTTACGCAGCTTGGCCTCTTGGGTTTCTAACGACTCAATCAAGGCTTTGTTCTTACGGTAAAACGCCAGCTTGGTGCGAAGTTCGCCTTCCACCAGCCCGGAGCGAATAAAAATTTCGCGGGCTTCTTCAGGATGTACATGGCCATAATCAATACGACGCTTCGCGACGATCACCAAACCGTAAAGCGACACCTGCTCATGGGCCATAATACGGCCTTGGTTACGCTCGAAATGTGGATCGAAATATTGACGTTTTACGAATGGTGCTGCGTATTCCTCAATCCAAGCGGGATCAATTCTGGCCGTCACTCGCGCATACAATTTACTGGTCTCAACCAGCTCCGCAGCCATAATCCATTGAGGTGGCTTTTTAAATAACATGGAACCGGGGAAAATCGATAATTTGCGAGAACGACAGCCAAGCATTTCCTTGCTGTCTTCCATTTTATTAGCGACCTGAGTAAACATGCCTGCCAACAATGAACGATGAATCGCCTCATAATGACGCTCTTCATGCTGAACTTCTTTAAAACCCAGCTGTTTGCAAGCAATCATCACTTGGCGATGAATATCACGCCATTCACGCATACGCATAAAGTTTAAAAACTGCTTACGGCAATACTGGCGTAACTGATTCTGTGACAAGGCTTGGCGTTGTTCCTCGAAACGTTCCCACAAATTTAGGAACACAGCAAAGTCAGAATCTTCGTCCTTATCGACGGCATGCGCTTGGTCGGATTGTGTTTTCTTGTCCTGCGGACGTTCACGAGGGTCTGGAACCGATAATGCGCTGACAATAATCGCTACTTCTTTGAGCACGCTATGTTGCTCAGCAGCAATCAGGATACGACCTAATTTCGGGTCAATTGGTAGCTTAGCAAGCTGACGACCAATCGGCGTTAAACGCTCTTTATTTAATGCGCCAAGCTCCGTTAGGGCACGATAACCATCGTTGATCATGCGTCTTTCTGGCATTTCAACAAAAGGGAATTTTTCAACCGCACCCAGTTTTAAGTTCGCCATCTGCAAAATAACCGACGCCAAGTTGGTGCGGAATATTTCTGGATCCGTAAATTCAGCACGATTGTTAAAATCGTCTTCGTCATACAAACGGATACAAATGCCGTCCGCCACACGACCACATCGCCCTGCTCGCTGATTGGCGCTGGCTTGACTGATTTTTTCTATCGGTAATTGCTGCACCTTGGATCGCACGCTGTATCGGCTAATACGCGCCAAGCCCGGATCAATTACATAACGAATCCCAGGTACAGTTAACGAGGTTTCCGCCACGTTTGTCGATAAAACAATGCGACGACCAGAATGAGACTTGAAAATACGTTGTTGCTCACTAGCACTGAGCCTCGCATACAAAGGCAAAACCTCTGTTCCGCGTAATTCCGCACGGCGAAGAATCTCGGCGGTCTCACGAATTTCACGCTCCCCAGGCAAGAACACCAGAATATCACCTGCTCCACGGTAGCCAGATTGACGTTCTTCCGCGATCAAAAGCTCTACTGCATCTAAAATGCCCTGTTCCATACTTTGGTCTTCGTCTAACTCTTCTGAATCAGACTTGCTCAATAAAGGCTGATAACGCACCTCGACGGGATAAGTACGCCCCGACACTTCAATGATTGGCGCATTGTTGAAGTGCTTAGAAAAACGCTCTACGTCGATCGTTGCCGATGTCACTATGACCTTAAGGTCTGGACGCACCGCCAACACTTGCTTTAAATAACCCAATAAAAAGTCGATGTTTAAGCTACGTTCATGGGCTTCATCTATGATGATGGTGTCGTATTTATAAAGACGTTTATCTTGCTGAATTTCAGCCAACAAAATACCGTCGGTCATCAGTTTAATGAGGGTTTCTTCGTTGCTTTCATCACTGAAACGCACCTGAAAACCAACTTGTTCACCCAAGTTTACCTGCATCTCGTCACTGATACGCTCAGCAACGCTGCGTGCAGCAATACGGCGTGGCTGCGTATGACCAATCTGCCCCGCTATTCCGCGGCCAGCTTGCAAACACATTTTTGGTAATTGCGTGGTTTTACCGGAACCGGTTTCCCCTGCAATAATCACCACTTGGTTTTCTTGTATGGCTTTGATGATTTCATCAGCGCGAGCGGCAACAGGCAAACTCTCGTCATAAGTAATCTTTGGCAAGCGAGACAAACGAGCTTGGTAAAGGGTCTCTGACTGCTCAATGAGAGTATTTAATTCCGTTTGCATACGATCAAAAGGTAAACCTTCCTTTTGACGCTTGCTCAACTGGCTTTGTTTTTGACTTATCAGATGACGATCGCGCGTCATTACGGCATGTGTCGGCATAATAGCTAAACTAGTATCCTTATTGCTTGGCGCAGAGAAAATATTGGCAAGCACAATAACTGTGCAAAGGTCTCTATCTATATAGTTGTAAATTCTAACACCAATCCCAATGAAGGGGTTATAGTGAAAACAATTTGCTGCCATGATCAGCAGCCTCTTCCACACTGCAAAAAAGGAAATGGTATGTCACATCAAGTATTTGAAGATAACTCTCTTACCATTGGCAATACGCCTCTTGTACGTTTGAACCGCATTGGCAATGGCAACATTTGGGCTAAGATCGAAGCTCGTAACCCTGCTTTCTCAGTGAAATGCCGCATCGGTGCCAACATGGTGTGGGATGCAGAAAAGAAAGGCATTTTGACGAAAGGCAAATCCATTGTAGAACCATCAAGCGGTAATACAGGGATTGCGTTGTGTTTTGTTGCGGCTTCTCGTGGTTACCCTATTACCATCACCATGCCTGCCAGCATGAGTATTGAACGTCGCCAAGTAATGAAGGCTTTGGGCGCAAACATCGTTCTGACTGAACCCGCAAAAGGAATGAAAGGGGCGATTGCCAAAGCAGAAGAAATCGCCCAAGACGACAATTTTGTTTTGTTACAACAATTCGAAAACCCAGCAAACCCTGAAATTCATGAACAAACCACCGGGCCAGAAATTTGGCAAGACACCAATGGCGAGATAGATGTTTTCGTTGCTGGGGTTGGTACTGGCGGTACGATCACAGGTGTTAGCCGTTATATTAAAAACACCCAAGGGAAAGCCATTGTTAGTGTAGCGGTAGAGCCGACTAGCTCCCCTGTTATCACGCAAACAATGAAGGGTGAAGAACCCACTCCGTCACCACACAAAATTCAAGGCATTGGCGCGGGTTTCGTACCGAAGAATCTCGACCTTTCTGTCATCGACCGAGTGGAACAAGTGTCTAACGAAGACGCCATTGCTATGGCAAAACGCTTAATGCGTGAAGAAGGTATCTTGTGCGGTATTTCTTGTGGCGCTGCAGTGGTAGCGGCAGAACGCTTGAGCCAACTTGCTGAATTTAAAGATAAGAAAATCGTTGTAGTATTACCGGATTCTGGTGAGCGTTACTTATCTACCGCTTTGTTTGAAGGCGAATTCACCGACAACGAGTTGGTTCAGTAATCAATAATCTTAGTAACCCCCTCCCAGCCTCCCCCTTATTAAGGGGGAGGAGCGAACAACTTCTCTCTCCTTATGTCTTTCAAGGGCAGAGTTAGGGAGGGAGTAATCTATTAAGAAAAAATCTTAATTAATGGGGCTTTTTAGTACCGTAACGAACCATGTCTTTGCCATTCTCAAACACTTCAGTGGTCACATAACGCCCTAACACCAGCTGCTGATTATCATCCAGCACTGCTACAAATGGACGGCCATTGGAATTATTCGTCGCCAATGCTACGCCCGATACATTGTTCAAACCCAACCCACCAGCTTCGACCAAACGTAAAAACGTCTCAAGCTCGTCTAAGGTTTCGATTACATCGTTATCATTAATCATTCTTACTACTCTGTTACGCCAATAATCGCGCTAGGATAACAGTTATCGCTGCGTGAGAAAAATAGGAAGCGCTTAGCCTACGCAATTGGGGTTATTTTTGTTGTTTTTACTGGTTTGTGGATTTCACTCAAGACGCAGTGTACAACCTTATTACGTCCCTCTTGTTTCGCCTGATAGAGCAACGCATCAGCCTGTCTAAATGCGTCTTCAATGGTGATGTCTTTACTTGGTGTTAACTCAACTAAACCAATACTCGCTGTCAGATAAGAAGCATTAGCAGGATAGGACTGAGGTATCTGTAGGCCATACAAACCTTGTAAAAAGGCCTCGCACTCTGCAAGTGTTGAACTAATCGGTTTCCCTACCCAAATCATAGCGAACTCTTCACCGCCATAACGAGCACAAAAAAAGCCATGCTTATCAGCCAAAGTCTTCAACAAGCCAGCCACCTGAACTAGGCAGTCATCGCCTGCCTGATGACCATAAAAGTCATTAAGACGCTTAAAATAATCTAAGTCCATCATTGCTAGGTTTAGACTAAGCTGCCCCTCAATCGCCTCAGACCATGATGCTTCTAAATGCTCATCAAAAGCACGTCGATTATGAATATCGGTCAGACTGTCAAATCGTGCTAGCCGTTCTACGGCTTCCTCGGCAAGTTTACGCTGCGATACATCCTGATGAACAATCACAATAAAGCGCTCATCATCTAAATCAAATGGCGTACAACGCATTATAAACCAGCGTTTTTCAGTCGGAGTATGGCAAGGGTATTCAATTTGAAATTCGTTAGTCTCACCTTTTATCAGATCACGAATGCCTTGAGCGACATCAGCACCAAAGCCATCGTCTCCAGATGAGCCATCACAAACCGTTAGATAATTGATTGAATCCCATTCTATCGAACTTTTTTTCTGCCCGCTTCCTGTGCCAAAGTTACACCAACTTTTATTAACGTAAACAATATTGCCTTGGGAGTCGATAACCGCTAGCTGACTTGCTATTGAGTCTATGACTGCTTTTAAAAACTCGATAGAGCCATGCACTGGCTTTACTCCTTGCAAGATAAATTCAAAGCCCTAGAGACTACTAATTTAACATGACTAAATTCGTTATGAGGGGGGCGTTATTGAATCAAAATATAGACTTTAAACACAAGCAAGTAAAACGACAATTATGCCTATATTGGTTTCCACTTTACATTGCCATCGCAGGCGAATACCAAAGAGAGCCCCATAAATGAGATCAAACGATAGTGACTTCGCCTATTGTGTCTTATAAGGGTTCTAAACAAGGTTGTTGACTTTGATCTGACACACCACTTCGCCACCTTCAAACACACACAACTCGCCTTCTTCCATTTGTTGCCATATTTCGTCGTGGGTTAGAGGTTGTGTCGTGATGACAGTGACAACGTCTTTATCTGTGGTGACTTCTTTAAAATCCACTATGACATCTTCGTCAGAAAGAGTCGCTTTTTTAAACGGTGCTCGGCGGGTAATCCAATGTAATTTAGTGGTACAAAAACAGTATAAACGCACACCATCAGAGAGCATCATGTTAAACACGCCCATGGTTTTAAGGTGCAAAGCCAATTCTGAAAGCGCTTCAGATACCTCAGATAACGTGGGTTCTAGATCACCAAAACGTGTTTGCAGTTGCTCTACAATCCAGCAAAATGCTCGCTCTGAGTCAGTGCTGCCTAATGGATGGTAATGCTCTATTGGCAAGGATTCAGACGATTCTAATTGACCATTATGAGCGTAAGTCCAAGTCTTTCCCCACAGAAGACGGTTAAATGGGTGAGTGTTTAATAGACTCACTGCACCGACATTTGCTTGGCGAATATGGCTAATCACGATGTCGCACTTTAATGAGGTATTGCTGATGACTTCCGCCATGTCTGAATCGGCACTTGGTCTTGGGTCATGGATCGCCCAAACATAGCCATCTCGGTACATAGCCATTCCCCAGCCATCTTTATGAGGACCCGTCCGTCCACCGCGAGCACGTAAACCAGAAAAACTAAAACAAATATCCGTTGGCACATTTGCACTCATGCCCAATAACTCACACATCGTTTACATCATCTCTTTGATAGGATTTAGATTTCTTTAAGCGTCGATACAATAAAATACCGCCCACTATTATGATTATGCCGCCAATGTTTAAGGCCGCGTATAACATCCATTCTTTGGAAGAAAAGCTATCATTTTTATTGGCAGCATCACTGACGCTCGCGTCTTTAGTTGGCGCACTGGATTCAGAAGCAAGTGACGCAGATTCTTCCGTTTCATCCACGACAGAGATAGCGGGAGGAAGGAAAACCGGCATAACGTTTTTATCCACCGTCGCCGCCGAGATAAGTGCTGTCCCTTCGTTACTCGCACCTGCCAAACTGACAACAGGGGCATCATTACCTTGTCGGCTCAGCTGCCACTCTGGCGTCCAGTATTCAAAGCTTTCGCCGTTTTGATCCACACCAAGCAATTCAGCACGTACTTTAATATTATCATCTGGCGCAACTGGAATGATCATCTCCCAATAGCCTTGGCCCACTAATGGCATTTCTTCTATCTTGCTGGTGCCATTATTGTAAGTCAGCTCTAGCCTGATGTTGGATTGTAAAACATCCAATCTCAAATTAACGGGTAATGCAGTAAAGGATACAAGGTTACCACCAGACTTTTTCCCTTTGAATTCAATGGCTGGATGAACAGTAAAATATTGACTCACCTGCCGAGAGAAGGTTTTACCATCAACTACGCTCACCAGTTCATAGCGACCAGGCTCTATCGTGCCCTGCAGCGTTTGCTTAAAGCTTTCTTCTCGTAAGGCCAATTGACGAGAAAAAACCGATTCTTTTTGCTCCCCGCTTAATCGCATTAAGCGTTGCTCTACGTTCAGTAAATTAAGCACTTTCGCGTCTTTGATACGCGTATTTTGTTGCAACAAACCAACTGTCGAGCTGATCGATGCACCTTGAAACACAACAGGTGGAATATCGGAAGTATATAAACCAATATCAGTAATGACCCTGACACTGCTACGCTCTAGATCGACATTATTGATTGTCCACTCCCCAGCGAGAGGCGCACGAATCGTTAACAAGGTGTAATGGTCTGATTTCGCCACCGAAGTGCCACTGTCATTGTTCAATGACTGCAATACACCATCTGGCCTTATGATACGAGGCTGAATCTCACCATCGTGGAACACAACAAGGGTAAGTTCTTGAATATCCTCATCGACTAAAAAGCGATTACCATCTAAAGGTAATTCATCCGAAGGAGAAGCTTGTGCAAAAATACGATCGAAAGTGTCTAGCAAATCTTCAGGAATAGCGACTTCTGTATGGGAGGCGTTGGTTCTTAGAGAAAGCGACTCAAGCAGCGCTTTATCCGTATAACCCGTCATTGATATGGTATGAAGATGAATACCGCGATCTTCTAACTGAGGGGTTAGCTCATTAAGGATTCGATCTCGAGAGGCTTTGTTTACTGCTTCGTCTAAACTGATATCGACCATGCCATCGGTAACCAAAATCCAGTGGCGATTAAACCCCGGCTCCAGAGCACCACCATCTGGTGTCTCTAGCAATAACTTAATAATGGATTCTAAGTCGGTTTTAACATCTTGGGTAACGTAGCTGTTCACGTAACTTGAAAGCTTCGCTTTCGTGGCTTGATTCACGGTGGATTCGGGCAATAACACCCGTGCTTCTTCCCCAAACAACCAGACGCCTAATGTCGCTTCCTCTTCTGGGGCTAGGTTGGAAATAAGACGCAGCGCTTCCGACGTTAGCTTATCAGGGTCACTGATCAGCATACTACCAGAAGCATCTACAATAACGCGGAATTGGGTATCCGCCTGACTAAACGGCGTAACGAAAGAGAAAACAGCCGCTAACAACACAGTATTTATTTTCAACCACTTCACGCTTGCGAACTCCTTGAACTACTTTACTTTGCTGAATTTAGCGACCATTCGCCTCATTAGGTTATGTCATAAGGCTCCGGCATGCCATGCACCCACTTAATAATGTGGGTTTCCCAATCTTCTTCGTCTACAGATTCTTCGTTCACCGCATAATGACTCACCGTCAGACCTTGGCGAATCATTTCTTTATGACTGCCTACGACCAAAGGGTGCCAGTTTGGCAAGTCTTTGGTTTCATGCAATACACGGTAACTGCAGGTGTCTGGTAACCAATGAAACTCATCGAGTTGATCAGGTGTTAACGTAATGCAAGTAGACACTTTTTCTTGTCGAGTCTCATACACCTTACACTGGCATGAGCCAATATTCAGTTGGTGACACGATAAATTGGTATAAAAAACCTCTTCTGTCTCATCGTCTTGTAATTTTTGTAGGCAACATTTCCCACAGCCATCACAAATCGACTCCCACTGTGCAGGAGACATTTTCTCCAGCGCAGTGGTTTTCCAAAAAGGCTCGTAACGCTTTGCAATCATTCTTTTGACCCAAATAGTTAGTAAACGGCTTCCGTTGGTGTTTTATACAAATCCAACAAATAGTCATCTTTCGCTGGGGGTAACTGCAGATAAAAACCTTTTTCTCGAATGCCTTCAATCACTTTTTCTGGCTTTGCGCGAGCCAATTTACTTTCTTTGGTTAACAACATAGTCATGGCACTGATGCCTTTACCAAAGCGTGTCATTAGCTCTTCTGGGATGTCTTTCAGTCCTTTGCTTTTTTCGACATACAAGTACATTCCATCATGTTTGCTGGAACGAAATACTTCTACGATTAAATGCTGTTTCATAGTTTTCTCTTGGCGATTTCACGCCATATTAGGACTTTTTAAATTTCTCAAGCACTGGGTTAACAATAACATCGCGACGCCAGCCGTTAAGTGCAGGGTTCTGCCAATCGACCTCCGTACCGTCAAACAAGTGACGCACTAAAGGGTCCAACAGTTTACGCTTCATCATGGCTTCTGGTGCAATATTTAATGCTTCTGCTTTCTGACGAACAAACGCTTTAATCGCCTTGGTTAGCTCTCCCGCCTGTGAAGGCAAAGGAATTTCCAGTGGCAATTGGTATTCGTCTTCTGACAGCTCATTGACTAGAGCCACATTCTGCAAGATCACATCACCATACAAACGGTGCTGACGACCCGTAATTTCTTCCGCTTCAGACACCGCTTTATTGTGTGTCGGCATGGTTTTCCCCAAAGACCATAGTGTACGATCTTTCAGAATCTGTCCCTTGGGCACATTTTCCTTGCGAGCTTGCTCATCGCGCCAAATAAACAGCAGACGCAATAAAGTTAAACCTGCTGGAGACAAGCGCCATGCCGTTTTCACTCCACTCCAGTTTTGCTCTGGATCAGAGTTCATCTGATACTGCCACTTCAATGATTCACAATCTTCCATGACCCATTCAAGCATATTTTTCTCTTCTAAACGGGCAATCTGCATCGGATACACTTTGGCCAAATACACCACATCTAATGCTGCGTAACGTTTTTGCGCATCGGTCAGAGGTCGCTGAACCCAATCAGAACGCGTTTCATCTTTCGCCACTTCAATTTTCAGGTACTCGTGAATTAGCTTCACATAGCTTAATGACCATTGAGCACTGGCGTAGGCTTCACCAATTTGAGTATCGTAAAACGGCGCGGGCAATACTCCCAACAAACGATCAAAAACATCCAAGTCTTCCGAACAAGCGTGGAAAACTTTCATTACCGAAGGGTTCACCATCAAGTCACGAAGAGGTTCCCATTCGTCAATGCTCAGAGGGTCAATCAGTACAGCTTTCTCGCCTTCGCTGATCTGAATTAGCCCCGTAATTGGAAAATAGGTTGTGCGACGAATAAATTCTGTATCGACAGCGATAACCGGCAACTCTGCCCAGTACTTACACCAACTGGCCAGCGATTCATTGTCTGCAACCCATACAATATTTAGGGCATCATCATTCAGAGCATCATCTTGATCATTCATACTAGAGTTTTTTCCGTCCCTCTAGCGCTAAAGCCAGAGTATTTCCATCAACGTATTCCAGCTCGCCACCCATAGGGACACCATGAGCAATTCGGCTGACGTTGATGTTTAATGTTTTTAATTTCTCAGCGATATAATGGCAAGTGGCCTCACCTTCTACCGTCGAATTCGTCGCTATAATCGCCTCTTCAACCTGATTATGTTGAACCAAGGTTTCTAAACGATCTAAGCCTAATTCTTCTGGACCAATACCATCAATCGGTGATAAATGCCCCAGCAAAACAAAATAGCGCCCAGAGAAGCTACCTGCAGATTCGATAGCAACAACGTCTGCAGGCGTTTCAACAATACACAAATGCTTTGCATCACGTTCTGGGTCTGTACAAATCTGGCACTCTGTCTCTTCCGTCAGAGTACGGCAGCTTGAACAGCGCCCGACTTTGTCGAGCGCCTCACGCAATGCATTGGCAAGCCTATCCGCCCCTTGATGATCACGTTCTAATAAATACAACGCCATCTTTTGAGCCGATCTAGGCCCAACGCCAGGCAAACAACGTAATGATTCCATCAACTCTTTAATTAAGGGACTAAACAAAGCTTACTCCTAGAAAGGCATCTTAAAACCAGGTGGTAAAGACATACCTGCTGTCGCTGCCGCCATTTTTTCTTTTTGAGACACTTCGATATTGCGCACAGCATCGTTTACCGCCGCAGCAATTAGGTCTTCTAACATTTCTTTGTCATCACCAAACAAAGAGTCGTCAATTGAAACGCGTTTAACATCGTGACGGCCTGTCATCAATATTTTAACAAGGCCAGCACCTGCTTGACCTTCTACTTCCATGTTAGCGACTTCTTCTTGCGCCTTCTGCATGTTTTCTTGCATCTGCTGCGCTTGGCGCATCATGTTACCCATTCCACCTTTAAACATAACGTTTGCTCTCCAATTTTAAGCTTTAACTTTAACCGTATCGTAAACCAACTGTGCGCCCATCGTTTCAGACAAGGCTTGTACAATCGGATGTGAATTTAAATGTTCTATTGCTACCTGCAAAGCTTCTGCCCGCTTGCTGGCCGCAAATTCTTCTGCAGTGACCCCAGAGGTGTCTTCCACAGTATCGATAATCAAGGGCACTGTCATGCCAAAAAAGTCACTCAGCGCGCCTTGTATTTGTTCATACCTAACTTGATTCAGCATGTGCCCGTATTCTAACGGCACTTCTAAGCGAATCCCTTGGTCATTTGCATCAACCAAGCTGGAGTTCATTAAAATATTTTGCACCAAACCTGTCAAAGGCAGACGCGGCGCAACCAACCACCAGAGCTTCATTGTTAATTCGTTATAATGATTCAAGCTTGGCATCGGCATTCCCAGCGCAGGCTGAGCAATAACATCCGGCACCTTAGCTAAACGAGTATCTGGCTCTTTGCTTTCTTCCGTCGCTGGCTCTTCAACAGGTTCCGCACCCAACGCATCAACCAAGTCTGCCGCCGGATTAAAAGGATCAGCGACATCGGCGATTGCTCGCTCTTCCGCTTCCTCTTCGTCCTCATCATCGTCAATGTCATCCTCTGCTACTTGCGCAAACTTTTCTTCACTGATGACAAAAGGCTTAGGGTCAATTTGAGGCTGATCACGGCTTTCTGGTTGCGCTTCTGCTTCTTGCTCTGCATCCACAGACGTGACTGAACCAGTCGATTCTGCGTCAACCGTTTCAACAGAAGCTTCTGTGTTCTCTTCAACAGGAGTGTCTAATTCGGGAGCGTCTTCCCAAGGTGGGCGCTCTTCTGGCGTTATTGGCGGCACAGGCTCTTGCTCAACAACCTGTTCTACCGGCTCAGTTACCACATTTTCTGGCTCAACCGATGGTGTTTTTTTTTCCATGGTCGGCTGTGGCGAATACTCTGGCGCAGCATCGTTATCCATCGTTTCTGCAGCCACCACTGGCGGTGCATTATGACTGACGACCATAGGCGGTGCAGGACGAAACGCGATCAACCTCAGCATAAGCATTTCGAAGCCAGCGCGAGCTGAGTGAGCTAAATGTAAATCACGTCGGCCAATCAACAGGCTCTGATACATCATCTGTATTTCTTCAGAAGTTACGCTGGTCGCAATATGTTGAATACGAGCCAAATCACCTAGTTGATCCGTTAAAGCGCCAGGCACTTGTTGCTCTATTGCCACACGGTGTAAAACATCAAGCAAGCTGCCACAAATCGCACTAAAATCTGGCTGATAATCGGCAAGCTGCTCTATTCGCGTCAATACTTGCGCCGCGTTTTTAGACGCAACACTTTCTAGCAAATCCAATACTTGTGCTTGATTCACCAAGCCCAGCATAGCCGTCACACCAGATTCCGAAATCGTGCCATTGCCAAAAGCAATCGCCTGATCCGTCAAACTTAAAGCATCACGCATACTGCCGTTTGCCGCTTGGCCGATTTGCCATAGTGCTGGCTGGTCAAAATTCACTTGCTCGGTATTAAGTACAGTTTGCAAATAATCCACGACACGTTGCGGGGACATATTTTTGAGGTTGAACTGCAAACAACGAGACAGAATAGTCACTGGAAGCTTCTGTGGATCAGTCGTTGCAAGCAAAAATTTGACGTGCGCTGGCGGCTCTTCAAGGGTTTTTAATAATGCATTGAAGGAGTGAGTCGACAGCATGTGCACTTCGTCTATTAGGTAGACTTTAAAGCGGCCACGAGTTGGCGCGTATTGCACGTTTTCTAGTAATTCGCGGGTATCTTCTACTTTAGTACGCGATGCCGCATCCACTTCAATGAGATCAACAAAGCGACCCTCAGCGATCTCTCGGCAACTATCACAAGTCCCACAAGGCTCAGGAGAAATACCGTTGGTTTCACAGTTCAGACACTTAGCAAAAATGCGCGCAATGGTGGTTTTACCAACACCGCGAGTTCCAGTAAACAAATAGGCGTGATGCAAACGCTGTTGGCGTAAGGCGTTCACCAACGCTTGAAGTACATGGTCTTGCCCAGCCATTTCAAGAAAAGTCTGCGGGCGCCATTTTCGTGCGAGTACTTGGTAGCTCATGCAATCCAATCTAATGATTATTAAGGCTGTGTAGCACAGCGTTTGATTGTTTAACCATACTGCATTTAATGCAGACGGTTATATAATTTGCTGAATTTTAAGCTTTTTCAGGATAAAAAGAAATGAGCTGGCGGGAATACTATAGGGAACAAAACGCCCCACAGACTAAATCAACCTAGTGGGGCGTCGTTTTTATTGACGATCGATTAGTTTGAAGTCTTTTGGCACCTCAAAACGACTCGTATGTTCACCTGACATGTTAGCGGCTGTCACTTCTCGAATATAAGTAACGAGCGGCTTCCCATCTTCCATACCCATCCATTTTTTGGCACCTTTTTCTGCTTGTTCAGAAAAGAAGCTACCCGCCATGTCTTTCAACGAGTTAACAGGATCTTTGGCATCAAACTCAGGATCATCCTTTTTGGTTTCTGCCTCTTGGCAAGCGTTAATATCGGCATACCACTCTAGCTTCACAGAGATTGGCTCACCATTAACGGATGTCAATTTTTTCATCTCATTTTCTTTACCAGCGCTGAAAAACGCCAAAACTTTTTCCATATTTTGATCAAGCAAACGAGCCAAAGGTGTTTCAGCAATCACTTTATCGTAATATTTTTGATCAAAGTCATGCGACTCTTTTAACGCCTGATTAGCTGACACATCAGCCATCCAGTAATCCATCGTAACTGTGTGCTTGTCACGATTACCTTGATCATCTTCTGACACCAAATCCCATTGCGCGACATACTGGTCAGCGATAAATCCATTTATCTCTCTACCCTTTGCTTTAGGTGTCACCGTGAAATCGAATTTTTTCACCTCAACTTTACAACTATCGCTTCCAGCTGGATTATAGTCTTCTGTATCTTCGTCATCTGAACCTTCATTTTTGAGCTGTTCTAGAGGGCTCAAAGAGCTACAACCTGCTAAAGGACACTCCGCATAGTTTTCAGCACTGTAATTTACCTGCCAAAGTAAGTTTTTATCTAAGCGAGTAATTTCAGCTGTGTGATTATCGCCAGCAATCTTACTTGTGATCCAAGAGTCGTACTCTGTTTTTGTTTCTAATGTGCTTTTATTACCAGCGGTATAACGAACCGTTGTTTGGGTGGCATCAGGCAATAAAGGCCCACTGGTACGAATGCTGGCTTTTATAACGCTCACATCAACAACAGGGGTTTTATCAACGACTTGACCAGCACAACCAGCTAAGAGTAAAGCAACGCCAGGAACGGCAAATGAGAGTTTTAAATTCTTCACGAAAGAGTCCTTCTAATTTTAATCCAAGATATAACAAGCCAAGAAAACTACATTCGACCTGAATTGAGACCAGATACTAGCGTCATCAACTTACAACATCAATACAATAAAAAAGGCCAGCATTGATGCTGGCCTTTTAAAAATACTATCAAAACAACAGAGTTAGGATTGCTCGCGCACTTTGCGCTGACGCTCTTTTTCAAGCGCTTTTTCCAGACGATGCTTTTCAACCGCGCTTAATACTTCTGCACCAATGTGCTCTTCCCCACGAGAGCGAGCAAGCTGAACTTGGCGCTCACGTTCAATAAAACGCTGACGTTGTTCATCGGTAAATTTGTCAACACAATGCACACAGCTAACACCTTGAATGTAATGTTCGCTTTGTTTCTCTTCTTCTGTAATAGGCATACGACATGCGTGACACTGGTCGTATTCCCCTTTTTGTAAGTCGTGGTTCACAGACACACGATTATCAAACACAAAACACTCACCTTCCCATAAAGTTTCTTCTTTTGGCACTTCTTCCAAGTACTTCAAAATACCGCCTTCTAGGTGATAAACCTCTTCAAACCCCTGCTCCAACATATAAGCAGTCGATTTTTCACAGCGAATTCCACCTGTACAGAACATGGCAACTTTTTTGTGTTTCGCAGGGTCCATATTTTCCTTCACGTAGGAAGGAAACTCACGAAAGGTTTCTGTTTTTGGGTTAACCGCATTTTTGAACGTACCGATTTTAACTTCGTAATCGTTACGCGTATCAACAAGAACCACGTCAGGATCAGAGATCAAAGCGTTCCAATCACTAGGCTTAACATAAGTACCAACCACACGCTTAGGGTCGATACCTTCTACACCCATGGTGACGATTTCTTTTTTAAGCTTCACTTTTGTGCGGTAGAACGGCATGTCATCGTCGTAAGACTCTTTGGTCACTATGTTGTCTAGTCCAGGTTGCTGATCCAACCAAGCTAACAAGGCATCAATACCGTCGCGAGTTCCAGCAACCGTGCCATTAATACCTTCACTGGCTAGCAACAAGGTGCCACGAATACCGTTGTCTTCCAGTGTTTTCTGAAGCGGTTCACGGATGGACTCAAAATGAGGCAGTTCAACGAATTTATAAAGGGCACATACTACGACTTTAGACATATCTTTCTCCTATGCGATCTGGAACGTAAAACCAGAGCAATTAAACAAGGCGCGTATTATAGAGAATTATTGATCTGGATCAAGCGTCGACCCTGTGGTGGTATTTACTCGGAACCAGCCAGCGATGCTGTGTCGCGTGCGCTTTGCCACTACAACTTCGTGATAAAAACATTCGCTAAGAAACACCGCCAGCCGACCTTTTTTTGGGAAAAAGCGCCCTACTTCAACAGACGGATCATTTTCATCATAAATAACCAACTCTCCTCCGTCTCCGTCTTGCCAATTTTCGTTAAGGTACAAAACCGTCGATAAGATACGGTTACTTTCGCCTTTAAAGGCATCGATGTGCTTCTCGTAAAACGCCCCTTTTTCATATCTGGCAAAATGCGCTTCGTAGTCGAACAAACCAAGAAACAAACGGCGATTCAAGGCAACGCGCAGTTCGGCCATCATTTTCAAGAAATCTCTACGAATCGGCTTGTCTGGATCGATCCACTGAATGTAATCACGGCGCGCATCGAGCACAATTTGGTGATCTTGCTTACGCCCAACACCGGCCTGCAACATAAATGCATTTTGTATGTTTTCTGCTTCGTCCATTAAAGCCTGAGTGAAATCCGTTGAAAAAAAGTCATCCTGAACACTCCAACCTTTTGTCTGTAGGTCCATTAGCAGATTAGAGAATGGTTCCTCTCGACTAAAAGCAGGAATAGAATTTTCAACATACAGAGCTTTCGCAGGCAGAACGGCATTCGACATAGATAGATTATTCACTTCTAAAAAGGCAAAATTACTAAAGTTGCTATGATACTGTAGCCTGACAAACAAGACACTAAGATTTAGCGACGTAGATTTAAAACAAGATGAGCCAACGATTTCAATTACGAGACTATCAAATTCAAGCCGTTGAAGCGTCTTTGTCACACTTTCGCATTAGCAACGACCCTGCCGTCATCGTTCTACCCACAGGCGCAGGGAAAAGCTTGGTCATTGCCGAATTAAGTCGACTCGCCAAAGGCCGGGTTATTTGCTTGGCTCATGTAAAGGAATTGGTTGAACAAAACCACACTAAATTCTTGGCAACCGGTGCATCAGCGGGGATTTTCTCTGCTGGGCTAAGTCAGAAAACCAGCACAGAAAAAACCACCTTCGCCAGCATTCAATCACTGTCTGCAAACCTTGATGATTTTAACGAACCAGCAAGTTTAATTATCATCGATGAATGCCATCGCGTCGGCATGGAAGAAAGTGGTCAATACAATAAAGCCATCGAGCATTTTCGAGCGCTCAATCCAAAGGTAAAAATCCTCGGATTGACCGCCACTCCTTATCGTTTAGGCAGTGGCTGGATATACCAAAACCACTACCATGGCTACACACGAACATGCACAAACTCATTGTTTAAAAAGTGTATTTTTGAGCTACCGCTACAACACATGGTGAAAAAAGGCTATTTAACACCGCCAATTCATTACGATGCCGCCATTGCTCACTATGATTTCAGCTTGCTCACAGAAAGCTTAGACGGTGAGCACAGCACTGACGACATTGCTCTGAACGAGCTTATTCATAAACACCCACGAGTCACCCAAGCGGTGACAGAGCAAATACGACAACTTAGTGAAAACCGCCAAGGGGTGATGATTTTTGCCGCCACTATTGACCACGCAAAAGAAATCGTCAGCTACCTTCCAGCAGACAAAACCGCACTGGTCACAGGGAAAACCAAACAAAAACAACGAGATTCGTTAATCACTGCTTTCAAAAACAAAGAGATTAAATATCTTGTTAATGTTTCGGTATTAACAACGGGCTTTGATGCGCCTCATGTCGATGTGATCGCCATATTACGCCCAACCCAATCGATCAGTTTATTTCAGCAAATCGTTGGCCGTGGACTGAGACTAAGCCCTGGCAAAAAAGACTGCCTAGTCTTGGATTACACCAACAACGGCTACAATATTTTTCAGCCAGAGATCGGGGAAAAACGTCCAACTCAAGATTCTGTAGCAGTGCAAATTCACTGCCCTGCTTGCGACTTTGCCAATACATTTTGGGGAAGAAAAGACGCTGAAGGCAACATCCTTGAACACTTTGGTCGCCGTTGTCACGGCCTAGTCGAAAACGAACAAGGTGAAGAACAATGTACCTACCGCTTTCGTTTTAAGCGTTGCCCTCACTGCAACGAAGAAAATGACATCGCTGCAAGGCAATGCCAACACTGCACGGAAAAGCTCATTGATCCGGACGATTTATTAAGAAGCGCACTTAACCTAAAAAACAACAAAGTATTACGCTGCTCTGCAATTACGCCGGAAATAAACATCAAAGAGAAGAGCATCAAGATCACCTATCACGATGAAGATGGGCTAACACTTTCAGAAACATTCCGCTTTAACTTCAAAAAATCACGACAAGCTTTTAACGACTTATTTGCACGAAGAATTGCTAACGGCAGTCAGTCTATAGAGTTTGACAAACTCGAAGAAGTGAAGCCTTTTTTGCCTTATTTGCCTACACCAGACTTCGTCATTGCAAAGAAACAAAAGCAACATTGGCAAGTAACAGAACGGTTATTTGATTACCAAGGGCCATATCGCAAAGCCAACGAACTTAGTTAAGATAATTTGCCACTGTTTTTTAATGCATTGCGATAAGACACTTCAAACGGCAAATTCATTCTTTTTAAGTGCTCTATCGCATCTTGACCCAGAACCCCTTTCGGCACTCCGGTTAGCAACACAAACCAATAGTTAGAAATCATATTTTCGGCAAAAATACTGGCTGTTTTATCGTCTACGCCGACTTGCTTAAAACGCTTAATGATACCTTCTGAAACCACAGCCATTTGATTAGTGTGGAAACCACCTTTTGCCAAGCTATCTAATAGAACCTGTCGAGTAAATTCTGCATACTTGTCATAGAAATCAAACAACACTTGCGCCATTTGCAGAAGGTAATCTATTGGGGAAGAACTGGCTTTTTGAGAAGCAACTGCGGCACGAAGCGCCACATCCATTTCATCAAAGAAGATGTCTTTTACGAGGGAAAGTTTATCGGGAAAATGAACAAATAAGGTACCAACAGCGATGCCTGCTTTATCACTTAAATACCGAGTACTGGTTGCCTCAATACCCTGAGTTAAAAAAGCTTGCTTAGCGATGGCTTTGATTTTAGATCGAGTATTGGCTTTTTGCTGCTGACGAAGACTCACCTTTTCATTTCCTCTAAGAAAGACAGTTAGGGAGTCTAGCTGTTCTCACTATCGATGACGAGCAGAAATTTTAACGACCAAAATAGACATTAGGAACAGGAGAATGATTTAACGAAACAGATAGATCATTCATAAAAGAAACAATACGCTCAGCGTTCACACCAAAATCCCCATCTCCCACTCTAGAGCAGGACCGCATATCAACACGTACTTTGTTTTCTTCCTGAGTGATTCGAATCACCACATCATCACGAAAACCAAAAATAGGCGTACGCGCTGTCGCTTCAATAATTCCAGCACCGGAATAGGTAGCAACAACTTCCCATTCACGTTCTTCTACCAAGTTTGATACGGCAGCAAAGACAGTTGCAGGGTCTTTTTTAGAAAAGAGCGGCTTAACATCTGGATAATACTCATTCTGAATCGAGGCCCAATCCGTATTGTAGCTTAAATCATTTTCTTTCGAGTTTCGGATGAAATTTACATTGAGATAAGTGGGAGGGTTTTGGGTGTCAGTGGTGATATCGTTAATATTTGGTAACTCGGCACGCTGGAAATAAAACACAATCCACATCGCGCTGTATAAGAAAGAGACAATAAGCACTAAGAAAAAGAAGCGCTGAACCCCTACATTTTTTTCTTTTCTGCACGCCCCCATTGAGATCGCTGCGAGAATAGAAAGCACCAGAGAAGCAAAAACACTTTTTCGCAACATAGAAAAGCCTGTTAATGGCTCAAAAATCCCTACTCTCACACCAGCGATAGATATAAACGCAACGCATCCAACAAGCATTAGCAGAATATATAAAACCGGAGAGATATAACGACTCATAGACAACTCATAGCGAAAAAATAATATCTCGAACAATATCGCGACTTTGTTACAACGAACAGGTGCAAAAAGGCTCTTCGAGCTCATTCCTTTGTATTTGCATATTTTCTGTAAGGTTTTTGACAAAAAAAACAAATAACCACATCTAACCATTCAAAAATAAAGGATCCAGCCACTGACTCAAACTGGACATCACAAACAAATCATCGATAATGGCGCAGCCGAAATAAGAGCTCAATTACCATGAACAACACACCAGCTAAACATTCTGTCGACCTACTTCGTGAAGAATGTAAAACAGAATCCATGAGACCTTTTATCGCTAGAGGCTCTAACGCTGTCCGATGTAATCACTGCCTAATGGCAGAATTTGCCTGTTTTTGCCATCTCAGAAAAAGCATGTCATCTCCAATTGAGTTCATTCTACTGTTTCATCGTGATGAAATTCACAAACCAACAAATAGCGGCAGACTTATTGCCGATTTATTTCCACTGGACACACAAGCTTACTTATGGAGCCGTACAGAGCCATCTGAGCCACTATTACATCTCCTAGAAAGCCAGCGTGGAAACTGTACCGTATTGTTTCCAAACACAGAAACGGCACAAGCCCAGAACAGACCATTCAGAAGCGTTGCCCCACCCAGCCAACAAAACAACAAAAAACACACGTTTATCATCTTGGATGGAACCTGGAAACAAGCAAGTAAAATGTTTCATCAAAGCGAATGGCTAAAAGACATCCCTCACTTTGAAATTAACAGTGAAGCCCAGCGCTCGTTCTTGGTTAGGCATTCCAGCCATCAAATGCAATTTGCAACCGCAGAAGTCACGGCTATGTTACTCGATACATTAGGTCACGAAAAACACAGCCAGCACCTATTACGTTATTACCAAGCCTTCAATGAGCACTGTATGAGCAGCAGAAAACGAGGCAACAACCTATCATTATGAAACTTAATTACAAAATATACGTTTCAGACAACCCTAGCCTAAGATTCAACTACGCACTTCGAAACAATAAGTTAAGCCAGCCGTTAGTATGAAATTGCGCCGCTTGTTTTTTCTTTTTGCCGACCAAAATAGGCCCATTGTCTAAAAAGAGAAACGCCTTCCAAGTGCGTTTAAAAACGCCCCAAGGCAATTCAAAAACCAACTCATTATGGCAGCAAAAAAACACCGTCGTGTCATCGCCCCAAGCGGCAAAATGCGCCAGCACTTCTTCCGGTAATGGTGCCTGATCACTGTCCCATGCTTTTTCCCACTGAAGCTTGCCATCAGGAGCTTTTGCGCTATCTTTCTTTGGCCAGTCATTGTCAGAGAAATGATCAGGATGCACTTGCTCATCACTAATATAATCTCGCCAAATTTGAGCTGCCCGTTGTTCACTTAACAAGCGAATTTGCTGCAAATCCTCCGACTCAATTTTGGGGTCATTACGCTTAAAAATCCAACTCTTGGAAAACTGTTCTAACGATTGGTACAAGGAAATTTCCTTAACAAATTAAATGATGAAAAAATCTAACCTAACGAGTGAAAAAGGATCGTTTGTTCAATCCGTCAAGCTTCACTAGTATTATCATTGTTGTAATAAAACAACATATTTCATTAACAAATCAGGAGAATACTATGGACTCTCAAGAACAATACGAAGCATTACTTGCAAAATGGGGCTATGCAGACACTAGCGTTGAAGATCACGCTCGCCGCCAAAGACGTGCTCGTCGTATCAAAGCGGTTGTTACTTTTTTCAAAAACAGCCTTAAAACCATCAAAAAAGTAAGCTCTCGTCCACAGCAACTTGGTCAAGCAAGCAACTAATATTGGAAGAATAAGCCCATAATAATTGGCTGTTAGTGTATCGTAAATAGATCTTTTTAAGGGGAGAAAAATAATAAAACCCCTCCCTTCCTTAACCTCCTCCAAATTCGTTATCATCAATACTCATTCACAACAAAACATCTTCTTTTATGACTTACTCTTACAAAGCGATAATCTTTGATTGCGATGGCGTTATTGTCGATACAGAAAATATCTCCAATACCATTTTGAAAACAATGCTAAGCGAATGCGGTCTTGAGTTAGACGACGAGACACTGCACGCCAAGTTCACAGGGTTTACCAATCAAGAAAACCTTATTAATGCCGAGAAATTACTAGGCAAACCTCTACCAGCAAACTTTGATGAAGATTATCGACAACGCTTTCACGCTGTCATCGAAGCTGACTTAGAGCCGATAAAAGGCGTCCGAAACTTACTCAACAAAATCACGGTGCCAATCGCCATGGCCACTAATGCACGCCGCAAAGAAATGGATTTCAAGCTAAACAAAATCCAACTAGCAGAACGTTTTGCTACACGTTTTTGTGTCGAGGATGTAGACAATGGCAAACCTGCACCAGATCTCTACTTAAAAGCAGCAAAAGCACTCAATGTCACACCAGAAGATTGTTTGGTTATAGAAGATTCTATCGCAGGGATTACAGCAGGACGAGCAGCAGGAATGCGAGTACTTGCCTATAGTGAGACGCTTGATGCACAAATGCAAACGGCGGCTGGCGCAACTCAATGCTTCAAAACAATGAAAGAACTAGAAGGCTTGCTAGGCATTTAACAAACCTTCTAACTACTCTAATTCGTCTAAACCAATTAGTTAGACATAGATTGCAATTGTTTTAGCAGACTCTTTGGCAACTCTTTAATTGTTAGAGTTCCGGAGTCTGCATCAAACACCACAGACTCATTCAACAAGTCGCTATCAAAGCTAATCGTCAAAGCACGTGAACTACCAGACAAACGCGTCAATTTTTTCAGCGCGGCTTTTTCAACGAAGATTTCTTTCTCCATTTTGAAGCTATCAGAGTCAGCAATTTCCAAGAACTTATTCGCCTGCTCGACAGAGAATCTTGACTCAACTTGAGACGCAATTTCTTTGATTGCCAATGGCTCGCGATCTTGCGCTTTTGCTTGGCAGTGCTCAGAAACCACTTTTTTAAACTCATTTGCCTGTTTTGATGGAAGGCCTTCTGATTGACAAAACGCGGAGGTCAAATCCACCAGCTTACGCGTTTCCTTGGCGGCAACTTTTGGCTCATCACATCCAATAAACTGTGTGAAATATTCACTCTCGAACTTAGGCGCACGACCAAAACGAAAAGAAATATAACGCCCTTCATCACCCGCCTGCCATGCAGTCAAATTAATACGCAGCGACATGTGAAGCTTTTCCGTCTCTATCTGTTCAATTTGAGACAAACTCAAATCAGTACCAAGACCAATGCCTTTTTTGCGCTTTAACATAACAATATATAAGAAATGCGTATCGTGCAGTTCGTAATGGTTAAACCACAACAAACCACCCTCAGCTTCTTCTACAGGCTCCAAATACTTCAGATATTCCGCAGCACATTCTTTAGTAAACCCAGCAAAGTCGACAAAAGTATCGTTTTTAAAATGCTTAAACAATAAAGCTGGTAATTGCGCACCCTCCTCACTGCCTTGAGGATTTACGAAGCGCCCTGTATTCATTCCAGAACGATTGAATAGATTCGTTACCTGAGCAGACAACGCCTCGGCTTGTCCATCTACTGGGTTTTCATTGGGACGCGCAATCAGAATAGCCTTGCGCTCACCTTCATGTTTTTGAATCTCGTGCACAATTAAGTTGCTAATAGACACCAGCTACCTCTTACGTTTAATATGGATGATTGCGATCATTTTTTAACCCATAGCTTTACTTACAGGATCTTCCCTAAACAAAACACTATGATAAAACCAAAAACCACCAAAAGAGACACACGAGAAGAACTTGAGTCTCTGGTAGATCAATTTATCAAGCAAAACGGAACGATCCAACAAGTAAATATGGGTGAATCCGGTTTAGTTGATGGCAAGTATAACACGAGCCACCTAGGCTTTAACGAGCCTAAACAAGATCGGACGCCATTAAATCACGTTGTCGCTGCAATTCAACAAAGAAAGCAAACCAAAGCACCTGCTACACCAGCCATAAAAAAGCGCCCCAAGAAAAAAATAATCTATGACGATTTTGGCGAGCCTATCCGTTGGGTTTGGGAAGAATAAGTATATAAAGAGGCTCTTCTCTTTAGAACTTTGAATTACCCTTTTAATCCTGTGATAATATTTCTCATATTATTAATATCTATAGGGATTTCACTATGTCTATCAAATATCTGCACGCAATGATAAGAACAGACAAGCCAGAAGAAAGTCACACATTTTATACCGAAGGTTTGGGGTTAATTCAGACTCGACGCATGGACAGTGAAAAAGGTCAATTTTCACTTATCTACTATGCAACAGAAGAAGGCGCGCCAGAAGTGGAGCTAACACATAACTGGAGCGACCGTGAATACACTGGCGGCGATCAGTTCGGCCATCTAGCGTTTGAAGTCGATAATATTTATCAAGTATGTGAAAAACTACAATCCTTAGGTGTCACTATCCTGCGTCCGCCTCGCGACGGTCACATGGCTTTTGTCAAAGACCCAAATAACATCTCAATCGAGCTTCTGCAAAAAAATGGCTCCCTTGAAATACAGGAACCTTGGGCGTCAATGGAAAATATTGGCAGTTGGTAATTACATAAAATTACAAAACTACAACTTCTTTAAACTACGCTACAAAAAAGCCATGGTGATACAAAAGGTTTTTCCATAAGCTAAAACAATCGAAAAAGTCGAAAAGGAAGTTGAGGCACAATGAAGTCTTTATTCAAATCCATCAGTCTGATCACAGCATTATTTGCTTTTGATCAGCTTTCCGCTGCAGAAAGCTTGTACGCTTCCAACGTACAAGCTCGTCTAGCGGATTCAGACAAAGATGGTGTTATTGATGCAAGAGACCTATGCCCAGACACACCTCTAGGAGTAGCCGTAGACAACGACGGCTGCCCTTTCGAAAGCACCAAACTTTTGTCTATCGAGCTAAAAGTTCTTTTTGATTCCGGTAAAGCCGACATTAAACCGCGCTTTTATTCAGAACTAAAAGAGCTGGCCAAATTTCTGCAGGATAACCCAACCAGCAACGTCGTCATCGAAGGTCATACGGATAGCCAAGGTTCAGCTGAGCTGAACTTAGCCTTATCCCAACGACGCGCCACAGCAATCGCTGACGTATTGGTAGACAGTTTCAGAATCAAAGCAGATCGAGTGAAAGGCATAGGCTATGGCGCAACTCGCCCAATAGCAGACAACGACACAGCAGCCGGACGCCAAATGAACCGTCGAGTTGTTGCGGAAGTCTTCGCGAAACAGAAATTTGCTAACGAACGCTGGACAATCTATAGCGTGGACCAAAATGCCAGCACCGCTCTCAATAAAAACTAATCCCCTTTAGCTTTTTAATAGAGTTGAAAAAGAGGCGCTACATAAGCGCCTCTTTTATATTCGCTGCCTTCCTTTTCCTATACGCCGTTCCCATTTCAAATTCACACACAAATCACCAATGGTATCCGTGCTGTAATCGGCTGCTGTCACATAAAAAATAAAGGCAATAAAGACTAAGATTGCAGATGTCAAAGACGATGGCTTTTTCTATTTGTTACACTGTTATAAATAACACCAAATAAGAGAGAGTTTTATGGCTAGTGTTGGTTTTTTAGGATTAGGCATCATGGGCAAAGCCATGGCCACGAATTTAGTAAAAGCTGGATTTGATGTAACAGTATGGAATCGTAATTCAGCAAAATGCGATGAGCTAGTAGCATTGGGGGCTCACCAAGGAATAACACCAAGAGACGTCGCCGCTCACTGTGATATCACCTTTGCGATGGTGTCTGATCCTGACGCCGCATTGGCGCTTTGCCAAGGCCCAAATGGTGTTGCAGCAGGCATTGGCGCTGGTCGTGGTTATGTAGATATGTCTACGGTGGACGATACCACCTCAAAAGAAATCGCGGATTTAATTACTCAAGCAGGAGGACGTTTTTTAGAAGCACCTGTTTCGGGTACAAAAAAGCCTGCTGAAGACGGCACTTTGATTATTCTCGCCGCTGGCGATCAATCTCTATATGACGATGTTAAACCTGCGTTTGAAGTCATGGGTAAAATGTCCCCTTATCTTGGCGACGTCGGCCAAGGTGCCAATATGAAGCTCGTGGTCAATATGATGATGGGCGGCATGCTAAGCATTTTCAGCGAAGGTATGTCTTTGGGGCAAAAAGCAGGGTTAGATGGCCAACAAATTTTAGACATTGTCGAGGCTGGCGCTATGGCCAACCCAATGTTTAAAGGCAAAGGCGCCATGTTACTGAAGGGCGATTACACTACCAGCTTCCCGCTCAAGCACATGCAAAAAGACATGCGCCTTGCGGTAGCCTTGGGCGATCAACTAGACCAGCCCTTGCCAACAGCCGCTATTGCCAACGAAGCGTTTAAGCAAGCATTAAAAGCAGGCTTTGCGGAGGAAGACATTGCTGCGGTTTATAAAATAGTGAAGTAATCTAAAAGGAGCATAAGGTGATATGACGCTAATTATTCTCTTATGCTCCTAGCCTTAATTAAAGTGAACACACGGCAAAAACCACTCGTATTGAAATAAGGAAATAACATCCAGCCAATTTGATTTGTTCATTGCACTCCCCCTCCGTGCCCGCAGATTCCGTTAGCATGATATATACTTTTTTTACATATAAGAGAAAAAAACGGCTGTAAATCCTTATCGATAATGAAGGGGACGATGATGAACGATAGTTTCAACACCCAGCAACAACTCACAGTTAACGGCGAAGCATTTCAAATTAATTCTTTAAAAGAGCTGGGCTCTGCCGCTAAACGACTACCTTTTTCTTTAAAAATATTACTTGAAAATTTACTCCGCAATGAAGATGGCGTAAGTGTCAAAACCCAAGATATACAAGCCCTGCTAGACTGGGATCCTCACGCAAAACCCTCTACTGAAGTCGCTTTCACCCCTGCCCGCGTTGTCATGCAAGATTTTACAGGGGTACCGGCTATTGTAGATTTAGCTGCCATGCGCGATGCCATGGAAAAATTAGGTGGCGACCCTGCAAAAATAAACCCTTTATCGCCAGTTGAACTGGTGATTGACCACTCGGTACAGGTCGATGGCTATGGTAATGATGGGGCATTTGATTTAAACGCTAAGCTGGAATATGACCGAAACAAAGAACGTTATGAATTTCTACGTTGGGGACAAACTGTATTCGACAACTTAAAAGTTGTACCACCAGCAACCGGCATTGTTCACCAAGTCAATTTAGAATATTTAGCCCGTGTCGTCTTCAATGAAGATAGAAACGGTCAAAAGTTCGCCTATCCAGATACCCTGGTCGGTACAGACTCTCACACGACCATGATTAATGGTTTGGGGGTTCTTGGTTGGGGTGTCGGCGGTATTGAAGCCGAAGCCGTCATGCTGGGGCAACCTATTAGCTTACTTATTCCGCAAGTTGTAGGGGTAAAATTAAGCGGTCGATTACCCGAAGGTACCACTGCAACCGATTTGGTACTTACTGTTACAGAGATGCTGCGTAATCATGGCGTGGTAGGGAAATTTGTCGAATTTTATGGCGATGGCCTCGCCGACCTTCCATTGGCTGACAGAGCAACCATTGCCAATATGGCGCCAGAGTACGGTGCCACCTGCGGGATTTTTCCTATAGATGACGAAACCATCAACTATCTGCGTTTAACTAATCGTGACGAACAGCAGCTTAAGCTCGTTGAAGACTACGCCAAACACCAAGGCCTATGGCGCAATAATGGTGATGAAGCAGACTACACTGATTCCCTAGAGTTAAAACTCGATGACGTGGTACCGAGCTTAGCGGGCCCTAAGCGCCCACAAGATAGAATTGCCCTCGACCAAGCTGGCGATGTACTTAAAAAGCACCTACAAGAGTTTCAGGATGAACGCATAGAACGTCGTGAAAAAAATGACGAGAACCAAAAGATTATCGAAAGCGAAGGCCCTGCTTCCAATACCGAGGAACCGGTGAGCGAAGCACAATTCATGGGAGCCGCAAACGTTAAATTTAAAGGCCAAGAGTTTGAACTAAACGATGGTGCCTGTGTTATTGCGGCTATTACAAGCTGTACTAACACCTCCAACCCAAGCGTTATTTTGGCAGCAGGCTTAGTCGCCCAAAAAGCAAAACAACGAGGTATTAATGTAAAACCTTGGGTAAAGACCTCACTCGCACCGGGCTCCAAAGTGGTCACTGATTATTTAGAAAAAGCTGGCCTAATGAGTGATTTAGAGCATCTTGGCTTTAACCTAGTGGGCTACGGCTGTACGACTTGTATTGGCAATTCAGGTCCATTGGCAAGCGAGATATCAGATGCGATTCAAAAGCACCAACTTATCGTAAGCTCTATTTTATCGGGTAACCGTAACTTCGAAGGCCGCATTCATCAGGACATAAAAATGAACCTGTTGGCCTCACCACCGCTTGTCGTTGCCTATGCCATTGCAGGGCGAACAGACATTGATGTGTATAAGGAACCATTGACCCACGACGAACAAGGTAACGCTATTTACCTCAAAGATATTTGGCCAAGCGTCAAAGAAGTAAGTGACTTAGTAAAAGCCACTGTTACCAAAAGTATGTTTGAAAAAAACTATGCCAGCGTCTATGAAGGCGACCATCGCTGGCAACAAATTCAGGTTCCAGACGGTAAATTATACGATTGGGATGATGCTTCGACCTATATTAAAAAAGCCCCTTTCTTTGATGGTATGACAGTCGAGCCACCAGGTATTCCGACGATAGAGGGTGCACGCTGCTTGGCGAAACTTGGCGACTCTGTCACCACAGACCATATCTCACCAGCAGGCACCATTAAAGCAGACTCACCGACAGGCACCTACTTGCAGAAAAACGGTGTTGAAAAAAGCCAGTTTAATTCTTATGGCTCACGTCGCGGTAATCACGAAGTTATGATGCGCGGCACCTTTGCCAATATAAGACTGAGAAACCTTCTTGCCCCCGGCACCGAAGGCGGCGTAACTCGCACCCAACCTGATAACAACCTAGCCAGTATCTACGATGCGGCAATGGATTATCAGAAACAGAATACACCGCTCATTATTTTGGCAGGTAAAGAATATGGCACAGGCTCATCTCGTGACTGGGCAGCGAAAGGATCACTGCTATTAGGTGTAAAAGCGGTCGTTGCGCAAAGCTATGAACGAATACACCGCTCCAATTTAATCGGTATGGGCGTGCTCCCCTTGCAGTTTAAAGACGGAGAAAGCCATGAGTCATTAGGAATAACAGGACAAGAAGTGTTCTCTATCGAAGGATTACAGGACAAAGTCGATGAAGTAACCTTGGTAGTAGATAAAGACAATGGAGAAAAATTAAACGTCAAAGTCGACCTACGCATAGACACCCCAAAAGAATGGGACTACTACAAACATGGAGGCATATTACAGTACGTATTACGCAATATGCTTAATGGATAAATAATATCCGCTGTAATCCCTAAGCAAAAAAGCCAAGGGCATCATTGCACAAAAATGCACCTTGGCTTTATTACCATCAGTTGTCTTGGCTAAAACATTGCCAATCAAACATACTGTCCGGCACAATAACCGCTGGCCCACGCCCATTGGAAATTGTATCCGCCAAGCCAACCGGTCACGTCAAGAACTTCACCTATAAAGTAGAGACCTTTTTGTTTTTGCGACTCAAAGGTTTTTGACGAGACCTCATTTGTGTTTACACCACCCAAGGTCACTTCTGCGGTGCGATAGCCTTCTGTACCATTTGGAGCGATGTCAAAGTTGGAAAGATACTGAAATAAACTGTCAATTTGGTCGTTCGATATTTGCGCGCTACGTTCGGTTAACCATGGGAATTCTATTTTGATCAATTCAACTAATCGCTTAGGCAGAATATTGGATAAGAACCCTTCGTAACTTTTCTTCGGTGAGCTTTGGCGCAGTTCAAGTAAATTATCTATTGATAACGTCGGTGCAATATTGATATTAAGCTCTTCGCCTGGCTGCCAAAAATTGGTGATTTGCAAAATAGACGGGCCACTTACACCGCGATGAGTAAAAAGCATTGGTTCTTGGAATGTCACGCCATCTGCTGTGGCAGAAATATCACAAGCAATACCAGACAGTTCTGCAAGTTGTGCCTTACGGTCTGGTTGTATCGTAATGGGGACCAAGCTAGCGCGGGTCGCTAAAATATCATGACCAACCTGCTTGGCTATTTCGTAGCCAAACCCTGTTGCCCCCATGGTGGGAATGGATAATCCTCCTGTGGCAACCACAAGGGACTCGCAAACAAAGTGACCTTGGCTGGTTTTGACCAGTGTCTGACCATCTTGAAAGTCGATATTATGAATTTTCGTATTTAACTTAAGTTCTGCTCCCGACCATTCAAGCTCTGTCAGCAGAATATCAAGCAAGTCTTTTGCAGAGTGCTCACAAAACAATTGCCCTGGTGCCTTTTCAACATAATCCAAACCATGACGATCGACTAGATCTACAAAGTCTTGCGATGAGAATCGACGTAATGCAGAGATACAAAAATGCGGATTATCAGACAAGAAGTGTTTCGGGGCTGCATCCATGTTCGTGAAGTTACAACGACCTCCACCAGACATGAGAATTTTTTTACCTGCTTTATTTGCGTGATCCAATACCACTACTTTTTTACCACGGTAAGCCGCCGTAGCCGCACACATTAAACCAGATGCACCTGCACCAATTACGATCACATCAACGTTATCCACAACCAACCTCTTCGCTTATTTGTGGCTGCATTATAGTGTCTAGCTCATTTATTGCCATCGAATCGGGTTACTTTTGTACCAAATAACAGCAAAAAGCAAACACCCAGATCTTGTCCACAGAATCCGTTAAGAAGGCTGTGGGAATCATTAAAATTCCCTTTAAATTCAATTAAGTAAATAAAATCAAACATTATTTTTTAAATATTTAAAAAATATCATTTAGATCAAAAACAAGAATTTTTTTTGAGAATTGCAAACTTTTTTTGAAAAAGACGCTATACAAATTTACTGTTTGAATATACAGTACTGTATAAATAAACAGTAAAGATATTTTAAGGATGTGGATATGATCAAGCTATTAAGCCCTACTCATACTATTCATAAAGTGGCACTTCTAAGTGTTATTGCCTTGGCTTTGTACGCACCAGCTAAGGACCTTATTCAATTTGCAGAAGCACACTTTGCAAAAGAAACAATCCAGATTGTTGATGCTTCCTTTGGTACGAATATGCCTTGGCAGAAAGCCAACTCTTCTTATGTGAAAGTAAGCCAGAATGCACAGACAAGCCTTTCTCGCTCACAAATTATTTATACGAAATTACGCTTCAATAATCCGACATCAGAGCCTCAAACATACCGTAAAATTTGGCTTAATTTTTCTCATGAAAATGGCGACCAGGAATACACGACTGATTACACCTTGTATAACGCAGAGACTCGCCAACGATTGATTGGCCAATCCATTCAGCTAGGCCCAGATAGTAGTATTGATGTGGTTGCTGCCTATCGCTTTATTCCAAGCTATAAACATAAATCACCTGTTAGTATGAGTGTGTCTTGGGAAGGTCAAGATTTACTACGGGACAAAGCGTGTGAATACGATCTTCACAATACAGCCGGAAATACATTTCAATATCAGTGCGGACGATAACGCCCGCACCAAAAACGCAAACAATATGCAAGAAAGTTATTGATAATCGTTTTTATCTCCAATATTATGCAAGAACAAATAAATTTGGAGCCTCAAACATGAAACGATTGTTAACCCCCATCGCAATATGCGTTACAGGTGCGATGCTTACAGCATGTGGTCCAGCCACAGTGAAACAAGAGTCTAGCGCTATTACTGCAGATTCCGTTGTTGTTCATTATGCCGACATTGCAGAAGCTGTATATGCAGACTCATTAACGACAGCAAAAGCGCTACGCTCCTCTATTGATACTTTCTTAGCAAAGCCAACTGAAGCCAATTTAAAAGCGGCTCGAAACGCTTGGATTGCTTCCCGCGTTCCTTACCAGCAAAGTGAAGTCTACCGTTTTGGTAATGCCATCGTTGACGATTGGGAAGGCAAAGTGAATGCTTGGCCATTAGATGAAGGTCTTATCGATTATGTTGCAGCCGATAGTTACGGCACAGAATCCGATTTAAACCCACTTTACACAGCTAATGTTATCGCATCGAAAAGCCTGAATATCGGTGGCAAGAAAGTCGATACGACTCACATTACACCTGAACTTATTGCCAATAGCCTTCAAGAAGCGGATGGCATCGAGGCAAACGTTGCCAGTGGTTACCACGCCATTGAGTTTCTTTTATGGGGCCAAGATCTAAATGGCACTAATCCTGGAGCTGGTGAACGCCCTGCAACCGATTATGATTTGAAAAACTGCAGCAATGGTAATTGTGATCGCCGCCGTGACTATTTAGTTGCTGTGACTGACTTGCTAATTTCTGACCTAGAAGAAATGGCCAACAACTGGAAACAAGGTGGCGCTGCACGTGCTGCTTTATTAGAAAAAACGCCTGAACAAGGCCTGTCCACTATCCTAACAGGCATGGGAAGCTTGGCGTATGGCGAATTAGGTGGTGAACGTACCAAACTTGGCTTAATGCTTCACGATCCAGAAGAAGAGCATGACTGCTTTTCTGACAATACACATTGGTCACATTATTACGATGCCAAAGGTATTAAGAATGCCTATTTGGGTGAGTACAAACGTGTCGATGGTAGTTGGGTAAAAGGCGCATCCCTTTCTAATCTAGTCTCTAAGCAAAATCCTCAGCTCGATGCAGAGATGAAGCAAAAGCTAAATGACACAGAAGCGGCTGCGCAAGCAATGGTCGATGCGGCTAAAACAGGCCAGACCTTTGATGTTCTGATCGCAATGAATAACACAAAAGGAAATCAGCTAGTGCAAGATTTCGTTGATTCATTGGTTGATGAAACACGCACCACTGAAGCGGTTATTCACCAGTTAGACCTACAAGGCATTGCGCTTGAAGGTTCCGATAGCCTAGATAACCCTAGCGCTGTGTTTGAATAAATATTTGTTTACAATAAAAGCCAAGGAAGGCTTTGTCATCTAGTCAGTTAATGGTATTTGTCTATTTATGACAGCGTATTTTAGAAAAGTGTTTTTTCTTATAGCTGGCGTTTACGCCAGCTTTTTTTGTTTCCAGAACCCTGCCATTGCCGACAGTTATTCCAAACCTTTTGTCGGCATTGAAGTTGAAGACAAGCTAAACTTCTCTATAGGTAAGAACGTCTTTCAAAAACTCTGGGTGCCCTCACCTTCATCAACAACGGCCAGTGATGGTTTAGGCCCATTATTTAATACTCGCTCTTGTAACAATTGCCATATCAATAATGGCCGAGGTCATGCCCCTGAAGAAAATGTTAGTGGCGTGTCTGTGCCATCTTTTTTAATACGCCTAGGTAAATCTTACCAAACTTCCTATAAACCACCCCAAAATATTTATCCTCATATTGGGGACAAACGTTACGGGCATCAATTTCAAGGGCATAGCTCGCCAGGTATTCAGCCAGAAGGTGATTACTACCTGACTTATGACACACACATTGAAATATTGGACGATGGTACAGAAGTCGAACTAAGAGCCCCAAATCTTCACTGGCGCACTCTTAATTATGGCGATTTTGAAGACAGCACTCGCTTCACCATGCTGACTTCACCAGCTTTAATAGGAATGGGCTTACTAGAGAATATTCCAGCGAAAGACATTATTGCCCTGGCAGATCCAGACGATAGCAACAATGACGGGATAAGTGGTCGCGTCAGTTGGATAAAAAATGGCGACAACATTCTTTTAGGGCGTTTTGGCTATAAAGCATCGGTACACTCGGTTAGCGCACAAAATCAATCTGCCTTTAACAATGACTTGGGGTTATCCACGCCATTAAATCCGTCCCCACACGGAGACTGCACTGCATTTCAAACAGAGTGCCTAGCCAGCCCAACAGGAAACAGTCCCCACTTAGACAATTTAGAGGTCGACAAACAACAAGCTAGATTAGTCGATTTGTTTATCTCTCTGTCTGCTCCTCCCACTATGCGCAATTTAACGAAAAAATCGTTTTTAGAAGGAAAGCGTTATTTTGATGATGGTGGTTGCGCTAGCTGCCATACGCCGAAAATGAAAACCGGCGACTACTCAGAATTTTCTGTCTTAAATAATCGCACATTCTATCCTTTTACCGATATGTTGCTGCACGATATGGGGCCAGCACTGGCGAGTGGCTTCCCAAGCTTTTCTGCCAGTACCACTGAATGGCGAACAGCACCTTTATGGGGAATGGGGTTATCTGATAAGGTTTCTGGTCGCGTGAGTTTTTTACACGATGGCAGAGCAAGAAACATTGAAGAAGCCATTCTCTGGCATGGCGGAGAAGCAAAACAGAGCCAAGAATATTATAAGAGCCTAAACCAAGAACATCGAAAAAAACTCATCTACTTTTTGGAGTCGCTTTAATGAAACACTTTCCAAAACTAATTGCGCTGGTGATTAGTGCCACATCCCCTTTGCTAGCTTCAGCAGGCCAATGGGAAGGCCCTCTAAATGGCATTGTTGATAAGATCGTAAAACAAGGTTACAGCGCATATTCCGATTCCTCCAAAATACTACAACAAAGCACCACGACGCTTTGTGGCTCACCATCACAAGAGACTCTACAAAGCGCACAAGACGCTTTTCAGCAGAACGCCTTAGATTGGCAGCAAGTTCAGTGGCTAAACTTTGGTCCCGTTACTTACTTCATGCGCTATTACGCCTTTGAATACTGGCCTGATAAAAAAGGGGTCACTCAACGCCAACTTAGAACACTTGCTCAAGGTAATCCAGACGTTATGGACGCCCATAAGTTTTGGACAAAAGCCAGTATTGCAGTACGCGGTCTGACCGCCATTGAAAGCCTACTTTATCATCCAGACTTCGAACCTATTCATTCTGCTAAGCATTGCCAATTGCTTAAAAAGGTCACAATGCATCATTTGGAAAGTGCCGACGCCGTTGCCACTCAGTGGCAAAATGGCAAAGCTCAGGATTGGGTGTTTGATGAAGAAGGCATGGGATTTGATCCTGAAAAAATCGCTTTAGAACAATTTTTGCAGCAGTGGGTCGAGCATATGTCGGCCGTAAAAGACGCGAAACTTGAAACCCCCATTGGCTATAATGGCCGTGAAAATTTGAAATTGGCCGAGTTCTACAGAAGCGACCTGCCTTTGAAAGCAATTCAGCAAAACCTTAAATCGTATCGTGAAATTTATCACGCAGGTTCTCCATCGCTGTTTGACATGGCCAAACAAAAAGACCCAGCACTAGCTGAAAAGTTTGAAGTACAGCTTACGCAAAACCTTAAGCTAGCACTTCAGCTACCTAGTGATTTCTTTCACTCTGATGCCAACTACTCACAAGAAAAACGCATTGCGCTCGCAAAACCTTTAGTCCAATCAATCTCTAACAGCCAGTCATACCTAACGAGCATAGTCACTCAACTTGGTTTCCAAATTGGCTTTAATAGCAGAGACGGAGACTAATTTAAGATGCTTTCAAGACGATCTTTCCTTGCAATGGGTAGCGCTTTGAGCGGTGTTGTCATGACTACCCCCTCATGGGCCGCATTAACCCAGCAGAACCCAGGGAAAAAGCTGTATGCCTCTGCATATTCTCTGGGTAAGCAAGAGCACTTCTTTGGTTTGTTTGACGAACAAGGGAGCCTTATATGGAATACGCCACTCACAGATAGAGCACACGCTCCTGTTGTTCACCCTAATCAAAGTATTGTTGGAATTGTTGCCCGCAGGCCAGGATTCTTTATAGAGTTCTTTGATGTTTCAACCGGCCAAAGAATTACTCGTATCGAGCCTAGCAAAGAGCATCATTTTTATGGGCATGCCCTTTTCAGCAAAGATGGCAAACGTCTTATCACTCAAGAGAACCATTACCCATCAGGACAAGGCAAGATATTCATTCGCCAGTGGCCAAGCGGTGACATTATTCAATCATTTAACAGTGAGGGTATTGGCCCCCATGAATCCGTTCTTTGGGGCGATAATGTTTTGGTCATTGCCAACGGCGGCCTCATGACTCATCCAGATGAAGACAGAAAAATATTGAATCTGGATACTATGAAACCCAATGTCACTTATTTAAATTTAGATAATGGAAAAGTATTAAATCAATCCGAAAATAGCGCTGACTTGCATCAGTTAAGCATCCGCCATCTGGATGTGAATCAGCAAGGTACGGTGGCACTGGGCTTTCAATATCAAGGTGACATCTGGGATCAAGTCCCTCTTGTCGCCCTATCCCGGCTTGAGCAATCAAATCTTGACTACTTGCCTATTCCAGAAGAAGTAAGAATACGCTTTAAGCAATATTGCGGAAGTGTTTGTTTCGATTCATCGGGGGAGGTATTGGCGGTAAGCACCCCAAGGGGCGGCTTAGTGGCCTACTGGCATGTCCATTCAAAAACGTTTTTAGGTATTGATAATTGCCGTGATGTTTGTGGTGTTTCAGCCACCAACAACCCGCATGAATTTATGTTATCCAGTGGAGCCGGATCGATACTGAAAAGCAACCCTGTACAAAGCACAACCACATCGATCGAAAATCATACAGATTTACATTGGGACAATCATTTACACCCAATTACCGCGTAAATTTTCATTTAAATGCAAAACTAACATAGTCAAATTAGCACTTTTTAGGTACTGTCTTACGTAAGCCATAAATAACTGTGGCTTATATTCTTTTGCATTATGAAGTTGATTAATGTTTATTGATTTTCTTAAAACTTATTTTTTAGCCGACTCTGACGCTTCTTTTGGAAGAGGCAAAAAGACCTTCCAGCAAAGCGCACTCAGAATTTTATTAGCGCTTACCATCTGCATCTTTGCCATCTCAGACTTACACTTTTTATTCACACATAGTGATATTGCGTTAATCGGATTAAATACACTCTATCTTGGCCTGCTGGTTGGGTTGCTTCTACTAAGTAACAAGTACACAAAAGTCACTGCGGTTTTATTTCTTTTGGTTCTGCTCACCACGAGCATTTTACTCTTAAACTTTAGTAATGAGTCCTATGCTGAAAAATACGCACTGGTCTCTTTATACTCGTTACCGCTTATTACCAGGCTTCTATTCAGCTTTAAAGCGTCGCTAGCAGCTATGGCTTTTAACCTCTTGCCTTTTTGCTTAGTAGCAATAAAAAGCAATGACATTGAGCAAGTTGATGCTACGTCTTTTTACTTCCAGCTGCTTACTTTTGTGACACTCAATATTGGCCTACCACTTGCTGTTTCAAGAATCATCCAGATGCTTGAAAACAATGTTTCCCACATGAGACTACTGAACAAAAAACTCAACGATAATTACGCTATGTATGAAGAGTTTTTTGAAAATACAGGGACACCGACTCTACTATGTGATCAGAAAGGAAAAATATTAAAAGCCAATCAACTAGCTCGTGAATTACTAACAGGGCCAAAGCAACATGACTTTGTAGACTCTAGCATAATAGATTGGCTAACACCGGTATCCGATAGTAAGAACGCATTTTGGAAATCTAATCTTGTAGAGTGCACATTAAAACAAGACAGTGCCGTGCATATAGAAATGCGTCGCGTCACATTGACGCAACATGGACATTACGCACTTCACCTACAGAACAATACGCAGCTGTATGCTATCCAGCAAGAACTCGAAAACACTCAACAGACCAATAGTCGATTAGCGCATTTTGACTTGCTGACCTTGCTGCCAAACCATAGACATTTTTGCCGTCAGATAAACCAACGAATTGCAGAGCAAGATAAGCACCTAACCGGTGCTATGTTTATCATTAGAATCAGCCAGTTCAAGCTACTTAATAAACAATATGGCAAAGACAACGCAAACAAAGTTATTCTAAACTTCGCTAAGACACTTCAAAATAAGCTTTCAGACCAAGCAATTATAGGTCGATTACGTGGCGTCAAATTCGCTTGCTTTGTACCGCTTGGACAAGCCTACCTAATTCAAAAAAACCTATCGACACTTATCCGTTCTGTTTTGCCTAATCAAATCATGATCAATGGCAGCCGCCTGAACATGGACTATCAAGTCGGTATCGCTTATTACCACACAGATGGAAAAAACGCAGAAGAGCTATTAGAACACTGTGAGATGGCACTAGAATATTCAAGCAGCACAGAGCGACTTTCCTACTACAATCACAGCCTTGAAAACAAACTCATTGAAGAACATAAGCTAGGTCTGAAACTCAGCGCTGCCATCAAAAATAAAGACATCAAGATTTGGCTTCAGCCACAAGTTTCTCCAAATGGGCAAATATGTTCATTTGAAGCCTTAGCCCGTTGGCAAAATAATGGGAAATTCATTCCTCCTACCACCTTTATCAAAATTGCCGAGAAACTTGGTCTATTGCCTTTATTGGCCGAAAACCTCGTTCGTGAGCTTGTCGCTACTTTATCGGAATGGCACAAGGAGCACATTTATACACCCATTGCTTTCAATCTAGCTGGCCAAGAATTAATGAATGATACTTTCTTCGCCCTACTTATGACTTTGGTGTCAGACAATCCATGGTTGGCGGATATGATGGAACTAGAGATAACCGAAACCAGCTCGGTAATGACTCACCCCCTAATCCATAAACGCTTAAGAAGCTTATCTCAATATGGCTACTCCATCGCCATTGATGACTTTGGAACAGGACAAGCCTCTCTAGGCCAACTTGTAGATATCCCAGCTAACATACTCAAGATTGACCGCCGCTTTGTCACACCTTTACCTGGTGATCAACGCCATGTAGACATTGTTAAATCAACGATAAAGCTTGCCGAGTCTCTTGGCATGAAAGTCATTGCGGAAGGCATAGAAACAAAAGAACAAGCCACATTATTGGCTGCTCTAGGTTGTAACACACTACAAGGCTACTATTTTGCTAAGCCTTCGCCTCTGTCTGATTGGACGGCACAAGACAACGCCAAAGCCAAAGAACTACGTATGGTTTATTAAGTTCCTGCCAATAAAAAGCAGCACCCCAAATACCAGATCCCAGACACTAAAAAGCCAGAGTTCAAAATTGAACTCTGGCTTTTTTAAGCGCTAAACCTCTAAAAGGGGTAGGTTAGAACGCCATATTCATCGCGACAGAGATAACATTCGCAGACGATTTGTAATCTGCATCTAAAGTACCACGACCAGCATCTTCTTCGCCTGACGCAGTGAAATCACGATCTACAGATACATCGTCTATCATTACATGAGTAAAGGCAAAAGTCGCAGACGTCATGTCATTAAAGTCATAGGTAGCACCAAATGAAATCCACTTACGATCACCATCTGGCGTACGTGCAGAGCGGTACTCATCCGTCACAGGGGAGTTATCCATGGCAATACCAGTACGTAACGTCAGCTTGTCCGAATGTGCGTAGGTTAAACCTGCAGAGTACATCCATTGATCTTCAAAACCAAAGGTAAGTACAGAATTAGGCTGATTACTATCAAAATTGATATTGATACCATCCATTGAGCCCCAACCTGTACGTATAGCAGTAAGCCCTAACATTAATTTTGGCGTCAAATCTTGCTCGATACCCAAGGTAATAACAGAAGGGAAGGTAATAGAATCACTAACATTAGCATTAACTAAATTACGTGATTGTAAAAAAGCTAAGGTAGCTGAATTACCTGTATATTTAACATCACCTTCAAAATCAAAATCCACTTCACTGCGGTAACCCAAACCGAGACGAGTGCCTTTTTGAGGCTCTAACATTACGCCTAAAGCAAAACCGTAACCAATATCGTCGGCCTCAATGCGACCAATCCCTTCACGATCTGACCCTGCACTTATACCAACACCCGACTCCAAAACCACTTCAGCTTTATGAATTTGAACACTGGCGCCAACTGATGCCCAGTCATTAACACGATGCGCTAGAGAAAAACTCAGAGCAATATCCTGAATCGCTGTTTCTGTCGCATGAAAACGTCCAGCCCAATCTTGCCCATAATCCCCTGACAAACCAAAAGGCACATTTAATGAAATACCTGCTACCGTTTTATCAGAAAGCGGCTTAGCAAAGTAAACAGAAGGTACCAAGGTATTATCAACGGAATCTTGCGTAGCGCCATCAGCAGTTAAATCTTGAGGCCCAGGCAAACCACCTCCATTTGGTGTAACATCAGTTGCCGAGTTTACCGTCACATCCATACTGGGCATAACATAAGCGCCCGATACATAGACGGTCGTTTCTTTGGCATTCACAAATAACGCAGGGTTCCAGAAGCTGGCAGAGATATCTTCATTAGACGCTGCCACCCCACCTAAGGCTTTACCTGAGGCTGTAGCACTGTGATCATTTAAAGCAAAACCTGCCGAATAAGCTGATGACGCTGCAGCAACAGAAGCAGCAACCAAACTTGCACGAAACAAGAATTTTGAAGGGATAGTCATAATTAAGCTCCATTGTTATTTTTATTGGAATTTCATTGTTCATCATGAACCAATTATACGCCTCAAGTATAGAAGCACATAAGCTGATATTACCAGCAAGTATGTCTTACGCAATACAATATTTGTAAATTATCTCATCAAATAAAAAATAGCAGTCACAAAGATCTACGTGGAGTAGTTAGGGTCAGGTCAGGTCAGGTCAGGTCAGGTCAGGTCAGGTCAGGTCAGGTCAGTAATAATATGTGATGATTTATTCAATTAGTGGGCATTCACTTTGCCTAAGCTAACTATGGTTAAGATTGTATTTGGGAATGGGGTAAGGAAAGACGCAGAGCCCTGTGTGCCAGTGGTCAGGCCCCAACATAAATCCTCATTTATTCGATAGATAAGTGTGCCTTTTAACCAGTCAATATCTAATACATCTACTGCAGAAAAGTCGGAGAACCGGTTAACGAGCAGATAAGCGGCTTCGTTGAGGCTTTCTTTGAAGGAGAAGATGGCTGTGAACAGCTCGCACGTCAACCTACGATTAAATCGCTTCATATGAGAAATGTTTCTTACATCAGCTGATAAAAACTGGTGGTTATGTAAACTGCATCAAAGAATTTGGATGAGGCGTTTCGCCCGGTTAAGAAAACTATTTCATCCAATGGCATTTTATTATTTATCAACACATACACTTTCATAGTGTAATTTGAAACTCTAAAGCTTTAGCTTTAAATTGAAAAACCGCCTAGTAAAACTATCAAATTTTCTTTGTTAAATTTACTAGACGGTTTTTAACGCCAAAAAAGTCATGATATGTTCTGGGAATGGGCGGGAGAAGTACGCTTGCCCAGTCACGTCTCTGGTGAGGTCGTCGGTTAGGCGTTGGTTAATTCGGTAGGTCAATTGCTGTTGTTCTGACTGAATATCAATGACATCTATTGCAGAAAAGTCGAAGAAGCGTTGTACATAGGGAAAGGCGGCTTTGTAGAAGCTTTCTTTTACGGAAAAAATTAAGGTATAGAGTTCAGGGGTAAGAAGCCCTTGAAAGCGATTGCGCTCAGTTAAGGTAAGAATTAGGTGGCTGGTGTCTTGCACTGTTTTTTCTGACACGATGCATTCGATATCAAGGCCAATGCTTAGGTCTGGGGACACCACAGCTAAGGCAATGCCGTCGCTGTGGCTAATGCTGCCCCAAAGCTCGTTAGGCCAAATCGGTTGACGTTGATCGCCGATGCTGGGCAATGCTCTTGCGCCATATTCATAGAGCGCTTGTCTGGCACAGTTACGCCCTGCAACAAACTCAGCAAGGCGTTTAGGTGCAGCACGATTTAGGGAGCTGGGGACTGCAATATCGAGCATAGCCGCTTGGTCTGCTTCATAGCGAGAGACATCAAACCGACACCAATAGATACTTGAACAAGATGCTTTTAAGGGCGCCGTAAGACATCCTTGCTGTGAAATAAATCCGTTTTCCATGTCTATAGCTGAGTCAAAGCGGCTCATTATTCTTCCATTAATGTACGATCACGCTCGGCAATATGTGAGTTCAGCAAGTACGCATTACCAATCAGCCCCCCCATAGATTCACCGTAGCGGCTGCGGTTGAAATAGAGAAACTGGTGGTGTTTCACGGCAAATAGATCTTGCCATTGCTTGGAGTCACGTATTGACTGGGTCGCTTCTCGGCTATTATATAACGGCTCATAAGTGTCTATAATATAGTCGGCGTCGAAATCACTCATACGCTCTAAGCTATATTCCAAACCTTCTTTGGCCTCATTATAGACAGTAGGACGGCTCAAACCAAAGTCTTTGATGACTTCGCCAAGTCCGCCACGAGCGATTAGATAAATACTGTCTTCATACATTTCCAGCGTGGTCACCGTGATCTTTTCCGGATGTGGGATAATCCGCTTAAACTCACTAACAACCCAATTGTATTCTTTAAGCTGGTCTTGGTAACGGCCTTTTTGATTCACCAAATCAGCAAGCTGGGCAGCCCATTCTTTGATGCTTAATTCATCGGTTGGCAAAATGACCACCGGCGCAATATGTGAAAGCTTTTCTTGTAAGCCAATTTGACTTTGCATGCCGATGATCAAATCTGGGCGCAACGCTGCAATGGCCTCTTCATCCGGTGCTTTATGACTACCGATATATTGTACATTACTCATATCAAAGCGATTCTCGGCACCGCGAAAGTAAGGGTCTTGCCAGAGTTTCTTACGCGCCGAAGAACCGCATGGCTTAACACCAAGCTCCATAAGTTGAATGGTGAGACTAAAGTCATGCAAAGACACCACGCATTGAGGATGTACAGGCACTTCCACCTTGCCATAGCGGTTTTCAAAGACACGCATCTCGGCAGCGTTTGCCACTGTGCTTACTAAACACACCAAGATTACACTGGTGAGATATTTGATTAACTTCACTTTTACCTCTCTTAGCATTTATTTATCGCCCAATGTCACTGGGCCTAAACTCAATGGCGCATTTTGCGCATTAAAAAGACAAAATAAGGGGCGCCAATCATAACGATCACCAGCCCACTCGGTAACTGCAATGGCGCAAACAGAATGCGCCCGATGGTATCACCCAGTAACACCATCAAGCCCCCAACCATAGCCGCCATCGGGATCAACACGCCATGGCGGTCACCACAAAAACGCCGCGCAATATGCGGCGCCATCAAGCCGACAAAGGATAAAGTACCCACCGTCGCCACTGCGGCCGAAGTCAACGCCACCGCCAACAGCAATAAAACAGGAATCATCACTTTAGGATTAACCCCTCGGCTCAACGCCACCGAGTCCCCTAGGCGTAATAAATTCAAAGTACGGAAGGTTGACCAAACCAATAGCCCGGCTATCGACCACCATGCCATGACTTGGATATCGGGCCATGTTACTTGGTGCAAAGAGCCGCTTAACCAGATCAAAGCGGATTCAACCCGCTCAATATCACCATAGGTAATTAATAAATCCGATACCGACGACAATAGCGCCGTGATGCCCACGCCGACAAGAATCAAACGCAACGGTGAAAAGCCCCGTAAAGAAGCCAATATGTAAACAAAAGCCGCGACAGCACCGCCACCTATTAAAGCTGCTAAAGGCAATAAATAATGTGGCAAGGCATTGGGCAACAGAATCAACAACACCAACAAGGTCACGCTGGCGCCCGATTCGACCCCTGTTAACCCCGGCGACGCCAGTGGATTACGAGTAATCGCTTGCATAATCACGCCCGCAACAGACAACGCCGCACCGCACAAAACCGCCGCCATGATACGAGGTAAACGCAGCTCCCATACCAGATTCACTTGTCGCTCAGGCACCGCTTCAGGGGTTAGCAAAGCCTGCACTACCTTGTTGATGTCTAAACCATAACTGCCCGTACTGACCGCCCAGACCACACATGCCACTAACAGTGCAGCAAACACCAGCAACCAAAGGATATCCATCAGACGAGTGCTGAGTATCATGCCGGGCAATGGTTGCCAAATAATCGGGCGATTAAACGTTAACTGACGCATCAACGTACCCTCCAAATAACCAGAGCAATAAAGAATGGCGCACCGATCAGGGCGGTAACGATCCCCGTATTAATCTCATATGGCCGCACTAATAAGCGCCCCATGAGATCCGCACTAACCATCACAATCGCCCCTAACAACAAGGCATAGGGAATGAGCCAACGAAAGTCATTGCGAATCACAAAACGCGCCATATGTGGCACCACTAGACCAACAAAGCCAATTGGCCCAACCAAGGCGACCGCCGAACCAGATAGCACGACGATGACGAACAAAGACAGTAACTTTAACCGCCCTACTTTTACACCAAGGCCAGACGCTGCCATATCGCCCAAATGATGTGCATTAAGTGACTTTGCCAATAGCAACGAACCCACCATAGCGGGTACTAGATACGGCCACACCCAGTCTAGCTTGCGAATATCGGAGGCACTGATGCTGCCTGTCAGCCAGTTACGTAGCTTTTCTAAGCCTTGTTGGTCCACCAGTAACAATACCGCAGTCATGGCAGAAAAGAGCGCCGCCACGGCTGCGCCAGCCAAAATCATGCGACCCGAACTTTGCTGGCGCCCCGTGAGCATAACCACCAACAGCGCGGCAAATAAGGCACCAGAAAACGCCAATAACGGAACCGAGACAGAACGGCTGCCGGACACAAATAACAACCCAGCTACCACAAAAAACGCCGCACCGCTGTTGATTCCTAAGATGCCGGGGTCGGCTAGAGGGTTACGGCTGACAGCTTGAATCAGTACCCCCGCCAGCGCCAGCGCAGCGCCCACAACGAGCGAAACAAGCAAACGACTCATACGCATTTCACGTACTAATATTTGCTCACTATCGGAAGCATCGTAGTTAAACAAAGCCTGCCAAACCAAGGCCCAATCGATAGACTTGGCCCCTAACGCAAGATGCAGCCAGCAAACCACTAGTAGTAGCAGACCTACGGCCAACATCCCCATCAATTTGAGGCTGACACCCCCAGACTTTGGCAAGGCTGAAACGCTTGTACTGTCATTCATGCTTAGCCTACCTTAGCCACGGGCATAGGACTGTCCGCAACACTGCCATCATGATCCGTATGTGGTACGCATAATAACTGCTGCCGTCTTGGCTCGCGGATAATGTCTGCATCCAGATTGAAGACGACTTTCAGGTTATCTTGAGTGAAGACATTTTCCACATCACCTTGGGCGTAAATACTACCCTCTTTCATCATAATCATATGGTCAGCATACGCAGCAGCTTGGTTAAGATCATGCAAGACGGTTATCACGCTTTTGCCTTGGGCACACAGCTGCGCGATGAGGTTCATTAACTCTACTTGGTGGGCAATATCTAAATAAGTCGTGGGTTCATCCAGTAGCAATAATGGCGTATCTTGCGCTAAAGTCATGGCCACCCAGCAACGTTGGCGCTGACCGCCCGAAAGCTGCTCTAATGGCCGCTCGACTAGGTCTTCAATACCTGTAGCTTGGATCGCGCTGTCAACGGCTTGTTGATCCGCCTTAGACCACTGTCGCCACCATGTTTGCCACGGGAAACGCCCTTGCATTACCAATTCACGCACTGTCACTCCAGCGGGAGCCGAGGTCATTTGTGGCAGCAATGCCAACTTACGCGCAATGGCTTTGCGCCCTAATGAAGAGAATGGCGCTTGTTCTAACAGAACGCGGCCTTCTTTAGGGGTAAGCAACCCCGCCAAGGTATGCAGCAAAGTCGTTTTACCACAGCCATTACCGCCAAGTAATACAGTTAACCCCGCATCTGGAAAGGTTAAATCTATGTTCTTCAATACCGACTGATTGCGGTAACCAAAACTTAGATTCTCAACACTTAACCTCATCCCATTTTCCTTATACCCAAAATGAAGAGTATCTATAAACAAAAAATGCGGCTCCCTTAAGGAAGCCGCTAATCTAAAAGAAAACTAGCTTTCTAAACCCTAGAAATCCATACGAGCCGACATGTAGAAAGTTCGCGGATCACCTACGTTAATGCGGAAGGCATTGCCAAGGTTTGCTGGGTAGTAAGTTTCATCCGTTAGATTCTTAATACCTGCCTGAACCCGCAATTGCTTGTCATCCCCTACTGGGATGTAGTACCAACTTGACACATCATAGACTGTGTAGCTTGGCAGCTTAAAGCTGTTATCATCGTTGCCATAACGAGCGCCAACGTACTCAGCACCTAAACCAAAACCTAGGCTTTTCAGAGCGCCATCTTGAACTTCGTATGACCCCCAAATACGCGCTTTTTGATCAGGAATGCCATAAGGCGTGTTGCCTTCGCGGTCTACACTGTCGTCGTTATCATCTACGATTTCAGCATCCATATGGGTATAAGACGCTAATACGTTCAGGCCGGGCATGAACTGCATGGTTGCTGTCAACTCAACACCTTTGGTTTCTTCTTCACCGTTTAGTTTGGCTAACAAGTTTTCAAAGGTCATTACGTTTTTACGCTCTAGTTGATAAACCGAAGCCGTCAAACGCAGTTTGTCATCCATAAAGCTAGACTTAACGCCAAGCTCATATTGGGTCGCTTCTTCTGGCGCCATATTATCGCTGCCAGTCACCTGACCAGCTGTAACATCAGGATAGTTTGGTGTAAAGGATTCAGACCAAGAACCATAAACCGACACTTCATCATTCAAACGGTACATAGCACCCAATTGACCACTAATGTTATCGTTATCTCCTTTGATTTTGACTCGACTTGCTTCCGCCTGCTGGGTAAATGTGCCGCCCGACCCCTGTTGATAATAGATAGTATCATCACGGTCAATTTCATAGCGGTCGTAACGTAGACCCGCTAACACATTAAAGTTGTCGTTTACATAAGACAAGTTCTGAATCGAAAAACCCATTTCAGTGTACTGAGCATCGTTGGTGCTCACTTTAGTTTGGGAAACTTTCGAGTAGGCTGGGTTGTTGTCGCTGTAGATGTCTACCACATCCAACGCTGGCGCATAAACACCTGCACCGAATACATTGGATACATCGACTAAACCAAAGCCATCAGAGTGTTTCACATTACGCTGGTGAACGTTTGCGCCAACATATAAGGTGTTGTTGATACCAGCGGCGTAATAATCCCCTGTTAGGCTGTCCGAAATGAACAAACTGTCTTCGGTTACATCTAGGTTAGAGTCCGCCGTGCGAAGTAGCAAGCCATTGGTTGCAACAGCCGAACCTTGTTGAGCGCCCCTCAACTCAAGCAGATTAGCTGGGTTTGAAAAATCGACTGCACCAGTTCCTTGAGTCCAGCTGTCATTTAGACCACGGTATGGGCGCGCTTGATAATCATCAAACTCTTTTTCGTAATAACCAAGTTTCAATTGGTTCTTCCAACCACCTTTGAAGTAATGGTCAAAATCAAACTGAACTTTTTGCTCTGTGCTATCACGCTCATCGTAACGGCTACCTAAGCGACGCTCCACTGGGATATCCGCGATGTCCAAACCACCTGTACCGTTTTCAACGGCTACAGCGCCACGGTCAATTGGCAAATTCTGCTTGGCATGCAAGAAGCTAATCGTGTAAGTGTTGTCTGCATCGGGTGTGTAGCTCAAAGACGGAGCAATGGTTAGCGCTTCTTTATTAGCCGCGTGATCGCCACCTTCGGTGCGTACTTCGCGGTAACTGTCCGAATCTTCTTGGGCAATGATGACACGGTACTGAATCTTATCTGACAAAGACCCAGTGCTATCCAAAGTAACTTTCTGTTCGCCGTACTCATCTAGATCAAGCTGCACACTGTGCGCTGACTTTTTCTCTGGCTTTTTGGTAATGATGTTGATCAAACCACCAGGGCTAACTTGACCATGAAGCACTGATGCAGGGCCTAAAATCACTTCAACACGGTCAATCGTCGCCACATCCACATTGAACCGGTTACTCACTGGGTTACCATCAACAAACAGGTGACTATTCTCAAAACCACGAATGTTTACCTGACTTTCGGTACCACCGAAGCCGTGGGCACGGGTAATACCTGCAACGTTTTGCAGCACATCTTCTAGCGTGTCTGAATTTTGGTCAAGAATAAGCTGCTCTGGAAGCACTTGTACTGAACGAGGCAATTCATTCACATCAGCCTTAAAACCTGTTGCCGAATTAGCTTCATCAAATTCATAGCGATTTAAGTCTGTGCCATACACCGATAGCATATCTAACTGAAAACTGTTTACATCCTCTGCAGTTGCTAGCATTGGGGTAACCATTAAAGTCATAGTACAGGCACTGCGTATAGCTTGGGCTAAAGGGGTAATCTTCATCTATGAATAGCTCCTAGAAGGCATGTCATTTTTTAATATAGCTGTATAATAATATTAATAAGAACCATTATCAATATCATTTGATTTATTTTTAACTACTTAACTTACGAAAAAAATGATAATCCCTATACATCTTGAGCTATTCGTACTGACGGCTCACTCATCTCTTCAAACAAGCTGTCACGCCCTACAACATAAGGTCGTATTTGCCCCTGATCCAGCTTATATAAACGGTCAGCTGCGTCGAAATATTTATCATCGTGACTAATAGCAATGACTGTTTTATCTGCTTGTTTTAGCTCCGGCAGAATTTCACGATAAAAGACTTCACGAAACAGAGGGTCTTGGTCTGCGGCCCATTCATCAAGCAACAACACTTGGCGGTCTTCCATATACAGTAGTAACAGCGCCAAACGTTTACGCTGTCCCTGAGACAAGGCTTTAGTTGATAAACTTCCACCGTCAACCGACACCTTGTGATCAATCGCCAAACGCTTGAGATAATGCTGAACCCTAGGGTTATCGAGATTGCCCTGCTCGTCTAACACATCGTCAAACAGGAAAAAGTTTGGAAATATCGCCCCAAAATAGGAGCGATGCTGTTCGGCATTTTCTGGCGTTAATAAATGACCATTCAACGCTACCTCACCGACTGTCGGTAGATACAATCCGGTTAGTAATTTCGCTAAGGTGGATTTGCCGCTGCCGTTACCGCCAATTAAGAAAATCAACTCACCCGCTTGAGCCTTGAAGTCAATGGGCCCCAACTGGAACCCGGACTCGCCACCTTGGGTTGGGTAATGATACTCTGCATGACGCAGTTCTAACGATTGAAAGGTGACAGGCTTAGTCACTGGCACGGCGTTGTCAGATAGGCTTTGTGAGCTTTGACTAAGCTCCAAGTGTTCAATAGCAGACAAGGCCACATTGCCACGAATCACCGCTGGAATCGCTTCTAAGATCATGGCAATAGGAGTACGCAAAAACATAATCGCTAGCACATAACCAACCAGCGCTTCTTGAGAAACGCTTTCTAGTAGTGTTCCCGCAACAAACACTAAACCAATCAGCACGAAGACCAATAACGTCGTCCAGTTAAGGTTAATCGCCCACAGCACTTCGGCTTTAATCGCCGTATCTCGTGCTTGCTGGGCGGTCGGTTCAAAGCGCTGTTGAAACTGAAACTGGCGACGCGGATGGCTTAGCCCCAGTTCATTGCGGCCTTCTACCACCGCCTCATACTGACGGAATAAATCATCATCCAGACGACGGACTTCCTGCATCATGCTTTTTATCCGGCCAGCCAGCAGAATATCGCCCCATACAGCAAGACCAACTAACATTACTAAAAAACCAAATAACAATGGTGATAGCCACGCCAAGTAAACCAAGCCAACGGCTAACAATAAGCTGTTGTACAATGAAATTGGCAGTTGTTTGATAGCGTTAGCTACCATGGTGACATCCCGTGTCAGCACATTGTATAAAGCAGGGGCGCCAAGTGCTTCTTGTTTCACCAGCGGTGTATTAAGAATACGCTGAACAAGATCCGCTCTAAGGCGATACACTAGCTTGTGTCCGAGACCAACAAGTAGAACCTGCGACCCTATACCACAACAAAATAGCAGCCCTACTAAGCCTAAGTAATAGACCAGTGTTTGCCCGATATCCGTCACGCCGGAGTCTAGTGCCTGATTGACACCACCGACAATCGTAATACCTGCCGCTGCACTGCATAAACTCAAGACAAGCGCGAGACAAACGGTGCGTCCCGACTGGGACAATAACTGTTTCATCATGTTCATTATGTATTCTCAGTATTGGCTACACTGCTGTAATAGCTGCTCAGCCAGTTCCGTTGTTGCTAAGATTCCAAAGTGGTCTGCATCAATGCTCCAGCCTTGTACTGGCTGTGAAGAGTAACGCTGCCAAGCATGTACAGGGGCTGCATTTTCACTGCTGCGCCACACCCACAGTGGCTGCTTCACCACAGGGATTGGGGCATCATAAAACATGCGTTTCAATGACCAGCGCATCATGATGCGATCATGAAACTCTGCCTGCGTCGTGCTTTCGTCCAACTTAGATGCAAATGCTTCATTGGCAAGAATGTGTTCTAAGCCTTGATCATAATCGTTCGGTAAAGCAGTAGACCATGTCTGCCATTGCTCCTCACTAATCGTCCAGCCTTGCTGTGCACAATAGTGTTGTAAGTCCTCTAGCAATTGTTGCTTTTCATTATCAACGTTGCTCAGCACCTGAGTCGGATCAAAATCAATGATGGCTACATTCTGCACCGTAAAACCACGCTCACTCAGCGCTTGCGCAAGCCACATCATCATACGCCCCGCTAGACTCCAGCCCACTAATACGATTGGCTGCTCACGTAACGCTTCTAATTGATCCGCATAATGATCAATGACCTTGTCCAAATCCGCAGACGTACTATGTGCCAGCAGCGCTACATCTGGTAGTAAGCCATAAAGGTTTACTTGTCCTTTTAGTGCATCAATCAAGGGTTGATAATACTGATAGTGCCCTCCTAGAGAGTGCATCATAACCAGCGTCGGTTTGCTTTCCACTTGACTAAATGTCACCAGATAATCCGCTTGATTGGCGTCGCCCTTAGCCATCACCTCTGCTAGCGCGGTAATGGTTTGTTTGTGGAACATAATATCCGCCGCCAGCTCAATGTCGAATGCCTGACGCAAACGCGCAATCACCTTAATCGCCGCTAATGAATGACCACCCAGATCAAAGAAGTTATCTTCGGTACTAATGTTCTCACGCCCTAGTACGTCTTGCCAAATAGAAAGTATTTTTATTTCTATTTCGTTTTTAGGGGCAACAAACTGGCGCTTTTGCTCCGCTTCAAGCCAATTCATTAAGGTATGGCGGTCTACTTTACCATTGGCATTCAAAGGCATTCGCTCGACTCTGAGAATACGCGCGGGCACCATATAATCAGGTAGGTATTGCACCAGCCATGCTTTAAGTTCGTTTTCGTGTTGCTCACTGTTAGCCACCACGAAAGCAACAAGGCGTTTTTGTTCACCTTCACCCTGTGCCAATACGTGCGCCTGCTGAATACTGGCATAATTCGAAAGCGCTGACTCAACCTCGCCTAGCTCCATTCTGAAACCACGAATCTTGATCTGCTGATCCGCACGCCCAACAATCTCAAGACTGCCATCAGCACGCTTAAATGCCAGATCTCCTGAACGGTACATGGTCTGTGCTGGTGCAAATGGATCTGCCACAAAAGCCTGAGTCGTTTGCTCTGCTTGGTTGAGGTATCCGGCACTTAAATTAGGGCCAGCGATGTAAAGCTCCCCTACCGTACCGTTTATGACAGACGCTTGATGATCATCAAGAAGATACACACGGTTATTACCCAATACGTGCTGTAAGCGGGCACTCTCGCGTTCAAGGTCAACTTTCCCCCACATAACACCTACAGTTGTTTCCGTCGGGCCATAGTGGTTATACACCGTACACAGAGGTGTAGCAGACGCTAATGCGCGCAGCAATCCTGCTGAGATGTTCTCTCCCCCGAGGATTAAAGACTGACGTGGACTAATGGCGCTTAAGTCTTGGCCTTCACTGAGCGCCATAAAATGAGAAGGCACAATTTTTAGGCAGTCTATCGGATAACGCTCAACGTACTGACGGAAAAGCTCACTGTCGGTAGATGTGGCTTTGTCTAACAAATGCAAACACCCGCCCTGTATCCAGCTCGGGAATAGCATGGTATTGCCAAGGTCCGCCATCGGCGAAGATACGAGTGCATAATCAGCATTTTTCGGTAATTGCAGTGCATGAATCGCCGCTTGGCAATAGTGGCTCAATGCTGAATGTGGCACTTGTACGCCTTTTGGTGTACCTGACGTGCCTGAGGTGTATAACACATACGCCAGCGTTGCTTGATTTAATGCAACGGGCGTAAAATCCGCTGGTGTATTTTTTAGCTCTGCAACCGTGATTTGTTGCGCTTGATTGACTGTCTCTACGATGGTCAGTAAAGGCTGAGCATCCGCTAAAATAAGATTCTGACGGCTTTCGGGTTGCTCTGGGTCGAGTGGCAAATACGCCGCCCCTGTTTTCATAATACCGAGCAATGTGACTAAAAAGTCCATACTCCGTGGTAAACACAGGGCAACGATCTTACCGGCACTCGCGCCACGTTGTTGCAGGCCTGCCGCCACTTGATCACTGAGCGCATCCATTTGCGCATACGTTAACACTTCATCAACGAAACGAGCCGCTTGATGCTGGGGATATTGGTCAACACTCATACGCCAGTTATCAAGAAATGTCTGATCTGTATGAACAAACGTCGCATCGTTATTCACCAGCCCTGACAGCTCGCCCAGTAAGAAAACATCCAGCGTATCCATCGTGTCATTGGGCTGTGCCAACGCACGCGCTAACAGCAGCTCATAACGTTGTAGCAGTTGTGCTACCGCCGCTTGGCTATAGCGACCACTATCGTAGTGTAAAGACAGCTCAATCGTTTGCGGCGTTTCGCTCACCTGTAGCAATAATTCAGAAGCCCCTATCGGCTGCGCGGCGGATATTTCATTAGGCTCCAGTAAGCTTTGGTAAGCAAAGCCTACTTGCCTAGCGTGAGCACTCAAGTCGAGGCTCATGCCTAGGTATTCTTGCTGCTCTAGCATCTGTTGCCAAAGGCTGTGTTGCCCCGCAAACCATTTACTAAAGGTATTTTTAGACGGTTGGTAACAAGGTACTGGACACGGCACTACAAAGCGTCCCAAAGCATCTTCTAACTCTTCATAATCCGTACGACAGTCGTAGAAGTAACTAAGTTGAAACTCTTCCTTGCCGTTGACCAAGCCTAGCAGTGCGGCCCATACCGCTAACGCTACTTCAGAAGTGGCCACATCCATGGTTTGCCCATAGCTACGCAGCGCATGAGCAGCACTTTCTCCTAATGAAACATTCAGGCACTCTAGTGCCCCATTCGACTGCCCCACCTGTTCGATCAATGCTGCATCGGGCAATGTATCCAATGCTAGACCACGCCAAAATGCACTGCCTGCGCTCGCATCTTCCCCCATTTGCAAATCCGCAACCCAATCAGCGTAATCCAAATACTGAGTCGGCTCATCTAACAAAAGGTCGCTCTGCCCAGACAAACAACGACGAATCGCCAAGGCCGAGCCTTGGTCTAACGACTGAGCAGGCGCGACAAGCAATAAGCGGTTTTCATCTGGTCTGGGCCAAAACCACGCTAATAACGGGGCTGACTGTTGCGTAAAGACAGCCAGCGCCTCATGCAGCAAGCACTCTGCGCTTTCGCCTTCCACGCAGCGCCAGTCCAATGCGCTCTCTTGCAGCGCTTGTTGACGCGTTTCGGTATATCCTACTTGCTGACCATACACGGTGCGCAAAATGTCATGCTCATCAACCAAAGCCTGCAAACGCCCACGTACACTGGCTTCTTCTTGCTTTGGCAAAGTGAGCCAGTAGGCTACTGGCGCTTGTGATGCACATTTCTGCTGTAAGGTGAGAGCTTCCCCTTGAGTCAATGACTGATTAAATTGTGACATCAGATCACCTCCTTTTGCACAGCTTCAAGCAGATCGCTTTGACGGTAGATATCGCCCATAGCAACGGCGATCTTGCGCTCGCCTTTAAACGGATCTCGGGCATGGGCAGCGAGCATATTATCCAGCATGACCACGTCACCTTTTTGCCAATCAAAACGCACCGCGCACGCTTCATAAAGGGTGCTAATCAGGTCAACCAAGTCTTGTTCGAGTGGTTCGCCATCACCGTAATAAACGTTACGTGGCAATTTATCTTCACCACCAGCATTCAGTAGATAGGCTTTTACTTCTTCTTCCAAAAAACTGTAATGATGCAGCTGTATTTGGTTAAAGAAGCTCATTTCACCCGTCACAGGATGACGAATAATCGCTGGACAATTTTGGCTAATGCACAGCTTATCTTCGTCATACCATTCAAATTGAATGTCACCCTTGCGGCAGATCGCTTCTACTTCAGCTTTGTCTTCTGTTTTAAAGAAATGCTGCCAACTTACATCTAAACCACTGAAATGACGTACGTATTTCAGCCCTTTATTAAGTAGTTTTTCACGCGCCCATTGCGGTAAGCGATGATACATTTCACGGCAATCTACGATAGGCGTTGCACCGCCTTCTACAGACGGTATCTCACAGTAGAACCATTGGCGGCGCGGCCAACTAAACTGGTGAGAGCTTTCATTGTGATACATGATCATTTGATCATCAGGGTACGGCGTTGAGCGGTAGATTTTTTTGCCGCCCTCTTTTTTCGGAAGGTCACCATATTGCCCGTAAAGCTCTGGGTACATGCTTTGGCAGAAGCTTTCGAACACCACGGGATCTGGTAAGTTAAAACCACGGAACACAATACCACCGTGGTGCTCAAGCCACGTTAAAATCTGCGCTTGATTATTTTGCGCCCAAATATTGGCATCTAGCCCAGGTTCCATGCTTTCAACCAATAACGGAAATGGGCGCTCTGAGGACAGTGGACGAACATTGATTCTTGGGCCGCTCGCAGCGTTAGACTCACGCTGGCGATTTTTCTTCAGTTTGCCGAGTTTGCCCATTTTACTAGGTGTTTTTTTCGTATCGGAATCAGACATAAGGGTATCAGACATAGAGGTTGTCCCTTTAATAAACGTAGTTAATGCTGTAAGCGATGTCTCTTGGCGCTCAGGGCTGGCTGTCGTTAGCCACTGTGCTAGCTGTTGCAGTGCCTGCGCCATGCGCTCAATAGTGGCTTGTTCAAATAGGCGTTTGCTGTAAACCCAACGCAGTGCTAAGGCCCCCTGTTCGGCCTCAGATACAAACAACGCCATATCAAATTTGGAGTGGGTTTGTGCAGCAGGTATAGGCGTTAAGCGAATATTGCCTAGCGCACTGTTTGATAACAGTTCATCTGGTGCCGACGGCTGGTTTTGCAACACCAGCAGCGCCTGAATCAATGGATGCTGCCCTGCGATTCGGTCCGGTTTCACCGCTTCAACGACTTGATCAAATGGCACTTCTTGATGTTCAAAACCTACCAAGCAGACCTGTTTTACGTGCGCTAAATAATCACTGAAACTCATGGTGACACGAGGTTTAAAACGCAGTGCTAAAAGGTTGACGAAGAAGCCAATAAGCGGCTCCGTTTCCGGCAATGTTCGGTTGGCAGAGTCCGTACCGATTACTAAATCCTGCTCCCGACTTTCACTGTGAATCACACAGGTGTACAACGCCATAAGTACCATAAATACAGAGCAGTCGTGTTGCTTCGCGACCTGCTGTAATGCTTGTGCAACACCCGCTTCTAGTGTGAACGAGTAGGCATCACCGCCCGCTTGACCTTGCTCCGAGCCACGCTGGTAATCGAATGGCAAAGCTAACTGACTCGGTGCACCTTGTAGGTGTGTCTGCCAGTAACCAATACCGCGTTCTTGGCGTTGGCGCTCACCTTCAGACTGTTGGTATACGGCATAATCTAAATACTGCACCGTCAGCTCAGGCAACTGAACTTGAGCCGACGCATCAGTATTGATCGCCATGCGATAAGCATGGGCCAGATCCTGAATAAGACGCTCACCAGACCAACCATCGGATGCAATATGATGCTGCACCATTTGGCACACAAAGCTGTGTTCGGCAATTTGGTAGAGATACACTTTTAGCGGTGCTTCTTTCGTTAAATCAAATGCCTGCCCAGCCGCCACAGCTTGTTGCTCAGTTACATGAGCGGCCTCAGCCCCACGTAAATCGTAGTACTGCACTGGCACATTTAACTCAGCATTGACACGCTGCATCGGCGTACCTTGGTGGTCATGGTAGGTAACACGCAATATTTCATGACGCGCTACTACCGCATCCAGCGCGTGTTGCAAGGCGTTGTGTGATAGATCACCATCAATCTGAACCGCAAAGTTCATATTAAACCCTGCATCTTGGGGATCCATTTGTTGCATAAACCAAATGCGTCGCTGAGCTGGGGACAAAGGCATCCATGTCTGGCGGGCCACAGGCGTTATCGTACGCTGCTCGTCATTGACCATCTGCTCGGCCATAGCAGCGAGCTGTGGCCCATCGAACACGGCTTTCAATGGCAACGACCAGCCTTTACTACGTAAACGAGCACGCACTTGGGCCGCACTCAGAGAGTGACCACCTAAGTGGAAGAAGTGGCTGTCTTTACCCAGTTGTGTAACGCCTAACACTTCTTGCCAAGCGTCTGCTAAGACACGCTCTTGCACGGTAGTCAGTTCGCTGACTTCTGCAACGTCACTCTGTTTCGGCTCTGGCAATGCTTTGCGATCCACTTTGCCACTGGCATTGAGCGGTAGAGCTGCGAGTTCTTGCAAGCTACTTGGCACCATGTATTCGGGTAGTTGAGCACTGAGATAAGTGCGCAAATCCGCACTGTCGAAGACATGACCCGCACGCATCACACAGTATCCGTGCAAGACATCACCATGATGCTGACGCCATACTCCCACCGCCGCGTGCTGTACGCTGGGGTGGGACATTAGCAAGCTTTCAATTTCCCCCAGTTCAACTCGGAAGCCACGAATCTTAACTTGATGATCCGCCCGTTCAACAAAGTACAAACCGCCTTCTGCAAGCTGTTTCACTCGGTCTCCCGTACGATACAAACGCGAGCCATCGGCCATAAATGGGTTAGGAATGTAGCGCTCCGCTGTTAATGCTGGCTGTTTTAAATAACCACGGGTAACCGCGTCACCGCCGATATACAACTCACCGATAACGCCTTTTGGCACAGGTTGTAAACGCTCATCTAACACAAAGCATTGGTTATTACGCAACGGTTCACCAATCGCTACCAGTGCATGGGATAAGTTGCCTCGCAGCGTTTGGTAGGTTGACCAAACAGTCGTTTCCGTAGGGCCATATACATTGATCACCTGTTTACAACGGGACTGTAACTGTCGAGCCAGCTCAACCTCTAGCGCTTCGCCCCCCACCAGCGCGGTAATATTGGCAAGGCTTGCTGGGGCCAATTCAGCCAGTAAACGCCAACCTGATGGTGTCGCTTGAATTAAATCCACGCCATGTTGTTTAACCAGAGCCGAGAGACGTTCGCTATCGCGTCGATCGTCTTCATTACCCAGCACTACAGTAGCGCCCTTCACCAGTGGCAAGCACAGTTCTAATCCAGCAATATCAAAGGTAACAGTCGTCAGTGCGAGCAATGATTGGAACGCTGGCAACTGACGCTCCATTGCCGTTAAGAAGTTTGCAAATTGACGCCGCTCGACCGCCACACCTTTAGGTTTTCCAGTTGAGCCAGAGGTATACAGACAGTACTGCAAGCTGGCTGGGTGGCGCACTACCATCGGATTATCACAGTGTTGCACAGCACTTAAGCTTTGTACGTTATGCCATGTCATAGTGGGAACCAAATCAGACGCCAATGCCGTTTGCATTGCTTCATCGGCTACCCATACGCATTTGGGCTGCGCATGATCCAATACGTAGCGACTACGCTCTAGCGGATGACTGGGGTCCAACGGTAAATACGCGGCACCCGCTTTTTGAATCGCCAGCAACGCAATCACCATTGCTTGAGTGCGCGGCAAGCAAAAAGCAATGCATTGCTCATCGGCAGCCCCCTGCTCGACCAAACCACTTGCTAACAGCCAATGAGCGGTGCGATTGGCCGCATCATTTAAGGCCTGATAACTCATCTTCTGATCAGCAACAATCAACGCTGTCGCATCAGGTGTTTGCTGAACTTGCTGTTCAAAACGCGTGAGAAAATCCTCTTGCGCTGTAATCGCCTCCGAGTGCGGGATCAGAGGAGCCACCATAGACGGTAGTCTATACTGTTCAATGCTCTGCTTGGCATCGCCGCAAACCGCTTCGATCAAGGCGACATAATCTGTTAGCCATTGTTCAGCACGAACCTGATCAAACACGCTCGCGTTGTATTCCAATTGCAGTGACAAACCTTCTGGCTGACGGAACAGATTGATACTGATCTCAAACTTAGCGGCACGCTCTACATCTCCCAAATCAAGCGTTTGCCACTCAAGATCTGCTGTATTGAGAGTTCGAGAGCCATGTAAGTCTGACTGATAGTTGAATAAGACTTGGAACAAGGGTGAGCGAGCCAGATTGCGCTCTGGCTGCAAGTTAGCAATGAGCTGCTCTAATGGCATCTCTTGATGCTCAAGGTCTTTTTGCAAGCTGTCGACCATGCTTTCTAACCATGTGGCAAATGGCGCCTCTGGCTGCACTGGGTGTCGGCTCACTAGAGTATTAACAAACAAGCCCACCATGCTTTGACTTTCAGGATGCTGACGGCCCGCTACAGGTAAGCCTACGGCAAAATCTGTTTGCCCGCTGTGACGCCATAACAGCAAACGAAAAGCTGCTAACATAAGCTGAAACGGGGTCACCCCTAGAGTACGGGCACTGTGTTCTATATGGGTAAGCACGGCAGAGGTGAATTGGTAATCAAGCACCTTGCCTACTGGAGCGCCTTGGGCATGATAAGGGTGATCAGTGCTGAGTGCGATTGCTGGCGGCATACCTTCTAATTTGTTGCGCCAGTAATCATCGCACTTAGTTTGATGCGATGAATGGTGCTGTAGCTGTTGATAGGCTACCCAATCCAAATAATCCGGGCGAGACGTCACCACAAGCGTTTCGTTCGATGCCCCACTCTCTTGGTAGAAAGCAAGGAAGTCTTGTACCAAAAGCCCCATTGACCAACCGTCGGTGACAATGTGATGCAAGTTAACCAGTAAATAATGGCGCTCTGGAGCGAGACGGATTAAGGTCACCGCAAAGGTTTCCCCATGAGCCAAATCAAATACCTGTTGCAGCGCGTGACGCACAATATTTTTTGCACTGAGCGATAGATTCGCTTCTGTCTGAGCCGCCACATCATGGTAGCTCATGTTAGAGCGCTCAGTTTGATAAAGCTGCTGCCATACTTGCCCATCTTGCTCGTAAAAACGACAACGTAAAATTCCGTGGCGTTGTTTAAGTTGCTCAACAGCTTTAGATAATGCTTCACGATCAAGCACTCCCTGTAGCTCAAAGCACTGACTCACATGATAAGACGTGCTATCCGGTTCGAGCTGCTGTAAGAACCATAAACGCTGTTGCGCAGCAGATACAGGCACCGCTTGGTCTGGGTGCAGACGAACTGGAATCGAGTGATAGGCTTGCGGCGCATGGTTTGAGCTATCCGACACGTTTTGTTGCTTCTCTTGCGCCCGAGCTTCGCTCTCCGACTTAGCTTCGCTCTCCGCCTTAGTTTCGCTCTCTAACACTGGATGCAGAGCTTGGTTCAAGGCTTTAGGTGTTGCCGCTTGCGTCAATAGCTTAGGCGTCAGTTGAATACCTTGGGCACGTGCTTTGGCAATCAATTGCAAGCTTAATATGGAGTCACCACCCACTTGATAGAAGTCCGATTCTGCATTCAAGTCAGTGCGCTGTAACACCTCGTTGTATAGATGAATGAGTGCTTGCGTCGTCTCTGGCAGCTCAACTTCGGATGGCTCTGGCAAACATTTTGCCATCTCCGCTAAGGTTGGATGCTGCGCTATTTCAGCAGGCGTAATGCGCAGCGCCTGCTGCGCTGCTAAGCCAATCAACTGTAGACTTAGAATCGAATCGCCACCGAGGTCATAAAAATTATCTTGGGCGGTGGCACGGTCTATCTTGAGCACTTGCTGCCAAAGCAGCGCTAAGCGCTGTTCGTTGGCCGTCAGTGATGCCTCCTCTTGACGTTGCACTCCATCTTGCTCATCAAGCAAAGGCCAGGGCAGTTGTTTAGCATCCACTTTGCCATTGGCATTAAGGGGTAAGTTATCCATGACTTGCCATAAATCCGGCACCATATAACTCGGCAATTCATGAGCCATGCGTGTTTGTAATGCCGCCAGTGATGGGGCGGATGGTTCCAATCCATCATTGGCGCTATGCAAAACCACATACGCAACTAACAGTGCGCGCTCACCTTGGTATTGTTGACGTAAACGTGCCTGACTCAGCTCATTTTGCTGCATCAGCCAGTGCTCGACTTCACCCGGCTCTAAGCGATAGCCCCGGTGCTTAATCTGATCATCGCAGCGACCTAAAAACTCTAGCAGTCCCGTTGCGGTTAATCGCACTCTATCACCTGTACGATACCAGCGACCATGTGCATCCTGCGGGAAAGCTTGAGCCGTTTGCTCAGGCTGTTGCCAATAGCTTAGCGCCAGTTGTGGCCCACTGATATACAGCTCGCCTTGACAACCTACAGGCACCCTTTGCCCTTGTTCATCACGTACCTCTAGTGTCATGCCCGGTAGCGCTTTACCCAGCGGTAGACGTGAACTCGCGGCGTCACTCTGCTCTGAATCCAACACATGGCAAGCCACCCCAACACATGCCTCAGATGGGCCGTAATGGTTAACAATAGTAAGCTCTGGAGCGAGTTCTCTTAGCTGTGCTAACAGCGCCTCGTCCATTCCTTCACCACCGAGAATCAATTGCTGACGTGGGAGTACACTATGTGGCTCAGACACACTGAGCAGTCCGCGTAAATGGGACGGTACTATCTTGAGACAATCCACCGGTTCTTGTGCCATAAACTCCGCTAACCCTGGCGGGTCAAAGGCAAGCTCTGCATCCGGTAGCACCAGCGTCTGACCGCGATATAATGCTGACAAAACCGATGTCATACCTAAATCTGCCGCGGTGGTCGCTAGCGTCGCCCAAGTTTGCACTGTTGTAGCAGGCAACACGTCCCATAGCGCTTGCGCGTAATGAGCCATTGCGCCATGACTCACCAACACCCCTTTGGGCGTACCAGTCGAGCCGGAGGTAAATAAGAGATACGCCGCTTGATCGGGCGTCAATGACACCTTAGCAGCAGAACCTTCAGACAAAGAGCTCAGATCAGGCATTACCAAAGTGGTTGCCTCAAACTCAGGCACCTCAAACTCAGACGAGTGTGCGTGCGGGGTAACCAGCGTTAGGCGAGCTTGCGCACTGGCAATGACTTGCTGCAAACGTGCGGCAGGCTGTTTAGGATCCAGCATCACGGCAATGGCTCCCAGATGCCAACACGCCAGCATGAGAGTCACTTGTTCAATACTACGGGGTAAGCACAACGCGACTCTATCGCCCTCAACAACACCTTGTGCAGCTAACCAAGCACTTAGGTTCTGTACTTGACGCCCTAGCTCGTCGTACGTCAATGTTTCTGTCGCGGTGCGTAATGCAGCGGCATGTGGGCGTTCATTAGCCCAGTGAGCAATCTGCTCAGGCAAATGCGTGGGCACACTTTGCAGTGCTGGCCCAGTAGACAAACTGTGGTCGTAAGGAAAACGCCAATCATTTACAGTGATATTTTTAGTTGCGTCTAAGGAGCTAGTCGTCCGGTCAATCAAGCTCGCCATTTGTGCAAGAAAACACTCTGCCGTGGCTTGAGCAAATAGCTCTGTACTGTATTCCAGATCTAAACGAATCTCTTCTCCAGCTAGCTCTACCACTCGTAGGGTTAAATCAAAGCGAGCCTGATGTTGTTGAGGTGTAAGCACTTTGGCGTGTGCCTGACCAAACCGAATGCTCTGGGTCGCAGGCAAGGCAACGTGTACAAACATCACCTGAAAAATAGGCGAATAGCTCGGATCACGCTGCCATTGCAGTAGTTCAGGCAATGCCTCAAATGGCACATCCTGATGATCATACGCTTGCGCCATCATGGTCTGTGCGTTTTGCAGCGCTTGGGCAAACGTTGGGTTAGCGTCTAAACGATGACGCATCACTAACGTATTAAGTAATGGGCCAACCATGTCGTTTAGCTCATTACGACCACGATTGGCGACTGATGACCCCATGCATAGATCTGTTTGCCCTGCGTTACGCGCAAGCATCCAAGCATATACGGTCTGCAAATAGATAAATAAGGTCGAGCCTTCGTTACTGATTTGCGCTCTTAAATCCCGCACGACATCAGCAGGTAAAGTTAGGCTGGTTAATGCCCCACTATAATGACGCTGACGTAACGTCGGACGCGCATAATCTGTCGTCAATGACAAATGGCTCGGCAACTGTGCAAGTTGCTGTTGCCAATAGGTTTGCTGACGTGTGCAGTCGTCACTATCGTGCCAACTGCGTTGCCACACAGCATAGTCCGAATACTGAATCGCAGGCGCGGCTAACTGTACCGTTTGGCCATTTTGTAACGCCGCATAAATATGCGTTAGCTCTCCTACAAGGATTTGTGTCGACCACGCATCAAATGCCACATGATGTACCGTGAAGAACAACCAAGCCCCCTGCTCTGACTGAAGCAAACGCACACGAAATGGGTGTTCATTTGCTAAGTCAAATGAGCGTGATAGCTCTTCTTCGTAGCAGGATTGCAGTACCTCCGGCGTAACGTTGGAAACTGCTTCTTGTTCCATCGCAGACCAAGCGTCTTCGATCAGGCTGGCATACCAGTCGCCGTTGTCCTGTTGCTGGTAGCATGTGCGCAAGATTTCATGTCGCGCCACAAGCTGCTGAAAAGCTTGTGTCAAAAGTGCTACATCAGGCATGGCACTTAGTTCTAGCATGGAGCATAAATTATATAGTGCTTGTTCACTGAGCGATTCGGCCATGACAAAGCGCTGTTGTGCAAACGATAGCGGCTTAGTTACCGCTGCCTTAGCAGGCACGATGGGCAATTGCCAACTGTCGATCCCCTGCTCTGCCAGTTTTTGACGAAATAAAGTTTGTTGTGCTTCAGGCAAAGCCGCCAAACGCTTGGCAATCTCTGCATATCTAGATGATTTCATAGCGGTAATTTAGCCTTCAATTTCATTAAGCAACTGATCCATAAAGTCCAAGTCATCAAATTGCTGATCTTGCTCACTTTGGTGCGCATCAAGCCAAGCGGCTAACGCTGCGATAGTTGGCGTTTCAAACAAGGATTGCAGATCAGGGCGTACACCAAATTGGCTTTCCACCTGATTCATTAACTGCATCGCTAACAATGAATGCCCTCCAAGTGCGAAAAAGCTGTCTTCCGCCCCGACCTCAAGATTGAGCAATTGTTGCCATATCTGAGCCAAAGTACGTTCAGTTTGTGTTTCTGGAGCACGGGATGAGCGGGTTAATGCCAGCGTCTCAACACTTGCTAGCAAAGCTTTGCGATCAACCTTGCCATTAGTATTAAGAGTCAACTGGGCAATACTCAACACAGCTGCAGGCACCATATAGTTAGGAAGTAGCTGGGCGATTTGAGCCATAATAGCCGTGCTGTCAAATGACTCAGTTGCGCTAACCTCACTCGGCACCACCCAAGCTAATAGTCGCTGTTGGGAATCCGCAGCAACCACCGCATCTTGTACCTCTTTGCATTGACGTAATGCACTTTCGACTTCCCCAAGTTCAATACGGTAACCACGCACTTTGACTTGGAAATCACGACGGCTTAAATACTGTAGCTGGCCATTCTCCAAACGGCGCACCAAGTCCCCTGTGCGATACATACGCTGCCCTGCGCCATAGAATGGGTCCGGCATAAAGGCTTGTGCCGTCAGGTCTGCACCATCATGATAACCAAGCGCTACCCCAGCCCCTGCGATGTATAGCTCACCCACTGCACCTAATGGCACCGGACGTAATGCACCATCAAGTACATAGCAACGGGTATTTGGAATAGCAGAACCGATTGGCGCAATACCAGTATGAACAGAGCTCTCAGCGGTTTCATCAAGCACCGCACTGGTTGACCAAATAGTGGTTTCAGTTGGGCCATAGACGTTGGTAAGCGCTACACCTTTTTGCGATAGCGCTTCGACCAGTTCGCTGTTAACGGCTTCACCACCAATCAAGCCTTTCACGGTCGGCCAGTTGTCTTGCCCATGAGCCAGCAAAATTTGCCAACCCGCAGGGGTGGCCTGCATCACAGTTGATTGCTCCAGCAATAGCATCAGCTCAGCCCCATCAAGCACTTGGTAACGGTCTGCCATCAGTACGCAAGCGCCGTGCAATAGCGGCAGGTATAGCTCAAGCGCACTGATATCGAACGCAGCGGTCGTCACGGCTAGCCAAGTGTCAGACTCATCCAGTGTAATCACTTCATCCATGCCTGCTAAGAAGGCATCTAAGTTGGCGCGGGATACCAGCACCCCTTTAGGTGTACCGGTTGAGCCAGAGGTATAAATCACATAAGCCGCCTGTTGTGCATGAGTCCACTGTTCAGGGTTACTACGCCAATTCGATGTACATGGAGTGTTGAGAGTGTCTGCCAGATGCCATACCTGTACTTGTTCATTATGGAATATGCTGGCTGATTCACCGTCACTCAGCACCAATTGTGGCGCCCCATGTTGGCAAATACTCTGTAAACGCTCCGCCGGATGATCAGGGTCCAACGGAATATAGGTGACACCCGCTTTTTGCGCAGCCAATAACGCAATCACTAAGCTTGGCCCGCGCTCTAGACAGATCGCGATGCGCTCTAAAGGCGTCGCTTGCGCAACCCAATAGGCTAACAAATGATGCGCCAATAGATTGGCCTGTTCATTTAGCTCAGAGTATGTGAGTTGGCTGTCATGATGACGTAACGCTACGGCGTCGGGCGTTCGCACTACTTGCTGTTCAAAACGAGTCACTAGATTGTGCTCTGGATTCAGATCAATTCGTGTCTGGTTCCAACGCTGCAACTGAGCAACGTCTTGTGCATCGAGCGCACTCAAGTTAGCCAACATTTGCTGCGGTTGCGTTAGCATGGTTTCGAGTACATGCAGATACTGGCGTACATAGCGCTGTGCTGTGGTACTGAAGAATAAATCAGTGTTGTATTCCAATACTGCGCACCAGCGCTCCCCTTGTTGTTCGATATGCAAACCAATATCTGCCATCGCCGTTTGATCTTCATTATCCAAACGGGTCAATTCCGCTCCAGCAAAAGACGCAGGCTGTTGCGTTACTTGAATCAGGTTAAACAAGGCTTGATACAGAGGTGAACGACTTGAGTCACGCTCGACTTGCAAGCTTTCAACCAACTGCTCAAATGGCAGATCCTGATGCTGTTGAGCTTCTATTAAAGTTTGCTTGGTGTGTTGCCACAACTCAGCGACATTGGTGCATGCTTGTAGCGGCACACGAATAACCTGTGTTGATGCAAAGAAGCCAATGATGTCGCTGGTGTGAGGCAGATGACGATTCGCCACTGGCACACCGAGCCACACTTCTTCTTGGCCGCTATAGCGTGATAACAGCCATTGCCATGCGCTCATTAATGGCACCATAGCTGTCACATTGTGCGCCTGACATACACTCGCAAGCTGTTCAGCTAGCGCGTCACTTAACTCGAAACGCAAACGACGGCCATGATGGCTCTGCTGCTTCGGACGCGGTAAATCAAGCGGCAAATCCAGCGTTGGAATCGGCCCAGAAAGCTTCTCAAGCCAGTAGTCACGTTGCGGCGCTAAATGTTGCTCAGCTGCTGCGCTAGACCACCATTGGCTGTAATCAGTAAATTGCAGCGCTAGCGCCTCATGCTCCGTACCGATAAGCGTCTCAGCATCAGCATTAAGCGCCTGTTGATACAGCGCTTCTAACTCACGGAAGAACACCTCCAATGACCATGCATCGGCAATTAAGTGGTGCATGGTTAACTGCAACACTGTATCCCCATTGGTCAGCGAAAATAGCTTTAACTGCCAACAATGAGCCTGCTCTGGCTGCAATGGTTGCTGCATGGCTTGCTGCCGCTGCTGCTCCAATGCCTCTTCCGTTAATAACTCAGGATGCACAACTAAAGGTACTTCTATGGCCGCTTGCACTTGTTGCCACAGGTTGCCTTGGGCTTCGAAAAAGCGTGTCCGTAAGCTATGCTGGCGTACCATAAGCTGACTTAATGCCTGCGTTAATGCTGACTCATCAAGCTGTGTTGGTAACCGCACCGCCAAGGTGATCTGGTAAGCTTTCGCGGCCCCACTGAACTGCTCTAAGAACCATAAACGCTGTTGTGTACTGTGCATGAGCACAGGCTCAAGGGTCGCTTGCGCAGGCATGACGATGGCTTGCTGAGCTTGTTCTAACTGGGCCGCCATATCCGCCAGTACTGAATATTCGAATACCGCTGCTAACGGTAAATTCACCTGATACTGTTCTCCCAAACGCGCCACCAAACGCGCAGCCAAGAGAGAATGGCCACCTACGGCAAAGAAATCATCGTTAATGCTGATCGTCTCGCGAGAGAGCAACCCACCCCATAGTTCGACTAAACGTGTTTGCCATTCGGTCGTTGGCGCAATGACCTCACCTTGATGGATAAGACTATCTGGGGCAGGCAATTGCTTACGGTCGATTTTGCCATTGCTGTTTTGCGGCATCTGCGTCATATAGATGTATTGTGCAGGTACCATATAGTCAGGCAGATGCGCTTTAAGATGTGCTCGCAAGACATCTGTATCAATGTCTGTGCCACTCCAGTAGGCAACCAACTGTGCTTGTTCGCCACTACCAGTCAAACACACCGCGGCATTATCTACTCCCGCTACACGGGTAAGTTGCGCTTCAATTTCACCTAATTCGATCCTAAAACCACGCAATTTCACCTGAAAATCCAAGCGACCGAGGTATTCCAACTCACCTTGTTGGTTTAGGCATACCAAATCCCCAGTACGATACATACGCGCGCCAGGCTGGTCGCTGTATGGATCAGGTAGAAATGCTTGAGCGGTCAACTCTGGAGCACGATAGTAGCCCACACCCACTTGTCCACCACTTAAATACAACTCGCCGGGTACACCTACCGGAACTGGACGTAGCGCGCCATCAAGAATATACAAGCGCACACTGTCACCACTGCGACCTATTGGCACAATAGGATGAGCTTGCTGCGCGAGACTACTATGGGTAACAGGCTGATACGCTGCAAATACAGTAACTTCAGTCGGACCGTAGCCATTTAACAAATGCGCACCACGTGCGAGTAAGCGCTCTGCTTGCTCGGCAAACAGAGCCTCACCACAGGCAATCACCTCCATGCCATCAAAGCGGCAATCAGTATGGCTAAGCAAAAGGCTCCAAGTAGCAGGGGTCGCTTGGATAAAGTCCACTTGATGTGCTGCTAACAAATGCTCTAAGGCTTTCGGATCGCGCGCTTGTTGCTTGTCTGCCATCAATACACACGCCCCTTGAGTCAACGGGAACAGCAACTCAACAAACGAAATATCAAAGCAGTAAGTAGTCAGCGCCAGTGCGGTTTTTCCAACACTCAAACTCAGTTTGTGCTCTAAGTCTTGTGTTAAATAATTCATATTAGCGCGACTGATCATCACGCCTTTTGGTAGGCCAGTGGAGCCCGACGTATAGAGAATATACGCCGCTAACTCGGGGACCACCGACCTTACAGGTACAGCAGTATTCGCCTCGCTTAATTGCTCTAGAGCCGTGGGCACATTGAGACATTGAAGCTCGCCATCCCACTGCTGTACACAGTTTTGCAATGCTGGCTCGGTTAGGCAATAGTGGACACCTGCATGTTCTAGTACATAGCTAGCACGTTCTTGGGGCCAATCCGGCTCAACGGGTACATATACGACGCCCGCTTTCAGGCACGCTAACATGCTAATCGGCATTGCTACGGTGCGATTGACGCACAGAGCCACGCGCTCTCCCTGAACAACCCCTTGCTCCATCAGAGTATTTGCCAAAGCATTACTCAGTTGATCCAATTGCTGATAACTAAGCGCTTGCTCTGCCGCCTGCACAGCGATGGCATGAGGATGCTCAGCCACTTGACGGGCGAAACGCTCTAATACATCAGATTCAGGCGCTAATGGCTGGGTAGCCGCGGCTGGTTGTAGTGCGGTCAATAACGGCTGATTAGCTGGCTCTACTAGCTGCATTTGTGCAAATGGGCGATCTGGATTGGTCAGCATCCATTCGAAAATAGCGAGGTATTCCTGCGCCATAGCACGCACAGTAGCTTCATCAAAAAGATCACAACTGTACTCAAAATTCAGCAAATAGGCGCTTTGTTGCCCTGCTTCTGCCCCTTCGTTGGCAGGCTGCGCCAGTACATCCAATTTAAAGTCACACATTGCCGTATCTGGACGATTATCCAACCAAGATGCACTGACATCGGCTAATTCGAAGCCAGCCAAAGTTGCTTCGGGCAAGTAGTTAAATAGGGTTTGAAAGACTGGGTTGTAACCAAGCTGACGTGGTACACCTAGCTGCTCAATCAAATAATCAAACGGCAAGACTTGATTCGCTTGCGCATCCAGGGATTGGCGCTGAACGCTTGCCATCCATTGTTCAGGTGTCGCCACTGGATTTAACTCGGCACGATGCACCAGTGTATTAACAAAACAACCCAACATAGATTGAGTATCAAGGTTGTCACGGTTAGCAGATGGCACACCGATCAACACCTCCTGCTGCCCGCTACGATGAGCTAGCAGCCATTGGAACGCCCCCATAAACACGGCAAAGGCTTGATTTGAATACGGCTGTAAACGCTGCCCGAGCGCCTCGGGCAACATGATACCAAAGCGTTTACCAGCCCCTGTTGGCTTAGCAGGTCTTGGACGATCCGCACACAAGTCCAGTACCGGAAGCTCTCCTGCAAGCTGTTGTTGCCAGTAGTTCAGCTGAGGCTCAAGCGCTCCTGAATGAATCCAGCCCTGCTCCGCAGCAGCATAATCCGCGTATTGCAAAGCAGCCACAGGTGCGGGTGTTTGACCTTGATATAAGGTGCAGAATTCGTCAATCACTAAGCGCAGTGACCAAGCATCTGCAATGATGTGATGACAGCAAAATGCCATAACGCTTTCTTGCTCTGACAAGTGCAGCAACGTCACCCGTAGGAGCGGAGCTTGATCCAAGGCAAATGGTGTGTTCGCTGCGGCTTTTAAATGGCTTTGTAACGCTTCTTCACGTTGTTCTGGGGCTAAATGACTCAAATCCACACGGCTCAGAGGCAATGACCATTCGCTAGCAATATGCTGCACGGGAAGCTCTCCTTGCAACACAAAGCGTGTACGCAGGATTTCGTGGCGTGCCACCAAGGTATTAAGCGCTTGCTCTGCTTGCTGCGAATCGAATTGCCCTTGTAAACGCAATGCCGCAGATAAGTTATAGGCTGAACTATGAGGCTCTAGCTGTTGTAAGAACCACATACGTTGTTGCGCATACGACACGGGTAAAGTCTGACTACGATCCACCGCTGTAATATCTGGTAAGCGCGGTGTTGCGGCAACGCTCTGCTGGTCTAACCACTGAGCAAGCTGGGCAACGGTAGGCCGTTCAAAAATGGTACGCAATGGAATATCGCGATCAAACTCGCGGCTTAATTGCCCGATCACTCGGGTCGCTAACAAAGAATGCCCACCTAGCTCAAAGAAACTGGTTTGCACACCAACTTGAGCTAAGCCAAGCACTTGCTGCCAGATATTAGCGATATGCTGCTCGACATCATTCGATGGCGCGACGTAATCCGCTTGACGCAGGCTATCATAATCTACGCTAGGCAGCTGAGCACGGTCTACTTTGCCATTACGGTTACGTGGTAAGCGCTCTAAACCAATAAAGACAGACGGCACCATATAATCTGGCAAGCCTTCACCGACAAAGGTTTTTAAGGTTGTCCAACTGCCCTGTTCTGACAAATCCAAGCTAGGGTCTTTGGCACACACATACGCCACAAGAACTTTGCCACGCTTGGCATCGTCGCTGGCGATCACCACCACTTCATGCACACTTGAATGCTGTGCCAGACGTGCCTCAATTTCCCCTAATTCAATACGGTAACCGCGAACTTTAACTTGGTAATCTACTCGTCCGACATATTCAAGTTGACCTTCGGCAGTCCAGCGCGCTAGATCCCCTGAGCGATATAAGCGCTCACCTTGAGTCGAAAAGGGATTCGGTATAAATGCCGCCGCGGTGCGTTCAGGCTCGTTTAAGTAGCCACGCCCAACGCCCGTCCCAGCCACATAGACTTCACCTATCGCACCAATGGGCATCTGCTCTAGCTCAGGGCTTAACACATACAAGCGATTGTTAAGCGTCGCACGCCCAATCGGCACATGGTGCACACTGTCGTCTAAGCGATAGTTGATCGGATAAAACGCCACATCATCAGAACATTCCGCTGGGCCGTAGGCATTCATCATAGGGATGTCTGGGTAAGCATCGAACCATTGTTGCGCTAAGGCGGGAGGCAAGGCCTCACCAGTAGGAAGCACCCAACGTAAGTCGGCCAAGGTATGTTGTTGTAACAGTAGCCCTTGCATAAGAGCAGGCACAGGCTCCAGTATCGTCACACGGCGCTCTGTTAACTCTGTGGCGAGACGTACTGGGTCTTGGCTGATACAGTCTGGCAAGATTTCGACTCTGGCCCCCAGTATTCCAGCGATTAAAAATTGCCACACGGAGATGTCAAAGCACTGGCTGGCCGTTTGCGCAATCACATCATTTGAACTCAGTGCTAACGGGGCAAACTTACCTAGCATGTTATTGAGCATGCCTTGGCGCGTTACCATCGCCCCTTTAGGCTGCCCGGTCGAACCAGAAGTAAAGATGACATACGCTAACTGATCTGGGTGCACACTTAGGTTTAGATTAGCGTTATGTGGATGTTCTAGATCTTTGATTAAGGCTTGCTCTGCCATGGCAAATGGCAAAACGGTCACGCCTTCCAACTCTGCTTTGGCATCTATGGCTAATTCTGTAAAGGCCGTTTGACACAATACCAACGCGGCGCGACTTTGTGCCAATACCTGCCCCAGGCGTAACGGTGGGTGGTGTGGATCAAGAGGCAAATATGCACCTCCTGCTTTCAACACAGCCAGAATCATAACCAGTAATTCGCAATCCCGCTCCCCCAGCAAGGCCACTACTTGATCAGCGACGACACCCTGAGCTCGTAACGTGTGCGCTAACTGGTTTGCACGCTGATTAAGCTCTGCGTATGTCAAACTCAAGGTCGTGTCCGCGACCGCCACTTTATCTGGCTGCACTAGAGCTATACGCTCAAAGCGCATGATATAATCTTCACCAAGTGGTTGCTCTGGGCCTTGTGCTTGCTCAGCCAATTGCTGCTGCTCATCAGTGGACAACATCGGCAAAGCACGGTAGTGCTGTACGTCTGTCTGACTCGCTAATACCTGATCCGCCAGTGCCAGTAGCAAGGTGCGGTAATGGCTTAACATGCTTTCAATGTGTGCTGAGTCAAAATCCGCAGTCTGGTAGGTAAGCTGTAGATGCAAAGCCTGACCCGGAATAATCACCACTGTAATGGGGTAATTGGTATGCGTCCGGTTGGTCGCATCTTGAATGATAAATTCAAGATTTTCTTGTTTGAGGCCTGCATCCATTGGTGCGTTTTCAAACACAAACAAGCTTTGGAACAGGTCTTGGTTTTCAACTTCGCTCCAGCTTTGAATATCTGCAAGGGAGCTGGTCTCATGTTCACGTAACGCCAAGTTCTCTGCTTGTAATGCGGGCAACCATTGTTCGGGCGGAACCGTCTCGTCTACTTGCCAACGTAGGGGCAAAGTATTAATAAATAAGCCAACAACGGATTCCATCCCTGTTAAGTGAGGCGGACGCCCCGCCACGGTCACACCAAATAGTAGATCCTGCTCGCCACTGTAGCGCGATAACAGCAACGCCCAAGCGCCTTGCGCGAGAGTATTCAGGGTGACTTTTACCGATGCTGCGGCTTGTTGTAAACGGGCCGTTTCTGCAATAGTCAGATGCTGCACTTGGTCCTTAACTGAGCCTGTTTCAGGGTCAAGAGGATAGCGCCCTGCTTGGCGCACGCCTAATGGTGTAGGAGTCGTAAAGCCTTGTAAGCGCTGTTGCCAAAAATCTTTATGAGCATCCGGTGCTTGTTGACCTAACCATTGAATAAATTCGCGGTAACGACGTGGTGTAGGCAGTGTCAATTCACGCCCTTCACATAGCGCACGGTAGTAATTTAAGAAATCCATCATAATAATGGAGAAACACCACGCATCCATCAGGATATGGTGATAGCTGCGCACAAACTGCCATGTATTCTCAGCCAACTTAATCATGCGCACCTGCATAATAGGAGCTTGGCTAAACGACAGACCTTGAGCTCGCTCTTGCGCCAACAAGTCATCTAAACGTTGTTGCTGTTCAGACTCTGGCAGATTGCTCCAATCCAGCCATTCAACGGGTAAATTGACTTCTTTAAAGACCACTTGCAACGGTTGCTCTTGCTGCTTCCAGACAAACCCTGTACGCAGTAGTTCGTGGCGTTCAACTACTTTTTGCCACGCCTGCTGGAACGCTTCAGGGTTAAGGTCTTCCATTACCATCACGTGACGATATTGCAGCAAGTACATGCCACTGTCTGGATTCATTAATGTGTGAAACAGCAGGCCTTGTTGCATCGGCGCTAGTGGGTAGACTGCTTCGATGTTGTTAGAGAGCGCTCTCATTGTTGAGGGCGATACAGTGACTTGGTTAGACATGAGTTTTCCTATTAAGAATCCGAAACGAGATCAAGTTGTGCTGCTTGCAGTTCTTTAAGTAGAGCTAAGAATGCTGCATCATCAATACCTGCCTCTGGGAAATCTGATGCCGTCGCACGGCCAGCCGATGGCGAGCAGCAATGCTCTACTAGGTTTCTAAGATTGTCGGCAAACTGTTCGACGAGGTCTGGCGCCTCCACAAACTCTGGATGTTCAGTGGGATAATGGAAATCCACTACCAGGCATCCATTCAGTACCAATGCATTCACATCAAGTAAATGGGTACGATGGTTGTCGTCAGCACGCATTGCAGGACACAAAGGCTGCGCTAATTGCCACAAAGCCCCCTCATTATTTGACCCCATAGCAATGGTTTGCTGACCTAAATAATTGAAGGTCACCAGTGATGTATCTGGCCATGGCTGCTGCCCTTTAGCATCTGCCAAATAACGTGCCAAGCCATAACTCAAACCATTGTTTGGTATGTTGCGGTATGCTTCTTTCACCGCTGGGATCGCTTGCTCTGGTTGACTCAAAACAGGCAAACGCAATGGGAAACGACTCGTAAACCAGCCAATACTGCGGGACAGATCGAGATCACTTTGCTCCGTTTCACGCCCATGCCCTTCCAGCTCCACGGCAATATGCTGCAATCCTTTGGCATGCCCCAGAGTCTGTACCAGCGCGGTTAACAGAATCTCGTGAATACGCGTGCGGTAGGCTTGATGAGATTCGGTCAGTAAACGCTGAGTCGTATCTTGATCTAACTCTAATTGGCAATGGGCGCTATGACGATAAAGGTTTTCTGCATCGGCCTTGGGCTGCTGCGCTTCGTGTTGCTCACGCCAAAAGTCGATCTCTTGCTGCGGCAGTGCATTCGCCCATTCGCCTAGGTATTTTTGCCAAGCATCCAAGCCAGACGTTGTCGCAGGCAAGCGTACGGATATCTGATTTAACGCGGTCTGATAGAGATTTTGCAAATCTTGCAGCACTATTTGCCATGACACCGCATCCACAATCAAATGGTGCGCACAACATAGCAACTGCTGAGACGGTGTAAACCATACGAAACGTAGCAATGGGGCTTCACTTAAAGAGAACTGCCCTTGGTAATCAGCCAATTGCGTATCGGATACTTCGTGCGCAGATACCTGAACCAGCTCATCCAGCCATTCATCTTGCCAAGTTTGATACGTCTGTTGCCAAGTATCGCCCTCTTTGACAAACGCTAAGCGCAGGCTGTCATGATGCTGCACTAACTGTGCGACAGCATGGCGTAACGCTGTCATATCAAGCGTTTGCGCACATTGCATAAGCAGCGATTGATTCCAATGTTGAGGCTGGCTTTGTTGCTGCTGCATAAACCAATGCTGGATAGGCGTTAGAGGGAAATACTCTAAGCGTGATTCAGGCTTGGTTGATTGATTTGCCGTCTCGGTGGTGGAACCCGCTTCTAACACTTGAGCAACATTAGCTAATTCAGCCATGGTTTGATGCTCAAACACTTGCTTAGGCGTCACCACAACACCTTGCGCTTTTGCCTTAGCAATAATTTGCAAACTAAGTATTGAGTCACCGCCTACTTGGAAAAAGTTATCACGGGCACTGAGGCTTGGTTTGCCTAATACTTCCCGCGCAATCGCTAACAAACACTTTTCAACCTCACTGCCTTCGACTTCAGCAACGAGTGCTAGCTCAGCAATGGTTTGCTGCTCAAAAATGTCTTTAGGTGTCAGCTTAATCCCCGATTCTTTCGCTTTGGCAATGATCTGTAAGCCAAGAATCGAGTCTCCGCCATGAGCAAAAAAGTTGTCATGAATGCCAAGCTCAGGCCTATTTAGAAGTATCCGCCAAACATCCAACAAAGCACTTTCGACAGGCGACATGGGTTCTGGCTGGCCCTCACCCGAGCCAAGGTCAGAAGTTTGTAAGATGCAATCTTCTACATTTAACTGAGCCAAAGCAGTACGGTCGACTTTGCCATTACCCAAACGAGGCAATTGCTCAAGCACTAACCAGCGAGCTGGAATCATGTAATCTGGAAGCTGGCTCTGCATCGCTTCACGCAAAGCGAGCGCTTCATCTTTAGTCGTAACTAAATAGGCAACTAGACGATTATTGTTACGTTCATCAGGGACATTCAAAACGACCGCTTGGGCGCCTTGCTGATTCAACCAAGCTTCAACTTCCCCGAGCTCGACACGGAAGCCACGCACTTTAACTTGGAAATCAGTGCGGCCAATAAAAAATAGCTGCCCGTTTTGCCAAGTAACTTTGTCACCCGTGCGATACCAAACTTTTTCCTCTTGTAGGAAGCGCTCTTTAGTAAGAGATTGCTGTTGCCAGTACCCTTGCGCCACGGTTGGCCCAGATACTTGCAGCTCTCCAGGAAACCCTTGCACGACAACATGCCCGCAATAGTCCACCACTCGCACACTAACTCCCGCTAGAGGGCGCCCTAAGGCAATATGAGGCTGCTCAGCATTGACCTCATCAGCAACAATACCAACCGTGGTTTCGGTCGGGCCATAGTGGTTCACCACACGTACGTTGGGTTGACGCTGTTTGACTTGCTGCACCAGCTCCGTGGTTAAGGCTTCACCGCCACAGAGCAAGGTATGCTGTGGTAATACGTGATGGCTCTGGGTCGCCTTAAGCAAGCCATGCATATGGGACGGTACAATTTTCAAGCAATCGACGGGATAAATCTGCAAATGTTCGGCTAAAGCGTCCGCGTCAAGAGCTAGCTCTTCAGGGATGATTTGTAACACTCGACCAGATAGCAAAGCACCAAACGTCGCAGTATAACCAAGGTCTGCACCACTGCCCGCTAGCGCAGCAAGACTGGCTTGCTCAGGCAAGTCTAAACGCTGCATCGCCGCTGCAACGTAATGGGCCAAATTAGCTTGGCTAACCACGACGCCTTTAGGCTGCCCGGTAGACCCCGAAGTATAAATCAGATACGCAGGTGTAGCGGGTGTTACCATCTGTTCAACCACAGGCAAAGCGGATGAACTTAAGTCAGATTCGACACTGGTGCGTAAATCAAACCAATCCGCTTGTTGCTCTAGCCATGCAGGCGCTTCGCCTACTCCAACCGTGACACGTAATTGCGCGTCCCGTTTAATAAAATCTAAACGCTGTGTCGGCCAACCTAGGTCCATCGCCACATACGCCGCACCTAAGCGCCAGCATGCCAACATAACCACTACTTGCTCGACGCTGCGCTCGATGTACAGGCCCACACGATCATTGGCAACCACACCACGTTGTTGTAGCTGAGCAGCGCACACTTCTACACGGTCCAGTAATTGGCGGTAATTTAAGCGCTCATCCGCTAATTGCAGCGCTAATGCATCCGGTTTGACTTCGCAATAATTCTGAAAGGCTTGCCAAGCAGTCGCTTGTGGCACAACTTGTTCAAGCTCACCGGATAACGACAGCCCCGTCTTCGCTAGTGCTATTTGCTCCAGTGACAGGTTCTGATCTTCTACCAGTTGCTCGATAAAGTATTCGAACATCGCCACAACGGTTTGCACTTTTTCACGTTTAAACAGCGCATCGTTGTAGCGCCACTTACCCATAAAGTCCTGCTGATTATCCACCACTACAAGGTTTAGCTCATGCGCTGCCCCCCGTTGTTCTGCTAATAATTCAGCTTCAACAAGATTATCTTTCAGGGCGTCTGGCCGCTCATGGTTCAAAGTAAACATGTGCTGAAATACTGGTGAACGCCCAGCTTGACGAGGCAGATTAAGCTGCTCAACCAAGGAAGCAAAAGGATATGCCTGATGCTGCATAGCTTGGTTTATCTGTGCTTTCACCTGTTGCAGCCATTGAGCGAATGGCACACCTGTTTGCAGCTGACAACGTAACGCTAAGGGGTTTACCAAGTACCCAACAAGTTCCGTATGATCTTTCTTCAAACGCCCTGAGCTTGGAGTACCAATCACAAACTCTTCTTGCCCAGACAGCCGCCCCATAAACCATTGGAAAGCGCTCATCCACCAAACATAGGGAGTAATACTTGCATCACGACATAACGCACGAATGCTCGCCGATGTTTCCGAGTTGAGATAGAAAGACAGCTCTTCTCCCGACTGACCTGTGTCGGCTGTTGGCTGATAGTCCAAAGGCAATTGCAATTGCGGGACATCCCCCAAAGCATTCAGCCAATAAGATAGTGACGCATCGCTGTTCTGAGTTCTTATTGCTTGCTCAGCAGCCCAATCACGATACTGATACGCGAGAGTATCAAGCGTGTCGTCCTCACCATTAAGCAAAGCCAGCAGGTCATGACGAATCTTCTCAAAGGAGATAAAGTCCGCTGCGATATGATGCGCAGTGAGTAAAAGGTATTGTTCTGTTTGCCCACCGTTTTGATTAACTAATAAATAACCACGACAAACATCACCTTCCTCTAACTTGAACGGTTGATCGGCCCTTTGAGCCAACCAACTCTGAATGGCATCGTTATCAAGCTGTTCGCTGTGTTCAACAAACAATGTAGGTACAGCTTGATGAGATGTAGGTGCAACGTGATGGGATGCACTTTGACCAACCCACTGAACAGGTTCACCCTCAATTTCACCATAAGCACTGCGCAGAATTGGGTAAGCTTGCAACAAGGTTTGAAACGCTTGTTCAACAGATTCTACCGCCAGCCCTTGCTTGAGCTTCACCGCATAAGCCATATTGTAAGCAATGCTGGTAGGATTCATGCGATACGTAAACCACAAAGCACGTTCGTTTACGCTTAGCGCACGTGCATTAAATAGCTCTGGCTGCGCTTGCAAACACTCAATCAAAGCAGGCTTCTGGTCTCGCAACTGAGCTTTTAGTTCTGCGGTCATAGCACCTTCTGGCGCTTTAAAGCCAAGCTTATCGCCATTTAGACTTAGAACAATATTACGACGGCGAAGAGTCTTGATGAGAGAATTGGGCATTAAATTTCTCCCTCTAGCATGGACTCATCTTCATATTTAGCTGAGTTCATTAGTGTTTGTTGTTGAGCGGTGATCGCCTGAGCAAACGCCTCTAAACTTGGTGATGACCACATAAGCTCTTGTGCAATACTAGTCTGCATTGCTTGTTCAAGGTCATGCATCAAGGTCATCGCATCTATAGAATCCAGTCCTAATGCTGCCAGCTCCGCATCCGCCGGAACCTGATCAATGGCAGTACTTAAACGTTGTGCCACCCACCACTGCAACCACAGAACAACATCTTCAGCACTAGGCTCAAGAGGCATATCGACCTCAGGAAGAACGCTTTCTTGTGACACGGCCTTGTGCCATTGATGAACAATCGTGAGCGCACTGTCTTGATATAAATCGCGACATTTCAAACGCTGAATTTTCCCTGATGTGGTCTTGGGTAGACTCGCGGGTGAAATCAAAATAACGGCCGACAAAGACAATTCATGGACTTGAGCCACCACTTGGCGTATCGCTGTTGTCAATTCAGCCAAATCCGCGCGCCGCAGACCATGGCGTGACAACTCTTGCACAAGAACCACTCGCTCCGGCTGCCCCGCTACAGCAGGCAATGAAAACGCTGCGCCACCATGGGCAGTTAGGTCTTCATCAATACCTTGTACTGTCGCTTCAATATCCTGTGGAAAATGATTCACGCCATTGACGATCAGCATTTCTTTTAAGCGCCCATTGATACACAAATGACCATCCGCAACGAACCCCAAGTCCCCCGAACGGAAGTAGCCGGATTCACCAGCAACGGTCAGGTTAAATACTTGTCGGTTTAACTCTGGCTTGCCCCAATACCCAGCACTGACACTGTTTCCTTTGAACAGAATTTCACCTTGCTCACCCGGCTCGACTTCTTGTAATGAGGCCGGATCAACAATCTTAATCGGCATTTCTGGATGCAGCTCACCGGAACAAACACACTCACCCGAGGTATTGGAGGATAGTGTCTTCCAGCTTTGTTCCGTAGTCATAGCCGCTACAAATAAGCAAGCTTCTGCCATACCGTAACTAGGTTTCATTGCCTCTGCTGACAGCCCTACTGATGCAAATGCAGAATCAAAGCGCTTCAGTGTTTGCTCTAAAATCGGCTCGGCGCCGTTCGGAATTGTTCTCCAGCCTGAAAGATCGAGAGACTGTTTTTGCTCATCATTGATACGATCAACACAATGATCAAAAATAAAGTTTGGGCCACCACTAATCACTTCCTGATAGCGGCTAATAGTTTGCAACCAAGCGAAAGGACTTTGAATCACCAATGGCGGCGGCAGCAAGCAGACAAACGAGCCCTTTAAAATCGGAGTTAGCACATATCCGACCATCCCCATATCATGGTACATAGGTAGCCAAGAGACACATTGACAGTCAGCGTTAAAATCAAACCGTTCACTGATCAAACGAGTATTTTCTAGCAGATTACGATGGGATAGCATCACGCCTTTTGGCGCACCGGTTGAACCCGAGCTATATTGCAGAAACATCACATCATGGCTATCTACATCTGGACTTTGCCACGCATCAGCCTGATCACCTTTATCCGAATCAACCTGCACAATGGCACAAGTTAGTGCTTGTGCATCGCGCCATTGATTCACTTTTTCTTCATGACCACTACTACACAACACCAAAGAGGCTTGGCAGTCCTGAGTAATAGAAGCCAAGCGTCCCCAGTCTCTACGGCGATGCTGCGGCGGATACGCTGGCACAGCAATTACTCCCGCATAAACACAGGCAAAAAAACCTACAACATAGTCAATACCATTCGGCATCAACAGCAGTGCTCGCTCCCCCTGTTCAACATGCTGGCGCAATACAACAGCCAGAGATTTCGCTCGCGCCGCCAACTCTGAGAAGGTGATTTGATGATCAAGCTCAGCACCTTTTGCACTGTACCCAAAAGCCACTTTATCCGAATAATCTTTGGCCTGTTGCTCCAGTACACCAATCCAATTCTTTGGTTCGACCGTTTGCTTCATAAATCCCCCTCTTAAACCAATTGTCCACCAACCATTGGCTCAGCCATGGCAACAACAATTTTTCGGTTACCAGAAAAGGCGCTACGACCGTGTGCAGCAAGCATGTTATCCAACATCAACACATCCCCTTCCTGCCAAGGAAACACCACTTGGCATTGATCAAGCACTGAACGAACATGGTCTAAGTCCTGCTCATCAATAGGCGTTCCGTCACCGTAATAGACGTTACGAGGTAGATTTTCTTCACCCACAATGGAAATCAGCGTATCGCGAGTTTGCTGTGGAAGATTTGAGATGTGAAATAGATGTGCTTGGTTAAACCACACCATTTCACCTGTACGCGGATGCTGTGCAACGGCTTGGCAACGCTGGCGTGTACGCAACTCACCGTCGCCTTTCCATTCAAATTCAATACTGTTTGCTCGACAGAAAGACTCAACTTGCTGAGCATCCTCTGTACCAAACGCTTTTTGCCAAGGTAGATCCAAGCCGTTGCCATAGTTACGTACATACAACAGCTCTCTTTCAGCAAACTTCTCTCGCATATTTTCATCCAGCATCTGAAAGATCTTGCGGCTATCAGCAATAGGCGTTTCACCGCCTTCTGGGGAAGCTGTTACACAGTGAAACCAAATACGCATCGGCCAGCTCAGCGTATAAGCTTGTTCGTTATGCAACGGGATTATTTGATGGGCTGGATACTCGGTGGAAGTGTAAACCCCTGAATCAACCTTAGTACGAGGGGTGGATGCGTAATCATAGCTCAATAAATCATGACCAAACGTCTGAGCAAATTCGCGAAAGTCTTCTTCACCATTAAAATCAAAACCACGTAGTAAAACGCCACCACATTGCTCCAAATGGTCTTTAATTGCAGCCTGAATATCATCAATCACTGCACGCCAGTTACGAGTGTCTAAAGGCTCAACCAATAATGGCAAAGCCGTATCTGCAACACTTAATTGACCCAATTGCACCGTCGCACGAACACTTGTAGCACTATCCACCATTGCGTAAACCTTTTCTCAAAATCTTAAAAACCAAACGCTTAGCTATTTCACCAAGCCTAATTACCAGAATTTGCTAGCGATCATACACAAAGAGAAAATAATTTAAAAGCTAGTGATAATTATTTTTATTTAAATTATCATCACTCACATTAACAACACTTAATATATGTAAAGGCAGACACTATGAGCATTGACAACCCAGATACTCAATTCCGAGTCGTCATCAACCAAGAAGAGCAATACGCTATTTGGCCAACGTTTAAAGAAGTCCCTAACGGCTGGACACAAGTAGGCCAAGAAGGCACCAAAGACTCTTGCCTTGCGTACATATCAGAACATTGGCAAGACATGCGCCCTAAAAGCCTAAGAGATGCTCTCGAACAAGACACTGGCCACCAGACTACGGCACAGGTTTAACACCTTATACTCGTCAATGGAGCTTATATGAGTTCAATATTTTGCGAATCGGTTGTACAAGAAGAGGCGCGCACTTCCAGTAATTTGCTAGGGGGGCTAGCCCGCTTTATTCACCAAAAAGAGCGTATTCTAGAACCAGACCATTTGCTCACACAGCAGGCAAAGCGAGAATCTAACGCCCGCAGCTATCCTAGACGCCTTCCCCTTTCTCTCAGCAAAAGCCATGGTATTTTTGTTGAAGATAGCCGCCAACAGATCTATATAGACGCATTGGCGGCAGCGGGAACACTGGCTTTAGGGCACCACCATCCAGAGATACAGCAAACGATCCGAGAGACCCTTGATAGCGCCATCCCGATGCAAACGCTAGACCTCACCACACCAATAAAAGAAGCCTTTATTGACAAACTGTTTGCTTTGCTTCCCGAAGCTATGCGCCGCACCAGTCGCATTCAATTTTGCAGTCCGTCCGGTGCAGATGCTGTTGAAGCGGCGATCAAACTCGCCAAAACCGCAACTGGACGGCGTACCGTGCTGTCTTTTTCCGGCGCTTACCATGGTATGACGCAAGGTACACTCAGCTTAATGGGCAACCTAGGGCCAAAATCCCTCATTGGCCCCACCGTGCCGGATGTTCAATTCCTGCCCTTCCCTCATGCGCACCGCTGCCCTTATGGTGCCGGAGAAAATGGCGTACAAATCAGCCTTCGACAATTAGAGTCCATGCTCAGTGACCCAGAGTCTGGTGTACTGAAACCGGCCGCAATCATTGTAGAAGCCGTACAGGGTGAAGCAGGAGCAATACCCGCTAACCAGGAGTGGTTAAGAGGCTTACGTGATATCACTCGTCGCCATTGCATCGCTTTGATTCTCGATGAAGTTCAAGCAGGCATGGGTAGGACAGGAGAAATCTTTGCCTTTCAGCATTCCGGTATAGAGCCAGATATTATGGTGCTATCCAAAGCCGTTGGTGGCGGTTTACCGCTGGCGGTCGTGGTGTATCACGAAGACTTCGACCAATGGAAACCCGGCGCCCATGCTGGTACTTTCCGTGGCAACCAACTCGCTCTTGCCACTGGTCAAGTGGTCATGAAACAGCTTCAAGAACACTCATTACATCATCACGTGAAAGAAATGGGGAATGTTCTCCAAAATGGTCTTAAAGGGATAAACAGCCCGATCATTGGAGAAATTCGAGGCATTGGACTGATGCAAGGTGTTGAGATCGTCAACCCCATGTCAGAAAAAGACCATATGGGGAACTACGCTCTAGATGGAGCGAGAGCTTTACTAGTGCAAAAAGAAGCTCTCAAACTAGGACTCATTACTGAAGTAGGAGGAAGATATGGATCGACTGTTCGCTTCCTTCCACCGCTTATTATCAGTAGAGCTGAAGTCCATACCGTAATCGCTATTTTTGCAGAGGCCATCAATCGCAGCACACCGAATTAAGCCATTTATACTAGCTCAAGTAGCCAAAGGATCAGATCTTGATGCAACTCTACAAAATTTCAATATAGATTAAAATATTAGTGTTATGTGGGGTGAGTCCTTGTCGCCTCCCCCCATATAACAAGACCGTACATACAGGCCTCGTATACATCTCTCATGTAAACTTATATTCAGGATACGCACTTAACAACACATCCCATTTTTTCTCTTCATCAAAATTCACCACTTGCATTATCAATCATGGTGCATTGATTCAATACTCTAATTATGAAGTCAGCTACTTGATCATTTGGTTTAACGGTTTGACGCCATTTCGTGAAGTCATCGGCTTGAGCTTTTGATTGAACATATACAGCTTCTTGACTCGGATTCAGGTATATCAACTTCCGATTTCCACCCCAAGAAACTTAACACCTTCAATGCTGTGCGCGATATGTGTCTTGAACTCGTTCACTTTAAGCTTGAGCTCTCATTACAAGGTAATCGCTACCCGTACTCGCATTTTTCCTACACAAACTCTGCAACTACATAAGATCAGGATATCATCGCACAGAGTGCGATTGGGTGTTCTAGTTGAGCGCGTTTGTATCCTAATGAGCTTTTTAATAGCTCCTTAAGTTAAAGCTAACTTCATAACAAGATAACTCTACTATCATGCCTCACTATACATTTATGCTGAATACGCTTTAGGGCAAGCCTTGAGTTTTTTTACGTCGCAGTAATCTCAATGGTAATGGGCATGCACCGCAATAATCTGCTGGATCAGTGGTTTGATAGTAATAACAGCAAGTTTGTCGTATTCGAACAGGCTCCTCTATGTATGGGACTTGAGACATTTCGAAGTAAAAATCTGCGATGGGATTTTTAGGTAAGCCAAATAATTCAGTCGTGTTCGGATCCAGTAACAACGAAAAATCTTCCTGAGCAACAGTTTTTCGCTCCTCTGGAACCCCTAGTAAAATACGGCTTTCATAGATACTAAAAACTCGAATTGCAATGTTTTCCCAGAGAATATTCTTTGGCGTGCGAGTCAGGCGATGAAATTGCTCAACAAGAAGTGTCAGGTGCCCAGCAAAAGCGTTATGCAGCAACTTTTCCCGCCATGCAACTCGATTACCATCAGGCTGGCTCACTGATAGCTTCTTTAAAGCCACGCTTGACCGCCAATGACCATCTTCTTGAGCAAAGTGAAACACACTATTCCCTTCCTTCACATTCAATCCTTTATCATAACGAGACATGGCGAACAACACTGGGGCAAGCGTTAAAAATGCTACTCGTTTAAGAATCAAAGACACTGTAACTTTGATATTAGGCGCCTTAATAACTGGCATAATTTTTTCCAAAATCATAAGGCACTGCTGATCATCAAGAAACATTGACGATGGTATGGCAAGTACTTCACTTTGCATGAATGGTGTTAGTCCAAAGCTCGACAAAGATTGCCACTGTTCTTCTGTAAAGCTACTTAGATAGGCATCCATTGGTTACTCCCTGTGTTGTCAAATTACGCACTTTTCCAAATGGAGTGCACTTAGTAGTGTCAAATAATGGGTCTTGAGAAATATGGAAATGCATGCCAAATAAAGCTTTCATCATGTCAAAATCAGGAATGTTTTCCGGCTTTTTTTAGAGAAATATACTCCCGCCCTTCATTGTAAACATCTGATGTGCATAACGGTACGCTAAGTTAAGATCATATAATACTATTAAGTGGTTGCTCCTAGCTTTTGATTAAGTTCAATCAGAAAATCTAGAGTTTCAATTCGATGGGGTTGATCAAGGTAGATTGCCTGCTAAGTCCATGAGTCCACAGCACCAATAAGTATCATTCCCATAGGCACCATAAGAATCTGTTGCTCCTTGAAAGAGAGTCACTACTCGTACAGGTGGAGAAGAAACCTGAGCTCAGTTAAGGCAGTCTTTCTTGCATCAAGCTTGAAGCCAACTTTCTTCTTACGCTCTTCTATAGGTGAGCCTTTACTGTTAGCAACTTTCGCAAGTAAAGTTACGAGATTACCTATTAGGTCTACTGATTTGTTCCCACTCCTGCTGATAATACTAAATACAATCGCGTTGAGCTTTTTATCAAACGTGACATCTTTCAGTTTTACGTTAATCCTGCATACAGTCTCTACCATTCACCCTCCAAACATTATCAAAACCGACGCCCGCGGCAACTAATTGATATTGATTAGAATTTACACAGCTTTAGTAGATAAGCAAAACTTAATTACCATAAAATGCCGCCTATTTACATATTGTAACAATTTTTACAAAAACCAATATTCTTATTTGTTTTTGATAAATAGTCCATCCAAACTGACAGACAATGTCTGAATCGCAGCTACCTCTTCAAGCAGCTCATCTCTAAGAGATACAGGTTCACGCACAATTAAGCTGGCTCCTTGTCTAAGCAACCAAGCGCGCGTATCTCTATCATCAAGAATTACAGCTCGAAGCAGGAACCACTCCTCAGAATCAGTTTCCAGTATAGTCTGGGTATCACTCAATTTTGTTTCCTCAAGTCTTTTCGCTAGTCCTTTGTCAATCAAGGCCACAAGATGGAGTGATTCGTCAGAATACTTAAACCCAGGCTCGCCATCGTCTATGTAACACTGAAGCGAAAAACTTGGATTAGGGCGGAAGTCAGACGAAGATAACTTCGCACTTCTGAAACGATGCAGAGCATAATGCCTTACATTATCATAATCGTTACAAGACCCAGAACGTATGTGTCACTTTTTCAAATCATTATCCATGAGAGTGAAGAGCGCCTGAATGAACTTTGTCTTTAGAACGACTGTAGTACGTCATATCTAATGCCTTATTTGACATGATCGTTTCGCACACTGTTGCCCAAATATCTAGCTCAATCTGTGCGGGCATTAGCACCTTACCATCTGAAACTATTTTGACTTTTTCCAATCAATTTACATAAGGTCTGTCAGAATGAGATTTAAGAAAGCTCTTTGCACGATTCAATTGCGGGGATAACTGAAATAAAAGCGGAGTCGGCATTATGCCTAGCAAATATTCGTTTACGAGAATTGTACTCACTGCAGAATGCAGCAAAACTTCCCTGATAGTCTTCAGAAAAGCACCACCTATGCGGACGAACTTTGTCATTGCAGATGATTGGATAGTTTTTAGCTAATGCAACAAGATCGCGTTGCAAGCTACGAAAAGTTACTGAAAAGCCTTTACGCTCTAACTTTTCGAGTATGTCTTTGTTGAGATACTTGGCTTAGGCGCAATCGGTAGAAGCTCCAGTATACTGATATATCGAATGACAGAATCCATCTCTACACCCATTACTTTATTTGTAGTGAATTCTACCCTAGGGAGTACTTTGATTGTTCGCTATATATCGCTTTAAGCGCCCCCTCATTAATACACCACAAAGAATCGCGAACAAGATTTCCCCCCTCCCCACTCCTATAGGCTCAAGTCATTGAATACCTCGCTCGGTGTACTTAGCTATTTTTGAGTTTTTCCTTATTGTCAAACGCGCTTTCAGCCAAGGCTGATATTTCTTAAAGACAAGCAGGATATTTCTTGCTATCAAAACCTTTAAACATACTCTCCAAACTCCATTGTGCGTAACACCTGCAAAACATCTTTACGGCTACTCTGATTATTCATCAATGTGACTGGCACAAACTTACCTAAAACAGGAATTTCCGAGTGCATCCACTCCTGAGCTCGTTCAAGTGATTCTTAGACTTGGACAGCTTGAACAACATAAACCTTCAACACCTCAACCTGACCATTTACAGTAGAGTCATGCTGATCAGGATATGTTTCATACGACCCTATAACATCTAGTAGCTCTTGATACTCGTAATTGATAGAAGATGGGCAATTAAGCAGTTCTGCCACCATATTCTGAAGATCAATAGTGGTCTTCAATCTACCTTGGCTACTCTCCAATGACTTGTTGGAGATACTCGCCCCCTTTTGATCACACGTTAATAAAATACTAACACGCTTATAGCGTTTCGTTCAGTTAGCTCTTACTCATGACCTACCTTCACGCGCAGACCGACCTTAGCGTCACTAAGAGCATTGATCGAAATAAACTCAGGTCACAACGTTTTTTTATAGAAATCTACTCATACAAGATCTGGCGAGAGCATAAAGCAATTCAAGCTTTAAATTAACTGAAAGGAAGAGAAAGCCAATAAAGTCAAACAAGGTATTAAAAAAGAGAAACTAGGGAATGTGTGACTTATTGGTACCAACTGCAAAATAAGACACGAGTCGGTCACACTTTAGTGACATCAAAAATCAAGAAAAATTTTGATCACAAATATTATATGACTTGAGGAAAGTAGAAGCTTTTTAAGATCAGATAATTATGAGGAAATTTATTATTAACAAATGGTGGGTGTGGAGAGGTTCGAACTCCCGACATTCGCCTTGTAAGGGCGACGCTCTCCCAACTGAGCTACACACCCGTTCATACATAGCGATAAAACTATAAGAAACATTTTGCATTACTTGACTGAGCAAGTAATGGCGGAATGGACGGGACTCGAACCCGCGACCCCCTGCGTGACAGGCAGGTATTCTAACCAACTGAACTACCACTCCAACACGATCTAGTACTTTTGCTTTCACCTGAGTAAAAAGCCCACTGTCTAGTTAGTGGTGGGTGTGGAGAGGTTCGAACTCCCGACATTCGCCTTGTAAGGGCGACGCTCTCCCAACTGAGCTACACACCCTCTTTGAGATAATTTTTACATTATCAAACTCTTTGCCAAACTTAATATAAGTAATGGCGGAATGGACGGGACTCGAACCCGCGACCCCCTGCGTGACAGGCAGGTATTCTAACCAACTGAACTACCACTCCAACACGGTCTAGTACTTTTGCTTCTACCTAAGTAAAAAGCCCACTGTCTAGTTAGTGGTGGGTGTGGAGAGGTTCGAACTCCCGACATTCGCCTTGTAAGGGCGACGCTCTCCCAACTGAGCTACACACCCGACTCGTAGTTTTACATCTTGTCGAAAGATGGCGGAATGGACGGGACTCGAACCCGCGACCCCCTGCGTGACAGGCAGGTATTCTAACCAACTGAACTACCACTCCAACACGATCTAGTACTTTTGCTTCTACCTAAGTAAAAAGCCCACTGTCTAGTTAGTGGTGGGTGTGGAGAGGTTCGAACTCCCGACATTCGCCTTGTAAGGGCGACGCTCTCCCAACTGAGCTACACACCCGACTCGTAGTTTTACATCTTGTCGAAAGATGGCGGAATGGACGGGACTCGAACCCGCGACCCCCTGCGTGACAGGCAGGTATTCTAACCAACTGAACTACCACTCCAACACGATCTAGTACTTTTGCTTCTACCTAAGTAAAAAACCCACTGTCTAGTTAGTGGTGGGTGTGGAGAGGTTCGAACTCCCGACATTCGCCTTGTAAGGGCGACGCTCTCCCAACTGAGCTACACACCCGACTCGTAGTTTTACATCTTGTCGAAAGATGGCGGAATGGACGGGACTCGAACCCGCGACCCCCTGCGTGACAGGCAGGTATTCTAACCAACTGAACTACCACTCCAACATGGTCTAGTACTTTTGCTTCTACCTAAGTAAAAAGCCCACTGTCTAGTTAGTGGTGGGTGTGGAGAGGTTCGAACTCCCGACATTCGCCTTGTAAGGGCGACGCTCTCCCAACTGAGCTACACACCCAATCTTATTTAACATTTTTTCAACTTACTTATTAAGTAAGTGGTGCCGCCACCAAGAGTCGAACTCGGGACCCTCTGATTACAAGTCAGATGCTCTACCAACTGAGCTATAGCGGCTTAATGCTAAATCAAATTGTAATTTTTACTCATCTACAATGAGTAAATGGTGCCGCCACCAAGAGTCGAACTCGGGACCCTCTGATTACAAGTCAGATGCTCTACCAACTGAGCTATAGCGGCATTACATGACGCAGTTCACTTTTACCTAACTTCCTAAGAAGTGGTGCCGCCACCAAGAGTCGAACTCGGGACCCTCTGATTACAAGTCAGATGCTCTACCAACTGAGCTATAGCGGCTTTAATAAAAGCAAAATCTTTTTTTATCTCTTCTCTTCATTTCTAAAGAAAAGAAACTTTGACCAAAAATGGTGCCGCCACCAAGAGTCGAACTCGGGACCCTCTGATTACAAGTCAGATGCTCTACCAACTGAGCTATAGCGGCATTTCTCAATTTTTGGTCGGGACGGCAGGATTTGAACCTGCGACCACTAGCACCCCATGCTAGTGCGCTACCAGGCTGCGCTACGCCCCGAAACCGACAGTTGAAGAGTTAAACTCTGTCCCTGCCAGCGGGTGCGTATATTACTATAACAAATTGAAAAGGGAAGACTTTTATTAACTTTTTTTCAATTTAATCATGACAATAGAATATTCAGAAATGATCGCTTAAACATTGATCTAAATATCTTTCTACTTTATCGAGTCAACACCTGAAGCTACAAGCTCTTCTAGAAAAGGCAGACCCCTACTATATAAGCTATTGAATCGTGAGATATAAAAAAGGCCACCCTATGGGGTGGCCTTTTAGAGGCTGCAAGAATTACTCTTGCATATAGTCTTCTACTTTTGACTTAAGCTTTTGCCCAGGCCGGAAAGTAACAACAGTTCGAGCGGTTATCGGGATCTCTTCGCCCGTTTTAGGGTTTCGACCAGGTCGCTGACTCTTTTCTCGCACTTCAAAATTACCAAAGCCCGACAGCTTAACTTGCTGTCGTTCTATTAATGAACTACGAACAACCTCAAAAAACCCCTCAACAAGGTCTTTCGCATCTTTTTTACTTAGACCAATTGAATCTACTAAGTTTTCAGCAAGGTCCGCTTTCGTCAACGATCCCATAAATCTACCCCCTTACAACGGCTCCCAATTGCTCAGATAATGCCGCAACTGTTTTTTCGACAGAATTGTTCACTTCTTCATCACTAAGAGTGTGTGAAGGATGCTGCCACGTCAAGCCCAAAGCGACACTTTTTTTCGTCTCATCAATACCTTGGCCCTGATAAACATCAAAAACCAAGACATTCTTAAGCGCCTCTCCTGCTGTTGCAGAAATGACCCTCTCCAACTCACTCACAGGCACAGAGCGATCAACAAGCAACGCTAGGTCACGACGCACCTCAGGAAAACGAGAAACCGCTTCATATTCCGGCAACTTAGCATTCAACACAGCCGCAAGTGCAATATCAAACACATAAATAGGCTGATTAGCACCCAATTCCTTAGCCAACTGAGGATGCAACTCCCCCATCAAGCCAACGAACTGTCCGTCTAAAAAGATATCGGCAGAACGCCCAGGGTGCAAAAATTCACACTTAGAACGCTCATACGTTGGCTTACCACCATCGTTTAGAGCAAACATCGCTTCAACATGTGCTTTAAGGTCATAAAAATCAACCTTTTCGCTGCCGTGATACCAAGCCTCAGCATGACGAGCACCCGCAATTAAGCCTGCAACCTGCTGCTGCTGATCCAAATCAGCTAGCGCATCAACAGTACCAATAAAGCGACGACCCGTTTCAAATAAACGCACGCGAGATTGCTGACGATTTTGGTTATAAAGGTAAGCTTTCACCAAACCGGGCACCAAGCTTGGACGCATAACACCCATGTCTGCTGAAATAGGGTTCGCCAGCGGCACAGGTTCGATATTAGGTAAAAATTGCTTACTTAATACAGGGTCAATAAAGCTATAAGTCACCGCTTCTTGATAACCCTGCGACACCAAAATAGAACGCAACACTTGAATTTGTGTTTTCGTCTCTGATAAAGGGGTGAAATTCACCGCGGCTTGAGGCATTGATGAAGGTAAATTGTCATACCCATAGATACGAGCAACCTCTTCGATCAAATCCGCTTCAATAGCAATATCAAAACGATGTGATGGCGCTTTTGTAGACCAAGCCTCATCAGTCACTTCAATCATCTCTAGACCAAGGCGAGTTAAAATATCCGTCACCAAATCTTTATCGATGGACATCGCCAAATACTGATCAAGTTTCTTGCGGCGTAAAGTAACAACGGCCGCTTCAGGCAAAGTAGCTTCATTCACAGAATGAGTAATTGGCCCTACTTGGCCGCCAGCAATTTCAAGTACCAATGCCGTCGCACGCTCTATTGCTTGTTCTTGAAGCGTAGCATCAACACCACGCTCAAAGCGGTGTGAAGAATCCGTGTGCAACCCATAAGAGCGCGCCTTACCTGCTAAAGCCAATGGAGCAAAAAAAGCACTTTCAAGGAAAATATCTTTCGTTGCTTCGTTCACTCCTGACCCTTCGCCACCCATTACCCCAGCAATAGCTAGCGGTGCGGTTTCATCAGCAATGACCAAAGTATCATCACGTAGAGCGACTTCCTGGCCATCAAGTAAGACAATTTTTTCATCTTTCTTCGCCATTCGAACAACAATCGAACCAGATAGGTTCGCAAGATCGAATGCATGCATTGGCTGCCCCAACTCCAACATCACATAGTTAGTGATATCAACAATTGGGTCGATTGAACGAATGCCGCTGCGACGAAGCTTCTCAACCATCCATAAAGGCGTCTGAGCCGCAACATTAACACCGCGCACAACACGACCTAAATAACGCGGGCAAGCATCAGCTGCTTCCACTCGAACAGGGAAGGCATCATCGATCGTAACGTCAGCAGGAGCGACCTTAACAGGTGTCACATCCGCTTTATTCAAAACGCCGACTTCGCGAGCCAAGCCAGCAATGCTTAAACAGTCGCTTCGGTTAGGTGTTAGATCTACATCGATGATCTGATCATCAAGATTTAAGAAAGCACGGAAATCTTCGCCAGTTTTTGCAGTAGCTGGTAATTCCATAATGCCATCATGATCGTCGCTCAAGCCCAATTCAGAGGCTGAACACAACATACCAAAAGATTCTACTTGGCGAAGCTTCGCTTTTTTAATTTTAAAATCCGCACCTAATACCGCGCCAATTTTAGCAAATGGAATCTTAATACCTGGACGCGCATTCGGCGCACCGCAAACCACCTGAAATGTCTCTGCACCGTCTGACACCTGACAAACTTGCAGTTTGTCTGCATTCGGATGAGGCTCAGCTGCGATAATTTCACCCACCACCACACCAGAAAATGCAGAGGCAACAGGCAAAACTTCGTCTACTTCAAGGCCAGCTAACGTTATCTGAGCAACCAAATCATCGCTACTGATGTCTGGATTGACCCACTCTCTTAGCCAATTCTCACTAATTTTCATAAAAACATCCTAGGTCGACTGATTACTTGAACTGCTTAAGGAAGCGCAAATCGTTCTCGAAGAACATACGCAAGTCATCTACTTTGTAACGCAGCATGGCAAAACGCTCAACGCCCATACCAAAAGCAAAACCTGTGTATTTCTCAGAATCAATTCCGGACATTTCAAGCACTTTCGGATGAACCATGCCGCAACCTAACACTTCTAGCCAAGACTCTTCGCCCTTGCTGTTGGTACGCATGATGTCCACTTCTATTGAAGGCTCAGTAAATGGAAAGTAACTAGGACGGAAACGAACTTTTAAATCATCTTCAAAGAAGACATTCAAAAACTGCTGCAAAATACCCTTCAGATCCGCAAACGAAATATTTTCGTCAATCAACAAACCTTCAACCTGATGAAACATTGGCGTGTGCGTTTGGTCTGAATCACAACGATAAACACGGCCAGGACAAATAATTCGAATCGGCGGCTGAGTCGTTTCCATTGTGCGTACTTGAACAGGAGATGTATGCGTTCTTAGTACGGTTGTCGGATTGAAGTAAAAAGTGTCTTGCATTGCTCGCGCAGGATGGTGCGCAGGAATGTTTAGAGCTTCAAAGTTGTGGTAATCGTCTTCGATTTCAGGGCCCGCAGCCACATCAAAGCCAATCCCACGAAAAAAGGTTTCAATACGCTCCATAGTACGAGTCACTGGATGTAAACCACCCACTTCCTGACCCTTACCAGATAAGGAGATATCAATTGTTTCTGTTGCAAGCTTCGCATCAAGCGCCGCTTTAGCAAGAGAAGCCTTGCGCTCAGTAATTTTTTCCTGAACTTGGTCTTTTGCTTCGTTAACCATTTGACCAAATTTTGGTCGCTCTTCTGCCGAAACGTTACCAAGCTGCTTCAACAAAGCAGTCAGTGCGCCCTTCTTGCCTAAATAATGCACTCGTACATCATCCAACGCGGACTCACTCTCAGATGCAGCTACTGCGCTTAGCGCATCAGCAAGAATCTGCTTTAGGTTCTCCATTTATACACTCCAAAAAATAAAATAGGGGAAGAACCATTGGCTCTTCCCCTATCAAAGACTGCATTGAGTGACCCTTCTATTAAGATTGAATCTATCAAGATCGGATCACCCTAAGGCTACGTCAGAAATTAAGCCAAGCTTGCTTTCGCTTTTTCAACGATAGCAGCAAAAACTTCTTTCTCGTACACAGCTAGGTCAGCCAAAACCTTACGGTCGATTTCAATTGCAGCTTTTTTCAAGCCAGCAATGAAACGGCTGTAAGATAGACCATTGATACGTGCAGCAGCGTTAATACGAGCAATCCACAATGCGCGGAATTGACGCTTACGCTGACGACGGTCACGGTATTGGTATTGACCAGCTTTGATAACAGCTTGTTTCGCTACACGAAATACACGACTACGTGCACCGTAGTAACCTTTAGCTTGCTTTAAAATCTTCTTGTGACGGCGACGAGCCTGAACACCACGTTTTACGCGAGGCATAATATAAACCTTATACTAATAAATTAATGAACTAAAAAAATCTAGACTTAGATGTATGGCAACATGCGTACAATTAACGCTTTGTCGCTTTGCGCAATCTGGTTCATAGAACGAAGATGACGCTTACGTTTAGTCGATTTCTTAGTCAAAATGTGACTAGTATGAGACTGCTTATGCTTAAAACCATTCGCGGTACGTTTGAAGCGCTTAGATGCGCCACTGTGTGACTTAATTTTGGACATGATAAAACCACTCTCGCATTCGTTAATGTTAGTGTAATTTTTCAATACACATCACGTAATAAAAGCTAGGCAATTATTACGTGCGTCTATTTAAAACTACTTCTTCTTTTTGGGGCCTAGCACCATAGTCAATTGACGACCTTCCATTTTCGCAGCTTGCTCTACTGCACCATATTCCTCTAAGTCTTGAGCGACTCGATTCATAAGTTGCATACCAAGCTCCTGATGGGCCATTTCACGACCGCGGTATCGTAGTGATACCTTGGCCTTATCCCCGCCTTCAAGGAAACGTATCAGGTTGCGGAGTTTTACCTGATAATCCCCTTCCTCCGTCCCTGGACGGAATTTCATTTCTTTTACTTGGATTTGCTTAGCATTTTTCTTTTGAGCAGCTTTCGCTTTCTTTGCTTCAAAAATATGCTTACCGTAGTCCATTATTTTGCAAACAATCGGATCTGAATCAGCAATTTGCACTAAGTCTAAAGCAGCCTCTTGTGCCGCTTTTAGCGCCTCATCTAAAGAGACAACGCCAACTTGTTCACCATCAGCAGCGATCAAACGCACTTCGGTAGCTCGAATGTTTTCGTTGATTAGAGGACGCTGCTTACTAGCGGCACGCCCACGATTCATATTACCTTTTATAGTACTATCTCCATTTCTTGTTTACGGCTACGGCGAGCAACTTCTTTTTGAAGCAATTCTTCAAAATCAGAAATACTCATCACTCCAAGGTCATCACCGGTACGAGTTCGAACAGCAACCTGCTGTTGCTCAACTTCTTTATCACCGACAACGATCATGTACGGCACTCGTTGAAGAGTATGCTCGCGGATTTTAAACCCGATCTTCTCGTTTCTCAAGTCAAGTTTTGCTCTAAAGCCATTTGAATTCAATCTTTTTTCCAAATCAGAGCAATAGTCTGCTTGGCGATCTGTAATGTTCATGATAACAACTTGTTCAGGCGCAAGCCAGACCGGAAAGGCACCTTCTGTATCTTCGATCAAAATACCGATGAAACGTTCAAGTGACCCAACGATCGCACGATGCAACATAACCGGTGTTTGGCGCGAGCCATCTTCCGATACATATTGCGCACCCAATCGAGTTGGCATCGAGAAATCTACCTGAATTGTACCACACTGCCAAACTCGACCGATGGCATCTTTCAAAGAAAACTCAATTTTAGGACCATAAAAAGCCCCTTCTCCTGGTAACTCTTCCCAATCAAGCCCAGCAGAATCTAACGCATCAGATAAAGCTTTTTCAGCTTTATCCCACACTTCATCAGATCCCACTCGCTGCTCAGGGCGAGTAGACAAACGATAAACAATGTTATCGAAGCCAAAATCTGCATACACTTCGTGAAGCAGATCGATAAATTCAGACACTTCCGACTGAATTTGCCCTTCGGTCACAAAGATATGACCGTCATCCTGAACAAAGTTACGTACACGCATAATGCCATGCAATGCACCAGATGGCTCATTACGGTGACAAGAACCAAACTCAGCCATACGGAACGGCAAATCACGGTAGCTTTTAAGGCCCTGATTATAAACCTGTATGTGACATGGGCAGTTCATCGGTTTAACGGCGTAATCACGATTTTCAGAATGTGTAGTAAACATATTCTCATGATATTTGCCCCAGTGCCCTGATTTTTCCCAAAGCACACGGTCAACGATCTGGGGTGTTTTGACCTCTTGATAATTGTTATCAATCTGCTTCTGACGCATATATTGCTCAACAGCTTGATACAATCTCCAGCCTTTAGGGTGCCAGAACACCATGCCAGGCGCTTCTTCCTGCACATGGAAAAGATCCAACTTCTTACCTAACTTACGATGATCGCGTTTTTCAGCTTCTTCGATTCGCGTTAAATAAGCTTTCAATTCTTTTTTGTCGTTCCAAGCCGTACCATAAATACGCTGCAACATTTCGTTATTAGAATCACCACGCCAGTACGCACCAGCCAACTTCATCAATTTGAAATGACGCAAGACTCGAGTATTCGGTACATGAGGACCACGACACATATCCATATACTCTTCATGATGATACAAACCAACTTCTTTCGTTGACTCATCCATATCATCAATCAATGCCACTTTATAGCTTTCACCACGGTCAACAAATTGCTGACGAGCCTCTGCTATCGGTGTCATTTTTTTAACAACATCGTAGTCCGTCTTAACCAACTCTGCGATGCGCTTTTCAATAGCGGCAAGATCATCAGGCGTAAAAGGACGCTCATAGGCGATGTCGTAATAAAAGCCTTCATCTATAACAGGTCCGATCGCCATTTGCGCTGTCGGATACAACTGCTTAACAGCATGACCAACAAGGTGGGCAAAAGAGTGACGAATAATTTCCACACCTTCAGGGTCTTTCCCTGTAATGATGCTTAATTTAGCGTCGTCAGAAATAAGCTCGCATGCATCAACAAGTTGACCATCTATGCGACCAGCCACCGTGGCTTTAGCCAAACCAGGACCAATATCCTCGGCGACTTGCATAACAGTTACTGGGTTTGAAAAAGAGCGTTGGCTGCCATCAGGCAAAGTAATTACAGGCATTTTATTCCCCTATCGGAGTCAGTGGTGCTCCATACCAAAGAGCACATGTAAATTTCAGCGCATAAATTACCATTTTTCGATTATTCATGCGAATCTAATTTAAATCGGCTTTTTTATCGGCATGTACAGGACATCCGCAAAAATCAAGCTTTTTTTCTACATTTAAGCCATAGACATTATCTTCACGCAGAGTAAAATTGGCATCCGTTTCACACATACTTCGCGTTTTAAAAGGCACTATGGATCTTAATACTCTTGACGACTACTGCATTGAGACGACTCAATCAGAACCTGAGCTTTTAATTGAGTTAGTAGAAAAAACTTACTCTGATATGGGCTACCCAAATAAGTTGTCTGGAAAAACCATTGGCCGCACCCTGAAGCTGTTGACCAAAATAGCTCAACCTAAGCGCGCCCTTGAAATAGGCATGTTTACTGGCTATTCAGCTTTATCAATCGCAGAGGGCATGCCTTCTGATGGCGAACTAATTTGCTGTGAAACCAACCCTAGAGCAATTGAATTTGCTCAATCCTTTTTTGATCGTAGCGAGCACGGCAAGAAAATCAAAGCCATTTTCGGCCCAGCTCTGGACACAATCAAATCCCTTGATGGGCAATTTGACCTTGTCTTTATCGATGCAGATAAACGCAACTACCTTAATTATTATGAAGCGGTAGTACCGCTTGTAAAATCAGGTGGACTTATCATTATCGATAACTCCCTATGGCAAGGACGAGTACTAGACCCAAAAGAAAACAGCGACATAGCTGTCAACCAAGTCAACCGCTTAATTGCGCAAGACAAACGAGTTGAGAATGTTCATCTGAATGTTCGCGACGGTCTAAATATCGTCGTAAAACACTAACCCTATTTCTTTATAAACCCCATTCACCTCTGGGTTCCCTCAGGTGAATGGGGTTTATGTGCTATTAAAAAGATATTACGTAAGAGGCAGCGATTTTGGTCGTTTTTAAAATCACAAATAACATCACTGGCAAGCATTATATTGGAACTTCTTTCAATAGTGGCTTCCAACGTTTCGAACAATACGTTGAAGCAACAAATGAAGGCCTAGACTTTCCCTTATACAATGACATTAGGGAGAATGGCGTTGAAGCATTTATTGTCGAAGAGCTATTTGAAACCAGCGACAAACAAGAGCTTTATGAGCTAGAAAGCGACTATATCTCAATCTATAACGGTGAAAGTTTGCGCGGTTACAAAATTGCCCAAACAGCCGAGAAATCAACCAACTTAAACTTTGGTAAAAAAGCACTTTTTGATGCTAACGGCGTATCAACCGCAGAGCAGCCAAAAAAAACAAGAAAAGCAGCCGCGACAAAAACCGTTGAATTGCCAAAAAAAACAATTGAGCCGGCACCAACAGCCAAATCCTTCTTTGGAGAACTTATTGGCGAAGAAAGATTAAGCGGTGCAGCGATACCAAAAGAGCCTGAAAAGAAAAAAGCTCCGGCTCGCACAAAAAGCAAAGCCAGCATCCAGAAAATGCTGAATGAAGCTGAAAGAGCATCCAAAAAAGAACGTGAAGAAAAACTAAAAGCACAACAGCAAGCAGAAGCTGAAGAGATGGCGCTTATCATGGCAAAAATCGATGTGACTTCAAAAGCAACCACATCCGCTTTTCGCCGCCGAAAAGGCTAATCGCTTTACCCTTTTCAGCCAAAGCGAATAACAAAAAAGCTCAGTTAGAAACCTAACTGAGCTTTTTTATTGACAATCAATCGACCAACTAAGGTGGGTAAATTAGGATCTCGATTTCTTAAGAGTGTCCGAAATCATAAATGCCAACTCTAACGACTGATCAGCATTCAACCTCGGATCACAATGAGTGTGATAACGATCAGCCAAATCCGCCTCAGTCACTTCAAAAGCACCGCCCACACATTCAGTAACATTCTGACCCGTCATTTCAAAGTGAACACCACCGGCGTAGCTACCTTCAGCATTATGAACCTGGAAGAACTGCTGAACTTCTTTTAACACATCATCTACCCGACGTGTTTTGTAACCAGTGGAAGCCTTAACAGTGTTGCCATGCATTGGATCACTACTCCAAACGACATTCTTACCCTCACGTTGAATAGCCTGAATCAGTTTAGGCATACCCTCTTCAACTTTATCCGCACCCATTCGAACAATAATATTCAAACGACCCGCTTCATTATTTGGGTTTAAAACATCACACAGCTTCAACAGATCTTCAGGATCCATAGAAGGACCAGCCTTCACCCCAATTGGGTTTTGAACACCACGCAAAAACTCAACATGCGCACCGTCCAGTTGACGCGTCCTATCACCAATCCACAACATGTGAGCAGAACAGTCATACCACTCACCTGTCAGGCTGTCTTTACGAGTTAATGCTTGTTCATAAGGCAATAGCAAGGCTTCGTGGGACGTATAAAAGTCGGTCTCTTTTAGCTGAGATAAGCCTGCACCAACCCCACACGCTTCCATGAATTGCAAAGCATCATCGATTTTATCAGCAACACCTTGATAGCGACCGCCTGCAGGACTTGCATTCAAAAAGTCCAAATTCCACTGATGAACTTGATGCAAATCCGCAAAACCACCCTGCGAGAAAGCGCGAAGTAAATTCATTGTCGAAGCGCTTTGATTATACACCTGCACTAAACGCTCAGGATCCGGCACACGAGCCTGCTCGGTAAAATCAATGCCATTAATAATATCGCCACGATAACTAGGCAGCTCAACGCCATTAACAACCTCTGTTCCAGCTGACCTTGGCTTAGCAAACTGACCAGCCATGCGGCCGACCTTCACAACAGGACACTTACCCGCATAAGTCAAAACCACTGCCATTTGCAGCATGACTTTAAATGTATCGCGAATATTATTAGCATGAAACTCAGCAAAACTTTCTGCGCAATCACCGCCTTGCAATAAAAACGACTGTCGATTTGCCACCTGAGCCAATGCCTTTTTAAGCTGACGCGCTTCACCTGCAAAAACAAGAGGAGGCATTTTGCCTAATGTACTTTCCACCTGAGCCAGATGCTCAGCATTAGGATAAACCGGCTGTTGCAGTGCCGTTTTACCTCTCCAACTTGTCAATCCCCACTGCTCCATAACGCAATACAACCTTCTCTTAAATAATTTTTTAATATATTAACGGGCCACAACCCAAAGTATTTCAGCATCTTTTGCCGACAAAGAAACAACAGCGTGTCCCATTGAGGCATCATAATACACACTATCACCTTCTTTTAATTCAATTGGTTCATAGAGCTCAGAGAAAAAATTAATTTTACCTCGCAAAACCAAAAGAAACTCCTCGCCATCATGACGAACCCACTCTTTAAACTCTGCGAAAGATCTCGCTCTGACAGTAGTCTTGAAAGGCACCATTTTTTTGCGGCTAATTGAGTAATTGAGCAATTCATGCTCATACGTTGCTGTCGGATGCGGCTCTCCTCGGCCCTTTCGCGTAACATCCCTTCGCCCAGCAATAGAATGCTCACTGGCCTCAACAAACAACTGAGGCAAGTCCATTTCCAAACCATTTATGAGCTTTTGCACAATAGCAAAACTAGGCGAAACCTGATCATTTTCAATTTTCGACAATGTAGAGCGAGCGATTCCAGTCTTTTTGCCCACCTCTTCCAGCGTCCACCCTCTCGCAAGACGAATTTCCTTAACACGCTTCCCCAGCTCTAACGGCTCGACAAAGCGATCAGGATCAGAGGCTGTGGCTGTTTCTAACGACGGTCGACTAACCATAAATTACCAATACTACATATTCACAAAGAAAGAAAATTGCCTGCTATGCCTCAGACACATACTGACAGTTATTTATTCAACAAAGGCGCCATTGCTGCCGCACACCGAGAAAGATCAAAACCTTTCCCTGCCACATAAGCACTAAGCTCATCAGAAGACTTACCCTTAGCATTTTCAGACAGCAGCCACAAAACGGAAGATCGAGTTCCTGTACGGCAAAAAGCCAAGGTTTTTTTACTGACACCTAGCGCGTCAGACTGAACCTCAACATGCTCTTTCGACAACTTAGATAAGTCAATTGGGTTACTAACATATTCTAGACCTAATGCTTCAGCCTTTGCGCGCAAAGCATTATCTGTCGGCTGATCTTCAGACTCAAAATCAGGACGATTATTAATCACCCTTTCAAAACCTAGATCCTTCAACACCTCTATATCTTCTAGCAATATCTGAGGCGCAACATAATACAGACTGTCGAGCTGAATCACATTATTCATTTTCACCCACCTTAAGAACGATACAACACTTTAATCAAATGAAAACCAAACTGTGTTTTAACGGGCCCCTGAATTTTATACAGCGGACCATCAAACACAGCCTTATCAAACGCTGGCACCATATCCCCTTTGCGAAACTCCCCAAGGTCTCCACCTTTTTTACCAGAAGGACAAGTTGAGAATTGCTTGGCCAATTTATGAAAATCAGCACCTTTATCTAACTTTGCCTTTAATGAGTCCGCTTCCGCTTTGGTTTTTACCAAGATATGACACGCACTTGCTGTCGACATTACCACTCCCACAATTCAAATAGACTAGATAAAACATGTTAACCTATTTAATATATTCATATTAAGCAGTAAGCAACCATAAACACAAAATAGTCCTAGTAAAAGTCATAACATCACAAACAAAATAGGCAACTTTAAACTATGAGCACTTATGCAGCGATAAATGACCTATCTTTTCTCTTAGTAGAACCGTCAGATACCCAAAAGAAAATCATCACTAAAGCTCTAGAAGATGCCGGCATAAAGCAAATTGAATACGCAAACAGCATTCAAGAAGCAATGGGCTTACTCGCTTCGTTTCCGCCCGATCTAGTCATTTCGTCAATGTACCTTCCTGACGGAACCGCAAATGAACTTATCGACAAAATACGCGCTAATCCAGACACAGAAAACCAGTGCTTCATGCTCATTTCTAGCGAAAGAAACCGTGAGAATTTAGAACACTTAAGACAGTCTGGCGTTCTTGCCATATTACCCAAACCTTTTAGTCAAAAGAATTTAGTAAGAGCAATTCACGCTACTCTAGATCTCATTGTTGAAGAAGAAATTGATTTGGAGTTGTTTGATCCACGAACACTAAGAGTACTTATTACAGACGACAGCCTGATGGCTCGAAAGCACATAAGCAAAACACTAAACACAATGGGTATAGAAGACATCCAATTTGCAGAAAATGGCAAAGAAGCAATTCTTCTACTGAACGAAATGGAATTTGACCTTATTGTAACCGACTACAATATGCCTGAAATGGATGGTTTAGAGCTTACTGAAGCGGTCAGGTTAGACCCGTCCTTAGCCCATATTCCAATATTGATGGTTAGCTCTAACGCGGACACTGAAAATAGCCAGCTATCAAATATCGCCCAAGAAGGGGTAGATGCTATCTGCGGCAAACCTTTTGAACCAAGCACAGTAAGAAAACTCTTAGCCAAAATACTTGACTAAAAAAACAAAAAAAAGAGCTTCAATATATGAAGCTCTTTTTTGTTCGCTGCACTAACTACTTAATCAGATCAGCAACAATTTCTTTGTTCGCCTCAGGGAAGTCATAAGAAGGCAGATCAGAAACTGGCACCCAAGCGGTTTGCTGACCTTCACTCCCCACTGGCTCACCATCAAACTTTGTTACTTTATAAAAACAAAGCTCAACTTGTTTATCGCCATAATCATGGGCAATGGTCTTAAAAAAAGAGCACTCAGTGACAGCGATGCCACACTCTTCTTTTAACTCACGCTGCAATGCAGTCTCTGGAGATTCCATAGGTTCACACTTACCCCCAGGAAACTCCCATAAACCACCCTGATGCTGGCTTGACTTGCGAAGAGCAATAAAAACCAAATCATCGCGAACAATAATACCGGCAGCAACTCTAACCAACATTAGGTACGGTACTCAGCATTAATAGTGACATACTCATGAGAAAAATCCGTCGTCCAAACAGTATCAGATTCAGATCCCATTCCTAAGTCGAGCACTATATGTATTTCTTCTGGTGCCATTGCTTCTTTCCCATGTTCCTCCAAATAATCTGGAGAACGACCACCATCACGAGCTACTTCAAACCCGTTGATATGCAACTGAACATGATCAACATTTAAACCTTCAACGCCCGCACGACCAACAACCGCCAAAATACGACCCCAGTTAGGATCTGAAGCAAACAAAGCCGTTTTCACCAAAGGTGAATGAGCAATCTCGAAGGCAACTTTCGTTGCATCAGACTTAACAGAAGCGCCTATAACTTCCACAGTGACAAACTTAGTTGCCCCTTCACCATCGCGCACAATCGCATGAGCAAGCTCCTGCATAACCTCAGTAAACGCAACAATAAAAGCTTTTGCCAGTGGCTCATCGACCGAAGAGACTTTTGTATTGCCTGCCATTCCTGTTGCAACCGCAACACAAGAATCATTTGTAGAGGTATCACTATCAACGGTAATACGGTTAAAGCTCTTGTTAACAACATCCTTCAGAATCGACTGAAGAACATCTTGCTCCATCGCAATATCACTACACACGTAACCCAGCATAGTCGCCATATTAGGACGAATCATACCGGCGCCTTTGGAGATACCAGCAATAGAATAAGAACGACCTTCATGTTCGAAGGTACGCACAGAGCCCTTTGGTAAAGTATCCGTTGTCATAATACCAATACCAGCAGAACGCCAGTTATCACCAGACAGATTTGCAAGTGCTGATGGTATTGCTGCAATGATCTTCGCTACAGGCAAAGGCTCTCCAATAACACCGGTAGAGAAAGGCAATATAGATTCAACGCTCACACCTGTTTCATGAGCCAACGACTCACACGTTTTCAGTGCCGTTTCCAAACCTGATTTACCAGTACCAGCATTAGCGTTACCTGTATTAATCAACAAATAACGACTGTTGGATAAGCCTAGATGTTTTTGACAAATACGCACGGGTGCTGCACAAAATGCGTTTTGAGTAAAAACACCCGCAACAGAAGCACCTTCGCATAACTCAAAAATGACAACATCTTTTTTATTAGGCTTTTTGATACCTGCTTCTGCAACACCAATTCTTACCCCTTTTATTTCCGGAATAAGAGGAAAATCATGCAACCCTACAGCCATTTAAACTTTCTCCAGTTAAACAAGACTACCGTGACACTGCTTATATTTCTTACCAGACCCACATGGGCAAGGCTCATTTCGACCTACTTTAGGATATTCTTGCGACTCGCTAGAGCCATCGTCTAAAGCATTCAATGAATCATGAACCATACTCATTGTTGTTTTTTCTTCTTGTGCCTTGCGAGCCGCTTCTATTTTTTCGGCTTCTTCTGCAGACTGAACTCTCACACGAGTAATAATTTGAATCACTTCAAACTTAATCTGCTCTAGCAAGCCTTGGAACAGCTCAAACGATTCACGTTTGTATTCCTGCTTTGGATTCTTTTGTGCATAACCACGCAAATGAATACCTTGTCTAAGCATATCCATCGTCTGAAGATGCTCTTTCCAAAGAGTATCAAGAACCTGAAGAAGCACTTGCTTCTCGAAAGCTCTAAACGAACTTGCGCCAGCAACTTGCTCTTTTGCTTGGTAATCTTCAACAAAAGCATCCAGAATTTTCTGACGAAGAGGTTCTTCGTACAGTTTTTTGTCTTCTTCTACCCATTTTGCAATAGGGAGCTCTAGGCCAAACTCATTACGAATCTTATCCTCTAATCCTGCAAGATCCCACATGTCGAAGATACTTTGCGGCGGAATAAACTCATCAATAACTCCAGCAACCACCTCTTCTCGCATAGCTGAAATAGCCTCAGAAAGATCTTCTGATACCATCATATCAAAGCGCTGACGATAAATTACCTGACGCTGATCATTCGCAACATCATCATACTCAAGCAATTGCTTACGAATATCAAAGTTACGACCTTCAACTTTACGCTGGGCCTTTTCAATCGCATTCGAAACCATCTTATGCTCTATGGCTTCACCCTTCTCCATACCCAACGCCATCATCATTTTCTTGATGCGATCAGACATGAAAATACGCATTAAATTGTCTTCTAATGACAAGTAGAAGCGTGAAGAACCAACGTCGCCTTGACGCCCTGCACGTCCACGCAACTGGTTATCAATACGACGAGACTCATGACGCTCAGTACCAATGATATGCAAACCACCGGCAGCCAATACAGACTCATTTCGAGACTTCCAATCCGCCTTCAACGCATCGATACTTTCTTGACTAGCTCCTTCGCCCAGCTGATCAATCTCAACCTGCAAATTACCACCCAATACAATATCTGTACCACGACCCGCCATATTGGTAGCAATGGTAACAGCACCAGGACGACCCGCATCTGCAATGATCTGAGCTTCACGCTCATGCTGTTTAGCATTTAGAACATTGTGTTTTACGTTTTTCTTCTCAAGATAATTTGACAGCAACTCAGAATATTCAATAGAAGCCGTACCCACTAATACAGGACGCCCTTGCTGAATAATTTCTTCAATATCCAAGACAATCGCTTCAAACTTGTCTTCCGTCGTCATGTAAATAAGGTCGTTATAGTCTTTACGCTGAACCTGACGATTGGTCGGAATAACAATGACGGATAGACCATAAATTTGCTGAAACTCAAAAGCTTCCGTATCGGCTGTACCCGTCATTCCAGATAATTTGTCATATAGACGGAAGTAATTTTGGAAAGTCGTCGACGCCAATGTCTGACTTTCCGCCTGAATCGTCACACCCTCTTTTGCTTCTACTGCTTGGTGGATACCCTCAGACCAACGACGACCTGGCATGGTACGACCCGTATGCTCGTCAACGATGACGATTTGATCTCCTTGAATCACATAATCAATGTTTTTCTTAAAGATAACATGGGCCTTCATACACGCATGAACATGGTGCAATAAAGAAAGATTTCCTGCCGCATAAAGGCTTTCACCTTCACCCAACAATCCTTGCTCTACCAACCACGCCTCAACAAACGAGTGACCTTCTTCGGTTAACTCGATACTGCGCTGCGACTCATCAAAAATATAATGCCCAGTAGCCGCATCACCCTCAGCATCGTCAGAACTTTCTTGCTTGGTCAGTAATGGCGCCAACTGGTTAATTTTACGATACTGCTCAGAACTGTCTTCTACAGCACCAGAAATAATAAGAGGCGTTCTCGCCTCATCTATTAGGATGGAGTCGACTTCATCCACTACAGAAAAGTTCAAATCACGCTGAACACGATCTTCTAGGCGGAACACCATATTGTCACGAAGATAGTCAAAGCCAAATTCGTTGTTCGTTCCGTAGGTGATATCACATAAGTAAGCCGACTTCTTCTCATCACGATCTTGACCAGAAAAAACAACACCGACACTCATGTCTAAAAATTCATAAAGTGGACGCATCCAATTCGCATCACGTTTAGCAAGGTAATCATTCACCGTAACAACGTGAACGCCTTTAGACGTCAATGCGTTCAAATACACTGCAAGCGTTGCAACAAGCGTTTTACCTTCACCTGTTCGCATCTCTGCAATTCGACCTTCGTTCAAAACCATTCCACCAATGAGCTGCACATCAAAGTGGCGCATCCCCATCACACGACTACTGCCTTCTCTGACAACAGCAAACGCCTCAGGCAAAATAGAATCAAGTGATTCGCCTTTATTTAAACGTTCACGAAACTCGCTGGTTTTTCCTGACAAATCATCGTCTGATAATTTTTTGAGAGATTCTTCGAATTGATTAATTTGCGTAACGATTTTTTTATATCGTTTTACTTCTCGGTCATTCTTTGTGCCGACAATTTTTTTAATTACGGTTCCTAACATCTTGAACTCAACGTAGCCAATTAGTAATAAACACAGTCTACCACGGTAATGTGAGACAAAACATGAAATATCAAGGACCTAAATACAAAAAAACCAGACATATTGTCTGGTTTTTTTGTATTCGGTTAAGAATTAATCACTTATTAAGCGCCAACAAAAGCTGGCTCCACATAAGAAATAGGCGTTGTTTGCGCTTCATCTTCGAAAACAACATATTCCCAAGCGTCTTGATGCTCAAGCAAAGCTAACAAAAGCTTATTATTCAAAGCATGGCCTGATTTATAAGCTTTGTATTCACCGATAAGACTGTGACCCAAAAGATAAAGATCACCAATCGCATCCAATACCTTATGACGCACTAGCTCATCACGGTAACGCAAACCTTCATCGTTCAGGACGCGATAGTCATCAAGAACAATGGCATTTTCCATGTTTGCGCCACGAGCAAGGTTATTATTTTTGAAGTATTCTAGATCCTTCATAAAACCAAAAGTACGTGCGCGGCTAATTTCTTTCACAAAAGTAGTCGTTGAAAAATCAAACGACGTGCTTTGCACATCTTCACCAATGGCAGGATGCTGAAAGTCAATTGTAAACGACAGTCGGAAACCTGAATGAGGCTCAAGAGAGGCATATTTATCGCCCTCATCAACTCGAATAGGCTTCTTAACTCGAATGAATTTCTTCGGTGCGTTTTGAGCTTCCAAACCAGCAGACTGCAGAAGGAAAACAAAAGGGCTTGCACTTCCATCCATAAGAGGAATTTCGCTAGCGCTTACTTCTACATAGGCGTTATCAACACCTAGACCAGCCATGGCTGACAACAAATGCTCTACAGTACTAACCTTCACATCACCCTGACATAAAGCCGTAGCAAAATTTGTTGACCCTACTGCCTTCGCATCGCCATGAATCTCTACAACTGGATCCAAGTCTGTACGAACAAATACGATACCCGTATTCACAGGAGCAGGTTTTAATGTCAAATACACCTTCTCGCCAGAGTGTAAACCCACTCCAGTAGCTCGAATAATGTTCTTTAGTGTGTGTTGGCGTACCATTTGATTCCTACATTTTTATGACTGGATACTATTCTTTACAAATAATATCAATAACACATTTTATATACAATCCAACCTTTTGATATTGCATCGTTTTTGCTGAAACTAATCAGCTTGTCGACGCAAAAACGCTGGAATGTCCAAATATGACAATTTATCGCCACTTGAAATAGAAGATGAATCCGTTGATTCTTTCTTTTCATCCAAGTTTTTCTCTACAACTTCCACCTTGGTATTAACCGAAGGCTTAGACTCAGGAGGAGCCACTGAAACTTGCGCTTCAGTGTTTTCTACAACTTGTTGCTCCACCTTTGTCATAACCGGTTGAGAGACAGCAGATTCACCAACAGCAGACTTCATTTCAACTGCGGTACGACCCTCTAAACCAGTAGCAACCACCGTAACTCGCATCTCATCACCTACACTAGGATCGATAGCACAACCAATTACGACAGTAGCATCTTCCGATGCATATTCTTCAATAATTCCACCAACCTCAGTAAACTCGGACAACCCAACTTCTTCGTTGGCTGTAATGTTTACCAGCACACCACGTGCACCTCTAAGATTGATGTCTTCAAGCAATGGATTGTGAATTGCGGCCTCAGCAGCCACTCTCGCTCTATCCTCACCTGATGCAGACCCCGTCCCCATCATCGCCATACCCATCTCAGACATAACCGTTCTTACGTCTGCAAAGTCGACGTTGATCAAACCAGGTCGCATGATCAAATCTGTTATACCCTGAACCGCATTAAACAAAACATTGTTTGCTTCACCAAATGCCTTCAGCAGGGAAATATTTTTTCCCAATACTGGTAACAAGCGTTCATTCGGTACTGTTATTAATGAATCGACATTTTCACGCAATTCTTTAACACCATCTTCTGCAACGCGTGCTCGACGACGGCCTTCAAACGGAAAAGGCTTAGTAACAACAGCAACCGTCAATATACCAAGCTCACGAGCCACCTTAGCAATAACGGGAGCAGCACCTGTTCCTGTACCACCGCCCATACCAGCGGTGATAAAAACCATATCAGCGCCAGTTAACAACTGGGTAATCTTTTCTTGGTCTTCTAAAGCGGAGTCGCGCCCCACCTCAGGGTTTGCACCTGCACCCAATCCTTTTGTGATCGTTGAGCCCAGTTGCAAAGAAACACCTGTCTCGAAACCTATCAGAGCCTTGGAATCCGTGTTAGCACAGATAAATTCCACACCTTCCAATCGGTTCTCAAGCATGTGACGCACGGCATTACCACCGCCACCGCCAACACCAACAACTTTAATAACAGCATTATCTGATAGATTATCTTCGGCTAAATCAAAGACATTCATGGGCTTATCGCTCCTCAATAAATTCGTAATCACTTCTGACTAAATATAACTTTGAAACCAGTGTTTAAGTTTCTGCCACGCCTTCGCTGCACTGAAGGATGACCCGATTTCTTTAGGTGCCAGAACTGACGTTTCTCGTTTAGTTTGCGTCTTAGACATCATTCGTTTCGAGATTTCCGTTACTTCAGCCTCTTTACTGCCATAAGCCAATAATCCAACACTTGTTGAATATATAGGGTTATCGACAATGTCCGACATTCCTTTAGTACTATCTGGTAAAGATAGTCGAACAGGCATCTGGAAAACCTTCTCCGCCAGTTCAGCTGCCCCTTCCATTAAGGACGTACCCCCAGTAATTACAATACCTGCAGGGATACGCTCAGCATATCCACTGCGCCTTAACTCATCTAAAACTAAATTGTAAATTTCTTCATACCGAGCCTCTACAACTTCAGTTAAGGCATGGCGTGTAATAGATCTTGGTTGACGATCCCCAACACTTGGCACTTGAAGAACCTGCTCAGCAGAAGCCATAGAAGACATTGCACAAGCATACTTCACTTTAATTTCTTCTGCGTGTTGAGTCGGAGTACGCAGAGCCATCGAAATATCATTCGTGACCTGATCACCCGCCACCGGAACCACTGCAGTATGGTGCAACGCGCCATCAATCCAAACTGCGATATCAGACGTTCCTGCACCGATATCTATTAAACAAACACCTAAATCTTTTTCATCTTCACTTAGTGAAGATTCACTGGAAGCCAGCTGTGAGAGAATGACACCATCCACTCCCAACCCACAACGCTTAATACATTTCTCCACATTCATCACAGCGTTCACGGCGCCTGAGATTAAGTGGACATTGGCCTCTAAACGAACACCAGACATTCCCAAAGGATCTTTGATGCCTTCCTGCGAATCTATGTGGTATTCCTGAGGCAGAATATGTATCACTCGCTGATCTGAAGATATTGGCACAGCTTGCGCGGCATCAATGACTCGATCAATATCTTCTTTTTGCACTTCGCCATTTTTCACCGCCACAATGCCATGAGAATTCAAGCTGCGTATATGGCTCCCAGCAACACTGACATAAACAGAATGTATATTACAACCTGCCATCAATTCAGCTTCCTCAACAGCTCTTTGGATAGACTGCACTGTTGACTCAATATTGATGACAACACCACGCTTCATACCCTTTGAACTATGAGAGCCAATACCGACAATTTCCAAACTACCATCAGCTAGAACTTCGCCAACCAAACAGATAACTTTCGATGTGCCTACATCCAAACCGACTATCATTTTACCTTCCCGGCATTACGTGTTTTTATGGAGACCCTCTTCATGCTGTACAAAAAAGCAACAAACAGGCCAACATTATTTATTTTTTGCCCAACCCACTGCTACCCCATGAGGATAGCGAGCATCGACAGACGTTATTTGATCTATTCTACCCGATAAATCACTTTTATACACCGCTATAAAGCGCTGTAACCGTTCTAATATCTCGGTTCTTCCTAGCTTGACGGCTACTCCATTGGTAAAAACAATATTCCAAGCCCCCCTTGGCTCCAAGGTGAGAGAAAATATCCGCAATGAAGAGGAAGCAAGCACTTGGCTTACTAAACCAAACTGCTCGAGCACAATATCGCTTGAACCTTCTGGACCATAAAGCCGAGTAAGCGGCAAATCAGGCACCGTCTTTGGAGTAATAACGGCAGCAGAGGTGGAAAGAACTTGCCTATCCCCCCAGTATGCTAGAGGCGTATGCTCATGAACAAGCACCTGCAACGTATTTGGCCAAACTTTACGAATCTCTGCACTTGCCACCCACTCTGATGACAAAACTGTCGCTAAGGCGTCCGACAAAGAAACACTTAAAAGGCTCTGATTGAGCAAAGAAGAAAAATCGGACTGCAACTCTGCTTTCTTTGCATATTTCAGATCCCCTTTGATCTCAATATTCTCGATAGCAAACCAAGTTTCAGAGGATTCATTTCCCTGAAATGTCGCCACCAATATTAATAAAATCGCCCCAATGAGTGCCGCTATTCTCATACGCTAGTTACGCCCAACTTTATCCCAAGCACTTTGCGCAATCTTCTCTACTAATGAAGCATAGTCAATTCCAACATAATTAGCCGCCATAGGAACCAAACTATGAGATGTCATACCCGGCGCGGTATTCACTTCCAACACCCAAAAGACCCCAGCTTGATCGCGCATTACATCAACACGCCCCCAACCAGAACAACCCAATGAGCGATAAGCATCCAACGCCAGCATTTGCAGCTCATTTTCATCATCTTCATTCAGGCCACAAGGTAGTAGATACTCGGTATCATCCGCAATGTATTTTGCCTCATAGTCATACAACTTATGATCAGGGGCAGGCTTAAGCCCTATTGGAGGATAAGCCACGTCATCGATAATCGTTATCGTGAATTCAGGCCCATCAACAAACTCCTCAACCAGAACATCAGAGTCATACTCAAGCGCCTTAAGAAGCGCTTCATCAAGCTCCGCTCTGTTAGTGGCTTTGTTAATTCCAATAGTAGACCCCTCTCTTGAAGGCTTTACTATCACTGGATAAGACATCTGCTCTTCAATGACATCTGCATCAGCATGCCCAACAAAAGACAAATAAGCTGGCGTCGGAATACCAATACCATGCCAAAAGCGCTTAGTTAGCACTTTATCCATTGCCAACCCACAAGCCAAAGGCGAGCTTCCCGTATAAGGCTTACCAAGCATTTCAAGCAAAGCTTGAACTCGACCATCCTCACCTTCACCACCATGCAAGGCGATGAACGCCACATCGAATGATACAGACTGCAATTGCACAATAGGATCCAACAGCCCATCAGCGCCATAAAGATCCACTTCTACAACTTGGAAACCTTTTGACCTAAGGCCTTCCGCGACCAAAGGACCGCTTTGCATCGATACTTCACGTTCAGCCGAGCGGCCACCATAAATAACAGCAATCACTGCTTCTTTTAGTGTTTTTAACATCTTAAATTCCGCTCACTGATAAGTTTTTCGATACCATGCCAATGTCACCAGCACCTTGCGTAATAAACAAATCTCCCTCACGCAGGACATTACTTAAAATGGAACGCAAATCCGCCTCACCGCCAACATGAATAGGATCAACATTACCACGCTGACGAATACTGCCACACAAAGAACGACTGTCAGCACCGTTAATCGGGACTTCTCCAGCTGAATAAACATCAAGCAGCAGCAACACATCCACCTGAGACAAAACCCGAACAAAATCTTCGTAAAGGTCACGAGTCCTAGTATAACGATGCGGCTGATACACCATCACCAATCGTTTTTCAGGCCAACCTGCACGAATAGCCTTTATCGTTGCCAAAACTTCACTCGGGTGGTGACCATAATCATCAATAAACATCACATTAGACCCGTTCGGAAGCTCTAACGGTTTTTGTTCTTGGAAGCGACGACCAACCCCTTCAAAACCCATCAAACCAGCCTGAATAGCACTGGCATCAACACCTAAATCTGTTGCTACTGCAATCGTTGAAAGCGCATTTAATACATTGTGACGCCCAGGCATTGGCAAACGAATCTTCAGCGGCTCACCCTCAGGACGGTGGGCTAAAAATTCGCAGTAGCGACCAGTTTGGACAATGTCGGTCGCATAGAAATCAGCCACTTGATCTATCCCATAAGTCAAAACAGGACGACTCAGTAATGGCAGAATTTCGCGAACATTTTCATCATCAACACACAACACTGCCAAACCATAAAATGGCAAGTTATGCACAAACTCTACGAATGTATGCTTCACTTTCTCAAAGTCACCATCGTAAGTATCCATATGATCTTCATCAATGTTGGTCACTATGACTGTCTGTGGCTGCAAATGCAGAAAAGAAGCATCGCTCTCATCCGCCTCAGCAACAAGATACGCACTGCTACCCAATTGCGCATTCGCGCCAGCACTGGTTAAACGACCACCGATTACAAAGGTTGGAGCCTCACCAGTTGACGCCAAAATAGACGCCATCAAACTTGTTGTGGTTGTTTTGCCATGGGTGCCAGCAACCGCAATGCCATGGCGATAACGCATAAGCTCCGCCAACATCTCCGCTCTGCGAACAATAGGAATACGATGCTCTTTCCCCCAAATAATTTCTGGGTTTTGCTCATTTACCGCAGTAGACACCACAATAACATGGGCGTCATACACGTTTTCTTCTAAATGGCCGAGATAAATTTTGATCCCTAACTCTTCAAGTCGCTCTGTTGTCGAGGACGCCTTAAGATCTGACCCTGATACCTGATAGCCTTGGTTATGTAACACCTCGGCAATACCACACATCCCAACACCACCAATACCGATAAAGTGAATGTTTTGGATACGACGCATTGTCGGAATATCGTACTGAGTTTTGTTATTCATCATGATTTAATTAACCTTAAACAGTGTGCAACAACATCTTGTGTTGCATTTGGATGAGCAACCAATTTGGCCTGCTCCCCCATTTTCAATAATGTCTCTTCACTCTCTACAAACTCAGAAAGCAATGAAATGATTTTTTCACAAGTTAACTGTGGTTGAGGCAATAAATAAGCGCCTCCATTTTTTTCTAAATACCGTGCATTGGCAGTTTGATGATCGTCAATTGCGTAAGGATATGGAACCAAAATAGACGGCAGCCCAGCAATTGCCAGCTCACTTACCGTCATAGCGCCTGCCCGACACAATACAATATCCGCCCAATAATACGCTTGATCCATGTTATCCAAGTAAGGCTCAACCCGAGCATCCACTCCCGCCTCACGATACATGTCTGAGACCGCATCAAAATTACGAACTCCGGTTTGATGCCAAACATCTAACCGCTGAGAAAAAGGCCATTGTGCCAAAACTTGCGGGACCACATCGTTAATCGCCTTAGCTCCCAAACTACCGCCAACAACAAGTAATCGCAGCGGTCGCGCAACACCACTTCTAGATTCACGAACCCGCTGATCTAAAATAGTGTTCCTAATTGGATTGCCAACACTAATGGCCTTTGGCAAAGCACCATCAAAAGCCTGTAACCTTAAACTTGCCACTTTGGACAGTAATTTATTTGTTGTCCCAGCAATGGCATTTTGCTCATGAATAACCAAAGGAATTCCCAGAAGTCGAGCTGCCACACCGCCAGGGCCTGCCACAAACCCGCCCATGCCCAACACAACATCAGGCTTAACCTTTTGCAAAACGGCCACAGCTTGGCCTATCGCATGCAACACTCTAAACGGCGCCGCCAACAAACCAAGTAATCCTTTACCTCTCACTCCTTTAATAGATAAAGAGTGCAAAACAATATCCTGCTTAGGCACAAGAGACTCTTCCATGCCTCCTTTCGAACCTAACCACTGAACATCTAAACCTTTTTCCCTAAAACTATGAGCACAAGCCAATGCTGGATAAATATGGCCACCCGTTCCGCCAGCCATAATAATGACCTTATTTACACCACTCATGCTGCACTCTCTTTCAATTTAGAAGATTCTCCCGAATCGTTTTCAACACGTCGATTTTCAATATCCACACGCGCAACAACAAACAAACTGCTCAAAGTAATAATCAGGCTACTGCCACCATAACTAATAAGAGGCAACGTAAGTCCTTTAGTCGGTAAAAAGCCTGTATTCACGCCAATATTAATGATTACCTGAGCCAAAATAAGAATGGAAAAGCCGAAGCACATGTAGCCAGCAAACGGGCGAGATAAAGTCATAGCACGACGACCAATTTTAAAAGCCCGCGCCACCATCACTGCAAACAGAAAGATCAGCAACAAACCACCGAACATACCGGTTTCTTCAACCCAAATGGAAAACACAAAATCCGTATGCGCCTCCGGCAGATAAGATAGCTTTTGCACACTATTACCAAGCCCCAAACCAAACCATTCCCCGCGACCATAAGCAATTAAGGCCTGACTCAACTGATAGCCTTCATTAAACGGATCCGCCCAAGGGTCGATAAAGTTCATCAAACGTTTCAATCGATAGCTTTCTGAAATTGCAACAACGCCTAGCATCAAAACCGCACCGATCATCAGCAATAAAAACTGATACAAAGGCGCGCCGCCCAAAAAGAGCAGCACCATCACCGTACCAAGTAGAACAACGGACGCACCGAAATCTGGCTCAAACAAGAGAAACAATAGAAAAATACTACAAAGACAAAGAGGAAGAACGAACCCCACCCAACCTTCTCGCACTCGATCCGCTCTACGCACCAGATAACCAGAGACGTAAACCACCATACAGACTTTAGCGACTTCAGACGCCTGAAGGTTAAACACGACAAGGTTTATCCAGCGACGACTGCCATTAACACTCTTACCAATCCCCGGCATCAACACAAGAATAAGTAAGATGAGCGACAAGCCCATCATCAAAATGCCCCATTTATGCAACTGGCTTGTCGGCAATGACAATAAAATCCAACCTGAAATCAAACCAATAATCAGATACAGAGCCTGTCGCACCATAAAAAAGTAAGGGTGACCGTGAATATTTTCAGATATAGAAATGGAAGCACTTGAAACCATCACCATTCCAAGCGCTAGAATAGCCACAACAGAAGCTACGAAAACCGCATCGACCTGAGCAAATTCACGAATAGAAACTCGGTCAAATACCTTCAACCATTTCATAATGCATTAACCAACCGAGCAAAATGCTCACCGCGTACTTCATAATTCTTATACATATCTAGACTGGCGCAAGCAGGCGAGAACAAAACAATATCTCCCTCTTTGCCATCCTGCCCGATACTGGCCACAATTTGATCCAAGGTATCAAAGTGCTTTACTTCAGCATCTGCGGGCAACACTTCAGCGATTCGTTCTGCGTCTTTCCCAAACAAATACGTGGTGCGTACAAAATCTTTTACAGGTTTAGCAAGTGCTCGAAAATCGGCCCCTTTTCCTTCGCCGCCGGCAATCAGTACAATATTTTTAGTCGCAGACGAGCCAAGCCCTTGAAGCGCCGCTAAGGTTGCCCCCACATTTGTGCCTTTTGAGTCATTGATGTAAGTGACCCCATTGTGCGTACGAACCGTCTCACAACGATGTGGCAAACCACCAAATTCGCTTAATACTTTAGCAATAGGTTCAGACATGACATCCACACCCAACAACTCAATCATCGCCAGAGCAGCCAAGACATTGGCATGATTATGAGAGCCCTTTAGGGCGATTTGAGAAGTGTGATACAGCCTTTCAACACCACGACAAAGCCAAGCACCATCCCCATCCTTAATCATGCCGTACTCTTTTAGATCGGGGCTTTTAGTCGTAAAAGCACGGACAGGGACGCCCTCAGCCAACAGCGGAGCCGTCAAGATATCCTGTTTATTACATACGGCCGCTTTACAACCGCGATAGACTTTTTGCTTAGCCCGCTGATACTCATAAAGATCTTTATAACGATCCATATGATCTTCGGAAACATTCAGGAGACAGGCCAAATCAGCCTGAAGAGCATGTGTCGTTTCTAGCTGAAAGCTAGACAACTCAAGCACATAGAAATCAGTATTAGGAGCCAGCAAATCCAAAGCTGGCAAGCCTAGATTACCGCCTGCCTTAGCATTTTTACCACACGCCTGAAGCAGTAATGCGACCAAAGTCGTTACTGTACTTTTGGCATTAGATCCTGTAATAGCAACAAAAGGCGCATCGACATAATCGCAGAACAAATCGATATCTCCACGCATAGCCACACCACGCTCAGCAAGGCGAGCCAAAACAGGTGTACGTAGCGCGATACCAGGACTTACAAACAGCTCTGTCACCCCAAGGGTTTCAAGCACCTCTAAATCACCAGTAAAGATCCGCTCTTCAGAGCAAAGTTTTTTTGCCTCTTCCAAGCCAGGTGGATTTTCACGAGAATCCACCACGTAAAATTCAATTCCCTTGCTAGCCAAAAAGCGCACACAAGACAAGCCTGTCGCTCCCAAGCCGACAACGGCTCTTATCCGATCTGACCCGATCAACGACATGCAAAACTCCTAGCGTACTTTTAAGGTTGCAAAACCTACTAAAACAAGACAAACAGTGATAATCCAAAAACGAACAATCACTTTAGGCTCAGCCCAGCCCTTTAATTCGAAGTGATGATGGATTGGTGCCATCCTAAATATTCTTCGTTTGGTCAGCTTATAAGAGGCAACCTGCAAAATGACAGACACTGTTTCCATAACAAAAACACCGCCCATGATGAACAACACCAACTCTTGGCGAACAATCACAGCAATGGTTCCTAATGCCGCACCCAAAGCCAAAGAGCCAACATCGCCCATGAAAATTTGCGCAGGGTAAGTGTTAAACCACAAAAAGCCCAAACCAGCCCCGGCAAGGGCGGCACAAAACACCAGCAACTCCCCAGAACCATGCACATATGGGATAAGCAAATAATCTGCAAATCGTATATTACCGGTCAGGTAGGCAAACACACCAAGTGCTCCACCGACTAAAACCGTCGGCAGAATCGCCAACCCATCTAAACCATCCGTTAAGTTCACAGCATTACTCGTACCGACAATTACGAAATACGTCAGCACAATAAAAAACGCACCTAAAGGGATGGCAACATCTTTAAAGAGAGGCACAATCAGCGCCGTTTCAGCCGGAGTGCTCGCTGTGTAATACAAATAAAAGGCAGCCGCTAGACCAAACACACTTTGCCAAAAATACTTCCAACGACTAGGAAGGCCACGCGAGTTCTTCTCAACCACTTTGCGATAATCATCGACCCAACCAACAACACCAAATGCCAGCATAACCAACAAAACAACCCAAACATATTGGTTACGCAAATCGCCCCAGAGCAATGTACTCACAGAGATAGAAAATATGATCAGCGCTCCGCCCATGGTCGGGGTGCCAGCTTTAGACAAATGTGTCTGAGGGCCATCATTACGAACAGACTGACCAATTTGCAAACGCTGCAAAAAAACAATGACTTTATTCCCTATCAAAAGAGAAATAGCCAACGCGGTAAGCACACCCAAAATGGCACGCAAAGACAAATAATTGAATACGGTAAAAAAGGTATGGTATTTACTTAAATACGCCGTGAGCAGAAGTAACATTGTTAAGGAATATCCTAATTGATTAATGCTTCAATGACATTTTCCATTTTAGCGGACCGAGATCCCTTTACTAAAATGGCGTGTTTTTTATCTAGAGGTCTAACAACCGTCGCCGCCTCATTATGGGTTTCACAAAATATTGCGTTTCCCCCTTTATCCCTAAATGCCACTCCAGCAACTTTCGCTACCGGGCCGACACAAATCAAATAAGATATTCCTTTATCTCTCGCATATTCACCCAAGCCATAATGAATCGCATCTCGCTGCTCACCCAATTCACCTAAAGCCCCTAAAATTAACCAGGTCTCTTCTACAGACTGCATCGATAACACATCTATTGCAGCCTCAACTGACTTTGGGCTGGCATTGTAGCAATCATTAATTATAAGAGCGCCATTTTTTGCCTTAAGGCGCTCTAATCGCCCTGATACCAGCACAGGTGCGGCTAATTTATCAGTCGCTTGTTTAAAATCAATACCTAGAATCAACATAGCTAAAACAACCGCCATGCCATTGGCAATTTGATGCTTTCCAGCACCTGCGATAGTGACGGGTAAAGCTTCCCCATCATAATGAAACAGTGCTGAACTAGACTCTGCGCCTAAAACTATTTCAGAGGCATAGAGACTCGCCGCTGCAGTAAAGCCAAACGAATAGACGTTACGATCACCAGCCAAGCCACACCAATAATCAAAATACTCATCATCGGCATTCAAAATGACACTAGCAGCAGATGAAGAGCCAGATATTAATGCGCCCTTTTCCTTGGCTATACTTCCAAGATCGCCTAGCCCTTCAAAATGACTTCCGCTAGCATTCGTCAATATCACTATATCCGGATGCGCTATTTTTGCTAATAACGGAATTTCACCCGTAAAACTGGTACCCGCTTCAATGACTGCGACTTGATGATTCTCTTCCAGTTCAAGCAATGTTTGCGGCACACCAATTTGATTGTTCAAATTGGCGCGTGTTTTTAACACATTTTTATTGCTAAGAGACTGAGCTAACCAATCTTTTACGGTTGTTTTACCATTACTACCGGTAATACAGACAACTTCACCTTTAAATGCATCTCTAACCAAGCGGGCTATTGCGCCATATGCTAATGTTGTATTGCTGACTTTAACGTAATTTTGCACATCTACATCGCGTTCAGAGACAACAGCAAGCGCGCCGCCATCTATCGCTTGAGTGACATAATCATGACCATCAAAACGTTCACCTTTAATAGCGACAAAAATACAGCCACTTATGATTTTTCTTGTATCCGTAACAACTGCGTTTATTTCACAATCATCACCAACAAGCTCGCCATTACAAGCTTGAGCAATATCTGAAAGAGTAAGATTAATTAACATAGCTTTTCACCCCCTTCAGAGCCTCTTCTTTATCGTCAAAATGATGCTTAACACCCTTGATATCTTGATAAGACTCATGACCCTTTCCAGCGATCAACACAACATCGTTCGGCCCTGCAGACAAAATAGCCTGCTGAATTGCCACTCTACGATCGGGCTCAAAACTAAATGCCTCACCCTCATTTGTCTGTGACAACACATCAGCAAAAATCTGGTCTATTGATTCTGTACGCGGATTATCCGACGTCAACCAAACATAATCTGCGTTTTGCATAGCGGCCGCCATCATCAAAGGTCGCTTACCACGATCCCTATCGCCTCCACAGCCAAACACGCAAATCAAGCGCCCACTGGAATGCTCTCTCAATGCTTGCAGCGCAACTTCTAAAGCATCCGGCGTATGTGCGTAATCAACCACCACAAGAGGTGCATTTGGACATTGCACCTTATCCATACGTCCGGGCGCGCCGCGTAACGAAGACAGACCTGATATCAACGCCTGCTTATCTTCGACGTCATACCAAAGACTCGCCAGTGCAGCCAAAGCATTTTGTATATTAAAACGCCCCAATAAAGGCAAAAATACCGACGACTCCCCTTCAGGATGACAAAGCAAAAAACGACTCCCTGTCGGCTCAAGGGTTAATTGCTTAACATAAAAATCCGCTTCGGGGTTATGCTCGCTATAGGTATGACGGGCCGACGTAGTCGCACCCTCAGCCATAAAACCAGAATAAGAATCATCAAGGCAAAAGACAGAATGAGACACCGTCTCTACAGAAAATAAGCGCCGCTTAGCCAACGCGTAGGCATTCATATCACCATGGTAATCCAGATGATCACGAGAAAGGTTTGAAAATACCGCCGTCTGAAAAGGAACCCCTTCTATACGCCCTTGATCCAAAGCATGAGAAGACGCTTCAAAGGCAACAAAGTTTACGCCCTTTTCAGCCATATTCATTAAAGTAAGATGCAAAGACAAAAGATCTGGCGTAGTTTGTTTTGCTTCGGCCAAATCCCCTAAAGCCCCAACGCCAAAGGTTCCAACCAAACCGCTGTTGAAGCCCACAAAATTCGCCAGTTGAGCAATATAAAAGCAAATGGAAGATTTACCGTTTGTGCCAGTTACAGCCACCATATGCCCGGGCATACTACCAAAAAAGCCATGCAAACAAGACACTAACAACGCCGCAGGATCAGCGACAGAAATGAGTTCTATGTTATCGTGCTGTAAGTTCAGGTCAGAAGGCACAACGGCCACCTTGCAACCTAAGGCAGCAACATTATCCAAATAGTCCCAACCATTAGATGTAACACCCGGCAAGGCAAAAAAAACGCAATCCTCATCCACTTTACGACTATCGGTTTCTAGCCGGCTATAAAAAGCAGAATGCGGATTACCCTCTACAGAGTAACCCGCCAATTTAAGTAATTGATCATGTCTTAATTGCCCCATTTAACCACCCTGCACAACTTGATATGGCACTTTCTTGGGTTCCAAACGCACCTCTCTAAGTCCTTCGGGCAGGTCTGGGTAAATATTCAATGTTGTTAACGCCCCTTCCATCACGCGTGAAAAAACAGGAGCAGCCACTTCACCGCCATAATACTCGCGACCTTTAGGATCATTAACCATAACGACCATTGCCAATCTAGGGTTAGAGGCCGGAGCAACACCTGCAAATAAAGCGATATACTGGTCGTATTCATACCCTTTCGAGCCTACTTTATGAACCGTACCTGTCTTTCCTGCAACACGATAACCGGGAATTTTAGCCGCTTTACCAGAGCCTTTTTGAACAACAGACTCCATCATTTTCACAACATCACGCGCTACTTTTTTAGGAATAACCTGCTTACCATCAGCCGGAACATCCTGTTTGAAAATAGTCACAGGCACACGATAACCATCATTAGCCAATGTCATATAAGCCTGAGCCAACTGCAATGTGGAAACAGATAAACCATATCCATACGATAACGTCGCAATCTCTGATGGATGCCATTTAGGATGAGAAGGAAGAACCCCAGAAGCCTCACCCGGAAAGCCAATGCCAACTGGTGAACCTATACCTAATTCATAGTCCATATTCCAAACCGCGTCTTGCGGTAGTGACAAAGCAATCTTTGACGCCCCAACGTTACTTGATTTGATTAATAGTTTTTCAAAATCAATCACACCATAATTGGCAGCATCACGAATCGTAAATCGACCAAAGCGCAAATAACCTGGAGAAGTATCAATGGTCGTTTCAGTTGTGTACTGGCCAGACATTAAAGCAGCCGAAATAGTAAAAGGCTTCATGGTTGAGCCAGGCTCAAATAAATCGATCACAGCACGGTTACGCAACTCTTCATATTCTAGTTTAGAGCGATCATTCGGGTTATAAGATGGCTGATTGACCATGGCCAAAATCTCACCGGTTTTCACATCCAAAATCACAGCAGAAGCGGACGTAGCTCGGTGCTCTTGAACCGCAGCTTTAAGCTCTCGATAAGCCAAATATTGCAATCTCAGGTCAATACTAAGTTCAATATTTTCACCAGGGTGCTCCGTTTCATCCACACCGACACCACGAATAATATTGCCCGATAGATCTTTCACATAACTGCGTCGGCCAGGCTGACCTTCCAGCGCTTTATCGTAAGCAAGCTCTATGCCTTCTTGGCCTTTGTCATCGATGTTAGTAAAACCAACAACATGGGCTGCAACCTCGCCCGCTGGGTAAAATCGCTTATATTCTTTCGTCTTACTCACACCGACAACATGCGCCGCCATAATAGCATCAGCTTCATGGGGAGGAATTTGGCGTCTAAGATACATAAAAGAACGCGTCTTATTGGCTTCAAACCGTTCTTGCAACCACGCTCGCCCTACACCCATAACCTCAGCAAGGCGCTTAATTTCTTGTTCAGGGCCAATATTCATGGAAGGATCACGAGGCATTTTCCATAGTGCTTTTGGGTTTGCAATAATCGTCCATGTTGGTGTACTTACCGCCAAAGGCTCACCTCGACGATCTAAAATCATGCCTCTCGTTGCAGGAATAGACTCAGTGCGCACTGCACGCATTTCACCCTGGTTTTGTAGGAAAGCTTTATCAACAACCGTCAAATGAAACAGTCGCCCCCCAGCAATGAGGAACAACAACAAGGCGATAGCATATACAAACCTAAAGCGCCATTTTCCTGGTATGTGAACACTATTATCAATTTTCATGGTTTCACTATTATCAATTCATCCTGAGAAGGAGCATGCATATTTAAATCTTTAATAGCCGCTTGCTCTAAGCGGCTAGGCTGAGTCAGAGCACTTTGCTCAAGAAGCAACTGCCCCCATTTCACTTCATAATCCACTTCGTCTTGCTTCAACGTTTGAAGGTAAGAAAAGTCTTTTCTAAAGTCGTAAACTTGAATAACAACAGCAATTGAAACGATAGCCAGCAACACGACACCGACAGCAAACACCAGCGGCGAAAAGCGCGACTTAATCACTGACTCGCTCCAACACTCGTAACACAGCGCTACGCGAGCGCACATTTTCACTCACCTCTGATTGAGAAGGCTTAATCGCTTTACCAACCGTCTTAAATTTAATGTCGAGGTGTGCGTTACGAATAGGCAAATGTCTTGGCAGCTCAGGCCCTTTTGATTTCAACTTCATAAAGCGCTTAACAATTCGATCTTCAAGAGAATGGAAACTGATAACCGCCAAGCGCCCACCCACTTTCAATGCTTCTGCCGCCGCATCTAAGCCTACTTCCAAGTCACCTAACTCATTATTGATATGAATTCGGATACCCTGAAATGCTCTAGTCGCTGGATTTTTGCCTTTTTCCCAAGCAGGGTTAGCCTCAGCAACAATTTTAGAAAGCTGAAGCGTTGTCAGGATTGGAGTATGTGCACGGTATTCACAAATCGCCTTCGCAATACGACGGGAGAATCGCTCTTCGCCATATTGATACATCACATCGGCCATTTCTTTTTCACCAGCAGAGGCAATCCATTCAGCAGCACTTAAGCCTTTATCTGGATTCATGCGCATATCAAGCGGGCCATCATTCATAAAACTAAAGCCACGTTCAGCATCGTCAATTTGAGGAGAAGAAACCCCCAAATCCATCATCACGCCATCCACTCTATCAACACCAAACACACTTAAAATATGCTCAGCCATGTTCGCGAAACTGTCTTGAACAATAGAGAAGCGTGAATCTTCTTGCTCTAATGCTTTGCCATAACCTATTGCCACAGGATCTTTGTCAAATCCCAGCAATCGGCCTTTGTCTAATCGGTCTAAAACCAAACGAGTATGCCCCCCACGGCCAAACGTCCCGTCTACATACAGGCCATTCGTGTCGGTTACGAGCATATCGACGGACTCATTAAGCATGACGCTTATGTGTTCTGCCATCGTCTTTGTCATAAAGAAATATCCATCATGGTTTCAGTTTGTAAGTCTCCAAGAGCATCTTGGGACAAATAATCTTCTCGTTGTGCTTCCCACTCTTCTTGGCTCCAAATTTCTAATTTTTTGCCTTGACCAAGAATCGTCAGTTTTTTATCCAGTCGAGCAAATTCACGCAGTGGCGCTGGAAGCAAAATTCGCCCAGCTTTATCCACTTCTAAATCAGTCGCATGACCAACTAAAAGACGCTGTAAACGGCGCGCTTGTGGCTGGAAAGTTGGCAACTTATCTAACTTTTGCTGGATCTGTTCCCACTCTGACAAGGGGTAAAGCAACAAGCATCTCGACACGGGATCAATGGTAACGACGACACCATCATCGTCATATTGGGCGAGATCATCGCGCAAGCGTGCAGGGAGCGACATTCGCCCCTTCACATCAACGCTTACCTGATGAATCCCACGAAACATTGTCATATCCCACTTATCGACACTTTATCCCACAATTTAACACTTTTTTGGAAAAATAGTAAAAAAATATCGATAATAATTAAAATAGAAAAACGACAGACACAAAAAAGCCGCCAAAAAAGGCGGCCACAAAAGTCTAGGCTTAAGAACAATCACGAAAAAAATAAAAGGGAAAACAACAACTTCTTTTGAAAGCAGATCTACGAAAAAAGCAAAGGTGTACAAAGAATATCGCTCAAGCGACAAAGGAATAAAAAAGAAGGGAAATGTGCAAGTTGGCCGATAAGCCGGGTTCTGTCGTGGACAGTCATTCATCTAATACGTACATCACTGCACGTCTTTAGCAACCTACCCGAACTCAGCGCGGGTCACGCCAAAGAGTTCCTATTTGGTCTTGCTTCAAGTGGGGTTTACCTTGCCACGAACTGTTGCCAGTCGCGCGGTGCGCTCTTACCGCACCATTTCAACCTTACCGGCAGTAAACTGCTTAGGCGGTATATTTTCTGCTGCACTTTCCGTAGGCTCACGCCCCCCAGGCGTTACCTGGCACTTTACCCTGCGAAGCCCGGACTTTCCTCCCCCCAATAAATTGAGCGGCGACTGCCTAGCCAACTTGCGACGCGCATATTACTTATCTACGCAGGTAATAACAAGCGCTTTCTTGCCAACAGAAAATTTTATTCGATTTTAAAATATTACAGATTAAGCAACAGGCAACTGAAAACACACCTCCAAGCCACCTTCTTCTCGGTTTTTTGCCGTTATCTGCCCTTTATGAGCCCGAATTATTCGCTGAGATATAGTAAGCCCAACACCAAAGCCACCGCTATTAGCCTCTCGCGCTTCAGAGGATCGATAAAAGGCATGGAAAATCTTCTCTAATTTATCATCAGATACACCGGGGCCGTTATCGCGTACATATATGTAAGCCATCCCAGCCTTTTCACTCGTTTCGACCTCAATCACACCGCCACACCCTGCATAAAAGCAGGCATTACGAAGCACGTTTTCAATAGCATGTCGTAACTGAAGCGGATCACCCAATATGGTTTTAGGCGCTCGCCCCAATCGCGTAACAGTAATTCCTTTAAGCTGACTCTCAAAACTAACATCAGCCACAATGTCATCGAGCCACTGACGTAGATTCATTTCTTCTTTGATCAAAGAAGCCGCCTCAAGTCGACTCAACGTAAGAACCTGACCAATCAATTCATCCAGCTCATGCAGTTCCGTGCGAATCCTAGATAAATAGCCTTTTTGAGCTTCTAAACCATATTTATCCTCAGCGATGGTCAAAGCCACTTCAATTCGAGCCAATGGCGTTCTAAGTTCATGAGACACATCACGCATCAAGCGCTCTTTAGAGGATAAGAGCGTCTCAATTCGCACCGCCATTTCATTAAACTCACGCGCCAACTTACCAACAGCATCACTCCGTCGAGCCAACTTATTCTCGACCCTTGCCGTCATATCCCCTTGACCAAATGAGCGAGCAACTCGCTGCAACTTAAGCAAAGGACCTAACAACCAATAAGCCAACACACCACTCGAAACCAACAAGCCTAACAATGAAAATCCAACCACAGCCTCTGGTGCAAGCGAGTTAATTTCAGGGCTTGGTTTAAATATCAGCAAATACTGGACATTATTCCCACCTATCACCTGAATAAACTGGCTGTGCAAAAAGTCCGCCGAAGGACGACCTGTTGCATCAGGCGTGTTTTGCTCCCTAAAGTTACGAGGCAATGGCTTTAATAGAGGACGACCATTTTCCTGATATAAATAAATCGTACCAGACAGCCGCTTCTCAGCTTTTTCGGTTTCCTCTTGCAAGGAGTCTATACCGAACTTTTCATACCCAGCCACCAACTGAACACCCACATCTCCGAGCAAGTCAGCTGATACCTGATTGCGTTTTTGAATAAATTGGACCATCCCTAGACCAATACTGACAACAACAATGTTTGACAGCAGTACAACCAAAAACACGCGCAGAAAAGTATTTTTCATGAAAAACTAAGCACCTTGCTCATTCGATACAAATATATAACCAACACCTCGTACTGTTTTAATCCGAGGATCACCATTTTCTAAATTACCAATTTTTTTACGCAAATTACTAATATGCATATCTAAACTGCGATCATACATAGTTAATTTACGACCTAAAGCTTTTTCTGAAAGCTCCTGCTTAGTCAACACCTGACCTGGCGCCATTAACATACACTCAAGCAGTGTATATTCAGACGTCGTCAACTCAACCAACTCACCATTCAAATAAACCGTACGATCCTTACGACGTAGCAACACACCAGAAAGCTCAATGTCAGCAGTAGGATCATCTTCACGTTCTTGGCTTGCACGACGCATAATAGCCTTGATACGTGCTAGCAACTCACGCGGGTTAAACGGCTTAGACAAATAATCATCCGCACCCATTTCCAAACCAAGAATACGATCAATATCATCACCCTTGGCAGTCAACATAATAACCGGCACCGCACTCTTATTACGGATTTGCTTTAACGTTTCAAACCCATCTAACTCAGGCATCATAACATCAAGAATAACAATATCCGGCATATTCACAGCCATAAGCTCCAACGCCTCTCTGCCATTCCAAGCATGAGTGACATCATAACCCTCACCATCAAAGTACTCTTTAATCAAATCCGATAAACGAGCATCATCATCAGCAAGCAATAACTTAACCATAAATATTCCTCTTCATTTTACTATTCAAACAGCAAATACGCTGCCCTAATTCCAATTGTAAATATTACATCAGCCCCCAACAAACACCGCCCCCTCTTTTCACTCTATTTACAAAGAATGCTAATAAGATGAACTTAGCGAGTTAAAAATACAAAAAAAGCCGCTAAAAAAGCAGCTTTTTAATCAACCCATTAAACAAATCAAACTATTGCTTAAAAGGATCGCGAAGAACAATTGTTTCGTTACGATCTGGGCCAGTCGAAATAATATCTACTGGAACACCAACTTGCTCTTCAAGGAAGCGAATATAATCTTGCGCATTCTTAGGCAAAGCATCGAAATTTGGCGCACCAACTGTTGATTCTGTCCAGCCTGGCAACTCAACATATACTGGCTTAGCGTTTTCATAACCCTCACTGTCAACTAAAGACCCAGCCACTGGGTTACCATCAGCATCAGCGTAAGACACACAAACCTTAATCACTTCAGAACCATCAAGAACATCCAGTTTCGTCAAACACATACCTGAAACCGAGTTAATCTGAACAGCGTGACGCAAGGCAACAGCATCAAACCAACCACAACGACGAGAACGACCTGTTGTAGCACCAAACTCATGACCACGACGACCCAAACGCTCACCGTCTTCATCGAACAATTCAGTAGGGAAAGGACCTGAACCTACACGCGTAGTATAAGCCTTGGTAATACCAAGCACGTAATCCAAGTATAACGGACCAAAACCCGTACCGGCTGGAGCACCGCCAGCTGTTGTATTTGAAGACGTTACATAAGGATAAGTACCGTGGTCAACATCCAACAATGAACCTTGCGCACCTTCGAACATGATGTTCGCACCGGCTTTACGCAAGTCATGCAACAAAGTAATAGTGTCTGCCACCATTGGACGCAAGAAATCAGCCATTTCCAAGCCCGCAGCATAAACCTCATCAAATGAGATTGGATCTACTTTATGGTATTCAGTCAGTACGAAGTTGTAATACTCAAGCACTTCTTTCAGCTTAGCAGCAAAACGTTCAGAGTCTAACAAGTCTCCAACACGGATCGCACGACGAGCAACCTTATCTTCATAAGCTGGCCCGATACCACGACCGGTTGTACCAATTTTCTTCTCGCCTTTTGCAAGCTCACGAGCTTGGTCAATAGCAATATGATAAGGAAGAATTAATGGACAAGCCGCACTGATTTTCAAACGATCAACCGCTGGCACACCTTGCTCAAGAAGCTCAAGAACTTCTGTTTTTAAGGCAGCAGGAGACAACACAACACCGTTACCAATAATACACTGAACACCTACACGCAAAATACCAGAAGGGATCAAGTGCAAAACGGTCTTTTTGCCATCGATAACCAATGTATGGCCAGCATTATGACCACCTTGAAAACGCACAACAGCTGCAACGTCCTCAGTAAGAAGGTCTACAACCTTACCCTTACCTTCATCACCCCATTGAGTGCCTAGAATAACAACATTTTTACCCATAATTTCAGGTCTCATTTAGATAGTTCTTAAAGAAAATTCTAGCTCTGAATCGGCATCAACTGCCAAGTCTCATCAACAAATTCCAACTTAAAGTCCGCATCTCCAGCGTAGACATCATCCAAGACCTCTATCACTCGATACCCTTCACTTCGTAAGGAGTTTGCTTTCTGCCAAAGCGCATCGCTTGAGCAAATTGGCGACAGAACCGTTTTTGGCTTATTCACCACAACATCAGTTAAAGCAACCAAGGCTTTCACATCCGTACTAAAACCCGTAGCTGGGCGTGAACGACCAAACACTTGTCCAATATTGTTATAGCGTCCGCCTCGAGCAATGGCATTACCATGACCAGGAACATAAGCCGCAAAAACAACACCAGTATGGTAGCTATAGGAAACCAAATCGCTTAGATCGAAATGAAGACCTACATTAGGAAAACGCTGACAAATTGAATCACTCACTTTTTGAAGCAAAACAATGGCCTCACGAATAGATTCATTCACATTCCCCAACAAATCCATCGCACGTTTCAATACCTCTTTGCCGCCACACAAACGCGGCAAACCAACTAACCACTGCTGCTGGTCTGCACTCAAGCCATCAAGACTTTCCACGTAGCGGTCAAGTTCAGGCAAATCTTTTGCCTTATATAATTCAATCAACTTACTTTCTTGATCTGCATTAAGATCGCAAGCAGCAAGAACGCCACTCACCACATCAACATGCCCGAGATCAAGAACAAGATTAGACAAACCGGCTGTAGATAAGGTTTGCAACATCAAGGATAAAACCTCAACATCACTTTCTACGCCGCCATGACCATAAATTTCTGCCCCTAATTGTATGGGGCTACGTGTGCCATCTAGGCCAGCCGGCATGGTTCTTAAAACACTGCCGCAATAACTCAAACGTTGCACCCCATCATCTTTAAGACAATGAGCATCAATACGAGCAACTTGAGATGTAAAATCGGCACGAATACCCAAAAGTCGACCTGACAACTGATCAATTACTTTAAAGGTTTCAATTTCTAGGTCTGAGCCTGCTCCCGTTAGAAGGGAATCCAGATACTCTAATAGAGGAGGTATTACTAAGTGATATCCCCAGCTCTCATGGAGATTAAGCAGAGTTCTTCTAAGGTGCTCGATCTTAGCCGCCTGTTCAGGCAACGCTTCATCAACGCCCTCAGGAAGTAACCAGCGATCTGCTAATGTCATTAAATTGTCCTCTTAGCTTCGAGTCAGCAAAAGAAGCATTAATCCAAGAAACATACTAACCGCGCCCAGAATACGTAAATTTAAATCTGAGCTCGCGATAGCTTTCACCATTATCTCCCGCCAAACATTCGGAACTAAAAACGGCAAAAAGCCCTCAGCGATCAATAAAAGGCTGACGCCAACCAGCAGCGACTGCAACAATTCCTGCATAGATTCTCTTTATTTTGACCATTAAAAAACCGGGCTTGGCCCGGTTTGTGTAATAGTACCATGTTTCCCATTTTAACAAATAGGTCTCATGCACGATTATTGATGAATATCTACTCTATTTAGAACCACTGCTAGTAGAGCTATTCAAATATTTGAAGAATTCACTATCAGGCTCAAGCACGAACAAATCATTGCTACCACTAAAGCTTTCACGATAGGCCTGAAGGCTACGATAAAACTCGTAAAACTCAGGATCCTGCTTATAGACTTTAGAGTAAATAGCGGCTGCTTTAGCGTCACCATCACCACGAATCATTTCAGCATCACGCTGTGCTTCTGCTTCTAAAACGACTTGTTGACGATCTGCATCTGCTCGAATACCTTCAGCTAACTCCAAACCTTTCGATCTGTGATCACGAGCTTCACGCTCACGCTCAGTTCTCATTCGCTGATAAACAGACTCACTAACATCTGGCGGTAAATCAATTCGCTTAACTCGGATATCAACAATTGAAATACCCAATTCATTTTGAGCGACCTGATTTAGCTCATCACGCAAACCTGTCATCAACTGGTCACGTTCACCAGAAACAACTTCGTGCATAGTACGCTCACCGAATTTATTTCGAAGTCCCGTATCAACACGAGAAGACAAAACGCGATTCGCCACAAACTCATCACCAGACGTTGCTTGGTAATATTTAGCTACAGAGTCTATCTTCCATTTAACGTAAGAATCCACAACAACAGCCTTCTTCTCTAGCGTTAAGTAACGCTGAGGACGAGAGTCCATTGTCAAAATTCGAGCATCAAACTTTTTGACTTCGTTCATAATCGGAAGCTTAAAGTGAAGGCCAGGCTGAACATCATCCTGAACAATTTCACCAAACTTAAGAACAACCGCACGCTCTGTTTCACTCACCACAAAAAGTGTTTGTGAAGCAACTAGCACACCGAGAAGAGCAACAAATAAAACGGAAAAAGAAAAGCCTCTCATTAGTTTCTGCCCTCTCTACGAATTGTTGCACTTTGACGTTTACGAATCTCTTCAAGAACTTGGTCAGTCAACATTCCAACATTGCTAGAATTCAAAGACCCAGACCCCTTAGACGACTCTGCACGCTGCTTCATTAACTGATCCAAAGGCAAATACATCATGTTATTTCCACCTTCAGTATCCACAACAACCTTATTCACATCTTTATAGACGGATTCCATTGTCTCAATATACAAACGGCGACGAGTAACGTCTGGCGCTTTCGTATATTCTCGATACAGTCTATCAAAACGATCAGCCTGACCACTTGCTCGAGCAACAATCTCAGAACGGTAAGCTTCAGCTTCCTCTCTGATACGCTGCGCACGACCACGTGCTTCAGGAATAATACCATTTGCGTAAGACTCCGCTTCATTACGGACTCTTAGCTCATCTTCTTTCGCCTTAATAACGTCATCAAACGCTTCCTGCACCTGAGTTGGTGCTTGCGTATTTTCAACGTTAACTTTCGAAATCAAAACACCAGTACCATAAGCATTGCTGTAGTCTTGGATACGAGCCTTAACCTCTGACGCTAACAACTCACGACCTTCCGTTAAGATTTGATCCATTTCAGAGCTACCCACAACATGGCGCAAAGCACTTTCTGTTGCCTGAGCCAAAGACTCTTCAGGATTACGAACATTCAGCAAAAAGTTCTTTGGATCTTGAACCGAATACTGAACAGAAACACCAACCTCAACAATGGCATCATCCACCGTCAACATAAGTGCTTTATGGTCATGGGAACGAACTTTCGTCACATTAACCTTACTAACAGTATCAATCATCGGAGGATTCCAATGCAGACCTGGCATAACTGTAGAGTGATATTTACCTAGACGAAGCACTACGCCTCGTTCTTGCTGATCCACTTGGTAAATGCCCGTAGCTGCCCAAAGAGCAAGCAGAGCAATCAGCGCAATAGCGATTAAACCACCACCGATTTTGCCCGAAAAATTAGAGCCACCACCATTAGAACCACCAGATTTACGGGACTTTTTAACGCCTAGCATCCCCATCAATTTCTGGAAAGCCTCATCCAAATCTGGAGGACCTTGTTCATTCCCACTAGGCTTGCGGCCCCATGGGTCATTGTTGGTTTCCTTTTCACGATCTCCATCTGGGCGTCCAGCACCATTATTACGGTTTTTATCTGGATTCCATGGGTCATTGTCGTTATTACCCGGTTCATTCCAGGCCATACTACATCTCCACTTTATTTTAATGATAATCCTGACAGCTTACACAGCTTCAATCTGATCCTCAGACATGCCAGCGCGAGCCAAAATTTGCAAATAATCTTTTTTAGGCAACTTAACATCAAGGACAAATCGGCCCATCTCATCAAAGCGCTCCGATTTCACTGCCCCATGCTCAAACAGCATAGCTCTTAATCGACCATACTTGTTCGACAAGTAAAGAGTTTCATTAAAAACGTCTTCCGCTAAAAGCTCTGCAATTGCCTGCTTAAGCAAATCAATACCTTGACCATCACGAGCAGACAACCAAACTCTTAAAGGGTTCCCGTCCGAATCACGATCTATTCGAGGCTCTGCGGTAGGCAAAGCATCTATTTTATTAAACACCTTAAGCGTTGGCACTTCATTAGCACCAATCTCTTCTAGCACAGAATCCACATGCTTCATATTCTCTTCGCGAGAAATATCGGCAGCATCAACAACATGCAAAAGCAAATCAGCCTCTGAAGACTCTTTCAATGTCGCCTGAAACGCTTTAATTAATCGGTGCGGCAACTGACGGATGAAACCAACCGTATCAGCCAAGACAATCGAACCAACCTGCTCAATATCTAAACGACGCAGTGTCGGATCCAATGTGGCAAACAACTGATCAGCCGCATAAACCTCTGACCCCGTCGCCCGATTAAACAAGGTTGACTTACCTGCGTTGGTATAACCAACCAGCGAGACCGTTGGCACTGAAGATCGATCACGGGATCGGCGGTTTTGATCTCGCTGAGACCCCACTTTGGCCAATCTCTTTTGAATCGCTTTAATGCGCTCTCTTAATAATCGACGGTCAGTCTCAAGCTGAGTTTCACCTGGACCACGCATACCTATACCGCCCTTCTGGCGTTCTAAGTGCGTCCAACCACGAATAAGACGAGTAGACATGTGCTGCAACTGCGCTAGCTCAACCTGCAATTTACCCTCATGGGTACGTGCACGCTGCGCAAATATATCAAGTATCAGTCCTGTGCGATCAAGCACACGACACTGCAATACACTTTCTAAGTTACGCTCTTGGGAAGGAGACAAAGCATGATCGAAAAGAACCACTTGAGCTTCTTCTCGATCAACAATGTCTTTTATTTCTGCTAGTTTACCGGTGCCAATAAAGTACCGGGCATCAGGACGCTGACGCGACCCTGATACAACAGCAACAGGATCGGCGCCAGCAGAAATAGCAAGCTCCACAAACTCTTCCGGCCCATAAGACTCATTTTGCTCATGAAAATCTATATGAACCAATACAGCTATTTCACCACTATCTGGACGTTCAAAAAACAATCTAGTATTCCTCTGTTCGCCTTGTTACAGACAAACTATTCAGCTTCATCTTCCGGCTGATCAGGAGACGGAACGCGAATTGTACGGGAAGGTACAACTGTAGAAATGGCATGTTTGTAAACCATTTGGCTAACAGTATTTTTCAATAGAATCACAAACTGATCGAATGATTCGATTTGACCTTGAAGTTTAATTCCATTTACAAGAAAGATAGATACTGGCACTCTTTCTTTACGTAGAATATTTAGATAAGGGTCTTGTAATGATTGCCCTTTTGACATTGTGATCTCCTTAAACAAGCAAAAAATATTAAATTAAATATTGATAAAACAATACTGTAGATACTACACCAAATTTTTACCGATTTCCCCTATATAATCCTGCTTTCTATGTAATTCAAGGCTTCCGGCACAAGATCTTTCGACAAACTATCGAAAATCATCAGATCCTCCCAGCCCCTTAACCAAGTAAGCTGCCTTTTTGCCAACTGACGAGACGCAACCACTCCTTTAAAGATAGCATCATCTAGCAAATCAGCACCGTCTAAATATTGCCATAGCTGTCGATATCCGACACAGCGCATAGATGGCATATCAATAGACAAGTCACCGCGGCGGTACAAACCTTCTACTTCAGCCAAAAAACCTTGGTCCATCATCTCATAAAAGCGCTGCTCTATTCGCTCATGCAAGACACTTCGCTCTTTCGGCATCACGGCCATATTAATCATATCAAATGGCAAAGACACCGTTTCTTGCTGCGCCCAAAACTGAGTCATAGTCTTACCCGTCAAACGATACACTTCAATAGCACGCTGCAATCTTTGAGGGTCATTAGGGTGAATACGAGAAGCGGCTTCTGGGTCAAACCTCTGCAACTCTTCATGCAAAGCCCCCCAACCTTTCTCTAAAGCCTCAGCCTCAATCAAAGCGCGCAACTCAGCGTCGGCTTGCGGCATTTCAGCCAAACCTTTTTGCAGCGCATTGAAATACATCATAGTGCCGCCTACCAAAAGCGGCGTTTTACCTTTCGCAATAATCTCTTGTGACTGCTCAACCGCATCCAAAACAAAATCGGCCGCAGAATAAGATTCAAGCGGATCAATAATATCAATTAGCCTATGAGGAGCCCTTGCAAGCAACGCAGCATCCGGTTTGGCCGTGCCGATATCCATCCCCTTATAAACCAGAGCGGAGTCCACACTAATAATTTCAAAATCGTGGTGCTCAGCCAACTCAACGGCCAGCCCTGTTTTCCCAGAAGCCGTCGGCCCCATCAAACAAACAACATGTGGCTTCGTCATATTAACGCCCTCTCAAGAAAAGTTTATCCAAGTCAGACATTGTCAAATGCGCCCAAGTTGGTCGGCCATGGTTACACTGTCCACTTCGCTCAGTCACCTCCATATCTCGGAGAAGACTGTTCATTTCAGCAATAGTCAACTTACGATTAGCACGCACCGCACCATGACAAGCCATGGAAGCCATCAGCTCATTCGCCCTAGACTCCATCAAGTCAGACACCCCATTGATCGATAAATCACTTATAACATCGCGCACCAATCCTTCAACGTCCCCTCGAATCAGTATAATAGGAACTTCTCGAACCATGACACTTTCTAATCCCGTTCTTTCTACTCGAAAGCCGAACGACTCAAACACATTGCCACTTTCTTCTACCAAATCGGCTTCACTTTGCGATACAGACACATTGATCGGCACCAATAGCGGCTGAGACGATATGTTTTTTTGATAAAAAGCCGTCTTCATGCGCTCATACACTATTCGCTCATGTGCTGCGTGCATGTCGACTAAAATCAACCCTTGTTCACTCTCGGAAAGAATATAAACCCCATGCAACTGAGCCACCGCAAAACCTAAAGGCGGCACAGCTTGATAATCAGCATCTGATCTCGCAAAAGGGTCGCCAGATTGCCCTAGAGAGCTTGGTGGAGCAACTTCTCTCACCTCACCCGTCTCAGGATCAACCTCCTCCGTCGCAGATACATATTCCTGAGCATAACCAGACAGCCGACGCATACCATCAAGCTGACCACGCACCTCTGAAGAACCCAAAGAACCAGAAGGCGAACGAGATTGCATCCACTCCATGCCAGACGCCGCAGGACGATTCGATAGCTGCAAAGCGGACTGCTCTGTAATATTTGAGCCGTATGAAGACGGTTCACTGGCGGCTGAATCCTGCATACCCGTTGGCGCCCCATCCGATTCAGGACGCACATCAGCGATAGCCTTATGAATTCGACTAAACAAGAAATCATGCACCAAACGCCCATCCCGAAACCGCACTTCATGCTTTGTTGGATGTACGTTTACGTCTACTGTAGAAGGGTCTAACTCAAGATATAAAACAAACGTTGGATGACGGCCATTATATAAAACATCACGATAAGCCTGACGAACGGCGTGGGCGACCAATTTATCTTTAACCACCCGACCATTTACAAAGAAGTATTGCAAATCCGCTTGGGAACGAGAAAATGTGGGCAAACCAATCCAGCCCCACAAACGCAAGCCAGCCGCTTCCACATCGAGCGTCAACGAATTCTCTATAAATTTCTTACCCAGCAAAGTGGCCAATCTATGCTCAGCGTGGAGCTGATCTGTCACTGGGCGAAGATCATATACCTGCTTACCATTATGACTTAAGCGAAAACCTGTTTCATAGCGACTCAGCGCCAAACGCTTCACCACCTCTTCTAGGTGGGCAAATTCGGTTTTTTCAGTACGCAGGAATTTACGACGAGCTGGCGTATTAAAGAATAAGTCCCGCACATCGATCGTCGTACCTTGAGGATGAGAAGCGGGACGAATTGCCGTCGCCATATCTTTGCCTTCTGCCTCTACACGCCATGCTTCTTCTTCATTTTCGGCCTGAGAGGTAAGGTGCATTCTTGACACAGAGCTAATACTGGCTAGCGCTTCACCACGAAAACCCAGCGTACAGACAGCTTCTAAATCATCTAAAGTAATTATTTTACTTGTTGCGTGTCGGCTTAACGCTAAAGACAAATCATCTTTCATGATTCCAGTGCCGTTATCACGGATCTTTATGCGCCTAACGCCACCTTGCTCGACATCGATATCAAGCTGAGTGGCCCCAGCATCAAGACTGTTTTCAAGCAACTCTTTCACAACGGAGGCTGGTCGCTCAACCACCTCTCCCGCTGCGATTTGGTTAGCTAAACGCGGAGATAAAAGATTAATTCTTTTCATGAACGACCTTTGATTTCTGAGCTCTTTAGTTCAACACAAGAGCATAAGACAATTAGATTCTAGCCGGCAGGTATAACAAGCTTTTGACCAATCCAAATAACATCGTTACTTAGATTGTTTGCTTGCCTTAAAGTAGGTAAAGACACCTGATTGCGTCTAGCAATTTCAGACAAAGTATCACCTTTACTAACGGTATACACATAATCAGAATGTTTCTTTTGCTTCCAAGCCACTAAGGTTCCATCTGGTGCATTCTTGGTAAAGTATTCGATGACACCTTTAGAAATAGAATCAGCCAACTTTACGCGATATGTTCTGCTCGATAAATTCTTGGCTTCCGTCTTGTTTGATACAAAGCCAGTTTCAATCAAAATAGACGGAATATCTGGTGATTTTAGCACCACAAAGCCTGCTTGCTGCACGCTGCCTTTATGTAAGACAGCCACATTTTTCATCTCACCGAGAACACTTTCACCAATATTCAGACTCATCTGAATCGTCGAATTCATTGACATATCAAGCAAGACCTCAGCAAGCAACTGATCTTTGTCATCCAAAGAAATGCCACCCACCAAATCGGCGGAGTTTTCTTGTTGCGCCAGCCAGCGACCCATTTCAGAACTTTTACCACTCAATGACAGAGCCCACACCGAAGCCCCGCGAGCACTCGATTTTGTAAAAGCATCCGCATGCACGGAAATCATCAAATCAGCATTAGCTTCACGCGCCACACGAGAACGGTCACGCAATTGAAGATAGGTATCAGTTGATCGCGTCAACACAGCCTTAAAGCCATCAACCGCATTTATTCGTCGAGCCAGTTCCTTACTAATCGACAACACTATGTCTTTTTCACGAACATTGTACTGCCCCAAAGCACCCGGATCCTTTCCACCGTGCCCAGGATCGATCGCAATAACGATATCACGCTTTTCTTTGGATAAATTCGCTAAGCTTTTTACAACCGTCACCGGTTTGCTGACGCCATACTCAAGCTCAACCAATATTCTCGGGCCATAAGTACCATTTGCCGCCAACACAGTACTCTTCGCTTTTGCCTTTTGAGCCAAATCCAACACGAAGCGAACACCATTGTCTCGCTTAGCGTAACGAACTCGCATCAAAACATCAGAAGACAAAGCCGACAAGCCATTAACCACAGAGGTATTTAAGTCGACGTTACTCACATCGAGCACTATTCGCTCTGGGTTGGAAAGAGGAAATATACGATGCTCCGAAGCATCAGATAGCTCAAAAACTAAACGTGTCACACCCTCTTGCTGAGCGACACGAATGTCTCTCACTTCTGCAGCAAAGGCATTTGCCGCAGTTAAGGAGACAATAAAAGAGAAAAAAACAAATAAATAAGTACGAAATTTAGTATGCATATCAGACAGCTAGCTAGTATATCTGACACACTATAACTGCTGATTACATGGATCTCAATCTTACTTAGAGTAAAGACGTCTATACATCAAGACGTTATGACATTTTGCAGCGTATTTATAGCCGCCAAACCTTTTTCAGTAACGCCTTCTATCACCACATGGCGACCCTGACGAATCAAGCTCAATGAAACAATCAAATCTGCCTCAGGCAAAATACCACGCCCCATTTCAGCCCATTCAATTAAACACAAAGCGCCATCCGAGAAATAATCACGAATCCCTATAAATTCAAGCTCTTCCGCATCTGAAACGCGATAAAGGTCAAAATGAAATGCTTCAAGGCCGGATAACTCATAGGGCTCAACAATCGTATAAGTAGGACTTTTAACTGGCCCCAAATGACCTAAGCCACGCAACATACCTCTAACAAGCGTGGTTTTACCCATACCAAGGTCTCCCTCTAGATACACAACCGCGCCCGCTTTTAAAGCCAAGGAAACAGCCCCGCCTAGACTTTCCATCGACTCTTCACCGTAAACATCTTTCTCTATTTGCATCACTTACCAATCCTTCTCTACTCAAAAAGAGCAAACACCAATCACATGGCTCATTAATTTCTGACAATTCTAATACAGAAGCCTTTTGAAACAAGTGGCAATCCCCCATAATCAATATGCATTTTTACCGCTCACCACAAACATCTAACCAGAGGACACTTATGGATTGGCTGCTTATGTCACTCATCGCCATTGCCGTATTTATTACTGGCATTTCTAAAGGTGGTTTCTCTGGCGCTTTCGGCATACTTGCTGTACCGCTTATTTCACTCCAAACTTCCCCTACTCTGGCCGCCGCCATAATGCTCCCCATACTCTGTATCATGGACATTTTCACTGTGCAGAAGTTTTGGAAAAAGTGGAACACAGAGCAACTAATCAAATGCATACCTGCAGCCATCATCGGCGTTGTTATTGGTGGCCTAACAGCGTCATGGTTCTCTGCTGAATGGTTAAAAATAATGGTTGGCATTATTGCTGTTGGCTTCACGCTGAACTCATGGCCAAGAAAAAACAGCGCAACAGAGCGACCACCTCTGCATTCGTTCACTGGCAAGCTTTGGTGCACCCTTGGCGGTTTCACCAGTTTTATAGCTCACGCTGGCGGACCACCCATGAGCGTCTATCTATTAAGAGCAAACCTAGACAAAACACAATACGTGGCTACAGCAGCCGTCATCTTCACAGCAATAAACTATGTAAAACTCATTCCATACGGCATGCTTGGACAACTCAACAGCACCAACATCCTGTTATCACTTTGCTTTACACCCGTTGCGTTTATTGGCGTCCAACTTGGCGCATGGCTGCATTACAAACTTTCCACGGCCGTGTTTTTCAAATTCATGTACGGCTTTCTTTTCCTAACAGGAATCAAGCTAATATGGGATGGTGTGACAGGACTGAGTTAGTGGGCACAGAACCCACCAACTCATAACAAGAACAGGTTAGATTAGCAGCATGTGCTATTAAGATTTATCGTCCATACCAAACATAGTTCGACGATAATGCTTTAATTCGCCAATAGACTCTAAAATATCATCCATTGCCAAATGTGAGCCTGATTTAGTAAATCCTTCTAATGCCTCTGGCTTCCAACGTCTTGCCAATTCTTTAATGGTACTGACATCCAAATAACGATAATGAAAGAATGCTTCTAACTTAGGCATGTAACGGTACAAGAAGCGACGATCTTGCCCAACACTATTACCACAAATTGGCGATTTACCTGCTGGCACATATTGCGCCAAAAACTGAATGGTTTCTTCCTCTGCCTGCGCCATGCTTATGCTCGACGACAACACTCTTGCTGTTAAGCCAGAATCACCATGATGCTGTGTACACCACTCATCCATCGCGTCCATCACCGCTTTTTCTTGATGAATAGCAAGGCTAGGACCTTTTGCTAAAACGCTCAGATGCTTATCCGTAACCACGGTTGCAATCTCAATAATTGTGTCCGTTTCTGGGTTCAATCCGGTCATTTCAAGATCGATCCACACTAAATTCTCATCATTTAAGCTCATAACCTTCCAAATCCTTTATTATCAATGCCAAGCATTATACTCTATGCGCCTTACTTTATGACCAGACGAATCTAATGTCGAAGCGAAAACTTACTAAACAACAAACTTGGCGAATCGAAAAAATCCACAAAGAGCGCGTTGAACGCACTCAAAAAAGAGGAGAGGTCGCCGAGGAACTTCTTCAGTCATCAGACCTTGGAGCCGAAACTGAAGGCATTATTATTTCTCATTTCGGAACACAAGTTGAAGTGGAAGGCACTCAAGAACCTTTTCTTGGCGTATCTACCCGATGCAACCTACGCGCCAATCTAGGCCAACTTGTAACAGGCGATAAAGTCGTTTGGCGCCCGAAACAAAATGAGGGCGGTGTCGTGGTTGCAACCACACCAAGACACACTTCTTTATCTCGCCCAGATATGCACGGCAGGATAAAACCCGTCGCAGCAAACATAGATCACATTATTGTTGTGATTGCTGCAGAGCCTGTTGCGCACGCCAATTTAATTGACCGCTACCTAGTTGCTGCAGAAACCGTTGGCATTCCACCTGTCATACTACTTAACAAATGCGATTTAATTGACGACAAAAACAAAGAAGATTTAGACAATCTACTTAAAACCTACGAAGACCTGAATTACAACATCATCAGAACCTCCATCAAAAATCAAGCTGGAATGGAGTCGCTGTATGGATTCTTACAAGATAAAACCAGCGTTTTTGTTGGACAGTCAGGCGTAGGTAAGTCGTCACTTATCGGCACCCTACTCCCAGATATAGATATCAGCGTGGGTGAGCTTTCTCAGAAACGTAAAAAAGGCGTACATACCACCACCACAGCCAGACTATTCCATATGCCAAAAGGCGGCGACCTCATTGACTCACCAGGAATACGTGAATTTGGTTTATGGCACATTTCAGAAGATGAGTTACTGAACGGCTTTATCGAATTTCGACCGCATATCGGCTACTGCCGATTCCGAGATTGCGCTCACGAAAAAGAACCAGGCTGTGCGATTCTTGAAGCCTTGGAAAAAGGTGAAATAACAGAACACCGCTTCCAAAGCTTCTTAAGAATTAAACATTCGATACGTGAAAATCAGGCGTTTTAAAAAACCGCTTCTGGCGTAAGTTTGACACTAGGTTGCTGGGCAGCATCACCGAAATTACGGCGATTCTGATCCAGCAATTTTTTATAAGCATCATCCGTCAACAGAGTAATACTGATTCGTCTATTCTCGGCACTCTCGGTATCAAAACGGTTATAAGGGACCGAATCAGACAAACCTATCACTTGAGCAATACGCTTATCAGGCACACCGCCTTCTTCTAATATTCGGCGAGCCGCATTCGCCCTTAGCGCTGACAAATCCCAGTTATCCAAACGCCCACCATTAAATTTTGACGAATCCGTGTGCCCCGTGATGACAATAGGGTTAGAGACCTTATTAAAAATTGGCGACATGGTAAGGAGAGTATTTTCTATATCAGGCATCATTCGCGCACTGCCACGCTCAAACATGGGCTTATCAGGGTCGTCCAACAACGTAATACGCACACCAAGAGGCGTGATTTCGATACGCATATTTTGCTGCTGAGAAAGCAGGACATTCATTTTCCCCACCTCTTCTTGCAACATATCGTTGATGCTCTTTGACTCCGCAGAATCAGGCCCATTACCCAAACGATCATCACGAGAAGGCACATCAACACTGCCAGGATCAGGCAGTTGCAAATCTAGCTTCTTTTCAGCACTTTTGGCAGGACTGCCACCTAGATCAATCGGATTAGCACTAAAACCAGCCGTTGACTGCCCCATTGGATCTTGAAAGTACCCTTCAATACTTTTTAACTCCTCTGGAGAGGCCACGCTCATGATCCATAAAACCAAAAATAGCGCCATCATTGCCAAAGCAAAATCCGCCAAGGCTATCTTCCAAGCACCGCCATGATGACCGCCCTTTTTGATTTTTTTGACTCGACGAATAACTAAGCCATTAGTACCTATAGCCATTGCTCACACCTCTTATTCTTGCGCTCTTGCATACTAGCGATACTGCTTAAGGCCATCAGATAGCTCAATAAAACTCGGACGCATTTCAGGTGGAAGCAACTTGCGGCCAGTTTCTACCGCGACTGGCGGAGCATAGCCTGACACAATCGAATTCAAACACGCTTTAATACATAGGTATGCTTTTAACTCATGGGTACCTAAATTCTCCAAATGAGAAGCCATAGGCCCCACAAAACCATAACCAAAAAATATCCCTAGAAATGTCCCTACTAGCGCAGCCGCAACATGAGCACCGATCTCTTCCAGCGGCCCACCGATCGACCCCATGGTAATAACAATACCCAACACAGCCGCCACAATACCAAAGCCTGGCAACCCTTCGGCCACACGAGTCAAGGCATGACTTGGTGCAACCAACTCTTCCTGAATTTGTTCAATTTCATTATCCATAATTGCCTCTATCTCATAAGCAGGCAATCCTGTTAAGGTAAAAATCCGATAGTTATCCGTTAAAAAATCAACAACCTCATGATCCCGAACGACATCGGGAAATCGAGCAAACAACTCACTCGTAAAAGGCGACTCGATGTCTTCTTCAATCGATAAAAAACCTTGCTGTCGGCTTTTTTGAAAAAGGCAATACATCAAACCTAACAACTGCAGATAAAAAGTCTTATTGTGACGACTTCCAGTAAACACCTGCGGCAGCATGGTAATTACTTTTTTCTGCACAATAAAAGGATTGGCAACCATGAAAGCACCAAGCGCTGCACCACAGATGATAATAACCTCAAAAGGTTGCCATAGGGCCAACATATTCCCATGGGAAGCAATATAGCCAAACACCACACTAACAATGACCACTAGCAAACCAGCTAATGCAAACATATTACCTTCCTTAATACTGACAAAGTATGCTCTTATCTCAATATACAGTATGATTAATAAGAACCGAAATATAAGAGCAACTTTTTAAAAACCACCAACATGAGCTCTCAATGTAACCAGCTATGATAGACAAGTCACCTTCTGGCCTAAATGAATGGCTACATTTTCTAAAAAGCAAAAAATTTCCCGTGAAAGCGGTAAGCTTGTCTCGTCTAAAAACCCAAATAGCGAGAACAGAAGACACACTTGATGGCATGCAAGCCAATATCGCCTCTGACCCATTATTAGCCTTCGCGATATTAAACGAAGCAAACCGAATAATACCTAATAAAAACAATGAAATAAAAAATCCTTTCCACGCAGCATCAATGGTTGGCATGAGTGGTATCGGAAAGATTTTTTCCGTTTTTGCACCTTACAAATTCTATCCAAAAAACAATCCACCACATATCAAAGCCTTCCTTAGTGAAATACAAACCAGCTACGAGGCTGCCACCATAGCGAGACATTGGTCGATTGAGAAACTCACCAGCCACGAGGATGATATTTTTTGGATCACCTTATTTCGCGATGCAGCAAGATGGCTATTGTGGTTTTACGCCTATCCAACCATGATGGAAATTAAGCACAAGCTCAGCCAAGGCGAAAAACAAAGCCAAGCCGAATTGAACGTTTTAGGCTGTCGCATAGACGAACTGACTGTGCATTTATGCACCCATTGGAACACACCAAACAAGGTTATTGAGTCCTTCTCTACCAAGTTCATACCGAATAAAAAAGAACTGCAAAGCCTGGCACACTTAGCCCATCACCCAGAAGAACTACCTGGTTTTTCTGAAGACAAAAGGCTAACAATACTAATAAACAACCCACTGATTTTTTCATACTGCGCAACCAAGCTAACCCATGAAGCAGATTTAAGGGGCTGGGATTCTAAAAACCTGCCTTTTTTCTATCGTGTTGTCGCAACCGTTATGCACCGTCATGTAGGGGAAGTGATCCAAACCGCACACCTTGCCAGTGCAGAAGCAGCAAGACTGTTTAATAATGGCGGAAGAGCACCTTTAGCACTGCAACTACTAGACCCAAATTTATATACTGGCAATAAGACCAGCATCAGTGATACCAACAAAGCATCCCCCATTGCCACACTCAAAAAAGCATTGGGCAAACACGATATTTATGACTCAAAGCAAAAAGCTAATATGGCTTTGAAAACGATTAAACAAGCCATACCAACCGCACAGCACGTCATACTATTCAAACAATCCAAAAGCACTGTGTCGCCGATCTTCCAATATGGCTACAATATCAACATTCTGAAAACCATAAAATGGGACGCACCTTCTACCCTATTTAGCAAGCTATCAACCAAAAAGTCAGCAACACATCTTTTCGGCAAAAAACTAGACAGAATATTAAAAGACCTGCCGCACACAGCAGCCCAAATAATCGACCCTAACGGCCACCTCATGCTCGCCTCTACACAAACAGCAGAGCGAGAAACGGTTATATTTTGGCTAGAAACTCGCGGCGAATTTAACGAAAAAGACTTCACAAGCCTAAAACAGATTGTGTCTCTTGTAAGCCACAATCCAATTTAAACATTTATTCAAACTTCACCTACTAGGATAATAAACGTGACTAAAGACCAACTTTTCGCCTTTGCGCAACACATCACACCACAAAAAACATTATCAAGAGTCATTGGTAAGATCGCCGAATGCGAAAACTCATGGGTTAAAAACACCTTTATCAACCAATTTGTTAAAAAATACCAAGTCGACATGTCGGAAGCCGTTAACAGTGACGCGCTGTCCTACCGCAACTTCAACGATTTTTTTACACGCGCTATTCGCCCAGAACTGCGCCCTATTTGCGAAGAAAAGAACAGCATTGCCTGCCCTGCGGACGGCGCGATTAGCCAACTAGGCAAGATTGAACACGGCACACTATTTCAAGCAAAAGGCCATCATTACAGCCTAACAAGCCTTCTTGGTGGTGATGCTTCCTTGTCTAACGATTTTCTTGGCGGCTCCTTTGCCACTGTATACCTATCTCCAAAAGACTATCATCGCGTTCACATGCCACTCACTGGCAAGTTAACCAAAATGATCCACATTCCAGGAAAGCTTTTCTCGGTCAACAAAGTCACGGCAGAACAAATCCCTAACGTTTTTGCTCGTAATGAACGCACAGTATGCCTATTTGAAACAGAAGCTGGTCCAATGGCCGTCATACTTGTTGGCGCCATGATTGTAGCCAGCATAGAAACCGTATGGGCAGGACAAGTCACACCATTCAACAAGAATGTCGTGACATGGGATTACAAAGAACTAAGCAACATAGAGATCAAGAAAGGCGAAGAAATGGGCCGATTCAAACTAGGATCAACCGCCATCGTTTTATTCGGTAAGAACGCCGTCAATTGGGAAGCGTCGCTTCAAGCAGAAATACCAACCAAAATGGGTATGCATTTCGGTACAATCAACGAGAAAGAATAAGCCGTAAAGCAGAAAGTCTACTCTTGGATTGAGTAGACTTTTACGCATGAAAGACAAAACTAAAAAGAGTTACCTAGCTGCTTGGATAACAGGGATAATGTCCTGACTAACCATCTCATGCAGCGAATCACGATAGCCTGTTTTGCCTGAAGGCAAATGCTCATCGGACGTAATAGCGATCGTTAAGTCCAAATCTGGCAGCACATAAATCATTTGCCCACCATAGCCCCAACCATAGTAGCCCTGAACATCCGCAAAGGTTTGAATAGACCAACCATACCCATATAGACCACGATGAAAGCGTGACTGCGTCCTTGGCTGCCAACTTTCCTCTATCCATTTTTTAGAAAGAATCCGCTTACCTTTTTTGGTGACTCCACCCCTTCGCTACAACTCACCAAACGCCAAAAGTGAAGCTGGCGTCATACCAACTTGATTACCTCCCATTGGAACACCTTGAGGGTCTGTCTCCCAACTCTGAATCCAAACACCAGAACCGTTAAACCACTTATTGGCTAGCTGATAAGTATTCTTACCACTCTGACGCATAATGATCGCAGACAAAAGATGCGTATTTCCTGTTGAATACTGCATGTCACCACCAATCTCGGACACAAAAGGTCGCGCCAACACCGCCTGAACCCAGTTATTGCTCGCTACCCAACGTCCATAATACCGTCCAGACGTACGCTCTAGTCCCGCCTGCATTGAAAGCAAATGCGACACTGTAATCTCTTTCAAACGCGGATCTGGATCTTTTGGCAGTTGATCAGCAAGAATCGACACAATAGTTTGATCGACACCCTGAATAACATCACGCTCAATCGCCATACCAACGATTGCCGACATCAGTGACTTTGACGCCGACTTAATATTGGCAACCGCATCAAGATTAGCCTTGTTGTAAGCCTTTGCCCAAACCACCTCCCCTTTGTAGGCAATCTGTACCGTTTTAATATTAGGAAAACCTTGGGCTGTTTTATCCATATCACTAAAATCTAACCCCTTAGCTTGAACACTAAAAAGCAATATCACAGCGCTAAGTAAAAAATAATGCATATAAAACAATTCACCCTATTAAAGCCAACACTCAAACAAAATAACAATCACTCACCCAAAAGAAGATGGCACCCACCGATTAAAGCACATAAAAAAGCCCGCACGAAGCAGGCCTTTTTATGTATCAGAGGAAGCTTAACCACTAAGGCATATCGTCTTCTAACTCTTCTTTTGGTGTTGGCATCAAATCTTCACGTGTCACATTCATACCCAGCAATAAATTTGCCGCCACGAAAATAGAAGAATAAGTACCGATCACAATCCCTACCAATAACGCCATAGAGAAGTTGTGAATGGCTTCGCCACCCGCAACAAACAAAACCACCAACACAAACAAGGTCGTTAAAGACGTAATCAAAGTACGACCAAGTGTTTGGTTAATCGACTCATTTACCAAGTCGAAAGGCGTTGTGTCACGCATGATACGGAAATTCTCTCGAATACGGTCACACACGACAATGGTATCGTTTAGGGAGTAACCAACGACAGCAAGTAACGCCGCTAACACAGTCAGGTCAAACTCCACCTCAAAAAGAGAAAAGAAGCCCAACGTGATAATAACGTCGTGTATCAAAGCCGCTACAGAGGCAACAGAGAACTTAAACTGGAAACGCACAGCAACGTAAATCATCACGATCGCCAAGGCAAGTAACATGCCCAGACCACCTTGCTCACGCAACTCCTCACCAACTTGCGCACCAACAAACTCAGAACGCTGAAGCGAAACGTTAGTCTCACCATGATTCTGCAAAGTTGATAACACCTCATCACCCAATGTTGGCGTATAAGAGTTGGCCATACGAACCACTACATCCGTTGGTGACCCAAAGTTTTGCACCACTACATCGGTATAGCCGTTTTCAGCCAGCAAAGCTCGAACGTCATCAAGTTTAGGTGCCTCTTCATAAGCCACCTCGATCAAAGTACCACCAGTAAAGTCCAAACCAAACTGCAGCCCTTTTGTTGCCAAAGAACCCAGAGAGATAAGAATCAAAACCAGCGAAAAGGCTGCGACGATTTTACGCATTGCCATAAACGGAATATTTGTCACTTTCATGGCACCCTCCTAAATATACAGTTTTTTGTTTTTACGACCGCCATACACAAGATTCACCTGTGCACGCGTTACAACAATCGCTGTAAACATCGAAGTAATAATACCCAGTGACAAGGTTACGGCGAACCCTTTAACCGGCCCAGTTCCTACTGCAAACAAGATAACAGCAACCAATAACGTTGTTATATTGGCATCAAAAATCGTAGTGAATGCGCGGTTGAAACCAGAATGTATCGCTTGCTGACTCGGCGTTCCGTTCGCCAGCTCTTCTTTTATCCGCGAGAAAATCAACACATTGGCATCCACCGCCATCCCCATCGTCAACACAATACCGGCAATACCGGGCAAGGTTAACGTAGCAGAAAGCAACGACATACACGCCATCAGAAGGATGATATTCAGCGCCAAAGAAATGTTGGCAAAAATACCAAACACCTTGTAGTAAACCAGCATGAACAACATCACAACCAGCAAACCAATTTGAGCAGAAGTCACACCCAGCTTGATATTTTCAGCACCCAAGCTTGGTCCAATAGTACGTTCTTCAACAAAGTAAATTGGCGCAGCCAAGGCACCAGCACGTAACAACAAGGCAAGTTCGGAAGATTCACGAGGACTATCAAGCCCCGTAATACGGAATGAATTACCTAGCGTCGTTTGGATTGTCGCTAAAGAAATAATCCCTTTTTCGCTGTAGCTTCTACGCACTTCTTCCATTTTGCCGTCTTTTTCAACAAAACGACTGCGAGATTTGTGTTCAATAAATACAACCGCCATATTGCGACCAACAGCAGAGCGAGTCACTTTACTCATCTGCTTGCCACCCTTGGAGTCCAGGTTAATATTTACCTGTGGGCGACCATTTTCGTCGAAAGAAGAACTCGCATCAGAAACACTGTCACCAGTAATGATAAGGTCACGCTCTAGTCGTGCAGTACGACCACTGCCATCACGGAACGCCAATGTTTCAATATCGGCACCTTTATCGTCTAAGCCTGCTTCCAAATGGAATTCAAGGTTAGCGGTTGCGCCGATAATACGTTTCGCTGCCGCTGTATCTTGCACACCTGGCAATTCAACCACAATACGGTTACTGCCCTGACGCTGCACTAAAGGCTCAGCCACACCCAACTCGTTTACACGATTTCGCAATGTGGTTAAGTTTTGCTGCAAAGCGTAGGATTCAATTTCTTTCTTAGCGGCTTCTGTAAAGCTCACATTCAAGTAGAAATCACTGCCGTCCTGTTGTGTCGCGTAGCGATATTCCGAGAAGTCACGTTTCAGAAGCGTTTCCGCCAAATCCAGATCGGACTCTTTCAAGAAGCGAATAGACAAAATACCGTCTTCAACATCAACACTGCGATAGCGAATTCGCTCATTACGTAACGCGGCTTTCATTTCGCTGGCACTGACTTCAAGTCTTTGCTTCAGTGCTGCAGGTGTATCCACCTCCAGCAAGAAATGCACACCACCACGTAAATCAAGGCCCAACTTAGCAGGCCCAGCTCCCAAAGAAGACAACCAATCAGGTGTTGTTGGCACCAAGTTAAGCGCCGTTACGAAGTCTTCACCCAAAGCTGCCGCTACAACAGGCTTGGCAGCAAGTTGGTCCTCACCACTATTAAAGCGCAAGGTACCACCAGCAGAAGTAAGCTCTGCTTGTTTTAATTCTATATTCGCTTCAGCAAGCGCATTTTTTGCTTTTTGCAACGACTGCTCATCAACAATAGCAGTACTTTTTTGAGTAGATAATTGTAGCGCTGGATCATCCGGATAAAGGTTTGGGAAGGCATAGAGTAGCCCCAAAGCCAAAACTAGAAGAATTAGCAAATACTTCCACAAGGGGTACTTGTTAAGCATGAAAAATCCTTTAAACCTAAAAAAATGAATAGATCGATAAAGAAGAAAAGCGCCGTAAAGGCGCTTTTCTAAGAAAGGTTAAATAGACTTTAACGTTCCTTTAGGTAAAACAGCTGCAACAGAAGACTTTTGGAATTTCATCTCAATGCCTTCCGCAACTTCAAGCACTACGTAGTTATCATCTACTTTAGATACTTTACCCAATACACCACCGCCAGTTACTACCTCTGTACCTTTCGCCAAAGATGCAATCAAGTTTTTATGCTCTTTTGCACGCTTTGCTTGTGGGCGCCACATAAGGAAGTAAAAAATAACAACGAAGCCAGCAAGAAGCACTAGGTTAAAAATACCTGCATCTGCTGGTGCGCCGCCTTCAGCGTAAGCTGGTGAGATCAATGCGATCATGGTGTTAACTCTCCAATGGTTTATGAAACTGTTGCAAACTCTTTTTCAAGAAATTTGCATGATTTTGTTTATTATTCACTCAAAGCTGGCGTTTCTAGGCCTCGCTTTGCATAAAACTCATCAACAAAGGCGTCAAATCTACCTTCATCGAGCGCTAGACGCAATCCCGCCATGAGTGTTTGATAGTATCGTAGGTTATGAATCGTATTTAATTGTGCCCCTACCATTTCTTGACACTTATCCAAGTGATGTAAATAAGACCTAGAAAAGTTTTTACAAGTGTAACAATCACATTCTTTGTCTAACGGGCCAACATCGTGACGATATTGAGCGTTACGAATGCGAACCACACCATCTGATGTAAACAAGTGACCATTACGGGCATTACGTGTCGGCATCACACAGTCAAACATGTCAACACCGCGACGCACGCCTTCCACCAAATCTTCTGGCTTACCAACACCCATCAAATAACGAGGCTTATCAGCAGGCATTTTTGGTGTCGTGTGATCCAATACCTTCATCATTTCTTCTTTTGGCTCACCCACTGACAAGCCACCGATTGCGTAGCCATCAAAACCAATATCCACCAAACCTTCTAGCGACTCGTCTCGAAGGTTTTCGTACATACTGCCTTGGATAATACCAAACAATGCAGAAGGACTATCACCGTGCTCGTCCTTCGAACGCTTAGCCCAACGCAAACTCATACGCATGGACTTGGCAGCCACTTCTGGCGTCGCTGGATAAGGCGTACACTCATCGAAAATCATGACGATATCTGAGCCAAGGTCACGCTGAACTTGCATGGATATTTCAGGACTCAAAAAGACTTTTGAACCATTAATCGGCGAGCGGAAGCTAACCCCTTCCTCGGTGATTTTACGCATTTCTCCAAGAGAAAATACCTGAAAACCACCAGAGTCCGTTAGAATTGGCTTCTTCCATTGCGTGAAGTCATGCAAATCACCATGCGCTTTCACAACATCTGTGCCTGGGCGCAACCAAAGGTGGAACGTATTACCAAGGATAATATCCGCACCAATCTCTTCAATATCTTTGGTCAACATCCCCTTCACAGTACCGTAAGTACCGACTGGCATAAAAGCTGGCGTTTCAACCTTCCCACGTGGAAACGTCAAGGTAGCACGGCGCGCTTTTCCTGACGTAGTGTGAAGTTCAAAATCCATAAAACATTCTGGACGCTTATCAGACATACGTCTTATTCCTCACCTTGCGGGCCTTTAGCCTGCGCATTTCGTGTAATAAACATGGCATCACCATAACTAAAAAATCGATATTTCTGCTCTACAGCTGTTTTATACGCAGCCATAACATGATCGTATCCCGCAAAAGCACTGATCAGCATAATCAGTGTGGACTCTGGCAAATGGAAATTCGTCACCAAGGCATCCACTGTTTTAAATTCATAACCAGGATAGATAAAGATACTGGTATCGCCTTGCATCGGCGCAATTTCACCACTTTGACTTGCTGATTCAAGGCTGCGAACACTCGTTGTACCCACAGCAATCACTCGACCACCACGCGCCTTAGTCGCTTTTACTTGCTCAACCACACTGGGCTCAACTTCAACATACTCAGCATGCATGACATGGTCTTTTACATTTTCGACCTTCATCGGCTGAAAAGTTCCTGCACCAACGTGCAAGGTAACAAACGCCGTTTCTACGCCTTTGGCTTTAAGCTTTTCCAACAGCGCATCATCAAAATGCAACCCTGCCGTTGGGGCAGCGACCGCACCTGGCTTTTGATTATAAACCGTTTGATAACGTTCTTGGTCACTGTCTTCATCTGGACGTTCGATATAAGGCGGCAGCGGCATATGACCTGCTCGTGACAAAACATCCAACACAGATTCATTGAATACAAGATGAAACAAAGCACCTGAACGACCTACCATAGTCGCTTCAATCTGCTCTCCTTTGTCTTGCCCTAAAATCAACTTACTGTTTTCTTTTGGCGATTTACTAGCACGCACATGAGCTAGAGCTTCGTTACCATTGATAACCCGCTCAACCAATATTTCAACTTTACCGCCGGATTCCTTTTGCCCAAAAACACGAGCAGGAATAACTCGGGTATTATTAAACACCATCAAATCACCAGGCTGAACTAAATCCAACACATCTGGAAATTGACGATGAACCACATCCCCAGTCGGACCATCAAGATGCAACAGGCGACTCGCCGTTCTATCCGGCGTAGGGTAATTGGCGATCAATGAATCAGGTAAATCAAAGTGATAATCGGAAACGAGCATGGAAAGAAAGCTACCTAGAAAAAACGACCCAGCATTCTAGCGAAAATCCGTCTAAAAAGGTACTTCCAAGCCACCAGAAGTGAAAAAGATAAAAAATTTTCCTTATTAGCGTTGACATATATTGGAAATACCCTAAAATACGCCTCACCTTTTTCAAGGCCAGTGTGGTGGAATTGGTAGACACGACGGATTCAAAATCCGTTGCCTTCGGGTGTGGCGGTTCGAGTCCGCCTACTGGTACCAACATAAAAAAGCCCTGATCATTGATCAGGGCTTTTTTTTCGTTCCTTGAATGTCATTCTTGGATTTTGAAATTACATAAATGCATCATTTTAGGAACAACACATGAATCGCCGTAAAAAGATCAAAAGCATATACGACAAGCGCATTAAGCAAGCCAACCTAAAGGCCAACCCTAAAAAGGCGAAACCTAAGTACATATCTAAGGCTGAACGCGCAAAAATGGAAGCCGAAGCGGCAACTAACCCAAACATTGAAGCCGCTACTGAAACCCCTGATACAAACGAGACAGAAGACGCTTAAAATCGCGCTCTAAAATGCCAGTCACCTTCCGTCATATCATTTTTGATTGACTGGCAAATATCCTCGTCTATCTCTTCGCTCTCCGGATCATATAAACCACAATGGGCCACTGCGTACTTTTTGTTTATATTTTTCCCCAAATATTCGTACACAACTCGCACGCAACAAGGCGCTCTTTCGCCACTACCTGACACTCCTAGACGCAAGCCTGTTAAGCGCTCAACGCGATTTCGAAAAGAAGGGTAAAGTATAGTCTGGGTCATTTCCACGTGCGTCTGACTTTCAAAGTCTAGCAAAAACAATCGGTCTGAAAGCAATTGCACAAAACCATTATAAACACCATGGAACGACTTTTTAATATTGCGCGGGTTTAGTCGCTCTATACGTTTATAATAGGTCTTACCGTCTTGCGACTCTATATGAACCAAGGTGCGTAATATTTTCCCCGGGCACGCCATAGAGTAATAATACTCAAAATAGTAACCATTATATTTTGCCAAACCCAACTGACCAGACTGGTTAAGTCGATCAAATTGCAGCTGTTCAGGCGTTAGAGCTTTGACCTCTTCAGTCTGACGAATCGGACGCGCCTGCACCAACTTAACGAACTGCTCATGGGCAAGCATCATTTCATGAGGCTCTACACCAAAAAACTCACAGATACGGCGCTGCGTACTGTTGCTCGGCATAGTTGTGCCATTGAGATATCGATTAAATTGCGCACGATTAATATGCAGTCGACGACATACATCCGCAACCGATTTGTAGTAGCTACACAACAACTGCAAGTTATCCGCAAAATGTTGAACCATGATGAGTCCTATTTAATCTTATTTTGCATACCAACATAAATTCGCCGCTAGTGTAATAAATCACAAACTATTTAACACGCACAAAATAGTGCTAGTTGATGCTACCATAGCACCAACTAGCATCAGATCGCACCTATTTACGAACTCCCTTTAGTACTTATTTTTCGTTCCAATGGGCACCTCAATACCCCCTTAATAAATCTAAAAACACTAGGAGTTATGATTCATGCTATCCCTTCTCACTGACTTGCTTTGGAGCAAAGTCCTTATTGCGGTGTTAATCGGCCTTGGCATCTGGTTTACCGTTGCAACCCGATTCGTGCAGTTCCGCTACTTTGGCAACATGTTTAGCATACTAACAGCCAAACACCATGAAGCAGACGGCAAACACTTAAGTTCGTTTCAAGCCTTAATCTTATCTGTAGCAGGTCGTGTCGGTGGCGGTAATATTGCCGGCGTAGCTGTGGCGATCACAATCGGTGGCCCAGGTGCTATTTTCTGGATGTGGATTGTTGGCCTAATGGGCATGGCAACCAGCTTTGTAGAATGTCTATTGGCACAAACTTATAAATCGGCAGATAGTGACGGTTCTTACCGTGGTGGCCCAGCATTTTATATAGAGCGTGGTCTAGGTAAAAACTGGAAATGGCTTGCGGTACTTTACTCTGTATTGTTATTAGCCACATTCGGCATTGCCTTCACGACACTTCAATCCTACTCGGTTGCAACTTCATTAGAAGATGCCTTTGGTATCCAGCCTTACTACAGCGGCATTGGCATGGCGCTCATTGTTGGTCTAATCATTTTCGGCGGTGTAAAACGCATCGCTCAAGTGGCTGAAATCTTAGTACCTATCATGGCTGGCGGTTATTTACTTATCGCCCTGATCGTACTTGCGATGAACCTCAGCGCAATTCCAGATACATTAGTTATGATAGTTAAAAGTGCCTTTGGCCTAGAACCAGCATTTGGTGGCGGCATAGGGGCAGCCATCCTAATGGGTGTAAAACGCGGTCTATTCTCTAACGAAGCGGGTCTGGGCAGTGCACCAAACGTGGCAGCCGTTGCGCATATTCCACACCCTGCCAACCAAGGTATCGTGCAAGCATTCTCTGTATTTATCGACACCATCGTATTGTGTACTTGTACCGCTCTGATCATTCTTCTTGGCAGCGCGTATGACCCAAGCAGCACAGACACCGTTCAAGGCGTCGCTCTGACTCAAGCCTCTCTCGCCACTCACATGGGTGATTATGGCCGTATGTTTGTCAGTATTGCCTTGCTGCTATTTGGTTTTAGTACCATTTTGTACAACTACTACCTAGGTGAAAACAGCGTTAGCTATCTAACGAAATCTGGCAATCATGGTTTCTACATGAACGCTTTCCGCGTCATCATCATTTGCCTATGCTGCACTGGGGCAATCCTTGACCTAAGCACTGTATTTGCTTTCGCGGATTTAAGTATGGGTCTATTGGCATTAGTTAACTTGTTTGCTCTTGCTCTGCTATTCAAAGTGGCTAAGCGCGTGATGAAAGACTTTGACGATCAACGCAAAGAAGGCAACAAAACACCGACCTTCGAAGCCGTTCGCTTTCAAGACTTAGAGCTGGACCAAGAATCTTGGCCAACTAACGACTCTCACCGTTAATCATTCAACCTAGGTTTCACCTCACCGTCACTCGGTGAGGTGTCAGGAAACACAAAATGAATACTCGCTCTGAATACGATTTACTTGGCAACATGGACGTTCCAGCAGATGCTTTTTATGGCATACAAACATTACGTGCTGCACAAAACTTTTCGATCACAGGCGTTCCAATCTCACATTTCCCAGAGCTAATCAAAGCGTTAGCCATGGTAAAAGCCGCTGCCGCTCGAACCAACCAAGAAATGAAGCTGCTTTCTACTGAAAAAGCAGACGCCATCGTATTTGCCTGCCAAGACTTAATTCAAGGCCAGTATCACGATCAATTTATTGTTGATGTGATCCAAGGCGGCGCTGGCACATCAACCAACATGAATGCCAACGAAGTGATTGCCAACATTGCATTAACGAAATTGGGCCATGAAAAAGGTGAATACAAATACCTGCATCCCAATGACGACGTTAACCGCTCACAATCTACTAACGACGCCTACCCAACGGCGGCTTGTTTAGGCATTCAATTTGCGGCAGATAACTTTGTTCCAAGCCTTGCCTCCCTAAAAGAAGCGATAGAGGCCAAAGCTCGTGAGTTTGCTCACATTGTAAAAATGGGTCGCACGCAACTGCAAGACGCAGTCCCAATGACATTAGGTCAAGAATTCGACGCCTTTGCCGTCACTCTTGGCGAAGACATTGACCGAATTCGTGAAGCATGCACCCTACTGTGCGAAGTAAACCTTGGCGGCACGGCAATCGGCACTGGCATCAACACGCCAGAAGGCTACGCTAAACGGGTGGTAGAGAAGCTAGCAACCATCTCGACAAAACCACTTGTGCCAGCAAGCAACCTAGTCGAAGCAACCTCCGACATGGGCGCCTTTGTGTTTTTCTCCGGCATTCTGAAACGTCTAGCCATCAAACTCAGCAAGATGAGCAACGACTTACGCCTACTGTCCAGTGGCCCTAGAACTGGCTTAGGCGAAATCAATCTCCCTGCTATGCAACCTGGTTCTTCCATCATGCCGGGTAAGGTAAACCCCGTGATTCCTGAAGCGATGAACCAAACCGCTTATCAAGTTATCGCCTCTGATCTTGCCGTAACATTGGCCGCTGAAGCCGGTCAATTACAGCTAAACGCCATGGAACCCATGATCATTTATAACGTACTCAATTCGTTGAAAATGCTCAAAGAAGCTTGTCAGATGTTAGAGAATCGCTGCATACGTGGCATCACAGCAAACGAAGCCGTTTGCGCAGGTCATGTTGAAAACAGCATAGGCATTATCACAGCCTTGGTTCCACACATTGGTTACGCCAACGCATCACGTATAGCCAACACCGCACTGCATACAGGCAATACCGTTAAAGCCTTAGTGATTGAAGAAAACCTACTTACGGAAGACCAAGTAAATATTCTGCTAAGCCCACAATCCATGTTATCGCCTAGCAAGGTTGTCTTATGAGCGCACAAGTCCTCATTTTATATACAGGCGGCACAATAGGCATGGTGCAAACAGAGCAGGGCTTGGCCCCTGCTTCTGGCTTGCAAGAGCGCATTGAAATGGCATTAGGGGCGAGCATCAACACGCTTCCCTCTTTTGAAGTATTGGAAATTTCGCCTTTAATTGACAGCGCCAACATTACGCCTAAGCACTGGACAAAGTTAGTGTCCATTCTTGCAACCCATTGGCAAGATTACGATGGCTTTATCATTCTTCATGGCACGGACACCATGGCGTACACGGCCTCGGCTTTGTCTTTTATGCTGGGTGCTTGTACGAAAAACATAATCTTAACAGGCTCTCAAATCCCCTTGGGCATGAACCGCAGTGATGCCAGCTCCAACTTAGAAGCCGCATTGTCGCTGGCAGTCTCCCATAAAATACCGGATGTAAGTTTAGTTTTTGCTGGCAAGCTCATGCGTGGCAGCCGTATTCAAAAAGTCAGCAGTCATTGCATTGAAGCCTTCCACACGCCCAATGACGATTTATTAGGCAAGCTTGATATCGAGATGCGGCTGTATCCTGATCGCATGATAAAGAGCAAAGAAGACGATATGAAAAACCCAGCCACCTCAATTGAAAACAATATTGTCAGCTTTAAAACAGGTGCTGTTGGTATCATCACTCTGCACCCAAGCCAACCAACAGCCATCTATCAAAGCTTATTAGACGACGAAGATTGCAAAGCCATTGTTCTATTAACCTACGGTGCAGGCAATGTACCCGATCAAAACCCAGCGTTTTTATCTTTTTTAACAGAAGCAATGTTGCGCAAGAAAAACATCGTGAATTTGACCCAATGCCTACACGGTGGTGTGTCTCAGGGCGCTTATGCAGCGGGATCCATCTTATCGTCAATGAATGTATTAAGTGGTAGAGACATGACCTTGGAGGCAGCCTTCTGCAAACTCCATTGGCTGATTGCCAAAGGGGAAAACTATTACGGCATTCTAGAAAAGTGGAATACAAATTATTGCGGTGAATTTAGCTCCCTATAAACGCATTAAAGGCCTTTACGTTAAGCGACGCAAAGGCCTTTAATGTCTAGTTGCTAGGCTCACTCCATACCGCCCATTCATTACCACACGGATCCAGAAAGTGAAAACGACGACCACCAGGGAAGTCAAAAATTACTTGTTCAATCGTTCCACCCGCCGCTTGTACTTTTTCAAATACCACTTCGAGTTCATGACTGTATAAGATAATCAGCGCTGCGCCATTTTGAGGCCTTGAACAAAAGTTTGCCTGAAAAAAACCGCCATCCAATCCTGCATTTTCAAATGCTGAATATTCTGGCCCATAGTCTTTAAACCCCCAGCCAAACACCTGAGTAAAAAAAGCCTTATTTAACGCCAAGTCACGCGCTGGCAATTCAACGTAATTGATTTTATTCGATTCCATACACACTCACTTAACGGTCGATGTCACAACCAAGATAACACTCATTACAATAAGAGCACCGCCAATCCACTGCTGTTTCGTGAGTTTTTCAGCGAAGCGCACTTTCGAATAATATAAGGTTCCAATGATTTCAATTTGCCCTAACGTTTTTACCAAGGCCGGATTCACCAAAGCAAAGCCGGTAAACCAACCAATAGAACCTAATGAGCTTAGCACACCCACTTTACAGCTTAACGCCAATTCATTTTTAAATGGTGCTAACAGATCTCGACTCCTATAAATTTGAAGACCACATAAAATAAGAGACTGCATGGCCAAAACATACCAAAGCGTCACACCCGCACTGGTTATCAAAGAGCCAGAGAACGAATGGCTAGCCATCGATGCAGCAACAGACGTAACGGCGAAACAGAAACCACTCGCCAAGCCCAACAACAAAGATATGTCTTTATGAGCTCGCTTAATATTCTGCCACTTTACACTCATTACAACCGCACCCAGCACCCCTAAAAAAATGCCAACCCAGGAACCAATCGTTAACGTGTAATGCAACAAGGGCAAACCAATCAAAGCGGCCAACACCGCTTCCGTTTTCGCCAACAAAGTCCCCAGCGCAAAGCTGCCAGACTGAAAAGCTCGCAACATAAAATACGTCGCCATCATTTGCGCAATAGCACACACACTCGCCGCAACAAAGAAGCGCGGATTATTATCAACTGACACCCCACCAAACAGATACCAACACACAGCAAGATACAGGGAAACCAAAGGCAAGCCATACAAAGAGCGCGACATGGTGGCATGCAAAAAGCCCGCTTCACGAGCCAGAGTATTTTGATACGCCGTTCGAATAGACTGACACCCAGCCGCAAACAGAGTAATGAAGATCCACATATCAACGCCTTAAATTCGATTCAAAGGCGCTAGCATGAGGTTAAGAGAAGTATTTGTAAAAGGAATAAATCTTATATTTTAGATTCCATAAAGGAATACTTTATAAGGTAACTCGACAAACATCGGCAAATTGCTTAGTTAATTCAAAAGCCGATATTTCTTTGCAACCTGACACATTCTGACCACTCCACAAAGAAGAAAAGCCATCCGAACCATGCTTCTCTGCCAGAGCTTTTAACTGCGCCATTTCCATTGAGGCATGTGGAAACTCAGGAACATTATCATTCATATAACCAAGGTCTTTCATAACTCGGTTAGCGATTCCTCTTGCTGGTCGTCCCGTAAATACATTGGTTAATGCGGTATGGTGAGCTTTTTGGCTTTTTAATGCTGCGCGATGCAACGCCGATGTTTTAGCTTCATCACACAACAAATAAGACGTTCCTATTTGCACCGCCCCAGCACCAAGTGCCAATGCACCATTAATGCTGCGAGCATCACAAACACCACCAGCCGCAACAACAGGGATAGCGACTCGATTCACAATCTGAGGCAATAACGAAAACAGCCCAACCTGCGTAGAAACATCGTTCGAAAGAAACATCCCACGATGTCCACCCGCTTCAACACCCTGTGCAATAACACCATCGGCGCCATTCTCTTCCAGCCAAATAGCCTCTTCCAACGTCGTTGCCGAAGACAACACCTTCGTCCCCCAGCGCTTAATTCGAGCCAGCAAGTCCGGATCAGGCAAGCCAAAGTGAAAACTAATAACAGGTGGAGCAAACGCCTCTATCGCATCAGCAATATCATGGCTAAAAGGCATACGCGAAGCCGCCTTTACTGACTCATCATATTGACCAGAAAACTCGTCAAAGTAGGGTTTCAATAAAGCCCGCCATTGCTGATGTTTTTGTTCGTCGTATTCTGCTGTTTTATGACAGAAAAAATTCAGGTTATAAGGTTTAGCCGTAGCCGCTTTAATTAAAGAAACCTGATGAGCAATATCGTCCACGCTCAACATAGCGCAAGGCAAAGAGCCCAAGCCACCCGCTTTCGATACAGCAATAGCTAAAGCGCTGTCTTGAACGCCCGCCATAGGCGCCTGAATAATGGGAGAATCTATTCCCAACCATTCACAGATACGAGATTCCCTCATCTGGTTTCCTTATATTTAACCAAAAATTTCAGAGCAAAAGCTTAAAACTTTGCAGCAATACCCAACAGTGCCTGTTTAACAGACGCATCAACAACTTCACCGTCTTTCATCACATCATAAAAGTTAGGCACACTTAAACTACCAACAACATTACCCTTGAAAAATGGCATGCTGTTCACCGTTTGAGCAAGCACACTGCTCGCACCACCAGGGCCAGGTGATGTAGAAAGCACCGCAATTGGCTTATTTTGAAAAACCGCTTTTTCAATACGAGACGCCCAATCAAAGATATTCTTATAGGCCGCGGAATAAGTACCATTATGTTCGGCAAAAGAGGCAACGATCGCATCCGCTTGGGCAATGGCATCAACAAAGATCTGCGCTTTAGCCGGAACACCAAATTCTTTTTCGAAGTCTTCACTAAAAAGCGGCATTTCAAAATCGTTCAGATCAAGCAGAGTTACTTCCGCCCCCTCGACGAGATTTGCAGTATAACCGGCCAAAGCCTTATTAATTGACTGGCGGCTTGAGCTAGCACCAAATGCAAGTATTTTCATGTTCGATCCTTCTATTTCGGGAATGTTAAAAGCGACGATAACAAGCGTTTCATCTTTTTTTGATGTAACTGTATTTAGAATGCCACCATGAGACACATTTTTAAACATACATTTGTACGCTTCGCCATTGTGGGCGGCATTGGCTTCTTAGTCGACCTTAGCAGCATGCTACTGCTGGCTATCTGGCTACCTCCGGCAGTCGCACGAGGCATTGCCTTTTGGATCGCCGCAAGCTCAAACTGGTGGTGGAATCGCAGCATAACTTTTAGCGATGTAAACCCAGACAACACAAACAAAAAAGCCGCCGCATTGCAGTTAACGCAATTTCTCGGCGGCTCTGTTGTGGCCTTTGTACCCAATTGGGGCTGCTACCTAATACTCATGTCACAACCACCAGCACTGCACAATCCAACGTTTAGTCTCTTGTGGCCTTATCTGGCAATGATACCTGGCATACTAGTGGGTTTATTCCTCAATTACGCTTTCTCTCGCTTTTGGGTCTTTTCCCCTGCAAAGCATTAAACCGCAAAGGCCATGAGTACTAGTCGTTTAGACTTTGCTATTACCGTGATCAGCAAATCGTCCTTTCGCTTTATCATGCACTTGGTCATGACGTGGCCAAGGCCAGCCGCCAAATTGCGTACGCTGATAGTCACTAAAAGCTTGCTGCAACTCGGCTCTTGTATTCATCACAAATGGACCATGCTGTTCCACTGGCTCACCAATTGGACGACCTTGCAACAACAAGAAACGCGCTTTCTTACCTTTGTTTTTAAGCACTAAAGGCGCATCGCTTTTCAAAACAAACGCTTCGTTGATAGAAGCAGTAGTGTCATCCAGTGTCACCTTTTCGCCCTCAAAGAAGTAAAGCGTGCGGCTCAGCTTCGCAGACGCTGCTGGCAGCGTCCATTCACCATTTTCTGGTAAATCGATCAGCCAAATCGCCACATCGTTATTGCTATCCGCTGCCCATGAATCTGGAGGACAAGGCGAAGGATCGACATTCTGAAACGAACCTGCCACCACTTTAACCTGAGTATTCAAACCATTGGCATCCGCGACACTCACTACAGGCGTATCTTCATTCCAAAGCATTGCGAAATGAGGCGGCACCATCTTGTTTTTGCTTGGTAGATTCAACCAGATTTGAAAAAGCTCCAATGGATTAGGGCCTTCTTCGTTCAGCAAAGGAAACATTTCTGAATGCTGAACACCTTCTCCTGCGGTCATCCACTGGGTATCGCCTTCGCCATAACGCCCAGCCGCACCAATCGAGTCGGCATGATCAACAAAGCCTTTGTTTACAATAGTGACGGTTTCGAAACCACGATGCGGGTGAGCAGGGAATCCAGGAATACTTCTCCCATGGTACATACGCCAACCATCAATACCACCAAAGTCTTGCCCCAGAGGGCGATTGTTTAACGGCGCATCTGGGCCCATAGAACCATTGGCTTTAGGGTAAGTATCATTGTGAAAAGCACAAAACAAAAAAGGATCAAAGGTCGGCCAGAACATTTGCAACGGAATTCGTTTTAAAATAGTTGAGCTCATAGAATGTTCTCCATCAAACATCAGTATCAATATACGAGAGATAATAACATCAAAAAAGTCGATTGTTTTATGCTGATATTGAATCTAACCCATTAACAATTTAAATCTATTACTCAGAACGAGGAAACACCACCGTCGCTCGACAACCGCCATTATCATTATCGACCAATGAAAACGAACAATCGTATTTCGCACAAATATCTCGCACTATCATCAAGCCTAAACCATAACCCTCGCCACCAGGTTTGCCACTCAATCCGCAGCCACTATCAATAATCGACAACTCATTTTCTGATATAACAATATTAACGAAGCCTTCTTCGGTACAGGCCATGGCATTTTTTAGTAAGTTGCCCACCAAAATATGAAAAGTCGGAACAGGCAACTTCGTCGTAATTTGACCTTTGCTGATAATATCAACCGTTACCGGCCTATCTGCCAAATAGCCTAAATGCATTTGTCGAATGTCGTCATACTCACTCGGCTGCACAACGCGTGAAGTAATCCCCTCTACATCTTCCTCTCGAGTCAGAGACAACAAGGTCGTGATGTAATCTTCCATCTCTTGGCAAGCCTGAACCATTCGCACTCGCTGCCTTTCTAAAAACGCTTTTGAATCCGATTTTCCCAGAAGCGTCGTTACGCCTTTTATCACCATAAGTGGTGTGCGTAATTCATGACTGGCATAGCGGTTAAAGGCTCGCTCTCTTTCGATCAAATCACGTATTTGATTCTGATAACTGTTTAAACGATCAACCAACTGGCGTATTTCCCTTGTTGCGGCCCCTTCTGGCAATTCGATGGCCGACAAATTCGCAGGACTGCGCGCACCAAGACTTTGCGTCAGCTGCGCTAGTGGTTTAGTCAAACGACCAGAAATCCGCATCACCACCCACAAACTGACAGCTAACAATAACAACGACAAGATCAATTGAGTGCTTTGCGTTTCGAACATTTGCGCTTCAGAAGTTTCATAAATTTCATCATAGTGAATAACATAAATTTCTTTCATTTCACCGTTAAGCATCACCTGCGAACGCATAGCAAACATCTCTAAGCTCGTATCTGAGGCTTCATCCAGCTCAAAGGGTTTGTCATTCACCATGCCTTTCACCAACACAATTCCCGGTGGCAAATTTTCCTTGCCAACATACACCTCAGAAAAAGGCGGAACCGACACATGGGTTAATTCCTTACCATTTAACATAGACACTGCGGTGTTTTTATCTTTCAACATACGATTTTCGGCATAGATCATTTCTATGTTTTCTATCATTGAAGTAAACATAGAAAAATGGAAGGCAATAATCGCAAAGGCCACAATAGAAAAATAAGTGAAGGTTAACTGTTTTGCGGTTTTAAATTGCTTCATTCATCACCTTCAGCAACAAGTCGATATCCGACTTTAGAAACGGTTCTTAAATAGGCATGTTCAAAAGGCCGATCGACCAAGCTACGTAACTGATAAATGTGACTGCGTAACACTTTGCTGTCTGGCTCTTCATCACCCCACAAGGCATCGCAAATTTCGTCTTTGGACACCACTTCTGGGGCTTTTTGCATAAGACATTTTAAAATAGTGTATTGAGATGGGTTTAATGAATAGCGCCCACCCTCTCTTTGCAAAACTCGGGTATTCATATCCAAAGATAAACGCCCAAAGGTCAGGGTTTTGTTCGCTACACTGCCTTTGCGTCGTCTAACTAAAGCCTGCAACCGAGAATCCAAAATTTCCAAATCAAACGGTTTGACTAAATAGTCGTCCGCCAGATGGTCAAAGCCCGTCAAGATATCGTCTTTCGTGTCACGCGCGGTAAGCATTAAAATTGGTGTATCAATACCCGCCTCACGCAAAGATTTACAGACGGTTAATCCATCCATTTTGGGCAGCATGATGTCTAAAATAATCACATCATAATGTTCCGTTTTTGCTAACTCGTACCCTTGCGAGCCATTGTTTGCATAGTCCAAGACATAACCTTTGATTTCGAAATAATCAAAGATCACCCCTGCAATGTCTTTATGGTCTTCTATTAAGAGTAGTTTCATCGTCGTCTCAGCAGTCAGTAAAGAAGATAAGTAACACCATTTTATGACACGTATTGTCACACAGTGACATGAAAAAAAAGTGAATCACCTTTTTGCGACCCAGCTATCTTTATTATGCCTTCATCGCACTTCCCCTTATTGGAGAATTCAATGAAAGCCATTCCTTATAGACAATACGCGCAAACAGAGCCCGCCACAAAAGCTCAACCTTTGGTGACGGTGATTATTCCATTTTTAAATGAAGCCGATGTTCTCAGCGTTTGCCAACAACGAGTTTGTGATGCCCTGTCCCAACTTCATCAACACTGTGAGATTCTCTATATTGATGATGGCAGTCAAGACGACAGCTGGGCATTAGTCAATACGTTCAACCACCCATTACACCAAATACGCTGCTTACGCCTAAGCCGGAACTTCGGCAAAGAAGCCGCCATGAGCGCTGGCATGAAAGCCTCTACGGGGCGTTGCGTTATCTTACTAGATGCAGACCTACAAGACCCACCTGAATACATTCCAGAAATGGTAGAAGCATGGAAAAATGGCGCGCAGATCGTCGAGATGCAACGTCGGGAGCGCCATGGCGAAAGCTGGCTCAAACGCACCACGGCTCATTGCTTTTATCGCTTTATGTCGAAAGTAAGTGACCACCAAATCACTGAAAACGTTGGCGACTTCCGTCTAATGGATCAAAAAGTCGTGAAGGTCATTAACACCTTGCCTGAACGAACGCGTTTTATGAAAGGTTTATTAGCTTGGCCTGGCTTCCACCGTAAAATACTTACCTTTGACCGTGACCCTCGCCTGGCCGGCAATACCAAATGGAACTACGCAAAACTTATTCATTTGGCGCTAGAAGGCATCACCTCCTTTAGCACCAAACCTCTTCGTTGGGCCACCATGGCAGGAATCACCACCTCTGCGATTGCCTTCATAATGGCATTGGTGGTTTTCACCAAAACCATCGTCTGGGGCGATCCGGTAGCAGGTTACCCCTCAACCATGTTGATCATTTTATTTTTAGGCGGCTTTCAGCTTCTCTCAATTGGCGTATTAGGGGAATACGTCGGACGACTGTTCATTGAATCCAAACAACGTCCACTCTATGTCCTCATGGAAGACACCACAAAACAACCAACTTTTCACCCAGTGGACGCAGAATAATGCCAAAAACAATAACCCAACTACCATCCTATAAAACGCTATTTATTCTGCTCTTCAGCTGCTTAATACTGCGTCTTATTTCTCTCTCACTTTACCCATTGATGGACACAACAGAAGCCCGCTATGGCGAAATGGCACGCATCATGTTTGAGACAGGCAACTGGATAACACCGATGTTTGACTACAATGTGCCATTTTGGGGAAAGCCACCTATTTTCACTTGGCTAAGTGGCCTTGGATTTGAACTCTTTGGCGTCAATGAATTTGCAGCACGTGTGCCGCACCTTATCGTTGGCCTAGGCATTATTTGGTTAGTCTACAGTCTGGCAAAAGATCATTTCCAATCCTCTGTCTTAGGTGTGTTTGCGGCCAGTATTCTCGCTTCTACGATTTCTTTTATCATCTTAAGTGGTGCTGTGATGACCGACACAGCCCTCACTTTTTCCATCTGCTTAAGCATGATCAGCTTCTGGCAAGCTTGGAACAATAGAGGCAAAATTTGGGGGTATTTGTTCTTCGTAGGATTGGCACTGGGCATGCTTTCTAAAGGCCCACTTGCCATTGTATTAATTGGTATCAGTTTAACCATTTGGTTACTCCCTAATGGGCGCTGGAAAAAACTCTGGAGCGCTTTACCTTGGGGATACGGCACACTCATTTTTCTTGTTATTTCTGTGCCTTGGTACGCCATTGCCGAATACAAAACACCGGGCTTTTTAGATTACTTCATCGTCGGCGAACACATTAAGCGTTTCATTGTCAGTGGCTGGCAAGGCGATCTTTATGGCACCGCCCATGAAAGAACGCGTGGCACGATTTGGCTCTATGCGTTTCTTGCCATGCTGCCATGGAGTCCACTACTTATACTGCAATGGATTCGCACGATAAAAGACAACAAAGACGTAGAGCAAAGTACAGACGGCTTTGGTAGCTTTTTAGTGTTGTGGATGCTGTCGCCCATGTTACTTTTCAGCTTTTCAGGTAATATTCTAGCCAGTTACGTGATGCCAGCACTGCCTGCCTCCGCGCTCCTGATCGCCTACTTACAAGGCAAAAAACCGCTACCAAGCTGGTTCTATAAAATTGGCTTCATCACCCCTATTTTGCTTATTGTTCTGTTTAGTGCGTTGCACTTCGACTTAGTACCGAAACGTTCAGAAGACAAAATACTCGCCGTCTGGAAACAGCAGCCAGAAGCCACACAGAGCGATTTATTTTATCTGCATAAAAGACCTTTCTCAGCTCAGTATTATTCATCAGGCAAAGCGAAACAGCGTGCAGCAGACACTAACAGCTGGCTAACAACACAGAAAGCCCCATTCTTCATAGTGCAAGCTAAAAAAGACGCAACCACCTACCCAAACTGGCAATGCGTTAAAAAAGGCCAAACCGACAAGGAAATACTACTGTACTGCCACAAAAAATAATTTTTTCCCGCCCACAAAAAAGCCCAAGCCTTAATATTATTAAGACTTGGGCCTTATCGAATCTGTCACAACTTACATTGAAATAGATCCATAACTAGGCTCAGAATGCGAAGTGTTTAACGCATCATGAGCATGTGGAATATAGACAATTGCTTCGTTCTTATCAACTTTAAGCGCGTCAGGCACTTCACCCTTCCAAGCAATTTTTCGCTCGTCTCTTGGTGAAACACCAATATGCTTACGATAACAGCGACTAAAATGAGGCGTGGATATAAAGCCACATGCCATCGAAATCTCTACAATCGACATATTGGATTGTTTAAGCAATTTACGCGCTCTTTCAAGGCGCAAACGCAAATAATAGCGAGAAGGCGAACAATCCAAATGACGGTGAAACATTCGCTCAATCTGACGACGAGACACATCGACAAAATTAGCCAACTCATCAAGCTCAATAGGCTCTTCTAAGTTGTTTTCCATCAGTTCAATAACATCCACCAGCTTAGGAGTGCAAACACCCACATTACTAAACTGACGCATCGGCATACGTTGTTGATCAGACTCATTACGAATACGATCACAAATAAACATATCTGAAATAGCGTTAGATAATTTTGGACCATGCTGCTTCGTCATCATGTTTAGAAACATGTCCATAGGCGCACTACCGCCTGATGACGTTAATCGATCCTTATCAATTGAGAAAAGCTTATTATTGCAATTCACCTTAGGAAACGTTTCTTGCAAGGCAGTCAAACATTCCCAATGCACACTGCATTGATAACCATTCAAAAGCCCAGCATATGCAAGCACATACGCCCCAGTACAAATACCACCTAATTTAACACCTTTACGCGATTGTTTCGTCAGCCATGAAACTTGCTTCGCAGTAAAAGCCCTAGTGATATCAACGCCACCCGCCACGATAATTAGATCAAACTCTACGTTATCTTCAATGGATAGATCTGGCGTTAAGATCAAACCATCGCTTGCAGTTACAGGCTTCCCATCCGCGGAAATTAAATTCCAACTATACAGTTCTTCGGCCGACAATTGATTCGCCATACGCAGCGGTTCAATCGAAGAGGCAAGCGCAATCATTGTAAAATGATCGAGCAATAAAAAACCCACTTTTGTAGTGCTTCTTGCATCAAACGCAAGACCTGAGTCATTTGCCATTACCATATTAGAGTCCTCATTTTTGTGCTTCTTCATGCTAGGCAAGAACTAGACCAACATAACCAATTTCACTAAGAAGTACTTTTATTATTTTTAAGGAGGCACGAAATCAAAGGCGTCCTATTCTTATTGTCACATAATAATAGTTGAACTAGAGCAGAACGCACTCTAGCTCACACCCAAAATCTAACACCATGCACTAATATAGAACAAGACCGCTCTTTAATTGAACGCTTTTTTTCAATAAATTTTAATACTCAAGCACAACGTCAGATTTCGGCACGGTACAGCAAGACAATACATAACCCGCTTCGATATCTTCATCGGTAATACCACCGTTGTGATCCATCTGAGTTTCACCCTCTTTAACCAATACTTTACAAGTACCACAAATCCCCATACCGCAGGCTTTAGGTATCATCAGATCCAGTTTCGCCGCGGCGTTGTGCAAGGTTTCACCTGCGCCAATCTGAATACTCTTACCGCTTCCAGTAAACTCAACACGGACCAGATCCTCTTGATTTACGGCTTCCGCTTCAGCCTGTGCCACTTCCGCTTGCTCGATGGCGTCTTCCACAACACTTGCTGGCGTCGCACCAAAAGACTCCTCATGGTAGCGGCTCATATCAAAGCCTCTGGAGATAAGAAGTTCTTTCACGGCTTTCATGTAAGGCGCAGGCCCACAACAGAAAATCTCTCGCTCCATGAAATCAGGCGAAATCATATCCAGTTTTGCCGCATCCAAATAACCGCGGTAACCCTGCCAAGGCAAACCGTTTTCCATACGCTCAACGATCAAGTACAAACCAAAGTTGTCTAATCGCGCCGCCAAATGGTCAAGCTCTCGACTATAGATAACGTCTCTTGGAGAACGAGCGCTGTGTATAAACGTCATATCAACATCAGCATTCGTGTCGAACCACCAACGCGCCATCGACATCACAGGCGTAATACCAACACCACCTGATAACAACAACACTTTATCAGCTGGGTAATCAATACAGTTAAACTGACCAACCGGTCCATGCACCGCCAACTCTGTGCCTATCACCATGTTGTCATGCAACCAATTAGACACTTCCCCACCAGGCACGCGCTTCACTGTAATGGAGAAGCTGTATGGCACAGAAGGCGAACTCGAAATGGTGTAAGAGCGCATAACCTGCTTACTCTCAATTTCCAGCTCTAATGTGACAAATTGCCCAGGCTTAAAGAAAAACATCACAGGCTGCTGCGCCATGAAACAGAATGTTTTCACATCCCACGTTTCATGAATCACTTTTACACAACGCACGTTATGGCGGCCATTAACCCAAGTCTGAGTATTTACCGGAGCTAAATAATCAGCATTCACAATAGCAGAAGAAGAGTTGGTCATATTGAAATCTCTTTTATTAAAGTCGAGTACATATAAATTGAATGACGCCTTTTCGAGCCATTTTGGGCGCAGTTTGTATATGCGAGTTTACTCTAAGCGACAATAAGTTGCTCATGGAGGTCAAACCTAGATGACACATACAATAGCGAGTCGATTTATGTATCACCGCGTGTCGTGAATAGTCATTTTTTTGGCCGATAATTCAGCGACTATAGCCTCGTAGTTAATGAACGACGCATATTTGCCCATCAATCTTTTTGTCATGAAGGTCCAGAAAGATGAATCAACACGATTTACTGAACGTACGCCATGCTTCTTTAGACGAAGCAAAAACGACAATGTATGAGTTACTAGAGAATCGCGCACGCAATTACTCTCTAGATGCTCAGCTATATAATGATCCACACATGTTCAGAATCGACATGGAAGAGATCTTTCAAAAAGAGTGGCTATTTGTTGGAATGACCAGTGAAATTCCAAAGAAAGGCGACTACATCACCGTCGAGGTTGGGCAAAACTCACTGCTTATTTTGCGTGACGCTGAAGGCAACGTGAATGCTTTCCACAACACTTGTAGACACCGTGGCTCAGTACTTTGCACAGAACACAGAGGCAAAGTCGCCAACCTAGTTTGTCCTTATCACCAATGGACTTACGACCTAAAAGGCAACCTATTGTTTGCCGGCACAGAAATGAACAAAGATTTCGACCTGAAGCAGCATGGCCTTAAACCGGTATTTTGCAAAACCGGTGGCGGATTCATCTATGTTTGCCTAGGAAAAACACAGCCTGATGATGGTTTTGACGATTACCTAGCCACACTCGAAGCCTACATGGAACCGTATGATGTTGAAAACACCAAGCTGGCTGTTGAATCCACCATGTACGAACGTGCCAACTGGAAGCTAGTACTTGAAAACAACCGCGAGTGCTACCACTGCTCAGGCAGCCACCCAGAACTGTTGAACACACTTCTAGAGTGGGACGACACCGAAGATCCACGCGCGCCACAAGACTTCCACGACCACTACAACGCACAAGCAGCGCAGTGGGACAAAGAAGGCATTCCACATAAGAGCAAAAGCTTTGGTGAAGTGCAGCGCAATCGTATCGTGCGTATGCCACTTAAAAAAGGCACGCAAGTTATGACGATAGATGGCTCTGCCGCCTGTCAGAAAACATTAGGACGCATCCAAAACCGCGAACTAGGCTCAATGCGTATCTTGCATTTGCCGAACTCTTGGAACCACATGCAATCCGACCACTTTATCGTATTCCGCGTGCTACCTGTTTCAGCACAAGAATCCATCGTCACAACCAAATGGTTCGTCCACAAAGACGCAGTAGAAGGTGTTGACTACGATACCGAAAAACTACGTAGAGTATGGGATGCCACTAACGAACAAGACAAAGTACTTGGCGAACGCAACCAGCTAGGTATTAACTCTATCGGTTACCAACCTGGCCCTTACTCTGAAACATTTGAATTCGGCGTTATAAACTTCTTAGAATGGTATTCAAATACTGTTAAGAAAAACCTTAAAGCGAAATAAAAATAGCTTTAAGTTGCTCAGCAACACCAAAAAACGCAATACCAAAAAACACAAAAAGCGAATCCTCGGATTCGCTTTTTTTATGCTTTAACATAAGTATGAAGGTATGAGTTTTTCTACAAAATTCGCTTAAGCAATCGATCCGCGCGGGTGCGAATAATTCTTCTCAGCAGTTTTTGTGTCTTGGCGGGATAATCATGAATAGAATCGAGTTGCTCGTAAGATGAGATACGCTGGGTATGCTGATGAATACCATCAAACTCAGCCTCAAACTTAGCCAACAAATGTTGCTTTGGATCGTCAATCAACAAACCATTTTCCAGATCCAACGCCCACGCGCGTGGGTTCACATTATTGCCAGTCAGCAACATACGACAACGATCCACCCAAAGGCCTTTTAGGTGATAACTATTGCTATCGTGCTTCCATAAATGAATCGATAAGCCACCCGACGCAATATAAGATTCATTGGCTTGAGCAAAACGACGCAAATTCATCTCATACAAATACGGCAGACCACCAATCGCCTTAAACGGTTGATCTGGCGGAATATAGAAATCATTGGCGGTTTTGTCACCGACAATAACATGGACCTTCACACCACGTTTAATAGCGCGCTTAACCTCCCGTAGAGCCACTTTAGGAAGGTTAAAATACGGCGTACAAAGAACAATCTCTTGTTTCGCATCAGACAGCAGAGACACAATCTTTTGATTCAACACATTATGTCGCTTCCCGACACCAACCATAGGCGTCACCGCCACATGCTGATCGTTAATCGCTTGTTTCTCGCCACGGTAAGACGACTTACCTAACGAAATCCGAAACTGTCGAATATCAGATTTAATGTCTTTCGTCGTCGGTAAATCTGTCTGATTTAAATCATGCACCGCAGGCTGCAAAATAATCGCATTATGGACAAATCCCACCATGCTATCGGCCAGAGCTTGCTGCTGAATGACATGATAACGATCAAAACGGTAGCGATCTTGGCGGTGAAGATACACATTATTAATACTTGCGCCGCTGTAAATCACCGTATCGTCAATGACAGAACCTTTCAGATGCAACACACCAAACACTTCACGGTTACGAACAGGCACACCATAAACAGGCACAGCATGCTCATACTTTTGTGCAAACGCCTGATACATACCCGCATTGCCTTTCGACTTGTCGGCACCAATCAAACCACGCTGAGCGCGATGCCAATCAACACAAATAGCAATATCCAAGCTTGGGTTACGTTGTTTTGCTTCATAAGCCGCCGTCAAAATCTCTCTGCCTGCTTCATCATCTTCCAGATAAAGCGCGACAAGATAGATCCTAGACTGAGCGTTCTGGATCGCTTCTAATAAATATTCTCGAAAACTAAAGGCAGATTGCAGGACATGGAATTGGTCAGGCTCAACGGCAAATGTAGGCAGTGAACCGAATAAATTTCTAATGGGCATAATACAAAAGTGCTACCTTATTTTTAACGAACGCCAAACTGTAACAAATCCATCAATTTTTTTCTTAAAAATAATCGACTCAGCTCGAAAAGAACCCTAAAAAACAGAGCAAATGTCGTATTCAATACCTACTAAAGCCTAACCTCCTCCATATCTGGGTGATTCCGTAGATACACCAGCCAAGAAGAATCAATCACCCTCACCTCATCTTCAAGCCATAACGCATCATGGCGATACCTTGCCAAGGCAACAATGCCTCCACCAAAAACGAAGCGCAACGGAAAGACATCAGCCTCACCGCTGCAGACAAGGTTAGTGAAATGAGAAAGCCGGTTTGGAAGTGATTTTTTAATAATAACTACTTACCACCTTTTTTAGAGTATTAAGCACCCATTATATTACTATAATTAACTCCCTATCATTGGAGAGAAAAATAAAGTCACACCTAGAAACATCAGCACACCTCCGATAAAATTATTTACGATTCTTTGTTTTTTCAGCATTCCCTCTCTTAGTTTTGGCGTTGAGAAAAATATTGCAACGATACAAAACCATAAAAGATGAGCTAACGACATAAAAACCCCATAAAGACATAAAACAAAAAAGCCAGTATCCTTATTTAAAAATTGGGTAAAAACACTAAGTACAAAAACATGGTTTTAGGGTTCAAGGCGTTAGTAAAAAAACCTGTTTTGAAAGATTTATAACTATTAAAACCCTGAATTTCTTTTTGACTTCCAGCACTAACTACTACACTTTTTATTGTTTTAAAGCCAATATAAATCAAATAGGCCGCACCTATAAATTTTACAACCATAAATAAAGAAGGGCTTTGAGAGATCAAGAGTCCAATACCAAATATCGTATAAATAACATGAACTTGAACCCCTAAAGAGATTCCCAAGGCACTCATTACGCCTGATTTTCTACCGTAAAGAAAGCTGTTTCTCGTTACCATAGCAAAATCAGCTCCAGGACTTATAACGGCTAAAACAGTGATTACAATAACAGCAATAATTTCATTCATATTTTAATACCATTTCCATTCATTTATTTTTAAAAGTTATAAAAAGTATTTCTTGACATCCTATTTCACCCGTAGTTTATTTATAATCGAGTAAAACACCATGGAGACATTGAAATACACGTCAATTATTATTAGTATGAAATAAAAATAAATTGATTTTTATTTCATACATACTTGAGGAAATAGCAATGACAAATGGCTTCAGAACACCTCCACTGAACTCATTAAAAGTATTCAGTGTTGTAGCGAAGCATGAAAGCATCTCTAAAGCGGCATTAGACTTGAACCTAACAGAAAGCGCTGTTAGTCGTCAGATCAAAAATATTGAAGAAAATTTAAACTTTTCACTTTTTACACGAAGAAGCCGAAGAATTTATCTAACAGAAGAAGGGGAAATACTGCAAAGGTGCTGCACTAAAATTTTCACTGAACTCGATAACACATTAAAAAACCTTTCTTATTCTGACTCAAAAGAACCTTTAGTCGTATCCTGCGAACCAACCTTAACCATGAATTGGCTTATCCCTAACCTCCCTAAATTTCATGAATTACATCCAGACATACCTATCCGAATTTTTGCTGCCGGTGGTGATATAGACTTAAGCACAGAGAGAGTTGACATAGCCCTACGTCGTAATGATTTCACTTGGAATAGAAACTATTTTTCTGAAAAAGTATGTGATGAACTGATTGGGCCCGTATGCTCTGAAAATCATTGGAAAATATATGAAAAGGGCAAAAGCCCAATGACAATACTGCACACAAAGTCTCGCTTCGATGCATGGCAAAAGTGGCTATCAAACACACCTAAAGAGACACTATTAATAGAAAATGAAATGATATTTGAGCATTTCTACCTTTGCCTACAAGCAGCAACATCTAACTTAGGCTTTGCCATTACTTCCATTTATATGTGTCCTGAAGAGCTTAAAGCAAAAAAACTTATGGCTCCCTTTTCTTTTATCAAAGATGGCTCTTCCTATCACCTGTTGTCCGAAACACCTATAACACATGACTCAAGAAAGAATGCATTTTACCAGTGGGCAAAAAGCGAGTTTGCAAACATCCGTTCAACCCATTTCGATACGGAATAATAAAACAAAACACAAACCACGCCGGAAGAGCCGGTTCCTTTCACATCTGGCTACTGGGTAAAGAGGGTGTTTTCAGGAAGCAAAGTAATCACCAAGAATAAAGTCTAGCTGAACAATATTTTGGGTTTAATCCCAATTCCTTTTGCTTTATCGTCATCTCCCCTATGACAACCTCAGCAAAGGAGAAAAACGTGAAGCAAGACAGCGAATGGGATCTAGATATCGGACAAGAGCATTTTGTCGTACAACGCCGATACGAAGCTCTAGGCGCATTCAATGACGTACTAATTGCAGTTTGGTTCTTGATCGGAAGCTTCTTTTTCCTCAACGACTCATTAGTGGAAAGCGGCACATGGTTGTTTATCGTTGGCAGCGCCCAGCTGATCATCAAACCCTTAATTAAGCTAACTAGCTTAATTCACGTGGGCAGGATAGCGCCAACGAACAATCATTAAATTTTACTCTGACCCGAATTATTACTAGAAGCTGCTGGTCTTAAGCTGATATTTGATGTAGTTAAATCCAAAAGAAATCCGAACTTTTCAGCCAAATTATTCACCAAAGGAGGATTGTTAAAAGCAGATCTAATAGCTAAGAATGTTTAAGACCGATATTACGACATTAGGGACAGATAAAAATTTTTATCTGTCCCTAATGTCCCTCAGCTAAAAAAGAGCCATAAAAAACAGAGCAAATGTCGTATTAAATACCTACTAAAGCCTAACCTCCTCCATATCTGGGTTGTTCTTTAAATACGCCTTCCAAGACAAATCAATTGCCTTCACCTCATCTTCAAGCCAACGCCTGAACTTCATCACTTTCTGATACTTAAAATGCGGCGCAGGCGCGACAAGATAAAAATCATATTGCGACTTCATATAAATAGGCAGCGGAGAAATCAACAGCCCCTTCTCAATCAGCTCATACACCAAACCATAACGCATCATTGCCAGACCTTGTTGAGACAACAACGCCTCCACCAAGGAAGTCGAATCCGCCACATGCAAATGCGACCTCATCGGCATATCGTAAAGGTCCAAAAATCGCTGCATCACAGGCCAAACATGCCGAACGTCTGGCCCAGTATCAGTAATAATCGGAATATTAATTAACTGTTCTTTAATCGGTTCATTCATACGAATCATCGACGGATGACACACCAATACTAAATGCTCTTGAAATAATAATTGCGACTTCAGGCCAGCGTAGTCGCCCCGACCTAAGCGAATACACAAATCCAAATCACTGTCCGCAAACGTCGATAAATCAATACTCGGACTCAAGCGAAGGTTAATCTCCGGCTCTTGTGATTGAAACCCACCCAAGCGCGACACCAACCAACGGCTTGAAAACGACGGCACCGAACTAATCACCAAAGTATTTGGGTTTGGATCTTCCGTAATGCCTTTCACACCCTCTTCTAATAAGCCAAATGCCTTCTCAACGTAGTCAAATAAATACTGCCCTTCCGACGTCAGCACCACTTGGCGAGTGTGCCGTTCAAACAACTCCACACTTAGCGCCTGCTCCAAGGTTTTAATCTGCTGACTCACCGCCGCCTGCGTCACAAAAAGCGACTCCGCCGCCTTCTTAAAACTCAACGTCTGTGCCGCATAACGAAACGCCTGCAAAGATTTAAGCGGCGGTAAAGCTCGACTAGAAGACATGGAAGGCACCTTTTATAAGTAAGATTTTCTTAACTATAAAACACTTTTTCTCGTTTGTCGCACCGCAATTAATAGCCGATTATTTGAACATAAAGCAAACAAACTAATTAACAGAGAAAAGGATAGCGCCATGAAAAACTGCACATCAGAAGAAATGAACAACCTCGAAAACAACCAACTAGACATAACTTCTAACTGCAAAAACGCATTAGCTAAACTAAAAGCAAACACATGGAAACAACGCCTAGCCAAAATAGCTCACAACTGGCGTACAAGAAGCAGATTGAGCCAACTTAACGACGCCCAACTGAAAGACCTCGGTTTAACTGCTGCGGATGTGGATCAAGAAGTGAGAAAGCCGGTTTGGAGGTGACTTTTTTGGGGGAGCAAGCAAGGGTACTTTGGGGAGTGCCCTTTTTGCAGGGTTGTTGTTTCTATAGACAGATTTGGGTTGTATTTTAACGCCAAGCTAAGCGGCAAGTTTGGAGTGGAAGTTTTTGTGCTAGCGTAGCGATAAAGCACAAAAATCGGCCACGGAAAATTTGTCCTTGCTTGAGCGCCTTGTTATGCGATTTTAATCGGTAACCCGCAGTTGAATTTGCGCACCATCCGGTAGGTCTTTGATTTGTTTTGCTACGTGACCCGAAAACCTAATTAGTTCGTGCAGCGGTGCTGTATTAATATTTGAAATTACGTACTCACCACCTAAAGCGCCTGGGGTTACTAAGCAGTATTTTTGACCTTCGGTTAGTTGCCCAAGATGCTCACTGGCCTGCTCAACTAAAGCCTGCATATACCAATCTTCTAGGAACTCTTGATCGGTTGAAAGGCTATCTAGCTCTTCGCGATTGGTTGCCACTATTTCACAGTAAACATCTTCGGGGCAAAGGCGCCAATAATAACCAGAAGAATCTTTGACCATTAGGTTACCGAAGTCATTTTCACCTACGACCTCGACAGGATCGATACCAACCCAACCCTAAGATTCTTTTATTTCTTGAATAATATCCATGAGTTCCTTTACGCATAACGCTTTTTTAAAAGTTGTCACTGCTAATCCACGAAGCCACAGCGAACGAATATGCAACGACATCTGACCCATGACCACGCTTTCCTTCCTTCAGCATTCTCGTTACATCAAGCACGATCTGATTTCCATCAGCTAATTCCCCGGTCATCTGCATAATAGTAGTCTCGAAGCTTTTCATTAATTGTGGTGTTGACATCATTCTTCTATGATCTTCCGCCGCTTCATGAGCAATAAAATTTCTAGCTTTTCTTGCCCCATGTATTTTTTCTTCCATCAAACCGGGTAATCCATGCTCACCAATAAGTAGCTTTATCTTTGTATACAAAGTATCTGACTTGACTAGCTTATAGATCTCATAAGAGAACTCACTCTCCGATTTTTCGATATCAAACAAATGGGCCAAAGTTCTACAGTTTTTTTCGAATTCAGTAGCGTATGCCAAAGCTCGTCCCAGCACAGCATAAACAGCATCTGATTCTTCTGTTCTCTCTGGCATTGGCAATAGTGGATGATTCATAGACTTTTAACGCCCAATTAAGGTGTGAGCCACGCTACCACGGCTACCACGGCACTCAATTTGAGCGCCGTAAACACTAAACTTGACCTAAACCAAAAATGCCAAGTGTGGGGAATCGCTCTTAAATTGTTTGTTAGGTGTGGTTACCGACATAGGTTCCATCAGGACAAATTGTAAAGTTATTTCCGCCCACATATGAACCATCTGGACAAATCGTAAAGGTACTACCGCCAACATAAGTTCCATCAGGGCAAATTGTAAAAGTACTACCCCCGACATAGCTCCCATCAGGACATATTGTAAAAGTGCTACCACCAACATAACTTCCATCAGGGCATATTGTAAAAGTGTTACCACCAACATAGCTTCCATCTGGACATATTGTAAAACTCATAATAATTTCCTTCTTTAAAACACCTAACGCCGTGCTCTGGGGCAAACCGAAGCGCAGCATAGGTTTGTCCCTAGCAGCACCTTGTTATGCCTTGCCTACACCAAACCACGATTTGAGCTTTGAACCCCATTTTTGCTCGTAGAATGGCTTAGTTTGATTTATAAAGTACTGGCAAAGACCAGAATCATTTTCATTGACCCTATATAGATCAACAGCCTCGCCTTCGGGCGCGGTATCGCCAGCTACGGCGCCAGCCGCTCTCATAACCTTTTCAATATCACCATCTGCCTCTATGCCTACTATTAGATGAGGTTTCTCATCAACAAACGAGTCATGCATGAGTGCCAGATAAGCTTTTTTAACATTGCCATGTTTTGCCAAGAGCTGTGTCAGTGAATCAATCATCTTTGAAGGGTAATTAGAAGGTTGCCCCAGTAGCACCTTAGTTTCTTTCTCTACGACTCTCTGAGAAGGAGCCTGACTGATGCCTATAGATAACAAATGCGTAACTTCTTCAGGAGCAAACTCTTTACCATAGTCTGATTTCGGGTTAAGAAATAGCGTAGCCCCTTGCGTCATTTCAAACAAAGAACGAACTGGTAGGGCTAAATATGATTCTTCGCTATTGATTGATTTTTGCAGCACTTCTAGCGAGGAAAAGAACGGAATTACAGGTGAGCTATCTGCTTTCTCCCAATGCTGTATTTGAATTTTATTTCCGGCTTCGAGATTCACCTCTCCGTCTGTACCTAGTACTCCAGTCGTACCAAGCAAAAACACCTCCGAGCTTAGTAGGATTTCACAGAATTGTGGTCGATGGGCTGGCTCGTCAGCAGCCAACCTTAAAATCTCTTCTAGTTTATTTTCTTCGGTTAATTCCACGATTCTTCCTTAAGGCATAACGCCTCAATAACCGGCGCGGTTCTGCCGCGTCCGGCGCCGTAGGCGCGTAGTTGATTGATTTGTTAGGAGCTTAATCAAGGTTTAGCCATTTTGTACTATATCCATAACTGCGACCTACGGTATTTCTTATGGATTTGTTCTTATATTTTTCTCGGACTGGGTTGTTCGCTACTTTTCCAACGAACTCCATTCTATCGGCCGCTTCATGTTTAAGTTTTCGATTGAAATATTGAGTAGATCCTGCACTAAACCAACCCGCAATTTCGTAGACCTCTTGAATTATGCCGTCATAAACTGCTAGTGCGTATTTTGCATTTCTATAGTTTTTGGGTAGCCTATTCCAACAACCCCGTGTAATTTCGTAAAGACTTAATTCATCTATACCGTAGTAGAATAGTTTATTTATCAGGATGATAACTGCTGGGTCATCTACCTCAACATCTTGCATTGATATTAAAGCTGAAACCTCTTCAAGCGTCTTTCTCCCTGCTGCTTTAGATCCCTTTCCTCTAACCTCATTTGTTAGGTTTTCTATTCCAATGATATCAATGCATGATGCCTCGATTTGTTCGGCTTCTTGGCTTGTTTCAAGCCCATAACGAATTAGCTCTATGCGCGGTTCCAGTCCTAAGCTATTTAGCTCTTTGATTCGTTTGACTTTGTCAGACTCCTTTTGATCTCGCAAGTGTGATAAAGCCATTTTGTTAACTCCTTTCCCTATGTAGAAGACCTCATCTTTTCTTGGGTCTACATAAGCGTAAACATAATTTTTTAATTCATTCCATTTGATGTCGGAGTGCATATGTATTCCTAACGCTCGCATTTGCGGCTGGTTTGGAGTGTAGCGGAAAACCAGTCCGACAACATGCGTTTGTTAGGCATTTTCACTCTTCCGTACTGCCTCTATTACTTTTATGAGGTAATCAGGTGAAATTGGCGTTTCTTTCGATGTTATAGATTCTTGAATTATCTCACGGGTCGTTTGGCCATCAGTCATAATTGGGTTTCTCTCGACGGCCAAAAACTTGTGAATGCACTTTTCTATTAAAGCTTTATCATCAATGGAAATAGAGGCTTCCAATGCAACAAAATTATGTTCAATATTTGTGGCTTCATTTTGAAAATACTTTATTTCAGCCAGGCTAGCTTTATACAGCCTTAGAAAAAAGTATGAAAATACTTCTATGATAAGAACGATAGATAGACGTGGCAGGAACTCCATTGCAAAATCACCTAGAGAAGAATGAGTGCCTTCTTTAGCTAATACGAAAAAAGATAGGGCAATTACACCAGATAGAGCTGTAATTACACCCAGAACCAAATTTACAGTTCCCCGCCTACCAAGAGCATCTATTTCTTTATATATACGATCTAAAGTCGATTTTCCACGCTTGAAAATATCTAATCTATACTCCGAAGCCTTAATTTCATCCCTCAGTTTATCAATGTAGCTTGCATTGGCATCTGCATTTAGCCTATTTAAGATTTCATCTGTTATGATTTTCTCATCTTCTTCTGACACTGGAGATGTTTGCTTTGCAAATTTTGCTTTCAATTCATGGCGCAAATGCTCAATTTCATATTTGTAAATCTCATCTTTAGTTGATGACAAGTTTGTACCACTTAGGAAACGAACCATAACAAGCGCCATAACAGCACCTACCGTCACCAATGCAAGTAAAACACTCTCCTTGCTTTTCTCAAAACTAGAAAACTCGTCAGTTATAAAAGGAACAAAAGATATTGTCATAGCGACGAGCATCATGGGCAATAGTATGGTGTCTTTATCTCTCAATAAGATTCGTATCAGTCTATTCATGCTTTATTTCCATATTGATGCCTAACATCTATGGACACCCCGATTTTTGCAAGCAAAATCAAGATCTAACAAAAACAGTTTTGCAGCCATCTATTCGGATTTTTGGTAAAGCTTTATTAGCTTTTATCCCTGATGAACTCCGCTGACTTGGTTCTAATCATTTTGGCGTTTTCAACGAAACGATGTTAGTCCCAGAATTTCCAAGTCACGGTCTTACCTATCTTGTCATCACTCTTTTTTACTGAGCAAAACTTGGTGTATCACTCTTTAAAATTTAGATCGTTTGAGCATGATATTTTTGATCTCGTGCAAGTATCGCCCAAACAACTCTTACCAATTTGTTGGCTAATGCCACAATAACTTTGTTTTTATGCATTCTGTTTAACAGGTTTGTAATCCACTCATAATAAGGCTTTCCCGGTTTAATATGTCTTATGACCGCCCTAGCACCATGAATAAACATTCGCCTTAAATACGAATCGCCTCGCTTACTAATGCCTAGTAATAGTGACTTTCCTCCACTTGAGTGTTGGCTCGGTACCAAACCCAACCAAGCAGATAGTTGACGACCAGAATCAAATTCTCTCGCATCACCAATACTTGCCACTAACGCTGATGAGGTTAATCGACCAACACCTGGAATTTCTCTAATAGACTGACATTGGCGACTTTCTTGGCTCGCTCTATCAATTTGTGTATCTAGGTTATTTAGATATTTTTCTAAATCTATTAATCTAGATTGCATCGCCTTAATATGATTACACAACATCATGGGCAGACAATCTTCAACTAAAGCAAAATCTTCTCTAAACCATATCTGTAAGCGAAACCTTCCTGCTGGGATACTGACACCAAATTCCTGCAAACTTGCCCTAATTCGATTAATTAAAGCCGTTCGGTCTCGTACAACACCATCTCGTTCTCGATGGAGTAAAAGCAAAGCTTGCTGCTCTTCACTTTTAACAGACACAAAACGCATATTTGGTCGGCTAACCGCTTCACAAATGGCTTCGGCATCTGCTGCATCATTCTTATTCGTTTTAACATAGGGCTTTACATATTGTGGTGGCATCAACTTCACAGTATGGCCTAGTTTACTTATCTCTCTAGCCCAATAATGGGAGCTACCGCACGCCTCCATTCCTATCAAACATGGCTCTATATTGATTAAGAAACGAAGAAGTTGATTGCGACGTAGCATTTTATTAAACAGTTTTTTTCCAGCTCGATTAAAAGCGCATATCTGAAAAACTGATTTGGCTAAATCAATACCAACTGTATGAATCGTATCCATAACGTCCTCCTTTTAAACTGACCTACTCAGTATAGAAGGGGGTGTCCATTTCATTATTTTAATAGTCCGCTTGCGCGTTTACACATTTTTAAATTCACTTAAAACCATTTTAACTTTCTGAATAATAATACTTTTTAACTGATATCCAAAAAAGTCAAAACTGGAAAAACGAGCATGCGTGTTTTTTCATTTATCCACTGCGCGTTATTTCGTCTGCCAATATTCTTATCCATTGATACTAAAGGTCTTTCTGGATTGCTGCCAGTACAAACAGGCAAAGTTATGATTATTTTTTAGACAAATCGTGCCAATAATTGGTAATCATAAAAATAAACTGTATATTTGCTAAAAGGGTCAGAGTAAAATTAAAACACCTTTCGACTCTAATAGTTATTTTTCGCTAGCATATGTCTTTTAATTTTACTCGCTCCCTCATTATCCTGTTATGTGCGCACTAAAGTTGTATGTACAATCTCAGCATGTCTTTGTGTTGAATACCATTTTCAAAGATTGGCTCAGGGTAATTTAGCAAAAAGTGATCTTTGATGACTGAATCGACTCGAAAGCCAAGGCGTTGATAATATGTCAGTTGATAGCCAAATGTGCCAGTACCAAGTTCAACACGATTGATCCCCTTACTTGATAACTGCAATAGAATTGACTTTAGCAATGCGGAGCCAAAGCCTTGACCTTGGAACTCTGGATACACAGATATATTGAATATCTCAGCAACACTGCTAGTGTGAGGTTTTACTGTGCAAGCCGCTAGAACACGCCCATTATCTATTGCAGCAAAACACCATGAGCCCAATAAATATGATGAAATACTTGCTTCAGAAGGATCGGCTTCAAGCAGTAAATCCAGCGGAATCTGACTGCTTTTGACTTCGATATACTGCATTTTTCCTCCAATCACATAATGCTCACTTGAGTAATGAACAACGCAATACTGATACCGCTGAATATTTAATCACAACGCATATTAAAAATGCCTGGCGTTGCAAATAAGTTACTAGTTTTGCTTGCCCTACTTTCTAACAACGTCGCTGTGATCCAAAACGTCTTTGCATGCGGAAAAAAGCGCAGTGTATTAAGATGGGATTAATTGGTTTGCTAAATACCGTAGTCGCGCTCTACCTTTGATATGCGAGTTTTAAATGATGAATACCATTTTTCATGGCCAAGCTTTTGGGCTTGTTGATGCTCTGCATGTGCTTTCCACTGCCTGATGGACTCGAGATCAGACCAATATGAAACAGTAATTCCAACGTCCTCTCGTGCCGATTCTATGCCTAAAAACCCTGGTTGCTTTGAAGCTAGTTCGACCATTCGGTCTGCCATTTGACCATAACCGCTATCAACTTCAGTACGGTGAGATGTAAAAATTACCGCGTAATATGGCGGGTTAGGTGTGTTAGCGATGAGGGACATCTTTGCTCCTTTAGGTATCCAACATTATATTAATACAGTTGTGCGTTATTCTCTTTACCCATTGATACTAAAAGACTTGCAAACCAGCCACCAGTAAAAGCTCGTAGTTTTTGATTACTTATCAGACAAGGCAGTGTTAAAGCTCCGAAGCGCAAAAGAACCCCAACTTCCGTCTTCCCCTTGAAGAAAAGGGAAGAAACTTGTCCGTAGCTTGAATCAGTTATTCATTAGAACAATAGCATTTCCTTAAAAAAGCTACTTCGCTAATCGTGCTCTTCGATTGAAGATAGTGGGTATTTTGGGGCAAGGCTAACGTAAAGGGTAAGACTAATTATTTTTATATACAGAAGATCTATGTGCACCTTTAATCACGTTTATGATCAATACGTCATCTCTTATCTGATAAATGATGCGATATAAACCTTGCCTTACGCGACAAGTATCTAAACCAGATAGCTTGATGCAGCCTTCTGCTCTTGGGTTATCAGCTAGACTTTCAATTTTTTGAAATATTTTGGGGGACGTCTTTTTTAGGGATATTCTTAAAATCTTTGCTGACCGACTTTTTGAAAGTAATCTTATATTTTGCCATTCGCTTTCAGCTCGTTTAGAAAAACTTCATAAGTCACTTCTGGCTCATTCACTCGTTCTGATATGGCAGCAAGGTCTTCTTGATCTTCTCTCATAAGCAAACGAACTGCTTCATCAATTAGTTCTGAAATAGAAACATCTGATGATGCCACTCGCATTTTTAGCGCTTGATGGATAGCAGGCTCAAAGTAAACGGTTGAACGTTTTGATAAATTACTCATGTTACACCTCGACGATTCTTCAGGGGTTTTAACAATGTAGCGTTATAACGTTAAAACATCAAAATCGAAAAATTTCGAGTGATCTCGTTTTATACTGGAGAGATTATGGGAGCAAGGCGGACGCCAAGAGCGAGGTCAAACGGCCATCTAAAGCAGTCAAGTTGAGTTGTGGCGTTTGCTTAGGCCTCATTCTCTGTTAATTCAAGCTGTCTCTCACTTCGCCAGACGCGTATTAGAACAATCTCTTTGGCTTGTCTGAGGTAGACAACCCGAAATGGCGCGTGAATCAATTCACGAATGTGATCCATGTTGAATTCAGGAACAATTCGTCCTATATCTGGGTAAATTTGAAGCATTTCGCAATGTTTCAAGATAGCAGCGACGAAGTCATCACCGATATGCGGCACATCTTGTTCTCGGTAATACTCCTGAATAGCTTGTAAATCCTCAAGAGCAGACTGTACGATGCGTAATTCCATTTACTTGATTCCCAAGGTTTTCTTGGCGTCCTCCAAGGATACGGTGTTGCCTTCGCGAGCATCCATTAGTCCCTGCGCCACCGCTTTTACAAACCGCAATTCCTCTGCGGTTTTCTCATAATCTTCGAGCCCCTGAACCACCGCTACGCCGCGGCCACGGCTAGTAAGTAGAATTGGGCGATGCGTTTCCTGCGTTCGACCCACTACCTTTCCGGGATTGATCTTTAGGTCTGATAGAGGAATAACATCCTCAGAAAATTTAATCTGCATAGTGACTTCCTAGCAAGCAATCGAGTGCTATTAATAGCACCCGTTAACAGGTATGGTCAATAAACATAGGGCTCGCATTTGGAAGACGGGGGCAAAGCCCTGAAGAGCCAAAGTAATAACCCCACCCTAGCCCTCCCCTTGGAAGACATAAGGGGAGGGAATAATTACGTTGTCGGGCTAAAGCCGCGACCTACAAAAAAAGTTAAATCAACAACTTACAAGGTTGATGCGGAGTAAGGCGAACGCCAAGAGCGAGGTCAAACGACAGTGTCGAGCGGTGGTGTTTAGCTTGCTCGCATCTCGAGAAGTCAGGGGCAAAGCCCTGAAGAGCCAAAGTAATAACCCCATCCTAGCCCTCCCCTTGGAAGACATAAGGGGAGGGAATAATTACGTTGTCGGGCTAAAGCCGCGACCTACAAAAAAAGTTAAATCAACAACTTACAAGGTTGATGCGGAGTAAGGCGGACGCCAAGAGCGAGGTCAAACGACAGTGTCGAGCGGTGGTGTTTGCCTTGCTCCTGCTACCAAACGACCTAGATGTGAGCCGTCTCTTCACTTAAAGCGTTGTTGATTTCTTTCCAAGTCAGTCCACTGCCCTTTTTCGCTGACGTTTGTGTTTGGGTGATTTGGATGATTTGCCCTGCGATGGATATGGCGATTTCGAAGGGTTTCTTGCCTGCGATTTCGTTTAGTCCCACTGGGCAGTGGACGGAGTCGATTTCTGCTTGGCTGAAGGAGGCGCTAACGAGGCGTTTTTTGAAGCGAAGCGCTTTGGTTTTCGAGCCGATTAAGCCGATGAATCGGCAGTCTTTGCGATCCAGCAAGGCTTCCACAAGTTGGTAGTCCAAGGCGTGGTCGTGGGTCATGACCAAGGCGATTTCGTTATGGCTCATGTGGTCGATGTGTTCCAACATGGATTCATACAAAAACGGCGTGACGTTGCTTGGCAAGCCTTTGAGGTTATGGTCTTGAGCCAAGTTCTCGCGGCTGTCGACCCATGAGATTTTCGCCTGCATGTTGCCCAGAACATTGACCAAAGTCGTCGCCACGTGCCCCATACCAAAGATGGTGATCTTTGTGGCGGGTTCTGGGAAATACTCCAGCAGCACGCTGACCGTGCCGCCGCAACATTGATTGGTTTTAGCGGCGAGGGGAAAGTTTTCCAAAAGATGCGAAGGCGATGCCGCATCTTGCAACATGGCGCGGGCTTTTTGGCAGACAGCGTATTCCAGCTGTCCACCGCCGATGGTGTCGAAGCTGTGCGACTCGGTGATGATCATCTTGCTCGATGATTCCCGAGGCGCAGAACCTTGGGTGCCGATCACGGTAGCGATCACCCAAGCTTGCCCTGCTTTTTCCACCTCTTGCAAAGCCTGAACCCAACTCATAGAGGACATCATAGACTGACTTCCTCATCCGCTTTATGATTTTGCGCCGCTTGCATGGCGTAATACACCGCTTCTGGCGTGGCAGGCACAGCCAATGGCGGTGAGATTTTATGGTCTGCCACGGCAGCGCAGGCGTCTTTTAGTGCACACCAAACGGAAATCCCCAGCATGAGCGGCGGTTCGCCTACGGCTTTAGAACGATAGACGGATTCTTCGCTATTGGGTCGATCAAACAGTTTAACGTTGAACTTCTCTGGAATGTCCGCCGAGGTAGGAATTTTGTAATTCGCCGGGCTGTTGGTGGTGATGCGACCTTTTTCATCCCAGCTTAGCTCTTCTGACGTGAGCCAGCCCATGCCTTGCACAAACGCGCCTTCAATCTGCCCTATATCCAAATCTGCGTTTATCGAATCGCCAACATCGTGGAGGATATCCACTTGAGTCACCTTGTATTCACCCGTAAAGGTATCGACAATCACTTCCGCCACAGCAGCGCCATTGGCGTAGTATAAAAATGGACGACCTTTGGCCGCTTTGCGGTCGTAACCTATCTTCGGTGTTTTATAAAAACCTGTAGACGATAAAGACACGCGATTCATGTACGCCAGTTTAATGAACTCAGGAAAGCCCATGGTCTCGCTGCCTAGGATGACTTGATCGTCTTCAATAGCAAATTCATCGGCAGCAATAGCAAAGTGTTCCATGGCGAATTCTTGCAAGCGACCTTTGATCGTCATCGCTGCATCCAACGCCGCCATGCCATTCAAATCTGTTCCTGCTGATGCGGCGGTTGGTGACGCGTTTGGCACTTTGTCAGTACGAGTAGAACCTACATTGACGCGCTGATAGTCAATACCAAAAGCCTTGGCAACAATTTGCGCCACCTTGGTGTAAAGCCCCTGCCCCATTTCCGTTCCGCCATGGCTCACGTGCACACTGCCGTCGGTGTAGATATGCAGCAAGGCACCACCTTGGTTTAAGTGTTTCGAGGTAAAGGAAATACCAAATTTCACAGGTGTGAGCGCGAGGCCTTTTTTCAAGAAAGAGTTCTTCTTGTTGAAAGCCTTAATCGCTTCACGACGAGCGCGATAATCTGAGCTGGTTTCGAGCTCTTCTATCAGTGTAAGCAACACATCGTCATCGACTTTTTGTCCATATGGCGTGGTGTCTTTACCGGTTTTATAACAATTTAACTTACGAATATCTAAGGCATCTTTACCGACTGCACAGGCGATTTCTTCGATCACGTTTTCTGCCAACAGAACGCCTTTAGGCCCACCAAAGCCACGAAACGCGGTATTGGACACTGTGTGGGTTTTCCCACGATAGCCACTGATGCGAGCATTCGGTAGGAAATAAGCGTTGTCTGCGTGGAACATGGCGCGGTCAACAACGCCGTCAGACAAATCGGCGGTACAGCCACATTTGCCCACCATGTCGTACTCTGCTGCAAGGATCTCACCCGCGTCAGAAAAGCCCACTTCGTAGCTGTTCCAGAAGTCGTGACGCTTACCGGTTTGCACCATGTCGTCTTGGCGCGGCATACGATACTTAACTGGGCAACGATTTCGTACCGCAAGCACCGCTGCCATACAGCTCAGCACCGCCGCTTGCGATTCTTTACCACCAAAGCCACCGCCCATACGACGTACTTCAACCAATACTTGAGCCACTGGCAAGCCAAGCACACGCGCCACCAGCTTTTGTACTTCCGCTGGATGCTGAGAGGAAGCAAATACTTGTACGCCGCCGTCTTCATTTGGGGTTGCCACACTGATCTGGCCTTCCAGATAAAAATGTTCCTGGCCTTTGATGTACAAATCGGATTTCAGTTTATTTGGCGCGGCTTCTAATGCCCCTTTGGCGTCGCCACAGCTAATGGTGTGAGTCGGCAAAACGAACTCTTGACGTTCTAACGATTGACGAGGATGTAAAGTTGCTTCTCGCGGTTTGTACTCTATCTCCGCCAAGGCAACGGCTTGTTTTGCCGCACGCAAACTGGTGGCTGCGACCGCAAAAATGGCTTGCCCTATGAAGTGAACGAAATCACCCGCCAATAGCAAATCACCGCTCAATACAGGCGACACATCCACTTCACCAGGAATATCCGCTTGCACGATCACATCGACCACACCTGGGTAAGCACGAACTTTGTCCAAGTTGATCGACACAATATCCGCGTGGGCTTCGGTCGATAACCCCGTTGCCACATGCAATTCATTTGGCCATTCCGGCATGTCGTCAATGTAAACAGCTTGGCCTGTTACGTGTTTAATCGCCGATTCATGGACAGGCAAAAAACCATTTTTGCCGATGTCTTTTTTGTCTAAAGTAAAATCTTGTGGCAGTTTACGCATGAGTGCTTGCCTCCGAACCAGTCGATAAAATGGAATCGCTAACAGCGTGACCTGAGAAGGTCACCACCTCGGTGCCGTTTAATTCCAACCAGGCTTTGTGAATCAGATTACAGGCAATATCCAAACGGTATTTTGCGCTGGCTCGCATGTCGCTCATTGGCGTTAATTCACTGCGTAACGCTTCTATGGCTTGGTTTAAGGCTTGCTCGTCATTAATGGCTTTGCCGATTAATGCGGCTTCTGCTTTTTTACCACGAATTGGGGTGGCGGCCATGCCACCAAATGCAAAGCGTACGTCGCTTACTTTGCCATTATCAACGCTAAATCGAACCGCTAACATAACGCTGGAAATATCGTCTTCCATGCGTTTCGATACTTTATAAAAGCGATGAAATTGCGACAGTTTGTCCAGCGGCACATCAAAGGATGCGATCATTTCATCGTCGGCTAGTTGAGTTTGTTTGTAGCCTTGGTAAAAGTCATTGATGTTTACCGTTCTAGTACTGCCGTCTGTTTTCAATAATTGAATATCGGCATCAAACGCCAATAGCAATGGCGGTAAATCAGCAATGGGCGATGCGTTCGCCACGTTGCCGCCAATCGTGCCACGGTTACGAATTTGTCGAGAGGCTATTCGGCTCAATAAGCCATAAATTTGCGGATAAAGTATCTTGCTGAAATCTTCCAATTCACTGTAAGTCACCGACGCACCGATTGTCAGTGTCACGGCACCAATATCCAACTGCTTAAGTTCCGCCACGTTAGATACGTCGATGAGAGTATCAAAATCGCGGTAACGCTGAGTGTTTTCTAGCATCAAGTCCGTGCCACCAGCGATCAAGGTTGCGTCTGGATACGAAGTTAATGCCTGAGCCAGTTGCTCTAAATTGTTTGGTTGTACGTAGTTGCTGCTGTCATTCGTTTGCGTTTGTAGGTTTTCAAGTAACGCCTTAATGCCTTCGTTTTTACTCATTAACTCAATAAAAGGCGTCTCTTTAGATTCTTGAACCTTGATCATAGACAAGCCAGCATCGATGATTGGGCGATAGCCAGTACAACGACATAAGTTGCCAGAAATCGCATCGCAAACGGCTTCACGATCAATTGGCTGGTCAGCGTTCTGTTTGTTTTCGTATAACCCCGCCAAGGACAATACAAATCCCGGCGTACAAAAACCACACTGAGAACCATGAGATTCCACCATGGCCTGTTGAGCAGGATGCAATTCATCCACCTTGGATAAATACTCTACCGAGACCACATGCTTACCCGATAAAGATTGAACTGGCGTAATGCATGAGTTGAGCGTTGAATAGGTCAATTCGCCGTTTTCTAATGCACCAACAAGAAGCGTGCATGCACCACAATCTCCAGAGGCACAACCTTCCTTCGTACCAGTTAATCCACGTTTTTCTCTTAAGTAACGCAAAGCGGTAAAGTCGCTAGGGAGCGTGTTATCGTCGATGAGCTCATCGTTTAGTATAAATTGCAAAGCGCTCTCCTTATTTAGAATAGTGTCATTAATAATAGCTTAAATGCAAAAACCTGACCAATCGTACAAAGTTTTGATTTAAAACTAATACTGTTCCTTAAACAATCCATTTTGCAATTAAAAGTATTAACCCTATCGACAATCGCAAATGAGTTTTATTATCATTAATGCAGTTTGATAAAGGACAGTAAGGTTACCAATATGGACAAGATTAACATTAATGAAGAATTTGTATCTCTAAACGAAGAATGGGCACCAAAAATCATTGCCGAGTCTAATGGGCAATCGGTACGAATTTTAAAAGGGACAGGAGAATTAGGCTGGCACAAACATGAAGACGAAGAAAAAATTATCATCGTCTTCAAAGGCCAACTGACATTAAGGCTCAAATCATCCAGTGACATTATCCTTGAGCAAGGCGATATGTACGTCATGCCAAAAGGGGTTGATCACTGCCCTGTCGCACAAGCTGACACGCACTTCATGATGATAGAACCGTCTTAGTACGCACTCCGAATTAAGCATAAAAGATAAATATATATAGCACTACTTAAAATTTAGGTCTAAAATAAGACCTAAATTTAGTGCTTAATTGAGGTTCCCATGAGACAAATCTTAGCCAATTACACAGCCAGTATTTCTGAATTAAAGAAAAACCCAACGGCTTTACTTAACGAATCTGATGGCTCTGCTATAGCCATTTTAAACCACAATAAGCCAGCGGCTTACCTCGTCCCTGCTGAGGCCTATGAGCTTTTGATGGAGATGGTCGATGATATTGAACTAGCAAAACTAGTTGAGGCTCGCCGTACTGATTTATCCAAAGCCATCGAAGTGAGTTTAGATGACTTATAAATTAAAATTTCTTCCTGCAGCTCTAAAAGAATGGCGCAAATTAGCACCACAAATCCAAACACAATTTAAAAAGAAGTTAGCAGAGCGACTAGACAACCCGCATGTTCCAGCCTCAAAACTACGTGGTTATGATTACGTCTACAAAATAAAACTAAGAACCTCAGGCTACCGCCTAGCTTATGAAGTCATAGACGATGAAGTCGTCGTTTATGTGCTGGCAATTGGAAAACGAGACAAAGACGCGGTTTATAAAAAACTCGCTTCTCGGGCTGGTTGATATCGCACCATTTTGTTTCATTACCTCTATTCGAATACTTTTCTGTCTTATCACCAAAAGTCTTTCACTTTACTTTTTATTATTAAATTCAAATACTTAAAGAAATATTTCTAGTTCCACTTAAACATGGAACAAATGTTGCTAAATATAAAACATATGAAACAAGCGGGTCTTTAATACCTATTAATTGTATGGAGTATGTTTATGAAAGCGGCAAAGAAAACAGCAATTCGATTCTCTCTTTTAGCCAGTCTCATCTCAGCCACATCTGCCATGGCGGCAGATCAGGTTACATTTCAATTAGACTGGTTACCAGGTGGCGATAAAGCGCCCGTTTATGTAGGTATCCAACAAGGTTTCTTTGCTGACGAAGATTTAGAGGTCAAGATCGCCAGTGGTCGCGGTTCCACCGATGCGTTAACTAAGATGGCAACAGGCCAGTCTGATATTGGTAGTTCCGATATTGGCGCCTTGATGGCCGCAAAAGCTCAGGACGATGTGCCTGTTGTAGCGGTTTATCCCTACTTCACACAAGCACCACACGCATTTTTCGTCTTAAAAAGCAGCGGCATTAAATCGATCAAAGATTTGAAAGGCAAAAAAGTCGCAACGTCACCCTTCACCTCATCCAATGCTTTCTTGCCATTGGTGTTAGAACAAAATGGCCTGAGCGAAGACGATATTAAATTAGTAAAATCCGATCCGGGTGCTCTAGCACCAATGATGATCACCGGCAGCACAGATGCCATTATTGCTTGGGTCACCAACACCGCGCTTTATGAGTCGCAAGCGAAAGGCGCAGGCAAAGAGCTGATCGAAATGCCTTGGTCAAATTCTGGTTTGTCACTTTATAGTTCCTCTCTTCTAGCTTCTGAACGCTTTTTAGAAGAGCGTCCAGATGTCGCCAAACGTTTCATCAAAGCCTTCGCAAAATCCATTGAGTTTACTTACGCCAACCCAGACCAAGCGGGCGTGGATCTACACAAAATGGTGCCAGAAGTCGACGCCAACATTGTTTCCGCACAAATTAAGAGCATTTATAACTTGGTCTACAACGACGTCACAACACAAGACGGCTTTGGTAACTTCACCGACGAACGCATTCAAAAAACATGGGAATACGTAGCACAAGCCAATGGCGTCTCTGTGGATGCAATCGACCCAAAAAGTGCCGTAAACAACAGCTTTAAGCCGGAGTAACGGTATGGAAGATAATAAGATGACGGATAGCAATAAATCCGCCTACGTGAGCATGAAAAAAGTGAGTCATAAATTTGACCCACGCCCAGAAGCACCCATGGTTGTGCAAGACATAGATCTCGATATACACCGCCACGAATTTGTGGCGGTCGTTGGGCCATCTGGTTGTGGTAAATCCACTCTCTTGCGCATGGTGGCGGGCTTGCTGATCCCGTCTCATGGCGAAGTCTCTGTCTTTAACCGTCCCGTTACCGAACCTCGTGACGACGTGGGCATTGTGTTTCAAAAAGCCAATTTGTTGCCTTGGCTAACGGTACGCAAAAATGTGCTGTTTCCACTGAAACACAAATACGGCAGTTATTCCCCTAGTGATGAAAAGCGTGCCAACGAACTATTAGAAATGGCTGGTCTGACTCAGTTTGCAGACAAGATGCCAGACGAATTATCTGGCGGCATGCAGCAACGTGTTGGCATTGTGCGAGCACTACTTCTGAACCCAGACATTCTATTGATGGATGAACCTTTTTCGGCATTGGATGCGTTAACGCGTGAGCAAATCGGTTTCGACCTGCTCGATATTTGGAAAAAAAACCCAAAGACCGTGTTGTTTATCACCCACTCCATTAGTGAAGCTGTGTTGTTATCAGATCGTATTTTAGTGATGAGCAAACGCCCCGGTACTGTGTTGGATTTGATCGAGGTAGATTTACCTCGCCCACGCTCTTCACAAACCATTAACTCCCCTCGCTTTGCTGAGCTAACCGATTTAATCAGAGGCTATATTTATGAACCCAACGTACCAGCCTAAAACTTGGCTCGGCCAGCAAGCCAATCGCTTCGCACCGGGGCTATTCTTTATCGGCCTCGTGCTGTTATGGGAGCTAATCTGTCGATTTGGCAATGTGCCAAATTACATTTTGCCTTCACCATCAGCGATTTTTATTGCCTTCTTTGATGTGGAATTTTCCCGCTGGTTGACACACCTTTGGGCAACATTACGTGTGGCTTTGATGGGCTTTGCTCTGTCTATCCTCATTGCCCTTCCCTTATCCATTGGCATGATGCGCTCTGAATTGATGAACCGAGTACTGTATCCAGCTTTGATCGTGATTCAGTCGACCCCTGTGGTCGCCGTTGCGCCTTTGATCATCGTGTTGCTTGGCACTGACGATCCATCTCGCGTGTTGATCACTTGCCTGATTACCTTCTTCCCGCTTGTGGTATCAACGACGACGGGCATGCTGGAAACACCACCAGAAATGATTGAACTCAGCCAATCTTTGCGTGCGCCACGTTATCGTGAAACCTGGCAGATTCGCATTCCTTATGCGATTCCACACATTTTCAGTGGCCTTCGAGTGTCGATCACGTTAGCGATTATTGGTGCCGTGGTGGCGGAATTCGTCGCAGCTGAAGAAGGTTTGGGCTATTTCATTCAGTTCTCCACTTCTTTCTTTAAAATCCCGCAAGCCTTTGCTGGGCTGATCTTCTTATCGGTCATCAGTTTGTTACTGTTTAAATCGATTCAGTGGATTCAGGCGTGGTTGTTTCCGTGGAGCCTTCCTAAGAAGAAGTAAGTTATGACATTAAATACCAAAGACACAGGTTTTTTACGCCAAAGCTTTGCCCTAGCGGATGAGGCCAAACAACAAGGCATTCACCCGTTTGCGGCGATCTTAGTCGACGGCGAAGACAATGTACTGATGACCCAAGTGAACGGCTACTTGCCCGACTTCGATATGACAGGCCACGCCGAGCGCAAGTTAATGACACGCGCCAGCAAGGCGTATCGTCCAGACTTTATGGCAAAGTGCACCATGTATGTTTCCGCTGAGCCTTGTGCCATGTGCGCAGGTTCCGCTTATTGGGCAGGATTAGGACGCCTTGTGTATGGATTGAGCGAAGACCGCTTAAAGCAAATCACTGGCAACCACCCAGAAAACCCGACTTTGGCTTTACCTTGTCGTACCGTATTTGAATCGGGACAACGAAAAGTGGAAGTCATTGGGCCTTGTCTTGAAGAAGAGGCCGCAAAATTGCATGAGGGTGTTTGGTAACACGAAATAATCGGAGTAGAAGCAGTCAGACGCGCTCTATTACTCTGTCACTCTATAAAAAGAGTAAGAGTAGAGTACGTTCGGTCATTGCTCCATTTTCCACTAGGCAGAAGCGCCTAGTCATTTTAAACCTAGGAGAATGGGAGAAAACCATGACGAATGCATATTCACTTGAAGAACTACAACGCGAAACCACCTTTGGTGGCGCAGGAGAAGACACCAACGATAGAGAAATTCGCATCATCGACATGAGCGATTTTGAAAATCGTCGAGAAGAAATCACCGAGCAACTTTGGCTTGCCGCAACCGAAATCGGTTTCTTCCAATTAAGCAACCACGGTATCGATCCTGAAGAAATAAAAGCCGCCTTCAAAGAGTCCGAGCGTTTTTTTAACCTTCCTGAAAGTATTAAAAGCAAATACCCAAGACCAAAAAGTGTCAACGCCGGCTGGGAAAGTCGCAGCCAGATCCGCCCTTCTACTGGCACTAAGGACCAAAAAGAGTCTTATCAGATTACCCAATACCACATGGACAATTTGTGGCCTTCTGAAGACGAGTTGCCAAACTTTCAAGCCAATACGCTACGTTTTGAAAAACAATGCTGGGAAGTCGGCATGAAGGTGTTGTCTTGCTTTGCGGACAAGCTCGGCTTTGATCGAGACTTCTTTAGCAAAGCACACGACCCACGTCAGCCAGACTATCAAAGCACCTTGCGCTTGTTGCATTATTACGCCACTGAAGGCGTCACCGAGCAAGGTAATATCTGGCGTGCTGGTGCCCATACGGATTTCGATTGTTTGACTTTATTGTTCCAACACGAAGGACACGGCGGTTTACAGGTTTGCCCAGGTGCGGAAGCAGAAACCCAACGCTGGACAAGCATTCCGCCCCTTGGCGGCGTGATCACTTGCAACATCGGCGATATGCTCATGCGCTGGAGTGACGACCAACTTAAATCCAACCTGCACAGGGTGCGTCAGCCACGAATCGATGAATACTGCGGCAGCCGTCATTCCATTGCCTTCTTCTGCCAAGCCAACAAAACACAGATCATCCAAGGCCCAGCAAAACGCTACCAACCTATCAGCGCAGCAGACTTTTTGACGCAACGCATTCAGGCAAACTTTGTCGATAAATAAGCCTTCGATTTTCACTACTCGCTAACAAAAAAACCGCCACCGATGCTTAACCATCGATGGCGGTTTTTATATGAATCGGTAGGCGCAATTTCACAAATCCGCCAATCTGAACCCTGCAATTTTATGTACTTCGCTCATGGCTCGGTCAAACTCAGTTTGCCAGTCATTGGGCGTTCTGGCTTCAAAGCCTGCAAGTATCTGCTCTTTGGTCGCGCCTTTCACGGCCATGATGAAGGGAAAACCAAACTTCGCTCGATAGGTATCGTTCAGCTGTAGAAAGTACGCAAGTTCTTCTTCTGAACATTGATCCAACCCTGCTCCGGCTTGCTCTGATGTAGAAGCATCCGTTAATTCTCCCGCTATAGCCGCTTTGCCAGCCAAGTCAGGATGAGCACGCAACAACAGCAGTTTCTGCTCGTCTGTGCTTTGCTCCACGATGTCAGCCATGGCCTCTTTCACTTTGTCGATACTGTCAAAATATTCGGCAGGATGCGCAACTTTCTGTCGCCACAATTCTTCTGCTACCCAAGTCGAATGCTCATAAATATTGCTGAATAACGCGATAAAATCCGCTTCTTCCATTTGACTAATCGCAGCTAACGGGTCGTGCATAATAGGACTCCAATCTCCAATTTTTATCTAAGAACATCTCTATGAATGACAAAAATGCGTACCATAGGAACATATGGCACAAATATTGACTACTATGAAACAATATTTTCAATTCCATTTCACTTATTAAAGGCTCTACTTGCAAGAAACAGGCAAGGTAAGCCACACTTTTAAAAATAGCAGCTAAGGACAAACAATGGGATATCTAACGACTCATATACTAGACACAACAAAAGGCATTGCCGCCGCAGGCGTTAAAATTCGTCTTTATCAACGCATGTCAGAAGATCAGCGACAGCTGATTCATAGCACTGTGTCCAATAGTGATGGACGCTGTGATCAGCCTTTGTTGCAAGCTGACAGCTTCTCTGTGGGCGTGTATGAACTGGAATACGCTATTGATGAATACTTTGCCGATGGCACCAACCAAGACAGTAAACAAGACGGTCCAAGCTTTTTAAATACCGTGGTAATTCGGTTCGGTATCAGCGATGAAAACGCCCATTATCATATTCCACTGCTTGTCTCGCCTTATTCTTACAGCACGTATCGTGGTAGCTAGTTTTTCGTATTTAGAGCCCAGACTAAGCGAGCCAGAATAGAGCAAAAAGCACTAATTCCGCACCAAGATAGTCCACTTCCTGCCCTATCGGTCAAAGAAGAAAACTCGCCTATTTCTTCTTTGACCCACACCCAAAGATTACCAATCCCTCTAAAACAAAGGTTTCACATATAAAAATATAGGTTCATTTGTTTCATGGCATATTTATTGCGAATGCTCTTCCTTATTCGCTATTAAGAATTTGAGGAAAATCCTATGAAAGCACTCGTGATAGGCGCAGGTATCGGCGGAATGTCAGCAGCAGCAGCGCTAAAGCAACAAGGCATCGAATGCGATATTTTTGAAGCGGTGAAAGAAATCAAACCCGTGGGAGCAGCACTTTCTATTTGGTCTAACGGCGTGAAATGCATGAACCATTTAGGCATGGGCAGCATTATGGACGAACTCGGTGGCCCGATGCACAACATGGCGTATCACGACGGTTTAACTGGAAGCGTGATGACACAATTCAGCCTTGCGCCCCTGGTTGATGCGGTTGGCGAACGCCCTTGTCCTGTTTCGCGAGCGGACTTACAAAGCCAAATGATCGACTGGTGGGGGCGCGATAAAGTTCAATTTGGCAAGCGCATTGAAAAAGTCGAACAAAGCGACACGGCCGTCACTGCGTATTTTACCGATGGCACCAGCGCAACAGGCGGCTTCATGATTGCCGCCGACGGTACGCATTCCGTGGTGCGCGCTGACGTGATTGGCTATCAAACCGAGCGCCGTTACGCCGATTATGTAAACTGGAATGGCTTAGTAGAAATAGATGAGAACATTGCTCCTGCCGACCAATGGACCACTTTTGTTGGCGAAGGCAAACGTGTTTCCATCATGCCCATCGCGAATGATCGCTTTTACTTCTTTTTTGATGTGCCATTACCAAAAGGCCTAGCAGAAGACAGAAGCACTGTGGTGGCGGATCTCACCCGCTACTTTGCTGGTTGGGCGGAACCCGTTCAAAAACTGATTGCAGCGATTAATCCAGAAACCACTAACCGTATCGAAATCCATGATATCGAGCCATTCGATACTTTGGTGAAAGGCAATATTGCGCTACTGGGTGACGCTGCTCACAGCACAACACCAGACATTGGCCAAGGCGGTTGCTCCGCACTAGAAGACGCTGTTGTTCTAGGACAGTGTTTTGCAGATCAATTTGGAATGAAAGGGAAAACGGTTGCGGGTGTTCTTGCCGCTTTGCAGCAATACGAAGAAGAACGCCGTTTTCGCGTTAAAGATCTTGTGCTAAAAGCTCGCAAACGCTGTGATGTTACCCATGGCAAAGACATGCAAGAAACCCAAGCTTGGTATGATGAACTAAGACACGAAACAGGCGAGAATATTATCGCTGGGTTGCGTAACACTATTATTGGTGGGCCATTGGCGTAATGCTAGTAAATGACTGATAGCGTACAAGTAAAGTGATTACCTACACTGGGTAATCACTTTCTTGCCAGTTTCAAAAAGCGCTCTCTGCTGTTGGTCAGGTGCAAGCGCATTGCTGCCCGCGCAGCGTAAGAATCTCCTCGCTCTATCGCTGCATACACTTCTTCGTGTTCATGGTTCACATGAGACACATCAATACGCTTTCGTGGTACTAAACTGTTTTCCATGTGTTGCATGATATCGACAAAGTAATGATTGCCTGCCGACTTTGCGATTAATAAATGGAAATTAAAATCCGCTGATCCTGCGTCTGATACATGGCCATTTCTGTCGATAGCTCGCAATGCATCCAAGGCTTTGCGGATTTCCACCAGCTGCTCTTCTGTACGTCGTAAGGCGGCTAAACCAGCGATTTCCACTTCCAAACCAATGCGCAGCTCCAAGATTTCCACTGCATCATTGACATAATCAAATGACAAATCCATCGGCCCTTGGCCTTTGTTATTTAAAACAAAGGTGCCTATGCCGTGTCTGGTTTCTACATTTCCTGATGCCTGAAGTCGTTGCAAGGCTTCTCGTACAACGGTTCGGCTGACGCCATGCTCTTGCATGATGTCAGCCTCTTTAGGCAATTTATCCCCCGGAACTAACACCTTATTTTCAATTTTATGCAGTATTTCTTGAACCAATTTCTGCGCCAAATTCCGTTGTGGCTTGTTTTCTCGATGAGGTTCATTAGACGAAATAGCGGACAATAAAGGATCATTTTTCACGTTCGGTCATTCCTAACAACTAGAAAAGTCATCATACAACATATAACAAAAATACGGAAAGTTAAAAAAGTACAAGGCGCTAACGCCCCAATTTCCGCAACAACTCAGGATTAAAGCGTGATAATGCCTCAAAAAGACATATTAACACTCCAAAAAAATAGTCATCGTACCTCTTGACCAATATAAAGTTAGTTGTATGATGTACTACATCAAACGTATAACACTCGATCTAAAGAGATTTTCTTAGCCATGAAAATTACAAAAATAACAATTAGGCGCATCGCGATTCCGTTTACAGCTGGCGTACGACACATCGCTCCCGTAAAAGAGGAAGACAAGTTCAACGGTGCCTCTCCTAACATAGATAAGATGGAGTCACTTCTTGTTGAAGTGGAGACCGATACTGGGCTAATTGGCTGGGGCGAAGCATTCGGACACGCCTCAAATGTCGTTACCTACGCGGCTTTAGAACACCTTGTTGCCCCTATGTTTGTTGGCAAACACATCGCAGAATACGAACAACACCTCTACGCAGCCAAACGTGCATTACACAGTTTCGGCAGTTCTGGCCCTATGCTTTACGCCCTATCCGCTATCGACATTGCCATTTGGGACCTTAAAGCACAGCAAGCCAAACAACCTCTGCATCAATTTCTAGGTGGCAAGAGCGGTAAAATTAGCCTTTACGCCAGCCTAGTAAGTTATGGCAATGAGCCTGAAAAAGTCCGTGAAAACGTCCTACGCACGGCCAAAGCGGGCTTCAAAAAAATAAAATTACACGAAACCACTTATGACGCCGTTGCGGCTGCTCGCCACGCCTTACCTGATGATGTGGAACTCATGGTGGATGTAAATTGCCCTTGGAATCTCGCTGAAGCTACCGCCAAAGTAACCGAGTTAAAACCGCTTAACTTAGGCTGGGTAGAAGAACCCGTTTGGCCTCCTGAAGACACCGCGCAACTTGCCAGCATTAGAAAAATTGGTGTGCCTATCTCTGCCGGTGAAAACGCCTCTGGCCCAGATGGGTTTGAACAGTTATTTAAAGCGGGCGCTATTGATATCGCTCAGCCGAGCGTCAGCAAGATAGGCGGCATCACTGGCATGTACGATGTCTGTGATCGCGCCAAACATCACAATGTAAAAGTAGTCCCACATTGTTTCTACTATGGTGCGGGCATGATAGCGACGGCTCACTTTATCGCTGCCAATATGCCTGAAACGTCATTAGAAATCCCTTTCATTGAATTGGCTGATTTTCTTCACCCACTCAACGAATGCCCTGCGACATACGACCTTGGAAACACTTTCGGATTAGGTTTCTCACCGAAGCCAGAAATCATCGAAAAGTACACTATAGCAAGCTGCTTAATTAGCAATAAATAGCACTATCTTTCTTAGCACAATAAAAACAATCTACGCTTCAAGCGTATTTAGGAGAAGACTATGTTCACACGAAAAACCCTTGCGGCCCTAACCATCACATCAGCGCTTGCCGTCACGCCAGCGGCTTTTGCAGCAAAAATGATTACGGTTGCTAACTTTTTTCCTGATACTCACCCAAACAGTGTCGCTCTAAAAGACACCTTCAAAAAAGATGTCGAAAGCCTTAGTAATGGCGAACTGAAAGTAAAAGTATTCAGCAATGGTGTATTGGGTGCAGAAGAAAAGCTTTATAACTCTGTCCGAGGCGGCACCATTAATATGGCTATCCTTGGCACAATTATGGACAAAGAAGTAGAAAACGTAGGCATTATCCAACTGCCCTTCTTGTTCAAAAATTACGAACACGCTCAAACTGTATTAAACAGCGAGATCGGTCAAAAATTAGTGAATGATATGGACACCAATACAGGCATGCATTTCCTTGCTTATGGTGTGCAAGGTTTCCGCGTTGTTGCCAGTAACCGTGAAATTTCCTCTATGGATGACTTCAAAGGACTTCGCCTACGCTTTCCTGGCATTACCAGCATGCTAGAAATCGGTAACAACCTAGGTGCGAACATCACACCTTTGCCTATTTCCGAAGTGTTTAGTGCTCTAGAGCAAGGCGTTGTGGACGGCGTTGAAAACCCATACCCAAATATCGTCGCGTCTAAGTGGTATGAAATTGTGAAGTACATTACTGAAACGAATCACGTTTTCACGCCAAATTTGTATTTGATGAACAACAACACTTGGAACGGCTTAACCAAAGAGCAACAAAAAGCCGTTTCTACAGCTGCGCAAAACGCAGCGAAACAAGAGTGGAGTTTGTTGATCAAACAGGAAGCACAAAACAAAGCGAAGCTTGAACAAGACGGTGTGAAAATCACGGTGCCAGACCAAGCTTTCCATGCGGCGTTAATAAAAGCAGAACAATCTGCGTATGAAAACTTCTACAAAACTCATCCAGGTGCTCGCGATATTGTTGAAGAAATCATTGCACTAGGCGAAAAATAAGTTCAATAAGGGCGTCCCTATATTCCATAGAGACGCCCTTTTTAAATACGAAATTTTGAATACTGTTTGACCCATTAAGAGCATCCCCATGATGAAAAAGCTATCTCGCTCTGTAGACTTACTGCTAGGAATCGGCATGGCGAGTTGTCTAACCGCCATGTCTTGCCTTGTTTTCTCGAATGTCATTCTGCGCTATTTATTCGATTCAGGTATCACATGGTCGGAAGAAATGTCGCGCTATCTATTCGTCTTTATGATCTTTCTCGGCACCACTCGTGCGATGAAGCTCAATCAACATTTGAACGTCGATATTTTCATTAAGCTTATACCGTTCACATGGTTGAGAATCGCACTGCAACTTATTTCTGCGGCCTTAATGCTATATGCCCTCTGGTTACTCATCGATGGTAGCTGGGAATTAGTCAAAATCAATATGAACACTCTCGGCCCCGCCACGAATATGCCACTTTGGTTGCTCTATGCAGGCGCAATCATTATGGGAGCTTGCATGAGTTTGTTTATTCTATTTGGCATTAGACGCTTAATCGAAAACGAACAGCAACAAGACGCTCTCAACAACAAAAATCACCAAGAAGGAGAAGCATAATGGAGCTGGTCATTTTTGCTGGCGCGTTATTTGGCGCCATTATTATCGGTATGCCTATCGCCTTCGCGCTTATCATGACAGGTATGGCGCTGATGTTTTACATGGATATGTTTAACAGTCAGTTGATTGCGGAAAACCTAGTCAGTGGCAGTAATAACTTTTCTTTAATGGCCATTCCCTTCTTCATACTCGCAGGGGAATTAATGAATGCAGGCGGTATTACCCGCCGGATTATTGATTTAGGCATGACCATGCTTGGCCACAAAAAAGGTGGTATGGGTTATGTCACCATTGTGGCGGCAATACTCTTTGCGTCGTTATCTGGTTCTGCTGTGGCGGACACTGTGGCACTTGGCGCTATATTGATTCCGCTCATGGTTAAAGCGGGCTATGACCACAACCGCTCTTGTGGGCTTATTGCCTCCAGCGGCATTATTGCCCCTATTTTGCCACCAAGCATTCCTTTGATTTTATTTGGTGTCACCAGTGGCGTTTCCATCTCTCAGCTTTTCATTGCCGGTTTAGCTCCGGGTCTAATGATGGGGGTTTTGCTGATTTTTGTGTGGTGGTACGTTACCCGTAAAGAAGACATTGAACTGCTCGAAAAAGCCAGCCTTAGCCAGCGCCTTCATGCTCTAAAGAATGCGCTATGGGCACTCATCTTACCTGTCATTATTGTTGTCGGTTTGCGTTTTGGTGTATTCACCCCTACAGAAGCAGGGGCTGTTGCAGCCTTTTATGCATTGTTTATCGGAATATTCGTTTATCGAGAACTCACTCCTAAGCGTCTTTATAGTGTATTGGTGAACTGCGCTACGCTAACCAGCATCATTATGTTCTTGGTTGCGGCCTCTTCTATCGCGGCTTGGATGATCACCATGGCGGATATCCCAGGTGCCGTGTCTGAGTTACTTCAGCGCTGGAAAGACGACCCAACCACACTAATGATCATTATCAATATCTTGGTATTAGTCATCGGCATGGCAATGGACCTTGCTCCCGTGATCTTGATTTTGACGCCGGTTCTGATGCCCGTTGTTACCGCAGCAGGAATCGACCCTGTCTATTTTGGTATTGTCTTTGTACTTAATCTAAGTATTGGCTTACTGACGCCACCCGTTGGCACCGTATTAGCCGCCATATCAAGCGTTGGCAACACCAGTATGGGAGCAGTCACTAAAGGTATTGCGCCATTCTTATTGGCTCAACTGGCCTTACTGATTGCGCTAATCTTGTTTCCTTCTCTGGTCTTAGTGCCTTTCCATGCCCTTTATAATTAACCAATAACGGCTCACTTCCATAGCAAAAGACTAGGCTTCCTCATTGGGCAAACCAAATGAGGAAGCCAATTAAAACTTGATAAGAATCACAATACTCGATATAAAGGCATCTTGAAGTGGAGATGATGATGAGTAAAAAGTTCTTATTGCTAACACCTGAAGATGGCGCTGATGTCCTAAAAAGCCTAGCGGCGCCAGCTCGTTTGGCAATATTGTCTTTGCTGCATGAAAAAGGTCCGATGAATGTTAATGACATTGCCGACCTGCTCGAACTACCGCAATCATCGACTTCTAGCCATATCAACTCTCTCGAAACTGTTGGCTTAATTACCACTGAAAGCCAAAAGGGCCGTAAAGGTAGCCAAAAAATCTGCCGCGCAGCCCATGAAGAAATCGTCCTATCTTTCAGTAATACCAAGCAAAATCAAAATAATGTCATTGAAGTGTCTATGCCTGTTGGCTTGTATTCTGAATTTGACGTGATGGCGCCTTGTGGCTTGTGCTCTGAATCTGGCATTGTTGGATTTTTAGATAGCCCAGACACTTATCTCTCTCCAGACCGAATGCGCGCAAACTTATTATGGTTCACCAAAGGCTATGTGGAATATCAATTCCCTAATAATGCTCGCATCGCAGGCCAGAAAGTAAAAGAGCTAGAGCTGGTTATGGAGCTTTCATCAGAAGTGCCGGGGACCTCAGAAAACTGGCCCTCTGATATCCATATCTCTATCAATGGCAAGACCGCCGCCATTTGGACAGCACCTGGCGACTACGGTGATCACCAAGGTAAATACACCCCAGATTGGTGGAAGCTCGCTGGCAGTCAATACGGGCATTTAAAAAGCTTCCGTGTCACTCATAACGGGACTTTTGTCGATGGCATGCGTGTTTCAGACGTTTCTTTGCAAGACTTAGCGCTGGACGAACATCGATCCATTCGGGTGCGAATTTCAGTTCCTGACAATGCTGAGCACCCTGGCGGAATCAATATTTTTGGCAAGCAATTTGGCAATTACGATCAAGATATTATTTTACGCCTTCAATCTTAAGCATCTTATTTTCTGATTTTGATATCAGCAAGTTTGTCATAGTGATAAAAAATTCATAAAAACGCTAAATATCAATACCTTAGAAAATCCTCAAGCATTCAACACTTTCTTTTTTCGTTCAAAATCCCGCTTAGACATACCAATTTTGGTATTCGATTGCACGAAAATTAAACGTCTTATTGATTGACCTTAAGTCAAATATGCCTTTAATATCCATCAATCGGATAATAAACATAAAATCAGATACTTAAAAATACCTTAAATAAGTACAAAAATAAGAAAGGAGTAAGCATGCGCGCTACAGTGACTGCACACAAAGACTATGTGATTGCCAAAATTGACCCTCGTCTATACGGCTCTTTCATCGAACATTTAGGTCGCGCTGTTTACAGCGGCATCTATGAACCAGGCCATCCAACCGCAGATGAGCATGGTTTTCGCCAAGATGTGATCGAGCTGATTAAAGACATCGACGTTCCGGTCACTCGCTACCCAGGTGGTAACTTTGTTTCTGCTTACAACTGGGAAGATGGTATTGGGCCAAAAGAAGACCGTCCTACTCGTCTAGACCTTGCATGGCATACCTCAGAAAGCAATGAAATTGGCATCCATGAATTTGCTGAATGGGCAGAGCAAGCTGGCACAGAAATGATGTTAGCAGTGAACCTTGGTTCACGTGGCTTAGACGAAGCCCGCGCTTTCCTAGAATACGTTAACCACCCTGGTGGCTCTTATTGGTCTGACTTACGTAAGAAAAACGGCCGCGAAGAACCATGGGACGTAAAACTATGGTGCCTTGGTAATGAGATGGATGGCCCTTGGCAAATCGGTCAAAAAACAGCGGCAGAATACGGTCGAGTGGCTTTTGAAACAGCCAAAGCCATGCGCGCTTTCGACAAGAACATCGAGTTGGTTGTTTGCGGTTCTTCTTCTCCTAAAATGGCCACTTACCCAGAATGGGAAAGCACGGTTCTAGATTACACCTATGAAACCGTCGACTATATTTCATTGCATATGTATTTCGACGACCATGAGAAGAACACGGCAAACTATCTAGCCAAAGCCAGCCTACTGGATAACTACATCGATACTATTGCGGCGGTTATTAAAACCACTAAAGCCAAAAAACGCTCTAACCATGACGTCTATATTTCATTCGATGAATGGAACGTCTGGTATCACTCTAACGAGCAAGACAAAAAAATCCTTGGTGGCAACGACGGCTGGCCACACGCTCCTGCTTTGTTAGAAGACATTTACGACTTTGCTGATACCTTGCAAGTTGGCTGTATTCTTAACAGCTTTATTCGTCACAGCGACGTAGTAAAAATTGGTTGTTTGGCACAGTTAGTCAACGTTATTGCTCCTATAATGACAGTGAAAGGCGGACCAGCTTGGCGTCAGTCTACTTATTATCCATATTTGTATGCTTCCCAATATGGTCGCGGTACAGCACTTAATCTTGCAGTGCAGTGCGAAAGTTACAGCACAGACTTTGCTAAGGATGTACCCTACTTAGATGTATCCGCTGTTGAGTCTGATAAAGATGGCGGTTTGACCTTCTTCATCGTAAATCGTCATCCAGATGAAAGCATTGAATTGGATCTGTCTCTACAAGGATTCACACACCAAACAGTCATTATGGATAAAGTCATGTCAGGTTACGCACTTGACACTAAAAATGGCCCAGATGCTGAACAAGTGGCACCGAAAGATGGCCAAGGCGCGTCTGTTACACAGCAAAAATTAACGGCAAGCATTGCTCCTATGAGCTATCGCATGATTCGACTTGGGGCGTAATACCCCAAGTTTTTCCGTTTAAAATTTGCTGAGAGAGGAAACCATGTCTGCATCTATCTCTATAAAAAATATAACAAAGCGATATGACAGTGTTACCGTTTTAGACGACATTAACCTACACATTGAAGACGGTGAGTTTGTTGTATTCCTTGGTCCTTCTGGCTGTGGTAAATCGACCCTATTGCGCATGATTGCGGGACTGGAGTCGATAACCGAAGGTTCTATTGAAATTGGCGAAAAACGCATTGATACGCTCCCTCCTGGGCAGCGCGGTGTAGCCATGGTGTTTCAGTCCTATGCACTTTACCCGCATATGACAACACGTCAAAACATGGCTTTTGGCCTAGAGAACGTGAAAGTAGCCCAAGACGAAATTGATCGTCGCGTTAATGACGCTGCGAAGATCCTCGAAATTGATCACTTGTTGGACCGAAAACCTGGACGATTGTCTGGTGGTCAGCGCCAACGTGTTGCAATAGGTCGCGCTATTGTCAAAGAACCCAAAGCCTTCCTCTTCGATGAGCCATTGTCCAATTTAGATGCGGCATTACGTGGCAGAACTCGTTTAGAACTGGCTCAGCTCCACCAGCGCCTTGGTTCAACCATGATCTTTGTAACCCACGATCAGGTGGAAGCGATGACGTTAGCAGACCGCATCGTCATCATGCACAACCAAAAAATAGAACAAATCGGCACACCAATGGAGATTTATCAATATCCTGTGAGCCGCTTTGTTGCTGAATTTGTTGGCTCTCCACCTATGTCTATGTTGCCGATCAATCACATCGAAAAAACCGCGGATGGCGTGACTGTTGAAGTCAGTGGTGCGGGAACCGTCGCCACAGCCATTACCCTACCAGCAGAATTCAACGCTAAAGACGCGGTTATTGGTATTCGAGCAGAAGACACTGAAGTGGTTTCAGAGCAAGAAGATGGCCTTGATTTGACCATAAAAGTCGTCGAACGCCTTGGTGATCGCACCCTTCTGTATGGCACTTTGGTTGATGGCACAGAGCTTATCGCGGAGGATTCAGGACGCTCAAAAGTAAAAGCTGGCGATATGGTACGAGTGGCAATATCTCCTCACGCTGCACATATTTTTGACGGTGATGGCCGCGCCCATCACAGCAAAATGGAGGTGTAAGATGGCGGAAAGTTATCGTCGTTCCCGTTGGTCGAATGGCTTATTTGTCGTTCCCTATTTGAGTGTCTTTTTGACCTTGCTGGTGTTCCCTCTTGGTTGGGGGATCTGGCTGTCCCTCAATAAAGTGGATTTATTTGGTGGTGAACGCTTCATAGGTTTAAAAAACTACGCCCGTGTATTAAGTGACCCCATTTTTGGGCAAGCGGTCAAAAACACGGTCATTTTTGTTGGGGTATCCGTACCTACTTTAGTCGTTTTGGGTTTGTTTCTGGCATTGGCCTTAAACAAAACCACCAAAGGCTCGTCTTTTTTACGCGGCGTATTTTTTGCGTCTTCTATCCTGTCTGTCACCATAGTAACGCTCATTTGGCGTATCGTTTTCATCCCTAACGATGGCTTAATGGCACTGATTTTTGAGTATTTCGGTTGGCAGCCAATCGGTTTCCTTTCAACCACTGGTTGGTCGTTATTTTCGGTTGGTGTTGCAACGGTTTGGTGGTGTATCGGTTTGCCGATGATGTTGTTCTTAGCAGCGTTACAGCAAATACCGAAAGACCTTTATGAGGCTGCCGCTCTCGACAATACGTCGCGCTGGCGAGTGCTAACCCGCATCACACTGCCATCGATTAAGTCGACCATTATGTTGGTTGCGATTATCCAAGTGGTCATGCAGTTCCAGTTATTTGGTCAGGCTCAATTAATGACTAACGGTGGCCCTGCAGGTTCGTCACGACCAATCGTTATGTACATATATGAAATTGGCTTCTTACGCTGGGATATTGGTATGGGTGCCGCAGCGTCACAAATTCTGTTCTTAATCATTCTTTGTGCCGCCATGTTGCAATATTGGGTCAGCACTCGTAAAGAGGAGACAGACGCATGAAAGCATTAAACTATTCGCCAGAGCATTTAACGTCGAACCGTAGATTGTTCTGGATAGCCGCTTTCCTCGGCTTAATTATGATGGCGCCGGTAGCATGGATTATCGGTCTTTCATTGAAAGATAATGCGGAGCTGCTCAAAGGCACCGAAGCTGTCTTTTCGTTTCCCTATACCTTAGAGAACTATGCGAACATCTTAAAGTCATCCAGTGTTTTTGGCTGGTTTATGAATTCGGTGATAGTTGCGGTTGGACAAACATTTGGCGTGCTTCTACTCTCTTCTCTTGCGGGTTACGCTTTTGCGAGACTGGAATTTCCATTCCGTAAAACACTATTCATTATTGTGTTATTTGGTTTGGCTGTGCCTGAACAGGCGGTGATTATCGCTCGTCACCAGATGTTCAACTGGTTCGACCTCCACAATACGCACATCGGCTTGATATTGCCTAACTTGTCTTCGGCGTTTGGCGTTTTTCTGATGACGCAATTCTTTCGGGCAATCCCCAAAGAAATTGATGAAGCAGCCATGTTGGATAATACATCGACTTTTCGTATTTTCTGGAAAGTACTGCTACCGCTAACACTGCCAGCACAAGCAACGTTAGGGATATTTACTTTCTTGCAGGCTTGGAACGATTACTGGTGGCCGCTGATCTCTGCGACAAAGTCCGATATGTATACTCTCACCATAGGTATCGCATCATCACAAACAAACTTTGCGCAATCCGAAGGACTTGGTTTCTTAGGTGCACAGGCTATCTTTGCATCATTGCCTGTCGTGCTTGTTTATATTTTCTTTCAACGCCACATAGTCACTGCGGTATCAGGAGGAGCCGTAAAATAACGCGAATAAACATACTTGAGTAATAAAAATTGACACTGGGCTATACAACAACAATAAAAATGAACTAGGAGATAAATAATGAAAAAGTTACTTCTCGGGACAACAGCAGTTGGCTTATTAGCTCTCGCACCATTGGCGAACGCCAATACCACAATTGAACTGCAGCGCTTCTTTGGTGCCTGTGAAGCCGAATACGGCAAGGTCACTGACGTTTCTGCGGCGGTTGGCGAATGTGGCATCATCACCGCATTGGTGAATAAGTTTGAAGCCGACAATCCAGATATCGACGTAAATGTCACCACAGTGGAATGGCCTGGTTATGACCAGCTGAATGCTCAACTAGCGTCACGGTCGGCTCCTGATGTTGTTTCTATGCATTATTCTGCTATGTCCGACTACCAGTCTCGCGGCCTTTTAGTACCACTGGATAAGCTACTAAAAGATCAGAATATCAAACCATCAGATTTTACCAACGCGGCCATCTCCAGTGTCACGAAGGAAGGTAAAGTTTATGCTTTGCCATTCGATAACTGGACTATGCTATTTCACGTAAATAACAATCTGATGAAGAAAGCAGATCTAATGAAGTCCAATGGTAAACCCGTTTTACCAAGCAGCAGCGATGAACTATTTACCCAAGGCAAACAGTTTAAAGATGCAACTGGCAAACCTTACTTAGTGCAAATCACAGCGAATGAAACCGCCGCTTACGCTCGTATTTTCTACACGCTCATGATGCAGCAAAACAGCAAGTTTTTTGCCGATCCTAGCCGTATCGACTTAAGTGGAAAAGACGCCAAAGCAGCTCTAACCTTGATGAAAGACATCATGGATAAAGGCTTAAGTACAAAAAATATGGACTACCCTGCTGCGGTCGCTGGCTTTGCGAACGGCCAAGGCGGCATTGCCGTAAACGGTACTTGGTTAATTGGTTCTTATGATGCGCAATCAAAACAAGCCGATAACCCACTATCAGATGGTTACAGTGTTTTCCCTGTGCCACAGTTCTTTAAACAAAAAGACGCCACTTATGCTGACGGCCATGGCTGGGTTGTTCCTCGCGGAAATCGTGATGAGGAAAAAATGGCAGCCATCGGAAAACTGTTTAAATTCCTATACGACAACGACTATGAGTGGGCTCGTACAGGCCATTTACCAACAGTAAAAGCCGTGATTGACAGCGATGAGTTTAAATCTCTGCCTCATCGTAGTGATATCGCAAAAGTCGCTAAAACCGGACAAGCTTTACCAGCTCAGGTTTTACGCCAATTTGCGATCCAAGACATTCTTGGCGAAGAATTAGGCTCTGCTATTAGTGGTAACAAATCGATAGACGATGCACTGGAAACAGCGCAATATCGTATTAACGACTTGTTAGAAAATATCTAATCGTCATCTGTCTACACTTTCGGGAGCTTCGGCTCCCTTTTATTTGAAAGGATACTTCCGTGAACGTAGCGCCAGATTTAAATCAAGTTCAATATATCACGCTAAATAACGCGCAGCTTAAGGTGTCGATTCTGACATTGGGTGCGAGCATTCAATCTGTCTATCTTAAAGGCTACGAGCATTCTTTGGTTTTAGGCTCAACAAAAATAGCCGATTACCTTCAAGGGGCAAAATACTTTGGTGCTGTGGTTGGCCGAGTAGCAAACAGAACCAATAAAGGGCATGCCGTGATAGCTGGAAAAACCTATCAGCTGCCTCCTACCTTACCAGAAACCCACCACCTTCATGGTGGCCCAGATGGAACCGGCAGTAAAAACTGGTCTATTATCGAGCAAAGTGACGACATGGTGCAGCTGCAAACGCAACTGGCTGACGGTGAAATGGGTTACCCAGGTAACATGATTGTGAATGTGTTTTACCGACTGGTCGATAGCGCATTGGAAATGGAAATTACCGCAACAACGGATCAGCTAACCATTTGTAATTTTGCCGGCCATAGCTATTTCAATCTTGATGGCAAAGGCTCCATCTTGGATCATCAACTTAGCATTCAAGCAGACCACTACTTACCAGTGGATGCTGAGTTAATTCCCACGGGCGAAGTCACGCCAACTGCAGGCAGTGCCTTTGATTTTTTACAGTCCCGCACTATTGGCCGAGAGGATTACCCAGGACTGGATACCAATTTCTGCCTTTCTTTGGCCAGCCATCGTCCGTTACAAACCGTTGCCACACTTAAAGCCCCTATCACTGGGCTGACATTGCACTATCAAACAACCGAGCCAGGATTGCAGGTTTATGACGGTCGTCACATTCAGCTGAGTGCCGAATCAAATATCAACCAAGGCGCGCTATCGGCTTACGCAGGCCTCGCCCTTGAGGCACAACATTGGCCAGATGCCATTAACCAGTCACACTTCCCACCAATTTTACTTGCACCTGAAGACACTTATAGGCAAGTGACGCGTTACGCTTTCGTGTGACGGTTCAATTAAGCCAAGGCTCAAAATAAAAAAGGGGCTTTCTACCACTCATGTAGAAAGCCCCTTTTTCTTGCTCTAAGCAAGTATCAGATCGATTTTACAACGCCAAAGTAAAGGTTCCTTTTGGCGTTACAGGAAGGTATTTTTTGTAGAAGTCTAAATACGATTGTTCTGGATCCAAATCAGCGAACAAATCTGGGTACATCGCCTTAGCATAGAACTCAATCATAGCCGCATCGAAAATAGTACGACATGCACCATGATAAGCCGCATATAAACGATTATTTTTAACCGCATTAATAGATGACCAACCTAAACGATTTTTATAGCCTTCTAAACGCTTGTGGGCTTCTGCTCTATCAACACCTTGCCCCATGATCATTGAATCAGACCCTTTGCCTGTTTCATAACCCGTAATAACGATAACATCAGGGTTTGAAGCAATTACTTGTTCTGGGTTCAATTTACCCCACCACTCAACAAATGGCGCAGAAATATTGTCGCCACCCGCCATAGTCGAAATAGCACCCCACATGTTTTTACCAAAGGTAAAACCAAGCTCTTGCACACCAGAAGCACCAAACTCTGTATACACCTTAGGCTCTGGTAAATTCGCTTCAGCAAGACGCTTACTAATCATGTCTGCAGTATTTTTATAATCCGTAGCAATCTGGTTTGCGCGCTCTTCTTGGCCTGTAATCACACCAATCAGTTCTGTACTTTTAATATGGCGCTCTAATGTCTGAGCATTGTAATCCACCACAACAATTTTAATACCCGCACTTTCAAGACGCTCGATATCTGTTGCTAAGCCTTTGTACTGCCAGTCAGCCAACATCACAACATCTGGGTTCAAGCTAATAACTTTCTCAACAGAAAAGGTTTGTGTGTCCACACGACCAATCTCTGGGATATCGTCTAATGATGGACGGTGCTCGACGTACATTTCCCAGTTGCTAGTGCGCGCCTGCCAAATGTATTTAGACATGCCAACGACTTTGTCAAAAGCTGCCTCTGTACCGATTGCCATGTAGTCTTCAGGATAAAATCCCACAATAACTCGCTGCGCTGGCGCATCAAATGTTACATCACGACCCAAGACATCTTTTACCGTCACTTCAGTAGCCCACACTGAGCCAATAGAAAACGTTAAAAAAAGCATTATGAACGACTTAATCATGCTAGTACCTAAATCAGTAAATTTAATCGCATATGATAATCGTTATTATCTTTTTTTCAAATGAAATTTGAAGAGTACAGAAATAAAAAAGGGCCATTTTGTATGGCCCTTTGATTTACATTTTTAGTGATAAATGATGTCTACTCCGTACGGAAACGAACCACCATCACGTGTAACTGTTTACTCAATTCATCTTGCTTGCGACACAGTTCAGCAACGTCACCAGATATATCCGATACTCTGTGCGCAGACTCACTGATTGAATTAATGTTTTCATTAACCCCTTCGGTTACTGCACGCTGCTCTTCTGCAGAAGCCGCTGTCTGCATCGTCATATCACGCATTTGTTTAACCACTTCTTCAATCTGCTCGAACGATACGAGTGCTTGGTCAGATAAATTAATCGCATTTTCTGATTCCGTTACACTTATCATCATAGAATCTGACGCTTGTTTCGTTCTGTTCGCAAGAAGCCCCAAAATATTGCTAATCTGTTCGGTCGACTCTTGGGTGCGCCCAGCAAGGGTTCGCACTTCGTCGGCGACAACAGCAAAACCCCGGCCTTGTTCACCGGCACGCGCCGCTTCTATTGCGGCATTTAATGCCAACAAATTAGTTTGCTCTGCGATACCTTGAATCGTTGACAGAATCTGATTGATATTCGTGGTCTCTTTTTGCAGTTCCGTAATAATCTGATTCGACTCTTTTAAGCGAGTACCTAAACGATTCACCCCTTCAGCACTGCTTTTTAGTAAATTCTTACCTGCTATCGTCGTTTCCAAGCCTTTCTCAGAGAATTGAGCTGAATTGGCGCAGCTTTCAGCCGCTTCATTCGACGCTATCAACATCTGCTGACCAGCTTCGGCAATCAACTCTATGGACTGCAGTTGCGTTGTCGCAGACTGAGCCACTTCACTCGCTTTCGCTGAGGTTTCAGCGGCGATTTTATCAATCTGAATACTGGACTTCTTAATACCGACTATAAGTTTTCGAGTCGTTTCGATAAATTGATTAAACCAATTAGATAAAGTGCCTGTCTCATCATTGGTGTTGATCGAAATTTGAGAAGTTAAATCCCCCTCGCCTTCAGCAAGAATTTGCAAATGTTTCGAAACAGACTCAATTGGCGTGATCAAACCTTTCGCCATTAAGAATGCAACCACACCAAATACAATCAAAAGCAACACGCAGACGATCGTCGTGGTTTTAATCATTTCAACCGTGCTTGAATAAATTTCTGCAGCAGGCATTAAACCTACAAACTTCCAGTCTAAATTTGGGGAAGTATAAACATTGGCATAATAGTCTCTTCCATCTAGCTCGAAATTAACGACACCATCAGATGTATTGGCAATGGCTTGATAAGCCTCACCGTCTAGCTCGGTAATTTTCTTAAAATTATTCTCAGCATGAAGGGCATCGACCAAAATAGTTCCAGTGTTTTCGATTACCATAAGGCTACCGGAATTGCCCAGTTTCGTTCTATTCGCCATTTCAGTTAATGTCTTTATAGACACATCAACAGCGACAACACCACCAATATTATTGCCTTTGTTATAAGTACGTACCGCTGATACATACACAGCATCATCAGGTTCCCAATAATAGGCGTCTCGAAGTGCCACTTGATTAGGCGTTTCTAGGGCTCTTGAATACCAAGCGCGTTTTTTTGGATGCCATTCTGCATATTCATAAGTCCCTGGCCACTCCATGTAACCATCGCCAACATCACCAGTGTAAACGTATACATAGTTAGGATTATTTTTGCCTATCGCCTCAAACAAGTTAAAAACCTCAGCCTCTCGACCGCCATTTTGCGCAGCAATCTTGCTTGGCGCTTTGCCCTGTTTATCATGATAAGTTGTTAAAGGTTCTGCATTTGGATCTGTTATCGCGTCACTTTCCGCAATAAAAGCAACAACGTATTTAATATCGGTAAGAAATTGATCAAAGGTGTCTTCTACAGCTCCTATAGTTTGTCCACTATTTTTCGTAAAGCCTTTTAGCGCTTGATCAGAAGCAAGAAAGCCAGTTATTGCACTAACCACTAAAACAGGCAATAAAGTAGCAACAGAAAAAGCAATCAATAGCTTGGTTTTTATCTTCATAAACGTCATCCAAATATTCTATTCACCAATATTAAGGCTCTGAAAGGGCTTACGATAAGTCCACAGAGAACTCATTCAATATGAGAAATACCTTTTAAAAGAATCTAATTTTGATACTTCATATCGCTTGATTAGCTAGTTAGTAGAAATCAGTACTTCCTTACTTTTCCTTCACTCCCTCAATTTACTAAAAAATACTTTATCAACAACATTTAGAGTAGTTTAAATATGCTAATTTATGTATCTAAAAAGCACATAAAGCTGTAAAAAAATACAATCAGATAAACAGATTATATTTCACAGGAAGTGTAAGGATTTTAGAGAGGAAATATCTAAAGGAAAACGTACTTATAAAGCAGCCTTAGTAGCATTGCATCGGTGCTTTATAAGTATCGTAAATTGATGCAGATTAACTAAATGCAGCTATGACACTATATACTTCAGGTAGTACCGTCGTGTTTTCTTTTTGCATTGATAAGCAAAGGTCTTTAATGAAAGGCGTCTGTTCAGGATACTGCTGCAACCAAGACAAAACGGCTTCCTGCACTTCAGGCAAACTTTGCTCTAAAGTAACAGGCGCCCCAAGGGCTATCAGCTTTTCCTTGAAGTCGACTTCATCAATTAAGTCTACAATCATCATAACGCATACCTATATACAAAATGCTTGTTCAGTTAAGCAACAATGGACTAACAGCTTATACCTAAACAGTGGTCTAGCGCACCACTTTTTCTTCTAATAATAAGTCGAATATAGCTTGGGCCTTTTCAGCTGCCGTTTCATTTTTCATGACTTTGCCACCACCGCCAACAGGTTTCGCCGTTGCGGCCTTCATTCGGTCAGCTGCAGTTTTGGCTTTCACTACTTTCAAACGCTTAGGGCGAGGCTTGGCAGCGCTAATTTGCCACGTTGCCATAGCCTCATCCTTCACACTGTTAACATCCAATACTTTAAAATCTGCCCTTAGTCCTGGCCCGAAAGCCGTTTGACGCGCTTCAGCAGCGGCATTATCAACTGTAGCAATAAAAGGCAGGCTGACAATAACCGAACGCCTCTGACCACGAGGTAAAGCCAACAAAACTTCTGCAGCACCCTGTTTTATTGTCAAAATTTCTGCAACGCGAGGCACTAATGGCCAGCCGAGTTGTTCAGCCAATAAATAGGGCAACATACCAGAAGACTCGCCACTTTCGGCACGAACTCCCGTTAGTACTACTTGTGCTTTACTGCTTTTCAAGAAATCAACCAAGATTGGCAAGGCATCGCCATCAGCCGGTTGCGGTAAGACTGTCAACGAATCTAACCCCATACCTGCATATTGACGCAGCACGGGTTCTTGAGCATCACCAGCGTGAACAACTGTTAAAGACTTTTTCGACAGTTTCAAACCTAGCTCAACAGCTCTACCATCTTGCTCAGCACGACGTGATCGACCTGACTGAGGGTGACGACCAATAGAAACCAAAGAAACCACATTAACTTTAGGCGGCATCACTCTTCTCCTGTTCCTTTGATGAATAATGTTCTTGAGCAAGTTTCATCAGTGCTTCCAAAACAGCCTCACTGTCTTCAATAACAGCTAAGTCGGCACGCTTCACCATGTCACAGCCCGCATCGGTATTAATCGCAACCACCTTGTCACACTGCCCAATACCTTGCATATGCTGAATCGCACCAGAAATACCAACAGCCAGATAAACACGTGCCGTAACCCAAGTTCCAGATGCCCCAACTTGGCGAGAACGAGGCATAAAGCCATCGTCTACTGCTACACGACTTGCGCCTTCAGTAGCACGTAGTGCCGCCGCGACCGCATGGAATTGATCCCAATTATGGATACCATTACCAGCCGATAAGATAAACTCAGCTTCCGCTAAAGGCACAGCGTTAGAATCGACTTCAATTTGCCCCTGATCAATCAAGCGATAATTGTCACCGGTATCGACGCTATTAACATCAAATTCTAGATCCAGTACTTGATGTCGAGTATCTTCAATGGCATTGGCACACTCTTCCATCAGCATCAAAATACGTGGTGTTTCTCTACTAATATCACAGCTTCCAGACGCGCCACGGCTTACTGTACTGGTTGCCGTAACTTGCCAAGCTTGCGTTGCTGGACGCTCTCCCAAACGCGATGCTAAACGGCACGCTAAATCAGTGCCACCATGGATACTATCGGGGAACAACCAGTTCTCTGGTTTATATTGAGCTTCTATTTGCATCAAAGCAGATAATCTTGCCTCTGGCGCAAAGCCTTCAAACTCTTGGCCTGTAATATGAAGCAGACGATCGACACCCGCTAAATCAAACTGGGTTTCTTTACTTTCACCAAAACACACTAGTACAACGGCAATATTGCCTTTGTCAGCGGCTTTATTTTCAGCCACAAGTTGATGTGCCAACCCAAGAATGTCTTTGTCATGGCTGGTCAGACGACCGCCAATCATATCGGCTACCACCATAATGTAACCGTCTGGATTATCAACAACATGCAATGGCAGCTGAACTTCTTTCGCTTCGCCAGCGCGTTTTTTACTATTAAGACCAGCAGCTGACAAGTTAGCTCTGTCGATACGCTTGATCCCATTTGGGCCAATAAAGCCAACGACGTGAGGATTTTTACGCAATAGCCCTGTTGGACCACGCACTTCGCCTTGTCCTGCCGATACCACACTGCTATGCAATGGGTGCAAACGGTTACGGGCAATCCATTCAGTTCTTGGATCACGTCTTAGAAGACCGCTTGAAGTCGCCTCAGTTGAGGGAAATTCGCTCATGAGTTCACCTCCTCAGAAAGTTGACTAACAAGAATTTCAGCAATATCTTTTACAACAGGTCTTGGTTCTACAACACCTTCAAGCATAGCAGTACATTGCTGACAACCCACGGCAACCATTTCGGCACCAGTGCTAACCACATCTTCCATACGCATATCTGCAATACGGCGTTCGCCAGGAATATCCGTAATCGGAGCGCCACCGCCACCGCCACAACAACGAGAGCGGTAACCAGAACGTTCCATTTCAGCAACATCAATACCTAAGCTAGCCAACAATTCACGCGGTGCGTCATATTCACCATTGTAGCGGCCCAAATAACACGGATCATGATAAGTAACCTTGCCACCTTTAAAAGTATCTAGCTGTAAACGGCCCTCTTTCACCAAACGATTCAAGAAGGTCGTGTGGTGCAATACTTCAACGCCTTTAAGGGCATCAGAACCAAAGTCACCGTATTCATTTTTCAAACAATGAAATGCATGCGGGTCTGTCGTTACGATTGTTTTAAAGCTGTATTTCGACAACGTCGCCAAGTTACGCTTTGCCAAACTTTGGAAAGCCGCATCGTCACCTAATCGACGAGCAACATCACCACTGTCTAGCTCTTCATCACCCAAGATCGCAACGTCAATATTTGCTGCTTTCATTAGTTTCACAAACGCACGTAAAATTCGCTGACTGCGCATATCAAAGGCACCATCAGACACCCAGAACAACACATCCGCTTGCTTCACATCTTTCATCAAATTCAGGTTTTGGTCTGCCGCCCAGTGAGTTCGGCTCGCTGGCGAGTAACCATTCGGGTTATCTGTAGCGATAATGTTTTCCAGAACTTGAGCACCTTTGTTTGGTGTCTCGCCCTTTTCTAGGGTCAAGAAACGACGCATATCAACAATGGCGTCCACATGTTCGATCATCATCGGGCACTCTTCTACGCAAGCACGACATGTCGTACATGACCAAAGCGTATCTGAGCTGATCAAACCATTAGTGATAATCTGGTCCGGTGCACCTTTCGCGTTACCAACGTCCACACCAGGGTAAGGACTACCTGCATACTTTGCATCCGTACCACCAGCAAAACCTACCACCATGTCTTGAATAAGTTTCTTGGGATTCAATGGCTGACCTGCTGCGAATGCTGGGCAAACCGCTTCACAACGACCGCACTGTACACAAGCATCAAAACCTAATAATTGGTTCCATTTGAAATCCGTAGGTTTCGCAACGCCATGGGATGCCTCACCTAAAACAGCCGGTTTCAAGCCAGTGGAACGGCCACCACCAAAGCGTTCTGGACGACGGTGAAAAGCAAGATGCAAAGCCCCTGCAAAAGCGTGCTTCATTGGCCCGCCCCACGTCATGCCAAACAGCATTTCACTTAGGCTCATTAAAATAAGAACAGACAATACAAGCGTAAGTACCCAACCACCCGTTCCTTCAGGAAGAATTCCTGCAGCAGGTAAAGTCAGTACAAAAAAGGTGATAGAAAAAGTCAGTAGGCTTTTCGGCAAGCGCATCCACGGACCTTTAGAAAGGCGCGATGGCGGGTTCATGCGGCGCTTATAAACAAACAAAGCACCACAAAACATCAATACCAAAGCCGCTAGTAGCGCCCAAGCAAGAATTTCGCTCTTAACGCCAAATAGGTGAACAAACAGTACTAGCACCATGGCTAAGACGAAACCACCACCCGTTGCAACGTGTGTACGAGACATGTATTTATCCCGTTCTACAACATGGTGAAGGTCATGCAAATAGCGTTTTGGCATCGCCAGCAAACCAGCCAGAATATTGACTTTTTCAGCCTGTCCTGCGCGCCATAAATTCATGCGGCGGATAGCACCAATCCCCGCTAGCACAAGAAGAAAACCAATCAAAGTTGGAGGTAACCAATCAAGAATCATGATGAGTCCTCATCATTATAAATACAGAAGGCACATACAGTATTTACTCATATATGCATTAGCGATTTAACGAACCCAGTAAAGACAAGGCAAAAATGAACAAGAAAGCTCAGCTAGTAACAATAAAAGAACATTTCGAGTTCATTTTTAACCAGGTATTTACGAGCGCAGTAATCGCTCCCCTACAAGTCTTTGCAAAGGCGAAGAGCATCATACATAGCAGCATGAACGTTACGCTGAGAGACACAGTCTCCGAGACGCCACAAGATCATGCCCTCATCTGATCCACCTTCAAGCACTGGCTGAGGCTTAATATCAAACAAAGCTTCGTTATCAATTTGGCCTTTATTACGAGAACTTGATTTTAGTGCGTAGTACAACTCTTCGTTTGGACGCGTACCGTTCTCAATCACGACTTGATCAACCACACGTTCTTCTTTCTGTGCAGTGTACTCATTTTCAAGCACAGCCACTAAGCTGTTGCCTTCACGATATACTTTGTCTAACAGCATATCGGACGTCATGATAACTTCACGCTCGTACAAAGAACGGTAGTAAGTTGGGAACGTCGTACCGCCAACACCAACACCAGGTTTAATATCGTCAGTCACCAATTCAACCAAAGAGCCTTTAGACGCCAAATAATCGGCTGCAGACATACCTGAGAATTCACAAATAGTGTCGTATACCAAGACATTTTTGCCTGGTTCAACCGCACCACTCAGAATATCCCAAGAAGAAACAACCAAACCTTCAGCAGCGCCCCACTCTTCATTCTGTTCGATAAATGGACGACCACCAGTCGCCAAGATACATACATCTGGGTTCAACTCTTTAACCATGGCTTCATCCGCTGACGTATTTAGACGTACGTCAACGCCTAGGCGCTCCACTTCCATCACTAACCAACGAGTAATACCCGCAATTTGATCACGCTGAGGCGCTTTGGCCGCATAGACTAACTGACCACCTAGCTCACTTGCTTTCTCAAGCAAAGTCACTTTATGACCACGTTCCGCTGCAACACGTGCCGCTTCAAGACCGCCAGGGCCGCCACCGACAACGAGCACATTACGAATGACACCCGTTGTTTTTTCGATAACATGTGGCAAGCCCATGTACTCACGAGATGTTGCCGCATTCTGGATACACAACACGTCCAAACCTTGGTACTGACGGTCGATACAGTAGTTTGCACCCACACACTGACGAATCTGATCAACCTGATCCATCTTGATTTTGGCAATAAAGTGCGGATCAGCAATATGAGCACGAGTCATACCAACAAAATCGACATAACCTGCTTCAAGAATACGCTTCGCTTGGTTCGGATCTTTGATATTTTGCGCATGGATTACTGGAACATTAACGACTTCTTTGATGCCAGCAGCCAAATATAAAAACGGCTCAGGCGGATAGCTCATATTTGGAATAACGTTGGCCAAAGTATTGTGAGTATCACAACCAGAACCAACCACACCAAAGTAATCCACCATGCCTGTCGCATCGTAGTATTGGGCAATTTTCTTCATTTCTTCATGGCCCAAGCCATCAGGATGGAACTCATCACCCGTGATACGCATACCAACGACAAAGTCAGGACCCACTTCAGCACGAACAGCTTTAAGCACTTCCATGCCAAACTTCATACGGCCTTCAAACGTTCCGCCCCATTCATCGGTACGCTTGTTTACACGTGGCGACCAAAATTGGTCAATCATGTGTTGGTGAACAGCAGACAGTTCTACACCATCCAATCCACCTTCTTTGGCACGGCGAGCTGCTTGAGCAAAATCACCAATAACACGCCACATTTCTTCAACTTCAATGGTTTTACAAGTTGCACGGTGAACTGGTTCACGAATACCAGAAGGAGACATTAGGTTAGGCCAGTTTTCACCATCCCAGCGAGAACGACGACCCATGTGAGAAATCTGGATCATAATCTTGCCACCATGCTTATGAACCGCATCAGCAAGATTTTGGAAATGAGGAATGATGCGATCTGTCGAAAGATTGACCGAACTCCACCAGCTTTGCGGGCTGTCAATAGACACCACACTAGAACCACCACATATACACAGACCACAGCCACCTTTGGCTTTTTCTTCGTAATATTTCACGTAACGGTCTGTTGTCATGCCGCCATCAGTAGCATATACCTCAGCATGAGCCGTACTGACAATACGATTGCGGATGGTTAATTTATTAATATTTAGTGGTTCGAACAACGCATCATACTGGGACATAACATCCTGCCTTCTTGAAAACGACGTGTAACTTTTACTGATTACGATCACCACCTGCCCGTGGCAATCGCATCTTCGTGGTTTAGGTTAAAAAGATTCTAAAGTGGTGACACTTGGAAATACCCAACATCACAGCCTTCTTCTGCTGCGCTTTGAGTCTGAATCGCCTTGGTGCGAACCGCCAATCCATTGCTTTCTGCAATTTGATCTAGCGCCCCAGCAAACCAACCTGTGAACATGTAATCCACTTTACGATTCACTTTTTTACCGTGAATTTTTTCGTAGTGATAAACAAAAGCGGAATTCTCTAAACGCACTTTCGCAGTGCCTTTTTCAACATCCAACTCTTCTGTAATAAAGAAGCCCCAACCACGTTGCGACAAACGTCTCAAGTAGTGGTGCCAGATCTCTTCGCCATAAATACCGTGGCAAGCTGATTCCTGCTCACACCAGTAATAAGCTGACTTATAACCCGCCTTATAAAGAATCTCAGCGTAACGTTCTTCGCCGATTTCATCTTCGATTCCCATGTGGTTGTTCACAAAAAAGTGGCGAGGTACATACAGCATTGGAAGTGCATCTGTACTCCAAACTCCGGTTTCGCTATCAACTTCTATAGGCATCTCTGGTGCATGAACAGTCATATCTAATTCCTTAAATTCTTTGTGTTATAACCAAACCCTGCAAAGCGTTACGAGCGCTGTAGCTTTATTCGCCCCAAACTTCTTTTAATAGATTTACCCAGTTTTCACCCATAATCTTCTGTACCTGACGCTCGCTGAAGCCATGCTTCAACAGCGCCTCGGTCAAATTCGGGAAATCACCTACAGTACGCATACCCAGTGGATTGATGATCTCACCAAAGCGAGTCAAGCGACGGGCATAGCCTTTATCGTGAGTTAGGTATTCGAAGAAATCGTAGCCGTGACCTTGAGTAAAGTCAGTGCCAATACCGATCGCATCTTCACCAACGATGTTGTAGATGTATTGAATGGCTTCTACATAATCATCGACTGTTGCATTGATGCCGGCTTTTAAGAAAGGAGCAAACATGGTGACACCAACAAAACCGCCATTATCAGCAATGAACTTCAATTCTTCGTCTGTACGGTTACGTGGATGCTCTTTCAAACCTGCTGGAAGGCAGTGTGAATAGGCAACGGGTTGTTTGGATTCGATGATGACTTCTTTCGCAGTATTTGGACCAACATGAGATAGGTCACACAACATACCAACACGGTTCATTTCCGCGACAATTTCACGGCCGTAACCAGACAAACCGCCGTCACGTTCGTAACAACCCGTACCAACCAAGTTTTGTGTGTTGTAGCACATCTGCACAATACCAACGCCAAGGTCTTTAAAGATTTGTACGTAACCAATTTGGTCTTCAAATGCATGAGCGTTTTGAAAGCCCATCATTACACCTGTTTTACCTTCAGCTTTCGCTCGGTGAATGTCTTTTGTCGTGTAGACTTTGGTTAGCAAATCACTGTTGGCTTCGATCAATTGATTCATCTCGACAACATTGCGCACCGTGCCTTCAAAGTTTTCCCAGAACGACACAGTACAATTCGCTGCGGTCAGCTTACCTTTCGCCATGTCTTCAAATAGCTCACGGTTCCACTTCGCACAAATCAAACCGTCAATAATAATAGACTTATCATGTAACTCTGCTGCGTTCATTGTTCTGTCCTTTAGGGCTATTAAGCAATGAACTCAGTGTAATTTTTCGGCTAGTAGGAGAACTAGCTGGAAACGACTAGAGCAACACTAAAACCGACTAGGTTATTGCGTCGCTTTCAAACCCATTTTAAAGAAAGAGTCATTAAGTACTGGGTAAGGGACTTAAGAGAGGATTTAGAGGGCAAACACCTCTTTATTAAACGCTTTTCAGATCCATAGCGTTTTGAATAAAAAGGTGTGTGAGCCACTAAATGTGTTTGGAAGATGTCTGTGAAGGGATTATTTTTTAACGATTAAGTCTTCTAGCTTCAATCCTGTGGCTTTTTGGATGCTGCGCCATAGGTAATAAAATATCGCCATTAGCATGATCATGGATGGAATAGCGATCATTGGGTAGCTGTATAAGGTCATCTGCCCCAGTTCTTCGTTAAAGGCTTCCGTTCCTGCTGGACTGGTAACGATCCATTTCGCCAAGACATAATTCATTGTCGCAGAAAAGGCAAAAGAGCCTGCAATGAAATACGTGGCTTTCATTAATCGCTTTTCAAACATTTCTGTACTGTTGTTTTCTTCAAGCTTTTGCTTAATGGTTTCAACGTCCATGATCGCAGCGTTAAAGAACATCGCTCGCACCAAAGGATACGGTGTAAATGTCGAGATCAAAACGGCCACCCCAATAACCGCAGGAATCGCTGCTTCTTTAATCGCCAGCCATTTATTGTCTAACTCGAACAAGCCAATACTGCCTGTCAGCAACACACTGAACAAACCCAACAAGGCAATGAAGTTGAACTTCCTGTACTTAACTAACTCATAAATCCCCCAGCCTAGGGGAAACGCCAACGCTGCGATTAAACCGCCAGTCGTACCTAGCTTATCTTCACCACTTAACTTCATCAAAATAAAAGATGGCAAAATGACACTAACAATAAGATCCACCATTGGACGTGGCTTGTGTTCGGGCGTGTTACTCATATTCTCTGTTTCCAAGTTTAATTCAAATTCTAATGGCGACTATCATAAAGGAAAAATACACATGGTGGTGAATAGACAATGATTTTTGATAGAAGTGCCAAGGATTTGTGGATTTCATCCTTTGGTTCCATTCGAATGCTTAGTATTCCCGACCTTTATATAATCACTATACCTACTGTTATTCGGCCAGCAACCTCAAAACTTCGACTCGACATCCATGCTTTTATGAAGTACCCGAACAATAAAGATTGAGTCCCTTTGAATTTCATAAAATATAGTATGGCTTTGATGTTGGTGTTTCCGTAAGCCTGAAGCTATATAGTCACATTGCGTACCTGATATAGGGTTATCTGCTAAAAAAAGCATCGTTGCATCTAATTCTTTGATGTAAGTTCTACGCTTGTCTGAACCCCATACTTTCTGTGTATAGGTAGCTATTTTCTTAATGTCGGCACGTGCCGCGTTCGACAAAGTAAACAAATTCATTTACCCAATTCGTCATCAAGCTCTTTCATCAAGCCTTCATAGCTGTATTCGGCAGTGCCACTAGCAACACCTTCTTGTATTAAGCTTTGCAGTGCTTTAAGTTTTTGATCATCATCTTCAAGTTTACGCAATCCAGCACGGATGACTTCACTAGCGGAGGCGTATCGCCCATCTGCTATTTGCTGTGCAATAAACTGATCAAAATGACTACCTAAACTAATGCTTGTATTTTTAGGCATTCCTTCCTCCTTCTGTACCAATAGTTGGTATATTTTGGTACAGAGAGTGTAGTAAGTCAAAATAAAGGATAAGACGAACAAACCACACTAGCCCCAGTTGCTTATAATAAAACCCCTTCTCTATAATGGCAGGCATATCAAACAGTCCATTACAAAGAAGGCGGTTTTATAATGGTGTTTAAGAAGGTTTCTTTAAAGATAGCGATGGCGGCGGCTTTGGCTGTGATGGTCGGTTGTAGTTCATCACCAACAGGGCGCAAACAGTTTGCCGTGCTGCCTGATAGCCAGATGAATGAGATGGGCGTTCAATCTTTCACGGAAATGAAGAAAGAAATACCGGCTTCATCTGATGCTAAATTGCGCGAGCAAGTTCAATGTGTGGCAGATTCATTAATTGCGGTGTTGCCAGAAAAGTATCGCAACCAAGACTGGGAAGTGGTGCTGTTTAACGATGAACAAGTGAATGCATTTGCCTTACCTGGATACAAAGTTGGTATTTATACGGGACTTTTGACTGTTGCAGAAAACCAATCACAATTAGCCGCTGTGGTCGGTCATGAATTAGCCCATGTTATTGCCCGCCACGGTAACGAACGCGTGTCGACTCAGTTGGCAACAAGCCAAGCTTTGGCGTTGGGGTATCAATTGAGTGGTGAAGAGTCGCCAGAAAAAATAGCCATCTTCCAAGCGCTAGGCATAGGAGCGCAAGTAGGCATTATTTTACCCTTTAGCCGCTCTCATGAGTCTGAGGCAGATTTACTTGGCCTAAGCTATATGGCAAAAGCGGGCTTTGATCCACGAGAAAGCGTTCAATTATGGCGTAATATGAGTGCAGGAGGTGAAAGCAAAGCACCGGAGCTGCTATCTACTCACCCTTCCAACTCCACTCGCATTAAAGATTTGCAGGCAAATTTAAGTAAAAACCTACCAATTTATGAAGACTTAGTCGCCCAGAATAAAACGGCTAAGTGTTACTAGCGTCTGCCCTAAACATCTTGGTTAATAGATAAAGTACTAACATCCAAAAAGATAAAGGAACCGAGGAGCACTTGCTACTCGGTTCCTTGTGACAATTTACTTTTATTTTAACCCGTCCCCGTCTATTCCGTATTTATTAGCAATACACACACTTTCAAGTCGACTTATAACGATAGCCCAATAGATAGAAGATGTTTGAATTAAATGGCTTTTGCGGCTGCAGAGGGCTTAACCCTCAAGCCGATTGAGACAAACAAGGAAGCCGCCAACAGTATCAATGCAGCGATACTAAAGACCCCCAAAGCACCACTTGCATCAAACACCAATCCGCCCGCTGCAGCACCGGTTGCAATCCCTACTTGAATAGCCGCAACCAAAAGCCCACCACCACTTTCAGCTTCGTCCGGTACACTACGTGTAATCCAGGTAGACCAACCGACAGGCACGCCACCAAACGCCATACCCCAAATCGCTACCAATACAGCAGTTGGAGCAATAGCGCCCTGAATGCTGACCATCCCGATTCCTGCTAAGCCAATGATCAATGGTGCAAGCGTTAAAGTAAGACGCAGAGATCGCGCAATTAACACACCGGCTAAGTGAGTCCCAATGAAGTTCGCCACGCCAAAACCTAATAAGATGCCAGAAATACCAGCCGTAGCCACGCCTGTTACGTTTTCAAGAAAGGGTCGGACATAAGTAAATAAAGCGAAGTGCCCCGTAAAAATAAGCACCAGCATTATTAGGCCAAACTTCATTCGAGGTCGATTCATCACTGCTAACAATGTACCCAATGTCGCTCGCCCACGAGGAGGCATTTTCGGTAAGGTCGCAAGCTGGACGAAAAGAACCATAACCCCTAGTAAAGCAACAAGCCAAAAGACATTACGCCAGCCAATAGTACCACCGAGGTAGCTGCCAAGCGGCGCCGCAAAAATCGTCGCGGCCGACACCCCACTAAACATAATAGCCAACGCACGAGGAATGTCTTTATCGGGAACCAAGCGCATAACGACAGCGGCCGCCATGGTCCAGAAACCACCCAGTGCAATACCAAGTAACACCCTACCGGCCAACAGCAAGAAGAAATTTGGAGCAAGCGCAACCAAAGCGCTTGAGATAATTAATAGCACAGAGAAGCCCAGCAATACGTATCGACGATCTATTCTGCGGGTCACAGTAGCCGTTAAAAGGCTGGCGACCACCGCCAAAATAGCAGTAGCCGAAACCGCTTGACCAGCCATACCTTCGGTAATGGAAAGGTCTGACGCCATCGGAGTAAGAAGGCTAGCAGGCAAAAACTCTGCCGTGACCAACCCAAAAACACCTAACGTCATCGCTATCACAGCCCACCAGGCAGGTGTTTCTTTTGTCTGCATGGACGGCTCATTTATGGTATTCGTCATTGAAAATCCTCTAGATATAAATGTTTGTACATTGCCTATCGAACAATATGCACAGAATAATATGGACAGGCCAGACGATATATACCAATATATCTTAAATTTATACCATATCGTCCGGAGCGCTATGCAACTTTCCACGCAAAACAACATCACCAATAAAACCCAACACGACATGGTAAACGAGCTTCTGTCCGGTGTTCGCCTTAAAGGCCTTGAATACCGACGTATCGAAATTTCAGCGCCATTTGGCCTGAAATATGGAGAAGGAGCCGATACAAAATTGGCGTACTTTCATTTTATCGGCCAAGGCTCAGTATTACTTCGAACCAAGAGTGGCGCAGTACAAGAGCTTGCCTGTGGCGATGCTGTATTGTTGCCTTGCGCTGGAGCGCACGATATTTATAGCGAAGACGGCGTGCCATTAGTCAGTATCGATGCCTTTGAAAAAGTATCGCTGTGTGATGCCTCCTCTGAAATCCGTGCTTGTGATACCGAAATCTGTAGATCAAAAGACAACTTTATTTTCAGTTGTGCGATGGAGTTCAACTTAGGCTGGCTTCATCCATTAGCCCATTTGAAGCCCGAAGTCATGCATATTGAAACCGTGCCCGATTATGACCCTCAAATCCCGGCCATTCTTGATGTCATGACCAAAGAACTAAAGGCAAAACGACCTGGATATAGCGTCATTTTAACAAGGCTTGCCGATGTCGTGGCCGCTGCGATTTTACGTCGTTGGGTAGAAGTTGGATGCGATGTGTGCGGCTGGGTTGAAGCCATGCGCGACCCCAAATTGGCACAGGTTTTATCCGCCCTACACCATGACCCAGGTCGACAATGGTCGGTAGCAGATATGGCTTGTGAGATGGGCGTTTCACGTTCTGTCTTTGCTGAGCGCTTTACCGAATTAACCCATTCCACACCACAGCAATATCTAGGCAATCTGCGCATGCGGCTCGCAAGCCAATGGATCAGCCAAGACAACCTGAATCTTGACGAAATCGCAGATCGCCTTGGCTATAGCTCAACAGCATCGTTTAGTCGAGCCTTCAAACGAATGACAGGTATATCCCCCGGCGCGGTTAGAAATGGCCTGCTTCCAGAACTTTGAAAACAAAAGTAGAACAACAAAATGCACATAAGTGTGGATGATAAGCTGGTTGATAGAGTTGATCATAATCCACTGGTAAACTTACTGAATTTACTTTTCATAAGGCTTAAATCACATGTCTACTTCGATAAAATCTGGTTTTAATGTAACCAGGGTTGCGGGCTTTAGTACTATTCTGATGACAACGTTTTTAGTGGGTTGCAGTGAGCCACCAAAACTGGAAACGGTTGAAGGCTATGCCCAAGGCACAACCTATCAAATCAGCTTTTGGTCTGAAGACGCGGTTCCAGTAACAGAGGTACAAGCTGCATTTAACGATACTCTTGCCCAGATTGATAAAGAACTTTCTACTTATCGTCCAGATTCTTTCATTTCCGAGTTCAACCGCAGCCCTTCTGTGGCCTGGCAACCTGTTTCTCAAGACTTTGTCGAACTGGTTCAAATCGCCCAAGACATACACGCGAAATCAGAAGGTTGTTACGACCCGACTATTGGGCCTTTGTTTGATCTATGGGGGTTCAAAACCGACCAACTTCATGTGCCAACACCAGAAGAACTCACAGCTCTGAAAGCAGAAATAGGCATAGATAAAGTTGAAATCGATGAAGAAAATATGCGCGTGCGTAAAACGCGTCCTTTCTTACAGCTTGATTTTTCTTCTATGGGCGAAGGTTACACCATTGGCAAGTTAAGTCATGTATTAGAATCCAAAGGCTACGATAATTACATGGTGCAATTTGGTGGCGATATGAAAATCAAAGGACACAAGCCAAATGGCGACAAATGGCGAGTGGCCATTCAAAGTCCAATCCCTTCTACTGAAGGTGGTCCAAAAGTTTATAAAGTCATAACGGTCAAAAATGAAGATGGCGTCACACTGGATACATCAGGCACTTATAACCGTCACTTCGACGATAATGGCGTGGAGTATTCGCACATAATCAACCCAAGCACAGGCAAGCCAATCACTCATGACCTTGTCTCGGCATCGGTATTTGGCACCGACCCTAGAATAAGCGATGCATGGGCAACCACCATGTTGTGCCTTGGCCCAGTGGAAGGCGCAAAAATCGCCAAAGAGGAAAACTTAGACGTCTTCTTTATCGAAAGAAAGAACGACAAGTTGGTGAACTCCAGCAGTGCCGCTTTGCTCAAAACAGACAAAGTGAAATTTGATTAAAAAGCGAGCAGGTGTAATGCTTGTTACTACTGCTCGCCTTATGCGAGACTATTTTCCTCCCATTTAGAAATGGCAAGATCGTAAGGAAAAAACGCTATGGAAAAGCTTGTATTGGTATACCTAGTTTCGGTACTCATGGCTGGCTGCGTAGGTAATGAAAGCTATACCAAAATTGGGAATTATTTCAATGGCAGCGACGAAAGCCCTGTCACAGAAATCGAAGATGCCGAGAGCGAAGGTAACGACACAGAAAACAATCCTGACGACCCCGAAAAAGTATACAACGCCACCGTGACGACCAGTGACCTTGAAGGCTCTTGGAGAAAGTCATGCGGGCATGTAGACGGTGAAGCGCACTATGATATCGTTACGTTATCCTTCAGTCGTAGCGAATTCACCACTGATATAAAAAACTACCTTGATGCTGGCTGCACTAGCCCCTTACCTGGGGCTCCGAATCCTACATCATTTAGCAAATTCACGTTGGGAAACGGCATTATGCTGAGTGATGGCACTATCGTCACCGAAGTCGATAGTCGCACTATGCGATATGATGGCGCCCACTTCTACCCTGAAGAACACAACATCATTTATATCAAGAACGACAATCTCTACACTGGAGCTGATGACCAAGATACGTTACAGAGACCAACCAGACTCGACTATAAGCGTCCTTTCCATAGAATAAACTAGCCTACAGTCAGCCATTCTTGCTGCTGCCTTGCATTAATTTGTTAAAACTTGGATAAAACAAAAAGACCGAATAGCAAACTATTCGGTCTTTTTTTACCCATTCTATTCAGCTTAAATTAAAGCGTACTCTTAAGACCTAACTCTAAACCACGAACTTCCGCCAAGCCTTTCATTCGGCCTAGTTTCGAGTAACCCGGTTTCGAGTTTTTATCTAGGTCATTCAGGATTTGATGACCATGGTCTGGTCTCATTGGGATCAGGCTCGGTGCGTTGTTGTCGTTACGCTTTTTCTCTTCTACAAGAAGCGCGCGAACCACGCCAACCATGTCTACGTCACCACCAAGGTGGGACGCTTCATGGAAGCTACCTGCCACTTCTTCACGTTTAGTGGATCTTAAATGCGTAAAGAAGATGTTTGAGCCAAAGCGTTGCACCATGTCGACCAAGTCGTTATCAGCACGAACTCCATAAGAACCAGTACAAAGAGTAATACCGTTTACAGGACTTGGCACTGCACCAAGCAACCATTCGATATCGTCTTTGACAGAGACAACGCGTGGTAAACCAAGAATTGGACGTGGTGGATCATCTGGATGAATCGCTAAACGTAAACCGCCTTGTTCTGCGGCTGGCACAATTTCTTCCAAGAAAAGCTTCAAGTGTTCACGAAGTTTGTCTTTGTCGATACCATCGTATTCGTCTAATTTAGAACGAAACTGCTCTAGAGTGTAGCTCTCTTCTGAACCAGGAAGACCTGCAATGATATTCGCCACTAGACGGTTCTTATCTTCTTCTTTTAGGTTTTCAATAAAGATTTTTGCTTGGGCTTTTTCTTCATCGCTGTATTCAGATTCTGCCCCTTTACGCTCTAGAATATAAAGTTCAAACGCCGCAAACGCAGTTTGATCGAAACGCAACGCACGCGAGCCATCAGGCAATGCATAATCCAAATCCGTACGCGTCCAATCCAACACTGGCATAAAGTTGTAACATACCGTATCGATTCCACATTCAGCCAAATTCAGCAGGGTTTGCTTGTAGTTTTGAATGTACTCTTTGTAGTTACCAGTGCGCTTTTTAATGTCTTCATGCACTGGCACACTTTCTACCACAGACCAGCGCAGTGAATGCGATTCGATCATTTCCTTACGAGCTCTGATCGCCTCTACTGGCCAAACGTCACCATTAGGAATTTCATGCAACGCGGTCACAACACCCGTCGCGCCTGTTTGACGAATATCCGTCAACGTTGTTTCATCGTTTGGTCCAAACCAACGCCAAGTATGTTCCATTTTATCCTCCGAAATTCGCAGTGTTGTTATTGAATGACAGACATTCCACAACACCACTTGAAATAAGTGTTTTGTAAGCGCTCAGCACAGCAACAGAGAATGCCTCGTTTTGGCTGAGTGTATTTGAAAATATATCGTTCAATTTTAGAGCTTCGTGTACCAATGATTCTGGGTCTGAACAGCGAGCATGGAGCTCACTTAATGTCTGTGCCATTGGGTCATCAACTTGATGTTTATTGCCATCAAGGTCTTCGCCACGTACATAGAACAACCACGCCGCCACGCCTAATGCGGTCGCAGCAAGACTGGATCTGGTAGCTAAGCGTTCTTCTGCGCCACTCAACCAGCGTTGCGGGATCTTCTGTGATCCATCCATCGCTATTTGTGACAACTGATGCTGCAGGCTGTCATTGGCAAATCGGCTGATCAAACTATCAATGTAAGCCTGTACTTGCACCTCTTCAGGTAAATCCAAGGTAGGCGAGGCTTCAACACTCATATAGTGACGAATTAAGTTAGCGAATTTTTCATCCGCTACCGCTTGTGCAACTGTTTGATGTTTGGCTGCTAAACCAACATACGCCAACAAAGAATGACTCCCGTTCAACAGACGAAGCTTCATAGTTTCAAATGGATGTACATCTGCCACCATTTGTACGCCATCTTCTTCCCAGTCTGGGCGACCTTGTGGGAAGTTGTCTTCGACAACCCATTGGCTAAAGGCTTCACACATGACGGCATTTTCATCGTCACACTGCAGTTCTGACTGCAAGCGTTCACGAGAAGCGTCCGACATAGCTGGTACGATTCTGTCAACCATAGAGCTAGGGAAAGCAACGTTATCTTGAATCCATTGGGCGAACTCAGTAGAACGGTGCTCAGCTAATCCACACACAGCTTGACGGGTCAAGCTGCCATTATTGGGCATATTGTCACAAGACAAGACAGTAAACGCTGGCAAGCCAGATTCTTTTCTGCGATACAAGGCTTCAACTAAAATTCCAGGCGCCGTTTTCGGTGCTGTGGGATTCTGTATGTCATGCTGAATACTTGGATCATCTAGACGCAATGTTTTATCGGCTGGCGCCAAGTAATAGCCCTTCTCGGTCACGGTTAAAGTGACGATCTTGGTCTTTGGCGACACCAGTTTTTCAAACAAAGGTTCTTTATCAGTGCCCGCAAATAAAGCGTCACGAATCGCGTTGACTTCTCGCAACTCGACATTCTGACTATCCTGATATTCGGCAATATGATATCGACAATTATTGGCTTTCAGCTGATCAACCAACTGGGTATTCGAGCGAATATTAACGGCACAAATTCCCCAATCACCACCTTGGTGACGATTAAGATTTTTTTCGATATAAACTGCTTGATGGGCACGATGAAAAGCCCCCAATCCAATATGAACAATGCCAACATCTACCTTGTCTGGCGCATATAAGGTATTTGTTGTTTTTATGCTAATCATGATGGTTCCTTAGGTTGTAACGATAAAATAGCGCAGCCTTACGAGATTAATTCTGGAAGCCAAAGTACTTCTTAGCGTTTTCAGAACAAATTCCTTCCACCATGCCACTTAATAGCGCCATATCTGCAGGAGCCTCACCACGCTCAACCCAACCACCAATCATGTCGCACAACAAACGACGGAAATACTCATGACGGGTATAGGACAAAAAGCTACGAGAGTCGGTTAGCATACCGACAAATTGGCTCAACAAGCCCATTTGAGCCACACTGGTAAGCTGGCGCTGCATGCCATCCAGTTGATCGTTAAACCACCAGCCAGAACCAAATTGCACCTTGCCTGCAATGCCGCCACCTTGGAAGTTACCCGCCATGGTTGCCAGCATTTCATTATGAATTGGATTCAAGCAGTAAAGGATGGTTTTTGGTAGTTCATCAGTCTGATCTAAAGCATTCAAGAATCCAGACAATGGCTCTGCGTAAGCGCGATCATCCATAGAGTCAAAACCAGAATCACCACCAACCAGTTTGAACATTCTGGATGAATTGTTTCGGCGCGCACCAATGTGCAACTGCATCACCCAGCCTTTTTTAGCGTATTGCTTGCCTAACCACACTTGAACGGCGCTGGAAAATTGCGCTATTTCAAGTTCGGTTAGCGGTTGCTCATTAACGCGTTTGGATAGAATAGAATCCAATTCAGCTTCGCTTGGTTCGTTAGCAAAGCGCATGATTTCAATACCGTGATCGGCACTACGACAACCATGAGCATCAAATACTTCTAGACGTTGCGCTAAGGCATCAATCAGATCTTTAAAGCGAACAATGTTTATGTCGGCAGCTTTACCCAGTTTGTTTAAGTAATCTTTGAAGCCAACATGATCGACTTTAAAAGCGCGATCAGGTCGCCAGCTTGGCGTCACAGCAATGTCAAAACTGCTGTCGTTAGCGATAAACTTATGGTGTTCAAGGCTATCCGCTGGGTCATCCGTGGTGCCAACCATTTTCACATTCATTTGCTGCATAATGCCACGTGCGAAAAACTCTGGTTGCTGCAACATATCATTGCACTGCTCCCAAATAGCGTCGGCTGTTTTTGGAGAAAACAGCACATCTGTGACGCCAAATGGACGGCGCAACTCTAGGTGAGTCCAATGGTAAATTGGATTGCCTATGCACTGAGGGACAGTTTTAGACCAAGCTTGGTATTTTTCTTTAAAGCTAGCGTCTCCGGTGATTAAACGCTCTTCCATACCTGCGGCGCGCATAGCGCGCCACTTGTAATGGTCACCTTCCAACCAGATCTCGCCAAGGTCGCTAAAACGGCGATTCTCAGCAATCTCTTGAGGGCTTAGATGGCAATGGTAATCGTAGATTGGTTGCTCAGCCGCGTAGTCATGATAAAGACGCTTGGCCGTTTCCGTTGTAAGCAAAAAATCTTCTGTCATAAAGTTTTTCATGTCATTCCTCGGCTTAAGCTAGTTCGTTTAGGGCAACAGTTTGAGATGCTTGCACTCGCTTGCCATTGACGTAGAAAGGGCGTAACTCATTGCTAGGCAGAACAAAGCTCACTTCGCTGTAAGCTGGTTGCCATTCACCCTCACTTGATACGGCCAAATCAATACGCTCTAGATCCGATGTTAATGTCATGTTTAGCATCAGATACTTGCCATCTAGGTAACCGTTGCTTAGGCCGTCGTCATCAAACACTGATACGTTGCGCTGCCCTGCACCTTTGAATGGGAAAACAAGGAACTGGCGTTGTGTGTCTTTTTCTGCGTCCACATGAGCAATACGACTGCTGGTAGGAATCACACTACCGGCACGAGCAAGTAGCGGAATTTCTTCTAATGCGGCAGGTAACCTAATGTCTTGTCCGCCGGCATACCAAGTCTTGCGATGGAAGTCATACCAACCTTCACCATTATCAGGCAAATAAACAGGACGAGTTCGTTGTCCCTGCTCCACCACAGAGGCAACCAATAGATCTTGACCTAGCAAAAAGTCATCGCACTCTTCATAAGTACGAGCATCGCCTTCGTGATCTAAGAAAGTCGCACGTAGCATAGGTTCGTGGTGCTTGTGTGCTTGCCAAAGCAGGTTATACAAATAAGGCATCAAGCGGTAACGAAGCGCCATGGCTTCACGAATAATTGGCGTCACCTCTGGATACATCCAAGGCTCGTTAACCGTTTTATCATCGTTCCAAGAATGAATAGTGAAACGAGGATGCATGACACCATTTTGAACCCAGCGTACGAACAATTCAGGATCTGGACGATCGCCAGAGAACCCACCCACGTCATGGCCCATGTTATACAAACCAGAAAGGTTCATACCAACCCCCATGCGAGTGTTGTACCGCAAAGTTTGCCAGTTAGTACGGTTGTCACCACTCCATGTTTGCACGTAGCGCTGCATGCCTGGGCAACCGGATCGCGAGATCAAATATGGGCGCAGGCTTGGTGCGAATTCCGTTTGTGCTTCGAAAGAGGCACGCATCATTAGCAAAGGTTGTAGCGGACGAATTAACTTGATTGGTGTTTGTTTACCAAAGCCAACACAACGAGCATTGCTGTCCCACACTTCGTATTCGTTGTTATCATTCCAAGTAGAATCAATGCCCTTTTCAAGCAGCTGCTCGGTAACATTTGTTTTCCACCATTGAATGGTTTTTGGGTTAGTGAAGTCCAAGTGTGACCCTGAATCATCCCAAAATTGTGAAGACTCAGGGGCGTCGAATTCAGAGTCTTGAATGAATAAATTCTGCGACGCGACTTCATCAAAGCGCGGGTGATCTTGCAGCAAACAAGGCTTGATATTGGCCGCTAGTTTAAGACCCGCCTTATGGAAGTCTTCACTCAATTTAAGTGGGTTTGGTACCTTGCTGGTGTTCCAGTTAAATACGTAGCGCTTATTACCAATTGAGGTATAACCAGACGAAAGCTGAAAAGAATCGCATGGCATGTTGTGATTATCACAATGCTTAATAAAGTCGCCTAACTGCTCTTGAGCGTTTTCCGCATCCGTATAAAGCATGGTGGAACCACTGTAACCAAGGCTCCACTTAGGGCCAAAGATGGTACGACCTGTTAGGTTGACATAGGTTTTGGTCACATCTAAGACTTTTTCACCGTACATGAAGTAGAAATCGAGGTCGCCTTCATCAGCGTGATAACTGCGGTAATAGCCATGATAGTTATCAAGCTCGTTACCCAAATCAAACCAGCTGGTTGATAAGTTATCGTAGAAAATACCAAAACTCGCTTGCTCGGTTTTCGTAATGTAGAACGGAATATGTTTATACAAAGGGTCGGTATTTTTCGCATCGTAACCCATCGCATCAATATTACGCATTTGGTATCGAGAACCATGACGATTCAAATCACCAGCCTTCTCACCCAATCCATAATATTTTTCAGACAAATCACGAGCCATATAATGATGGATATCGTTACTTTGCACGCCCAGCATATAGGCACCGCTTTGGCGGTCTGCTGCAAGATAATGCCATTCGCCAGTCGCGTCGGCATATTCCCATGTAAGCTTTAGTGGCTTCGATAGAGTAACGCGAAGAGCGTCGGAAGCAATGCTTAGCTGATCCCCCTGCTCTGACACGTTAAATTCTGGACAAGTAAAGCCTTCCGTACTCATACGGTCGCGCCCTTCCCAGCCTGTTTCGCTATCATTAGGAGAAACACACCAGCTGCTTTCAAGCTGCAATGTAGCGTTCTTTTTTAGTAAAACACGAATCACGTTAGATTCTAGAACGAAAAAATGCAGCACATGGCGATCGTCACACTGGACGTCTACACGATTGCCTTCAACACCTAGAAGCTTCCAATTCTTAATTGGCTTCATAAATACATATCTCCAAATATCGTTAAAATTCGCACGCTTCTAAACTAGTACCCAAGTAAAAGAGACGGTAAAAACAGGCTAATTTCTGGAATGAAAGTCACTGCCAACAACGCCAATAAAAGTAAACCAAAGATAGGCAACAACGGCTTAATCACTTGGTCAATTTTGACGCCACTTACAGAGCAACCAACAAACAAGGCGCTGCCGACTGGAGGAGTACAAATACCAATACATAAGTTAAATGTGATGATGATGCCGAAGTGAACTGGATCGATACCAAGCTCTTGCGCAATAGGTAAGAAAATAGGTGTGAAGATTAACAACGCTGGTGTCATATCCATAAAGATACCGACAACAAGCAAAATTAAGTTAATAATCAACAAGATAATAATAGGGTTATCAGAAAGAGCCAGAAGCACATCACTTACAGCATAAGGGATGTCACCGTTTGCCATTGCCCAAGCCATTGCCATAGACGCCCCGATCAATAACATGATCATAGAAGCAGTCATGATGGAGCCTAGAATAATGCTCGGCATATCCTTAATTGTCACTTCACGATAAATCAAGGCTAGCAATAGCGAGTACACAACCGCGACAGCAGACGCTTCTGTGGCTGTAAAAACACCACCGATAATACCGCCCATGATGACCACAATAAGTCCTAGGCTAGGCAAAGCTCGAAGCGTAATACGTCCAGCTTCGGTCATAGAAACTGGTTCAGAAACTGGGTAGTTTTTCTTTTTAGACACGACAGCAACGGCCAACATCACACACGCGCCCATTAATATGCCAGGCAAATAGCCGCCTAAGAACAAAGCACTAATCGAGGTACCACCAGAAATCAGGGAGTAAACAATTAAAGCATTACTAGGTGGAATCAATAGGCCTGCGGGGCTAGAAGATATGTTTACTGCTGTGGAAAATACAGGGTCGTAGCCACTCTTTTTCTGCAATGGCGCCATAGTACCGCCCACCGCAGCAGCCGCCGCAACGGCAGAACCAGAAATCGAGCCAAACAGCATATTAGCAATCACATTCACATGGCCTAAAGAACCTGGTAAACGCCCAGCTAACAACTTAGAAAATTCAATCAATCTTAATGCCAGCCCGCCACGGTTCATTATATTACCAGCGAGAATGAAAAACGGGATCGCCAGCAAAGTAAAACTGTCCATGCCTGACGCAATTTTTTGCGAAACAACAGATAAGGCCGCATCAAACGGCAGAGAAACCATAATAGACAGCAGCGAAGCAATCGCAATGGAAAAAGAAATGGGTACACCAAGTACCAGCATTCCAAAAAAACTACCAAATAAAACAAGTGCAATTAACCATTCCACGTTTTTTATCCTTATTATCAGAATTTTTTAGACCGCTAAGACGCTAGAAAACAGCGGAATTCTTTAACATGTAAGTTATTTTAATCTTGGCTTGGTGTGACCAAATCTCTTACCAAATACAAGATCATGAATACGCCACTGATTGGAATTGCGGAATAAACCCAGCCCATTTGCAGCCCTAAAACAGGAGAGACTTGACCAACATTCAACGTTTTCATCATCAATGATCCGCCGCCATACACCATAATTACAGCCGCGAAAAACACACCAATTAATGTAATGACCAATTGCAAGGTGGCTTTTTTATTGCCATCCAACATCAGCAAAACAAAGTCCATCGCCAGATGCTTTTTCTGCCCTAATGTGAAAGCTGCACCTAACAAAGCAACCCAAATAAACAAGAACCTAGCAATCTCATCGGTTGATGTACTTGGCGCACCAAGAACATATCGAGAGAACACTTGCCACACCACACACGACACCAATACCACCATCAAAGTGATACAAATTGTCGATAATATGCGGTCGACCACATGAATGAATTTCGCCATTTACTACCCCCAAAAGAGACTAAAAGCGCAAAACAGCGCCTATTAACCAACGACATATTGAACCAAACATCAAATTTGGTCAACTAATCAGACAGATTGGTTGACCAAAATCAACTTGCGTGCAATTATTCGAACTCGAAACAACACACTTTGATAATCTAAAACATTATAAAAATATCAAAACGGAGATTTACAAAATGTTAAATATCAAAAAAACTAAGTTACACCTTGCTACAGCAGTCATCATTGGCGGCTTGATGGGTGCCTCTTCTATGAGTTTCGCTCAAACTCTAAAACTTAGTCATAACGGCGACACAAAATCCCCTGTCCATAAAGCTCTTAAATTCTTCGCTGATGAAGTAAAAGAAAAGACAGATGGTGATTTGAAAGTTCGTGTTTACCCAAATGGACAATTAGGTACACAACGTGAGTCTCTAGAATTACTTCAAAGTGGCGCGCTCGACATGGCGAAATCAAACGCCAGTGAACTTGAGTCATTTGACCCAGGTTACGGCGCTTTCAACATCCCTTACATCTTTAGAGATCGTGAACACTTTTATCGCGCACTTGAAAGTGAAGACATTGGCCAAAAAATCCTGCGCTCTTCTGAAAAATACGGTTTTGTCGGCGTAGCGTATTTTGATGCAGGTTCTCGTAACTTCTACACAACTAAGCCTGTTCGAACACCAGCCGATTTGAAAGGCATGAAAATTCGCGTTCAGCCAAGCCCTAGCGCGATTAAAATGATGGAATTAATGGGTGCATCTCCAACCCCACTACCATTTGGTGAGCTGTACACTGCACTACAACAACGTGTGGTTGATGGTGCCGAAAACAACATTGGCGCTGTAACGACCTACCGTCATGGTGAAGTGGCGAAATATTACACCGAAGATGAACACGCTATGATTCCTGATGTATTAGTTATCAGCGCTAGCACTTGGGAAGGATTGTCTGATGATAACAAAGCAGCCGTAATCGCTGCGGGTAAAGACGCGACAGCGTTCATGAAGACACTTTGGGCGGAATACACGGTAGAAGAGCTTAAAAAAGCTGAAAAAATGGGCGTAGAAGTTCTTCAAGCTGATAAAGACGCCTTTATTAAAGCCGTTGCTCCAATGCATGAAGCCGCAGCAGAGAACCCTGCGATTTCATCTTATGTGAAAGCAATAAAAGCACTCGACAAATAAGCAAAATCCAGCGACTCTTATTGGGTTACCTCTTAATAAGAGTCGCTTACTTATTAAAGCTCCCTCTTTTTAGTACATTAGTCTATCGACCTCTGATCTCTCACTATTATTAAAATTAAAGTAGAACGCCATGATAAACAGTCTTGTAAAACCAAAGCGCCTTTACCAAGAGGTAGGCCTTAAATTATACGAGGAACTTAGAAAAGGCAGATATCAGATCGGAGACCGTTTACCACCGGAACGCGATATCGCCGAACAATTAGGCGTCAGCAGAACCTTACTTCGTGAAGCACTAATCATGCTTGAACTGATGGAGGTGGTTGAAGTTCGTAAAGGCAGCGGTGTTTATCTTTTAAAGCAACCCACTAGCATTAAATCGACCGATCGATTTGAAGAATCATTAGACAAGGATGATGTTGGCCCATTTGAAATGATGCAAGCAAGGCAACTGCTTGAAAGTCATGTTGCAGAATTTGCAGCCAGCCAGGCAACCAAGAAAGACATTCTCAAAATGCGCGATGCACTAGAGCTAGAAAAGCAGACAATAGACACAGCCGACAAAAATCATGAGGCTGATAAGTTGTTTCATTTGGCGATCGCCGAAGCAACGCAAAATAGCGTTTTGGTCGACCTTGTCAAAACTCTATGGGAACGCCGTGAAAATAGCCCCATGTGGAAACAACTTCACTCCCACATCATTGATCAGGCTTACCGAAAAAAATGGCTTATTGATCACGAGAATATTCTGCTTGCGATTCAACAAAAGAAGCCTGATGCGGCTCGTATGGCCATGTGGCGACATTTAGAAAACGTTAAAGACACCTTAATGCTGTTGTCAGAACATCAAGACCCTAATTTCGATGGTTACTTATTCAGTACTAACCCTGTACAACTGCCTACTAGTAACTAGTAAACCTTTTTTGTAGTGCTCTCTTGCCATTAATAAGAGAGCACTATGCGAATGTTCTGTCCTTCGCCGTGCATTCCATTCCTACCAAAGTTTCCTCCCCTCACCTAAGACCCTCCCATATTTACAAAAAGCAATATTTACCTAATTGCTGTTCTGTCATTTCTAGTCTATCAATATATAGAGCGCCTTCTTGATATATGGAATATATGATGGATCATACTGAAGTTGAAGATAGCAGAATTGACCTACCTAATAGCCCGTCAAGGGATGAGTTTTTTTTAAAACAATTAGTCACTTACTTACCTATGGGGGCCATGGTCGTCAATGCCGACACACGAATCCTATTCGTTAACGACTCTCTTATTGATATTCTCGGCTACTCCCAAGAAGAGCTGCTTAATGCTGATATTGATATGTTGCTGCCTGAAGAATTCAGAGATAAGCACAAAAACTTTATACAGCATTTTTTTGCGCAACCGCGTAAGCGTCAAATGGGGTTAGGACAAGCCTTATACGCTCGCAAGAAAAATGGTGAACATATCCCAATAGAAATTGGGCTTAACCCAATACAGCAAAACGGACACACTTTTGTATTAGCCACCTTGATCGATTTAACCGCAAGACAACGCGCTAACAATATGTTTCAACGCTCTATTGAAAGCGCTCCTCATGGCATTCTAGCGGTGGATGCTGGTGGAATAATTCAACTTACAAACAGCGCTCTTTGCCAAGCTTTTGGTTATTCCGCTGAAGAGCTAATCAATCAGTCAATGGATATGCTTTTACCCCATCGCTACCGCGAATACCACGGTAAATTGCGCGACACTTTTCACCAGACGCCAACACCAAGAATGATGGGCGTGGGTCGCGACCTAACAGCACTGCATAAAGATGGGCGAGAATTCCCAGTTGAAATAGGCCTCAGCCCGTTTGAAGACGAAACAGGCAATAACATGGTATTGGTTTCTCTGCTGGACATCACCAAACGTAAACGTATGGAACAAGATCTTAAAGAGACAAATACTAACTTAGAAGAATTCACCTATGTGGCTTCTCATGATTTGCGCTCACCACTTCGAGGTATTGCAGATTTATTAGAGTGGATAAAAGAAGATTTAGACTCTGGCCTTATTCCGGATGTCAAACGAAACCTCGACAGAATAGAGGTTCGAATTGAGCGCATGGAACAGTTAATAGACAATTTATTAACTTATGCTAAAGCAGGTAAAGTCGAGTCAAATACACAACAAATCGACGTCAACAAGCTTCTAGATGGTATATTCGAATTAATCCCTATTCCAAAAGGCATAACCGTTACTAGAGATATCAAATTAAAACATCTCACTTCCACATCGACACCGTTAGAAACGGTCATTCGCAACCTAATTAGTAACGCGATCAAACACCATGATCGGGACACCGGCAATATATTTATTCACTGTGTTGCTGAAAATAATCTTTGTCATTTCTCGATATCGGATGATGGACCCGGTATTCCAGAAGCGGCTTTCTCACGCATTTTTCGTTTATTTCAAACAGTAACATCCAACGAGCGCAGTGGCACTGGTATAGGCCTATCTGTTAGTCGGCGCTTAGTTGAAACACACGGTGGCCGTATTAGCGTTGAAGCAAATACGCCACAAAGAGGCGTCACATTCCATGTATGGTGGCCACGATTTTTGAGGAAGGATACCCATGATTGAACACCTAAACGTACTTATTGTTGAAGACGATGATGTTGCAGCTGAATCCATTACTCGCAGCCTAAAAAAAGTGGATCCCGATATCAGCTTGGTTTATGCAGAACACGGTAAGACAGCGATAGAAATATTAGAAAAACGCCATCCAAGCAGAACATTAGCAGCACCCTATTTGGTACTACTAGACTTAAATATGCCAGTCATGAATGGTTTTGAGTTTTTAGAGTACATACGTGAAGACCCAGTCCTTCAAGACTGCATCGTTTTCATTCTTACTACTTCAAATGATGATAACGACCGAGCGCGAGCGTATGACAATAATGTGGCAGGCTACATGGTGAAATCCGCTGTTGGGCCACAATTCGCTAAATTGGCCATGCTAATGGACGCTTATAGAAACGCTGTTGAGCCAAACCATTAAACATGGAGTTACTATGGAAGCACAATTCACTGTAGACCTATTAGAAGCCTACCAAGGGCCCACACTAAAGCTGCTGATTGTTGACGATGATGATGTTGATCGTGAACGTCTGCGTAGAATGCTGTCCAAATCAGACATAAAAACGCACGTATCTGAAGCGGTTTCCGTCGAAGACTCTTTAGAGCATTTGAGCAAGAGTAATTTTGACTGTGTCATTATTGACTACCGTTTGGGATTAACTTCGGGACTCACTTTGCTAGATAGTATTCGTTCGACGATGGATAACCATTGTGCTGTCATCATGATCACTGGATTAGGCGATGAAGAAGTGGCAGCTGAGGCTATGAGGCTTGGAGCAAGTGATTACCTATTAAAAAGTCAGCTACAAAGCCACAAACTCATCCACGCCATCATCAATTCAGTGCATCGTGCCGAGCTAGAAAAAAAACTTCACGATATGGCCCATTATGACAACCTTACAGGGTTAGCCAGCAGGCCGCTGCTATTAGAAAAGTTGCAACAGGTCGTTAAAAACAACGAACCCGCTGCTGTCGCTTTTTTGGACTTGGATAATTTCAAACCCGTCAACGATAATTACGGCCATGAGACGGGTGACTATGTTTTGGTTACCATTGCGAATCGTCTGAAAAATTTGCTTCGCAAAGAAGATACGCTTTCTAGAATGGGTGGTGATGAATTTGTCTTACTGCTTAGAGGAATTGCCAGCAAGCAAGAATGCGACCTGTTCTTAAATAGGCTAATCAGCCTAATCAACACCCCTATTGAACTGACAGAGTTCGAATGCCAAGTACAGGTTTCTGCGAGTGTTGGCGTAGCCTTGGTGACAGATAATAGTCTAGACGCTGACACCATATTACGTCGCGCTGACCAAACCATGTATCAAGCTAAAAATTCCGGTAGTAACAACATTTTATTTTTCGATCCTCATGAAGAGAAGCGCCTATATGATCGCAGAACCATGCTACAAGCCGCTGAACGAGGTGTCGCATTAAATGAATTTGAACTCTATTACCAACCTCAGATTGACATGGTAAAACAGACGGTAATCGGTGTTGAAGCTCTGATTCGTTGGCACCATCCCAGCCTAGGTTTATTGTATCCGGAGACTTTTTCCGAAGCATTAGAGCATCCAAATACAGGGGTTTTGATTGGTGAATGGGTTCTAAAAGAAGCTCTAAAGCAACACGCAATTTGGAATATCCCAGACCTTGTCATTAGTGTCAATATTGCTCCTGCTCACTTGTTAAATCACAACTTTGTTCAGCGCCTTTCTCTGTTACTAGAGCAAACTCCAGCGGTAAACCCTCAAGCATTAGAGATTGAGATCCTAGAAACAGTATCTATGTCTGACATCAAACATGCTGTTGAGGTGGTAAAAGCCTGTAGCCAATTAGGTGTGCATGTCGCATTGGACGATTTTGGGACAGGTTATGCGTCCCTAAGCTATTTAAAACAATTGCCTTTGAACACATTAAAAATCGATAAGAGCTTTGTACAAAACCTATTAAAAAATCCTGAGGATCGATCTATCGTGATTTGTATCGTTGCCTTAAGCCAAGCATTTAATTACAAGCTCATTGCTGAAGGCGTTGAATCCCAAGAAATTCAACAGGCGTTATTAGAGATTGGCTGTCAATTTGGGCAAGGCTATTTCATTGCCAAGCCAATGCCAGCGGACAAAATGACGTCATGGATAAAGACTCATCATTAAGGGAAAAATTTACGCTATTGTGTAAAACGTGACAATAACTTGCATTACAAAAGTTTCAAAACCACTTTTTAGTTTCATTAGAAGAAAAGAAACTTCCGCTTATAACGAAGGTTGGTAGACTGCGCCGCATATCAAAACAAGCAAAAAAACAAGAGAGTCTACCATGTTCAGTAATGATGCTATGACAGTGCGCGATCAACGCACCAGTAAAATCATATTGGCTATTGCCGCAATTACCATTCTATTGGCCACGTTTGCCGGCCAAATGCCCAGCGGAATGATCGGTGCCTTGGGTATTATGGTCATCATCGGCTTCATCCTTAATTACATTGGGGACAGAACCCCTATTATCAATCAGTTCTTCGGTGGTGGCGCGATTGTCGTCATTTTCGGCTCTGCTTACTTATTCCACAGCGGTTTGTTTCCTTCTAGCGCTGAAAGCAACATTACAACCTTCATGAAAAGTGGTGGCTTCTTAGCGTTTTATGTTGCCAGTCTAGTAACGGGCTCCATTTTTGGTATGGACACACAAACCCTAAAACAAGCCGCATTAAAATACATTCCGGTGATTTTAGGGTCTGCTTTCTTCGCTTGTATCTTCACAGGCCTAGTTGGCATGCTGGTGAGCAAAGACTTTTACGATTCCGTGATGTTAATAGCACTGCCTATTATGGGTGGTGGTATGGGTGCTGGAGCTGTGCCACTTGTTGAAATCATGTCTGGAAAGACGGGCATGAATGCAGAGACGCTAATGTCACAAATGGTTCCTGCATTGGCTATTGGTAATGCTATCGCTATTGTGATTGCGGGATTGCTCAATAAACTCGGCCAGATGTCCCCAAGCCTAACAGGTAATGGCCAACTAATTCGCGGCCAAAAACCGATTGAGGAAGAAGACCAAACAGTCTCTGGATTGACTGTCACCACTCTTGGCGTTGGTGCTTTGTTGGCTGTCAGCATGTACTTCATTGGTACTTTTCTATCCAACTACATTAGCATGCACACTTATGCGCTAATGATCCTGTCAATCGCTATTATCAAAGTGTCTGGCATTATGCCTAAGGCGTTAGAGCAAGCTGCTTTTTCTTGGTACAAGTTTGTTGTTGGCAACCTAACACCAGCCCTATTGGTCGGCATTGGTGTGGCATACACAGATCTGAACCAAATTCTTAATGCTCTATCTCCAATCTACTTCTTACTAGTTCTAATCACCGTACTTGGCGCTGTTTTTGGTGCTGGCTTAATCGGCTGGTTGATGGGCTTTTATCCAATCGAGGCAGCGATTACTGGCGGGCTTTGCATGGCAAACATGGGCGGTACAGGCGACGTAGCGGTACTTGCGGCAAGTAAACGTATGGAGCTGATGCCTTTCGCACAAATCTCATCGCGAATTGGTGGTGCCTTCATGCTGATATTGGCGACAATTGTGGTGCAATCGATCGCATAACACTTCAACAAGTTATTTAATACACTAGCAAGTCCGCATAATCACCTTGCTAGCTTTCAAACAAAAGGGAAAAGTCCGTCAAGGCTTTTCCCTTTTGTTTAGCCGTTCCCTCTGTATGCTGTATAATCAGCGCTCTTATTTCATAAGTAATAATCCATACATGACACTTAAGTCCTACTTAGCATTAATTACAATTTCAACCATTACCGCCATTATCATTTCAGCGGCATTCGTATTCGGCTATTCCCTACAAAATGCCTATTTAGAAGGAATAAGTAAACGAGGGTTGGAGCTAGCTCGAGTCATTGCCCAAGACGAAAAAGTGATTCAGGCCGTCAAAGCAAGCAATTCGGGCCAATTTACTTCCCTAGAGCAGCACATTGAAAATCTTCGCCAGCAAACAGACGCATCTTATATTGTTGTCGTAAACAAAGACGCCATTCGTCTAAGTCATCCAACACCCACATTGATCGGTAAAGCTTTTATTGGAGACGATATATACCCAGTCCTACAGCAAGGCATCGCTTTTACCAATGTCGCCAGCGGTTCACTAGGGGAAGCCATCCGCAATTTCACACCTATAAAACACAATTCAGACGTAATTGGGGCCGTTAGCGTTGGCTATTTATCTCAAACTACCAGCGAATTGATATATCAACATTTAAAAGAAGCAGGCTTACTTGTTGTGCTAGTTTATTTACTTGGTGTGGTTATCGCGATTTTTTTGATCGCCAAGTTAAAACGGACTTTTTTAAGCTTAGAACCAGAAGAGATCGTACAGAAATTCAAAGAGCATGAATTAATTTTAGACAGCATTCGCGATGGCATTGTTGCCATTGATCATGAACAGAGCATTACCGCGATTAACAGCACAGCGGTTGAATGGTTAACCATGAACGTTTTAAGCCCGTCACAAGTTGTCAGAAAGCCGTTAAAAGAACTCTCTCAAAGTCTTTCCCATTTTATCTTAGAAGCAAAAGGCCAACTCACTCAAAACAGGTTTCATTTAGGTGCTCTGGAATTTATCGCTACCCTTTACCCTATCAAAGGTAAAAAAGGCAATGTAGGCTATGTCATCGTCTTCTTTCCTGATCACGGTGAAAAGTCTCTAGAACAAGAGCTAATTTCCACAAAGAATTACGCTGACTTATTACGTGCTAAAACACATGAGCATTCTAATCGACTTAATGTACTGTCTGGTATGCTGCAAGCAGGGCGCTATGATGACGCTATTGAATACCTCCAAAAAGAAAGCGACGGCGACCAAATAATACTAAAACGCATTATTCAGACCATCGAAAACAGTGCTGTAGCAGGCCTTATTTTCGCTAAGCACAACAAAGCCAAAGACTTAAAAGTAGACATGCAAATGGATAGCGATTGCCAATTAGGTCACTACCCTTCTGAGGCAAATGAAGCCTTGGTCACTTTAGTTGGAAACCTAATAGACAATGCCTTTCTGGCAGCCTGGTCAAACAGACAGCATTCATCACCATTTGTTAAACTCTATATCAGTGATCGTAACGCCCACATCATGATACAAATTGAAGACAGCGGTGCCGGTATTGATGAAAAACTAGAAAGCCGAATATTGGATTTTGGTGTCAGCAGCAAGCACAGTACAGAGCAACACGGTATTGGCTTATATTTGGTTAAAAAAGTTGTCGACCAATATCATGGTAGTCTGGATTGGGAGCGCAGTGAAGAAAACACCACTGTGTTTAGTATATATTTAGATAAACGAGCGCTAATAAGATGAGTCGCATTCCTGTAATGATTGTGGAAGATGATCTGCGTGCTAGCTATGTATTAGAAAGTACCGTAAACCAGCACAATGATTTTCATGTTATCGCAGTCTGTGAAAGTATTATTGAAGCAGAATTAAAAGCCGAAGCATTCGAACCAGAACTAATTATGGTAGATATTACGCTTCCTGATGGAAACGGGATTGGCTTAGTAAAATCTTTAAAGCAGCGTGGTTTCAATGCCGCCTTTATCATGACAACGGCAGAAAGAGAAACCACGACCATTGAAAAAGCCATCCAACTTGGCGTGATAGATTACTTAGTCAAACCAATTCGCATGTCTCGCGTATTACAGGCGTTGGATGATTATTTAGATTTTAAAAAGCGTCTAACGAAAAACAATAAAATCGATCAACAAGACATAGATGCGCTATTTCGAAAGAGCGCTTCTCAAGACGGCAGCCGAAAAACACCGAAAGGCATTGACGAAAACACCTTAGAAAAGCTCAATCAATACCTTGAAACCATAGAGGAACATTCATTCACTGCCGAAGAAATTGGCGATGCCATTAATCTTAGCCGCATCACCGCAAGACGCTACCTTGAGTATTTAGAAACCCAAGGCTATGTCTGCATGACACTCGATTACAAAACAGGTGGCAGGCCAAAGCAACGCTACACAAAAACGACTTGAAACATGATGATTAACACACTAACGAGCGTACTGCCTAAATACTTTAAACGCAGGCCGATCCCCAAAAAGCTCATTTTTGTTGGTATTGACTACCTCTGCTTTGCGCTGTCTAAGTCCTTACTCGACCAAAACAAACAGGCTAGACAACCCCTGAATATTATCGCTTTCATAGACGATGAACCTTGGAATAACAGAACGCTGGTTCACGGTGTGACAGTATTTTCGCCCAGTGAAGTGTCTGCCCTAATACGCAAACATGATGTGGATATAGTCATTCAAGTAGAGGGGGAATCAATCAACATTGCAGACAACATTTGGCAAGATATCATCAAAACCCAAGTATCAATCATTACACTAGACAAGCATCAGGATCTCAAACAAATGCAAGAGATTGTTTACAAAGTCTGCGAAAACATAAAAAAATAGGGTTACAGAGAAGTGCTCCATAACCCTATTTTTAGACGTTACATATCTTATCTATAACGCTCGTCTAAACCAATTAGTAAGCTGATGAAACCGCAACACGCTGGTCATTCAGGCTCATTGCCGTTTTTAGAGACTGGGGCGAAGACATAGCAACAACATTCAATTGATCAGTATAAATATCTTTAGGCAACTCAATATCATTACGTTGCGCCATCACAGTTTTAAATTTCTCAACATCGATTGAGTCTGAGCCATTCTTAATGGTGTTCAATTCATCTTCCGTTAAACTGGCCATTCCGCCACCAGGCAAATATATTGCCCCCGTTACGAAATCGACACCGAATGCCACAACACCAGGAACAAAGAAAAACAGTAAACCAATGGCGTCCAATGCCGCCACACCGATATCAATTTGGCCATTCGTTTGTCCACGACGTTCAGGGTAAAGCAATGTGCCACACGCTGTTACTTGAGTAACAAGTAAGGCAGCGGCAACACCTCGTGCCAAACGAGTAAAGCCTAAATTTTTCTTTAAACCTGTCATACTTATTCCTTATCAATGATTAGCACAATGACTACTGTAGCTTGAATCAGCTCAAAAGAACAAACCTCATCATCTTTATTTCACAATACTTTCGATCCACTAAACAGAGGTAATTTGATCATCTAGCTTGTTAACGATGTATTCTCCTATCGGAAAAGCACTGGTCGCTGCAGGAGAAGGCGCATTGCAAACATGCAAGGTACGAGCACTTTGAGCAAACAGAAAATCATGCACTAAACTGCCATCTTTCATCACAGCCTGAGCGCGTATCCCAGCGGGATAAGCCTGCAAATCATCTAATGAAACAAGGTCGCAGTATTTCTGCACTTGCGCCAAGTAACCAGGTTTATACCAAGAGTTTTTAGTCTCAACCAAACCTGTTTTCCAATGCTTAGATAGCAGCTTCCAAAAGCCGGGGAAACGCACCATATCAAATACGTCACGAAGGTTTATGTTAATTCGACCATAACCTTCTCGCTTCCATCCTTGTACCGCATTTGGGCCTACCGTCACAGACCCATCGATCATACGAGTCAAATGCACCCCTAAAAACGGTAAGTCTGGATCCGGAATTGGATAGATTAAATGATTTACAACTTTATTGTGTTTTGCAGGCAAACGGTAATATTCGCCACGAAAAGGAATAATTTGAAAGTCGGTTGGGATATTAAGCATCTTAGTCAGGCGATCCGCCATCAAACCACTGCAGCTGACCAGATAAGATGTACTCACTACATCGTTGTTCAATGTGATCGCCACACGTTCGTGACTCTCATCAAGGCCAACCACCTCTGTACCTAAGCGCAGTTCGCCACCCTTCCCTACGAAAAGCTCAGCAAGCTTATGGCAAATCTCTCGATAGCTGACGATTCCGGTAGAAGGCACATACAGTGCCGCAAGGCCTTTCACATTAGGCTCACGCTCTTTAAGCTGTGCCTGATCTAGCTTATGCACTTCTAAGTTATTTTCTTGGCATCGCGAGTACAGGGCTTCCATACGCTCTTGCTCAGCGGGATTGGTTGCAACCAATAATTTTCCGCATTCATCAAACTTGATATTATGTTGAAGACAGAACGCCTTAGTGGCTTTGGCACCTCGCTGACAAAAATCGGCTTTTAAACTTCCTGGCGCATAATAAACCCCAGCATGAATAACACCTGAGTTATGGCCGGTCTGATGCATCCCAACTTCTGCTTCTTTTTCAATCAATAGTATGCGGTACGTAGGATAACGCTGCTGTAATTGCCAAGCGGTTGACAGGCCAACAATACCCGCTCCTATCACTGTAATATCATAAACAGTATTGCCGCCAGACACGTCACTCATTACTTTCTTCCTTTTTTATTATTGAAAACTCTACATGAACAAGCTTTATATTCTCTTAAAAAATAAAGCTATCTTGGCTTAAAGTCGAACTTTTTAAAAAAGCCAAACTTATCGGCAAGATAAAATTCAATACACGCTTGGCACACACAAACACGCCCTTTTTGCTCCAACGGTATAAGCGCCAGTAAATCCTCCGGCACTTTAACTCTAAAACACCAACAAGTCTGACTGTCATCAAGAGCACAGCCATTATCCTTTAAACAAAATGGACACGTCATATGAACACCTATCAGCCAAAAAAAATCCCTGCCTAGGCAGGGATTTTTATCATCAGTTGAACTTAAAGTTCCAGCTTACCAGCCAGTGATTTCTTTAAGGCCAGCACCGATGTCTGCCAAAGAACGAACAGTTTTAACACCAGCGTCTTCTAGAGCAGCGAATTTCTCATCAGCTGTGCCTTTACCACCAGAGATGATAGCGCCAGCATGGCCCATACGCTTACCAGCAGGTGCAGTAACACCAGCAATGTAAGATACAACAGGCTTAGTAACGTTTGCTTTGATGTAAGCAGCCGCTTCTTCTTCAGCTGTACCACCGATTTCACCGATCATTACAATCGCTTCAGTCTGTGGATCGTTTTGGAACATTTCCAATACGTCGATGAAGTTAGTACCTGGGATTGGGTCACCACCGATGCCTACACAAGTAGATTGACCGAAGCCTGCATCCGTTGTTTGCTTAACCGCTTCATAAGTCAAAGTACCAGAACGAGATACAATACCTACTTTACCTGGCATATGAATGTGGCCAGGCATGATGCCGATCTTACATTCACCAGGAGTGATAACACCTGGGCAGTTAGGGCCGATCAAACGTACACCTAGGTTGTCACAAGCTACTTTACAGTCAAGCATGTCTAGAGTTGGAACGCCTTCAGTAATACAAACAATCAGTTTGATGCCTGCATTAGCCGCTTCAAGAATAGAGTCTTTAACGAAAGGAGCTGGAACGTAGATAACAGATGCTTCAGCACCAGTTTGCTCAACCGCTTCTTTTACTGTATTGAAAACAGGAAGGCCAAGGTGAGTTTGACCACCTTTACCAGGTGTAACACCACCAACCATTTTCGTTCCGTAAGCAATCGCTTGCTCAGAGTGGAAAGTACCTTGGCCGCCAGTGAAACCCTGACAGATTACTTTAGTATCTTTGTTAATTAAAACAGACATTATTATTTGCCCTCCGCAGCTTTAACTACTTGCTCTGCCGCGTCTTTCAAACTTGCTGCAGCAATGATATCTAGACCAGAGTTCGCAAGAACTTCACGACCTAGTTCAGCATTTGTACCTTCAAGACGAACAACAACAGGCACGTTTACGCCTACTTGCTCAACAGCACCGATGATACCTTCAGCAATCATATCGCAACGAACGATACCGCCGAAGATGTTAACCAATACGGCTTTAACATTGTCATCAGAAAGGATGATTTTGAACGCTTCAGCAACACGCTCTTTCGTCGCGCCGCCACCAACGTCTAGGAAGTTAGCTGGCTTGCCGCCATGTAGGTTAACGATATCCATTGTACCCATTGCTAGGCCGGCACCGTTTACCATGCAACCAACGTTTCCGTCTAGTGCAACGTAGTTAAGTTCCCACTGTGCTGCATGTGCTTCACGCTCATCTTCTTGAGATGGATCGTGGAACTCTTGCATTTTCTTCTGACGGTAAACAGCATTGCTATCAATGTTGATTTTGCCGTCTAGACAGTGAAGGTTACCTTCATCTGTAATAACAAGAGGGTTGATTTCTAGAAGTGCGAAATCGTAATCATGGAACATCTGAGACAAACCAAGGAAGATCTTAGTGAACTGCTTGATTTGCGCAGCGTTTAGACCCATTTTGAACGCGATTTCACGCGCTTGGTAAGGCTGAGCACCCACAAGAGGATCAATAATCGCTTTATGGATAAGTTCAGGTGTTTCTTCCGCTACTTTTTCAATTTCAACGCCGCCTTCAGTAGACGCCATGAAAACAACTTTACGAGTAGAACGGTCAACAACAGCACCTAGGTACAATTCGTTTGCGATGTCAGTGCAAGACTCAACAAGAATCTTAGCAACTGGCTGACCATTTTCGTCAGTTTGGTAAGTAACTAGGTTTTTACCTAACCAGTTTTGTGCAAACGCAGCAACTTCTTCATAAGAATCAACAAGTTTTACACCACCTGCTTTACCGCGACCACCAGCATGAACCTGAGCTTTAACAACCCACTTGTCACCACCAATTTTCTTCGCTGCTTCAACCGCCTCTTCTGGCGTGTCTACTGCGTACCCTGTAGATACTGGCAGGCCGTATTCAGCAAAAAGCTGTTTAGCCTGATATTCATGTAAGTTCATTTGATTCTTCCGCTCATCTGAATGGTTGACATAAGCTCTGCCCGTTAAGACAGAAATTGCCGGCTCATTGGCCGGCAAATCTAATTTGGATTAACGCTTTTTACGATTTGCAATATGAATCGCGTGGTTATCTACCGCTAACGCCGCTTCATGAACTGCTTCACTTACTGTTGGGTGAGCAAATACAGTCAAGGCGATGTCTTCTGCTGTAGAACCGAATTCCATTGCAATAACAGCTTGAGCAATCAAATCTGCCGCATGGCCGCCGATAATATGGCAACCTAAAATACGATCAGTTTCTTCACAAGCAATTATCTTAACAAAACCATCAGTATCGTTAGCCGCCATAGCGCGACCAGATGCTGCAAATGGGAATTTACCCACTTTAAACTTAACACCCTCTGCTTTTAGCTCTTGCTCGTTTTTACCAACCCAAGCTAGCTCTGGGTGTGTGTAAATAACAGAAGGGATGCAGTCGTAATTCATTTGTGCTTTATGGCCTGCAATAATATCAGCAACCATCACACCTTCTTCAGATGCTTTGTGAGCCAGCATAGGTCCGCGAACAATATCACCAATCGCGAAAACACCTGGTACAGAAGTACGGCACTGTTCGTCAACAAAGACAAAACCACGCTCATCTAGCTTCACGCCAGAATCTTCTGAGAAACAGCCCTGAGTGAATGGTTTACGACCAACCGCAACGATTAACTTATCAAAAGTTTGCTTTTGTTCTTCACCTTTCGCATCAAGGTAAGTTACTTCAACTTCTTCACCCTTGATTTCGCTACCAGTAACGCGAGCACCTAGACGAATGTCTAAATGTTGCTTTTTGAAGATTTTAGCCGCTTCTTTGGCAAGATCTTGATCACATACGCTCAAGAATGAATCTTGTGCTTCAAGAACAACCACTTCTGAACCCAAACGAGCCCATACAGAACCAAGTTCTAGACCGATAACACCAGCACCAATTACGCCAAGACGTTTTGGTACAGCACGGAAATCAAGTGCACCTTCGTTATCAACGATGATATCACCTGTACGTGGAGCCGGTGGAATGTTAACTGGAACAGAACCTGTTGCCAAAATAACATTTTCAGCTTCGATTACAGTTACTGTGCCATCGTGCGCAGTAAATTCTACTTTCTTGTTCGCTAGTACTTTACCAAAACCTTCAAAGCTTGTGACACCGTTTGCTTTGAAAAGACCTGAAATACCACCAGTAAGTTGATCAACAATTTTATCTTTGCGATCAACCATGGCATTCACATCCATGGATACTTCACCCGTAGTGATACCGTGGACACCATAAGATTCTTTCGCATCATGGAATTTGTGAGAAGAGTCTAACAATGCTTTAGAAGGAATACAGCCAACGTTCAAACAAGTTCCACCAAGACGTGGCTTGTTTTCTTTGTCTAACCATTTTTCGATACAGGCTGTTTTTAAACCTAACTGAGCAGCTCGTATAGCGGCTACATAACCACCAGGGCCGCCACCAATTACAACAACATCAAATTTATCAGACATAAGAGGTCCCATTTTTCAGTCAAGCTAGGCAGCACATACTGTGCCGCCTAGTATAAAATTCATACAAACTAGTTGATACGAATACTTAGATTTCAAGTAAAAGACGTGCAGGGTCTTCAAGTAGGTCTTTGACCGTTACCAAGAATTGTACGGCTTCTTTGCCGTCAATCATACGGTGATCATAAGACAAGGCCAAATACATCATTGGCTGGATTACTACTTGACCATTAACAGCCATTGGACGCTCTTGGATTTTATGCATACCCAAGATAGCTGTTTGTGGTGGATTGATGATTGGTGTAGAAAGCAAAGAACCGAAGGTACCACCATTAGTAATAGTGAAAGTACCACCTTGCATATCATCCATACCTAGTTTGCCGTCACGTCCACGTAGCGCGAAGTCCATGATTGAAGACTCGATGTCTGCAAGACCCATAGCTTCAGTATTACGTAGAACAGGAACCATCAAACCACGATCGGTAGAAACAGCCACACCGATGTCTTGGTAACCATGGTAAACAATGTCGTTACCATCAATTGAAGCGTTTACAGCAGGGAAGCGTTTAAGCGCTTCTGTTGCCGCTTTCACGAAGAAAGACATGAAACCAAGCTTCGTGCCGTTATGAGCTTTAGCAAACTCATCTTTGTACTTCTTACGAAGCTCCATGATAGGGCCCATGTTAACTTCATTATATGTAGTTAACAATGCAGCTGTCTGCTGAGCTTCAACCAAACGCTTAGCAATAGTTGCGCGAAGACGCGTCATAGGAACGCGTTTTTCAACACGACCTTCAGCACCCAATGCGGTAGAAGCTGGAGCAGAAGCGGCTTTTGCAGCTGGCGCAGCTTTGGCTGGAGCAGCAGTAGAAGCAGGAGCAGCAGATTTTGACTTAACTGCAGCTTCAACATCTTCTTTAGTGATGCGACCACCTTTTCCAGTGCCTTTCACTTGGGACGCCGTTAAGCCAGCTTCAGAAAGCGCTTTGCGTGCAGCAGGGCCTGCAACACCATCTTCATCACCTTCTGCAGCGGAAGTAGATTCAGCTTGCGCAGGTGCTGCTTCTGAACCAGAAGCACCAACCAAGAAGTTAGCTAGAACCTCATCACTAAGAACGGTATCGCCTTCGTTTTTCAAGATTTCGCCAATCACACCATCAGCTGGTGCAACCACCTCTAGAACCACTTTATCCGTTTCGATATCGACGATATGATCATCACGAGTACAGGCTTCACCTGGCTGTTTGTACCAAGTAGCAACCGTACCATCGGCAACGGATTCTGGGAAACTTGGCGTTTTAATCTGAACCGTTTCTTTTGAAGAAGCCGAAGCTGGTGCTGCAGACTTTTCAGCTGGAGCATCCGCTTTTTTAGCAGGTGCTTCAGAAGCCGAAGCTCCAGATTCAAAAATCGCCAATACTTCGTCACTTAATACAGTGTCGCCTTCACCTTTTAGGATTTCTTTCAACACACCATCAGCAGGAGCAACAACTTCCAAGACAACTTTATCAGTCTCGATGTCTACAATATGCTCATCACGTGCACAGGCTTCGCCTGGCTGTTTGTACCAAGTAGCAACGGTGCCGTCTGCTACAGATTCTGGAAAAGTAGGTGCTTTAATTTCAATGCTCATTTTATACCCTTATCTCTTTGACAGGCTATGGTACTAACCAACTAATGCGTCGTTGACCAGCGCTTCTTGTTCTTCAACATGGACAGACATGTAACCAGCCGCTGGTGCAGCAGACGAAATTCGACCTGCAAAGCGGATTTTTAATTCAGGATACAGTTTTTCCAACACTCGATTCATACGGTGACGATTGGCATGCCAAGCACCTTGGTTTTTCGGCTCTTCTTGACACCATACCAAGCTCTCAACATTTTTGTATTGTTCTAACTCAGACTCTAAATCTGCGTATGGGAACGGATACAATTGCTCAACACGTATTACAGCAACGTCATCTTTTTGCAGCTCTTCACGACGGTTAATCAAGTCAAAGTACACTTTACCGCTACAAAGAATAATACGTTTTACTTTATCCGCAGTAATGTTTTCCACTGACTCAGGAAGAACCGTTTTGAAGCTACCTTCCGCCAAATCTTCTAGTGTCGAAATCGCTTGTTTATGACGCAACAAACTCTTTGGAGACATAATAATAAGCGGACGACGCATAGGACGAATCGCTTGGCGACGGATAATATGGAAGATCTGCGACGGCGTTGTTGGCACACAAACCTGAATATTATATTCAGCACAAAGCTGTAAGAAACGCTCTAGCCTTGCAGATGAGTGCTCAGGACCTTGACCTTCATAACCATGCGGCAACAACATAGTTAAGCCACATAGGCGTCCCCATTTATGCTCACCACTGGTAATAAACTGGTCAATTACAACCTGCGCGCCATTTGCGAAGTCACCAAATTGCGCTTCCCAAATAACCAGACCTTTTGGAGATGTGCTGGCATAACCGTACTCAAAAGCCAATACCGCTTCTTCTGAAAGGTAAGAGTCGTAAAGATCCATTGTAGGCTGATCTTCTGACAAATGTTTCAGTGGAATATAAGTACTGCCATCTTTTTGGCTATGAATTACCGCATGACGATGCGAGAAAGTACCACGACCAGAATCCTGACCCGTAATACGAATCGGATAACCCTGCTCAAGCAAAGTTGCAAACGCCAATGTTTCTGCGTAACCCCAATTTAGAGGCAAAGCACCTGCGGTCATTTTATCGCGGTCTTGATAAATCTTTTGAACTTGACGCTGAATAACGACACCATCAGGAACCGTTGTTAATTTCTTAGCAACTTCCTGCAACTTAGATAATGGGTATGTCGTGTCGCCTGCATCCGTCCACTCAACACCTAGATAAGGTTTCCAATCAACAAAAGATCCTGTTTGAGACTCTAGTACAAGACTTTTTGCTACATGACGGCCATTATCCAAATCTTCGCGATTTTCACTTACCATCTTATCGGACTGTTCTTGTGTCACGACAGATTCAGCAATCAAACGCTCAGAGTAAAGGGTACGAGTCGTTTTCAATTTATTGATAACACTGTACATCAATGGCTGAGTACCAGAAGGCTCGTCTGTCTCGTTATGACCACGACGACGGTAACAAACCATATCAATGACAACATCACGACCAAATTCGTAACGGTAATCTAAGGCTAGTTGAGTGACAAAAAGCACTGCTTCTGGGTCATCACCATTAACGTGGAAAATCGGCGCCTGAATAATTTTAGCAACATCTGTCGCATATTCAGTAGAACGCGAGTCTTCCTGACGGTTAGTAGTAAAACCAACCTGGTTGTTAATAACGATATGTACTGTACCACCTGTTCGGTAAGCGCGTGTTTGAGACATCTGGAATGTCTCCATAACCACACCTTGGCCTGCAAATGCTGCATCACCATGGATCGAGATAGGTACGACAGTTTTACCCGTTGTGTCTTTACGGCGATCTTGACGAGCACGTACAGAACCTTCAACAACAGGAGAAACGATTTCTAAGTGTGATGGGTTAAATGACAAAGCAATATGAACTTCCCCACCCGCCGTCATCACATTAGATGAGAAACCTTGGTGGTATTTAACGTCACCAGAGGTATTGACTAATTTTTTACCTTCAAACTCATCAAACAAGTCTTTAGGATTTTTACCTAGCGTGTTCACCAAGACGTTAAGACGACCACGGTGAGCCATGCCAATAACCACTTCTTTCGCACCAAGCGCGCCAGAACGTTGGATTAGCTCATTCACCATAGGGATTAAGCTTTCGCCACCCTCAAGACCAAAACGTTTTGCGCCTGGGTAACGACTAGCAAGATACTTCTCTAGTCCTTCAGCAGCAGTTAAACGCTCAAGTAAGCTTTCGCGGGTTTCTTGGGAGTATTCAGGACGTGAACGAACCGATTCAACACGTTGTTGAAGCCACGCTTTTTCTTGCGTATCAACAATGTGCATGAATTCATAACCAATGCTTCCGCAATAGGTTTTTTCAAGCTCAGATACGATCTCACTTAATTTAAGCGCTTCTTTATTAAAGAATAAAGAACCTACATTAAAAGTGGTATCTAGATCTGCACCAGTTAATTGGTGATAACCAATATCTAGATCAGCTACTTTCTCACGTTTTTGTAACCCAAGTGGATCAAGTGTTGCGTGTTGATGTCCACGAACGCGATAAGCGTTTATCAACTGCAGGACATTGATTTGTTTCTGCTCATGATCAGAACTAGCCACCACACCTGTAGAAGCAGGCATTGAGCGAAATTTGTTCTTACCAATTTGTAGAAACTGTTCTTGAATCACGGAATGAGGAAGATCAGTTGATTGTGCTTCGCTTACACGAGGCAATTGATCAAAACATTTACGCCATTCCTCCGACACTGAGTTCGGATCGACGAGGTAGCTTTCAAACAACCCTTCAACATATTCCAAGTTTCCACCTGAAAAATGAGAGGTGCTCCACAGCAACTCCATTAAACTTTCGTGCATTCTCGATCACCCTTATGTTCGAGCCAGCTACCGGGGTCCCGGTCTCAATCTATAATAAGATCGATCATTTTATCAGGCCCGTAAGGCTATTAAAGCCTCGATTTTTTGTTTATTTCCAGCTACTTTCGCCCTTCTACGTTCAATACTAAACCACTAAGAACATCACATTTAAAAAAATGCCACATCCTAATTCCATAATTACTAAGTTAGCGGTTTTTCTTAGTACATCCTTGTTCGCAAAGGTCGAATTTTAAATTCTTTTTGTTGCATTCTCTACATTAGAATATGCAAAAATGGCGGCATTGAATACATTTCCAAGCCGCCTATTTCGCGCAGTCAATCCAAATAAAACTGGACAACCACAAAAACAACTATCAGGTCGCTCTTTGTAACAGCATAGAACGAATATTACCAATCGCCTTAGTAGGGTTTAGACCTTTAGGGCAAACGTTTACACAGTTCATGATACCGTGGCAACGGAAAACACTAAATGGGTCGTCTAAGTCACTAAGACGTTCCTGAGTTGCTGTATCACGGCTATCTGCCAAGAAGCGGTAAGCCTGTAGCAATCCAGATGGCCCAACAAACTTATCAGGATTCCACCAGAAAGATGGGCATGCCGTTGAACAACAAGCACATAGAATACATTCGTAAAGTCCATCAAGCTTTTCACGCTCTTCTGGGCTTTGCAAACGTTCAATTGCTGGCGCAGGCTCATCATTAATTAGGAATGGACGAATCTTTTCATACTGCTTGTAGAATTGTCCCATATCCACGACAAGATCGCGAACAACCGGTAAACCAGGCAAAGGACGAAGCACAAGCTTACCCTTTTTAGCGGCTTCCGATACTGGCGTTATACAAGCCAAACCATTCTTACCAGACATATTCATACCATCTGAACCACACACACCTTCACGGCATGAGCGACGGTAAGAGATAGTAGGATCTTGCGCTTTCAACAAGTTCAACACATCAAGCACCATCAGATCTTTACCTTCTGGCAACTCAATTTGATAGTCCTGCATGTAAGGAGCATCGTCCACTTCAGGATTATAGCGATAAATACTAACCAACATTGATATAACTCCTTAGTATGAACGGATCTTAGGTGGAAAAGCTTCCATGGTTTTTGGAGCAAAGTTTACTTCACGCTTAGTCACATTCTTACCTACTGGGTGGAACAAAGAATGTTTCAACCAGTTTTCATCGTCACGCTCAGTAAAATCATTACGTGCATGAGCACCTCGACTTTCTTTACGGAATTCTGCTGGAATAGCTGTTGCTTCAGCAACCTCCAATAGGTTTTCAAGCTCAAGGGCCTCAATACGCGCAGTATTAAATGCTTGGCTCTTATCTTCAAGATGCAAATTCTCAACGCGAGTACGAATTTCTTTAAGCTGAGCCAAACCTTTCTGCATTGCCTCACCATCACGGAATACACCGAAGTAAAGCTGCATTACACGCTGAAGATCAGCACGAACGGCTGCAACACTTTCACCGCCGTTTGAACCATTTAGACGGTTCAAGCGAGACAATGCTTTTTCTATATTCGTGTCGTCCGCATCTAGAGAGTCGAAACCTTCATCTAGAGACTTTTTAACATGCAAACCAACAGCACGACCAAACACAACAAGGTCTAGAAGTGAGTTACCACCCAAACGGTTGGCACCATGTACAGATACACAAGCCGCTTCACCACACGCATAAAGACCATCAATGATAACGTCTTCACCCGCTTCATTTTGTTTAAGCGCTTGACCACCGATGTTTGTTGGAATACCACCCATCATGTAGTGACAAGTAGGAATAACAGGAATTGGTTCTTTAACTGGATCAACGTGCGCAAACGTGCGAGAAAGCTCAAGGATACCAGGCAAACGCTTATTCAACGTTTCTTCACCTAGGTGATCCAATTTCAACAACACGTGATCACCGTCTGGACCACAGCCACGACCTTCAAGAATTTCAAGAACCATTGAGCGAGCCACTACGTCACGACCAGCAAGGTCTTTCGCATTTGGCGCATAACGCTCCATGAAACGTTCGCCGTCTTTATTGATTAGGTAACCACCTTCACCACGACAACCTTCCGTTACAAGCGTACCTGCACCGTAAATGCCTGTCGGGTGGAATTGCCACATTTCCATATCCTGCATAGGGAAACCAGCACGCAAAGCCATACCAACACCGTCACCAGTATTAATGTGAGCGTTAGTGGTTGACTGGAAGATACGGCCAGCACCGCCTGTTGCAATAACAGTCGCCTTTGCTTTTAGATAAACGGTTTCGCCTGTTTCGATACAAATCGCAATAACACCAACAACAGCGTCTTCGTTATTCTTCACTAAGTCTGTGGCATACCACTCATTAAAGAAAGTCGTTCCGCCTTTTAGGTTACCCTGATAAAGCGTATGCAACAAAGCGTGACCTGTACGGTCAGCAGCAGCACAAGTACGGGCAGCCTGACCGCCCTTACCAAAATCTTTAGACTGACCGCCAAATGGACGCTGATAAATACGACCTTGCTCAGTACGTGAAAACGGTAAGCCCATGTGCTCTAGTTCGAAAACGGCTTGAGGACCGACAGAACACATGTATTCAATTGCATCTTGGTCGCCAATGTAATCAGACCCTTTTACAGTGTCATACATGTGCCAGCGCCAATCATCATTCGGATCATCACTCGCAATTGCACACGTAATACCACCCTGAGCGGATACAGTGTGTGAACGAGTTGGGAATACTTTAGTAACACATGCGGTATTTAAACCTGATTCTGTTAACTGAAGTGCAGCGCGCATACCAGCACCGCCACCACCGATAACAATGGCATCAAAAGAAATAGTACGAATATTTGCCATTACTTATAGCCCCCAAAGAACCTGAACACCCCATACGATGTAAACAAACATTACAAAACCGCATAGAGATTGAAAAAAGAAACGAGCACCAGTTGCTTTGATGTAGTCAGTTGAAACAGACCACAAACCAATCCAAGAATGCATACCAATAGATAGAAGCACCATCAAACTAAAGATGCGCATCCATGTTGCTTCAAACAAAGCACTCCACTGATCGTATGTTAGATCAGGATTAAGCAACAAATATCCAATAATGAAAACAGTGTACAAAGACAACACAACGGCAGATACACGCTGCATCATCCAGTCATAAAGGCCTGAACGACCAAAACTAGTGATTTGAGTTACCATATCCAAACTCCTGCTAACACAATAAGAACCACAGCAATCACAATGTTTGCGATAGCAGCACTACGTCCACTTTCTAATTCTTCAAAATATCCCATATCCATAAACAAGTGTTTAACACCTGCTACGAAATGGTACATCAATGCAGAGACAACACCCCAGATAACGAACTTCACCAAAAAGTTAGTTTGCAAAGCGTTAACTACCTGATCAAAACCTTCTTGAGATTCAAGAGAAAGATCGAACGCATAAAACAAGAAAGCCAATCCCACAAAAAGGATGATTCCTGTTACACGATGAAGAATAGACACAATTGCAGTGACGGGCATTGATATTGTTGAAATATCAAGGTTGACTGGTCTTTTTTTATTCACGACTATTTACACCATTTTTATCGATTGAATGGTCAATCACGACCCAATGTCTATACGCGCCTGTTTTTACATCTTAATCAGAGTAATATGACACGTCATAGGCCTACTTTGAAAATCTCATCGATTTGCCAACAAATGTTTAAAAGCGACTTTCTTTTATCCATTAGCATCAGCAAATCAATGAAATCGTCTGAGGCGCAATTATAGACCAGCGAAAAATACTAAGACAAATAGACTGAACAAGAGGTTTTCAATGGTCACCATTCATCAAATGAATGTAGACATAACTTCAAACAATAATGGTATAAAATTACATAAAATTAGCACTGAGAACTTTTCTATTTTTCCTTATAAATCATACAGATAAGTAAAAATAAGTATAAAAACCCTCCGAATAACCTTCAGGGTTATGTCAGATAATTACAAAATAACACACCATAATGTAAATTCGGTGCAAATGAACAAGATTGACTTTTATAGTCTAGAAACAGTATTTTTTCCGCACCTTCTGGACTAGGCAGTGTCAATATAAGAACTTTTAGCCCAGAACCGGAATACGAAGGAGACCATAAATGGCTGATAAAAAAGCGCTACTCAAAGTGGATGGGATCGATAAAGCTATCGAACTTCCTGTTCTTTCAGGTACTTTAGGAACAGACGTCATAGACGTTCGCGGACTAGGTGCTAACGGTGTATTCACCTACGATCCAGGCTTTATGTCTACCGGCTCTTGTGAATCCTCTATTACATACATAGATGGAGATGCAGGAATACTATTGCATCGCGGTTATCCAATTGCGCAACTTGCAGAACATTCAGACTATCTAGAAACATGCTATTTGTTACTTTATGGAGAACTTCCTAATAAAGCCCAAAAAGCAGAATTTGAAAAAACGGTTGGCAAACACACCATGGTGAACCAATCGATGCATAAATTCATCGAGGGCTTTAGAAATGACGCTCACCCTATGGCTATTATGTGTGGCCTAGTTGGTGCTTTGTCTGCTTTCTATCAAGACCATATGGATATCAACAATCCAAAGCATCGTGAAATTGCGGCATTCCGCCTTATCTCTAAAATGCCTACTTTGGCATCTATTTGCTACAAGTACTCTAAAGATCAGCCTGTTATGTACCCTCGTAACGACTTATCTTATGCAGAAAACTTCTTGTACATGATGTTCGCAACACCATGTGAAGAGTACAAAGTTAATCCTGTTTTTGCTAAAGCAATGGACCGAATTTTCATCCTTCACGCAGATCATGAACAGAATGCGTCTACTTCTACAGTACGACTAGCAGGCTCATCAGGCGCAAACCCATTCGCTTGTATTGCTGCTGGTATCGCAACGCTTTGGGGGCCTGCTCATGGTGGTGCAAACGAAGCCGTGTTGACTATGCTTGAAGAAATTGGTGATGTTGAAAACATTGATGAATACATCGCGAAAGCCAAAGACAAAAACGATCCATTCCGTCTAATGGGCTTCGGGCATCGTGTCTATAAAAACTTTGATCCACGCGCAAAAGTAATGCGTGAAACATGTGATCAGGTATTGGAAGAATTAGGCCAGTCTAATGACCCTCTTCTTAAAATCGCCAAACGCCTTGAGCAGATTGCACTAGAAGATCCTTACTTCGTTGAGCGTAAACTTTACCCTAACGTGGACTTCTACTCCGGCATTATCATGAAAGCAATTGGTATTCCAACCAGTATGTTTACTGTGATTTTTGCCATGTCTCGTACTATTGGCTGGATCTCTCACTGGAATGAAATGATCAGCGGGCCGTATAAAATTGGCCGCCCTCGCCAGCTGTATGTCGGCAAGCCAGAGCGCGACTACCCAACCAAAAAGTAATACATTGAACTAATGCATTACAAAAAAACGCGCCCTTAGGCGCGTTTTTTATTGGTTATAAAGATCTAAATAAAAGCTAAGTGCTACTCTTCATCATCTTCAACGATTTCAGTAATCGTTGATTGACCACACTTAACACACTCCCCTTCAATCCAAACTCGATCTTTCGACTCAAATTCCTTAGGGTTAACCATGCCTAAGTCAACTTCCATGCAGTGATTACACCAAGTTTGAGATACAAAATCTTTTTGCTCTTCCTCTGGGCGCGCCGAGAAATCACGTTCTTTTACTGTTTCATCCATCGGATCTAACATTTAATTCATTCCACCATATTGATAAGACACAACCCTATTTGCGTCGGGATCTAACGCATTTAACGGAGCACTGATGAGCAAGCGACTCAAGGAAATACTATTAAAGAGTTTCTCTTTATCACCATCAATAACGACAACGAATTCCACTTTATCACCTTCAACCTGCACAATACTCAGGTCACGCACCAAGCCAATACTCTCCAAATAAGACTGCACTTTATTCATCGCGGCGTAATTTTTAACACCAACTACCTGAATATTCAGCTTGCTTGCCGAGCCACTATTACGGACAGACGCATAGCGAGAAGAAAACACTTTCGCTACACGAGCCGCAGCCTGATCGACCACATCATTAAGTGTTTCACCCTGTAATGAAAAGCGTTCCGTTGCACCGTTCTTTAATAGCACCAAGGCGCTACCTTCAATTTGCCCAGCAAAATCACTTACTTTTAGCGCGACGACAGAATCTGTCTGATAACGCCGACTTGCCGCTTGTATACTGTCTTCAAAAAAGCCCCAAACATCAGACACCGTCAGATTTTTCTTATCCACTTCATCAAATAGCGGGGCATACACAGGAACCCCAACCATGCTGCTCGATTGCGCAAATTGACTCAGTGCATCTGAAGGCGACCTTGACCCAGACAATGACCTCACACCATTTTTTTCTGTCACTAACCATACCAATACAGAAGGTCGATTATCGCCCCACACAGGCAAATTATTCTTGGATAAAAAACCATCAATTGATGCTTGATAAAAAGTCACCTTGATTTTTTTACCCGGAACAAAACCCCCATCAAATGGCAAAAGCTCATTTAAAGAAGCAATAGAGTGTTGCGCTACCCAAGTAGAAGCTTGTTTTTTAGCTTGCTCAAGCAAATCACCAGAAATGGCGTCTTTGTCTCCTGATACTTTAATTAGCACATCCTCAGCAGCCAAATTGAACGCATCGTTCAGCATTTGCGACTCGGATTGCGTCACTGGTAAATTAATTTCAGCACTATAAAGCCCTTGAACAGGAACAGCATTGGCTGACGAAATACAAAAAACACTGATAAGTAGTAAAAATATACGAGAATTCATAACCCTTCCTTCGTTTATTTGCCTATTCTACTGTCTTAATTGCAAAGAACCATAGCCCTAATGCGCCACTATGCTAAAATGCATTTTTTTCCTCGTACCATGATAAGGCATAGGCAATGACCAAGTCGGATAAACCATCCATTAGTTATAAAGACGCAGGCGTAGATATCAACGCCGGAAATCAACTTGTTGAACGCATTAAAGGCGTAAGCAAAAAAACTCGTCGCCCTGAAGTAATGGGTGGTTTGGGTGGATTTGGCGCCTTGACTCGCCTTCCAACAAAATACAAAAACCCCATCTTAGTTTCAGGCACTGACGGCGTAGGCACAAAACTTCGCCTAGCAATGGACCTTAATCAACACGATACGATTGGTATCGACCTTGTTGCTATGTGCGTTAACGATCTAGTAGTAGCAGGCGCTGAGCCTCTATTATTCCTAGATTACTACGCAACTGGCAAGCTAGACGTTGACGTTGCAGCCAATGTAGTAACAGGTATTGGTGAAGGCTGTCTACAAGCAGGCTGTGCGCTTGTTGGTGGTGAAACAGCTGAAATGCCTGGCATGTACCATGACGGTGATTATGACCTAGCTGGCTTTTGTGTAGGCGTGGTTGAAGAAGGAAGCATCATTGATGGCAGCAATGTAAAAGCTGGCGACAAATTGATTGCTTTAGGTTCATCTGGCCCTCACTCAAACGGCTATTCACTTATCCGTAAGATTCTTGAAGTCAGCAAAGCAGACCTAAATCAAGAGATCGACGGCGTACCGTTAAAAGACGCATTGATGGAGCCAACTCGCATTTATGTGAAGTCTATCCTTAAGTTAATGGAATCCATTTCCGTGAACGCCCTAGCTCACATCACTGGCGGCGGTTTGCTTGAAAACATTCCTCGCGTTCTTCCTGAAGACGCAGCGGCGCGCATCGATGCAGCAAGCTGGAAACGCCCAGCTGTGTTCGATTGGTTGCAAGAACAAGGAAATGTTGAGCAAGAAGAGATGTACCGTGTTTTAAACTGCGGTGTCGGCATGGTACTTTCAATTGATGCAGAAAAAGCAGACGAAGCGCTTGCCATTCTGCAAGCTGAAGGTGAAAACGCTTGGATCATTGGTGACATTTGCCCACGTAACGGTGGCAAAGATGTCTTGATCTCTGATCTAGAGATGCAAGCATGAGTTTTCCAATCGTTGTCTTAATTTCTGGCAGCGGCAGCAACTTGCAAGCTTTGATTGATCAAAGCTTGCAAGGAAAACTCAAAACCAAGATCTGCGCTGTAATTAGCAATAAAGCGGATGCATATGGCCTAGAGCGAGCGAAGAATGCAGGCATTCCCACTCATACTCTTAGCCATAAATCATTCAACAGCCGAGAGGAGTTCGACTCAGAACTACAAGCTCTCATAGATCAATACCAGCCAAAGCTGGTTGTTCTGGCTGGCTTTATGCGTATTTTAACTGAAGCATTTGCGAAACATTATGATGGTAGGATGCTAAACATTCATCCATCTTTGTTGCCAAAGTTCAAAGGGCTCGATACGCACCAACGTGCAATTGATGCGAATGAAAAAGAGCACGGTGTATCCGTTCACTTTGTCAGTCCTGAACTGGATGCAGGTGCGGTGATATTGCAAGCAAGCACAGAGATTGCCGAAGAAGAGACAGCGGAAACATTAGCGAAAAAAGTCCATGCTTTGGAGCATATTATTTACCCACTGGCTGTAAAATGGTTCAGTGAAGAAAGACTAACATTCCAAGACGGAAAGGCTTTTTTAGATAAGAATCCACTGCCCGAACACGGCATTCTTTATAACGAAGCACTAACATGATGTAGGAGAAAGTATGAGAGCTCGTAAAATTCCAAATTTGTTAATGGCTATTTTTATGAGTATTCCCATGCTTTCTTTCTCTTCAACAGCACAAAAGCCCGAAGAAACTTTTCTAAAGCCCTATACCGCCGTCTACAGCACAATATGGAAAAAAGGCATCAGTCTAAAAGTAGAAGGCAAGCAAACCCTTTCAAAGCAAGATAATGATTCTTGGAAATTTACGTTTACTGCTGACAGTCTCATCGCTTCGCTAAATGAGTCATCTGTTTTTTACGTTAAAGATCACCAGATAGTGCCCACCAAATACAAATATAAAAGCTCAGCTCTTGGGAAAAAAAGAAGCGCGACACTGACCTTCGACTGGGAAAACAACTTCGTTCGCAATGATGTTAAAGACAAGCCATGGAATCTTTCGATTAACCCAGGCACTCTCGATAAACTGTCAATTCAGTTACAAGTTAGACAAGACCTAAAGCTTGGAAAAAACGACTTCGAGTATCAAATCGCGGATGGAGGATACATAAAAACCTGGCGCTTCAAGCGAGATAAAATGGAAACCATCAACACCAAACTTGGTCGTGTTTCCGCCATCAAAATCATTCGCACAGACAATCTTGAAAAGGGTAAAAAGACGTCTTTCTGGTTTGTCCCTTCGTTAGACTACTTGCTCGTTAAACTAGAGCATGAAGAAGACGGCGAGTCGTACCACCTAGATATCGACTCACTAAAATAATTTACAGCAGATCTTGTGGCGTATTTACATTTAAAAGCTGCTCAGGGACATCCCACTTGACGGTATCACCGCCAAAGTAGTCATAAAAAGCCATCACGCTATAACGGTTCTCAGTATTAAAAAACGCTTCTAACGCTACTAACGTTTCCGCTACAGGTAAGATCGCATGCAAAGGATGTATTCCTGAAGAATCACATAAATAATGAATACGATCAGGTGAGGACACACTGGCTTGTTTTAACTTTGCGAATGCGTCTGCGCTAATTTGTGGCGTATCACAGGGAGAAACCAATAAATGCGATGTCTTAGAAAAGGCCAAGCAAGACATCAATCCAGATAAAGGCCCTTTGCCATGATAATTTTGCTCATCCGCTATCACGTCGTAACCCAGCTCAGCGTATTTTTCGATATTTCGATTGGCATTAATAAACACAACATCCGCTACTTGCTGTAACGCTCGCGCTACGGATGACGCCATCGGTTCACCCTGAAAGAACAACAAACCTTTGTCCTGCTTTGACATTCGCTCTGCTTTTCCACCAGCAAGCACTGCTGCTGATAAAGATATAAACGCCATGCTATTCTCTTTCTACAAAATATGATCAAAATACGCCCTATCTCGCTTTGACCAAATATCATCAGCCAAAACAAGACAATCCTCATGAGACGTCACACCATAAAGAAGTCCTGCCACCGACGCAATAGTTTGTCGCACGGCCTGCTCACCAAATTGATCTAACTGATTTCCGCACCAATGATCTGTTAATCGTGACAAGTCCAAATTGTCTTTTAAGCGCTTGTGCTCCTTTTCAGCCTTTGGCCAATCAGACCAACTGGCTACGTTATTTTGCCACTTACCCAATGCCACATCGCGCTCTGGATTCACTTCCGCTTCACCATTACCACCACGAAATACCAATACTGATTCATCACCCAATTGTTCGCAGGCAGAAAGATGAAGCTGGTCATAGCCACGATGAAACACCCCATGCACACTATGGGCTGCCGAAAAAGGATTCATCATACGCACAACCGTATTGACTGGTGAACGCAACCCCAACACATATTTAAGATCCATCATGCTCCCCAAAGATGCATCGATATCAGCCAGTGGGATGTAAGCAAAATGTCTGTCAATAAGCTCTTGTTTTAGCTGTGTTCTAGAGTGGCAAACGGCTAACCCCAATTGTTGAATAACATATTCCACATAGATTCGATTTTCTCCATCAAATGTATGGCCATGCATAACAATATTCACGCCTGTATTAGCAAGTGCGATTGCCGCCAGCAAAAACCAAGGCAACTCATTGCGTTTGCCAGCGTAAGCAGGCCAATCCAAATCGACCTTGGCTTTCAGCGGGTCTTTTTTCGATAAATAGTCTCTTGCTGCTTTCGTAAAACCAACCGTTTCCTCAACCGTTTCTTCACGAATTCGAATCAACATCCAGAATGCGCCTGACTGTTCTGGCGCAACTTGACCAGACAACATTAAATTCATGGCATGTTCGGCCTCTTCCGCCGTCAAACTGCGTGCGCCTTTTTTACCTCGGCCTAAAATTTTTACATATTGAGTGAAATCATTCGTCATTCGGATTTGTGTACTACTCATCATGCTGATAACTCCGCCACTGAAGAAACAAAGCGTTTTAACTCAGGAAGACAAGAGCCACAATTGGTGCCACATTTTAGTTTGTCCCCCAATCCACTGACAGTACAAACACCAGACGAAACCGCCTTTTCAATTTGCTTACTGCCTACTTGATAGCAAGAGCAAACAATTTCTCCTTTATCTTCAGCGTTGGCGGGACTGCCTACCAAAATAGCTAAACGGTCTGCTAATGATAACGGAGTGTTTGCTTCTAATTTAGAAATAAGCCAATCCGCCAAAATGGATTTAGGCTGCGGATGCATATAAATAAGCATGGTAATTTTTTGATCAACCAACTTCGCCAATCGAACTTGTTGGGTTACTGGGTTCGCATACTCTAACCACTCAACCTTTTTTGCTAAACCGTCACGCCGTTCTACATGGATTGCTTTCAAGGACGCTTGTGTTTGCCCCTTCGGCCAAACAACTTCGTAGTGATAGCCTTGCTCTGATGGTACTTGGCACCAATACAAACAATCCGATAAAACAAGCGGAACTGCCGAGATAATCATGCCGTAGTCAATATCACTTACCGCCTCCAGCTGAACCTGAGCGTGTTTAGACTCTGGTTGCCCTGACAAAGGGTCAACGACTTGGGGTATTAGATTAGATACAACGGACGCGTTAGCAAATTGTCGAGTCCAGTGAATTGGCACAAACACATTAGCCGGTGCAACGGCTCGACTTAGCTTAGCTTTTAGCAACACTTCCCCGTACAGCGAAGTAAGACACACCAATGCTTTGTCTTTAATACCAAGCTGTTTCGCATCTTTCGGATGGATTTCCACATAAGGCTGTGCGGTATGCTTAGCCAAAGACGCCGCATCTCCAGTTCTTGTCATCGTATGCCATTGATCGCGCACTCGCCCGCTATTTAAAGTGAAAGGCCATTCCGGTGAAGCTTGATGCTTAGGCAAACGTGGCGTAATGGCAATGAATTTTGCTCGACCGTCTGGCGTGAAAAAATAGCCATCCTCAAACATCCGCTTGGTGCCTTCTGGACGACCTTTCGGCACCGGCCATTGCACTGGCGTCAAAGCATCGTATTCGGCCTTAGTTATTTGACTAAAATGGCCAATATCAAAATCACGTTTGCCATTGTTCTCAAACGCTGACAAAGCCGCATGCTCAGCAAAAATCTCATGAACATCTTGATAAGAAAAAGCCGATTGAAAGCCCAAACTTTTTGCGACTTCACAGATTGCCCACCAATCATGCTTAGCTTGCCCTGGCGCTGGCAATAAACCTCGTTGGCGAGAAATACGCCGCTCAGAGTTGGTGACCGTACCGTCTTTTTCACTCCAGCCCGTCGCAGGAAACAAGACATTAGCCATCGCGGTTGTGTCCGTATGCGCCTTACAATCACTGACAATCACAAGCTCACACTTTTCCAATGCCCGTCGAACTTGCGCTGTATCAGGCAAGCTCACCATAGGATTGGTCGACATAATCCACACGACTTTTACTTTACCTTCCTCCATGGCTTGAAATAAGTCGACGGCTTTTAGACCATTTTCTGTGGCCATATTGGGCGCTTGCCAGAAACGCTGGACTAAATCCTGTGCGTCTGGTGTTGCAAAATCCATATGAGCAGCCAATTGATTGGCCAACCCGCCGACTTCTCGCCCACCCATAGCATTCGGCTGACCCGTAATAGAAAAAGGCCCAGCCCCCTCTTTGCCAATACGGCCCGTCGCCAAATGACAATTAATAATCGCATTGCATTTATCAACGCCGGAGGACGACTGATTCACCCCTTGCGAATAAAAGGTAATTGTCTTTGCGGTATCACGCCACCAGCCAACTAAGCAGGTTAAATCTTGCTCACTTACCCCGCAAAAATTCGCTGCAGAGGAAAGACTCGGTGTCGACGCTTGCGCTTGCGCCAAAGCCTCATCAAAACCATTGGTGTGGTTCGCAATAAAGTCATGATCCAGAATATCTAATTGGGCAGAGTCGTGTAATAAAAAGGAAAATATTGCGGCGTCACCCCCAGGTTTAATCGCCAAGTGCAAATCCGCAATGTCACAAGTCGCTGTTTCACGAGGGTCGATCACGACGACTTTCATATTCGGTCGTTGTTTTTTAGCTGCGGCAATACGTTGATATAGAATGGGATGAGTCCAGGCAGCATTCGATCCAACCATGATCAATAAATCACAACACTCTAAATCTTCATAACTGCAAGGCACAGTGTCCGAGCCAAAAGCGCGCTTGTAGCCGACAACGGCAGACGCCATACACAAGCGAGAATTGGTATCCACGTTGGCAGTACCAATAAAACCTTTGGCAAGTTTATTAGCCACATAATAATCTTCAGTAAGAATTTGCCCCGAAAGATAAAAAGCAAACGCATCGGGACCATGGTCTTTAATAACCTGAGTGATTTTTGCGCTTACCGTCTCAACAGCCGATTGCCAATCCACTGGCCGCCCATTCACCATAGGCGTTAATAAACGATCATCTGATTGAATCGTTTGTGCAAGGCTGCTGCCTTTCACACACAAGCGACCAAAGTTCGCAGGATGCTCCAAGTCACCAGAAACAGGAGGAATCGCTTCATTTACCGAATGAGGAACAGTCAAGTTTACGCCACACCCAACACCGCAGTATGGACAAGTCGTTTTTCCGCTTGTTGCTGTCATCGTTGTTGCCGCCATGGACCCTCCTCACATTTGCCTTCTTAAAAACAAAAAAAGGCCCAATCACTTTTCTAAAAAAGTGATTGGGCCTCGTTGCCTTTTGTAATATCTGTATGCTTTATGTGTAAGCCATCGTCGGTTTACGGTGCATCAGTAATCTATACATAGCAATTAGTAAGCCAACTTTTAATAAAGCAGATAAAGCCAGTTATAACTGGGTTTTACTGGCCTTGCGGCTGGCGTACTTCTGAAGTGCTATAAAAAACGATCTTTTAGAGCCCTCAAACAGTGCAGCTAAGCAATAAAATGCACCATTTCTAATTGGCGGCGATAAACACCTCATTACCTTCTAACTTCGCTTGCCAATGAGGTACTTTAATATCCTCTTCCAGACATTCGCCCGATGCCAAGACAAAGTGTTGTTTATACAAAGGGCTGGCAACGACCCATTGATCTTGTAAATGGGCAACCAAGCCTCGTGATAAAACATTCGCCTTGCCAACCGGATCCCAGTTAGCAATCGCAAAGACTTTATTATCAGACTCAGGGACGTAGAAAATCGCGACTTGTTCGCCATTTACCATGGCCGCCACACCAGCGCCCTCTATTAGGTCTTCTTGTTTACAAATTAATTTCCATGGCATCGTCATCGTTTTAACCTACCTTCGCAATTAATTGTTGTTTCTCTGCTTCTGTTGCCGGACGCATTTGACTGCGCTCTTCAACAAAGACCACATTGTTATCACTTCCCTCATAATTCACAAATTGGCGGAACGTTTTTAGGGCTTCTGGATCTTGCAACGTGGTTTTCCATTCGCATTGGAAAGTATCCACGACGTGCTGCATACTGGCTTCAAGCTCAGCACATAAACCCAGTTTGTCATCAATCACCACCTCTTTAAGGTAGTCCAATCCTCCCTCTAGACCGTCCATCCAAACAGAAGTACGCTGCAAGCGATCCGCTGTTTTGGTGTAAAACATCAATACACGGTCGATGTATTTCACCAAGGTTTCATCGTCCAGATCTTTGGCAAACAAGTCTCCGTGGCGTGGCTTCATACCACCATTACCGCACACATATAGGTTCCAACCACCTTCTGTGGCGATCACACCAATGTCTTTACTCTGAGCTTCAGCGCACTCTCGAGTACAACCAGACACCGCGAATTTGATTTTATGGGGGGAGCGCAAGCCTTTGTAACGATTCTCCAGATCAATCGCCATCTTCATGCTGTCATTCACGCCATAACGACACCAAGTGCTACCAACGCAAGATTTCACTGTACGTAAGGATTTGCCATAGGCTTGACCGGTTTCAAAACCCGCTGCAATTAACTTTTCCCAAATTTCGGGTAATTGCGACAAGGTCGCACCGAATAAGTCGATCCGCTGACCACCTGTTACCTTAGTGTATAAGCCGTACTCTTTTGCCACCTCGCCTAATACAATCAATCTATCAGGCGTGATTTCCCCGCCCGGAATGCGCGGCACAATTGAGTAGGTTCCATCTTTTTGCATATTGGCAAGGAAGCGATCATTGGTGTCTTGCAAGCTAATGTGTTCTTTTTTCAACACATAATCATTCCAGACACTGGCTAAAATAGACCCAACTGCGGGCTTGCATATTTCACAACCGTGACCTTTACCATGTTGGTTTAACAGTTCAGCAAAGGTTTTGATTCCACCGACCTTCACTAGGTTGTACAAATCTTGGCGGGTATACGCAAAATGTTCACAAATGTCTGTGCTGACCTCAACACCCAAGGCTAACAATTCATTGTCGACGACTTTTTTCAATAACGCTGCACAACCACCACAACCCGTTCCCGCTTTCGTAATGCCTTTCACATCACCAACCGACAAAGCGCCATGACAAACGGCGTCATTAATATCTTGTTTAGAGACGTTATGGCAGCTACAGATCGATGCAGTCGCTGGTAAAGCATCTACACCTAGGCCAACGGGAGCATCGCCCATCGTAGGTAAAATAAGTGCTTGTGCTTGCTCAGGTAAATCAATGGCATTGAGGTAATATTGCAACAAGGTATCGTAATAACTGTTGTCGCCCACTAAGACAGCGCCTAATAGCTTTTTACCGTCTTCAGAAACCACCATTTTTCGATAGCTTTGGCTGATTTCATCTTGGTAAACAAAGACTTTGCAGCCTTGCGATTGAGCATGTGCATCGCCAACTGACCCCACGTCGCAACCCAAAAGCTTCAACTTGGTGCTCATATCCGCGCCTGTGAACGTCACGCCTACATAACCCAACAAATGCCCTGCGGCGGATTTGGCCATGGCGTAACCTGGAGCAACCAAACCAAAAATACGATTATTCCACAGCGCACACTCGCCAATGGCATAAATGTCGTCATCACTGGTTTGGCAATGATTGTTGACACTGATACCGCCACGCTCTCCAACCGTTAGACCCGATTGATGCGCCAACGCATCCTGCGGTCGAATCCCCGCAGAGAATAAAATAAGATCAGTTTCAAGATGAGAACCATCAGCAAAATTCATGCGATGAAAAGCACTCTCACCATCAATTATTTCTTTGGTCGCGGTGTCGGTATATACCTTGACACCTAACTCCTCGATCATTTCCTTAAGAACCGCACCGCCCTTTTCGTCTAATTGAACGGGCATTAAACGCGGAGCGAATTCCACAACACTGGTTTCCAAACCCAGATTTTTGAGCGCATTCGCCGCTTCCAACCCAAGTAAACCACCGCCGACAACCGTGCCTCTTGTTACTTGTTTCGCACACGCTCTAATCGCGTCAAGATCATCAAGAGTACGATAAACAAAGGTGTTATCACGTTTATGACCAGGAATAGGTGGAACAAAAGGATAAGAGCCCGTCGCCAGAACAAGCTTGTCATAAGACAATGACTCGCCATTTTGTAATATGAGCGTCTTCGCCTCACGGTCGATCTCGGTCACCAAGCTATTGGTAAAGTAGCGCACGCCATGTTCGTCATATAAAGTGCCATCTGTCATGGCCAAATCGGCTGCACCTTTACCCGTGAAATATTCACTTAGATGCACACGGTCATAAGCTAAGTAAGGCTCTTCACCAAACACCGTAATTTGAAAGGCTTCATGACCAGCTTGGGCGATCATTTGTTCGACAAAGTGATGACCGACCAGGCCATTGCCGATCACCACAAGATGAGGTTTGGTAGTAAGAAAAGACACGCTAGAAATCATTGTGTTCCCCTTTGCAATAATAGTTTGCCTAACGGCTAACAACGTCTAGAACGGCTTGATTTAGGCCACTTGAAGGCAGCAATACGCTTCGCCAAATACCAGTAAATCAAGCATCTCAGAGACATTGGTCTTGTTTTGAATTAGCTGGAAATACCAGCTTCCATCGGCGACGTTGCCATAAAGAATTGCGCCAACCAGTAAGCCGTCGTTGACTACCAGTTTGCGGTAATGATTTGCGCTAACATCTTTGAAAAAAATGCAGTTGTCTTCTTCTGATGGCTCAATCTTACCAACCGAAAAAAGATTGATGCCGGATACTTTCAACTTAGTCGATGTCGGCTCGATAACAAACGCGGCTTCTTCGCCTACCAACACCTTCATCAAAACGTTAATTTGTGTCCAAATAGGCGCTACTAAGCCAAAGGTTTGTTGATTACATTCACAGCACTCACCCAGAGCATAAACATCAGGGTGAGAAGTTTGCATTCGCTCATCGACTAAAATCGCCCGATTCGTTTCCAATCCAGCCGCTTTGGCTAACGCAATTTCAGGCACGATACCCGCAGCCATAACAACCAAGTTCACTGCCAGCTGTTCGCCACTTTGGCAAACCACATGAGAGACGCAGCCGTCATCTGTTTGTAAAAAGGATTCTGGTGACTCGCCAAGACGAAACTCGATACCCATTTGCGTAAGCCTAGCCAGTAAGAGCTCGGCCGATTCGGCGTCTAGCTGACGATTTAGCAACCAATTTGAGCGATGAAAAACGACCACCTTATGACCACGCTTTACCAAGCCCACTGCAGCTTCTAAGCCCAACAAACCACCACCGACGACGCAAACAGACTGACGGCCTTTCAACTGCGTCATAACATCCACATCATTCCAAGTACGAAAGCCCATTACATTAGGAGCCGACACCCCTTTGATTGGTAGCACACTTGCCCGAGAGCCAGTCGCTAGCACTAATTGATCGTATTTAATGGTTTTTCCACTGGCTAATAGGAGCGTTTTATTTTTCGGGTCCAACTTAATAGCGGGATCATTGGACACAATATCAACGCCATCTTCTTGCATTTTCTGCGCATCAACAAATGGCATATCGGCATCCGAAATATCCTTTGCCAATAAAGAGGACAACATGATGCGGTTATAGCCAACTCTGGATTCTTCCCCAACCAAAACTATTTGGTAATCATCGCCATGCGCTTTTTCGAAGTCGTGCGCAAGCTTGCTGCCAGCCATACCAGCCCCAACAATGACGAGACGGCGTTTGCCCGACTTAGAGATAAGACTAGGCATTGGCAACCTTGGCACTAGCCGCCACCGTTTTACTCTTAGTCGTTGCTTGGATAGGCTCTACTTTGCGTTGTTTTTCATACAAGAAGGTCAACACTTGAGTTCGATAATCTACGTATCTTGGGTCATTCGCTAAAGCCAGACGTTCACGCGGGCGCTCAAGGTCAACATGGAGAATTTCTCCAACAGTGGCAGCTGGGCCATTCGTCATCATGACTATACGGTCCGATAGCAGCACGGCTTCATCCACGTCGTGAGTAATCATAATCACAGTGTTGTTTAAGTCTTTTTGAATCTCCATCAACGAATCTTGAAGGTGTGCCCGAGTCAAGGCATCCAATGCTCCAAAAGGCTCATCCATCAGTAAAACACTAGGCTCCATCGCTAACGCTCTAGCAATACCAACACGCTGCTTCATACCGCCAGAGATTTCATCTGGACGCTTATCAGCGGCATGGGTCATGTGCACCAACTCTAAGTTATGCATGATCCAGTCATGCATTTCTTTCTTCGATTTGGTTTTGCGAAAAACCTGTTTCACTGCCAATTCGACATTCTGGTAAGAAGTTAGCCAAGGCAGTAAAGAATGGTTTTGAAAAACCACCGCACGCTCCGGTCCTGGCCCCTTAACTTCACGACCATCCAATAAAATGCCGCCTTCCGTTGCGTCATACAAACCAGCCACGATATTAAGGACGGTAGACTTACCGCAACCCGAATGACCAATAAGCGATACAAACTCGCCTTTCTGTATTTTTAGGCTGACATTATCAAGCGCTTTAAAAGGCCCTTTTGGTGTAGGAAACTCAATAGAAATATGGCTTATATCTAAATGTGTTGTCATAGCATTCTCCGTTAGCGCACTCTAAATTAATGTATTTTCGACAAATCGCTTCTTATCGAAGCACCTGCGTCTTATCCCAAGAAGCGAAGCGCTGGAATGCCAACATCACTCGATCCAACAAATACCCAATAAAACCAATCATCAGAACAGCCACCATAATTCGGCCCAACGAGTTCGAACTGCCATTTTGAAACTCATCCCAAACAAACTTCCCTAGCCCTGGGTTTTGCGCCAACATTTCCGCCGCAATCAACACCATCCATGCAATACCTAATGACAGACGTAAACCTGTGAACATCAAAGGAATCGCGGACGGAATGACGATCTTCATCACATGTGTCACCCACCCAAGGCGCAATACTTTGGATACGTTAAGCAAGTCTTTTTCGACCGCTGCGACCCCCACCGCCGTATTTATCAAAGTTGGCCACATGCAGCACAAGGTGACCGTGAACATGGACGTTAAGAATGATTTGGAAAACATAGGATCATCAGATACATAACTCGCACTCACGACCATAGTGACCAAAGGCAACCATGCCAGCGGAGAAACCGGCTTAAATACCTGAATCACCGGATTCAGGGCACTGTAAACAGAACGATTCAAACCAATCAAAATCCCTACAGGAATAGCAATAAGGCTGGCCAGACCAAACCCAGCTAGAACGGTGTACAAGCTGGTAAATATCTGGTCAAAAAAGGTCGGCTTACCAGTGTAATCCCGGATAATGCCAGCATAGCTTGGGTCTTTAGCTTGACGTTCCGCAATACGCTCTTCTTGGCGGACGTAAAACTTTTCGGCCTTCACTCGTTCATTCTGGTGTTCTGCCACCAAACTATTCCACTGTTCATACACCACAACAGGGCCAGGAAATTCTCCCAGAGAGGTATGAACTCGACTTGCTCCTGCTTGCCACAACAAGATGAAAACTATAATTCCAAAGACTGGCAGTAGAACGCCCTTCAAAGAAAATGCGCTGATCTTATCCTTTAAAGAAGCCATGGTTATGTTTGATATCATCATCTTTATCTCACTTATCGTGTTTGGTTTAGACCTGATCATCGCCTTTTAGACCAATCTTAAATCGCTTCAGATAATCATTAGGGTGTTTACCGTCATACATGACACCATCAATAAAGTCGCTTTGAGGTGGTTTAAAACCATCTTCCTTATCAAAATCAGGAAACTCGTCTGCCGACATGACACCCTCCTCTATTAAGGATTGTGCCGCTTGCGCATAAATATCAGGACGGTAGACATCTTTAGCGATCTTCATGAACCATTCGTCAGACTTAGGTTCGGAAATTTGCCCCCAACGACGCATTTGCGTTAGGTACCAAATCGCATCGCTGTAATAGGGATAAGTTGCGTGATGACGGAAGAAGACGTTGAAATCTGGAATGTCACGTTTATCGCCTTTTTCATACTCAAAAGTACCGGTCATACTGTTGGCGATCACATCGTAATCAGCGCCCACATATTGGCTACGCGAGAGGATTTTTACCGCCTCAGGGCGATTAGCATTGTTGTTTTCATCTAGCCATTTCGCAGCACGAATCATGGCTTTGACAACACGAATGTGCGTGTTGGGGTATTGATCCGCCCAGTCGCTGCTCACACCAAAGACTTTCTCTGGGTTATTTTTCCAGATTTCATAATCGGTAATGACTGGCACACCAATCCCTTTAAACACAGCTTGTTGGTTCCAAGGTTCACCAACGCAGTAACCTGAAATCGTTCCCGCTTCCATGGTGGCTGGCATTTGCGGTGGCGGTGTAACAGACAGCAAAGCATCGGCATTAATCTGACCACTGGTGTCGCCTCGCGCTGGGGCGTAATAACCTGGATGAATGCCACCAGCAGCAAGCCAATAACGCAGCTCGTAATTATGAGTGGAGACGGGAAACACCATGCCCATTTTGAATGGTTTGCCTTGGGCTTTATAGCCATCTATTACAGGCTTTAAAGCACTGGCACTGATTGGATGAACAGGCTTGCCATCTGGACCATTTGGAATGTTTTTCTTCATTTCATCCCAAACATCGTTGGAAACCGTAATACCATTACCATTCAAATCCATACTAAAAGCGGTCACTATGTGCGCTTTCGTACCGTACCCAATAGTTGCACCCAGTGGCTGACCCGCTAGCATATGAGCGCCATCTAACTGCCCATCAATCACTCGGTCGAGCAGAACTTTCCAATTTGCTTGAGCTTCCAAAGTGACATACAGCCCTTCATCTTCGAAATAGCCTTTCTCATACGCAATCGCCAATGGCGCCATATCGGTTAGTTTGATAAAACCAAATTTAAGCTCTTCCTTTTCCGCATAACCAACCTCCGCTTGGGCAACACCAGATAACAGAACGGACCCCATTAATATGGAAAAACCCATTTTAGGAAGGGGATCTAAGGCTTTCAAAAATCTTAGGTTCATTGTCATACTCCGCAACTAAATACATTTCAAAAAGTAGAAAAACAAAAAAAGGCGCATGCACAACACAAATAGAATGTGTTTGCAGGCGCCTTTGCCATTCAAAGAAAATCCGACTTTGGAGATTCAGTAATGTGGGTGACAATTAACGACCGTTGCCAATTTCACCATTTTTTTTCAAAAAATTTTTCTCTATGTATTTTACAAAGCACGCAGTGTGCCAATTAAAATAAACAACTGTTTTATATGGTTTTTTGTATTTTTTCCGCTCAATTTTGAAATGCAGACCGATAAGAACATCTTTATTCTTGCCCAATAATCATGCACAGCGCACTAAAACATCACATCATCCGATGCGCATTACGCCAATCTTTCAAACCCCTTTAAAATCCCTTCAGGGTGCAAACGAATTTCCCCATCCGCCACCAAAGATAACCAAGTTGCTTCGTCTGCCTCTGGTAGCTGCCACTCTATGGCATTTTTGTCTTCAACTAAGCCCAGTGCTTTGTAGTAAAGATCTTTACGATAAATTTGCTCGGCTAACTGGTTTAGCTTGGACACACCACCTAACTGTTGCCAGCGATGCATCTGAGCCATGACCCATAATGCATAACTCGGCAGTGGCTTATTAATATCACTACCGGAAAAACGCTGAAACGCTTCCATTGGCCAATCAAACTGTCCCTTTGGTTTAATAGAACCAAAGCCATACACCAACTGCTGCATAGTGCAATTTAAATAATCTGGATGGCTCAAAATACTAAGAAGCTCAGCTTGGTTTTCTGCGACATCTACCCAAGCGCAGGCTTTATCTAACGCCCGAATAATCGCAAGATGTTGTGCTTGATTTTGCTCGGCCCAAAGGGCGTTCACTCCAAATACTTTCTCCGGAGTGCTTCCCCAAATTTCATATCCTGTGACCAGCATATGACCAACACCTTGCTCAACCGCCAAGCTATTCCATGGCTCACCCACACAATAGCCATCTATATCGCCACGTCTTAAGTTATCGACCATTTTTACCGGAGGAATAACCACTATTTGGACATCTTTATCCGGATTAATACCAGCTCGACTCAGCCAATCCCGTAACTGATAATTATGAGAGGAATAAGGGTACACCATCGCAAAACGCAACGGCGCGACTTTGTCACCTCGATGATCAATGAGCCTTTTTAAAGCGACGCCCGTTCGGATGTCCAGAGAAGAGTCAGCAAAATGTTGCAGTTGGTCGTACAGAAAATTACCAATCGTTATGCCATTACCGTTGTGGCTTACGGTAAAACTGGTTTGCATTGCTGTTTTGATGCTACCTATCCCTAGGCTGGCAGCGATCGGCATTGATGACAACATGTGCGCACCGTCTAGCAAATTAAACGCTACCTTGTCACGAATACTTGCCCAAGATGCCTCTTTAGAAAGTACAACATTGACGCCCTCATCGACAAAGAAGCCCTTCTCTTGAGCAATAACAAAAGGCGCGCAATCGATAAGTGGGATAAAACCGATACGAATGGGATCCGCTTGCTGAATAAGACTATTTGATTGCACTGTGTTCATTTTGAACCTCCCATCAACTCCATGACAGATATGATATTTCTAGCAACATCTGTCATACGTTGACTACGATCCATTGCTAGTTTTCTAAGAGCTTGATAGGCCGCTGGCTCATCACATTTCTGATGTTTCATGATTAAACCTTTTGCTTTATCTATCAGCTTACGATCTTCAAGCTGGCTTTTTACCGACTCAAGCTCAGACCTAAGAGCATGAAACTCCCTAAATCGCGCAATAGCCACTTGTAATAATGCTTTGACGCTACCGCTATTGACGCCATCAACCACATAGGCGCTTACCCCAGCCCTAATGGCAGCCTCTACATACTTAGAGTCATCCTGTTCAGCAAACATCACGATTGGGCGAGGATTATCTTTAGTGAGACGAGACATATTTTCCAACATGTCTCGATCAGGTGATTCAATATCAATAATCACCATATCTGGTTGAAACTCTGCTACGGCTTCGGTTAGGTTTTTAGCATTCTCTAAACGTCTAATGACACGGTAACCGCTATCCATCATAGCTTGTTCTACAATAGCCGCTCTTGCAGGCTCATTATCGACCAACATCACAGTCAATTCTTTTTCGGGGGGAGCGGACATGGTGCATTCTCTTTGAAAGCGTTAAGTTACACTCAAGTAAACTGCAAAAATTGCGCCATTAAGATACACAGAAAATAGATAAATACGGAGGATAAGCAACAATAGAGCGCTGCTGCAGTCGAAAATCCCCTTTCATTCTGATGTGATTGAGCGGCAAAAAAGTGAAATGAACCAAAAATGTGCAGAGGACGCTAAGGATACGACCTAATGCACCGTATCAAGTGATTTCACTAAAAGAGCCAAGGCTAAACGATCTTTAGTATTGGTTTTCTTAAAAACAGAAGTAAGATGAGCTTTCACGGTCCGCTCGGTGATCTCTAACTCCAATGCAATTTGCTTGTTTGAAAGGCCTTTTGCAATACATCTAGCAACACTCCATTCCCTGTCAGACAAATGCTCAAGCGTGTTATTAGACGTTGGTTCAGTCGGTGCAGACTGTTGAATGAGTTGCTCTATGAAAGCCTTCCCTCCCCAAATCTCGCCAGAGTCAATCACGGACAACACCAGTGATAATTGCTCCTTACCAATATAAGGTGCACATTGACCATTTACGCCTACCGAAAATAATCTTAGTGCTGCACTTTGGCTAAATTGATTCGGAAAAACGACCACTTTTTGTTTTGGAAACGCTGAACATAATGCCGCAACATCTTCTACATCTTTGGAAAAAGAGTCGTTGCCTAAATACATAAAGCAATATTCAAACTCGGATGGTGATACAGTTAACGATTCACGCACATCTTCTATCGTCTCAGCACGAAATAATGAAATTCCAACTGCGACTACACTATTCCAATGTGTCCAAACGGCGTCATCTGTATTCCAACACAAAATTTTCAAAATAAACCTCATCCTATTGAGTGCAACCTAGCTATTCTAACCAGCTAACAATGACAGTTTGTTAACATTTGTTACCGAATATAAACCTTGGCGTTTTTTTTGTAATTAACGCTCACGAAGCGCATTCTGCTTGGCTTTTAGAATTGGTTTCAATAAATAATCGAGTAGCGTTTTCTTGCCTGTTATAATATCTACGGTCGCTTGCATACCTGGGATAATTGGTAATTGCGATTTTTCAGTCCCTAAATAATTCTTATCCGTCCTCACCCTAACCAAATAGAAACTGTTGCCTTCTTCATCCAGAATGGTATCAGCACTGATGTTTTCAACAACACCAGGCAACCCGCCAAAAATAGCAAAATCATAGGCTGACAACTTAACAACCGCTTTCAAGTCTGGCTGTATAAAACCAATGTTTTCGGGTCGAACTTTAGCTTCAATCAATAGCGAGTCTTCAATAGGTACAATTTCCAATAAACTCATTCCAGGCTTAACAACGCCACCCACCGTATTGATTTGAATTTGTTTCACAATCCCTTTAACCGGTGATCTAACCTGCGTTCTAGAAACTTTATCAGCTAGTGATACGCTGGTTTCACGCAGTTGATCCAACTTGCTTCGAACGGCGGTTAAATCCTCTTGGGCATCAGCACGAAATTTAGCATCACTTTCTTCGAGCTTACTCTGCGCTTCTTTTAACGCTGACTCGGCTCTTGGAATAGCCAATTGAGTGGCTTCTAAATCCCCCTGCAGCTGGTTCACTTGCCGTTCAAGCTGTAATAACTCAACCCTGGATACAGCTCCCTGCTCAAAAGCAGGTCGAGTTAACGCTAATTCTTCTTTAGAGTATGCATAACTTTGCTTCAAGTTTGCCAGCTTCGCCTGTAATTCAACAATCTCTTGTCGCCGCTGTGCTATCTGCTGCTCAAAGCTAGCCTGATTAGTACGCAGTGACTCTAAGCGATTCTTGTATAAATCAAGCTCTCGATTAACCACCTGTGGGTTTTCCTTCATAACATCAGCATCAAACTCAGGTTTAACACCATAAGACTCTGCTTGAAGACGTGTGGCACGCACCCGTAAATTAATCGACTCTGCTTGTTGCTCCCTTAATGAAGATAGCGCTTCTGTGTTTTCGATCGTCATCAACACCTGATCATTATCGACAACCTGCCCAACCTTTACGTTAATTTCTTTTAAAATACCACCTTCAAGGTTTTGAATTTGTTGAACCTGACTCGAAGGAATCACCCTTCCCTCACCAACAGTCACTTCATCCAACGAAGTATAGTGAGCCCACACTAATGCAACGGTGATGAATATAAAAATCACCCATAGAATGATACGGCCGCCACGAGGCGTCTTCAGCATCAAAGCGGCATTTCGGTTAGTCAAATACTCTAAATCACTTTGAGATATTGATGTTTTTTTACTCATTATTAACTGACCTTTAATTTGCCTTGGCGAAGTGCTTCATGCACCTGAGCTTTTGGACCATCAGCAATCAAGCGACCATTATCCATTACGATAATACGGTCAACCATATCCAGCATAGAGGCCTTATGTGTAATTAATATAAGCGTTTTATCTTTTAACCCTTCCATTAGTCTTCGCTTCATTCGCGTCTCAGTTGTATTGTCCATCGAGGCGGTGGGTTCATCCAAAATAAGGATTGGTGGATCAAAAAGTAACGCACGAGCGATCGCAATACTTTGACGCTGTCCACCTGACAGTAAAGCACCTCGCTCACCAACATTACTGTCTAGACCACTTGGCTTACGATTAGCAAACTCAGAAACACCTGACAGGTCAGCCGCTCGAATAATAGCGTCATCCTCCATGTAAGGAACGCCCATGACGATATTATCTTTGATAGAGCCATAAAATAAATTAACGTCTTGGGATACAGCGCCAACATTACGACGTAAATCAGTAGGATTAACCTGACGAAGGTCCACACCATCTATTCTTATTGCACCGCTATTGGGTGTATAAAGGCCTGTCATCAACTTACCAATGGTCGATTTTCCGGATCCGATACGCCCGATAATGGCGACCTTCTCTCCTTGCCTAATATTAATATTAATTTCACTTACCGCTGCTTGCTCTTGATCAGGATAAGCGAAATTAACCGCCTCGAATTGAAATTCTCCTTTAAAGACAGGACGATGCACAAACTTAACATCGTCAGGGTTTTCAACTGGAGAGGACATAATTTCATTTATTGAGGTAAAGGCCGACTTCGCTTGATTGTATCGAGTTGCTAAACTCGCCACCTGCGCCATGGGGCCAAGTGCGCGACCTGTCAACATAACAGAGGCCACCAACGCCCCCATACTCATGTTCCCTTCTGCGATCTGATAGACACCCACAATCACAATGATCACGGTTGTTAACTGTTGCGCAACCATGGCAAAAGAAGAAGAGGACTGTGATAGTTGACGCGTTTTCACGCCCCAATCGGCAATGTTACCAACCGCACTTTCCCATTGCTTTTGCATTACGCCTTCGGCGTTATTGAGCTTAACACTCTCAGCGTTATAAAGACTTTCGATCAATACCGCGTTTTTCTGTGAGGCTGTTTTTTGGCTTTCTTCAATGGAGCGACGCAAAGGCACTTGGATAATAATGCTGTAAAGCAAAATTAAGGCAATAGTCACGATGGGGATATAACCAACAGGTCCACCGATCATCCATATCACGCCAATGATAAGAAACATAAATGGAATATCAACCAGAGTAGTGATTGACGCTGAAGTAATAAAATCTCGAATACTCTCAAATTCTTGGAGGTTTTTTGCGAACGCCCCAACCGATTTGGGACGAGACGCCATGGTGATATTGTTCACCTTGGAAAAAATAGAGGCCGAAATCAATATATCTGATTTTTTCCCAGCAATATCGATAAAGTAAGAGCGCAACATACGCAATAAAAAATCAAACAAATAGACAACCGCGGCGCCAATAGCCAAGACCCAAAGCGTATCAAATGCATTGTTAGGCACAACACGATCGTATACGTTCATCACAAAAAGCGGGCTGGCTACGGCAAAGATATTAATCAGCAGGGAAGCGATGAAAACGTCTCGATAAATACGCCAAGAACCAGTCACAGTTCCCCAGAACCAATGACCCTTTTTCTTTTCTTCGTCATCATTTTTCGCTGAACGCTTATCAAATTGATACAAAGGGCGTACAAAAAAACAGTAACCAGAAAAAGACTCAGTCAGTTGCTCAATCGGTAAGGTTATTTCCCCTTCCCCAGATTCTGGTCGAAATATTTTGGCGGTGCCAGACTCTTTATCCAATTCCAATAAAACGCAGGCTTGCTTTTCCTTCAATAGAAGGACGACAGGAAGCACCATGTCTGGGATTTTTAACAGGGGACGCTTAACAAAACGTGAGCTCAAACCTATGCGCTGTGCAGCGCGTTGAAAAAGCTCGGGGGTCATTTCATTTTCAGTGATAGGTAAACCCGCGGCAATACCATCGGCAGTGTAAGGATTATAAAAATACTTACTTAGCAGAACTAAGCAATCTAATAACGGATTCGGGTATTCTAACGAAGCACTTTTAATTCGCCATTGGTCGGCAGCTTCTTCAGGAGTCGCTTGATTCGTTACTCCTGTCACGTCTTCACCACCCTCATTAATGATGTCATTATCTTCATAAGATTCTGGTGACGAAGAGTCCTGCTCTGAACGACCAGTGTCAGACATACCCTATATTCTCCTTAAAAAACCGAAATACCGCTTGTGGATCAATAATAAAATAATAAGAACTATAGTCTAGAATAGTGTTTATTAAGTAATATGGGAAGAGAACATACCAACTTGTCATAAATTGAGATATTAGAAGGAAATCAATATGCTTTACGCAAAACTCAATGCAGATGGAGTGATTATAGATGTGGCCACATCACAGTCAGATGAGTACAAATTATTAGTCGCTCCTAATGACCCAACGGTTGCCAGCATATTGGAAAAAAAATTCACGTCAGCAAGCACCAGCACCCAAGAAATACTCGCTAGCTCTGATGGTGAAATGATGCGTATTTTGGAAGATTTAGTAGACCTTCTAACAGAAAAACGCCTGATACAATTTACTGAATTACCTTTAGCTGCGCAGAAGAAATTGCTTGGTAGAAAATGGGTGCGTGGCGTTCATAGCGGAAATGATGAAAGCTTAATGGCCGACAATGAAGACATTGGCGATCGAGAAGATGACTCATTAATCTAGTAAGCCACCTTCTTAAAAGACCGCACAAGCAAGCTGCATTACATGTCTTGCGAGCGCCCAATATAGAAGCCTTGAGCCCCCGTTACATCAAATCGTTTCAATGCTATTAACTGTCTTTCATTCTCCACACCCGTTGCGATCACTTCAATATTTAAGCTATTGAACATCTTACAAAGAGTATGCATAAAGAAAGACTCAGATTCCTTACCCGCTGCCATACGCGTATAAGACGAATCGACTTTCACATAATCTGGCATTAGCGTTTGTAGATATTGGAAAGCTGAGAACTGCTTACCGACATTATCAATACCGAACACTACATGATGTTTTTTCAGTATTTGAGCCAACACGTTGGCTTGGGCTTCCTCTAACAAAACGCTTTGTTCAGATATCTCAAACATTAACTTACTTTTAATATCCGTACTTAATGAACCAAGAGTGCTGTCTAACCAATCAATAAATGACGCTTTAGTGACGGATGACATTGACACATTTACCGTAAGCGGTGCGGCTAAGCTTCTGGATTTAATATAGTTAATAACCTGAGAAATAATGACTTTGTCTATTTTTTCACCCAAATCAAACTGTTCAGCCAAGCCAATAAAATACCCTGCATGATATTCCTTTCCACCATGCTCCAAGCCCATAAACACTTCTTCATGGGAGGTGACGAAAACATCGTCTGATGACGAGTCTAACATCACCACCTTCTGTTTTTTCAGCTTGAATGATTGACGCTTGATGGTTAACTCTAAAACGTCTTTCCAATCTGTCCTGCTCAAAGATAATTTCTGACCCGCATTGAAATCCAACACTTTAGTCATGTTGGCACCCGCTCGCTTCGCTTCACGTAAGGCACTGTCTGCTTGAGACATAACCGCAGCACGATCAACCTGCCCATCAAAGGTAATTGCCCCAATATTTGCGACATGACTGGAATAACTAATACTGGCCACATTTAACTCCAGTAAGTTTGCCATAATATCTTCGACTATTTGCTTAAGCTCGCTATGGTCAACGTTTGGAATCAAGACCACAAAATCTGCGCCCGACAAACGCGCAAGCGTGCAAAATGACGAAATAGTGGCAACTTTTTTGGACAATACATCTGCTGCGGATTGAATAAACAAGTCTGCAGATTCATAGCCTCGTTCGTTATTCAATTTTGCCAAATCGGCCAAACTCACAAAAATAAGACCATCAATCCCACGCTCTCTTCCGACAAAATGAGATTTAATCTGGCTTTCAAAGAAGTTACGATTCCCCAATCCACTGACAGGGTCTTTAAAGGCTTTCGCTTGTAGCCATTGCGCCGTTTCCACCTCGGAGGCAAATTCTTTCTCTAACTTTTCAGCCATCCGGTTCATGGATAAAACAACGGATTTTAATTCTCGGGTTTTAGGAACGTTCGTCATTTTCATAAAGCGGCGTTGCTGTATCGCTTCAGCCTGTTTTTCCAGCTCAACCAAGGGGCGGAACAAATAGCGTAAGGCAAAGCTTCCCACAAGTAGTGTTACTGCGCCGATGACAAAGAATGAGATCAGTAAATCTCGTGTCGCTAACCAGAGCTGATAATAGCCATAACCCGCACTACCGGTAACATACACTTGACCAAGCTCACTCCAGCCATTTGATATCACGGCTTTGGCAACAGGTACTTTAAAATCAATCAGTTGAATAAACCAATTTGGCACGCCATCTATCTTTGTTTCATTCGAGCGAACAATGTCTTGCTCTGTGTTATAAACATGGATGCGTACTTCAGAGAAATACCCACTATCAAATACTGCATTGATGCTACTTTCTACCGAGGCATAATCTTCCAAAGCCATAAAATCTGAAACAGACATGCTAAGAGACGTCGCAGAATCTTGTGTTGTCGATGCCAACTGCCCGATCAAATAGCCTTTTGTCGTGTTAAAATTGATGCCCATTACGACAGCAAGCATCAATGAAAAAATGGCGATAATTGTTATCATTAATTGGCGGAACAGGGTCATCCACGTTCTCCTAGTTTTTCATCGTATTGAAACGATTATTTAAATCTGTCCACAAGCTCAACCTAGATGAGCCACCTACCAAGACACCGCGCCCTTTTTCTTTGGATAGCCACATGTTCTCTGCGTTAAATGAGTAAATAGGCAAGAGGTCATTGCGTTGTATCGCGGGTTTTAATTCTTTATCTAGATTATCAAGCAAGACAGGAACAGAGGTTGGCTTATGGTAATACGCCAATACCATGTGATGTTGATTAAGTTTCAATGATTTTACATACACAAGTCGTAGCTTATCATCAGGCACACCAAGCTCTCTTAGAGTGAAATATTTAGCAATAGTAAAGTCTTCGCAGTCCCCTGCTTGCATTCCTAAAAATTCAATTGGTGTTGCCCAATAATCTTCTTTACCCCATAGAGTCATGTCATCAACAAACTCCATCTGGTTAAAGAAGTTATTCACCACTGTCAATTGCTCCACAATTGGTAAGGATTGAGATTCTCCTATCAACTTGCGCCATGCAAGTATGCGCTTCTCTGCACTGGCACCATAAACAGTTGCCGCTTCTTTAGCCAGTGTTCGATATTTGTCCGATACGTCAGCATAGAGCCACAAGCCCGGCAAAAAGCACACGACAAGGAGCACACACAAACATCGTCTGCTGTGCCCCATAAGTAAAAAAAACGATTGAAATCGTTTTTTCACAGAAAAATTACTTATCAGATATCGACTTTGCATTAAACGCAGCTAACTGTTCTGCTGTCGCTTCCGGCTGATACTTCGCTTTCCAAGTATCATATGGTTCGCCGTAGACGAATTCGCGCGCTTCATCATAGTCCATATCAATGCCTTGCTGCTTAGCTTCAGCCATGTACCATTTGCTTAAACAATTACGACAAAATCCCGCTAAATTCATCAAATCGATATTTTGCACAGATTTATTGTCATCAAGATGCTTCAAAAGACGACGTAATACAGCCGCTTCAATTTCCGTTTGTTTGCTCATAATAATCTCAAGTCTTCTCTTAAAAAGGTTAACAATTAATCAAGATGCCTATGGTGCTTAGGTTGTTGACGCCACTGCCATTCTTGCGCAACCAGCATAAAATCTCTCAATGGTTGCATATTCTCTCCTGCAACCTGCTCTATCGCATAAGCACATGCTTCTAAAGTAGAAAGCGATGTCATATTAGGCGACTTACGAATCGCGTATTGCCCCTTCGGGGACTGTGCAAAACTAACGGCATCAAATTCTCCCAACATAGGCTCGGTAAAAAACACTTTTTTGGCTTTTCGCCAAGTAGCATCGAGCAAGATAAGCCCTTCTATTTCCGCATTCGAATCCGCATCCATAGACTCTATAGAAACCGCATTGTCTGCAGGAAACACCAAGCGCCATTTAGCTGGGTTTAATTGCCCTAGTCTGCTTACCAACTCATCTCGATTGGCTGTCGAAATACACTCAACCGACGTTAAACTTAAAGACAATAACGACACAGTATTTTTCGCATGCTGTGCTTCTTTAGGGTCTTGTAGTATTAAGATTTTCAAGCGAGTAGACAACTTGGGAACCCACTTGCAAACACATTGACCCGCTAAAAAACCACAAGAATCACAGCGTGCTCTTTTTGCACTTGGCATTTACTGGCCTCTTATCACTAAACGTTATGCCAGTTTGGCGAGATAAGCCTTCACCACGTTATCCCAGCCCATATCTAATGCTTCAACAGTTAAAGCATGACCAATCGATACTTCCGTGATGCGCCCTGGCTCACATAACGCCTGAACATTATTCAAGTCTAGATCATGACCCGCATTCACGTCTAAACCAGCGTCTATAGCCGCTTGCGCTGCTTGCTGATACGCTTCAAGAACATCTTCAAATCCTTCTTTGCCATAAGCATTCGCATAGGCTTCGGTATAAAGCTCCACACGATCCGCTCCCACCTCTTTTGCCAATGCCATATTCTCAGCATCAGGATCCATAAACAAAACAACTCTGATTCCCTTTGCCTTCAGTTTAGCAATAACTGGGCGTAAAGCATCTTGATCACGAGCTATATTCCACCCATGATCTGACGTCAATTGATTTGGATCATCAGGCACCAAGGTGCATTGGTCTGGTTCTACCTCTAAGACCACATCTAAAAATTGAGCATCTGGAAAACCTTCAACATTTAGCTCTGCACCGGGAAAACGCTTTAATAGCGCTTTTAAATCATGAGCATCTTGATAAGTTGCATGGCGCTGATCTGGTCGTGGGTGGATGGTAATACCAAAAGCGCCAAGCTCTAATGTACGCTCAGCCATCGCTATTAAATTTGGGTAATCTCTGCCACGAGAATTTCGAAGTAAACCAATTTTATTCAAATTAACGCTTAAGTGTGTCATTCAACTTCTCTCGATTGGGTCATTTAATGGCATTATAAGACAAACACCTAGCGTCAATCACTAAAATACCAAACAAGATATTGGTTGCGCCCATTATATAGAGCAAGGCTTATGATAAACTGGCCGCCACAAAAAAGGAGTCCATGATGAAATACGAACTCTTCCAGTCCATTTATGATCGAGCCGCTCTTCGACATGGTGGTAAAAAACATCTTGAAGCCATGCTTTCTAGACCACTAAGCCCAACACAACTCAGCCAGCACACAGACGATAGATGGCTTGCGGCCTTCTCTCAAAAAGTCTTTCAGTCTGGCATTAATTGGCAGGTTGTTCGCAACAAATGGCCCGGTTTTGAAACGGTTTTCTTCGGTTTCGACATCGAAAAAATGCTACTAATCCATGATGAAATGTGGGAAGAAAAAGCCAAAGACGTGCGTATCATTCGCAACTTCGGCAAAGTCATGACAATTCGTGAAAACGCCTTAATGATTAGTGAATGCCAAGCTAGCCATGGTTCTTTTTCAAACTTTGTTGCGCAATGGCCGGATGACAACATTATAGGCTTGTGGGCCTATTTGAAAAAACATGGCGCTCGCCTTGGCGGCAATACCGGCCCTTACACACTAAGAGCCATGGGGAAAGATACTTTTATGCTAACCAAGGATGTTGAGGGTTACCTGCGCCAGCATGAGATTATCACCACGGGCAGAGACACTCAGTCAGCATGGAAAGCCGCACAAGCTGCGTTTAACCATTGGCATAACGAGAGCGGACGTTCTTATACCGAAATAAGCCAGTGCATTGCACTGAGCGTTAATTAAACATTTTATACATTCAGTAATTTATTATTTGTTAGGAGAATACATGGCCGATCTACGAATCGATATTATTTCAGATCTGGTTTGCCCTTGGTGCTACTTAGGCTACTCACGTCTTAAACAAGCGATTGAGCAGCTGGGAGACGATTACCGTATCGACATTCGCTGGCAGCCATTTGAGCTACATCCTGATATGCCACTAGAAGGGGCAGATCGAGAAACTTACCTAGGTGAGCGGTTCGGTAGCCCAGAGAAGCTAAATGAAGCGACACATGCTATTCAACAAGTGGGGATAGAAGCAGGAATTCAATTCAATTTTTCTGAAAAAGATCGCATTCCCAATACCAAGCTCAGCCATCAATTTGTACTGGCTGCCACTAAGTCTGGGCTAGCGACGCCTTTTGTGTTGGCTGTATTCCATGCCTACTTCACTGATGGAAAGGACATTGGGTCAAAAGTCATTCTTGAAGAAGTCGCCGCAAGCATCGGTATGCAGAAAGCTGACATGGATTATGCACTGAGCCCTGAAGCTCAGCAGCTGACCGAAAGAAAACTAAAGCACTTACGTGACTTAGATATAAACTCCGTACCGACCTATGTTATCAATGACAAATACATGGTTCATGGTGCCCACGACCCTGAAGCATTTCTGAAAGTGCTAACGGACATAGCAGAAAAAGAGCAGTAAACACCCTCTTCGATCCCATCCTTTTGCTGATAAGACCTAAGCTAATTCACGGTCTTATCAGTAAGCCTTACCAACAGCCCCTATAAAAAACTATCAAATATTTAAAATAGATTAATATTTATCTATTGATAATCATTAACATTAAAAATAGAATCGCAAGATCAGAATATTAGTGAGAGTGATTTTCATTTATGTATGTTTGTATTTGTAACAAAGTATCAGACAGAGAGATCAAAGCGTCCATTCAAGAAGGGGCGACAACCATGCGTGAACTCTACAAAGAACACAATATCGGTAGCCAGTGCGGCAAATGTTGCCAGTGCGCAAAAAAGCTACTGAACAGTGAGTTGATCAAGATTGCCGACACCCAAGTTCAAGTAGCTTAATGGCAAAGAACTAAATTACATTTGTGATTGCAGGTAGTTTTCAATACCAGAAGTTGCAATCAAATGCTGTTGAGTTTCGAGCCAATCTATCTGCTCTTCTTGCTCTTCTAATATCTTTTCTAAGGCATCACGGCTCATAAAGTCTTTTTTCTGCTCACAAAGATCAATTGCCGCTTTAAGCGTTGGCAAGGTATCCAATTCGAATTCCAAGTTAGCCGCAATCATCTCTTCGCTATTTTCACCAATGCGCAGACGTCCAAGATCTTGTAAATTAGGCAAACCTTCCAAGAACAAAACACGCTCAATCAAACGATCCGCATTTTTCATTTTTTGGATAGAGGTTTTATAATCCGCCTTGTCCAGAGCACTAAAGCCGAAGTCTTTAAACATGCGAGCATGAAGAAAATACTGGTTGATACCAACCAATTCATTGGCCAAAACTTTGTTTAGATTAGCAACTACGTCACGATCCCCTTTCATAGCATCACTCCTTAGTTACCCATCTGTGACTGGTAATAGTTCTGCATACCAATTTTGTCCATTAGACCAAGCTGTTTTTCCAACCAATAAACATGGTCTTCTTCAGTATCAAACAACAACTTCTCTAGCGTTTCACGTGTTTGATAATCCCCTTCTGATTCACATACAGCAATGGCCTCTCTCACACAGCTAACCACTTCAAGTTCAAGGGTCAGGTCATTACTCATCATCGAACGAACATCAGAGCCAATCAACAAATCACGACGTTTCGTCATGCATGGCACACCTTCTAAGAACAAGATGCGTTTGATAAGCCAATCAGAATGCTGAGTTTCCTCTTCCATCTCGTGATTAAGGCGCTCATAAAGTTTATCTAAGCCCCAATCTTCGTACATGCGAGAGTGAATGAAATATTGGTCAATCGCGGCCAATTCGTTCGCTAACAAGGTATTCAAGCTATCAATTACTTTTTTACTGCCTTTCATATTCTTTTCCTCTTATCGTAAGCAAGTCCATTTTTGTAATGGGCACAAAATGTAAAACTTGGTTCAAAAATGGAGAGTCTAGAATTCAATTCTAGACTCTCGCCTTAGTTTGTCTAAGATTAAAATAAATCTTGGCTAGGCGGCTCATCGGTTTTAGCCACCTTTCCTTCTCCCACCTTCACTTCAAGACTGTCAATTCTTTGAAGCCCTCTTGGTAGCTTAAGTCCTCTGCGGCCGCGCTCACCAAGGTATTCTTCCAAATCTTTTTCTGTGAAGGAAATAAAACGTTTCCCAGCATAAGCCGTTAAAAGATCATTGGGTTGTACGCAAGCTAAGGCAACCACCAGCTCTTCTCTATCCGCAGCACGGGCACTTGGAATGCTAAGCATCTTGTTGCCTTTGCCTTTAGCCATCTGAGGCAACGAAGCCACATCAAATGCCAGCATACGTCCTTCATTTGAAATCGCAACAACACGACCTGACGAAGGATCCTGCACAGGCACAGGTGCAAGTACTTGCGCCCCTTTCGGTAAGGACAATGTTGCTTTACCTGCTTTGTTTTTCGCATACAAATCTTTAAGCTGAGCAACAAAACCATAACCGGCATCGCTTGCGATCAAGTAATAAGCGTCTTCACTATCAAGCACCATCGAAACAATCGTCGCGTCTTTTTCCAACGTAATACGACCTGTTATCGGCTCTCCTTGGCCTCGGGCAGATGGTAAGGTGTGAGCCTTAATCGAATACGTACGTCCATTAGAAGCCACTAGCACGAGCATTTGGTTCGAACGCCCTTTTGTGCTGGCTAGGAACCCATCGCCCGATTTATAGCTCAAACCATTAACATCAATATCATGGCCTTTGGCGGCACGAATCCATCCTTGCTTAGAAATCACCACAGTAATAGGATCATTCGATAGCAAATCTTCTTCGCTAAAGGCTTGCGCTTCTTTACGAGCCACAATCGGAGTACGGCGCTCATCACCAAAAGCATCAACCGCTTCTTGAATCTCGTCCGAAATCAATTTCTTTAACTTACGGTCAGAAGACAGTAGACCTTCGAGCTGCTTACGCTCTTTCTCTAGCTCATCTTGCTCACCCTTGATACGCATTTCTTCAAGCCTAGCAAGGTGACGCAATTTCAATTCTAAAATCGACTCAGCTTGCGCATCACTTAAGCCAAAACGCGACATCAGCTCTACTTTCGGCTTTTCTTCCGTACGAATGATTTCGATTACTTCATCAATATTTAAATAAGCAATCAACAAGCCTTCTAAAATATGCAAACGGCTATTAACTTTGTCTAGTCGGAATTGCAAACGACGACGAACGACATCAATACGGAAACGCAACCATTCAGATAAGAAATTCTTCAACGGTTTCACTTGAGGTAAACCGTCAAGACCAATCACATTCATGTTGGTACGGTAAGATTTCTCTAAATCTGTTGTTGCAAAAAGGTGCGTCATGACCGAATCAATATCAACGCGATTTGACTTAGGCACTATCACCAATCGAGTCGCATTTTCATGATCTGATTCGTCACGTAAATCAACCACCATCGGCAATTTCTTCGCTTGCATTTGCGCCGCAATTTGCTCTAACACCTTGCTACCAGACACCTGATGAGGGAGCTCGTTAACAACAATTTCGCCATCCTCGACTGTAAAGCGAGCTCTGGCTTTAATTTGCCCCTTGCCAGTCTCATAAAGCTTAGCGATATCGCTTCTAGGCGTGATAATTTCACCGCCTGTCGGGAAATCTGGGCCTTGAACAAAATTAAGGAGGTCTTCTAATTCTGCATTTGGATTATTCAATAAATGAATGCAGGCTTCGCCGATTTCACGCAAGTTATGTGGTGGAATATCGGTTGCCATACCAACTGCAATACCCGTTGTACCATTGAGCAATAAATTGGGTAAACGCGATGGTAAAACCGATGGCTCTTGTAGCGTTCCATCAAAGTTCGGAACCCAATCCACGGTTCCTTGGCTCACTTCTTTAAGCAAGACATCCGCGTATTTCGACAATCGAGATTCAGTGTAACGCATGGCTGCGAAAGACTTTGGATCGTCCGGCGCTCCCCAGTTACCTTGACCGTCCACTAATGGATAACGATACGAGAAAGGTTGCGCCATCAGCACCATAGCTTCATAACATGCGCTGTCACCATGAGGGTGAAACTTACCCAGTACGTCACCCACAGTACGAGCGGATTTTTTGTATTTCGCACTGGCTTTTAGACCAAGTTCACTCATCGCGTAAATGATGCGACGCTGAACCGGTTTCAACCCATCACCGATGTGTGGCAATGCTCGGTCTAAAATCACGTACATAGAGTAATTTAAGTACGCTTTTTCTGTGTAGTCTTTTAATGAAAGGGTTTCATTCGACTCAAAATTTGACAACTCACTCAAGGAAACTTTCCTTCTACAATCGTTTGAATGTGTAAATTATCGACACATACGGATTTCATAAACTAATATGGGAACAACTATAAAGAAACATCCCAATACACTGCAACACTCTGCGTAAGATTATCATGGAAAGGCCTGTATTCTCGTGTTTCAATACGGTCAATTATCAAATAAGGTAACGGTTAGTGAATGCGACAGTCCAAAATACAAGCAATCCCCTAGACTACAGTCTTGGCGAGACCAGCAAACGTATTATTGTGCACCAGCAAGATGACCTTTTGATTATTCACGATCACCTTTTTCAAGATGTGACGCCCACCCGCTTTTATCACGACCAAGCAGATACATTCTTGTTTATCATTAAAGGCGAAGCTTACTTGCAACAGTATGCACCAAACAATGTTCAAACCATCGTTGAAGAAATCACCTTGAAAACACACCAAGGAATTTGGCTCAATGCAGACACAATCAACTCTGTCACGTTACTCACCCCCAGAGTCGAATGTTGCTTAATTAGGCTGTCAAATTCAATGAATTCACAGCCAACCCAACCGTTCACGAAAATATCGTCAGGAACCGTTGAGTCGCAATTAGGAAGGAATCAGATCAGAATATGGCCTCTGTGGGAAACAGAGATCGGACGAATTTCACTAGAATTGTATCCTGCGAAATACAAGGAAACACTCTACTACCACAAAACAACGACGCAGTATTTTTTACCACTTGGCGGCTCTACTCTTCTACTAAGCAAATCAAAAACACCTACGGCTTGCCCCAGTATAGGAAAAGTCATTCCACCTAAAGAAGCCGTGGCCATCTTAAACCCAGGAAATCAAAACAGTATTGTCCTATCGGTCATGACCAAGCATTACAACCAAGGGCGCGTTCACCTTCTAACACGAAGCTAGTATAGTAAACTTTGAACGATATACGGTTATCGCAACACGAGTGCGGTTAAAATATGGTCTTCCCACTTACCATTAATCTTCAAGTAGTCTCTTGCCACGCCTTCTTTATCGAAACCTAGCTTCTTCAGCACCGCAGCACTTCGAACATTTCTTGGCATGTAACTCGCTTGTATACGATCAATATGTAACTCTTTAGAAAGATACTCTAATCCCGCGGTTAAAGCTTCATGCATGATCCCTTTGCCTTGCTCGCTTTCTCGGATGCTGTAGCCTAAATTACAAGCTTGAAAAACGCCGCGGATAATATTGGAATAATTAGTATAAGCAAGCATTTTGTCTTCGCTTGGAGACAAAAAGCAGAACACAACGCCCCTGTCCTCAAGAAAATCACGACGCATTTCGCGTATGCGTAATGCACAAGTCTCAAGTGAATAATAGCCTTCACTTCGAAGAGGCTCCCACTGAGCTAGAAAGTCTTTTTCCTGATTAATATAGTCATACAAGAGCGGCGCTTGGCTTTCGTCCAATATTCTTAACACTCCGCGCTCTGTGACAATACGAGGAAAGCGTGAGGCATACAAATCATGATTAGAGTATTTAAACGACATATCCTTCATCACTTCAAACAGCTTTAACGAGTATTCTTCATACCAACAATTTTCACCAATGGTTAAAAGTCTACGCTGTAAATCATTATTTAACCAAGCCTCAGCCTCTGGCTTGCTTGACCAATAAGTGATGAATACATCCGTCTCACCTGAGGAATACTCAGCATCAAGATAACCTGGTTGCTCTTTCACCAGCTCAAGCATTTTTTCAACCATAATTCGGTAGGTCAAATCATCCGACATCAGTTTACTAGAAAGCGAAACACCATAGTAAGGCACTTTATTTGGGGAACTAAATACGCTCATAGACTCTCTAACCTGAAAGATAGATAAATCATAAATGTGTAAACATGAATTATATACACACTTATTGGTAATCTCCGACTATAGTTATTACCTAGGTTTGGACAGATCTATACTGACGCAGTAATACTTTTTATTAAAACTTAGCGATACGCTTTGTGCTGCCGTCATGGGTACTTAGTAATACCCTTTACACTATTATTTTTAAACTCTTATAGGCTTCATAAAGCCTGGTGTAAATAGATCTTCCCTGTTGGTATCCCCCTTTATATCAGTAGGGATAAGGAAAGCTTTTGTGCCCGCTGTGAAGCGGGCACTTTTTTTGGCTATTTATCCCAAGTCACACCAGCACCCGAAGTGATCGCTTGATATTGATCAGGACGTCGGTCACGGAATAGTCCAAATGAACGTCGTGCTTGGCGTATCGCATCTAAATCGTAATCAGAATACAAAATAGTACTTTCATCACGCCCCGCCACACACTTCATCGCTCCCATTTCATCGGTCATAAAAGAAGAACCATAAAACTGGATAAAACTATTCTCACCCTCTTCTCGGCCAACACGGTTCGCTGCAATCACTGGCACCATATTCGCAGCGGAATGCCCCTGCATAGTTCTTTGCCAATGATCTTTTGAGTCCCACTCAGGATAAGGAGGCTCGGAACCAATTGCCGTAGGGTAAAAAATCAGTTCAGCCCCTTTCAAAGCTAATTCACGAGCCAATTCTGGAAACCACTGATCCCAACAAATTCCACAACCAATACGACCGAACTTTGTATCCCATACTTTCACACCGGTATTGCCTGGAGTGAAATAGTATTTTTCTTGGTAACCTGGGCCATCCGGAATATGAGTTTTGCGATACAAATCCATCACATCACCATTGGCGTCGATCATCACCAAAGAGTTATAAAATACATTACCATCACGCTCAAAGAAGCTGATAGGCAAAACGACCCCCAACTCCTTCGCAAGCTTACTCATTGTTTGGATCGCCAAGCAATCATTTACAGGTTGCGCCCAATCAAAATACTCTGGTTTTTGATCAATGCAAAAATACGGTCCCATAAACAATTCTTGCAACAGAACAATATTTGCCTGATTTGCTGCGGCCTCTCTTACTTGCGCAACCGCGTTATCTAAATTCGCTTGAAAATCTGTACTAATTGCCATTTGAACGCAGGCTACTTTTACAGTACTCATACTCTACTACCTCCAAAATATCGTGTGTCATCAGCAAAAAGGCTTAGTTTATACCTGAGTCAAATAGGTTGTGCCTTCTAGTACTTTTTTATAAGTAGCCATTAGTTTCACCTGCTCTTCCTGACTAAGCGAGCTTGCTGCTACTTTCTCTTGGTAACGCTTAATTAATTCATTCTCATCATAACTGACAAACTTCAGCACATCCTGAACACTGTCGCCTTTTAGTACATGATCAATTCTAAAACCATCATCCGTTAAATACACATCCACTGAACAGGTATCGCCAAATAAATTATGCAGATCCCCTAAGGTTTCCTGATACGCTCCGACTAAGAAAAAGCCCATCAAATAATCTTCACCTTTTGGTGGCGGTGGCGGCAATGGTAAAGACGATTCAATCCCCTGACCGTCTACATAGCTATATAAACAACCATCAGAATCACAAGTAACGTCTTGAATCTTACCTCTAAAAGAAGGCGCTTGATCCAAGCCCTGCAAAGGCAACACAGGGAATAATTGATCAATCCCCCAAGCATCTGGCATGGATTGAAACACAGACAAATTCACAAACAATTTTTCAGCTAAACGTTCATTCAGCTCATCAATAACAGGACGATGACCTCTGTTACGATTATCTAAACGAGGTAATAAATTACGGCACGCAGATAAAAAGAGGTTTTCGGCTTGCGCTCTTTGGGCAAGGTTAAGCTGGCCGTGGTTATATAAGGTCAAACTATCGTTAAAGTCATCCAGCAAGTCATGATAAATCTCAACCAGAGAGCGACCCTCATCCTGCTGTTCTTTCAAGCTCTGATAAGATGCCCAAAGTCGTTGCAGTTCCAACTCACATTCTTCGCCTGGTTCTTCAATTGGCAAAAGCTCTGCGCCATGCGAAAAGACATCAGCAATCATCATCGCATGATGCGCCGTTACTGCACGACCAGACTCAGAGATCAAATGTGGATGCGGAAGCTCGTATTGTTCACACACATTATGGAAAGCAAAAACAACATTGTTAGCGTATTCACCAATACTGTAGTTTGCAGAAAAGTCATTCTGACTGCGAGTACCTTCGTAATCGACACCCAATCCGCCACCAACATCAACCCACTTGATTTTGACATCCATTTGATGCAGTTCAGCATAATAACGAGCGCATTCTTTCAAACTGTTTTGAATGTCTCGAATACGAGTAATTTGCGAGCCTAAATGAAAATGGATTAACTCAAGGCAATGCAACAAACCCAACTCACGCAAACGGTCAATTGCGCGCAACAACTGAGATGTGGTTAGACCAAATTTCGATTTCTCACCACCACTATTGCCCCAGTGCGTAGTACAGGTTGACGCAAGGCGAATACGAATACCGATACGTGGCTGAACACCAATCTTCTCCGCTTCCTCTAGAATCCAATCTAGCTCATGCATTTTCTCAACAACGATGAAGACCTGATGGCCCATTTTCTCAGCCATCAAGGCAAGATGAATAAACTCACGGTCTTTGTAGCCATTACACACAATAATGCCGTCAGCATTTTTATGCATAGCAAGTACTGCCATAAGCTCAGGTTTACTACCTGCTTCCAAGCCTACCGTAGATAAATTATCAGGTTGGCAAGCAGCAATTTCTTCAACTACTCGGCGCTGCTGGTTTACTTTAATTGGATAAACTATGGCGTATTTTGCTTGGTAGTCGTAGTAGTCTATCGCCTGCTGAAACGAGTTAGTTATTTTCTCAATGCGCGAATGCAAAATATTAGGAAATCGAACAAGGCATGGATATGGAATCCCCTGTTGTTTAAGCGCCGCGGAAAGCTCAGTCAAATCGATACTATTTTCTCTATCCGGTAAAGCAATCACTCGACCTTTATCATTGATTGAAAAAAAGTCACTGCTCCAATGACTTACATTATACAGTTCCATCGAATCTTTGATTGACCAAGGCTTCATATCATCTCCAAATTTCTATGTAACTAAACATTAGCCCTCATTCGAATGAGGTACACTTAGTGAAGCACAGACAAATATTTTAGGTGTAATTAAAATAAAAAAAAGCGGCGCTAAGATATACACCTTAGCTCCGCTTTATTCTAACGAAAGAACAAACTAAGACACTCTTTCGCCATGTGCTTGTTTATCCGCATGGTAAGAAGAACGCACCAAAGGACCGCATGCTGCATGCTTAAAGCCTAACTCTTTTGCTACTTCTTCATAACGAGCAAATTCTTCAGGCGGTACAAAGCGTGCCATTGGGAAATGATGTTTAGATGGCTGCAAATACTGCCCAATCGTCAACATATCCACGTTATGCGCGCGCAAGTCTTTTAGTACCTCAACGATCTCTTCAAAGGTCTCACCCATACCAACCATCAAGCCAGATTTAGTTGGCACATCAGGGCAGCGATCTTTAAAGTTTTTCAAAAGATCCAGTGACCACTGATAGTCAGAACCAGGTCTAACTTGACGATACAAACGTGGGATAGACTCTAGATTGTGGTTAAACACATCCGGCGGTGCAATTGAAAGCGTATCAATAGCCACCTCCATGCGACCACGGAAGTCAGGAACCAAAGTTTCAATTTCAATGTTCGGACTTTCTGCACGCGTCTCTCGAATACAATCAACAAAATGCTGAGCACCACCATCACGAAGATCATCACGGTCCACAGAGGTAATAACCACATATTTAAGTTTCATGTCGCGAATGGCGGCAGCCAATTCTTTTGGCTCATCTGCACTAAGAGGATTAGGACGACCGTGAGCCACATCGCAGAAAGGACAGCGACGCGTACAGATCTCACCCATAATCATAAAAGTAGCAGTACCATTACTAAAGCACTCACCCAAATTTGGGCAATTAGCTTCTTCACAAACAGAAGCCAGTTTGTGCTCTCGCAACGTTGCTTTAATACGAGCAATCTCAGGAGAAGCAGGCATACGGACACGAAGCCAATCTGGCTTACGAGGTATTTCTTCTGTTGGAACAATTTTCACGGGAATACGCGCCATTTTATCGGCACCGCGTAATTTTTCCCCTTGGACAACGCGTTTGCGTTCAGCTGTCATTCTAATTCCACCCTTGTTGGATAGCCGGATAACTGTATCCGAGTTGTTCAGCCAGCTGATTCGCCAACTGAACTTTTACATTCGATAAATTACTGTCTTTATTAAGACGTTTCATATCAACCATCTGCAAGCCTTGATAGCCACAAGGGTTAATACGATTAAATGGGGTAAGATCCATATCAACATTCAAAGCTAAGCCATGAAATGAACAGCCTCTGCGCACACGCAATCCCAACGAGGCTATTTTTTGCTCATCCACATAAACCCCAGGAGCATCGGGTTTTGGGTAAGCGTCAATGGCATTCTGTGCCAAAGTACCTACCACAGCGTTTTCTAGTACGCTGACCAGATCTCGAACACCAATTCCAAGACGCTTCAGATCCACTAAAACATAAGCAACCAGCTGGCCAGGCCCATGATACGTGACCTGACCACCACGGTCGACTTGAATAACGGGAATATCGCCAGGAGCCAAAAGATGCTCTTCTTTCCCAGCTTGTCCTTGTGTAAATAAAGCTGGGTGTTCAAGCAGCCAAATTTCATCAGCATCGTCTTTTGTCCGATGCTGAGTAAATTCTTTCATTCGCTCCCATGTGTCAGCGTAATCAATCACGCCTAAATCACGGCAAATTAAATTTAGCTGCATTTACATGACCATTTTAACGGCTTCAATCGACATTAAGTCACGATGCAAAGCCGATAATTGATCTTCACTATGAGCAACAATACGAAAACTAAAGCTAACAAAGCGCCCTTTACTAGAGCGATTAATGTTCTCTGCTTCCGCCATTTCTGGTGCATGCACCAACAAGCATTCCTTGATTTCTTGATGGATACCATCGGCATCAATTGAAACTACTTTGATAACGTAGTTTTCACAAGGAAACTCAATTTTAGGTGCATCTACAGCATTTTGTGCCTGATCACCATCTTTCGTAATTAGTGCCATTTCTAGTTTACCATTCGCCTATAAGGCCTTAAAACAAGTTCATAAAGAAGAGTTTGATTTTATCAAAGATTCGCTTGAAGAAACCACCTTCTTCTACCGCCTCTAGTGCCACCACTTGACGCTCTAGTAGTACGTTATTTTCTGAACCAACTACGATTTTCCCTAACACATCACCAACAGCAATAGGCGCTACGATTTCTTTTTGCATATCCAATGTAGCTTGAATAGAGTCGCCTTGTTGACGAGGCATAGTTACTAGGACATCTTCAGAGAAACCAACTTTAACATTTGGCTGACTACCGCCCCATACTCGAGCATTGTTCACAACTTGGCCGCGACTATAAAGCTTACGAGTTTCATAGTATCTAAAACCATAGTCCAATAGTTTTTGAGCTTCAGCAGCGCGAGCCGCATCCGATTTGGTTCCCATAACCACTGTAATTAGGCGCGTACCATTACGCACTGCAGATGCGGCCAAACAATAGCCAGCGGCCTCTGTATGACCTGTTTTCAGACCATCAACTGTTTTATCTCTCCACAACAAACGGTTACGGTTTGGTTGGCGGATATTGTTGTATGTAAACTCTTTTTCAGCATACATTTTGTAATTTTCAGGAAACTGCAGAATAGTTGCACGAGATAATTTCGCTATGTCGTGTGCACTAGAATAATGATCTTCAGCAGGAAACCCGGTCGAGTTAACAAAATGTGAATTGGTCATTCCTAGTAGCTGAGCATGCTGATTCATTAAATCGGCAAATGCGGACTCGCTTCCAGCTACGTATTCGGCAGCAGCAACGCTAGCATCATTACCAGACTGAATAATAATACCGCGCATCAAGTTTTCTAAGCTAACCTGCGTACCTTCACGAATGAACATACGAGAACCTTCCATCCTCCATGCTTTTTCGCTAATCGTCACTTTATCTTCTAAAGATAAATTTCCACGAGCAAGTTCGTACTCAACAATATAAGCCGTCATTAATTTAGTCAGACTCGCTGGTGGCAAAGCTTCATCAGCATTATGCTCGACTAAAACATCTCCGGTATAGGCATCCATCAAAATATAGCTAGAAGCTGATAATTGCGGAGGGGTCGGGATCAATGACGGAGCCGCAAAAATGGAGCCACTTACGAAACAAAATACGAGGGATAGGGTAACTAGGAGTTTTTTCATACTCAAAAAAGTCGTCTTCTAAAAAATGTGAATAAATAATACTAGAGCATTAAACGAATCTCTAGCCCAAACAAATCGTGCCTACGGCACTAAAGCCACCCTAACCGGGTTGCCAAAGCCCTCTTGCTGGAGCTTACTTTGCCATTCAAGTAGTTTATCTGCGCTTTCAAAAGGACCAACAAAAACCTTATACAAACCATCGCTTTGCTTATTAACAACCACTTTAACACTGGTATCAAATGCTTCAAAAAGTCGACGTTTTAGTTGGTCTGCTGACTCTTCTGAACTAAAGGCTCCCATTTGTAAATGAGAGAACCTTAACTCAGCTTCAGGACTTGGGTTTTCAACCGGCGGAGTAGCCAAAGCCTTATCAGGCAAGGCTTTCAGTGGTGGAACAGGTGTACTCACCGCTGTCTCCGATGGACGATAACTCTGCCCTTTAGCTGGCGTTATCGCTTCAATTCTCACCCGTGCCAACCCCTTCTTATGATAATCAAGGCGAGCCGCTGCTGCATAAGAAAGATCGATTAATCGGTCTCCATGAAATGGCCCCCGATCATTGACACGAACAATCACTGAACGCTGATTATCAAGGTTGGTTACCTTGAGGTAAGTCGGCAATGGCAAGGATTTGTGTGCCGCTGAGAACGCGTACATGTCATATGTTTCCCCATTTGAGGTTTTATGACCATGGAACTTCTTTCCATACCAAGAAGCCGTCCCCTCTGCCACATAGCCTTGAGCAGAGTCCATCACCCAATACTTTTTGCCCCAAACTTCGTAAGGGCTTTTATTGCCACCACGACTCTTTTCTTCCCATTTCGGTACCAAGTCTGGCAAATGATCTACTTTTATATCACCTGTAGGGGCATGGTCTTGCAAAATCGAATAACGCCCGCCCCCAGACGCTTTTTCATAATCTATTTCATCTTTACCTAAAACATGACGCGTGCTCATACAACCACTTAATACCAGCGAACTAAGGCTGGCAATAAATAGTAGATTAATAGCTCTCATAGCTTCCTATCATCTCCGCAAGCTCAAGTACTGACATGGCATACCGCCTACTTGGGTTATAGTCCATGATGGTAAAAAAGTTCTCGTAGGCAAGCCAATAGGAAACCTCTTCAGCTCCTGTTCTCAAACCAATCAATCCTGTCTTTTTAGGAATAAAGGATTGTGCTGGCAGTACATTAAGTGCCGACCATTCTGTCATTTCAGAACTCGGCGCTCTACCACGATTAACAAAATCTACCACCTTTTCTGGTTCTGCAACGTAGGCCATAACAAACCAAGGCTCTCTCGCCTTCCAACCATGGTGTTTAAGGTAGTTAGCAACACTACCAATGGCATCGGCTTCGGATCCCCATAAGTCAATATGGCCATTCTGGTCATAATCTACTGCCAGCTTTTGATAATTGCTTGGCATAAACTGTACCATCCCCATTGCACCACTATATGACCCTTTTGTGTCGCCAATGTTCCAACCTTCTTGGCGAACTAATAATAAATATGCTTCCAGCTCACTTTGGAAATAATCTTTTCGCCTAGGATAATCAAACGCGAGTGTCGTTAGTGATGTAAAAACGTCCCTTGAGCCAGTTATACGCCCGTAATAGGTTTCAACACCGATTAACGCAACAATGATACTAGGCTCAACACCAAACTCTTGCTGAGCCTTACGTAGCCATTTCTCATTACGTTTAGCAAACTCACGTCCGGCTTTTGCTCTATCTTCGTTTACAAAGCGAGTTTTATATTCATAGTAAGGAGTAATAACTTCGGGTTGGTTGTCGGATTTTTCAATGACCTTAGGACGCACTTTTATATGAGAAAAGGCCAGCTCTAGGCGATTTCTGTCATAGTTGTGCTCTTTTACTAACTTGTTAATAAAGCGCTGAACTTCAGGATAACCTGCATAAGACTCCGCCCATTCCTCAGGCATATCCTCAAGCAGTGAATTACTGACCCCTGAATCAGCGGGTAAGGTTGAGTGATCCATACTACTGCACGCAGTCAGACCAAGCGCTAAAAATACAAATGCAGCTTGCTTAATCATCATCTTGCTCTTTTATGTGTTTGTATTGACATTAAAATCCCAAAGGTCGCCATGATGGTAATAATAGAGGTTCCACCATAACTAACGAGTGGTAAGGGTACCCCAACCACAGGCAGAATACCTGACACCATGCCAATATTTACAAACATATACACAAAAAAGGTAAGCGTTAAACTACCCGCTAATAAACGCGCATAATTATCTTCCGCTGTGGCAGAGATATACAAACCTCGTGCTATAACCAATAGATACGCCAGTATCAACACACCGCAGCCCAGCATGCCAAACTCTTCGGCGAGTACAGCGATAATAAAATCTGTATGACTTTCAGGCAGAAAATCTAACTGGGCCTGCGTTCCTTCCAGAAAACCTTTGCCATATAGACCGCCAGAACCAATCGCCGTTTTAGATTGGATAATATTCCAGCCAGAACCCAATGGGTCGCTTTCTGGATTTAAAAACGTCAATACGCGCTGGCGCTGATAATCATGCATGAATTGCCATAATGTGTACCCTGCAATAGGCGCTAATGCCGCAGCACCTAAAATATAACGCCAACCTAATCCCGCGAGAAACAGAACGAAAATGCCTGACACGGCCACCAACAACGAGGTTCCTAAGTCCGGCTGCTTAGCGATAAGTAACACTGGGGTGGCAATCAGAGCAAGCACAATCACTATTTGCTTAAAACTAGGAGGAAGTTGCTTGTCAGAAAAATACCAAGCAATCATCATGGGCATAACAATCTTCATAATTTCGGAAGGCTGAAAACGTAAACCACCAGGTAACGCCAACCAACGCTGAGCGCCTTTTGCCCCCACCCCAAAAAGCAACACACAAATGAGAAGAACAGCAAGGAAAATAAACAAAGCTGGCGAAGCACGCCGCATATATTTAGGAGGGAGTTGTGCCAAGACCAAACACACTAAAAGCCCCACAGCCAAACGAAACACCTGTCGTTCGACCATTGCAACATCCTGACCAGAAGCAGAATAAAGAATAAAAAGACCGCCCGATATTAACAACAATAGCGAGGCCATCAGCAGAATATCAATGTGCACCAGCTTCCATAAGTGGGCATTAGTAAAAGACAAGGCTCTACGATAAACACTATCCCTCATTCTTATTACCTTTTAAATAGTCATATCGCTCAGGGTAGTCATCATAAAGATAGGCATCAAACAACGCCTTACTTAAATCAGCAGGCTTAGAGCTACTACCACCGTTCTCAAAAATTGCAAAAATAGAAATCTTAGGGTTTTTAGCGGGAGCAAAACCAATAAATAAAGCATGATCGTGCAACCTTTTTTCTAAGCTATCTGCATCATACTCTTGGTCTTCTTGTAAGCTAAACACCTGTCCAGTACCTGTTTTACCTGCAATGTCGTATTTCGTTCCTTGCAAACGTCTAGCCGTACCATGGGAGTCGGTGATTACTTTACGCATAGCATCAACCATTCGCTCCCAGTTACGCTGATCTTTCAACACTATATCGTGCTCGTCACCGCGGCCGTCTTCAAAAACAGCGGGCTCATCACCAATCGTGTTTGCCATACGTGGATAAAAATAATGCCCCCTGCTTGCGAGTGCAGATGTAGCGGAGGCTATTTGCACCGGTGTTGCCACCATAAACCCCTGCCCTATACCAACGTTTACTGAGTCACCTGGGTACCAAGGCTCTTTATACTTAGCTTTTTTCCACTCATTTGAAGGCAACAGACCATCACTTTGACCATTTAAATCCAGTAAATTACTCTGACCAAAACCAAAGCGGGTTAAGAAATTATGGATCGGAGTAATTCCCATCTTATTCGCCAATTGATAATAATAGGTATCAACCGACTCTATAATAGAGCGTTCTAAATCAATCCAACCATGACCGGTTCGCTTCCAATCTCGGTAACGTCGACCATCTGGGTTAATTTGGTAATAGCCTTTTGCGAAATAACGCTCAGTCCAAGAGGAAAAACCATACTCAAGACCAGCAAGAGCCATAAACGGTTTAATCGTTGATGCTGGGGGATAGCCACCGCGTAACGCTCGGTTAAATAAAGGCAGCTTTTTTGATTGGCGAAGAATTTTGTAATCGTCGTAGGATATACCGCGGACAAACAAGTTAGGATCATAACCAGGTTTTGAAACCAAGGCTAAAACACCACCCGTTGTTGGATCTATTGCTACAACCGATCCAGTGTAATTACCCAAAAGATCATAAGCATACTGTTGAAGCCTTGCATCTAAAAATAAATGCAGATCTTTTCCTGGGGTTGGATTTTGTCTATCCAGCTCAGACATGATGCGGCCGCGCGCATTAACTTCTACTTTACTAAGACCAGCCTCACCAAAGAGCGTTTTTTCGTAGAAACCTTCAACGCCAGTTTTACCAATAAATAAAGCGCCTTGGTAAGCTTGCTTATCAACCGTTTCTAAATCTTTCGATGTAATACGGCCCACGTAACCAATCGCATGAGCAAACGCCTCTCCATACGGATAGTAACGGGTTAATTGTGCCTCTACTTGAACACCATCAAGCTTATAAAGATCAACGGCTACTTTCGCCCACTCTTCATCGGTCAGTTGAGATTTTAGTGTTAAGGATTGATAAGGACGCCGGTATTCTTTAAGTCTTTCATCAAAATCCTCCCATTCAGCATCGCTGATTTCAATAATGCCAGAGAGCATTTTTTTCAACTTGGCGAAGTCTTCTACTCGTTCAGGAATAATAGTTAAACTGTGAATCGGCGTATTGTCCGCCAGAATTAAGCCATTACGATCATAAATCAAACCACGAGGTGGAGGTTGAGTAACCAACATCACCCGATTATCATCCGCTTTTGTCTGATAAAGGTCATGTTCTATCACTTGTAAATAGAACAGCCTGGCCATCAATACCATAGCCAGTATCAATACAAATAACGCAGCAGCAATCAAACGATGTTGAGTCAAACGCTGCTCTTGACGATAGTTTCGGAAGTTCTGATGTCGACGGCTCACCTGACCACCTTTACCTGTGATATGGGTGATTATTCATTAGCGTCCAAGCACGATAGATCTGCTCTGCTAAGATAATTCTCACCATAGGATGGGGTAACGTTAAACGAGACAAAGACCAAACCTGATCCGCTCGTGCTGTACATCTTGGGTCGAGACCATCAGGGCCACCCACCAACAAGCTAACATTGTAGCCATCCATACGCCACTGCTCTGTTTGGTCTGCAAGCTGCTCTGTAGACCATTCTTTACCAAGGACTTCCATTGCGATGACCTTGTCGCCAGAAGGAATTGCCTCAAGCATGGCATCCCCTTCTTTTCGAATCGCCTTAGCTATATCCGTATTTTTCCCACGTGGCGACATTGGGATTTCAACAAGCTCTAGCGCAAAGTCTTTTGGAAGACGCTTTGCATACTCATCATAACCTTCCGTCACCCACTTCGGCATTTTACTACCAACAGCAATTAAACGAACACGCATTACAAAAAGCCTTAGAGTTGTTCTGGTTTAATATCCCACAGTTTTTCAAGGTCATAAAACGCTCGAGCTTCTTCCGTCATCACATGAACAACCACATCATGTAAATCCACCAAAACCCAATCACTGCCCATGCCACGACCTTCCGAACCCAATGGCTGAAGACCCTGACCTTTTAAATGTTCAAATACATTTTGACCCAAAGCATTCACGTGACGCTTTGAAGTACCAGTACAAATAACCATGTAGTCCATCATATCTGTATGATTTCCTACGTTTAGCACTGTAATTTTATCACCCTTAACATCTTCCAATGCTTCAACAGCAAAAGCTAAAATTTGATCTGCTGTGAGATTAAGTTGACTCATATGTTTACGTTATCCTATCGATATAATTGATATTGCTGTATATAGTTCTGAACGGGTTCGGGCAACAAGTAGGCAATAGACTCATTATTACGAGCCAACCCCCTAATCATGCTTGAGGATATGCCTAGAGGAGTCAGTGCCTCAAACCAGATCCGCCCTGAGGGCGCGCATTGTAACTCATGCGGTGAAGCCGCACGACAATTTTCGCAAAAAGCGTTTAATTCAGACACAAAGTCTGGTTCCCAACCAGGTCGAGACACCACAAGTAAGTGTGCAAAGTGCATCAGTTGATGCCAATTTTTCCAAGTTGGAAGGGATAAAAAACTGTCCATACCCAACACCATAACAAGAGGTGTATCTGGGCCAATTTCCTCACGGATAGCTCGTAATGTATCCACCGTATAACTAGGACCCTCGCGATCGATTTCACGAGAATCAACACTCAAACGCTCATCACTAGAAATAGCAAGTTGCGTCATTTCTAAGCGTTGTTCAGGTGTGATCACAGGACGATCTTTATGAACAGGCTGAAAGCAAGGTATTAACCTCAACTCCGAAAAACCGTAACGATCTAGTATCTCAACGGCCGTTCTTAAATGGCCATTATGAATAGGATCAAAAGTCCCTCCCATAATGGCCAAACCGGACAATTTATTAGACCTAGTTGTCACGAGTATGACCATCACCAAGTACTACGTACTTTTGACTTGTTAACCCCAACAAACCAACTGGTCCACGGGCATGAATTTTGTCGGTTGATATACCAATTTCCGCACCAAACCCATACTCAAAACCATCGGCAAAAGATGTTGAAGCATTCACCATTACAGACGAAGAATCGACTTCCGTCATAAAAGCACGGGTCTTCGAATAATTCTGTGAAACAATCGCATCTGTATGGTGTGAGCCATACTTATTAATGTGCGTAATTGCCTCATCCATATCAGATACTATCTTGATGGATAACTTAGGCGCTAAATATTCGGTGTACCAATCCTCTTCTGATGCTTCACCGATAACGGTACTAATAGCACGAGATTGCTCACAGCCTACTAGCTCTACGCCTTTTTCTTGATAAGCAGCAACTAATTTAGGCAATATTTGTTCAGCGCTTGCGACATGCACCAATAAAGACTCCATAGCATTACACACACCATAACGACGTGTTTTTGCGTTCATTGCGATGGCAAAAGCTTTTTCTAAATCAGCTTCCTCATCAATATAAACATGACAATTACCATCTAGGTGTTTAATCACTGGGACACGCGCATCTTTACTGATGCGCTCAATTAACCCTTTGCCACCACGAGGCACAATCACATCCACAAACTCAGGCATCGAGATCAACATCCCAACGGCTTCTCTATCTGTAGTATTTAACACCTGCACCGCATGCTCTGGCAAACCGGCGGCAACAACCCCTTTTTTTACAGCCTCAGCAATCGCTTGATTAGAATAAAACGCTTCAGAACCACCGCGTAAAATCGTCGCATTGCCGGATTTCAAACAAAGACTTGCTGCGTCAATCGTCACATTAGGGCGAGACTCATAAATAATACCAATCACACCAAGAGGAACTCGCATTTGACCGCGCTGAATACCGGATGGAAGATAAACCATATCGGATATTTCACCGATTGGGTCTGGCAAAGATGCAACTTGCTTTAATCCTTCGATCATCCCATTAATACGAGCATCATCAAGCAATAAACGATCTAACAATGCAGAATCCAAACCTTTAGCTTGACCATTTTCCATATCCTTAGCATTTTCAGATATCAATCGAGGTCGGGCATTTTCTAAAGCGTCTGCCATAGCAAACAACGCCATATTCTTTTGCTTCGTGGATGCTTTAGCAAGCAGACGAGAAGCCGCCCTAGCTTGCTGACCAATTTGATTCATATAAGATTCTAAAGACATCGTTAATCTCTAATAAAAGTAAAAAGAGTACACACTAGATCCGTAAAAAGTCGCGACCTATTTCATCAAGACAGTATACTATCACACTATTTTTATTCATTTAGTGCAGATTTTCACGAAAGGACAGACCATTGCCCTCCCAACATTCCTTTACTCTAAACACTATTGGCATAATCCATTCTTGCTACAAAGAAAAATTTGGCATTCCACGCCAGCCAGGTCTGGTTACCGAAGCGACAGCCAGACTAGAACTCATCCCCCCATACAATAGACTTGATACCCTAGACGGACTAGATGGTTTTTCTCATATCTGGATACAGTTTATTTTCCATGGCTGCATAAATGAAAGCTGGAAAGCTAAAATTCGCCCTCCTCGCTTAGGAGGCAAGGCTAAGATGGGCGTGTTTGCTACCAGAGCCACACACAGACCCAACCCAATAGGCTTATCAGCAGTAAAAATCGGACGAATTTATCAGGAGGGTCAGCGTATATTTATTGACCTATATGGCGCAGATTTACTAGATGGCACCCCCGTACTCGACATCAAGCCATATTTACCTTACGCAGATAGCATTAGTAACGCCAAAGGAGGATTCGCCCCAGCGGCTGCCGAAGCACAAAAAAGACCCGTCGTCTTTTCTGAGGAGGCGAAAGCACAGTGCGAAAGATATGAAAATTTGCACAACAAGAAAATAACCACTTTAATTAAGCAAATAATAGAACAAGACCCAAGGCCATCCTACCTATCAACACAAATAGATAGAGAGCACGGAATCCAATTATGGGACTTAAATATCAAGTGGTGCGCAAGAAATGACCATTTTGAAGTTCTCAGAATAGAGCACGAATAAGTGAGCAAATCATGAACAAGAAGCAGTTTTTAAATACCTACAAAAAAATAGATGGACTTAACGAGAAGAAGACCGAAAACACAGTAAAGCCGCCTATTTATCGTTCAGAGCATGATGAGCGCTTGATTAAAGACTTTCACTACGCGAAATTTCAGAAAAATCTTCAAAATGCCCAGAACAGTGACACCCTAAAAGCTCTACTGAACAAAGAAGATTGGAGCGAGGAAGACACGAATACATTGCTAGAGTCCCTGCGCTGATCAACATACACAACACCTATACCCATGGTTATCCACATGTTATATGTATAGTTTTTCTGTCAACAACTTCAAAAAAATATGCAAAAAAAAGCGGGCCTAAGCCCGCTTTTTATTACAACTATAGAATCAAAACTTAGTTTTGGTTTTCTAGTTGCGCTTTGATCAAATCACCGATAGTCGTAGGACCATTAGATTCAGCTTGTTGTTTCTCAGAGTGAGATTTCAACGCAGCTTTCTCTTCAGTAGCATCTTTCTGCTTGATAGAAAGAGCAATAGTACGAGCTTTACGATCAACATTGATGATCGCAGCTTCTACTTTGTCGCCTTCTTTCAATGCAGTTGTTGCATCTTCGATACGCTCACGGCTGATTTCAGATACTTTCAAAGTAGCTTCAACGCCTTCAGCAAGAACAACTACAGCACCTTTCGCATCAACTTCAGAAACAGTACCGTTTACGATAGTGCCTTTGTCATTTTCAGCAACGAAAGCAAGGAACGGGTCTTCTTCTAGTTGTTTAACACCTAGAGAGATACGCTCGCGCTCAGCATCGATAGACAATACAACTGTTTCTAGCATATCGCCTTTCTTGTATTGACGAACGGCTTCTTCACCAGTTTCGTCCCAAGATAGGTCAGAAAGGTGAACAAGACCATCAATACCGCCATCAAGACCGATGAACACACCAAAGTCAGTGATAGACTTGATTGCGCCAGAGATCTTGTCGCCTTTATTGAAAGATGTAGCAAACTCTTCCCATGGGTTCATTGTGCATTGCTTGATACCCAAAGAAATACGACGACGCTCTTCATCAATGTCAAGAACCATAACTTCAACTTCATCACCGATCTGAACAACTTTAGATGGGTGAATGTTTTTGTTAGTCCAATCCATTTCAGAAACGTGTACTAGACCTTCTACGCCTTCTTCAAGCTCAGCGAAGCAGCCGTAATCAGTCAAGTTAGTTACTTTAGCAGTTACTTTAGTATTTTCTGGGTAACGAGCTTTGATAGCTACCCATGGATCTTCACCCAACTGCTTAAGACCTAGAGATACACGGTTACGCTCACGGTCGAATTTAAGAACCTTAACATCAATCTCATCGCCAACAGCAATGATTTCGCTTGGGTGCTTAATGCGTTTCCAAGCCATGTCAGTGATGTGTAGAAGACCATCAACACCACCAAGATCAACGAAAGCACCGTAGTCAGTAAGGTTCTTAACGATACCTTTAACTTCTTGACCTTCTTCAAGAGAAGCAAGCAATGTTTCGCGTTCAGCGCTGTTAGTCGCTTCCATAACGGCACGACGAGAAACAACAACGTTGTTACGTTTTTGATCAAGCTTGATAAGTTTGAACTCTAGATCCACACCTTCCAAGTGAGATGTATCGCGGATTGGGCGAACGTCTACCAAAGAACCAGGCAAGAAAGCACGGATATTAGCGATATCAACTGTGAAGCCACCTTTGACTTTACCATTGATAACACCGTGAACGATGGCATTTTCTTCGTAAGCTTTTTCAAGAACAGACCAAGTTTCTGCACGTTTAGCTTTTTCACGAGACAATTTAGTCTCACCGAAACCATCTTCAACAGCATCAAGTGCAACTTTAACTTCGTCACCGATGTTTAAGTTGAACTCACCACTTTCCGTTAGGAACTGAGAACGAGGAATTACGCCTTCAGATTTAAGACCTGCATGAACAGTTACCCATTCGTTATCGATGTCAACAACGATACCAGTAACAATTGAGCCTGGCGCCATTTCGACGGTTAATAGGCTTTCTTCAAACAGTTCTGCGAAGCTTTGAGTCATTGTATTTCCTATATAATCGACCTATATAAAGAACTAGGTCATATCCACATTGCCAGCAAATGTGGGTCAATTTTTTGAATGATGCGATGAAAGCTTGCTGGCACTTCCACCGACTTGAATAACATTTGATCTATTCTAGCACATTATAGATAAAAAAAAGTAGACGCAAAAAAGAACAGATTATACAAGACCCGCTTTTACCGTTTCGGCAAAAACCATCTCGACAACCTGCTCTATGGTCAAATTCGTACTATCTATAACTAAAGCGCCTGCTGCAGGCACAAGAGGAGCAATTGCTCTGTTCGCATCCCGCTCATCACGCTCTTTAATCGTTTTAACAAGTTCAGCTAGATTAACAGCTTCACCTTTTTGCTGCAATTGCTGCGCACGTCTTTGCGCTCGCTCTTCTGCAGAAGCCGTTAAAAATATTTTAATCTGGGCGGAAGGAAACACCACTGTTCCCATATCCCGACCATCAGCAACAAGACCAGGGGCTTGCGAAAAAGCACGCTGACGCAACAACAAACCTTCGCGAACTTCAGGAATTGCCGCTAATTTAGAAGCACAATTACCAACCTCTTCTGTTCGAATAGCTTGAGTAACCACCTCTCCTTCGAGAATAATCTCAACTTTGCCTTCTTCGGTCTGTTGAAACTGTATATCCAGATGCTCAGCCAAGACCTTTAACGTATCCACATCATCAGGAGACATTCCATGATGGGAGACAGCAAGTGCAAGTAATCTATATAAGGCACCACTATCAAGTATGTGCCATCCCAGCTTTTCCGCGATCAATTGACTTACAGTACCTTTACCGGCACCACTTGGACCATCAATCGTAATAACTGGGCCTTGGTTGATCATAACTATTCCTCTTAAAAAACTATTGCGCCACAGAGCAATGAAAACCTAATTGCAATGCGACACTCTCCAACTCATTAAATTCTTCTAATAATTTTTGACAATCATTTACTTTTGTTATGGATTTACTACGCGCTCCCAAGCCAAGCATGGCAAGCGCTAATCTATCATCACCAGCGCAGTCCAATTCACCACCCTGAGGAAAACCACCCTTGATCAATAGATCACCGTGTTCGTATGTACAGGAGATTTTCATAGAATCCAACGCATCCACCAAAGCCAACACTCTATCTTCATAGTAATAAGGTAAGTCACCCACACCCTCTACTCGACTGTCACCTTTCGCGTACGCTGCCACCACACAAAGCAAAGGTAGCTCATCTCTAAATTGATAGGTCTGCCCAGCCGATAATACAAACGATGATAATTCTGCAAAACCTGCCTGCAAAACACCCTCATAAAGGCCAGATTCAGCCAATGGTGGTATAACCACATTTGCACCAATAGATTTTAAAAACGACAAGAAATCAAAAGAAACAGAGTCTAACCCTGCATTTTCGATCATCAAATCAGAGCCTGGTAGCAAACTTGCCAACAGCACAAGCCATACGGCCTCATACTCATCACCAGACAATACAATATCCGTACCAACTAAAGACCCAGGAGAAAAATTAAAACTGTCTCCATGCTTGGTCATATTCTGGCCAAAGCGCTGCAATAAAACTTCACAGTGAGATAAGCCAAGCAACATAGGCCTCACTCGCCCTTCATCAGGGGAATAAATAGCAGACAAAAATGCTGCCATCAAAAGGTTCCCAGACCCTGTTTTCAATTCAACATCTACATTAAAAGAATCATTTGGCGACAAGGTAACAGGCAAACAATCAGCCAGCTCAGAGACTACCGATCCACCCATCTGACGCAGCAAAGAAAATAAATCACTCATAGATTGATTAAGCAATTTACCTTCAGCAACAACCGTTACTGAGAAAGACTGACCAGCTAAAACTGGCAACAACAAATACAAACTCTCTCGCGACTCGTGCACATTGATTGGAGCAATTGGCGCTTTTAAACCATACAAGCCCACGCCATGGATACGCACACAATCCTCTGAGGCCTCTTCAATAACAACCCCCATATCACGGAAAGCTTGCATTGTAATGCGTACATCACCCGTTAAATCAATGTTCTTGATCTCACTCACACCGACGGAAAGCGCCGCTATAGTAATGACTTTATGTGACAAAGATTTGTCACCCAGCAAAGAAATCTTCCCTTTTACGGTAGAAGCTGGCAATACAGAGACAGAAACAGGGCGCACCTCTTTTGCTGAACCTATTGTACGCAACTCCAGCAGACGAAGAAAATGATCTCGCGCAGACTTTGCTCGGGTAAAAACACCGAACATGCTCGCCCCATCACCTTGCTCAATTGCAGCACGCATATCAGCCAGACGATCTGTAAAATGATCCAATGTAGCTAACGTGGCATCTTTATTCGCCATAAAAACATCTCGCCACATCACAGGGTCACTTGATGCAATACGAGTAAAGTCACGGAAGCCACCAGCCGCAAATTTGAATATATCTTGGCTACGCTCACCGCTTGCCAGTGCATCCACCAAGGTAAATGCCAACAAATGTGGCAAATGACTGGACGAGGCCAAGACATGATCATGATGATCAACATCCATACTCACCACATCCGCACCAACCGCACGCCAAATTCGGTGCAAGCGATCCAATAACAAGGGGTCACTATCAGGCAAAGGCGTGACAATCGCCATATGCTTTTCAAACAGCTGCGGATTCGAAGCCAAAACACCACTTTTTTCCGCACCCGCAATAGGATGACCAGGGATAAAATTAGCAGGAACAAAACCAAATACACGGCGCACGGATTCAACAACACTTCCCTTTGTCGAACCCACATCAGTAACAAGCGTTTTTTCTTGTAGCAATGGCTTAAGGTCAGCCAATACGGATTCCATTGCTCTTACCGGTGTTGCAAGAACAATAACATCCATTTTTGAGACATACTCTTGTGAAAGCTCTGCTGGATAATCAATAACACCAGTCGAGACCCCTAACGCGAGCTCGCCCTCTCGACGATCGACACCATAAAGTGTTGCCAATCCTCGATCTTTAAGCGCCTTAGCAAAAGAACCACCTATCATGCCAAGACCGATAATCATGACATTGCCAAACTTCTTATTTTCTTGCGGCGTCACATTCGCGAGCACCTGAAATTCACTTTCACCAGTCAAAGCACAACACTCTTAATCAATTTGCTAAAGCACAGCAACTGGGTATGACCCCAACACTTTCACTTCTGACGCACGTTCACGCAACTCTTCAATGACTGCGCTACAGCCTTCATCCAAATGATGTCCAACGAAGTCTATATAGAAAATATATCCCCAACGGCTCATAAGTGATGGGCGTGTCTCCAAGCGAGTCATATCAACCCCATGTCGCTCAAAAGCCTCAAGCAATCGATACAAAGCACCGGGCTCGTTTTTCGCACTGATCAATAATGATGTCTTATCCTTTCCACTTGGTGGCACATCTTCATTCCCCACAATCAAAAATCGCGTCGTATTATCCGGACGATCCTCAATATTGGCAGACACTTTCAGCAGACCATAAAGTTCGCAAGCCACTTCACCCGCTATTGCAGCAATGGCTCGACCACTACGGCCAGCCTCCGCCGCCAAACGCGCCGCTTCCGCATTTGAACTTACAGCAACACGCTCTACATGCGGCCAATAGCGATCCAGCCAGGCACGACATTGCGCCAAAGATTGCTGATGAGAGTAAATATGCGTGACATCATCCGCACTTACATTTGGGCTTACTAACAAGTGGTGGTGAATTCGCTCTTCCACTTCGCCACATATCTTAAGACGTGAGTCACGAAAACTGTCTAAGGTATGATTAACAACACCTTCTGTCGAATTCTCAACTGGCACAACACCATAATTAGCCGCCCCAGATTCAACCTCACGAAACACCTCATCAATAGCCGCCATAGGCGCACTAATAATTGATTTGCCAAAATGCTTTAGCGCTGCCTGCTGAGTAAAAGTACCTTCAGGCCCTAAGAAAGCAATTCGCATTGGCTTCTCAAGTGCAAGACATGAAGACATAACCTGACGAAATATCTTCGCCATTTCCTCATTACCCAAAGGCCCTTCATTGCGCTCCATCACTCTGCGTAAAACTTGCGCCTCACGTTCAGGACGGTAAAACACAACAGACTCATCACCTTGCTCAGCCAGTTTTACTTCCGCTACTTTCTGAGCACAGCGTGCGCGCTCATTGATCAACATCTGTATTTGCGAGTCAATAGAATCAATACGATCGCGCAATAGCGGCAGCGTATCGGGTACTGCTTGTTTAGAATTCGACATGCTATTTATTATCCGTAGACGTTATTATCTCTAAAAAGGGGTTATCGATGACGCTCTTCAAAGGCGCGCATGAAATCAATTAATGCCTGAACCCCTTCCATTGGCATAGCGTTATAAATACTGGCACGCATACCGCCAACAGAGCGATGCCCTGCTAAAGTACGTAAGCCAGCCGCTTCCGACTCTTTCAAGAAAAGAGATTCAAGGGACTCATCCGCCAAAATAAACGGCACATTCATACGAGAACGGTAGGCAGGATCAACAGGGTTTGAATAAAAATCGCTAGAATCAATAAAGTCATATAAGGCTTGAGCTTTACGAATATTGATCGCCTCAATCGCTTCGACACCACCTTGCTCTTCCAACCACTCAAACACCAAATCCGCTAAATAAATAGCAAAAGTCGGTGGCGTATTGATCATAGAATCATTGGCAGCTAAATTTTCAAAATTCCAAATAGAAGGCACATTATCGCCACAACGAGCCAACAAATCCTTACGAATAATACAAATCACCACACCTGCTGGACCAACGTTCTTTTGGGCACCAGCATAAATAAGACCATATTTACTCACATCAATTTTGCGAGACAATATAGTTGAAGACAAATCTGCAACGATAGGCAAGCTTGTTTCTGGCAAATCTGCGAACTCTAGACCACCAATCGTTTCGTTTGCACACAAATGCAAGTAGGCCGCACTTTCATCTAGTTTCAAACTAGAAAAGTCAGGAACCGTGGTGTAATTTTGCTCTTTTGAAGAACCAACCACGTTAACCTTGGTATATCTTTTCGCTTCTTTAATGGCCTTCGAAGACCAAGCACCAGTATCTAGATAGCAGGCAGACTCAAAACCATTTACTAAATTTGCAGGAATCTGAGCAAACAAAGTGGATGCACCACCTTGAACAAATAACACTTCATAATCATCACTAATATCAAGCAGTCGAGATAAACGAGCTTTGGCAGACGCCAAGATCGACATAAACTCAGTACTTCTGTGACTCATTTCCATAACAGAAACACCAGCACCATGCCAATCAAGCATTTCAGCCTGTGCTTTTTTCAATACCGCTTCAGGAAGCGCTGCTGGACCAGAACAAAAATTATATACTCGGCTCATCCCGCCTATTACCTCTAGTATTTTCAGGACTTATCTACAACAAAAGCGACGCACCTAGGTGCGTCGCTTATTTTCTATTCCGTATCAGTATCTGGAATGTCCGGAGACTCGTCACCATCGCTTGGTGCCTGATCGACTACAACATCACCTGCTTCATCAACCACAATGTCTGCTTCGTCATCTTCAACGACACGTTCAATACCAACCAAATGCTCATCATTGGTCAATCGAATCAAGGTAACACCTTGAGTATTACGACCTTGACAAGACACCTCGGTCACCCGAGTACGAACCAAAGTACCCTGATCGGTAATCAAAATAATCTCATCGGTTTCATCAACCTGAGCAGCACCAACCACAGGGCCGTTACGCTCAGACACTTGAATACCAATAACACCTTGACCACCACGTCCATAGACTGGGAAGTCTTCCACTAGAGTACGCTTGCCGTAACCATTCTCACACGCCATCAAGACAGCAGAACCTTCTTGAGGAACGATCAATGACACAACCTTAGCGTCTTCATTCAAGCGAATACCACGAACACCTGCCGCAGTTCGACCCATTGCACGAACATCAGACTCTTTAAAGCGTATTGTTTTACCAGAAGAGGAAACCAACATAATGTCGTTTTCACCATTGGTAACAGACACACCAACCAACTCATCTGTTTCATCTAGGCTAAGCGCAATCAAACCTGTAGAGCGAGGACGCGCAAAATGCTGCATCGCCGTCTTCTTAACCGTACCGTTTGCCGTTGCCATGAAGATGTAGCTGCTTGCTTCAACAATTTCCTCTTCAGAAACTTCTTCATCAGAGTCAGCCTCAGCCACTGGTAAAGGCAATAGAGCAGAAATAAACTCTCCCTCTTTTAGCGGCAGTAGGTTAACGATAGGACGACCTTTCGCACTACGGCTAGCCACAGGAATCTCGAACACACGCAACCAATAAACTTTACCTAGATTACTGAACAGCATGATAGTGTCATGGCTACTAGTAACTAATAAGTGCTCGATATGATCTTCATCTTTCATGCTTGCAGAAGATTTTCCACGACCACCGCGACGCTGAGCTTGATACTCAACCAATGGCTGAGATTTCGCATAACCAGTATTCGAAATTGTCACCACCATTGGGGCTTCATCAATCAAATCGGCAATAGTCAAATCCTGACGAGAGGTTAAGATCTCAGTGCGACGAGCGTCACCAAATGTATCTCGAACTTCTTCCAACTCTTCACGAATCACTTCCATCAAGCGATCAGGGTCAGACAAAATATTCAGCAATTCAGCGATAAGCTCAATAAGAGACTTATACTCGCCCATTAGCTTGTCGTGCTCTAAGCCCGTTAGACGATGTAGACGTAAGTCCAAAATCGCCTGCGCTTGATCTGGTGACAAATGATAAGCACCATCAACAAAACCGTAACAAGCTTCAAGGTCATCTGGTCTACATGCATCAGCGCCTGCACGTTCAAGCATGGCCATAACATCACCTGGCTGCCAAGACTCGCCAACCAATTTTTCTTTCGCCTCAGCAGAGGTCGGAGAAGTACGAATCAACTCAATCACACGGTCGATGTTAGCAAGCGACACCGCCAAACCTTCAAGAATGTGACCACGTTCACGCGCTTTGCGAAGCTCGAAAATAGTACGACGAGTAACCACTTCACGGCGGTGCTTAACGAAACACTCAAGAATTTGCTTAAGGTTTAGCAATTGAGGGCGGCCATCAACCAAGGCCACCATATTCATACCGAATACAGATTGAAGCTGTGTTTGCGTGAAGATGTTATTTACAACAACTTCAGGGTTTTCACCACGGCGCAATTCAATAACGATACGCATACCGTCTTTATCAGATTCATCACGTAGCTCACTGATGCCTTCCAGCTTTTTCTCTTTGACTAGCTCAGCGATTTTTTCAATCACTTTCGCCTTGTTTAGCTGGTAAGGAATTTCAGTGAAAACGATGGATTGGCGATTGCCTTTTTCCATGTCTTCAAAGTGATGGCGAGCACGCATATAAATACGGCCACGACCTGTTTTGTAGGCTTCAATAATACCCGCGCGACCATTGATAAACGCCCCTGTAGGGAAATCAGGCCCAGGTATATGATCGATCAGCTCATCAATGGTGATGTCTGCGTTATCAATAACAGCAAGACAGCCATCAATAATCTCACCGAGATTATGAGGAGGGATATTAGTTGCCATACCAACCGCGATACCCGCAGAACCGTTTACCAACAGCCCTGGAACGCGTGCAGGCAATACTTCAGGCATAAATTCGGTGCCATCGTAGTTAGGCACGAAATCAACCGTTTCTTTCTCAAGATCCATCAACAGATGATGAGAAATTTTCGCCATACGAATTTCGGTATAACGCATCGCTGCAGCACTGTCACCATCGACAGAACCAAAGTTACCTTGACCATCAACCAAGGTGTAACGCATTGAGAAAGGCTGCGCCATACGAACAATCGTATCGTATACAGCAGAATCACCATGTGGGTGATACTTACCGATTACATCACCAACGATACGCGCCGATTTTTTGTACGGTTTATTCCAATCATTTTTAAGTTCATTCATCGCAAATAGAACGCGACGGTGAACAGGCTTTAATCCGTCTCGTACATCAGGTAATGCTCGGCCCACAATAACGCTCATTGCGTAGTCTAGGTAAGATCCCTTAAGTTCATTTTCGATACTGACGGGAGTAATTTCTTTGGCTAATTCACCCATAGATACAATCGATCCTTATGCCTTGGAGTCAAAAGACTCCCTAATATCTTTTTATAAGCGCTGCATTGTAACATAAGGAAATAAATAACACCCCTTCAAGGAGCATGTTTTGTTGTTCTATATTGCAATTATAGAAACAGCACCCCAAACAGTCTCCCTGCTCAAAGTAAGTTTACTATTGGTCACCCCTTTAGTTGGCGCTATACTAGAAAAAGCACACTTTAGCTCAAGCCTAAAACAGACGACATAAAGCACATTACGCAGCTCAATACATCGAGCTTATCGCCTTTAGCAACATTTAAGATGGATGCAGAACAGATGACCGACACTCAACAAAACAACGTAGACCTAAATGAAGTTGCAAAATTTGAAGCACTAGCAAGCCGCTGGTGGGACACTGAGAATGAATTTAAACCTCTGCACGACATAAACCCACTACGCACCAACTATATAAATGAGCGAGCTGACGGCCTGAAAGGCAAAAAAGTCATCGATGTCGGTTGTGGTGGAGGCATATTGTCAGAAGCCATGGCAAAACTCGGCGCAAGCGTCAAAGGCATAGATATGGGAGAAGCCCCACTTGCTGTAGCAAAACTGCACAACGAAGAGTCAAAGCTCGATATCGATTATGAAAAAATCACCGCAGAGGAAATTGCCCAACGAGAATCTGGCCAGTACGACATCGTCACTTGCCTTGAAATGCTTGAGCATGTTCCAGACCCATCATCGGTTATCAAAGCCTGCATGACGCTAGTGAAGCCAGGTGGACATGTATTTTTCTCCACCATCAACAGAAACCCCAAAGCTTATCTATTTGCCATTATAGGGGCTGAATACATTCTAAAAATGCTTCCTAAAGGCACCCACGACTACGCAAAATTCATCCAACCGGCTGAGCTCAATAACTACGCAAGGGCCGCTGGTTTAGAAGTTTCACACATGACAGGGTTGACCTATAACCCCATCACCAAAGTGTACAAACTCAACGACAAAGATGTATCCGTTAATTACATGATGCACACTCAGAAAATTAACGCCTAACCAAGGCATAAGGAGGAGATATGTTTGATTATCAAGCCCCAAGCCAACTACTTAAAGACAAGGTAATCCTTGTTACTGGTGCAGGTGACGGTATAGGCAAAACCGCCGCGATCACTTATGCAAAACATGGCGCAACAGTCATCCTATTAGGACGCACCACCAAAAAACTGGAAGCCGTATACGACCATATCGAACAAATGGGCTATCCTCAGGCCGCGATCGTACCACTAAATCTTGATGGCGCGGCTGAGCACGACTATGTAGAACTTGCCAACACCATTGAAAGTGAATTTGGTCATTTAGATGGCATTCTACACAATGCCAGCCTTTTAGGTGAACGAACGCCGATAGCAACCTACGACATCACCTTGTTCGAGCAAGTTATGCGCGTCAATGTGACCAGCCAATTATTGCTAAACCAAGCCCTACTCGCTCTTATGCAGAAAGCAAAACATGCTTCTATTGTGTTTACATCGTCTGGCGTTGGCAGAAAGGCAAAAGCTAACTGGGGAGCGTATGCCATTTCAAAATTTGCCACCGAAGCCATGATGCAATTGTTTTCCAACGAACTGGTCGATCTTTCCCCGAACATTCGAGCGAACGCGATCAACCCTGGAGCAACAAGAACCAGCATGCGCGCCAACGCCTACCCTGAAGAAAACCCAGAAACACTGGCAACAACAGAAGACATCATGCCGGTATACCTTTACCTTATGGGCGATGACAGCCTAAACGTTAATGGGCAATCTTTAGACGCCCAATAACCCACCGATAGATGCAATGCGCGACAGCCATTGCATCTTTCCCCATGCTTCAGTTAGTCTGAAGTCATGAACAAATTCAAAACAGCGCTCTACGTACTTTTCATTTTATTCATCACGCAGACCTCGCTATCAGCTCGCGCGGATGACGCACACCTAACAAAAAATCACACTTCGGTAAGCCCAAAACTAATGACGCAAAATATTACGCACGCCACTCAAGACACCTTTACACCGATTCCAAATAAGAGCACAAGCGACGAAAACAGCTACAACTTGATCACTCTCCCTAACCACCTAAAAGTACTGCTTATCAGTGATCCAAAAGCGGAAAGATACTCTGCCTCCCTATCAGTCAAAGTTGGTAGTTTTCAAGACCCAACTGGGCAACAGGGGCTGACTCACTTTCTTGAACACATGCTGTTTCTTGGCACTGAAAAGTACCCTGAAGCCGGAAACTACCAAACCTACATCAACACTCATGGCGGAACACATAACGCCTACACAAGCACAGATAAAACCAACTTTTACTTTGATATTTCCCCATCAGCTTATGAAGGCGCCCTAGATCGCTTTTCACAGTTTTTTATCTCTCCCCTGTTTAGCGAATCACTCACTCAAAGAGAAAAAAATGCCGTCAATGCAGAATATAAAGCAAAGCTAACTGACGAAAGCCGACGCAATACCCAAGCCTTAAAAACCTTGATCAACCCTGACCATCCCTACAGCCAATTTTCAGTAGGCAGCCTAGACACCCTCAAAGATCTCCCTAATAAACCACTAAGAGAGCAGCTGCTTAACCTATACAAAGAACACTACTCTAGCGAAAATATGGGCCTAGTTCTTGTCGCAAACCTTCCGCCAAATCAGCTAGCAGAGCTTGCTCATCAATACTTCTCATCTATTCCGAGCAAAGCCATAACGACATCCAAAAGCTACCCAGAACTCATTACGACCGATAAACCACAACTGCAATTTGTTCGTTCTTTAATCAACAGCAACACGCTTAATATTTTCTACCAAATAGACGCCCAAAAACAAAATTACAAAACTCAGCCAACACGCTATCTATCCTATATTTTGGGCAATGAAAACAAAGGCTCTCTTTATGCCTCATTAAAATCAGATGGGTTAATTAACAGCATATCAACCGGAGTTTCTCCGGATTATGGGGACAACGCCCTATTCTCCATAAAAATACGCTTAACCGACGAGGGACTATCTCAAATCAATACTGTCGCACAGCGACTCTTTGCCACGATCAGTCTTTTGAAATCTTCACCTGTCAATCCACTCTACTTGCAAGAAGGACTGACATTAAGCCAGCTCATGTTCAACAACCAAAGCTATGTCGCCCCTTTAAACCTTGCTCGAACACTCTCAGCAAGAATGTTAGATACACCAAGTGAGGACATTCTAAGCAGCTTTCGACTAGAACATGCAGCAAACCAGAGCGAAGTCCAACACCTGCTACAACAACTGTCACCAGAAAACCTACTAATACAAGTAGTGACCAACAAAACGTTCCCGCAGGACTGGACAAGTAAAGCCCCCACATGGAAAACCGAACCTTGGTATAACAGCGAATACAGTAACAACCTAATTAGCCAGTCACTTTCAGACACCATTAATTTTTCAGTCAAAACCACGCAAGTCGGGTTGCCTGAAAAAAACAACTTCATCCCAGAGTCACTAAAACTCGTCGATGAAAAAGACTCAAGCCCCAAGATTATATTCCAGAAAGAAGGCATGACTTTTTGGAGCAAATCCGATCCCAGCTTTAAAAAACCCACGGCGATGAACTTTATCGCCTTTCGCTTCGATAATGCCGCCGATACCGCCAAACACACACTGCTCAATAGACTATGGACACGACTTTTTAACGACAGCGTAAGCGAGTCGACTTATGCTCCGTATATCGCAGGATTAGGCTACTCATTCTACCCACACACAAACGGTGTCACACTTAGAACAAGCGGCTACTCAGATAAACAGAACGTTTACACAACTTGGCTCATAGATCAGATTTTCTTATTTCGCCCTAACCAAGAAACATTCAATCTTGCTAAAACTCAACTCAAAACAGATCTAAGCAATCAAAAAAGTCGTCAGGCTTACAGCAATGCCAACAGCGCGCTACACACGCTCATCACAAAAAATAGCCAGACCATAGAACAACTAGAAAGTGCACTAGAATCACTCACATTAGAAGATCTCCAAGCTTTCACAAAAAGGGCGCGCAGTCATTTTGATATCGTCGCCTACAGCACAGGAAATGTCACAGAGCAACAATCAACACAACTTGCTCAATCCATTTACCAACGCGTAGAAGACAGACTCACACATAGAGAACCGCTAGAAATTGAAACCAAAGAACTCACCGCACAACAGAAGCATCATTACAAGTTCAACTCCACAAGCAACGACTGCGTTGTGCTTTACACATTAATAGACACCAGCGGACAGAACACACAAAAGGCGATTACCGAAAAAGCGTACTTTGCCATCTTGAAAAAGCTCATTAGCAGCCCTTTTTATCAAGAACTAAGGACCAAAAAGCAGCTTGGCTACATTGTTGGCGCGCAAGACCTCAGCATTCGCAAAACCCCAATGCTAGGGCTGCTGGTACAATCCCCCAATAAGGATACGCTAACCTTAGTAAACGCCATGGAAGACTTCATAGAAGAGCAAAGAGAAAGATTACCCAATCTATCTGCTGATGAGTTTTATAAAGCAAAAAATGCGCTGTTAAGCGAACTAAAAATGACAGCAAAAAACCTAAGTGATAACGCCCTTAATGAATGGCATCAAATTGCCAAACCAGCACCCGATTTTCAGACGAAAGAAGAATGGATAGAAAACGTAGAAAAGATAGAAGTAAAAGATTTTCTTGCCTTTATCAAACAGAAATTTGAATCAACTGAAACAGCAAAAATCATCATTCATAACAAAGCGTTTCCGCAGGAATTAACAGACCAAGAATCTTGGCAGGAGGCCTCCCCTATGTCACCCAAGCTGTGAGACTTAGGAGTTAACCGCCAATTAATCGCTCCAGTTTTTCAGCGTCCGTGGCAGGAGCCCCTTTTGCCCCACGCGCCGAAGCTGGCGCAGCGGATTCCCCTACAGGAGAGAAGTCCCCAACATCTGGTACAACTTTATCTGACGAGCGATCATCCGCGTTAATTTGATCACCAAAAATACCAATTTCCGGCATCATTCTTAAACGCTTATTTTGAATATCTTCGGGAATATTGCCTGTAAACAGCACAGTAAAAGGCGCCTCTTCAGTACGCTTATTCACTTCATCGTAAATCGCCTGCTCACGCTCAGCAATGGCATTTTCTTCCAAATAAGACATACCCTTACCATCCGCTGTAATAACAACATTGGGTCCTAGGGTCATTTTTGCCTTTTCCGCTGGAATAACTGCCACCTGTTCCTGAGAACTCAACACAACCTGATGCTCGGAACGAATAATCTGATTACCATAGATAATCTCAACAGGCTGACGCTCAACAGTCTGAGCATGCACACATAACGATACTGCACAAAGCAACCCAATTGAATATTTCATAACCACCCCAAAGTAAGACTCCATTCACTATAAGAGATAAAAACACATAAAAAAAGGAGTCCAAGCAATACTTGAACTCCTTTTTTGTCTCTTTTAGTAACGATTAAAGAGTAATGACTTCAAAATCCACTTCAGGATTGGCTTCTGCGTCATAATCAACACCTTCGACACCAAAACCAAACAACTTCAAAAATTCATCTTTGTAAAGTTGATAGTCCGTCTCTGAAAAGAGGTTGGCATCGTTAATTTGAGGCCAAAGATCACGACAAGCTTGCTGTACGTCTTCGCGCAATTCCCAATCATCCAAGCGAAGACGGTTTTTCTCGTCTGTCAATTCTGCAGGGTTATGATTGTTGTATAGACGCTCAGAGAACATACGGTAAATCTGATCCATACAACCTTCATGGATACCTTTTTCACGCATCACCTTGAAGACCATTGCCAAATACAAAGGCATCACTGGAATAGCAGAAGACGCCTGAGTAACAACCGACTTCAATACGGCAACATTAGCACCACCGCCGATTTTCGCTAACTGAGCATCAATAGCTGCAGAAGCACGATCCAAATCTTCTTTCGCTTTACCTAACGCACCATGCCAATAAATCGGCCACGTGATATCAGAACCAATGTATGAATAAGCGACCGTGCGAGCACCCTCAGCCAAAACACCCGCTTCTTGTAAAGCAGACATCCAAAGCTCCCAGTCTTGACCACCCATTACCGTCGTCGTCGCTGCAACTTCTTCTTCAGTCGCAGGCTCAATTTCAGCTTCAATAATGACATCTTTATTGGTATCAATCGCAGTAGAACGGTATGGCTGACCAATAGGCTTAAGAACAGAACGCACAACCTCACCAGTTTCTGGCATTTTACGAACAGGAGAAGCCAGTGAGTAAACCACCATATCCACTTGACCAAGATCTTGCTTAATCAAATCAATCACAGTTTCGCGCGCTTCATTTGAGAAAGCATCGCCATTAATACTTTTCGCGTACAAACCTTCTTCTTTGGCCACTTTATCGAATGCAGCAGAATTGTACCAACCAGCTGTACCCGTTTTCTTTTCTGTACCTGGTTTTTCAAAGAAAACACCAATTGTTGCAGCACCAGAACCGAACGCTGCAGCGATACGAGAAGACAAGCCATAACCACTTGACGCACCGATTACAAGTACTTTTTTAGGGCCATTTTCAATCGCCCCTTTGCTTTTAGTAAAAGCGATTTGATCTCTTACGTTTTGCTCACAACCTACTGGATGTGTTGTTGTACAAATGAATCCGCGAATCTTTGGTTTTATGATCATAATATTGTCTCAACGTCATGTTTTGCTTACGTCTTGCCTGACAATTACTTCAAATAAGGCAGGCAACACAAATCTACTCGCCATGATACAATAGCCGAACCAATATGTCCTGATTCTGCTAAAAATTCAGAACCAAAAAATCATCAAAACCTTGAGAGAGCGCACAGTGCACCTACTTGTCATTGGCTACGTCTGGCCAGAACCAAACTCTTCCGCTGCTGGCAGTAGAATGATGCAACTACTAAACAGCTTCCATAAAGAACAATGGCAGATTTCTTTTGCAAGCCCAGCCCAGCAAACAGAACACATGGCAGACCTATCCCAGCTAGGCATTGAAGCCGAACATATAGAACTGAACAGCGATTCATTTGATCACTATATTGCAGAAAAGAAACCAGACATTGTGGTATTTGATCGCTTCATGATGGAGGAGCAGTTTGGCTGGCGCGTAGAAAAATTCAGTCCCGATTCGTTACGAGTCCTCAATACAGAAGACCTTCACTCACTAAGGCAAGCCAGACACAATGCCCTTAAGCAAAACAGAGAGTTTGTCATTGAAGACCTTTACAACGACCACGGCATCCGTGAAATCGCTGCCATTCATCGCTGCGATCTAACCTTGATGATTTCTGAAGTGGAAGCAAAGCTGCTAGTCGATCAATTTCACGCACCAGAAACACACGTTTTCCACCTACCATTTATGCTGCCTGAACCACAACAGACAGACACATTACGCAGTTTCGAAGATCGCGAACATTTTATTAGCATCGGCAACTTTCGACATGCTCCAAATTGGGATGCTGTACTGCAATTGAAAACAGAAATATGGCCAAAAATTCGCAAGCGCTTACCGAAAGCAGAGATGCATATTTACGGTGCATACCCACCACCAAAAGCCACACAACTGCATAATGCAAAAGAAGGCTTTTTAGTGAAAGGCTGGGCTGAAGATGCTCAAGCTGTGATGCAACAAGCGCGACTTTGCTTAGCACCATTACGCTTTGGCGCGGGAATTAAAGGCAAATTAGTGGAAGCCATGCAAGTCGGCACACCGAGCATCACCACCAGCATTGGCGCGGAATCTATGCATGGCGTATTACCTTGGAATGGCGTGATAACCGACAACATAGACACCTTTGTCGACGCCGCTGTTTCGCTCTATGAGGACAAAGAAAGCTGGCTATTAATGCAACAAAATGGCAACACAATATTGCAAGCTCGCTATCAAGCAGAAGAGTGGGAGCCCAAACTGATCAATCGATTAAAATTACAGCTTCAGCTAAAAGAAAGCCTAAGAAACAAACACTTTCTAGGATTAATGCTGCGGCATCACAGCCTTAAAAGCACGCAATACATGTCCCAATGGATAGAACTTAAAAACAAAAATGAAGAGAAATAGCGCTAACGAAAAAACACACTAAGCAGAAACAAAACGACTTTTAGCCTCTCGCTCACGCACTTTTTTCATTACAGCCTGCTGAGAGGCTTTGTTCATACTGCCCCACTGACTAATTTCCTTGCCAGTACGGTAACAGCCAACACAAACATCTTCGTCATTCAAAAGACAGATATTTACACAAGGGGATTTTAACTGAGGTTTTGGCTTAGTCATTCTTAATCAACATACATAAAAAAGGCCTTAGTGAAAAAGATCACCAAGGCCTCTGATTCTAATATTCAGCGTTATGATACACACGCTGCACATCATCAAGATCATTCAAAAGATCCAAAAAGCGATCAAACTGCTCCACTTCTTCACCTTGAATTTCAATCGTATTTTGAGCAACAAACTGAATTTCATCTACTTCGAATTCAATATCACCAAACGCATCCGTAATGGCCGTTTTAGCTTTGCTGTAATCAGTATGCGGTGCAAATACTGTCACCTTACCGTCTTCCAACTCAATGTCGGTTACGTCAACATCCGCCATCATTAGTGCTTCTAATACCGCTTCTTCATCCGTACCGGCGAAAACAAAAATAGCGCTGTGGTCAAACATGTGACTCACGCTACCTTGGCTACCAATTTTGCATTTTACTTTGTTAAAGCAAGTGCGCACATCACCAAAAGTACGGTTTGGGTTATCAGACAAACAATCGACGATAACCATTGTATTACCAGGACCAAAACCTTCGTAGCGAGCAGTATCAAAATCTTCTCCACCACCGCCTTTCGCTTTATCAATTGCTTTATCGATAACGTGAGTTGGCACCTGATCTTTTTTAGCTCGATCAATCAGAGAACGTAGTGCCAAATTACCATTAGGATCAATACCACCGGATTTTGCGCAAACATAAATCTCACGGCCGTACTTACTGTAAACCTTGGCTTTTTGGTCAGACGTTTTTGCCATGGACTCTTTGCGGTTTTGAAAGGCTCTGCCCATTACATATTCCTATTCTATACAGTCTTAAAAGTAAGATTCTAACGTGTAGCCCAAAAAGAAGGAACTGCTAGCCAAACATAAATACAATAAAAAGCCAGCCTTAGTGCCGCAAAAGACCACAAGCATCAGAGCAAATACTGTTAATTCATGTGCTCTTTAATGATTAAAGCCTTGCCCGCTCATCATGACATCAAACTGCTGATCTTTTTGCAGCCAAAGGTCATTCACCCATTGCTGAAAATACGCCCGATATTCTGCATCATTTTGGTAGTCACCAAGCAATGCAGGTTCAATCGGCATCATTCTAATATGTACTTTTATCTTGGGGACATTCCCACAAAGGTAGTCAAAAAAACTTGGGATACCTTCGGGATAAACAATGGTTACATCAATTAACTGATGTAACTTGCCATTCATGGCATTCAGCGCAAAGGACAAACCTCCCGCTTTCGGTGTAAGAAGGTGCTTGTACTGGTTAGACTGTTGTCGGTGTTTTTCTTCTGTAAAACGCGTGCCTTCGAGAAAATTCATAATCGAAACGGGAAAATACTGAAACTTTTCACAGGCTTTTTTCGTCACCTCAATGTCTTTTCCTTTCAGTTCAGGTCGCTTCTTGAGCAGCTCAGGACTGTAACGTTTCATAAAGGGAAACTCTAATGCCCACCACGCCAAGCCGATAAAAGGCACCCAAATAAGCTCGCGCTTTAAAAAGAACTTGATGAAAGGAATGCGTCTATTAAACAGGCGCTGGAGAATAAGAATATCCACCCAAGATTGGTGGTTCGCGGTGATCATGTACCATTCGTTTTTCTCAAACGCATTCACACCAGTAACATCAATTGCGGAGCGCCCAAAGTAACGCTGATTAATGTTATTCACTCCGATCCAGAAAGTAGCAATTCGGTCTAGAATGACATTCAGCACAGCACGCACTCTCGGAAAAGGAAGCCCCCCTTTTAAAACAGCCAATATTATTACTGGCACAAAGCAAAACAGAGTGTTTAGTACAATCAAAACAAATGAAAGCACGCCTCTTAAAACAAAGAAATTAATCATGAACTAGCTCAAAAAACGAAAAATAGTGCACTATTTTAAAGGAAATCCTCATTATTTACACTCCAATCAAGTAGCCAGCTTTCCTAATAAAACAGTATAGTAAATAGACCGTTAGAATAACTTATCAACCAACACCTTAGATGAAGCGATTACACAGCAAAGCAATGATAACAGAGCAAACTGCTTCACTATTTTTAGTAGTGCACACTATAGGATTTCAAACCCAGCTATGACCATGACTAAAGGGTTAAAAATTCGCCATAAACTATTTGCCGTTTTTGTATTAAGTAACGTATTGCTAATAGTGTCTATGTGGCAAGTCTTTCAATGGAGCTTTGATAAAGGCTTCGTCTCCTATGCGACAGAACGTGATCGCGATTTCCTTGAACAAATGGCCAACAGAACAGCCAACCTATATATCTATTACGATGATTGGTACTTCCTGGTACAAGAAAGCCGCATGGAAAGTGAGTGGCAGCAAGCAAAACTTGAAAATCTTCGCGATCTTGTGCCGCCCCCAAGCACACCCAATCTAGATTTAATTTACCCATCACAATACTACCGCCAGCGTTTTTTACTGTTCGATAGCCAGAAGACCCCCATTATCGGCGAAGTTAAATTTGCGGACGCAGAAACGCATGCGGTAAAAGTAAACAAGAAAGTCGTCGGCTATGTGGGCCTTCGATCTATTCGTGAATTAGTTCAGGATCAAACAGTACGCTTTGTGAGACAGCAAGGTGAGGCATTTTTGCTAATTTCCGCTTTCATGCTCATCATTGCCGCACTATTAACTTGGCCTTTAGCTCAATGGCTAAGCCGCCCAATAACCTCCATGCAAAGAGCAACTAAAAAACTAGCGGCGGGTAAATTTGAGACACGCATCGCTGTAAATGGCTCTGATGAACTGGCAAGCCTAAGTTGTGATTTTAACAATTTAGCCTGTACATTAGAGCATACAAGAGAAGCACGTAAGCGCTGGGTAGCTGACACAGCCCATGAACTAAGAACACCAGTCGCTATTTTACGTGGCGAGATTGAAGCCATGCAGGACGGCATTATTAAGGTAACACCTGACAGTCTTGCATCACTACAGCAAGAAACATTGCACATTGCACGTCTGATTGATGACTTAAACCAATTATCAATGCATGATGTTGGAAGCCTAAGCTACAACATGGAAGACATTGCAATTAACGACATTATTGAACAAACCGTTCAATCTATGACGTTACCTTTCAATGAAGCTGGACTGGATTTGATATTTGAATATTCACAGAAAAAACCTATTGTTATGAATGGTGACGCTGATAGGTTGCATCAGTTGTTTTCTAACCTGATGAATAATTCACTAAAATACACAAACGCTCCAGGGACCTTGACGGTAAAACTAAAAAAGGCGAACAAGAAAGCGATCATTTTATTCGAGGATTCAGCGCCTGGAGTAAGTGATGAGGATAAAGAGAAAATTTTCGAGCAGTTTTTCCGCGTTGAAAACTCACGAAACAGAGCAACAGGAGGCAGAGGTCTAGGTCTCGCCATTTGCTCTAATATTGTAGATGGACATCAAGGCACTATCAGTGCATACCACTCTCCTGATGGTGGTTTAGGAATAAAAATAGAATTCCCTTTAAATTAATATGGAACGAATAACATTATGAGCAAAGTACTAATTATTGAAGACGAACCAAAATTAGCAGAATTAATGGGTGCTTACCTAGAGCAAGCAGGTTATGAGCACCATCACCTTGACCGCGGTGATGTTGCCGTAAACTACATTAAAAACAATGCTGTCGATATTATTTTGCTCGACTTGATGCTACCAGGGTTAGATGGCGTCGAGATTTGCAAACAAGTTCGTCAATTTAGCGGCGTGCCTATTATTATGGTGACAGCCAAAGCTGAAGAAATCGATCGCCTAATTGGTTTAGAAATGGGTGCTGACGATTACGTATGCAAACCATTCAGCCCTCGCGAAATCGTTGCTCGTGTGAAAGCGAACCTTCGTCGAGTTGAACTAGACCAAGCTGAATCACCAAGAACAGACGGTTTTGACCTAGACGTAGATCGCCTACGTGCCACTTACAAAGGTGAGCTGATTGACCTAACGACTGTTGAATTCCAGTTGCTTCAACTACTAATCAAAGAACCGGGTCGTGTCTTTGGCCGAGATCTGATAATGAAGAGCATTTACGCTGACAGCCGTGTCGTAAGTGACCGTACAATTGATAGCCATATCAAGAAACTGCGTAAGAAAATATCTGCCGTAGCGCCAGAGTTAAATGTTATTCATTCCGTTTATGGAGCTGGTTACCGTTTCGAAAACAACGACCAGTAATATCCTGCTAAGGAATAGGCGTTGGACAATTTTTTAGACGTATTGGTTTTTTCATTTTCCATTACATTGCCAATATTCTTAATATTGGCGCTAGGCGTATTGCTACACCGAATACGCCTTATCAATGACAACTTCGTTGATATTGCCTCTAAATTAGTGTTCAACGTCACCCTTCCCGCCCTACTCTTCATTAGTATATCTAAATCAAATATCAGCCAAGATACCGACTTATCACTGGTGATATTTGCCATGCTTGCTGTCACTATCACTTATATAGCTTTAGAGCTATTTATGTCGTTTTGGATAGCGGATAAAGCCGAGCGCGCAGTGCTGGTTCAAGGCGCTTTTCGTTCCAACATGGGGATTATCGGTTTAGCCTATTGCGTAAACGCTTATGGCAATGAAGTATTCTCAGTCGCGGCCGTTTACTTAGGTGGCGTCACCATATTATTTAATATTTTGTCTGTGATTGGATTAAGCCGAGCTTTGGGTAAAAACGCCAGCTTTACAGGCATAATAAAAGGCATCGCGAAAAACCCTTTAATTATCGCCATTGTGGCAGCCTTTGCTTGCTCATTATCAGGCTTCACACTTCCTTCTACACTTTATAAGACGGGCAGTTATTTTGCGCAAATGACACTGCCATTGGCCTTGCTTTGTGCGGGCGCGTCATTGAGTTTCAAGTCCTTAAAAAACGGCATGCTTGGCGCCATATTGGCATCAGTCGGTAAACTTGTGTTCATTCCATTTACACTGACTTTTAGTGGATATTTACTGGGTTATCGCGGTATGGAACTCGGTGTATTATTCTTAATGTCTTCTGCTCCAACCGCTTCTGCAAGTTATATTATGGTCAGAGCCATGAAGGGCAACGCCACTCTTGCTGCCAATATTATTGTGATAACAACGATTGCATCCTTGATTACTACAAGCATTGGCGTTACTTTGCTACGCAGTTTTAATCTTATCTAATTAAAGAAAGCCTTTCTTTCATCGAACACAGTTGCCTGTAAGTTATTAGGTCTTTCAGCATAATATAAGCGAGTGAGACACCCTTGATTTCACAATTTCGTAAACATCGCCTTTTTTTTCTTTCCCTTGGTTGTGTCATCCTGACTCTACTGTTCTTCGGTGTAAACACCATCGCCTATCAAGCGCTTATCATCAACAAACATTCGGAGGGCCAAGATCAGCTGCTCGATTACGTCATCGAATTACGTAATGAACTAAAAGGCTACCATATTCTGCCCTATGCCCTTGCAGACAACCCAACGCTATTAGACTTTATGGAGAACCCAAAAGACGAGGCGTTAACCCAGCAAATTCAACGACAGCTAGAAGACCTTACTCACGTATCAAAAACATTAGATTGGTTTATTCTTTCCTCACAAGGAGATTTGCTTGTCTCCAGTGAGCAATCCCCGCATTTTAAACTGGACGATTATTTCGACAAACAGAGCTTAAGCAATGTCCTGAAAGACCAACAAGGAGAATATATTCTGGTTTCTGGCTACAACGCTGAGCTATCTAAATCCGCACATATCGTCATGGCGCCGGTTTATACGCCTTCAGGATTAGCCGGAGCAGTTGTTGTCCGTATCAATGTGAACGATCTAATTGAGCGCTGGAACTTATCAGATGATCTGGTCGTGATGACAGATCAAAACAGCCTGATTTTTTTAGCCAGCAAAGTAGATAGATTGCTAATTAGTGACTGGCTAAGCAACTACAGCAATGTGCAGTTTTTAAATAATACTCGCTCTAAAATATACCATTTAAACAATGAAAGTTACTTACTGCAAAATGTCACTTTGGACGATCTAAAATGGCAAATTCACTATTTATCCAATTTGAAAACCATCCAAAAGAAAGCACAGAACATTGCATTTATAAGCTTAGGGATCTTCGCCTTAATCTTTCTATTTTGGCTTTATCGAAGAGAACGCGCGTTAAAAATCGCGTCCAAACTTGAAAATGAAATCCTCATTGCCGACAGCGCCCTGCGTCAGCGTGCGCTAATTGAAAACACACACGTAGGACTTTTACAGCTGACCAAAAGCGGGGAAATCTCCTTCGCAAACCCAATGGGCCTGAGCTATCTTGGAAAAAGCGCTCAACTCAACGAACGCTATCTTGAGGATTTTTTACCTAATTGCCCAGAAAACCATACTGCACTTACCTTTGTGCAATCGTTACAAGAAGCAGAATCAAAAGACACAGTGCTGACTAGCAACTTGTTAGGACAAGAAGCGATGTTACAAAAAGACGATGGACAACTTTTCCCTGCCCTATTATCTGTTTCACCACTTGAATGGAGCGATTCTCAAGGATACTTGGTGACACTAATAGACATTAGCAAAAGAAAAAAAGCCGAATTGAATTTATTGGAAGCCAACACACGCCTAGAAGAACGAGTTCTAGAACGAACAAAAGCCCTTGAAGTCGCACAGCAAGAATTATTAAGAACTGAAAAGCTCGCCGCCATAGGGCAAATGTCTACCGCCATTGCTCACGAACTGAATCAGCCCCTTACCGGCATCAGAACACTTGCTTACAGCACTGAACTACTATTAAAAAGACAAGAACCCGAACAAGCCTTAAAGACGTTAGTTGATCTAGAATCTCTTGTGGTGCGAATGCAAAAACTGACTAGCGAACTAAAAGTTCTCGCCTATCGGCGACCTGAGCAACTTATTCCCACATCAATAAAAATAGCGGTCAATTGCGCAATAGAAAGCCTTGGTGATGATGCCCATGACGTACAATGGGATATAGAATTGCAAGATTCAGACAAGGTTATTGCTGAACCGACTAGGTTAGAGCGTATTTTTGCCAACCTTATTAGCAATTCAGTCCAAGCCTGCAATGAATTAAAAATTCCCCCAAGGATTCAAATCGCATTACAAGAGGAAGATGGCTATATCAGCATCAATTACCAAGACAATGGACCAGGCATTGATAAAGCACAATTAGCGCATATCTTTGAACCCTTTTTCACGACCAAGCCAATCGGTAAAGGATTAGGACTTGGTCTTGCTATTAGTGCCAACCTTGCGAAAGACATGAACGGAGTACTTAAGGCAAGCCATAACTCTGCGGCGCAATTAGTCTTCAGATTAACCCTATTAAAGGCCTAACATGGAAAATAACAACACCAGCAATCACATCGAAATTTGGCTGCTTGATGATGACGATATCGTACGTTCAACAACGGCCCAATGGTTACGCTTATCCAGTTACACAGTGAGAGAATTCCAAGACGCTCAAGACCTCATTGACCATTTCAGCGTTGGTTTGCCTTGCATCATTGTTAGCGATATTCGAATGACCCCCATTGATGGGCTCACACTGATGAATAACTGTCTTTCACAGGAAGCTGAACTGCCTTTTATTCTCATCACAGGCCACGGTGATGTCGATACTGCCGTTAATGCTCTTCGTGATGGCGCCTTTGACTTCCTCGAAAAACCCTTTGATCCGAATCGATTATTACAAACCGTAGAAAAAGCCATTCAACTGAGAAAGGTACAACAGCAACACGCAAACCAATCTCAATATTTGGGTGAGTTACATGGCTTGGAAGAAACGATTATCGGACAAAACGAACAAATCATTCGAGTAAGACAGCAAATTCGCACCTTTGCCAGCATGGATACTCACGTCATTGTTTACGGGAAAACAGGTTGCGGAAAAGAACTAGTCGCCAAAGCGCTGCACGACTGCAGCCCAAGAAGTAAACACCCCTTTGTTGCTATAAACTGCGCTGCCATTCCTGCTGATCTTTTTGAAAGTGAGCTGTTTGGACATGAAGCTGGGGCATTCACCAGTGCCAATAAACAACGAATAGGCAAGCTGGAGCACGCCAGTGGCGGCACCCTCTTTCTAGATGAAATAGAAAGCATGCCTTTGCCAATGCAAATAAAACTATTGCGCGTATTACAAGAAAATCAGCTAGAACGTATCGGCAGTAACAACACTATACAAATAGACCTTAGAGTGGTTGCCGCTGCTAAAAACGACTTACAGACACTCGACAATTTCCGACAGGACTTATTCTTTCGACTCAACGTTTCTCAGATTCACTTACCAGATTTACGCAGTAGAGGAGCAGACATTCCCCTACTTTTCGAGCATTTCTGCCGTATTGCCGTAAAAGAACGGGGTGGTGATTTCAAACCATTAAGCCCAATAGATCACGAAACACTCACCGTATATGGCTGGCCCGGCAACGTTCGTGAACTCAGAAACGTCGCTCTACGCTATGCCTTAGAACCCAACACGAGCATAGCCAAGATACTTGCTGGTTATCAGGCGCAAGACGACATAGACACCATCACGCCATTACCTCTAAGTGTCAAAGTCCAAGAATTTGAACGCAGTTTGATAGAAGCCAGCATCCGACAACAAAAAGGTAATATTCAGCTGGTCTTGGAACAACTTCAACTTCCGCGCAGAACCCTAAATCAAAAAATGCAAAAATACGGCTTAAACCGAGTCGATTACCTAGATTAATCCGCTATTTAAGCAATTAGATCAAATAAAGATATCAACAAAGTGATTCTCATATAATTTATTTAATGAGAATCACTTGCATCAAACCTCTAAAAATACTTTAATGATAACCATTATCGATTCAGGGGCTACATACGATGCAACTAAACATGCAAGACATCTATGACAATAGCGGCAGCATTAGCGAACAGGCGATGCCATGGCTATCTGGTCACAAGCAACGAATTACCCTTCTGCCTAATTTGCACTTACTCAACCAGCATCTAAGCAGTACTGCAGATGTGTCTATTCACGAAGAAGCTCAACCAGGCCTCTATTTTTCTTTTTTGGGAACAGGCCCAATAAAAACCGTCGAAGATATTCAGTCTGTACAAATTAGTTATCAGGCAAGCGCCATTAGTGGCGACTTTATGATGAAAAAAGGCGAGTCATTTAGTCTTTTGCAGACGCATATTAGCCCTTCTCTTCTTGCGTCTGTTTTGGGCGAGACAGAAGATCAAGTGATTCAGCATTTTGTTGCTATGCGTAACCGGTTAGGCAACGAAAACGCTGTCATCCAACTTCCTGTCACTGGCAATACTCATCCAATATTAACCAATATTTTAAACCACAAAAGCCACTCAATTAGTCTAGCGGGGCATTTGTACTCACTTATTTTTACACTGATCGAGCAGCTGCAAATGCTTAGTCACCTCTCTCAATGTGAAGGTTGTCAAAGTAAGTTATTTAACGCGCAAAACCTGATTGAAGCACCAGAGTTAAACAAACTCGACATTCAACATCTTGCTCATACTGTAGGCTTAAATACAGAAGCATTAGCTATTGGTTTTAAACACCTTACAGGAAAATCAATAGAGAGCTATTTCACTCTCAATCGTATCGAATCAGCGGCCTCTAAACTTCGACAAAACCCTGCGGAAAAATCGCATATTCATATTGTCGCTCAGAGCGGTTTTTCTGAAGATCAATTTGAAGCGGCTTTCATTAAATATTTTGGTGTCTACAGCCACCAGTATGAGCAAATACACTAAGCATTAAGTTATAGGAAATACATAAGACATGGCTCAATCAACTATCGCCCTCATCTACGGCACAGACACCAACAACACAGAAGAAGTTGGTCACAAGATAGCGAAACAATGGGAAGAATTAGGCGAGCAAGTTGATATATTCAACATAAAAGACATAGAGCTTAGCCAACTAGAACAGTACTCAATGCTCATTTTAGGGATTCCAACATGGGACTTTGGTGGCATTCAATCAGATTGGGAAGACATTGGCGATAATCTAGCAGACTTAGCTCTTGCTGATACGGTTATAGCGCTTTATGGACTAGGTGATCAATTTGGTTATGGCGACTACTTTGTTGACGCAGTTGGTTGGCTTTACGAGAAACTGTTACCAACAAATGCCACATTTATTGGTCAATGGCCCACCGAAGGTTATGAATTTGAAGCATCGCGCGCTTGCGTTCATAACAAAGAATATTTTGTCGGTTTAGCAATCGATGAAGACCAGCAATTTGAACTCACTGATCAACGTATAGAACAGTGGGTCATCCAGCTTTACGCAGAAAGAGCAGTAGAAGCCGCTTAAGTTATCGTCTGACTGGCCATTGCAGTAAAAGCTAACGACTAATTTGGTACACCAAACATTCGCTGCCCCGAATGCCCAAATTTAGCTTACTGCAATGAGATAATTTGACGGCTTGCTCTAGCCTGTGTGAAGAACGTGACTACCTCTCCTTTCTCTCCTGCTTGGAGGTAGTCACGTATTTTTCTTTTCTTCTAGATACTATTCGTTATGATGTAAGAGAAAGCATTAAATTTCTTCTACACACAGTTGATATACATGAACCTACAACTTTCGGATATTGTTATCCTGCTACTTGTTTTTGCCGCCATTTATGCATGGTGGCGTAATGCCTTTATTAGAGAGCAAGCTTTAATATGCGCCAAAAAACACTGTGAATCTCTAAATCTACAGTTACTAGAAGACAGTGTTGCAGGGTCTGAATGGCGGCCGACTTGGCAACATGGCCAAATCAAAATAAAGCGCAGCTATAAATTCGAATTTAGCTCTAGTGGTATTGCCCGATACCAAGGAAAAATTAGCTACCTCGGCCCCCATAAAACAGAGATATGGCTAAGCCCACATGACTTTTGAGCACCAAAAGACAACACCATGCAATAAAATATCAACGACAGTCACATTTATTCACACAACAACGACAAGATAAATTCATATTTTTATTTCATTTAATTGCAAATGTGGTCATAGTAGAAATAGAATACATGTGTAAATAAGTGTAATGATTTGATAGACAAAGCGTAAACTTAGGCTATCGACCTAATACCCTCAACTAAAGTCTATCTGTTCCACATATAATAAAAACGCAGGATAAATTATGTTGGCAAACCTTAGTTTTCGTACAAAATTACTTTCCCTACTCATTGCTGCGGTTCTTGGATTCGTTATTGTCACTGCTGTTGCCTTGCAGGGTTTAAACGTCCAAGAAACATCCTCATCAAAATTTGAGCGACTAACAAGCGTTGATAAAAATCTGTCAACGCTCATCATCACCTTGATGGAAGAGTATGAAGCCCTTTCTACAATCAATGACAGCTCCTACGACAGTTATTTAGAACAACTAAACGCGAGCAACGAGTCTTTTATCGCGACGCTTCAAAAAGACCTAGCAAGTCTTCAAGATGAAGGCGCTAAAGAAAACCTTAAAAACATCATCACTTCCTTAGCTGACTACAACGATTCATTAATATTATTGGTTAAGCAAAGACATAAAGTGGGCTTTAATGGCTCATCTGGCCTAAAAGGTGAAATATCTCTTTTAGGTGAAAAAGTGACTGAAGACATTTCCTTCTTAAGTCTTGTTAAGCAAGAATTCTTACCCGTTCGCGAAGCAGAAAAGAACTTTATCTTTGAGCCCACACCAGAAAACAAAGCTTCGTTCATGGAACGCTACGACAAATTCTATAAACGCGTAGTGAACTTTGGCCTAGAAGAGCGTTTTGGTGAAGTTATTGGCCAATATTTTGCGGCGGTAGAAAACCTTAGTAAAGAAAACCAAATCTTAAAAGATCTACAAGCACAGTTCTCTACCAATAAAGCGGCGTTCGCGCAAACACGCTTAGCCACAACCGATTACATGCAGAAAGCCGTACAAGAAGCACGCCAACAAGCTTCTGTAAGTTCTCAGCAAGCCAGCATAGGCCTGATCATTGTTAGTGTAATTGTCGCTATTATCTCCGCTCTAATGATGATGGGTATCGGCAGCAGCGTTAACAAAACCCTAAACCAAATCATTAAAGATTTAGGTAAAGTGAAAAGCGGTGATCTGACGGCACGCTTACATGTAAACAGCAAACGTAACGATGAATTTGACTCTCTGTGTAGTTCTGTCAACGAAATGACAAATGGACTGGGTAGCGTTATTGGCGACGTAGTCAACACCACGCAAGGTGTCAACAACATGGTAGCCGAGCTTAATACATCGGTTGTAAACATTGCTCAGAGCAACCGTTCCGTTAGTGAACAGACAAACTCTCTAGCGGCAGCTACCGAAGAAATATCCACCACTATTTCAAGCATTTCCCATACAACAGAAGGCTTGAGCAGTCAGTCTCAGAATACTTATGAGTCTGCCAAAGTGGGTGCAGAAACGATAAAAGGCGCACTTGCAAATCTGTCTAGCACTATCAGTGTGGTGAACAAAACTAGCCAGCAGCTTAACGAGTTAGGCCAACTGTCTAAAGACATCGACAATGTCATTGGTATGATTAACGATCTAGCTAATCAGACCAACTTATTAGCCCTAAACGCAGCTATTGAAGCAGCGCGTGCCGGTGAAGCTGGTCGTGGTTTCTCTGTCGTGGCAGATGAAGTTCGCTCTCTTGCAGAAAAAACAGTTGATGCAACAGCGAAAATTACTGACATAGTAAGCACGATACAGTCGTCTACTCAAACGGCGATTGAAACAATGCAAAGTGGTCAAGATAGCCTGCACTCTATTGAAGAGTTCAGCGAGAAAGCCGAGCTTGCAATTCGAGACATTGAGCAAAATGCACAAACTAGCTCTGCATCTTCTATCGATATGGCAAGATCCATCCAAGAAGTCGCGAAAACCGCTGTTCACATGAGTGAAGAGATGGATAAGATTGCTCAGCAACTTCAACGCGATAACAGCTACATTAACAGCATTGAAGGTAATACCCGCGACATTCACAATCAGGTAAGCAGCCTAGATAAAAAAACGAGCGTTTTCACTACTCGTTAATACAAGACAAATAAGACACAAAAAAAACCGGCTTAAGCCGGTTTTTTTGTCTCATTTGCTATGAACCAGAAATAACTGATTATGCTAAGTCAGCAAACTCTTTTTCCCAACGCTTAGCTTCTTTCTTAGACGGTCCACCTAAAACATTCACCGCGGTTCGCATGCGTGCGCGTGAAATATCAGAACCTAGAATCGCCATTGAATCAAAGACAGAAACAGAAGCGGTTGTACCAGAAATAGCCACAAACAAAGGCGCAAAGAAGTCCTTAGGCTTAATACCCATAACTTGTGCTAGCGCTTTCATTTCATTAAAGATGTTATCTTTTTCCCACTGGTTCAATGCTTCTAGACGCCACAACGCGAACTGCATCGCTTTACGAAGCGTTTCTTCTTCCATTTTTATAGAAGAGAAATCTTCTTTCGTAATAGGCAACATACCTTTTAGGAAAAAGCCTGCCACATCCGCAACATCAGAAAAAGTTTCTACTCGTGGCATTACCAAAGGCAAAATCTTCATCAAGTATTCTGGGTTCAGTGCCCATTCAACATATTTCTGAGCAAACGCTTCTGGCGATAGATTCTCGCGAATCCACATACCGTTTAACCAGCTCAACTTCTCAACATCAAAAACAGGGCCACCCAAAGATACGCGCTGAATATCAAAATGCTCAATCATGTCATCAAGCGAGAATTTTTCACGCTCATCAGGCATAGACCAGCCCATACGACCAAGGTAATTGATAACGGCTTCAGACATATACCCCATACGTTGATAGTACAAGATACTCGTTGGATTCTTACGTTTTGATAATTTAGACTTATCAGGGTTACGCAGTAAAGGCATATGACACAATGTCGGCATATCCCAACCAAAGTATTGATACAACAATATGTGCTTAGGCGCTGAGTTAATCCATTCTTCACCACGAATAACATGGGTAATTTTCATCAAATGGTCATCTACAACGTTGGCCAAATGGTACGTTGGCATGCCATCAGCTTTAAGCAACACCTGCATATCCACTTGAGACCAATCGATTTCAATTGTGCCACGAAGCATATCTTGAACCACACAAACGCCTTCTTCAGGCACTTTCATGCGGATAACATAAGGAACACCTGCATCCAGTTTCGCCTGAATCTCTTCTTGGCTCAGCTTAAGCGCTCTACCGTCGTACTTTTGCGGCAGACCTTGCTCTTTCTGCTCGATACGCATTTGATCCAACTCTTCCGGTGTTTCAAACGCATAAAACGCATGGCCTTTCTCGATCAGTTCTTGTGCATACTGAGCGTAAATATCACCTCTTTCACTTTGACGATAAGGGCCGTATTCTCCCCCAACATCTGGACCTTCCGCCCAATCAAGACCCAACCAGCGAAGCGCATCCAAAATCATTTTTTCAGATTCTGGCGTGCTGCGAGTTTGATCCGTATCTTCGATACGTAAAATAAACTTACCGCCCATTTTTCGAGCAAACGCCATGTTAAATAGCGCGATATAAGCAGTTCCTACATGCGGGTCACCTGTTGGTGAAGGTGCAATACGTGTTCTTACCTCTGACATAACAATCTCATTTATCTGTTGCCTGAAAATATCACTATTATAAGCCTCTCACAGCCTGTGAGTAAGAGGGCTGAACTATCTTTTCCGTTTAGATGTTTGATATTCATGAAACTTTACTTGTGCAGCCACTAAGCGCCGAAGAAACAAGTAGATAAAATAGCCAATAGCCTGCGCTGATTACTTATTTGTGCTGATAACGGAGCTGAGAAAGGCGAACGCCAATATCTACATCGGTTTTTAATGCCACCAAGGATCGTGACAAGAGACATTGTTCATATCCTCCCGCCAACATTTTCTGAGTCCGTTCCGAAAAAGACGCCAAATTGGCATAAATATCTTCAATTGTTGGAAACTCTCGAATAATGCCCAGTGCGGTTTTAGGACCAATCCCCTTCACCCCTGGAATACGGTTTGTTGTATCACCAACCAAGGCCCAATAATCAGTTAACTGATGAGGTTCCACACCGTACTTTCCAGGCACCCAGATTTTGTCATACCCCAGCTTAGCGAAATAATCGTACTGTAGGATGCGATCGTCCCCCAGCAATTGAGTGAAGCCTTTGTCCGTGGAAACAATATAAGATTTGACATTATTCTGCGCTGCTTTGACCGCCAAAGTGGCGATAAGATCGTCCGCTTCCCAGCCATCTATTCTCAAACACGGCAGATGATTAAATCGAAAGACACGGGCAAAATCCGCTAACGATTCCAGCAATGCATCGTCCATGGGAACTCGGCCAAGCTTATACTCTGGATAGACTTTGTGACGCCACGTTTTACCGTTGGAATCAAACACAACCACAGCATATGATGGTTCAAACTGATGAGTTAACTTCGCCAAAGCTTCTATTGCAATGCTTTGTGTACGTTCCACTCGACGCTCTAAATCTTGCTCGGATTCTAATGCAGCATAAAGTCGACGAATTAAATTTAAACCGTCAATAATGAGTAATTTTTTATCCACACCAAACCCTTATTTTTACTTCTTTGCTTTACAGACAAAACTTTTTATTAGGGTAACATGAGTAAACATGCACCACGATAACTAGTATGATGATATTCCAATAACACAAAAGGACTCTGTTATGAAAAAGCAACCAGCCTACTTGTATGTAAGCGTTCTTTTAGGCACGTTAACTCAACCTATTTTTGCCACGCCAATCGACGCGGTCATTGGTTTAAGCAACAGTCAAATAGTCGAAAACAACCCAACCATAAGCCTGTCTCCAATCTCAGGCACTTTGCTACCACTGCAAGATAACTTCGCCCCCATTACCCATTTACAGAATGATTCATCAACCAATTGGATTAATGAAGTGGGACAAGAAGTCAGAGTAGAGCATAAACAAAGAGACCTAAGCTACACAGGCACTCTCACTCAAATACAACAAAATAACCGTACCATGTGGCTGTCCATAAATGGCCGCCTAACACAATTACCGCTGGATGATTTCTACCTAATTCCGCTGACAAAATCGGAACCCCAAAAAAACGCAACAGCACTTACCTTCCCTGTCAGCTATCAAACCAACCAGCTTTCTTGGTCACCACAGCTCAGCCTAATATTTGAAAATGGTCAGGTGACTCTTTCGCAACAAGCTTTATTGAGCAATCACTCCAACACGCAAATTGATATTCGAAAGAGCTTATTACACTACTCAAATAACATTAGCCCGCAGCGCTTTAAAATAGAACGCAGTTCTCTTGCCATGGGTGACATGAAGCAAGAGGTAAACTATCAAGACAACGAAATAAGTTATCCTTTAAAAGAAAACGCTCTTTCTATTTCCCCCTATTCCAATACCTTAATACCGTTACCGAGCAGCAACAGCGAAATAGACAAACAAGTTCAACAAGCCAGTTTATATACCTATGGAAACAGTTCAGGAAAAATCGATCTAACCTTTAATAACACCGTCCATTTTTCATTGCCTAAAGATGGCTTCCCTGGGGTATATAAAACCTTCTGGAAAAAAGAAGGTTTACTGATTCCGGGCAACGAAATCACATTAAATACCGTTCGCGCCAACAACCCTCTTACCGTGACGACAAACAAAAGCCAAGATGTAACCGGTTACCTTACCCTTGTTAGCTCTACATCCGAAAAACTTCCCACGACACAGGTCTGGACTGCCACAATAGAAAACCATTCCGATAAAGCACAGCACTATTCAGTGGAACACAGTACAAACAGTCTTGTAGAGTTATTAGCGGGCGACGCGGCAACACAGACAAATGCCAAAGGCATAAACCTTAGCGGCAATATAGAAGCGAATTCAACGAAGACAGTAACCTATAAAATAGAGCTGAAAAACTAATCACTACAAAATAAAGAGAAATGGGGGCCAACCCCTCATCTCTCTTGCATTAATTTTTCACAATCCGATCCTATTTAAAATATTTCGTTATGATATGGTCAATAGTCATAATAGATATAGCAACTTAGGTACTGCCACAAGTTAAAAACTTAAGGTAGTATTATAACTATATTTCATAATACGAGCCCACAGAGATCTATGAAAAAGCATATTATATCATCACTCATTGCCGCAGCAGTGCTATCCAGTGCGACTGCAAACGCTGAAAGCATTTATCAAGTATACAAATTAGCTCAGCAACATGACCCAAGTCTTAGAGCGGCAGCTGCCACTTATCAAGCGCAAAAAGAAGGCGTAACAGTTTCCAAAGGGAACCTATACCCAAGCATCTCTTTTAACGGCAACCTTGGTTACGATAAAACAGACACTTCTTCCGCTGATTTTGACAGCACCTCAAACTCCTTGGCGTTGCAGTTAAGTTACCCAATTTACTCACCTGCTCTTAGTTATGCTGTTGACTCAGTTGAATTAAGCTCGAAAAGTGCTGGTATTAGTTATGAAAATGCCTCTGAAGATCTTGCTCTTCAAACGCTAACCGAATACTTCAACCTGTTAATTGCACAGTCCACCTTGCAAACAACAGAAGCTTTAGTAAAAAGTACAGCAAGTCAGCTAGATCGCGCTAAAAAGCAATATGAAGTAGGTTTGGCGTCTATTACTGACCTGCAAGACGCACAAGCGGAATATGACTCTGTTCGAGTAACGGAACTAAGCGCCCGCTCTAGTGTGTCTTATGCTCAAAAAGCCTTGCTCCAAAGAACAGGCCAAGAAATCAAAAACATTCCTCAACTGTCAAAAGACTACCCTATTCGCTTAGACCCAAATATGACAGTGGATTCTTTGATTGCTAAAGCGAAAATGGATAACAAAGATTTGAAAATTCTAAGCCTTTCATTGGAAAGTGCAGAGAACAATATCAATATCCAAAAAGCCAATGGTCGTACACCAACTGTCGCCATCACAGGCTCGCTATCAAGAACAGACACGGATTATAGCAACAGCGCCCCTGCTTCCATGCAAGACGGCGTCACAAACAATGCTTCCGTCGCTCTAGGCGTTAGCATTCCGCTTTACAGCGGCGGTGCAATCAACGCATCCATTCGACAAGCAACATCACAAGCCGAGTCTGTTGCTGAACAAAGAGCAAGCTCTATTCAGTCCATTGAGCTGAATATCCGTAGCCTATATCTTGATTTGCAAACAGCCGTTGCTCAAATCGAAGCACAGCAGCAGCTAATCCGCTCTAGAACCAGTGCCTTAGAAGCAACAAGAGCTGGCTATGATGTGGGTACTCGTAACCTTGTTGAACTATTAGATGCACAATCTAATCTGTTTAATGCGCAAAATACTTACGAACAATACCGCTACAACTTTGTGTTGAAAAAGCTAAATCTTCTTGAAGCCACTGGCGACCTAACAGAAGACAAGATCAAAGAGCTAGACAAATGGCTGGTTGCTAAAAACTAACCGACTCAGTCTTAGCGAAAGAAAAAAGCCGTAAAACACTGTTTTACGGCTTTTTTATTGGCTTCAACACCCTGTCAGTATTATCGAGTTATCAACTTTTCTCGTTTTGTGAATCGAGCTAATACTTTATACAAACCATAAGCATCTTTGCTGCCTGCCAACTCACGAATTGAATGCATACCAAATGTTGGTAAGCCGATATCAATGGTAGGAACACCTATCTCGCCAGAAGTAATTGGCCCAATTGTGCTACCGCACGCCATATCACTACGAACGACAAAGCACTGTACATCGTAATTTTCTTGCGCAGCGATATCACGGTAAATGCTTGCTGTTTCACTGTTTGTCGCATAGCGCTGGTTCGCATTTACCTTAATAACCGCCCCTTTATTGATAGCAGGCGCGTGATTTTTATCGTGCTTGTGCGCATAGTTCGGATGCAATGCATGAGCATTGTCTGCAGACACCAACATAGAACGCTGAATGGATTGAACATATTGCTCTGGATCGGGTGTTAAACGGTGCAATACATCCTCTAAAAATGGCCCATTTGCGCCACACGCAGACAAACTACCAATCTCTTCGTGATCGGTGCAAATAAGCAAGCTTGGACGCTGTGAGTCACTATCTAATAGAGCCTGCAACCCAACGAAACAGCTCAACAAATTATCCAAACGAGCGGAGCAGATATACTCTTTATGCAAACCAACCAAAGCGGCTGGCTGAGTATCATAAAGGCTCAACTCGAAGTCTAAAATAGTAGCAACAGACAACTCTGGGTATTGCTTTTTCAGTTGCGCTTTTAACAATGAATGCAAATCGAATTCGTTTTCTGCGCCACAAAGAATAGGCAAAATTTCTTCTTGTGGATTCACAGAGAAGCCTTCGTTTGCCTGACGATTCAAGTGGATCGCTAGGTTTGGTACGACCGCGACCGGGTCTTTAAAGTCCACTAAGCGGCTGACAATTTTACCTTCTTGGTTTTTTAAAGTGATACGACCTGCAATCGATAAATCTCGATCCAACCAAGTGTGAAGTAAAACCCCGCCATAAACCTCGACACCCAACTGGTGATAACCAAAACGATCGACTTGCGCATTCGGCTTCAACTTTAAGCAAGGACTATCGGTATGGGCACCAATCATTCGCCAACCAGTTTGATGCATAGTCAGCTGAGGCGTCGTAAAAGCAATTAAGGATGATTCATTACGCGTGACAAAATATTTCCCACCTTCCTCAATCACCCAGTTATCTTCTTCTAATAACTCGACAAAACCTTCCGCAAGCAAGGCGTTACGCATGCTGTCTGTGGCATGAAACGGCGTTGGGGAAGAGTGAAGAAATGACAGTAAAGAATCATTAAAGTTTGAAAATTCCATAATATCCTATAGCACAATGCTTTAAAAAAGTGACTTTTTAACACTTAAGCTAGCCTTACAGCTCAGTGTCTAATATGATTTTACTAATGATGTATTAAATAGACAGAGAGAACACATTCCGGATGAACTATAAACGCCTTTTGCTTTGCCTTTTAACCGGCTACACCTTTGCCTCAACCTCTGTGTCTGCTTATCAGGAGCTACAGCCTCCTCATGAATATGACAAAGTATCCAAAGAACTCGTCGAAATGCTGGAAGGCATTCATTATAACAGACCTCTTATCGATGATACCATTTCGGAAAAAGCGTTTGATTATTACATCGAAGCGCTCGATCCGACGAAAAGCTTCTTCCTAAAAAGCGACATAGAAAAGCTGTCTCAATACAGAAACAGCTTGGATGATGCTTTGCGCGATGGCGATACTCAGGTAGCCTACACTATCTACAATCTTTATCTTAAGCGCCTTGAGAAACGTTTGGTCGACCTAAAAAGCCAACTTCCGGAGATGGTAAAGGGCTTTGACTACACGATAGACGAAACATTAAACGCCGATCCAGAAACACTAGAATGGGCTAACAGTGAAGCAGAACTCGACGATTACTGGCGTAAACGCCTAAAAAATCGCGCACTCACGCTTAAATTAAATGGCGAAGACGAAGACAAAATCATTTCCGTCCTTGAGCGCCGCTATAAAAACCAACTGAAGCAGGTTGATCAGACAAACGCCACCGACGTTTATCAAACCTTTGCCAATGCCATCACCTCCGCGTTGGATCCTCACACCAGTTACTTTGCCCCACGAGCGTCAGAGACTTTCAATATCAATATGAGTTTGTCCCTTGAAGGCATCGGCGCGGTATTACAAATGGACGATGACTACACCAAAGTAGTACGTCTAGTGCCTGGTGGCCCTGCCGCCACACAAAGCGATCTAGCACCCAACGACCGCATAATTGCCGTGGGTCAAGAAGGCGAGCCCATGATCGATGTGGTGGGAATGCGTCTTGACGACGTTGTGGACATGATCCGTGGAGAGCGCGACACAAAAGTAATACTGGAAGTAACGCCGAGCAAAGGCGATACGCAAACCAGTAAAAAAATCAGCATCGTACGTAAAAAAGTTAAACTTGAAGACCAATCCGCCAAAAAAGAAATTGTCGAAATAGAACGTGATGGCGAGAAATACAAAGTGGGTGTGATTAGTTTACCTACCTTCTATTCTGATTTTGCCGCCATCCAAGCTGGCGATAAAAACTACAAAAGCTCTACTCGTGATACTAAAAAACTCATAGAAGAGCTGCGTAAAGAAGACATCTCCGCCCTGATTCTAGATTTACGAAACAATGGTGGCGGTTCATTACAAGAAGCCAACGCCCTAGCTGGCTTGTTCATTCCATCTGGCCCTACCGTTCAAATTCGAGATCAAAGCGGGCGAGTCACACCATTAGGCGATTCTGACCCAGGCATAGCCTACAGCGGCCCAATGGCCGTCTTAGTGAACCGTATGAGCGCCTCTGCATCTGAAATCGTGGCTGGCGCCTTACAAGACTATGGACGCGCCTTAATTCTTGGCGATCAAACCTTCGGAAAAGGAACCGTTCAAGTCTTACAAGAAATGGACAAAGGCCAACTGAAAGTCACACAAGCCAAATTTTATCGTGTCTCAGGTGAGAGCACCCAGCACAAAGGCGTCATGCCAGACATTGCCTTTCCTTCTTTGATAGACAAAGACAACATTGGCGAGAGTGCTTTAGATAACCCATTACCATGGGATAAAATTCATGAAACACGCTACCCAGTTTACTGGAATATGCCTGCTTACTTGCCTATTCTAGAGCCTCGTCATGAAGACAGAATGGCAAAAGATCCTAATTTCATTGCCATCAATGAACAAATTAAAGAGTTCAAAGATCAGGTTGAAACCTATAAAACAATATCATTGAATGAAGCCACTCGTATAAAACAACGAGAAGAAAGCAAGAAAAGAGAGCTAGAACGCGAAAATAAACGCCGTACCGCACTCGGGCTTGAAACGGTAGACTCTGTTGATGATATAGAGCCTGTCGAAGAAGATACCTATGCAAAAGAAGCATCAGAAATCTTACTAGACTTCATAGCAACCAACCAAATGGCGCAAGCGCAAGCAGATAAGAAGACTGCACAAAAATAGCCTATAAAGGGCGAAGAGCTAAATCCTGCTGTTCGCCCTTTTCAACCCACTAATACGAACGTACCTAATACCATGGCTAAAGCCTCATCCGACCGCAACACCATAGACCTATTTGGCAAATCGCCAGGCCGTCCTAGAAGCCAACCTCTCACCAGAAAAGACCAGCTTAAACTCAATAAACGAGCCCAGCGTGAGAAAGAAAAAGCACAAGGGCTGAAGCGCTTAGAACTTCTCATAGAGCAAGAGGTTATTGAAAAACTTGATCAACTTTGCAATCTAAACGGCTTGAAACGTGCTGAATGGCTAACATTGCAAATTAATAGCTCACTTGCCAATGGCAAAACCACCAAATCAAAAAGACCAGCCCCAAAGAGCGACACAAAAGTGAGTAAATAATCCCCATGAAAAAGAACCACTAACAATAGTGATTTGATATACTAGCCAGCCATTTAACACTGCAAACTGAAAAACAGACTCGATATGGCCAAACTGTATTTTTATTACTCCGCGATGAACGCTGGTAAATCCACCGTTTTACTGCAATCTGCTCACAATTACCAAGAGCGAGGCATGCGGGTTTTACTTCTTACAGCATCGATAGATGATCGATTTGAAACAGGGCATATAGCCTCTAGAATTGGCATATCAGCAGAAGCCTGCCTGTTTGATAACAGCACAGACCTTGTGGCGTTAATCCAGAATGAAATCAACCAGCAAACATTAAGCTGCATATTGATTGACGAAGCGCAGTTTTTAACCAAAGAACAAGTTTATGCTTTATCTGAAATTGTCGATAAACAACACATCCCTGTGCTTGCTTTTGGCATTCGCACAGATTTTCAAGGTGAGCTGTTCGAAGGCAGCCAAGCGTTACTAGCTTGGTCAGATAAGTTAATTGAATTAAAAACCGTATGTCATTGTGGTAGCAAAGCCACCATGGTCATTCGACTTAATGAACAAGGAATTCCTGTTAAAGAAGGCGCACAAGTTGAAATTGGTGGTAACGACCGCTACTTGTCCGTTTGCCGAAAACACTTTAAAGAAGCCGTGAGAGATTAATTATGTGGTTCAAGAACGCCCAGATATTCCAACTAAAAGATACCGAATCACTAGATACTAACGAACTAATCGACAAAATCCCGGAGTTCCCATTAAAAGAATGCGGATCTCAAGAAGAGTTCTCTTTCGGCTGGCTGCCACTCATTCGTAACAGCGAGCAATGGAGCTTAGCCAGCGATCGCTGCTTGTTGTTCCGCGCAGGTAAAGAAGAAAAAGTGTTACCTTCTGCCGTGGTACGTGAAGAACTAGAAGCCAAGGTCGCTGAAATCGAATTAATCGAAGGCCGTAAAGTAGGTCGCAAAGAAAAGTCTGACATGAAAGACGAATTGGTTTTCACGCTTCGTCCCAAAGCTTTTTCAAAGCGCACAGACATCTGGGCATACATTGATCTACAAGCCAAAATACTGGTTCTCAACAGCACCAATGCCAGCATGACAGAGCTGTTGTTTAAGCATCTGCAAACAACGCTTGGCAGTTTCCCAATGACACCATTGCAAGCACAGGTTTCACCGTCTTCTCTGATGACAGATTGGTTAGTCAAAAACGAAGTACCAGCAAGTCTTGAAACCGGTGACGAATGTGAAATCCAAGATGCGTCAGAAGACAAAGCAACCATTCGCTTTAAATCTTTAGAGCCATTATCTGAAGACGTGACTCGTCACTTACAACAAGGCATGGCAGTAAAAAACCTAGGCCTTCGCTGGACAGATAAACTAAGCTTCGTATTACATGACGATCTAACACTACGCAAAATTAAATTTGATGATGCACTAAAAGAAGCTGCGTTTAATGATTCTCAAGGCGGTGGGTTATCCGACATGGACGCAAACTTTTCTCTAATGTCTCTTACCATGAGAGAGTTTTTTGCTTCCTATTGCATGTGGTTTGAAATCGATTAAAGCGCCATATTTATTGAGCTCGCCAAGCTTTTCCACAGATATCGTGGATAAGCTTGGGGAGAACATTCGCAAAGCCAGACAACAAGGCAGCCGCACAGAATACTCAATAAAAACAGCCAAAACGTAAAGCAACCAGATGCACAATCCTGAACCTAAAAACTCAGGACGATCATCCAAAAAACAACAGAAATAAACTTACAAATCAATCACTTAATTTTTTAAATTTACTTAACCGTTTTAGATAAATAAAGTCGACTTAAGCAAGCCATACCAATAAACACCCTTATATTGTCGTATTTTTAAATAGGTTCCTAACTGCATGACAACACTTAAAAAAGAAGAAGATATCGCTAAAAGAGTCACTCTGGTTGGCGCTGTTTGGGACGCTCTATTGGGGTTAGCAAAAATTGTTGCTGGATACTTTTCTCAATCACAGGCTCTTATCGCTGACGGCATCCATTCCCTATCGGATTTAGTCACAGACGTGTTTGTCTATTTTGCTTCTGCCAACTCCCGCCAAGGACCAGATGAAAACCATCCCTATGGTCACCTTCGCTTTGAAACATTAACCACCGTTTTTCTAGGAATGGTTCTGATTGTGGTGGCCTTTGGGATTGGTTACGAGGCCTTCAATGCAGATTCATCACAAGCTCAATTAACTTGGTATGGCCTAACCGCGATCCTTGTCACCATCGCTGTGAAGGAAGCCATCTTCCATTACACCAAAAAAGCGGGCGATGAAATCGGCAGCAAAATGTTGGTTGCCAATGCTTGGCACAGCCGTAGCGATGCACTTTCCTCTGTTGCCGTATTAATAGGCTTAATTGGGGTCTACTTTGGTTATGGCTGGGCAGACATGGTGGCTTCCGTTATTGTCGCCCTATTAATCGGCAAAATGGCGATCAGCATGGTATGGGAAAACCTAGCGGAACTCGTAGACACAGCCCCTGACCCAAAACTGATTGCGCAAATCAAAGACACGGCCAACAGTCTAAAACACGTAATGGCGCCCCATGATGTGAGAGCTAGATCCATGGCTGGGAAAATCTACCTAGATATGCACATTCATGTTCCAAGCCACGCCAGCGTTAGCGAAGGACATTACCTTGGCGACTTGGTTGCTTACACTATTAAAAAAGCGCACTCACAAGTAGAAGACGTGATGGTGCACGTGGATACCGATGAAACCATTCAGACAGACAGTTTCACCCATAAATCTGGCAAGCCACCACACTTAAAACTGCCTGCACGCCATCAAATCATAGCCGATTTAGGCTACCTACTGCGCCAGCATTCAGCGTACGTAGACATACCAAACACTCGGCTTCATTATCTGAACAACCAGCTTGATTTAGAAATCATAGCTCAGTCTGCAAACACAGCAGAAGGCGCGGATCTAAAACAACTGACAGCAAGAATTCTTCAGGAACTACAAACAACAAACTATATAAACAAAGCCACTGTGCTTTGGGCCTTTCCTGAATGACAAAGAAAGTGAATCAGCTAAGATTTTTGTAGGTCGCGGCTTCAGCCCGACAAAACCTTATATATCCTTATGAGCTTTTTGGGGCGTACTTTAGCGCAAAAAAATGTCATTTCTCGTGAAGAAGGTTTTGATTTTGTGTTGGGAGTTTTTTTGTCGGCCTAAAGGCACGACCTACAATTTACGCCAAAAACGACGAGCAATGAAACACGGAAAGATTCAATTACTCGTTCGGTTCATCGGTAAAAACATCATCGTTTAGATACTCCACTGGCAGCGCCTTACTGGTCTTCGCACCCATCATTTTCAGCCTTTCCGCTCTGGAAACCAAATTACCACGCCCAGCCGTCAGTTTTTTCAACGCCGATTCATGAGTACGACTCACCGCATCCAATTTACTACCTATGTCATCCATATCCTGCACAAAACTCGAAAACTTGTCGTACATAGCGCCTGCTTGGCGTGCAATTTCAATCGCGTTTTGACTTTGCTTTTCATTGCGCCAAATATTTTGAATGGTGCGTAATGTCGCCAACAAGTTAGATGGCCCGACAATAATAATATTGTGTTCAAAAGCTTCACTAAACAAACCATTATCGCCCTGCAAAGCCAGACCAAACGCCGCTTCGATTGGAATAAACAAAAGCACAAAATCCAATGAGGTCACACCTGGCAAGTCATGATAAGACTTAGCGCTTAGCTCCTTCATATGACGGCGAACGGCATCCAAATGCTGTTTCAGCGCTCGATTTCTGTCTTCTTCAGTTTCGGCTTCCATATAGGCCAAATAGCTAATTAGCACCATTTTGGAATCCACAATGATCTGTTTACCCTCAGGCAAATGAATCACCACATCTGGCTGCAAGCGTCGACCTTCTGCTGTTTGGTAGGAGGCTTGCGTCTCATATTCACGGCCTTTTTCTAATCCAGAACGTTCTAATATTCGCTCTAGAATCACCTCACCCCAACCGCCTTGCAGTTTATTTTGCCCTTTCAAAGCATGCGTTAAGCTCACCGCATCGTCACTGATTTTTTGATTCAGTTGCTGAAGCCCTTTAATCTCTTTCACCAAAGAAAAGCGTTCACGGGCCTCTTCTTGATAACTTTTCTCTACGCTTTCTTGAAACTTCTGAATTTGTGAGCCAAGTGGCGTTAATAACGACCCTAATTGGCGCTCATTTTCTTTCGCCAACCGCTGTCCTTGCTGGCTCATAATCTCCTGAGCCATTTGCTTAAATTCGGTTTCGTTTTGCTTTTTTTGCTCACGATAAAAGGCTTCTTTTTCTTGCCAGACACTTTGTGCTGCTGCGAACTGTTGCTCTAAAGTAAGCGACTCTTTTTCCAAATAATGAACCTGATCTTTCGATTGCTCTAAAAGACGCAGTAATTCCTCATTTTGTTGCTGCATTTTTTCCTCTGTGCGCTGCCACTGACGGCGCATAGCCTGTACAATAACGCCAGCAATAACAGAGAGAAGAATCGCGCCGATACAAAAGCCCGATAACACCCAAACTGATTGCGAAAGCCAATCTGTCATATGAATTAAAACTCGCTATTTAAATGTCTGTTTTTAACAAAGTGAGGTCTTTACATGACGTCGCGAACAAAGGCAAAACGAGTCTATTTTTCATACTGCATTGGCGCGCGCAGCAGTCATGCTAAGGTCTCGATAAGTTTACATGGATTACTACCTAAGCCCAACACACACGCAACGCTTTGATCTAGAAATAAAAAATAGTCAGTTCATTACGACGGTTTGTCGTACAAACGGCCGTGATGCGGCAAAGGCTTTTATCGAAGAGGTGCGTCAGCGTTACCCAGATGCTAACCATCACTGTTGGGCGTTTATTGCTGGTATGCCAAATAATGCCCACCTGTGGGATCAAAGTGACGATGGCGAACCAAAAGGCACAGCGGGTAAACCGATGCTGAATGTGTTGCAGCACTCAGATTTTGGGGAAACGACCGTCGTCGTGACACGCTTTTTTGGTGGTGTAAAACTCGGCGCAGGTGGCTTAGTAAGAGCATACAGCCAAGCCGTACAAGAAGCGCTGTCGCAAACAGAATATGAAAATGTATACCCGCGGCGCGCCGTTCAGCTAAAAATCGCCTACCCTTTATTGGGTAAGGTTGAATACTGGCTAGAACAGAGCGATATAGAAATAACCAACAAAACATACAGTGACAGCATCGTAATTGACCTTGCTGTTATTGAACGTACTTGGCCTGAGCACAAAATCGTATTAACCGATTTATGCCAAGGCAGTTTAACTTTAATTGAACCGGACAACGAATAACTATGTACCAAACTGGACAAAGATGGAGTAGCCGCAACGAGCCTGATCTCGGCGTAGGCATGATAGTAGACACACAAAATAAGTCTTTTACCCTGCATTTCCCAGATGCGGAAGCAGAACGTCAATACTCAAATGACCAGACTAGCCTTGTCCGACGCACGCTGACCGTCGGCGACCAACTTCATTTCCAAGATGAAACCTACACAGTATTGGAAGTAGAAGAAATCAACGATTTGATCGAATACCGCATCAGTGACGACGATGATTGGCTAGAAGAATCCATCATCCAATTTCCACGTAACGATAAAAACGAGTTAGATTCTTTATTGGCGCTGTCGCCTGCTCGTCGTATGTGGTTCGACTTACGTCGTCACACACTTGAACACCAAGCGGCCAATGCGGCATCGCCGGTACGTGGTTTAATGGGTTTGAAAGCAGAACTTCTACCACATCAGATTTACCTTGCTCACGACATCGCTAACCGCCCGAAAGCACGCGCACTTTTGTGTGACGAAGTCGGCATGGGTAAAACCCTAGAAGCAGGCTTGATCTTACATCAACGTCTACTAAACGGCCTTTGCAAACGCGTTCTTATCCTCACGCCAACAAACCTGCAACACCAGTGGTTGGTAGAGATGTTACGCCGCTTTCATCAGCCATTCTCACTGATCAACGAGTCTGTATACGAAGACTTCATGGACGGTGACGACAACCCATTCGAACAACAACCTTTTGTTATTGCACCAATCGATTGGGCGAGCCAACATCCAAAAGCGACTCAACATATGTTAGACGCTGAATGGGACATGGTCATTGTCGACGAAGCTCACCACCTTGCTTGGCATCCAGAAACACCAAGCATTGGCTACCAAGTGGTTGCTCGTTTAGCCGCACAAACAGAATCTCTATTGCTATTGAGTGCAACGCCAGAACAAACCGGCGAGCGTGAACATTTCTCTCGCCTACAGCTTTTAGATGCCGATCATTACCATGACTTCGACCACTACCTAGCTCAGCAAAGAGAATTTAAAAAAGCCGCTGAACTGGCTGAATCTTTATTGCCATTTAGCCAAGAAAACAGCTCGCCTGAAGCATTGGACTGGAAAGCGGCATTTGGCTCGTACCTGGCTGAAGTGAGCGCCAAAGACTGGTTCCAAGACCTAACCACCAAATCTGGTGCAGAACAAACCGCTGCCGCGAAAGAAGCCATTAGCTGGTTGATTGACCGTCACGGAACAGGCCGTGAAATGTTCCGTAATACACGGGCGGCTGTGGGTGGTTTCCCTGATCGTTACCTTCATTCTTACCCATTAGAAAACAACGAACACTTCGAGTCTGCCAATCGTCACGTGCAGCCAGAAACCGAAGTATCTGATGGCTTATGGGAAAAAGACCCTCGTTGGGTTTGGCTTAAAGAATTCCTTGAATGCCAAGCAGACAAAATTCTAGTGATTTGTCACTCTGCCGACATGGCAAAATGGCTAAACGACCAGCTTACTTTCGCTGGCTTCCAAAGCGCAGATTTCCACGAACAAATGCCACTTATCCACCGTGACCGAGCAGCGGCTTACTTCGCAGACGAAGAAGGCGCGCAAATCTTGGTATGTTCTGAAATCGGCAGTGAAGGCCGCAACTTCCAATTCAGCCATCACATCGTCATGTACGATTTACCTGAGCACCCTGACCTACTTGAACAACGTATTGGCCGCCTTGACCGCCTAGGTCAACTAAACGACGTTCAGATTCATGTGCCTTACATCAAAAACAGCGTACAAGAGCGCCTATACCACTGGTATCACCACGCCCTAAACGCATTTTGCCGTACTACAGGTTCTGGCGATAAGGTCGAAGAAGCTTTTGGTGACAGTCTGCATGCTTATTTGCACGGCCAAGACGACGACACAGATCTACTAAAAGAAGCCAACATCTACCATGAAGCACTGCTAAAACAAATGGAAGAAGGCCGTAACCGCTTGCTAGAAATGAGCTCATGTCGCCCTGAACAAGCCCGAACGCTAATCGACCAGATTAACAACCAAGCGACAAAAGGCCTACACCACTACATTGAGCAAGTGACTCACGCATTCAACATCTATGCTGATTGCATCAATGACGATCCTGACCGCGCCGCATGGTTCTTGCGCCCTTCTACCGACATGATGCTAGAAGCCCTACCAGGCATCGAAGAAGAAGGCAAAATGCTCATGCTTGATCGCCGTCAAGCTAGCCAACGTGAAGACGTGGCGTTCGCAACCTGGGAACACCCACTGATCACCATGCTAATGGACGAAGTACAAGGCTTTGACTCTGGCAAACTGACTTCAGCCATCTTACCAATTGCAGCATTGCCAGAAGGCACTGTACTGGTCGAAAGTATGTTCGTTATTGAAGCGACCGCTCATCCTCGTTTGAAATTGGCACAGTCACTGCCAATGACACCAATGTGGCAATTGTCTGACTCCAATGGCAAATTCCTCCACCAGCAATTTACTGCCGACAAATGGGCAGAAAAATTGAAAGGTGTGCCAAACCGAGTGGCAGAACAATGGGTTGCTGCATTGCGCAAAAACCTTATTGAAGTGTTGCAAGCTCACCAGTTGAATGCCCAAGACCAAGCGCGTCCGATTGTGCACGCGGCGAAGACGTCTTACCAGCATCGCTGCCAAAATGAAATCGAACGTTTAGTGGAACTGAAAGCCTTCAACAACACCATTCGTGACGAAGACATAGCGCGCCTTGAGACCAACATGCAAGAAGGTTTGACTCGTATCGACGAACACCAAATCCGCTTGGATGCGATTCGTATTATCTTAACAACGAAACCGGAATAACATCCTGTGCAGGATGCCGTAACGAGTTTAGAACCATCTCGCTTAGAGATATTGTACGAAGACGAATGGTTTGCCGTAATAAACAAGCCTGCTAACTGCTTATCTGTGCCCGGTCGTGGCCCAGATAAGCTCGACTCTATCTTGCATAGAGCAGAATGTTTATTTGGTGAAGCCTTTGCCATACACCGTTTGGACGAAGCCACCTCAGGCTTAATCCTCGTGGCGAAAACTCACGAGTGTCAAAAACGCATGTACGCGCATTTTCGTGAACGAGAAGTGAAAAAAGAATACCGCGCCCTGCTGCGCGGTCATCTTTTGGGTGATAAAGGCGAAGTAAGAAAGCCACTGCGCTGCGACTGGCCAAACCGCCCAAGACAAATCATCTGCACCGATGAATGGAGCAAAGACTCTATCACCTATTGGGAAAAAATCGGCTACGAAGACAACACTACCCGTGTTCGACTCGTGCCTTTTACAGGTCGTTCTCACCAACTGCGCGTCCACATGCAAAGCCTCGGACACTCGATTATTGGCGACGAATTCTACGACCCAGCATTTCACAACGACCCTAGGTTACTGCTGCATGCTTATCGACTAGAGTTCAGACATCCGTTCACCAAAGCTTGGGTAGCGTTTGTCGCGGCCTGTCCTTTTTAGTTCCCGCCCACCGCCCTAGAAGCTGAGCAACATCATTCGCGCTTAAACAACATCATTCCCGCTTAAACAACATCATTCCCGCTTAAACAAAGTCATTCCCGCTTAAACAAAGTCATTCCCGCGAAGGCGGGAATCAATCTCTTTTTGTCCTACAGTATTTAGGTTCCATTCGAGTACTTTGTATTCCCAACCTTTTTTCCGCTCTGCTGAGCGGGTAACTTTTTGCTAGCGCCCAAAAAGTAACCAAAAATTCGCTTTATCGGGCTATCGCCCAAACGTCTCATTTATTTTGGTTAAGGTTATGTCTAGCAACACGAGTTTTACCATAAGGCATAGATTGTTTTTGCTGATGTTAGGAAGGATATTTTTAACTGACTCTGAAACGCCACAAGGTCGCGCAACTTCGTCGCGTCGAACTGACTTCTTCTGGATTGCAATGATGAAGAACAAAGACATAGGTCTGATGAGACGAGGAACGAGGCGTGATCTGACGATGAAAGCGGAGCTTTTACTTTGGTCGCAGGCTTAGCCCCCCTCAACTTTTGTCTCAGAGAGGACAAACGCCCGCGAAGGCGAGGATCAATCTCTTATATTTAATTTTACTCTGACCCTAATTAGTTTGTCCCTTTTAGTTCCCGCCCACCGCCCTAGAAGCTGAGCAACATCACTCGCGCTTAAACAACGTCATTCCCGCTTAAACAAAGTCATTCCCGCGAAGGCGGGAATCAATCTCTTTTGTCCTACAGTATTTAGGTTTCATTCGAGTGCTTTGTATTCACAACCTTTATTCCGCCCTGCTAGGCGGGTAACTTTTTTCAAACGATAAAAAAGTAACCAAAAAATCTTTTATCGGACTTTCAGCCCAAACGTCTCATTCACTTTGCTTGTTATTGGATTCAGCAAGACGATTTACATCGTAAGGCATAGATTGTTTTTGGTGATGTTAGAAAGGATATTTTTAACTGACTCTGAAACGCCATAAAGTCGCGCAACTTCGTCGCGTCGAACTGACTTCTTCTGGATTGCAATGATGGAACCCAAAGAGCGTAGGTCTGATGAGACGAGGAACGAGGCGTGATCTGACGATGAAAGCGGAGCTAATTTGTGGTAAAGTGAGCGCAGCGAGCCACAAATTAGTGGAGCGTAGCTTTTTCCCTTGAAGCGCTTTGTTATACAAGTTCATTTCGCATAGCAGACAGGTACGCGAAATGCCTAAACTCATCTGGTATAGACTTACCCACTGATAGCTCTTGGTACGCAAATTTCAGAGCGCAAGCACCTAACGCAGCAACATTTAGACCTTGTACATATGGTTGATAATTTTCAGGGAGGTAATCTTTTACTAGTGCTCCAGCTCCTGCAACTCCAAACCAAGGGTCTGTTGCAACAGATGTGAGTGAGCGCTTAACACGCTGAAATTTTGTCTCTTTCATGACTCTGTTAAAGTCATTCAAATCGCGATGCAGCTTATTTAGTGCTTTGTTTTTTCGTTTTGGTATATCTTGCGATGACATTATTTGATCGACTATTGAGTCCATTGAGTCACGCAATGCGAGTAATTCAGCATTCCTGCGCATTTTGAACTCGACAACTTCTGGAAGAGGAACATCAGCCGTTGGAATTTGAACAGCGTTATACAGTTCAAACTCAAGACAACCTTGTTTTTTCGAGTATTCTTGAGGAACGATTAGCCTTTGCGTAGGTTGGGCAATGCTCCACTCTTTATCCTCGGCTTTATTATTCTGTTCAAAAGCAACCATTTGGGAAGCGAGAAATAACAACCCGTTTTCATGTGCTTCCATTCTTTGGAATCTAACCTCGGTAGACGTTGCAATTCCTTCTTGTATTAGGAATTCAATATCAGGCCCACCGTCGATATGAATCATATTGTTTACGGGATAATCGATCTCATCCCAAAACAAAAGATACTTGCGAAGGTTTACAGCTTCAACACCACCCGCTAGCTGAAGACCTCCACTATCCAGTACCTTATAGTTTGGTGTGATAATTATGCCGCGTTTCATAATGCCTCTTCATTTGTATAATATTTTAATAGTACACATGCGCGTTTACACATTTTTAAATTCACTTAAAACCCTTTTAACTTTCTGAAAAATAATACTTTTTTATTCATATCCACAAAAATCAAAACTGAAAAGGCGAGCGTGCGTGTTATTTCCTTTATCCACTGCGCGTTATTCCCTAAAAAAAGCACACGGTAGATCCTTATTCATTGATATTAGGAAACTTTTTTACTTTCAACCAGTACAAAACACGCACAACGGGTTTATTTAAGGCTGTATATACCGTCATAATCAGCGAATTGTCGGCCTAAAGGCGCGCCCTACGACTGGCATTAGGGTATCGGGTATAATTTTGCAGACGATTATCTACTAAGAAGTCAGTTCGACGCGACGAAGTTGCGCGACTTTATGGAGTTTCAGGGTCATTAACAGAAAGACTTTCATGAACAGAAAAACCAATCTATGCCTTACGATAAAAATCGTGTTGCTAGACATAACCTTAACCAAAATAAATGAGACGTTTGGGCGATAGCCCGATAAAGCGACCTTTTGGTTACTTTTGTGTCGCTAGACAAAAGTTACCCGCTCAGCAGAGCGGAATAAAGGTTGGGGAAACAAAGCGTTTAAATGGAATCAAAAACAGAGAATAACCCCACCCTAGCCCTCCCCTTGGAAGACATAAGGGGAGGGAATAAGAAAGCTAAAACTCTCTTCCAAAAAGAAGTACGTTCTTTTTGACGCCCTTGAACACCAGTTAACAAGCCACCAATCTCTGTAACCCAGTAAAATCAAGGAATTGGCTTTATCACTCACACAAGCGTTACATTCCACCCCCAACAACAATCACTGTACTGATCTAGGTTCAAGTCTATCAAGCAGTTTGATATTGCCATACCCTACTTTACTGGAAGCAGCCATTATGGGCATGTATCAAAAAATCATCACTATGACTGAACAGCAGGATAAGTAGAGAAATTAAGCCTATTGATATAGCAGTTATCAAAGCTGTTGGCCGTAAACAAACGAAGACTGAGTAGTTAAACTGACCTTCTGGATTAACAAATCACACTTTTCATACCAAGGGCTAAAAAACTAGATATAAGGGATAAATGTATAACTTGTTATGCATGCAATTCTTCTTTCTTACCCACCACCAAAGGCTTAACCAGTTTGGCTTCTTCTTGATAACGGTTTCGTGTATCCCAAAGATCGACAGCATGTTGTATGTTTAACCAAAATTCAGGTGTATTACCAAAGGCAGCCGCTAGTTTTATAGCGATTGGCGCGGTTAGCACACCACCGTTGATAAGACTGCTGACGGTATTACGATGTACTCCCATAGCATCAGCCAGTGCTTTGGAGGTAATGTTCATTGGTTCAAGAAACTCAATTTTAAGCATTTCACCAACGCTAACTGGTCGACGTTTTGTTTTACGCATTTGTTGGCACCTCAATATTTGTGCGGGTCAAGATAAGTGTTTAGAGCAGTTCCTTGGACCCACTGAAAAATTAAGCGGTATTGTTTATTGATTCGAATTGAACACCAGCCTTGCAGATTACCGTCTAAATGCTCAAATCGATTACCTGGAGGAATCCGTAAATCAGACTCTGTCAGTGCCGCATCTAAAATTTCCAACTTCCTATATAGAGCATTTTCAATATTCTTAGGTATCAACCTGTGACGCTGGTCTTCTTCGTAAAATAATTCTAACCATTTATGTTTAAATTCTAATGACATTCGCACTTCCTTACTGTGCATCAATATACAAATCATATCGCACAGCATTGCTATGCACAACCACCAAAAAAATCAGTCTCGTTAGGCTAAAGGACTCACACCTAATTAAAAAAGTCTGTCCCTTTATACGCTGCTACACTTTAAATAATGCCCTTCAATCAAGTAAGGAGGCTTAGCCAGATGACTGAACTAAATTTAAAGTGCGTTTGCGGAGCCATTAAAGGAAGAACCTCTGCAATCAGTTCAAAAATTGGTACGAGGATTAGGAAACTTTTTTACTTTCTACCAGTACAAAACACGCACAACGGGTTTATTTAAAAGGGCTAAACGCGCAAAAATGCGTTTATTTAAAAAAATAGGCTGTATGTACCGTCATAATCAGCGAATTGTCGGCCTAAAGGCGCGCCCTACGACTGGCATTAGGGTATCGGGTATAATTTTGCAGACGATTATCTACTAAGAAGTCAGTTCGACGCGACGAAGTTGCGCGACTTTATGGAGTTTAAGCAACGGATAAAGGTTGGGGAAACAAAACGTTTAAATGGAATCAAAAACAGAGAATAACCCCACCCTAGCCCTCCCCTTGGAAGACATAAAGGGGAGGGAATAAGAAAGCTAAAACTCTCTTCCAAAAAGCAGTACGTTTTCTTTGACGCCCTCACTCTGGGCAATATTGGGAAGCAGTCCCCACTGTTCAAACCCTTGGCGTTTGAAGAAGCCTTGGCTTTCCACATTACTCGCGTAGATATAGGCAATCAGGTGGTTGAAGCCGAGTTCCGCTCTTAGCATTTCGAGGTGTTGGATAAGTTGTGTGCCGACGCCTTTACCCTGCTCTTCTGGGTTGACGTAGAGGCTAATTTCGCTGGCTGCATCAAATGCGGGAAGTCCGTAGAAAGGTTCGATTGAGCACCAGGCAATCACGTCGCCGTGCTTTTCGCAGACCAGCATTGGGTGAGCCTCTGTGATGCTGTCGATCCAATCCATAACATCAATGAGGTTAACATGCTGCTGTCTGCGACCTTTAGTCGCAAATAGATCGCAGTGCTGAAAAATACGTAAGATGGCAGGGGCATCGTCTAGGGTTGCTAGACGAATACCACTGCTTTTGTTTGGTGACTCGACAGAGCTAGCCTTGTTCAAGCAGGCGACGCAAGTCGATGATGGCGGTATTAGCGCGAGAGATATAAGACGCCATAACCAATGAATGGTTTGCAAGCACACCAAAGCCACTGCCGTTTAAGATGAATGGAGACCAAATATTAGCTTGAGTAGCCTCTAACTCACGAATGATCTGACGCAGGCTTACCAAGGCATTTTTGTCTTGCAGTACGAAGACGAAGTCCACTTCGATCGCTCGAAGTATGTGAATAAGCGCCCAGCTTGTACCACGAGCTTCATAAAACACATCGTCAACCTTTGACCAAGGCGTGCGAACGTAACGATCATTTTCTTCTGATTCGAGTTGTGGCTTGTCGTCTATCACGCTCGCAGACAAACGCTGAGACAAGCTACCAAGGCGAGTGCTAACGTCCGATAACCAATCGGCAAGGTTGTCTGCACGTGCATAGAATTGTGCTTTGTTGTTGCTTGGCCCTGCGAGGCGATCTAGATATTGCATTAACTCTTTGTTACCACGGCGGTATTCGCTTTCACTAGAAGGCAACGCCCAGCTTCTGGTATCAAAGTTAAATTGCGGTTCAGCAATCTTTAGGTTCACGTCTTCAGTTGACTGAGATTGCGAACGGCTAAATTCTTTACGAAACGCGCGCGCCAAGTCACGAGACTGCACTAATGCCCCAAATTCCCATGCAGGCATGTTGTCCATAAAGACACCCGGCGGCATGATATCGTTACTGATAAAGCCACCTGGTTTATCCAGCAAGGTTTCGATAATGCTGTGTAAGGTGCTGGCTGTGGTATACCCAGTCACTAACTTTTTACTGTTGTTTAAATAGCCTTGCGCTGCGGCTTTTTCTTTGGCTGTTGCCACAACATCAAATTGATCCGGCTCACTACTCCAGTACATACCTAAAAAACTCAGCAGTATGGCGATCACGACAAGGGCGGCCGCTATGGCTTTCCCCATGTTTGAAAAGTTGATGATGGACGTTAAGCCCCGAAACTTATTCGTTAACCATGACATTATTGACCTACCTTAATCTTGTTGTAATTCGACCATGTAATCCGCACGGTGATAAATCATCGCACGTACACGAAATTCTGTTACTCGACTGTTAATTATCTGATAAATCAATCGCGCCTCTTTGTCATTTGGCCAGTGAATAGCAATCGGCCGATCAGCTTGCGCTACTTTATCTATAATAGGCTGAATAAGGGAGATTATCTCGTCATCCGTCATGCTAAAAAGTGTTTTTGGCAATAAATATTGATCTTCATTGGGCGCTTTTGGTGCTGCCTCCGATGACGACTGTTTAGCTTGGCTTTTACTCATCTTTGCCACTTGCGCACGCTTTTTTTGCAAATCACTAATACGCGAGACCATTTCTTCAATGACGGGGTCTTCTGGATTCACCGACCTAGCTGAATCGATATAACGCGAGGCGCTTGCGTATTCACCGCGCAAGGCAGATTCCCAAGCCCATTGCGTGTAGATGTCCACAATGGCGGAGATGCCTTGTATTGCTTGGTAATTACCGGGATCCCGACCAAGCACTGCCTGAAAATACAGGTTAGCGTTGTCTTCTACTGGCGTTAACAAACGTTCCGCGGCTAAGGCGGCTTGTCCTTTTTGGATTAGCTGCTGTGTTAGTTTCTCGGCCGCTGTTAAACTTTTTACCGCTTTCGTCGTGGTTGACGATTCTGTGGTGACATCCTGAACCGTGCTTTTGGTGTCAGTGTTCTCTGAAGTAACGGCCACATTCTCTTGCTCTTTTTCTGACGTTGGCGCATTTTCAGCAGATGATTTCACATTTTGCTGGCAACCTGTCATGAAAAGCACAAGAATGAGAATTAAGATACGATTTTTACTCAATGTTTCCCCTTGAGATTGGCAACGTAAAGGCTGATTGATAGTCTACACCCTCACCTTTACCCTAGTGAAATTAGATTGTAAATTTATGCGCCTATTTGTTTTCTTGCTATTACTGACGTTTAACAGTGTGACTCAGGCTTTTACATTTGGGGCAACATCCGCTTTTTCAAAGCCTACTTTTTTACCCGTCGACCAAGCCTTTCAACTGTCAGTATCAGCACCTAAAGATGGCAAATTTACAGCGAAATGGCAGATTGCTGACGGTTACTATTTATATCAAGAACAGTTCAGTTTGTCTGGTCAACACGCAGATAAACTACACTTTTCCCCTTTTCCTGCCGGTGAAGCAAAGCACGATGACTATTATGGTGACGTAATCGTTTACCGAGATCAATTTACTCTGCCTATTTATTACGACATAACACTGCCCGCAGGAACACAAGTTAACGCTGTTTTAACCTACCAAGGCTGTGCCGACAAAGGCTTATGTTACGCACCACAAAATATGCCAATTCAATTTACTGTACCTGAAATGAGCGCTGAGTATGCGGAGCCCCCCAAGACTAAATCGATAACCAATAAGGCAGCCAGCAGTACAGCAAACCTCCCCCAACCCGTTTTTTCAGACGCATTGTCTATTAACAAACTACTTGGCTCTGATAATACTTGGGCAACGCTACTTGCGGTGTTTGCACTTGGGCTACTCTTATCTTTTACACCTTGCGTGTTGCCTATGGTTCCCATCGTCAGCGCCATTGTGGTTGGCACACGTAACTCCAAATTAGGCGCCTTTTACTACAGTTTAATTTATGTTTTCGCTATGGCGCTTACTTATGCCGCTATTGGGGCTCTCGTTGGTATTTTCGGCCTACAATTTAATATCCAAGCGCAGTTACAAAACCCTATTCTATTAATAATGAGTGCCGTTGTTTTTGTCTTGTTGGCTTTAGCCATGTTTGGCGTTTACGAAATCCGTTTACCAAGCGCATGGCAACACCGCCTTCAGATGTCAGGGCAAACAACCACATCGGTATGGAAGTCCACTGGCAGCATTTTTCTGGCGGGTGTGTTAGCCACCTTGATTGTTTCTCCTTGTGTGTCCGCACCTCTAGCAGGCGCTTTGCTTTACATCAGCAGCCAAGGCAACGCTTGGTATGGAGCAACAATATTGTTTGTCATGGCTCTAGGCATGGGATTGCCGCTGTTATTGGTGGGCCTGTTTGGGCCTAAAGTTTTACCTAAGAGTGGGGAATGGCTGCACGATATTAAAGTTATGATGGGCTTTGGCTTACTCGCCATGGCCGTTTGGTTAATCACCCGCTGGTTACCGATAGCTAGCCATTTGTATCTTTGGGCTTTGCTATTCCTAGGTATGAGCGGCTACTTCATTCATCGTGCTTATCGAGTGGCATCTCATCCAGTGCGCTGGTTCTTAGCATTAACCTTATTTTTGGTGGGTTGCATTGAATTTATTGGCGGGGCCAGTGGCAGTTACTCGCCATTACAACCCTTGAAAAAGTTCTCTACCACCTCCAACCAGTCAGAAGAAGCAGTATTGTTTGACGCGACCATTACCAGTCTGGATGAACTGAATAACATTGTCGCTAATCAAGACCCACGACCCATTGTCTTGGATCTTTATGCTGATTGGTGTATCAGCTGTAGAGTTCTAGAAGAGATGTTTGCTTCGCCTGATGTTTTATCTAGGCTTGATCATGTTCAATTGGTACGAGTTGATGTCACCGAAAATTCCGCTGACAACCAAGCTCTGATGAAAAAATTTAATCTTTACGGACCACCTTCCTTGGTTTTCTTAGATGCCCTAGGAAACGAACGGAAAACATTGACCATTATGGGAGAGCCATCAAAGCCCTTATTAATCAACCGTTTAGATGCCGCTTTGACAGAATAAACAAAGCATCACAAGGCGAGGTTTACCACGGTTCAAAAAACATACAATACAAACATTTTTTGGTTTTTTTACCGCATAACTGGACAATATCCAGCTTTTTACCGATAATTTCGCGTTACAAGCTTTTTAATTAGCCATTTTTTATAAAAGCCTGCTTGCTGTATAAAGCGAGCTATTTACAAATTTATAATAATCAGTGGATCACACAATCACTGAACCATTAATTTCAGACAGAAGAGAGTAACCATGGACATTCGTAAAATCAAAAAACTAATCGAGCTTTTGGAAGAATCAAACGTCTACGAGATTGAAATCAAAGAAGGCGAAGAAGCGGTTCGTATTAGTCGTGGTGGTGCTCCGGTTCAAGCACCTATGATGCCCGCTCCAATGATGGCTGCTGCTCCTGCGGCACCAGCTGCAGCTTCTACTGCTGCGCCAGAAGCCCCAGCTGCTATTACTGGCCACACTGTAAACTCTCCTATGGTCGGCACTTACTACAAGTCTTCTGCCCCAGGCGCTAAACCTTTCGTCGAAGTAGGCCAAAAAGTTAACGTTGGCGATACAATCTGTATCGTTGAAGCAATGAAAATGATGAACCAAATTGAAGCCGATAAATCTGGCACAATTGGCGCAATCCTTGTTGAAGATGGCGAGCCAGTTGAATTTGACCAGCCTCTTATTACTATCATTTAATCCAACGCAAAGGTTCCATCATGCTCGATAAGGTATTGATTGCTAACCGAGGCGAAATCGCGCTACGTATTCTACGTGCGTGTAAAGAGCTCGGTATCAAAACCGTTGCGGTTCACTCTAAAATTGACCGTGACTTATTACATGTGCGTCTTGCAGACGAATCTATCTGCATTGGGCCAAACCCATCTGCTCAAAGTTATTTGAACATTCCAGCGATCATTAGCGCTGCAGAATTAACAGATACTTCAGCGATCCACCCAGGCTACGGCTTCCTTGCGGAAAATGCAGACTTTGCAGAGCAAGTTGAGCGTTCTGGCTTTACTTTCATCGGCCCTAAAGCTGAAACAATTCGTCTAATGGGCGATAAAGTATCAGCTATCAAAGCGATGAAAGAAGCTGGCGTACCAACGGTTCCAGGCTCAAACGGCCCTGTACCATCCGATCCTGAAGAATGCATACGCATTGCAAATGAAATCGGCTTCCCTGTGATTGTAAAAGCTGCCGCTGGCGGTGGTGGTCGTGGTATGCGCGTTGTTCACAACGAAGGCAGCCTATTAAAATCGATCAGTATTACACAATCAGAAGCAGGCTCGTACTTCGGCGACAGCACGGTTTATATGGAGAAATTCCTACAAAACCCACGTCACGTAGAAGTTCAGGTGCTAGCTGACGGTCAAGGTAACGCGGTTCACCTATACGATCGCGACTGCTCTTTGCAACGTCGTCACCAAAAAGTATTGGAAGAAGCACCAGCACCAATGCTAAACGAAGAATCTCGTCAAGCTTGTTTGAAAGCCTGTGTTGATGCTTGTATCAAGATCAACTACCGCGGCGCGGGTACGTTTGAATTCCTATACGAAGATGGCAATTTCTACTTCATCGAAATGAACACTCGTGTTCAAGTAGAGCACCCTGTTACTGAAATGGTTACAGGCGTAGATATCGTTAAAGAACAACTTCGCATCGCGAGCGGCTTGCCACTGTCTTTGAAACAAGAAGACATCAAGCTAAATGGCCACGCGGTTGAATCTCGTATCAACGCAGAAGACTCTAAAACCTTCATGCCTTGCCCAGGTAAAGTGGAATATTTCCATGCACCAGGCGGTATGGGTGTTCGTGTTGACTCTCACCTGTACAGTGGCTACTCAGTACCACCAACGTATGACTCAATGATTGCTAAAATCATTTGTCATGCACCAGATCGTACAGCTGCGTTAAAACGCCTTTCTGGCGCTCTAGATGAAACATTCATCGATGGTATTAAAACCAACATAGAGCTACAAAAAGACCTAGTCAATGATGCTAACTTCATTGCTGGCGGCGTTAACATCCATTATTTGGAGAAAAAACTCGGTCTATAAAGACCGCAGTTTTGTCCCTAGTGATGACTAAATCACTAGGGACAATCATTTTCCACTCGCCACTCGCCCCAAGCTTCGCTATTCTATTCCTGTTTATTTATTGTTGGACTCCACTTTATGCCTTGGCTTCAAATACGCATCCATACTACTCCCGATCATGTCCCAGCCTTTGAAGACACGCTTCTTGACTGCGGTGCTTTGGTTGTTACCTTTGAAGACGTTCACGATGATCCGGTTTACGAACCAGACCTGAACACCGCACCATTATGGAAAAACACCAAAGTCACGGGCTTATTTGAAGCTGACGCAGACATTGAACATATTCGCCCTGTGATTGAGCATAAAGCCGCCTCTATCAATGAATCCGACATCGATATGAAAATAGAGATTCTGGAAGACAAAGACTGGGAACGCGAATGGATGGACAGTTACCACCCAATCCAATTTGGCGAACGCCTCTGGGTTTGCCCTAGCTGGAGAGAAGTCCCAGATCCAAAAGCGGTAACGCTTATGTTGGACCCTGGCTTGGCATTTGGTACAGGAACACACCCTACAACGGCTCTTTGCTTACAATGGTTAGACAGCATTGACTGCCAAGACAAAACCATTATCGACTATGGTTGTGGCTCTGGCATCCTAGGCATTGCAGGTTTGTTGCTTGGCGCTACTAACATGGTGGGAATAGACATAGACCCACAAGCCGTTCAAGCCACGCAAGCCAATGCTGAACGCAACAACATTGACCCAAGTAGAATTGAAGTCAAGTTGCCACCGTATGAGTCTGACCTACAAGCGGATATTGTGGTAGCCAATATTTTGGCAGGCCCACTTGCCCACCTTGCCCCAACCATTTCAGCGCTGGTTAAGACGAACGGACAATTAGCGTTATCCGGCATTCTTGCCAACCAAGCTAAAGAAGTCATTGAAGCCTATCAAGAATGGTTTACGATAGACGACATCACTGAAAAGGAAGAATGGGTTCGTATTGTGGCAACCAAAAACGCATAACCCCCATTTAGTAACGCTTAAATAGGAAAACACACCTCATGGCCAATAGCTTTATCACTCGATGCCCCAAATGTTCTACTGCATTTCGTGTCACCGACGAGGTATTAAGCATGGCCAAGGGGAAAGTACGATGTGGGCAATGCTTTCATATCTTCGAGGCCGGTAACGGTCTACAGCAAGCCGAGAAAACACAAAAGCGTGAAGTTAAGCAAGAAAGCAAAGCCCAAGTAAAAGAAACAGCGCTAGCGAATAGCTCAGAAAAATCGGATTTACCACCTCCGCCAGTATCGCCATACAATCAGAGCTACCCCAACCAAGAACAATTCACGCCAGCTGACGACATCGTCAACCCAGATTGGCTACACACTCTGTTCGATGACGAAGACCTTTACCCTCTTGGTCATAAAGCAGAACCCTCTCGTAAAGAGAAAGAGCAAAAAACCACGACCACGCCCGAAAAATCAGCGGTAGAAGCCAGCACCACCAAAGAGACAACACCGAAGACTGATGAACCTGCGCCATGGGAAGTCGAATTAGCAGAAGTTGAGGCCGCACTTAAATCGACCTCTAATACGATTGATACTAAGAAGCCAACACCTAAAAGCACCGCGCCTTCAGCAAAAACAGAAACGACAAAAACAGAAGCTAAAATAGCAGAACCACATATCGAGCCTGATTACATGGTCGCACTGCACTCGCTGGCTCAGTCTGCCGCCGAGCAAACACGACCATCCGACATCAAAAACCAACACTCTATTTTAGAACAACTTTCTGCCCAGCAAAGTTTGGCGCCGTTATTAGGCGATGCCGAAGAGACGACTCGTAAGAAGAAATCTCACCCTTGGCTATGGTTTTTCGCCACTTTATTTGGCGCGGCCTTATTATCAGCCCAAGTGGCGATGCATTTTTTTGATGAAGGCAGCCGCTCGTCCAATTTCAGATCACTGTACCGAACCTTATGTTCGTATACTGGCTGTGTACTACCTGGTTTTGAAGACGTCAGCGCCATCTCCATCCAGCATGTTAGAATACAAAGTCACCCGACCATTCCGAACACCTTGCTGGTGAATGCCATCATCACCAACACCAGTGATTTTTCACAACCTATGCCGAAAATTGCTCTGGAATTTTTCGACTTAAATGGCCTTCCTGTTGCTGCGAGACTCTTTGCACCAAATGATTATTTACACAAAGACTTCTTAGACATTACCTATATGCCACCAAGCACCCCAATCCATTTAGTTATTCCAATCCAAGACCCAGGTGCTCGTGCTGTCACCCATCAGCTTAGGGCGTTCCCAGCCAACACTCGCTCGTACTAATTTTTCAGAGTTTTGCATTGCTGCACTAATGCAGTTATTTGGCTTTCGTGTTTTTTTCCTCGTCTTGGCCATGCTTGTAGCTCGGTACAAAGCGCTCTTTTCGTTGATTTGCCACTAAGGTCAAAAAAAGAACAAAAAATAGTCAGTTTTTATGCTGTCAAGACTTCAAAAATGACGATTGCCTAGGTATTATTCACGCCCGCTCGACACTGTCGACGATCTTTAACATTCAATCCAGTATTCAGGAACATCATGGCATTTGCAATTGGCCCATATTGCGTAGACAAACCTGTCATTCTAGCCCCTATGGCGGGAGTTACAGATTTGCCTTTTCGCCGCCTTTGCCATGACCAAGGTGCAGGCTTGGTCGTATCAGAAATGGTTACTTCTGATGTTCGCCTGTGGAACTCGACTAAAAGCCGCCATCGTCTAATACACGACGCAGAAGTCTCACCAAGATCCGTTCAGATCGCAGGTGGCGACCCAGTAATGATGGCTGAAGCAGCTCAACAAAATGTCGAGCTAGGCGCACAAATCATTGATATCAACATGGGTTGCCCTGCGAAAAAAGTGTGCAACAAAGCCGCTGGCTCTGCATTACTAAAAGATGAAACCTTGGTTCGTGAAATACTGGAATCGGTTGTAAATAGTGTTTCTGTTCCAGTCACTCTGAAAATCCGTACTGGATGGAGTCTCGATCAGAAGAACGGTCTTGCTATAGCAAAAATGGCCGAAGATATTGGCATTCAAGCATTAGCCATTCATGGACGAACACGGGAATGTAAATTCCAAGGACAAGTTGAATACGACACAATTGCAGAGATCAAACATCATTTGAGCATCCCTATTTTTGCCAATGGGGATATCAAAGACGCACAGACTGCAAAATTTGTGAAAGATTACACCCAAGCGGACGGCATAATGATTGGTCGAGCCGCTCAAGGAAGACCATGGATTTTTCGAGAAATAAACCATTATTTACAAACAAATGAATTGTTAGCACCTCCATCTTTATCTGAGGTGAGGCAGCTTGTTATTAACCACGTTGGCGCTTTGCACCAGTTTTACGGTGACTATTTAGGCGTGCGTATTGCTCGCAAACACGTTGGTTGGTACTTGCAAACGTTAGCGGATAAAACACAATTTCGCAGCTTGTTTAACCGTATTGATAATACGCAAGAACAACTTGATAAATTGGAAGAGTTCTTTGTTTGCCAATAGGCAAACGAACCTTACACATTAATGCTACGATCATCTGAAAGACGAGTTGGATCACTCTTCTCTACGATGATCAACACACATTAATAAATGGTTAGCTTTAAAAAATAGAAGGTCATTCTGTGGTAGAACAAACTCATACACATACGTTTCAAGCCGCTTCTTCAGAGCAGTCACAAACCCTACGTGACAATGTTGAAAAAGCCCTACAAAACTATTTCGCTCATCTCGATGGGCAGCCAATAACAGACTTATATCAGTTAGTCTTAGCCGAGGTTGAGGCGCCTTTGCTAGAGTCTGTCATGAGCTACACAAAGGATAACCAAACCAAAGCATCCACCATCCTTGGATTAAACCGAGGCACACTTCGCAAGAAGTTGAAGCAATACGGCATGCTATAAGCACAAAGAAAAAAAGGGCGAATTCGCCCTTTTTTTCGTCTTATCTTCCCCTTGTTTTATTTAGTGTTAAATTAACCGCGAGAACCATGATGGCAAATCAAAATACAGTAACTCCAATCAAACGAGCGTTAATCAGTGTTTCCGACAAAACAGGCATTGTCGACTTTGCACGCGAACTAGCAGCTCAAGGCGTTGAAATTCTTTCAACGGGTGGTACTTACCGTCTTTTATTGGACAACAACGTTAAAGCGACAGAAGTGTCTGACTACACGGGCTTCCCTGAAATGATGGATGGCCGCGTAAAAACCCTACACCCTAAAGTACACGGTGGCATTCTTGGTCGTCGTGATATCGACGGCGCCATCATGAAAGAACACGGCATCGAAGAAATCGACATGGTGGTTGTTAACCTTTACCCATTTGAAGCGACGATTGAACGCCCTGATTGCGACCTACCAATGGCTATTGAAAACATCGACATTGGTGGCCCAACAATGGTTCGTTCCGCTGCGAAAAACCACAAAGACGTTGCCATTGTTGTTTCTCCATCTAGCTACGAAGGCATCTTGGCTTCTCTTAAAGCAGATGGCGGCTTAACGTACGATCAGCGTTTTGACCTAGCTGTTCAAGCCTTTGAGCACACATCACATTACGATGGCGCTATTGCAAATTTCCTAGGTAAAAAAGTACCTGGCGGCAGCGAAAACTTCGCTCGCACATTTAACTTAAAGTTCAATAAACAAGAAGAAATGCGCTATGGTGAAAACCCTCATCAAAAAGCCGCTTTCTACGTTGAGGCAAACCCGAAAGAAGCCTCTATCAGCACAGCGAAACAAATCCAAGGCAAAGCACTGTCTTACAACAATATTGCCGACACTGATGCAGCACTTGAGTGCGTAAAAAGCTTCGACAAGCCTGCTTGCGTTATCGTAAAACACGCTAACCCTTGTGGCGTTGCAACAGCAGCAACGCAATTTGAAGCTTATGATCTTGCTTTCCAAACAGACCCAACGTCTGCTTTCGGAGGCATCATTGCATTCAACCAAGAGCTTGATGCAAAAACAGCCCAAGCCATTGTTGATCGTCAATTCGTTGAAGTGATTATTGCCCCAAGCATCAGCAAAGAAGCTTCTGACATTGTCGCTACCAAACAAAACGTTCGCCTACTTGAGTGCGGCCAATGGTCAACTGACAAGCCAGCAGCATTGGACTACAAACGCGTTAATGGCGGTTTGTTGGTGCAAGACCGCGATGATGGCAACATCACTCTCGCTGACTTAAAAGTGGTTTCTAAGCGCCAACCTAGCGAAGCTGAGCTAAAAGACCTATTGTTCGCTTGGAAAGTCGCTAAATTCGTTAAGTCTAATGCCATTGTTTATGCGAAAGCAGAACAAACAATCGGTGTAGGCGCAGGCCAAATGAGCCGTGTTTACAGCGCTAAAATTGCTGGCATTAAAGCAGCAGACGAAAATTTAGAGGTTGTTGGCTCTGTTATGGCGTCTGATGCCTTCTTCCCATTCCGTGATGGCATCGATGCCGCTGCACAAGCAGGCATTACAGCCGTTATTCAGCCAGGCGGCTCTATGCGCGATGAAGAAGTTATCGCAGCCGCAGACGAAGCAGGTATGGCGATGGTCTTCACAGGCATGCGTCACTTCCGCCACTAAGACAGTGTCACCAATCGACACTTATAGTAAATACAAAGCTTGATAGTCGCCAGAGACTGCGGTCTCTGGCTCGTAATACAAAGGATTAGATAATGAAAGTTCTTATCATTGGTAACGGCGGACGCGAACATGCTCTAGCATGGAAAACCGCTGAATCTGATCAAGTAGAAAAAGTCTTTGTTGCTCCCGGCAACGCAGGCTCAGCATCAGAAAATAAAGTAGAAAATGTCAACATTGGCGTAACAGACATTGCTGACCTTGTTGCTTTCGCCAAAAAAGAAAACATCGATCTAACGATTGTTGGTCCTGAAGCACCATTGGTTATTGGTGTGGTTGATGCATTTGAAAAAGAAGGCTTGGCTATCTTTGGCCCAACGGCTGCGGCAGCACAATTAGAAGGCTCTAAAGCCTTCACCAAAGACTTCTTGGCTCGCCATAACATCCCAACGGCTTCTTACGGCAACTTCACCGAAATCGAACCTGCTGTTGCTTACATCAAACAGCAAGGCGCTCCGATTGTGGTGAAAGCTGATGGCTTGGCCGCTGGTAAAGGCGTTATCTTGGCTCAAACAGAAGCGGAAGCCATTGCAGCAGTTGAAGACATGCTGCAAGGCAACTCTTTTGGCGATGCCGGCAGCCGTGTTGTTATTGAAGAGTTCTTAGTTGGCGAAGAAGCCAGCTTTATTTGCATGGTCGACGGTGAAACGGTTTTACCTATGGCGACCAGCCAAGACCACAAAGCTCGCGATAATGGCGACCTAGGCCCAAACACTGGCGGTATGGGTGCCTACTCTCCTGCCCCTGTTGTAACACCTGAAATTCATGATCGCATTATGAATGAAGTTATTATGCCAACCGTAAAAGGCATGAATGCTGAAGGCAACCGTTACCGTGGTTTCCTATACGCTGGCGTGATGATTACCGCTGACGGCACACCAAAAACATTGGAATACAACTGCCGTTTCGGTGACCCAGAAACTCAACCTATCATGATGCGTTTACGCTCTGACTTGGCGCAAATGTGTTTGGCTGCCGTTAATGGCAAACTGGATACAGTCGAAGCAGACTGGGACCCTCGTGCCAGCTTAGGTGTTGTTCTTGCTGCTGGCGGTTACCCTGCAGATTACGCGAAAGGCGATGTAATTTCTGGTTTGGATACAGTGCTTGCTGAAGGTCAAAAAGTCTTTCAAGCTGGTACTGCATTGAAGGACGGCCAAGTGGTTACTAATGGCGGCCGTGTTCTTTGTGCAGTTGCTCTTGGCGATACCGTTGCTCAAGCTCAATCAGCCGCTTACGATGTGGTAAACACATTGTCTTGGGACAAGGTTTATTTCCGCACCGACATTGGTCATCGTGCCATTGCTCGCGAGCAGAAATAATCCCTCTATAGCACAAAATAAAAAGGCCTCACGTTGAGGCCTTTTTTACATTTAATACCTTTTTAGGCGTATGACTTATTTTTTTAGCTGAGACTCTTTTTTGTCTAACCAAGCTTTAAACAGTCGCCCCAACTCCAACACCAACAGGCCAAAGATAATCCCTGCAACCCAATCTAACCCTAGCACAAAGCCCAAAGCAGCAATCATTCCGTAGCCGTACATGAGGTTGGTGCGTGTTGCTGGTTTTTTCTGCCTTGCAAACCAAGTGACACCTAGAAGCAGTATGCTAAACCAAACATAATACTCCACTAAAATTGGATATAGCATTCGATCCCCTATCTAGTTAATAATAATAGCCTTTATTGAATCTGCTTAGGCCAGCATTTTGTTTAATCGACTGATTTTACTATTTATACTCTGCATCTCCAACACCGTATGGGGTGTTAACACCATAGCTATCATAGATGAAAGCCATGATGTGGCTAATATCAGTCAAACTGGCTCATATTTTATCGACAAAAATAAAGTACTTTCTCTTGATGATATTTCATCTGATGCTTACGCCAAGCAATTCCGCCCCATTCATAGCGACTACTTTCAGCTCGGAATGGTAGAAGGTAACGTCTGGATTCGCACTGAAGTTGCCATACGAACAACCGACAATACACCTGTCCTCTTAGAAGTTAATTCCCCAAGACTGCAATATCTAGACATTTATTTGCCTACGTTACCTAAAGGGCAGGTTCAAGTAGAGCTTGGCGGCGCAAGACCCTATAACAACAGGCAGGTAAAAGCACCACATTACATTTTTTCGATCCCTGCTAATCCACCGCCGGTTTTTACCCTGTACCTTAAGCTTTCTTCCCATTTACCGATCAATGCCGATATTGAGCTTAAAACCCTATCTAGGATAAGCCAAGATTCACAACAAGAGCAGATGATCACAGGCGTGTTGATTGGCATTCTGTTCACCCTGTTTGTTTGCAATATCTTCTTTTACGTCAAGACATCTCATCCGATGTACTTGATTTATAGCTTTTTGCTGGTTGGCATTGTGGTTTTACACCTCTCAATCCATGACCAGGTCGCGCAGTTTTTTCCCGACCAAAGCAATATTCAAGAGCGTATGTACAATCTATCGTCTCTCGCCTGTTTATGCGCGATCGTATTTTTCTCCAGGCTGTACCTGAACACCAAGGCGCACCTGCCCAGCATTGATAAAATTTTAATCACAGTGGGCACTATCAATGGCATCTTTGCCATTATTTTTAGCGTGACACCAAATGTTATAAACATCAAAGTGCTGTCTCTCATTGTGGTAGGCACTTTATTACTTTTAACCGTCCATGCCATCATTGCGTTTCTTAAAAACATTCCATTTTCTGGCTACTATTTGGCCGCCAGACTTACTCTACTAACAGGGCATTTCATATGGATCTTATCGGTCTATGGCATTATCCCGAGCGTTGTCTTATTTGAATGGGGCATGACCATCACGATCATTTTGGAAGCCATGATTCATTTCTCCGGCATGATAGTGCAAGCCACGCCACTAATCCAAAAGAACACACTCAAAGGCCAATACAATCAAACCGAGGTGATGGATTTTTTAGCCGACATTTCAAATCGCTTACGACGTCATATAAACATACTGGGTGGCGGATTATCGCACCTTGAAAAGGTCACAACATCGAAAGACGTTAAACCCTTTATAGCGAGTAGCCAAACCGCCAACAACAACCTTAAAAACATCATTGAGCGAATCGATCTATTAAGCGACATTAAAGACAATACGCCACCAGCACAGCCTTACCCTCAGCCACTTAATCAATTAATAGACCGCGCCTACAATAATATTCAACGCTTAGACCAAGACGGCACTTTTATCGAGCTAAATACTCACAATACTGATCATGTTGAAGTGCTGCAAAACGCCACGATATTACAACAATTGATCGAAAGCCTAGTGCAAGAATTCAAACACTTTACGGATCAAACCTTAACACTGGATATCACTCGCCATGAGAGCAATCGAGACGGCATAACAGAACTAGAAATTAATTGCTGCCCGATTCCAACTAGAATCCAAGAGCCCAGTAGCTTCGACCTTGGACTGCATTATATTTTGCTGCTTATTCGCTATTTAGATGGAAGCATGAAGACCATAGACAATGAACGCTGTATTAGTATCAAACTGCCAATCAGCATACATATTCGCCCAACTACTAGTGATCACCTATCACAACAACAGCACTTCAATATTATTTTGTTTGGCCAACTGGATGACGACCTACAAAAAGCACTATCGATATTACAAAGCCACAGTAATCGCATAGAACATGTCACCACACTAGAAAATTTATTAGAGCATCTTGAACAACCCGAAAAAAGAAAATCGGGATCTATCATTTTAGTGTTTGATAATGGCGGGCACATCCCTCACATCACACAACAAAGACTGATGCCTTTAATGCGCGTCGAAGATCAGTGTTTGCTGATTAGTAACAATGTTAAGATGTCCCTAGACTATGCACGCAAGCTTGGTTTTGATGGACTCTTAGCCTGTGCTGAATTAGACAATCAACTTGAGCAACAACTGTCTAAGCTAATTCAGAAAGGCGATCGATTAAGGAACACATCTTTGTCACGGGTCAATCCTTTGCGCAAAACACCTTGAAGCAACATCAGCAACCTTGAATAATACTCATCAAAGGAGACAATATGGACTGTTTATTTTGCAAAATAGTAAAAGGGGATATCCCGGCAACCGTACTATTTGAAGACGATGATGTTATCGCTTTTGAGGACATCATGCCTCAAGCGCCAACGCATTTTCTAGTCATCCCCAAACGCCATATTAGTACGCTAAACGATCTTACTGATGCCGACGCCTCAGTGGTTGGCAAACTGCAAATCACCGCTGCCAAAATAGCAAAACAGAAAGGCATCAGTGACGCAGGATATCGTGTGGCAATGAATTGCAACGAAATGGGTGGGCAAACCGTCTATCATATTCATATGCATGTATTGGGCGGTCGTGCAATGACATGGCCACCAGGTTAACAAGAGGAAATACCATGATCTCTTTTCTAGATAAAGCTGTACTTCAGTTTGACCGAGCACTTCAAACTCTGGTGCCGCATGCAGCAAATGCCTCTCGCCCTTCTCCTGCCATGACGCTAGAAGAAACAGAGCTAACCCACGCAGAAAGAACACACTCTTCTGGACTAATGCGCATTAATCATACTGGCGAAGTCTGTGCACAAGCCCTTTACGCAGGCCAAGCAACCACAGCAAAGCTACCAGAAGTACGGGAAGAAATGGAGCATGCTGCCGATGAAGAGATTGATCATTTAGTATGGTGTGAACAGCGTCTTTATGACCTCGGCAGTAAACCAAGTATTCTGAACCCATTATTTTATGGTGCCTCTTTTATCATTGGTGCAGGTGCTGGTTTGATCAGTGATAAATTAAGCTTGGGCTTTGTTGCTGCAACAGAAGATCAAGTTTGTGTTCACCTTCAAAAACACATGGCCGCTCTGCCTGTGCAAGATGAAAAAAGCAAAGCTGTACTAGAGCAAATGCACATTGACGAAGCCAAACACAAAGCCATGGCACTGGATGCTGGAGGCTATGAATTTCCAAAACCGATTATGGCTATCATGACCCAAGTATCCAAAGTCATGACCACTACTACTTACCGGATTTAATCATGAACAGAGACCTTCATTCTATTCGTCGTGACTACCAATTCGACGATCTTCTAGAAGCACAAGCCGGAAATGACCCGCTTGCTTTATTTGATGCTTGGCTAGAAAAAGCCATTGATGTCTGCCCTGATGATCCAACGGCTATGGTATTAAGCACAGTTGATTCAGCTGGCTGGCCTCATTCTCGCGTCGTGCTACTGAAACAGCGTAATGATGCAGGCTTTTCTTTTTTCACCAATTACGACAGTGAAAAAGGCCAACAGCTCGCTCAAAATAACAAAGCCTGCATAACTTTCTTCTGGCCCGCACTATCTCGCCAGGTTCGAATCGAAGGTACCATAGAAAAAGTGTCACGAGAGGCTTCAGAGACCTACTTTGCAAGTCGCCCTCGTGCTAGCCAGCTTGCCGCGAGAACATCAAAGCAAAGCGCCACAATAGAAAGCCGCGACGCACTTCAACAAGCCTTTAAACAAGAAGAGCAAGCTTTCATGGATCAAGAAGTGCCTTGTCCTGACAATTGGGGCGGTTACGTTCTAAAACCTGTATTCATTGAATTTTGGCAAGGCCGACCAAGTCGACTTCATGACCGAATTTGCTACACGCACACTGACAACGAATGGGCTATAACGCGCAAAGCGCCATAATGTCAAAGTCAAAGTAGGAGACGAAAAGTTAAGCTTATTCGCTCCTCTTTGATGCGCTTTCTCACAGGCAAAGAATGCTGCCACAGAACTTGTGTTGAAGCGGACATAATTAGCCAGCTCGCATGTTCCAATTCCACCTTATGTTTAATCACGTGGTTGGCTTTTAAGCGAAATAAAAACGGACGTGTTGCTCCGAGACTCAGCATAGCCACTACCGGCGCTGGCCCTAGGGCTTTCTCGTCATCTGCATGCCACCCCATGTACTCATCACCGTCTTGATACCAATTCAGCAAGACTGCATTAAAGGGCTGCTGAGCAAGGCTCTCCGCTTCTTTTTTAATCGCTAATAACCAATCAGGCCAACCTGAGCCAAGATGGTCTTTACCAGAATAACGATAACAGACGCCTTCATCGGCAATAAACGCCACCTGCCTAGGCACTGACACCTCACGCCCAAACATCGTTAAACTTTCTCTTTCCCAAAACACTCTAGACTGCAGCTGTGACATAAGCCCCTGCAAGCTTGAGCTAGAAAATGAGTATCGGTATGATGGCCGAATACTCACTAACCTATTTCCCTTGGACGACAATGCAATCCTCTCCCCTTTCTGGATCAACCAAACGCAGTGCTTTTTTAGACGTGTATCGTGGCACCGCAGTGCTGCTAATGATCATTTTTCATTTTTGTTGGGATTTACGCAATTTTGGCTTTGTAGACTTCTCTGTTTATGACCCATTCTGGGTATATTTCCGTAGCGTCATACTGACTTTATTTCTTTCGGCTGTTGGCTGGTCAACCTACCTTGTGCTTACAGAAAAAGCCAAACCTTCTTTCTGGAAGCGGGACCTCAAACTTTTTATTTGCGCTGCGGGACTTTCCCTTGCAACCTATCTCGCTGCCCCTAATCAATGGATTTACTTTGGTATCCTACACTTTATCTTCATCGCGTCACTGATCACTAGACCTGTCGCAAAATGGCCTATTGTCTCTGCCGCTATTGGAGCCGTCATTATTGTCACATACCATGCAACAGATTGGCTGCATTTTCCAAATGCGTTTTCAACCATCACCCAGTACATTGCTATACCACAAAGAACCTTAGACATTGTTTTCCCATTCCCATGGATAGGCGTTGTTTTAATCGGACCTCTACTTGGTTATCTACACCTACATAAACTACCTACACCTAATAACCTTGTCATTAGCCTATTGTGCTTTATGGGACGTTATGCTCTGCCAATATACCTGCTTCATCAGCTGGTGTTATTTGCTCTTGTCGGCAGCGTCAAAATGGTGCTGAATCTTGCACCTTGATTACTTTTTGCGCGCAGATCGTGCATGGAATTAGGTGAGTTTTTTTCATCGAAAAAATAGATAAAAATAGATAAAAATAGATTTTATGCTATTGCCAATTGCTAACTTTACGCTTTGTCGGGCAAGTAAAGTAAGTGACCACTTCGGCATTTTCTGTTTATCATTTTCGAGTTTTTTTCAAGCCTTGATTTTCATTCAAATGAGCACTATTGTTCGTTACATATTGTTAACGAAGCACTACATATAGTGTGTCACTTTTAAAGCACATACTACATAGAGTATTTCTCCTCTTTTTATAATGCACTAATGGGAAGTTAAGGCATGAGCACTCTCACAGTTACTAAACGTAACGGGAAGACCGAAAACATCAACCTAGAAAAGATCCATAAAGTCATAGCATGGGCTGCTGAAGGTTTAGAAAATGTCTCTGTTTCCCAAGTGGAACTAAAAGCGCGAATTCAATTTTTTGAAGGCATTCGTACTACCGATATCCACGAGACACTAATCAAGTCTGCTGCAGATTTGATTTCTGAACATACGCCTGATTATCAATACCTAGCCGCTCGCCTAGCCATCTTTCACTTACGTAAAAAGGCCTTTGGTGATTTTGAGCCACCGCACCTTTACGCGCATGTAAAAAATCTTGTTCAGCAAAAGCGTTATGACGCGCAATTGCTAGAAAAGTACTCTGAAGAAGAGTTCAATCAGCTAAACGAATTCATTGACCACTCTCGTGATATGAATTTTTCCTACGCAGCCGTCAAACAGCTTGAAGGCAAATACTTAGTGCAAAACCGCGTTAGCGGTGATATTTACGAAAGCCCTCAGTTTATCTACATCCTAGTTGCGGCTTGCCTATTTGCTGAGTATGAGCCAAAAGATCGCTTGAATCTTATTCGCCGTTTCTATGATGCCGTCTCTAAGTTTAAGATTTCATTACCAACGCCTATCATGTCTGGTATTCGTACACCTACACGTCAGTTTAGTAGCTGTGTACTAATTGAGTGTGGTGACTCTTTAGACTCTATCAACGCAACATCCAGCGCCATCGTTAAGTACGTTAGCCAACGTGCTGGTATTGGTGTAAATGCGGGTGCCATTCGTGCCTTGGGCAGCGCCATTCGTGGCGGTGAAGCCTTCCACACTGGCTGTATTCCATTCTACAAGCACTTCCAAACAGCAGTAAAAAGCTGTTCACAAGGCGGCGTTCGTGGTGGTGCAGCAACGGTGTTTTACCCTATTTGGCACCTAGAAGTCGAAAGCCTATTAGTATTGAAAAACAACCGTGGTGTAGAAGAAAACCGCGTACGTCACTTAGACTATGGTGTTCAGTTCAACCGTTTGATGTACCAACGTTTGATCAAAGGCGGCAATATCACATTGTTTAGCCCATCAGATGTACCTGGCTTATACGATGCCTTTTTTGCTGACCAAGAAGAGTTCGATCGCCTATACACCATGTATGAGCAAGATCCTTCTATTCGCAAGCAAACAATCAAAGCGACAGAGCTATTTACGCTGTTTGCTTCTGAACGTGCTAGCACAGGTCGTATTTACTTACAGAACGTGGATCACTGTAATACTCACAGCCCATTTGATCCTAAAGTTGCTCCTGTTAAGCAAAGTAACTTGTGTTTGGAAATTGCACTGCCAACCAAGCCACTAAATCGCATTGATGACCCTGAAGGTGAGATTGCACTTTGTACATTGTCTGCATTCAACCTAGGCGCCCTAGAAAATCTAGACGAGCTTGAAGAATTGTCTGAGCTAATCGTCCGTGCTCTCGATGCATTGTTGGATTACCAGAACTACCCAATTCCAGCAGCACAACGTGCCACTGAGTTACGCCGTACTTTAGGTGTGGGTGTTATCAACTACGCTTATTACCTAGCGAAAAACGGTGTTAAATACTCTGACGGTAGCGCAAACGAGCTAACGCATAAAACGTTCGAAGCCATTCAATACTTCCTATTGAAAGCGTCCAACAAGTTGGCAAAAGAATTTGGCCCTTGCTTAGCTTTCAACGAAACAACTTACTCTAAAGGTATTTTGCCGATCGATTCCTATAAAAAGGAAATCGATAACATAGTGTCTCCAGAACTTGTTTATGACTGGGAAACACTGCGTTCAGAAATCGTGACTCACGGTCTGCGTAACTCCACGCTAACCGCGTTAATGCCATCTGAAACGTCGTCTCAGATCAGTAACGCGACAAACGGTATTGAGCCACCACGTGGTTTCGTCTCCGTCAAAGCCAGTAAAGATGGCATTCTGAAACAAGTTGTGCCTGAGTTTGAACGCCTAAAAGAAAACTACGAGTTATTGTGGAGCATCCCATCTAACGATGGCTACCTACAACTAGTTGGTATTATGCAGAAGTTTGTCGACCAAGCTATCTCGGCAAACACAAACTATGATCCACAGAAGTTTGATGCTCAAAAAGTACCAATGAAGGTAATTTTGAAAGACCTTCTAACGGCGTACAAATTAGGCGTAAAAACACTCTACTATCACAACACACGTGATGGTGCAGATGACAAGCAAGAAGACATGGATGATTGCGCTGGCGGTGCTTGCAAAATCTAACTTGTCTAATAATCGTTAAGTGCTGATTAAACAGTATGACAAGCAAAGCCTCATAGACATGGGGCTTTGCTATGTTTAGCATTTTAGCGAAACACGAATATCTATTAACAACTAAGGTGTGTCTTTTTATCCATCACACCCTATGCTTTTGAGGAATACCCTGAGACATGAGTTACTCGACTTTTAACCGTAAACAGTTCGATAGTACAAAAGAACCAATGTTCTTTGGTGAAAATGTCAACGTTGCTCGTTATGACCAGCAAAAGCACCCAATCTTTGAGAAACTGATTGAAAAGCAGCTGTCTTTTTTCTGGCGCCCAGAAGAAGTCGATCTTTCTACCGATCGTAAAGACTTCCAACGTCTTGAAGCCCATGAACAGCATATCTTTTTAAGCAATTTAAAATATCAAACATTGCTAGACAGTGTACAAGGTCGTTCGCCAAATGTTGCATTATTGCCAATCGTATCTTTACCAGAATTAGAAACATGGATCGAAACTTGGTCTTTCAGTGAAACGATTCACAGCCGTTCTTACACGCACATCATTCGTAATATTGTAAATGATCCGACTAAGATTTTTGACGACATTGTAACCAACGCTGAAATTACGAAACGCGCTGACAGCGTGTCTATCTATTACGATCGTCTTATCGAAATGGTCAACCTATATAACACTATGGGGATGGGGACATTCGACATACCAGGCAGAGGCGAAATTGAGATATCAATGCCTAAGCTGAAAAAAGCGCTGTATCTTACCATTGCTTCTGTCAACGTATTAGAAGCGATTCGTTTCTATGTTAGCTTTGCCTGCAGTTTTGGTTTTGCAGAACGCACTCTTATGGAAGGCAATGCAAAAATCATCAAACTAATCGCACGTGATGAAGCCTTACATCTAACAGGCACACAACACATGTTGAACCTGATGGCATCGGGTAAAGATGATCCTGAAATGGCTGTCATTGCAGCAGAATGCCAAAATGAAGTACGTCAGATCTTCATTGAAGCGGCTGAACAAGAGAAAGAATGGGCAAATTACCTATTTAAAGATGGCTCAATGATCGGTCTTAACGCTCAGATCTTAGGCCAGTATGTAGAGTATATTACCAACGTTCGCATGCAAGCGATTGGACTTGAAACTCACTTTGCTACAAAGAACAACCCAATCCCTTGGATCAATGCTTGGTTGGTAAGTGACAATGTTCAAGTCGCGCCACAAGAAGCTGAAATCAGCTCTTACCTAGTAGGACAGACAGATAACAGTTTAGATGACTCAGATTTCGATGACTTCGACCTCTAACAAAGCAATGCCGGAGCAAAAAGAGCAAGTTCTACACCGTGTACTTTTAGGGAAAAAGCAAATCCTTGTGACCGAGGAGGAGCCTTTATTAGTTCAGCTTGAACGTGCGGGTATTCACGTTGAATATCAGTGTCGTGAGGGTTACTGCTCTTCTTGCTCCATCAAGCTTTTATGGGGAAATGTTATTTACCCATTCGAGCCTCTAGCGTGGGTACAAAGCGGCTATTTACTAGCCTGTTGTGCCATCGTTAAAAGCGACATCGAAATCGCTTTTTTCGACTAATCGCTCAGTCCTAACTGGGATCGCGTAAAGTACGGTAACCTGCATAAATTCGGGTTACCGTCGTTATCCAACATATCACGCCAAAAATATACGCCAATACAGCAAAGTAATTTGGCCACAAGCAAATCAATATTAGAAAACCAATAGTTTCCGCCCCTTCAGCCAATCCGCCTACGAAATACAAAGATTTACGACCATACTCTAAGCGCTCAATATTTCGTTTCTCTGCCATAATAGCAAAGGCTAAAAAGCTACTCCCCGTCCCCATAAAAGAAAAAATCAGAAAACTGGCCGCCAATGCGTTATCTAGCGGATTCATCAAAGCAAAGCCAAACACCACCGCCGAATAAAAAATAAAGTCCAAGGTAATGTCCAAGTACCCGCCTAAATCGGTAGGCCCTTGCACACGAGCAACGGCGCCATCCAAGCCGTCCATAACACGATTGATTACCACCAACACTAACGCTAGAGAGGTTTGCTCAAAATACAAAGCAGGCAAGACCATCATACCCACAGAAAAACCAAACAGAGTAATCCAATTGGCCTTTACGCCCAGCTTATCGATCAGCAAAGCGGTTAAACGTAAGGGATGCTTAAGAGTTTTAATAAAAAATGTATCTAACATTCCAAAAACAACCTTGATTCTATGAGGACGTAGGTTTTAAAGACTTGCTACAATATTGGCATATTTTCTTTGCCAATATCTATTTCATTTACTTACGCAGATTAATAAGGTTTCTATGATAAACGCAAAACAATACGGCACATCAGGACCTCACCTTATCGTCATCCATGGTTTATTTGGTAATGCTGATAACTGGCATTCTATTGCTCAATCCTTAGCCGAGCACTTTACAATACACTGTGTCGACCTTCCAAACCACGGCAAGTCAGATAGTATGAGTGAAGCCAGCTACCCAAAAATGGCTTCCGCTGTTCTGGAATGGGCTAAAGCAAACAACATAAACACCTTCTATCTATTAGGTCATTCTATGGGCGGAAAAGTTGCCATGCAAATGGCGGCAATCGCTGAAGCAGGACAGATAGAAAAGCTCATCGTGGTAGACATCGCCCCTGTCGATTACGAACCGAGCCATACTCGTATATTGGACGGTTTGAAAGCCATTGATGAAGCTCTACCAGCCTCTAGAAAAGAAGCAGACTCATTATTGAGCCAGTATGAATCAAGCTTGGGAGTAAGACAGTTTTTACTAAAAAACCTAACTAAAAAAGAACAAGGGTTTAGCCTAGATCTTTCTGTACAAAATATTGCAGACAGCTACCCAGTTATTTTGAAAAAGCCTGAGATAAACGCAGCGGTCAACCTCCCTACACTGTTCATAAAAGGTGAGAATTCAGACTATATTGTGGCAGATTATCAAGACGCCATTGCAAAACTCTTCCCACAAGCTAGCTTTAAAATGATCTCAGGAGCTGGCCACTGGCTTCATGCCGAGAAGCCAGTGCCGTTTAGCAGCTTAGTAAAACGCTTTTTAACCTCTTAACTAGTTACACGCTGATTCCGAGCAAAGTCCATATTGGTCTTTTAAATACGCAGCGGAAGGCAGCACAATGCCATGAGATTTTATAAGGTAGGGATTGAAGCTAACTCTTAATTGGTCTGGGTACACTGCATCCAACAGTGTGCCCTCTGCCTGCCAGCCATTTATACGAGCCGCCAAAGCGTCTAATTTTGTTTCGGTATCAGAGTAAATAGCAAACAAAGAACCAGCCTTAACAAATCCCAACGACGGGCCTATCATCAATTTCTGTTTATGAAATAGCAGCTTCAAAATGTCTTGTGCAATTCCGTTTTCATAAAGCTGAGAATCGACCAATGAAAACATCATCGTAGAATCTTCCATAATATAGTTCACTGCTTTTAACACAGATAACTGATCAACCTCAGTTTGCAAAAAGCGAAACGTGAACCCATACACACTCGCTTGTTCCTGCATGCCCTGCTGATCTATAAGAAGATTGTTACTGTGTAGAACGATAAGTGGCTTGGGGTCAAACCAGACTGCCTGCAGTAATGATAAGCGCTTTTCTAAAGGCGCGCCTGAAAAAACAGCACTACTGGGTATAGAGCACTGAGGCTGAATATTTAAATATTCTTCTTTACCAATAAAAATCCCAACAATCGCTCCTTTTGAGGCAACCGAACAAGCCTCTCGAAAGCTATTATTGCCAATGGCAACAATCATATCCTCTGGCTGTAGTGCTGAAATGTTTTGCACAAACACAGACTGTCGCACAGGGATAACCGATGTACTGGTGGATAATAATCGAGAAAGTTGGAACGTCAAAGAACGCACCGAACTCTCTTCAGTATTGTGAACCACATAAACTGCTGCCGACACCTTCATTGTGCTAAACAGCAATAAAAACCAAAAAATCCGTTTCACTCTTTCATTAATCCGAGTTAGAAAGTAATGTTGCTAAAGACATAGAAGAACGTGTCTTCGTCCAAGTTATTGTGGTAGCTAACCAAAGCGTTTCCATCCAAGCGCGCTTCTAAACCCAACCCCATCGTGGCAGTCGAATAGCCACCTAGTGACATTTTGTAAGATAGCCAACTATTGACAAACTCGTAGTTCCTTCCGTTTAACTCTTTCCCATACCAATAGTAGCCATTAATAAACAACTTATCCGTTAATGGCTGACTCGAAAATAATGACATCATTATCGGTGAGGTAGAGTCCAACAGTTTACTATTGTCCGTTTGCGTATCTTGATAAGCATAAGTGAACCGAGTCATTCCGCCTGAGCGTGAACGCCAATCCAGTTCAAGCTCCAAACCATTAATACTGACATCTTCCGTCACACCCTCTTCAATGGCTGAATCTGACCCTGCATTAGAAAAGTATTTTCTGCTTAATACCATATCTTGAACCGAATCATGGTAAAGCTTTACATCCATCGACAACCCCTGATCAAGCCAATAATGATAATAGCCTATTTCGTACGAGGTGATTTTCTCTTCCCTCTCTCCTTGATCAGCGTATGTCGTGTAAGAGCTTTCTCCAGTCGACAATACGTAATGCCATTTAAAATATTGATCAGACAAATCGGGCGTTCTCACCGCGTTCGAAGCGTTGAATCGAAAGGACTCATTTTCTGACAATTTGTAGGTGGCTCCCAGCTTAGGCGATAAGAATGTCCCACCCATTTGGCTACGCTCAAGCATGGCCCCAGTATTCAAAACCCAGCGCTCACCTGCTCTATATTCTAAATTTGAAGATGCTCGCAGCACTTCATCGCTGACAGCGCCCGAAAAGTAGTGTTCAGAATCGGCTTCATCCAAGCGATAACCTAATGCGGAGATCACTTTTAGGTTTTCTCTCGCGGCCCAGGTGCTTTGCACTTCCAGATCCTGACGGGTTTCCACTAGGTCCACGTCATACGATCGATAAACATCCCCGCTACTAGTACCACCAAAAAACACACTATAAAAAGAGCTGGTTAATCTGGCATCGTGATGCTCACTTTGTTCAGCCTGATCATAGTAATACTGGAATTTTAATTCATGATCGGACGAGACTTGCTTAGTGTAACTGAGCTTGATGTGCTCACGATTCGCCTCACGTACCGGATCATTAATATCATAAGAACCTTCCGCATACTCTTCAGGATCCATATTAGCTTTGACACGATTTGCCCCTACATCTATGTCAAAGAAACTAGTGGATGTTTCTTTTTGAATGAAAACATTCCCCATGACAGTTCCATGCCCATCATGTCGATCATTACCATCCTTATCTGTATCAAATCCACTTACATTACTGGTCGAAGCTGATGCTCGGTAGCTCCAATCACCATTCAAGCCACTGTGTTGACCATATAAGCGGTAATCACCTCGTGATCCTGAATAAGCAGAAACACTGCTTCCCAATGTTTCCAAAGGAGAGCGTGTAATGATGTTCACTACAGCGAAATATGAGTTAATACCATAACTCGCCGCATTAGGACCTCGGTTGACCTCCACACGCGAAACATCTTCAATATTAAGAGGTAAAGTTGCCCACTCAACTCGAGCCTTGCCAGCACTATAGACAGAACGTCCATTTACCAACACCTGAATGCGGCGATATTCTTCTAGCTGAGTACCATGGTACGACACAATTTTCTGACTGGATGCTTTATAAGGAAACACCGCAAACCCTGGGACAAATTGCAGTAAATCTTCAACATACTGCATATTTAGGCGTCGAATAAACTCACCATCCAGCACCGACAAGGTAGAGGAAACATCGACTCTTGGCTGCGCTATTTTAGATGGGGTAACGACCACTGGAATACTATCAAAAAAATCATCAAATGAGCTCAACTCTGTCCCAGTTAAAGATGACATATCATCCAACTCAGCCCATGCTATTGAACTCAATGACAGGGATAAAACAACACAACACCAACGCATCATAATGACTTTAACCTATACTCATCAGCCAAATAGGTGCCTAAAACGCGTACATCTTCAGAGAAAAAACTCAGCTCCTCAAGCGCCGCTTGCATAGCAGCAGATTGAAAATGCGCCTCTACATCGACATAAAACTGTGTCGCCGTGAAGTTGCCATTCACCATGTAGCTTTCTAGCTTCAACATGTTAATACCCTGAGTCGCAAAGCCACCCATTGCTTTATACAAAGCCGCAGGAATATTGCGCACCCGAAACATAAAAGACGTTATATAAGTTTGGCCTTCTTCCATAACTGGCATTTTTTGCTGGCGGGCAAAGACTAAGAAGCGAGTCGTGTTGCCAACAGAATCATTAAAGTGGTTTTTTAGTACCTTTAGACCATAAAGCTCTGCCGCAAGCTCAGACGATATAACGGCTAATCCGGGCTCTTCAAACTCAGCTATGTGCTTGGCCGCGCCTGCGGTATCGTACATAGCCTGATTTTTTGCTCCTAACGCCTTTATATTACTATCACACTGGGCCAAGGCTTGAGGGTGGCTGCCTATGCGAGTAATTTGATCGATCGTCATAGAATGAGGCGCAATCAAACAGTGGTTTACGGGTTCAAAATGTTCTTTCACAACATACAGCTGAGTGCGTTTTAACTCTCGGTAAATTTCCTCGACTCGCCCAGCCGTAGAATTTTCCACCGGAATCATCGCGTAATATGCATCCCCTTTTTCAACCATATTTAAGGCATCAACAAAGGTGGCGCAATGAACGCTATTCCAATCGGGAAAAGTGTGTTTACACGCTAAATGAGAATAAGCTCCAGGCTCGCCTTGGTAAGCGACGACCTTCATTGCATCTAAAGTAAGATGTTGATCTGGCATAGTGAATTCTTTTCTGTGGTATATTTCGAATACAGTATCAAATAGGCGTCATTATTTACATAGAAATGACATTGAAGACTCAGAAAACAGATAATACACCATGAAAAAAATACTTATTGTGCTGGTAAAAGGCTATCAGTTTTTAATCAGTCCATTGCTAGGAAATAACTGCCGATTTTACCCAAGCTGTTCTCAATATATGATTCAAGCCATTGAGCAATATGGTGTGTTTAAAGGAATGTATCTTGGAATAAAAAGACTGTCTAAATGTCATCCATGGCACGAAGGCGGTATTGATCCGGTACCTTCGCCTTGCGAATGCAAAACCAACACAAAAAAAAACGACAACCCTTAACTCAAGGCCGTCGTCATTTGTAGTTTTAAGTCACTTGCAACCAATACCGCTTGCGTTCTGTTATTAATTTCAAGCTTGCGGAATATGGCGGTAATGTGCGCTTTAACCGTTGCCTCCGAAATGGACAACTCATAGGCAATTTGCTTATTCAACAACCCTTCATGCAAATAACACAACACCTTGTATTGCTGAGGAGTCAATTCAGCGACTTTATTTTGCATTGATAAATCAGGTTTAGGTTGATTAGCCACAGCCTGCTTAAGATCATCGGGTAACCAAATATCACCCGCTAAAATAGCATGGATCGCTTGTACATAAGTGGCTGGCTCACTGGTTTTGGGGATAAAACCCAGCGCGCCAGAGTCTATGACTTTTGCAACCATTTCACTGTCTTCACTGCCTGAAATCACAGCTACTGGTACATCTGGAAAGTCTTTACGAATTCGAATCAACCCATAAAGCTCACCACTGCCCGGCATATTTAAATCCAGTAAAAGCAAATCAAGGTCATCAAGATCGCTTAAACATTGTAGCGTCGAATCTAAGTCAAAAGATTCGACAATAACAATACCCTGAATCTCTGCTCGTAATGCACCACTGAGTGCACTACGAAACAAAGGATGATCATCCGCGATAACAAGTGAAATCACAGTTTATCCTTTTAAATATGTAAACGATTACACATTTAAACGGTTTTCGATTAAATCATCAACCACACTTGGATCAGCTAATGTACTTGTGTCTCCCAATTGATCATGTTCGTTAGCAGCAATCTTCCGCAAAATACGACGCATAATCTTACCTGAACGCGTTTTTGGCAGACCTTTGCTTGCCCACTGAATCAGATCAGGCGTCGCAATTGGACCAATTTCTTGGCGAACAAACTGTTTTAATGCCTTAGTGAGGTCTTCATCTGGCGTGACACCAGCAACCGCACTCACGTAAACATAGATACCTTGTCCCTTAATATCGTGCGGATACCCAACAATGGCAGCTTCAGCCACTGAAGGATGCGCCACCAAAGCACTCTCGATTTCTGCAGTACCAAGACGGTGACCAGATACGTTTAAGACATCATCCATTCGACCGGTGATCCAATAGTGGCCATCTTCGTCACGCATCGCCCCATCACCAGTGAAATACATACCTTCAAACGTGCTGAAATAAGTTTGTTCAAAACGCTCATGATCACCATACACTGTACGAGCTTGACCCGGCCAAGAATCGGTTATAACCAATCCACCTTCCACTTGAACGCCCTGAGCATTTTGTACGACGCCTTGAGCATCCACCAATGCAGGCTGAACGCCAAACAACGGTCCAGTACAGGATCCAGGTTTCACATCACCTTGAACAATTCGTGGTGTCATCATCATGCCACCAGTTTCGGTTTGCCACCAAGTGTCTACGATAGGACAAGCAGAGTTACCAATTTCAGTGTAATACCAAGACCACGCTTCTGGGTTAATTGGTTCACCAACACTGCCCAATATACGCAAAGAATCACGCTTACTGGTACGTGTTGCTTCATCCCCTTTTGCCATCAAGGCACGAATTGCCGTTGGCGCAGTGTACAAAAGAGTGACATCAAATTTGTCTACTACTCGACCAATTCGGCCTGAATCTGGGTAGGTTGGAACACCTTCAAACAAGATACTCGTAGCACCATTGGCAAGCGGGCCGTATACCATGTAGCTGTGTCCGGTAATCCAGCCAACATCAGCCGCACACCAGTAAACATCATCAGGCTTAAGATCAAAAACCAATTCGTGGGTCAATGATGCATACACTAAATAACCGCCAGTTGTATGAACAACCCCTTTCGGTTTACCTGTCGATCCAGAGGTGTACAAAATAAACAATGGATCTTCAGCATTCATTGGTTCTGCTGGGCACTCAGTGCTTTCATTCGCTACTTCAGCGGCCCAATCCACATCACGACCATCAACCCAAGGCACATCTTTGTTGGTATAGCGATAGACAACAACAGACTCAACTGATGGACAAGCATTCTTATCCAGTGCCATATCCACATTGTGTTTAAGTGGAATCGTATTTCCAGCACGACGACCTTCGTCGGCAGTAATGACAAGCTTCACTTCACAATCATTTAGGCGGTCGGCAATTGCATTAGCGGAGAAACCGCCAAAAATAACAGAATGGATTGCCCCAATTCGGGCACACGCCAACATGCTGTAGACGGCTTGAGGAATCATTGGCATGTAAATCGCTACTCGGTCACCTTTTTTAACGCCTTTGCGCTTCAAAAGATTGGCTAAGCGGCCTACTTCATCATGCAGTGTCTGATAGGTAATCGCGACTTTGTCATCGCTTTCTTTGTCGCCTTCACAGTAATAAGCAACTTTGTTTGCAGAGGTGGCCAAATGGCGATCGATACAGTTATACGCGACGTTTAATTCGCCATCTTCAAACCATTTAATATTAACCTGACCACGCTTAAATGAGGTGTTTTTAACTTTGCTATAAGGTGTAAACCAATCTAAGCGTTTACCGGCTTCCCCCCAAAATTTATCTGGGTTTTCAATCGATTCTTGATAGCGTTTTTCAAACTCTGCTTGACTCACATTGGCATTTTTTGCCGCCTCACTTGAGGTTGCGCTATATAATGACTTCATAACCCGCTCCATTGTTAAATTTGTTATTCGGATGCAGAACTACTATAACCAGACAAGCAGTACGATCTATTCCACTTTAGTCTTATTGAGACTTTATCATGTACGCGCTTTGCAGCCTGTCTAAGAAAAGCGTCCTGCTTTTACAAAAAATGGCAGACGTATTTCCTGCTTTTTAGTTGGTTTAGACCAAGCTTCTCGAATAATAGGAGACGCTTCTAGCAGAAAATCGTCCCCATGCTCTTGAATACGTAGCTGAGAAGCAGACCACGTTCGAATAAAGTCTATAGTCTGCGTTACTGACCAATGGCAATTTAGCTCAAATGCTGGCACATCAATCAATTCAAATGGAAACTCAATACTTCGATATTGCTCCCATAACAAGCGACTTTCCGCTGGCCAGTAATCCTGAAGATGCGGTAAGACGGCTTCCGCAATAGCTCGATCTTCGGCCTCTCCGATTTGCAACCAGTTATAACCCCAGCAAACAAACATGCCACCAGGCTTCAAGACTCGTCGAAGTTCAGACCAAAAAGACGCTAAATCAAACCAATGCAATGCATGAGCCACACACACCACATCAAAATAATCATCTGGATAAAGGGTCTTCTCAGCAGGAAACACCTGATAATTTACTTTACGGTGTGGCGTTGCTGCAGTGATTTGAGACTCACTAATATCCGATGCTTCCACACGGTCAAAATACGCAGCAAGATCAACCGATGCCTGACCGGTCCCACAAGCACAGTCCCATACAACACTTGATGGAGACACTTGCTGAGAAAGCCAATAATAAAGCTCGGCCGGATACATTGGTCGAGTTCGAGAATAACTAATCGAAGACTGTCCATCAAAAGTACGCATAGAAACCTCTAACCCCAACTGTGCTTTCACCTTAATAACATCCTTAAAGGCTGCAACCTATCCTGTGTCAATATCCTGATACTAACGAGCTAGTACCCCGTACTCTTCAAGCACTTGCCGAGCTTGTTTAATTCCTTTAACTCGATGCGCCTTCATACCCAATGCACATGCCGCATCAATGTTAATCTGATTATCATCAATAAAGAGTATTTGTTCAGGTGCCACTTGCAGCTGATCAATCACATGATGATAAATCGCAGCATCCGGTTTCACAAACCCCACTTGATGAGAAGCGTAATAGCTATGAAATTTATCAGCTAATGCCATTTCATCCATCAGCCTTGGCCAATGTGCAGCGTTGGTGTTGGATAAAACCGCTCGATGATATTCCGGTTTAACCGCGTCTACTAACTCCAACGCCCCAGCAAACAAACCTTTTGGCCATGCTTTAAAGGACGCTTTAAACACATCTTTATCAATGGTGCTGCCCACTTCCGCTAATAAATCTTGTGCAAATTTATCAAAAGAAATCTTCCCCGAATCAAATGCTGCAACACTCGGTGATGATAACCACTTCAGCCATACATCAGACTCTTCACCCTCTGTATTCAGCATCCGATGCATTTCTGATACATCGCCGAGATCTACCAATACATTTCCTAAATCAAATAGTACAACACGAATAGTCGATTTTTGTTTCATTATTTCCCTTCCAGGTACATCGGCAATATTTCGCTCATTCAAAATCAAATAAGCAATAAAATAGCATGTTAACAGCGATGATTGCTCGACCTCATCATAAGCAATTTATTGCCGACAAAGAAACGTCAACAATAAGCAAAAAACAGCGCATATGAGTATAAAAAAGTAAAAATACTCGAGAGCATTAAAAATAGTCTTTCAATATCAACAACTTAAATATTTGGCATGATAATCGCAATCAATAAATCAACTAACCCCACCCATTAGGAGAAAAATAACATGAAATTGGGATTCGTTACTAAAGCCATTCTTTCTAGCGCAACCGCTGCGGCGATTGCACTTTCTGCAACCAATGTATCAGCAGCTGACGATCGCAACTATATATTAGCAACCGCATCAACAGGTGGTACCTATTACCCAGTTGGTGTTGCTATTGCTACATTAAGCAAAGTCAAACTAGAACCAAAATTTGGTTTATCTGTCTCTGCCATCAGCTCTGCAGGGTCAGGCGAAAACATCAAATTACTGCGTGAAAACCAAGCGCAATTTGCCATTCTACAAGGCCTTTACGGTGCATGGGCATGGGAAGGTGAAGGCCCATTTGAAAGCTCAGGCAAACAAACTGAATTGCGCTCTGTATCAATGCTATGGCAAAACGTTGAACACTTTGTACTAAAGTCAGATTTGGCTAAAACGGGTACAGTGGCTGACCTAAAAGACATTGAAAATACCAACCACAAATTCTCAATTGGAACAAAAAACTCTGGTACTGAAGGCTCTGGCCGCCAACAGCTAAAAGGCCTAAACATTGATCCAGATAAGTTTGCTCTCGCTTACATGGGATATGGTGCCAGCGCTGACGCCATGCAAAATGGCAACATTGATGGTATGAACACGCCAGCAGGTGTACCTGTTAGTGCCGTGACACGCCTTTACGCATCAATGGGTGACAAAGTAAAAGTATTGGACTTCACTGATGAACAAATCAAACAAGCCAATGGCAATTATGAGCTATGGACTCGTTATGTTATTCCTGCAAACACTTACCCAGGTCAAACAAAAGACATCAACACCGTAGCGCAACCTAATTTCCTTGCGACACGTGCCGATTTGTCTGAAGACGATGTTTATGAGCTAACTAAGTCCCTATATGAAAACTTGGGGTATTTAAGTGCCATTCACAAAGCAACCGCTGTAATGTCTATTGAAAAAGCCATTGCTGGTCTGCCTGTGCCATTACACCCAGGCGCAGCTCGTTACTACCGTGAACGCGGTATTAACATTCCTGCTCGTCTGATTGCGAATTAATAACCTACTCGCAATAGATTGTCGCGCCGTACTAAGTACGGCGCACTTTACCTCTCTTTGCTTAATTTGTTTCTGTACGTATCTAAGGTAGCCTGTCTATGACTGCTTCATCTCAACCAACCGATTCTCAAGAAATTAATCTTGAAGATTTCGAAACAAAACATCGCTCTGGACTCTGGTTAAACCGACTTGTTTTTACCATTTCCATTTTTCTCGCTGTGGCTCATATTTACATCAACACCATCGCTACTTTGCCTGAATTGTGGGTCTCCGCTTTTCACTTCGCAGGCTTTGGTGCGCTATGCGCTTTACTGATTCCAGCACACCCAAAATGGCAAGACAGTAAAATAGCAATGTTTTTTGATGGGGCGATCGTGCTTGCGCTGATTGGAATGGTGTTATACATCATCTTTTTCGAAGACGCCCTTTACGCAAGAGGGGTGACATTCAATACATCAGATTGGATCGTTTCTAGCATTGCCGTGCTACTGTCATTGGAGCTCATTCGCCGAACCAGCGGCTGGTTTATTCCTTTCTTAATTCTTATTGCCTTAAGCTATGTTGTGTTGTGGGGAAGCTGGCTGGGCGGCATGTTTAACTTCCCAGGTCTTAGCCTAGAAACACTGCTGTATCGTAGTTTTTTTAGTACCGATGGCATGTTCGGCTCTATTTCCCGTATTTCATGGAGCTTTGTCTTCATGTTTATTTTATTCGGCGCTTTTTTAGTAAAATCAGGTGCCGGTGATTTCATCATCGATTTATCCCGATCCCTTGCCAGCAAGATGATTGGCGGGCCAGGATTTGTTGCTGTACTTGGCTCTGGTCTCATGGGCTCTGTTTCTGGCTCTTCTGTGGCCAACACGGTTTCGACGGGGGTTATTACCATCCCTCTGATGCGCAAAGCAGGGTTTCCAGCACGCTTTGCCGCAGGCGTTGAAGCCGCAGCGTCTACTGGTGGACAGCTAATGCCACCTGTCATGGGAGCTGGTGCCTTTATTATGGCGTCTTACACCCAAGTATCTTACGTCACCATCATCGGTGTCGCTGCTATTCCAGCCTTACTGTATTTTCTTTCTGTTGGTTTCTTTGTTCGTGTAGAAGCGAAACGTAGCAAAGTAATTTCGACTGAAAGTGATGACGCGGTAAAAGTGTCGCAAGTATTAAAAAGCGGTTGGCATCATATTGTTCCTTTAACCGTTCTGGTTACTCTGTTAGTACAAGGTTTTACGCCAACTTACGCTGCGGGTATCAGCATACTTGCTGTCATTGCAGCGTCTTTTTTGTCTAGCAAACATCGCATGGGGCCTGCAGAAATACTCGATGCTATGGCGCAAGGCGCAAAAAACATGTCAACAACAGCCGTTCTTCTTGTTGGCATTGGTTTAGTGGTAAACGTCATAAGTACAACAGGGATAGGTAATACTTTCTCGTTATTAATTACCAACTGGGCTAGTGGCAGCTTGTTTTACACCATAATTTTGGTGGCCATTGCATCGCTTATTTTGGGAATGGGATTACCCGTTACAGCGGCCTACATTGTTTTAGGAACACTGTCTGCACCTGCGTTATTTAACCTGATCGCTGAAAGTCAGTTACTAGATATGATGGTTTCTGGAAGCTTGCCAGAAGCGGCCAATGCCGTCTTTATGCTGGTCGATCCTTCTGCGATTACGGCGCTGGCACAAGGCATGCCGATGGATCAAGCACAGTCCTTGTTGGCTCAAGTGCCAAATGACTTTAAAGGCATGTTAATGGATCAGGCGTTGGGCGCTGAGAGCGTTGCGATGATTCTGGTAACAGCCCATATGATTATCTTCTGGTTATCACAAGATAGTAATGTGACGCCTCCTGTGTGTTTAACCGCTTTTGCCGCGGCTGCGATCGCGAAAACACCACCAATGCGAACGGGTATGACGGCATGGAAACTGGCAAAAGGTCTGTATATTGTGCCGTTATTAATGGCCTACACACCCCTTATTGGTGGCGATTCTGAAACACTATTGCGTCTCACTTTCTTTGCTATTTTTGGTATGTATGCATTGGTAGGTGCAATGGAAGGTTATCTAGAAGACAAACTAGCCATAGTGCCACGCGCTTTGCTATTAGCCGCTTCTTTAATGATGCTATGGCCAAACTTAGATCTATGGATTCAATTCATCGGCTTGGTCGTGTTCTTATGTATCTTTATGGTTGGCAACAAGTCCTACAAAAAGAGCCTATAAATCAACCTCTAAGATAAAAAGTTGAGCAATAAAAAAGGAGCATTTTCATCAAAATGCTCCTTTTTTTATATGCTCATTTCAGACCGTTAAGCGGTGCAGAAAAACGCTTTTCAAACCTTCATTCTTCAGACTCTGAACTAGAACCCGCTTTTGCATCGGTTTTGCCTGCCATCATACTAATCCAAGTAGCAACATTAGCATTGTATTCGCTGCGCGTATTCTCGGGTATTGATTGCATTGTTGGAATACTTGCTGTCATTGGATTGACTGGTCGACCTCTTACATGCAGCTCATAGTGCAGATGCGCTCCCGTGGTTCGCCCAGTATTCCCAGACAAGGCAACAACTTGACCACGTTTCACTTTCTGGCCTTTTTTCACTAGAATTTTACTCAAGTGAAGATAACGTGAGCCATAAGGGCCGGTATAGTCGATCACAACATATTTACCAGCGTATTTATGTGATGCCACGCGAGTCACAATACCATCACCTGTAGCCAACACTTCGGTTCCTGAAGGTGTTGCCAAATCAACCCCATTATGAGGCGCTGGGTGCCCTGTTATTGGGTGTAAGCGATTAGCATTAAAAGGCGAACTAATTCGATAGTGTTTGCGTGTCGGCCAACGCAATAACGCAGGCGTTAAACTGTTACCTGCCTCGTCATAGAAACGACCATCGGAATGTAAAAAAGCACGGTATGTTTCACCCTTAACGGTAATTTCTATCGCTTCTAATTGATCCTCACCTACTTTTACACCATCTATGCTGCCTTTTTTAACAACAAAGTTGAATTCGTCGTTAGCCCTTAGGTCCTTACGGAAGTTAACTCGACCTTTAAGCACATCTTGAATAATCAAAATATTGGCATCAGAAAGACCGGCTTTTTTGGCAGACAAGTAAAAGTTACTGACCACTTTACTGTGGACGGTTTCCTGTTTGTAAGTGATGGGCTTGATATGTTCATCATAACTAAAACCACCGTTTTCGTGCCGAACATATGACACACTTTTACTTATATCAAGGCGACGGGTTAACTCTACTAACTCACCTTCTTCATTCAGTTTAAAAGTAAACTTATCATTAGGAAGCAATGGCTCAAGAACAAGATATTCTTGGTCAGCCTCCAGTACGGAATACAAAGACTCACGGGACAACCCCAGACGCGCAAAAATACCCGCCAGCGTATCGCCCGGCTTTATAACGTATTTAATAGAAGGAAGAGGTGCAGTCACTTCCTCTACTTGCTGTAAAGGGTCAGTGGTAACGAAAGAGTCGTAATCTTTGTCTTCATCAGTGTCTTCATCTGACTTTGCATTAGCAGTAGAAGGCTTAACGGACGTCTTAGTGTTACCACTAGGTAATTGGTACTCTTTAGGATTCTCTGTTGATGATACAAGCGATTTATAAACAAACAGCAGAACGATGAAAACGACGAAAATAATGGATAACCAAGCACGCGGCCCAGATAAAGCCCAGCGTGAAAGGCGTGTTATAAACTGCATAAATAAAAAAACTCATTAAACAAAAAATGGCTCTCACAGAACCTGACTATGCACCACCACTTGGGCCGCACACATTCTCAATTAGGACAAGAACTGAGCCACACTTTGTCTCATGTGCCTCCCCCTCGCCACTGTTGGAGTGCAAATAATCACAGTCCATACCTTTTTCACCTAGGGTTTTACACAACCCATACGAAAAAGACATTGAAGCTATTTTTTTTCGGGCAAGAATACGGCATTTTGAGTTTCAAAGAAATACTTAACAATTTGAAATGCGCATCTATATTGATTCTTTTATGAACAATAGACAGCGACCAAGAATCACCTCGTTTTATGCACTTTTTCAATATAAAAAGATTGGACGACCTTCTCGTCTCTCCGTACTATTAAAGCCCTCTCAAATTCATTTAGTAAATCGGATAATATGCAATATTCATCCTTGTCTTTTCCCTGCTTCCAACGACATTCTTTTGATCGCTGCGACAATCAACTCGCTGCTGGGTCGGCAAAGCTTGTGGAAGAAGTCCCTCTGGCCATTAGTATCAATGACATTACTCATGCCGTCATGATGGTTACCCCCAATCAATTAGACGCCTTTGTCATTGGTTTTGCGCGGAGCGAAGGCATTATTGAGCACATTAGCGATGTACGAGATTTGGAAGTAGAGACTACAAAAATACCGCCCAATATTGACAGCATCGCCATTAACTTAACCCTTAGTTCTCGCCGATTTGCCAATTTCAAACAAAAGAAACACGCTCACCTTGGTGCAACAGGATGCGGCTTGTGTGGTGTCGAATCGCTTCCTCAAGCGATCCCTACGCTAGCAACATTACCACCAAGCGAGCCGATAGCTGAGTCAACTTTATTGTCGCTAAAATCACGTTTGGCTGATTATCAAACCCTTGGAAAACAAACGGGGGCTGTGCATGCGGCGTTATTGGTTTCTCCTAACGGAGACCCTATTATCTGCATGGAAGACATAGGCAGACACAATGCACTCGACAAGGTGATTGGCTACGCTCTGCAACAAGATATCAACTTACATAACTACAGCGTTTTAATGACGAGCAGATGCAGTACGGAATTAGTACAAAAGGCCGTTCGAGTTGGTCTTTCTAGACTTATCCATCTCGCTTCACCCAGCACATTAGCCGTAACACTTGCGGAACATTATGGGCTAACGCTGATTCATTTACCTAAACAAGACTCACCACGAATATTTACATCTTCAACCCCGTAAAAGGAAAAAAACTTGAGTAAAAAAGCTGATTTTTATTCGCCATATAAAGGACCGGCGGGTGGCTGGGGTGCGTTACAAAGCACTACAAAACATTGGTTAAAAAGCAAAAATGCGGTTCGAAACATTCACTCATTATTAAAAACCAACCAACCCCATGGCTTTGATTGTCCAGGCTGTGCTTGGGGTGAAAAGCATGATCCTGCCAAAATCCGTTTTTGTGAAAACGGCGCGAAAGCCGTTAACTGGGAAGCCACATCACGAAAAGTCGATGCCGCTTTTATGGCAGAACACAGTGTAAGCTGGCTGAACACACAAAGTGATTACTTCCTTGAATACCAAGGTCGACTCACTGAACCTATGCGCTATAACCGCGAAACCGATCACTACGAAGCCATCTCTTGGGAACAAGCCTACCAACAAATCGGCGACACGCTAAAAAAACAAGCGGACCCAAATAATGTTGCTTTCTATACATCGGGGCGCGCCAGCAATGAAGCCGCATTCTTATACCAACTCTTTGCACGGGCTTATGGCACAAACAACTTCCCTGACTGTTCGAACATGTGTCACGAAGCCAGTGGTTATGCATTATCCAGCAGTATTGGTAGTGGTAAAGGCACGGTTGATATAGGCGATTTTGAACATACTGATGCCGTCTTTGTTTTCGGGCAAAATCCAGGCACAAACCACCCACGCATGCTAGAAACCCTAAAAGAAGTGGTCCAGCGTGGTGCCCAACTATTCAGCTTCAACACTCTTCAAGAGCGTGGTTTAGAGCGTTTCCAGAACCCTCAAAGCCCGATCGAAATGCTGACCAATGGTTCTAAACCAACCAATACTGGCTACTTTTGTCCGAAAATTGGTGGTGATATGGCGGTGGTTCGCGGGATAGTCAAAGTCCTCATTGACATGGAAGAAGCGGCCCAACGAAAAGGCGAAGCGGTTTTTGATCATGACTTTATCAAAGAACACACCCAAGGTTTAGATGACTACCTTGAGCAAGTAAAACAAACGCCTTGGCAAGAGATTATCGATCAGTCTGGCTTAAGCAAAGCCGACATAACCCAAGCCGCTAACGTCTACGCCAAAGCAAATAGCGTGATTATTACCTGGGCAATGGGAATAACTCAGCATCATCATTCGGTTGCCACTATCCACGAAATGGTCAACCTAATGGCGCTGCGGGGGAATTTGGGCAAACCTGGTGCTGGCGTTTGCCCTGTTCGTGGCCACAGCAATGTTCAAGGCGATAGAACGATGGGCATTAATGAATGCCCTTCAGAGGAATTTCTAAACGCTTTAGAAACACACTTTCAATTTACACCGCCCAAAAAGCATGGCTTCGCAGTTGTCGATACGATTCGCGCGATGCGGGATGGCAAAGTCAGTGTGTTCATCGCGCTCGGTGGCAACTTCGCGGCCGCAACACCTGATACCAAAGCCACTGAGCATGCCTTACAGCAATGCGAGCTCACAGTACAAATCAGTACTAAGCTTAACCGCTCTCACCTGATTACAGGCAAAGAAGCCATCATACTGCCTTGCCTTGGCCGAACGGATATTGATCATCAGGCTAAAGGACAGCAAAAAATCACTGTAGAAGATTCATTCAGCATGATTCATGCCTCTGGCGGTGTATTAGAGCCATTAAGTAAAGAGCAAAAATCTGAGCCTGCTATCATTGCAGGGATGGCCGCAGCAACACTAGGCAATTTCCCTATTGATTGGCATGAAGCGGTTAGCGATTACAATATCATTCGTGAACACATTGCGGCTGTGGTGCCAGGATTCAAAGACTTTAACCAACGTATTTTAGAAGATGGTGGTTTCTATCTAGGCAACAGTGCACGTGAAAGAAAATGGGAAACACCAGCCGGCAAAGCCATTTGTCATACTCACACACTGCCTGCTTCTATTTTGCCTAAGCGTGCTCACGATTTACTTTCTGACAGAACACTGGTCATGCAAACTCTCCGTTCTCATGACCAGTACAACACCACTATTTATGGTATGAACGATAGATATCGTGGTATCAAAGGCGAACGTAAAGTGGTGTTTATCAATCCTGCGGATATACAACGCCTAGGATTTGAAGAAGGCCAAAGTGTCACCCTACGATCCCTATGGGATGATGGCGTCATTCGCCAAGTAAGCGGTTTCAAGTTGGTGCCTTACAGCATTCCTGCTGGCAACATAGCGACCTATTACCCAGAAACGAATCCGCTAGTGCCGCTAGACAGCCTAGGGGAATTCAGTAATACACCAACTTCAAAAAGTATTGCCATAGAACTAGAAGCATTCGAAGAAGAAAGCAACGGTATCGCGGTTGCCACCGTTTAACCCTCTCTTTAAGTAATACTCTCTTTATGTGGTCATTAAAAAGGGGCGGATCTCAATGAGATATCCGCCCCTTTTTTGCTCTTACTATTTATCAAAACGATCAATGGCGCCACATTACCGGAAAGAAAAGCACCAGCACAGTAAAGTATTCAAGACGACCTAAGATCATGGCAAAACTCATCAGCCAAGTACCTGCGTCGCTTAATGGTGAAAAGTTACTGCCCAGCTCAGCAAAGCCTGGCCCAAGCACATTCAAACAAGCTGCGGTTGCACTCAAAGACGCCATAAAACTCATGCCTGTCATCATCAGCAAAACCGTAAACAAAATCGTTATCATGGCGACAATACACATGAATCCCATCACAGAATGTCGTACATCAGCCGCAATCGTTCGCCCCTGAAACTTCATCGCGAAGACCCCATTAGGATGCACTAAGCGCTTTATCTCCAAGCCAATCGATTTGACCGAAATGATGTTGCGGATCACTTTATTACCACCCGCCGTCGACCCTGCACAACCGCCAATGTAACCAACAAAAATCAAAATAATAGACGTCACGGCCGGCCAAGCGCCAAAATCTGTTGCCGCATAACCAGTACTGGTAATAAACGAAATGACATGGAAAAACGACTGTGTAACAGCCACCCAAAGCCCCTCTTCTGACTCTGTCTGAAACAAAAACAAAGCCAATAACAAAGCGATAAAACCAATGATTTTTAAGAAACCTCGCGTCTCTTCATCTTGCCAATAAAGCTTAATGCTACGAGCAATATAAATACGATAATGCAAGGCGAAATTCACCGCCCCCAACACCATAAAAAGGTTACAGATCCACAAAATTAATGGGCTATTAAAATACCCCATACTGGCATCATGAGTAGAAAAACCGCCCGTAGAAACCGTCGTAAAACTGTGGCCTATCGCATCAAACGCAGACATTCCAGCAAAGTAATAACTCAGCGCACACAACACGGTGATCGCTAAGTACACCATCCATAAATAATGTGTGGTACTGGAAACTCGGGGGGAAAGCTTTTCGTCTTTAATTGGCCCTGGAGTCTCGGCTTTTAATAAGCGCATACCACCAATGTTTAACATTGGCAGAATAGCCACAACAAAAATAACCACCCCAAGACCACCCATCCATTGTAAAAACTGGCGGTACATCAAAAAAGTGGGCGGCATGTCATCGAGCCCCGACAAAACGGTTGCCCCTGTGGTTGTTAAAGCACTGATCGACTCGAACACACCGTCAGTAAAAGAAATGTGAGTAATCGAGATAATAGGAATTGCCCCCAGAACCCCAACAGTGAACCAAGTTAATGTCGCGAATAACATAGCTTCGCGAGTATTAACCGAAGGCAATGCGTATTTTCGAAAACCCAATAATATGACCAAAGAAAGTATAAAGATAACCACAGCAGGTATTGCGAATGCGCGGCCGACACCATCTTTAAAAAACATGAAAGACAATTCACCAAACACAAACTGCACAACACTCATCCACAAGCATGGCATTGTCAGCATACGCAGCACTAATAAAGGGCGAATCATATATAGTCGCCTCTCCCATCAATTAATCAGAAGCAGATTCTAAACGTTTACCTTGCGCAAACACAGCCATTCAAAAAAAGCTATTTTGTAAACAATGTGGACGAACTAAGCACCATGTGCTTTATTATATAAAAATAATAACTAAGCCTTGATTCAAAAAGGAATGAAAATGAGCCAAATACCACTGATTGACATATTTCACCTAAGCGCAATGGCCATCACCGTAGGCTGCTTTTTATTTATTAGTGCAAAACGTGTTATCGAACTTTGCTCTAACACCAATATAGAGAAATCATAATAAAAAACCGAGCCAATAAGGCTCGGTCTATAATTTGCCGAAAATCTCAAAGTTTAGCATTTACCCATGGCTTAACATTTTGGCTCTAATATCATCTGGAATCGCTTTGGCTTTAAGGCTGCCATCAAGAGTATGACAAGCCCACACTCGCTTTTCCGTACATTCAATCGCTAAATCACCCTCATTAAAAAGCCGATGGCGAATACCAAAACTGGCACGGCCAATCTCAGTAAACTCACTCTTAATGATAACCTTATCACCATACTTAGAAGGTTTAAAAAATTGCGAGCGAGTATCAACCATTGGAAAGCCAACAGCCTTTAATTCATCACGAATGTACCTAAGCGAAAAGCCCATTGCCTCAAATAAAGCCCCTGTTGAGGCATCAAAATAAGCAAAATAACGCGGATAAAAGACAATATCAGCGGGGTCACAGTCGCCCCACTCAATTTGCACTTGGCGCTCATTATGAAACATAACGCAGTTCCTTATAAACTGATAACCAAATCAGAAAGGGGCTCTTGGTACAAAAGCTCAATTTGATCTTCTCGATGGTTTTGTACTGCACGCTGATTCAATGAACCTTTATCCGTTACTTCGTGTGCATCAATACTTGGTGGCGCAGCTTGCAACAAAATTCGTTGCACAACCGTAGAGCTGCCTGTGCTGTTTTTAGCGAACTCGACCAACTTTTGCTTAAACGCCTCTCGAACAGCGGAATGGGCAATAATTTGCTCGTTAGTTTCCACCGAGTCATGTGGCAGAATGGCCTTACAATGGGCCCAATCGGGAAAGACCAGAGCACTGATATAACCGCGGTTTGTGCCACACAACACCACATCCTGCACAAATGGGGCAAATGAACTGATCAGCTTAGCCCGCAGCGTTCCCGCACTCACCCAAGTACCACTGTCCAATTTGAAGTCCTCAGATACTCGACCATCAAAACGGAAACCACGCTGGGGCTCATTCTCATCCAGATACGCAAATGCGTCACCTAGACAGTAATAGCCTTCTTCATCAAACGCTTTTGCCGTCAACTCAGGCTGACGCCAATAACCCGGCATCACGGTTTCCGCCTTAACACGCGCTTCTAACTTACCTTCGTTTGGAACCAGCTTAATCGACACACCAGGGGCAGGAACGCCAATAACACCAGAAGTGGACTCTTCTACAGAAGCAAACGTCGCTGACGGTGCCGTTTCGGTACACCCTAATCCTGTGACCATGGGTATTTTTTTGCCCGTATATTGAATCGCCAAGGCATCCAAATCATCCCAAATATGTTGGGCTAAGCCTGCCGCAGCAAAGAAAGTAAACTGCAAGCGCGCAAAAAACTTCTCAGCCAAATCCTGATCGGCTTTTAGACTTTTCACCAAAAGCTCAAACCCTTTTGGCACATTGAAATAGACGGTTGGAGAAATCTCTGCAAGATTCTGCAAGGTTTTATCGAATAACTTCTCGGTTGGCTTACCATCGTCTAAGTACAAACTTCCGCCGTTGTACAAAGCAATACCGATATTATGATTACCACCAAAAGTATGGTTCCAAGGAAGCCAATCCACCATGATAGGTGGCTGATCTTTAAAGAACTGCATAACTTGATGAATCATCACTTGGTTAGCGCAAATCATACGTTGAGTATTGATCACACCTTTTGGCATCCCTGTTGTGCCAGAGGTAAACAGCACTTTAGCAATGGTATCGCCATTCACCTGAGCATTCTTTTCATCGATTAAATGGGATTCAGGAAAGTCCCAAAAAGAGTCAAACGATAAAGTAGGATTAGAAATTTTCTGCGGTGTGATATCGCCTTTTATGACAGCAACTGGCGTCTCTACCTCTTTGCAAACGGCTTGAATGGCATTTTCATAAGGAGCAAGCTCATCCACCACAATCAAACCCGGCGTCAAAATATCAAAAATATGTTGTAGCTTACCGTAATCAGTCGCAACCAGAGAGTAAGCTGGTGACACTGGTGCATGAGCAATTCCTACATACATGCCCGCCAGCGCAAGCATCAAGTGCTCAACACTATTACCACATAGAAATACGATAGGACGATCAACAGAAACAGGTTGAGTCAGTAACCAAGAGGCAAGTTTGCGCACTCGAGTTACCGCTTGAGCGTAAGTTACTTTCTGCCATTCGCCGTGCTCATCACGCTGTGCCACAAACATCTGATCTGGTGTTTTATCAGCCCAGTATTCAAGCTTATCAGTCCAGCAACGAGCGTACTCATCAAGCGCTTTTTGGCTATTGATGATTTGCACTCCACCTTCACGATTTTCAATGTCGATCGGATGCGCCACAACCTTAATTGGATGAAATTCACCGTTCATTTTTTGCTCCCGCTCTCATCTTTTGCCCTTTAAGGCTTTTGATTATTTTTATGTCTTGAGTATTAGGGAGTGGTTTAGTAACCACTGCCGAATTGTTATTTTTATCTCGACTTCAGACCCAAACGGCCTGTTTCAAAATTTGTACTTGCTAAGACCTAAACCAGCATTTTCAACAACCTTTAGCGCCGCCAATGCACAAGGCAAACGATAAGCTCCATAAAATGCGGCTAGCGCCTTAATATTCTGCATATAAGGCTCATCAACCATCTCTTGTTTTTGCTGATAAGCCAGCACATTAAATATCTGCCATGTGCAACATAGAATGCCCATAGCCTCCAAGAAAGGCACAGATACTGCCAGTAATCCGTCATGATCGGCATTCAGATTCAGCAAGTGTGAGTCCAGCAATGACGTCACTTTAGTAACCACCAGCTGCGTTTCTGTCGCCATAGAGGCAAACTCATCATCCGCTTCAAAAGGCTGAATCAACTGAGTTATTTCTGCTAATAACTCAGTGACTGTGCGACCTTGGTCACCACGTACTTTTCTAAACATTAAGTCACGGGCCTGAATGCCTGTCGTGCCTTCATAAATCGTCGTGACTCGGGCATCGCGCATAATTTGCGCAACACCGGTTTCTTCTACGAACCCCATGCCACCAAAAACCTGAACCACTTGGCCTGCCATCACATTGGCACGTTCTGTTGCAAAGGCTTTAAAAATCGGTGTCAGCAAAGCGACTCGATCTTTTTTCGATGAATCATGGGCCGCCTCAGTGGCATCAATTTGAGCTGCAATTTGATAGCCCAAAGCACGCAGTGCAAAGGTTTCCGAACGCATTTCTAGCAACATGCGTTTCACATCGGCATGCTCAACAATGGCCACCTTTTCGCCTTCACTATTAGCGCCTTGAGTTCGTTCTTGGGCATACTCTAATGCCCGTTGATAACCCAATTCCCCCAGAGCCACGCCTTGTAAGCCGCAACTTAAGCGAGCCTCATTCATCAAGACAAACATAGCTTGTAAGCCTTGATTTAATTCCCCTACCAATTCACCAATACAATCGTCTTGGTCGCCGTAGCTAATGGAACAAGTTGGGCTACCATGAAGTCCCATTTTGTGTTCCATTCCAGTACAACGAACATCATTGAATTCGCCAAGTGCACCGTCGTCGCCAACACGATACTTAGGCACGATAAATAACGAAATGCCGCGGCTACCCGCCGGTGCATCTGGTGTTCTAGCCAGAACTAAATGCGCAATGTTGTCGGTAAGATCATGATCACCATAGGTAATGAAAATCTTCTGACCTTTAATCTTATAAGTATTGTCAGCTTGTGGTATCGCCTTGGTGTTTAGAGCACCAAGATCTGAACCCGCATTAGGCTCTGTCAGAGCCATCGCCACGGTCCAATCACCGCTAACAATGTTTGGTAAATAACGCTCTTGGATCGATTTATTCGCAAAGTTCAATAGGATCTCTGAACCACCTTGCGCGAGAGCTTGAAACATCACAAAGGCCAAATTCGCCGACAACCACATTTCATTAACCGGCTGCGCTATGTACTTTGGCAGACCTTGGCCACCAAACGCTTCCGGCAACGCCAAACCAATCCAACCTGATTCGGCAAATTGCTGATAAGCATCTCGCCAACCATCTGGCGTTATTACCTTTCCGTCTTCAAAGCGACAGCCTTGAACATCGCCCACCGCATTCAGTGGTGCAAGCACACCTGTGGCAAATTTCGCCGCTTCTTCCATCACCGCATTGGCCAGCTCGGGATCAAAACCATCCAATGATTCGCAAGCATCCAAGCCTTGCTGCTGATAGGCTTGTGCCACCAGCAGCTGCATGTCTTTGTAAGGCGCTTGATAAGTCATCATCGACTCCGAGTTACTTCGCTGCCATACGAATCGCACCATCAAGACGAATCACTTCGCCATTGAGCATGCCGTTCTCGATAATATGTTGAGCCAAAGACGCATACTCATCAGGCTCACCAAGGCGCGGTGGAAATGGCACAGATTCACCCAAGGACTTTTGCACTTCTTCCGGCAACACATCCATCATTGGTGTTTTGAATAAGCCTGGGGCAATGGTCATCACGCGAATACCGAAACGGGCTAATTCACGAGCAATCGGCAAAGTCATAGCGCACACACCGCCTTTGGACGCCGCATACCCTGCTTGGCCAATCTGACCATCAAACGCCGCAACAGACGCGGTATTAATAATCACTCCACGCTCTAAATTGGCTTCTTGTTCGTTGTGCTGCATTTTGTCGGCTACCAAACGAATCATGTTAAACGTGCCAATTAAGTTAACCGATACCGCACGCTGGAATGATGCCAAGCGATGCGGACCTTCACGCCCAACGACACGCTCTGCGCCGGGTATACCCGCACAGTTAACCAAGCCACTAATAGGACCAAAGGCGTCAACTGCTTTATCAATCGCATTCTGAACCGATACTTCATCTACGATATCCGTCACACAGCCTTGGACTCGTTCACCTAAGTCTGATTTGACGCGTGCTAAACCTTCTTCATTTACATCCGCTAGAGTGACTTTGGCACCCAGACCGTGCAGACGACGCGCAACCGCCTCGCCAATCCCCGAAGCCGAGCCTGTTACCACAAAATGTTTATCTTGGATTTGCATCTAAATACTCCTTACCTTGCTGTTATTTTTATTACCAAGGGCAGATTTACTCAGTCTTTTCCTTGTTATTTGATAAAAGAGTCTTGGCATTTGATTCACGCTGACGCATTAAATTTGCGAAACAGACGCAAGTACTTTTTATTTTAAGCACTAAATTTCAAGACTCATGCTATGCACGACTACAAGCAAAGCTCTTAGCTTTTTTTACGATTTAAAAACGCATCAATACGTGCTTTTACTTCCTCACTGGTTTGCGTAATACCGCAAATCAATGACTCGGTATACATACCTTCCTGTGCCGACATATTGCCGATACGGCTTAGTCCCGTGGTCATTGCCCAGTTGGAATATTTAGAGTTTTTGCTGATGCCTTTGGCGATTTCAAATGCTTTTGCCAAGGCCTCGCCATGACCAACAACATAGTGCGCTAGGCCGATGCGTAAACCTTCTTCAGCATCTACGTCGCGTCCTGTCAGCATCATTTCAGTCATACGGCTAACACCAATGACATTGGAGACATTGACAGATGCGCCACCGCCAACAAAAATCCCGTGTTTGCCTTCAGGTAAGCGGTAGAAAGTATTCTCTTCTGTAACACGCACATGAGCACAAATCCCCAACTCTAGGCCGCCACCAATAACCGCACCATGCATGGCCGCCACAACTGGAATGCCAGAATCACGGATATGACCAAATACGCGGTGCCACATATTAGAATGCTTCACTACTTCGAAAGGTTCACGCGCCTTGTGCTCTTGCAAATCCAGACCAGAACAAAATTCAGGACCATTGCCAGAAAGCACAATAACCTTCACTTCATCCGCTAAATTCAAAAACACATGCTCAATCTCAAGACATAAGCTGTCATTGATGGCATTTTTCTTTTCTGGGCGGTTAAGCTGTAAATGCGCCACACCGTTTTCTACGGAATAATTAATAAATTGATAAGTCATCTTGGATTACCTTTAGCCTTATAATTAGCGGTCTGAAACTTTGATTACTACGGCCATGCCGGTATCACCCGCCGCACAACCAGTGAACAATCCATAACCGCCACCATTGATAACCAATTCTTCAATAAGCTCAATAATGGCACGCATGCCAGTTGGCCCTTGTGGGTGGCCCCAAATCAAAGAACAGCCATAGTTGTTCATCGTCATCACATCTATGTCCATGGCTTTCGCCAAGGCTACATCGTTAACCGCAAACGGGTTGTGTGTTTTGATGGCTTTCACTTGTTTTATATCAACGCCTGCCACGGCAAGAGCGCGTTTCGCGGCCTCTATCGGTGCAGCTGGCATATAAGCCAAATCATCACGGGCTTGCCCAAAACCTAGCACTTCGATCTTGATTTCAGAACGCTTAGTCAGCTCAGCAACTTTTTCTGAATGACACAAAATAACGGAAGCATTGCCATCGGCAGGATGAGTCTGGTTACCAAAAGTAATCACGCCACCTTCCTGAATTGGCTTCAGTTTTTGCAAGCCTTCTAGGGTAGTTGGAAACACCCCTTCGTCGCCCGTAATGACTTTATCTTCTTTGGCGAAATTGGCTGTCGGTACAGATAAAGGCAATGTCATGTAGCGTTTCTGGAATGCCTGATCGTCTTGCAAAGCCGCTTGATATTGCTCATAGCGACGGAAAGTGACCGTGTCTAATTCTTCACGAGTGATATCGAAACGCTTAGCGACATTTTCACCCGTTTGCATCATCGAATGACCACCAACACAGTCGTTCATCATGTTGTAAGTTACTTGATCTTCTGACGCTCCTGCCGGGCCTTTCGCATTGGGATAATAGATATGTGGGCCGTTAGAACAGCGGTCCGCCGTCATCAACAAAGACACATTTGCCATACCACAGACAATTTCTGATGCGGCAGCAAACAAACCACGCGCACTGGTCGCACACACTTGGTTAACCGCATGGCCGGCGGTATTAACCGCACCAATGTCGTACAAAGGCCAAGGCGCACCATTGAAAGATTGATATTGATTCACCGTCATACCCAATACCCCAGAATCAAACACCTTGGGGTCAATATGGCGTTTCGCCAATTCAGCTTTCGCTACGTGCGCAGCAAACTTCATGGAATGTAAATGTTGTAATGAGCCCTGCCACTTTGTGAATGGCGTACTCCAATACGCACCGTAAGGAATTTCTACATTGTTGATCGACATAAGGTTTCTCGCTTATTTATTCTTGTTTTTTTACTGTTGGTTAGCCGTCGCCATGATGTCAGACAAACCACCCCATTGTTCAGCAAAGATAGCTTCCGGCATGGTTTTTAGATCGTCTGCAATAACAGGTCTAAACGCCATAGCACTCAATACATCTTTTTCTAAATCCAACCCCGGTGCGATTTCGGTGAGCACCATGCCTTCTTGACGCAGCTCTAAAACGCAACGCTCCGTGACAAACACCACAGGCTGATGGTTTTCACGCGCCACAGCCCCACTAAAGGTAATGTGATCTACCGACTCGACAAACTTCTGCACCTTGCCTTCTTCTAGCACGGTCATTTTGCCGTTTTCGAAGCTCAACTTAGCGCCATTCACCAAGGTGCCGCAGAACACCACTTTCTTGGCACTTTGAGAAATATTAATAAAACCGCCTGGGCCAACGACTTTAGGGCCAAACTTACTGACGTTTAAATTCCCTTCTTTATCTGCTTGCGCCAATCCCAAAAAGGCAATATCCAAACCGCCACCGTCATAAAAATCGAACTGCGCTTCATGCTCAATAATCGCATCCGCATTCCACGCCGCGCCAAAGTCACCGCCAGACGCGGGAATACCGCCGTAAGTGCCGAGCTCGGTCGTTAGAGTAAATAAATGGGAGACTTTTTCTTCTGCCGCAATGGCAGCAACCCCATCAGGCATACCAATGCCAAGGTTCACCATAGCGTTTGCTTTTAACTCCATCGCTGCACGACGAGCAATCACCTTTCGGTCACTAAAAGGCATTGGTGGCAACGCATTTAAAGGCACACGGGAATTACCCGCTAAACCTGGATTGTAGGTTGTTGTGATGGTTTGTTTGTGGTCTTCGGCAGGGGCGACAGTGACATAATCCACTAACACACCTGGCACTTTCACTTCTTTCGGATGAATGGAGTGGCGCTCAGCAATGTATTTCACTTGCGCAATAACGATACCACCGCTGTTTTTAGCCGCTTGTGCCATTGGCAAGATTTCCGCCAACATGGCTTCTTCTTCCACAGATAGATTGCCATCTTCATCAGCCGTAGTGGCACGAATCACGACAACATCGAGCGGAAATTTCTTATAGAGAAGCCACTCTTCGCCTTCAATATTGATGCGTTTAACCAGATCTTCCTTAGTTAATGACGTCACCTTACCACCACTTACTAAAGGATCGACATAGGTTCCCATACCAATCTTGGTGATCACGCCAGGTTTATTGCCTGCTATTTGACGCCACATAGTGGTCAATACACCTTGAGGAAGCAAATAGGCCTCAATGGCATTATCTGAAATCATTTGCGCCATTTTGGGTGCTTGGCCTGTGTGCCCAGAAATCAGGCGTTTCACTAAATTCGGGTAGGACATTCGGGACATGCCTGCGTCTTTACCGTTACCACAACCACAGTCATGGATTAACGTTAAAGCCTGTGGGTGGCCCGTTGCTATAAAGCGCTGCTCAACGGCTTTAGCGACAGCCTCAGCAAAATAAGACATACCCACTGTAGACCAGGCAACATTGGCACCATCAGGAATCAACTCAGCAGCTTGCGCTAAAGAAATAACCTTGCTCATTTTTACCCTCACATCTCTTTTATATTTATTTAGTTGGGCTTTAGTTCGTCGACTTTAACTTGTCAGGAATAATTATGTTGTACATTACAACTATTTTTTTTACAAACATTTTTTATGCACGTTACTTTTTTTGAATACCTTGTGTAAAAATTCTATGAGGAGTTTTGTTGAAAACCCCAACTATTCATGTCAAAACTAACCTATTCTTTAGATAGAGAGATAAAAAGCAAAAAATACTGGCAGGATCAATGAGCATGATGGAGCATCCCGATCACGTCATCTAAAAGTGAAAAACAATAAATAACAAAAAAAATACAAGGTGAACAAAATGAAAAAAATCCAAATGACAAGCCTCGCTTTTATGGTGGGCTCTATGATGTCTATCAATGCTTTAGCCGCTGACGCTGAGTACACCCTAAAGCTGCACCACATGCTCCCTCCTGCATCCAATGCGCACAGTAATTTTTTGGAACCTTGGGCGAAAAAAGTAGAAGAAGAATCCAATGGCCGCATTAAAATTGACATTTATCCAGCTATGCAATTAGGCGGTAAACCAGCACAGCTTTTTGATCAAACACGTAAAGGTATCGTTGATATCTCTTGGACTGTCGCAGGCTATACTCCTGGACGCTTCCCTAAAATGACCTCTTTTGAACTGCCGTTTATCCCAGGTTCAGCCAAAGCAACCAGTATGGCTCTACAAGAATATGCAGAAACCGAAATGCAAGATGAACTAAAAGACGTTCATCTGTTGGCGGTTCATACACACACTCCAGGCTCTCTTCATTCTCGCGATAAAAGAATTAAAAGCCTAGAAGACTTACAGGATTTAAAAGTTCGCGCGCCAAACAAATACATGTCTGAAGCATTCAGTGCCATTGGTGTTAACACCGTATTTTTACCTGTACCAGAAATGCCAAGCGCGCTTTCTAAAGGTGTCATTGATGTCGCTGTGCTACCTTATGAAGTGGTTCTACCGATGAAGATTCATGAATTGGTTGGACACCATACTGAATTTAAAGGCAAAGGCTTATATTCAAATACCTTCGCCTTTACGATGAATAAAAAGGTCTATAACAGCATGCCAGCTGACCTACAAAAAGTGATCGACAACAACTCAGGTGTAGAATTAGCAGGTCACATTGGTGAGGTTTTTGATAACTATGAAGTGTTCGCGCGTAAATATGCGGTAGATCGTGGCAATACTTTCGATTACATCGAAGGTGCCGAGCATCAACGCTGGGAAGAAAAAATGGCTCCGGTTGTCGATAAATGGGTTGAAGACATGAATGACGACGGCTACGAAGGACAACGCCTTCTCGATAAAACAAGAGCTCTTATCAAGAAATACGAAGACTTATAAGCCAGCCAATCGGATAAGTTAGCATGATCAAATTTAATGCAGATATACACCGATCTTATCTAGGTCGCGTATCGTCTCTATTTGCGCTAACGGGTGGCTTTATCATGTTGATACTGGCGGCGATAACCGTCACCAGTATCATTGGTAGGTCAACCATAGGGCAATCAATAGTAGGCGATTATGAAATTACCGAAATGGGTCTGGCAATGGCCGTATTTCTTTTTTTACCCGAATGCTATTTGCGCAAGGGTCATGTCATCGTCGACCTCTTTACCGCAAACTGCAAACCAAGCACTTTACGGTTTTTAGATACCTTCAGTGACGTAGTTTTCACCATAGTGGCCTTTGTTTTTGCCTACCGTATGAGCCTAAGCGGCTTAGAGGCAAAGGAGTATTTAGAACAAAGTATGCTTCTAGAGTTGCCGACTTGGTGGACCTTTATTGTAGGCGTTGTATCCATGATACTTTGTGGCCTATGTGGTCTTTATAAGCTGTCTACCACCTTGTGTGGAGGTAATCATGAGTAATGTAGAACTGGCCTTTTTAATGATGGCTGTACTGCTGGTTCTGATGAGTATTCGTATTCCTATCGCCTTAACTATGTTGGTTTGTGGTGCTGTTGGTTACGCTCTTATTGGTGGTGTACCTGCCCTTTTAGAATATTTGGGCACTGCGCCGGTCGCAAAATTTTCCACTTACGACCTTTCTGTTGTTCCACTCTTTTTATTAATGGGCGAATTAGCAACACGATCTGGTATCACCGCGGAACTATTCCGCACCTGTAACACCTGGATTGGTCGCCAACGTGGCGGTATTGCCATGGCAGCGATTGCAGGCTGTGCCGCCTTTGGCGCTATTTGTGGTTCGTCTTTAGCCACGGCCTCAACTATGGGCAAGGTTGCCTTACCAGAAATGAAACGCCTGAAATATTCTGGCAGTTTAGCGGCTGGTGCGTTGGCAGCTGGCGGAACGTTAGGCATATTGATCCCACCTTCCATGGTGCTGATTATTTTCGCCGTACTGACCGAACAGAATATCTCAAAAATGTTTATTGCCGCCTTCGTTCCAGGCTTTTTAGCCGCTGGTGGTTACATTCTTGCTATTGCGGTTTATGTACGAATTTTCCCTGACGCTGGCCCTCGTGGCCCAAAAACGACATTTGCCCAGAAAATCAAATCAACCAAAGATGTTTGGCACATCACGACAATCTTCTTGATCGTATTGGGCGGTATCTACATGGGGATCTTCACCCCAACAGAAGCCGCTTCCGTTGGTGTCATTTTAACCGCCATTCTTGCCTTTACTCATGGCAAAATGCGAATGGATGGCCTATTGGTTTGCTTAATACGGACCGCTGTATCCTCTGCAATGATTTTTTTCATTGTGCTAGGCGCAGACCTTTTTAGTGTCTTTATTGCTTTGTCCCGCTTGCCGGATTTAGGGGTTGAACTTATACAAAATTCCGGTTTGTCGCCATATACCATATTGGTCTGCATGCTGCTTACCTATTTGGTTATGGGCTGTTTCTTAGACAGCTTAGCAATGATCTTGCTGACAATTCCAATTTACTTCCCCATGATAATGGCGATGGATTTTGGCATACCGCAAGCAGACTTAGGACTTTGGTTTGGTATCTTAGCCTTGATCGTTGTAGAAGTGGGGCTAATCACACCACCCGTCGGTATGAACGTATTTATTATAAAATCGTTCGATGATGCCCTAAAGCTCAAAGATTGCTTCAAAGGGGTTATTCCTTTCCTAATCTCAGACTTTATTAGGGTCGCATTACTTATACTCTTCCCTAGTATTACCCTCGGACTCGTTCACTTAATAGGGTAATAAAAAAGGCGTAGGTGCACATTGCACCTACGCCTTTTTGATATAATCCCCAATAGTTTAGACTCACACCAAACTCATGTTTTATATTACAATAACGGATTATTCGACTAAGAACTGAGACACTCATGGCTAACGACACAAAAAAAATAGACCAACCCGTAGACTTTGGCATACTCAATAACTTGGTTGGTTATCGCTTACGTCGCGCACAAATGAATTTCTTCACAAAATTTTCTGAGGTCTGTTCAGATCTTGGTATCAGCCCAGGCTTGTTTGCCATAGCCGCGATCGTTGAACGAAACCCAGGGCTAACCCAAACAGCCGTCGCTCAGGCATTAGGCAATGATCGATCTGCCATGGTAGCCGCAGTCGATAAGCTCGAAAAAATGGACATTATTGAACGTAGACCAGCCATTAATGACCGTCGATCCTACGCTCTTTTTATGACACCGCATGGTGAAGAGTTTTTTCTTAAAATCAGTCAACGAGTCATGGAACATGAACAAGCAATGGCTTCACGTCTTGATGGTGAGAATGAATTAGATTGGCTATTAAAAACGCTAGATACGCTCTCTAAGTAATTAAAAAGGCCAACTCTGAACGCCCCATAAGGTTGGCCTTTGTTAATATTCTTTTGCTTAAATACAGATCAAAGTTTATTAGTAAACTGACCAACAGCATCGACAACACGTTTAGCACCATCTTGTATTTCGACGATAACCTCACCCGCTTCATTAGATAACGCCAACCCTTTTTGCGCTTGTTCTCTGCCTTTATTAATCAGGGCAACGGCTTTTTCGGCAAGCACTTGGTTCTTTCCAACCACCCCAACAATCTCTTCTGTTGCAGAGCTGGTACGTGATGCCAACTGTCTAACTTCGTCTGCTACAACCGCGAAGCCTCGACCTTGCTCTCCCGCTCTAGCGGCTTCAATTGCGGCATTTAGTGCTAATAAATTCGTCTGATCCGCAATCCCTCTTATACTTTCAATAATGGAACCAACTAATTGAGACTGAGCATCCAACTCTGAAATCCCTTGCGCGGCTTCAGCCATTTGCTCGGATAGTTGGCGCATCACGGCCACGGTTTCACTCACCACTTGATTACCTTTTTTAGCACTAGAATCGGTTTGCTGTGAGGTGGCATAAGCAATATCTGCTGCTTCTGATACTGCCAATTCACGATTCACTAAATCTGTAATCAGAGTGGCAAACTTAATGACTTTGTAAAACCGGCCATGTACATCGGAAATGGGATTATATGACGCTTCTAGCCAAACAGTATTGCCTCTACTGTCAATACGTTGAAAACGATCGGCAACAAACTCGCCTTTATTTAAACGTGCCCAGAAAGCGGTATAAGCATCAGAATTCGCCTCTTCAGCAGTACAAAACATCCTGTGATGCTTGCCTTTTATTTGATCGATTTTATAGCCCATACCACGCAAAAAAAGCTCATTTGCATCTAGTATGTGCCCACTCATATCGAATTCAATCACCGCAGTAGAGCGTTGCAATGCCGCTATAATATTTTCATCTTCGCGGGAGCTCGTGATAGTCCGTGTTAAGTTATTACAATATAGAGAGTATTCTTTTAGCTTACCTGTTTCACCATGAAGAATGGGCTGAAACACGGCTCTTAACCATGATTCAGAGCCGTCTTCTTTTTCAATTTCCAAGGCTCCAGCCCAATGTCTCACTTCTTTTATAGCATTCATAAACGCCTTATAATGCTCAGTTTTTCGCGAGTAGACAGGCACCAAATCTGCTAACTTTCTTCCGACAATCGCTTCTTTAGAAAAGCCAAGCTCTGTCGTGAACATTTTATTAACTGATTTCACTAACCCGTCGGTATCCAGAGTAATAACCAGCATTTCTTGATCTAGGCTGTCTTTTATCTGATGAAGAGAGTTTAACTCTTCCTTGATAACCTTAAGTTCACTCTTTAAGTTACTGTTAAACATTCATCTCTCCTAGAATCTGCTCATAAATAGATCAGCGTTATCAAGATTAAGCTGGTTGAAACAAGCAATCTATTGAAATAGCTTAGATCAAATTTTCAATAATTCACCTTTTTCCACTCATTTTTTGCAGAATAATAGCCATTTCTTCTTGCAACTGAGCCCGCAATTCTGTGCTATCAATGGAAGATAAACATGCTTCTACGAGGGCATTATCTTCTGTCGTTTTTAAGGTTTTTTCGAATATAAAAACCTGACTGGCGAAACGCTGTAATCCCATAGTCAAAGACGCCCCTTTTAAAGTATGGAGGGTCTCTGCTGCCGCTAACCGATCTCTGGATTCAACGCTTTGAGCTATTTTTGCTAATAAATCCTCTGACTCTTGAGTAAAGCCCTCGATAACACTGTTATAAAGCTCTATGCTGCCGCCAAATCGACTTAGAATAGACTCAATATCCTCGTAATCGCTTAACTCAACTGTCGGGGTGCTTTTCTCGGTTGGCTCAACCACAGAGTCTTTTGCGTCTTCCTGCGTAACAAGCTCATCTCGAGTGTTAGTATGCTTAAGAATACAGGCAACCATTTTGTCTATATCCAGAGGCTTGGCAATATGGTCATTCATCCCCGCTCTAAAGCAGGCTTGACGGTCTGACTCCGAAACATTGGCCGTCATGGCAATAATTGGAAGCGATGCAAACCTTGTATCCTTACGTATTTGCTTCGTAGCTTCTAAGCCATCAATACCGGGCATTTGCATGTCCATCAACACAATATCAAATGCCCCCACATCATGATTGAGTACTGTTGCAACACCCTCTAAACCGCCTTCTTCCACTGTCACAACAGCGCCTTCAATAGCCAACAATTCTGTGGCCACTTGTCTATTGAAAGCGTTATCTTCAACCAACAAAACTTTCACACCAATTAAATTACCGCCACCATAATCATTACTCAAACGATCAGGTAACGAGGATGCATCACCTGAAAGAGCTTGATAAACCGTTTCTGACAATTGACTTACTGTTGCGGGCTTTAATAAAGACCCAGAAATACACTCAAATTTATTATCTAATTGATCATTTATTGCGCTAGACAATAAAATGATTTTTGGCGCACGGTCAGTATCAGGAAAGATTGAATTTACTTCGTTAATACTTTCTTGACCCAAAAAGTCTGATGTTTTCGTATCGAGTAAAATGGCATTGTACTTATCACCTGCGGCGAGCGATTCTCTCAGCAATACAATAGCACCCTGAATCGATTCCGCTTTTTTACTTGTCCACCCAAGACCAAATGCCATCCGTGTGAAAATCGCTTGTGTTGCCACATTTTCATCAACAATTAAAACCTGTAACGGCTTGCTGGATATATTATTAAAAGGTAATTCCGGCTTAATATCAGATATCGGCAAATCAACCGTAAAATAAAAACGACTGCCCTTACCTAACTCACTCTCTACTTGTAATGAGCCTCCCATTAACTCGACAAAGCGACGCGAAATAACCAAACCTAACCCTGAGCCCCCAAAGCGGCGTGCAGTGGAAGATTCTGCTTGCGAAAACACCTCAAAAATCGAGTCTAACTTGTCTTCTGCTATACCAATGCCAGTATCCTGAACAGATACCGTTAGACGAACTACACCCGCTTCTGCTGGTTGTTGCTGAATTTTCAACACCACACTGCCTTCTAAAGTAAACTTCACAGCATTACTGACTAGGTTAATAAGTATTTGTAGAAGACGTAATTTGTCACCGACAAGAAAGGCCGGAATCCCCCTATCAATATCAAAAATCAACTCAACATTTTTTCCGAGCGAACTGCCAGACAAAACAGTTGATAATTCACACAACAAGGCTTCAACTTCAAACGGTGCTTTCTCAAGCTCTAATTTACCCGCATCGACTTTAGAAAAATCCAAAACGTCGTTGATCAAAGCCAATAATGATTTCGCAGAAATTTGCGCTTTAGAAATATAATCATCTTGCTGATTTGTCAGTGGCGTGCGCTTTACAAGGTGTAACATACCCAAAATCGCGTTCATGGGGGTGCGTATTTCATGACTCATATTTGCCAAAAAGTTCGACTTAGCGACATTGGCCGCAATAGCTTCATCTTTGGCTTTACGTAACCATGTTTCTAACTCATATTCTTTGGTTATGTCTCGATTAATGCCGGTAACTTTCATTACCTGCCCATCGCTGTCTTTCTGCAAAATAGCACTGGCCAATATATGGCGGATACTGCCATCCGGTAAGATGATGCGGAACACAACATCATAAGAGCCCTTATTATCTATCACATCTTTTAACGCTGCGGTGACGGTATCTCGATCTTCTGGGTGGACTCGATCGAACCACTCATCATAAGTAATGCCCTCATCTTTTTTAGAAAGTGGAAACTGATACATAGACAGCATCAAATCACTCCACTCCAAAACATCATCAGCAATATTTAGACTCCAGATACCTAGCTGCGCCGCTTCTGCCGCTAACAGCAACTGGTCTCTGGTATATATCAACGCCTGTTGGTTACTCTTCTGCTCGGTGATGTCCATCGCCATCCCCAGATATCCCACAGTGTTGTTATCACCGCCTTTCATCAGAGTGACAACCAAAGAGACCGGACGTGTACTGCCGTCTTTATGTATATAGGTCCATTCTTTGCTTTCGAAATCGCCTTGTAAAGCGTGGTGAATCAGTACATCTAGGGAGTCAGAAACCGTTTCACCTGTTGCCTCGAATATGTCAATACGATGTTTGTCGATTTCTATTTCGTCATGGAAGCCAACAGGCGTCAGCTTACCGACAACCTCATCAGCCGAATAGCCAAGCATGCGCTCAGCCCCTTTATTAAATAACTTAATCACACCGTTCAAATCTGTCGCAATAATAGACACTTCTGAGGAGGCACTTAAGACATCACTTAACAATAAATTTAGCTCTCTTAGCTCGGCTGTTCTCGCCTTTACTTGGCTCTCCAAATTGCTATTCAATTCAAAAATTTTGGCTTCGGCTTTTTTACGCTCTGAAATATCACGAATACTTTTTGAAACACCGACAACCTTTTTATTTGCATCTAATATAGGCGATAAAGTAATAGACACTGGAATCTCTGTACCAGACTTGGTGGTTCTTCGCGTCTCAATGGATTTAGGCTCCTTACTCTCTTTTAAAGTCGCAATAGCCTTCAAAGCCTCAAATCGAAGTTCATTGGGCACAAGCAACTCCACCACATTCTTACCTATCGCTTCCTCCTTGGAGTAGCCTAAAATTCGTTCTGCACCGCTATTCCAGCTGACCACCTCTCCGTCCATATTTGAGCTAACAATACCATCTGCGGAGCTTTCAACAACGGCCGAAATTCTAGCTTGGTGTGTCATCACCTCTCGATTTCGCAAGATATACAGACGTATAACAACCACAACAACTGTCAGTAATAAACTGATTAATAACCCAATCGACAAAAAATCAACCGGGCTGGGTAAACGCAACGATTGAATGAATGCAGGCGTGACTCTTAATACGCTTCTCCATTCACGCCCATATACCTTTGTTGTTTGGACCTGTTCATAACCCGCCACGCCCGATACACTGCTGCCGTAGAATTGAACAGGTTCGTCCAAATCCGTAATGTCCCAAAGTTCATAATGAAGCTTTTCAACATCTACTGGCAAACCACTCAACACCTCACCCATTATCAGAGGGGCATAGCTCCACCCAAAACCCTTCTGTAGACGCTCTGCTTGTGTCAAAGGCGTGCTGCCGCCATGATAAATGGGCATAAGAATAAGAAAGGACTGTTGCGGCTTACCTGTCGCTTGCACTAAAGTGATTGGACCTGTTAAACGAACTTCTCCTGAATACAAAGCAGACGCTGCGGCTTCTCGCCGGTTTTTTTCAGAGGCAATATCCAAACCCACCGCTTGGCGATTTCGATCAACAGGCTCGATATATTGAATAATGTATCGTTCGTTAAAATTGGGGTTTAGTGACTTAACAGAAAACTCAGGCCAGCCATCTTTACGCGCACGATCAACAAAGGCACTTTCTTCTGATGGTGTTACGCGACGAATAAAACCAAAGCCCCTAGCGCCAGGAAACTCAACATCAACATCACGACTTAAACTGTACAGAGTGAAAATCTTGCGAGTAATCAAATTCTCACCCGTAGTTAGTATTGCCCCTCTGGCTCCTCGCAAGCCATATTGATAAAGCTCAATGCGAGTCTGTACTTCCCGTTGTAGAGTATTCGCTGCCTCTAAAGCCGCTTTATTAATCTGTACTTTGTTGTCTTCATGAACTTTGTAAGCAATAGCAAGAGCAACAGTGATCGTCAGCAATAACGTAATAAGAACCCAGCGATTAAAAATAGACTCAAATGATACTCTTTGCACTTATGCCTCCGGACCACAAACTCACCTCATGCTTGGATAAAACCACAGAAGCGAATAATCAAATACAGCAACAATAAGTTGCAAGTTAATTAATAACTTATATTGAGAAAATTACCACCAAAAACACAAAATAAAACATGGGTTATCTCAGATAAATTATCGTTGAAAAACAGGTAAAACCATACAAAGCACTTAGGCGTTTTATTGTCTTGAATCAATGTTTATTCCACAAACAAAGCAACTCGCATAATTTTACGTTATCCTTTTCACACTATTTAGGCGCGTTTTCTTCTCAAATAAAACGACAGGATCGACTTTCATGAATATTGCTGTTTTTTCTTGCAAGCCCTACGACAAAAGAACCTTATCCTCCTACGCGGAGCATAAAAACATGTCCATGAGCTACTTCGAAAGTAGACTCAGCATGGAAACCATTAGCCTAGTAAAAGGTTTTGATGCGGTATCTTGCTTCGTTAACGACGATGTTAATGCCGAAGTCATTCACCTTTTAAAGCAACAAGGTGTAAAAACCATCGCCCTGCGTTGTGCTGGATTCAATAACGTCGATCTAGACGCAGCAAAAGCGGAAGGCATCAAGGTATTTCATGTCCCAGATTACAGCCCAACCTCCGTTGCTGAACACGCCGTGGCACTTATCATGACGTTAAACCGCAAAACGCATCGCGCCTATCATCGCGTAAAAGAAGGCAACTTTGCCCTTGAAGGGCTCATGGGCTTCAACCTTGAAGGGAAAACCGTTGGCTGTATCGGCACAGGACGAATCGGCGCAGCATTTTGTCGCATCATGAAAGGCTTTGGCTGCAAGGTGTTGTGTTATGACTTATATCCGTCACAAGCGCTTATCGACCTAGGTTGCCAATACATCACACTCGATGAAATCTACCAAGAAAGCGACATCATCAGCCTGCATTGTCCTTTGAACCCTTCGACTCATCACTTAATCAATAAAGACAGCTTAGAAAAGATGAAAGACGGTGTGATGATTATCAACACCAGCCGAGGCGCATTGGTCCACGCACAAGAAGCCATTGACGCACTTTACAGTGGAAAAATTGGTTATCTGGGTTTAGACGTGTACGAGCAAGAAAACAAAATCTTCTTCGAAGACATGTCATCCCACATCATCCAAGACAGCGTCTTCCAACTCATGCTCACCTTCCCTAACGTCGTCGTCACTGGGCATCAAGGCTACTTCACTATCGAAGCGCTGAACCACATCGCCGAAACAACGGTCGACAACTTACTGCACCACCAAAGCGACAGCAGTGGAACAAGGCAATTGGCATAGGGCTGAGTCGTAACAAAAAGATCACATAATAATCAAGATACACTAAACCATTCATCACTCTGATCACGTATAATTTGCGAACTTGGAGAGTACAAAAGGAGTGACGAAAGATGAACCTCGATAAACCAACTCAAGAAAGACTAATAAGCATTGTCCGTAGAGCAGGCCAAGAGATCGTCATGCCAAACTTTCGTCAGCTTAGCGCCGCCGACGTAGAAACCAAAAGCAGCCTAACGGACCTTGTCACCATTGCCGACAAAGCCAGCGAAGCATTCATCACTGAAGAAATTCAGGCGGCCTTTCCTAATTGGGAAATCGTCGGAGAAGAAGCCGTTGCCGAAGACCCATCGACCACAGACAAAATAGCGACGGCAGACACCTGCGTCATCATCGACCCTATTGACGGCACCTGGAACTACGCCCACGGATTATCTGAATTTGGCATCATACTCGCCGTGGTCGTAAAAGGCGTCACACGTTTTGGCTTGCTGTACGACCCAGTAAACGACGACTGGATTTATGCCAATCGTGGCGAAGGCGCGTTTTTCCAACACACCGCCATGAATGAAAAAGGCAAGCATCAAACACCCAGCCAAGCGCCGCTAGCCTTAAAGATCACCGCAGAACCCGAGCTAGATAAACTCGTCGGCATAATGTCGGTAAACTCTTATAGTGGTCAGAAAAAACAAGACTTTGCCTTAAAAGCAAGCCGCTTTGTGCGTATCAACAACCTACCTTCCTGCCCTGCTTACCGACAAATAGCCCAAGGCCACTTTCACTTCAGCCTCACCTACAAAATGCTGCCATGGGATCACGCCGCAGGCGTACTGGTTCACACCGAAGCGGGCGGCATATGCCGAACACTCGACGGCCAAGAGTACCGCCCAACTATGCTCGACGGCGAAATGCTCGCCGCCCAGTCAGAACAACAGTGGCAAGCGTTGGCGGAACATTTTAGGAAATAGGCTGAACGCCCCATAGTTTTACTCAACGCAATCTGTGGCATAATGCCAGAATATATAGGCAAAAGAGATAACAAGGGCATGACCGAAGAAAATCTACCATCAGCACGTTGGAAGCAGCGATTTGAGAATTATAAAAAAGCGTTGTTGCAACTCAACGAAGCCGTCGAAGCCTACGACGAACAATCGCCAAACATCATAAAAGAAGGCGTTCTACAGCGATTCGAATTCACTCACGAACTTGCATGGAAGGTGTTAAAAGACTATCTAGAATACGAAGGTCATCAGAACATTACAGGATCAAGAACCGCCACAAGACTGGCGTTTAACATTGGCCTAATTAAAGATGGTCAAACATGGATGGACATGATCGAAAGCCGAAACAAAACAGTACACGCCTACGATGCCAGTATTCTTGAAACCGAATTTTCAAAGGTACGAGAAAGTTATAACGCCTGCTTCATCCAACTCAAAGAAAAACTGTCCACCCTATGACACTTTCCCAATACGGTATTCCAAATCAATTACTGGAAAAAATGTCAGAGACCTTTTCAAAGTATCCAGACATTGAAAAAGTGACTCTGTTTGGCTCCCGCGCCACAGGAAACTTTCGCAACGGATCAGACATAGACCTGTCTATTTCAACACGAAAATCGGACATCATCCCCACTCTTCGTATTGAATTAGACGATTTAAACAGCCCATATCTGATCGACTTGGTGGATGAAAACAACCTCACCAACCAAGCCTTGTTAGCACAGATTCGAGAATCTGGGGTAGTAATCTATACCGTCTAACGTTCTACGTTTAGCTAAAACGCTTATCAAAAGTGGAATGTTTCATAATCTCATAAGCGCCTGTTCGTATGTTTTCTTTGGCAACAACAAGACGATAACTACGATTTAACTTCAAACGAAACATCCCTCTTTGGCAGCGCAAAGCCTTCCATTTTCGTAACCTCGTTTCATTTGCAATGAGCCGATATATTTCTTTCCACGCTTTCTTCTGTATATGATCAGGAATGACATCATGCTCTTTTATTTTAATCGCCATACATTCCTCCTCACACCATCACCGAAGGAATAAGCTCGTAACGCTGCTTAAATCCAGAGACATTAAAAGGAACCTGACTCAGTGCTTGTTCGACACCCGCAGTCAAAATAGAATCACTGACGATATAACCGCTGCCCGCATCGGAATTTTGGTAAAAACGCCCTTCTGGATTGATCATCAAATACGTATGCGTCATGGCATGATTGTCTTCTTCGACAATCATGCTAGATAGCGCAGCATGTCGCTGAACATAAGCTTTATACTGATCCTGAGTAATCGTCAGCTGATGATCATGTACCGGTAAAACACGCAATAATTTCCATTTATTTGGCTGAATCTCGTTTATTAAATCCAGTAAACTGTCATCACAGTTCACCGAATTCACCACGGTGTTCAGCTTTAAAATCCCAGTCTGATTCAACGACCGATAACGGGCGCACATCTGCACCAATTGTTCAGCGTCAATCCAACGTTTCTTGCGATCAACACGGCCAATACCCTGCGCCAAAGCATGATCCGCGGTATCGTAACTCATCCCCAACACATCTAACGAAGGCGCTAATTCATCCAAAATATCGTCAGTAAGATAATGCCCATTGGTAATCAAAGACGTGCGAAAACCTAACCGATTCGCAAACTTAACAGCATCCAGAAAACGCTGACCGAGCAACATAGGCTCACCACCAGCAAAATTGAGGCGCACGTTCTGATAACCCATTTCAGCTTGTAGTGGATTAGGTTGTAAAAAATAATCAGCAAGATTTTGGAGAAGGGATTCCACTTGGCCTGACAAACGATGAAGCTCATTTTTCGCTTCTAAATCATCCCAAGTGGCGTAACAGTAGCTGCACTGATAGTTGCAGCTTTCTGTCATGTGAAAATTGATGACAAGGTCAGTGCTTGTTGTATGTGTTCCTGAAGTAAGTGCCGTCATGTTGAACCTCCGTTTATTGTCAACGGAAACCAGATTCAACTTGTGCACTGCACAACATAGATTTTTTCTAAATCTATTTTTCTTTTCTACGAAAAATTAAAGCTTGAGCATAAAATCCAAAAGGTCATCCACCTCTTCCGCTTCATGGATTTTCTTATCTATCTCAGCCTTTAGCTCGGCAACACCCGCTACATTCGTATCCAATTGACGGATCAAAGCTTGAGCCTCAAGCCACTCACCATCTAAGTATTTCATTAGAATACTGTCCATCGGCTCAAGCACCGCCGCTTGAGCCAACAAAACACGAAGCAAAGAACCATTACTGCCAAGCGTTACCTGAGGCAAGGTTTTAAACGGATTCGGCAAACGCGCCGCCCTGAGGTCAAAATCCCCTTCTAGGCAGGAAACAAAAGCCGTTGCCTCGCTACTTGAAAGCGCAATGCCTGCCAGCGAATGCTGACGAATGAACATGGCTTTCACTATCTCCGCACATTGCTGGCGCTTCGTAGGCTCACAGAAAATCGCCTTCACTTCCTTTGAATCGGCAAAAACAGCACTCAACAACATAGCATTGAACAAGGTATCCAATTCAGTTTCTGGAATAGAATTGTTGTTTTTATGAACAATCAGCTCAGATTGAGAACTCAACAAGCCATTACGCAAAAAGGAATTCGCCTTAGTTCTTAGAGAGGGCGTTTGGCTCAAAATATCTGAGCCAAATAAAAACCTCAGCGCATCGGGAATGCTGTAGTAGTTAGGTTCCACAGTATGCTGCCTTCAAAATAGAGCTTGAGTTCTTATATTTGAGTTGCGATTCAGTTAAGTTTGAATGAGCAATTCTTTCGGCCAATTGATACCAAGAACTTGTATAGCTGCTACAGCCATGATTGTGCACTAAGAATTGCATAGTAGCTCCAATACAGTAGCCAGCTTTAATGCCTTCGTTTAAAGAAGTACGTTGACCCGCTAAGAGCTCGGCTTTACCACGCTTATCGTAGATTTCAATGACCTCTCGACAAGCGCTAACAAGAAGTGAACCACTATTATTAATAGGAATATCACCATCAGCAAACACATTACTACTCAGTACCAAAGCTAATAAACCCCATATCAAACGATTATTTTTAGTCATACCAAAATCCTTTTATTGTTTATCAGTATTCATCGAATCAGTGTGAGTATTACCCTCACTATCGGTGAAAAAATCAACTTGCTCTTCTGCAGATTTAAGTTTTTCTTTCTCTTCTGCTTTTTTCATTTCAGCGTTGTAATCATCTTTAATGGCCTGAATCCACTCTATCTTAGGCAGCGGAGTCAAAGCATAAAGAGCCACGAGGTACACAACAAAAAAGATCAAATAGAAATCATTTTCTTGATAATCGCTAACGCCAAGCTGCTCTTTTTTAAAAAAGAAAACGAGAAATAAACAACTCACCGTTAGGTAAAACGCAGCTGCACCAGCCGAGATAACGACATACCTCGTTACAATCTCACTAAAAGACTCACCTACAGACCCACTCCGAACAAAAAAACGACGCAAGACAACGATGAAGAGAAAAAAGCCCAACAATTCAAGATTATCCAACTCATTCAAACTTAAGTTTCCATCGAACGGCAGATAAAAAAAGAAGTAAAAGCTCACAAAACAGAGGAGAACAGTAAAAAAGCATATAAAAAGAGACATAACAAAAGAGGCAAGATGTCCAACTATAAGGTCTATTACGTTGAGTATTTTCTTACTTATTAACCACATAAAAATTTCGTCCTTAAAAGGTATTTATGAATTCGTTAATTTTGCAACATCCGTTTTTTTGAAACAAATATTTTCTATAGCAGGATCAAGCGGTAAAGCTTTCTTTTCATTTTTTTCACCTTGGTCTTCTTGGTTAATAGGTCCTAGATAGTAGGAAAAAGCACAAGACTCTTCTTTCTTAGAAACATAAGCAAAATAGCCTTTTTTCTTAAGAAATAAGCATTACTCGTTGATAAAACGATTTCACCCCATAAAGCTTGTCCTTTTACCACTAACTTAGGGCAAAATCTTGTTAAAGTTTCATACTCTTTATTCATTTCAGGGATTACGCAAATATCTTCTTCCATTTTTAATTTTTCAACGTAGTCAGTCCCATTCCAAAACCCTACAAACCCGGGAAATAAGAGAAGAAAAAAAGCTATGGCAAGAGAAAACTTTAGGAATATTTGAAAAACAAAACTAGAAATAGCTCCAATACCACTCCAAATAAGAGTGGAAATCCACCATGATTCAACTACCATTTTAAACAATGAAAAAAACTTTATGTCTTTTTTTCTCATATAGTTTTTTATTAAATTATCTTTACTAATAAAAAAGTGAGAAATAAACCCTGCTAAACCATACATTCCTGCCATAAAAAATATTTTCTCAAGATCAGGAATATAATTAATCTTAATGAAATTACTTGCTATTTTCTCAACACCTAGAAAAGCGAAAAAATAAATTTCTTTTATCTCGTAATTGAAATCGACGTTTTCCAGCCCCATTTCAGAGACCATACCTTTCTGATAAGCAAAACCATAAACACCAGCATACATCACAAGAATAGGAATAATTTTAAGTATTAGGTTTAAAGTGATGTATTTTGAAAAAAAACCTATTTTATTTACTGACTTAGATACTATGAATTCACCTTGAAGTTTTTCATCAGGGCTTTCTGACAATGTAAAACTTCCATTTATAGTATCAGTTTTTTTATTATTCATTGCTTCATTACTCATTCTTCATCCTTAAAGGCATGTAGTTCTCATTAGATTATTTATATTGGTTGTTTTTACTTTTTCTTCCCAACTTTCTTCGCGGCCTTGGCAAGGGCTTCGCTTTCGGCGCGGGCGGCGGCGATGCGTTTGAGCAGTTGGTCGGCGGGTTCATCGTTCGGATCTTGCGGCACCAGTTCGCCACGGAAGGCTTTGGCGAGGATGGATTGGGTGAGTTTGTCGACGCGCTGTTGGGCTTTTTGCACTTGTTTTTCGATGGTGTCGGCAAAGGCAAAGTATTGATCCACAAGGCGAACGATTTCGGCTTGCTCTTTCAAAGAGGGCAAAGGAACAGGAAAACCCTTAAACATAGCAATATCAATTCTTAGACGAGTTACTCCAAAAGCTAATTTCTCAATTATCTCCGTAGACATTGGAGAATTAAAATAAAACATCAAATATTTTTTATTTGCTGACAGCTCATCAACATCCATTTTAAGTACATCTGGAGTTACCATAGATATTCCAAAATTTTCTGGATATATACAACATTCACCAGGTGGGTCCCCTAATTTAGTAACGAGTAACTCACCACCATATACACTGTAATCTTGATGTTGTGCTTTCCACACTTCTCGATCCATAAAGTTCGGTTTTCTTTGATTAAAGCCAATTTCTTTAACATGTCTCAAAAAGATAATTGGTACACCTTCATCTCTAAAGTCTTTTGCTTTAAAAATTGTACCAAACGGGCCTGCACAAATAGCATTTGATGAATCCCGCGCCAATTTATAGTTCTCAATCCAACACCACGACGTGGGTAAATCAATTAGGCTAATATCGTTAAAAGAAAACTTATTACCTCGCAGTTTTAATCTGCCTTTTTTCTTCGAGAAGGTTTCTGCAATTTCATCAACCGCATTAATTAAAGTCTCTCTTACCCTCCACTCTTCGGTCAATTTCCCACTGACTGCGGCGGCGAGGACGGATTGGCGGAAGCGTTTGAGGATGGCGGGGATGTCATCGAGGCGGGCTTTGATGGTGTCCACCTGTGCCAAGACTTGATCCAGTTTTTCGACGATACGTTTTTGCTCGGCTAGGGGGGCGAGAGGTAGCGTGCAAGCTTTTAACTTTTTCTGGTTTAAAGATGACTGATTTACCGCATGTTGTGCTATAGAGACAAAACCGCCTATAGCTCTGTAGAATTTACAATAATAATTAAATAGTTCAGGCTTATACAGCGAATTGTTCACAACTAATCGAAGCAAATTTGTGCCATGAAATAGTTCTTTATCGCTATTAAAAATAGCTGTTTTACCTAAATGTATTGGACTATTAATATGACTAAACAAAATATCTTTTTTATTAATTCGATACTTTGGAAGTTTTTCTTCGTCAAAGCCATCAACGTAGCCAATTTTAGAAAAATCAAACTTCTCTTTAGCTATAGTTTCAATGCGACTAACAGGTATACCTGATTGCTCTTGATTTTGTTTATTAGATATTCCATTAGAAATAGACTCTAAAACCTCATCAAAGCAAGCCTCACTCCACCCCTTCGGCAATTCGCTCACGCTTGGCCTCCAAATAGTTCACCTTGGCCTTTTTTATTGCCTTGCTCTTTGCCCTGCTCTACGACTTTTTCTTCTAAACCAAAGGCTTGCTCTAAAAGCTGCTTTTGCGCTTCGGCTTCGTCGTCGGCGCCGAGGGCTTGCATCAGTTGATAGAGTTCGCCCATGGCTTCGGTGAGTTCCGCCATGGCTTCGCCTGCCAATACGTCTGGCTCGGGCAGGTTTTCCGAGTTGCTGGCTTCGAGGTCTTTGAGCCATGCGATGTCTAGGCTGTCGCCTTTTTGCTCGCGAATGTAGTCACGGCTGAATTTGCGCCAGCGGGCGTTATCAACACCTTCCTCTTCACTCAGCCCTTCGATTTCACCCAGTTGCTTATAGACGCCCTCTTCCCGTGGTGATTGGCCGTTGGCGTCTTCCCCGTAGGCAGCAATAAAGGCATCAAAGTGGGCTTCGGTGAGCATGCGGCGTTTGCCAAAGGTTTGCATATTGGTACGCATGTCGTACACCCACGTTTCTTGGGTGCAGTGGGTGTCTTGATGTGGGTTGTCTGGGGTGCCTTTTTGGAAAAACAGCACATTGGTTTTCACCCCAGCGGCGTAGAAAATGCCCGTGGGTAAGCGCAAAATGGTGTGCAGGTTGCACTTGTTCATTAGGTCGCGGCGAATGTCGGTGCCCTTGCCGCCTTCAAACAGAACGTTATCGGGGATCACCACAGCGGCGCGGCCACCGGGTTCCAGCGTTCCGATAATATGCTGCATAAAACACAATTGTTTATTGCCCGTTTGGTGAACAAATTTACGGGTAACGTTGCTGCTGGACGCGCTACCAAACGGCGGGTTAGACAACACAAGGTTAGCCTTGGGAATGTCTTCCCCATCGGCACCCAAGGTGTTGCCAAGGTGAATAGCGCCGTGTTCGCTGTCGCCTTCGATGTCGTGCAACAAGCAGTTCATTAGGGCAAGACGGCGGGTTTCGGGGACTAATTCAAGACCAATAAAAGCGCGCTCCATTTGGAACGTTTGGATGTCGTCGGGCAAGTCTTCTAAGTTATTAGTCTGATCTTTAATGTATTTATCGGCTTCGATCAAGAAGCCTGCTGTGCCTGCAGCAGGGTCTTGGATGATCTCGCGCGGTTGCGGCTTCATCAGCTTCACAATGGCGTTAATCAAGGGGCGTGGCGTGAAGTATTGCCCTGCGCCAGATTTGGTTTCGTTGGCGTTTTTCTGTAGCAAGCCTTCGTACATGTCACCAAAGTCGTCACGGCCTTTGCCGCTGCCATCGTTGTCGTACCAGTCCAACTTGTCCATGTTATCGATCAGTTCGGTCAATTGGGCGGGCTGGGTAATAGTCGTTGTGGCATTAAGGAAAATCGCTTGGACGATGGCGTGATGGTCACCATCCAGCTTGTTTAATAAGGTTTTGTAAAAGCTATGCTGTTCGATGCCGATTTTGCTTTTTAGATCTTTCCAGCGGTAGCCCTCGGGCAGCAGATCCACTTCTTGCCCGGTTTGTTCGCACATTTTTAAAAACAGCAAGGAAGCCAGTTCGTTCACGTAGTTTTGGTAGGACACACCACCATCGCGTAGGTTGTCGCACAGCTTCCAGAGTTTGGCGACCAGCTCGTTGTTGTTCATAAAATGTCTCTATTTTGTAGCACTAGTAAATAAGGGCGCTTTTGCCATGTTGGGCTAAAGCGCATTAAGAGGATAATGGGCGGGTATGATACCCACCTAGGCCAGTTCGTCCCAGATGTACTCGTTAAATTTTTGCAGAATTTCGTCCAGCTCGTTGTCTAGGGCGTCTTGCAAACGGCGTTTGCCGCCGTCTCGTCGGTAGTTGCCGATTTTGTACACGTCGTCGTCCAGCACGACTTTATCTTTGATGGAGCTGGCAAGACGGTCTAACCATTTGACTTGCACGGCATTCCAGTCGCGCTCGGCTTTTATCTTTTCTAGGGCGTGATCGACCCGCACATCAAAAGGCAAAAGCTGTGGGTTCTTCATGCTGGCACGACGAATGTGCCCCACCAGTTTGGCGGCAATGTCTTGGTTGGTTTTCTGTTTCCATGCGGTTTGCAAGGCGGATTCGTCAAAGCGCTTGGCGTCGAACCATTCTTGCAGCTCCACCAGCCCTTTACGAGTGAGATCTCGTGGCCGATTAACTACTGCATCGAGCGCAGCCAGTTGGTTGACGTTGTCTTTCACTAGGCGATCAAAGGCATCCAAAAAGTCGTCTGGCTGGTTGTAATCACCATACAGGGTTTCCACGCCAATCACCTTGTCGGCAATGTCGGTAAAAATCGGGCGGTCACGCAGGCTGTTTAGGGTGCGTTTTAAGTCTTCAATTTGTTCAACCAAGTTAGGCAGCTCGGCAAAGTGCTGAGCGGAGATCCGCGCCCCTTGGCTTTTTAAGGTTTTGCCCAGTTCCGCAAAAGAGCAACGGGTGACGTTCTTCAAGCGTTCGTCGAGTTTTTGGATCTGTTGCTCTACGTCTCGGCTGCGCAATTTTTGGTAATTGGCTTGGGTAATGACACGCTGGAGTTTAGACACCAACTGTTCGTGGCTGTTTTGAGCAAAAGATTGATCATTGCTTTCGATCAGCTCGTAAGCCTTGTCGTCGCTGATTTCCGCTACCAAGGTAGTCAGACTGACCTCTGGGCGCACCACCACGGCTTGCATGGTGTCGACGGATTCTAGCGTGCGGTACAAGTCCACAGCGTCAAAAATACGGAAGTTGGTTTTGCCTATGTCGGGGCACAAACGTGTGGCACGGCCTTTCATTTGTTCGTACAAGATACGGCTGCGCACTTTGCGTAAAAACACCAAATTACAAATACTGGGCACATCAATGCCTGTGGTAAGCAGGTCTACGGTGACAACAATATTCGGTAAGCGATCTTTTTCGTAGCGGGTGATCAGGCTTTGTAACTTGTTGGCGTCTTTATCTGAATTGCCGGTGATTTTGATAATGGCGTTGTGTGCTAGGTTGGCAAATGCCGGATTGCCAGATTGTCTAAAGGCTTCTCTTAGCGCAATGACCACCGCATCCGCGTGTTCGTTGTTCACACAGAAAATGAGGGTTTTCTGCTGGCCGTTTGGGTCAAGCCAGTTGGTCAGCTCTTGGCAAATGGCTTGGGTAAAGCTGGGGGCGATAATTTGCTTGTTAAACTGGTCTACTTCGAAGTTCTGTTCGTCTTCTAGCTGATCGAGCTGTAAGTCGCCATTCACCGTCAGGCGCTGTACCTGCTGCCCTTTAGCAAAGGCAATGCCCTTGGTGTTCAGTTCGGTGTTGATCTTAATCGGCGGTTGATAGTCGTTTAAATAGCCGTCAATCACGGCGGTTCGGTAAGAATAGTTAAAAATCGGCCGGCCAAAGATCTCTGTGGTGTGCAACGCTGGTGTGGCGGTGAGCGCCAATTTAAAGGCATCAAATTGATCGATCACACGACGATAAGCCGAAATGTAGTCTTGCTGATCGCGGAAGGCAAGCTCCCCTTCGGTTTGCTCTTTATCCAGAATATAACCACGGTGGGCTTCGTCTATGATAATGGCATCGTACAAACCCACGGGGATAAATTCGTCACTTTGCAGTACGCGTTTCACCAGTGATTGCACGGTGGCAACGTGGATCTTGGTACTGTCTTCTGGGAAGCGATCGGTCAGGCCTTTGATGTTGAAAATACGGTTAAAGCTTTGCTCTTGAATCCGTGTGTCGTCAAAGGAAGCAATGGCTTGGTTGCCCAACGAGCGACGATCAACCAAGAAAAGCACTCGTTTGAAACGCTGGGATTGAATCATGCGGTACATGATGGCGATGGCGGTTCGGGTTTTGCCTGTGCCCGTTGCCATGGCTAATAAAGCGCTACGCTTGCCCGACACCACGGCGTTTTCCACCGCGCGCACGGCGTCTTCTTGGTAGTAGCGCAACCCCAGTTCGCTCATATCTTGGTGGGTGGCAAACCAGTTATTTAGCTGCCCGGTATTTTGCTCTAGCTTATCTAGTAGCTCTTTCGGGGTGAGCCATTGCGGTAAAGCGTCTGGCTGGTTAGTGGCAAGGCGTGTGTCTCGATACCAAATGCCACTTTTGCTTTTAACGGCGGCACTGTAGCCGCGCCCATTGGCGGAAAAGCAAAAAGGTATCTGGTAGCCCGTGGCATTGTATTCATTGATTTTAAACTCACTGACGGCGGCCATCATTTGCTCGTCGTTCGCAGCGCGCTTGCTAAGCTCTTCTCGATAGGTGAGTAAATCAAAGTGTTTGCTGTAGCGGTAAGCTTCGTTGAGTTTATCGGCTACGTCTTGGTTATAACGCTTGGCTTCCACCACACCAACGGGGATTAATCCTGCAAACAAAACATAATCGGCAAAGCCCACCTTACCTGTTTCGTCTTTGCCTGTTGGCCATTCGGCAATGGCCATATTGCGACCGATAACTGGGCGTGTGCCATTGCTGTATTTGAGATTCTGAGTGTCCGCTTCCCAGCCTGCAAGGCGCAGTTGCTCATCGATCAAGTAGCGTGTTTCTTGCTCATCCAAATTAAGAGGAGTTTGGCTGGCCTGTTTGGCGGTGGACTTGTAGAAGATATTACGGTCAGGCTCGCTCAACTTGGCTAATTCATCTTCTTTGGCCTTGAGCTGGGCTTCTAGCGCGGCAATGCGCGCTTCGCTTTGTGCTTGGGTTTCTTGCTTATCACTTTCTAACACAGACAAACGACCTTGTAGCTCGCTCAGTGCCTGCTGTTGGGCGTCTATTTCCGCTTGGCTTTTGTGCTCTTGCTGCTCAGCTGCTTTTTCTGCCTGTGCTAGGGCATCTTTTAACGCAGCGATTTCTTGCTGATAGGCTTGCGAATTTTGCTTGCTTGGTAATTGAAACAGTGGCGCAGCAAAGTCCCTGTCACTACTTGTTAAACGGTAATACCAAAGCGCCAAACGAAACGCCAAGCGCAAGCACATTTCTGCATCGTTTAGGTCATTGTGGTATTTGTGTACCGCATCGTTACCAATGGTGCGCAGTTTATGAAAGACATTGATGATGCTTTCATCTATGTTGGTTTTCTTTTGAATTTCAGCGAGCAATTTGAACTGGGTGTCTTGTGGTTCGATGTTAAATATCTTACCAAGATGATTCGCCACATATTCACCAAAAATACGCAGTTTGACTAGAGTGGTGTTGGGATCGTCTGGATAGTTATTTTCAGCGGCTTGGGCAATAGATAGTAGAAAGTCGTTGTGACCTTTTAGAAAAGCAAAATTAGATTGAGTTATTGTCATTGCGTTCTAAAGTCCCTTCAGCGCCTAATGTCATCATATTGGTTTGTCAGTTTACCCTGACAATTCAACTTGCGGAATCCCTGAAGGCTGAATATCCCAAGAATTCTCACCAAGGATGCTTGGCAAAGTAGCTTTCCAAATGATCGATCAAGGCGCGTACATTGGGCGATAAATGCTTTCGGGATGAATAAAGTGCGTAGATCGTCAGGTCTTTGGGTTTCCAATCTGGTAGTACATGGCACAGGCTGCCATCGTTAATGTAACGATTGGCTAAATAAGTAGGCTGCAGGCAAACTCCCATACCATTCAATGTGGCGTGCAAAAGCGCTGTGGCTTCGTTAATGCTTAGGCGACAATTAACACTCACCGATTCAAACTGATCACCTTTAGAAAGGTGCCAGATATGCCGTTCAAAGTTTTTATACCCCAAACAAGCGTGATTGATTAAGTCTTGCGGATCTTGGATTTCGCCTAGGGTTTGCCGTACTTTTTCAAGGTAAGCAGGAGACGCCACCAGCACAGATTCACACATGGCAATGGGTTTACCGATTAAAGACGGATCCGGATTCGAAGCAATGCGAATGGCAAGGTCGATGCTTTTTTCCGTTAAGTCGGCGGTGCTGTCTTCTAGATCCATATCGATATGAACGTTGGGGTTCTGCTCCATAAAGTCTTGAATGGCAGGCATCAATTGGGAAAAGCCAAACGACATGCTCGACGTGATTCGCACCAAGCCTGACAACTCCTCACTGGTATTCACCAAAGCGGTGATTTTATCCGCTTGCTCCAACCACTGTTCCACGTCTTTTAAACAGGCTTCGCCCGCACTGGTGAGTGATATTTTTCGGGTTGTGCGGTGCAACAAGCGGATTTTTAACCAGTCTTCCATGGCTTCGATATAACGTGTCACCATGGGACGCGACATATTTAAGCGATCTGCGGTGCGAGAAAAGCTCCGCGATTGAGCAACATCGATAAAAACCTTAGCCGCAATAACTCTGTCCATTTCACCCACCCACTTGCACGATATAAGAAATAATCATGCTCATTATTGTGTATTTTTCCGAGCACATCAATTCCCTATTATGAGCACATGAATTACATAATCACTCTTTGGAGATAAAGATGAAAAAACTGATTACATTCGCGGCTTCCGCGATTATCGCTCATGCTGCTTTTGCAGCAGACACCAAGCCATTAACACTAGATGTATATAATGCAGACGCCAACAGCTTTAATGTGACATCCACTTTGGTATATGGTGAAACGGAAGCGCTGCTTATCGACACTGGTTTTACCAAAGCCGATGCATTGCGTATTGCAGCAAAAGTGCTGGATTCTCATAAAGAGCTAAAAACCATTTTCATTAGCCAAGCCGATCCTGATTATTACTTCGGTGCCGAGACGCTACACGCTATTTTCCCTCAAGCGGATATCGTCACTACGCCTGCGGTTAAAAAAGTGATTGAGGAAAAACTGGCAGGAAAATTGGCTTTTTGGGCTCCTAAAATGGGCGACAACGCTCCAGTAAACCCAATTATTCCAAAGGCTTACGATAAATCGACTTTGATGGTAGACGGCCATGCTATCGATATTCGTGGCACGGAAGGCGCGTTTGCACATCGTCCTTATCTTTGGATTCCAGAAAACAAAGCTATTCTGGGGAATGTCGCTGTGTACGCAAACATGCACCTATGGATGGCAGATGCACAATCTGATGCAGCTCAAGCTGCTTGGACGGCACAATTACAAGAAATGCTGGCGCTCAAACCTGCGGTCGTTATTCCAGGTCACATGGCACCTGGAACAAAACTGGATTCAAATAGCATTTCGCACTCTCTGAATTACATCAAAATCTTTCAGAAAGCGAAGAAAGAGAGTAAAAACAGTGCTGAGCTTATTAACGCCATGTCAGCCAAATTCCCAGATGCTAAAGGCGCTTTAAGTTTGGATATCGCAGCGAAAGTTCATAAAGGTGAAATGTCATGGTAAAGGTACATTATTTCTTCGACCCTATGTGTGGTTGGTGTTATGGAGCATCGTCTCTGCTCGGTGTGTTGGCTGATATGCCTGAATTTGAGGTCATTTATCACCCTGGAGGTATGATCCCAAAACAAGTAATTGACCCTTCGTTTAGACAGCACATTTTGCAGGCGGATAAACAAATTGCACTCATGACAAAAGCACACTTTGGCGATGCTTATAAAGCAAGAGTGGCGGGAACTGGCGATTTTATTGTGGATTCCTACTCAACAACGCGTGCCTTTTTTGTTGGTCAAGAGATGGGCATCAAAGCACATGTCATGTTGGCAGCCATTCAGAAAGCACATTACCAAGATGGTAAACATCTGGACGAGTTAGATACCTTAGCAGAACTTGCTGCGTCTATGGGTTTAGACAAAGCCACTTGGAACGAAAAAATGGCACAGTCTGAAGCCAAGATGCTGAGTAAAGTAGAGGAAAGTCATCGCTTGATGGGGGAATTAAGAGTCAGTGGCTATCCAACAATGATTGTTGAAAGAAATAATCAATTCATTAGGCTCGAACACAGCAAGTACTATGGTAAGCCAGCAGAGTGGCAAGACTATTTAGCTGAATTAGTTTAAACCTATAAAGCCTTCTCTAAACTCACAGAGAAGGCTTTTATCTTTCATCACCCATTCTCATAGCTGCCAAGCAAAGGTCAATGTCCCATAACGACTAAATCGATCCATCTTTCTATCATGCTCGTCACCATTTATTGTGAAGGGTGTATTAATAGCAAACGCAACGGCAATGCCTTCCCAAGCGTAACTAAATCCCGTACTGAATAACGTGTTAGTGTGGTCATAATCAATTGAGCGACTATCACGGAAAGTATTACCATCGGTGAAAATCTGATTAAAAGTATACCCAGCTTGTAAACCCGCATAAACAAACCAACCGCTGTCCACTGCGGTCGGATTAGACATACGGTTATCCGTCAAGAGAATGGTGGGATAAGACTTTTTTAAGTTACGACCATATCGGTACATAATACCGGTATTAGCCTCACTTCTTAACGTACCTACACTAAGATTCCCGCCCGTCAACACATCCATAGTATCGTTGTCGGAAACCCAAGATCGCCAAACACGGCTACGAGATAACTCGAACACCAATTCGTTATGCAGCTGAGTGTCCCAGCCTTTAGGGTCTTGCGCTCCAATGATTTTATGAAAGCCTTTTTGCGTCTCTTTGCCCATTGCCAGAGGCCCCACAATACCAATAGTGGTACTGACACGATCAGCGTAATCTTCTCGAGTTGTAATATAGGTATTGTTCATACTGAGCAAAGCAGAATACGGGAAAGACCCTTCTGGCGGGTTATGCAAAGTCAAATCTTCTGCGGTATTTAATGTTTGTCCAAAACTGTAGACATTGGCAGAAGATTGCACTTCCCCATCAGGCATACTCCACATTAGAGGCTTTACCCAAAAATCTGGCCAATGAGGGCTACGACCAGACTCATTCACATCGTAATGTGTCACATACAGACCATTGGTATAACCGCTGTCTTCGTTCACAAAAACATCATTATCTAAAGTAACAGACATCCAACTCTGGCTGGCATACGCAGACATTCCAAACAACAGAAATAAACTATTTAAAGAGTACTTTACGAGGCTTTTCGCTACTGCATCTTTATCTGTAATCAATCTTTTTTGATCGTCTTTGTTTAACACCTGTAGCATGAAAGCTCCCCGCTGCGTAAGCACCTTGCATCTTAAAATTATTAAGTTTACAGATATTATAAATAGAAATTATGCGGGAGAGGACGACTAAGAGTTATAACATTATGGAAATGAAAGGAAGGATTACATATAATTTTCAAGAATAGTTCAATTTGTGCATTAAATGGGAAAGATAAGGCGAACATAGCTAAAATTTTTCAAGCAATGAACGCCCTATTGGGTATTTTATATTAGAAAATCAAAAAACCTAACGAAATAATCACACCTGAGCCGATCAAAGCCATTAAACAATAGCCCATCACATCTTTTGCACCAAGACCTGCAATAGCCAGTGCTGGCAATGCCCAGAATGGTTGAATCATATTTGTCCACGCATCACCCCAAGCAATCGCCATAGCCGTTTTCGCAGCATCAACGCCTAACGCAGCACCCGCTGGCATCATTATAGGAGCTTGTACCGCCCATTGACCGCCACCAGAAGGAACAAAGAAGTTAACGATGCCAGCGCTCAAAAAAGTGAAAAGCGGAAAAGTCGTTTCATTTGAAATAGACACAAATGCCTGAGAAATTACACCAGCTAACGACACACCGGAATCTCCCGTTGCTGTCATCATACCCATGATCCCAGCATAGAATGGGAACTGCAGCAAAATGCCAGAGCAGTTACGTGCCCCTTGAGAAACCGAGTTCAACAGGCTTTTTGGTGTGCCATGAAGCAAAACAGCGGAAAACAAGAAGGTAAAATTCACTATATTTAGGTTCAGTGCGAAACCGTTATTCACAAAATAGTAAATCACGTAAGCAAAGCCCATCACACCTAACAGCATGGACAAAGCACGGCTATTTTCAAGACGTTCTGCTGGGCTCATATCAGCTTTACTTGGCGTATCGACGACTTGCTCTTTTAATAATTCAGCGTCAATGGTAATTGTGTCTTGTGGTGCTGGATGCATCAAACGGTTCAACAATGGAATCGTAATAAACATCACCGCCAAAATGGTTAGGTTCATGGTTGAGAAAAGCGTTTCAGAGGTAGAAATTGGTCCTGTCACCGCACCATTAGTCACCTTTTCTATATTCGCACCGCCGGCGATAGACAAGGGAATCGATCCAGATAAACCAGCATGCCAAAATAAAAAACCGCTGTAAGCAGAAGCAATCAATAAGCGGTAGTCTACACCTTTAACACGAGCGGCAATTTCTTTGGCAAAAATAGCTCCCACAGAGGGAAGGAGCGGACAAGTTTTCTTGTCTCAGCATGTAAATAAAAACATGTATTCGAGGCGAGTGCCGAATGTTAATAGTGCACTATTGACGAGGTGCTCAACAATGAAGACAGGTTTTTAGGACATGCCCTTCGGGTCTTTCAGAGAAAACGACATACAGTGTTGCGCTTCCTTACAAGGTGCCTACATTCCTTCAGAATCGCGCCTTGTCTGACGATTTCTCTGAAAGACTGAGACTTAGAGAACTTGTCCGCTCCTTCCCTTTCCAAAGCCCCAGTTAACCCAACATGCCATCGCACTGATAACAGTAACTAGAATAATAGCTTGCCCCGGTGTTTTGGCGATATCAGCCAACATTGCTAATTTTCGTTTGAACGCTGGCGCACTTGCCATGGCATGACCCGTAACAACCACCATTGCCATCTGCATAGAGAAACTAAGCAAATTCCAAAACCCACCTGCCCAAGCGTTTACTACTTGCATTGGCCCTTGCCCAGTACTGGGCATTACCAATAAAAACACAACGAATGTTAAAACGATGGCGAAAATAAAAGGATCAGGAAGGTAACGCTGTAGCAAAGTAACGAAGAATTGACTTACTTTTTGTAAGCCTGTTTGTTTTTGTTCAAGGGTATTCATCAGTTCTATCCTATTTTTATAGTTTTTATGAGATGACAAACAAAAGCGAAAGCAGAAAGTGGTCACACCACTTTCTGCCAAAGTTTTGCTTTTATTATCTTTTACAGTTGTTAAATCGAATGATTAACGAGAAACTAACATAGCAACGCCCATACCGCCGCCAATACACAAGGTCGCTAAGCCTTTGTTAAGATCTTGACGCTGCATTTCATGAAGCAAGGTAACCAAAATTCGACAACCAGAAGCACCAATAGGATGGCCCAGCGCCACAGCACCGCCATTTACATTCACCTTATCAGCTTCTAATCCAAGTTCTTTATTGACACACAAAGCCTGCACTGCAAAAGCTTCGTTGGCCTCAACAAGATCCAGATCAGCGACTTGCCACTTCGCTTTGTTAAGCACTTTTTGAGTCGCTGCTATCGGTCCCGTTCCCATGATTTCAGGATCGACACCGGCTCCGCTTGCCGCCTCAATAACCGCGAGAATGGGCAAACCTAAACGCTTAGCTTCTTCATCAGACGTCACGACCACCATGGCTGCGCCATCATTTAGCGTAGACGCATTGCCTGCGGTCACCGTCCCTTCTTTTGTAAACGCAGGACGCAATTTAGCAAGAGACTCTGTCGACGTATCAGAACGAATTTGCTCATCAGCATCCACTATGATCGGCTCACCTTTGCGCTGGGGAATGGAAATCGGCTGAATCTCCTCCACAAATCGACCAGCCGCTTGTGCTTGTGCCGCTTTTTGCTGAGAGCTGGCGGCAAAAGTGTCTTGTTCTTGGCGGCTAATATTCCAACGATTGGCAATATTTTCAGCGGTTTGGCCCATATGGTAATCATTAAATGCATCCCATAGGCCGTCAGTCACCATGGAATCCAACAATTCCCAGTTACCCATTTTCTTACCTGTGCGACTGTTTGGTAACACATGTGCCGCTTGACTCATGCTTTCTTGACCACCTGCAACCACCATACTGGCATCACCGTTCAACACGGCTTGCGCTGCAAGTTGCACCGCTTTTAAACCCGAGCCACAGACTTTATTGATCGTCATCGCGGAAACATGATGCGGTAAGCCTGCATGCACGGCCGTTTGGCGAGCTGGGTTTTGGCCACAGCCAGCGGTCAACACTTGGCCTAAAATCACATCTTCAATGTGATCTTTCAAAATAGGTTGCTTAGCCAACATACCAGACAATAGTTGCGTCCCAATTTGAACGGCACTAAGGGAGGATAAAGCGCCATTAAAAGCGCCAATGGGAGTTCGTGCTGCTGCTACAATAACGGCTTTCATAAACAAGTCCTTTCACGATTGGTTAAATACGCTATGGAGTAACGGATTAGGCAAATTGCATTTCTGGCACATGATCGGGAACGATCAATTTACCCTGTGTTTTTTCAACAATCTCTTCTACTGAAACACCAGGCGCTCTTTCTTTCAACACAAAAGCACCGTCAGCAATTTCCAGCCAAGCTAAATCGGTGAGGACTTTTTTAATACAGCCTTTGCCAGTGAGCGGCAAGGAACAATTAGACAAGAGTTTGGATTCACCATCTTTAGAAGCATGAGTCATGGTGACAATGATATTCTCTGCGCCTGCGACCAAATCCATGGCGCCGCCCATACCTTTGATCAGTTTGTTGGGAATCATCCAAGAGGCAATGTTGCCATTCACATCCACCTCAAACGCACCCAGCACAGTCAAATCCACATGGCCGCCACGGATCATGGCAAAAGACTCGGCAGAAGAAAAGATAGACGCACCTTTCACGGTTGTGACAGTTTGCTTGCCAGCGTTGATCATGTCTGCATCGATGGTTTCTTCCGTTGGAAACTCACCCATACCCAGCAAACCATTTTCAGATTGCAACATGACTTCCATATTCTCAGGGACGTAATTGGCCACTAAAGTAGGAATACCAATACCAAGGTTAACGTAAAAACCGTCTTGTAATTCTTGGGCGACTCGTTGCGCCATTTGCTCTCTAGTAAGTGACATAAGAAACCTCTTTTTATTCTATTATTCTGCTGTTTTAACGGTTCTTTTTTCTATGCGTTTTTCGAACGTACCAAGAACAACTCGGTTAACATAAATACCTGGTGTATGAATCTGTGCGGGATCAAGTTCACCGACTTCCACGATTTCTTCCACTTCTACAACAGTGATTTTGCCTGCGGTCGCGGCGAGAGGATTAAAGTTTTGTGCGGTGTGGCGATAAATAACATTGCCGTAACGGTCTGCTTTCCAGCCTTTTACAATCGCGAAGTCGCCAACAATAGCTTCTTCTAGCAAGTATTCTCGACCATTAAATTCTTTGGTTTCTTTGCCCTCGGCAACTGGAGTACCGACGCCTGTCGCAGTATAAAAAGCTGGAATCCCCGCACCACCTGCACGCATTTTCTCAGCCAAGGTGCCTTGGGGCGTCAGCTCAACTTCCAGTTCGCCATTCAATAGTTGCTTTTCAAATAAGGCGTTTTCACCCACATAGGACGACACCATTTTGGTGATTTGCTTATCTTCAAGCAGAATGCCCAAACCAAAACCGTCTACGCCACAGTTATTAGAAACAACGGTTAAACCTTTTGTGCCTTTACGTTTTATCTCAGCGATTAGGTTTTCAGGGATACCGCAAAGACCAAAGCCTCCTGCCAGTATCGTCATACCATCTTCAAGTCCGACCATGGCCTCTTCAAATGAAGCGACAACTTTGTCAAAACCGGCCATATTAGTTCTCCTATCTTATTATTTTTACTTTCCAACAGTTTGACCCAAGCAGATAAATTAATTAAATTTGTTTTTTCTATTTATTGATAAGTTTTTCAAAATAATAATCCTATAGAAGCATTCCTAAATGAACATCAAACAAGTTCGAGCCTTCCTCGCTGTCGCCGAGTCCATGAGTTTTGCCAGCGCAGCGACGCAATTGCACTTATCACAACCGGCCCTGAGCCTGTCTATTAAAAGCCTAGAGGACAATTTAGGTGGCAAGTTATTTACTCGTACAACACGTCATATCGCCTTAACGCCAGAGGGGGAAGCGCTTGCTCCTATCGCTAGACGATTACTGGCGCAATGGGAAAATGCCGAAGATGAAATGAAACAGCGGTTTGCGCTGCAAATGGGCAAAATCACTATCGCTGCCATGCCCTCTTTCGCGGCATCGTTGTTGCCTAAAGCGATCCGTAATTATCACTCGTCTTATCCGAACATTCAGGTGGCCATCGATGATGTGTTATCTGACATAGTGGTAGAAATGGTTCGTAACAACCAAGTGGAACTTGGGATCTCATTTGAGCCAAGCAATCTGGTGGATTTGTCTTTTTACCCACTTTACGAAGACAGGTTCATCGCTATTTTACCAAAAAACCATCCCCTCATAGAGCAAGACGAAGTGACTTGGACGGCACTTCTGCAATACGACTTCATTACCTTACAACGCCCTTCCAGCGTTCGAACTATGATTGAAAGCGCACTCAATGAAGCAAACATCGAACTCAATGTCGCATTTGATGCTCACCAACTTGCGACGGTAGGACGCATGGTCAGCGAAGGCATGGGCGTTGCCGTTGTCCCCGCCTTGTGTCAGCAACAAGCCTTAGAACAAGGCGCTGTTTGTCGTGCTGTCATTGAACCGGAAATTTGCCGTAGGGTGGGCGTTATATGCCAACCAAGGTCACACCTATCTATTGCTGCCGCTGCGATGCTTGATGTATTGATCAACACATATGCTTAGCAACCGCTTCCAACATTAATTGTCTTAACCAAATAATCCCCAAATCCGCATTTTGATATTTATGCCATTGCATACTTTCACACAGCGTGGGCAAGGCTACAGGAGTAGCGAAGGACTTTAAGGGCATCCCTTGTGTAATGGATTTATCGATAAGCCGCCTCTGTAAAGTGGCGATTAAATTAGTACCAACAATTAAATTTGGAATGCACGAAAAACTAAATGTCCGCACATCAACACGACGTGAAATACCTTGCGATTCATAAGCATGAGTTTCAAAAGATGGATTGGAATTGGGTGGTTGCATACAAATATGACCCGCCGACATAAAGGTTTCCATCGTCATCTGATCTTTAGCCAGATCACTTTGATCCCACACCACACAAGCAAATTCATCGGTGATTAAAGGCTCACTAAGGTGAAAATCGGAACAAAAAATATCTGGCATGATCAGCAAATCCGCCTCACCACGATCCAGCTCTTTCTTTGGATCACTCACCTGAGGCAAAAAGTTCAACTTCACTGTACAACCTTGCGCTTGAGTCATCTCTATCACATAAGGAATAAGCGTATGAAGCATGTAATCTGATACGCAAATACGAAACTCTCGGTCGGAAGTAGTTGGATCAAAACCCGGCTTGAGCATTATAGAGGCGTCTATTTTTACCAAGATGTCACGAATTGGCTGCTCTAATTGCTCAGCTAAAGGGCTTAACGTCATTCTTCGCCCCGTTTGAATTAACAGATCATCGTTAAAATATCGACGCAATCGAGACAATGAGCTACTCATGGCCGATTGACTTAGGTGTAACTCTTCGGCTGCTAGACTCACATTCTGATTACGGATCAGAGCGTCTAACGCCACCAATAAATTCAGATCAAGTTTTCGAAAATGCATTGTTTTTATTCTCTTTTTCGTGCCAGAAAGCGTCAACAAGGTGTGACATAACACGCCTTGCTTTTTTAATCTGCCTTGTATTTATCATAATGGTCAAATCGATACCATAGATACTTAATAGAAATATTATTCATTTAAAGAATATATTTTTTTTCTCTACCATGATTTTCATCAGATGTGATGACTTGCTTAACCGTCAAATTTATGAACAGCCAAGCAATCTAGTTGAACCACAATAAAAATAATAATCTGGAGTGAATATGATGAATCTACTTTTCCGCCAATGGCAAAAACGCCAACCATTCTATACAAGCACACCAACAACCCAAGCCAGTATCTTGACTTAGCGAATGCTGATTAATGCAGCATTAATCTAAACGAAACAGCCCCACAAACCGCTACTGTCACAGTGAACATAGAGCATCAATTTGCTGCTTTATTGAGCTGAACTTATGTGGGCACTCTGTTTGAAAAACGCAAAAATATAAAAATAAAAAGAGAGAAACGTATGAAAAAAACAGCTATCGCACTATGTATTTTATCGCCTATTACTTACGTAAACGCTGGTGTAATCGACTTTTTAAAAGACAGTGATCACACATTCAAATTGCAAAATACCTATGACGACACAAGAAGTGGGCGTTACGATAGAACAGGCAAATCGGATTTATTGAACTGGGCTCAGTCCGCTACTTATGACTTTGATTCCGTGTATGCGGCCGATCATTATGGCTTTAATTTAAGCTTATTGGCGGTTGAGCCGATTGATACGGGTGACGCATTCCTTGCTAAGCAATATTTTAAGGTAAAAGTGGATGACAACGGTAAAAGAAGCGCAGAAGGGTTTAACAAATTCACCCAAGCTTTTCTAAAGCAAAAGTTCACTACGGACAACAACACTAATATCAACTTGTACGAAGGGCTTCGTGTTTTGAAGAACTTCGGCGCTGTTACACGGGATGGAGACATTACCGATAGTGCTTACATGGGCGTAACGGCTGATATAGACTCCGAAAACTGGAATTTTAAAGCAGGTTATCTGACCGCTTATACAACACCAAATGATCCAGATGTGGATGACCTAAAAACAAAAGACCAAAAAGAAATAGATTTCATTTATACCGTAGCGGCTGAGTACAAAAATGGTGGCCAGTCTTTCCAATACCATATCGGGGAAGGACAAGACTATGTAAGAAGTCAATTCTTTGGATACAGCAAACAACTGACGGCCAAAAAAGTCTCTGCCAAAGTCTTTCATGCTCAAGCACTATCAAAATATAAAGCGCAATCAGCTCGTAACCGCTTCTTTGATGATAACGCTTACATTGCAGAAATAAAGACGGATTTCTTTTTGCCCTCAGGCGTTTTTACTGTTGGCTACGCTTATGTCTCAGCAGACAGAAAGAACAGCTTGGGTCGATTTGAGAACAACCTTTCCGGTAATTCAAAAGGCAACGATAACACCATTGCCAACGGCGTCAGTAAAGATTTTTACAATGATCAAGAAAACGTAATTTCTTTGAATTATTTCCATCGATACAGCCAAGAAGTGAAGTTTGGTTTACTTGCCCGCTATGGCTTTGGCTTTGAGTACCAAGGACAAGATTTATACGAATACGAAGTTGGTGGCGCCGTTTTCTATACACCAAGCGATGTGCCAGGTCTTGAGCTTAGTCTAATGGGTGGACCCAACTCTTCTATTCGTCGTGGTCGAGACAACACGCCTTACCTAGACAGTAATGGAAAAACGAGCAACTTTGATGGAACAACCTTAATAGCCAAAGTAAGCTACGAATTCTAAAAACCTTTATATTGCATGATTAAAATGAGAATAATATGGCTAAAAAAACAATAAGATCTGTGGAGCGTTTGTTGACCCTAAGCAGTGCTATTGCACTGCTGGCGGGCTGCAGCGCCAGTCCTCAAGGCAATTTCACTGAAGACGTTACAACCAAGCAAGCCAACTTGGTGAGCAAAATAAAACCAATCTTAGCTATTGATGGCTTATCATTTAAAGATCTCAATCAAAACGGTCAACTTGACCCATATGAAGATTGGCGTCTACCTACTCCGCTTCGTGTAGACAACCTAGTTAAGCAAATGACACTACAAGAAAAAGCAGGTTTAATGTTGATCGATACGCTCAACAGCGGCTGTGAAGGCTTGCCACAGGATACGGCGCAACATTACATCAAAAGCCAAAATATGCGTCGTTTCATTTTCCGTAACGTGGTCACTAATGACACTCGATGCGGTCCCGATCGAGGCATTTTCGCAGGCTCATCACTCACGCCTGCAGAATCCGCTCATTATATGAACCAAATCCAAGAAATGGCGGAAAATAGCCGTTTGGGTATCCCTGTCTTGCAGAAGTCCAATGCACGAAACCATTTCGATAAAGATCCGAAAGTCGGCATTAACGAAGCAGCAGGCGCCTTTACCCAGTTCCCAAAAGAACCAGGTTTAGCCGCCGCCGTGTTAGGTGAAGAAGCCCTTCACCCAGGACAAGGTATGGAAGTAATCAAAACCTTTTCAGAAGTTATCGGAAGCGAATGGCGCTCCATTGGATTGCGCGGCATGTATGGTTACATGGCAGACTTGGGCACCGAACCTCGCTGGCACCGCTTCCACGAAACCTTCACTGAAAATGCCGACCTAGATGCGAGCATCATGACCGGATTGGTAGAAGGTCTACAAGGTGGGCCGGTCAATCCAGACACGAATATTGCCCTTACGCTTAAGCATTTTCCCGGAGGTGGACCGCAAGAAATGGGCCTTGATCCCCACTATTCCTTTGGTAAAAATCAAGTCTACCCGGCTGGTCAATTTGAACAACACCTTAAGCCCTTTCAAGCGGCGATTGATGCTGGTGTTTCTTCGATCATGCCTTACTACGGCGTGCCCATTGACGTTGTCCATAATGGCGTAAAATACGAACAATTGGGCTCATCATTCTCTAAACAAATTGTTACCGACTTGTTGCGTGACGAAATGGGCTTTAAAGGCTATGTGAATACCGACACCGGAATCGTCGATGCCAGAGCATGGGGACTGGAAGACAAAACCGTTCCAGAACGTGTCGCACAAGCGATTCAAGCCGGAGCCGATACTATTTCAGGCTTCCACGATGCGAAAACCATTACCGACTTGGTCGATCAAAAACTACTGACTGAAGCGCGTATCAATGAATCTGCAAAACGTCTGTTAACCCCCATGTTCAAGCTAGGTTTATTCGAGAATCCTTATGTAACTGAGGGTATTGCTCAACAGACGATTGGCAATGAAAAGCACCAGAAAAAAGCCATGGAAATTATGCAGAAGTCCATTGTCTTATTGCAAAACAAGACCCAAGCGAACAACACAAAAGTGCTACCGCTTAAACAAGGCGCTCACCTTTATGTTATGGGTATGGCACCAAAAGACATCGCGCCCTACGGCTATAAAATTGTGAATGGTGAACCAACTGACAAGAATGGCAAAGCCTTACCAAGACCCAGTGCAAAAGGCAGTGACTATGCACTAATAAGAGTCGAAGTAAAAAACGCCAGTCCACTGTTGCGCAGCTATCGCACAAAAGATGCTGCGACAGGCAATAACCCAAAACATATCAATCCATTAACGAATAAAACATGGGGGTCAGAAGACCCATGCAATATGTTTCCGCAGGTTAACCGCTTATGTGTTGATGATATGTTTGGACTAGGGTTGATATTTGGCGGTGCCGTGCCATGGGAAGTCAATAACCTTTCCTTTACTAGCATGGCGGCATCTGAGTCGTGGAAAATCTCGCCGTCTCTAGAAGACATTCAAGCCGTGATGAAAGAAGTGGGCGCTGAAAACACCATTCTTAACATCTATTTCCGTAACCCTTATGTGCTTGATGAGGCAAGTGGTTTGAAAAACGCTGGTGCTATTTTGGCTGGTTTTGGAGTCAACAACAAAGCGCTCATGGACGTTATTTCTGGACGCTTTGCGCCACAAGGCAAAATGCCTTTTGCTCTGCCAAACAGCTTAAAAGCAGTCCTTGACAATGCACCAGACGCACCTGGATATCCAAAAGAAGACACCTTATTTGATTACAACTTTGGCTTAACTTACTAAGTAAAACATAGACTAATCAAGATGCTTCACTAACGGATTACACTAAAAATGGCGCTTTAGTATCAGCGCCATTTTTCTTTCTTTCGACCATTCTAATAGTGCCTTGGGGATTTAAACAAACAAAAGTCAAGTTGATATCATCAACAGGTCATGTGGTTATTATCAACTTAAACTGAATCTTTCTTTTCTCTATGATTGATTCGACTGCCATGTATAAAAGGCACAATAATAAAAAGAGGTAACTAAATGAAACCATCCAAAACAAGACGCATTGTCGATTTGTCCGTCGCACTAGATAACAACCCATACACAGATCCACCGCCACTTTTGCCTAAAATAGATTACACAGATCATCAAGAAGGCTGGCCTGAAATGGCAAGTATGTTCCCAGGTTTAAACAAAGAAGACATGCCAGGAAACGAAGCGTGGGCCGTCGAAAAAATGGTCATGAGCGCGCACAACGGAACACACATGGATGCTCCTTGGCACTACGCGTCTACTACTGACGGCGGTAAACCTGCCTACGGTATAGATGAATTGCCATTAGATTGGTGCTTGCAGCCGGGTGTAAAACTGGACTTTCGTGACTTCCCTGATGGTCACATTATTACGGCAGCAGAAGTAGAAGCTGAGCTAAAACGTATTAACCATACACTTGAGCCTTTGGATATTGTGTTGGTAAATACTCGCGCTGGTAGCATTTATGGCGAGCCTGGCTATTTGGAAGCTGGCGTCGGCATGGGACGAGAAGCAACCATGTATTTGTTAGAGCGCGGTGTTCGAGTTGTCGGAACTGATGCGTGGAGTTGGGATGCACCATTCAAATACACTCGAGAAAAATTCGCTGAATCTGGTGATGCTTCTATTATATGGGAGGGCCATAAAGCAGGACGTGATATTGGTTACGGACAAATGGAAAAGCTTTCCAACTTAGAAAGCCTACCAGCGGATGGTTTTATGGTGTCTTGCTTCCCCTATAAGATCAAAAATGGTTCCGCGGGCTTTATTCGTGCCGTCGCTATTTTTGATTAACTGACCGACTTAAAAAATAACAGGCGATTTATGCAGATAAATCGCCTTTTCTTTCACTTTTCGTTACGTTGACTTTTGTTATTGCGATTTCACTAAATTAGCCACGACTTTTTGCTCGATCACACCAAACGGCCCTACACTACCATCATCAAACATCGCTTCCATTCGCACCCTGTCACCAAACTTCATAAACTGAGTTTGGATTTCACCAAGATCGATTTTTTCAATGACTCGACGTTCAGCAATGCAAGCAGAACCGGCATCTCGAGACTTGTTAGAAACCGTTCCTGAACCCAAGATACAACCAGCGGTTAATTTACGACTTCGAGCAGCATGCACCATTAATTCAGGAAACGAAAAATTCATTTCACTACCGTGAGGCTCACCAAAACGCTGGCCATTCCACGTAACATGCAAAGACATATTCACTCTACCGTTTTTCCATGCCTCCCCCAATTCATCCGGTGTGACAGCCACAGGTGCAAAGCTAGAAGACGGTTTCGCCTGCAAAAAGCCGAAGCCAGAATTCATTTCGCGAGGGCCAAGAGCACGCAGACTCCAATCGTTAATCTGCACAATAAGACGAATAGCCTTAGCGGTTTCTTCAACAGAAGCCATCATGGGGACCTCCGCCATTACGACACCAAATTCTCCTTCAAAGTCGATGCCATCGGCTTCTTTGGGCATAGGAATATCGACTGTAGGACCTTGGAAGTCATCGCTCGCACCTTGATACATAACTGGAATCGTATCAAAGTCCGCAATCGGATCGGTATTAAACGCTTCTTCCATCAGCTTACCGTGATTTAAAAAAGCCGACGCATCCAGCCATTGAGGGCTTCTTGGCAATGGCGCACAACAACGACTTGGGTCAAAATCAAACGCATCTTGTCGTTTTCCAGCATTAAGCTGTTCATATAAAGCCTGTAACTCAGACTCATTTTTGTGCCAATTCTGTACCGCTGATAATAAATTAGGCGCAATAGCGCTAGCATCCACTGCTTTGCTCAAATCTTTTGATACCACCACTAAATGGCCATCTAATGTCCCATTAGGTAAGGTTGCGAACTTCATGAGATTACTCCTTAAACGGATTATCTGTTTTTATGTTGAGTCGATATAACGAAAGAAAGCAGCGCTCAGAAATCACCCTCACGCTGCTCAAAGGGGGGAATTAACTAAAATGACTTAAATAGGTTGGCTCAATGCCATCAATGATTGCCCCATAATTTTAGAATGTTCTGCTTTGTCACCACCATTGATTTCGATGTCACATAAGCGAGCTGAATTTTCAACAACCATTCGACAACGATCCCAGCGACGTTCATGAAAACGTTCTAACGCTTCTTCAACAGAGTTGTTCGTGGCTAACTCGTCAGCCAATACAATACCGCTCTCAATACCAATACCTGCACCAGATGCAAGATGTGGTGTGGTTGCGGCAACCGTATCACCTATCATCACTAAACGACCTTTATTCCAAGGCGTTTTCACCAACAAATTAGCAAGCGGACGATAATCGATATTCGCTTCTTCTTTTAAAGCATGAGGAATCAAGGCTTTTACAATTGGATTAGGGAAGTTTTCCATCAAGCCTGCAAATACTTTAGGCCAAGTGGCTTTATCAATATGCTCTTTGGTTGGACGATCTTCAGTAATAAACATGTACATATGGGTTTCAGAGACAGGATTGACTCCCAATTTTAGATGACTGCCCATCCACATAGTGACACGATTAATCTCCGCTGGACGAGGCATAATGGCACGCCAAACACCCTGGCCAATGTATTCTGGTTCAGGAACTTCAGGAAAAAACTCTTTACGCAATGTAGAATGAACGCCGTCAGCCCCCACTACCAAATCGTAGTCCTTCGTCGTGCCGTCGGTAAAAGTGACACTCGCGCAGGTTTCAGATTGCTTAATTTCCGTATAAGTACAACCCAAACGAACATTCACTCCAGAATCAATCGTTGCATTCGACATGATTCTCGCCAATGTCGGACGAAAAATACCGCCACTGCCGCCAACCTTTGAACCCACAGGGCTTGGCGTGGGTAATTCCATAACGAGAGGACCGTGAGCCAAATGAATGGCTACACCATCGGTCACACAGCCTTGTTCAACCACTTGTTCGTACAAACCAAGGCTCTCTAATGCGCGCATAGACGCACCATTAATGGTAATACCGGCACCTAGTTCACACCATTCAGGGTCAATCTCTACCAAATCCACCTCAATACCATTGCGGCGCATTTTGATAGCGGCCGCCATACCAGAGAAACCACCGCCGACAACCAACACTTTATTTACAGCAGCCATAAAACTACTCCTTCTTATTTTTTTATTACTAATAATTAGCGGATATCCGTTAATAAAATAGAGACTTTTCCCGCTTGATTTACATAAACAGGAACCGGTTTTAAGCTCTTGCCAAGACAAGGACCTTGGACACATAAGCCTGTATTTGGCTCAAATAACGCCCCATGCGCATGGCAACTAATAAAGGTGTGCTGAGAATTCATGTAAGCGTCTTTTCGCCACGCCATTGGCGCACCATCAACATGAGGACAAGCATTACGCCAACCAAACAATTGCCCTTCTTGTTTAACAATAAAGAACAAATCGCTTCCCGATTCATCGCTTAAAAACCCTTTCGACGCCCCCTCTTCGATATCATCAATGTGGCAAAGGTACATATTTTCATTCAGCTTTTTATTTAGTTCAGCCATATTGTGTTATCCATCTTTAAATCAATAGAATCGATTAGCCTACTCATGACACAGATTCAGCCTTAGCAATCAAAGCACGAGTTCGGAAAACATTGATAAAACAAAATAGGGAAATCAAGCCGAAGACTAACGCCGCAATACCAATGCCGTGGTAGCCAAAAAATTTCACTATCGTCCCACCAAGGACAGGACCGATCGCTGCACCAATCATCAACATCGCAGGCGTTGCTGCCATGGCTCGGCCAGAGGTATCTAAGCGAGCCAATAAGCCAAACACAAAGGTATGAGTAAAAATCATCAAGGAAACAAAGCAGGACGCTGATACCGCATATAAGATGAAGCCACTGCTGTTCATCATGATATTTGATAAGACAATTTGTAGAACAGGACCAGCAAACAAAACAAACTTAGTGGAAAAACGTTTTTGAAAAATACCCGCCAGCGCCGCTGCAACAATATTAATCAAAGCAAGAGCGACCAAAACCAAGGTAATAGAATCGGTATCAAAACCGCGCTCGTTACCAACTCGCTCCATAAAGCTGAAGGCCATGGCTTGAGTGACTGCCATTAAACTGATGCCTACGATCCCGAACCAAACACTGGGCGGAATGACTTCTTTGGCTTTTACGCCTTCATCCTTATCCAATACGACGGAGGGAAAGGCCAACGCACACACCACAGCTGCGATGGTCATAATGCCGCCAAAAATAAGAAACAAGGCTTCACCACCCGCCGCTTTGGTTATGTTTGGTGTGGCACCCATAAACACAAAACCTAATATGCCTAAGGTAAAACCAGCAATCGCAAACAAACGATGAGGGTTTTCACCACGAGCGAAAGTTCCATGAGCCATGCTCAGCGCGGCACTCGCACTTAAACCGGCAACAAGATGCAATAGCGCCAATTGAAAATATTCTGAAGTTTGAGACGCCGCAAAGAAACATAAGCCTGAGATCAAAAAGCCAACGCTTGCCACTAACCGACGATTGACCTTTTTAAAGCGAGGGGCAATTAAAACACTGGCACACACAGCACCACACAAGAACAAGGTCACTAGACCGCCAGCTTGCTGAGTATCAAAACGATACGTCGCTACCAAAATACCAATCCATAAAGGCAATGCGACAAGATCCAACATCCCAGCGCAATGGGAAACCATTAATGCAATATTACCTTTAACACCAAAACGTTGGCTCATTTTACACCTCCAACGAAAGAGGCTAGTTCTCGTCGATTCGCTAGGATGCAAATCCTTTTTACTAAATAAATTTTCAACATATTTTTTACCATCCACTTTGCTTATTTTTATATCGTGGGAGCGGCTTAAACCGCTTTGTTGGCAACACTTTAGGGTGCTAGTTATCTTCTGCAAACACCCCAAAATGCGCTTTTTTTTAGCATTCAAGAACACTTGGCTGCCATGACTTTAGACAGCAAAGATTCTATTCATAATCACCGTTTTCAGTCGTATCTTTGCCCGGAGACCATTTATTTCTGTATCGCAGTAAGAAAGCCTGTGATGCATCCGCTCCCATTGGAGAAACACGAGGCTCCCAATTTTTATCATGCAAATCCATGTCTGCATCCATTTCAATATGGCAAGCAAAAGGACTATTAAAATACCAAAACCAATTTGACCCTAAGATATGACGACCAGGCCCCCAAAAGGCTTGATAGCCTTTTTCAATAAAGCGAGAACCGTTTTGCATCACTTCTGTTGGTCCACCAAAATGGAAAGTGAAATGCTCAACACCTTGCATAAATGGTGGCGCACCAATAAGGAAATGAGTGTGATGATCAAGTGTTCCTGCTGGTTGTAGAAATGGACCCACGCCTTCAAATCGATCGGTACAACGAAAGCCCAAACGCTCCACATAAAACGCCTCAGCCTTCACTGGGTCCGGCACAAAATACACAATATGAGACAAAGTACGTGGGCGAATCTGCTCAGCGTCAACATCGACTGCTCTGTGATTAACTGGGCGCTGGAAAGGCGACCCTGGAACGTTAGAAATCTCTCCTGCAAGATTGATCGTCTTGCGTTTTGTTACTTGGAAACCAATAACAAAACCAGAGTCATCCGTAGATTCGATTGAACCATCTGCTAAGGTTTTGACCTCGCGGTCTTTGCTTAATTCTTCAGTAATCGCTTGAATAGTCTCGACATCGGCAACCCCCATAACCGTTTTACGCATCATACAACCATTACCGATACTGGCTGGGAGGCTGTCATCTGACGCATGCGCCAATACAACCGCAGTGCCATCCAACGCTTCAAAACGTCCACCAGTTTCCGTTACGTCCACTGGGAACAAGCCATAATCCGTTAAAAATATTGAACAAGCAGCAATGTCTTCAACGCCAAAAACAATGGTTTCTAAACCTATTATTTTCATTATTATTCTCCCTTAAAAGGCTTAGGCCGTATGACCATGAAGTGTTTCTGCAACCCAATCAGCGATATACGCCCCCGCATTAGCAGAATTATCAAAACTCGAATGCTGAACACCACCTTCACGTTCAGTAAAAATTTTCAATTCGCGATTCGGGCTGTTAACCAATTGCTCATACGTACGGTGCGCCCATTTCAATGGAATTTGTGAGTCTTTTTCACCGTGAGTGACAAGGAATGGCACCTTGATACGATCCAGTACACCATCTAAATGAACCTTCTCAGCGATCTCCATAAACTCATCCATGTCTTTGGCACCCCAAACCCAGCGAACGTGCTCCCAATAATGAGGGACAGGAAAACTGCCTTCTTTTTCTAAACGACGTTTTTGTACATCTCGCCAGTCATGGTTCGCCCCCCAGACCACACCACAAGCAAACCTTGGCTCAAATGCCACCGCACGAGGACAGTAATAGCCACCTAGTGACACACCTTCCATACCAATTCGTTTTGCATCAATTTCTTCGCGAGTTTCTAACCAATCTACTACTCGGCTAGCCCAATGTTCGCTGTCATAACGAGCCGTAAAACCTTGTAGACGGATCGCCTCACCTGTACCTGGTTGATCAACGATCAAAGACGACACACCACGTTGCGCTAACCAGCGGGGCAATCCAACGCGGTATTTCATTTCTTTTGTGGAGTCCAAGCCATTCACTTGTACAAGCACTGGCGCTTTACCTTGCACACCTTCAGCTCGTACATATAAAGCAGAAAGGTGCTTGCCTTCATATGGAATCTCAACGCGTTCACAATTTTCATTAGCCAATTTCAGCCCAAGGTTAAACACCTCTAAAAAACGTTGATATAACGCCATACGTCCTTCTGAACCGTGACCCTGAAGACGTTCTGCTGTTGAGTAATAGGTTGCTGCGCGACCGTATTTGTCGCCAGCAGAGATCAGGCGGCCACGTGCCTCATCCTCTTTTGCTAGCTCACACAATTTGTCCGCCATGCGCTCCCAGCTTTCACGGAAAGCTTTAGAGCCAGCCGCATCTTTCGCTTTTGCTGCTTCTTGCAGTGGTGCACACATTTCTTCAATTTCACCAATCCGTGCGCCCATTTCTAGCGCAAGATTGATAGAAAGATCCCATGGATAATTGGTAGGGAAATAACGAAACATAAGTTCTCCAAATTGTTCTATAAGCCAGCCGGCTAAGGTTTATTGTTTAAATAATCTTTGTAAAAACAGATATCTAAGGACAAAAATTCACGAGGTCGTTATCAACACTCGGCTGCAAAAAATAAATGAAGGGCTGTTTACCTAAATCAGGTAATCACAAATTTCGGGTGATAAAGCGTCAAGAGAAGCAGCCATGTGAAACCGAAACACTTTGAATCGTATTGGGAAATTCATGCCGATAGATTGAAAAGCATCGACATCTCGATACTGGATGGAATGAAGTGCAGACATTGATTTTTCCTCATTTAGTTTATTTTTATCCTGAGAACAGAAACAATGTAAATGAGTGCAACCTTTCAGAAAAACCCTTTAAACTAAATCAACCATTCGATATCATCGAATAATCACTTAAGACCTGTTCACAAAATTGTGAGCATCACTCAGGCTAACAAAAGCAGCTATATGAGGGTCTAAAATAATAAAAATAATTTAATAGGGGTAACTCATGCGTTTTAAGAAACTGGATTTAAATTTATTAGTTGCGCTGGATACATTGTTGATAGAGCAAAGCATTACTAGAGGAGCGGAAAAGCTCAATATGAGCCCATCGGCTCTTAGTAATTCCTTGTCACGTTTACGAGAATATTTTCAGGATGATTTGTTAACCCAGATTGGACGTAAAATGGTCATTACGCCGTTGGGAGAAAATTTAAAGGTTCAAGTTCGTAATGCTTTAAATAACATTGAAAGCACAATCTTGGTTCAACCCAGCTTCAATGCCCAAGCTACAGACCGTATTTTTAGTTTCTTTTGCTCGGACTACACTCAAACAGTACTTGTCCCTCATGCCTTAGAAATTGTCGGTAAAGAAAAAAGCAGCGCACGCTTTCAGTTTTTAGCACAAGTCGATAACCCACACGCTCAACTCGAACAAGGCAAAGCCGACTTACTTATTATCCCGTCTGATTTCATGTCTACAGAACATCCGAGTGAAGTCCTTTATGAGGAGGAGTTTGTCTGTGTCGTTTGGGCTCATAGCCAGATTGCACAAGGTGAATTAAGCATAGAAAAATACGCAGAAGCGGGTCATGTTTTGATGCGCCCTGCAGGCATTAAAAAAGATTTCTTTGAGACGATTTTCGCGCAAAAATATGGCATAAAACGACGTCTGATCGCGACAACATTCAGTTTTGCGTCTCTACCAGCCTTGGTAATTGGATCAGAAAATATTGCCACCATACATGCAAGACTAGCCAAAAAAATGGCTAAAGTATGGCCACTGAAAATTCTACCTCTGCCCTTTGCTGTTCCTCCAATGCAACAGTGCATGCAATGGCATCAATATCGTAACAACGATGAAGGCTTGATTTGGCTTAGAAACACATTAAAGCAAGCCGCGATCAACATGGATAATGAGTGATTTTTAAACATCCCCCTATCTGTGGCAGCTGCAAGGATGCTCGATGTGTTAATTGATATTTATCTATGGGATCTTGTTCATACTAGGAACAAAATAAGGAAGTATTGCGCTTCCGTCGTTTTCAGAACGCCTTTATGTCGCATAAGGAACTATCCTTTTTATGTCTGGTGACAAAATAACCAGACATAGAAACAAAAACAAAAACAACTTCAAACAAAGGATGTCGTTATGAGTAATCATGCAAATCGCGGTGTTATTTACCAAGGTAATGGCACAGTCAAAGTGGACGCTATACCCTTCCCAGAGCTGGCTATTGGCAATCGCCGATGCGATCACGGTGTTATCCTAAAAGTTGTCACCACAAACATTTGTGGTAGTGATCAACACATGGTACGTGGCCGTACAACTGCACCGAGTGGTTTGGTTCTAGGCCATGAAATCACGGGCCAAGTTATCGAATGTGGCCGCGATGTAGAATTCATCAAAGTTGGTGACCTAGTTTCTGTTCCTTTCAACATTGCATGTGGCCGCTGCCGCAACTGTAAAGAAGGTAAAACAGGCATCTGTTTAAATGTTAACCCTGCTCGCCCTGGTGCAGCTTATGGTTATGTAGACATGGGTGGCTGGGTTGGTGGTCAAGCTGATTACGTAATGGTGCCATACGCTGACTTTAACTTGTTGAAATTCCCTGATGCCGATCAAGCACTGGAAAAAATTCAAGATCTAACACTGCTTTCTGACATTCTTCCTACTGGTTTCCACGGCTGTATTACGGCAGGCGTAGGTCCAGGCTCTACTGTTTATATCGCTGGTGCAGGCCCTGTTGGTCTAGCTGCAGCGGCATCCGCTCACCTACTTGGCGCGGCTTGTGTCATCGTTGGTGACATGGTGGAAGATCGCCTTAACCAGGCTCGTTCTTTCGGTTGCGAAACTATCGACCTTACTCAAGAAGGCGATATGCAAGATAAAATCGAAGCCATTCTTGGTGATCGTGAAGTGGACGCATTTGTCGATTGCGTAGGCTTTGAAGCACATGCTTGTGGGTGTAACCACCATCAAGAATCCCCTGCCGTTGTATTGAACTCTGCGATGCAGATGACGCGTGCTGGTGGACAAATTGGTATCCCAGGTTTGTACGTGACGGAAGATCCAGGTGCAACTGATGAGGCCGCAAAACAAGGTAGCCTAAGCATGCGCTTTGGTCTTGGCTGGGCGAAATCTCATTCTTTCCACACCGGTCAATGTCCTGTAATGAAGTACCACAGACAGCTAATGCAAGCGATCTTGTTCGATAAAATCGACATTGCTAAAGCAGTTAACGTACAAATGATTTCACTTGATCAAGCACCACAAGGTTACGCTGATTTCGATGGTGGCGCAGCGAAGAAATTCGTTATCGACCCACACAAAATGGTGAGCTAATTCAGCCACCAATCTAGAACACTAGATTCTAAAAAGGCCTTGCCCCATAAACGTTTAAAAAACGTTATTAGGGCAAGGCCTTTTTCGTTTTAATTCGATAATGGATGAATACTCATCGCTTAGTCAGTGTAATATTGCTTTTTGAATGCCGTTAGAACTTTGGGGAGATGATCAGGTAAATCCTCGGCAATCAATCCAGCACCAACCTCACAAGCCACTTCACCATGCATCCAAACGGCCGCTGCTGCGGCATAAAATGGTTCAAAACCTTGCGCTAACAATCCGACTATAAACCCAGCTAAAACATCGCCTGACCCGCCCGTTGCCAGATCCGCAGGCGCATTGGAATTAATAATAGCTCGACCATCAGGAGAAGCGATCACTGTATCCGCACCTTTCAATATCACGACAGCAGCACTTAATTTGGCAGCAAGCCGAGCTCGCCTTAATTTATCTCCAGCGTGCTCTTCATTAATATCGGGGAACAGTCGAGCAAACTCACCTTCATGAGGCGTCATAACACAGGGCCCATTAATCGCTTCGAAAAGTATTTTAGGGTCATCTGCAAAAGCACTTAAACCATCCGCATCTAACACAGTAGGACGGTTCGTCGCCAGCGCCGCCAGAACAATTTTGCGCGTACGTATTCGCTCGAATCCAGCCAAACCTGCACCGGGCCCGACAATAATGGCATTGTGACGCGGATCGAGTAATAACTCTTCAAAGTCTTCCGCTTCCTGACTCTGCTCTAACTTAGTCACCATCACACTAGTCATCGCTGTGGCATATATTGCCCACACTTTAATTGGCACAGCCAGCGTAACTAGGCCTGCACCCATTCTCATAGCGGCACGGGCCGTTAGACGACTCGCTCCTGTCATATTTTCACCGCCAAACACAACAGCGTGTCCACGATGAAATTTGTGTCCATCTAAGCGAGGCCAAGGGTACTCTCGATACCAAAGCTCAGGACTATTCTCCCAAGTATGAAGGTTCAACTCGTCCAATACCGGAGCGGGAATGCCGATATCAGCAACAACAAGCTTGCCGCACAAACCACGGCCAGGGAACAACAAATGACCAGGCTTTTTACGAAAGAAAGTTACCGTTAACTCTGCTGGTGCAACCAATCCAAATGCCGCACCTGTTGTACCATCAACGCCACTAGGAACATCAATCGCACACACAGGCATTTTACGCTTGATAATGGCATCCACCATATCGCGAGGTTTACCCTCCAGAGACCGAGTTAAACCCGCCCCAAACATAGCGTCGATCACCAAATCGGTTTGATCTAACAAATCCGTTGCAAACGCTTCTATCTCACCCTGCCAGGCTTGGTAAAAATACGCCGCTTCAGCGGATAATTTTTCAACAGAACCCCAAAACGCCAGCCGCACAGGCCACCCAGCAGAGAGCAAAAATTGAGCAACAACAAAACCATCACCACCGTTGTTGCCTGGTCCACAGAGCACTAACACTCGACATCTGGACCATCGTTCAAGCACAGCATCGGCCACTGCTTTGCCAGCCGCAGCCATCAGTTCCATAGCAGGCACTCCGGCCTGAACCGCCGCTTTATCGGCCTCACCCATTTCACTTGCCGTTAGAAGTATTTGGGGATGCTGCTTATCCATGTGATCCATTACCTCCCACCTATTGATAACTAAGCCTTTTATATCACTAATATTAACAGTTATGTCTGAATATCGCGTTCACTTTAAAGGCATTTATGAAAACCATCAGGTCTGGGCACTTATAAGCATTTCTACAACGGCAAAGACAGCCTTTAGTATATTGTCTAAGCCGTCACAGGTATGATGACGCTTTATAATGCCTTTTCAATTATTCGACTTATTACCGGACACTCTTATGAACGACGAGATCAACTATGAAAACAATCCACTACACGGTTTGGGTTTACAAGAACTGCTCACCCAACTAGTTGATCACTACGGTTTTGAGATCCTGTACGCTTACTTGAATATCAACTGCTTCAAAACTAACCCCAGCATTGAATCCAGCGTGAAATTTCTCAAGAAGACTGAATGGGCACGGGAGAAAGTAGAAGTTTTCTATCTGTATAAATTTAAAAACTTACCACGTGTGTCATCGGAGCAGTTTGAACTGCCACCGCGGAAACGTATCATTCCAGAAGGCCAGACACCCCGTGAGCCAGCTGAATTGAGTTTTGAAGATGCAGAACGCGTACGAGAAAAGCAGGCAAAGAAAGCGGCTGAGCATGGTAAAACCCGAAACTATCGGAGCAACAACCCCGGTGGTTATTCTAGAAGCTAGCCACGTAACTAACATAAACACATAAAAAAAGGGGAATTCCTGTTAAGTGAATTCCCCTTTTTTCATTACATCAAGGTTAAACAAACATAATAATAAAACTAAGCCAACACAAACTCTTCTGTCTGCTCATTAAGCTGCTTATTTTCTGGCAAATATTTTTCCATTGCCGCCATAAGCTCTCGGTGTTGCAAGATGGCAAGGCATTCTTTTTCGTTAAGATGATCAAGAAGGCTTTGAATATTATCGCTGTTGATAATCTGCCATTCCGCGCAAATCCAATCACGACAAAACTCTTTATTTGGCTCATCTTCTGGCATTTGAGCAAGGTGCCAATAAAACAACGCAGCATCAGATGACAAACGCTTCAAAGAAGAGGAAGCACTATCAAAGTTAAGTTCGCTTTGCGCTTCGTCGTAGCGGCTCTGCATAGTAATAATGGGGTGCGGACGTTTTTCTTCTGGCGCACGCATCAACCCTAAGTAATGAATCACGTTACCACGCTTAGCGCCACCACTTAGCCATGACAATGGAATAGATAGAATCAGACCGAAGCTGATAGGCAAAGACCAATAAAACAGCTCTTTACTTAAGAACAAAGCACCGCCCGCTAAACCAATACCTAGCAAAGTATGGCTACAGTGAGCACGTGCTGCGACTTTCCATGAAGTAGCGCCATCATCACGGGATTGTGGTTTCCAACCACTGTCGCGACCTTTAAACACGTCGTATACAACTTGGAACTGAGACAACATCAGAATAGGCGCATACAACGCTGACAAAATGGTCTCTACCAACGTACTCAATGTCAGCAAGATTGGCCCACCAAATTGCATGCAGCGGCGGAAGTTCAACATAGCAGCCAACCAACCATAGACTTTAGGCGCTAACACCAACGCCATCGACAAAACAAATAATGAGCGCGCTTTTTCGAAGTCAAATACTGGCCAAGTCGGAAACAGTGATGGATTGGCAAAATACTCAGGGCGAACAAAGTACGCCTGAACTGCCAAAGCAAAACCAACAACGATTAACAGCAGCCAGAAAACAGCACTAAGATAAGACATGATCCCAGAGATTAAATGCAAACGTGTGGCAAAATGAAAGCCTTTAGCAAAGACAAACGCCTTATGTTGCAAGTTACCCTGACACCAGCGACGATCTCGAACAATCACATCCACCAGCGATGGCGGCGCTTCTTCGTATGACGCTTTTAAATCCGTATCAAAACGCACACCCCAACCTGCACGGCGTAACAGCGCGGCTTCCATAAAGTCATGGCTCATTACATGACCACCAAAAGGTGCCTTACCTTCTAATACCGGCAAACCGCAGGCATCAGCAAAGGCCTTGGTACGGATAATGGCATTATGTCCCCAAAAGTTAGAAGAATAACCATGCCACGCCGCTAAGCCAGACGCATAAATGGGACCGAAACAATGGTTAGCAAATTGCTGAATACGACTATACAGAGTGTTCGCACGGATAATGGTTGGCAAAGTTTGAATCAGACCTACCCCTGGCTCAGCTGCCATACGACGAGTAAGTGAAATCAAACAATCCGCTCCCATCAAACTGTCGGCGTCCAGTACAATCATGCATTCATAATCGCCACCGTAACCTGTCACCCATTCTGCAATGTTACCTGCTTTTCGTTCAGCATTATTGTAACGACGACGGTAATAGATAGGACACGCCGAGTCATCGTCATTTAGCAGCGGACGAAACGCTTGTTCCTCAGCAATCCAAGCATCCGCTCTATTAGTATCACTTAAAATAAAGAACGCAAATTTGCCCGGTGCTTGTTTGACCAAGTCTTCATGCATTGCTTGAATATTCGCTCGAATGCGTAAAGGGTCTTCGTTATATACTGGCAACAAGATAGCCGTAACGCCATCAACATCTTGCTCTTTACGAGCTTTAGAAAAGGGCCAAATCTGGAAGATCAACCCAAGTGTCGCCTGTGAAAATGCAAATGAAATCCACGTAAAGTTGATACAAAATAAAACTAAAAAAGCCCACTGCAAACCCGCAATGGCATTGGTATTTAACACATCGTACATCTCGGTTGCCCCATACCAAGACAAACCGACCGTGCCAATTAATACAAACAAACGAGAAAAAAATGTCGTAACTGCAAAGCTCTGCAATCTATTTTTACGAGCTTTAGATTCTTCGTTAACGGTATGACGCGGCATCGTCAAAGGGGATACCTTTGGCAATGCTTGTTTAGCAACACTGTCCTTTAACAACATAATTATTCCTTTATCCAACGATATAACCAAGTCGGCGCAACAGCGACATCATCTTGTTTCAGCTGGACTCTCAATTCTGACAAAGCAGCATCTTCAGGGTCGAAAGATACATACACGCGAACACCGTTATTGTGTGGGTTCTTGACCAAAATGGTTTCAAGAATTTTCCCATTACTTATGCTGGCATCGACCGTAAGATCATCGACATTTACATCCGACATCTTATTAAAATCGATCACCACTTCAGGATTCGTTTTGAACAACTTCACCCCTTTAGCACTGCGAACGATTCGAGGAGAATCCATTGCAACAGGTGTGTCATTAGACCAAGTCATTAAATACTTATAAGTATAAGATTCACCTTTCTTCAAACCCTTTTCAGGTTGCCAGTAGGCAACAATATTGTCATTTGTTTCTGCGTTTGAAGGAATTTCAACTAACGCGACATGGCCTTTACCCCAGTCATTCAGAGGCTTAATCCAAGCAGAAGGACGTGTATGATAGCTGGCCTCTAGATCTTGATAGTCCTCAAATCTACGATGACGCTGGATCAATCCAAAGCCTTTTGGAGAATCATCACTGAAAGCACTGACTTGCAATGATTTAGGATTGTTTAATGGACGCCAAACCATTTCGCCTTTACCCGTTAAGATTTGCAGACCTTCGGAGTCATGAACGGCAGGACGGTAATCTGGAGTCTCTGGACCATCAAGCGAGTTGTTGTACATAAACATAGAAGTCAGTGGTGCGACGCCCACATTCTTTAGGTCTACTCGTGGAAACAGGGTCGCTTTCACATCAACACGAGTCGGCTTTCCTGGGTAAATACCAAATCGATAAGCGCCTGTAACACTTTTGCTGTCCAGTAATGCATGAACAACAATGGCATCCTGACTAGACGATGGGCGCTCAATCCAAAACTGTTTAAACATAGGGAACTCTTCGCCCTTAGGCTCAGCCACATCCACTGCTAAACCACGCGCCGACAAACCATAGGATTGCCCTTTGGATATAGCTCGAAAATAACTCGCTCCTTGAAAGACAATAAATTCATCATTCATATCGGCGGCATTTATCGGGTAATGCAAACGTAAACCAGCGTATTTCCCCACCTGCGAAATAAGCTTACTTATTTCAGCATTCGGTGTAGTAAAAGAATCTGACGATACGCTCAATGGAAAAGCACGACCGTTTTCAACGACATCAATAGATACTAAATCTTTAAAAATAAAGCCTGGAGCAAATAGCTGGACTGAAAATTTCGTTGGCGTGTTTCCCCATACCGCTTGGTTCTGCTGAAAGTTAATTTGTCGGTAAGTAGAATAATTCATATCAGTCAAGGTCTGCGGTGCCTTCTCGGCTGGCTTCATTGGAGATTGAGCCAACTCTTTCGCCAGATCGATCACCGTTTGATTTGAAAAAGCATACCCTTTTGACTCTTGCTCTAATTGAACGTTTTTAGCCACAGGAACAGAGTCTACCTTCACATCAGATTCTTCTGCTTGTGCATACCCTATTAAATTGATTAATAGAGACGTTAATAAAGATCGTTTTATTAGCCAAAATGAATTGGCGCGCATATTAGATAAAGAAGGATAAAATAATTTCAAAAGAAGCTCTCTCGTTGCCTAATTGGATTCAACCAATCCTCAACATAAGGATGACGTCATAAATTTGACACTTATGATATAAGTAAACTCACAAGAGATTAAGCCAGCAAAGTCGGAGGAATTCATAAGAATTAAGGATAGATTGTGCCTAAGGAAGTTTATTGTTATTCATGATCACTAAAAATAGCTTTTAGCCCCATTAAAGAGTGATAAAAAGACACTTACATGACTGTTATTGAACAACATATTACAAAAACTTTCGAATCCAGTAGAGATAAAACCATGTTCAAAAAACTAAAAAATTGGTGTGAAAACAGGCGAATCAAAGCAATGGGATTTACTGTAGAACAATGGGAATCCGCCATTGCTGACTGGCCAGTTATGGATCGTTATCAAGGCACAGAACGTGACACACTTCGAGAGATGAGTTTTCATTTCCTTGCTCGTAAAGGTGTCATTCCTGGTGCCGAATTTCAATTCACTGAAGCCATGTGCCTGAGGCTTGCCACCATGTCATGCGTGCCCATTTTACATCTCGGCTTAGATTGGTACGACCACTGCAAAACCATCATTTTGTACGAAAGTGACTTTATCGCCAACCATCCTTATCAAAGTGAAGATGGTGTCGTACATACAGAAGGTCGAGGATTAAGCGGTGAGGCATGGCTGAGGGGTCCACTGATTTTGTCGTGGAAGTCTATTCTAGAAACAGGCGATCATGCCCGTCACGGCAAAGCCAGTAATGTGGTCATTCATGAATTTGCCCACAAGCTAGACATGCTTCGAGATGGCGCCAATGTCACACCGCCAATGCACCCAGATATGAAACCTGGAGAATGGCACGGCATATTATCCGAAGCATTCCAGCGCCTTCAAAATGACTGGCAACATCATAAACACCTACCTCTAGACGAATATGCTCTCACCAATCCAGCCGAGTTTTTCGCGGTATGCAGTGAGACCTTTTTTGAAGCCCCTAAAATGATGAAAAAAGAAATGCCCGATGTCTACAGATTACTGTGCCAATTTTATCGCCAAGATCCAGCTCGTTAAAACTCACAAATCCAAACTTAAAACGGGCATAGAATCAGACATTTACTAACGGACTAGGGTATTAATTTCCGTACTAACTGACGTCATCAATTTATGAATAGGACATTTATCTGCAATAACCCCTAAGCTTTGACGCTGCTCATCGGTTAAATCACCGTTTAATGTAAGGCTGACATTAAGCACATAAATACCTTTGCCTTCACGACTGTTATCTCGCTCAATATCGATATCCACACTGGTTAATGCTATTTTTTTTCGTTGGGCATACATCAGCAAAGTCATCGCTTTGCATGCTGCTAATGAAGCATCATAAAAATCATGAGGGTCTGGTGCGCTATCCTCTCCACCCAAGGCAACAGCGGCATCGGAAAAAATACTGTGCTGGTCTATACGAATCGTTTGTCGGTAACGACCAGTCTCATTTTTTTCTAAATGAATCGTCATGGTATTCCCTCGATAAAATGGTTAAACATGTTTTTATGGTAACGGAATAAACTCGTCCTCATCGCCAATAACTTTTGGAAACACCCCTGCCTGCCAGTCTCGTTTCGCCTGTTCTACACGCTCTTTACGACTGGAAATAAAATTCCATTCGATAAAGCGCTTACCTATTTTTTCACCGCCAATAAATGCGATTCTCGAACCCGCTGTAGCGTCAATAACCACCTCATCAGCGGCGGACAAGATCACCATGGAAAACTCAGGGATCACAGTTTCTTTTATTTTTAAACCGCCCTTCACCACATAAATGGCGCGTTCTTCTGTATTCGGTAAGGTTAAACGTTGTCCCGCTTGCATGTGCGCTTCGACATACAAGGTTTCAGCATAGGTTTTTACAGGCGACGTCACTCCATAAGCGCTTCCCATTAGAACCCTAATCGGTACACCTTCAACTGTTATAGAAGGGATACTGGCCGCAGGGTAATGATAAAAAGCTGGCTCGATTTCTTCATCTTTCTCAGGCAAAGCCAGCCATAACTGCAAACCATGCAATGTATGAGGAACATTCTTCACCTCAGGGCGTTCTCGTTCCGAGTGAGTAATGCCTTTGCCAGCCACCATTAAATTGATATCGCCTGGCGTAATCGTGGCGTAACTACCCAAAGAGTCTCGATGTAATATCTCCCCTTCAAACAGGTAAGTCACTGTTGCTAAATTGATGTGTGGATGTGGGCGAACATTAACACCGGAACCCGCCGAAAAATTCGCTGGCCCCATATGATCAAAGAAAATCCATGGACCAACCGTTTTACGCTGTGTTGTTGGCAACGTCCGTCTTACCGAAAACTCACCAAGGTCCTTTTCTCGCGGCTTGATAATAGTCTCAATCGCTTCACAAACACCGTCGTTTGATTTCTCTATGCTCATATCATTTTCCTGCTCAAGTCATCGTTCCACTAAAACATTACCCGAAGCAGTCAGATTTATACACCTTAGTGTCACTTTTTAATCAGCAAACTACACCACTCAGTTGCTTATCACCGACAATAACCTACACAGACGACAGGCAATTGCTTGTTTTTGCTAATCCCTTAAAAAAACCTTTCTCGACGCTCCGTAAATAATTAACATTCTGCCTTTGCTTTTTTTATGTTTAGGAGCCTTTGCCATGAGTCAGACTACCGTTGAACTACTGCACGCATACTACGATGCTTTCAATGCTCAAGACATGGACACCTTTCTGTCTTTGCTAACCGAGGATGTCATTCACGATATCAACCAAGGCAACCGCGAAGTAGGCAAAGCAACCTTTGCTCGTTTCATGGAGCGCATGAACACAAACTACAAGGAAACCATTACTGATATCGTTGTTATGTCCAACCCTGCGGGCGATCGTGCTGCGGTTGAGTTTACGGTATTGGGTGAATACATCGCCACCGACGAAGGTTTGCCAGAAGCAAACGGCCAAACTTATACACTACCGGCTGGCGCTTTCTTCGATATTCGCGACGGTAAAGTGGCACGCGTCACGAATTACTACAACTTAGAAGACTGGATCGCACAAGTATCCGCGTAAAATACGCTTACTGATGAATAACTGATAAACCGTAGAGCGCCCCCTTATGCTGACATTCCAACGTTTATCTGGCCCTTCCTTGAACCAGTACATTGATGAACTGGCTCAACTACGTATGCGCGTGTTCCGTGACTTCCCCTATCTTTATGATGGCGATACACACTACGAAGCACGCTACCTTCAAACCTATATTGAAGCGCCCAATAGCGTGATCGTCTTGGCTTTTGATGGCAATAAAATTGTTGGAGCTTCAACCGGTTTGCCACTACGCCATGAAACCGACGAAGTAACACAGCCCTTTATCAACGCCGGTTACAACCTTGATGACATTTTCTATTGTGGTGAATCGGTACTTTTACCTGAGTATCGCGGCCAAGGTGCCGGTGTGGCCTTCTTCGATCATCGCGAAGAGCATGCTAAAAACCTTGAAGGCATAAAGTACGCCTGCTTCTGTGGCGTACAACGTCCAGACGATCACCCATCACGCCCCGCTGATTACCAACCGCTGGATCAATTCTGGCGTAATCGTGGATATGAAAAGCGCCCAGAGCTCGCGACTCATTTCAGTTGGAAAGAAATTGGCGAACAAGAAGAATCCCTTAAACCCATGACCTTTTGGATGAAGTCCTTGCTATGAGCGAGATAACATAATATGAGCGCATTTAAACTGGCGACGGCACAATACGACATTGGCTTTTTCACACAATGGGAAGAGTTTGCTGAAAAACTAGACCGCTGGGTAACCAATGCCGCTCAGCAAGACGCTAAACTTTTGGTCTTCCCAGAATACGGCAGCATGGAATTGGCCTCGCTGTTTGGCAAAGCCGTTTATAGTGACTTGCAGAAACAGCTTCATGCCATGCAAACTTTATTGGCTAAATGGCATGATCTACATACTGAACTGGCAAAGCGTCACAATGTATTGATTCTTGCCAGCAGCTTCCCAACAGAACAACAAGACGGACGTTTTCTAAATCGCGCGAACCTATTTGGTCCTAAAAGCCTGATTGATTATCAAGATAAACTAATGATGACGCGTTTTGAAAATGAACAATGGCACATCAGTGGTGGCAAAGAGATTAAAGTCATTGATACTGACCTTGGTCGAATCGGCATTCATATATGCTACGACTCAGAATTTCCCATGATCGCTAATCGACAAGTCGCAGCAGGCGCTGATTTACTATTGGTGCCAAGTTGCACCGATACTCAAGCAGGCTTTCACCGAGTGCGCATTGGCTGCCAAGCCCGCGCTTTAGAAAACCAATGCTACGTGGTGCAATCCCCAACCATTGGCAACGCGCCTTGGTCAGAAGCGGTAGACGTCAATACAGGACGCGCCAGTATTTACACTCCAGTGGATTATGGCTTTCCTGATAATGGCATTTTGGCAGAAGGCAAAGATAACGAAGCAGGCTGGGTGTACGCCACTGTAGACCTATCCGAAATCGCCCGCATTCGTAAAGAAGGCCAAGTATTTAACTACCGCGATTGGCCCAAACAATTCAAATTAACTAGTATAGAATGACACCTATATGCTTGTTTTTTGGATTTTTTCTTTCTACTCGATACACTACTAAGTAGAAAGAAAAAAGACCTTTCGGACCGTTTTATGCTATGAATAAAATCTTCCCTTTATCTCTTGCTTAACTTTTTTCATGGGCAACTGATGATTCAATAATCTCATGGTTTCCAACATTTTTGGTACAGCATGAGAAAAATGCGATTTAAACCCATCACATAGATAATTGCGATTTAACAAACCGTCACTGGATGGTTCAAACCGATGTTTTGGACACCCACCATGACATACAGAACGCACCTCACACTGCAAACAATCAACACTAATGTTATCTCGTTTATCTTGACCAAACTTACGATTTTGCGGCAAATTAACTAAATCAATCAAAGAGGTTTCATTAATGTTGCCCAGCTTATGCTCTGGGTATACGTAATGATCACAGGAATAAACATCCCCATTAGATTCCATTGCGACACTGCTACCACACGTTTCATTAAAAACACACGAACCAGGCCGACCAACTAATTGGCTCATGGTTTGCTCAAAATTCATCACAAAAACTTTTCCTAAATCGTTTTGAATCCAATAATCAAAAATAGTATTCAAGAATTTACCGTATGCTTTTGCTTGAACTGACCATTCAGCAAGATTTGATTCACCTTCAAAAGTAGGCTGTATTAATATCAAACCGTCGCGATCAGGCACAATGGCTTTACGTTCAACCAATGGAATGAATTGCATATATTGACTGCCTATACGCTTTAAGAAAGCATAGACATTTAAGGGACGTCTCACATTTTCAGCATTGACCACGGTTAACGTATTAAAATCCACGTTATGCTTTTTCAGCAGCTCAACCCCTTTTAGCGTATCATCGAAGGTACTCTTGCCCTTTCGGGAAAGGCGATAAGTGTCATTACTTATGCGATCACCATCTATAGAAACTCCAATTAAAAAATGATGCTTGTTGAAAAATAAAGCCCATTCCTTATCCAGCAAAGTAGCATTAGTTTGTAAAGCATTAGTAACCGTTTTCCGTCCTTTATACTGCTCTTGAAAGGTCACAGCCTGACGGAAGAAGTCTAAGCCCAGAAGAGTAGGCTCACCTCCCTGCCAAACAAACTCAATAACATCACCTTTTTGTGACTGTATCTGATCACGAATGTAATTTTCCAATGTCGTATCATTCATACGCCACTGTTTTTTTCTATCTGGATAAAGGTTCTCTTTTTCCAGATAGAAGCAATAAGTACAGTCAATATTACAGACCGAGCCACTTGGCTTAGCCATCACCCCAAAGTGATTAATTCGATCTACAATCTGATTCATAACACCGCCTTCAATAAAAACATACGACTGAAGCAGCTATAAGCTTAAATACTGCATCAGTCGTCACTTCAGAACTTATCGACCACTGTAGGACGCTGCATGCTCAATAACATTATTTTGTCGAATATACTCTTCAAACTCACCTTTCAGCTCTCGTACAAGCTCTGGGTGTTGGGCCGATAAATCCAGAGTTTCACCACGATCTTTCGACAAATCGTAAAGTGCCCAAGGTACATCTTTCCTAAATACTGGCGTTTTACTCATCGTGGCTTGCTGACTCAACTTCCAATTATCACGAACAACATAACTTGCCCCCATCAACTCATCCGCCAAAACAGTTCCTTCAGGGTGAACTATTGAAAAAGCTTGAGGTTGCTGTAAAGCTGTTAGCAAAGAAACGCCTTCTGGGGAATAAATAGCTTTACCTTGATAAGTTGATTTAGGCATCTCAACGCCCGCCGCTTCCAAAAAGGTAGGCAGCATATCCGTTACTTGAACACGAGCAGACGATGTCGGCCTTTGTTCTTTCTGGGCATTCAGCTTAATTATTAGTGGAGAGGCAGTTCCTCCTTCTGCCCCAGTAAAACCTTTAAACAAACGGAAAGGTGCAGAACCCACCTCAGCCCAACGAGAGCCATAAGCGACAACAGAGCCGGGTTTACCCATATTCTCTAATGAGTTATCTACCTTAGTTCCAGGAATTCGAGGCATAAACGCCGCTGCCCCCTCAGCACCGTTGTCTGACATAAAGGCAATAATAGTATTGTCATACTCACCTATTTCCTTCAAATGCGAAACCAACCGACCAACATGTCGGTCTAAATTACTTACCATCGCAGCGTAAATCTCCATGGATTTAGCTTCTATTAACTTTTCTTCGGCATTCAACTCATTCCAATGTTTTTCACCAAGAGACTCTTTAGCCGGTAACATTACATTGTCAATTAGACCAAGGCGTTTCATTCTAGCCAAACGCTGCTGCTTGATAACATCGTAACCTGCATCGTAGCGCCCTTTTTGTGCGTCAATATCTGCTTGAGGTGCCTGTAATGGCCAATGGGGTGCCGTATAAGCAGCATAAGCAAAAAAAGGCCTACCGTCTTTCAAGTTTGAATCTATGTAGCTTATTAATTTATTGGTATAAAACTCTGTAGAATAGAAATCTTTAGGCAGCATTTTAGATGGAAACACTCGATCATCTTCCGCATACATAGTGATGTCTAGCGGTGTCGGTGGACTAGATGGAGCAAAATGCGATCCTCCTCCATTTACCAATATAAATGATTTATCAAACCCACGCGCATATGGCAAAGCGCTTTTATTTATTCTGTACCAAGTTTTATGATCTTTATCTGGCGCCTTAACATCGTATGCCAAATGCCACTTTCCAACCATATAAGTATGATAACCAGCATCGGATAACAACTCTGGCATTGTGACAGTCTTCTCACTTAAATGACCACGATATCCTTCTGGAATGTTATCAAAATCATAAGTATTAGATTTCCCCCAAGGTGCAGTAATCGGATTATCTTTAATGATATTTATGCCAACTACTTCCCCCATATTACCGATACCCGCTAAATGATGATCAACGCCTGTCATCAGACTTGCTCGAGTAGGCGAACATACCGCCGAAGTGTGGAAATTGGTTAAAATACGCCCCTGAGTCGCTAACGCATCAATATTTGGAGTGTGTATTTCACTGCCATAGGCACTTAAATCGGAATACCCCAAATCATCTGCCATAATCAATAGAATATTAGGGCGAGTCTCGTCGTTTGAATGAGCCGTATTATAAGTGGTCTCTGTTTGGGCCATTGCTGATGCACTTAATAGCGAAGCAGCAACGACACCAAGAGATAAGTGAGGAACTTTGAATTTTGACAAGGCACTAACGCCTTTCTCGTGCAAGCGATCAATCATAGATACATCCACTGACTAGCTGTGTGTTATTTTTATTAATTACTAAACTATCAGTAAGTTGATATTGATCAAGACCTTAATATTGAACTCATGCATTCATGATATCGAATGATAACAAAAGTAAGGCTCGATGCCCTTTAATCAAGCCATGTAGGTTTCGAACCTTCTCCCCGCACAATGTCTTGTCCTTCTCTAGAAGCCATAAAAAAAACCTCTCACTCAAAAGTCATATTGGCTTATAGGTAACCTTCATTTTAACGGAAGTATTGCCTTCGAATGTATGCAGGAAAGACCGAGGCTCACTAGCAAAAATATCAATAGCCTGTAATTGACGACCTATCGTGCGAAAAGAATAATTAGCAGAATAACTCAATAGAAAACTGGCCTGTAGAACGTTGTCTCGTTTTCGGTCTAACTCACAACCCACTTCAAATTTGTGTACGTCGCCAACGTACAAAGTCTCAGTAATAGGTCGAGCTTCACAAGAGGCTCCTCCCTCAGAAACAACAATATCGGAAATCATTATTCGAACAGGGTCTTTTTTAACCAAAGAAACCGCTCTCGCGTCATTGGACTTATCAATGTTCTTTAGCAGCCACCTATCAAGACTCAAAATATTATCGATATAATCCTGCTTAGTAAAAGCGATTGTTATGTGTGGTGCTTTCACTTTTTCGCCAGTGACTAACTGGATAAAGGAAGAGATCCCAGAGGCAGTATGCAAATTATCCGCACTTAACTTTTTCAAGTCTTCCCTTTCCATCAACGCCATTTCCTCTCGGCTTAACTGAGGAAAAATAGCACCATCGATTTCTGGGAAGACAAGCACTTCAGCGAATAAAATTCGGCTGAATAACGATAGAAAAACAAGCAAAGTAACTCGACCAAGCATCTTACATCCTATAAATGATTTCCATGAAAAGCAGGATAACAAAAATAGTAAAAGAAATACTGACCTTTTGTGGCGCCCAATCTCTCCTCATTAAGGAGGTATGGGTGTTTTCGTTACTTTGACTCGTAAAAAATAGATTTATACCATCACAAGAGATCTACAGAAAAAACACCTTAATCGTTATATTTTGTGGACCACTTCATAAAATAATTTGCTCAAGACCACCCCGCTTTCACGCTCAATTTCCCCTTAGCAACTTTCACCAGCTTAGTCTTCATAAAGGTGGTGATGAGATTATCCGCAATATTCAAATCACACCATGATTTGAATAGGTAGGCTATTTGAATTATCAACGGCTATCTCTATGCCACTTACACTAATCATCAAGCCCGAAAAAGAAACTCTTTAGTTGCCTTAAACCAAAATAGCAACTAATATGTTTCTATATATTAAAAAGCAACTTATTAGTTTCCTTATGATAAATCTACTACAGCAAATCAAACATCGCCGTTTAGCACTGAAACTCAAGCAGAATGACATGCTAATGCGTATTGGTATTTCTAGGCAGCAATACCAGCGGCTTGAAGCAAAGGGCAACCCAAGACTCGATACGCTTGAACTGATTGCCCAAGGTCTAAATAGCGACGTCATGCTGATTCCAAAAGAAAAGCTGAATGCTGTTTTAGCGGTTCTTGAAAGTGATGGTAACAACACATCTTTACCGCACAAACAGCCTGATCATTCTGATGAACAAAAAAAACTATCGGATGATCCATGGAAAGGATTACTAGAAGATGGAGACGAAAATGACAACGGAAATTAGTGTTCTTAAGTTGACGTTACATGGCCATCTAGTGGGGTATTTGGCAGGGGCAAAGAATGGACGTAATGTTTTACATTTTGCTGAAAGCTTTCAATCTAATATAGCGCGCCCCACTTTTAGCTTAACCACACATCCAAATTTCCCACGTGCCAATAAAATGCTATCTGAGCCATGGGCGACCAACCAACGCCTGCACCCTATTCTGTCCAATCTATTGCCTGAAGGTTCATTGCGAGAACTGATCGCTCAAGGGCTCAAAACCCATGTTGATAATGAGTTCCATATTTTGTCTTATCTGGGTATGGATTTACCGGGTGCATTAGTCGCTGAACCGATGGAGCCAGAAGATGTTCCTCTACATTTATTCTCATCTCATGGCCAAGTAAAAGCGGTTAAATTCGACAAAATCAGCCAAGAAAACAAATTCTCCTTGGCAGGCGTTCAGATGAAGTTTTCCATGAAGGAAAAAGACGGTCGATATAATCTTTCGAAAGACAATGTGCTTGGCGATTGGATTGTGAAAACACCTTCTACTAAACACAAAGAAGTGCCCGCCAACGAGTTCACAGCCATGACTCTCGCCTCTCTCATTGGCGTTGATATTCCTGAAATAAAATTGGTCGAGATAGACCAATTAGACAATCTTCCTCAAATCAATCTTCCTGATGAAAAATTAGCTTTCGCCATAAAGCGATTTGATCGACGTGACAATCAACGCATTCATATGGAAGACTTTGCTCAAGTTCTTGTGAAGTACCCACATGAAAAATACAGTTCAGGCAACTACGAACAAATAGCAAAAATCTTGTATCAGTTTTCTGGTGATGGTTTAAATGACGCTCAGCAACTTGCTCGTCGTTTACTTGCCAACATCCTATTAGCAAACGGCGACGCCCATTTAAAAAACTGGAGTTTACTCTATTCAGATCAAGTCACACCCAAACTCTCGCCTGCTTACGACATAGTCACCACCAGTGTTTATATTGAAAACGAACAACACTTTGCCCTTAATCTAGCCAAGACAAAGGCTTGGTACGATGTCTCATATAAACACTTTGAACATTGGGCAACTAAGTCAGATATCCCATGGCGAGCAATCAAACCGCATCTGATCGATGTGATGGAAAAGGCCAGAACACTTTGGCCAAATGCACTGAAAGATCTACCCATGCATGAAGAGCACAAACAACAGCTAAAAGCGCATTGGCAAAGACTTCATGAGGATTTTCGAGTTTAATACTGTCTAGTAAAGTCTGGGAAGTCCACTAGCTTAAAGTGTGAAGGTCACTAAAAAGAAGCAAAAATACAAAGATGGGATCAAAGTGGTATCAATCTGGTCCCTTTTGGGCCAAAATCAGATACAAAAAAGCCGAACACTGGGTTCGGCTTTCGTAACTTACTGAGGAGTAAGTATAAATTTTGGTAGGACTAAGCAGATTCGAACTGCTGACCTCTACCATGTCAAAGTAAACTTATCACAAAGATAAAGCTATGATTTAAAAGGAAATATCAATTAATTTCTTATGTATTTCCAATAAAACCAGACCTATATAAATCAATAACTTACGAGCTTTAAGGAAATCACATTTTAGCTTTTTGAAGCGTACAAAGCATCTTTTTTATGAGTAGCTTTGTCATGATTATTCGGATTGATTCACTTGATTGTCTATGCCAATATAATTTGGCAAATTAACCACATTGAAGAAAAGGATTTTCTCAAATGGAACACTTACAGCAACTTCTTTCCGATCTAGAATGCATTTCCCTTGCTGATATCTCAGCGATACCAGAATCCAATCAACATGTTGTAGCAGAGCGTTTAGAGCAGTTACAAGACGAACTAAAAGCTGTGTTGAGCAGCAATGATGAATAGCTAACAAATCCTTTCAATTCTGTAATCTAATATTCACCAACACTGCCCTACAATCCAACCAAGTGTTCAATTTATGGAGGTTGGTATGTGGCGCAGTGTTTTTTTATTGCTTGTATCTTTTTCAGCCTATTCATCGGCGGGTTATTACGATGGTACAGAAGGATTAACAGGAGAAGCGTTAAAGACAAAGCTTCATAGTATTATCGATGGTCAGAAGCCGCTTAAGTACACCCAGAGCGGAAATGATGATTGGTACGATGGTGAGAAAGTAGATGTATGGGAGGCTCTGGTTTATACAGATTCCGCATGCCCTACTGAAACGCCTAAATGCGGCTTAATCAGAATGCTTTATACAGGCGAAGTTAAACGCATTGACCAGGCTAACCGTGGAAACAGTAATGACGACTCGTGGGACCGTGAACACGTATGGCCTAAATCCCGTGGTTTTGCCAAACAAAGCCAAGATGGTTACACCGACCTTCACCACTTGCGCCCTGCTGACCGTAATTTAAACGGTGCGCACAGTAATTATGGTTATGGCATGGGCGGTGAACCAGTGTATGACGAACATGATGATGGCTCTGAGGTGTTATCAGGAGCTTATGTAGACCGGGACAAAGAATCTTTCGAGCCAACAGACAAAGCTAAAGGCCAAGTTGCGCGTATGATCTTCTACATGGCAACACGATACGAAGTAGGCGACAACGCCTCACCAGAAAACATGCCAGACTTACGCATAATCAAAGGTAACCAGAAGCAAAGCGGAGAGCCAACCATAGGCGACTTATGCACGCTTGTTGCGTGGAACGATGAATTCCCTGTCACCGACTTTGAGAAACGCCGGAACGACCGAGTACAGGAGCTACAGGGCAACCGTAACCCGTTTATTGATCATCCAGAGTTTGTGGATTCGATATGGGCGAGTAAGTGCCCTTAAATCATTCGCAATGGTGTCATATGAAGCATTGCTAAATTTCACCTGACACCACACTCAACTTACTAGCTACGACGGACAAGCACTAACTGATTTTTAAATCTAAGCCATTCATGATCGCCCTGCACTAAAAACACCCACCAACCATATATAAAAAAACTAATAACACTAACAAGCATTAACAGATTCATAGGCGGTAAGTCTGGTCCCTTCAGAGCTAAAAGCACAATAAATATAACCCCATATAACAGCATAAATGCTGACATTAGATATGAAAAAGAGAAAGACAATAAATAATTGGCCAGTCGCAACCTAGGCCTATTAATTGGTGATTGTGTTGCAGATCTGAACTGGTGACCAAGCCAATGAAAAAAAGCTCTCATTGTATTGATGAAAGCTGGTGAGTTTAACTCAACGACCGTTCTGACAAAAATTCGAACTATAAGTGATAGCGCAACAGCAATCCAAACAGAATAGGTCAGTGATTCTGGCAAATCACTATTGATAGAACCAAAAGCCTGCAATAACCCTTCAACACTCATATCTCACCCCTGAATACCAAATTGTTAGTTACTAATCATCTTATATATAAAAATACAGAAAGCCCACATCGGTGGGCTTTACTTTTGCTGATTTAAAAGGCCTGTCGTTTATACGTCTAGGAAGGTGCGGTTGGCGTATTCCTTGATGCATTCGACGTTTTTATTTACCCAGTCTGGTGTGCGTAGTTGGGCGATTTGGGTTTGGTACATGCGGACGGCTTGGATTAGGTCGACGAGTTCTTTAGAGGGAACGACGACGGGGTTGCCTTCTAATTTCATGGCCGTGATCATGTTGTTGAGGATCTGGTACTTTTCTTTGTTTTGGAAGTTGGTTTCGTGGTTCGTGGTGGCGGGAAGGTGTTTTTGCTCGTTGAGCTGTTTTTCGCAGTCGATGAAGTAGCGGCGAGCTTGTTTGCCCTTATCATTCAGCTCAACCATGGCCAGTTCTTTTGCCATGTCTAAAGTGATGAAATACTCTTTTGTCGCGCCACGATTCCCGCTTGCCGAATTTGGCAAGCGGCTTACAACAGTGTAATCGACACCTTCTTCAAAGCCATATTTATCTATACGGGCTTTAATCCAGTTAGCAAAGTATCTGCCTACTTCTAGAAAAGCATGAAGTTCACGGGCATTAACGGTATCAAGAGTTTGCTCGTTGATAGAGCGAGTGTGAAGCGGAATAAGTTGCGTAGCCATACTTGGCCTCCTTCGGTCATTAAATTGACCACTCCTTGAGTGTGAGAGTCTCAATGGGTGGTGGGTCTAAATCAGGATCTCACAACCGCCCGAAGGAACGGCCTAGCCGAAGCTAGCCCAACAAAGACCCACCATAACAGGCGGACTCCGGCCACAAAAAAACACGCGGTGCGTGTTTTAGGCCGCTTCGGTACAAACGGGGTGAGATTCCCGGCACTGGATTTTGCCAGTGCAAGAGAAATACTAGATCAAGATGCGGGTGGGGTCAATGAAACATACTAATTAGTGTAAAATCTAAAAATCAATATGCAGTATCAGCTTCTGTGATCTCAGTAGGTTTATAAGTTAAAATAATAGGCCCAGAATTGAAAGTATCAAATATTGCTTCAGTAGAATTGAAATTAGTAAAATCATCTACAGTAAAATCTATACCATTTTTATCATGAAAACACCCTATTCTATGTACTTTTTGATATTGGTCTACATAATTTGAGAATAGTTCTAAGGTTCTACATCTCGGATGCCCATATCCAAGGTGTGGGCCGGCACTCACTAATAACCATTTTGGTTGTGTTAAATCTTCAAAACCTTCCGGGTAAGAGCTAAAAGAACCATGATGGGGAGCTGTCACCACAAATACATCATCATAATTTATTGATTTATTATTTTTCATAAATTCTAAAGTTTTACTAGACATATCTCCAGTCAGCAATGAATATCTATTGACAAAGCCGTCTGATACTTGTCTAGGTGTGTTTATAGCAAGCACTACACTTTTATCATTTGAGTCATCACCCTCCACATTAGCTGCTAATACATGTGTGCTAACTTTTTGCTTGGGACAACTTAATTCAAGAAATTCATCCCCGGGTAGGCTTTTAAAATTTTCATTGAATTTTTCCAATTTTAAATACTTATTTTTACTTAAGAATTTCAATAAAGAAGCTGTATTTCCGGCTTTATAGTCTTCAATATCGCCACCATAAAATATATTCTTTGGCATAATATCAAAATTATTAGAAAGATTTAGAATTATTGATGAGATATAATTATAATGATCAATATCAGGATGACTCAGCAAAATATTATACTCTGAAATTTCTAATTCTTTTTTTATTTCACTAATAGCTTTAATGGTTTCAGTCTCATTCCATTTATATAAGCCAAATTTATCCCTAAGTTTCTGATTAGCCCCTGAACTACCACAATCATAAACCATCATTTTTTTATCAGCCGGACAAGTTAGAACCTGACACAAGCCTTGACCAATTGGTAAGGTTATTAACTGAGGGGAAACCTTAGAAAGACCCTCTCCAAAACCAATTGATAAAGGTTTATTCTCAAAACCAGTTTTATCGACATTACTATCATCAAGACTATATTTTGTACACCCTGTACATAATATAACTACTATCAAAAAAATTCGATTAAACATTTTATTCCCTTCTAATTAGGATATTCCATAAAGTGAAAATTGAAGAAGTTTTATGATTTCATCTTCAAAGATTGAAGCATTTTGATGTAAATTATGATTGTATAGCCAATTTTTATAGCAGCCTATTGTAAACATTCCCGTACTAGAATATTTAGATTTACTGGTCACTTTCACATCACTACCAGCTAAAATCACACTTACTTGTCTGAAATTCAATCCCCACTCAGTTGCGTTCTTTCCTTGAAGAGAGTATTTAAATATTACATCTTCTATTTTAGGACTTTGATTGTAGCAACCTATCAAGTATGCAGTTTGAACTGAATTTTCTAATACCAGAATTTTCATAAACACTTTACATCCTTATAAAATGGCTAGCATTTAAACTAGCCATGTTGAAAACTATATTTTTAACGATACCCCCCTTAAACATCCCTTAATAATAGATTCATGTGCTGATGAATTTAAAATCAACTCAACAAATACACTATTGGCAATATCATTTGGAAAATTCGTGCCTTCAGGAAACGGTATAAAAATATTGGTAGACGATGAGTGGTCAACCTGATGTTCATTACTATTATATGTAGCAAACACAACATCTGATTCAAAAATTGCTTGTGCATTTACAATATAATTCTCAGCAGGTACTGGTGACGTTATGCGAATTCCATAAAGATCATCCTTTTTTGTAAAGGTGCATATAGCATTTGTTCCGATCTTGAAAGAGTTATTCAGATTTATCTGAGATATACTTGTCGTGATTTTTTTTAGAGGCTGAGATTGGGAGTTAAAAAAACCAGTGATATTAGAAGAGACTTCAGAATCAACTGGAGAAACTGTAATTGAACAGTTTAGATCATTAAATTCTGAAAGCAATTCAGAAACATCATATGCATCAGTATCAAAATCCAATAACAAATAGCTAGACTTGGATTGATTACTTCCATCCTTACCAATGTATGTTTTATTAAATGTTATACCAACTGGATTACGGTCTGGTAGTATATTTAAAACATATGGAACACTATTTCTTAGCCCCCATTGTACAGCACCCATTTTATAAATGGGTTTAAAAGCACCTTCTATAGATTGTGCCTTTGAACTTTCTTGAGAAATAACTGGATTTAACACTTCCGTAAGAACTTTTGAAGCAACTGTTGTAGCAGCCTTAACCACTGTACTAAATAATCCCATTTTAAACATCCTTTTTAATATAAATTTAATTCAGTACTCTTGGTACCAATACTCTTATAGTTATTCAAAATCTTTTTGTCAAGACACCTCAAAGCCTATTAATAAAACTAAGATGAAAAGTTATTTTCAAACCACCTCACTAGCCACCACAGTACACCGATACCCTGCTTTGCTGTCGCCTCTTGCGGTGACTTTGTCGATGGACCAGTTGCCTTTCATTTCGGGTGGGAAGGTGTCGTTTAGGGTGAGGATGCCTTCTGCGACGAGTTTGGGGTTGCCTGGTAAGTCGAGGGTGACGCTGGTGCCTTGGCGTTGGCTTTTGATGAGGTCGTCTTGGCAGGCTTGTTGGGCGGTGGTTGGGTTGTCGTAGCTTTGGCGTAGTTTCTTGTACGGTGCGGTGCCGACGTGTACGGTGTGTTCTTCCCCTGTGTTGTTGTTTGTCCAGTTGGCTTTGACGCCGGTGATGGCGCTTCGGCTGGGTCGGTCGAGTTGGCAGTTGATGAATTGCCCTAGCTCATTTGGTGTGTTCTGGCTCGGTACGCCGACGACGACGGGCGGAATGGCTTGCCCTGTGATGGTTTTAACTTGGCCCCGTTTGGCGAGCACGTACAGGTCGTTGACGGGTTTGGCGATGGCGTCCCGTTCCCGTGCGATGCGGGTTAAAAAGGCGCTGTCGGTTTCGTCGGTTTGGTCCATGTGCTCGAGGACGACACTTTCAAATTCTTTGGCCACGCGTGGGCTGAATCCGTGGGGCGTGACGACTTGGCGGAACAGATCGGCAAGGCTGACGTTTTCGAAGGTGCGTGTGCGGCGCTCTTTAAAGCCGGTTTTGTCGTCTACCTGAAACGGCGCGGCGGTGGCCACGATCGTCACGCTGGGCGGAAACAGTTTCGGCACGATGCGGGTGATTTTGAACTGGCCTTTGTCGATGAGGTTATCACCGTAGCCTTCTTGCCACGTGAGCACCGCGCCCTCTTTCGGCAAGCCTGTTTGCCCTGTGGTGTCGATGTGCAAAGTGAGTTGGTCGCTTTGTGTGCCGGCGGCGTCGATTCGCTCCCACGATGTTAGGCGGTTATTGATGATGCCCTCGCCTGCTCCGCTCACGCGCACTCTTGGCAAGTAGTTGGATGGATTGTCTAGTCCCATATATTGGTTACCGTCTCGGCTGCTTTGTTTGGCAAGGTGGGGATTTCAATAACAACGCCAGCGGGAAGCACTGGCCCGTAGGCTTCTAAGCCGGGGTTGAGTTCAAACAAGGCTTCTTCCGCTTGGTCGTCGTTGCGTTTTAGGGCGATCCACAGAATGTTGGAAATGGTATCGCCGTCGCGGCTACGGATGGTTGTCATTGGCGTACTCTTCTAGCTCTAGGGTGAAAGCGAGGACAAAGGCGGTGCCGTCGTCGATGATCTTGTCTTGCTTCTCTTGCAAGCGTTTGATCGTCCATTGGCCTAAGTTATTGCCGTAGCCATCGGCCAGCACCAAGGGCGCTCGCTGGTTTTGTAAGGCGCGTAAGGCGTTGAGATTCGCCATGCCATCGCCTTGAAACCACGTGCCTGTGACCGTGATGTTTTCCAACTGTTGGCCCGTGTTTTGGCTCATGGGCTTTTGACCGTAACGCGCCACCGCGACCCAACCGCCGTCACTAGTGCGCTGCAAACCCTCGTATGGCGTGCCTTCGCTCAGCGAAAACACAAAACCACCGAGCGACATCATCTGACGCATAATTACTCCTTAGATAAAAATGGAAGGACAGAAACGAAAAAGCCCATCGAGGGATGGGCTTGGGGGTGTTTTGGGGTTAATGAGGTTCAGGGGTGTTTTTTTTCTGAGTCAAAACTCCAAACTTAACGCTGAGCACAGCGGCAGTTTGTTCCGTAGCCTTTCAGCACAAAAAAGCTACGGAACAAAATGTCCGACTGGCACGATTTGTTAGGCTTCAGGATCACTTTGTTGACGATCTAACCTGTTCAATTCTTTTTAATACCTGTTTAAGACCCGGCCATTCAACATCATTTTCTTTGTTACCTTTTATTTTGTAAAAATCTTCAAAATTTTTTCGCTCTTTTGAAGTCATTTTCTCGAATAGCTCTTCCATTTCTGGTGATAGTCTGAATGACCGAATTTTCATACCGCTACCTCTAACGGCATCATTAAAATCCAAGAAGTGCTCATGTGTTATTTCAAGCTTTCCTGGAGATAACTGCCAATCAAGAACCTCAAAAATAATTCCCACTTCGGGAACAATAGACTTATTATGGATGATGCAATGCCTGATCTTTCGCAGATCTCCCATTAAAGGGCAAACAAGATTTTTCGCTTCAATATTAGAAGCTGCAGCCACACGGTGACGGTATAGCTCATCCCAAAGTGAATACATTGTGCATAGTAGAGACTTCCTGATTTCATTAGAAAAACTGCCGCCCTCTTTGCACTTCTCAATGCACTCCACTGTTTTTATTCTAGCGTGCATTTTCGGATTGCTATCTAATTTTGAACCGATCCACGTTTGATGATCATCGCTAAATGATCCTAAAGCTAGTTTTTCACCATAGTCCCGTATTCCGCTCGTAGCAAAAAACATGCAAATTAAATATTCATCAAAAGTATCAATGAACTCCCCCATAATACTTTGAACTGTTTCAGTATGCTGTTTGCTCATGCTAATTCCACATAGTTTTATTTGAAGCCTAACATTTTAATAGGGCGCATGCGTGTTTAGGCAGTTTTCAAAAGCTCTTAAAATTATCGTAACGATTTGATTTTAAATAGCTTCATGAAATTACTAACAAATCGTAAAACTGGAAAAACGAGCATGCGCGTTTACACATTTATCCACAGCGCGTTATTTCTGGTGCGGATATTCTTATTCATTGATACTAAAAGACTTTCTCGTTTCCTACCAGTCCAAACAACAACTAAGCCCACTTTCGTGGGCTTTTTGTTTTTGTTACTTATGCTTGGGCATTGGCCAGTCGTCTAGGAAGGTGCGGTTGGCGTATTCCTTGATGTGGTCGACGTTGTCGTTTACCCAGTCTGGCGTTTGTAGTCGTGCTATTTGCTGTTGGTACATGCGGACGGCTTGGATTAGGTCGATGAGTTCTTTTGATGGAACGACGACGGGGTCGCTTTGTATCTGCATGGATTTGATGATGTTGTTGAGCAGTTGCCTTCCTTGGAGGGAATAACTGTCTTTTTCCGCTAGCGCTAAGTTGTCTGTGGTTGGTTTTGCTCGTGGAGCTGTTTGGAGTAGATGAAGGATAAGTACTATTTTTCATCTACTCCAAACTCATGTTATTACTTAGAAACTAACAATTGTGGTATTGGATCTGAACTTCCTTTTTCGGACATAATTTCGTCCCTTAGCTCTTGATTGAATTCGTATTTTTTAAATGATGCCTTATTTAATATGGAAGTATCAACAACACAAATTGAGTGCTCAAACTTGGAACCCTCAACTGCATTTACATAAGCAATTACTTTGATACCTAGCTTCTCAAGTGCGATAGCAATTGCATCAAAGTCATTATCAGAGTCTTGTGAACCTGAAAGCTGTTTACAAATCAATTCAATATTTTGTAAATGCTTTATGGATTCAGGATCTGTTTTCGTTTTTAAATAATCTTTCAATCGGAGTGCGAGACCAATACTTTTTGGAGTATACCAATCTTCAACCTCAAGCACTTGCTCAGCTTCAACGTTGACATTTATTTCATAAAGAGTCGGAATTTCTGGCTTATCCAGCAAATCCCCTCTCCATTCACGTCCCAAATTTTCATTTCTCTCAACTGCGTGTAAAGCTGACAATCTAGAGCCGAAATGTGTAAACGGTCTAAATTCTTCAATATCACCGTGTAGCGAGCCATGGAACCAAGTTTGATTAATTTGCATAAGTATCCAAATCCTGTTGGTGGTTTATATATGTTAAACCTTAATATAAAAGCTCAACAATTAGGCATACTAAATTTTTACTTGTTGATTCTAAAGCTAAATTCCATGTTTACCAACAACTTTAACTTAAGATATTTTGTAATGTAGCTTACTAAAGCCCACATCGGGGCTTTAGTTGCTTACCGCTTAGAAGTCTACGAAGTTGCGTTGGGCGAAGTCTTTGACGCGGGTGATGTTGTCGTTTACCCAATCGGGTGTTTGCAGTCGTGCTATTTGTTGTTGGTACATGCGGACGGCTTGGATTAGGTCGATGAGTTCTTTTGATGGAACGACGACGGGGTCGCTTTGTATCTGCATGGATTTGACGATGTTGTTGAGCAGTTGGTACTTATCTTTTTCCGCTAGTGCTAGGTTGTCTGTGGTGGCGGGAAGTTGTTTTTGCTCGTTGAGCTGTTTTTCCATTTGGTTGAAGGCGTTGATGTAGGCTTCTTTGAATTGGGCGGCTTTGGTGCCGATGAAGCCCATGGCCAAGAAGACGAAGCCGTCGCGGGTGATGCGATACATAGGGCGAGTCTTGTCTTGTTCATCTTTGTATTCAGCCAGCTCAAAATTGAGCGCGCTAAATTCACCGCTGCATTCAAGGCTTTCTATTTTGCGTAAAACGTTTCTGTGATGCTTGCCGAAGAATTTGGCGAGATCAGTTGAAGTCGTGGTGATTTGGTTATTGGTGATTTGTACAACGGGTGCATCGATGCTTGAGATAATGTCCATAGCCATGTTTGGCCTCCTGTGTATGAAGTTGACCACCTTGTGAGGTACTAATCTCAGTAAGGTGGTGGATCTGAATCAGGTTAGTACTACCGCCACAGGAACGGCCTAGCCGAAGCTAGCCCAACAAAGACCCACCATAACAGGCAAATCTCGGCCACAAAAAAACACGCTCTGCGTGTTTTAGGCCGCTGTGTAAACGGGGTACTAATCCCGGCACTGGATTTTGCCAGTGCAAGGAGAATGTTAGATCAAGATTGGGGGCGGGTCAATGTTCTCAAATCAAATACAGCCAAAATGGGGACAGATGAAACATTAAAAGCTATTTGGTGTGATTTTTAGCCAAGAAATTACATTTTTTAACTAGTAAATCAATTATAGGTTTAACATCATTATGAGATGATGGTCTGTTATCAAACTGGTTTGTTACACTTCTATGTGAGCGGTATTTACTATAGGTAACCGTCAACTGATGTTTGGCTCTCGACAACGCTACATAGATAGCGCAATTATTTTCAAATGGTTCCTGAGCATAATTCCAAAAAGCTTGATCTTCTAAACCTAAAAAATATACCGCATGATATTCGAGACCTTTACATTTATGAATGTTCATTAAATGTATAGAATTCTCGGCATTAAACAAATTTATCGCAACCTCTAGTGATTTCGCCTGGGCACACATCTTTCGCAAGTGGTCCTCAAGACTTTTCCAAATTAAATTATAATATTCAGAAGATTTATATTGTTTCCATCTCCCTTTAATTTTTTTAGATCCAAGAAAATGAATAAAGCTCTGCATATATGAAAGTAAATCATCTACAGTACTACTTTCTGTTAACAATTTTTTCTTTGATGATATGAATTTAATAAGATTGGTTGTTAACTCTTCTTCCTTATCTCCTCCAACTTCAACTTTATTTAGTGCCAAGTTTATTTTGTAAAGATCGGTCATAACTTTAGGCCTTGGGCATACTAAAGCTTTTAAAAATAATGAAAAAAGCTGCCCTAGCGGCTCCCTCAAAGCATCTTGTAAATCATTCATATCAAGGTTATTTATTCCAGCTCTAGTAAGTTCAGCTCTTAGAATATCTGTGTATTGCGAGGAATGTTGCTTTGTTAGAATACAAATATCTTCTTCACTTACACCACTAGCAATAACTTTTCTTATATTAGCTACAACAAAAGATGCTTCTTGATGTTCATCAACGAAGATATGCGCTGAACAACTTGGTGATTGGGAAGGTAATTCATTTACGGGTTGATTTGGTTCTTTAATGTATTTTAATACAATTTCCAAAACATCTTGAATTTCCTTTGAAGCCCTATGGTTTTTAGCCATGATTTTTTTGGTAGCTGAAAAGTCGATCAAAAAATCATTAAATACTGTTTTCCTTGCTCCTGCCCACAGCATAATACTCTGATAAAGATCCCCTACTGTTAATAATTTGGTAGATGTATTTTGAAAAAATAGTTGAAGAAGTTCGTATTGCTCATTTGTAGTATCTTGAAACTCGTCAACAAAGACATAACAATATGTGTATGAAAAAAGATCTCGTATATCGGTTCTAGCTCTTAAAATTTTGATCGCCATCCTCAACAAATCATTCATAAATATTTTATCTTTGCCATTTGCGTCTTGTTGACGAAATACAATATCATAGTTATTTATTGGACGATCATGTTCTGGTAAGACATTCTTGAACCTATCAACAATACTTTTGCTAAAAGCATGAAACGTAAAAGAATCGAAACGAGTTGCTTTTTGACCACAACGTTTATTAACTCTGCTTTTTATGTTTAGTTGCGCTTCGGTTTTGAATGTTAACGATAATATTCTCTTAGGCCAAACGCATTTATCTGTAAAAAACAAGTAATTTGCTTTTTGTGCTAACAACTCAGTTTTACCCGCACCCGCTCCGGCTAGAACTGCTACAGACTCATCGCATGTGATAATGTCCATTAGCTCACTTGAAGCCTGAATACCTTCCGAAGGACACCATTGAATCATCATTCTACAACCTGATCAGCAAGTTCTATAACACGCTCTACCAATCTATTTAGCTCTGGAGGTAACTTTCTCCTTATTTGATCAGCATTGTATTTACTTTCTAGCTTTGTAAACATTCTGACGTGAGAAGCGGGTTTGCTTTTATTAGATAAAAAGCGATAACGATACCATAGAAAATTGCGCACCCATTCATCTCCAAATTCAAATCGCTTACCTATATTACCTTTTTTCAACACTGCTTTGATTAATGCCTCTTCTCGTTTCTCACGATCCGTATCTTCTTCATCCACTTTACCATCTGATGGACCCCTCTCACCATATACCTCATCTTTTTCACAAAAAATATCCGGAAAAGCACATATCATTGAGTAATCAATATCTAATGGACTTGAAAAATATACGTTACAAGACTCTAACTCTTTAACTATATTTATCTCCTTTTTATCATTAAATTTTATAATGAATTTATTAGGGTCTAATTTATCTTTCCAGTCAGGTATGTACTTTACGATGTCTTTATGAATATATTGAGTACTTATGCCGTCCATTTTACTTAATTGTTCGATAACATATTTTATTCGCCCGAAACCACCACCATTTCTATCAATATCAAAATCCAATAAAGTAACAAATGGTATTTTCAAGGTATTAAGTAGTCGCCAGAAATGATTTACATGCCTTCCGCCTAAAGGAACTACCGATATTGAGTGCGCATCTACATTCTGACTATATTGCGCCAGAAGTTTAGGTAAAATGACTTGTTCACTGTCACCTTCACCGAGGATAACAAGCTTTGCAAAATAGATTTCAGGATAAGCTTTTACTGCTTCACTTATGAACTTTGCTTGTTCGTCACCGTCTTTAGGTAAAGATAACGACTGAACATGAGTGCTCTTGGACTCATTACATAAGCGAAAATGGCGTATTTGTGTTGGTTCTACTCTCCCCACTAATGCAGCCGAATGTGTAGAAACTATAGATTGGCAAAACTCACTAGAGCCATAATCTTTAATCAGCTTAATAATTCTTCCCAAGTAATGCGGTGATAAATGGTTTTCTGGCTCCTCTAGTGCAATTAAACTGAAAATAGGCAATTTCATTTTTTCAGGGTCAAAATTAGTATGTTGCTCATTTGTTACGGCTTGTCGTGTGACTTTATCTATATCGAATAGTGCTTTCGTCAAAGCAAAGTAAACGAGAGACTTTTGTCCATCACTTAGTCTACTTGTATCTACTTTATTTCCTGCTGCGTCTGGCATAAACTGTAGCTGTATCAATCTAAATATTTCATCAACTTCCCCCACTGGAAAGTTAAGACCTGCTTGACTAAGATGACGACCTTTATATATTGCTCTCCAATTCTCATTTATCGCGCCTGTAATCTGTACCAATGCCGGATTATTCATTGCTAGACGATTTAACTCTTGAGCTTGCGCTTCAAATGAACCTTGCTCACCCTCAGACCATTTAATAGCTTTAAGCAATCGACCTAGAATAGCTTTTGACGAATATTTTAGTTGAACTAGTGGATCCCTATTCGCAGGAATATAGTTTACTTGAATTGAGTTTCTTTGCGCGGATGATATTCGGTGTTTGTCATCTTCCTCCGGGAAATCTTTATCACTGTCGACAACCCATATATTTTCATCTACATCACCTAAGGGGCTATAATCAAAGCTTAAACTGGCTTCCAAACGAACTCTAAATATTATTTCACCATTATCACTTGAAATTGTTAACCCATTAATTAAAGAGGGAATGGATGTATTGTCTTTAGCGTCTGACATTGTAAACCATGCCTCAATAAATAAACTTCTTGCTGTATATTTATCAGTGTCATCTTTTAAGTAGAAGTCTGAAGTATTTATACCTCGCAAAGAATGATCAATTGAAAATAGTTTATTCAATGCTTCTAACGCAGCACTCTTTCCAGTCCCATTGTGGCCAATAAATGCCGTTACATTAGGTTCGAAGTTTATTGTTTGTGGAAGTTCTGTAGAAATACTTTTATATCCAGAAACGATCATTTTTTTCAATAACATAATTATCCTTAATTTAAAAACGTAAATCGTTTATTGGTGTCGGACGTAGTTTACGATGATATATATTGAATTAATTATAATCCGACTTAACATAACATTCAGCTAACATTTAATATGTCTGCATACGTGATTAGAAATTCACCCATAGCACGATATTTCAATACCATGAAATCTTACTAATTGATTCTAGTAGCTTTTTTCTGAAACACCAGCAAACCTCTACAAAAAAGCAACATCACCACTATGAACTCTTTTTATCCGTCAAGCTCCCATCGGCTCTTGTGGCGACGTCCATGTTGCCCATCATGCCTTGTGCAAATTCGGCTTTGAGCCTTTCTAATATTTGGTCGCTTATTTGTTGATCATAGCTTGGGTTGCCTGTCGGTGTTAGCTGGATGGTTGGTGCGAAGGTGATGCTTTTGTTGTTGTTTTGTAGCTGTTGGCTTTGCTTTGCGATGGCGTCGGGTGCGGGTTGGTCGGTTTTGTCGTCTTCAAACCATCCGCCGATTTTGCCGCCGATCCATTCTCCTAATGAGCCACCGCCCATGCCGCCTGCGATGGAGCCGACGATTCCCCCAATGGCGGTACCGATAATGGGCACGACGGAACCAATGGCGGCGCCAGCTAACCCGCCAGCCGCCGCGCCACCCAAGCCCCCTGCCATGTCGCCTGCGGTCGCGCCGATTTGGGTGCTGTTGCCTTGGGATATGGCGGAGGCAAGGCCTGCACCTTGTAGGGCGATGTCTAGCGGTCTGAACAGTTTGCCCGCGCCTTTTAGTACGCCGCCCGCCATGCCGCCCATGGGTAGCATGGCAGACAATCCGCCAGCGGCACCCGCTAGGTCTGCCCCAGTCATGGCAAGGTCACCTAAACCACCCGCATTCGCTGAGCCCGAGAACATGGACAAGGCCGCGCCGCTGCCAAGTAAGCCAGCGAGTCGGCCGTATTTGCCAAAGCGAGAACGTCCGCTGAGTCGGGAAGGTCTGGTGGGTCTAGCTCTGCTTGATAGGTTGTCTTCGTAGTCTCTTAGTCCTGCTAATCGATTACGGCCTCTACTGCTTCCCCTTGTTCTTCCCCCTCTTCCACTTCTCTCTCTTCTATAGCCACCGCCTGCGCCGAGTCCGTTTAGTTTGCGGTTGAGTCGGTCTAGGGAGCGGGATGCTCGGTTGGCGCTTTGGGTGGTTTGGTCCGTGGAGTTGGTTAGTTTGGTTTTGCCAAGGTTGAAGCGATCGCGCCCGTTGCCAAGGGTGAGTTTGGCGAGTTTAAAGGCGATGGCTCCCGCTTTTACGGCGGCGATAGCGGCGGCAACGCCCATTAAACCTGTGGCGAGTTGTGGGTTGGCTTCGGCAAAGTCGGCCACGCCATCCACCACGGACATAAGCGGCGGTAAAACGGCATCGAGCACGGGCAAAAGACGATCGCCTAACACTATGGTCATGCGGTCGAATTTGGCGCTCAGTTGACCAAGCATATGGCCACGAGTGGCAGCACGGTTGGCGTATTCGTCGTTGACGCTGTTGGCTCGGTCGGCTTGGTTGGCGACTTTGGCAAAGGCGGAAACAAGGCCGTTTTTGTCGTCGTCCAGTGTGGTGACGAGTTTGGCGACGGCGCCTTTTACTTCTTCCCCAAAGAGTTGCGAAATCACCGCGCCTCGGTCGGTGGCGTTGACGTTTTGTAGGCCGCGCATGACTTCCACAAGGGTGCCTTGGGCGTCTTGCTGCATCATTTCCGCGAGTTCTTCCGCGTTGAAGCCGATGCGCCCCATGGCGTTTTTCTGTGCGCCTGTGGCGGCGTAGCCTGCGGTGAGTCGTCCGGTGATGTTCTTTAGCGCGGTAGAGGCAACTTCGTCCGTGGCACCGCCTGCGATGAGGCTTGCTGAGAGTGCGGCGGTTTGGTTGTAGCTAAGCCCTGCGCCCATGGCGGTGGAGCCTTGGCGTACCATGACGGCGGCAATGTCCTTTGCCTTGGCGTTCATGTTGTTGCTTAGGTAGTTGGTGCTGTCTGCCAGGTCTAGGGCGTTCTTTTGGGTTAAGCCCATGGCCGCGCGCCATGTGGCGAGGGTAGAACCGGCTTCTTCTGCGGATACGTCCCACGCAACGCTCATTTTGGTGGCGGCTTCGGCAAACTGTAAAAGCTGGTCTTTTTCGATGCCCGATTGCCCTGCGGCGGTGACGATGTCGGCAATGCCTTCTTGCTGTACGCCAAGGCGGCCAGCGAGTTTCATCATTTGTGTGCGGTATTGGGCTTCTTCTTTTTTGTCGGAAAAGTCGACAACCTTTTTGACGTCGGCAAAGGTGCTTTCGTATTCGACGGCCCGTTTGCCCGCCATGATGAGTGGCGCTGTTTTAACGGCTAGGCCGACGGCTTGCCCGACGAGTTCGCCTTTTTGGGCGTTACGATCGGCAATGCGCCCTTTTAGGGTTTGGATCTTTTTAAGTTTGGCTTGCTGACGGTCTAGGGCTTGGCTGGCTTGGTCGGTTTGGCGCGCGAGTTTGAGTTCTTGGGCGCCAAGTGAGTTCACCTTTAAGCCTGCGGCGCTCATGTCGCGACGCAATCCGCCTAGTTCTTTGGCTTGTTTGCCGTAGGCGGTGCTGAGCTTGCTACTGGCTTGTTCTGCGTTTTTGAGGGCGGCTTTTTCTTTTTTGTGGGCTTGCTCGGCGGCTTTTTTGGCTTTGGTGAGTTGCTTTACTTTTTGGCTGGCGTCGACCACTTGGCGAGACTGTGCGCCGTAGGCTTGGGCGGCGTCTAGTACGGCTTTTTCGGCTTTGGCCAGTTCGGTGGCGTGTTGCTTGACGATGGCTTTGGCGCTTTGCTCGCTTTGTTTTAGGCGGTTTGTCTCTTGGGTGGCCTTTGCCATGGCGTTGCGCGTTTCGTCTAAGCGGGTGCTTAGGGTTTTGAATCGGGCAATGGTTTTTTGTTGGTCACCTAACGTTTTTAAGTTGGCGTTGGTGCTTTCGATTTTCTGTTCGAGTTTGCCAGCGGTCTGCATGGCGTTGTGGAACGGTTTGCTGAATTTGTCGACCGCTGACAGGGCGATGGATATTTTTTTGTCGGCCATGGCTTACCCCTTTTTAATACCCAGTTTGGCGGCGGCTAGGTGGTAGCGGCGCATGGCTTCGTCGATGCGCCAGTTTAGGATTTCAGACGGTGGAACGTGGTAAACCAGCGGGATAATGTCGGTTAGGACTTCTACGTCTTTGGGCGAAAGTAGTCCGCCGGTTGTTCCAAAAAATCGATAAGTCGCTCTTGTAGCTGGTTCCAATCTGGCAGGCTGAGGCGCGCTAGTTCGGCTTTGGTAAAACCTGAACAGCTTGAGCTAATGAAAATGGTGCGTTCCCATTCGTCTTCGTGGGTGTCCATTAAGTCGGTGGTGGCAACGGTGGGCGGACGGAGTTTGTAGCTGGCTTTTTGTTGGCCATCGTCCCCTTGAATAGGGATAAGCAGCGCGGGGGCGGCTTTGTCGAATTCGCCTTCCATGAGTGTGCTGGCGGTGGTGTTCATCAGCTCTAGCACGTGGTTTTGAATGCTGGTGTAGTCGGGCGTGACTAGGGTTTTTAGTTCTTTTTCTGTGAGGCCCGTGCTTTCGCTAATACAAGCGCGAAGTAGCTTGGTGTCGGTCTTGTTGGTTTTGTGTTTTTCGGAGAGGTCACGGTGCTGCCCCATGGTAATTGTATTGATAGTGACGGTTTGGATTGGCTCGCTTTTGTCGCTTTGGATAGGCCAGACGAGTGTGTGCTTTTTGGGTTGAAACATAATTATTCTCTTCTCAAATTCGTAAAAAAAGCCCGCTCGTTTGAAGGAGCAGGCAAAGGGGCTTCAAGCTTTTTGACGGCTAGGCGTTACGGCAAGCCAACGTTGCGGCGGTGTTCGGCTAGGATGTCGCCATTGCCGAGGTTGAGGATTTGCGCGTTGCGGTCGATCTCGTAAATGGTTTTACCGGACTCGGTTTTCTTGTAGGCGCTGACGGCCATTTCCATTTCGTTGTCGGGTAGCTCGCCCATTTTGCTGGCGGATTCGGTGACGCTGGTGATCTCGCCTGTGACGCTGTATTTGATAGCGAATTTGTTGCCGTCTTCGTCTTGGTGGGATTCGTTGACGTTGATTTGGCACATCTCGCCATTTGCCAACCCAAACGCAGAGAGCAAGGTTTGGCTCGCGCCTTTGATTTTGAATTTGGCAGTGAGCTTTTCTAGCCCCACCATGACTTCACCGGGGATGAAGGAACCGCCGCGGGTGTCTTGCATGGTTTTCTTCACTTCGGGTGGTGTGAACTCGTCGAGCTCTTTGATAAGTGGCTCACCGTTGATGATGGCCATGCGGGTAATGCGGGTACGTTGTCCGGCCATTATAGGACTCCTTCAAGAAACGATTCGACGATGCCAACGTCTTCAATCAGGTGATACACCATGTGTTCGTTTGGTGCGTAACCGTGGTATTTGATGGCAATGTGCCATTCGCCGTTGGTGTAGTTTTCGACGTTGTTGAGCGTGGGGTGCAGGTAGACTTGCGCGCCCATGATGGTTTCGTCGGCCTGAAGAGATTTGAGCCAGAAGTTGAGCTTTTCAATCTCTTGGTTCATGAAAGATTCGCTTAGGTTGCGCGCCATGGCTCGCTGGGCGGTTTTCGCCAGTTTGCGAATGATGGCGTATTCCAAACCCACTTGTGAGACGAATCGCCCCATGACGCAACGGTTACCAATCAGGGAAAAGCCGCCCATGGAGGTACGCGCAAAGTACGAGATACCAAAGCGATTCATCAAATCGCCATTGGTGGCTTTGTCCATGATGTTGTAGTCGATGGTTCGCGCTGTGCCTTGGATCAAGGCGCCCATGCCGCCCTTCGCTGGGCTTTCCCATGGTTTGACTCGGGCAAAGCAAGACAAGGCAATGGCTGCGCCTGAGAAGTACACGTTGCCTTTGGCGGCTTGGCTGTAAACCGATACGAACGGATCGACCACATAGAATGCGTCGTAGCCTGTGCCTTCGCCACCTAATGACTTTGAGTATTCGATGGCGGCGTTGTCGTTGGTGTTTGGACCATCGCCAACGGGGATCGCGTAGAGGCGTTTACCCATGGCCGCGAGTGCATCGGCTACGGGTTTGGTATTGAAGCCCGGCGCGGCAATGTGGGTTGGCACTTCTTGGCAATCGCTTAAGGCTTGGATGCCGGTTCGTTGGCCTGTGGCGGGATCGATTTTACCTATTACCTTGTTGATGGTGTCGGCTGTATCTGTCCCCTCTTCCACGATGACGACGTACACCGGCACGGAAACAATGCGGAGCAGCTCGTAACAAGTACGGTAAAGCGTGCCGCGTTCTGTGCCTGCCATGTCTAGCTTGGCAACCGCGGCCATGTTGGCAATGCGGATGGGGGTGTTTTTGACGTAGCTTTCGTGGGCGTCTGGCGCGGTGCCAACCACACCGACGACTACACTCCCCAACGGCCCCATTGGTGGCGGCGCGGAGTGAGTTTCGACACTGATTCCGTTATGTACAAAGGATGCAATTTCTGGCATTACGCCTCTCCTTTTTGTTTAGCGGTCGTTGTCGCAAGGGCGACTTTACCGCTTAGGATTAAGTATTCTGCTTCGCAAGGAAGCAGATTGACCGTGGCGCCTTTTTCATGCCAATGCTTTTTGTTCGGGCATTGGTAAGGCGAGAGAACGTTGTAGGTTTGCCGAGGATTAGGCGGCTGTTTCGTGGTCATGGGCTTTCTCCAGACATAAAAAAACCGCTTTCGCGGCTGGGGTTCTTGGTGGGGTCTTTAATTAGGAATAATGGCTATTCGGTTGGTAAGGGATAGCGCTCTTTGATCTCGGCGACTTTATCACGCCACTTTTGTTCTGCTTCGTCTGTTTTGTCGTATTGCCATTCCATGTAGAGCGGGTCGGATTCCTGCTTGTACGCGGCTTCGCGTTGAGCTATTGCTAATGCCTGACGTTCTTCGAAAGTTGGCTCAGGTTTGGGGGGGTCTTCCAGTAAAGCACCCTCGGGGAGTTCTTCGCCTAGCTCTGTGATCGTGTGTTTAGAGCCATCGGCGAGAAAGTATTCAGTGCCGGTGTTGTCGACCACGTAATGCCAAGCACCATCTTTGAAATAACGCTGATGGCCTGCTTTTTCTGGGATTAACTTAACCTTTGTAGCAAATGAGGGAATCATCCATTTACCGCTTACTGGATCTTTTTTTGCAGTGATTTGCTTGGTGAAAACAGGGTATTTAGCCCCTAGTTTGAATGCGTTTAACATTATAATAAGGACTCCTAAAGTCTAGTTTTTCCGTAGTAAGCGATGGAACGGGGGCGATTCTGATCCGCTGTCGGAACAACACGTGAAGCATCGAAGCTGATATTATAATACTGGGTAGGACCACCATTAGAGTTTTGACCCGAAGCCCCGTTTCTGTAGAATGCACCACCACCAGAACCAGCCTTGGCCCCTGTAAACGTACCCGTTATAGTTCGAATCGCATCTTGTTGAAAGCCACCAAACCCACGCCCAGCATCAACACCTCGGCCATCATCATACATACGTATAAATTCCCCCCCAACAATAGGCAGCGTTACAGTCGTCGAGCCGTCCAACTCTTCAACAAAGCCGTAATATCCACTATAGGTAATTGGGTCAGCATCTTTTATTGCTTGAGAAATGTAGTTTGATGACGCTTTTACAATGGCGCATGCAATTGGATGATCAACACTACTGATGGCTGTGCCATCCAGTGCGTATTCACCAGGTCGCAATATGTCGATAGTATCTGTATAAAGCTTCGCTATATCCAAAACACTATTACCCGTCTTTGCGTTAATTTGATCTGCTATATAAAATGCCCCATTTATGTATCTAACGGTCAATAAGGCCGTTTTAAATATCTGTGAATCAGCCACAATTCCCTCAAGATTTAATGCGGCAACATTATCTATTTTAATAGTGACAGTGGATGTATTTGTTTCTGCAACAACAAACGTGAACTCGTCATAGTCTTGAAGCTCATTAAGTGCACTTCCTCCCTTTTTCGTCTTCAAAACGATATTATTGGCATCACCCGAAACAGAAAATGAGCGCCCAGCTACAACAAGACTTTCTGCATAATTTTTCGCTGCTATCAGCTTCTTAGCTACTTCACTATCCGTGTAGTTTTTTGCACTACTCAACGCATTATTCGATTTAGTTGATGCATCGGCTTTGGCTGCATTTAATGCTTCAGTTGACTTACTATCCGTATAACTTTTCGCACTAGATAAAGCATTATTTGATTTCGTTGTTGCATCAGCTTTGGCTGAATTAAGCGTTTCTGTTGCTTTGCTATCCGTGTAGCTTTTAGCACTACTCAATGCACTATTTGATTTGGACGTTGCATCGGCTTTGGCTGCATTTAATGCTTCAGTTGACTTGTTATCCGTATAGCTCTTCGCACTAGATAAAGCGTTATTTGATTTCGTCGCCGCATCGGCTTTGGCTGCATTTAATGCTTCAGTTGACTTGCTATCCGTATAGCTTTTCGCACTAGATAAAGCACTATTTGATTTAGTTGATGCATCCGATTTGGCAGCATTAAGTGTTTCAGTTGCTTTGCTGTTCGTGTAGCTTTTTGCACTATTCAATGCGTTATTTGCTTTAGCTGTGGCACCTTCATCCGTTTCGTATTGCGGGTGAGGGTCTTTGTCTTCGGAGTGCTCTTTCTTTAGATTTTCTAGGTCAGTAGGCGTAGCAAACTGTACAGAAGGATCAATTTTGATTTGAATTGAATCCGCGTTACCAGGAATAAACTTAAGTCGAATAGTATAGCTTTTTCCCTGCCCTTCACTTAATAGAGGTTTGTAATCCCCTGCTTGGCGCGCAAAAGCATATAAATAACCATCTCCAGTTTTTATTCCTGCCTCTTTAATAAAGAAGCCGCCATCACTGGCTGGAATTTCTGCCCGTGCAATCCAAACGTTAGGGTCTTTTTCATCTTTTTCTATGGTTAATCCATATTCGCGAACTTGATGTATCAAGTCGGTTCTTTCGGCAGGCGAAGCGGAATCGGCTAACACACCATCCCCAATGACCAAAACAGCTAAATCAACGTAGCTGTTATTAAATTTTGCATCACGCTCAAGGCCAAAGCCTGTTTGCGTCACATAGGTTCTATAGTCACTCATTTCTTGCTGGCTCCGATGTGGAAATGATTCGTAGATGTTGGGCTATGCCCGTATGGGTTAATGCATTTGTCTCACTACCTGCAGGAACAAATGGCGTTGACGTCATTGTGATACCAATCTCGGCGGCGACCGCAATACGAGGCGTTGAAATGGATTCACGTGCAAGATCCATAACATAGGAATCTCGCTCTGACTTCATTTCCGTAAGAAGTTGATCTATGCGAGCGTTGATTTCTGGGGTCAATACACGATCGGCAGCATAAACCCAGATTTGAAAGTAATACGGTTCTAACTCATTGGGCTTTTTAAACCATGGCGTAACATCAGCCCCAAAACCCATTTGCCCAAGTGCTTTAATAAACCCTGCTCGCGTACCGCTTAGCTGCCTGTTTCGCCATGCCTGTTGTGTACGATCTCTCTTGACTTGTTCGGTGTCTGTCGAGTCCCACACGGGTACTTGTCGATCAATACCAAGCGTCGTAATCACCCCTTTGGGCGTTTTCTGTGCGTTCAGCAATTCAGGGTATGGATGATCAATCGAGTACAGAGCCTCACTTAGAGCAAGCTCTAATGCGCGCTCTAGTGGGCTGCGGTTATCGGGTAAAACACTATACGTTTTCAGTGTTAACGGTAATTTGGACTGACTCAAGGTAAGGTGCCTCGTTGAATTGGCAACGCAATGGCTCTGTGGGTTGCAGTATGTCGGCTCGATGCGCGCCGCTTGATTTCATGAGCACGCTGTACAACATTGACAGCTCGATACTGCCGCCCAGTCTGTGTTGTTGCTCTGCATACTCTCGCACAGCCTTTTCAGCGGCGGCTTCTACCACATAGGCATCGGGGCCAGTGCGGATATACAGCACGGCGTCGCACGACCAAGGCTTAATCGTTGGGGCTTTTACAGTGAGTAAATCCGTCTCTTGAGCGATGTCGTCCCGCTGCATGTATTGTTGAGTTGCTACAATCAATTCTTCCGCTGGTACGCCATTATTTGCATGAGCCAAGATGAAGCAATCCACTTCCCCAGGTGCAACGCGCCTTGCTTGAGCGTCTTTGGTTTGTCCTGCCATCTCGTGTTCTGCAAATTCGTATGTCACGACAACTTTTTTCTCAGACGGGCTTTCGACAGTGACTTTGGGACGACCGCCCAAGGTCATGGCGTTAAATCTATAACCGGATCGTGTGCCGGTTGTCGCTAAGGCATAGGCGGCTAAGTAATAGCGGGTGAGCAATGCTTCGTTGCTTTCGACGGTCGGTGGCACTGGGGGAAAGGCGTTCGGGTCGCCTTCATCCAATATTTGACGCTCTACACCCAGTTGGCTGGCGATAAGATCGACCATTTTGTCGTCAGTCGCGTACATGCCAAACATCTGTAACGCTTGAGCGTTCATCTGCCTAAATTGGCTTTGCAATATGACGGTGAAAGCCTGAGTAAATTTGGTTAACAACTCAGCTTCGTTTTCAAAGGTTTCTGCTACGCCTGCCACGTCGTCCGGTGCGTTTTCTGACAAGTACGCCAGCACGCTTTGTTTAACCGTTTTGAATAGATCATCAAAATTTGGGGTGGTGATGATCTCCGGTTTAGGCAGTGGATTTTGATGGGGAAACATCTAACGGCACCTCAAATTTAATAGTCTGTCCATTCCACTGACCTTCGAAATATAAGGCCAATCCATTGGTTAATCGCTTGGCGACACAACGAGACGGCACAAAGTCCGTTAGGCCGTTGATTGGTTCGTAAAAGGCTGCAATAGCAGCGGCTTGCAGGCGAATAAGCATGCTGTCAGTCATATTCGACCCCATGTATTGGCGAACCTCGCTGCCAAAATTGGGGCGTTTCGCTCGCCCTACTTTGGGTGTGGTCATGACTTGGGTAATACGGCTCACGAGTTGGTCAAAGCCTTCTATTCTTCGGCCTGTTTTGCGATCGATGCCTATCATTTAGGTCACCTGCTATTGTTGTTAAGTGACTTTATAGGTACCTGCAGAAGAGCCACCTTTAACCGGCACCTCTGCATTTTGGGTGATGTGGTTAACAATGCCTTCAGCAAACGCTAACCACCATTTATGCCCCGCGGCTTTGTTTGCCAATGGATCAAATCCATTGGCTTGCATGGCTGCTTCTATGTCTTTGGCGAGTTGTTCGGAGTTGAGTGCCATGTTGAATACCTCTTTTCCAATACTTATTTGCCAGCAGTGACGGTGGATGAACAGTCAGCATGAGGTAACCCTGTGATCATGCATTTGTGAGCACCAGTTACTACGCCCATGCCTTTATTGAGCTTGATCATGCTGCCGTCTACGGTGACTTCACCACCTGCTTTAACCTTGGCTGTTTTATCGACATTGACGACCACGTCGCCTTTCACCTCGACTTTGAGAAGATGATTTTTAACATGATATGAAACGAGTGAACCGTCTGCATAACAGCGAACAATCTCGTTAGGGTCGTTACTCGGTGCGGGGAAGTTATCACTAAATAACCCGATCAGTGCGACGGTTTGGGTGCCGTTATTGCCTGCGCCGTAATTAAGTAATACCGCCTGCTCGCCCACGGATGGACAGCGATAATCCGAGGTATCGCCAGCGGCGTAGGCAAACCAACGAATAAAAGGCGTTTTAAGTCCCCCATGCTGAACTTTGATCAAGTTGCCCGATTCGTGAACGGCAATGACACGACCAAGGCGAATAATGCTTTGCATGCGTCGTCTTAGGTCTTCGGTTTCTTCGCTTAGCTCTTCGATTCTATCGAGGTAAGGCTGCAACATATCCCGAACCATGGCTTCAATCAGTTGGCGCATTAGAGACTCCGGTATTCGTCTTGGTTGTTTTCATCGGTTGGGTTGGTCGCAATGCGAATGCCGCTTTTAACGGCTTCAGGTTGCCAAGTGGATGCACCGAGATAGAGCTTTTGCTCCCAATTCACCACCCACGAATCAAAGCCGCCACAGGTGTCTTTACGAAAGTTGCCAGGGTACGCCTCGATGTTAAATGGCTTCTCTAACACGGAACCTTTTAGCCAAATACCTTTTTCATAAACAAACTGCGACACAGCCACGGCAAACTCTTGTAGCTCCATTTGTAGGTTTTTTACTTCTCGACCTAGCACACAGTGAATGGCAAATTGCGCCACGACGGGATAACGACCATCACCCACATCGGGCGCTTTGGGCAGTTCTTCAATATTTAGCAGGCAAGCCGGAGCGAGAGACTCAAGGTTCTCGCTTGGGTCGTAGCTGTCTATGGTGACTTTAGGAAAACGACCTTTCAGGGCGTCGATGATGGCTTGGTGTACATTGCTTAAGTTGATATTGGTGTTTGCCACTCATTGCCCCTCGACGTTCATCGCAAAGTTGATTTCTTGCTTTAGGATTTGGCGAAAGCGCGCCTCGGCTCGCACGTGATAACGCTCTATGATGGGTTGAGCGATGTCATTAATAAGGAAACGCTCTTCTTCGATCGGCAGTTCTGTCCATTGCCCATCGGCTCGCTTTGAACGCTTACCGCCCTTCTTGTGCTTGCGTTTAAATACGCCGCTGTGGCCGTTTTTCATGGTGGCGATAAAGGCGCCAACAAAGTGATGCTTGCCGACTCTTACGCCAACGTCCGTTTGCTTAGGTTTGCCCAAGGCCGCTACGGATATGGGCGCTAAGCCAAACCACACATTAACCGTGCGTTGGCCGTTTTTGATGTAAAAGGTTTTGTAATATCGCGCCGCTAACACTCGTTGAGGAACCGACAAAGCGACGCCTAGTTCTCGTTTGGTTTGGGTTTCTAACCAGCGCGCCACTTTTTTAAGCGTTCGTGTCACGGCTTTTTGCAGTTGACGAATAGACAGCTCTAATTGTTCTTCTAGCTCGGCAACGCCTTCCCCTAAATCTATTTGTAGGTTCATACATTACCGCCAGTTGTGGTCTTTGTTTTGAGTCACTTTCAAGGGAAGTACGATTTCAAACTCGGCTTGTTGAAAGGGCAAAATCAGATAGGATACGCCGTCAATTTCGAGGCGATCCCCCTCTTCGCAGGGGCAATGGTGGGGTGATACGCAAAAGGTCGCGGTGATCACATCGATATGCAGTTGCCCTGCGGTTTTTGATTTCGACGTGGTGTTCACGTCGCGTTCTATGAATGAGAACGTCCCTGTTATGGTGCCTGTAGTACCGGTTTGCGATATCCATATCGCGTCTTGCCCAAACGCCTTATCAATGTCGCTTTTGAGTGCGTCTAAGACAGCACGATGACTGAGATTCATAAGCGCCCCATAAGTCAAAAATAAGGAGTTGGTAAAGAAAAAGCTCTGTTAGTTAGAGCTGTAGATTTCAGCTAACAAAGATGGATCGCGAGCGATTGGCAAGTAAATCGCGCGGGAGCGGATTTCCAAGCCTTCGTCATGGTCCAGTTCTTTGGTCGTGATATGACACTCACGGGCTTTGGCGGAGCTGGCATGCAACACATCCGCTGGTGCGCGCAACATGCACCACAAGTCATTTACCCCAACTGGGTAAGAAGCGCCCTTTGTAGCCACTTCATCCGCTTCGTCGGCAATAAACTTAATACCACAAATGTTGATTTCGCTTGGATCGTCGGCAAAAGCCACGACACGTTTCGCGTGAATTTCATCACTGTAGAATTTTTTGATGCTGTCGTGGTTGAGAATCTTCTCAATCATTTCCTGACCAATGCGACACTCGACACCTTGCAGCGTTAAATGACCATGCTTTTTGGCGTTGTCTACGGTAGCTTTGCGCAGCCCTTTCAACAAAGCAGGTACATCTGTTCCTGCTGTGCCGAGCTTCAAATCCAACTTACGCTCATCCACACCCAGCACTTTATGCAAATCCACTAGAACCGCACCTTTTTTGTTTTTCACTTTGCCTTTCAATGCAGAATAGGCAGTAAATGCAGCAGTATAACGATGGTTGCTTTTGTGCTTACCCATATGGCTCTTGACCAAAGCCGCCAATTCTTGGGCTTTGATCTTCTTATCACGAAGTGAGCCAATGCGTGACAGGTCACTAGGAACAATCCGCGTATCAAATGGATAACGAATCAAATGCACTGGTACTGCGTTTTCAGCGTCGTGTTCGTCGATGTTGGGGTTTTGGCCGATTTCACCTGGCATCAAGACTTGAAGTTGTTTACCAGACTTCACAATCATGACGGTACGGTTTTCGACATTCTCCACTTTAAACATGTTTAAAACATCAGTATCGATGTGAACCGATGCATTAAAACCCGCTGTCAGTGAGACAAGTGAAAACGCCTCGTGATCGAATAATTCTTCCATTACTGTGACCCTTTTTTGATAACAATGAATGCTTTTTCAAGCTGTTCGGTGATGGCCGTTTTAATCGGCTCCGTCACCCCGTCTGGCCATGCGATGTAGAGCGTATTGAATACCGAGTTCGCCCAGTAAACCTTGCCGCCGCCAGCATGAATGCCGTAAGCATCGCTACCATCGTAGCCTTCCGCTTTTACATTTAGTGCTTTGCCTTCTTTGGTGACGATAGACCACTCTGGTTGCGTCGCAGCGGCATCGATTTGCTTGATGCACATCTCGCCGCGCTCGTGGGACCAAAGGAGTATTAAAGAGTCCGATACCTTGTTATGAATCTCTTGCATTACGCATCCTCAATCAGTTGCAGCATGTCGTAGCTCTCTTCTTTGTGAGACTCCAAACCGCTGGTTAATGAAATGTCTTCGTCTTTTTTCGCGGCGGCTTCTTTCAACGCTTTGGCCGCGGCTTCTTCACTGGCGTTGTCTTGAATAAGCTGGCCTGCCATTTCGGGGACACCAGCGGCCTTTGCAAGATGGTTAATCTTTTTCGCCAGCTCTGTTTGATTGTTCGCTTGAGCAAGGGACGATTGCTGTAACGCAACGATTTGCGCTTTTAGGTCGCTGGTTTCCGCTTCGTGGGCCGCGTTGATTTCTGCGACTATTCGTTTGTGTTTTGCATCTGTCATCATGGTATGAATCTCTTCCTCTGTTTTGATGCCATCAATTAGGCCGTGGGTGAGTAAATCGCGAGCACCAAACATCTTGGCTTGCAGTGCTTTAACTTGAGTGGCGTCAATGCCTCGGTTTTGCGCCACCAGTTGAAAAAAGGCATCGCCTAATTGGTTCACCATGGCTTGATGGCGTTCGCGCTCTGCCTCACTCAATGCCAAATGCGGTGAGCCGTCGGCTTTGGCTTCGCCTGTGGTGAAGTAGGTAATGGTCTCCTTATCGTTATGAACTTCACGACGACCAAAGATCACACCAATGGAACCGGCCATGCTGTGTGGGCTGGCGTATAGCTCGGTACATGCACTGGCCAAGGCGTAATTGGCAGAGTACGAACCGCCATTGATGAAGCCAATCACCGGCTTTATCGCCCCAATTTCTTTGATCAGGTTAGCCAGATCAAAACAACCGGATGCCTCACCGCCGGGGCCGTCGAATTCCACAAAGATGTTCTTCACCGAACTGTCTTGAGCAAGCACATTGAAGCTTTGCCGCAAGTCTCGATAAGACAGGACTTGATTACAATTCGCGTCTAGCCCATTGAAGCGGTGCGAGGTGGGACCAAAGACAGACAAGTGACAAAAGGTGTCGACTCGTCCGCTTTTTTCGCCGCCTAAAAACAGGCTTGGGTTCTGGTAAAACTGTTTGAGTAACTCAAAGTTGGCCTGATGAGCGTCAATCGTCATCATCATCGGGGAGTTCGTCATCAACTGCAGAAGATGCCGCATCGTTTATTCCTCTTGATTGTTTCGCTTCTTGGCTTCGTTGAACGCCATCCAAATGTTTATCGAGTGTTTTGCCGCGACTATTCGAGACTTCTTCCAATGATGTGATGTCGTTTTGAACTTCTAACACCAGCGCCTTAGCGGCTTTGAGTGGGTCGATTTCTTCCCATTCTGGCCAAATCCATGTGGGGTTGAGATAGGTGTAAGGGTTCTCGAAATAGTTAGGCAAACTTTCAGACGTACCAAGATGGAACGCGTCTATTAACCAGCCTAGAATCCGGTTAAACGCAGGGCCTAAAACGATGCCTCGTAACTGCCCAACTAAGCGGCGATGGTTGATCATGCCCGCACGAATACTAGAATAGTTAACTTGCGTTAAATCCCCCGTTAGCATTTCGTAGGTAATGCCCAACAGCCCTGCAATCATTCGCAACACTTGGTTGTTGTGCTCTTGATAGTTGCCTGCAATCTCGGCGGGTGACGCGGTTTTAATCTCTTTCACACCATTCAAGAAGGTCACACCACCCGCATTGTGAACAAGGCGCTGGGGCGTTCTTTGACTGGCTGGGCCGCTTGCGGTTTGGCTGACCTCGGCTTCTTTGAGAGCAAATACTTGTTGGCCTACGCGCTTCATCCGAGACTTAATCTCGACGGTTTGATTGTCTTGGTATTGCTTGGCGAAGTCGGCACCAGGGGAAATCCAAGGCTGAGCTGTACTTTGCGATACATGCACAACGTCACGAAGGTGGATCACGTCTTCAGCGGGTATCCAGTTCACCGAATCTTCGTCAAAATCTGGGTGATCTCGTGGCAGTTTGTAGAAGGCGTACTTTTTCACCTTGCCGTTTTTGGCGTACATGATGCCGCCACGAACGTAACTCCCCGCCCCCGTTTGCTCTAAACCAATCGCCAAACTTAGCGGGCTAACGACCTGTATTTGCAAAGGTATGCGGTGCAATGTTCGACGACGCACAATGAACGCGCTGCCATCCAATAACATGGTGATAACGGCTAATGCCTGAACACCTGCAAAGTTGGTGTTTTCGTAAAAGTCACAGTAAAGCGTCCATTCCTCAAAACTCTGAATGAACGACTCACTGAACAAATTAGGATCGAAAACCGGCTTTGCGCCGCCACCAATACAGCTTGCACGAAAGCGAGACGCGCCCACTCGTAACAAAGGATTATTACGAATAAGGTGATGACTGGCGGTGATCTCTTTTAAAAGAACGTTTTCGCTTTTCTCGTTATCATGCAGCTCAGCGCCTTTGAATAAGGGCGATTTAGCAACACTGGAATAACTCAAAATATCACCTCGACATCTACGCTTTCCATCAAGGGAACTGACTGCAAATCGCTGATCATTTGGCGCTCTAACGAACGCAGTTCTGACAAGCTCACTTCCGTGTATTGCATGGAAGTTCGGCCACCTTGTGGCGTGGTGTATTCGACGCGGACTTTGCGCTTACCTTGCACTAGGTCGGTTATCGCTTGCTGGACGATTTTTAAGTTGTCATCAGTAGAATAGATCGTCATCAGTAGTCTCCATAATCTGACGTTTCGTAATAATCGCCGTAGTCAGTTTCGATAATATCGTCTGTGATTTTGTGGGCGTTTGGATCAATCAAGCCAAGCGGTTCTTGGGGTGACGCGTCTTGTATTTCGGGTCGTAAGAAGTCGTAAAGCCACAGCACGTAAACGAGCAAATCCCAAGGCTCGTTGCGCTTTTGATCGGGCTTTTTGTCCCACTTCACATTGCTGCCGCTGCCCTTTAACTCCTCGGCAGTGAGCATTTGGAAATAGACCAAATCGAACACATCGTTTACGGGAAAGTGAATGTAGTTCTTGCCTGGCATTTCGTTGTTTAAACGTTCTGCCGCTCGGTTTTTCAGTTGATGAACGTTAAGGCTGCGATACTCACACCGCGCTTCGGGATGAACCTTGTATGTGAGTGTGAATTCAGGTTTGAATTTGGTTTTTGCATTCCCTTCCCCACGAATGGCAAAGATCCAACCTTGGTAAGGCGCGCAAAACTCCAGCATGGCTTTCCACGCATGGCCGTTACAGTCCATAGCCGCCGCAAACACGCCAATGGTTCGCCCATCGGATAAGGTGAATTCGGTTTCTAATTCACGAATCAGGTTTTGCTGAGTCGAGACATCTTCAGGGTCACCATGGATTTTCCCGTAATGAATTGCCCACATTTCGCCACGCTCGCCAACCGCCCAAAAGTGATAATCAAAGCGGTTCTTTTGGGTATCAATCGTCGCCAAGACACAGCGCACTTGCTCAGGCAAAGATTCCATTGGCGAGTAGTATTCTCGCCGCTTATACAATGCTTCAAAGTTGTTGAGCTTGTGCGCTCGTGATGCGTCCGAGTACTCCACGCCCACCTTCGTGTTCATGAAGGTTTGCATTTTGCGCGGGTCTTTTTTCGCCTTGTCGTATTCGGCGGCTATCGATGGCAACGAGGTGTTAGGGTTGTCGTTGTAAGCCGACCAAATATGAAAGCCAGCGTCTATTTTGCCGCGTTCGTTGGTGTCGCCCGGTTCGCCACATTTGCAGCACAAAGCGGAGCCGGTTTCGTCCCATCGTTCTGGCGTTTGATGGACGCCACAGCATTCAAACTCTCGCGTGGCACGCCATTCCCCCGCCTCCACCATGTTGAATTTGTGGTGTTCTTCAATCTTGCCGCCGCAATGAATGCAGACGAAATGCGCGTCTTTGAAGTGTTTAGGCGAGTATCGGAAATTCTCTAACTTTAGGCGTTGCTTGAAATCGCAATGAGGGCAAGGCACATACAAATAACGCTGATCGGTTTGCAGAAACTCACGCGTGATCTTACAAGTACCGGCTTCTTTTGGTGTGGAGCCAAGAACGATCTTGCGTTGTCCTTCACTCTCGGTTCGAGTGATACCGAGATCAATCGAATCACCTTCTTTATCGACGTTATCTGGATAACCCGATATCTCATCCATGAAGAGATACTTGATTGTCACCATCCGAAAGCTACTGGCAGACGTCGCCCATACAACCGATATTTCACCACCAAAAAAGCTCTTTTCATTGGTGGTATTCTTGCCAAATAGACGGTCTTTAACTGGTGCGCTATAGGTGAATACCTTGCCTATCTCACGAGTAGAGAATTTATTTGCATCCCCTTCTGTGTTCTGAACAATCATGATGTTGCCAGGATCATTCGTGATAACCCAAGCAACTGTTGTGTTGATGAATATTGCGTACCCAACACGAGCACTTTTTGATAAAACGATTTTTTCGATCAGTGGCGATTCAAACGCCAACAACCACGCTCGTTGAAAAGATTTAGGCGGGAAAATCTGTGCAGTTGAATTCTCATTCTTCTTCGCCCATTTGATGATCGGCATCTTCATCGGTGGAACGATAGAACTTCGAATAGCGTTCGAGAATTTCTTCAATAATGGGGTGTAATTCATCCAGACCTTTCCCGTTCAACCTTTCAAGAGCGGCCCGCACCACATCATCAACCTGCTTTACATCATCAGGCTTAAGAGAAACGCGTTTTTGTATCTGATTTGACAGGTCTAACAGCTTGCTTTTGACGGCAGATAAAGGGGCGTTATAGAGCTCAAACATAGCCTCAGCAGGTATCAATTCACCTTTGTCTTTTCCATTCTGTAATTGAAGTTTTATGGCAGCCTGCTTTTCCTTCTCAGTTTTCCAATCTTCGAAGGATTTAGGAGAATTTATATTTCTTCTGCTTCCACCCGTTTCCCTTCCCTTATTCGCCTTCATATGGCGGATTTTTTCGGACTGATATTTCACATAGGAACGAACAGATTCCTCAACATTAATTTTTCCAGACCCTAGAAATACCAAGGCATAGCCGTCTTTTATGTGATTACGAATTGTTCGTTCAACTACACCTAATGACTTCGCAAGCTCTTTAATCGTGCTCATTGCAAACAATTCTCACTAATAACGAATAGATAAGACAAAGCGGAATGGGAAAAACAAGCCATATTTTTAAAAAATTCTGAGAGGCCGCGAGTCTTAGACCCGCAGAAAAAAGGCCCCTATGGCGAGTACCTTTTCTTTATAAATCAACAACTTATATACATCAAAAAACATTAACCAAGCGGTCAACAATGACGTAAAAAAAGCCATTTTTAAGCATTTTTGCTAAAAATACACACTGACTGTTTTTGTCATTAAAAATGCAGCAAAAACACACCATCAAAAACAGGCCAAAATTCCCCTAATTTTCACGGTTTCTAGGGGTCGTTTTACGTTGAATTTTCACGTCTTGCTCTTTGACTCTTGGAAGACCAACTTCAGGGTCTCCAAGCTGCTCTAAAATTGAGTCAACGGTGACTTTCAAAAGCTTATTTGAGTAGCGTTTTTCCAGCCAACGAAGGCCAATAGTGATGGCTCGACTGACAAATCGTTCGACAACAATTTCCCATTTGATTTTTAGGATGGTGGCTTTCAGTGCATCCATCGCCAAGCTCATGATCAAGCCTGGCAAATTGCCAGTTATCAAGCCAAGAAGACCTTTTATAATCGTGCTCATACGTATTGCTCCTTATCGATTCCGTACAGCTCAAACGGAAAGTTATTGATGAACTCATGCACCGTTCCAGCGCCATGAATCGTGTTGTAATGATCTTTCCAATATTCGCCTAAAGCCTTGATATTATTGGGCTCAGGCAATGATTGAGGTTTACGCCAGTAATGAACACGACACATGGCCACGGCGTATTTGATGTTGCTCATCAGCTCTAATTCGTCCGGTACACCACACACTTCGAACACGCTATCGGCTTCACCACTAAGCAAGGCACGAAGATCATCCTGCAATGAGGATTTGTACTTAATGAAGTTGCGCCATAAGTCCGCATGCGTTGCTGGCTCCATCTGGATCAAACCAAGTGCTGGACCTTTGCCAAGCTGCTTCAGATGCGTGGCGCGTGACTCTTGTGTAATCGTCCCCATAACCAACTGTTCTGCGGCTTCGCTGTACATTCCAAGGTTTGAAAGCGTTGGTAAAACCACATACTCACGCAATTGTTCTAGGTTTAAACTCATTTGTTACCCCAAATATTAATGGCAATAGTGACAACAGCGGTCACCATTGAGGCAATGATAGTGATAGCCTTCCAGCTACCAAACGCAGTATTAGTACGGCTTTCAATGGTTCGAATACGGCTTTCATGGTCATCAACCACCTTACCTATTCGCTTCATGCCATCGTCATGAGAAAGGTGCCGCTCTTCTACTCGTGCGACTAATGCAGTCAGACGTGAGACAGACTGAGCCATCTCGCTAGTTGCTTTACGCAGTTCACCAAACTGCTCTCTGTTCTCTTTGCGTTGAGCTTCTATTAGCTCGCGAAAATGATCCCATTCGTTGGCCATAGAAACCCCAGAAACGAAAAAGCCCCGCAAAAAGCGAGGCCCAGAAATGACAAAGCCCCGCACTTGGCGAGGCCTGATAAGTTGTGTTGCCGTCAGACATAAAACTAACAGCGTGAAGAAACTTTAACGCCTAATTCCCTGCCTCGCAAGCCTTGCGCGCGCAAAAGCAAAATGTCGTTCTCTTCTTATGAAAGCGACATTTTGCACATAGAGCCTTGTATTTATTGGGCTAGAGCAACGCGCCTTAACAACTCAATGGCGGCATGTTGGCGGCAAATCACAGTTCTTTTTTGATAAAAACGTTTTGTTCAGGCACAAAAAAACCACCCGAAGGTGGCTTATTAAGACTGTCGGAAGCCTATTAACGAGCATACGCACTAATAAAATGGTATAAAACAGCAGCTATAACGATACAAACAATTAGAGGCATTCATGACAGCACTACCTAACGTTGACCTGATTCGAATAAGTGCAAGCGAATCAATTGACCCAACGAAAAAGGGCTCATTAGGTCAATTTTTTACAAGTCAGCCCATATCAACATACATGGCCTCATTATTTAGTTCTTACAAAGGGGCTATACAATTACTTGATCCTGGCTGTGGCCCTGGCTCACTAACTGCAGCTTTCATCGATGAGGCAGTGAAGCGTGGTGAAACGCAATCGATTGAAGCTAAATTAATCGATATTGAAGAATCAATTACACCTTATATTCTAGAGACAATTGAAGTATGTGAGGCAACGGCAAACAAAAATGCTGTGAAAGCAAAGTTGTCGTTTCAGACCAAAGACTATGTTCTTGCAACGGTCGAAGAATCAGGTCTATTTTCTGGTTCAACATTCAGTCACTGCATAATGAACCCACCATACAAAAAAATTCCATCATCAAGCGATCATCGCAAGGCACTTAGCTCCGCAGGGATTGAAACAGTTAATCTATATTCAGGATTTGTATCTTTAGCTATCAAGCAACTTAAAGATAAAGGTGAATTAGTAGCCATAATACCAAGGTCATTTTGTAACGGCCCATACTACACACCATTTAGAGAGCAGATTCTACGAGAAACAGCAATCAAGCATATCCATATCTTCGATAGCAGAAGTAACGCCTTTTCTGAGGACAAAGTACTACAAGAGAACATCATCATTCATCTAATAAAAGGCGCAGAACAAAGGGAAGTAACGATAACCTCTAGCCCTAATGCTGATTTTCATATCGACGAAGAAAGTAGCTCCATCACAGCGTCTGACATGACAACCAGAACAGTTCCATTTCACAAAATTGTGAACCCTGATGATAAAGATAGATTTTTTCATATTGCTGCAAACAATCGAGACCAAGCAATAATTGACCGCCTGAGTGCTTTCAACTCAAGTTTGAAAGATATCGAAATAGAAGTCAGCACAGGGCCTGTTGTAGACTTTAGACTCAAAGATGACCTAAGAACAGACATTGAAGAAAATGCCGTTCCGTTAATCTATCCAATCCACTTGAATGGCCAAGTAAACTGGCCTAAAGAATCAAAGAAGCCAAATGCAATAAAAGTAACAGATACTTCTAAGCCTTGGCTCTGGAAACATGAAGGCTCATTTGTCATTGTAAGGCGATTTAGCTCAAAAGAAGAAAAACGCCGCATAGTAGCTACTGCATATGACAGCCATCTTCCCGGTAAAATGATTGGCTTTGAAAACAAGCTAAACGTTTTTCACAGAAAAAAAGTTGGCATGGATCGGCACATAGCTCTTGGTCTGTACGCCTATTTAAATTCCACATTACTGGACAAATATTATCGAATCTTTGGTGGTCACACTCAAGTAAATGCAACTGACCTAAGAAACATACACTACCCAAGCGTAGAGTCTCTAAAAAGAATTGGCTCGCAGATAGAAAACCTCCCAATAAACCAAAACGAAATAGACGCGTTAATTGATAAGGAAATCTTTTTGATGACTGGCAATAACGACAACCCACTCAATGCACAAGAAAAAATCCAACAAGCCATCGACATACTTGCACTACTAGGTATGCCACGCGCACAACAAAATGAAAGATCAGCGCTCACCCTCTTAGCTCTGCTAGACTTAAAGCCTAACCAAACATGGCAAAAGATCCAACGACCAATGATGGGAGTCACACCTATCATGTCATGGGCTAAAGACCATTACGGTAAAGAGTATGCACCGAATACTCGCGAGACATTCAGAAGACAAACCCTACATCAATTTACCGCTGGTGCTATATGCCTATACAACCCCGACGAGCCAAATAGACCAGTAAACTCACCAAAAGCTTGTTATCAGATAACAGAGGAAGTTATTAACCTTCTTAATACATATGGTACAACAGATTGGGACGCTGCACTGCGTGAGTTTAAAGGGCAAAGTCATTCGCTTGCCTCAAGTTATGCAATGGAACGAAACATGAGCATGATTCCATTAACGCTGGATGATGGATCTGAAATCAAACTTAGTCCAGGTGAGCACAGCCAGCTAATCCATGACATCGTTACGGACTTTGGCCCTCGTTTTGCTCCAGGTTCAGAAGTGATCTATTTAGGTGACACTGGCGCCAAAAATGATTTTTTTAAACAAAAAAGGCTTGCCGAGTTAGGAATAACGGTAGATAAAAAAGGAAAACTTCCAGACGTAATCCTTTACTGGCCAGAAAAAGACTGGTTGTTACTCATAGAATCAGTCACTAGCCATGGACCAGTAGACGGAAAGCGCCATCAAGAACTCAAAGAGTTATTCAGCAACTCAAAAACGGCTGGCCCAGTCTACGTAACTGCAGTGCCGAACAAAACAATTCTGAAACGATTTATTATGGATATATCGTGGGAAACGGAAGTTTGGGTAGCAGACACCCCTTCACACATGATTCATTTTAACGGTGATAGATTCTTAGGCCCTCACTAACAGAGCCCCTAAAACCTCAAAAGCCCCTCCAGAAAACTGGAAGGGCTTTTGGCGGAGAGTGTGGGATTCGAACCCACGGATGGTTACCCATCGCTGGAGTATAAAACCAGTACCTTAGGCCACTCAGACAACTCTGGAAAACAAAAGCTTTCCGCAGCAAACTGTCTAATCATCATAACTCAAAATATTAATATAACAAGGGGCATTTCGCCCCTTGTTGCTCCCTGCTCTAACCTTCTCCGAAGTGTCGGCCTGTGGCGTTTTTGACTCGTTCGATGGTTTGGTCGACCCATGCGGGGTTGGTTTGGATTCTGGCGAGTTGTTGTTGGTAGTTTCGGATGGTTTGGATCATGGCCATGATGTCGGTGGCGGATACGACGGCGATGCTTTCGGTTATGCCCAAAGATTTGGCGACATCATTAATGAGTTTGAGCTTTTCATCGTCTTGGATCGGGGCGGGTAAGGTTTGTTGCACCGGTTCGGGTTCTGGCTGTTGGGCTTGGTCGAAGGCGCGGATAACTTCTAGGTTGAACTTCGGGCTAATCCACATGGCGTAAGCGTACACCAGTTCTTTGCACACCCAAGTGCCTTTATCAGCTCCACCCCGATTTGATTTAAAAGTGTTGCTCAGATCTGAGCATCGGTCAATTTCAGCAATTAATTCTTGAGTCGTTTCTAAGCGCATAAAATTTGCTGGTTTATGCTTCTGACTCGCGCCAGATACAACATGAAGATCATTAAGGGAATACAATCCGTCGAGTGTGCGGATGTCTTTTGAAGAAATAATTAAATGAGCCATCGTTGGCCTCCTGTTGTCATCGTTGACCACTTCAATAAGGTTGCAATCTTATTAAGGTGGTGGGTCAAGTATCTGGGTTGCAACAACCGCCAACAGGTAACGGCCTAACCGAAGTTAGCCCAAACAAAGACCCACCATAACAGGCGGATTCCGGCCACAAAAAAACACGCGGAGCGTGTTCTAGGCCGCTGTTGTAAAACGGGGTTGCAATCCCGACACTGGATTTTGCCAGTGCAATACTAATGCTAGATCAATGGACGAGAGCGGTCAACTGGATTTGCGAGTCTTTCGATCTTTTCGTTACTTTTTTCATCAAACGCTATTTTTTCTTCGGCCTTACTCTTTAGATAGAATTTATTCTCAGCGTAGTTTTGTATATCTTCTTTAAAGCTATCTAAGATGAAAAAAACAAGTTCTTTTAGCTGAATAATAGACTCATCAGACAAATCAAACTCATCATCCTCTTGCTCAAGGATTTTTGATCCATGACTTATTGAATTTCTATTACCTAAAAAGCATCTATCCAAATATGGTTTTTTTGTAGTTATTATGCTTTTCTTACCCAACCCTATAAGATCACATATCTTCTCAAATATATCTGGATTCAAATTACTCTTGGTATCAATCAACTTATTATTTCTATCTTCAAAGTAATCTGAATTTATTTTAAAAGGAGCCCTATCTTTTCCTGAAAATTTTTCAAGAAAAGAAATTTCATTAGAAAGAGATATACTCTCGCCACTTTCATTTACTTGAGCAATTAAAGACTTTAGCGCAATAGCGTTAAAATTAATTGTTAAGTTTACGTTTCTTTCCTTTAATTCACTAACATAGCGAAGATATAGCTTAGAAGCATTCTTAACGTAACCTTCCCAATGTGAATATAAAACCAGCAAGAGAGATTTTCTAAGAACCTCCAACTCACTGGACCCAAAGAGGCTACTTATATCAGATACCTCTTTTTTTCTCCAAGCCAAATCTTGATCTAGAGAATCTATAAGAAAATCTAACTTCATTCCTAAAGTCCATCAAAAACCCTGAAAGAGAGATCTGTTAGCTTTTGGAACCTTTGCACGGCCTTGGTACCATGTTTAGTTGCACTTACATAATCATCTTCTTTGAAAATTGAAAAAATCGTTTCAACAATTTCATCATGTTCTAAATCAACTATTTTATCAAAGTTAGCAGAAAGACCAGGTAAAATCACTTCAAATGAAGATAATGAGAAACTCTTACTAAAAGCATCTTTTGCTTTATTGAGAGTATTAAAAACTGGAAGTTTCAAATCCTTCCTAACCCAACTCAAAACTCCCTTCAAATGATTAAGCTCATCATTTAAATCAAAATCTTCATCTTTTATCAGCCTTGTAACCTCTGAATCTATGAAGTCACGAACATGAATTTGTGAAAGTTTATATTTTTGATAATCTATCTTATTACCTATTGTAATCAAATATCTAGTTATTAGTTCCATACGATATTCAGTATCATTTTTAGCATCAGGCAACTTTATTAAAGAAAGAAAATCTTTATCCTTTTTAAAATCATCTATAGATTTAAAAAAGTCACCGTCAAGCATAATCATTAGACAATTTCTAATTTCTTGATCTGAAAGATGCAATCCTCCAGTATTTAACCTCTGAAAAACTTCAAACTGGGCAATTTCACTATTCTCTGTAACTATGATATTGACGGTAATTTTCGCCCGCTTTATCATTCTAACCGTTTCTAATGGTAAAGTTTTCCAAGTTTTACCTTCAAGTGAAGGTATATACTTTGTTGAATCTAACTTAAGAGGTGGAAGTTTTTCCAGCTCACCTGCAAGCTGCAATATAGTAGATAAGCGCTGAACACCATCAACCACATCCCACATACCACTACTTCTCTGTGAAACAAATATCGGTGGAATGGGTATACCAAGAATAAGAGACTCAATAAAGTTAGATTTCTGCTCATTATCCCATCTGAAAAGTCTTTGATAAGCTGGTTCGAGAAATATCTCCCCATCTTTGTATAAATTTATGAGTTCCCCAACACTCATATTGTATGAGTCAGCCTTTATATCCTTCCGTGCCGAAGAAACTTCGGCTAACAAGCTTTTATTTGACATATAAATCTCAAGTTAAAACGTAAATATTAACGAGATTCTATGCTCTATACCTCATGCTAGCAACCTCCCCCACTCCCCCAACGCTTTGCGCATCTGTTCTCTCGAATGGGTGTGCATGTAGCGTTTGTCCAGTCCGTCCCGTTCGTGGTTGAGTAGCATTTCCCCTATTACCCAGTCGATGCCCATGTCTTGCCAACTGTCGCGGGCGAGTTTGCGTATGTCGTGGCTGGTGAACTTGATGCCCACGTCGTCGCTGAGGCTTTGATACCAACGCTCTATGGTGCGTGTGGTAATGGGTTTGATGCCTTTGACGCTGAATATATAGGTGCCACGTTTGGGCAGGCTGTTGATGAGGTCCATGGCGTGTTGGGTGATGGGCAAGCGGTGCTCGGTGCCGTTTTTGGTGTTCTCTGGTGGTAGGTACCATTCCAGTTGGGTGGGCGAAAAGTGTTTCCATTCGGCAAGGCTGGTTTCGCCTTCTCGTGTGGCGTGGAGTAATTGGGTCATGAAGAAGACGCGGCGCTTTTTGGCTTGCTTGTTAATAGCAGCGAGTAACGCGGGTAAATCGTGGGGTTTGAGTCGCCCTGGTTGGCTGTCGGGCTGGGAGGTGGTGAAGCTGCTAAGCGTAATGTTTTTGGTGGGGTTGCTGGCAATGAGGCCGAGTTCATGGGCGCGGGTGAAGGCGGTTTTCAGGGTGCCAAGCACGCCTTTTATGGTCGATAGCGCATAGTCGCTCTGCATGGGCATGTAGAGCTGCTTGTACAGTAAAGGCTTGTCGATGTCGTTGAGTCGCACTTGGTCGAGCTGGCTCAGTAGATGGTTGCCTATGTAGCTGGACGAGGTGGACACGTAATCCGACGAGTAGGTTTTGTCGGCGTCGATGTGCTGCATGTACCACATTAAGACTTCACCGCCTGTTTGGAAGGCGGACACGGTGAGGCTGGCTTCCCGATCGGCCAAGGCGTTGGCACGTATGGCTGGGAGTTCGGCAAACAGGGTTTTGGCGGTGACGGCTGGCCATTTGGCAAGCTTGGTGCGCTGGCGCTTTTTGCCTTTGTAGACGACATCATAAAAGGTGCCACCCGTCCGCGCCGCGTTGATGTGGAGTTCAACACGGCGCGCATCGTAGAGGTAACGTTTGTCTGTTTTCAGGGCGGCTTTGATGGTGGTGTCGGTTATCTTGGTGGTGCCTTTGGTCATGCAATGGCCCTTAACTGTTCCTCTGTGAGTCGTGCGGCCAGTTCAGTTTGCAGCTTGAGCAAGAAGCGTTTGCGCCCTTCTGCTATGTTGTTGGCGAAGGTCTTTTCGCTTGGTGTTGCGTGGGCGGGGCCAAGACGTAGTTCGGCAGCGAAGGTGGGCAAGGTGGCGGCAATTCGGGCATTGGTAAGCGGTTTGCCTTTTATGGTCTTACGCCCTTCTGCCAGCACCGCAGCAAACAGGCAAAGCTTTTGCATTTGTGACAGGTCACAAAAGAGCCAATCAAAGCCTTTGTCTTTCACGGATAAGGCGCGTATTTGTTTGATCATCGCGGCGTTGCTGTCGCCACCGCCGCCAAAGGTGGGCGTGATGCCCAGCAATGCCGATTCACAAATTCGTCCTGTGTTGCCAACTCCAGACCAACCCGCATCGGCTGAACTGGATATGAGGTACGTTACTTGATCGTTCACGATCCGCCATCCTAGCGCTCCTAATGTGTTGGGTTTGTCTCGATTTAGCCAGCGCATTGTTTATTGATTCCTATATAAAACGTGGTTTAGCGGTTTAGCGTCCGCTACTCTTAATCTAGATCTTTAAGAAAACTCTGATACCTTTGCCTCCAAACGATTGAGCTTAGCTATCTGAAGCTGTGTTTTGGTGTATTCCAGTTGCTGCTGGGTATGACAAAGCTCGGCTTCAAGTTGAAGACGATCTTTTAAGCCAAGCTTGTTCCATAACCAGTTTTTAAACTTATCCATCATTAACTCCTCAGTGCTTCTCGCAGTTGATTTACTTTTTCACGGCCAAACACTCGACGACGTAATAGCTCGCTTTCGCTGATTTTCTCGCCGTATTGCTTGGGTTGAATAACGTCTCGTTTGAATCGCTCGCCACGCAACCACGCTTTGCAAACATCTTTGTACACTTTGCCAAAGGCTCGCTTGCCTGCTCCGATATCGCGGCGGCGTAGCTTGGAGAACCCGACTCGTCGCCCTGCTTCGTACACCGCGTCGTGGGTTGGTTTCCAGTGCGCTAGGTCGTGGGCGTTGTTGGCCGCTTCGAAGTACGCCGCGTCGGCTGCTGGGAATTCATCAAACAAATCGTACATGGTTCGCTCCTACCAATCGGTGTCGTGAATGTCTGTCAAACTGTCGCTAACTTGCTGCTTGGCCACGGCTGGCGGCGTCGGTCGCTGTGCGGCAAACTTCATGGAATTACGCATCCACAACCTCCAAGCCGCGATCCAATCAAGCATCTTCGAGCCCTTCGCTCGGTGATAATCCAAGAACTTATTCGTCTCGACCCGCCAATCATTCGTGATTTGATTCTGTGCCAGCCAATCGAGCATTCGCTGATCGACCAAGAACTCATCCGGAACGCCAGAAGCACGTTTTGGTTTTTTGGGTTTGGGCGGAACGGCCAAGGAATTAGGATCATTGGTTTTTGTATTACTAGTAATATAATTAGTCGGATTTTTTTCCGAGGTTTCTCGGATAATTTTCCGAGACTCTTCGGAAATATTTCCGTCCTCTGGATAAATTTCCGCTTCGTTGCTTTCGGTCACTCGGATTTTTTTCCGACCTTCGGAAGTGCGCGTGTTATCTGGGATTGGTTCGTTTTGGTCAATCGCATTCCAAAGCTTACCTTTCGCTGTTAGGGCGATGTATTGGTAATGCATCTTGTCTTTTATAACGACCTTCAGCTTAATGATTCCAAGCTTCTCTAGGCTCTTCAAATGGCGAACAATGGTGTCTTCCTTATCTGTCACCATAGGCAATTCAGACAGCAGCTTAGACTTGGCAAACCAGTAATAGATTTCACCATCCATTAACGTACCATCCGCCCAAGAAGACGCTTCACATACAACCGACAGCACAGCGCATTGGGGCAAATTAAGCCCCCATTCCAGTGCTCTAACTTGGTTGATGTATAGGCTGTATCTCATGCCGTTCCCCCAATACTCAACGCTATCGCCATTGGTTTAACCCAAACAGGTGCATTGGAAAGCAAAAAGGTCTCGCCTGATCTAGCCAATAAAATGGTAGTCCCCATGACTTCGGCAATGGCCTTTGCAGCCGATGGAGGAACCGCATTACCAATGCGCTCACGCCATGCTTCGTCATTCAGCCCGTCAAGCTCCAAGTACTCTTCTGGCTCAATGAGTGATTGAAGAGCGGCAAGCTCTAAGGTGGTAAAAGGACGGTGCCATGTACCGTCTAAAGAGCGAATGACAGCAAGACATTTTTCAGTCGCTTTAGGTAAGCGAGGGTCGGCAACAGACCAGCGGCCATTATCATGAGAGGCAGCCGCCGAAACCGCGCCGGAAGAACTATCCCAAGGAATGACACCGTAATGCCCACCACCGTAATAACTGTCTCCTTTTTGGCGCTTCATACCAGGACGCGGATCAGCCACCGCAAAGGCACCTTGCCCCGTTGTACTTCCCGCAATGACAGTTCCTGAAGATCGATCAAAATGCGTTACGGCATATTTGCTCGCAAAGCCGTTTCCGCGAGGATCGGCAACCGAAAAATTGCCGTTTGTTGGTTTACTCTTTCCGGCAACAGTCCCCATTGATTCATTCCAGTCATTTACACCCATATAGCCATTGCGATGTTCAGGCATGATCACGTAATCACGCAAATACCCATCTTCCATCGCTAAACGCTCAAGGCTTCGCCAATCTTTGCCAGCTTCAACAAACGCCAGCCGCACCCATGTTTTCCATTGAAGACGTGGAACTCTATGCATTACCCCACCGCGTTTGTCTCCTGGTAATGGCATACGATCCAAGACAGAACCCACACTTTTCAGGCCCTTATAGGTTGGCTGATACAAAAAAGGTGGTATCTTTTCAATGTGACGAGCGACCAGCAAAAAACGCTTACGGCTTTGAGCCAAGCCACCAATATCACCGCAATCATGCGTCGTTTCAGAAACGGCATAGCCAGCAAAAGAAAGCAGCTGATTAATTTGGTCTAACAAATGTCGCCCACGAGTTGCCAAGCGAGGGACGTTTTCAAAAACAATTAGATCAACAGGGTCATCTTTCCATGCTTCAATCATCAACCACACACAACGAAGCGTCAGTTCATTAAGAGCCTGATACTTAGGCGTTACCGACTTTTGCTGAGACAGCAAGCCACTCGCCCCTTTACACGGGGAGCTAATAAACACCACATTTGGCGCTTGGTTCTTTGCGGCCTTTCGAATGTCGGCTGGCGTGGCTTCTTTCCAGTCTTTACAAGGTTCTTTGCCATGAAAACGGGTGTACTGATCACGAGTGAACAAATCCATCAAGGTACCTTCCACACCCGTCAACGTTTTGAAATCACGAATGGCCGAAGGCTCAACATCAATGCCACCAAGGCATTCAAACTTACCTTCTAAATTACCTACCTTTGGGTTCGCTTGGTTAAATCCTTTTGCACCGGCACCAAGGCCACAGCAAAAATGAAAGTGCGTTATCGTTTCAGTCGTCATGACTCACCCCTTAATCTGTTTCTTGCTGTGCTCAAGCACGGCTTCACGAAGATCCATAAGCGCCTCGATGGCTTCGGTGATTTCCCGCTGGCATTGCTCTTGCTCACGCATGGTCAGCTTGCCGTCTTCCATGGATTTATGGATCATCGCCAACACATCGCCGTGCTCTTTTCCGACTTTCAGCACAGATTCCAGAATGCCCAGCGGTGCGGCTTGCTTCGTCTTAATGCTTAGCTCCATGCCCATAGCGCGGTAAATGGCATGGTTGCCAGTAATCAACTGAAGCGCCACGGCCTCACGCAAAGACATCTTGTGCGTTTCCGTTTGCGGGTTTGCCTTGTTGATCAAGACTTGGTGCCCTACGCCCATCAGCGGCGCGATTTGCTTCGCAGACAGCTCCGAGTTGTGCACCGTGTCGTAAATGGCTTGGTCGATGTGATCCATTGTTTTCTCCTGATAAATACAAACGTGTGCAAACCTTGAAGCCACGTTTTTAATGTTCTAAATTCGGTATTCCATTACTCAGAAAGCAAGGAAAGCGCATGAATATTGAGATCTACACGGACACTGTCGCCCTAGTGAAAACCTTCAAAAATGTAAAAGGCCCGATCCCAAGAACAGGTGAAATCCTGTCTCTAAAGCAAGATCCCGACTTAGTGGAAGACGTTGATGAATTCATCGTCAAAGAAGTCAAATACGTTCTAGAAAACAATGAACTAAGCCCTATCATTCGGTGCATGCCGTACTTTGGCGCTCATTCCCGCTCCTTCGTTATTGAAGACTTCGGATGGGATGGGAAGGCTGGATAACTGCTTAAGGACCTGATTAAGCATTTCGCCAGTCGCGTTTAACTGGTGAAATGTGTCTGTTTCACTTAAACCAGCATTATTCAAATGACCAGTGGTTCCCCATAGCTGCACTCTTAACTTAGAAAGAGACTCCTGCACTTCGCCTAAACTGCACTTATGCTTACTCATTGTTTTCTCCTGAAATAACTAAACGTGTTCTGGTTAAAAATCGTTCGCTAAGCTAAAAATCAGAGCGACTCATGATCTTTAAGAAGCTCATCAACACTCACTTTTCCCTCTGTCGCTTCGGATATGCGACGAATGTACTTAGCAGGAGCGCGCTTATGCAGACGCAACCAATTCCAAACATGGGCTTGTTTAACCCCTGTCATTTGAGCAAGGGCTGTTTGGCTCCCAACAATCTCTACAGCTTTTTGTATAGCTGACATACCACCTCCTACAACTTTTTGCTGTATTTAATAACAACATTTTATTGTTTGTCAAATACATAATTAGTTGTAATCATCTATGACATGTTTATTTTCTTAAGCGCTTGGATAAAAATGACGATTGCAGATAGAGTTAAATCACAACGAGTTGAACTAGGCCTGACACAGGTGCAACTAGCAAAACAGATTGGAATCAGCCAACAATCTCTTCAGAAAATAGAAGACGGAAGAACAAACAACCCTAGAAAGCTTCTAGAATTAGCTAATGCGCTAAACTGCTCTCCAGAGTGGCTACAGTTCGGCATTACTACTTCTAATGATTCAGCAGAGAGCAATGTCACTTCAGCGCCTTATTTCAATAGCTTCAGAAAGCTACCTCTTATTAGCCATGTACAGGCTGGGGAATGGAGCGAGGCCCTTGATTACAGGACTCTTGGGGATGATGTTGAGTGGCAAGAGTCACCATCAACTGCCAGCGAAAATGCCTTTTGGTTGAAAGTGGTTGGAGACAGCATGACAAGCCAAGTAGGCCAAAGTATTCCTGAAGGACACTTAATTCTAGTTGATCCAAACGTTCAAGCTGATAATGGAAGCTTAGTTGTTGCAAAGCTTGAAGGCACCGATGAAGTAACATTCAAAAAATTAGTTATCGATGCAGGGCAAAAATATCTGAAGCCACTTAATCAAAACTATAAGCCTCTTGAGATAAACGGAAATTGCCGAATTATTGGCGTCGTGACAGAGGCTAAAGTGAAGTTTTAAATATTTTTTAAAACTCTCAGCCCGCTTTGCTGCGGGCTTTTTTATGTCTAAAATAAATAATACAACTTTTAGGTGTTGACCAATAACCACTTTAGGTTGTAAATTAATCCTATTCATTACAACCAAAGGATAGGAATCATGTTAATTCTAACTCGCAGACCACAAGAAGCCATCTACATTGGCGACACCATCAAAGTCACCATTTCTAGCATCAAAGGCAAGCTGATCCGTGTTCGCACAGCGTCACCAGAACTGCTTGTCGTCACTCGTAAAGTGGGTGAACCCATCAACATTGGCAAAGACATCAGCGTGACACCTCTAAGCGTAAAAGGCATGCAAGTTCGTTTAGGCATCAAAGCGCCAAAAGACATCAGCGTCCACCGCGAAGAGATCTACAACGTCATCCAAGCAGAGAAAGCCCAACAAGCAATGGCAAACGCTTAGGGCAAGGAGATCACTATGAACACAGAGTCAATAAGCTGGAACAGCAACAAAATCGCAGGACACGACGCCAACAGCAACCCAATTACCGTGGGTGAATTAGTCGCGGCTATAGAAGGATACGAGCTGCTTGCCAGCATCGCCTCAATGCCAGACAGCATGCGTGACAACTTAGCCCGCGCCGCTGGTGAAAACTACCGCGTTAAAAGCAAAAACGAGCAGCTAGAACGCACAGTGAAAGAGCTAGAAAGCCAACTCAATACCTCTTTCTCACGAATCAGCGATTTACTGGCAGAACGAGCAGAAGTTGACAACAGCAAGCTACTGGAAGCCCTAGCCAAATACGCCAACCCAAAACACTGGCGCAACCCATACAACCAGCATGGCGAACTAGACACGCAGCAAAGAAACGTCTTCGCCCATGGTTACCACGGCTTTGAACTGGCCATGTCAGTGCTGAAAGACAAACAAAAAGCAGCTTAGGGGGAAGGATGATGAGTTTTGCAGTATTTGGAGTGTCTAAAGAATTGGCTCAAACACAAGCAGCAAAGCGCCTGAAAGCCATCGAAAAGGCTGGAGTCGAATCAGCCAAAAAGACAGTCGAGTCTTGGAAGTTTGATAGAAAACTAAGCAAAGTCGATATCGCCATTAAGATTCTATCGAACATTGGAGAAATCCCACAAGAGGCGTATCAAAATGCGTTCATCGAGTTGGTCGTTTTCTACATGGGTAAGCTAACACCAAAACAAATATCACCACTGTATGGCGACCCAAAACGATGTAGAGAATTCATAGACATAGCTAAGCGATACGGCGCTAAACAATTAGCGCCTAAGCAATGTATTCGGGTACAAGACCCAAAAAAAGCAGGCAAGTTTAAATCGCAATGGAATGATGTTCCTGCAAGTTTAATGAGATAAGGAGAAGGATGATGAGCCAAATCAAACCCAAATGGCCACGTAAACAACGTCTTAGCGAATACGCAAAAAATAACTTCGTTGACCCCAAAGCAGAACGAGCAAACCTATGTCGCCAATGTCGCCTGGGCGAACTTCCTGCGGTAAAAGAAGGAAATATCTGGTTTATATGGGTTCTGCCCGATGGATCAGCCGCTTACGGGTATTCAGAAGACAAGCCAGTACAGCAACAAGCAAAAATAGATCGCCCTAAAACAGGCAACGCCATTGCTGATGCTATTCTTTCAAACTACGTAATGGACAAAGGAATTGAGTTGAGATGAGCCCTCGTAAGAACAAGTTATGTGCCAATCTTAAAGTCATCACTCGCCCAAATGGAAGCAAGTATTATTACTATAAGATGCCCGATGGCAGGATGGAATCGCTAGGTCGAGACATCCCACAAAAGGCAGCGGAAGATGCCGCTATGGCGCTTAACATTGCTCTTAACAACCAAGAATCACTCATCAACCGTATATCAAAACGTGCCGAAGAACTGCGCAACTACAACCCACAAAATCCGCCTATGTCGCAAGTGATAGACGAGTTTAAAGTGACCAATCTTGATGCCGCCCTAGAGCAGGGTAAACAAGGTAAAGAAACCATTGTGAGCAAAAAGTATAAACTCGACGAGTACATGGACAACTGGGGCAAAATGCGAGTCCAAGATATCCGAACCTTTGACCTCGCCAACCTAGTCAAAACCAAAACACCTCACGCCCAGGCAAAGCACGTCCCGTTATTACGGGAGCTTTTTCGCTATGCTGTCACGACAGGCTATAGGGACGACAACCCAGCCAACGAACTCAAAGCCGCCACGCCAGAGCCAAGACAACGCGAGCGACACACACTAAGCGGCTATATGAAAGTCAGAGAAGCCGCGCCAGATTGGTTAAAACGCGCCATGGACATTGCCATGTACAGTCTTCAACGTCGGGGTGATCTAGTAGAGATTCAGTTTTTAAAAGACATCAACCTACAAGAGCGAACCATTCGGGTACTGCAGCGCAAAACCCAACGATACAAACACCCTGTGTTTATCGATATAGCCATGGGCGACATTTTGTGGAATTCGGTTCAAGACGCCATATCAAGCAAAACAAACTGCCCTTACCTAATACATTGCCGACCTCTACGAATGGACAAACGAGACATGGCCGCCAAACCACACCCTTTTTATGTCTTGCCAGATTATCTAACAAAGCAATTTCGTAAATGGCGAGACAAAAGCGGCGCCTATGATCACCTAGAACCAAAAGAACGCCCAATGTTTCATGACATACGAGCACTTGGGATCATGCTTTATCACAAAGCCGGTTACCCAAAAGAGTACATCATGGCGTTAGCTGGGCATGCAAAAGAAAGCACAACAGACCACTACATAGAAGGTCACGAAAAACCCAAGCCACTTCGAGTAGCAGCAGAATTAGACATCAGCAACATAGCGATAGAAGACATAGATTGGCGGCAAAACAAACTTCCGCCAGAACTGGCAAGATTAATCGACGAAGAGGGCTAAATAGCCCTCTTTTTTTGGCCTGAACGAAAAAGTCAGCACAGAAAGCCTAACCCGCACCCACCAAAAAGCCAGAAAACACCATAAAAAGCGCTCTAAAATAGCCATCGTTAGGAAATCTTTCGGAAATTTTAAGGAAATTAAAAACAAAAAAAGGGCTTACGAATTAACGTAAGCCCTTGATTTTATTACCAAATTAGGTGGTAGGACTAAGCAGATTCGAACTGCTGACCTCTACCATGTCAAGGTAGCGCTCTAACCAACTGAGCTATAGTCCTAAAAAGTGTTGGCTATTATACGCAGAGGTTTGCTTTTGACAAGCCCTCGTTGATATTTTTTGAAGCCTTTGTTTTAAAACTGTTATTCACTAACTGGAACGAGTAGTTCGTGACCAATCACTTCGTCAATTAATCCGTAAGGCACTTTGTACTTTTTGTCTTTAAACCGAACCAGTGCGTAGTCGTAGCACATTTCAATCACGGTGCAGTTGACGATAACACCGTTGTCAATGACTCGGATGATGTTGTAGTTTCTTAAGGTAATCGCCACGTTTTTCTCTCCGATTCTATTATTCACCAACGTCTTTTAACTTTTTCTGCAGCTGGCGAATCTGGTCACGATAACCCGCTGCCAATTCAAATTTTAGCTCTTCAGATGCTTGCATCATTTCTTTTTGTAGCTGAATCATGGCTTTACGAACTTGAGCCACGTCTTCCATACTTTCCACTTGGTAATCTTTTGCCGTCTCGGCCACTTTCTTCGTTTTGCTACCGCGTTTGCCTGCACCTGGGTTGTAGGCACCTTCCATGATGTCTTCAACGGATTTGGTAATACCTGTTGGCGTAATACCATGTTCTTCGTTGTAGGCTTTTTGTTTTTCACGACGACGATCCGTTTCACTTATCGCACGCTCCATGGAACCGGTAATTCGGTCTGCGTATAAAATAGCTTTACCGTTAACGTTACGAGCCGCACGACCAATGGTTTGAATCAGTGATTTTTCCGAGCGTAAGAAGCCTTCTTTATCGGCATCAAGGATCGCGACTAGGCTCACTTCTGGTATATCCAAACCTTCTCGTAACAAGTTGATGCCGACCAAAACATCAAACTCGCCAAGACGCAGATCTCGAATGATCTCGACACGTTCAACGGTATCGATATCAGAATGAAGATAACGTACGCGAATGCCGTGATCGCTCAAGTAATCACTTAAATCTTCTGCCATTCGTTTCGTCAGCGTCGTCACCAATACTCGCTCACCGGCAGGCAGTCGTAAGTTTATCTCAGACAATAAATCGTCCACCTGAGTGGCGACAGGACGCACCTCTAAAATAGGGTCTATCAAGCCAGTCGGGCGAACAATCTGCTCAACAATCCAGTCCTGATGCTCTTCTTCGTATTTTCCTGGTGTAGCCGACACAAAGATCGTCTGTGGTTTAATTTGTTCCCACTCTTCAAAACGCATAGGACGATTATCAAGGGCCGAAGGCAAACGGAAGCCATATTCAACAAGGTTTTCTTTACGAGATCGGTCCCCTTTATACATGGCGCCAATTTGCGACACGGTAACATGAGATTCATCAATAACAAGCAAAGCATTGGCTGGCAGATAATCAAATAACGTTGGCGGTGGCGCGCCCTCTTCCCTACCCGATAAATAACGGGAATAGTTTTCTATGCCGTTGCAGTAGCCCAGCTCTTGCATCATTTCTAAATCGTATCGCGTACGCTGATCAAGGCGTTGCATTTCCACTAATTTATTTAGAGATTTAAGCTGTTCAAGGCGCTGATCCAACTCCACTTTAATACGCTCAATAGCCGCTTGTACGGTTTCTTTTGGCGTCACATAGTGCGTTTTCGGATATATAGTGACTCGTGGAACTTTGCGAATGGTTTTGTTCGTCAGAGGGTCGATCATCGACAAAGCTTCAATTTCGTCATCGAACAATTCGATACGGATTGCGGTGTCTTCCGAGTCAGCAGGAAAGACTTCAATCACATCGCCGCGCACTCGGAAATTACCACGTTCTAAAACCAAATCGTTGCGGCTGTATTGCAGTTCGGCCAAACGACGCAGCACATCTCGTTGATCAATACGATCGCCACGATCAAGGTGCAACATCATTTTTAAATAGGATTGCGGATCACCCAAGCCATAAATCGCCGAAACGGTAGCAACGATAATAACGTCATCGCGTTCTAACAAAGCCTTGGTCGCGGACAAACGCATTTGCTCTATGTGCTCGTTGACGGACGCGTCTTTCTCGATAAAGGTATCAGACGCAGCCACATAGGCTTCTGGCTGGTAATAGTCGTAGTAGGAAACAAAATATTCTACGGCGTTATGAGGAAAAAACTCTTTAAATTCACCGTATAGTTGTGCCGCCAAGGTTTTGTTGTGCGCCATTACAATGGTTGGGCGCTTCACTTGAGAAATCACATTGGCAATCGTGTAGGTTTTACCTGAGCCCGTCACACCAAGCAATGTTTGGTGTGCTAAACCCGCTTCAACGCCACTAACAAGTTTTTCGATGGCTTTTGGCTGATCGCCAGCAGGTGAATAAGATGAAACAACTTGAAACTCTTGCGACACGGATATTTTCCCTAAGCTTTACTATCGATCCATTAGATTAACAAATTTTGCTTAAGACGTCCGATGTTTACGCTTTTATTCTTATTCCATTAAGGCAAAAAAAGGACATAAAAAAAGAAAACAATCGATATTCAGCTTTACCATCAAAGCCTGCGTATATAACATAAGGAAATATTCATATACCCAAAAATAACAGGTAGGCTTTTTATAATCTTATGCCGCCTTTTACCTGCATCTATCCTGAGAGCGCTGATGAGCAAGCTTGAAAAATACTTACCGGCTATGGCTTGGATCAAAGAATATTCAACCAACAAACTACAAGCGGATACCATGGCCAGTCTTATTGCCACCATACTGCTGATTCCGCAGAGCATGGGCTATGCTTTGCTAGCGGGTCTGCCCGCAGTAGCAGGGTTATACGCAGGTATTATCCCTTCTATTTTATATTCCCTATTTGGTACTAGCCGCACTCTTGCTGTCGGTCCTGTGGCCATCACATCCATGATGACAGCAACGATATTGGCACCTTTTGCCATAGCAGGAAGCGAACATTATGTGGCAATTGCGATAATGCTGGCGTTTTTATCGGGCGTATTTTTAATATTAATGAGTCTGTTAAAAATGGGCTTTTTATCCAACCTACTCAGCCACCCTGTTATCTCTGGCTTCATTAGCGCCTCAGCTATCTTGATTGCTGTTGGGCAATTCAAGCACTTAATAGGTGTACAAGCTCAAGGCAACAACCTAATCGAGCTTGGGCAAAGCATGATTTTGCATATTAATGACATTAATCTGCCAACCGTTATTTTAAGTGTTATCTCTGTCGTTTCTTTACTTCTCTTTAAGCGTCACCTAACACCTATGTTAAGCAAGCTTGGCCTATCGCCAAGCACATCTAGCATGCTTGGTAAATCTGGCCCTGTGATTGTTGTCATCGCAACCACCAGTTGCGTTGGAGCCTTATCTTTAGATTCGTTAGGCATCAAAATTGTTGGTGATATTAATAACCACTTACCCGTTATTCCTGTCGAATATTTCACCTTAGAGAATATGATTGATCTGCTACCAGGCGCGTTTTTAATCAGCATCGTTGGCTTTGTTGGCTCTGTTTCAGTAGCGCAATCTTTTGCTGCAAAACGAAAACAAAACATCAACCCAAACCAAGAGCTTGTCGGGTTAGGTTTAGCAAACTTAGGGGCCGCATTCAGTGGCTCATTTCCCGTAACAGGGGGATTTTCTCGCTCGGTGGTCAACGTTAGTGCGGGGGCAACCACCCCGATGGCCGGCATTTTAACTGGGCTATTGATGCTTTTTACCCTGCTGTTTTTGACGCCGCTATTTTATTACCTACCAACAGCCGTCTTAGCCAGCTGCATCATCACATCTATTTTGCAGCTTATCGATGTTAAAGAGTTTTTTAGGCTGTATCAGTTTTCCAAACAAGAAGCCCTAGGCTTATTAGCCACATTTGTTGTCGTGCTCTTTGTGAGCATGGAAACAGGAATCATCGTTGGTGTTTCGTTATCACTGCTGTTCTTTCTCTGGCACACCAGCCACCCACACATTGCCGTGGTTGGCCGACTACCTGGCACAGAACACTTTCGTAACGTTAAGCGCTTTGACGTAGAGACAACACCCAATGTTATAACTGTTCGTATTGATGAAAATCTTTTCTTTGCGAATGCGAGAGTGCTTGAGGATTACGTTTTGACCTTGGTTTCTGAACACACAGACATTAAACATTTAATCCTTATGTGTAACGCCGTCAATATGATTGATGCTAGCGCCTTGGCGAGTTTAGAAGCCATCGATGACAGATTAAAATCAGCGGGCGTAACCTTACATTTCTCTGAAATTAAAGGCCCCGTTATGGATAAATTGGCAGGCTCAAATTTAATACAGCAGCTTAGAGGAAACGTATTTATCACTCAGCATCAAGCAATCAACACACTAACAGCTCATCAAGCAGGAACAAACGCTCCTACTCAATGAGCTAAATCAGGTGATTACTGAGCAGCATCACTCTGCTCAGCGACCTGAATAAGATCTCTATTACGTGCTAAAAGAGCATCACCAATCCCTTTCACGTTCATTAGCTGATCAACAGACTCAAAGCGGCCATTGGCGTCTCGATAGGCAATAATAGCTTCAGCCTTTTTAGCCCCCACACCAGACATAACCGCTTCAAACTGTTGAGCTGTGGCAGTATTGATATCTAAAGGGGTTGCGGCAAAAAGCGCTAGCGGAGCAAAAGCAAGTGAAATAACCAAAAGTGTGCGAGACACAAAAACACGGAAGGTACGATTAAGTTTCGTCATATTAAATTCCTTTTTAAACTGTTTTGATAACAAAAATCAGCATCATGCCAATAAAAAAACCACTCACCGAATCAGCAACCAAGCCAAAACAAGTAAGTGGTTTTTAGATTAAAAGCTTTTTATCCAGACTTCAACCGCTAACACGGCTATTTAAACGATTACACCCAAGTCTGTATTGGTCTGAGTCAGCACAGCAATAGGATCGCTCGCCTGAGTAATCGGACGACCCATCACAAGATAATGGCTTCCAGCCGCCATTGCCTCAGCCGGCGTCATAATTCGTTTCTGGTCACCTTGTTCAGATCCAACAGGACGAATGCCTGGGGTCACTAAAACAAAGTCTTTGCCAAGATCGGCAGACAACACACTAGACTCTTGAGCCGAACAAACCACACCATCCATACCAGACGATTTCGCCAACGCAGCAAGACGTTTAACATGTTGTTCAGGTGTTGAATCTATACCGATTTCCAAAAGATCCGCTTGATCCATGCTGGTCAGTACCGTCACAGCGATAAGCAATGTTTTATTATCAGGCAGTTGCTGCAAGGCATTGGCAGAGGCTTCCATCATTCGACGACCACCAGTCGCATGCACGTTGACCATCCATACACCCGCTCTCGCCGCGACACTAACGGCATTCGCTACCGTATTTGGAATATCATGAAATTTCAGATCCAAAAATATTTCAAAGCCTAGTTTATGTAGCTCATCTAAAATTGCAGGACCTGATGTCGTAAACAACTCTTTGCCGACTTTTACTCGACACTGCTTTGGATCTAGTCGTTTCGCCATCTCGATTGATTGCGCCATGGTTGGATAATCTAGGGCAACCACAATAGGGGATTGGCAGCTCATTCAGTGTCCTCTTTTTTCAGTTTTATCAATATTTCAGTGTTATTTATATAAATAGCATCTACATACAAATGCTGTATTTTACTCGCCTTCTAAGCCATGAATAGGCTTAACCACACCCCAGTTTTTACAGCTTGGACATTGCCAATGCAATTGATGCCCAGGGAAACCGCACTGGCGGCATTGAAATTTCGGCTTTACCTGCACTAACTGGTCAATAAGCTCAAACAAGACCACTAAATGCTGTTGGTTATAGCCATGTGAATCAGCAAGTTGGAGACTAATTAATTCCTTAAAACCTTTAATCGTTGGGTGCAGTCTAAGCTGCTCAACCAAAAACATCTCGGCATAATCTTTATCGGTTTCCATATAATGTTGTACAAGCGCCATAATCAATGCGGTAGAGGGCTTTTTTTGGTTTTGCTCTTGCAAAAACTTGATATAACCACCGCTTCCCCAGACTTTCTGGTAGCACTCTTTTAACTTAGGAATAATGATTGAAATAAACTCAGGGTCTTGCTCTGCTGCGTGCTTAAGCTCTTTGATAGCATCACGATAACGGCCCTGACTGTTTAACACGTCCGCTGCCCCAATACTTGCTCGAATACAGCTAGAATCTACACCTAAGGCTTCTTTGTAGTGTTGAAAAGCAGGCTTCCAATGCTCTTTCTTCTGTAGCTCTTGCGCCATTTCACAATGGAAATGAGCAAGACGCTTGATTTCTTTCTTGTTAGGGCTTTCTTTGATTAGCTCCAATCCGATCTGGATCGCTTTATCCCAGCTTTGTTCAAACTCGTACAGGTCAACCAACAAGGCTAGAATTTTGGGGTGAAACTCACTTTTTCGTGACGTAGAAGCCATGTTCAACAACAAACGCCCCGCCCTATCGAGTAAGCCTGCAGACATAAAATCGCTGGCTAGCTCTAGCTGCACCATGCGCATCTCACGTTGAGATATTTCAGGGCGTGCCAACAAACTTTGATGAATATTAATCGCCTTTTGTATTTCGCCCTTCTTACGGAACAAATTCCCCAATGTAAGGTGAATATCAAAGGTATCAGAATTGACTTCTAAGGAATCAACGAAGGCGTCAATCGCTTCGGAGTGCTGATCATTAAGCAGATGATTAAGACCACGAAAGTAGTCTGTTGGAATACTCTTTTTTATTTGCTTATTTTTTTTAGTCGGACTCTTTCGCCCCATTGCCCAGCCAACAAAGAGCGCGACAAAAAGAACCAGAAACAATCCTATTTCGGTCAACGCAACTACTCCTTCCCTACAGAAAGCTCTTTGGTAATAGAAGCTTTACGTAAGGCATCTACTTCATCACGTGCTTTTTCGTATCGACGAGTCAATACTCGGATTTGACGCTCACTGCGCAAATAAGCAACCGAACTCACAAACAGAGCCAAACATGCCCCAACGGTGAAAGACAAAATAGTATAAAGAGCAACGCTCAACTCTGGGCCTTGCCAAAAAACAAGGTCAAGGTGAATCAATTGCGGGTTACGGATGGCAAAAAACACACCAACAGCGAGAAAAAAAGTAACAAGAACGATGTAAACAACTCTTTTCAGCCATTTAAGCATAAAACAACCTACCAACAATAGAATGGCGATATTATGCCGTGATAGCTCAAAGATTTCGAGGCATAAGATGTAAATTAGTTAAGTTCGCTAATCTCTTCACCAGGAGCCAAATTAACCAACTCCCTTAATTCTTTACCCGGTTTGAAATGCGGCACATACTTCGCGCTCAGATCAACAGACTCGCCTGTTTTAGGGTTTCTGCCTATTCTAGGTGCTCGATAATGCAGAGAAAAACTACCAAAGCCTCTTATCTCTATGCGCTCACCATTTGCCAAAGAATCAGACATATGTTCAAGCATCGCCTTGATGGCTTGTTCCACATCTTTCACTGGCAAATGAGATTGCTGATCGATTAGTAGCTCTATCAGCTCAGATTTTGTCATTACTGTCCTCGCGACTATAATTTGATCACACTGTAAGACTAGCTAAATTCAGAAAGAAAGCAATAAGTTAACGTATCATAAGGCTGTTTTTACGTATTTAATTCCTAAGAAATAGAGAATATTACGAATGGACAGCTTCCACAACTAGCATAGATGCACTCTAGCTTTTATAATATCGCCAATATTTACCACATTGGAAGAAATAAAATGAGCTATAACAAGATCCCAGCGGGCAAAGATGCTCCAAACGACATCAACGTAATCATCGAAATCCCAGCTCAAGCGAACCCAGTAAAATACGAAGTGGACCATGACATGGACGCTCTTGTTGTTGATCGCTTCATGACAGCACCGATGTTTTACCCAGCAAACTACGGCTATGTTAACAACACATTGGCTGATGACGGTGACCCAGTTGACGTATTGGTTATCACTCCTTACCCAGTGGTTCCTGGTTCTGTTATTCGTTGCCGCCCTGTTGGCGTATTGAACATGTCTGACGAAGCAGGCATGGACGCTAAATTGGTTGCCGTTCCTCACGAGAAGCTAAGCAAAGAATACGGTCATATCCAAGATGTGAACGACATTCCACAATTACTACGTGATCAGATCGAACATTTCTTCGAAAACTACAAAACTCTTGAAAAAGGCAAGTGGGTAAAAGTAGAAGGTTGGGCGAGCGCTGAAGAAGCTAGAAAAGCCATCGTTGAAGGCATTGAAGCTTACAACGCACAGTAATTCGTTTTTTAAACGCTTTATTGCAGACATAAAAAAACCGATCTTAGGATCGGTTTTTTTGTTTAGAGACTTTGATCTTAGTTTTGAGAATCTAAAAAGCGCTCTGCATCTAACGCTGCCATACAACCCGTACCAGCAGAAGTGATTGCTTGACGATAAATGTGATCAGACACATCACCCGCTGCAAACACACCTTCAACACTTGTTTGAGTCGCATTGCCATGGGAACCAGACTGCACCGTCAAGTAGCCATCTTTCATATCTAACTGACCTTGGAAAATATCAGTATTAGGCTTGTGACCAATGGCAACGAACAAACCAGCAACGGCTAGCTCTTTTTTCTCACCTGTTTGAGTGTTCTTAATACGCACACCCGTTACACCTGCGTCATCACCCAACACTTCGTCAAGCTCAGAATGCCATTCGATTTTCACATTGCCGTTTTTCGCTTTTTCCATCAACTTGTCCGCAAGAATTTTTTCAGAGCGGAATTTGTCACGGCGGTGAATAACCGTAACCGTTTTAGCAATGTTAGAAAGGTAAAGCGCTTCTTCTACAGCCGTGTTACCACCGCCAATCACAGCGACGTCTTGGTTACGGTAAAAGAAACCATCACAGGTTGCGCAAGCTGATACACCCTGGCCCATGAATTTCGTTTCGCTTTCTAGGCCCAAATATTGAGCACTTGCGCCAGTAGAAATGATCAAGGCATCACAAGTGTAAACACCGCTATCACCTTCCAAGCGGAAAGGACGATTTTTAAGATCTACTTTGTTTACATGGTCAAAAATAATTTCTGTTTCAAAACGCTCAGCGTGTTTACGCATACGATCCATCAATTCTGGACCTTGCACGCCTTGGTCATCACCAGGCCAGTTGTCTACATCCGTTGTCGTCGTCAGCTGACCACCCATTTGCATACCTGTAATCATCACAGGATTAAGGTTCGCGCGGGCCGCGTATACAGCCGCTGTGTAACCTGCTGGGCCAGAACCTAAAATCATTAATTTAGCGTGTTTAACATCGCTCATGTTATTGCTCCTGTAAATGTATGCTTGCCAGACTCTAAAATGGTCGGCTAAAAAGACTGTGATGAATTCTAACGAAAATCTACTGAAATTCTTAGAGAAAAATATTAATTATTAACATAGGGACTATCTATGAGTTTTCAAGCGCCTCACTGCTTTCAATTGCACAAGCAGAGCACTCGGGGTCTTGGGTTAAACGCATTTCACGCCAGCTTCCCTCAAAACCATCAAACAACCTCAGAACGCCATGCTTCACCTTTCCACAACCGCTTGCCAGCTTCAGTGCTTCAAGTGCCTGATAAACCCCTAACATACCCACCACAGGCGCAACTATGCCGCTTTCGTTACAGCTTAACTGTTGATCCGACAATGATGGATACAAACACTCGTAACAAGGCGTCGATTGCTGATCATATAAAAAGTTTACCAACTGCCCTTCCCAGCGAATCGCAGCGGCACTTACTAAAGGCTTCTTTAATGCCATACAAGCCCGATTGATCGCCTGTCTAGCAGTGAAGTTATCGGTGCAATCCAATACCACATCCGCTTGCTCTACCGTGTTTAACAAAAGCTCACCAGATAACTTTTGCGTCAAAACCTCGACATGAACCGCAGAATTTTTCTGCGCTATTTGCTCCGCCGCCGCATCAACTTTGTTCAAGCCAAGCTGCTGTTCGTTGTAAAGGACTTGGCGAGGTAAATTACTACTTTCTAGCTGGTCCCCATCCGCAAGGATCAGATGCCCCACACCAGACGTTGCCAAATAAGTTGCCGCAATGTTCCCTAACCCACCCAAACCAATAACCAATACCTTGGTCTGAGCAAGGTTAAGTTGCCCTTGAATATCGAAATTCGGCAATAGTAACTGTCGACTATAACGATCTAACTCTGATTCGTTCATTTTCACCTTACTTTCTTATCAATCATCCTGCCCGACTGGTCAATTCTTTGCTAAACTCGCTTAATTACCTTACCCACGAGTACCAGTATGAAGTTTCCCGGTAGACGCAAACTAAAACACTATTTTCCAGTCTCTCAAGCCAAACCTGTTTTGCCGACATCAGAAGTTAGACCCGATAAAGACACCTACATTGTTGGCTTGGATGAAACCATTGTCGATGTGGTCGCCAATGTGTCTGATCAATTTTTAGAAACTTTCAACATCCAAAAAGGATTATCCAATCTTGTCGATGCGGACACAGCGTCTGCTATCTATGATGAGTTAACCGCACAAAACAGCATCTCAGATCACTTTGCTGGCGGAACTATTGGCAACACTATCCATAACTATTCTGTATTGGCCGATGATAAATCGGTTCTACTGGGCGTTATGTCAGCCAACATCACTTTAGGCTCACCAGCTTACCATTATATCTGCCATACCAGCAGCAAAGTAGATATGAATCATCTACAAGGTGTCGCTGGTGATATTGGTCGCGGTATTACCCTAATCACACCAGATGGCGAACGCACTTTTGCCATTGCCCCAGGAGACATGGACGAACTGGACGAAGACCATATTCCAGAGCATATCATAGCAGGCGGTGCCGCATTGGTAACTTGTGCGTACCCACTACGCCATCAAGGCAAACCGATCAAAAAAGCCATGCTGAAAGCCTTGGAATACGCCCATAACAATCAGGTTCCAACCGTCTTGACCCTAGGCACCAAACATCTAGTAGAAGAAAACAGGGACGAGCTACTCGAGATCATCAAAAAGCACGTTAATGTGCTCGCCATGAATGAACTGGAAGCGGAAGCATTAACAGGACTAGCTGATCCGCTACAAGCCGCCAGTGCGATTCTAGAGTATGTTGATATTGTTTTGCTGACAGCAGGTCCGGATGGCATGTATTTATGTGGTTACACCGATGATGAGCTAAAACGCGAGACCACCAATCCGATTAAATCTGGCAGCTTGGCCGATTTCAATCGCTGGGAATTCAGTCGACCAATGTTACGAGAAGCCTGCAAGCAACCAGTAAAAGTGTTTTCTCACATCGACCCATACATGGGCGGACCTGAAAAAATTCGCAATACCAATGGTGCAGGTGACGGCGCTCTATCCGCCTTGCTTCACGACATATCTGCTAATCACTTTCACAAAGAAGTGGTGCCAAACTCTAGCAAGCATTTAGCGCCCTTTTTGGCATACTCTTCTTTCGCGCAAATTTGCAAATATTCAAACCGTGTGAGTTATGAAATACTGGCTCAAAACGCGTCTCGTTTATCAAAAGGATTGCCGGAGCGAGAAGACAGCTTAGAAGAAGCGTACTGGGAAAGATAAGCTTACCGCACTTATTACAGACACAAAAAAACCATGCCTGAAGTGACCCCCAATAGTTGGACTATCCAATTACTGGGGGTCTTTTTATGTCTAAATACCACAGAGCGTTTAAGTTAAAATTAGCCAAACTTGCTCAACATGAAAGTTCAAGAGAACTCGGTCGTAAATTCGGAGTGTCATCAGGACAAATCCGTTACTGGTCATTAGTTTTTCAAATACATGGCGTTGAAAGTTTTCGTCATGAAGGCCATCCTTATTCATCTCACTTCAAGTTAAACGCAGTGAAGTCCATGCAAGCAAATAAATGGTCTCTTGCTTACTGCTGTGCGTACTTTGATTTATCTTCTCCAGGTGTTTTATTTCAATGGCGATCCCTTTATTCTCGTGAAGGTACTCTACGACTTACTTCACGAAAAAGAGGCATGCCCAACATGAATAATACTTCGACGACGCCAACCCCTTCAGAACAAATGACAGAAAAAGAACTGAGAGAAGAGCTGGAGTATTTACGTGCGGAGAATGCTGTTTTAAAAAAGTTAGAAGCCTTGGCTCAAGCAAAAAAGAAAAAGGCAAAGAAAAGACTCTAGTAGTCCATGAGCTCAAGGCTGTATTTAATTTACCCTGTTTACTTAAGGCAATAGGCTTACCAAAAAGTGTTTACTACTACCATCGTAAAAGGCTGACGGTTGATGAGCCTAATGTAGGGGTGAAGGCGCAAATACAAGCTCTTTACCATCAACATAAAGGCCGATATGGATATCGTAGAATCACGCTGGCATTACGCTCAGAAGGTACTCTTATTAACCATAAGCGAGTTCAACGCCTTATGAATGAACTAGGGCTCAAATCAAAAGTTCGACCAAAGCGATATAGATCTTATAAAGGGCATGTAGGAAGAATAGCTCCAAATCTCGTTAATAGAGAATTTGTGGCAAATAGGCCTAACCAGAAATGGGTAACGGATGTCACTGAATTTAAAGTGGGAGACAAGAAGGTTTACCTGTCTCCTATTATTGATCTTTTTAACCGAGAAGTAGTGAGCTATGAAGTACGTCAATCGGTGAAGCTCTCCTTAGTCACAGATATGTTGAAGAGCGCGATAGATAAATTAAAATCGCATGAGAAGCCCATTGTTCACTCAGATCAAGGTTGGCAATATCAGAATCGACAGTATCAAAACCAGCTTAGAGAAAAGGGATTAATACAAAGTATGTCACGCAAAGGAAACTGTTTGGATAATGCCGTTGCTGAGAGCTTTTTCGGCATACTGAAGACAGAAATGTTCCACAATAACGTGTTTAGAAATGCCGATGATCTTATTGAGAAAATCAAAGAATACATCGATTACTATAACAACGAGCGAATTAAACAGAAACTAAAAGGCCTGAGTCCGATTGAATATCGAAATCAGGCCTTGCTAGCTGCTTAGAAATGAGTCCAACTTTATGGGGTCACTTCAGCCATGCATGGTTTTTTTTCGATCTTTAAAAGAGAATCGTTTTAAAAAAGAAGCGCTTCGCTTAGCTCATCGCTTCGATGCCAAGTGCATCATTGCGTTCAAACATGCGGTTAAGCTCAAGCAAAATAACCAACTCTTCTTCTTTTTGATAAACACCTTGAATGAACTTCAATGCTTCATCATTGCCAACGCTAGGACTTTGCTCAATCTCGCCTTGGTACAAATAGAACACTTCTTGAACAGCATCAACAAGCAAACCAACTTGCTCACCATCATGCTCAATAATAATAATGCGAGTGTCGTCAGTAATTGTACACTCAGGCAAGCTAAAACGAACTCGAGTGTCGACTACCGTCACGACATTACCACGTAAATTAACGATACCTAAAACATAGGAAGGCGCACCAGGAACCGGAGCTATTTCGCTATAGCGTAGTACTTCTTTTATCTGCATGACGTTAATACCATAAGTCTCGTCAATCAGCTTAAAAGTTAAGTACTGTAACAACTCACCTTTATTCGATTCAGATAAGGCTTTCCCGTTTTCTTTAATAGGCGCTAATTCAGACATGGCTCACATCCATATTTAGTTTAATAAGAGTAATGTAGGACTCATCACGAGCTTTGTCTAGTGTAAACAAAATGTGATGAGTCTACGAGCAAAGTTAAGTAACAATTAGTTGTCTTGTTGTATCCCAACTATTGTCCAATTTCCATTTGCATCAGACATATTCTTTTCCAAATGCCAAATTTCATTGGTTTCGGAAGTCTGATCACCTTCTTTGATCCAGCCTGAGAATTGCAAAGATATAGAGGCAATAGAGCCAATATACTCACCACGAACAATCTCAACCATCAAGGAAACAACTTCTGTACGAGGCTTATCATTGCCGTATGAAGCACGTTCAGTCACCAACAAGTTATATAGTTCTGGGCTGACATAATCTAGAATCTCATCGAAATTATTGTCATCCCATGCTTTTTGCAAAGTGATGTAATGGTTTTTCGCTTCAGCAACAAACGCTTGCTCATTAAAGCCTGACGGAAGCTGAATCGCTGGCTGAGAACCAAAACCACTGATACCAGACATTGGAGAAGGCTGGGAACCATCGCGGGTTGAGTTCGGCATTTCGCGGAACATACCATTCGCACCACTTGCTTGAGCCTGTGCTGCACGACGTTTTGGTGCGATGAAGAACTTGTAAACCAAGAAACCAATCAAGGCAAATAGCAGAATATCACCGAAAGAAATGCCGTCAAAAGCACCGCTTCCTAGCAAAGCTGCAAAAATACCACCAGCTAACAATCCGCCTAACAGACCACCGCCCATTCCACCTAAGAAACCAGGCTTTTTAGCGCCAGCTGTTGTATTGGTTGTACCGGCTGTGCTGTTCGTTGTGCTTTTAGGTTTAGAGATAGAAAAGCTTTTACCAAAACTTTTACCACCACCAAACTTCTTTGCCTGAACATCTGCACTATAACCGCCAGCGCCGATTGCCAAAACAAACGCCATTAACATGGCAAATACTGTTGTTTTCACAAAACTCTCCTTTATTTAAAATTGACCAAACCAACGGCATTGCGTAAGTCTGAAATCATTCCACGTGCACGAGCTCGTGCTTTTTCCGCCCCTGCCTGTAAAACTTCTTCTACATGAGATGGATTAGCCATTAACTCAAGGTATTTTTCACGTGGCTCAGATAGTTGACCATTGACCAGAGCAAAAAGTTCCTTCTTCGCTTCGCCCCATGCAATGCCATCTGCAAAATTCTGACGCATCTGCGCCGTTTGCTCAGGTGTGGCGAACGCCTTGTAAATATCAAACACGGTAGAGTCGTCAGGATCTTTCGCTTCACCTGGTTCTAGCAAGTTTGTTTTGATTTTATTAATACCTTTTTGCAGTTTCTTTTCGGTATCAAATAATGGAATCGTATTGTTGTAACTCTTACTCATCTTACGGCCATCTAAGCCCTTCAAAATCGAGCCCTCTTCACCCACAACCGCTTCAGGTAAGACAAAATGCTCACCAAACAAATGGTTAAAACGGCCAGCAATGTCGCGCGCCATTTCGATGTGTTGAATTTGGTCACGACCAACAGGCACTTTATGCGCATTAAACGCCAAAATATCCGCCGCCATTAATACTGGATAGCAAAACAAGCCCATAGTAATACCAAAATCTGGGTCTTGGTCATTGGCAAGGTTTTCGTCCACTGCGCCTTTATAAGCGTGAGCGCGGTTCATCAAACCTTTTGCGGTTACGCAAGTCAGCAACCAATTGAGCTCAGCAATTTCAGGAATATCGGACTGACGATAAAAAGTTGCTTTATCCGTATCCAAGCCACACGCTAGCCAAGTCGCCGCAATTTCTAAACGAGACTGTTTCACACGTTCAGGATCCTGACATTTGATCAACGCATGATAGTCCGCAAGAAAGAAGTAAGATTCCGTATTTTCTTGACGGCTTGCTTCGATCGCAGGACGAATTGCACCCACAAAGTTACCTAAGTGAGGAGTGCCTGTGGTGGTAACACCGGTTAAAACAATTTCTTTTGCCATTGTTGCTACTCTTTCCTACTTTACATAATGTCGAAATTTGAAATTTTATAGTGTTGAAATGCCGCTTACCCTAACATAAAAAAATCACATCAAGAATCGCACAACAAGATTATTTATTCCTATATTCAATATCTTATCCATAATGGATCCGAATAATGAAATATCAATGCCAAAGCTCACTGATAAGACCAGAGTCACGTTGGATGCACGCACCGGTTGCCGCCCGAATCAATCCGCTCGATCCCCATAAGCTAAACGACTTTTTCGCCCGAGTGATGCCCGTATAAAGCAATTCTTTGGTTAATACTGGCGAGGGTGTCATAGGCAACAATAAGGCTACTTGCTCGAACTCAGAACCTTGGGATTTATGTACCGTCATGGCGAAGACCACCTCAAACTCACTTAAGCGACTCGGCAACAAGCCAGTAAAAGAGCCATCTGGCTGCATAAACCACACCCGAAGGCGCTGAAACTCATCGTGCATACAAAGGCCAATATCGCCGTTAAACAAGCCTAATGCCGCATCGTTTCTGGTCAGCATCACCGCTTTGCCCGGATACCACACATGCGGATCTTTCACTCGTCCACGCTGATAAAAATAATTCTCTAGTTGTGCGTTAATTTTCTCGACACCGAACTCACCTTGTCGAACCGCTGTCAAAATTTGATAGCGAGTAAACACCTCGTAGAGTTTGGCAATATCAAGATTCTGGCGCACAGCGTCCCAATAATCGTCATAACCTTTTGCCAATGCCGCAATGTCTGCTTTCGTTTGCCCTTCTTCCGGCACTCGCCACTCCACATCGGCGTACCCAGATTGAAGGCAGCTTAATACCGCTTGGCTATCACCAGCGTTCATCGCTTTCGCTAAGTGCCCGATACCGCTGTTTGCATCAAAACGATAACTGGTGCGTAACAATGTCAGCGCTCGGCTAATTGGCGGTGCTGAAGGGTTACCAAACGGCACAATATTTTCTCTGGTAAGGCTCGTAAGGCGATCGGCCCACTCCGGTTGAAAGTACACATTATCAATGCCGTAAGATAAATCACCGAGCACACTGCCCGCCTCCACCGAAGCAAGCTGATCTTTATCACCAAGCAAAATCAGTCGCGCATGGGTTGGCATTGCATCGATCAATTTTGCCATCATCGGCAAATCCACCATGGACACTTCGTCCACCAGCAACACATCCAAATGCAGAGGATTTGCTTTATTGTGCTTAAAACGACTGCGACCAAAATCGCTTCCTAACAAGCGATGCAGAGTGCTGGCTTGCTCTGGTATGGCGTCCTTAATGTCGCCACTTAATGGCAAAGCCGCTTTCGCTTTTGAGATAGACTCTGTTAGCCGCGCCGCCGCTTTACCTGTTGGCGCCGCAAGCTCAATTCGCAGTACTTTCCCTTCCGCCAATGATTGAGCCACCAGCAGCGCCAAAAGACGAGTCACTGTGGTTGTCTTGCCTGTTCCAGGGCCACCGCTAATCACCGAGAAAGGCAAACTTGCTGCGTTGGCAACCGCGACCTTTTGCCAATCTACCGACTGGGATGTATCTGGGAACAATTGCGCCAACAAATCCGCATCAACATCAAAAGGTACAACGGAAAATTGGCTCTTAAGATAATTCAGCACCTGTTGCTCATATTGGAAATAACGATATAAATACAGGCGAGTACCAGCCAGCACCATAGGTCGTTCAGCAACATTGCCAGCCAAGGACACCAAACGGCTCCCTTGCAAAGCATCACACCAAGAAGACACGCTGTTTACACCAGAATCTGCCAATGCCGCTCTCAACTCTTCAAGCTCAACACCTTCTGGTGGGTGTTGCCAAATGGTGGCTAGATCGATACAAATATGCCCCGCACCAAGATACGCACTGCACAAAGCACCTGCGATATGAACAGCACTGTCACCCTTGTCTGGATTATCCTCTTTAGCATGGTGCGCAAGCTGCGTAATCCACTGACAATCAATTGCACGCAAAACACCTTTTGCCTGCCAATCAGCAAGCCTAAATGACGTAACTTTAGCGGTATTTTCTTCAAAAGCGTCGAGCAAACCTAGCTGATTAGAAAAGTCCATATTGTACCGCCTCGTGATTTTCTGGCTTATCGCTTTCACCACTAAACAGCTTGTCTAGGGCGGTTAGATGTTCAATGCTTAATCGGCTTTTGAATACGCCTGTTTGCTGTTCCGGCTGCATACCGCGGAGGAACAAATACACCACGCCACCCACATGTTTTTCATAATCATAATTTGGCAATCGTTGCTTTAATAATCGATGCAAAGCCAGAGTGTAAAGCTGATATTGCAGATCGTATCTGTGCTCCGCAATGGCATGAACCAGTTTGTCTGCTTCGTAATCGGCAAAGTCATCGCCCAAATAATTCGACTTATAATCCAACACGTAATAACGGCCTTGATATTCGAACAACAAATCAATGAAGCCTTTTAACATACCTTTTAATGGACGATCTTGAATCATAGGTGCAACACGCGATACCTCATCATGCTCGCGAGAAATCCGATCCAACTGCAAGGCGTTCATCCCTGTCACCGGAATAAAAAACTCCATCTCTTTTCGGCAAGCCGATGGGGACAAACTCCCCAAGCTCATACCGTCCATTAACTCGGTATTCACGATATCTGGTAACCATTCGCTGAGCACATCTTGCCATTCATCAAAGCCCTGACGTTGGTAAAAATCGACCATCAATTTATGGTGGCTGGTTTTTAATAAATCCTTAAAGCTCGGGTTAGTTGACACATCATGCAGGGCTTTACCTTCTAATGCATCGTGTAAGAATGTCCCCGGCTTTGCGCCTTTGGGAAAAGTAAAACGATTCTTCTGTGGCTCTTTTTGTTGCGCTTCTAATGCCTGATCGAGCGCCTCCATATCATCCAGCAAAGGATCGACAAAACGCGTCATTTCATCCAAGCCTGGCACACTTTCATCGTGGTGTTCTTTATCTTCCACCACCAAGGAGGAATAACTCCCCACCCACCAATCACGCTCTACACGCCCCGTAAAGTGTCTAGCATGAGGTTCAATTAACTCAGCCTGTGCCATTTTGAATCGCGGCAAGCGCGGTGGTTCATCAGGCAATTCCAGCAAACACATTTGCCCATTTTGGTAACGCTCGCAAAGGCGTTCGATACTCGGATACAAGTCTCCTGCTTCCATTGGTTCGCCTTCACTAATCAAAGCACCAACACCGCTCAGATGAACATCTGACACAGCACCTCGGGATTTATTCGCGCTTTTTCCCACATCCATCGAGCCAATAAAACACGCTTCTTTGGAACGCGTTAACGCCACGTAAGCCAAGCGAATTTCCGCGGCATATAACTCTTCTTTATGCATGTCGGTTTGCGTTTCATCTGGGTCAATAGCAATCCACAATTGCTGCTGCGCATCATGATATAAAGCCGATTTGTCTTGGTCTCGATATGGCGTAAAGGCAAACGGCAAATACACCAGTGGGTATTCCAAGCCCTTACTTTTGTGGATGGTAACGATTCGAACCAGTTCCGCATCGGTTTCAAGACGGATCTTTTGCTCGTCGCTGTTACCATTCGGGTTTTGTATCGCCAACCTTAGATAACGCAACACGCCTTCTTTGGAATCCAGCTCAAGGGACTTCTGCTGTAACTTTTCGGTTAGATGCAGGAAATCCGTTAAGCGACGCTCGCCACCTGTATGACTGAGCATATTCGCAGCCAGAGCGACGTTCTGCATGAATTCACGCAACATAGGCAGCAAGCCCTGCTTATCCCAAATTTCTAGATAATCACGGAAGGCTTGTCCCCATTTTTCATACACCACATCGTCGTGGTTGAGCGTGTCTAAATCTTCCAGTGACCAATCGACCAAACTGGTTGCCAACGCTGAACGCAGTTTACTTTCTTGTCCATTGGATAAAATCGCCGTCAGCACGATCAGTAGCTCTCGCGCTTCGACGGTTTCAAACACGGAACCTTTATCACTCAAATACACGCTGGCAATACCGCGTTGGCGTAACGCGTCTTTTAGGGCATTGGCTTGGCTAAAGTTAGTCACCAATAAGGCAACATCTTTAGGTCGTACGCCTTTGCCATCAATCAGCGCCTTTCCTTGCTGCCCTTCCAGTAACAGTTCATGAAGGTGCGCCGCACAAGATTCCGCCATGGTCTGACGATAGTCTTTTGTCGACACGGGCTCATCGCTGCGTTGATACAAAAATTGCAGCGCGGCTTGCATTTGTCCATGTCGAGAAAAACCACTGGCAACGCCACGATCTTGCACTTCAACAAAGGGAATGCCCGCCACTCGAAAGGGTTCCGCTTGCGTGCTAAAAAGCCCATTCACCGACTGAATCATCGCTGCGGAAGACCGATAATTGGTTGCCAAAGAATACACACTATCGACCCGTTTTTTGGCCGCCAAATAGGTATAAATATCCGCGCCACGAAAGGCATAAATCGCCTGTTTAGGGTCGCCGATCATGATCAAGCCAAGGGCATTTTGATCCACTTGAGCTGGGGCATAAATAGATGAAAAAATCCGATACTGCACGGCATCCGTGTCTTGGAACTCATCGATCAAGGCGATGGGGTAAAGATGACGAATACGCTCGGCTAATTTACCGGCTTCGTCTTGAGACAATGCCGCATCGAGAGAGGTTAGCAAATCGGTAAACGTCAGCGATTGAGTACTGCGCTTCCAGCGTTTCATACGCTCTTGGGTCTGCTGCCAAAGCTGAGTCAGCAAGACCGCTTTTAATCGACCCACATCGGGAAAGCTTTCACGCAAAGACTGCACCAAGCCAAAAAATTCGTGAGCGGGCAAATCGCCCCCCTTGCTCAATCGGCTAGCATGCTCATTGGTGTCGAATTTCTCTAAACTCTTATCCAATTCAAAACGCGTTGAGTTCGCCCATTGCGTCATGGCCTGAATGTCTTTCGATGGGTCTTTGCGCCAAAAAGTACGCTTAATACCGCTGCGCTCAAGAGCATCGATAATATCTTGCGACTGAGCAAGCCACATAGCGCGCACCGCCGCCATGGTTTCTTGCGCCTCGCTTAGGGCATTCTCCCAATCGTAATCCGGCACGGCGATTTTGGCATCAGGCTGATTGTTCAGTAAGTACAAATCTTTCAGCAAGGCGTCTGGGGTCGACCAAATGGGCTGAATCAAGGCGGCTTTGGTGTCGTCCATCGGATAAAACACACTGCGCCAAACGTCTTTCACCGCCATAGACAATGGCGCCAGCTCATCAGTCTCAATGGTTTGTTGGAACAACATGCGGCTTTCAAAGGCATTCTGGCTCAGCATACGCTGACAAAAACCATGAATGGTGAACACTGCCGCTTCGTCCATTTGCTTCTCGGCATACAGCAGTTTTTCAATGGCTCCAGCGCGTTGTTCGTCTGACATTTGCGCCAGCCAAACCGCCAAAAACACATCACTACTCTCACCTTGTAACAAGGCTTTTCGTGCCGCTCGTATGCGCCCACGAATTCGGGCTTTGAGCTCGGCGGTGGCGGCTTCGGTAAAGGTCACCACCAAAATTTGATCGACTGTTAGCGCCTTGTCTAAATCGCCCGCTTGACCCGTTGGCACCAACAATCGCAGATATAAGTTCGCAATGGTATAGGTTTTCCCTGTGCCTGCGCTGGCTTCAATTAAGCGCTTGCCAAACAATGGAAAAGTTAAGGCGTCGAGCGGCTCAGGTATCATACTTAAGGCTTCGGCATTGGCTGAAGACTCATTAACAGAAGCTAGGTCGTTAGAAAGACTCATTCGATCACCTCCAAATGACGGTGCATGGGCAACCAAATCTGCTCACACAAGGCGACAAACTGTTCTTTTTGGCGATTCAAATCTGGGAAATAACGTTGCCAATAAGCATCATCTACTTCACTACGTGTAAAAGCACTGCTGTTATCTTGATACAGCTTCAACGCCTGCTCCCAAGCTATGTCTGCGTCTTCTTGCGTTTTACTCGAACAATAGCTTTTACACCATGCGTCGGCGCTTTTGGCTGGCAAGGCAATCGGCTGACACAAGCCTTGCTGCAGTAAAGCCAGCATCGTGTTTAGATAGTCTTGGGCATCCTTCGGCGGGATAACAATAAAACTGTGCTGAAGCAATTTGCCCGTTTTGCTCAAGTTAATAAGATGATGTTGCTTTGGCGTTCCTTGTGCACATAAAGCCAAATGCTCAATCCACGTCTGCATTTTTTGATGGGCGGATAAGTCGCCAATGCGATAAGACAAACGCGTGGTCGCCGTTGGTAAATCCAACCACGCCTGCAAAACAACACTGCCAAGGGTCAAGTTCACTTCAATAGGTTCGCATTCTTCCAGCGCATAACCTTGCAACACAGCCATCAACCGCTGGCATTGCCCACGACTCTGCTCCAAAGACAATCGACCCAGCGCGCCATAAGGCAAAGCGCCCATCAAAGATAACCGTTCAACAAACTGGTCTTCATCGCCTTTTAGCATGGCTTGCAGCAAACCCTCGCGCAGCTGATAACCTGCTAAACCATCCAAGGCGAACGGCTCATCCTCTTTTTCTTCCTCTTCTTGCAAACTTAAATAGGCTTTTAAGCGGCGTTGCGTAAAGTAACGCGTCGGATGACCAATAAAGCGCGACAGCTCGTCCAGAGCAAGATCCAGCCTTGGCTGCTCCAAACCATCCAGCGGTGAAAACTCAGCGTGTTCATCGTCCACAGGAGCGCTAAGTAAGGCTGGCAGCCATTGTTCGTCATAGCTGTACAGACGTTTATCAAACGCAACAGCCAATTCTTGTTCCTGAACATGTTGTTGTGGTTGATAATAATAAGCCGCGTTGAAAGGCTGTAAAGGATGCTCCAGAATCAATCGCTCTAGCAAGGCTTTCTGCGCTTCGTCTGGCGCTAATGCCTGATCGCCTTCAAACACACAGCTTTGACCTATGTATTCCAACAGTTCACTCACCAAGATCGACGGATTTTTCTCACTGTTGTCTTGAATACTGCGCCCCACATAACTGATGTAGAAACAATCTCGTGCTGACATCAGCGCTTCAAGGAACAAATATTTATCGTCTTCGCGTCGGCTTCGGTCGCCGCTGCGATATTGCCCAACCATAAGGTCAAAGCCCATGGGCGCAACACTGCGTGGATAATCCCCTTCGTTTAACCCCAACACACAGATAACCTTAAAGGGCACGGAACGCATAGGCATCAAGGTACAAAAGTTCACTCGACCTGCTAAGAAGCGCTGACCACCTTGAGACTCTTGCAACAAAGGCGATAACAACTGACGGATCACTTGCTGATCCAATGGGGCGTCAAAATGCGCTTGTTGCCATTGCAAGGTTAGAGTGTCGAGTTGCTTAGTCAGCAAAACTTGAAAAGCATCGTCTTCTTCCAACAAAAAGAAACGCTCTGCTAAATAATACAAAGTCGAAACCCAGTCTTTTGGAACAAGGGATTCCATCAACCTAGCTTGAGCGTCGTCAATGGCAACTAAAAACTCAGCCAGTTTCCCCGCCACCGAGGCTTCTAAACCTTCCACGTCACCATAGCTTAAGGTGTCTTGCCAAATATGGTCGTGGCCCATGGCGTAACCCAATAACATGCGACGCACGCCATTTAGCCAAGTGTGTGATTCCTGTATTGGCAAATCATGCTGTTGAGCGGTTTTACCATCCAATCCCCAACGAATACCGACTTCTGTCGACCATTGGCGAATACGCTCTAATTCCTCAACGGTTAATTCAAACCGCGCCAACACCGCTGGAACTTCAAGTACGCTGATTAATTCAGACAAAGTGAAACGACTTTCACCCAAACCAAGCAAATACAAATAGGCATCAACAATTGGGTTTTCCATACCGCCAGATTGGTCAATCAAGGCAAATGGAATCTGTTTTCTACCCTGTGCGCTACCTTTAACATTACCGAAGACTGCTTTCACGAACGGGCTGTAGGTGTTTACGTCGGGCAACATGACGATGATGTCTTTTGGCGTCAAGCTTGGATCGCTCTCGAACATTTGCAACAGCTGATCATGCAAGACTTCCACTTCCCGTAACGGACTGTGACAAAGATGCACGCGAATGCTTTGATCATCCACCGCAACGGGATGTCGATACATAGCATTGTCGATATTCGCGTCTCTTTCTTCTTTCGAGCCGTGGTTTTCTAACGTCAGCACATCTTGCTGAACCCACTGCAACAAGCCACTCGATTGCTCGCTCAGATAATCTTCAAAGACTTCCAATTCGTTGTCGGCCATTTCTTGCAGCTGAGCAATATAATCTCGTCCCAAACGCCCCCAGCTCGCCAGTAGCGGATTAGCATCCAAATGCAATGTGTCCGTACTCAACCCAGGCTTGAGAGTTTGGCGTTTTATTTCTCGACCTAAGTAATGTTTATCAACCACATCGCCCCAGTAAAAGCGACAAGGGTTCTGCAAAAATAAATGCACATCAATCCAGCCAGAAGCGGCCAACACACGCAAAGATTCAAGGGTATTTGGCGGCAAGGAAGACACACCGAAAATAAAGATACGCTCAGGCACACCAACAGGTCGCGTAGAAGATTGAGTCGCGTCATGCAAGGCTTCAATCAAATTACCACGATGATAAAGCGAGGTGCCCTGCTGGCTCACATCAGCCACCAGATCTCGCCAGAGGATCGCCTGCCAAGGCTGTTGTTCAAACAAGGCTTCTAAGGCCTTGTCCGTGCCACCATAAGAGACATCGCCAGACTCCCAAAGCTTGATCCAATCTGGACGGTAAACCAAATATTGGTCATAAATATCCGCAATGCTGCTGCATAACTGGAAGCGACGAATTTGTGTATCGTCTTCTTCAAGATACCAACTGAGCGCCTGAAACTCAGGTTCGCCAAGGCGAGTATCCAACAAGCGCATCAAGCGCCACACTAAGAAAGGTTTATTAAATTCACTTTGCGCGGGAATATCGTTAAGTGTCTGAGAAAACGTCTGCCAAACAAAAGTAGAAGGCAACGGAAACACCAAACCCGCAGCAATCGAATGGGACTCAGCCAAAAACATCTTCAGCCATTGCGCCATACCTGGGTTTTGCACCAAGATAGATTCATCATCAAACGGATTCTCTGGCGGCGAAACAGCCAGAATCTTCGCAAGCAACACGGCTAAATCCTCTAGACGGTTACCTGTGTAAAGTTGAAACATGCAAGAATCCTACGTGTTAGAAAGGAGCTTAATAAGATACTAATAAGCCTAACCTTGGACGCACCAAAAAAGAAGGACTGAATGCTTTAAATAAAAGGGTAATAAGGAAGTTTATTGGTGGAGCCTAGCGGGATCGAACCGCTGACCTGTTCGCTGCCAGCGAACCGCTCTCCCAGCTGAGCTAAGGCCCCACAAAACGCATAAGCGTAGGTGGACATGATGTCCTGAGATTTCAAAGATGTTTTGACAGCGGGGGATTTTATGGATGCTTTTTGGCCCTGTCAACCTTTTTGACTCACTTCATCTCAGTTTTTATCGAGCCATAAATATACTTATTGCTACATAATCCTGATTGCCTAAATTAAGAAATATGTGTTTTTATAAGTTATTGTTTTACTGAACATGAACCCCACTCCCCCGAAGCAATCGAGTAAGAGAGATATATGGTCGAATTTCCAACGGTCTTAGACGATCTAATGATGGCTCAGCAACCAATATTGAAAAAGTCCAAAGACATATTTGGTTACGAGCTGCTATTCCGTGGAAAGGACGCATTAAGCGCCAATGTTTCAGACGGTGAATCTGCAACTAGCCAAGTATTAGTAAACCTATGCATTGGGATTACCAACCTAGAATCTCAGTTAAGAAAGCCCTTCTTCATTAATATGACAACAGAGCTAATGCTGTCTGACGCTTTCTTTCCGATTTCCCCAGACACGGTTTATATAGAAATACTCGAAAGTCAAAAGCTCACCCCTGAGTTTTTCGAAGCGTTGAAAAAGTGGCGCGGTGCAGGTTACCGGTTTGCACTGGATGACTACCAATTCAATGCCGATTATGAGGCACTGCTGCCTTGGGTTTCGATCGTCAAAATAGACGTGTTCTTAACACCGCCAGAAAATTTCATTAAGGAAATTAACGAGCTAAAAGCGCGCGGCTTAATATTACTTGCTGAGAAGATTGAAAACGAAGAGATGTTTGAACTTTGCAAAAAGATCGGTTTTGATTTATTTCAAGGCTACTTCCTGCAACGCCCCGAAATCATCAAAGGCAAAAAAATTGACTCGGCAACACATGGCGCCATTCATCTAGTTAATGCACTGCAACAAAAAGACGTCGATATAGCCACTGTGTCAGACCTAGTCACCAAAAATCCCAAGCTGTCTTATCAACTCTTACGCATCATCAACAGCCCCGTCTGCGGTTTGTCTAAAACCGTGACATCGATCCAAGAAGCCATTATTTTTTTGGGGCTGGTGCAACTGAAAAAATGGGCGCTCCTCATCACTCTTACCTCCTCATCGACCCAACCAAAAGCATTGCTTAAAATTCTGCTGACTCGTGGACGTTGCTGTCAGTTGCTAGCACAAAATAAACAACCTACCCTTGCTGACTCGGCATTCATGGTGGGATTGATGTCTGGCATAGACGCCGTTTTCAATGTAGAAAAATCCGTGGTGCTGGAGCAAATCGCATTAGATAACCTATCCCGTGCCGCCATCATGCACCGCACAGGCGAACTAGGAAGCTATCTTTCTTTGGCACTCGACTGCGAAGAGCAGCATTGGGACAACATACAATCCATGAACCCAGCAGAAAGAGCGCAGCTAAACAGAGCATTTTTAGATGCTATGTTGTGGTCAGAAGAGGTCATGCAATCGATAAATTAAGGGCTCTGCACGAGTACCGCCTCACCCATATATGGTTAAAAATAGGGGCAAATTAAATAAAATGATTTTTTTTACGTTAAATGATTGACACCCATACAAAAAAATATAGAATGCGCTTCACCTTTTCAAGGCCAGTGTGGTGGAATTGGTAGACACGACGGATTCAAAATCCGTTGCCTTCGGGTGTGGCGGTTCGAGTCCGCCTACTGGTACCAACATAAAAAAAGCGCTTACTTCGGTAAGCGCTTTTTTTTCGTCTTGAAGAAATAGCCTGAAAAAAACAGGCTCAGTCATCAAACCCTTGCATAACATAATCGGGCAAATCTTCTTCTTTCGGTATCGGCATCGATTTACCAAATTCATCGATAGCAACGAATTTAAACATGCCTTCCGTTACTTTTTCACGGTGACCAATACGACCACGGCGCACCCAAGCTTCCACCAAAATATTCATAGAAGTGCGACCAACGGAGTCAACCTTTGTATAGACGCCTAAGATATCGCCCACCTTTACTGGACGGATAAAACTCATTCCATCTAGAGCAACCGTGACCACACGCGATTGCGCACGCTGTCCTGCACATATCCCGGCCGCGATATCCATTTGCGACACCACCCAACCACCAAAAATATCGCCTGCAGGGTTAGTATCCCCCGGCATTGCAACCGTCCTAGTCGTAAGACGACCTTTTGCCTTTTCTTCTAACCCTGACATAACACTCTCTCAAAAACTTAGTGTAAAATTTCACTGCAAAATAATATCACAGGCAACTAAAAGTACTCATCAAGACACACCACAGCCTAAGACTATTTTGTCATCAAAACATCGTAAGATATGGCCGTTCCTTTTGCTTCCGTCGTTGGGAAAGAAAAACTTGAACCTATCGACGTTCCAAGACCACCTCGACTGCTGCCACTCACACCAATACCAGTTCCTAAACGTCTAAAAGAAAGCTGCGTTACCTCATCCAAGATCACGCCATTGGCCCCTATTTTAGCGGCTTGCTCCTTTAGCTCTTCCGTGGCTTTTTCTTTTCTAGCGTCTTCCGTAAAACCACCATCACTGGACGCACGCACGGTACCAATCACTTTATAGTCAAACGCTGGCGCCTCTTCAAATACGGTCACCTCCTCCACCTCGATCTCGGGCAACTGCTGCCCAGTCACAACATGAGAACCAGAAGAACAACCAAACAACAAAGCAGGCAACGCTAAAACGGATAGATATTTAATAGCACTCATCATCGCACCTCATTTTGACTATCAGATCATAACAGTGTTGCACAAAGACAACGCAAGCAGATCGATAAAAGTATGAATTTTTGACTCAACCACTATCAAACTCAATATCCATCCAATAAAAAAGAGCAGCTCAACCTAGCTGAGCCGCTCTTCAATCACATGACTGTTCTTGGTATTTTTACACCTTAAAGCGACCGATTAAACCTTGCAGCGCCTGAGAATGCTTAGCCTGTTCATCAGCAGATTGATCAGACAATCTAGCCGCGTCACTGCAACTTATCGCCAACTGATTAATCTCATTGATCGATTTATTGATTTCCTGAACAACAGCACTTTGCTCTTCTACAGCGGCTGCAACTTGCAGGTTCATATCCGATATCGTAGAGATCATATGCGCAATTTCATCGACATTATCACCAGTCTGTCTACTTTGATCCGTTGTTTGCCCAATGCTTTCATTACTACGAACAATCACCTCTGAAGCTTGATTAGCCGCCCCTTGAAGGTTCGAGATCATAGAACCAATCTCATCAATAGAAGACTGCGTGCGCTGTGCTAAAGAACGAACCTCATCCGCAACAACAGCAAAGCCTCGCCCTTGCTCGCCAGCGCGAGCCGCCTCGATCGCCGCATTCAACGCCAACAAATTCGTTTGCTCTGCAATATCACGAATCACATCAAGAATTTTACCAATGTTCTGAGTGTCACCATTTAGCTTATTGATAACCGCTGTCGCCTCTTCTAGATTACGACTTACGCTATCCACATTGCTGATGGTAGAGCCAATGCTCGCAACAACCAACTTCGCCTTATCTACCGCACCCTGAACCACTTGCGCTGCGGACGAAGCATTACTAGAGATCTCATGAATAGAACTCTCCATCTGACCAAAAGACGCTGCCACAGTTTCTGTTTCTGAATTTTGGTGCATCATGCTTTTCAAGGTCGTCTTACTTAACTGCGAAGACTCCTTAGCCGAATGCGCAATATGGTTACTGTTCGTTGCGACACCTTTAAACACATCATGAAGCGTTTCGATAAAAGCATTAATACCAACAGCCAACTTCCCTATTTCATCTTTACGATCCAACTTAATACGGAAGGTTAAATCCCCTCCCGCTTTCGCCAAATCATTAATATGTTGTTCTAAATCTTTCAGAGGCTTAGAAATAGAGGACGCAAACAATACCGACAAGACAATGGTAACAACCACAACAACACACAGAATAATAAGAATATTCAACAAACTTGCTGACATTTTCTCAAACGTTACCTGTAGATTCTCATCCTCAATCTGAGAAAAAGAACTCATCACAGTCCCCAGAGAACGACTTATCTCAGCATTCAAAGCCTGCACTTTTTTGGAGTTTTCAATGTACTTCTCAGATAACGCACGAATTCCAACCAAAGAGTCGCGCACCTTCTCCGCCTCTGCTTTGGCGGGTGAGCCCTCAAGCTGAATGATCGCCTCTTTATTGTTCGCCTCTAGACCACTTATGTAATCAAGTAATCTGGAAGCATATGAAATATCACTCTGCACCTTTTGGAAGATCAACTCTAGCTCAAAATTGTCCACCGTATTGATCAACGCAGCCGTCAATATCTTCCTTTCAAACGTCGTTACATCCTTACGCTGATCCTCATCAACCAACTTCTCAAATTGTAAATAAAGATAGTCATCAGACACCTTTGATGATTCTCTAAGCTTCTGCACAAGCTCCGTTGCCGTCTTACCATTATCCTGGTAAATCGAATGAATTTGCTCTAGCTTATTGTTAATGCTTGCCATCTCGGCCAACAAAGACGCTTTCTCAGGCAAATTCGACTGGGAAAAGCTTGATGTGACCAACTTGTATTTTTCAGACACGCCCTCATAGTTTTCTTGGCTCTGAATAAAACTTTCAGCGCTAGAAAAATAAGAAGAGATGGCATCCGTCGTCTTCTTATTTGCTGACAACTCTTGCTTAGCGTTATCAACAACGACTTCATTTCTATAAAAGAAAACAGCCACAACAACAAGCAAGAAAGTAAGCAGAACAACAGGGACAAAAAGCTTTTTTTGCACACTGAGGGAAGAGAGAATTTTATCCATTACAAACCTTTAAGAGTTGATTATTTCTCGCTGAGTTTAGGAAAGTTATTGACGGAAAAATAGTCAGGACTGCAAAACGCTACAAAACAACTTTAGACACTTACACAGACACAGTAATAATCAAAAAAAGAGAAATATTGGAGACCCAAATGAGCGAATTAATAGAACAAGACATCTCCTGCCCTTACTGCGGCGAAAGCATCGACGTCGTCATAGAAGTGCTAGACGAAAGCCAAGAATACATCGAAGACTGCCAAGTCTGCTGCCGACCGATTGTCTTCAACATCGACACCGCCTTTGATGGCTCAACCTCCGTTTCCGTTCACTCGGAAAATGAGACGTATTGAGAAGAAGAAACACCAGCTGGCGTTGGGTCGCCAGCGACGTAATGTCCTGGGCACTGGCGCAGAAAATGACGCATTGAATTGATTTACAGCTGACATAAAAAGACCCCCAGTAATTGGATAGTCCAACTATTGGAGGTCACTTCAAGGTCGGTTTTTTTATGCATTTAGAAATATTATAAGCTTATTATTTCCTTAGTCTTTTAACTGCCTCTTTCAACGCGTCATCATCATTTAAGGCAAGCTCTATTTTTTCTATTAAGTAAAAAAGGATGATTTTTATATCTTTTGCATTTTGCAGGCACTCTTCATCTTGTTTAGAATGCAACCCTTCACTTAAAGCCGCGTAAAGCAATTTAAGTGGGTCTTGACCTTGTATTTTTAGCGAGTTCGGTAATGCTTTTTTTATTCTATCAATACTTTTTGTAAACTGGGTTTCAGATTTTGCAGCCGTTAACTCTTCAATTAATAGCTCATCAGAACCATCAATTTTCAGTACTTTGATAATTTCATCAAATATCACATTTTTTTTAGAATCTATAACTCGCCTATAATATGCAAATGCAGCAATCCCCATCCCTAGATTTTCACACTTAAGCCCTTTATAGAATAGCTTTCTATCTCCTCCCATCAACCGTTCTATTCTTTTTGGTATAGGTATAACTCTTTCAGGAAACTCACCAACCTTCTGTACTTTAACAAAGTGAGTACCTGTACCTAAGTTATAACGGTCATTAGCTGAAACAACTCTTAAACTAAGGGTCTTATAACTATTTTGACAATTTCTACAACGATAAACTACCCTAAAAATATCACTTAAGGTTTTATTCCAGTAATTTTCAGATACGCCATTCTTCATCAGATCAAATTTTTGATTTCTAGCACAAGAAGAACAATAAAAATTTGGAATCATTTCTGCACTTAAACTAACATGTCCATGACTGTTAATAAGATCGATGTTAATTTCAGCCTCTTCATACAAAGAGCTATTTTCTATAAATGTACAAAAATCTATACTTTCCATCTATCACACCTAAAATCACTCTCTTTTAATAAATAGAGTCAGAGTAAAATTAACTGTTAGCTCTGCTCTTTACCTAATTGTAATCAACTTATTAAGCATCACTTATTAGCTATTGATAATAGACTAAATAAACCTAACCCATTCTTGTTCCGTTAGGATGATAAGCGGATGCCCGCTTTCTTTTAGCTCTATTGCCTTTTGTATCTTGCGGCCAAAGCTGGTGTGCTTCCAATCTAGGGATACCGCAAGGCCAAATGAAAATTATTAAATGGATCTACCCTAAAAGAGCTGATTATTAATTCCTTTACTATCGTCCCTAGAAACAATATCAACATTCTCTCCCAAAATTAGAAAGTCATGAACTTTAAGTGTAGGAATGTTAGGTAATTTTTTCTCATGATCAACATGTAGTAAATCTCGAAGCTCCATCAAAAGTCTACCTAAAACATTTTTACCAACTAACTCATCTGAATTTGACTTCGAAGGAATAGCTCCCCAAAAATCATCTTTATAAGATAACTCTACTATTGATGCATTCTTCGTCGAAAGAAGTAATTGCCCGAATGAATCATAATTTTGTGCTAGCTTAACTCTCAGACACCACCTCATAATCTTGTGTCGTATATCCATCCAATCAGGTCTTGTTTCATATTCATATTTTTTACTAATATCTTTAGCATGCATTGGGCTTATTTGATCAAATATTAATTTTTGAATATCAGCATTATGAGGAAAACGACACGCTTGATATAGCGCTTCAGATGTCAGGATTTCTACACCATTGATGAATAAAGGATAACCAGAGGCCATATTCGAGAGCCCTCCAAAACTATCCTTAGTTTTAAAAAAAACAATTGAGTCAGCCTTTCGGTAACTTCTTAGATCACCAATCATTCCCAAAATCTATCGCCCCAAAAATATTTTCAAAACAGGAGTAAGTTTTTCTTGGTAAAAGAGGGTACCAATTAAGCGCCCCCGATGTAGCATCAGGATCGCCCCACCAAAGAGCTAAGGGAGCATTATTAGGGCAATTTCTATAAGTAACAATCATTGATCCAAAACCTAGCCCAAAAAAACCTTGCCCTAGAGGTCTTTGAAAACCTTTGACATTATCCATTTGTGATAAGATTTTAACGCCAGCCTTAAGAAACTCAGACTCTAATAACACCCTTCCATCAGGCGAAGAGAACAAAGAGTGGTCACCTACACTGCCAAAATTACTTCTAGGAGCAAAATCTAAACTATTAGTGGTTATATAGTTCGCAACTTCTTCATTAGCAAATAACGTGTCATAAGGCCAAAGAACATCAGATGTATTTTTATAATATTTCCTATTTTCGAATATCACAACTGACCAAATTTTGAATATTGAACTGCCATCGAGTCTAGGAAAAATAGTTGTTCTTAGATAGTAATCAGCGGCAGAATGGCAAACAGCAACAATAATCTGAATTTTAGATTTTTTAGGAATTTGGTCTACAAATTGTTCAAAATCCTTACGAACTCTAGTACCAGAAAACATGACATCATCAAGATATATATAGTCACCGCCTTCTTGTCCACAATCTTCTATATCTAAACCTAGCTCTCTCATAAGGCATTCAGCAAAAACACCATACATTTCTATCTGGCTATGCCCATGTATTTGAATCTTTAAGATATTTGCTCTTGACCAATAAGTAAGATGATCTCCTCCTGTCAAATCAGGATTCTTAACTAAATTAGCCAAAAACTTCACAACATTATCTCGAGTTAAGAATGTTTTCCCAAGGGTATAATCGATTTCTTTCAAAAAAGATAAAGAACATTCTGGCGAGAATTGAGCAGCCCATTTTTTAACATGATTAACATCAGGCGCGGCTATTTCACCTCGCCTGTAGTCCTTAATCGTTTCCACTATACTTTTAGTTACACAAAGCACTTCTGCCTGATACTCTTCATTAGTCATAAGCCCTTCTCCATCAAACAATACGTAGTCATTACTTCTTCCTAATTTAAGGGTTACTAGGAAATAATTGATTAAGAAAATCCGTACATACGCAAATATAGTGAAAGCAGTCACCCATTATCATTGTGGAACCATGAGCTTTTGAGTTTCGCATCTTGGGGATAATATCAACCATGCTTTTACACCATTCGTTACCCGGCTCATCTGTCTCTAGATGCCTAAAACCCGCATCACAAATCCAACCCTCTTTTACAGCCTTGCTTAGAAGCATTTTTAGACCGACATGTTTTTTAGGTTGAACTTTGAATCTGAGTGCATGCTCGATGACGGTGTATGTTTTAAGGTGTACTTCGGGGGCTAGGGCATAAAGGTAGTATGTGAAGAGAGCCATGTTTTTAGCTACGTTGAATTGCCCTTTGATTTCGTCAGGCACTTCGTCGTTTAGAATTTCTTTGGATAGATTTTCATGCAGCATCTCAAGACTTAGAACCGATCCACAAATATCACCAATGATGAGGTGCTTTCGATCAATTTTGGTTAATTCATCTAATGTCTTAAACTTTTCCATAAGAAGGCTACCACGCGAATCCATTGCTCAATGTCAGTGTTTCTTTACATTAAAATGTTTTGCATGTTTATGCCAGCAAAAACGAGCAGAGTCTCCAGACGCAGGTCATAGAAAAACAAGAGAATGATTTAATGAGGTTCGAGACGCTAGAAAAATATCGAAAGAAAGGTATTAGGAATGTTTGAGTGAGATAAGAACTTTCAGAAGAGTCTTTGGCGCTTTAATAAATTTTAGGCATAAAAAAAGGCACCATAAATGGTGCCCGGGACCGGAATCGAACCGGTACGCTCGTTAAAGCGCAAGATTTTAAGTCTTGTGTGTCTACCAATTTCACCACCCGGGCATATCTGATTTTGGAGGCCGGAGTCGGAATCGAACCGGCGTTCACGGAGTTGCAGTCCGCTGCATGACCACTCTGCCATCCGGCCTTCTATCAGATTATCTTTTGATGGAGCGGGAAACGAGGCTCGAACTCGCGACCCCAACCTTGGCAAGGTTGTGCTCTACCACTGAGCTATTCCCGCGTCTCAAAAGACGGTGCCTATTCTATGTATTTGAGCTTTCACGTCAAGGAAAAAATCCAAATAAATAACTAACTTAGGCACTTTTTTTAAATCTGTTTAGTTTTTGTTCGACTCTTTAGGCATTAGCGCAGGCCAAGCCGCTTTTAGGTAAATATACATAGACCAAAGCGTTAACAAGGCCGCTGCGATTAGAACCGCTTCCCCAACATGAGCAGAAACCGTGTCTGGTCGACTGCCCAATAAAATGAAAATCGCCAACATTTGCATGGTGGTTTTCAGCTTACCAATGAAAGACACCGCAACACTGGCGCGTTTCCCCATTTCCGCCATCCATTCTCGCAATGCAGAGATAACGATCTCTCGTCCAACAATCACGGCACTGGCTAAGGTCAATAATGGGTTTGCGTAGCTTGCGACTAACAACACCAAAGCAATGGATACCATCAACTTATCCGCCACGGGATCAAAAAACGCCCCAAAGGGTGTGGTTTGATCCAGCTTCCTAGCCAGGTAACCATCTAACCAGTCTGTAAAAGCTGCCAAGGCAAATATAATCGCACTGGTGTAATAACGCCCTTCCCATGGTAAATAGTAGATCGCTACCAAAACAGGAATCATAAAGATCCGCACGGAAGTTAATATATTCGGTATGTTCATGTTATTCCTAATTTTTAAAGCATTCCTAGTTATTACGCTAAATGCACCAACACTTAGCCAAGCTTAACTCTTATGGAGGTAGAGATAAATTTCTTCCGCTTTTTTCGCGCTAATCCCTTTTACCTTTGCGATATTTTCCTGACTCGCTGACAACAGTTCTTGGTAGCCCCCAAAAGCCGTCAGTAGCTCTTTACGGCGATTTGGCCCAATACCGGGAATCTCTTCCAAGACAGAGTGACGTCGTTTCTTGTCTCGTCTGCGGCGATGGCTTTTTACCGCAAACCTGTGGGCTTCATCTCGTATATGCTGAATGAGGTGCAATGCGGCCGAATCTGGCGGCAGTACCACTTCATCTTCTTTTGAACCAATATATAAGGTTTCAAGACCGGGTTTGCGTGTATCGCCTTTTGCTACGCCCAATAAAAAGATATCGACCAGACCAAGCTCTTTTAATACGGCTTCGGCTTGCGTTAATTGCCCTTTACCACCGTCAATGAGCAAAACATCCGGTGCGTCCAATTCGCCACTTTTCACCCGTTTGTAACGACGAGTTAGAGCCTGCTTCATAGCACCATAATCGTCCCCTGCTTCCACACCTTCGATGTTAAAAGATCGATAGCGTTTTTTATCGGGGCCGTCGGGGCCAAACACCACGCAAGATGCCACAGTGGCTTCACCACTAGAGTGACTGATATCGAAACATTCCATGTGCATTGGCGCTTCAGAAAAACCTAATAGCTTTTGCAGCGCGGTGATACGACTAAAATGATTACGCTTATCAGAAAGCCTTGCTTGTAGGCCTTGTTCTGCATTGAGTTTTGCTAGCTCTAACCAACGAGCACGTTGGCCTCTTACGTTATCTAGTACTTCTATTTTCTTCTGCGTAGTGGCAAAAATACCTTCCACCAGCGCTTCCGCATCGTCTAGTTGATGACTAATGATAAGCGTCTTAGGTAACTCTTGAATACCACCAAGGTAAAATTGAGCGATAAAAGACGATAATAATTCGCCTTCTGTGATTTCGATCGGCATTTTTGGGTAGTGGCTTTTGCTGCCAACCACTTTACCTTTACGCACCATCATCACATGCACACACAAGCCACCCGGCTGAATAATGGCGGCGATGATATCTGCTTCGCCTGTTTGCCCATAAACGTGCTGCTGTTCTTGGATGTGTTTTAGCTGGATGATTTGATCTCGCAGCTCCGCTGCGCGTTCAAATTCCATGTCTGCGGCGGCGGCACTCATTTGCGCGCTTATTTCAGCGGTCAACTCTTGGTCTTTGCCTTGTAAGAACATGCGCGCATGGCGCACATCGTTTTCGTATTCTTCGTCACTAATCAGGTTCACACATGGCCCTGAGCAACGTTTGATTTGGTACTGCAAACAAGGGCGAGATCGGTTCGAATACGTGCTGTCTTCACACTGACGTACTTTAAAGACCTTTTGCATGGTGTTCAGGCTTTCTTTGACGGCACTGCCGCTAGGAAACGGGCCAAACAAGGTTCCTTTGTCGGTTTTATCGCCACGGCGAAACAATAAGGCCGGATGATGGTGATTCGACAACAGAATATATGGGTAAGATTTATCGTCTCGCAGCAAGATATTATAAGGCGGACGATGCTGCTTAATAAGCGTTTGCTCCAGAAGCAAGGCTTCCGTTTCGCTTTTGGTAACAGCAATTTCGATGGAGTGAATACGACTTACCAAGGCCATGGTTTTGGTCGTTAACCCTGTCACGCGGAAGTAGCTCGCAACACGATTTTTTAGATTTTTTGCTTTTCCGACATAGAGCAACTCACCGTTTACATCGTACATGCGATATACGCCCGGACGTGTGGTTAAGTTGCTAACAAAATGCTTAGGGTCAAATTCTGAATGGCTCAAACAAACCTCGTTTTTCGCCTAGCCCATACCAAGTACATTGTAACGTATCGCTAGATGAATCAATTCCACATCACTGTCTATGTTTAACTTGGAAAAAATGCGAGTACGGTATGTGCTCACGGTTTTTGGACTAACATTGAGTAGGTCAGCTATCTCATGAGATTTTTTACAATCAATAATCATCTGAGCTACTTGTAACTCCCGATCGGACAATTGCCCTAAAGGCGAACCTTGTTCATCAATCGAGAACTTAGAAAGTGCCATTTTTTGGGCGATATTTTTGGATATGTAATGCTCGCCTCTGGACACCATTTCAATCGCCTCTAATATTTCGGAGGTTTTTGTGCCTTTCGTCAAATACCCTGACGCTCCAGCTTCTAGCAATTTTACTGGATACAAGTTGTCGTCCAGTGCGGACAAACCGATAATTTTAATTCTCGGCATAATGCGCTTAATTTCTTTTGTGGCACCCAATCCACCAATTCCAGGCATATGAATATCCATGAGTATAATATCTGGCTGAAGCGTTTTACTGTGCGCTATTGCTTCTTCCCCAGAATGTACAACCCCGACTACATCAACGCCTTTTACATCCTGTAATACTCGACCAATTCCTTGGCTAACCACATCATGGTCGTCAACAATCAATACTTTTAGCATAACAACCTCACCAAACTGTCCTCTATCTGCGCCTCTCCTTCAAGGAAGAATAAAACACAAAGCATCCTGCTGATAACCAATTATATTGATAACAACCTTTCCGAAAAACTCATTTAATCAGGAAGATGGCCTTTATAACCCATTTCTTTCAGCTTTTGCTGACAAATTTCTCTATACCTTGCACGCACACCCGTTCCGTTGGTTTTTTGGGTGTAATAAAGCAGAGGCGTGATTTGTTCTTCATCAACAGAGAGTTCTTTGGCGATTACGTTTGCCAAGTCTTTTACGTTGAGGGTTTGCTTATTTTCAATCATGACAACTTTAGGAATGACTAAGCGTTCACCAGCAATCACTCGATCGACAACTTTCAGGTAACTTTGCTCAAACAAAGGCCAGCTCACACGCTCTTCTTCGGATTTCAATTTGTACCAACCCACTTCAGAGCCCGCAAAAAATACCGCAGGGTGACTCCATTTATACCGCAAAGGATCCGTGCGACAAGCACACGCTTCTAGGTAAGCTGAACGAGGATCCACCAAACCGTAAGCTTTGTATGCGGTATTAATTAGCTTCAAAAAGTCCGCAATGGTCGGAGGCCAAGCATGAACTTCTTTGGTTCGCTCTACTGCGTACGCCAACAGAGGCTCTTGAAAGCCTTTTAAAGCAATGGCCCACTCACGCTTTGCAAGCTTCACTTCATCTGTGGTGCTGTAAGCTGACGCAAATTTATGGGTATAAATTGCTTTAAAGCGCGCAAACAACATATTTACTAGTACGCGAGTTTGTTGATCTGCTTCTGTCGGGCCGGAATCACGGGCAGCTCCGGCCGAACCATACTCACCAGTCTGTGTCGTGGATGTTGTTGAGGGCGTCGCTAACTTGTTCTCTAGAGGTTTTAGTAAATTTTGTACTGCCTGAGGTTCCTTCATATGAAGACCTATCCGATTGTTTGTATTGCCACTGACGTTTTACGTATTTAAAAAATTCGCTGTTCCAAGTTCTGACATTTTTCCGCTGCTCTTTGATTCTTAGCAAAAATTCGGCTTGTAGAGACAGCGCAAAATCACGAGCAATGCCAGCCTGACCAATTTGTTCTAATGTTGCCTCTTCCGGCTGCCATTGGTCGGGTTGCCTAGCGCGTTCTTTCTGCTCTAAGTATAAATCAAAATCCGTCACGCCTCGTCTGTCATTCACCACAGGGGGAGTGAACGGCGTTTCGTATTGTCGAACCGGTTGCTTTGCAGGATAGCTTTTTGGTTGCGGAGTAAATTCTTCCGTCTTATCCCGAGAAGCTCGATGCAATCTGTCCATTTTCTCCATCAATGGATCTTCTTTCGGCACTTTTTCTGCTGCCGGTTTCATCGCTTGAGCGACTTTTTGGGATGACGCCAATTGAATCTCTAAGACTTCTTCTTGGCGCTGAAAACTTAGCAACTGACTAATCTGCAAATTTGTTAATAAACGCATGAGCATAGGCACTGTCCAGAAAGGCAGCTGTGCACTAAGTCGATTCATTTCAATTCGCAGTACGTTGGCGCCTGAAAGGTAAGTATGCTGCTTTAGAAAGGTCAGCAATACTGTCTCTTCTAGACCAATCTGGGCGGCCATTGAAAATGATATCGGTAATGAATAGTCGTTATCCAACATAAATCTCGCTTCGCATAATTAGCACAACAGTCTATCAAAAGGCTTTGCCATTAGCACGACAACCTTACATGCAAACTGCGCTTCTTTTAATAAAAATAGTCCGTCTTTGACAGCATAAAAAAACACACCTATGCTGAAATAACAGCAAGGTGAACATCAAGTCTTCATGTATCAAGCCATTTGATTTTTTCTCCGTGCTGCATCGCGAACGTTACTCTGGAGGAAAGTAGTATGCACACTACCAAAATTTCTGGACACCATATCGACGTCACCCCAGCCATTAAAGACCACATCAATGAAAAACTTGAGAAAGTGTCAAAACTGACCGATCAAATTACTTCTGTTCAAGTCACTCTTCTTAAAGACAATAAATCCCAAAAAGCAGAAGCTTGCATACACTTACCAGGCAAAGAAATTTTCGCGGCGGCGTCTTCAGAAGACAGGCTGTTTTACGCCATAGATGAAATGGTAGACAAATTAACCAGACAGGTAGACAAACACAAAACCAAACAAGCCTCTGCAACCAAGTCGTTAGCATCTTAATCACGGGTTTCGAAACAAATCGTAGCCAAGCAAACAAAATACCAAAAAAGCATCGATATCCTCGGTGCTTTTTTGGTATTTTGCATAGAATAAATAATCTAGCTTGAAGTTTGGAACTTTCAGCCTCATATTAAGTCTATTAAATGTCTTAAACCTTAAAGGAGTAATCTCATGCGTTACACAGAAGCCCTTTCGACACATACGTCACAAGCGGCAAACAAAACGCTCCGCAATACATACGGGCTGTTGTCGCTTACCCTTTTGTTCAGCGCCTTCACTGCGGGCATGAGCATGGCATTAAACCTCCCACATCCGGGACTCATTATTACTCTTGTAGGCTTTTATGGCTTACTTTTCCTAACACACAAGTTTAAAAACAGCTCTGCTGGTATTTTGTGTGTATTCGCTCTGACTGGTTTCATGGGCTTAACCCTTGGTCCAATCCTGACGGCTTACTTGAGCCTATCAAACGGCTCTAGCTTGATCATGAGCGCATTAGGCATCACTGGCCTATCTTTCCTAGGCTTGTCAGCTTACGCACTTATTTCTAAGAAAGACTTTAGTTTCCTAAATGGATTCATCACAGTCGGCTTCTTTGTCTTGCTGTTTGCTGTCATTGCCGGATTTTTCGTTCAGATGCCAGCGTTGCAAATCTTCATCTCTGCAGGTTTTGCCTTGTTCTCTGCAGCGGTTATCTTATTGCAGACTAGCGAAATCGTTCGTGGTGGTGAAACTAACTACATCATGGCTACTGTGAACTTGTATGTTTCTCTATACAACATGTTCCTAAGCGTATTGTCTTTGCTTGGTATGGCTAACGACGATTAATCCTAATTAGCATTTTTAAAAGGCCGCTGACTGCGGCCTTTTTTGTGTGTAAAATTTACCGTATCTCATGCCAAGGTTATTTTTAATGCAATACACTCTGCTCATTACGGGTTCGCCTTATCACAGCAAAGCCTGTCACACTGCACTGCGCTTCATACGAGCGGCGCTTAATAAATCCCCCGATAGCATCAAAGGTGTCTTCTTTTATGAAGATGCTGTATTAATTGGCAACCAATTGGCACAGCCGCCTAGGGATGAAATCAACCTCACCCAAGCATGGCAAGAAATAGCAGAACAAAATAACATTCCACTGTATTTATGCATTGCCGCGGCGGTAAGACGTGGCATTATCAATGAAGGTGAAAGTCGTCGCTATGAACTAGAACAGCATACGCTTGCGGAGCACTTTCAGCTTGAAGGCTTGGGGACTCTTGTTGATCTTATGAACACAACCAACAAAATTATTCAGTTTAGGTAGCCTCATGAAACACACTTTGATCCACCTAAATACCAGCCCCTATTCGAGCTTGGCTTGTAAAGAGGGACTAGACCTAGCTCTCGTATTGGCCACATTCGAGCAACCTGTTGATTTATGCTTATCAGGCGCGGCGTTGGCTCTTTTATCTGACGCTCAACAACCAACAGCGGAACATGGCAAAAACCTGCACAAACTGCTCGCTGGACTCGAGTTTTATGATATTGAAAACGTCTATATAGAAAAAAACCATTCATGGCTGAATAGCACCACTTCATGGCAAGGCGTCACACCACTGGATAGTACCGAGTGGCAGACAATGTTTTCACAATACCAACAGGTTTTTCGGTTTTAATTATGCGACTCCACCAAATAAATCAACTCGATTACCCTGCCTCACTAGAAACAACGTGGCAAAATAGCCTGCAAGCAGGTGACCAAGTCTTACTGATTGAAGACGGTTTTCTAAAAAGCATTCAGTACGCTGAGAAGATGCAAACTCTTATAAAAGAAAAAGAGATCACTCTTTATTATTTGCAAAGTGATGTTGCTGCCTATGGCTTATCGCCAACAGTCGGTGTCGCACTTACAGACGAAGAATGGGTAGAGTTAACGTTTGCAGCAGAAGCAAATATAAGTTGGTAATCAATATGACAGACAATACTTTGGTTTTAGATGAAGAAGGCTATTTGCTAAACCTGCAAGACTGGACACCAGAACTTGCTAACCAACTCGCCCAAGAGGTTGAAATCGAGCTAACGGACGCGCACTGGGAAATCATTTATTTATTACGAGATTTCTATGAAGAATTTGAAGTGTCACCCGCTATGCGCCCTTTGGTCAAAGCCGTATCCAAAAAACTTGGCGCGGAAAAAGGCCGTAGCATTTATTTGATGACGCTTTTCCCGGGTAGCCCACCTAAGCTAGCCGCTAAAATTGCTGGTCTTCCAAAACCCGCGAACTGCCTTTAACCAGCACAATGTTATCAGCACAAAAAAACGGAGCGACTAAACTCCGATTTTTTGTGTGGCTAAGGCTAATATTAGACGAGTCTAGTATTTACCATACCATTCTAATTTACTCTGCAAAGCCACTACTTCACCAATAATAAGCAACGCTGGTGATTTAGCTTCATTTACCACAGATACGTCATAAACATCTTGAATTGTGGATGTAAAAACACGTTGCTCACGCGTGGTACCTTTCTCGACAATTGCCACTGGCATAGATGGACTCATACCAAAGCGTATCAACGACTGAGTGATATCTTTAAGGCCTGTTAATCCCATATAAATCACAAGAGTTTGCGCAGGATGAACTAACTCTTCCCAAGGCAACTCCGTCGTACCATCTTTCAAGTGACCCGTTAAAAATCGAACCGACTGAGCATAATCGCGATGCGTTAAAGGAATCCCCGCATACGCAGCACAACCAGCCGCCGCCGTAACACCCGGAACCACTTCAAAAGGAACGCCCTCTTCGATCAGCTCTTCCAGCTCTTCACCGCCGCGCCCAAAGATAAATGGATCTCCACCTTTTAATCGCACCACCATGTGCCCTTCTTTGGCTTTTCTTGCGAGCAAGCTATTGATCTCATCCTGAGGAAGGCTGTGCAAAGACTTGGCTTTACCTACGTACATTTTTTCTGCTGACTCAGGAATTAGCTCAATAATTTCTTTACCAACCAAGCGATCATACAAAACCACATCCGCCATTTTTAACAGTCGATGCGCTTTTAACGTCAATAACTCTGGATCACCTGGACCCGCACCAATCAAATAGACCTTGCCCGTCATAATTTCCACTATCCACTCATATAAAAAAAGCCTCCTTTGAGGCTTTTCACTTTAAAACAATTAATTCGAGGCCTTTTCACTACGTTACGAGCAAAGCCAAGACGAGGCAAAAATAGACGAGAAAGCGGAGTTTATGAGTTATAAATGAGCAATTCGAGTCTATTTTTAACAAAGTATTGGCGAGCACGGTAGTCGTGCCAAGTTATCAGCTTACGCTTTCTTCAACACGGTCTTACCGCCCATATAAGGCACTAGTACATCAGGAACGCGCACACTACCGTCTGCATTCTGGTAGTTTTCAAGTACAGCAACCAATGTACGACCGACAGCCAAACCAGAACCATTCAAGGTATGTGCCAATTCTGGACGACCGGTTTCAGGGTTACGCCAGCGCGCTTGCATACGACGAGCTTGGAAATCCCACATATTAGAGCAAGAAGAAATCTCACGGTATTTGCCCTGACCAGGCAACCATACTTCAATATCGTAAGTTTTGTGCGCAGAGAAACCAAGATCACCACCACACAAGATCACAGTACGATAAGGAAGTTCTAGCTTCTGTAGAATCACTTCTGCGTGACCAACCAATTCCTCCAGCACCTGCTCAGAGATATCTGGACGACAAACGTGGACTAGCTCAACTTTTTCGAATTGGTGCTGACGAATCATGCCGCGAGTATCACGACCATAGCTGCCTGCTTCACTGCGGAAACAAGGCGTATGTGCAACAAACTTCTTGTGCAGGTCCGCATCGTTTAAAATTTCATCACGCACTAGGTTTGTTACAGGTACTTCTGCTGTTGGAATCAAATAAAGATCGTTGTTGCCGCTTTCTTTATCCACTGGCACTTTAAACAAATCCGCTTCGAACTTAGGTAGCTGGCCTGTTCCCTTTAGGGAATGAGCGTTCACCAAGTAAGGTACATACACTTCGGTATAACCATGCAAGTCAGCATGAGTGTTGATCATGAATTGCGTTAGAGCGCGGTGTAGACGCGCTAAATCAGAATGCATAACGGCAAAGCGAGAACCAGTAATCTTCACTGCTGCTTCAAAATCCAGCATATCCATCGCTTCACCAAGATCAACGTGATCTTTTGGTTCAAAGTCGAATTGCTTAGGTGTACCCCAACGACGTACTTCTACGTTATCGTCTTCGGTCTTTCCTTCTGGAACAGAAGCATGCGGTAAGTTTGGAATACCTTCTAATAAGCTTTCCAGCTCGTCTTGAATTTGTGTTAGCTGTGCTTTTGCCGCTTCAAGGTCGTCACCCAGCGTCGCTGTTTGCGCTTTTAATTCAGCCGCTTTTTCTTTATCGCCAGACTTCATCGCCTGACCAATTTCTTTGGATACTGAATTTCGGGCTTGTTGCAGCTGCTCCGTTTCTACTTGAATGGCTTTACGACGCTCTTCTAAGGAAGAAAAAGTCGCCACATCCAACTCATAGCCTTTCTTTTTAAGTTGAGCCGCAATGGCTTCTGGGTCAGCGCGTAATGCTTTAATGTCTAACATCTCTGCAACAATATCCTTCAAACAGTGTATAAAAATAAATTAGGGTATTTTCAAATAATATAAGAGATCAGAACAAACGCGCGAGCGTCATTCCAACCGCCAAACCAACAATACCCAAAATGCAGCTTAATAATAAATAGCTTACTGCAGTTAGCCAAGCCTGCATGTTAATAAGGGAGACAATTTCCAATGAAAAAGTGGAAAAAGTGGTAAATGCACCTAAAAAACCCACCATAATTAATGGACGATAAGGTTCAAGTGACGGCAGACGCTCACTAATCAGCACAAACGCCACTCCCATTAACACGCAACCCAAGACGTTCACTACCATAGTGGCTAAGGGAAAATGGTATTGCCAGTGGGTATTAACCCACTTAGACATACCATAACGACTCAATGCGCCCAGCGCACCGCCAACCGCTATCATTAGATACATCATAGTTTGTCCTCTTGAGACAAGAAACCATAGCGTTGTAATGGACTTTGGTCATCTAAATCTGACAACCAAGCCAGTTTGTCATTGATCTTTTTCTCTAGGCCGCGATCTGTCGGCTGATAATAACGCATATCCGCCAATTCTTCTGGCATATAATTTTCGCCAGCAGCGTAAGCATGCTCTTCATTGTGAGCGTAGCGATATTCATCACCGTGCCCCATGCTTTTCGCCAATGAAGTGGGGGCATTGCGTAAATGCGCAGGCACTTCATAACTAGGCTGTGCCGCAACATCTGACATTGCTTGGTTAAACGCTTTGTATACCGCGTTACTCTTAGGCGCACACGCCATGTAAACCGCCGCTTGAGCTATCGCACGGTTCCCTTCTCCTGGGCCAACACGTTCAAAAACATCCCATGCGTTTAGACCAATTTGTAAGGCTCGTGGATCGGCATTGCCAATATCTTCTGAGGCAATCGCCAATAAACGTCGTGCAATATACAAAGGATCACAGCCACCATCCAGCATTCGCGCCATCCAATATAAGGCACCATCAGGAGAAGAACCACGAACCGATTTATGAAAGGCGGAAATCTGATCGTAAAACACATCGCCTTTACGATCAAAGCGGCGAAGACTTCCTCCAAGAACATCTTCAAGCTGTTCTTGGGTAACTTTACAACCAGGTTCAACCAAATCCGACAAAATCTCTAAAAAATTAAGTCCTCGTCGAATATCGCCATCAGCAGCTTGAGCTAACACAGATAAAAAATAATCCTCTATCTGAAAGCCATTTTCGAGGCTTTTTAGGGCCCGGGCCAATACAAGCTCCACCTCTTCGACACTTGGTGTTTTTAAACGATAGACTCGCGCCCGAGATAACAGAGCGGAATTCAATTCAAAAGCAGGGTTTTCGGTAGTAGCACCGATAAACAAAAATGTGCCATCTTCGATATAAGGCAAAAAGGCGTCTTGCTGTGATTTATTAAAACGGTGTACTTCATCGACAAATAAAACGGTCTGAGTGCCGTTCATCATGCGTAATTGCTTCGCTTGATCTACCGCAGCACGAATTTCCTTAACACCAGACATGACCGCTGATATTTCAATAAATTGCGCATCAAGGGCGTGAGATAAAAGCTGGGCAAAGGTCGTTTTACCAACACCGGGAGGACCCCAAAGAATAAAGGAATGACAGTGTCCTGTTTCTACCATTCTGCGCAACGGCTTTCCCGGACCCACCAAATGCGACTGGCCAATATAATCATCCAGACTCGCTGGCCGCATTTTTGCTGCCAAAGGCTGATAGGCCTCTGGCGGAACATCCGAAAAAAGATCTTTCATTACTGACCTTCTACAATAACATCCACGTTAGCTGGCAAATCCAACACAAAGTTTTCTTTTGCCACGCCTTCATGCGTCTCAACATTTTTAAATTCGATAACCGTGGTTTGCCCAAGGGTATCTAAAATACTCATGGCGCTGATCACTTTATTTTTAAAAGACAGAGTCAGTGCTTGAAAGAGGTCTTGATCGTCTTTTGGCGCCAAGCGAAATTTCTCAGCCCCCAATACACTCACATCATAATGAGGAAGCACATCCGCTGCTGGTTGCCCCAAAAGAGCCGCTGGCGAATTACCAACCGCACCTGACAATGGTTTTTTCGTTGCTTGCTCTAAATCCACATCCCAAACAGTGATGTATTTGCCATCAGAAATAATACGCTGGGAAAAAGGCGTCACACTGTCCCAAACAAATTGATTAGGTTTAGCCAAGAGAAAGACACCCTCACTCACTTGAAGCTGCTTCCCCTTTTCATCGTATGTCACTTGTCGGAACTCACCTTCAATATTTCGGTTCATTTCCAGTAAACTTTCTATTGAACCAGACGCATTGTCCTCTGCCTGCACTAGCGTCGATTGAAAAATAGCTAAAAAGCCAAACAGTGCGAAAGTGACGAATTTATTAACCAAAATGTATCTCCACTCATATAAACATAAAGCCCCAGAACGAAACTAGGGCCATCGACTTTTACTCTGGAATCAAGATGTCTCTTTGTCCATTGGTTCCCATTGGACCAACCAAACCAGCGGCCTCCATTGCTTCAACCAAGTTAGCCGCTCTGTTGTAACCTATTTTCAATCGACGTTGAATAGAAGAAATCGAAGCTTTACGCGTTTCAATGACAATTTTCACAGCTTCATCATAAAGTGCATCTTTATCTTCACCGCCGCCATCGGTCATTAAGTCTTCTGGGTTAACGACTACATCCTGAATGTATTCAGGCTCTCCACGCTGTTTCCATTCTTCTACTACCGCATGAACTTCCTCATCCGATACAAACGCACCGTGCACACGAATTGGGGTTGGCAAGCCAGCTGGAAGGTACAACATATCGCCCATACCCAAAAGCTGATCCGCTCCACCTTGATCAAGTATGGTTCTGGAATCTATTTTCGAAGACACCTGAAACGCCATACGTGTTGGAATATTCGCCTTAATCAAACCTGTAATAACATCCACAGATGGACGCTGGGTCGCTAGAATTAAGTGAATCCCCGCTGCCCTCGCTTTCTGTGCTATACGGGCAATCAGCTCCTCTACTTTTTTACCGACTATCATCATCATATCGGCAAATTCATCGACTATAATAACAATGTACGGCAAAGGCTCTAAATACGGTACAGTTCGCGCCACGCCATCTTCTGAAAACATAGCCATTTCTGGCTGCCATAACGGATCTTCGATCGGCTTGCCCGCTTCAATAGCATCACGAACTTTTTTGTTGTAACCCGCAATATTACGCACACCAAGCTTTGACATAAGTTTGTAGCGACGCTCCATTTCATCTACCGACCAACGCAAGCCATTGGCAGCGTCTTTCATATCAGTTATAACAGGCGTTAATAGGTGCGGAATACCTTCATAAATCGACAATTCAAGCATTTTCGGATCGACCATGATCATACGCACTTCATCAGGTGTCGATTTCAATAACATACTTAAAATCATGGCATTTACGCCCACCGATTTACCAGAACCTGTCGTACCAGCGACCAACACATGAGGCATTTTAGCTAGGTCGACAACAACAGGCTCGCCAGAAATGTCATGACCCAATGATAAGGTCAATGGCGAAGACAATCGTTCATAGGCATCGCAATTAATCACCTCTGAAAAGTAGACGGTATCACGAACTTGGTTCGGAATTTCAATCCCGATCGTCGACTTACCGGCAATCACTTCAACCACACGAACACTCATCACACTCAAGGAGCGCGCAAGGTCTTTTGCTAAGTTGGTAATTCGAGAGACTTTCACGCCTGGCGCTGGCTGAATTTCAAACCGTGTAATGACCGGACCTGGGTTCACTTCAACCACTTCGGCTTTGACACCAAAATCTTGTAGGCGCTGCTCTAATAATTCAGACAAGGCTAATAATTCATCTTCAGAATAACCGCCCTGCTTAGGTTTTGGCTTAGTCAAAACGGAACGATCCGGTAAAGAGTAAGCCTCTGTTTTTTTACTGCTTTCCGCTTCATCAGAGTAAGGACCGCCAAGAGAATCCAACTGCTTCGCTTCAGACAAAGTACGAAAAGCAGGTTTGTGTGCTGGCGAGATCTCTGCTGGTGCCGCTTTATCAGAACTAAACAACATCGCATCAGCTTGTTCTTTGGAAATACCGGACGAAACAGCAGCAGCCTCAGGTTGGGTTTGAGGCTCTTTTACTGGCTGTTTATATTGTGGTGTGCTCGTAGCTTTTGTTACATCGTCACTTTGATCTGACCAAGACTCTTCTATATAAAGCGTGTCACCAAAGTTAACGTCTTTATCGTCAAAGGCTAAACCATCGGAAGTTAAATCATCAAAACCACCAAGCTCTGGCTCCGTATGAGCGACAAATTCTTTATCGGATTTATCTTCCTTAGCTTTTGAAGATCGCACTTTTGAAAACAAAGCAGACATACTAAATTTCGATTTCTTAGAGTCATCGGAACTTGAGCCTTCATTTTCCGCAACCGATTCCTCAAACAAAATATCCACCGCTGGCTGCTCTTTCTGTGCCTTTCTTCTTTTTCGGACTATTGCAGGCTCTTCTACTTCATCAGAAACAGCTTCTAGATCAATCAGCTCATTCCTCTTATTGGCCTTTAGCTCTCGTCTGCTAATCCATTTTTGACGGACAAACATAGCAAAGTTGTACGCTCTTTCACCTAATCGGTCCATCAAACTCAACCAATGCACCTGAGAAAGCAGAGTGAATGACAAAATCACTAACGCCAAGCTAACTAAAGTCGCACCATCATAACCAATGAAGCCATACATCAAAATGCCAAGTGCGCGACCTAAAATGCCACCCGTGCCATATTGCAAAGAAGGTTCACCGACTGAATGCAAAAAACACAGTACGGATCCAAAACATAAATACAAAATACTACCAATGGTACAAAGCAAGGCGTTATTAAGAGGCAATAAGGAATGTGGGTTACGCCATAAAATGATCGCTACCCAAAAGAACAAAGGTGGTAAAGAATAGAATAGAGACCCGAAAAAGCCGGACGCTAAATCGGCAATAATGGCGCCAATTGGCCCCATAGAATTCTGGATAACGGCTCCGCTGCCAGAATAAAACCAACCAGCATCGTCTGGATTATAAGTATAGGTCGCCAAACCAAAAAAGAATAAACACAATAAAGCAGCTATAAAGGCCGCCTGTTTGGCAAACAACTCCCAAATTGGTGATCGTACCGACTCACTCATTTTTTCTGACAAAACGCGCCTTCCTATTTCATGCTAACCAAAACAAAATAAGCTCCATTCAAAGGAGCCATAAGTTCGCTAAGCTTACCATAAAAAAAGCCAACCCAAAGGGTTGGCTTTCGCTTTAACTCGTAAAGGTGTTCCCATTTTCAGAGAAGACCTTTAGGGGAATAGCTTAGAAAGAAACTTTAGCGCCAACTACAGAGTAGTCAGAATCATCAGCTTCGTATGATAGGTAAGAAGCGTAGAATGTTACATCGCCTGGAGTGTAGTAAGCAGTAAATTCAGTACGACCTTGATCTACTTCATCAACACCTTCAGAGGACTCACCACCTTTAGTGTAATACTGAGCAGCAAGAACAAGCTCTTCAGAAACTGGCAAATCAAGACCAATACCTGTGTTCATAACGTCGGCATCATTTACAGTACCAACACGAACGAAAGAAGACAATGTTGCCATACCAAGAGGCGCTTTAACACCAACAGTTAAAAGCTGGTTGTCAACGTCGTCAGACATTTTGTAGCCAGCAGATACACCCAAAGTTACACCACTAAATTCTGTTGTGTATGCTGCATTCAAAGAACCTACGTTATCACCTTCTTCAATTTCGAAAGCAACAGTAAGGCTATCATTAACCATGTAACGAACACCTAGGTCATTACCAAAATCATCTTTCGCATGGTCGTTATCTTCTTCAACACCAGCGTTGTAAGCAACAGAGTCTAGAATAGTGCCATCGAAGTCACCAAACTGAACAGCGCCAGTCTTAACATAGATTTCATCCAAGTTAAATGCTGTGTTGCCTACTTCGTCTTCACCTTCTGTTGAACCTTCCATATCAAGGTCAAAGTAAACTAGACCAGTATCACCGATAATGTTCACTTCACCACGAGAAGTAGCAGAATCACCACCTGATTCTTGAGATTTGTACTCAAGACCAGCAGTACCTTTAAATACTGGCTCAGCAGCAAAAGTAGCAGTAGAAACAGCAGCCGCAACAGCAGATACTGCAAACACAGAAGCAAGTTTAATCGCTTTCATTCAAGATTCCCCTTTATATTATATTGTGTGGCCTTGTAGACCCTTTACTGATTTTCGTCTAACCAAGAAACGTTGCTAAATCAACGACTCATGTATCTTAAAACCGATCAGTTTCACTTTTGTGACACCTGCCAAAAAAGTAAATTATCTGCAGTTCCCAACACCGTATTCCATAATCTTTTCGAACTACCGTTTAGGACTGCATCGATTAAAACCAAGTTTTCCATTACTGGTCAAGCTTTCCTTGCACTTTTTTTCTTTTTTTTTTCATTTTGCCCCCTTTATTGAGTAAAAAACACCCAATAAAGGCAACAAAGGTCAAAACACTCTAATTATTCATGCACATTCTTACGCTTTAAGCATAACATTGTGTCAACAAGTCGCAAGTAGAATGTTTTTTCCTCCTCAGTTCAAATATCGGAGTTAGATTGTTTTTCTTTAATTTTTTTGTCATTTTTTCTCTACAATAGTTTTTCGCGCCAAAAAAACTATAATTGACGCCCTCAGACCACATTAAACATTTAGGCTAGCTAGACAAATGTCAGATTCCGAAAATAACGACGCTCACGAACTCTTGTTACTTTCAGAGTCACCCTACGACACACCTGACCCTCATAAAGCCCTTCAAGATCCTGAAGGCCTCTCTGCCGTTGGTGGGGATCTGACAACAACACGCTTACTTCACCTGTACAGTAAGGGCTTTTTTCCGTGGTTTAGCGACCCCGACCCTATTTTGTGGTGGCACCCAGAACAGAGGTGCGTGTTGATTCCCGAACATTTCCATGCCTCTAAATCACTCAAAAAAGCCTGTAGAAAAGAAAACTGGATGTATTCGGTCAACCACTCTTTTGAGTCGGTTATCGACTACTGCTCTGCCTTACGGGCAGACAAGGAAGGGACGTGGATATCCAATGACATCAAAGCAGCCTATACAAAACTCCACAAACTGGGCTATGCCCATTCAATTGAAATTTGGCTTGATGAAAAATTGGTTGGTGGTTTTTATGGGGTGGCTATGGGCAAAATGTTTTTTGGCGAATCCATGTTTTCACTGCATCCGAATGCGTCAAAGATTGCATTAAAAACATTTTGCGACCTCACTAAGGATTGTCATATTGAGCTCATCGATTGCCAGGTCGAGTCAGAGCATCTACTTTCGCTAGGGGCTAAACAGCTGCCTCGCAATGATTTTTGCGCAGCACTTACTGACCTCATTCCCAAGATAGAAAAGAATTTAAAACTCATCAACATCGGAAAAAATTCAGGCAAATGCCCACTGTGATACAAAAATAGACGCAATCAGAATGCAACTAGGTTTGCCTTACGCTGCATTTTTAGGCAAAATACGCTCGATCAAAATTCAGACGTCGCTAAATACACAATTATGATTTAGATATTTAGCGCTCAACCGACCAAGAGAAACATCTTTTTTCTTCGTCTGCAGACCTTGGCGCTCTTAAGGTCGGCGTCTACTAAACAAATAGTAAGTTAACACTATAGGACACATATTGTGGCAAAAGAAGAAGGCTTAGAAATGGAAGGCACTATCATTGATACGTTGCCTAATACCATGTTCCGTGTTGAATTAGAAAACGGACACATCGTAATCGCACATATCTCTGGTAAAATGCGCAAAAACTACATTCGTATTTTAACTGGTGACAAAGTTAAAGTTGAGCTAACACCTTACGACCTATCTAAAGGCCGTATCGTATATCGCGCACGTTAATTTAAGCAGCCTTAACAAGGCAACTTAAAGTAAACGACATAAAAAAACCGGACACTGTCCGGTTTTTTTATGTCTGCTTTTCACCATATCCCTCCTCCCCTTGATTTAGGAAGGAGGGTTATCACCTAATGAACCACAGCTTCTTTAATCACCTCAAACTGCAGTTCATCACTTTTCTCATCCAAAGACACTTTGACATGACCACCGTCGTGTAGCTCCCCAAATAGGATATGATCCGCCAAAGGCTTCTTCAGATGCTCTTGGATCACTCGCGCCATCGGACGTGCACCCATTTGACGATCATAACCTTTGTTCGCTAACCAGCCTCTGGCTGTGTCTGAGACCTCTAACAAGACCCCTTTCGGATCCAGTTGCGCCTGCAACTCCACCAAGAACTTATCAACAACATTGAAAATAATACGCTCATCAAGCTGCTGAAACTGAATAACAGCGTCAAGGCGGTTTCTAAATTCTGGCGTGAATGTGCGATTAATCACTTCCATACCATCTGTCGAATTATCCTGACTTGAGAAACCAATAGAACGTCGCGCTAATTCTTCTGCACCAGCATTTGACGTCATTATCAGGATCACATTACGGAAATCCGCCTTGCGCCCATTATTATCGGTCAAAGTACCATGGTCCATTACCTGCAAAAGCAAGTTAAAGACTTCTGGATGAGCTTTCTCGATCTCATCCAATAGCACCACGCTATGCGGATTCTTTGTTACCGCTTCGGTTAATAAGCCGCCTTGATCAAAACCAACGTAACCTGGTGGCGCACCAATCAAACGCGATACCGCATGACGCTCCATGTATTCGGACATATCAAAGCGTATAAGCTCAAGCCCCAGCTGCTTAGCAAGCTGTTTAGTCACTTCCGTCTTACCAACCCCCGTTGGGCCAGCCATCAAGAAAGAACCGATAGGCTTCTGCTCAGCTTTCAGCCCAGCACGAGACAGTTTAATCGCAGCTGATAGGGAATCAATCGCGTTATCCTGACCAAACACCACCATTTTCAGGTTGCGTTCTAGGTTAGATAGCACTTGCCTGTCGTCTGAGTTAACCGCTCTAACTGGTACTCTGGCAATTTTAGAAACAATGTCTTCAATATCGGCAACCGTAATAACTGTTTTACGTTTGTCTTCCGGCTGAAGGCGCTGATAGGCACCAGCCTCATCAACAACATCAATGGCTTTATCTGGCATATGACGGTCCGTCACATAGCGCTGAGCAAGCTCTGCCGCAGCCAATAAAGCCGGTTCTTCATACTTGATTTTGTGATGTTCTTCGAATGCACCAATGATGCCTTTCAAAATCTGATAAGTATCATCAACACTTGGCTCGTTTACATCGATCTTTTGGAAACGACGCGCCAGTGCATGGTCTTTTTCAAATACGCCACGGAATTCTTGGAACGTGGTCGAACCAATACAGCGCAAACCACCTGAACTCAAGACAGGCTTAAGCAAGTTAGAGGCGTCCATAACGCCACCAGAAGCCGCACCAGCCCCAATGATGGTATGAATTTCATCGATAAACAAAATGGCGTTCGGTAATTTTTTCAGTTCGCCGAGTAACTGCTTTAGGCGTTTTTCAAAATCACCACGGTATTTTGTGCCTGCTAATAACGCCCCCAAATCCAAGGAATAGACAACGCCATCAGCGATAACATCAGGCACCTGTCCATCAACAATACGTTTTGCTAAACCTTCAGCAATGGCTGTTTTACCAACGCCAGACTCACCAACTAAAAGAGGGTTGTTTTTACGACGACGAGAAAGTGTTTGTATCACTCGCTCTACCTCGTATTCACGACCGATTAATTTATCAATCTTTCCAGCTTTAGCTTCTTCGTTGAGATTGGTAGCAAATTTTTGTAAGGGTGCCGTTGTTGTATCGTCTGCTTCGTCATCGTGATCCAAGTCTTGAGAAGCCGCGTCGCCTGTTTTAGAAATGCCATGCGCCACATAATTGACCACATCAATTCGAGCAACGCCATGTCGCTTAAGAAGATAAACCGTCTGACTCTCTTGTTCGCTAAAAATCGCCACCAGCACATTCGCACCAGTCACTTCACGCTTACCAGAGGACTGAACATGAAAAACAGCACGCTGCAATACCCGCTGAAAGCCTAAGGTAGGTTGAACTTCACGCTCTTCGTCGTCTTCAGGAATAAGAGGCGTTGTGCTATTAACAAACTCCTCAAGCTCCTTACTTAAGATGTCTAAATTGACACCACATGCTTTTAGGACGCTTGAAGCAGCGCCATTTTCAATAAGAGCTAATAATAAATGCTCAACCGTCATGAATTCATGGCGCTTGTCACGCGCCGCCTTGAAAGCTGTGTTCAGGGTTTGCTCTAGTTCTTTATCTAACATTGCTATTCCCTCACTCTGAATCAGTCGACCTTTTGTAGGTCACACATTAAGGGGTGCTCATTTTGTTCCACGAACTGTTGTACCATTGCTACTTTGGTTTCAGCAATATCAAAGGGATAAATTCCACAAACACCTTTCCCTTTCATATGTACTTCTAACATTACCTGATTAGCCTTCTCCCCATCCATAGAAAAAAAACGTTGTAACACAAATACGACAAAATCCATTGGCGTATAATCATCATTAAACAACACCACCTGATACATAGAAGGCGGTTTTAGTTCTGTTTCCTCTGGAGCAATCGCAATACTCGAATGCCCGTGTTGTTCATCATCTTCTGATACTAGTCTAATTTTCTGATCTACAATCATTCCACGCCTCTGAGGCTACAATTTTTCACATAAACAGCCAAATATGAAACATTATCACTCATATACGGCCGTTTCTTAAAAACAGATTACCACTTGAATTTTACAAATACCAAAAGGGCTTCTACGCTTTTATTGGGGCGACCAAATGTGCAATCAATGCTTATTGATGAAATTCTAGCACTGATTGACCAAAACAATTCGCACCTATTTAGCAATCTAAGCTATCCGAACTATATTTTTAAATCTAACAGCTCGCTATTACAGGCTAACTATGTTCTGAGTGGATAAGGAGTGGCTCATGCATCACGGATCAGTAAAGTGGTTTAATAATGCGAAAGGATATGGATTCATTGTCTCGGAGGATTTTAATGAAGATTTATTCATTCATTATTCTGCGATCAATGTAGAAGGATATAAAACCCTAAAAGCCGGACAGGCAGTGACATTTGATGTCGAACCAGGGGAAAGAGGGTTGCACGCTATTGAAATAAATCCAACCATTTCAAATCAAGAGGATTCAGCCAAGAGCGACTCAAAAACACAACCAGCATAGCATCAAGCCTAATCGCTATCCTTAGACGAATTTGTTATCTTACTCCCTTCACGGGGAGTGAGACGATCACTCGAGTCTTTATTAACCTCAAAATGCCCGCTTATAAGCATCTATTTACTCCATGCCTTCAAACTTAATTTTATTTAACAAGCCCTTTCGAGTTCTAAGTCAGTTTTCTGCAGAAGGAGATAAATCCACCCTTGCAGATTTCATTGATGCGCCTGAATTCTATCCTGCAGGACGACTAGACTTTGACTCGGAAGGATTATTACTGCTTACCAACCAAGGTGCGTTACAGCATATTATCGCGTCTCCAGACTTTAAAATGCCAAAGACCTATTGGGTTCAGGTAGAAGGTGATATTTCAGATAGCGCATTAGAAAAACTTAGGCAAGGCGTTGAGCTAAAAGATGGGCTGACCAAACCCGCCAAGGCGGAACGCATGGCAGAACCCGATATTTGGGAAAGATCACCGCCCGTTCGCTACCGTGAAGCCATCCCAACCAGTTGGCTATCACTGCAGATTCGAGAAGGAAAAAATAGACAAGTACGCCGAATGACCGCCGCGGTTGGCTTTCCAACACTCAGATTAATTCGCTATGCCATTGGCCGATATACTTTAGAAAACACAGAAATTGGCCAATGGAAACATATAGAGCCAACGGACATTTTACTAAAAGAGGTCACTCAGTTTGAAGAGCAAAGAAAGAGAAAGACTGCCACATCTAACCGTCGCCGCCCTAGTGAGAAAGGACACTCAAGACCCCAAGGCAACAAAATATCTCATGGTGAAGGAGTGGCAAGACGGAAACCTAGTTCTAAACCAGCCAGCAGGTCACGTCGAAAATAATGAAAGCGTTATAGAAGCCGTTATCCGTGAAACAAAAGAAGAGTCTGGCTGGATAGTAAAACCCGTCGGTTTACTGGGCATGTATGCATTTACCCCTTTCGAAGGCGCCGACACTTATCATCGCCTGTGTTTCTTATGCGAGCCCGTAAGCCAAAGCGACGAGCCGCTCGACGATGACATTGTTTCTAGCCACTGGCTAAGTTATGAAGAAATTATGGCACTGCCTCATCGCAGCCCATTAATTAAGGCCTGCATTGAAGATTCATTGAATAACCCCATTATCTCCTTATGCTTCCTATCGGATCAATTTCTTCAACCTGAGAAAGTGATACAATAACGAATATTAAATTAATCTGTGGTCTTGCCTCTTCGCTTGACCAAATTAACAGCCGAGAAATAACAGCACATGAAAGACAGTCCTATTGCGAACAACGCAAACAGCTCAAAAAAAGTCATTGTCGGCATGTCCGGCGGCGTAGACTCCTCTGTATCTGCACTTATCTTGATGCAACAGGGTTATCAGGTTGAAGGTCTTTTCATGAAGAACTGGGACGAAGATGATGGCACTGAATATTGCACTGCAAAAGATGACCTTGCCGATGCCCAAGCCGTATCGGATAAATTAGGTATCAAACTGCATACCGCCAATTTTGCAGCAGAATATTGGGACAATGTCTTCGAGCACTTCCTTGCCGAATACAAAGCTGGACGTACGCCAAACCCAGATATTTTGTGCAATAAAGAAATCAAGTTTAAAGCATTTTTGGAATACGCCATGGCACTCAATGCCGATTACATTGCCACTGGACACTATGTTCGTCGTGGCGAAAAAGACGGTGAGCCATTGCTTTTGAAGGGCTTAGACGGCAACAAAGACCAGAGTTATTTTTTGTATGCTGTTGGCAAAGATGAAATCGCCAAAACACTTTTTCCTGTTGGTGAACTAGAAAAACCGGAAGTACGCCGCCTAGCGGAAGAGTACGGCTTAGTCACTCATAACAAAAAAGACAGTACCGGCATTTGCTTTATTGGAGAACGTCGTTTCAAAGACTTCCTCGAACAGTATTTACCTGCTCAACCAGGCGATATCGAAACCCTAGAAGGCGACAAAATTGCTCGTCACCACGGCCTAATGTACCACACCATTGGCCAGCGCCAAGGTTTAGGCATTGGTGGTTTGGCGAATTACTCTGACGACCCATGGTATGTCGTAGAAAAGGATTTAGAGCGAAACGTCTTGATCGTCACACAAGGTGGTCAACACGACTCTCTTTTCAAAACCCACTTGATCGCTGATAACTTAGATTGGGTCGCGAGAGAGAAACCTAGCTTTCCATTAACCTGTAAAGCCAAATGTCGCTACCGTCAGGCAGACCAAGATTGCACCATTAACGAGTTGGCCGACGGGCGTGTTGAAGTATCTTTTGTTGAACCACAACGTGCAATCACACCAGGACAGTCTGTGGTATTTTATATAGATGACGTCTGCTTGGGCGGTGGAATCATTAATGTGGCTTTTAATAAGTAATGTTTAACACTCCCAAATGAAACACCACCCTAACCTAAGTTTTTGAGAGTAACGAAACGTGAGTAGAGAAAAAGAGCAAACTATCGCCCTATCCGCTGTCTTTCAAGCAGCGGAGCTGGTGTCTATTTTAGCCAAAACAGGAAAAGTCGATAACGAAAGCTTAAAGCCACTTTTAGACAGTATTTTGATGCTGAACGCTGCCTCTACAGAAGATATTTATGGTGGGCAATGGGATTGTCGAAGCAATCTTGCTCTGGGGCGACGTATTGCACAACAAGCTCTTGGTAAAGAACGCAGCAGTGTCAACCCAGACACACTTAGATACGCATTAAGTTTAATTCACTTAGAAAACAAGCTGTCTAAGACACCGGAAATGCTGTCACAGATCGGCCAAAGCATTATCAACATCGAACAGAAAAAAGCCCACTACGAAAGCGTGTTACACGACAATATGCTGGCGTCTATTTCGGGCATGTATCAGGACACACTGAGCAAGTTACCGTTTCGTATTCAAGTGCATGGGGACAGTCGTTTCTTACAGCAGCCACAAATATCCAATCAAGTCAGAGCCATTTTAATGGCCGGTATTAGAGCCGCAATGCTCTGGCGACAACTTGGCGGTAAACGCTGGCATTTAATTTTCAAACGCAAAGCGTTACTAAGCGCTTTAGAAGCTCGTCATTAATTTTATTTAAAAGGCCTATTAGGCCTTTTTTTAGCACTAAAGATTCTTATTTAAACAGTGGAATAATTGAAATCAATTTCCAGTATATCTTAGGGTCGATATCTCTATCTTGGTTTTTTATGTAGTATATCGTGCAAATTTTTAACCTTTGTGGGTTAACGTATTAGAGCAGTTTAAATTAGGGAATGGCGGCTAAAAGTCATCTTCGATTCAATGGGCTAAGGCCTGAAATGTTAGGGGAATTACATGTCAACGAAACAAACCATTTACTATACATTTACTGATGAGGCGCCAGCGTTAGCTACAGCGTCTCTACTTCCTATCTTTGGCGCTTTCGCGAAAGAAGCAGACATCGAACTAAAACTAACCGATATTTCTTTAGCAAGTCGTGTTATCGCTGCGTTCTCAGACCTTCTTCCAGCTGACAAGCAAGTAGAAGACGGCCTAAAATTCCTAGGCGATCTAACTGCACAACCAGAAGCAAACATTGTTAAATTGCCTAATATCAGTGCGTCTTTGCCGCAGCTTTATGCGACAATCAAAGAATTGAATGCTGAAGGTTACGGTCTTCCTGAATACCCAGAAAACCCACAAACAGACGAAGAAAAAGACATCCAAGCTCGCTACTCTAAAGTACTAGGCAGTGCCGTTAACCCAGTTCTACGCCAAGGTAACTCTGACCGTCGTGCTCCAGCAGCAGTAAAAGGCTTCGCTCGTAAGAACCCTCACTCAATGGGCAAATGGAGCAAAACCTCTATTTCTCACGTTGACTACATGCGTGAAGGCGATTTTTACTCTTCCGAGCAATCCACCACTATGGAAACTGCTCAAACTGTTAAGATCGAATTCGTTGCAAAAGATGGCTCGGTAGAAGTGAAAAAATCACTTCCTCTGCTCGCTGGCGAAATCATCGACAGCATGAACATCAGCACTAAGAAGCTACGTGAATTCTTTGAAGCGACAATGCAAGAAGCGAAAGAAGACAACATCATGTGGTCTGTGCACCTTAAAGCAACCATGATGAAAGTGTCTCACCCGATCGTATTTGGTCACGCGGTAACCGTTTTCTACAAAGACGTTTTTGAAAAATACGGTGAGCTTTTCAAAGAAATCGGCGTAAACCCAAACAACGGTTTAGGTAGCGTATACGACAAGATTCAAAGCCTTCCTGAAGCGAAACAAGAAGAAATCAAACAAGCCATCCAAGACGTTTACAAAACTCGTCCTGAATTAGCGATGGTTGACTCTGATAAAGGCATCACTAACCTACACGTACCAAGCGACGTGATCGTTGATGCTTCTATGCCTGCAATGATCCGTAACTCTGGCAAAATGTGGGGCCGTGACGGCAAAGCACACGATGCTAAAGCGGTTATTCCAGACAGCACTTACGCTCGTATTTACCAAGAAACAATCAACTTCTGTAAAACCAATGGCGCATTTAACCCAGTAACAATGGGTACTGTTCCAAACGTTGGCCTAATGGCTCAGAAAGCAGAAGAATACGGCTCTCATGACAAAACATACGAAATGAAAGCCGATGGCGTGATGCGCGTTGTCGATGCAAACGGCAACATCCTAATGCAACACAACGTTGAGAAAGGCGACATCTGGCGCGCTTGTCAAACCAAAGACGCGGCTATTAAAGATTGGGTAAAACTAGGCGTTACTCGTGCTCGTCAATCTGATACTCCAGCGGTATTCTGGCTAGAAGATGCTCGTCCACACGACAACGAGCTTCGTAAAAAAGTAGAAACTTACCTAAAAGATCACGACACTAGCGGTTTAGACATTCGCATTATGTCTTACAACGAAGCGATCCGTTTCTCTATGGAACGCATCATTCGTGGCTTAGACACTATTTCAGTAACAGGTAACATCCTACGTGACTACCTAACTGACTTGTTCCCAATCCTAGAGCTGGGTACATCTGCGAAAATGTTGTCTATCGTACCAATGCTTAATGGCGGTGGTATGTATGAAACTGGCGCTGGCGGTTCTGCTCCTAAGCACGTTCAACAGCTTATGGAAGAAAACTACCTTCGTTGGGATTCGCTAGGTGAATTCCTTGCAGTAGCCGTATCGTTCGAAGAGCTTGGTATCAAGCACAACAACGAAAAAGCAAAAATTCTTGCGAAGTGCCTAGATAAAGCAACAGGCAAATTGCTAGACACTAACAAGTCTCCTTCTCGTAAAGTGGGTGAAATCGATAACCGTGGTAGCCACTTCTACCTAGCGCTTTACTGGTCTCAAGAGCTTGCTGCACAAACAGAAGATGCGGATCTTGCAGCGAAATTCGCACCTCTAGCGAAGCAACTTGCTGATAACGAAGATAAGATTGTCGCTGAACTGGCAGCCGTTCAAGGCAAACCTTCTGGCCTATCTGGTTACTACCACATGGACCTAAATGAAGTAGCTAAGATCATGCGTCCTAGCGCTACCTTCAACTCTGCATTAGCAACACTGTAAAGTAAAACTCGAAAAACCAAGCCCAGATAGTATCCTTTGGATACTATCTGGGCTTTTTTATGCCAATCCCTTCCGTGAATCCCTGTATTACCTTCGCCCTTTTGCCTATAATAGCGGCTCCCTGAAAACCATGTTCGAGGCGTTATCTCAATGGAATTAACTAGCTTAAATGCAATTTCCCCTATCGACGGTCGTTACGGATCGAAAACCAACGTACTACGTCGCTCTGTGAGCGAGTATGGTTTGCTGCGTATGCGAGTCATAGTCGAAGTTCGCTGGCTACAGGCTCTTGCCAAACACCCACAAATTATCGAAGTTCCAGCATTAAGCAATGAAGCAAGCGCTTTATTGGATCAACTTGCGGAAAACTTCAGTGAAGCTGATGCACAAGCCATTAAAGACATTGAGAAAACAACTAACCACGATGTCAAAGCGGTTGAGTATTTCATTAAGAACAAAATGGCGGACAACGCAGAACTTGCCGCTATTTCTGAATTTGTTCACTTCGCTTGTACGTCTGAAGACATCAACAACTTATCTCACGCTTTGATGCTGCGTGAAGCATTGGAAGAAGGCATTGCTCCAGAGCTTAAAAACGTCATCAACGCCATTGAAGACCTGGCTATTGAGCACGCTGAGCAATCTATGTTGTCTCGTACACATGGCCAAACAGCATCACCAACCACTGTTGGTAAAGAAATGGCGAACGTAGCTGCACGTTTGAAGCGCCAGCTTAAGCAAATCGAAAACGTTGAATTTTTAGGCAAAATCAACGGTGCAGTGGGCAACTACAATGCTCACCTTTCTGCATACCCAGATGTTGATTGGCAAGCACACGCCGAAGCGTTTGTGACGTCTCTAGGTTTGACTTGGAATCCTTACACCACTCAAATCGAACCACACGATTACATCGCTGAACTATACGATGCGATTTGCCGTTTCAACACTATCTTGATCGATTTCGATCGCGATGTATGGGGCTACATTTCCATGGGCTTCTTCAAGCAAAAAACCATTGCAGGCGAAATCGGCTCTTCTACTATGCCGCACAAGGTTAACCCAATCGACTTCGAAAACTCCGAAGGCAACTTGGGTATTGCGAATGCCATTATGGGTCATTTGAGCGCAAAATTACCTATCTCTCGCTGGCAGCGTGACCTAACTGACTCTACGGTTCTACGTAACCTTGGTGTTGGTTTGGCGCACAGCTTAATTGCTTATCAAGCAACACTAAAAGGCATCAGCAAGTTGGAAATCAACGCGCCTCGTCTTGAAGCAGACCTAGACAATGCCTGGGAAGTTCTTGCTGAACCAATCCAAACTGTCATGCGTCGCTACGGCATCGAATCTCCATACGAGAAGTTAAAAGAGCTAACTCGTGGTCGCACTATCGATCAAGCGACGATCGAAGCCTTTGTTGATACGCTAGAAATGCCAGAGCAAGCCAAAGCCGAATTAAAAGCGCTTACGCCAAGCACTTATATCGGTAATGCGGCCGCTCAAGCAAAAGCAATTCGCAACTAATTTCTCTAAGGGATTTCCCAATGGTATATTGGGATTCTTAACGAGCGTAATGAAAAGGGCCGATTTATCGGCTCTTTTTGCCTTTTAGGCAGTAAAAACTAAAGCATCAGACCATTTTCTTTGTTCTTTTTAACGAGCGACTTATGACAAATCTAAACACACCACTGTCTATTCTTGGTGGCATGACAGCCCAAACTTTTATCGATGAATATTGGCAAAAAAAGCCATTATTGATTCGTGGCGGCCTTGTCGATTTCACTCCACCATTAGAAGCGGATGAGCTTGCAGGCATGGCCATGGAAGAAGAGATTGAGTCACGCATTGTTATCGAAAAAGGAATTAGCCCTTGGGAGATGCGCCAAGGTCCTTTTACTGAAGATACCTTTGCCACGTTACCAGAAAAAGAATGGACACTGTTAGTTCAGGCCGTTGACCATTGGGTTCCAGAAGTCCAAGCTCTAAAAGAACAATTCGAATTTCTGCCAAGCTGGCGTTTAGACGATGTCATGATCAGCTACGCTACAGAAGGCGGAAGCGTTGGTCCACATTATGACCAATACGATGTATTCCTAGTACAAGTATCAGGCAAACGCCGCTGGCAGGTATTGGCTCCAGACGAATATCAAGATTCCGCTATTCCAAACATTAAGCTGCATATTCTCGATAACTTTCCGGTTAACCCTGAAATGGACTGGGAATTAGAAGCCGGTGACATTCTCTATTTACCACCTAACTTTGCCCATAATGGACGCTCACTGGATGACGAGTGCATGACTTACTCCATCGGATTTCGTGCGCCAAGCTTGCAGGATGTCTTAACCGGTATTTGCGATAAATTATGCGAAACAGATAACGTTAAAGATCGCTTTGCGGCTCCAGAAACCGCAAGTCGCCAGCACAGCGCGCACATTAGCAAAGACGATATCCAGTACTTACAAAGCGAATTGGCAAACCTCATTAGTCAACCTGATCTGCTTGCAGAATGGTTAGGTGAAACCATGAGTGAAAGCAAATACCCTGAATATCTAACACCGTTAAACCAGCAAGAAGTAGACGAAGCATTCGCCAACGCAACACAGGGTCAAACCTTTATTCGACCTGGCGATGCCAGAATTTGTTATTACACACCACAAAGCGATGACAACTCAATTCGCGTATTTTGTAACGGTGAAAACCTAAAGGTTGATGCTGAGCTAACCGGTTTCGTGGAAGCGGTTTGTCATCAAGTTGAATTCGATTTTTCAGGCCTAGATTTACAACAGAACAGCGACCTAGAACCTCTTGTGCGTTTTCTGATTGGTCAGCAAGGGCTTATCGAATTAGTCGCACCTGAAGAATAAGGATAAGCAATGAAGGTTTTAACATCAGACTGGAACAGCAGCAAGGATCAACTGACCTTTGTTCGCAAACAGGTCTTTATCATTGAACAAGGTATCGATCCGCAAGACGAATGGGACGATCGAGATGAAGACGCTGTGCACTTTGTCTCCTTTGGTACCACCGCGGTTCCTACGGGCACTTGCCGTTTAACCGAGGAAGGGCAAATCGGCCGCTTGGCAGTATTACCTGCCTATCGACATCAGGGCTACGGTGAAATGCTGTTAATTCGTGCTGTGAAAGTCGCCAGAGAAATGGGCATTCGCAAAGTGTTTTTAAACGCTCAAGTTGACGTACAAACCTTCTATGAAAAGCAAAACTTTCGCACAGATGGGAAAGTCTTTCTGGAGGCAGGGAAAATGCACATTCGCATGGAAAGAGACATATAGCCTTTCTCTTTACCGATCTATTTTATACAAAAAAGCGAGTCGTTCCGATTGGATCGACTCGCTTTTTACATTCTGCTTGCTGCTAGAAGTTTATGCGACGATTAAACAATCGCAATTAACTCAACATCGAATTGCAATACAGAGAAAGGTTGAATCAATGCACCAGCGCCTTGAGCACCGTAAGCCAATTCTGCAGGAATAGTAAGACGGTATTTCGCACCCTCTTTCATCAACTGAAGACCTTCAGTCCAACCAGCGATAACGCCAGTTAGAGGGAATTCAATTGGCTCACCACGAGCGATTGAGCTATCGAATACTTGTCCATCAATTAGACGACCTTCGTAATGTACGCGAACTGTCGCTTCACGGCTTGGTGTTGCACCAGTACCTTCTTCAAGTACTTCAAACTGCAAACCGCTTTCAGTTGTTTGAACGCCGTCTTTTTCTTTGTTTGCAGCAAGGAAAGCTTCGCCTGCTTTTACGTTCTCTTCAGACGCTGCACGGCTTTTTTCTTCCATTTTTTGCTGTAGTTCAGCAAAAGCAGCTTCTAGCTCTGCACCAGGAACTCGCATCTCAGTGCCATTTAGGGCATCTTCAATCGCTGCAAAAAGGTGTGTTAGAGACAATTCACCAAGATCGCTACCACGTAGTTGATCACCAATTTGACGACCAATGCCGTATGCGATTTTTGATTCGTTAGAGTCGAACGACAGTTCAGACATGATTACACTCTCTTATTCATTAACTAAAAAATTGAGTGCACATCATAACATAGGCAAATCTCATGGGCTTGTGTTTCAAACAATTGACGCCGAAAAACCTTCCCCAGAAAAATATATTAATCGATGCAATAGACTTTATAAATGATATTCATTATCATCTAAGTCAACCTCTTACTATGGAGTACATTATGAAATCCAAGAACTTTGTCCAACCTCACCATAATTACGCTGAGACCAAAAAAACCACTGACTATTGGGGCATGCTGTTTATTGGTTTTATTTTTCTGTCATCAATGAGTTGTTTTTTATTCGCCAATCACAGTTGATCGACAAGCTCAACAATGATTGACCTAAATCAGAGCAGGCATAGCTAAAAGGATTAAGCTATAGGTACATTGAAAGAGGACCTTGTTATGTTACCTAAAATAAACACTATTGTTTATGCTTGTGATCTAGATGGAAAAACACAAGCCGCTATGGAGCTCGTTCTTAGCCTAGCCAATACACATGGAGCCAAAGTCATATTGATGCATGCAATAGAGCCATTGAACGCTCAAGCATCCAATATGATGAATAATTACATTAGCGAAGACATCAGAGAAACAATGCGAAAAGATGCCATCAAAGACATCAAAGCTCGCATGGAAAGATTATTGGCTGAATTCATGGAGAAATATTCTGCAGAGCTTTCTAGCCTAGCAACACCGCCTGAAACCGTGATCGTAAATGGCGTTCCATCTGAATCTATTCAACGCCTCGCCAAAGAAAAAAATGCGGATTTGATTATAATGAATAGCCGAACACATGGTCGAATTAGTCAAATGATTATTGGCTCAACTGCCAATAAAGTCATTCATTCCAGCACGATTCCAGTACTTGTTGTACCAATTAAATAACAGTCAACTCTGGTCACACTTCTCCGTGTTCGATACACTTACTGTATATATAAACAGTAAGTGTATTTATGATTCTTTATATTGCAGAAAAACCCAGCCTTGCTAGAGCTATCGCCGCCGCACTCCCTTCACCTCAGAAAAAAGAAGAAGGTTGTATTTGGCTACCTAATGGCGATTGCATCAGCTGGTGTATCGGTCACTTACTAGAGCAAGCGGAGCCTCATCAATACAACCCTGCCTATAAGTCTTGGAACCTGGATCACCTCCCTATTATTCCAACCGATTGGCAATGGCAAGAAAAAGCCAACACCAAAAAGCAACTTGGTATTCTGAAAAAGCTGATCAAAAAAGCAACGACATTAGTACATGCGGGAGACCCAGACCGCGAAGGGCAACTCTTGGTCGATGAGGTTTTGCATTACACCAAGGTTCCTGCGCAAAAATTAAAGAACACGAAACGCTTGTTAGTAAACGATTTAACACCCTCGGCCATTAAAAAAGAACTAAACAACTTACGCTCAAACAATGAATTTGCGGCCTTGTCACGTTCAGCACTAGGTCGTGCACGTGCCGACTGGCTATTTGGCTTGAACCTCACCCGCGCTTATACCATCAAAGGTCGCCAAGCAGGGTATCAAGGCGTTTTATCAATTGGACGAGTTCAGACTCCAGTATTAGGGCTGGTTGTTGCTAGAGACAAGGAGAGAGACGCTTTTATTCCTAAAGATTTTTATCAAGTATGGGCAAACATTCAGACACCTGAAGGCGCGGTATTCCAAGCCAAGTGGCTGCCTAGCGAGGCATGCCAGCCCTATATGGATGAAGAGAATCGAGTGCTCAGCTTGCCACTGGCAAAAAACGTTGCTAACCGTATTACTAATAAACCAGCGATTGTAATGGAAGCGAATTACAAGCAAAAAAAGCAAGCCGCGCCACTGCCCTACAGCTTGTCAGCCCTACAAATCGATGCTGCAAAAGCCTTTTCTCTTTCCGCACAGCAAGTATTAGATGTTTGCCAAACCCTTTATGAGCGCCATCAGATGATCACGTACCCAAGATCTGATTGCCGCTATTTACCGACTCAACAGCATAAAGACGCGCCTGCTATTCTTGCCGCTCTGGCTAAATCCGGTGGTGAAATCCAACAAGGTGCCCAACATGCTGACGCTTCAAGAAAAAGCAAAGCTTGGAATGATAAACAAGTCACAGCCCATCACGCGATCATTCCAACCAGTCAGGCACACAAGGCGGCATCGTTATCCAAAACAGAAGCTTTAGTCTTTAACTTGATTGCTCGTCAATATCTCATGCAGTTTTACCCTGAATACGATTACTTAGCGTCTTATATCAAGCTGGAAATCGAAGGCGGTCAATTTGAAGCAAAAGGCAACACACCGCTCGCACTTGGCTGGAAAGCTCTCTTACCAAGTAAAAAGAAAAATAATGACCCGGAAGATGAAAATCAAAATGAACTCCCAAAACTAAATAAAAACGAAGAGCTGTGGTGCACACAGGGACAAGTTCAAGAAAAAGTCACCACACCTCCCGCCGCATTTACTGATGCCAGCTTACTCGCAGCGATGACAGGCATTAGTCGGTTTGTCACAGACAAAGACATTAGAGCCATATTAAAGGACACCGACGGTCTTGGCACAGAAGCAACCCGAGCCAGCATCATAGAATTACTGTTCAAACGCGGATTTTTAATAAGACAGGGAAAACAAATTCACGCCAGCCAAACAGGTCGGGCCTTTATTGATTGTCTACCAGTACAGCTGGTCACCCCTGATATGACGGCAAAATGGGAGTCAGCTCTTAACAGTATCAGTGTAGGTGAAGCAAGCTATCAAGCTTTCATGGAGAGCTTAGAAGTCAATTTAAACCAACTGCTTAACGCTTCCAGAGACATGCCCACTTCCGCTTTGCAAAACTTGCCTCCTCCAACGAAGAACCCTTTTGCCAAACGTAAAAACACAACCAGTAGAAAAGCACCGAGCACAAGAAAAACAACAGGAGCAAAAAGCAGCAGCACAAAAACAAGAAGACGCTCGAAAGCGTCTTCTTAATAAAACTAGAAAGTTTTAAGCCGGCTAACAATCAACCGATGGCAAGCCACACTCCCACACCGATCATCAATGTACCGGCAATACGGTTCATTATGCGCACATTTCCGCTTTGCATAAGAAGCGACTTCAGAGTTCTTCCACCTGTTGCGTAAATCAGCAAACAAATAAATTCCAAAGTAAGGATTATACTAATCAGCACAATAAGCTGACTTGCGAGAGAATGGCTTGCATCCAAAAATGGCGGCAATAAGGCAACAAAAAAAGCCCAGCCTTTCGGGTTAGCAATTGCAGTAACAAAACCTTGGGAAATCAAATCCAAACGCGATGCAGGCTTGCTTTCTTCTGAGTCGGCTTTAATCGCCATTTTGCCTTTAGACAGCCACATTTGCAGACCGACATAGGCAAGATAAGCACCGCCAAGATATTTTAATACAACAAATACACTAGGGTAATTCAGTAGCAATGCAGCAACGCCAATAGCCGATAAAATAGCCACCATGGCAACACCCACTAGCTCGCCTAGCATCATCCATAGAGCACGTTTAACGCCAATCGTCATTCCTAACGTCATCGCTAATGTCATACACATACCCGGTGTAACAGACACGAAAAAGAAGGTCGGTATAAAAGCCGACAAAAGCGCAAAATTCACAGAAAGTCCTTTATAAAAATGGTGAGTATTGGGAAATGACAAAATTGTCACGACTGCGATTAACTAGCAAGCAGAAAATATCAATAATAAGGTCAATCAGGCGATTAGATTTTACTAGAAGCGTTTCTTTTGCTGGAAAGTAGATTCTTCCATAAATTTGTTCCATTCATCGTCAAGTTCTTCTTCGCCTGCGGTATCCATATCACGGCTAACTTCCTCTTCCGCCTTTTGCAAGATAAGGTCATCTTCTATTTCCTGAATCAATTCTTGTAATTTCAGAATGGTAGCCTGAGCTTCAGCAGAGTCTTTAATGGGGTTTAACTGTGCAAGCGCTTCTTTGTATTTTTCTAAAGCGTCACTGATCTGCCCACTTAAAAATGCCTTTCGAGCAAGATGGGAATGGTAATCTGAGTTTACTTTGTAATGAAAAAAATCAAGCAGCTTTTTATAGCGATTAGCTACATCTGCATCGATGTTCTTTTCTTTTTGCGCGAGGATTAAGTACGATTTGAAGGACTCAAACATACGTCTGACTTCAATAATCGCTAACTCATCATTCATCGGTTTAGCACGCCGCTTCTGTTTACTTGCTTGAAACTCTTTCATCTCAGTGGCCAAATTCTGTCGACGACGAGTCAAGGTTGCATCGGGCTGCAAGGCAATAAGCTGATCATGAAGAGCAATCATCCTAGAAAAAAGCCACAGCTTCATATCCTTAGGTTGATACTGAGGAGGCATTTCATCAAGATATCGACGCACTTGGCGCAATTGATTGTTTAGAGCTGCCACTTTACGTAACTTCTCTAATCTTGCTTGCTCTTTAAGCTGTAGAAAAATTGCAAAAGCAATAAATCCACCGATAACCAGCAAAAGTACCGTGATGGTGACAGCAGTCATATAGTAGGTTTTTTTACCTTAACATTGTTAATGGAACCGTTTTATTGCGCTATTTCTAACAAAATAGATTGTTCCAAATCATTTCTGCTTAAGCTCTGCCTTATCCTTTTTTTGCAAACAAAACTTCTTCAACATCCTGTATCGGTTTTAAAGGCGCGCCGTCTCTTTTTTAAAAAAAGCTTGTCATGGAAAACATTCTCGTAGCCCAAAAGAGAAAAGCACAATCGAACAAATCGTCTTCTACATTTAATCGAGTTTACTTAACTTAACCAACGTGTCTCACTATCAAAACACGCATCACTTAACAGCAATATCGTATCACCGAGCAGCACAATACTTTGGAAGGCATTTTAAGTATAGACTGAAGTGGATTGAAGGTTAGTCTAAATTTAAACAAGCAATACTAGTTTATATAACACCCTTTCCCTCTTGAAAACAAAAAAAGACCAGAAATACTGATCTTTTGTTGTTTATAGAGAGGGCTTTTCTATCGAGAAACGGAAAAACCAAGCAACATATAAAAGATAGCTGCCGACAATATTGCAGAGGCAGGTACTGTAATTACCCAAGCCGCAGCAATACGCAACAGAGCAGAACGTTTAACTAACTCTTTCTTAGTCGCTTTCTTAAGGCCTTTACGTTCAGCGGAAGAAATTGGCGAAGCGGCTTGTGCAGCTTTCAATTCTTTCAAGATCGCGCGCTTTTCAGCAACATCAGCCTGCGTGAATCGTCTTACGAACTCTTGTGTTTGCTGGCCATTGTGACCTGCAGATTCAGAGTGAGAGATAATTGACGCCAGTTTTTTCTCATAAGACTGCTTCAAATACTCACGCAAGAAGCCCACACCAAAGATACCACCCACAGCAATATGCGTAGAACTAACAGGTAAGCCTAGTTGCGAAGCAATAATAACGGTAATCGCTGCAGCCATTGCCACACAGAAAGCACGGGTCTTATCCAATTCCGTAATTTCAGAACCAACAGTTTTAATCAGCTTAGGACCAAATAGTGCCAAACCAACGGCAATACCGATACCACCTACCATCATAATCCATAGCGGAATAGTGGCTTTTCCAGATACAGCGCCAGTCAATAAAGCATCGTTAATCGCTGCTAATGGTCCAATTGCGTTTGCGACATCGTTTGCACCATGGGCAAAGCTCAACAGTGCAGCAGACACAATAAGAGGCAAAGTAAATAAGCTATTCACAGCGTCCTTATCATTTTTCAATGCCGCCGCAGCTTTGTCTACCATTGGGCGAATAAAGAAATAAACGGTTAATGCAATAGCAAAAGCAATCAAGGCTGCGGTGATGAAATCCAATTCCCACAGCTTTTTCAAACCTTTCAAGATAAGGTAAGTAGAAAACGCCCATACCATCATGCCAACAAGTAGAGGCACAACTTTTTTGGCTGCATCAATCATGTCATTTTTGTAGGTAATAGAACGCTTTATATAGAACAAGAACAACGCCGCGATGACACCACCCATAACAGGTGAAATAACCCAGCTAGCAACAATAGCAATTAATTTGTCCCAATTAGCGATATCCAAACCACCAGCGGCAACACCAGCGCCAAGTACACCACCAACAATAGAGTGAGTTGTTGAAACGGGTGCGCCTAAGTAGGTGGCTAAGTTTAACCAAATAGCACCCGCTAATAGTGCTGCCATCATCACCCAGATAAAGGTTTCAGCATCACCAATAGAGTTAGGGTTAATAATGCCATTTTTAATCGTACCAACGACATTACCACCAGCAATTAACGCCCCAGCAGCTTCAAATATAGCGGCAATTAATATTGCACCTGTCATCGACAAAGCTTTAGAGCCAACGGCAGGACCAACGTTATTGGCAACGTCGTTTGCGCCGATGTTAACGGCCATGTAAGCACCAATGGCAGCAGCAATAGCCAAAATAGATAAGTTAGAAATCCCTACGCCATTCGCTGAGGCATAAAATCCAGATAGCATCACAAATGCTAACGCAATTAGTACACGGATGTACTCATGACCACTCAGTAAAGTGGATTCTTCTTTCGGGTTATTTGTAAGATCCATAAGGGCTCTTCTTTCTATCATTAATCTTTGCCAAACCACTACTGACCCAAGGCTAGCCTGAGTAGGTAATGACATGCTCATCCCAGCATTTAAATTTCATCTGGCTCTCAAGTCATCCCATTACATTTTGGTGAAATGTAAATTTCGCGTCATTCTACACTGGGAGTCTACAGATAAAAACCCCTAAACTTTTTCAGTACAATAGTACGCGCTGAGATAAAAAAAAGTGCCTATCAAAGGCACTTATTGCAAAGATACTACAGAAATGTGACCGATTTATTACAGGCTATATTTTATAAAAAAATTAGCACTCAATCACATTCACAGCTAGACCACCACGCGATGTTTCTTTGTATTTGTCATTCATGTCTCTGCCTGTATCTCGCATCGTACGAATAACCTTATCAAGAGATACGTAATGAGTGCCATCTCCACGAAGCGCCATACTTGCCGAGTTGATGGCCTTTATCGAGCCCATGGCATTCCGCTCTATACATGGTACTTGCACCAACCCACCAATAGGGTCGCATGTTAATCCCAAATTGTGCTCCATACCGATTTCAGCAGCGTTCTCAATTTGCTCAGGTGAACCACCCGTTGCCGCCGCAAGTCCTGCTGCTGCCATAGCACAAGCAGAGCCAACCTCTCCCTGACAGCCGACTTCAGCACCTGAAATAGACGCATTTTCTTTGAACAGTAAACCGATTGCCGCTGCGGTCAAAAAGAAATCTATAACCCCCTCTTCACAAGAACGTGGGCAAAACTCCCAGTAATAATGCAACACCGCAGGGATTATACCCGCAGCACCATTTGTTGGAGCGGTAACAACACGCCCACCACCCGCATTTTCTTCGTTCACTGCCAGGGCATAAAGGTTAACCCAATCCATTGCCCCTAAAGAAGGAGTAATCATATCCATACGAGTTTTGCTGGTTAAATCTCGATAAAGGCTCGCGGCTCTTCGTTTAACTTTCAAGCCACCAGGCAAAATCCCCTCATGACGAATGCCTTCTTGAACACAGGACTTCATCACAGACCAGATAGAAAGAATGCCCTGTTTTATTTCCTCTTCCGTTCTCCAGTACTTCTCATTCTCCATCATAATCTGAGCGATAGTTTTGTCATTATCTCGACAAAGCTTAATAAGCTCCTCAGCACTATGAAATTCATAAGGAAGCCTTGTTGTGTCTTCAACTAATTCTACATTTCCATGCTCGTCTTCTTGGACAATGAAACCACCGCCAACAGAGTAAAAAGTCGCTTGATGAAGCGTATTGCCTTGTACATCAAATGCAACCAGCACCATGCCATTCGCATGAAAATCGAGGCGATCAATTCGATGATAAATAAGATCCGTCGAAACATTAATCGAGATAGGGTACTGTGCTAATAGATTCAGCTTTGAAGATGCTTCAATTGCCGCTACTCGTTCATTGACACCGCTAGGGTCAATCAGCTCAGGCAACTCACCTTCCAGTCCCATCAATACAGCTACGCCTGTTCCGTGTCCCTTGCCTGTTGCACCGAGCGAACCGTATAAGTCTATTTTCAAACGACTTACCTTTGATTCCAGATTAAGGTTTTGTATTTGATGAGCAAACTGGTTCGCCGCAATCATAGGGCCAACAGTATGGGAACTAGAGGGACCAATCCCTACCTTAAAAAGATCAAATAAACTGATTGCCATCGCTTTATTCCTCTGTCGATCAATGTTTCTCGAACGACATTTAAGTTGTATAACACGGACTACTAATGAGGCGAAATTATCACTTCTTAGATGAAGTTTCCAATCGGAAACTTCATTTTTTCAGCTATATAACGGCACATCTAGCAAAGAGGCAAATTTATGACGTTTCAAGACTAGTTGTACAAAAAATAAAAGCCTGCTTAAAAACAAAAAAAGCCAGTGTGAGTGACACACTGGCTTAGCTCAAAACAGTCAACAAATAGAAATGCAGACTATTTGTATCCTTCTATCCGAACTTAAACGTCCACAGGGTTAGAAAAAGCCCAAAGGATTGATGTCGTAGCTAACCAACATATTTTTTGTTTGTTGATAATGCTCTAGAGCAACCTTATGCGTTTCACGACCCACACCCGATTTTTTGTATCCACCAAACGCAGAGTGAGCAGGATATTGGTGATAGCAATTCATCCACACGCGACCCGCTTCTAAGTTACGTCCCATGCGATAGGCAAGGTTTGTGTCACGCGTCCAAACGCCAGCACCTAGGCCAAATTCACTATCGTTGGCGATAGCAAGTGCTTCCGCTTCATCTTTGAAAGTGGTTACACTGACCACTGGTCCAAAGATCTCTTCTTGGAAAATACGCATTTCATTAGAACCTTTAAACAAGGTTGGCTGAACATAAAACCCCTTGTCTAAGCCATCGACAGCTTCAATATCACCGCCAATTAATAACTCTGCGCCTTCTTTCTTACCAATGTCGATATAACTCATTATTTTATCAAATTGCTGCTTCGACGCTTGAGCCCCAACTTGCACTTCGGTATCAAGTGGATTACCACGCTTAATGGTTTTGGTACGCTCAATAACTAGCGCCATGAAATCATCATAAATTGATTCATGAACCAAAGCACGAGAAGGACAAGTACATACTTCCCCTTGGTTAAAGAAGGCTAACACTAGACCTTCCACGCACTTACTAATAAAAGCGTCTTCCTGCTGCATAACATCAGCAAAATAAATGTTAGGTGATTTTCCGCCCAGCTCAACCGTAGACGGAATGATGTTTTCAGCAGCGCATTTTAGGATATGGGAACCCACTGGCGTCGAGCCAGTAAAGGCGATTTTGGCAATACGTTTACTGGTAGCAAGCGCTTCACCAGCTTCTTTACCGTAACCATTAACGATATTCAGCACACCCGGCGGCAACAAGTCTTGAATCACTTTGATTAATTCTAGGATAGACGCAGGTGTTTGCTCTGCTGGCTTTAGAACCACACAGTTTCCTGCTGCAAGCGCTGGAGCCAGTTTCCATGCAGCCATCAAAATCGGAAAATTCCACGGAATAATTTGACCTACAACCCCTAATGGCTCATGAAAGTGATACGCCACAGTATGTTCGTCTAGTTCAGCCGTACTGCCTTCTTGTGCTCGCAAACAGCCAGCAAAATAACGGAAATGATCGGCAGCTAAAGGAATGTCTGCATTTAAGGTTTCACGAACCGCTTTGCCGTTATCCCAAGTCTCTGCCACAGCAAGGGCTTCTAAGTTTTGCTCGATGCGATCGGCAATTTTTAGCAAAATATTGGAGCGATTTGTAACTGATGTTTTTCCCCATGCAGCACGTGCCGCGTGTGCCGCATCCAATGCAAGGTTAATATCTTCTTCAGTAGAACGAGGAATTTGACAGAACACTTCACCGTTAACAGGACTAATATTGTCGAAGTATTGACCTTTAACAGGGGCAACCCATTCGCCGCCGATAAAATTACCGTACTGAGCTTCAAAGGAAATAAGGCTACCGTTAGTACCAGGTTTGGCGTAGATCATAACACTCTCCATTTTTTGTTGTTTTTCATTAACACTGGAACTAAGAGTAGGAAGAAAGCGAACAGAAAACTTGCCTGTGAGTCCATGAAGTTTGTCTAGCAATCCATTTCTGCTCTGCTTTTGTATTGACCCATAAGCAACCAAGAGTGATTATAAGAAGAGAGTTCGCTACGTCACACAATTAGAATAAAAAATATTAAGACGAAAGGGGTGTGTAAATGAGTCGCTCTATCTCGACAGAGAAAACATTGATGCAACACAAACGTGCGCCAATTCAACTGATCGAAAACCGTGTCTGCTTCGCAGGACCACATTCAGAATTGAGTATTTACGATACCTATGAGCAGGCCCAAAAAGTCAGCTTAAAAGCCGATACCTTGCTTTATTGCGGCATGGTCACTGGAGCAAAGGTCATGCATACCAAAGAGCATGACAATATTCCATTTCTGCCCCACGAATCTTTCATCTTAGCGCCTGAAGAGGAAGTCTTTATCGATTTCCCAGAGGCTCAGTACCAGAACCCAACCACTTGTTTGACCATCGCTATTTCACAAGAAAGAGTCGCGCAAATATGTGACCGCATGAATGACATCATGGTATCCGCATTGCCTTCAGGTAGCCCTATCGACCCAAACCAACATCTACATACATTACATACTCAAGCTACCCAACAAATTATCGACCGTCTTACCAGTGACTTTCTACGCAATGACCCAGACAGAGACTTGCTTGTTGATTTTGGCGTTAGTGAGTTGGTTACTCGCATTATTAGGCATCATGGTAGAGATGCCCTATTGCGTTTCACGCAGCATTCACCTGACGCAACAGGCTTAACCTGCGTCATCCAATGGATTGAACAAAATCTCGCCCAACCAATGGATATTAACTTACTGGCTAAGATGGCTTGCATGAGTCGCAGCCGTTTCTACGAAAGCTTTAAACGACAACTTGGTTGTACACCGTTAGAGTATCAGCACCAGCGCAGAATGAGCCGTGCCTATGAACGCTTACAAGAAAAACGTTCAGTGACAGAGGTAAGTTATGAAGTGGGCTATTTAAGCTTGAGCCACTTTAGTCGACGCTTTCATCAACACTTTGGGATATCCCCAAGACAAGTCACTCAAGCCAAACTCAATTCCTAAAAGAATTGGCTAAAAAACATGTTTTAGTTTCTGTTTACAATAAACAAAAACCACCAGCATAAAGAGTAACGCAAACATCAGCCCAAAAAATGGCACCAACTGACCTAGCTGATACAGTGACGCCAAAATAACCGGACCTAGCGCGGCGCCCAGCCCTTGCATTGATGCGTTCATACTGGCCAAACGACTCTGTTGTTCATCTTTTACCAAGAGAGTTTGTGCGGTCACTATCCCAGGAAATAAGAAGCCAAAACCTGCACCAAATAACCCCATCGCGATCAGCACACCTGTATACGAATCCAAATAGATAAACGCCAGTTGTGCAAGCACTCCAATCCCCACACCAGAAAACATAAGCGTGACAACACCTAGCTGGAATCGTGGAACCAAGATCATTTGCACTAAAATACTAAAACAAGACATGGTCATCATCGCAAACCCTAAGTGATGAGTCGTTTGCGCGACGTCTAATTGAAACCTATCCTGAATCAAAAAGCTCATGATTTGCTGTACGCCAGTCATTGATAAAATCGATAAAGAGGACATAAACAAAAATGGCATGACGGGCTGAGCAAGCCAATTTATTGCCGGTGGTTTTTCTCGTTGTCGAACATGCTTAGAATCTCTTACGAACAACACCACCAACAACGCCGCACTTCCAGCCAAAAGAGCAATGATATAAAAAGGCGCCGTCAATCCTAAGCTACTCAGTAAAGAAGCAAAGGCAGGACCTAAAATCATTCCTATACTGAAAGATGCACCGATCATCGCAATTGTTGAACTACGGCGTTTGATATCAGTATGCGCAATCAAATAGGTTTGAATAGAAGGCAAAACCCCCGCAATACCAAGAGAAAAAACAATACGTAATACAAACACAAAATAATAGGTTTGCTCTGCGGACAAATTTCTAGCGAGCGCTTCTTGCAGAACAAAACCGGTTAAGGCAATCGTCACCGCGTAACTGCTCATCCCGATAATGACAGAACGCATTCGACCAATTCGGTTAATAATACCGCCCCATAGAAAAGCAGCTACTACAAATGTCGCTGCGCCCGCTGTGATGAGTGTACTAATTCGAACATCAGCCAAACCAATCTCACGACCAATAGGTGGCAACGAGGTGAAAATAAACGATTGCCCGATTCCCACCGCCATCAAACAAGACAGCAAGAGCCAGCGAGATATTTTTTCATTAAAAGTATTAGGATTTTGAGAGGTATCCAATGTGATTCCTTAGTGTCAAACTGATCGATTAATCTACAAATAGTGTCGATTAACTTAAAACAGGCTTGGGGTATAAGCTTGTTAGTTTCTTAAGGGCAATTTATCATCCTGATAAAGCAGACGACTATATTACCATATTCTTGGTAAAATTTATGGCTCAATCTGTGCAAGCATTCACGAATAAGGCGATAAAAAGTCCATGCCACCACTGTTTAAACACCCTAATTTTGTTCACTTCTGGATTGGGCAAATCGCCTCTTCATTTGCCTTTCAAATGCTCAGTGTTGGTATTGGATGGCAAATGTATGATCTCACCAATAGCCCAATGGCATTGGGGCTAGTGGGACTTTGCCAGTTTCTCCCACAGTTACTACTAACACTGGTTGTTGGTCACGTAGCAGACCGCTATAACCGTCGCCTTATTTGTGTTTGTACACGCTTTACCATGGCGATGACGGTTGGCATTTTGGCCTATGGAAATATCACTGACAGCATTTCCGCCAATATGATTTACCTTTGTGCCGCGCTTCTTGGCACAGCAAGGGCATTCGAAATGCCAGCAAATCAAGCCATTCTTCCAAATCTTATACCCAATGAATTATTGTCACGCGCTGTTAGCGCCATCGCCTCTGCACGTGAAATCTCGGTGATTGCGGGTCCTGCGCTTGGTGGCTTAATTTACCTAATTGGACCAACCACGCTTTACCTTTCCAGCATGAGCTGCTTTTTAGTTTCTTGCGTGATTATGTTTTTCTTACATTACAACTTCATCGTGGAAACTAAGTCTCCTATAAGTATGGAGCATTTGTTTGGTGGGCTGCGCTTCATCCGAGGTAATAAAGTCATTTTGGGGTCTGTATCACTGGATATGTTTGCGGTGTTATTAGGTGGTGCTACCGCCTTACTGCCTATTGTGGCAAAAGACATTTTGCATACCGAAGCATGGGGGCTTGGTTTACTAAGGTGTTCACCAGCGGTTGGCGCTTTACTCATGTCTATCTATTTGGCACGCCGACCTTTGACCCATAGCGTGGGCAAAATCATGTTTGCTGCGGTTGCCGTATTCGGCGTGGCGACAATTCTATTTGGGCTATCTGAAAATCTTATTTTATCTATGATCGCGCTGGTCTTGCTTGGATCATCAGACATGATAAGCGTGGTCATACGCTCTACATTGGTTCAATTAGAAACACCTGACGACATGCGGGGCCGAGTCAGCGCAGCCAACTCTGTCTTCATTGGCAGTTCGAATCAACTTGGAGAGTTTGAGTCTGGGGTCACCGCAGCATGGTTTGGCGTTGTGCCCGCGATTATAGTTGGCGGTGTTGGCACCATTGCGGTTGTGGGATTATGGATGTACTTGTTCCCCAATTTATTAAAACGAGATACCTTGGAACAATAAACACCTTAAAGTGCTCAGCGTTTCCCTTACTGATCATTTTAGGCTTTCCGCTCTTAAAATGATCAGTAATATGCGGCTACTTAAACCATTTACGTTTCTCTTTTTCGATGGTTTTCCATTTCCAATTTGGTGCTTCGCCTTTCCAGACATACATACCCAGTAAGCCAATCGTACAAACAACAACAGCCATAGCCCAGTTGAGCAACTCAACTTTTGGATCGAACTTGAAACTCACCAGCATCACAACCAAGCAATAGGTGACCAGCACACTCCACCCTTGCCACGTAGCGGGCTTACCCCAGCCCCAACCATTGTCTTTTGCGGGAAACCACACATTTTTTTTATCGGTCATATCCGCCTCTCTATATCATTCATGCTACCAACTAAGATAAGCATTCTAGCGCTAGTGCAAGCCATAAAAAAAGAGCCATTCTTAAATGGCTCTTTTTTTACATTATAGACACAACTCTAGTTTGTCATTTATCGAGCTAGAAACTCACCACGTGTTTTATCGCTGCGTTTAAACAAACCGCCTAATGCTGTCGTTTGAGTAGATGAACTTGCGTCCATTACGCCACGCGCTTTCACACAATAATGCACAGCATTGATGCTGACCGCTACATTGTCTGTTTCAAGCAGGGCTTGTAATGTCACCAAAATTTGCTGTGTTAAACGCTCTTGAACTTGTGGACGTTGCGCAAAAAAACGAACGATACGGTTTATCTTAGACAAACCAATGATCTTGTTCTTAGGCAAATACGCTACTTTCGCCAAACCATCGATCGTAACAAAATGATGCTCACAAGTGCTGGTAAAGCTGATGTCACTCACTTTTACCATCTCATCCACTTTCATTTTATTTTCAATCACAGTGATTTTTGGAAACTGGGCATAATCCAAACCTGAGAAAATCTCTTTTACGTACATTTTAGCAATACGATGAGGCGTTTCAGCCAAACTATCGTCGGTCAGATCCAACCCAAGAGTCGATACCACATCTTCAAATGCGCTTTTAATTCGCTGATATTTTTCTTCGCTTGTTAGGCCGTTATCAATCATAGGGGTTTCTAAACCACTTTTGATTAGGGCATCACGCACTTTGGTTGCCTCACTAGACAACTCAAGGCGATTTAAATTGGTTTGCTTAGCTAGATTAGCTTCCATCTCTTTGTCCTACGTTTCATAACCCTGTCTCATGACATGAAGGCGTTCAAAATAAAGAAGTCTTAATTTGGCGATTAAACCAAATGTCGTCCTCCGTCTAGTGACAAGGTTCGACCTGTCATATAAAGACTGTCTAATATGTACTGTACGGCTAGCACACCTTCTTGCTCACCTGGCTCTTTGCGAAGCAAAGATTTACGCAATGCTTTGCTACGATAATCGTCATCATCACCACTGTTAAACATCAGCAATGATGGGGCAATGCTATTCACTTTAATGTGTGGTGCAAATCGCTTGGCAAATGAGCTGGTCAAATTCGCTAAGCCTGCTTTGCTTGCCGCATAAGCAATGTGCTTATCACTGCCTTTTTCAGCCACATAATCGGTCATGTGGATAATATCTGCTTGCCCATCTTGCTCAGCGCCCGCACATAATAATGCTTCAAAGGCGAGATTTATACGATAAGGTGCAAATACATGCACTTGCCACATATTTTCCATTAATATTGCCGTATTCGAGCAGCCTTCTTCAGACTCCCACTCTGACGCATTGTGGATAATGCCCCCAAGCGCCGAATACCGTTCCAATATATTAGACGTAAACGAATCAACCCCTGCAGAAGTTGAAAAGTCAGCCTGTATACAAGTAATACCTTGTTCTTCTAAAACCGCGATGTCTTTTCGTGCTTTCCGGTAAGTGATAATGACGTTGTAGCCTTTGGCCACCAATGCCTTAGCACAAGCAAGACCTAAACGTTGTCCCCCACCGGTAATAATAATCGGCATTTTACGTATCATTCGCGTCCATTCCTACAAAGTTTGCTGTGTTGACCGCATCAAATAATAATGCCTGATTTAGTCTAATATTTTCTTTCTGCTAATCTCAATACGTACTCAATCAAAAAAAAGATCATCTTATTATCATCTAAGCACGTTTTATCTGCGTATCTATTGAACCACTTTTAAGAACCCAGTTCTAAAGTATGCGTTACTCACTTTTATAAGCTAAAAGGAAGGGAATTGTAATGACTTTATTGACAGAGAAATCAACAACGAAACCACTATCAACCGATAGCATTCCGCAAGAGGCATTTGACTGGTATGACGAATACGCACATGGTGATATTGATCGCCGAACATTTCTATCAAGACTGGGCACACTAAGTGTTACTGGCTTAACACTCTCTGTCGTTGCAGGGGCACTCACACCAAACTATGCATTAGCAGAACAAGTGTCATTTAACGATCCAGACATAGTCGCAAGCTATGTTGAGTATGATTCGCCAAATGGCCATGGTCGAGCTCGTGGATATTTAGTAGTGCCCAAAAATGTAAATGCAGACAACAAAGCAGCAGCTGTCCTAGTGGCTCATGAAAATCGTGGTCTTAACCCTTATATTGAAGATGTCGCGCGCCGTTTAGCAAAAGTAGGTTTTATTGCGTTTGCACCAGACGCATTGTTTCCGTTAGGTGGCTATCCTGGTAATGACGATGAAGGCCGAGCCATGCAGAAAACCCTAGATGGTAATAAAATTGAAGGGGATTTCATGGACGCAGCCAGCCTACTCAAAAACCATTCATTTAGCACAGGTAAAGTCGGTATGGTGGGCTTCTGCTATGGTGGTTATTTAACGAATACGTTAGCGGCGGCTATGCCGGATACCATTCATGCGGGTGCGCCTTTTTATGGAACGCCAGCCAAATCCCAAATAGATAAGATAAAATCACCACTGCAGTTGCATTTCGCTGAATTAGACAAGCGCGTTAACGATACTTGGCCTGATTACGAAAAAGCACTAAAAGCGAATAACGTGGACTACACCGCCTACATTTACCCTAAAACCAACCACGGTTTTCATAATGACTCAACCGCACGTTACGATGAGAAAAATGCCGAACTGGCGTGGAATCGTACTGTGGAATTTTTCCAGCAGACGCTTAACAGCTAAACACTAGATATCCGTAAAAACAATGCTACAGCCTAACATTAGGCTGTAGCATTTTTCACTCGAGGCTTGGCTATTGCGGCACTCTTGTTCACTGGTAACGAAAAATCAATGCCACGAACATTAGGGGTTTGTCGCCACAAAGACTCACATAAGTCAGACAAACTCACATCATTTCCAGACTGCAACCAATCCACCACGGCGCGGGCCACATTAGGATACGATATCTGAACCACTCGACTCGTTTCGAGCCATTCTTGGATAATATGCGAATTCAACACATCACTCGTTTTTGCCACGCCTAATGATTCTAAGGCGATTGCATTCGAATGCTGCTCAATTTGACCTTTTAAAGGCTTGGCCAAAATACGACGCCCAAGTTGTAACGCCTCTGAATTCAATTCAAAACCTGCATTACACAATACCGACTCACATTCACTAAGATTCTTTTGAAACAAGTCTCGGCCAAATGGAAAGACTTCCACATTGCCATAAACACCAGGGTCAATATCTTTACAATGCAATCGAAAGCGGTAATTAGGCACACCTTCTAACCACTCCAGCACCGCTTCACTGTTTTCAAAGGGAAGGTAAACCAAGACAGAGCCAGAATCTGGCCTATTGTTTATCTCTTGAGCGTGAATAAGTGGTGGTAAAATAGGATAGCCAAAATGATGCCAATGGGCGCCTAACTGGGTTGTTGTTGGTGCAAAGTTCGCCATCACCCATTGAGCCACACGATTTTTCTTATAGCGAGGTATGTCATATTTGAACGCATACTGGTGACCGAACCCAATACAGGGAACACCTTGTCGCCTTGATGCCCATGCCACTATTGGCTCAAAATCCGTAATCACCAGATCGTAGCCGCGCGTATCTAACGAGCGGATGTCACGATACAATCTAGCAAACTTTGCTCTTTTACACGTTGAATAGAGATCCAACTGACCATCTCGGGCAACAAAACTTAATCCCCGAAATGTTCTGTAATTACCGAACACTGCCATATCAAAATAGTCTTCAGGTGGTCGGCCTGAAAACACAAAATCAACGTCAATACCCGCTAAGTGCATTTCTGCCGCCATTGCCCGCGCACGAGTAATATGACCGTTGCCGGTTCCCTGAACGCCATACAAAATTTTCATACCAACATCCCTATAGCCACAGCGGCACAGGTGCTACCTAACAAGGCGCCGATTACTGTATCCGTTGGAAAATGCACACCAAGAAAGATGCGTGATAAGCCGACATTTGCAGCCCAGAAATACAGCATAAGATTCATACTCGGGAACCATTCTGACACACAATATGCGATGAAAAATGCGCCAGATGTGTGCCCAGAAGGAAAAGAAAATTGGTCGGAGGGGATAATGAAACTACTAAAGTTATCCAGTGCATCGGCGGGACGATTGCGCTTAAAACCTTTTTTCATTACAAGGTAAACAATGCGCTCAAGCAAAAAGCCCACACCCATTACCAGTACCAGCTCCTTGTAGCCAGTAAACCAGAATAAAAGCGCCGCCACGGCATAAAATGGGCCATCGGCAGAAAATGAAATAGCACGCCCTAAGCGAGTTAACACCGCCCTATGTTTGCGGGCCATACACCAAGAAAAAGTTAGTACGTCAACGGCGTGGATATTCTGAAGCAGGTTCATACTTATCACCTCACTGGTTTTTGTCTTGTTTTCAACATAAACCAATAAAATGTCCATTCCATGGCATTCTTGTGACAACTTAGTGACAGCTAGATTAAGCGATCAGACCATCCTACTCGCACTTTTGACTCTTATTAATATGGGTATGACGGATATCACTTTATAACCAATTGGTAAGCATAATCCCTATTCCCAAAGACTGTGTCTGATGGTTGTAGTCCAATAAAGATTGTCCATATCCATTAAAATATTGTACATATCCGCGCGTTTTTCCCCACAACGGGAAGGTAAAACCAACTTGAATCGCACCTCGATTATCCGATGACTTTAGGTTATTTCTTAACATCACATCGATCGTATAATCATCAATCACATGAATTACATTAAATTCGCCATAGCCGTAATAGTTTTCAATGTTAGGGTTATCATCTAATTCTGCACTTTCAGGAATGCGGTACCAAGGCTTGAAAGAAAAAGCGGTATCGCCTTTCTCAAACATGAAGTCCACGTAAAACCGATTCCAAGAACGAGACAAGTCACCCGATTGACCATTCGACTGATGATTAAAGCCATAGGAGATATAATTAGGTTTAATGCCTAAAAAGCCATTTTTGGGCTTGGTTACAATAAAAGCTTCCGGCTCATGATTGGTATCACGAAATGGCGCGGAAATACCGCTGTTGTAAGCTTGCCAGTATGCCTGTTGTGAATAAGCAAACCACAAACTGGTGTCACGCCCTACAATGTCATAAGCGACAGGAAATTTCACACTCAACTGAAACTTGAATTCTACGCTGTCTAACTTTTCAGAATCCGCTTGATCACCCAAAAATGCACGATCATTCGGATTAGAAGTGTAGGCAATTGGCAAAAAATAATTCGGTTTATGGGGAGTCAATACAAAAGGGTTGCTGGATGTCGCTGTTTCTCTGCTTTCTCTCTGTTTAAACAACCCGTTGGCTTCTCTTGCTCGCTGGGTAATAGATTCAGGCACTTCTGGTTCTTCTGGCGAATAAGGCTCAGACACCTCTTCTTGGGAATGACTAACACCTTGCTCTAGCGTTGATTCTTCAGAAAGATTTTCCGTATTAGTCTCAGCCCAAAGCAAACTAGGAATAAGCATCATTGAGCATACAATGGCTTTCATCAATATATCCTTACAAGCGACCTATATGTCATTGTTATTGAGATAGAACGACCCTTTTTACATAGGTATCTGTTTCCATTTCACTCACTTCCACAGAGAAACTAACATTCTTTAGTGGAAATTGTGTTAGTGCTTCTAGAACCAAATGAGAAAGTTGCTTTCTTTGCTCTACCGTTCGCCCTGATAACACCTTCAATGTCACATGGACAAAAGCATCTTCCTGACCACCGGTCAAAAAGTTTTTATACGGGCAGCTGCGCAACTTAATATCTTCAACAGAGAAAAGTGTTGAGGCAATGCATGCGTCTTTCACTGCTTCTAAAAGGTCAGCAGGCGGCACTTCTTGCTCTAAATTTTGGCTGTACTCAACAATACAATGCGGCATAGCAAACTCCATTTTTAGATAGATTTGATAATTAAAAGTTGGTTTTCTAAATCAGTACCCTAAAACAGGGTCTACCGCTAAAGGTATTTCAGCAGTCAATCGATAGTGATTGATATGTTTGGCAACAATGCTACTTGCACTGGAAGGACTCGTTGGGGCTGAAATATGTGGCAATACGCTGACTGAAGGATGCTCCCAATAACGATGCTCTTGCGGCAATGGTTCTTGCATAAAAACATCCAATACCGCGTGAGACAATGCGTTGCAGTCTAGCCTTTCCAATAAAGCGTCATCATCGATAATCGGCCCCCGAGCAAAATTAATAATACTTGCCCCAACAGGTAAATGCGCCAATCTCTCGCGATTCAATAGCCCCTTTGTTTGTGCAGTTAAAGGCAGCAGACAAACAATGATATCACTTTGACTCAATAATGAAATCAACCCACTTTCGCCATGCAAACACGAAACACCATCAACCTGCTTTTGATTACGACTCCAACCCGAAACCGAAAAACCGTTATTCGCTAATCGCTGCGCGCTCAATTTGCCTAACTCACCTAATCCCAACACGCCAATTCGTCTATCTTGGGGGAAAACCATCGGCTGCCCTATCCATTGCTTTTTGCTTTGCTGCTGTGCGTAAGTTGGCATATCTCGGTGCAAAAATAATGTCCACGCTAATACCGCCTCTGACATGGTCGCTGCCAAATTTGGATCAACTAACCTAACGATAGAAAACCTAGGGGAAGATAGCTCCTGCACCATACGTTCAACACCAGCCCATACACTGTGTACCCAGCGTAAAGAAGGGAGCTCTAGCAAATCTTGAGGATCAGGATTGGCAACAATCGCAACATCACAGTCTTGCTTTTGCTCTGCGGTTAATTCAGACAGCAAAGCAATCTCTTCATGAGGCATGGCTTTAGACAATTCCTCAACCCAAACGGCTTGCTCTGATAAAGCACTTCGACTAATAAAAGGAATCATTTGGCGTACACCTGAGCCATATCCTTAAAACCTTTTAGCTCAATGGCATTACCACTTGGGTCTTTAAAAAAGAGAGTCCATTGCTCCCCAGGCATGCCTTCAAATCGGACACTCGGAGCGAGATCAAATGCGACATTTGCTTCCGTTAATCGTTTGGCGACCTTTTGCCATTCCTCCAACGGTAGAATCAAACCAAAATGCGGCATAGGAACAAAATGTTCTCCTACACGCCCTGTATTGGTCGTTGGGCTTGGTTCACCAAGATGCAGTGACAGTTGGTGTCCATAAAAGTCAAAATCGATCCAAGTCTCGGTACTTCGCCCTTCTGTACAACCTAGAACCTGCGTATAAAAGTCGCGAGTTTCTTCCAAAGAAGTAACATGAAAAGCGTAATGAAACAAAGCAGACATACTATGCCCCTAACAAAAAATTGAGACTAAAACATACAGCACGAAGGGAAAAAGTAAACATGAGGCCCCAAAAGAGACCTCATATACTTGTCATTAAATTAAAAAATACAGGACATAGACCGGCACAACAATTTATTGTAAGCGCTCTTCTTTCGAAATAGCCTCTTCTTTCAACGCTGTCATATTAATGTATTCAGGGCGGACATTAGGTAGCGGGTTAGCATGTGAAAATAGCTGTGAACGGCTTTGGTTCTCGATAATTCGAACATGGGAACGGTTTAATTCTCTTGGTTCTTTTACGCCACAAGAATGGGCGATCATACCGATACCATGTAATAGTTCGGCTGCGTAATTTGCCACTCTCTCAGACTTTTCAGCCGCGACTAAGCCCTGTTGTAAATCGGGGTTATGAGTCGTTATACCAGTTGGACAAGTGTTTTTATTACATTGTAATGCTTGAATACAACCAAGTGAAAATAGAAAACCTCGCGCCGTTACAACAAAATCAGCACCAGCACTTAAAGCCCATGCCGCTTTACCAGGAACGATCAACTTACCAGACGCTATAATTTTGATATAACGACGCAAACCATACGAAGTCACAATATTCACAACAGTCGGTAAACTCTCACGCAAATGCATCCCCACATAGTCCATCAAAGGTTGTGGAGCGGCTCCTGTGCCACCATCAGAACTGTCAATAGTGATAAAGTCAGGACAATACTCGATGCCTTTTTTATGGATTAACTCGCATAAGGTTTCAAAAAACGTCAAATCCCCAACCACCATTTTAAAACCAACGGGTTTAGAAGTAACTTGACGTACATGATGAACCATATTTAATAAGTCATCGATGGATTTTATATCGACATGACCATTTGGACTGATGGAATCCTCACCCACTGGAATACCACGAGTATGCGCAATCTCTTCCGTGACTTTTGCTCCTGGCAACATACCACCCTTGCCTGGCTTAGCCCCTTGACTCATTTTAATTTCAAACATTCGCACATTTTGATGCTCAGCTAAACTCGCCAGCTTGGTATCGTCCAGATGCCCTTCATTATTGCGCACACCATATTTTGCCGTTCCAATTTGAAAAACAATATCGCAACCACCTTCAAGGTGATAAGGGGACAACCCACCCTCGCCTGTGTTCATCCAAATACCTGCTTTACGTGCTCCTCTTGATAGAGCCTGTACCGCAGGTTTCGACAAGGCACCAAAACTCATCCCTGAAATATTGACCACGGAGCGAGTTCTATAAGGCTTTTTGGCAGTGTATTCACCAATACAAATCTCTTTTGGCTGTGCAGCGTCTTCCTCCAAAGTTGGAAAAGCACAATTCAAAAAGAAAATATCACCAGGGGTTTCAAGAGAACGAGTCGAGCCAAAAGCAATAGTGCTATCGACATTTTTTGCTGCACGATATGCCCAAGAGCGTTCTGCCCTGTCGAAGGGGTGCTCTTCCCGATCCATAGCAAAAAAGTATTGTCGGAAAAACTCTCCGATATGCTCAAAGATATAACGAAAGCGGCCAATAACAGGATAGTTCCGTCTAATGGTATGAGACGTTTGATGGGTATCAACCCAATACATCACCACCACAGAGACCGCAGCCACAAACAGCAAAAACACAAACAACAATGCACCCCAATGAATGGTCACCGTTGCTAACGAAGACAAGAAGTCCATAGCAAGTCCTTAATATAAATAAGTCGTATACGCAGTCATATTACGCTATGAAGAAGGACTCTGTGTGGGCAAATCATGGACAAACTGAGCAATAAACTCTTCTGGAGGAACAGGGTGACCAAAATAATACCCTTGATAATAGAAGCAACCCATTTCATGTAATCGATCAAAATGCACTAAGGTCTCCACCCCTTCTGCCAACACATTAATATTGAGCGCTTTCGCCATTGCAATCACCGCAAGCACAATTGCTTCATCACTTTTATCAGTCAATAAATCTCTGATAAAGGATTGGTCTATTTTTAGACGGTCGATAGGCAAAGATTTTAGGTATTTTAAAGAAGAGTAACCTGTACCAAAATCATCAATAGAAAGATGAACCCCCAAGTGCTTTATAGCGTGCATTTTTTCTAAAGAAGAGTTGAGGTCATTAAAGAGCATATTTTCGGTAATTTCCAAATCAACACAACTTGAAGGTACTTCATGCTTTTCTAACTGCTCTTTCAGCATAGGTAAAAAGCCTGCCTGTTGAAACTGAATTGGGCTAACGTTTATAGACATCCGCCAAGATGGATCCCATTTCCCCTCTTTTAACCAAGTTGCCACTTGGGACAAAGACTCATCTAAAACCCACTGACCAATTTCAACAATCAAACCAATTTCTTCAGCAATAGGTATAAACACCGCAGGAGAAATAAACCCATTGTGCTCATCTTTCCATCTGATCAGCGCTTCCGCCCCAATTAACTGGTTCTTGTCATTCGTCTGGGGTTGGTAATACAGTTCAAACAACTTAGCTTCGGTAGCGTGATGAAGGGCTTTTTCCATTTCAAGACGCATATCAGATATGGCCTGCATTTCTGTTCTATAAAGAGCAAAAGTGTTTCTCCCTGATTCCTTGGCGCGATATAACGCTGTATCAGCCTGCTTAAAAATTGCCTCGGCTGATGTTTCATCACCATTAAAGATTGTCGCGCCTAAACTTGCCGTTATATGAACTTCATGATGACCTGCTTTCTTAACCTGCTGGCATGCGTAAATCACCCTTCTAATAAAAGTCTCTATTACTTTTTCTACCCGTCTCTTATCATCACCAAGGTGCGACAATAAAAAAGCGAACTCATCCCCGCCCATGCGGGCAAATACAATATTATCTTTAACGACAGATTCGAGTTGCGACGCCACGGAACAAAGTAATTGATCACCGACATTGTGACCCAAGGAATCATTAATGATTTTGAACCTATCAAGATCCATAAAAACAACCGCTGCATGACTGCTTGTTTTTGTCGCTCGCAAGTTCTTCAACACATCCAGAAGCTTATCTGATAAATATTGACGATTTGGCAAGTCGGTTACCGAATCATAATACGCTAAGCGATGAATATGAGCCTCAGCTTCCTTTCGTTCAGAGACATCACGTACCAAGAGTATTGTTTCGACTCGACTTTGAATTCGGTATTTCGCCAAGCGTATCTCCACCGGCAATTCAACACCTTGAATTTGATATACAGCCTCTACCGTTTGAGGGGAGCCAAGGTTTAAATTCATTAGAACTTCAAGAAAGTCTGGCCATGACGAGGAGGTATGCAAAGCCTTCAGCGGACTTGATTTAAGCTCATCTTCACTCATTTTCAGCATATTTTCTGCTGTTGAATTGACCAGAGTAATCTTATTTCTCTCGTCTAATAACAAAATACCGTCAGCAGCGTGTTCAATCGTCGCCTTACTATGACTATCGCTACGCTCTAAATCGCTCAAGGCCTTATGGAGCTTTTTCCATAGGTGTGCAAAAGTAGTATATAAATTACCTAACTCATCCGACTTATGATATCGATGAAAGGATTTTGGCAGAGGAATGTCTTCATTGTAGCCAGCACTTGATAAAGACTCTGTTAAGCGCATTAGTGGATAAGTAACCAAAAAATAAAACACTAAGGAAAGCAGGCAGGCTAATAACACATCTTTAAATAAGTTATAGATTAAAATAGAAACTTGTTCTTTGAAAATCGCATCCAATAAATAACGCTTTTCTGGCCAGAGATATAAGTTCCCCGCATAAAAAGCAGGCCTTTCTAAGTGTAACTCTCGCTCATAAGTTTCTAAATCAACCAAAAAGTAGTTAGTAAAAAACTCTGGCAAGTAAAAATCGCGCTTGGCGGCTGTGGCTTCAACAAAAAGACGTCCAGACTCGTCTCTGACTTCCAAATGGGAAATACTAGGGCTAACAAGTAAACCATTCACCTGTTGTTGTGCAAACGCAACGTCTAAACGAAAAACCGCTTCAGACAAGGGTTTTTCGACAACGGCAAGTAATTCTTCGAAGTGTTGATTTATTTGGGCCTTTTGTTCACTAATTCCATCAAAAAATTGAAAGCCACTGCTAACCAAACTTAGAACAATAGCGAGTACTAACGTTAAAAACGTTTGCTTAACGAATAAAGATTTTGAAAAAACAACACCCATTCTGACTCGCTTATATTCTTTGGTGTTTATCCTACGCTACCGCACCTAACAACTGATTCTTAACTTGCTCTTTTATAAGATTGACATGTTATGAGCAATGACACAAGAATCTATAAAAAACTCTTATAGGAGCTATGACTTAAATCATAATTTGCTCATTTTATCCCCCCTAAAAAAGGCATAAAAAAAGCCAGCATATTAACTATACTGGCTTTAAAGTGCTAAAAACTATTTGCAACACAAGATCTTAGCCGAGCACGGCACCGTCTTCGCGCGATATAGCAATGACACTAGAACGAGGAACTGAAAGTCCTCCATCAGGCCAATGTGAATTCCCACCTTCACCCGGATGCTGAATACTAATAAACATAGTGGTCTTAGCCGCGTTCCAAGCCAAGCCAGTAATCTCAGATTCTTTTGGACCCACTAGGAATCGACGAATTTCGCCAGTCTCAGGATCCCCAACCAACATCTGGTTATTACCTTGTCCTTTGAAACCATTTTCGTTTGAGTAATTGCCGTCTGTTTGAATCCACAATAAGCCTTTAGAATCAAACTTCAGACCATCTGGCGAGTTAAACATATTGTCTTGATTAATGTTTTGAGAACCCGCATTCGCATCGTCATAAACCGCTGGGTTACCAGCTAATACAAACAAATCCCACTTAAATTCCTTGTGAGTATGATCTGCGTCCATTGGCATCCAACGCACGATTTGACCAAAGTTGTTTTTAACTCGCGGGTTTGGACCACCAGCTGGCGTAGCATCTCCACCTGCATTTGGCTTAACTCCACGGTTTTTGTTGTTCGTCAATGAGCAATACACTTCTGTTTTATGCGGGTGAGACGCCACCCACTCTGGACGGTCCATCGTAGTCGCTCCCACTTTAGAAGCCGCCATACGGGTATGAATGGCAATTTCAGCCTCCGTCATTCCCGTTGTCTTAGGCGTTAACGCTAACCACTCGCCGCGGTTATTATCATGGAATTTGGCAACGTAAAGAGTCCCTTCTTCCAGTAGGTCGCGATTATTACCACCAGCCAAGTATTTATGCTTGGAGATAAAACGATACAGAAATTCGCCACGCTCATCATCGCCAAGATAAACAACAACGTGACCGTTCGCAGCAATAGTTAATTCGGCATTTTCATGTTTAAAGCGACCTAAAGCAGTACGTTTTTTCGGGCGAGAAGTCGGATCTAATGGATCGATTTCAACAATGTAACCGAAACGATTTGGCTCATTAGGCTCTTTGACAAGATCAAAGCGATCGTCCGCCATCGCCCAGTTATAACGACCTTCCGTACTCACGCCGTAACGCTTAAACGCTTCGGGCATTTTGTAGTTCTTGTCACTTGCACTGAAGTAACCATTAAAGTTCTCTTCGCACGTCAAATAGGTACCCCAAGGCGTTTGTCCATTACCACAGTTATTCCAAGTTCCTTTGGCAACCAGCCCTTTAGGATCTTCTGAGGTTTGTAGCCATTTATGACCACGAGCAGGTCCTGTAATGTCCATTTCCGTATCCGCCGTGATTCGACGATTGTAAGGAGAATCCTGAACAATCCCCCATTTTCCGCCGCGCTCTGCTACTTCAATAATAGACACGCCGTGAGCCGCTTTGTTTTTACGCACATCATCAGCATTAGCAGGCATGCCATCAGCACGATTAGCATGAAGCGTTTTTTCATTAGTGTATTCGTTGTTGATGGCCATAATTTGTTTGCCATCTTTAGAAAAGAACGCCATGCCATCATTATGATCGCCAAAGGCCAATTCTTGTGAAGCGCCAGTACCACCTGTAGCGGCGTTAAAAGCAGGAGCATTACTGAATAAAGGATCACCCCAAGAGGCCAAAACCTCCCATTTATAACCTTCAGGGACAGTCACAGTATCTAACGTATTAGCTGCCACCTTGGTAAATGCAAGGCGTGATTCTGTGCTTCCTGCGGCAAGTGCTTTACTTGCTGCTAATGTTGTTGAGCCCATGACGAAAGCTCCGGCACCGACTGCTGCACCACCACTTAAAAAGCCACGACGTGACACCATTTTATGCGCAACTTCTTCAAATTCGACCACTTCAGGAGCGGGACGCACCAATTCATCTAACTCATCAAATCCTAGCTTTCTATCGTTTTTAATGCTCATAACACTGCCCTATTAATGATTAAAAATAGCCATTGGCGAGATTGATACCTAGGCATACTCTTTTTTGGTATTGCTCATGTCACTCTTCCTCTGGCAAGGAAACTGAAAAGTAACTTACCGAGAAAAGATGACATGAAAATGACAGTGTTGAGAAATTATGATTTATAGGCAGGATTACATAGGAAAGGATGGTTATCACTCAACCCGTAGAAAAAATATACGCTTTAAAAAATAGTATGGATAAGCCTAAAGCCAGCAGTCGCATTTATACAATAGATCAATGTTGCTTGTGGTTGTTTTCAGCCATTATTTCGGAGTACAAATTCGACTTTCCGTGTCGAACTTCTAAGCCTTCTCGTATAGACTTTTTTAACCCCTTAACCACCAAACTGTAGGAGTGATCGATTTGCCTTTGAATTTCGCCCATAGGCAATTCACCAGACAGAACAATCGAATTCCAATGTCGTTTATTCATGTGATAAGCAGGAATGACATCAGTAAAAATATCACGCAACTCAATAGCATGATCTGGAAGGCATTTCAGGTTTAAGAGTGGCGCACCCTGTTTCTTTATTAACAATGCAAACATCTTTCCCTGTACTTTGAACACGGCCGTATAATCATCGAATGGGTAATATTCTTCTGCCTCAGGTTTAGAAAGCAGATATTGTTTAAGTGATGTTGAATCCAAAATAGCGTCCTTATCATGCGTCAAAACAGTCATCAGTATAAAACAAAAAAGCCACTTACTGACATTCAGTAAGTGGCTTTAAACAGAGGTAAAATCTATCTAAGGTTAGCCTTGATGAGCCAAATATTCGTCATAAGTCCCTTGGAAATCAATAACCTTTTGTCCCTTAATTTCAATCACTCGATTTGCCAAAGAGGAGACAAACGCCCTATCGTGACTAACAAAGATCAAGGTGCCATCAAAATCTAACAAGGCGTTGTTTAACGCTTCAATTGCTTCCATATCCATATGGTTAGTCGGCTCATCCATCACTAAAACGTTTAGGTCCATCATCATCAACTTACCAAATAACAAGCGGTTTTTCTCACCACCCGAACAAACGCGTACTTTTTTATTGAAGTCATCTGCCGTAAAGAGCAAGCGCCCCAACATAGCTCTAACTTTAAGATCATCATGTTTCGCAGTACGCCATTTCGACATCCAATCAAATAATGTCAAATCGCAATCGAAGTCTTCGGTGCTGTCTTGTGGACAGTAACCAATTACCGCGTTTTCAGCCCATTTCACTTCACCCTGCTTGGCTTCTAGCTCTTTCATCAAGCAACGTAAGAATGTGGTTTTACCTGCACCGTTTTCACCAATAATCGCTAACCGAGAGCCCGCCTCTAGAATCATATTGCCGCCGGTAAACAGCAATTCATCAAAGCCATGCCCCAAATCTTCTAAGATCAACGCATGACGATGAAGCTTCTTGTCTTGCTTGAAGGTCAAAGAAGGCGTCATACGGCTCGACTGTTTTACTTCCGCCAATTCGATTTTTTCTAACTTTTTCGCCCGTGAGCTGGCTTGCTTTGCCTTAGAAGCATTGGCCGAGAAACGATTAACAAAGGCTTGAAGATCGTCCATTTCTGCACTCTTCTTCGCATTTTCAGTTAATAATTGTTCACGAATCAAAGACGAGGCTTCCATGAAATATTCGTAGTTACCTGGGTAAATACGCAACTCACCAAAGTCGATATCCGCCATGTGAGTACACACAGAGTTTAAAAAGTGACGGTCGTGGGAGATGATAATCATGGTGCATTTACGTTGATTTAACACACCTGCTAACCAGTTAATGGTATGGATATCCAAGTTGTTAGTTGGTTCATCTAGCAACAAAATATCAGGATTAGCAAACAATGCCTGTGCTAGCAAAACACGAAGTTTCCAACCCGGTGCAACTTGACTCATTAAGCCAAAATGAAATTCTTCTGCGATGCCCGCTTCCAATAAAATGTCGCCTGCGCGACTTTCTGCACTGTAACCATCCATTTCAGCAAATTCAGCTTCTAGCTCACCAGCACGCATGCCGTCTTCTTCGCTCATTTCTGGTTTAGCATAAATCGCATCTCGCTCTTGCTTAACCTTCCATAGCGCCACATCGCCCATAATAACCGCATCGACAACCGTGTATTCTTCAAAAGCAAACTGATCCTGACTTAAGGTACCGACTTTTTCACCAGGCGTGATAGACACGTTACCAGACGTTGGCGTCAGCGCCCCACTGAGGATTTTCATGAAAGTAGACTTGCCACATCCATTCGCGCCTATTAAGCCATAGCGATTACCGTTACCGAATTTTGCAGAGATGTTTTCGAACAATGGCGTTGCGCCAAATTGCATGGTGATATTAGCCGTGGAGATCAAAGGATAAAGCCCTAAACAAAAAGAAAAGAAAAACGTTTATACAGACCACAAAAGCAGGGTCAGAAGACAAACACAAAGATGGGCGAATATAGAGACTTAAGGCCCCAAAGTCGAGGATTAAGTGCCGTTTTTTTGAACAAGTCGGTCTAATAAAGGCTATTGATTATTTAACGAACCTATAATGCTCATTCTCGGTGCGAAATTACTCTAAAAATCTCACAAGACTGAATTATACATTCGTATTTTCGGGAGGGATGGCTGCTTCAGAAGGCGCTTTATCGTCTTCATCTACTGGCATTTCTGACTCATTCTTAGTTGGCTCATTATTCATGTAAGCCGCAACCTGAGCCACCAAAAAGCTGGCCACATCTCGACTTGCGCCATTAAGTAAGTTTTTTCGGGCCTTTCTTGTAATATCAAGCTGAGTACTTGCCCCTAAGGCAAAGCTAGCCAGTAAGCCTGTTGGACTGGTTGCTGTATCAAGTAAATTATCAGCCGCTTTGTCACGAGACGCCTTTGCACGTTTTTCTAAAATTTGTGTGCGAAAATATAGGCGTTCTCGCTGTTGACGCATTCGCTTTAAACCAAACATATATTACTCATCGTCTGTTGGAATAATGGCATCGAAAGTACGAGTAAAATCCATGCTTTTCAAGGTTTTCTTCACCAAATACAGCAAAACAATAGAACTTAGAAAAGTCACAAATGTTGCCGTTAATAAAATCCCGACCAAAGAAAAACCATAGCTCCATGCGAGAGCTGCAATACTGGCAATAATTAATAACCAAGTAGTGAGCAACAAGAAAATCACGCCACACATTAAGGCAAGGAGCTGGGCACTAGACGTTACCCATAACTTAGCTTCTAACGCTCCTAGCCCTAATACACTCTTCAGCCAACTTTTATGAGTATCAATAACCTCATCAAAATCCGATTTTTCTTGCTGAGATTCAGCCTCAGAGTGCTGCGATGTTTCCATCAATACTATTCCTAATTTTATTTACGCTTACTTAGAAGACTCGCAGCTAAAGCGCCTGCTAGAAACGCAATGCCGATTGTTTTAACTGGGTGTTCTTTAGCGTATTCACCCACTGCCGAGGTAACCTTTTCAGATTGGCTCTTGGCTGTGTCTGCAATTTTGTGTGCTTGTTCACTGATCTGATGAGCAACTTCTTCAATGCGTTCTTGGCTCTGTTCTTTCATTTCTGCAGCACTATCTACACCTTTATGTGCAGCCTCTGCGGCACTGTCTACTTTCTCGTGTGCTTTTGATTGGGTCGTGCTCTTGGTTGTTGTAGCCATTCTTTATTCTCCTTGTAGAATTGAAATTAACTTTTCAACGCCAATGTAGCGACAAAAAACTCAGCTAAACGAATATAGTTTAGCGTGTACATTAGAAAGGCTTCCATATCGTTTCTAGATTATCTAAAGCTAAATATTTACGTAAAAAGTCAAAAGCTTTAAATTAAAAATCAACTTACCTTTCCCTATTCACCTTACGCGCTTAATCTACAATGGTCAAAGAGACACACCACAACACGCACTTTTTCCTTTTTTTATTGTTAATCTTTAAACTATTAAAAACCCGATATAATACCAACAGATTAAACAGATAGCGTTAAGCCAACACCCTCTTTTCAAATCGTTTGATAACAAAAAAGGGCAAAAGACATACAGCCAAACAGTATGCTTTTTGCCCTTTTAGAATAGATTCATATAGACTCCTATTCGCAGATAGCTTGTCAAATTTTAAACTGGAGCACGTTATTGTTTAACATCTACCCAAGCGTCCCAACCTTTCCAATCATCCATATCCGAATAGCCTCCTGTATCAATATCAACAGGCTCTTTAGCACGTCGACTAAATACTGATACATTCATTAGTTTTTTAATTAAGCGAGACATTTCTGCTTCCTCATCTTTCATGATTTTGGAAACATCATCCTAGCATTGAAAAACTAAAGTAACCGTCAGCAACACCTAAAGAAACTCCCTTTCCCCATTGCTCGAACTATTCTTTAGCTTCTTGACGTATGGTGCTTATATGAGCCATAAAAAACCTATTTATGCACTAAAAGCGGCACAATATGGATATTACTTTAGTTTGGTCACTAACAGCTGCTCGACTCTCACACCTTCCAAATCCAATACTTCAAACTTGTAGCCTTCATAGACAAAAAAGTCAGTACGCTTGGGTAGGCGTTTTAAGCTGTAAGTGATAAAGCCACCGAGTGTTTCATATTGCGTACGGTCTGGGAACTCTTCTATATTTAAACTGCGCATCACATCATTAATGGGCGTTAATCCTTCGATCAACCATGAATTCGCATCGCGTTGCACTATTTGCTCTTCATCGTGAGGCGTTAACAAACCGCCCATAAAGCCACCCAATAAGTCCTTCACCGTCACTATCCCAACAATCGTTGCGTATTCATTTACGATGACAGCAAAAGCTTGAGGCGCAACACGAAAAGCATTAAGTGCTTCAGAAAGCGTTAAAGTTTCTGGTAGATAAAACACTTCCTTATCGACTTTTTCTGGCTTAATTTGCGCAGGTTCGCCTTTTAATACCAAGCGTAATATTTCTTTCGATTCAATAATGCCTTCGATTTTATCTAAGCTGCCATTGCAAACCAAAAAGTCATTATGCGGATGGTCAATGATTTTCTGGCTGATTTCTTCACTACTGTCATCTATATCAAAATAGATAATCTGATCTCGTGGCGTCATGGTACTGGCAATATTGCGCGTTTCTAATTCAAACACACTGCCAATTAATTGATATTCTTGACTCTGTAAACTGCCATCTTCAGCGCCCGCATCCATCATGGCAACAATGTCTTCTGTGGTCACCACCTCTTGGCGTTCGATAGGCATATTAAAAAGACGCAGAACCAAATTGGTGAAGCCGTTAAACACGAAAACCACAGGCGTTAAGATAAAGGTCACCCAAAGCATAGGAGTCACCATTCTAACGGCAACCGCTTCCGGCATAATCATGGCCACACGCTTAGGCAAAAGATCAGCAAACAAGATAAAAAGTGACGTCAAACACAAAAAGGAAATGACAAAGCTAACTTGCTCCAATAAAGGCCCAACATAAAGCAAACTTACAAATTGCTTTATGTAAGGTGTTAAGGTCTGTTCACCAACAATACCGCCCAGGATAGCAATGGCATTCAGCGCGATTTGAATCATAGCAAAAAAAGCACCTGGCTTTTGCTGCAAAGTCAGCACAGATTGCGCCTTCACATTGCCTTCATCCGCTAACACTCGAAGTTTTATTTTTCTAGCTGCCGCCACGCCAATCTCAGCCATAGCAAACAAGGCCCCAGCAATTATTAGCAAACCGATACTAAATACATCACTCATTTTTTTCTCTTTATACCGAAAGACAGAACGTCAATAGGCCGCATTATAGAAGGAAGTTGCTACGATACAATGCTTATTTTTTATACTTTCAGAAGGGAGGAATAGTATTCAAAAAAGCACACTCAAGGCGTAATATGAAACAACCAAACAGCGTAAAACACTGTCTTTATTTCATGATCAACAGGATCCAGCATGATTATTACCCTAACGACTCCGGCGATGTTGTTTCCCGCCGTTTCATTATTGCTTTTGGCTTATACGAATCGCTTTGTCACACTAGCATCGATTATTCGTAATTTTGACCCTAAACTCGAAGATGCCAACATTACAGAACAGATTACCAATTTACGTAAACGCATATACTTGATACGACGCATGCAAGAAGCTGGGGTAATTAGCTTTTTCCTATGTGTGTTATCCATGATGGCAATCTACCTTGAGTATCAACAAATAGGCAGTTACATTTTTGGCGCTAGTTTGGTTTGCTTAATGTACTCTCTGTACTTATCCGTGCGCGAAATCACCATCTCATGCGATGCATTAGAGTTGCATCTGCAACATTTCAGCACGAACTTTAAGCAACGTAATCGCAAAAAATAATTACGCTGTTAACGCTGTAATACTTGGACATTAAAACCTTTCAAAGAAGAGGTCTCAGAGTACTTTGAAAAGTACTCTGCAAAGTTTTCATCCATTACTTTTTTGTTCGTCAAGCTAGCATGTCGCAGCAATAAGGTGCCGTTTTTTCGAATAGCTAGACCTTGGTGTGAGACATTCATATTCGTACCAATGTATTGCTTTATATTCCAATTTGGACGAACCATACTGATTACACTTCCAGAAGGAATACGGTCTAAAAGCGCCTGGTTAACATCATTCTCGTTACCAATAAATAGCGCCGTTAATGGCACATATGGAATATAAGCAGGCTCAGTTTTATAAATACGGCCTTCTTCATGCAACTGTTTTAGCAAGTTTAGACACTGGCGAGACGATTCAGGGTCGCATTTTAGTACATCTCCAGTAAGTGCCTGATACCATGCAGACTTATCTATCATTGCCTTCGCAACCCGCGCTTTGCCATCACCAACATCTGGCGTGATGTCCATTAACTTGTCTTGATTGTTGCGAATCCAATCAACACTCGGAAAATGATTACGAGAAACAAAATCCACTTTTGCATCTCGATAGCGAATACGGTGTAAGTTTGACTGGAATTCCTCAGACGTCGACGAAATAGCGCCTGCCAATATGGTTTCAACGTAGGTAGTACAATCAAACACGTCGAAACGACTCAAAGGGTCCTTGTCATACTTGCCCTGATCGCCTTCTCCAACGCTACCACCAAGGTATTCAGCTCCAAGTAAGGTCGCACTTAAAGCGTCAATTTTATCGGCATTGGAGGCTGCGGTAGCAGAAAAATCATCGATCGTTTTATAAAAGACCGCTCTGTTTGCTGAATCCAGCTGATTCATGGCCATCGCAGACGAACACATAAAAGTAATCGACAACGCCGTTAGCGCTTTTCGGATAATGCACTTCATACTCGCTTTAACCCACATGATAAAATTTTTAACCTGATACATAAAAAAACAACCATTGTATAAAAAACAATCATATTATTGTGCTAGTATTTACCTATTAATTGAAATTGAGGCCGCTCATGGAAATCAATAGTTCGTCATTTATTTATGGTCAACAAGGCTTACAACGCAGCCAAGACAAGCTAGATCAAGCAAGCCAAAAAGTGGCAAGTGCCTCATTACCGACACTTGACCCCAAAGCAGCGCAACAGCCTGACCTTTATGGCTCACAGGTCCAAGATGGCCTAATTGAAGCCAAAAGTAGCGTGTTAGAAGCTCAAGCCAATGCAAACGTAATCGAGGCTTCAGATAAAACGATTGGTCGGTTGATAGACATCACAGTTTGAACATTTTTAAAATGATCAACAATGAATTAACACTGTCGAGCAAGCAACGCCATGACCTCATCAGGTGAAGTAAAGCGAACTATTCGGTCTACTTCTTGGCCGTCTTTTAATAAAATAAGCGTTGGCCAAAGCTTTACACCAAATTGGCGACCAAGGCGCTTGCCTTTACCATCAAAAATTTTAATGTGAAACAAGTCTGGCCTTGCCTTCAGAACGCTTTCGACGGCAGTCCTAGACGCTTGGCAATGTCCACACCAAGGTGTGCCGAACTCCAAAACAGCAGATCCATCAAGCGCCTGAAGGTCTTCAAATGCTGGAGCCTCTTCTGAATAATCTGGATTAAATCCCATCACACTGGCTTGCATAACACTCCCTCCTTCAAACACTATTAATCAACCACGTTAAACACTTCGACGCACTCCTCAGAACCCATTTCAAACTCTCTGCAGATCCAAGGGCGGTTTTCATAAATGGTACAAAGATAGGTCTCTCTATCAACGGCAGAACACCAGCCATCGTCTAATCTCAACATGGTTTCTCCACCCCATTCGTCCACTGAAACATGCTTATCAGGCACACCAGTATCACTAATTATCATCACTTCCATTCGGCAGCAACAAGCTTGGCAGTTTGCACACGTAATATCATGTTCAGTAATGTTCTTTAGGTCGATGGTCATAAAAGCAATAAGTTACCTAAAAGAAAGTGTCGAGAGGCAGACAGAGAATCAAAAACAGATCTTTTTGATCATAGAAAGGAAACAGTATACTACCGATCTAGCCTAAAAGCAGACACAGCCACCACACTTCGCAGGCTAGACCAGTAAAAATGATTATTTATACTTTGAATTTAACAACCAATTCATTCAGCTCGACAGCTAAACGCGTTAATTCAGCGGCACTTGAACTTGTTTCATTGGCACCAACTACCGTTTGCGTTGCTAAATCGCTAATCGTAGAAATGTTGCTATCGATTTCTTTCGATACGGTAGATTGCTCTTCCGCAGCACTTGCAATCACGTGATTGCTGTCACTAATAGCAAGAATGCGTGCCGTTATTTTTTCTAGCGCTTGAGATGCTTCAGCAGCAACGGTTTGAGCTTGGTTCGTTTTGTGGCTAGTGTTTTCCATTGACGAAACAGCATCGTTTGCCGAAATCTGGACTTGACGAACCATGGTTTCAATTTCACCTGTCGACTCTTGAGTACGATGAGCAAGGCTTCTTACCTCATCAGCCACAACCGCAAACCCTCGTCCAGCTTCACCCGCTCTTGCCGCTTCAATGGCAGCGTTTAGCGCCAATAAATTCGTTTGCTCTGCTACAGCGCGAATAACATCCAAGATTTGGCTAATCGATGCGACTTGTTCTGCCAATTGATTAATAACGCCAGTGCTGGCTGTCATTTCTTTATTCATATCAAGAATAACAGCGGTCGTTTCGCTTACTCGCGCCTTGCCTTCTTCCGCCAATGATGCCGATTCGACTGAACCTTCAGACGTTTGCTGTGCCGTTTGAGCCACTTCGTCTATTGCCGTACTCATTTGAGTAATCGCAGCAGCGGCTTGCTGGATTTCCTCATTCTGCTGCATGAGAATATTTGACGAGTTTTCTGTGACCGTATTTAGCTCTTCGGCGGCCGACGCAAGTTGCCCGGATGAATCTGCAATATGAACAATCGCTGTTCGTAAGTTCCCTTGCATGGCTTTCAAAGCAGTGGTTAAACGAGTTAATTCATCATCGCCATCAACGTGGATAGTTTGAGTCAAGTCACCGCTAGCAATCACTTCTGCGGAGGCAACAGCGTCCTGCAAAGGTTTATTAATGCTTCGAGAAAGGACCACAGCTATAACTGAAGCCGCTGCAGCTGCAATAACAGCGATAATAATAATGAGAATGAAGCTTTCATTATACATTTCCCGTGAATCTGCACTGGCGATCTCAGCACCTTCCTGGTTTGCTGCCACTATGTTTCTCAACACCACAACCATGTTATCTGCAGAGTCATTCATCTTAGGAACTAACACTGATAGAGCGTCTGTATTTCCTTGTAGTGAGGCAGAAACCACTTCTTTTTGGACGTTAAAATAACTGGCTTGCGACTTTTTAAACTCTTCGAATAAGCGCCGCTCGCTTTCTAAATATATAGTGGCTTCATACTCTGATAGATATTGCTCAACGTCTTTTATAATTTTTTCTAGGTCCGCGACTGTGGCTTTCTTTGCTTCTTGGCTAGTCCCGTTTAACAGCCTTAATGTAAATATCCTCACTCGCATTAAATTACTGTTGACGTCACCCAAGCTTGCAATAGCGGGTACAATATTCGTTTCAATCATCTCTGAATTGGCTCGAATACTTTTCATCGCTGACATACTCACGCCACCGAGGCAAACAAGCAAAAATATAATGACAGTAAACGCCATTAATAATCGAGACCTAATATTGATATTACGTAGCATGTGTACTTCCTTTAGATACTATGTTGTAAATCTGATTAACGCTTATATTTCCCTAACACACTTAATTCCTTTTAAAGCACCAATGCTCAAATTCCAATTGTGGTAGAGGAGGAGAAAAAATATACCCTTGTACAACCCCATAACCCATTGAGGTTAAATGGGATAACTGCTGCTGTGTTTCGACCCCTTCGGCAATAGCTGTTGCACGCATCGTTTTGCAAAGAGATAACACGACCTTGCTAAGTTCCTGAGACATTTCGCTATAACACTCATTGGATAAGCCATCCACAAACACTCTGTCTAATTTCAACTGTGACACGGGAAATTTCAGTAAGCGTTTAAGATTCGAATACCCTGTGCCAAAATCATCTAAAGAAATAGCCACACCCATCGCATGAATTCGTGCAATAGTATTAGCTAAACTGCATGATGTGTTAATGGACTTATTCTCAGTCACTTCTATAACCAAATCCGAAGGCAATAAGCTATTTTCCTCTAGAATAGCTTGTACCTTTTGTTCTAAGTGGGCGTAAGTAAAGGTAAGCGGTGAAAAATTAACGGCAACAGTAGGAATTTTAATGCCCTGCTTTCGCCATAGCGCCAATTGCTGACAAGCACGATTGAGAACCCATAGATCCAAATCTGCAATTAACCCATTTTCTTCTGCCAAAGCAATAAAGTCGTCAGGAGCAACCCTGCCAAACGCTTTGCTTGTCCACCTGGCCAACGCTTCCACGCCATGAAGACTATCATCTAAAATATTTATCTGAGGCTGATAATGTAGGTCGAGCAAATCGCCATTTAAATCTGCCTTTAAAGCCTGAGCTTTTTTAGCAGACGACAATGCAGCAAGCCACTCTGGCTCCACAAAACGTTTTTGAAAAAACAGACTGTAATAGTGCTTCCCTAATAGCCAAAAAGCATTAACCCACATTTTCACTTTATGTGTATTCACTCCATTTTCCATAAATAAAAGCCTAGCCTCCTTCATGACGGACTTTTTAAGCTTACTCAGCTCAAACAGTTGATTTTTGTCATCTAACCGAAACCGATTAAAAGGTAAAATTGACCATGCTTTTAAATTGACACGAGCTAATTCTGCCTCTTTGTTACAAAAACAATCACACCTTTACTGTTCAATACAATAAAGTCACCATTCGCTTCTTGTGCATGATGCTGATCACACTCAATATTTGAACCATCATTTTTCACAAAAAAACCTTCAACTGCATGTCTCGATTCGTACATAACGCAATCAAAATTTTGTCTTTTAGACACAAAATGTTGTCAATATTGCCTATATGGCAAATAGTGTCAAGCAAATTGCCTGTCAGGTTTTGCCATATAGGCAAAATTAGACGGATAATCTTGCCATGAATATTGGCCAAGCTATAAAATTTTTGCGTATTCATCGCAAGATGACTCAGGAACAAGTCGCACTGGAAGCTGACATGGCCACCAGCAATGTCTCACGAATTGAAAAAGGTCAAAGACAACCCTCGCAAAAAGTCTTACAAAAACTGGCTATGGCTTTAGATACCAAACCATCTATCTTATACGCTGCCAGCGAGCATTCTCCTGAAGACATAGTCGACTTTTTAAGACAAGAAGATGATAAAGAAAAGCATGAGGGGAACCCTGCCGATTTTCACTTCACTCATGAAGCGAAAATGGTATTAAGCTTATTTAACGAACTAACACCAAACAACAAATCCTTGTTGCTCGAGCAATTAAAAACATTGCACAAATGGCAAACAAAAACAGGTCAATAGCGCATTCGATTTTTGTCAAAAATCTCGCTAAGCACCATAAAAATAGATTGAAAAATAATGACAAACCGTACCGCCAAGTACGAATAAATGCCAAACCAAATGCCCATAACGCAATCGTGAATCCAGTATAAAGAACACTACGCCAAGGGTGTAAAGCACGCCGCCCAAGACCAACAGAAGCAACCCGGTCGGTGCCATTAAAGTGACAAGTGGCTTAATGGCAATCAGAATCAGCCATCCCAATACGACATAAAGAATGGTTGAAACAGCAGGGTGAGAGACTTTACCAAATGCCTTAAGTCCAACGCCAATCGTTGCAAGCCCCCAAACAGAAACCAGTAATGACCAGCCCCAAGCACCTTCCAACACTCCCAACATAAAAGGTGTATAGGTTCCAGCAATCAATAAATACACTGCTGAGTGATCGATCACTCGAAACACATATTTCAGTTTGCCTTTAGGCATTGCATGATAAAGAGTCGAGGCTAAATACAGTATGATCATCGTTGCTGAAAAAATACTGACCCCAACAACATAGCTCACATCGGCATAGCGCATTGCGCTCAAAATAAGAAACGGAGTACCAACAATGGCAGCAATCAAACCTAGACCATGGCTAATGCTATTCGCTACTTCTTCTCCAATCGATTGATGACGATTAGACGCCAGCTTTTCCATACTTCCCTACCTATCATTAATTTGACTTACACCAGCATGGTACAAGTCGATAAAATTAACAACGAAAGAGAATGAATAAACAATGAAAACCCAACAACAAAAACCTACACACTAACTCTGACAAACCATTGGAGCCTGAAAATCTAGATTCAATAACTGAAAATAATTTTCCCCCAAGGCGATGTTTCGAAAGGCATCATCATCAATATATTGCAGAATTCGGCTAGTCGCTTCTAGTTCAGACTGATACACCTTAAAACTATTATTCCGGAAGGCGACAAAATCAGATCCAGGCAAAATACGATCAGAGTAACGATTCATAAAAGCAACGTATTTGCTCCGATTCCCAAACTTACTAAAATAGTAATCCTCTAGTACACGCCACGAAATATCTATCATCAGATTCGGGTATTGATCCAACAAGCGCGATAAAATGGCAATGTGCGTTGCCGCATCCAAAGAGGTTTGTTCATAAGAAATCCCCATGTGAGCCCAGACAATTTTATTGTCGGGATACAGCGCCAACGCCCTCTCCATTAAGGGCAAATATAAGGTTGGCGTTGCGTTGTTACCGATATCGGAGTGAATCGTTATCGGGTAATCTCTGGCTCTTAACTCGGCCATAAAACCCGCCCACTTAGTGATGTCTTTTGGTGTGGCAGCTTTATGACGATTATTAAACTGAGCTTGCTTAACTAAATTGACCTCCCCCATCCAGTGAAATAAACCAGGATATTCCTTTTCATACAACTCCATTAACGCAACAGTTGGCTCTGGGTTCGATAAATCCGTGAACGTCATCGACAGAGTAAGATGAAGGTCATCGGGCTTGTACTCCACCATGTTTGCCGCATTAACAAAATCGTTTCGCGTGGTCGGTGCCACAGGCGTGCCTGGACATTTCAAATAATTAGAACAAGAAGAATTCGCTGGCAACATTTGCCCAATCCCATAAACATTGGCAAATCGAACCGTAGTACGAGACAAATAGTCATTTACCTCGTTAAAAGGAATCGCCCGTCCATCAAATGGTCGGTAATGTAAATGCGTATCGACAACTGGAGTGTAAGGCTCCACCTCACGATCATAACAAGCAGAATCCCCTTTGAAGGAATCTAACGAACGATAGGCTGGCGTGTTATCTGACGAGGCACAGCCACCAATCAATAAAGGAGCTAGAATAGCCCAAGGCAAATAACGACGCATAAACAAGATTCCCTATAAAGCCAACTGAGGTATAAAGTAAAAGGCAGCAATAAACATCAAGCAAAATACCATAAACATCAGCCCTATAACAAAAGCCACCACCACAAAATGGCAATAAAAAGCCTCAACTATTTGACCTAGGACTTATCTCTAAGGTTTATACTCTCAATAATATGTAGGAGAGAAAATATGTACCGAATCGGAGAGTTAGCGAAAGCCTGTGACATCAATAATGACACATTACGCTTCTATGAAAAAAATGGATTATTAAGCCCTTCAAGCCGATCAGAGTCCGGCTACCGGCTGTATACAGAAAAAGACAAAGAAACCTTAGAGTTTATATTACGTGCGAAAGGTGTTGGCTTCACTCTTGCCGAAATTCGTGAGCTACTTTCTATTGAAATAAACAAAGCTGACAACGCCTGCGCTGATGTAAAAGTGCTTGTCGACACAAAACTCTCAGATGTTGAAAGGAAACTTGCGGAACTCACTCGCTTTCAAACCTCACTCAAACGCTTATCCGATGCCTGCTGTGGTGGAGAAGAAAGCGCCGAGCATTGCACCATACTCGAAGCGCTAGAATCAGACACAAACGATGTTCGCCATGAACATCATGGTGAATAAGGCAAAGTAACCAAACGCGACCTAATCAAAACAATTAATTAGCAAGCCTTATTCACAACAACCCTATTTCTCCCTTGCTCTTTAGCATCATAGAGCGCGGCATCAGCACGGTTAAGCACCTGTTCGTAGAGTGAATCATCTTCTTTGTAAATAGCCACACCAAAGCTTGCTGTAACAAATAGGCCATCGCTCATATCTTCTTTTTCAAGCGCAGCCCGAAGAGACTCAGCAATAACTCTAGCCTCCTCGACACTGAATTTTGGCAATAAAACCGTAAACTCTTCACCACCAAATCGAGCAACCATCCCCTTATTTCCAACGATACTAGCAAACAGGACAGCCATATTTTTTAACACAGTATCGCCAACCGTATGACCATATACATCGTTTACCTTTTTAAAATAATCGACATCGGCCATGATCACAGCGAACGTCTGCTGTGTTTGCTTCGCCGCGTTATATTCACCAAGCAGGGCTTCATCTAACGCTAAACGATTATAACTGTGGGTTAATGGATCTTTCCGAATTATCACCTCTAGAGACCGATTACTGGCTTCTAACTCGGCCGTTCGAGTGCGTACTTTTGTCTCGAGTGTGACATTCATTTGCATTAATGACTGCTCTCGCACCAACAAAGAAGACATCATTTTTTCCAATGAACAGCTCAGACTGGCAACCTCGCTCAACTTACTGTCATCTTGGAAAGTCGCGTTACGGTTGCCTTGCTCAATACTTTGAGCAGTAAGCGCTAGCCTTTCTAGTGGACGACTTAAAGTGCTCGCAAATCGGTATGCCAAAAACATACAAAACAAGGTGGCAAGCCCACCAAACAACAGCAATAGTTTATGCACCTCATTAACGGTTGCCATCGCAATAGACAAAGGCTGACGTACGACAATTTGCCAACCTAGATTTGTAGATTTGAGAGGTGTCACTGACACTAAACTGGTCAGATATTTTTGACCATCTTGCCAAGTCACTGATTTGAATTGGCTATTACCAGGCAGCCCCTCAGGCACTTTGATATCATTCAGAGAATTGTCGGGATATAAAATATTATGATCTTTATCGATAATAAAAATATCGATTGCTCTTCTTTTAGACGCTTCAGTCAGGGAAGACTCCAGAACCTCTTTTACCCACACCCAATCAGCATGTGTTACAACTACCCCTTTTAACTCTCCGTTTTCCCCTATGACAGGGGCCGAAAAATCAACAAAACGAATTGGTGTACCGTCTTTCGGCTTAGGCAGTAAGTTTTCAAGCAGTAACGCCTTATGTACATCACTAACAAAAGGACCTTTACTACCATGAATAAACCAAGGTCGTTGGCTAACATCTGCCCCTGCAAGCATGCCATCACCGGACGCGAGCACGACTCCGTTCGCGTCGGCAAAACCAATCCAAGCGTAATTTTTATAAGAGCTTTTAATTTGATCTATCGCCTCTTGTAGCTCATTTAAATTTTGGCTTTTAAATAAGGAAGATCGCTGACTGAGTAAAAAAATTTCGCGTTCGCGCTCAAGCAAATTTGCGGTTAGCATATTTGAAACAGATTGACTAAGACTGACTAACGACTCGCCACTTGCCTGCGAAAGACGAGTTGAAGTCAGCTGGTAAAAAGAAGCAATGAGTACCAAGCTCAAAGAAAGAAGCAAACCACCTGACAATAAAGTAATTCGCTTCCGAAAAGTATCAAAGCCTCTCAACATGATCTGTAAACCTGATTAAAATTAAAAGTTAACTGCGTATTTTGCATCATAGCATGCCTTGACTTGCTCTTTATATTCCAATTTGAGCCCAAAAAATTAAATCGTTGGTACCAAATACCGTTACTAGACCTTTCATTGCAATTAATCCAGCACAATAGGCATAAACTTAAATGCTCTCATCGTAGGCAAAAATAGGCTGTGGATGATAATTTGGATTCTCATAAAAGAATCTTTAACTGAACTCTTATAACATTTATTCTAGAAGAAAAATCCCATACTGAGGAAGTCAGTAAACACGCAATGGATATCATCAAACATCTAAAAATAAATGGAGAGATGAGTATGCGAACCATACATTTAATACAACGCTGGCTTATAAACGCAATAGCCATTCTTTTTACCGTAACGGCTTATTCCAACCCAGTGGTGGTTTTATCAGATACAGCGAAGATAGAAGGGAATAACAACCAAGGCGTTGATTCTTTTTTAGGTGTCCCTTACGCAAAAGCACCGATTGGCTCATTGCGCTGGCAATCGCCTCAACCTGTAGAGCCTATACAAAGCACTTTGCAAGCCACACAAAAAGGCGCTATCTGCTCTCAGTGGCATCAAAACCAATTTAAAGGCCAAGAAGATTGCCTAAACCTAGATATTTATAAACCAGATAACGGTAAAGACAACTTACCCGTTTTGGTTTACATCCATGGGGGAAATAATCAAACAGGCGAAGCTAATGAATTCGACCCTAGAGCGCTGGCCAAATCACTAGACGCCATCATAGTACAAGTAAATTATCGTCTAGGAGTATTAGGATTTAACCCTCTCAAAGCCATCAAAACCGAAGATCCAATCCAAGCTTCAGGTAATTTTGGACTGTTAGATCAACACGCCGCACTGCAATGGATACAAAAAAACATCAAATATTTCGGAGGGCGCGCTGATCAGGTTACCGTATCCGGTTTTTCTGCGGGCGGACGAGATGTCATGGCAATGTTAATCTCACCTCTGTTTAAAGATAAATTCAAGCAAGCGATTGTCTTTAGTGGTGGAATGACAACAGCCCCAGTCGCCCCAAGCCAAGAGGTGTTTCGTCAAGCATTTGCTCCTCTTATTGTGGAGGACAAGGTGCAACCGAATCTGATGGCTGCCAAGAAATGGCTAGCAAAAGGTGGTGACGACGTTCTTAGCTATCTGCAAAAGCAATCCGCAGAACGTCTTGCACCCTTGATGAAAAATGCAGGCATTCGCATGAGCCATTTCCCGCACCTTTATCAAGACGGCGCAGTGATTCCTAAGAACGGTTTTGCCACGTCAAACTACAACAGCGTGCCAGTTATTATGCTCTCAGGACAGACTGAGTTCTCTTTCTTTGCATTGAGTGATCCGTACTTTTTGAAAGCATGGCGTTCAGGAGCATTAAGCAAAGACCCAGACTTACTGACCCAATACAAATTTACCTCAGATTACGGAAGCAAACTTTACAGCCTATTTAATGTTCAAAAGTCAGCAGAACAAATGTTTGAACATTACCAATCGCCTATTTTTGGCGCTGAAATTGCCTTTGGAACCAACCCTTTTGTAACACAAAACCCACAAATGGACTTAATCGGATCATTTCATGGTGTGTTTATGCCACTTCTAGATCAAAATTGGCAACAAGGACTTTTAGGTGAGACATTTCAGAAAACTGGAACCCGAGATCTAGCCAAACATTTTCAAGCTTATTTAAAACGTTTTATCCGTACAGGTAATCCAAATGACCCAGAACAAGTCAACTGGTTAACCTGGTCACCTGAACATGAACAACAAGGTCAATCGTTACTTATCCTGAACGCCAACAAACACAAAGCTCTCATCCAAATGTCATCAAAGTCATACGATGAAAATGCGCTACTTGAGGCAATGAAGAATGATAACCACCTTCCAGAACAGGCAAAAATGCAAATGATCAATCAGGTATTAAATGGACGCTGGTTTAGTACTGCTCTAGATAATACGTTTCAGAACCCTTCCCTATGGCCTAAGCAATAAACACATTGGCCGAATCACTCACGTGATTCGGCCAAACTTTGCTGTATTTTGTATTTACTATGTTAGCCAAGGCAAGCTCAAACTACTCTAGTAGGAAGCTTTAAGCCTTAAAGATAAAAAAGAGCGCTAATTTTATGATACCCTTTGTTAAGCTTTATCTTTGTATAGGGTATAGCGGTTAATGGGTCTGTTGTATTTGAATTCGTTCTTAATGAAACACCTTTTTCTTGAAGGCAATCATCTAATCGAACTAGACAGGTAATATCCTCAAGAACGTCACCTTCTCTCGTTTTCCTTTGCAAAATAAGCGCTCGACTTTTTTCTTTATCTTCAAATAACTCCATTTTTTCATTGTAAATGGGATAAGAAAAGCCTGTTTCAACCAAAGATGCATCTTGCTTAAGGTCAATAATATGAGTTCTACGAAATGTGCCATCTTCAAAAGGCTCTATGATTGTAGTGACCTCTTGTCGCCCTGATGTCCATACCTGCGTCAATACATTTCCTTCAATTTTTGTTTCAATGATTTTTTGACGGTATTGCCAGTTACTCCCATCATCAAAACTGATGGCTAAAATATTATCCCCAAAACTACCTTGTTCAGAGTAAAGCAATGAGTTGACATCAAACCCTCTATTTGTTGAATAAAGGAATTTATTGTATTTATCTTTTTGAAAGAAAGGATGTATAGGGGCCGAAAAATGTATAACACTTTCACCTTTATATCTTTGTACTAGCGTTTCATTAGCAATATTTGGATAGATTCCATCACTAATTTTGCTAGGTAGCTCTTCTGCCAACCAAAACTCGCTGTCATCACTCAATAACAAAGGAATAAAAGCCTTCATCGCCCAGTAAGGAGATGTAGGAGAGTTATAAACTTCACAAATACTAAGGTTTTGATAGGTATAACCTCTGGTCAACCGACCATCATTAGTGAATATGTTTTTATCCTTCCACCAACGAATTTGTCTTGCCCATATTCCCTTGATCTCTCCCAAAGGCATTTCATTATCATCAAGTAGAGCAAGCGCTCCCCAAAATGAGCTAGCTGCGAAACGGTAAATCAATGATCGACCCTGCTGTAAAGCAGCGCCATCTTCAGCAAACCAAAACTTAAAAGATCTAGCGAACAATTTAGATCTTTCTACAAACTTGTCAGCCCAGTCTTTTTTATCGCCTTTAATAACTTTCGCATACAACAGGCCATAATAATGCATAGCAAAGCCAGCATAATGATCAATGGTTCTCGTCGTACCATCGCAATACCAGCCTTCAGATAAGTAATAACTATCTAATCTATTTAAGTAGTCATTGGCTAGGTCATCATCCACTAAATGCCCATAGCCCACTTTCTTTAAGCCCTCTTGAACCATAATGGTAAAGAATAGCCAATTATTTTGAGGGTATTCATGGTTTTGAATATCAGCTAACCAATGTACAAGATTGCTTTTCTCTGTATCTGTGAGTGGGTAAAAAGCATGTTCAGGCAAAGTAGCCAGTAATAACCCGATGGCAGCCATCTCAACAGTACGCTGATCAAAATAAGCCGTTTTCCCCCAATAATCACTATGTGAGGGATTCGTGCCATTCACTAAAGCGTTCCTATAGAGTTCCCAATAATGAAACTCTCCTCCACCAAGAACTAAAGGAATGATTCCCCATAATGGTCTAGCAACACCTTCTAAAGAACTTGCTTTTTGATCAAATGAAGCAGCTCCCTCATTAAAGTCTATAGAAGCCCCTTGCACCTCAAAGTAAGGAATAAGAGGTTTAAACATATCGTTAACCAATTTTTGGTAATCCGACTTAGTCGAAAGCGCATTATTATCAAAAGGATTATAAGAATTCATCATATTTATGTCCTACATTAATCCAAAAAACTTTGGCAAAAACAAAGAAATCTCTGGGAAATAAGTAACGATAAGCAACCCAATAAATTGGAAAAAGAAAATCGGCAACAAAGGCTTAATAACTTTTGTTATCTTTTCCCCACTAATACTACATGAGACAAATAAAACAGTTCCAACAGGCGGTGTCACAACACCAATAGATAAGTTATAAACCATAATCACACCAAAGTGGATTGGATCTACACCTAAACTCGTAACGATTGGGTACAATATAGGGGTGAAAATCAGTAATGCTGGCGACATATCCATAAAGACGCCAACAAGCAACAAGGTGATATTAATAAAAAGCAAAATGATATATTTATTTTCACTAATACCTGATAGGAAGTCAGCAACAACATCTGGAATATAAGCAAATGTCATACTCCAGCTCATCAAGCTAGAACAGGCAATTAGAAACAAGATAACGGACGAGCTTAAAACAGAGTCATGTAGTATAGAAAATATTTTTTTCCAACTAAGACTTCTATAAAAAAGAGACAGAATAAGACTGTAAAGAACAGCAATACCAGATGCCTCGATCGCAGTAAAAACACCGCCGATAATTCCACCGATGACAATTATAATGAGTGTAAGGCTAGGAATAGCCCCCCAGCAAATGGCCAATGATTCACTAAGGTTGATACGCTCTGCTGATACTTCATAGCCATTTTTCTTAGCATATCGATAAGCGACGATCATTACGGATAAACCTAGTATTATCCCAGGAACATAACCTGCTAAAAACAATGATGCAATTGATGCCTCGCCACCTGTAATCAAGGAATAGACAATAAATACACCTGTTGGTGGAATCAGCATGCCACATATAGAGGAACTAGCATTGACAGCTGTTGTAAAAGGCATATTGTAATTTTTCTCTTTTGCCATAGGGGAAATAATCCCCCCAATGGCCGTAGCCGAAGCGATAGCAGAGCCAGAAAGAGAACCAAATAGCATGTTGGCTACAATATTTGTTTGCCACAAACTTCCAGGTATTTTTCTACCAAGTAACATTGCAAAATCAATTAACTTCCTTGCAATTCCTCCTTGATTCATAATATTACCAGCGAGAATAAAGAAAGGCAGAGCTAGAAAACCGAAATTATCCAGAGATCTAAAAATAGTTTGCCCAGACATTGACAACAAATCGCTAAAGTCCATTTGCAGACTAAGTGTTAAAATGCCGGATATAGCCAATCCTACCGCGATAGGAACGCCTATGAACAACATGAAGAAAAAACTAAAAAACAATATTATAAAAGACGAACTTTCCAGATTTTCAAAAACCAAATATTCAAATGAATCACTGTCTTTAAAAAGGCCAAATAAATATGCGAAAATCAACAGAAAAACAGAACAGAAAAATAAATAAAGAAAAGCTTTTTTATTAAGCAATCCTTTCCTGATGATCTTTATAAATTGTGATGCCGTAATAATAGATCCACTAACTATCATTACAGACTGAAGAATACCGAAATTGATCTTTAAAATAGGAGTGTTTGCCGCATTATTAAGACCTAAAACACCACCATATAGGATTACACCTCCTACAAACACATTCACGACAGTAATAAATGACTCTAAAAAAATAGCTTTTCCTTCACCAATATGGTCTATAAATATTGGAAGGTTCAAATGCTTTTCTTTTAGAAAGCACAATGAAGCACCAAGAATACCAAGCCAAATATTTGAATATCTGAGTAACTCCTCGGACACGCTGCTAGGAGAGTTCAAAAAATATCGACAAAACACTTGATAAACAATTAAAAAAACCATTCCAGATAAAAGCGCCATAAGAAAAACTTTCAACAGTACTTCTAGGAAATATTCTACTTTCAATAGAATTTGGCTTATTCCATTTTTATTTTGATTATAATTCATAAATGCCTCAATTAAAAAATCAAGAGGATAGAAAACTACCCCCTATTTTCAACTACATTTCACGATTTTCTAATTCAAATATTTTTTCAATAAACGCTTTCTTTTTATCATCATTCATCGCGTCAACGTACATAGGCTTAACAGCTTCAATAAATGGTGTTTTATCCACTTCATGGATTTCAACGCCCATTTTTTCTACTGCTATTTTCGTTCTTTCTTCAATATTTTCATCGATCGTCTCAATTGACTTACTAGAAACTCGCTTCATCTCGCTCAAGACAATCTCTCTATCTTCAGGAGACAATTTATCCATAAACTTCTTACTAGCCAATATAAAGTCAGTCAGCCTAGTTTGCTCAGTTTTCAAACCATATTTGGCAACTTCACCAAATTTAAGGTCCCATAAAGCGGAAAGACCACCTTCTGCACCATCTATAATTTTTTGTTGAAGTGATGGGTATACCTCACCAAATGGAAGTGGTGTAGGTACAGCACCGAATAAATTAATCATTTTAATATAAGAGTCACTTGATAGCGTTCTTAGCTTAAGCCCTTTTACATCGTCAATGCTTTTCATTGGTTTCGCAGCATATATACTACGAAAACCGTTACTTAAATAGCCAATTTGAAGCAATCCACTGTCTGCAACATAGCTATTAATCATTTCTTGAATATCTGGATTATTTAAAACCAAACCATACTCTTCTTTGCTGCGAAAAATATAAGGTAGGTTAATAACCCCTATTTCTGGAGCAAGAGTTTCAAGTGTTGCGCTATTTATCATACCCATATCAATAACGCCAATTTGCATAGCTTGTAAGTATTGGCTTTGTGTACCAAGCACCCCATTCCAAGACACTCTAATTTTGACTCTATTGTCTGTTTTCTCTGCCACACCCTCAACAAAATCTTGAATCAAATAGCCAGTAATAGCATTTTCAACAGTATTCGTTGCTAATCGATACGTTTTTGCATGAGCAGAAATCGATGCTGTAAGTACAGCTGCGCTGAATAGTAAAGTAGCGGTTAACTTTTTCATAAAATTCCTCTTTTGTTTTTTTAATACGAATTACTTGAAAATATACTTTATGTATCTATTGAAAGTTTTTATAACTTTCAAATTAGGTACTCTTTATTTAAAGGTCGATTTACCAGAAAAAATCTCTATGCGTAAATCCAATAGCACGTAATACACCCTCGTAATAGTAATAATCACCGTAAGGAAGCATGCCATTAGCTAAGTAATCTTTATTTTCTTCATGTGCCAAACGGACAAAAGTAGCTGCATTTGAAAGCAATCCCTGTGCATCTTCTTGTGCAGTTAAGTCGTACTGTTCACGAAGTGCTAACAGCATTCTCACACCGAAGTCTTTATATTTCGCAGCTTGTGTTTCTTGATTATTTCTCGTGAAATATTCGCTTAAAAGCAACATTCCAGAAGCAGTAATAGAACCCGCAGAGGTATCTTTATATTGAGGTTCATGTGAAGGTAATCTGTAATCCCACAATGGCACTAAATCACTTGTAATATGATCCATTACCCAGTCAGCTAATTTCGCTGAAATATTTGCGTATTTTGCATCACCAGTAATCATGGCTAACTGAGCGAATCCATGTACAGCCCACGCCTGCCCTCTGCTCCAGCAAGACTCGTCGGCATAACCTTGGAACGTATTACCACCTATTGGCTCATTCGTTTTGGTATCAAAATCATAGGTATGGTAGGTAGAATAATCATCACGTATGAGATATTTCATTGATGTTTCTGCTTGCAGAATTGCAGCATCACGATAGCTGTGATTCGCTGTTTCAGAGTATGCCCAGAACAAAAGAGATAAGTTTTGCATGCAATCAATAATGATTTTGCCTTGGATCTTTTCTGCATGCTCTTTGCCATTAGAACCAGCGGTCCAAGCAACTAGGTAATTACCATTCCAGTTAAAACGATGAAGCAAAGCATCTGCAGCACGAAGTCCAAGCTCTCGAGCAACCTGATTTCCTGTCAATTTATAATCAGCTACAGCAGTAAGAGTGAATCGAAAGCCCAAATCATGATCCATCCAGAGAGGCGTATCTAAAACTTTTTGGCAATGTGAATAACGCATTCTTGCCATATTTTTATATTTATCTTCGCCTGTCAGCATATAGCTCAGCCAAAGTTCGCCAGCCCAAAATGAGTCTGTCCAAAAATGATCTTCTGGGTAAAGCCAATAATGAGCTTCAGGTCCCGCTCCAACCATTGGATTGCGATTGCCGATCATGACTGAGTTCCGCTCAATACTCGAAAGAATATCAGCCTTAACTTTCAATAATTCCTTAAACATTTTTATACCCTTAGGTGAGATAAATTCTTAGCGCCATTAACTATTTGACCCTATGTACTTTTTTGTAGACTATGAACAAAAGAACCTACATAGCGAACGTCTTGAGCCAATAGAAATGAATCATTTCACAAAAAATGTAACGTTTCAAGATTTGTGTTCATTTTTCCTACAACCTTAAAAATTGATGCTAAAGATGAGTAATAACAAGATAAACATGAGTGAAATAGCAAGGCTGGCAGGAGTCTCAAAAGCGACTGTATCCAGAGTGTTGAACAACCCTGAAAGCGTAAAATCACATACAAAACAACTAGTAATGGGATTCATTGAATCGACAGGGTATGTCAAAGACTCATACATCAAGATACAAGTGAAGCTCAAAAAAATTACTATTATTTGTCTAGATGCAGTCAAATCCCCAAATAGCTTTTATAACGAAATCATCATCTCTTTAGAGAAAGAAATGTCGATGATTGGCTTAGAAACGGAACTGTTTGTCATTAACTACCTAAACGAAGACTGTTCGGCATCTTTAGACGGAATCATTAAGAAATCTGAAGCTATCATCATCGTTGGTGTCGGCACGCCAGCGATTTTAGAAAAGCTTCGAGCTTGCTCCATTCCTGTACTCATCATTAATGGACAAGATGACGAAATGCGGATAAATAGCATATCGCCTGATTATGAAAATGGTGCATTCTTAGCCACCAAAGAACTTATTAAGCATGGCCATACAAAAATCAAAATCATAACAGCCAATATAAGGCATTCTATTTACCAACGATCTAATGGCTTCAGTCGATGCATGGAAATGTCTAACATTGATTTTAGTCAGGATAATATTATCGATATCGTCCAATTCTCTAATAAGTTCGTTCCTGAACTTAAGCTAGAAGAATCAATAAGATCGGGCAAAGCAGGATCAGATTTCGGACTTCATACCGTTATTGATAGAATGATTTCTGAGGGCTATTTCGCTGATACAACAGCTGTTTTTTGTATATGTGACATGATGGCTGTTACCTTAATGGATGCTTTAACTAAGAATGGTATCCGTGTTCCTGAAGACATTTCGATCATTGGTTTTGATGGTTTGAAAATTGCCTCGATGGTAAGCCCGAAATTAACCTCTATTAAATTTGATTACGATGCAATGTGCAGACTAGCCGTTAGAAAAATAGTCCAACTGAGTAACGGAGATTACAGCGGTGTAATAAGATCCTGCGTTGGAGTTGAAGTGTTGCATAATGAAAGCATCGTCCCCCCTAAACAGAAACAATAATACCTAGTAATGGCGAAAAGCATTGATTATTTGTTTAAAATCCAGCCAAAGCGCATGTCAATGTTGCTTTGGTTTTTTTACTTACTAACCTCTTTGTATAGACGACCTATTAAACTCATGAACTGCTTATTCACCAAGCCAATAAGCATAAGCTTTAATGTCTTCATCACTGGCAAAAATAGACTGGCGGTTGTTACCTCACTGAATGATTTGCTCGGCATAACCTGGGATAGAAACTCTGGAACAACTAAACAGGACACACAAGGGTCAAGAAAAAGCTAGAGGCCTTGTAAATACTAGGTTCTTGAGATGCATGTCCTGTTAATAATATTAATGATATAGCCATTCGCAACATTGTGTTTTACGAGACACCCACGTTAAAACCCTTGATATGACTGGCTTATTAACATGGGTGTCCTGTTAAATTTGTGAATCATCATCCGCTTGAGTTACTAAATCAGAGTAATACCATTCAATAAAGTCATAAAAAGATGTAAACCACGGCTGTTTTTGTCCTGATTCCATCAATTCTTCTTCCCCCCACTTCACATCATAAACAGCATCTGTTTCTACATCATAAAAATAGCTGCTCTCACCTTCAATGGAAGTAAAACGCAAATAGCGACTACCAACTACATTTCCTTCTAATATTGATTCTAAGTTAAACAACTCCGAGCCAAAGCCTAGCGGAGTAAAAGCAACTACAGAATAAAAATCTATAAAAGCGGAATTTGGTACTTTTAGCTTCAGCGAATCACAAAAGTAATTCTTGTGCTCATCAGTAATAATAAATTTTCCTTGATGCTGAGAGTAACTATCTTCAAAGCACCAATTTAGATTCTGTGATAAATATTTAGTGACACTATCTGGAAGCATCAGGTATCTCCATCAATTTCTTTAATTCTATCCTTATAATATTGCTCTCTATCCTTATCAAAATTACTTCTGTCTACTGGCTTATTAGGATGAGCACTATTGGTAGGCCCAGAACCTTCACCATTCAACTCTCTACCGAGCTTAGTCTTATAAGGGTGTAATGCCTCAGCTCCCTGACCAGTTTTAACATTATGAGTTGGAGAACTTAATTCAAATAAGGGGCCTTCAGCATTTTGCCGGCTATGATGAAGCTCTACTCTAACCGTTTCTCCGTTTCTCACAACATAAGGTGCTTTACCATTTTGCATTAATTCGCGGTTGGTAGTTGTTCGAGTTTGCCCAGTAACGGATAATTAGGGTCAGAGTAAAATTAAATCACTATACCACTGCTTTTACGCCAAGCTTTTCTTACAGTTAAACGTCCCCAGTGGCCTGTACTTGGTACAGCACTACCTCAGAAGCAATCGTCCTCGTACTTTTTTATTACCATTCGACAATCGCTTCAAATTCTCTTTGGCGGATAGGCTTCCCTGAAGAGCGGCTTTTCGATACAGAACCAATGCCTTTGTTACGCTTTTAGGCACACCAGAACCAGCTTCATACAAAATAGCTAAATTATTTTGAGCGCCAGCAAAATCTTGATTGACCGCTTTTTGATACCATTCCGCTGCAAGTGAATAGTCCTGTGTTACACCGTAACCATTTTGATACATAGCGCCGATATTATTTTGAGCAGCTGCTGAACCTTGTTTGGCGGCTTGATGAAACCACTTCCAAGCTTCTTGATAATTTTTATCTACACCACTTCCACGATAAAACAATAAACCAAGCTCTACCTGTGCATCCATATCCCCTTGTTGCGCAGATTTTCTAAACCACTTTTCTGCTTCAACTGGGTTTTTATCGACTCCAATCCCCGTATTCAACAGGTAAGCAAGATTATACTGTCCATCAGAAAGACCTTGCTCTGCCGCCATTTTATATAGCTCAATTGCACGCTGAGAATCTTGTTTTACGCCATAACCTGTTTGATACAAGGCTCCCAAATTATTCTGTGCTATTGAATAGCCCTGATCGGCAGCTTTGCGATACCAGTTAGCCGCTTCAAGATAGTTTTGCTCTACTCCTAAGCCTTCATCATAAAGATAACCTAAATTCGTCTGTGCTCTTGAGTAACCCTGATCGGCAGCCTTGCGATACCAGTTAGCCGCTTCAAGATAGCTTTGCTCTACTCCTAAGCCTTCATCAAAAAGATAACCTAAATTCGTCTGTGCTCTTGGGTAACCTTGATCCGCTGCCTTGCGATACCAGTTGGCCGCTTCAAGATAGTTTTGCTCGACTCCTAAGCCTTCATCAAAAAGATAACCTAAATTCGTCTGTGCTCTTGGGTAACCTTGATCCGCTGCTTTACGATACCAATTAGCCGCCTCAAGATAACTTTGTTTTACACCTAACCCAGCATCAAAAAAATAACCTAAGTTCGTCTGTGCTTTTATATGTCCTTGATCGGCCGCTTTGCGATACCAATTAGCGGCCTCTGGGAAGTTTTGTGGAATACCAATGCCTTCTTCATAAAAGTAACCAAGGTTATATTGGGCAGAGTTATTACCAAGCTCGGCTGAACGTAAGTACCAATTCACCGATTCTTGATAGCTCTTTTCTACTCCTTGCCCACTGTAATACAAATACGCCAGAGCATTTTGAGCATTGGTATAATCTTGCTCTGCCGCTTTACGATACCAATTTGCTGCCACTTCATAATCTTGTGCCACACCTTCACCCATCTCATACATGTAGCCCAAATTATATTCAGCTTCGCCATTGTCATCTTCCGCGGCTTTCAAATACCACTTTTCTGCTTCTGTAAAATCTTGAGCAACCCCCAACCCGCTATAGTACAAATCTCCCAAGTTCACCTGAGCATAGCTATTACCATTTAAAGCGGCTTTTAAATACCAATAAGCGGCTTTTTCATAATCTTGCTGGACACCTAAGCCTTCCTCAAACAAATACGCCAAATTATTTTGCGCGTAATCATAGTCTTGATTTGCCGCTTTTAAATACCAAACGGATGCCGTGGCGTAATTCTGCGTCACCTCTGTACCGTCTTCATACCACCAGCCCAAGTAATTCTGGGCTTTTGCAAGACCACTTTTTGCAGCTAATGTCATGTAATGGAAGGCTTTATCAACATTTTTATCTCCTCCCTTAGCTTGATAAAACATCAAGGCAAGAGTGAATTGCGAGTCTATATCGTTCAGATCGGCTGAAACTTGGCACAGTGACCTTGCCTTTTCATATTCACTACTATCATAGCTAAATGCACAACCCGATTTTGCAGACAACCTAGCAAGGCGATCAGTATCGGATATAGCATTTGCCTCTTTCCCCCCATGCTGAGCACACCCTTGGAGAAAAACAAATAGCAAAGCTAATAAATAGTTACTTGGCTTCTTCAATAAAGAAGTGAAAAAACACAGATTGCGGAGAGGATGGAGAAGTGTCATTTTACGCCCTGTATAAAAATTTAATATTCCATTAAAAAACAGCATTTATTTGTTATAGAAAATCACAAAATATTCTATATAAAATACCTTAAAACGCATCACATGATGCATAAAAATTCTTGGTAGAAACATAAAAATAGAAAAGTTAGCGCCCCCGCCACCACTTAAAGCCATTCAAATTAATACTATTAAAGGCAAGGGTATTATTGAATGAGACTCTTTATAAAAATTAGCTCGACTTAAACCCTCTCGCCAAAGCGCAGGTCGCTTTGGCGTTTTTGATTTTATTCAAGATAAGCTCTGGTTCTGTGCCTGTTTCCATTTGAACGGCTAACAGCGCGGCGGATTCGGCGACTCCATAGACACCGACGGTGTTGAAGATGTAGTCGGATTTAGTACTAAGAAGCGACTCCATAGGTGTCAGCTCTTGGGCACTGTAGGTGTTGAAGTCCCAATGGTATTTGTCAGCGAGAGCGATGAGCTGTGTCTCGTCGGCTTTGATGTCAATGCTGTTTAGAGAGTGAATATCGCTGGGCGTTAAGCCTTTTTGCGCTAGAGCGTCGAGCATGAGGCTTTCGAGAAATTCCAAAGGACAGTTACGTTCACAGCCCATTCCCACAGTATAAACTGGGTTAAGATAAGGTTTCGCTGTGGTCATAACCAACTGTGCGCCAAGGGATTTTGCCACTTGCGCGCCCCACTCGTTGGCGCCGCCTTCATGCCCCGATAACAATGGAATAACAAACTTGCCTTCTTCATCCAATACTAAGACTGGCGGGTCTTGATACTTGTCTTGAATCACTGGCGCGAGGGTTCGCATCACGATGCCCGTGGCGCAGATGAACACCAGCCAATCGCCATTTTTAAACGCCGTTTGCACGAACTCAGCAAAAGGTTTTGGTTTGTAGTCGACAACCGCATCAGGCCAGTTATTCAGCGCCACGTTAGACAATAGTTTTCTTGCCAACCGTTCACCTGCTGGCGTTAATGCAACAAAGCGTATCACCGCGTGCCTCGCTCACTTTTCGTGACCACGAACAAGGAAAAATACGGCCCCGCTTTGTCTTCCAAGGTGGATACATCGCGCACAATACGTTCGTTTTCGCGGCCAATGTATTCCAGATATTTCGCGTCTTGCATGCGGTTAGTTTTGCGCAGCGCCATTAATATTCGCGGACGCGCACGCCCAGCTTTCATAATAACCACACTGTCGTGCTGCTCTAACGCGGTATCAATTTGCTGGGCGGTATGACGACCACTCACCACAGCGAAGGATTCTTTCAACACGGTTAACGGATGATTCAAGGCGGACGATGCAGCATTGATTGACGATACGCCAGGCACTACTTGGCATTGAAAATCCCCTTCTAGACGCTCTAATAAATACGCGAAAGAGCCAAAAAACAACGGGTCCCCTTCACACAAGAAAACCACGTCTTTGCCTTGCGATAATTCATTAGCAATGGCTTTTGCGCCATTGTCGTAGGCTTCATTTGCCAATGATCGATCCGTCGACATAGGCATAACAATAGCGATTTCATTCTGCGCATGAGTCACACCTGCAAAGGCTTCACTGGCGATGGTTTTCGCCTGAGAACCCCCTTCGTTATTGGCAAGGTAACTCACCACGCTGGCACCTTGAATCAAACGCAAGGCTTTTAAGGTGATCAATTCTGGATCACCGGGACCTACACCCACACCAATGAATCGGCCTGTTTTTTGAGATGTTTCCAAGGCACTCATTGTGCGTTTTCCTTATAATTTGTCTTAGTCGTTTTTTGTGTAACATGCTTTGTAAAATGAGCAAGCGCCACCGGTAAGCTTGGGCGAAATAATCGCTGCCCTGCTAATCTTTCGCCTTTAGCGATCGATACTTGCAAGCCTTGTTCGACTGCGTCTTGCGCTTCGTCACGCTGTTGAGCGAATTGCATAACCTGATATTTTGTCTCTTCAGTAACTGCGCTCACCATCAAACAACCACCAGCCGGTAAGAGATCCCAAACCTGTGCCATCAAGACGCTTAACTCGCCATCACTACCACCAATGAAAACTTTGTTTGGCTTGCCGTGCTCTTCATCATTACGAGCAAGTAAATCCATCAGCACTTCCGGCGCTCGCCCTGCGACAATCGATAAATTCTGCATCACACCAAAACGATCTCGATTGGCTGTTAAACACGCCAAACGATCTGGATGATGTTCAATAGCTATAATCTGACTACGCGGATGCCAATAGGCCATTTCAACGCTCACACCACCGCAACCCGCGCCAATGTCCCAAACCGTGTCGCCCTGCTCGATGTTCATGTATGAAAAAATCGCCAAACGCACTTCTCGCTTAGTAATCATACCTTTGCCGTCACCTTTGTCGGTCACAAATGAGGCGTCAGGAATACCCACAGAACTTGGATAAAGGGAGGTTTGTTGACTGGTTTTCAGCACAATGACATTGAGCGGATCAAATTCCAGTTCGTCTCCTATAAAAACCCCAGTGGCAAACGTACGGACTTTTTCTTGCGGATACCCCAAGGCTTCGCAAACAGTGATCTCACTTTGATCCAACCCAGCTTTAACACATTCTTCGGCAATATGTTTCGGTTGGCTATGTTGGTCCGTCAGTAACACCAAGGTTTTATTCGATTGCAAATGACGACGCAAAGACGCCAGTGGACGACCATGCAAACTCACCACCTGCACGTCTTGCAGAGACAAACCAAGGCGATGACACGCTACTTGAATACTGGAAACATTCGGATAGAAATGTAGGTTTTCAAGAGAAAAATTACGCATCAACCAAGCGCCAATGCCGTAATACAATGGATCGCCAGAGGCCAACACCACCACCTGCTTTGCGCCCTGAGATTGCCATTGTACGAAAGATTCTTTTAGCTCTTTTAGCTTGGGTAAATCCTCACGCTGACCTTGATGAACATATTGTCCAATAGTGTCATGCTGACGCGGCGCACCCAACACAATATCGTTCGGAGACAAACTCGCCAAAACCGCTTGCGCCGCCTCATCCAGATGCGCCACTTGATTAACGCCCAAACCGATAACATGGATTGGCATTTGTGTGTGTTTCATAAACCTACTTCCATTCAATGCCCCCGCACTAAGGGGCGAGGTATCTGTGGTTCATTAGAACATCGCAGCCCGCACCTCCCCCAGCTAAGGGGGAAGCTGGGAGGGGGTCAAAAACCTAACAACCCCATCCTAACCTTCCCCTTGAAGATAAGGGGAAGGAACAAAAAAGTGTTTAACTCCTCCCCCTGCTAAGGGGAGGCTGGGAGGGGGTCAGAAAAATTAACAACCCCATCCTAACCTTCCCCTTGAAGATAAGGGGAAGGAACAAAAAAGTGTTTAACTCCTCCCCCTGCTAAGGGGAGGCTGGGAGGGGGTCAGAAAAATTAACAACCCCATCCTAACCTTCCCCTTGAAGATAAGGGGAAGGAACAAAAAAGTGTTTAACTCCTCCCCCTGCTAAGGGGGAGGCTGGGAGGGGGTCAAAAACCTAACAACCCCATCCTAACCTTCCCCTTGAAGATAAGGGGAAGGAACAAAAAAGTGTTTAACTCCTCCCCCTGCTAAAGGGGAGGCTGGGAGGGGGTCAAAAACCTAACAACCCCATCCTAACCTTCCCCTTGAAGATAAGGGGAAGGAACAAAAACAAATTTAGCATCCAAAGCATTAATAATACTCGCCAATATTACAGCGCAACAAGGCATTACAACTGGCCGATGTCACGGCGCTGCCGCCCATTCGCCCTAACAAGGTGATGCATTCAATGCCCAGTTTCTCGTGGGCTTCCCAAAGCGCGTCTTTCGATTCCGCCGCGCCAACAAAACCCACAGGCATACCGATAATCAAAGCAGGTTTTGGCGCGCCTTGCTCTATCATTTCCAACAGGCGAAACAACGCCGTAGGCGCGTTGCCGATTAACACCACGCTGCCAGCAAGGTCGTCTTGCCATAAACTCAATGCCGCCATCGAGCGAGTCTCACCTTTGCTTTTTGCCAATTCCGCCGTGCGAGGATCGTTCAAAAAACACAAGGGTTCTCGCGTTATCATGCGTTTGGTCACGCCTTGCTTAACCATTTCCACGTCGCACAAAATCGCCCCATTATTGGCCAACGCCTCGCGCCCTGCTTGAGTTGCGTTGGCACTGAAGCGTACTTGCTCAGCCACATCGGGCAAACCAAGGCTGTGCACCACGCGCATAACCACTTGTTGCTGGTCTTGGCTCAAGCCAGACACATCGGTTAACTCGCGGATTTGTCGAAAGCTATCGCTCTCAATGGCTTGAGGATTATTTTCGTATTTTCTTTCGTATTGAGAGTCGTCTGAAGAAGTCACTGTTGGCTGTCTTTTGGTTGATGCTTAATATGGATAGAAGCGTTGCCCCAAGCCGCTAAACAGGCTTGCAAACATTCTTCTGTGTCACTAAATTCTCGCTCGGCGTCGGGTAAGATTGGACGAGCATGCAGTAAAACGGGAATAAATAATTCTCTAGCGGCTTCCAGCTTTGAATACGTCGCCCCACCACCACTGTTTTTACTGACGATGACATCGATACCTTGATCGATTAATAATTGGCGCTCGTCTTCTAAGGCAAAAGGGCCAATGGCCTTAATCCAGCGAACCCTGTCTGGTAGAGCAAACTTAGGCTCAACCGCCGTTCGCCACACAATGCGTTCAACGCTTGGCAAATGTAAAATACGTTCAAGCAAAGCCTCACTCATTTGCCCTGCACTTAATAATGGCACTCGAAAGCCATCAAGCCGCGCCAGTAAATCGGCTTCGTCTTGGTACTCTTGCCACAGATCGCCTTCTTTTTTTTGCCAAGCAGGACGATGAAAACGCCAACAAGGAATGCCAACCTCTTTGGCCGCCGTCACCGCTTTGCTGCTCATGGTTTGCGCATACGGATGGGTAACGTCCAAGATCGCATTAATGTGATTGTCCTTTAAATACTGAGCCAAACCACCAAATTGGGTAAAGCCACCGACCACCAACTGACAATCTACTTTAGGAACGCGAACCAACCCAGCCAAACTGTAGATGACACTGACATTCTCTTTATGCAAAGAGTCGGCTAAACGACGAGCATCAGCGGTGCCGCCTAACAATAAAACCTTCATGCCCTGTCTCGCTTATTCCTATCCAAAGCCCGTCCAACAAATTGGCCTTTGCGATCAATCGCCCAGACTTCCAATTCTATGTGAACAGGAATGTATTTTCTGGAAAAGTCTAAGGCTTGCTGGCAAATAGCATCAGCTAGTGGCAAACCTTCTGACATGGCGAACGACAAGGCTTCCACGCTGGTATTGGCGTTTTTCATGCGCTCTTGTAACTCAGCACCGGCCCCCAAACTGGCCGCCAGTTGTACCAAGGCACCAAGATCAATACTCGATGCTCGACTGTTTAAATCCATATGATGCTGGGCCAGCTTACTGATCTTACCAAAGCCTCCGCAAATACTTAACTTAGTCAGCTGAACAGGTGCGGTGGATTCCACTTTTTTAATGTGCTTTAACACAGCGCCAACAAAGTCACCCATTTCGATCAAGGCCATGTCGTCGAGCTGATAATGGCTTTTTATTGCGTCTTCGCTGGCGTTGCCAGTCGTTGCGGCAATGTGGGTCAAATTATTGGCTCGCGCCACATCGATGCCTTGATGAATAGACGCAATATAAGCCGCACAAGAAAAAGGTCGAACAATGCCCGTCGTACCGAGAATCGATAATCCACCTAAAATTCCCAAGCGTGGATTCATGGTTTTTTGCGCAATTTGTTCGCCATTAACAACACCAACAGAGACATCAAATCCTCCCTGGTATTGATAGGTTTGTGCAAAACCTTCCAAATGCTCTGTCATCATTTTGCGCGGCACAGGATTAATCGCAGGTTCGCCCACATCAAGTAACAAACCGGTTCGCGTGACAGTGCCCACACCTTGTGCTGCATGAAAACGCACGCCTTGCTCTGGTGACAATCTCAGTTCAACAAATAACGTCGCGCCATGCGTGGCGTCTGGGTCGTCTCCCGCGTCTTTTATCGTTGCGGTTTTGATGCCATTGTCTATTTCTTGGTATTCGGTAATGGGTAGGTCGACTACTTTGCCTTTGGGCAAAGTAACACTGACGCTTGAATCTTGTTTATTGGCAAAAAGAGCCTGAGCGGCCGCCACACAGCAAGCTGTCGCGCACGTACCGGTCGTTAAACCAGTGCGCAATGGCGCGGGCGATTCAGCACTTTCAGGCCACATTATTTTAGTTACCTTTTCCTAAAAAAATCTTGGCGGTGACGTCAAGGTTCGAAGGAAAGAATAAATGCAGATAACTGGCCGTTAGACCTTTTTGCTGATAAATCGCTTCGCCCGGTGCTGGGTGTCTTTGTCGTCGACCATAACCCACAGGTTCTGGCGTATTGGCACTGCGAGATCTATGATGAGCGTGACCACGGATTTCGCCTTGCGGAATAACAGCCGTTTGCATGCCTTGGCAACCACGTTTGCCACGCATCGCACCTTGGCCTGCTAAAATCCCCAACATGGGATAACACTGATGATCCAAATCGGTTAAATCCTCCAAGCTATACAACATGCCACCGCACTCCGCCAAAATACCTTTACCAGCAAGGTAAAAATCTTTAATCGCTTGGCGCATCCCTGTGTTTTCCGATAAGGCTCGAGCATGCAATTCTGGATAACCGCCCGGCAACCAAAGGGCATCGGCCTCAGGCAAGGTTTGATCTTTTAATGGCGAGAAAAATACCAATTTAGCGCCTAAGCTTTTTAGCGCAATCAGATTGGCATCATAGATAAAGCTAAACGCGGCATCTTTGGCAACGGCAATGGTTTTCCCCGACAAACTTTGTTCAATAGTTTGCTCTGTGTCTACTTGGCTGGCAGGGTAAAAAGGTACGGCACTAGGCAAGTTTAACAACCCTGTATCTTGGGTTTCTTTGAGCCATTCAACCGCCGCTTCAAAACGCACTTCTAGCTCATCTTTCACTTCGTCCGCTTGCACCAAACCCAAATGGCGTTCTGGTAAAGTAACCTCTTCATCACGCTTTAAGGTTGCGAGCAAAGGTAAGTTTGCAGGTAATGCATCGCGGATCAATTCCGCATGGCGTTCGCTGCCGCAGCGATTAGCAATCAGTCCTGCGACTTGCACATCATCACGGAAATTCGCCAAGCCAGACGCAACGGCAGCCGCAGTCTGCGCCATGCCTTTAACATCCATAACAATGGCCATGGGAATACCAAAACGAGCGGCCAGATCAGCGCTGGATGGCTCACCATCAAACATGCCCATAGCACCTTCTACCAAGATCAAATCCGCTACTTGGGCGGCTTGATAAAGCTTATCTTGGCAGTACTCTTCACCCGCCATCCAGATATCCAGTTGTTCTACTGGCTGCTTAGACGCTTGCGCTAAAATTTGCGGATCAAGGTAATCAGGACCCGTTTTAAACACACGGACGATTTTGCCTTGATTGGTAAAATAACGCGCCAGCGCCGCCGTAATGGTGGTTTTTCCCTGGTTCGACGCGGGTGCTGTCAAAAATAACGCGGGACAATGAACAACAGAAGTGGTCATAAAGCAGTCTCTAAAAGCGAATTCAATAAAACGTATTGTGCACCCAAATGCTGGGCAATATCCTGACCTCGACCACGCTTAATGGCCGCGTTTTCAGTATCGATCAACACCGTATTGCCTGGCAAAACAAGATCTGACACATCAGCTTGGGTGCGACCATCGGTCAAGATATAAGTTTGGCTGTGTAAGCCAATGGTTGTCCTATGTTGCTGCGCCAAATACTGACTGGCGTTTTCAATGGCAACCCGAAACGGCGTGCCACCGCCTGCGCCTAAATTCTCCAATAAATCCGCGATTTCTTTAGGAGCGCGTACTTTGGGCAAAATAGACGACACGCCCTCTTGCCCAAAACCTAAAATGGCGATCTGCTCTCGGGCTAAATAGGCACGCTTGGCAATGTCTAAAATCACGCCCTTAGCATGGGCAAAAACGCCTTGGCTCAAAGTCGATGCTGAGGTATCTAACAACACTAAATGCAAAACAGCCTGACCAGTTTTAGCAGGCTTAGGAGTCAAATTTTTCGGAGGCCATTCTTGTGGTTGGCTGACAATACTGCGAAACCAATCAATCCCATCCGCTGATTGACGGTCAACCGATTGCGCCACATCAGGACGATAACCGCCCTGCTGCTTGCCTTTATGCTTTCCCGGCGTTACCTCTCCAATAAGGGATTGAGTTGGGCGACGCTGATGCTTTTCATCCTCAATAGCAATCTCTATCGGTGCGCTACTTGCAAGCGCTTGTGGCTCCATGCTTCCCCACTCCCCCGAACCACTTTGCTTATTTTCGTGATGACCTTGCGAGCTTTCGCTTTGTGGTTGATTCGCGTTACCTTGTGAAGGAGAACGAGAAGCATCAGGACGACGTGACGGAGGCGGACTGGAGGCCTGAGGCGATGCTTTTACTTGGCGACGATGCGCCAACACTAAGTCTTCTACAGCCTGAATATCATCCCAAGATACGCTTTTTGCACCACGCCATGCAGCGTGTGTCATCGCCGCTCTAATCCACACGATATCACCACGAACACCATCAATGTTTGCTAACTGGCAACGAGTCGCCACTTCTAAACGTAGCTCATCCGAGCAACGCACTTGCGCCAACGCTTGTCTTGCCAAGCGAATGCTGTTTTTTAAGTTGCGCTGTTTGTATTTGAAGGCATCACAAAAGGCGTGTGTATCTTGATCATATTCATCACGCAGACGAACAATCTGCACGCGCTCTTCAAGGCTATATTGGTTGCTCAATTCCACCATCAAACCAAAGCGATCTTTTAACTGCGGACGCAGCTCGCCTTCATCAGGGTTCATGGTGCCAACCAATAGAAACCGTGCCGCGTGCTCGTGACTAATACCATCACGTTCGACACGGTTTACCCCGCTGGCGGACACATCCAAAAGTTGATCGACTAAATGATCGGCCAGCAAATTCACTTCATCGACATACAAGACCCCGCCATGGGCCTTACTTAATAAACCTGGCTTAAAGGCGACGTTCTTATCTTGCAGGACTTGCTCTAAATCCAAGGCGCCAAGCAAACGGTCTTCGCTGGTGCCCAGTGGCAAGGTGGCAAAAGGTGCCAATTCCTCACCATCCAGCGCTGGCATAACGCCCGACAAACCGCGAGCCAAAGTAGACTTTGCTGAGCCACGGGGACCGCTGATTAAGACACCACCGATGTGTGGATTTATCGCACAGAGAATCAATGCCAATTTAAGCGGTTCTTGCCCAGCTACTGCGGTAAATGGAAAGTCACTAGAGGCTAAAGGAGACATTGAGTTACCTGTTGCGGTTCGTTAAGGTCAAATAGAAAAACATAAGCCGTCTATTGTAGGCGTTTTCCCTATGATTTGTCTTGTTTGACCTTATCTATGCACCCTATTTATGTCAAACCTAAAGCCTTCAGCTTAGCTTGAACGAAACGCATGCAGCCGCAAAGAGAGCGGGCAAGAGCGATGACGCCTTAGGCCAATGACGATTGACCAGAATATTCAGCAATCAAGGTTTCCACCAATCCTAAATCAAATTGATTAATCGCTGTTTGAATGGCTTTTTGTTGATTCGAGGCCAAAGACTGACCCAACACCTGAAAGACGTCTTTGGTGGTCTGAACATCTCCACTTTGCGCCGCTCGCAATAATGGCAGCCAATCTTCTACCGTTAACTCAGGCAACGACTCGTTTTGCTCAACTTTCAAAGCCTCGCCTGCAAGCTCGCCATGAGAATCATTTTGACTTTCAGCACTGTCAGCGATAGGTACAAACTTCACATCAAGGTGAGCCGCTAATGCGGTATAAATGTTTTCAATCTGATAAGGCTTGGCAATGACCTGCCAAAAACCCTCATCCAAAAGGGCTTGCTGTTCATGAACTAATGTTGACGCTGTCACAGCAATAACAGGCACCCGCCGCTCTTGATCTTCTTTTTGAATAAATTTTAATAAATCGATTCCTGTTTTATTAGGCATACGAATGTCGGTCATTACCAAATCAGGCGAATATTGCCCAAACGCTTTTATAGCTTGCTCGCCATCTTCGGCCTCAATAATCTGACAACCCGCACTTTCAAGCAAAGACACAAGAATATCTCGTGACCATTCGTCATCCTCTGCCACCAGCACTTTGATGGGATTATTAAGCCTCATATTCAACAATGAATCTTGCTCACTCACATCCAGTACGTCATCGTCTTCTACTTTCGATAGAGGTAAGTCGACAACAATTTGCGTTCCAACACCGTCACTGCTTTTAACAGACAACGAACCCTGCATTAACTTAACAAGAGTCGTCGATAAGGCTAAACCTAACCCAGTTCCACCTGATGCTTCGCCCGCTTTACCCTGCACAAATGGCGTAAACAGATGCTCCATTAACTCTGTCTCGATGCCTGGCCCTGTATCTTCAATACTGACATGAATGCGTTCTTCTACAATTTGAACAACCGCCTTAACAGACCCTTGGGCTGTAAATTTCACTGCATTACCCAAAAGGTTGGTAATGATTTGCTGAAATTTAACGGGGTCCATCCAGACATACAGGCGATCATCGACATCGCACTCTACGATAAGGTCTAACCCTTTATCCTGGGCTTGTCCTTGAAAGAGTTTGCTAATCTGACTGACTTCTCGGCATAAATTCATTTTTTGTTCATGCAATACAAGTCGACCAGACTCAATACGCGCTATGTCTAAAATGTCGTTGATTAGGCCTAGTAAACGATTTCCTGCGCTGGCAATCGATAAAAATCGCGTTCTGGAAACGCCCGTCAGTTGATTGTCTTCACTAATTAATTGCGCGTAACCAATAATGGCATTAAGCGGGGTGCGGATTTCATGACTCATATTGGCAAGGAAATGGCTTTTCGCTTGGCTTGCTTGTTCTGCTGCTTCTTTGGCTTGCTCTAATTGTGCAGAGACATTTTTTTGCTCAGTAATATCACTCATGATGTAACCTACAGAAGTGGCATGACCATTGTCATCACGAAGTAAAAAATAGGTTTCATGAGTAGCAAAAACACGACCATCCATGCTTTTAGCCTGCATTTCGCCCTCCCATACACCATGATCTTTGACATAAGGAATCACAGTTTCTTTGAGATATTTCTGGCTAGCTTCAGGGTAAAAATCAAGATAATTTAATTCTGCCAAAGACGCATCGGTGACTTCTTCATCCACACCAAGCAGGCTGCGTATTTTTTTATTAAAGTAGTTAATATCACCATCCAATGTGGCCATCGCAAAACCTTGCGCTGAATTATCTGCAAAGCTTTTGAACAACTTAAGCTGGTTAATAAGTCGATGGCGCTCGGTAATATCTCGAGCTATGCCCAACGTGCCACAAAAGTTTATGGCAGGTTCGACCACAGGAACACGATGTACCTCAAATAAGCATGGCTCACCTCCATCTTTCGGCGTTCCCCAACCTTGCTCATGTGATGTCATACCGGTTTCTAAAGGCGCATTTCCTACTCTTTGGTAATAGGCCCCTTTTCCATCTAGGTCTAAATCTATGTCGCTTTTTCCCTTCACTTCATCCAATGTCAGCTGATTGAAATCCAAAAAAGCCTGATTGCAATCTAGATAGTTCCCCTGCTCATCTTTAGACCAAACTATGTCGGGGATATTATTAAGCAATGAAGATAAAGTTAGCTCTCGACGCTTTGCATCTTCACGAGCAAGAATTAAATCGTTCTCAGTCTGGACCCAATAGCCAACTTCTTCAAAGATGCCAGCCACACTCAGGGCTCTATTACGCTTATCTCTTCGGATGACGCTGCCGCGCATTTCGATCCAAAAGCATTCATTTAAAGGGTTTTGAATTTGCAGACGCACTGACTTACGCTCACTCGCCGCTTTTTGCTCAATCAAGCCTTCTGCCCATGCGTTGAACGCCAATTGATCATCTGGGGATAAGAACGCCAACCAGTCTTCTAGACTTTTAGGTGTCTTTTTTTCTTCAAACCCTAGCTGCATAAAAAATTCGGAGGAAGCATACAACCGATTTGTTTCCGGATACCACTCCCAAACACCGGCGTTGGTCGCAAGAATTGCTCTTGAATAACGGCGTTGTAAAAGCTTGAATCGCCATAGGAAAACAATCTGCAGCACCACTAAAATAAAAGCGGTCGCACAAAATAGAAACACGAGTATTTTGAAGAGTGTTGGCAGTTGCATATCCATACTTAATCCTTAGAAACATCAAACGTACGACTTACTGTAGATTGGATATTTGTTCTGCTCTGAGTTTTCGATACTCTAGAGTTTTTCAGGCTTATGAAAAAAGTAACCTTGACCCCATTCCACACCAAGCAATTTCAATTTATCAACAATGCTTTGGTTTTCAACAAATTCAGCCACAACGGGTTTGTCCAGCATTTTGGCTAGCTTAACAATTGAATCTACCATGCCGTAATGGATCTCATTGAGGTGCATGTCTTTGATAAACATGCCATCTATTTTGATTAGATCGAAGGGCAAATCCATTAAATAGGCAAAAGATGAAAAACCGGTACCAAAATCATCCAGCGCAATCGCACAACCATGCTCGTGCAGCAAAGACATGAAACGGCGAGTGTCAGCGAAGTTATTTAATGCCTCGGTTTCGGTAATTTCAAAACAGAACTTTGAACCGTCCAACTGAAATTCCGTCAATTGCTCAACAATGAATTCTGCAAAGTTCGCCTGTCTAACAGACAGCGCTGAAACATTAAGCGCCACTTGATCTATTGTTTCCCATAAATCACTGTTTTCAGCCATTCTCTGCATAGTATGGCGAATCACCCAGCGGTCTATTTTGGAAACAATGCCAAAGCGCTCTGCAGCACGGATGAAATCATTTGGGTAAATTAATTTACCCGTATCTTCATCAATGAGCCTTACCAGTATCTCAATCTTCTTTTTCGGCTCTTCTTTAAGAAGCGAAAATACTTGCTGAAAATGAATTTCAAAGAGATCTTTTTCTAAACCATCGATAATACGAAGGCCCCAATTTAAATTCCCACGATGCTCTTCATAAGCCAAATCTTGTGCATTTTTGATAATTTTAGAATGAATGCCAGACTTTTTACTGGTGTAACATAGTTCGTCCGCGAGCATCACAACTTGTTCAAATGACACCATATCGATGGTAATAGGCATAGCCACTTGGGTTACTGTCATGCGAAATTTGCGCTCGTCCCAGACGAACGAGAACTGTTGAATGGCTTTTTGCAAAAGCCGAAAGAAGGATTCAACCGCCTCATTTCCCCCTTGGCTAATCACTATGGCAAATTTATCACCACTTAAACGCGCACAAAAATCACGCTGCGGATCCACAAGCTCACTCATCATGATCGCCAGTTGATGCAATAATTCATCACCAGCAATGCAGCCGCATGAATCGTTGATCAGTCGAAATTCATTAATATCAATTAATACAAAATAAGGTATGTGATTGGATGTATTGGCTTGGATACCAGAGATAAGATAAGAAATGTGTTCGTCTAGCGCATCACGATTATATAGTTGTGTGACAAAATCATGCTGCGCTAAATACTTTAGACGATCTTGCATATAGCGTCTTTCGTTCACTTCTTTGCGCAGATTGCGATTTAGCAGATTTAGGTCAGCGGTTCGCTCACGCACCTTTTCTTCAAGATGAGATGTTAATTCCCTGAGCTCATTAACAAGTTGAAATTTTTCTAGTTGATGCTGAACCCTGGCTCGCACTTCCTCTATCCGGATTGGCTTACTAATATAATCATTACCGCCGGCCTCAAAGCCACGACTCACTTCATCTTCTAATGCGGTGACAAAAATAACAGGGATATCTTTGTGTACAGGGTGGGATCGAATTCGTCGACAAGTTTCAAAGCCATCTATGCCGCCCATCATAACGTCTAGCAACACTAAGCAAGGTGCCGTTCGTTCTAATAGCTCTAACGCCCTTTCACCAGAATTCGCAACAGCAATCTGACAATCTAACGTATCCATTACTTCTTGTAATACGCGTAAATTCTCAGGTACATCATCGACAATCAACACTGTTGGGAATTGCTTCATACCTAGCTATGCCTTTTCTATGATTTTACAATCACTTGTAAAAGTAATTAAAACGCCATAATCGAACAATATGTAAGTAACACCCCTAAATATTAACCCTGTTTCCGACAAAAGATCCATCTTAGTTACGCAGATAAAAAGGCAAAATGTAAATAAACCCTACCTTAAGTCATGATATCAGCACATATAAGGTACGTATTAATTTAATTTTAAGATGAGAAGCAAGATAAAAAAGCGCCAATAAAGTGCGTTCAATGAATCACATTGCCTCATAACGCACCTTAATCAACTCAGCAGAATACTCGTTACTAGAAGAATAAAAGTCTCAATTCGCTTTCGCATCAACCAAGGAATTCTGCGCCCATTTTGGCGGTCGATGATAACGGCCGACAACAGAGCTCAATAGCAAAAATGCCAACAAGGAATAGCCTAACTGACTTAAATCAAGGAAAATTATGGCAGCCACCAAAACCAAAATATCAGCCAATAACGTAGTTTTACTGGCATGGATAGAAAATTGACGCTCTAAATAAACCGCCAATATATTTAATCCGCCCAATGAAGCGTTATGTCGAAATAAAATAATAAGCCCAAAGCCTACCAACAACCCACCCAATGCGCCCGAAAGCCCAGGATGCATGGATACAATAACATAATGCTTCATCAGCTCAGATAAAGCGGATAAAAGACTAACGCTGGCAAATGTTCGGATAGTAAAATCACGGCCTAAAGCACACCAAGCCAAGATATAAAAAGGAATATTCAGCAAAAAGAACAAAGTACCAAAAGATAAGTCTGTCAATCTGAGCAGAATCATACTGACTCCCGCCGTTCCACTAATTAATAGTCCGGCAGAATTAAGAATGTGTAAGCCTAAAGCAACAAGCAAACAGCCCTCAACAATAGAGAGCCAACGGTGAGTGGTTTTCATGGCAATGTCCTTTACGGATAACGTATTAACTTTTGGTTAATAACAAAGGTTTGTAAATCGCCTCTTTTGGAAGCGGATAACACAGACCAGATACAGTACTGAGCCTATCAGTACAATTTGTGCATATTTCATACCATAAAAGAAAAATGCACAATCAGTTTTTACGGATTTATTGGCACTTTCACTCATTTATATAGTCAATAAGCATTAGCACTACTCTTCCAGCCAAAAACAGAGCTACAATACAATAATGAGAATAACACTTAGACAATTACAGATATTTGAAGCCGTTGTGCACACCGGATCCGTAACCGCGGCCGCCGAAATGGTTTCTATTAGCCAGCCCGCAGCAAGTCAGGCCCTAAGAGAGCTAGAAGCCCTGTTAGGACGCCCTCTTTTTCGTCGCCATGGCAAGCGCTTACAAATCACGCCCCAAGCTAGACACCTACTTCCGCAGGCTCGAGCCGTTCTAAGCCAGATAGAGCAAATAGAAAGCATGGGCAATGAAGACGAATTAAGTGGTTCTCTTCACTTAGCCGCAAGTGTAAGCGTTGGCAATTATCTGCTTCCAAAACAAATGTCTTTATTTAAGCGCCAACACCCAAACATCCGCTTTAACCTAGATATTGGCAATACACAAAGTGTTATCCAACAGCTGTTAACAGGTAAAGCTGAAGTAGGCTTTATTGAGGGTTACTGCCAACATGCAGAACTCATGACACAAGTGTGGCTTAAAGATGAATTAGTCGTATTTGGCTCTGCAGAAGAAGATCGACCAGAAAACTTATCTTGGGAAGACTTAAAAGAAGCAAGCTGGGTAATGCGTGAATCAGGATCAGGAACAAGGAACATACTTGAGCAAGCAACGGCTGCTCATATTCCTCAGCTCAATGTGGTGTTATCCCTCGCTCATATGGAGGCAGTAAAACAGGCCGTCATCCATCAAATGGGGTTTGGCTGCTTATCTCGAATGGCTATTTCGCAAGAGCTGAACTCTGGGCTGATACGCCTTTACCAAACACCTTTAGAGCTAAACCGAAATCTATTAATCGTAACGCCAAAAAATACAGCGCTTACTCAAAATGCCCAACGTTTTATTGACCTTTGTCGTGCTGTTCCTGTTTTACCAAGCATTTAAAACCAATAGCAAAAATAGAATGCTGATTAACATTATGCATTCTCTTGTTGTAGTTTGCACAAAGGCCAATACAATCAACTCATTACATAAGCCATGCGACCCCTAGAAAAAATATGAATATTAATAAAATAGACCTTAATCTTCTTATTTATCTCGATGTACTGTTAAGAGAATGTAACGTCACACGTTCTGCAAATAAACTTAACATCACACAGCCCGCGATGAGCAATGGATTAAAGCGCTTAAGAGATCTACTGGGTGACCCGTTACTTGTTCGCACCAGCGAAGGCATGAAGCCCACAGAAAAAGCCCTCCGTTTGCAGCCCATTGTGCGTAAAGTACTTCTCGAGTTAGAAGAAGCTCTGCAGCCAGAAGCAGACTTTAATGAAAGCACAAGTACACGAGTGTTTCGCATTATGGCAAGTGACTACGCGGCTTCTACGGTAATTCCACGATTACTCAATCGTTTGCGTGAATTCGCACCAGGCATCACATTGGACATCATGACCCCGAGCGATGTGACCTTTCATGATGTCGAAGCCGGTAAGATTGATATGGCGATTAATCGCTTTGAAGAATTACCCCAATCATTTCATCAAAAAAGCGTTTGGTTCGACACCTTTGTCTGCATGATGAGCTCAAGAAACCCAATTAAAGATCACTTTGACATTGACGCCTACTTGGCGGCTCAGCACATATGGGTAAGTAAAACAGGGTTTGGCGTCGGTGTTGGTATGGACCCAAACGACGTACAAAAATTAGGCTGGGTTGATGAAGCACTGCAGACACTGGATCACAAACGTAGTATCCGAGTCTTTACCAGAAGCTACCACACGGCAATGCATCTAGCGCTTGAGCAAGACCTGATTGCCACGCTGCCCAGAAAAGTGGCCATGGTGAACAAAAAGAACCCTGATCTGGTGATTTTAGACCCACCATTCGATATTCCCAAAATTGAACTAAAAATGATTTGGAGTCCGCTCCTTCATCACGATGCCAGTCATATTTGGTTTAGAAGGCAGGTCATCGATGTTGCCAATGAGCTAAAAGCACAAACCAAAACATAAGACATCAACATGCTTTCTATCTCACACATTCATCACGTCGCTATTATTTGTTCGAACTACCCAGTTTCAAAGAAATTTTATAGTGAAATACTGGGGTTTCGTATCGTTGCTGAGACCTATAGAGAAGAACGTCAATCCTACAAACTTGATCTTGCTGTTACTCCCAATCAACAAATCGAACTGTTTTCATTTCCCTCGCCACCAGCACGTCTTTCTCGGCCAGAAGCACAAGGCTTGCGACATTTAGCGTTTGCTGTAGACGATTTAGACGCTTGCATACAGCATCTAAATCAGCATGGTGTGATAACCGAAGCCATCCGACTGGATGAACTTACGGGTAAACGTTTCACCTTCTTCACTGACCCTGACGACTTGCCTCTAGAGCTTTATCAGCTATAAAACCAATAAACCCAATGGCAAAAAAAACGCCTGCTACTTTTCAGTAGCAGGCGTTTTGGTCATATAAAACCGAAAGTTTTATAGAGATTTTGAGTTCTCAGCAAGGTAAGACGCAACACCTTCAGGTGATGTGTTCATTCCTTTGTCGCCTTTGTTCCAGCCAGCTGGGCAAACTTGACCATTTTCTTCGAAGAATTGTAGCGCATCAACGATACGAACCAATTCATCCATGTTACGGCCGATAGGCTCGTCGTTAACAACTTGTGAACGAACGATACCTTTCTGGTCGATAACAAAAGATGCACGCATCGCAACACCCGCTGGGTAGTAAGAATCGCCACCTTCAGATTCAATGCCGTATGCTTTAGCAATTGCATGGTCCATATCAGCAGCTAGAGTGTATTCAACCGCGCCGATACCGCCTTCTTCTACTGGCGTGTTACGCCAAGCATTGTGAGTAAAGTGAGAGTCGATAGACACACCGATTACCTCTACACCCATTTCACGGAATTTTTCCATACGGTGAGACATAGCAATAATTTCTGAAGGGCAAACGAATGTGAAATCCAATGGATAGAAGAACACAATGGCGTATTTGCCTTTGATTGTTTCAGAAAGGCTGAAAGAATCAACAATTTGGCCGTCAGCCAATACGGCAGGAACTGTAAAATCTGGGGCTTTCTTACCAACTAAAATAGACATTTTTAACGTCTCCTTTTTATTGCTTGATGTTTAAAGGCTAAATTTAACTCAATTAGCGTCCCTTATTATTTACACTAATAAGGGACGCAAAAAACTTACTCTTCAGAAGAGCCTACGGCTTCTTTAATCAGCGCTTGTAATTCGCCGTTAGATGCCATCTCAACAATAATATCGCAACCACCGACTAGCTCACCTTTCACCCAAAGTTGCGGGAAAGTAGGCCAGTTAGCGTATTTTGGCAGCTCAGCACGAATGTCTGGGTTATCCAAAATGTTAACAAAGGCAAAACGCTCGCCACATGACATTAGTGCTTGGACAGCCTGAGATGAAAACCCACACTGTGGAGCGCGAGGATTCCCCTTCATATATAGCAAAATATCATTACTACTAATCTGCTCTTTAATTGTTTCGATTGTATTACTCATGCTTAAAACCTCGCTCTGCAACTGTCTTTTAGTAAGGACATCGTGGACGATTAATGCCCTTACAAAATTCAAGTCTATTAAAATCATTAAACTTGCATCAGTTTATTGGGTCTAGTGGTGTATTTACAACCCCAAAAGAGTGCTTTCAGTTACACTTTCCCTTGTTAAATGTCCTTTACTCACTTACCTGAGTGTATTAAATTGGTCGATTCCCTTTTCAGCACACAATTTAAGGAGCTATAGCGTGTCGCCTAGACATTTTCTTACTCTGAAGGATCTTTCTTCCGATGAGTTAAAACAGTTATTATTTCGAGCCTCTGAGCTTAAGAAAATCCATCACGAAGGCACACTATTTCAACCGCTTAAAAACCGAGTGTTGGCGATGATCTTTGAAAAGTCGTCTACTCGTACGCGGGTTTCTTTTGAGGCAGGTATGGCTCAATTCGGTGGGCATGCGCTGTTTCTTTCTTCACGTGACACACAGCTTGGACGTGGTGAACCAGTAGAAGACAGCGCTCGTGTTATTTCGAGCATGGTTGATGCTGTCATGATTAGAACGTTCGATCATGAAACCGTTGAAACCTTTGCTAAATACTCTTCGGTTCCTGTCATCAACGCTCTTACAGATGACTACCACCCATGTCAGCTGCTTGCAGACATGCAAACATACCAAGAACATCGTGGTTCAATCCAAGGCAAAAAAGTCGTTTGGGTTGGCGATGGTAACAACATGTGCAATTCCTATATCAATGCTGCTGCTATGCTGGACTTCCAGTTGGTTGTTGCCTGCCCTACTGGATACGAGCCTAATGCTGACCTAGTTGCCGAACACAGTGATCGTATAACCGTACTTCATGATGCTCACGAAGCAGCAAAAGGCGCGGACTTAATCGTAACGGATGTTTTTGCTTCCATGGGTCAAGAAGATGAACAAGAGCAACGCCTAAAAGATTTCGATGGCTTCCAAGTAAATTCCGACCTAATGGCAAAAGCCAACCCTGATGCCTTATTCATGCACTGCCTGCCAGCGCACCGTGGCGAAGAAGTATCTGCTGACGTGATTGACCGCCCTGATAGTGTTGTCTGGGACGAAGCCGAAAACCGCCTCCACGCCCAAAAAGCACTACTTGAATTTTTGCTGTGTCGCTAACACAATAACGAGGCTCGCTTGAAATCCAACTTTCAGCGAGCTTTTTTTGCACCCATGCATTAGCCCCTAAACATTGAACTCTCATATATGAGCTTCTAAACGATAAGGCTCTTAAATATGGCTAAACGCATCAACAGTGAATTACTATGAGCATTATTGAAGTTAGGCATTTAAAAACACTGGCCGCACTCAGAGAAACTGGCAGCTTGGTTGAAGCCGCTGAACGAGTTCACCTAACGCAATCCGCTTTGTCGCATCAGCTCAAAGACCTTGAAGAGAAACTAGGCTGCCCGCTTTTCATACGAAAAACAAAACCAGTCCGCTTCACCAGTGCAGGATTGCGCTTATTGCAGCTTGCCGATGATGTGTTACTTTCGTTCCGCTCTGCTCAACGCGATATTCAACGATTCGCCGAAGGTGAAAGTGGGCGTTTACATATCGCCATTGAATGTCACAGTTGCTATGAATGGCTGATGCCAACCATTGACCATTTTCGTGAACACTGGCCAGACGTTGAGCTAGACCTCTCTACCGCTTTTGGCTTCATGCCGCTACCGGCGCTTGCCCGTGGTGACTTGGACTTGGTGGTGACATCCGACCCGCAAGACATCCCCAACATAGACTACATTCCCTTGTTTCAATATGAGTCACAAGTTGCGCTGTCGCGGCATCACGCCCTTGCGAAAAAGGAATACTTAACACCTGAAGATTTCGCGAAAGAAACACTGATCACTTATCCTGTCGAAATCGAACGCTTAGATATCTTTAAACACTTTCTAAATCCTGCAGATGTCTCTCCAGCAAAAATTCGCCATAGCGAATTAACCCTGATGATGATGCAGTTAGTCGCGAGTGGCCGAGGCGTATGCTGTTTACCTAACTGGGCACTAACAGAATACACCAACCGACAATATGTAATAACGAAGTCACTTGGCGAAGAAGGCGTTTGGTGTAAGCTCTATTTGGCAATAAGAAAAGATCAGCGTGAAAACGCCTACATGGAAGATTTAATAACAACGGCATCAAAAACCTGCTTTAAAAACCTTAAAGGTATTTTGGCGCCAGAACTGTAACCAGCACGCTTTCGTAACCAGCATCACGCCACGGTATTTTTATGCTGGTTACGAGACCAAATAAAGCTAAATTTAGCGCCACCGGATTCACTAGCATCAATTAACACCGCCCCACCGTGCCAGAATGCAATTCGCTGAACAATCGCCAACCCTAACCCATAGCCACCTGAAGCCCGTGTACGGCTATTGTCTAGCCGTTGAAAGGGGATAAAGACTTTATCTCTATCTTCAAATGCGATACCTGGACCATCATCCTCAATATCCAATTGCCAGCGTTCGTCATCGTATGAAAAGGTCACCGCTATTGCTGTCGAAGCGTATTTGGAAGCATTAAGGATTAAATTCTGCAAAGCTCGGCTTAAATGATGCTCGTCGGCCAAGACGATATCCTCTTCGGAAATATTCACTTCAACATTAAGGTGCTGCAATAACAGATGATTGTGACTTAAAATCCCATCCACTAACTGGGAAACAGACAGCTCTTTAAAATGAAGCTCTAGCGAGCCACCTTCCAGTTTTCCATATGTTAATACTTCGTCTACAAGGGTATTTAACTCTTCTACATCACCCTCTAGCGCTTCTATTGTTTTAGCAACATCATCGTCCACTTCATCTTTCATGACCTCCAACCCAAAGCGTAAACGAGCGATTGGGGTTCTAAGTTCATGGGAAATAGCGTTAATCATCTCTCTCTGCACTTTTAATAAGCGCTGTATATGAGAAGACATTGAATCAAATGAATAGGCTAATTCTTTTAGTGTTCCGCTACTGTCTGGAACCCCTTTCGGAAGACCACTACGACCACGAGCAATTTGACGGGTGATACTTTCAAATGTCTTACGTTTGAAATCTAACGAGACAAGCTCCCGCCAAATTAAAACCAACATCACAGCAATTCCCAGACCAACGACAAACACAACCACTAAGGATAAAGAAACATTATCTTCTTCTGTGACAGCCACTAGGATCGATTGATTGGTGCTTTGATCCTTCCAGACAAAACCATACTTAGTGTAGGTTCCATGGACCGTTGCAACCCCCGTTAAAGGATTAGAAGGAGTGTAAGAAACATCTTCAATAGACACACAGCTCAAGTTTTCTAATAAAGCCAGTTTATCTGAATAGCTTATGAGGTCAGTTAATAGCAATTGGCTTAACAATGACTCCAACTGAAAAAGCGAACCACTTTTATCAACCCGACCAACCAATACAGGCGCATCGGTTTTACCAAGTGCAATCTGATAACTGTCCTCAGGGAGTTTTAGCCACTTTTTCTCTTGAATCAAAGCCGCTGTGGCCGAAATAGTGTGGGGTTCACTGGGCTGAACAGTCCAGTTGAATTGTGATTCTGGGATTTCTTTACGAATACCGGTAAGCAATAATGCAGAGCTGATTTCAGCATCAACACAAAGCAAGCGCTCTTCTCTTGAGCCACCAAAACGTGCTTGAGTGAACTCAATAACAATATAGCAACATGCAACAATAACGACACCTCCTAAAATAAGATGTCGATATAATCGCCACATTTCTGCACGCATCAGGCTAGACTTCTTTTACAAACAAATAGCCCTTGCTACGAATAGTCTTAATACGACGAGGATGAATTGGGTCGTCACCAATTTTCGAGCGAATACGAGAAATACGAACATCGACAGATCTGTCTTGACCGTCATACTCGATACCGCGTAATTCTCCGAAAATTTCCTCTCGGCTTAGGATTCGTCCTGCATTACTCGCCAATAACCAGAGCAAATCAAACTCAGCACTGGTTAACTCAACTTCCTCTTCTAAAAGCCAAGCCTCACGACGAGAGTTATCAATGGTTAATGGACCAAATTCAAGGTTTTTCTCTTCTTTCGAGGAGACAGCATCAAGATCAACATCCTGGTTACTTCGACGCAATAAAGACTGAACTCTGGCTAATAAGACCCTAGGCTTGGCAGGCTTAGAAACATAATCATCAGCTCCAATTTCCAAACCTAATATCTGATCAACATCATCGCTACGAGCGGTCAGCATTAAAATAGGACCTTTATAGTCATTTCTAACACTTCGGCATACCGTAAAACCATCAGCACCGGGCAGCATCAAGTCAAGAATAACCAAAGAAGGCTGTTCAGCAATAATACGAGAAATTGCCTTACGTCCATCCGGTTCAATTGCTACATTGAAGCCATTTTTTTGTAAATACTCCTGAGTAAGTAGCGCTAGGCGCTCATCATCTTCCACTATCAAAATAGTTTTGTTGTCATCTATACTCATGGGCATTCCTCGTCCAGTTATTATTGCTTTAGATTAAAAGGCTTGTAAATCAATCTACTAAAAGTTCTTTAATTTGTCTAACCCTGTCTCGGTTAACACCAAAATCTGAGTAGCCGACCCGAGAGGCAGAACGAACATGTATGGCACTGTCTGCATCAGGAAGGTATACCTCGACATCATCTATATAACCAACTAGCGAGCTTTCCACTTCAAAATGAACATAGCCTAATGCACTGGTGACTATACGAGTATTTCCTTGCTCAAGCAGATAGGACTCAATAGCCAACTGAGCACTTTTGCGATCACTGGTATAGATAATCGGCTCAACATAATGCTCTTTATCGTCTTCTGCTGCTTGAGTTGAAACACAGTTTGGTGAAGAAGGGCAAGGCTTTAAAAAGCCATCCGTCACCCCCAATCCTTCTGGTAATTTATTGCTAATCTTGGCATAAATACCGAACCCTACAACCAAAGCAACAACCAATCCAATTATCCAGCGAACCATGCTTCTGCGACTCCTAAGCCATTTATATCTTAACGAAACGATCTTTTACCTGGCTTTTTAGGTTTAAACTCAGGCTTGTCATTGCTTTGCCAATCAAAACCTTTAGGTGGCGCACGACGCGCACCGCCAGCTGTGGCTTTGTTTTTATGACGTTTCAATTCCAATTTTTCTTGCTGCGTCTTTGGTGTCAATTCCGATATTTTTAGATCAACCATGGCACACAAAGAATTAACATCTTTGTCATCCATTTCAACCCAACGCCCTACTTTTGCTTTAGATGGCAAAAAGACAGGACCAAAACGAACACGTTTCAAACGGTTTACTTTAACGCCTTGAGATTCCCAAAGACGACGAACCTCACGGTTACGTCCTTCCATCAAGCAAACGTAGAACCAACGGTTAATACCTTCACCGCCACCATCAACAATATCTGTAAATTTCGCGACGCCATCGTCTAGGATAACGCCTTTTTTCAATGCGGCTAAATTTTCTTCCGTTACTTCACCCATAACGCGAACTAGGTATTCACGATCAATTTCCGTCGATGGATGCATTAATCGGTTTGCCAATTCACCGTCCGTAGTAAAAAGCAGTAAGCCGGACGTATTAATATCCAAACGGCCAACAGCGATCCAACGCTCTCCGCGCAGTTTTGGTAATTTATCAAACACAGTTGGACGACCTTCAGGGTCTTTACGAGTACATACCTCGCCTTCTGGTTTGTTATAAATGATAACGCGGCGGTTTGCACCAGCCTCAGTAGCAACAATAGAATAACCATCTACTGTGATCGTATCTTTCACGCTAACACGATCGCCTAATGTAGCGACTTCGCCATTAACCAATACACGACCTTCACGGATACGAGTTTCCATCTCACGACGCGAACCTTGTCCCGCTCTTGCTAATACTTTTTGTAACTTCTCGTCCATTACGAACCTCTTAGAGGGAATGCTTCTCAGCAACCCAGTTTTAATAAAATTAATTAACCATTTTCCGCATTATAAGCCACACAACCTGAGCCTTAACAGCGGTATCTTCGCCATTTTACGCAAACGGTGCAGGATCGCCAGCACCAATACGTACAACCTCAACACTGTCAGCGTCCATTTTAACCACTGTGGTTGGTTGCAACCCACAAAAACCGCCATCTATCACTAAATCTAGAGCATGTTCCAGAGTATCGCGAATATCATAAGGATCTGTCATCGGATCCGTTTCGCCTGGCAAAATTAAGGATACACTCATAATCGGCTCTCCCAATTCTTCCAGTAAAGCAGACACTATCTGATTATTCGGGATGCGAATCCCAATCGTCTTCCTTTTGGGATGCAATAAGCGTCTCGGCACCTCTGATGTAGCATTAAATATAAACGTATATGGGCCAGGCGTATTATTTTTTAACAACCGATATAAGTGGTTATCAAAGCGTGCGTAAGTTGATATTTCAGACAAGTCACGACACACCAAAGTAAAATTATGCTTATCATCCAAGCGGCGAATAGCACGAATTCGATCTACAGCAGTCTTATCACCAAGGTGGCAACCAAGCGAATAACCACAATCCGTAGGGTAAGCAATAACACCACCGCCGCGAATCACTTCTGCCGCTTGCTTAATTAATCGTGCTTGTGGGTTTTCTGGGTGTATCTGAAAAAATTGACTCAATCTGCTCTCCACAAAAAATTATAAGTTAAAATAACCAAGCCTCAATGGATCACTCCCATGACCGCCATACTAAGTCCACCTCACTTTCGTGAATTTGAGTAAACTTACCGACTTGCATCCATGGCCCAAATGGCCCGTGGTAATCACTTCCTACCGACGCTTTTAAATCAAATTCTCTCGATAGACGCTCAAGCAATCGCACACTATCCGGCCGCTCATTACCAGATACAATTTCCATTCCCGTTCCACCCCATTTTTTAAAATCATTCAACAGTCGCTTTAATTTAGTAACGGTTAAAGGGTAGCGTTTAGGGTGTGCGAGTACTAACTCCATATTTTGGTCAGATAACTTGGCTAGAACCGTTTCCAGTTCTGGCCACACATCACGTAGCTGGCCTAGACGTTTATTCCCCAAGTATCGGTCAAACGCTTTGTTTGCGTCTTTCACAAAACCTTTTTCTACTAATAAACTTGCAAAATGCGGCCGTCCCAACTGACTTTCACCCGCTAACGCCACGGCTTCTTCGAATAAATCAGGCAAACCTTGTTTGACCAACAAATCGGCAATGCGCCGAGCACGATCAAGCCTAATCGCTTGATTTTCAGCCACAATAGCCAAAAGTTCCTCGTTGTCTGGAGCGAAATTCAACGCCACCATATGCAAAGGAACGCCATTCCACTGCGTAGACAATTCTACACCATTAATAAAACTTAAATTATGCTCCACAGCTCGCTGATGCGCTTCTGCAATACCATCTAATGTATCGTGATCTGTTAAAGCAAATAAAGAAACACCCTGCTCAACCGCTAAATCTACTAATTCTGTTGGCGAAAAATGACCGTCAGAACGCGTAGAATGTGTATGTAAATCGACTTTTCGATAAGTTGCTGCTTCAGGCATAGATTGGCTGTTCTTTAAAAGGAATGGTGGTTATCATAAGGAAAGGTGTGAATAAGTCTATGGCATTAGAAGTCTAGTCCGCATCTCCCCTCTACCAGCATACATACATTTTAGTATACATTCACTGGGTTTTTTATATGAAAATACTGCTCGACTTTCTCCCTATTGCGATCTTTTTTGTTGTTTATAAAATGACAGGGAATATCATCTTAGCAACCGCCATCTTGATTCCCGCAACCATTATTCAAGTAGGTTTTACTTGGTTCAAAAATAAAACCGTAGAAAAAATGCACCTAGTCTCGCTGGCATTAGTCATTTTACTTGGGGGAGCCACCGTGCTGATGGGAGATGGTAACTTTATAAAATGGAAGCCCACTATCGTTAATGGACTTTTCGCCATTGTGTTTTTTGGAAGCCAGTTTATTGGCGATAAAAATATCATTCAACGCATGATGGGCGATAAATTAGAACTTCCATTTAAAGTGTGGCGAACATTAAACTTAGCTTGGGTCGTTTTCTTTATTGTTTCAGGTTTAGCTAATATTTACGTAGCCTCTTCTTACAGTGAAGAAACATGGGTCGATTTTAAATTATTCGGCTTATTAGGAATGACCCTAGTATTTATTATCTTACAGGGTATTTATCTATCATCGCATATAAAAAATAAGGAATAACCATGCTTTACTCAATCATTGGCGAAGATGTAGCAAACAGCCTTAGCGCTCGTCAACAGGCTCGACCAGCTCACTTAGCGCGTTTGGAAGCACTACAAAACGAAGGTCGTTTAGTATTGGCTGGCCCAAACCCTTCTATTGATTCTGAAAACCCAGGTGATGCAGGCTTTAGCGGCAGCGTTGTTATAGCGGAATTCGCCAGCCTTGAAGAAGCAAAAGCATGGGCTGACGCTGACCCTTATGTGGCGGCAGGTGTTTACCAAAATGTTACCGTAAAACCATTCAAGCAAGTATTTCCGATGAACGCTTAACAAGCGCTTAGCGCCTCCCCCCCGATTAGGGGGAGGTTGAGAGATTATTTCTTTACATCTGAATGACCAAGATCACGTTCAGGATCGATCACATCTCGCATTCGTTGCTTTAATACCTTTGCTTCTGGGAAGCCATCTTCTTTTTTACGGCACCAAATCTCTTCCCCATTCACTCTCACCTTAAAAATACCACCTTGAGTTGGCAGCAAGGTGACACTTTTTATATCATCATCAAATGTTGTTAACAGCTCCTGAGACAACCAAGCCGCACGCAACATCCAGCGACATAAGGTACAATATTCAATTTCTACGGCTGCAGTTCGCATTTGCTTTCTCTCCGGTAAATAAATAAGACGTCTTGGAACGTCATGACACAACGAATACTATTGCTCATACATTCAATAAGGAAGTAGCACTATGCGTAAATCACTTATCGCCAGCTTGGCTTTACTTGCTCTTTGTTCAACAGCAAACGCAACAGAAGTCGATATTGTAACCAATAAAGGCTCCATAAGAGTCGACTTAAATGATGAGGCAGCACCAAAAACAGTCACGAATTTTTTGCGTTACGCGGATGAGGGCTTTTACGATAACACCATCTTCCACCGTGTTATTCGAGGCTTCATGGTACAAGGTGGTGGCTTCACAGAAGATTTAGAGCGCAAGAGCACTCATAAAGCCGTCGCCTATGAAGGTGATAATGGCTTAGCGAATAACCGCGGCACTTTAGCGATGGCGCGTACTCAGGATCCGAATAGCGCCACATCACAATTCTTTATTAACCAAGTAGATAACACTTTCCTAAACCACGGTGCTCGTGGTGCTGCGGGATACACAGTGTTTGGGCACGTTGTTTCTGGAATGGACGTTGTTGACGCCATTTCTGCTGTTCCCACAACATCGGTAGGCCCATATCAAAATGTTCCAGAGTCACCAGTCATAATCGAGAGCATCAAGCGTGTTAACTAGTTACCAATTAGAAAAACCTGCGTTAAGTTGGGGTGAGGATGGTGCTCCTCATTCCAATCAGTTTGACGATGTCTATTTCGACAAAGATTCAGGGTTAGAAGAAACTCGCTACGTTTTCTTAAAAAACAATCAGCTAAAAGAACGCTGGGCATCGCTACAAAAGAGCGCCTTTGTCATAGCCGAAACAGGGTTTGGCACAGGGCTAAACTTTTTATGCGCTTGGCAGGCTTTTCTCAATGACGCGCCCAGCGATAAGCAGCTGCACTTCATTTCAGTCGAAAAATACCCGATGACCAAGAGCATGCTGGCAAACGCATTAAAAATGTGGCCATCTATCAGCGATCTTAGTCAGCAACTAATCGACGCTTACCCTGAAGTGTGCCATGGCTTTCACCGCATCGAATTAGAACAAGGCCGAGTCCAACTCACCCTTTGGTTTGGAGAGGCACAAGACGGCTTTGCAGCACTTGATGCAGACGTCGATGCCTGGTTTCTGGATGGTTTTGCGCCAAGTAAAAACCCTGAAATGTGGTCTGACAAACTATTTCATCATATTCATCGCCTCAGCCACCAAGGTACGACTTGCTCAACGTTTACCGCAGCAGGGATTGTGCGAAGAGGATTACAAAGCGTCGGCTTTGATGTCCGTAAGGTAAAAGGCTTTGGGCAGAAAAGAGAAATGACCGTGGGTGTACTGAACACCACAACCGCCTCGCTAACGGAACGCATGTCCCAAGGGCAATCTTGGTTCAACCTTCGTCAAGATGCGACTCAAGAGATTACTAAAGTGTTGGTTGTGGGAGCTGGATTAGCCGGTGCCAATACCGCTTACGCTTTGGCAAATCAAGGCATACAAGTCGAGGTATGGGAGCAAGGCAACTGCATCGCTGGCGGAGCGTCTGGCAACCCTCAAGGCATGCTGTATCCTAAATTAGCCTCACAAGATACGCCTGTGAATCGCTTTTACTTATCCGCTTATTTGCATGCTCATCGTCTGTACACTCGCTTGGACGACAGCAAACAATTTTGGGATGCTTGTGGATTAATACAAATCCCAAAACACGATAAAGAAGCCGAGCGATTTGAAAAATTATTAAACGATAAACTTTATCCAGAAGCTATCTTGCAAGCCTCAAAAGACAGAGTAGGCAGTTTGTTCTTACCATTATCCGGCTGGGTTGTGCTTACGCGACTTTGCGAGAAGCTGTTGTCTCATGACAATATTAAAGTCAGCTTAAACACCAAGCTCGAAGGCCTTTCCCCAATCAAGACAACCGATAAAATTACCGGATGGCAAGCACAGTCTGGAGACAATAACTCGGTATTTTCACATGTCGTCCTATGTACCGCCAATGACACCAAAGCTCTGGGGGTAACACCCAACACACCCGATTACCCTATTCGAGGACAAGTCTCATTTATTGATCTTGAAAAAGCCAAAGCGGCTTGCGAAGCCATAGGAGAGTCGGCAGACAAAACAGACTTTGATAAGGTACTCTGTGAATTTGGCTATGTTTCACCTTCGATAAATGGCCTACTGCACTTTGGCTCTACTTACGACCTAAAAGACCAAGACACACAAGTAAGAGAAGAAGGACATAAACGGAACTTGGCCATTTTAGAAAGCCTGCTTTTGTTACCTAAAGAGACGTTTAATACGGAAGATTGTGGTGGACGAGTGTCGTTCCGATGCGCGGTTCCTGATTACACGCCGATTGTTGGACCTGTTCAATCAGAATCAAGTTATCAGCAGGCATATTCAACCCTCAGCAGAAATGCTAAGTGGCAAAGTAATGACATAGCAGAGCCGATAACACAGTTATTTATTAATATTGGACATGGTTCGAGAGGCTTGATTTCGACCCCTCTGAGTGGCAGTTATATTGCCAGCTTAATTACAGGGACCCCCTCGCCTTTAGAGCAACAAATAAGCCACAAGCTGCACCCAAGCCGTTTTATAATCCGAGACCTGAAACGCAGCCAAAATACCTAACTCTACTGCATTGAAACGCACTCGCGCGTTTCAATGCAGTGCAACACAAACCACATCAAGATTACGATTCAAAAAGCGCACAAGCACTTGGAATAAGCGCTAAAAATCGGTTGGAAGTTTGCGGGCGAATGATGTAATTATTCAGTTCTGGTAACAAAGCTCGCAACTTATCACTTAATTGCAGCAAGCTGGGGTTTATTGGCTCGTATGGATAAACATGGTCTTGTAGACTCAATTTATGCAACTCATCCAATTCATCTTGTAAGATACCCTTCATCGCAAAAAAACGGTCTTTCTGATTAATGTCATTGGTTTCCCAATAAGCATCAGAAAACGCCTCGTTTAATTCATAAAAAATATGCAACGCATCAGCAACATTTTTCTTAGACATGCTATCTCCAATCTTTCTTAGGCAATATTACTATTACCCCTTGTATTGTTTAACCCTAACCCTATAACCTACATTCTAAACATGAATCAATATAGGTGAATACCCCTTGAGTACATCAATGCATCATGCCGTGACTTCTGACAATCTATGGCAATCTATGCAAGCTGAAGCAGAAAAGCTCGCACAAGATGAGCCGATTTTAGCCAGCTATTTTAATACCACTATTTTACGTCATGAATCACTGTGTTCGGCATTGAGCTTTTTACTTGCTAGCAAACTCGACAGCATCTCCATCCCCGCTATGGTGCTCCGTGAAGTATTCGAAGAAGCTATGGCAGATACTAACTCTGGCATTGTACGCTGCATCGAGCAAGATATTTTAGCAATAAAAGAACGCGATGCGGCTTGCGACACTCTTACAACACCTTTGCTATTTTTTAAAGGTTTCCACGCCTTACAAACACATCGAGTGGCAAACTGGCTGTGGAAGAATAATCGTAAAAGTTTAGCTTTGTACCTACAGGGCCAAATGTCTATGGTTTTTAGCGTGGATATTCACCCTGCGGCAACAATCGGCTGCGGCGTCATGTTAGACCACGCCACAGGGCTTGTAGTGGGTGAAACTTGCGTCATTGAAGATAACGTCTCTATTTTGCAATCCGTCACTCTAGGCGGCACAGGGAAAGAGCACGGCGATCGTCATCCTAAGATACGTTCGGGTGTATTGATTGGTGCAGGTGCAAAAATTCTTGGCAATATTGAAATCGGCGAAGGCGCAAAAATCGGCGCTGGTAGCGTGGTGTTAGAACCCGTTGAGCATCACACCACTGTGGCTGGTGTACCCGCAAAAGTAGTGGGTCGCAATATGGGAGAAGACCCATCCAGAGCCATGGATCACAATATCAATCATTGTATTCGTGATTGCGTCGAAGAATAATTTAATCAAACGTAACTACGATCTTAAAAAAGATCGTAGTTACTTAAATCACTTTTCGGAATCATCTTAATGGTTTCGCTCTCTGTATCAAACAACAACACAGCCTCCCCATTTCGCAATGCTCTCAAAGCTTGTTCACGCTTCTGCGCAACCGATAGATCATAATCGCCATAATCCGTACCATCACGAGATACAATGTCATCCAAAATGGTTGCCAGTGTGTCTGCAGCTAACGAATCGTAGGGTATTAAAGTATCCAATTAAATTGCTCCATGTTGATTAAGCAAGGCAATAACGCCTTCTTCATCAATAATAGGCACATCAAGAGACTGTGCCTTGGTGAGTTTAGAACCTGCTTTTTCACCAGCCACTAAGCAGTCTGTTTTCGCTGACACAGAGCCACTGACTTTTGCGCCCAATGCTTGCAGCTTATCTTTCACCTGGTCACGGCTAAACTGAGTTAGGGAGCCAGTCACAACATAAGTTTTACCTGACAAAGGTAATTCATCAGCAGAGATCTGTTGCTTTTTCTGCCAAACAACGCCAGCTTCTAACAAACCTTTAATGGTTTCTCGATTAAGTTCCTGCTCAAAAAATACATGCACATGCTGAGCAACAATAGGACCAACATCTTCAACTTCCACCAAGGCTTCTTGATCCGCTGCCATCAAATCGTTCAACTCAGTAAAGTAACTAGTTAACGCTCGTGCTGTCGCTTCGCCCACTTCACGAATGCCTAACGCATAGATAAAGCGATTAAATTGCGTGTTTTTAGCAGCCTCGATAGAAGCCAACAGTTTCTCTACTGATTTTTGACCCATGCGCTCCATGGACAATAAGGTGTCTTTTTTCTCCGCGAGAGTAAAAATATCGACCGGCGTTTTAACAAGCTCTTGGTCAACCAACTGTTCAATCAATTTATCGCCAAGGCCATCTATGTCCATGGCTTTACGAGAGACAAAATGCTTTAGGGATTCTTTTAACTGCGCGCCACAAACCAAGCCGCCGGTACAACGAATCACGGCCTCGCCTTCCACTTGTTCCAAGTCCGAACCACAAACAGGGCACGCCTCAGGAAAAATAACGTCTGTGGCATTGTCAGGGCGCTTATCCAACACCACTTGAACAACCTTGGGAATCACATCACCAGCGCGGTGAACAACAACAAAATCGTTTATTTTCACCCCCAAGCGCGCAATTTCATCCTTGTTATGCAAGGTGGCATTAGAAACGGTTACTCCACCAACAAATACTGGCTCCAAACGCGCAACTGGCGTAATCGCTCCTGTACGACCCACTTGGAAGTCGACACCCAATACTCGGGTCATTTCTTCTTGTGCTGGAAACTTTCTGGCAATTGCCCAGCGTGGTGCTCGCGCAATAAAGCCCAACTGATTCTGCAGAGCAATTTGATCCACTTTGTAGACAATACCATCTATGTCATAAGATAAATCAACACGCTTTTCATTGAGCATTTCATAATAGTCAATACAGCCTTGCGCGCCTTCGGCTTTTGCCATCAGATCATTGATACGAAAGCCCCACTCACTCAACTGCAGCAAACCTTCGTAATGGCTTTTAGGCTGATCCCAACCTTCCACATAGCCAATTGAATAGGCACACATAACTAAGGGGCGTTTAGCGGTAATCTTTGGATCAAGTTGACGCAAACTGCCTGCGGCCGCATTTCGAGGGTTAACAAATGTCTTTTCACCTTGCTCAACAGCCAAGGCGTTCAACTTTTCAAAACCTTCTTTTGGCATGTAAATTTCGCCACGAACTTCTAATACCGCAGGTGGCGTACTGGTGCGTAGCTTCATTGGTACAGAATAGATAGTCTTTATGTTCGAAGTGATATCTTCCCCAGACAAACCATCGCCACGGGTCACGCCTCGAACCAAACGCCCCTCTTCATAACGCAGACTAATCGCCAAACCATCCAGTTTAGGTTCGCAGCAATAGGTTATATGATCAACTTTGAGCAATTTACGAATTCGCTGATCAAAATCAGACAAAGACTCGTTATCAAAGGCATTGTCCAAAGACAGCATAGGCACCGTATGGGCCACATTAGCAAAACCACTGTCTGGTTTTTCGCCAACTCGCTGGGTCGGTGAATCTGGCTGAATCCAATTAGGATGCTCGGTTTCTATCTCTTGAAGCTGGCGATATATGCGGTCGTATTCTGCGTCAGGTACAATTGGCGCATCTTTTACATGGTAAGCATAGCTGTAGTCATTAAGCTGCTGAATCATGTCCAGCATCTGCTGATGCATCATGTTTGTCTCTTGGGTCATATGTAAATAAACTCGAATTGAATTTTTTAGCTGGTCTAAAGCAACCAAGGCCCCTTAGGGCCTTGATGTAATCACTGTTTGCTGCGCATCAATCGTCGACGTTCAAAATCACGTATTCGCTGACGACAATGGGCAATGGTTTGTTCACTCATTGGACTGCGTCTTTCATCACGCAACTCCCCACCCAAATTACGCACTAAGGTTTGAGCGGTTTCTAACATGAAATCAAACGCTTTCATGCTGTTTTTCGGACCTGGCAAGCCCATAAAGAAGCTCACTCCTGGGCAATCACTTTCACCCATAGTGTCTAGATCAAACGTACCCGGCTCAATGGCATTCGCCATACTGAACTGTACTCGACCACGGTCGAAGCCATCTTCATGGCGATGGAAAATATCCATTTCACCATAGCGCATGCCACAATTTAGAATCAACTGAAGCAACTCCATGCCAGAGAAGCTTTCATTTTCTGGCGCAAAAATATTAATGACGATCACTTCTTCGATTTCAGCGACATCATTCGTTTCTTGCTCATCTTCTTCTAAAACACTGTTTGGCGTTACTTGATCAATGTCGACTTCTGAATAGCTGCGCTCGTAATCTTCGTGCATTTCAGTGTCTGCGATTTCATTGCGCTCGTCACCTGCAAAATCTAAATCAAGATCATCTTGCTCATAAAATCCATCATCTGCATAATTTTGCTCTGATACAGCCGAATCGCCAAAGTCTCGTTCAGGAACTAATGATGCCAGCTCATCAAGGTGCATCTCGTCATCACGATACATCTCTGGACCAGAATCCACTTTATGAGGAACATCGGTTAACGGCTGCTTAGCTGTCTTCCTAGCATTCTCGAACGCGTTGCTTATCGGGTCTTGTAAATCTGCACTTCGTCCCTTTACAGACGCTTTACTGTAACCAACAGGCGATCTTTTTTGCAGTATCTCGTCATCGTCTGATTCATCAAAATCAGTGAAATCACTTTCAGCTTGTGAAAGTTCATTGCTTTTTTTATATCGACGAAATCCATCTATAAGAATAACGACAATAATGACGACCCCAATTAAGATCAGCCACTCACGTAAGCTAAATTCCATTGCATATTCCGAATTGCATCAATTAATGTTGACCTTATTATCAAGCGAAGCGGCTTAGGATTCAATTACAAGGCTACGTTGATTACGAAAATCTCGTTATGATTTACCAATAAATCTCGTTTCATACCAATAATTTGGCCTTTTGTAAGATCATCGTCATTTATATTGGCGAGCTTAACGACCAAATCCACTTTATCGGCTTCTGCCAGCGTCACCGTTGGCATCAAGGAATCAAGGTTAGTTAATAACACCGGACGATCTAAATCTTCAGGAAATAGTCTTTGTATCGCAATGGGCATGGTCTGCCCTTTCAATACGGCATAAACTAATAAAACATCATCCTGGTGCCAGCGAAGCTTACTGGCATCCCAAGTTATTTTTACCGCTAACTGATCTGTAATAATAGGCGCTAATTGCTGATAATCAATACGGCCTAATTCACGCGCCTTGCCTATTGCCGATAGCAACGCCAGACGCTCTTGAGAATGCGCGCTATAACGAATCGCTTCTTGCCACGCTAATACCGCGCCTAAGTAGTGCCCTTTCGCAAACTCAGCTACGCCTTTCAAATCCAGCGCGGTGGGCTGAGTTGGTTCAACCTGAAGAACAGCGTCTACAACCTTTAGCATTTTGTCCGAGCTTTGACCACCGTTTGCATAAAAAATAGCCTGCGCATACTCAACCAATAAGCTGACACGGTTTTCCGCGTTTCTTGGCAATTTTTCTAATGCGGTTTCAAAAGCGATAACAGCATTTTGGTATTGTTCAGCTTCAAGATAGTCATTTGCAAGATAATACCAATCCTCTACTCTGTCATAACGCGCGCTACGATACATTAAAAAGTCAGTTATTTTTTCTGGCGTTAATTGCTGCTTTTGCAAATCTTGTGTAAAAAGCACCTCTTTCGAATATCCCATCTGTTGATAAAGACTCACGCTGCCTAAAACAGTTACCGCCATCACCCCCAGCATAATCCAACGCGCAAAAGAGGTGTCAGTTGAAAAAGAAAACCGCTCTTTGCTTTTGACGACACGCACTTCATGATCGATATCCTGCAAAAGCTGTGATGCTTCGCTGGCCGTTAAGCGACCAGCCTCTTGCTCCTGCGCTATTTCCTCTCGACGAACCAAAGCAAATGCTTGCCTAACCTCAGCGCCTCTGTCTCTACGATGAGTCAGCGAACCAAAAAGATACACCAGACTCAATACTAGCAGGCTGGCCATGGCCAAATACGCAATCATCATAAAGCGCGCCCTCGTCGTTTACGATTTGCCATAACTACATAGACAAAGGCTAAGATCCCCAATCCAAGCAGAATAAATGGCCCATACCAGAGCAAAAACGTAGCGGAAGAATGCTGCGGTCGATACAAAACAAAAGTTCCGTAGCGTGCGACCATGTAATCCACAACCTCTTGATCGGTTTTACCTTGCTCAATTAATTGATGAACCAACTCCCGCAGATCAACCGCAATGCCAGAGTTTGAATCCGCCAAACTTTGGTTCTGACATTTCGGGCAGCGCAGCTCTTCCACTAAACTTTGGTAACGGGTTTTATTCAATTCAGAACTAAATGCCATTTGCTCTTGAGCAAAAGTCGACACAGAAAGGAACATCACGACAGATAGGGCAACACCTTTTAGCAGCATCATTTCATGTACCCTTTCAGTTCAGGCCAGTTCTCGGCATTGACCACGCCTTGATGTCGATAGACCACCACGCCAGAACTATCAACAACAAAGGTTTCAGGAGCACCCGTAACGCCCATATCCACACCAAAGTTACCTAGCTCATCCATCAAAACCAATTGATAAGGATTGCCTTTTTGCTCTAACCATTGTTCCGCTGGGGCTTTCTGGTCTTTATAGTCGATGCCAATAATAGGCACACCAGATTCGGCCAACTCCATCAAAAAAGGATGCTCAACATGACACGCAGGGCACCAAGTCCCCCAAAAATTAATGAGATAAGCCCCCTTTGGCAAATCGTCTTTGGTATAAACTTGATCGTCTTGCAAAGACACCAAGGTGAACTCAGGCAATAATTTTCCAATCAAGGCAGAAGGCATATATTGTGTATCTTTGCCTAGTTGAAGATATAAAACGACACCTAATACCAAAAAAAGCACGAATGGCACAAAAAGTAAAAACTTACGCATAACTAGGCTCCCGCTCGTTTTCGATAGCGTTTGTCGAAAGCGGCTAACAAACCACCGACCATCATCAACAACCCACCTAGCCAGATCCATCGCACAAAGGACTTAACGTAAATCCGCACTCCCCAAGCAGAATCATCCAATCTCTCGCCCAAGGAAACATACAAGTCACGAGTAAACCCCGCATCCAAAGCGGCTTCAGTCATCACTTGCTGACGAGTTGTAAAGAAGCGCTTTTCCGGATGGAGAATGGCAACGACTTTGCCAGATTTATAGACCGTAAATTGCCCTTTACTCGATAAGTAGTTAGGACCAGAAACCTGCTCTATGCGATCGAACATAAAATCATAGCCTGCCACAGTTGCTTTATCGCCAGTAGATAATCGCAGCATAGACTCATGGCTGTTCACACTAACCAAAACGATCCCCACTAGTGTGACAACCATGCCAAGATGAGCCAATATCATGCCATAGTAATTTCTTGGCAATTGTCGTGCACGAGGAATAATGCCTTTTGTTCCCGCAGACACTTTACCAAACCAATCCGCACAAGATAAAAACACCACCCAAAATGCCACAGCTAAACTAAGCCAAGCAATGACACCAAAATCATAACGATAAACAATGCCACCAGCCGATAACACAGCCACAATAAGCGCGATGCTACAGACCTTTAAAAATACACTTAATTTAGTCTGATGCCATTTTGACAAAGGCCCTACCGCCATAAACACCATCAGCAGCAGCGCAATTGGCGTGAACACACTATTAAAATAGGGCGCGCCCACTGATATTTTACCTAAGTTTAAGGCGTCAAATATCAGTGGATACAAAGTGCCCAACAAAACGGTCAATGTCAGAACCGTCAGTAGAATATTATTCAGCAATAACCAAGCTTCTCGTCCCGAAGCCCCAAAGGAAACGCTCGAACGCACCTCGGCTGCACGGATGGCATACAACAACAAACTGCCACCGACGAGCACCAAAAGTAAAACGAGAATAAAAACACCGCGAGTCGGATCGGCCGCAAAAGAGTGCACCGAGGTTAATACACCAGAGCGAACCAAAAACGCACCAAGCAGTGAAAGACTAAAAGTAAAAATCGCCAGTAGGACAGTCCAGCTTTTAAATACACCACGCTTTTCTGTGACAGCAAGGGAATGCAACAGCGCAGTTCCCGCTAACCAAGGCATAAACGAGGCATTTTCTACTGGGTCCCAAAACCACCAGCCACCCCAACCTAATTCGTAATAAGCCCACCAGCTACCCAGCGTAATCCCTAAGGTCAAAAACGCCCACGACGCAGCAGTCCAAGGCCTTGCCCAACGTGCCCAAGACGCATTTAAATTACCCGTAATTAGCGCGGCCACGGCAAAGCCGAATGCCACAGAGAACCCCACGTACCCCATGTACAAAACAGGAGGATGGACAATCAGCCCAAAGTCTTGCAACAAAGGGTTCAGGTCTCCGCCATCCACAGGCTTATCTGGCAGTAAGCGCGCAAAAGGCGAAGACGTAAAAAGCAAAAAGGATAAAAAACCTAGACTAACCATGCCTAGCACAGATAGCACCACAGGTCCGACATCCTCAGGCAAGGTTTTTATCTTGAACGCTACGGCAGAGCACCAACCAGACAATATCAACACCCAAAGCAGCAATGACCCTTCGTGCCCACCCCACAAAGCACTAAACTTGTACCAAACAGGCAACTGGCTATTGGAATTTTGGGCCACATACAGCACAGAGAAATCATCGCTTAAAAATGACCAACTTAGTGTAATAAAGCTTACCAACACCAACGCAGACATAATAAAAGTCAGTGGGCGTGCTGTTTCCAATAAAAGTCGATTTCCTCTCCAGTAACCAATCAGGGGGACAAAAGCGAGCGAAAGAGCAAAAAATAACGACAATATCAGAGAAAATTGACCAATTTCAGGGAACATAAACAGCCTAAATTAATAAGTAGATTGCGAGTTTACTTTCGTCTCACCCATAGCACTCTGAGCATTCTTCACAGCCTCAGACACCTCCGGAGGCATGTATTTTTCGTCATGCTTTGCCAACACTTCCGTTGCGATAAATACGCCATCATCATTTAACTGCCCTTGAGCCACTACCCCCTGACCTTCTCGAAATAAATCCGGCAAAATGCCGCGATATTCGATAGTAATGGTGTGCTGAAAATCGGTTGTTTCAAACACAACCGCCAAGGTTTCTGAATGACGCTTTACACTGCCGTTCACCACCATACCACCCGCTCGTATAGTCGCGTTGCGTGGCGCTTCCCCCATGACGATTTGGGTTGGTGAATAGAACAGATTAATATTTTGCTGGAGGGCATACATGACTAGTGTCACAGCAGCGCCCAATATCAATACAATCGCACTTATGACGAATAGACGTTTTTTTCTAACTGGATGCATTAGCGAGTTTGATTCCTCATAAAGCGTTTACGTAGTCGATCCCGAGTTTTCTGACGTGTAAATAAGGTGTCCCAAACTAACCAAGTTAGCACCAAACCACTAAAGCCATAAACAGACCAAACGTATAGGCCGTGAGTTCCCATCGATAAAAATTCGCCAACACTACTAAAGGCCATTTTTCATCACCTCTTCCCTCACCCAGCTGGTTCTATGTTCACGTTGCAATATTTCTGACTGCATTCGCCAGATAACCAAACCTGCCACGAAAAAACACATACCAATCATACAAACAAGCAAGGGTAACCACATCTCAGGAGGCATTTCTGGTTTTTTAGTAAGCGTGAACGTTGGCCCTTGATGCAGCGTTTCCAACAGCACGACAGAATACTTAATAATGGGCAAATTAATTAGCCCAACTACACTGATCACCGCCACGGCTTTATTGGCTAAAACCGGATCGTCTAAAGCCTTTTGCAGGGCAATAATTCCCATATAGAGAAAAAACAATACCAACACAGAGGTCAATCTTGCGTCCCAGACCCACCAAGTTCCCCACGTTGGTTTTCCCCAAATGGCGCCAGACACCAACGCGATCAAAGCCATAATCGCACCGACCGGTGCCATTGCCTTGATAAAGATAGGCGCTATCTTCATCTGCCAAACAAGAAACACAAAGCCTGCAACACCTAACGCGAAATAACACGATTGAGCGAGTATCGCCACTGGCACGTGCATATAGATAATTCTAAAACTGTTCCCCTGTTGATAATCTGCCGGGGCAAAAGCCAGCCCCCATATCAAACCAACAATGAGGCCAACGCAGCCCAAACTAAATAAAGGCAAGGCCCAAGCTTTAGTGCGAAAGAAAAACCATTTGGGTGAACCCAATTTATGAAACCACATCCAGTTCATCAGCCTGCACCCGCTTTGATCGCAATCGCTGCCATAAAAGGCGATAGTATTAAAGACAATAAGGACATAGCCAGCAACAATGCCAACTGCCCAGAATACGGCAAACCGGCTTCTGCTGCCTGTATTGCTAATGTCGAAAAAATAATCACTGGCAAGTAAAAGGGTAATATCAACAACATGACCAACATCGCGCCCTGCCTTAAAGAAACGGTCAAGGCGGCGCCAATCACACCAATTAAAAACAAGCTTGGCGTTCCCAACAGAAACGTCATGATAAGCACCCAAAAGCTTGCATCCGATAAATACAACATTTCACTCAATATCGGCATCATGGCGAGCAGAGGCACAATAACAACCAGCCATTGCACCACCACTTTCAACAAGACCAATACCGGAAGAGAAAGACCACTGACGACCCACTGCTCTAAGGAGCCATCGCGAAAATCTTCTTTAAACATCCCCTCTACAGCCATCATTATGGCTAAGACAGCTGCACACCAAATAATTCCGCCTGCAGCTGGCGCTAAAAATTCAGCTGACGAACTGACGCCTAGAGGGAACAAGGTAACGACAATAACAAAAAACAACAGCGCGTTAATAACATCCTGCTTTCGACGCCATAACAGCAAAAATTCTGACACTAAAAAAGAAGTATATGTCATGACATCAAAGCCACATCACGGCATGGTAAAGATCGCAACGCCTGATGAGTGGTTAATACGACCAAACCACCAGACGACACATGTAAGCGAATACGCTCTTCCAATAGAGCAATCGCAGTGCTATCTAAAGCGGCAAAAGGTTCATCCAATAACCAAAGTGTTTTGTCAGTCAACCATAAACGCGCCAATGCCACTCGACGTAGCTGCCCTGCGGATAATGTGCTCGCGAATGCATTCATATGATCCAGCAAATCCAACTTCTTCAATACAGCAGACAAAGCTTCTGGGGACACAGTAGGACAATACCTGCGAATATTTTCCGCCACAGTCAGTAGACTTTTGACACCAACCGAATGGCCAATATAGATTGCATCTTGCAGCAACGGCGCTCTGTCTAAAGTGACATCCTCGCCCAAATAGACGATAGTGCCTTCAAGTGGAGAAATAACACCCACAATGACTTTTAACAACGAACTCTTACCAGCACCGTTCTCTCCTAAAATACGCACAACCTCTCCTGATTGAGCAGAAAAAGAAAAGTCTTTGCATAAGTCTCTTTCCCCTCGCTCTATCCAAAGGTCTGATATTGTTAAAGAAGCAGAAGATTGCAAAAGATTTACCTAATTCGGCCGATATGAAAGTAAAGGTTACCATTCTTTGGCTACGCTGTTTATCTATACTGTTTAACGATATGGTTTCGTTAAACAAAGACTTCAGACATTATATGAGAATCGTTCCTAAAAGAACAAACTGATAGGCTCTAACATCACATTTTATAGGCAGGCGACATGATCTCTGACATACAATCTATGATAAATGCTTCATCAGGTAAGCAGGGCAACGCCAACATCAGCAGCAATAACGCCGTAGGAAACTCAGCCACTCTTGCGAAATTAATGGGTGAAATCAAATTAATAGAAAGCCTTAGCTTAATTAAATTTCAGGGTAGTGAGTCGCTAAACTTCCAAGGCAAACCAGCACAACTGTTATTTGCAACCAGCGCACAACAACCATTCACCCTAATCAATACTGGCACTCCAATCGATATTAGCGATATCCAAAACGCAAAATTAAACAGAACCAACTTGCAGCAAGCCTCCCTGTCTATTCCAGTTGAAAACTCATCCAGCAAAACCCTTACAGGCGCAAATACCCCTACGGTTAAGCAAGCTGATAATCTTATGCTAGCGTCTCGCATTGTCAATTTAACCGTTACCTCAGCGACGCCTGCGACACCACCCAATCAATCAACCACGTCACTTGCACCAGCTACTAACACTCAAACTCCAGCTCCGCAAACCAACACAACAAATCAGACCACAAATCAGACAACAAGCCCCCAAACTGCCGCATCAAGCCAAGCGCCCAGCCAAGCGGCAAACACACCGACACTCAATGTACCACTGCGTCCAGCCAATACCGCACCACAGCCCACAGCAATGGTCAGCCCGACCCCCCCTCAAGTGGCAACCGTCTCAGATGGAAAAACTGAGTTTCCTATATTGAGCCAAACGCCACTAAAAAAAGGCGATGTGATTAGAGTTATGGTTGATGCCAATAACAACCTGCAAGTATTACCGGCAAAAGCGAACACCTCAACCATCCCTTCTACCCAAGCAGAAGCGCTTAAGCAGAGTCTCCCAAGGCAACTTTCGCTCGCAGACATGTCTCAGCTCGTCAAACAATTGCATACTCTTAACGAGACATCATCAGCCAACTTACCACCCAAAACACAACAGGCCCTGAGACAACTTATTCAAAGTTTCCCAAACCTAGGAGCACTGACCACGTCACCGGATACAATGAAGCAAGCCCTTCAGACCAGCGGTGTCTTTTCGGAATCGTTACTGGCTAGTGACAACAAAACTCAAATTCCTGCGGACATAAAACTCAATTTATCCCGCCTAAAAGACGTGCAAGAGAATACAGGCGCATTGCGCCTTGGAAGCATACCAACTGAACAAATTGCCAATGCTATTGAACGCATAACAACGAGCCAATTACGCCACTTTTCAGATCCAAACCAAATCACTACACCAACCTATCCACTGCACATAGAACTGCCAATTAAAAACGGCCAAACTCCTAGTTTCGTTCAAATCGAAATAAATAAAGATGCAAGCAGTGAAGAACAATCTAAACAAGACAGGCGCTGGTTGGTAAAACTCAAGTTTGATTTCGAAGAAACTGGTCGGTTCGATGCACGAGCCAGTATTCAGGCAAACAAAGTCGGGGTTTTATTTGCAGCCGAAGACCCAGACACTGTACAAAAGCTACAAAAAAATATGTCTCTTTTGAAACAGCGATTAACGGACAAAGACATAGAAGTAGAAAGGCTAGATGCCTTTCAAGCAAAACTGGATAAAGAAAAAGACAGTGCGCTTAAAACACACTCTTTAATCGATGTGAGGACCTAATGCAAAAAGCCGTCGCTTTAAAATATGATTTTAGTGCAGCACCAAAAGTGATCGCTAAAGGGAGTGGTCTATTAGCAGAAAAAATAATGTCAGTCGCCAAAGAAAATGACGTCTTGCTGCACCAAAGCCCTGAACTTGTTGAAATGCTCAGTACTTTGGAGCTAGGAGAAGAAATACCTGAATCTCTCTATCTTGCTGTCGCAGAAGTTATCGCTTTTGCTCACAAAATCAAAGATCATCAGTGGTAATCTGAATTACGGCGAGACTCTTGCTTTAACAGGCTAATCAATTCAGCCTCAGCACGGATCAAACCACATTTAGATACTAAATCGTCAATGGTCGCGCCCATTTCCAAAAGCTCCATAGCGCGATTGTACGAGACGCCACCTTCCTTTGATAAAATCTCGGATTGCTTCTCAACAGCCAAGTTTAGCTTTTTCTCAATGGCTACTAAACGACGCCCCATACCAATAGAACCAGAAGCAAGTACTTGCACTTGCTTTTTTTGACTCAACTCCGCCTCGGCATGTTGAAGCTTCATCCGCGCCAATCGTTTTGAAAGCCTATACGCCCAAACAACTACCGCGATCAGAATCACAAACTGGAGCATTAATAAGAGGTTAAATAACCATTGAGATTCCATCTAGTACAACAACCTTAAATTACATTGACCCAACTTCAGACCACTCATTTTCAGATAACAATTTATCCAAATCAACCAGAATAAGTAAAATATCATTTTTATGACAAACACCTTGGATAAACTTAGATGATTCGTCATTCCCAACATTTGGTGATGGCTCTATCTCTGATTGGCGTAAATAAACCACTTCAGAAACGGCATCGACCAGAATTCCGATCACATGACCCTCAACTTCAAGAATCATGATGCGCGTTGCATCCGTGATTTCGCCAGAAGGCAGACCAAACCGTTGGCAAGTATCAATAACCGTCACAACTGTGCCGCGTAAATGAATAATGCCTAAAACAAAGTTAGGTGCACCAGGTACCGGAGCAATCTCAGAGTAACGTAAAACCTCTTTGACTTGCATAACATTTACACCATAGATTTCATTTTCTAGGCGGAATGTTACCCACTGCAACATTGGATCTTCTGATTGGTTTGCGCTTTTTAGCGCTATGCTAGTAGTTGCCATTATTCATCTCCAAAGATCAAAAATGATCATTACAATTATTTAAGCGCGGCTTTAAACCCATTTTTGGGGTCATCCAACAATTCAATAAAACCCTGTACATCTAGTATGGCACACATATGATCAATTACTGTACCAGCAAGCCAAGGTCTCTTACTTCTATCACTTCGCCACTTTACTTGAGATGGTTCGAGCGTAATCGCTTCTGCAACACGTTCACAAGCCACTCCCCAATCAGAGCGATCTAACTGAATAACAAACTTAAAATGCTCTTTTAGGTCACCTTCGTAATGATTAGGCATAACCCATAAAGCAGTATCAACTGTGCGAAGATTAAAATCACCAACATTCGCGACGCCCATAAACCAGTCTGGCTGACCGAATATGGATGTTAGCTTGTCACTTCCGCTTTGGAAGATTCCCCCAAGCTCAACAAGAGGAACCGCCATTTTCAGGCCACCAACATAAAACAACAAGCATTCGAACCGACCCGTTGCCCAAGGCAAAGGATCCGTTTTCGAAATTTTACTAACCGGCTCTAGCTCTGGCTCTGGCTCTGGCTCTGGCTCTGGCTCTGGCTCTGGCTCTGGCTCTGGCTCTGGCTCTGGCTCTGGCTCTGGCTCTGGCTCTGGCTCTGGCTCTGGCTCAATAATACTTGGTGCAATCTCATCAGTTGACAAGTCTGATTCCGAATTTGCTATAGCCTGTTCAAAGTCCTTGAAAGAAGCATCAAGCGACAATAAATCTTCATCACTGAACTCAGACGCTGTAACTTCAGGTTCAGGCACTTCAGGCTCGATTTCTTCAGTCTCAACAACCTCAGACTCAACGACGTCAGAATCACTATCTTCTGATACCTCGTCCTCTGACTCTACTTCAGCAGATTCAGCAATATCCTCACTCACGGATTCCGTTGTAGCGTCTTGCAGAAGATCATCAAGGTAGCGCTGTAAAGCTACTTGAGGACCAATCATATTCTGCTCTTTGTTCTTTGTATCTTTCATAATCAGTTACTATCCCGCTGGGTTCAGCAAAGAATCCTTCAGGCTTGCATAAGCCTTAATTCCTCGGGCATTAGGATCTAGAGCTGAAGGCGCTATACCTGCTGTACTGGCATCCCTTAACTTTGTATCGACTGGAATAACAGAATGCCAAACCAACTCTTCGTAAGTATCCTTTAGATTTCTGAGGCTCTTGTTAGATGCTTGAGTACGCCTGTCGAAAAGAGTAGGAACAATTAAAAATGGAACAGGACGCTTTCTTGCGCGGTTTATCATCGTCAATGTTCTCACCATACGCTCTAGTCCTTTAATGGCAAGAAACTCAGTTTGAACCGGAATAACAAGCTGCTGACAAGCGGCTAACGCATTAATCATTAATACCCCAAGCACCGGAGGACTGTCGATTAATACATAATCATAATCGTCCCACAATATAGCCAGGGTTTTCGAAATAACTAATCCCATACCACCTTGTGATTGAGCATGACGCTCTAACGTTGCCAGCGCAGTAGAAGCAGGCAAAAGGGATAAATTGGGATGACCAGTTTCGAGTATGAGTGAAGCTGGCAAATCTGCGGGAATCTTTCCTGCCGTTTGGAAAAGACTATAAGCACTTTTTTCAATTGAATCAGGGTCGAAGCGAAAATAGCTCGTCAAAGAGCCATGGGGATCAAGATCTATCATCAATACCCGATTTCCGGCATCCGCTAACAAGCCCGCCAAAGAAACTACTGTAGTCGTTTTGCCAACGCCGCCTTTTTGATTCGCCACTGCCCAAATGTGCACTCTGACTCCCCTGATACCCTATGCTATTATTTTGCTTACGAATTCCTTGCAATCATATACAGTAATATACTATTGAAACAAGTAATCATGAAGATTATCAGCGTTACGCTTACTAATTCGTAAGATTACACGGCGATTTTGCTGTCGAGCATAGTCATTTGTGTTTCTCACCTTAGGATGTTCGCTAGAAAAACCAATGGGAGCGATCATGGTTGGATTTACGCCCCGGTAGACCAACTCATCCACAACAGAGGAAGAACGCAAACTAGACAAATGCCAATTCGACACCAAACGCCGAGAATTAACAGGTAAATCATCGGTATTACCTTCAACTAACACGACTGAAGGATAGGCTTTGAGGATATCTGCCACGAGAATTAACAAAGCGACAGCCTCATTAGTCAGCTCATACTCACCTTGCCCAAATAATAAGCCAGACTTTAACTCAAGGCTCACCCAATCCGCAGATTCAGTGACGGATATTTGCCCTGTCGCATGCAAGCCAGAAAATTGATTCTCTACAACCTGACTCAACAAAGAGTACACCGCAGAGGATGTATTTTCTTCAATAGTAGGGACTGCAGCCGGAATCGGTTTTACTTCAACCATCTCACTGTCTTTTGGCTCCCCCACAATGGGCTCACCAATATTGATCGGCTTAATAGACTTCTGAACAGCATCAAACACGCCTTGCAGCGTTTCTTTTAAACGCGCCTCGTCGTCAGAGTTTTTTAATGAGAGTGAATACAAAGCAACAAAAAAGGCAAACAGCAGAGTAATGAAATCGGCATAAGAGAGTATCCACCTGTCACGCCCTTGCGTAACCTTGGTTGATGACTTAGCCACCACCCTACGACGCTTAGGCACCCTAGATGATTTCTCACTCATAAGCGTTCAACTCAAGCTCTAAACGATATGGGTGTTTGCCTACGGCAATACCACAAATACCATCAATAAGAAGCTGATGATAAAGAAGTTCTTTATCCACATAACCCGTTAGCTTTTTGACAATAGGAAAAATGACCAAATTTGCAAAGCCTTGGCCGTATAGCGTTGAAACAAAAGCAACGGCAATACCATGGCCTAGTGCCTCTGGGCTGTCTAAGTTGGCCATCGCCTGAATCAAACCAAGTACAGAACCCATAATACCTAAAGTGGGCGCATACCCCCCGATAGATTCAATAAATGAGATACTTCTCATGCGCTTATCATGAATTCTAACCGCATCATCATGCAGTCGATCAGAGAGCAAATCTGGGTCTGTGCCATCTATCGCCATCTGTAGCGCTCGCGTAGAAAATTGACTACCTAATGATTCGACATCTGATTCTAAAGCAAGCAAAGAAAGGCGGCGGGCTTTATGCGCTAAGTTATTTAATGTGGATCTGGCTGTGTTGAAATCGTAAACAGGTGGGAAAAGGCTCCACTTAATTAAAGCCAAAGCGCGGATGGCTTCTTGGATACTACTTTGAATTAATGTAGCACCAATACTACCAACAACAACAATAATAGCGGATGGCAAGTTAAGGAGAAGAATCACTTCCCCTCCTCCTAACCAATTTGCTAGCAGTACCGAGCTAAATGCAATCAACAGTCCTGCTAAAGTCACAAAATCCACTAGCTAACCTCGCGCGCTATACGCTCACCAATGTGGTCGAGATCAATAATTTCATCTGCTAGATTAGCCTTTTCGACAGCCATAGGCATACCGTAAATAACACAAGACTCTTCGCTTTGTATCCAGACTTTGGAACCGGAGTTTTTCAACATCCGAGCACCTTCTCTGCCATCAACCCCCATACCTGTCATTACGACAGATAATACTTTTCCAGGGTAGCACTTCGAAGCAGAACCAAAGGTAACATCGACAGAAGGTTTGTAGTTTAGTCGCTCATCGCCATCAAGGATGCGAACACACCCTCCATTTCGAGGATCGATCATCATCTGCTTTCCACCTGGAGCCAAAAGCGCAACGCCTGGTTGAAGACGATCACCATCTTTAGCTTCTTTCACGGTAATCTGACAAATGTTATTAAGTCGTTCAGCAAACGCACCGGTAAATGCAGCGGGCATATGTTGAACCAACACAAGAGGCGCCGAGAAGTCCTTAGGCAGCTTACTCAACACAGCCTGCAAAGCCATTGGACCACCAGTTGAGGTACCAATAGCAACCAGACTAACTCGCTTCCTCATACGTGGAATAATAACGCCACGCTCGGTCACAATAGGCTTGGGAGCCTCTCTTGGACCCAGAGCGGCAACAGGCCTTCTATCTCCAGCAAACCGCGTTCTTGCTACTGCTAAAACACGATCCACTAATGCCCGTTTAACAATTGCCGAATCTCGAGAAATATCCTCAAAATTCTTTGGCATGAAATCGACAGCGCCCGCTTCTAATGCATCTAAAGTAACCTTAGCTCCCTCATGCGTTAATGAGGAAAACATTAGAACCGGAGTCGGCTTTAGCTTCATGATATTAGTTACTGCGGCAATGCCATCTAACACTGGCATCTCATAATCCATAGTAACTACATCAGGAGATAAAGATTGTACCTTTTCTATTGCTTCTCGACCGTCGTTAGCCGTACCAACAACGGTTAATCTAGGATCAGCCTCAAATATTTCAACTAAACGACGTCGAAAAAAGCCTGAATCATCAACAACCAGCACCTTTACAGGCATATCACATCTCCTAAATGAGTAACTTACTACCTAGATGCGTAACACTTAAGCATACTAGGTACATCCAGAATCAATGCAATACGACCATCACCAGTTATTGTTGCACCAGCCATACCGGCAGTTCCTTGCAACATTTTACCTAATGGTTTTATAACCACTTCTTCTTGGCCAACCAACTGATCAACAACAAACCCGACTTCACTCATCCCAACTTGCACAACAACCACATGAGCTTCGGATGGAAGTTCTGCACTGCCGTTATTTTTGATCAGCCAGCTCTTAAGATGGAAGATTGGTAGCGTCTTCCCTCTAATAACAACAACTTGTTGACCATCAACGACGTTGGTTTTTTTCAGGTTAAGATGGAAAATCTCATTAACACTAACCAGCGGGAAAGCAAAAGCCTGATCAGACAATGTCACCATTAGAGTCGGCATAATCGCTAACGTTAATGGCACCTTAATGATAAATCGAGAACCTTGTCCCAATACGGATTTAATCTGCAACGTACCGTTAAGCTGAGAAATTTTCGTTTTAACAACGTCCATTCCCACGCCACGACCAGATACATCGGTAATCTCAACTTTCGTTGAGAAGCCTGGTGCAAAAATTAAATTGAACGCCTCTTCATCAGATAAACGCTCAGCCGCATCAGCATCCATTAAGCCTTTTTCGACCGCCTTACGACGAAGAACATCAGGGTCCATACCGGCACCATCATCTTCGATAGACAGTAGAATATGATCCCCTTCCTGCTCAGCAGAAAGAACAACATGTCCAACTCTTGGCTTACCTTTCGCTTCACGAACATCTGGCGCTTCAACACCATGGTCAACTGAGTTTCGAACCAAGTGAACAAGTGGATCAGCAAGGGCTTCAACTAAGTTTTTGTCTAAATCTGTTTCTTCGCCTCGAAGCTCTAAATTCACTTCTTTTTTCAAGTTACGAGCCAAATCTCGAACAACTCGAGGGAACTTACCGAATACCTTCTTAATGGGCTGCATTCGGGTTTTCATGACCGCATTTTGCAAGTCACCGGTTACCACGTCCAAATTAGAAACCGCTTTCCCCATAGACTCGTCATCACTTTGCAAGCCGAGTCGTACAAGTCGATTTCGAACCAACACCAACTCACCGACCATATTCATTATGTCGTCTAATCGCTTGGTATCAACACGAACCGTGGCCTCTTGGGTAACAGGAGAATTAGCAACTTTCTCTTTTACATGCTCTGGCTCTTCAGCGGGTTTAGCCGCTGCTTTTGGTGCAACTTTAGGCTTAGCAGGCGCCGCTTTTGGCTCTGAGGTCGCCTTTGGTTTTGCTTCAGCTGCCGGTTTATCTTCTTTTTTAGACTTCTCTTTGCTCTGCAAAGTATCTAATAAAGACTCAAACTCATCTTCTGTAATGAGGTCTGACTCATTGTCAGCAGGTGCTGAATCACTGGCGACTTTTTCATCTTTTTTAGATGGCGCGCCATCACCGTGAAGCTGATCTAATAAGGCTTCGAATTCATCTTCCGTTATCTCATCGGAATCTGAAGGCGCTGCCGCTTCACTTTTCTGCGTATCATCAATTCCTGGTGCGCTATTACCGTGTAGCTGATCCAATAAGGCATCAAATTCATCTTCGGTAATTTCATCATCTGTTTTCGCATCGGATTCAGATGCTTTAGCAGTATCTGCTGTCTTTTCAGGAGCATCACCAAGCGCATCAAGCAAAGACTCAAATTCATCGTCAGAAATATCTTCGGGTTCGTTCGTTGCAGCAGGCTCTTCCTTCGCAGGCTCCTCTACCACCTCATCCTCGTCCTCAACAATTTCTTCAGCTTCTTCAGCGTCGTCGTCCTGAGCAGCAAGCTCTTCTGCAGTAGGCGGTTTTGCATATACAGCCAGCGCTGCAATCAGCTCTGGTGAAGCAGGCTCTGGCTCACCACCAGAACGAACCACCTCGAACATTTCGTTTACAGCGTCAAGCGCCTGCAAAACAATGTCCATCAAGTCAGAATCTATTTTACGCTGACCGTTTCTTAAAATATCAAAAACGTTCTCAGCATAATGGCAACAACCAACTAAGGCATTTAATTGTAAAAATCCAGCACCACCTTTTACCGTATGAAAACCACGGAAAATAGCGTTAAGCAGTTGCTTGTCGTCAGGATTTTGCTCTAAATCTACTAATTGCTCGGAAAGCTGCTCAAGAATCTCACCAGCTTCTACCAAGAAATCTTGTAGTATCTCTTCATCGACCTCGAAACTCATCCTCAGCTCCTTCTAGAAACCAAGACTTGATAGCAAGTCGTCTACTTCGTCTTGACTATTCAGTACTTCAGGGTTGTTTTGTTTATTAATAGCTGGGCCATGTCCACGAGTGTCATCGTGTTCAGACTCTTTCTCTTTGTGTTCAATTCCGGAGATACTATCAACGCGTCCAGCAACAGCAACGAGATGCACAAGTTTTTCTTCTACATCACGAATTAAATCATTCACTCTAGCGATAACTTGACCTGTTAGGTCTTGATAACCTTGCTCTAGAAGAATTGTGTTGAGGTTTGAATGCAAGGTAGTGGCACTATCGTCCGCATACGATAAGAAGACATCAATACGTTTGTATAAGTCTCTAAATTCTTGCGGTGTTAAATCTCGCTGAATCAAACGACTCCAGTCTTTGCGTAGCTCTCTCGCCTGGCTTTGTAGTTCGCTAGCGACAGGAACACTACTATCAACCATATCCATGGTTTTATTAGCAGCTGCACTAGTCGTTTCGATAACATAATTCAATCGATCCGAGGCATCAGTAATTTTGGTAACAGACTCGCTCCCGCCCTCACCAACAACAAGGTCCATTGAATCAACCTGAAAATCACGAATAGCATCATGCAAACTTCGAGTTAAAAAACCCACTTCGTTATAGAAACTATTATGTCGGGCTTCGCTCAGCTCTTGAATCTTTTTAATTGCACCACTAAAGTCACCGACTTCAATGTAATTTAAAAGCTCAACTGCGCCGTCTTTAACTAGATTTTCAAAATCCCCTAGTCCAGATCCCAATATCTTTGACATCTACATTTCCTATTTCGCAGCATCTATTCGTTCGAATATTTTCTCAATTTTTTCTTTGAGAGCCACCGCAGTAAACGGCTTAACAACATAACCATTCACCCCAGCCTGAGCTGCAGCAATAATTTGGTCACGTTTCGCCTCTGCCGTTACCATAAGAACAGGAATGCTTTTCAATTTTTCATCTGCACGCACGGCACGAAGTAATTCGATCCCTGTCATACCTGGCATATTCCAATCGGTAACGAGAAAATCAATCGTACCGGCTTGAAGTATGGGTAACGCAGTCGTCCCATCATCAGCTTCGACTGTATTGGTAAACCCTAAATCCCGTAGTAGGTTTTTAATGATTCGTCTCATTGTCGAGAAATCATCAACAATTAGGATCTTCATGTTTTTATCCAATGCAACCTCCACACCCTAAAGGTAATATTACACAACTCATAATTAATCTCGCCAATCGCTTAATCTAGCTTTCAATCTCATAGCCGCTTGACTATGAATTTGACTAACCCTTGATTCACTTACGCCTAACACTGCACCAATTTCTTTCAAGTTAAGTTCTTCATTATAATAAAGTGACAAAACTAACTTTTCTCTTTCCGGTAGGTTATCAATTTCTATTGCCAATTGATTTTGAAATCCGCCTTCTTCAACTAAAGAATATGGTGCATTTTCAACTTCGGATTCAACGCTATCTAGATTATTTGTATCAGAGTCTAGCATTTCTTCATAGCTAAACAACTGAGTAGACATAGATGAATGAATCATTTCATGATATTCATCCATCCCTATATTCATATGCGCTGCTACTTCCATATCTGAAGCTTCTCGTCCCAGGGTCGCTTCCAATTCTTTTATGGCGTTAGCAACTGCTCTACCATTTCGTCTTACTGAACGAGGCGCCCAATCTGTTTTTCGCACCTCATCCATTATAGAACCGCGAATACGGATTCCCGCATAAGTTTCAAAGCTGGCGCCTTTCGTAGACTCAAAGCGTTTATACGCCTCAATTAGCCCCATCATGCCAGCTTGAATCAAATCGTCTATATCCACACTATCAGGCAATCTCGCCAATAGGTGATAAGCAATTTTTTTCACTAAATACCCGTATTGTTCAACAATCGCATCAATTGAGAGCGTTGCTTTTTTGGAGTATGTGTTATATCCGTTTTTGGTCTGCATAAAAATAGTCTAAGCAACCTTTACCATTTAAGTTAGTTGCGCTAACTAACTGTACTACATAGTTTGGCGCAACGCTTTCAGTAATAACATAATTTTACTAACTACCATACTTTAGTGACCCATAAAGCTGACTGTAGTGTTCTGCTGTATAAACAGCTCTACTAATCAGGTTATGAGCACGAGCAGGTTCGATATCATCAGGTATTCTTTGTCCATCTGCGATATAAACAACAGGAAGACCTTCTTCAATAACTACACTAATCGCTTCGCCAAGTGAAGCTGATTCGTCAAGCTTACTTAAAACACACCCATCAAGCTGCACCTGTGAATATATTTCAGTCACGGTTTTCAGAACTTGTCTTTGGCTTGTGCAAGGCAATACTAATAACTTCTTAAGGCTGGCCCTTGCTCGTTTCATCATTAACAATTGGCGCTCAAGATTAGAATCTCTTGGATTCATACCTGCCGTATCAACCAATACCAAAGAGTAATGCGCGTATTTTGCTAACACTTCATTTAAATCTGAATACTCATTAACAACTTCAACGGGAACATTTAAAATACGCCCAAACGTTCTCAGTTGTTCATGAGCAGCAATTCGATAGGTGTCTGTTGTAATTAATACAACACCTTCAGAGCCATGTTTCAATACGTGCTGGGCAGCAATTTTACCGATTGTGGTTGTTTTACCAACACCAGTAGGGCCCATAAAGGCAATACAGCCGCGTAATTCATTAGAGCCTGAGCGAATAGGTATATAGTCAGCCAAATGTGCCAATAACCTATTCCAGTCATCTTCACGGCCTTTTAGATCTATATCATCCATCAGTCTAGACACAACAAACTCAGACAACCCTAACCCTTTTAACTTTTCGCGGGCTCGAGTCTCAACAGAAGATTCTTTGGCAGAGCTACGGTTGTCATTTTGCTGATGCTGTTCCAGCATAGCCCGAACACTTTTCAGTTCGCGCTCCATGTCCTGCAATTGCTTAGCATTATCACTATTTTTAACAGATAAAGCCTCTTCAACAGCTGGATCTTCCTTATCTTCAGGCAGTGGCGGCATTTCAATCTGAGAGTTTTGACGCGGTGAAGTATAGGAAGGTGCGTCATTCTGAGGTAGCGTGGTTTGTTGCTTGGCTCGTTCTATGCGTTCTAAATAATTCGCACTAGGATCGACCGAAGTGTCAGGGCGCGAAGAGCTTGAGCTCGAACGTTTAGACGACATGCTAGAAGGCAAAGATCCATCGTAATCTAGAGCGGCAACAATTTCTATCTCGCCTGTTGGCAGACGTTGATTTGACAAGATAACCGCATCAGGACCTACGGCGTCACGAACTTTCCGTATCGCTTGGCGCATGTCTGGTGCTCGAAACCGCCTAATTTGCATGAATACCTTAATCCTTACAGTTTATTTTTCTTACAAATCCATAGCTTACCCGAAAGATTCCGATAAATATAGATACAATATTTTACAGAAAACTGGCAATTACTATTGACCAATAACCCCCACGACAGTAATACGTTTATGATCTGGAACTTCTTGATAAGAGAGTACAGACATATTCACCATACCATAGCGCATAAAACGCGCTAACATAGGGCGAATCGGTGCAGATACGATCAAAATAGGTGTATTACCCATTGCTTCTTGCTGCTCTGCCGACTGTCTCAAAGAAGTCTGCAATTGTTCTGCCATTTGCGGCTCTAGAATCAAAGCTTCTTCATTTTTAATTCCAGACTGTTGGCTTTGTTGAACCGTCTGCATTAACATTTTTTCTAACTGCGGCTCTAAGGTCAATACAGGAATCTCTTCAACTCCATCCGCCAATGTTTGAATAATTAATCGGGACAACGATGTCCTCACGGCCGCCGTTAATATCATAGGATCTTGCGTTTTAGGCTGTACCCCCATTATCGACTCAGCAATAGTACGCATATCTCTTAGAGGCACACCCTCTATTAATAAATTCTGCAACACTTTCAGCAACACACTTAATGGCACCGTATTTGGAACTAACTCTTCCGCTAATTTAGGGTTGTACTGTTTCAACAAACTCAATAACTGCTGAACCTCATCGTGACCAATTAATTCATACGCGTGTTTATGCATAATCTGGTTAATATGAGTCGCCACGACGGTACTTACATCCACTACCGTATAACCATACGTCTGTGCCTGATCTCTTTTCTTTGGATCAATCCAAACAGCATCTAAACCAAACGACGGATCTTTGCCTGCGATACCATCAATAGAACCAAAAACTTGGCCCGGATCGATCGCCAAATCTTTATCTGGATGCACTTCCGCCTCAGCTAAACTCACCCCCATCAGGGTGACCCTGTAAGCATTTGGCATCAGATCCAAATTATCTCGAATATGAACACTAGGCACCAAGAATCCCAAATCTTGGGACAACTTACGGCGCACACCTTTTATTCTAGCCAACAATTCGCCACCCTGCGTTTTATCAACCAGAGGAATTAAACGATAGCCAACTTCTAAGCCCAGCATATCTACAGGAGCGACATCGTCCCAACTCAAATCTCTCACCTCAGCAGGCGCGGAGCCTTCTGCTGGCGTTTTGGTGGCACTTTTGGTTCCTTGATTTAACTTTTGCTTCTTACGGTACTCTAAAAAGTACGCCAACCCACCCAAACAAGCGGCTAACGATAGAAAAGAAAAATGAGGCATGCCAGGCACAATCCCCATAATAGTCATCACACCCGCGGCGACATACAGCGCCTTTGAAGACCCAAACATCTGGCGAACTACTTGCGAGCCCATATCGCCAGTTTCATTTACTCGGGTCACCATGATGGCCGCTGCAGTAGACAACATCAAAGAAGGCAGCTGAGCAACAAGACCATCACCAATGGTTAATAACGAATAGCTTTCAATCGCTTGCGCAAAAGAAAGGTCATGCTGTGCCATACCAATAGATAAGCCACCAATGATATTGATCCCAAGAATCAACAAACCGGCAATCGCATCACCTTTAACGAACTTTGAAGCACCATCCATAGAACCGTAGAACTCTGCTTCAGAAGCAATTTCCATCCTACGCTGCTTAGCTTGGTCAGCATCGATCATGCCCGCATTCAAGTCTGCGTCGATGGCCATCTGCTTACCAGGCATCGCGTCCAAGGTAAAACGAGCACTCACTTCAGATATACGACCAGCACCCTTTGTCACTACTGCGAAGTTAATAATCATTAAGATGGCGAACACTACAAAACCAACGACGTAGTTACCGCCAATCACCACTTCACCAAAGGCTTGGATAACCTTACCAGCGGCATCACCACCTTCATGACCATTTAGCAAAACCACACGCGTGGACGCAACATTAAGCGCCAGTCGCATCAAAGTAGATACCAGCAGCACCGTTGGAAACACAGCAAAATCCAATGGTCGCATGGAATAAATAGCGACCAAAAGCACCACAATCGCTAAGGCAATATTGAAGGTAAAAAGAACGTCGAGTAAAAACGCGGGGATAGGAAGAATCATCATCGCTAAAAGCGACAACAACAAAATAGGAATCCCTAGATTCCCACTAAAAATACCTTGAACCTGTCCAGTAAATCGAGCGCGGTCAAAATTCACACGGCACCCTTATTGGAGGAAAATACACAAAACATAATTAACTACCGTCCCACTGAAATTCATCAGGCACATCTAAGTTTGGCATAGCTTCTGGCTGCGGTGCCCCCATACGAGCATTACGCAATTGATACACGTAAGCCAGCAATTGCGCCACCACTTTAAATAACCCCTGCGGTATTTCCTCACCAATTTCAGTATGATGATACACCGCCCTTGCCAGAGCGGGTGATTGTATCACAGGGATATCATAGTGATTGCCGACTTCTCGGATTTTCAATGCAATAAAATCGCCACCTTTTGCAAGAAGAACAGGAGCCGCACCACTCGCTTGATCGTATTTCAACGCGACCGAAAAATGCGTCGGGTTCGTTATAATAACATCCGCATCAGGCACGTCAGACATCATTCGATTCATCGCAGCCTGGCGCTGCAACTGACGAATGCGACCTCGTACCATAGGATCACCTTCTTGCTGCTTAAATTCGTCTTTCACTTCCTGCTTAGTCATTTTCAATTTCTCTTTATGCGACCAAACTTGGAACGGCACATCAATAGCAGCAATCAGCGCCAAAGCGAGCGTAACAAAAATAAAAGACCAAATAACAATATCTATCCCATGTGAAATAGATAATTCAATAGACTGAAAAGTCAGCCCCAAAGTTTCCGGCAAAAAATAATTTAGTACTATGGTGGCAACAACGCCCACCAGCGTGACCTTGGCAATCGACTTAAGCAACTCCACCAAAGACTGCACCGAAAACATTTTTTTAAGCCCTGCGATAGGGTTCATTTTGCTCAATTTCGGCGTTAATGGCTCCCAAGCGAAGTTCAATCCCCCCAACGCTATGCTGCCAACAATCCCCGCAACAGCAAGCACAGACATTAGCAGTACCATTGAGTCCATCATAGTCACAACCGAATCATACAGATGAAAAATCATACGACTCAGATCGAATGCGTCCGCCCTTTCAAGCAAAAAATTAAAATCGAACAACACCGCCAGATCTCGAACAAGAAGCGTGCCTGTCCCGTAAATCGTCGCGGCAGCAACAATTAGCAATAGTGCAGCACTAAGGTCTTTAGACCTGGGAATATTACCTTTATTACGCGCATCCTGAAGTTTTTTACTACTGGCACTTTCGGTTTTTTCGCTACCGTCTTCATTTTCAGCCATGTAAATGAACCCCCCAAGTCACCTTTAGCCAATCGATTAACTCGCCAAAGAAAAGCAAATATATATTTAAGAAATCATCCAGCATGATCCAGAAGAAGAACAGCGAAAACAACATAATAATAGGAAAGCCAAGCGCAAATATATTCAATTGAGGCGACGCTTTAGCAACCACACCAAACGATAAGTTAATGACCAAAACAGCAACCGCCAACGGCAAGACAATAAGCAGTGCTTTTTCAAACATCCACCCACCCAAAGAAACAACTTGCCAATAACGCTGACTATCAAAACCACTACCAATCGGCCAATAATTAAAACTCTCAGCCAAATACTCTATCATCACAAGATGGCCATTTGTGCCTAAAAAAGCAAGCGCAACCATAGACAAATAATACTGACCAAGCGTCGCGACAGAAATACCATTCGCTGGGTCATTAGACATAGCAAAACCCAAACCCGCTTTCATAGCAGCAAGCTGACCTGCCAAAGAAAATAACTGAAACAAGATAGTAACAACAAAGCCCAATACAAAACCGACCACCAGCTGCTCGGCAATTAAAACAATATAAGCAGGAGAAATAGGGTCATAAGCAGGGATATTTATAACTGGCGTTACAATGACAGCGATAAGAAAAGAAAACGCAATACGTACGCGTGTATTTACCAGACGACTGCCAAACAAAGGCAACGCCATAAAAAAAGCACCGATACGAAAAAAAGGCAAAAGAAAGCTAATAGTCAGGTTAAGTAACTGATCAGGATTAAGCTCTAACATCAGCCTATTATCATAGGAATATTAATAAACAAGTTTGTCGTGAAGTCCATAAGCTTAGTCAAAATCCACGGCCCTAGTTGCATAATTACTAAAATAGTCACTATTAACCTAGGCAAGAAAGATAAAGTTTGCTCGTTTATTTGCGTTGCGGCTTGAAACACACTCACAATCAAGCCGACTAATAAGCTCGGCATCATGACGACCCCAACAATCAAGACAATCAAATAAAAACCTTGTCCATATAGATCTAAAACTACCTGAGGGTCCATAGCTAAATCCCGAAACTCGCCGCCAAAGTCCCCATAATCATAGACCAACCATCAACCATCACAAAAAGCATGATTTTGAATGGTAAGGAAATAATGATAGGAGAGAGCATCATCATACCCATTGCCATCAAGACACTGGCCACCACCATATCAACGATCAAAAAGGGAATGAAGATCATAAAACCAATTTGAAAGGCGGTTTTCAATTCACTGGTAACAAATGCAGGCATCAAGATAGTGAAAGGCAAGGTTTCCATCGACTCGATCGTCCCCTCTCTACCCGCTAACTTAACAAAAAGAGCAATATCATCTTCTCTAGTTTGAGCAAGCATAAAGTCCCGCACAGGAACGGACGCAGCCTCAACGGCTTGAACCGATGTCATCTCCTCATTTAAATAAGGCTGTAAAGCAACCTCATTCACTCGATCCAATGTCGGTGTCATGATAAATAACGTTAAAAACAACGCCATACCAATCATAATTTGATTCGATGGTGTTTGCTGCAAACCAATCGCCTGACGCAGAATCGCTAAGACAACAATAATCCGTGTAAACGCTGTCATCATCATTAAAGCCGCTGGCAACAAGGTCAGCGCAGTCATGATAAAGAGAATTTGTAACGACACCGAATAATCTTGACTGCCATCAGGGTTGGTGACCACTTTCACCGCGGGCAAGCCAACTTCAGCCCAAGACATTCCTGGCAATATCAGCAACAAAAGCAGAGCAAGACGCATCATGTAGCATCTCCATCATCTTTTTTCGCTGCCGTGTTTTCTCGATCAACTTCTTCCATCACAGAAGCAAATGATGTTGCTTTTGGTGGAAAGCTTCGTAAATGACTAATAGTCTGAGGCGTCACCCCAATTAACAAGCGCTCACCCTCCACTTCAACCAACATGAGCTTTTCTTTGGCGCCAAGGGACTGAGCACTAATGATTTTGATATCAGATTTCCCAAGCTTCATTTGAGCAAATTGAAAACGTTTCATTAGCCAAAGGCATGCAGGTATAAAAGCGATAACAAAGATAAGAGAAAGAACAACTTTCCAAATGGATGAAGTCACAGACATATCTTGCGCACCAGCGGCGCACAAATACGGAGACGCCATACAAAGTATGGCGATAGAAACACGGTCAAAAGAAAAAAAGCTCAATATATACTACTTAAGTCGTCTAATACGCTCGCTCGGACTAACAACATCGGTCAAACGAATACCGTATTTGTCGTTAACTACCACCACTTCGCCATGCGCAATCAATGTGCCATTAACCAACACATCGAGAGGCTCACCAGCAAAACGATCAAGTTCCACAACCGAACCTTGTGTTAGTTGCATCAAATTGCGGATTGCTATTTCCGTGTTACCCAATTCCATAGAAAGGACAACCGGAATATCCATAATTAGATCAAGATCAGACCCAACACCACCACTAGGAACAGCAGGATTCGAAAGTGTTTCTAACTTAACAGGCTCAACTTTTTGCTCTGACATTGCTGCCGCCCATTCGTCTTCGATACCTTCGCTATCTTCTGATTCACCAGCTTCAGACATTGCAGCTGCCCATTCATCAGCTAAATCTTCATCCATTCCTGCTGCGTCTGGATTTTGTTCTTCTGCCATGTTATTTAGTCACCTTCGTTTTAAAACTTTCTTCCATTTGTACTGAATAGCGTTCGTTACTCACCCCTAACTTGCCTTTAAATGTAGGTACACCATTCGCACGAACAGTTACAAATTCAGGCATTTCTATCGGAATAATGTCACCCGCTTTAAATTTTAAGACGTCACCTAAAGATATTTTTCTATTGGCCACATTTACCGACAACTTAACATCAATATCTTTAACATCTTGTTCAAGAGATTTGCCCCAACGGTCATCTTTTTCATCAACGTCACTCTGTACACCAGCGTCCAGCAACTCTCTTACGGGCTCGATCATAGAATAAGGTAACGTGATATGAAGCTCACCACCACCGCCATCCAGCTCAATATGGAAAGTGGATACCACCACAACTTCGCTAGGACTAACGATATTCGCCATTGCAGGGTTTACTTCTGAACTAATGTACTCTAGTTCAAGCTTCAATACAGGAGCCCACGCTTCGGTTAAGTCAACAAACACCTGCTCTAACATTAACTGAACAATTCGAATTTCTGTTGGAGTAAATTCTCGACCTTCTATTTTTGCATGTCGACCATCGCCACCAAAAAAATTGTCTACTAACTTAAAAACCAGTTTAGCATCAAGAATAAAAAGCGCCGTACTTCTTAAAGGGCGAAACTTTACCAAATTCAAACTAGTGGGAACATAAAGGGTATGAACGTATTCACCAAACTTCATTACCTGAAGACCACCAGATGAAACATCGGCAGTTCGGCGAAGCATGTTAAACAAACTAATTCGCGTATAACGAGCAAATCGTTCGTTAATCATTTCCAAGGTGGGCATACGCCCACGCACAATACGCTCTTGACTGGTGATGTCATACGACGCAACGCCATTGGCGTCTCGGTTATCCTCTTCTGCAGGCTTTTCATCAGCGCCATGTAAAAGAGCATCGATTTCATCCTGTGATAACAGATCTTGAGCTGACATAATTTTATTGCATCACAAAGTTAGTAAATAACACAGCATCAATTCCCCCTTGACCAGTTTCCTGCTCAAGAATGCCATTGATTGCATCAAGGGCTGCATTTTTTAATGCCATTTTCCCTTCAGCGGTTTGTAACTCATCAAACGATTGGCTTGAAAAAAGCAGCACCAAACTGTTTCGAATCAAAGGCATGTGTAGGGTTAGGGCATTAATCTGTTCGACATTTTTAGACTTCACAGACATGTTAAGCTGTACATAACGCTGCCTGCCATCGACCATAAAGTCCACCGTGAAAGCGGGATCTAATGCTAAGTAAGTTGAAGGCTCATTTGCTAATGCTTCCTCAGTAGACTCTGTAGACTCATCAGAGCCACTAAATAAGAAAAAATACGCAGCTGCACCACCACCGCCAACCAACACTAGAAGAAGAGCAATAATGATAATAAGTTTTTTCTTACCACCAGACTTCCCTGCTTCTTCACCAATATCCAAACCGTCTTCTTCAGCCATACTCATAAACCTTAGGTGTATCAAATTCTTTTACAGAACGTTTATCACGCTCTTATGCATGAACAATTCCCTATTCTACAAAGAATCAAACATAGCACCATCAATTTCTTGAAAGTTTAAGCGTAGTAATCAACACCTGACGCTGAAACATACGATAAATTGCTTGAATCCAACTCTTCCTCAAGCTCATCATTGCTAGCCAGCAACCCTTGCGAAGAGCCATTGCCTCGCTCACCTGCCCTATCTTGCGCGCCAGAAGTGTCTTGCTGGGAAACATCCACATCAGCACGACTCAAATCCATTCCTTGCTGAGCCAGCATATCTCTCAAGCGGCCCATCTGGCCTTCTAGCAAATCTCTTGCTTGAGGCGTTGCGGCAATAAAACTAATCTGAGTATTCGAATCACTGTCCACAGAGACTTTTACCGTTAAACTTCCAAGCTCTGGTGGGTCCAAACGGATGTGCGCGGTATGACCTCCATCACGAGCAATCCAAGCCACCTTTTGCGTCATCTCATTGGCCCAACCAGGGTGACCAGGTGGTACACTCATGGTCAAATTATTTTGAGGCGCCATAGCAGACGCATTCGCTGCAACAACAGCCGCTCGGTTTACATTGTTATTGTGCAACGAACTATTTAAACCACCAGTTGCATTATCATCAGCAAAATTGCCATCAATTTGCGCTGACATTCGACCTATCATGGCCTCCTGTTCTTTTTTACGCAATTCAATCGGCTCGTTTAACAGTACACCATCATCCGTTAGCAAGGCATCACTAAGCTCAACGCTATCGCCATCTAATGCAGTAGCCGCTCCGGCCCCTAACAAAGCAGCAGGAACCGCTCCTGAACGAGCTTCTTTATTGACAACCGTTCCAGCGACAGCTGCTGCGCCACTAAGAACTTTAGACGAATCCACTCCAGACTCTCCAGTCGCAGAACCTGAAGCGGCTTTAGTAACAGGATTCGCCATTTGAGATAAAACCCAAGACAAAGAGCTTTCTTCACCCTCCAAGTCTGTCTCAACGCCCTCTCCGGAAGATTCAACCAAACCAGATTTAGAAGTCAAACCATCGCCACCAGCCACAACGGACTTTAGCCCCGCTACTCCAGCAAGGTTTTCACCGCTGACAGTAGCAGTACTAGATGCATTTGCGGTCTTAGCAATCGACTCATTTTTCATGTCTGGTGTCTTTTGAGACAACACGCCAGTCGCGACCACCTCACCACTATCAGAATTTTTTACGGACTCAGCTTCTGCAGCAACCAACTCAGCATCCGAATTCACAGGACTAACCAGTTCAGACTCTGAATTTAAACTGTTAGTAGCCGGTAATGTTGAAACAGGCACTTCTGCATCAGCGGAAACAGCACCAGAAGCCCCTTGAGCAGGAGCGACTTCACCTTCACCCTGCAACTTTTTGCCGCTGCCATCGGCTTTGATGTTGTTATTTTTGGAGGAGACAGTTTGATCAGTAAGGCCACTCTTCCCATCAGAAGAACGGTCACCTATTGGTGTTGAATCATTCTTTGGCTCTTTCGTTGTCGCTACTTTGTCAGCACTGGAAGTCTTTGTTTCAGCTGCTGGCGACTGTGTAGATGCAGAAGAATCACCACGCGAGGAAGCCTTATCAGAAGCAAGAGTACTTTTTGCTCTATTAAAGTCGTTCGCAAAAGCATCGCCGCTCTTAGAAGGTGCCTTAGTCGAAATAGGCTTTTTAGGTGGTATATTTGAAGATAAAGACAATACCGAATTTGAGTCTGTGCGCATAATTTCCTCCGATAGTGTAGAGGACTATGCAATAGAAAGGCCAACCTAATTAGTTAAACCAACTTGCCAATGATAATGCGCTGTCACTGCACTACCACCCTTAGAAAATTCTAATTTGGAACACAGCTGATCCAGCAATGCTAAGCCTCGGTTATAAAGCAATTCTGTATTCGATATATCGTAATTCACCTTCTGATAATCAAACCCGGATCCACTGTCTTCAACATACAAAACAAGCACACGCTGATTATTATCAGAAGTGACTTTGATGGAAATCTTTACGTAGCCATCAACCAAGTTACTTAAACGTCGTTCCCGCTCATCGTAATACTGAGAAAAACCTTCGCTAGAGTTTTTCTTCGCTGAATCCAGCTGCAACACACCGTGTTCCAGTGCGTTCGAATATAATTCAGACAGAATCATAAAAATCTGACTAGAAAAGCTACTTAACCCCGGCACTGTCGTCAGTATTTGCAAAACGTATGGGAGTGGATCTGTATTGCGAAGCGAGTCAGCGTATAAAACATACTCAAAGGAGAAATTGGCTGGCGCTTCATGGTGCCTTTTTGGCACATCTCGTTCCAAAGAATCAATTCCAATATTTGTATCTAAACGAATATTCAAACACGAAATATCATCATGAGGATTCTCTAAAACCCCTTCATTTTTCAGCTGCTCAACCAACCAATCTGTCGCCTTATCTGCTTCAATTTCCCCTCGATATAGAGGGTTGAGTACTGAATGACAAAACATCTCACCAGATAACCCCAAAGCTTCATAAACACCGTCTGAAAAGGCCATCAACCTATCACCAGGCGCAAAGTTCATAGGGTCAATTTGACACTCAAAAGCCTCGGGCGAAAGCACACCCAATGGTAAATTTTTAGACGCGAAACGAATAGGTTGTTCTGATGACTCTGAAAAGAACAATAAATCTGGTAAGCCCCCATTCCACACCTCAATACTATTGTTGTTCACTTTAACATCGATAAACACTGCACTGCAGAACATATTGGCTGGCAAAATACCCTTTAGACGAGCATTAATCTCAGGAATGATTTGACGCATCAAAAAGCCTTTTTTGGTCCAATCAAAAAAGATATCGGCCAATGGAAGGGCGCCGATAGCGGCTGAAAGACCATGCCCTGTAAAATCCCCCAATAATAAATGCATCCCACCATTTGGCTTATAGGCGGCCAAAATAACGTCCCCATTAAAGGTATGGGTTCCATAATGAATAGTAGAGAGGGCGGGATCTTCCAAACAATTGGAATGCGTTATATTTTCATATACAACTTTTGCGACTTCTTGATCGTGCAGCAGTTGTTCATTGTATAAGCTCATTGCATCACGCTGCTCTTCCAACGTTTTTTGCATAACAAGCAGCTTCACTATGGCATTTAATTTCGCCGTAATAAGAGCAGGACTATAAGGTTTAGAGATGAAATCAATGCCGCCTATACGTAGGCATTTAGATAAGGCGATAGGATCAGAAATCCCAGAAAGAAAAACAATAGGAACAAACACATCTCCAGCAATCTGTTGGATTTCAGAAGCGGTTTCCCAACCATTTTTTAATGGCATTTTTATATCTAAACAGACAAGTTGAATAGCTTTAGGGTCAAATTTATCAATAGCATCTTGACCATCAATCGCAACGACAACCTTGTGCCCGAGTTGGCTTAAAATAGCCTTCAATAAAATGCGATCAGACGGATTATCGTCCGCAATCAATATGGTTAAAACTTGTTCCATATAAAACTACTCAGTAATAACAAACAGCCGATGAAAGTTAGCAATTTTAAGAATGTCAGTAGCCGCATCATTTGCGTGTATCAATCGGATATTCGCTTTATCGCCTCCAGTATAGTCCCTTAGCAACAACAACATACCCAAAGCCGAACTATCAAGATAAGTCACTCGAGATAAATCCACATCACAAGAAGTCACACCCACAGTATTCATAAAAGCTTCTTTAAACGTTTTATGACAGCTGTAATCAAAGCGTCCTTCTATTCGGATTGTTAAACACCCTGATTTTTTATTAAAAAAGCTTTCAACCACAGCCTACTCCTAGAGGATGAGTGAAAAGCTTTATTTAGCCTCCCACTCACTATTAGATTCTTCAGCAGAATTATCGTCATCTGCAACCGACGAAATACTTATGGAGGCTCTCTCTATCATGCTATGGAGCCGTTCCAACACTTCATTAACAGACACTCTGGCCTTATCAAGCCTAGCGACCCCGACACTTCTATCGGACTCTAGCAAAGACAAGGTAGATGACGTCATTGATTTCATCTCTTGTATCTGTTTCTGGACATTACTAATGTCATGCTGCAAATCAACAGCGAAACGGTGACGCACTCCTTCACTCTCACCCTCGGTCGCCGCCAGACTGGTTAATACACCAGCTCTCACTTCATTAAGCCATCGCTCTACATCACCTAATAAAAACACATCTGAAGACAAATCCTTTTCAACCAGTGCTAAGCGCTGCAAAACCAATTCGTAGCCTAATATCAATGAATCTCTTATTTGCTCAGACAACCAAACAACATCGTTTAGTTCACCTTGAAACACATCACCAAGCGAATCATCGACTAACGCAACATCATTACCAGATGCTTTATTGTGATTGGTTTTCTCGTCAATTAGGGATGCTATTTGTTGTAGTTTAGTAACTTTTTCTACCGGTTTTGTTTGTAATGAGAGAGAGTTAAGGACATCAAACACCGAAATGACATTTTGACGAGTAAGCTCTAAAGATTTAGCAAAGGAAGCGTAAGGAGAAGAAGCCCTTAATGGACGTATAGGCGCATCCCAAACATCATGAGACATAAGCTTCAAGCTATGATGTAGCACTTCAAGTTCAGCCATCTCTGACTTGGCTTTTATAGAAATGAAACACTGTAAACGAGACGCTTCTTCCTCACTATCAGGAGCAAGGCGCTCTACTTTTAGCTCGTACATGCCATCTGATAAATTTAAAACTACGCTGTCCTCGCAAAGGAGTATCGAATCCGCTATACGCTCTCCGATAGGATCATCAAGCCCCGGATCAATGCCAAACAAAGACTCAAACAAGGCGGTATTTCTATACCAAAGGTGCCCAGCACCAGCACTTAACCAACTCACATCGCCTTCATGATTCGTGATAAAAAAGGCCTCATCGACTTTTCCTAAAGCCTTCTCGACCAACTCAAGCGACTCCTGAGATTGGCGAATATCAAAATCACGGGATGCCAATTCATTATCAATAATGTGGCCAATGTCTGTTAGCTCATCCACCACATTTCGAGGTGGTAACACATGCGCATGACTATGCTTATAGTGATCCAACACGGCCTGCAAACTAGAAAAGCCAGTGCGCAGCTGCGTGGCAAATCGCACACTCAAAATAAGCAAAATGGCCATCAAAAGGATAAAAGCAGCAATGCATCCCATCATTAAACGATCAGCAAACAGTTGATGTTTATAATCAAGACTGACTCTAGTCTGCTGCAATTTCTCATTAATAGCTTTTAACTGATCAAACGAAGAATAAGCCGCCATTCGCTCTGACTCTGTCAACAACCTCTGCTCTGGTTCTTTCTGAATCATGGCATCCAGCAATATTAAAGAGTCAGATACATTCTCATCCGCTAGAAGCAGAAAATTTGGCAACCGACTTTCAATCAAGCCATACTCTCTTTGTAGCGTTTGCGAAAAGTCATCCGTCTCCATGGCTGAACGAGCGATATCGCCATCATCCCCCTTACCAAGCAACAGCCACTGCAACCAGTGCTCCTTTGCACTCTGCGTCAGCACTAACAGCTCATTCAACTTTGCCTGCTCTTGCCGCTGCTGCTCTAAACTCATGCTAATGGCAACATACACCCCACTAAATACGAGCAAGAGCATAAACAATAAAGCCGCAACGCCTTTTTGAAGTCTATTAATGAGCTCTTTTCTTGGAGCGCCAAATGGTGAATGTGGTGTATTCATAGGCAATAATCACTTTCAAGCTAATAATAAAGATGGCCAAACGCCAGCAACAAAGGATACGAAATTCTTCTTAGTAATAAGAATGTCACCGTGATCAGCATAAGAAAAACTCGTATTCTCATGCTGACTATTAAATGCATTATCTAGTGCAACAAAATCCTGAATATAGTCAGCCTCAGGCACAGCTGAACTCCAATCACATCCAGACAGAGACAAAACCACTGACGCCCCCATCCATTCTAAAACAACGGTAAATGCGGGATCATCTGAAGAAAACGCCCCACCAAGATCAAAGGGTAATTCAGATATCACACGGTCATAACAGCGGCCGTCATGCACAACGAAAGCACCAAACTCTAAACGGTTTCCCACCTTACTTATAACCGTTTTAGGTAATTGATAAGGCAGCAAGGCCATCACTAAACTCGCCTCTACCCAACACATCCTGCCACAAACGCGTCCAGAATAATAACCGTTCTTAGTTGGTAAAGCTTCTCTCTTAGACGATTGCCAGCTAGAAATTACTGGTAAGCCCTCAGCATTCAACAACCAAGGCTCTAACAGCGGTTCATTAAACGAACTCAACCAAACATTCTTAACCCATAAGCGGGGTGATGGCATTTGAGACGCTACCGCTTCAATTTCACGGATAAAAAGATAAGGAATCGCAAAATAGCGCCCTCCCTGTTGCACAACTAAAACCTCGCGAATACTAGAGGGCAACAGACAAAAAGCATCGACTTTGGAAAATAAGGGCATGTCGAATACCACTTCTGCTTCTAGTCGATTTTCCATCGAAAACATCCGGCGCTCACCCATCTTGTGCATGCTTTCTTCAGTCACAAGAAACTTGCCTAAGCATTCTGCTCGATCGAACACAACAGTCCCGAAGCTCGACTCTATCTCATACAAAGTATAGGCTAGATAATCGCGCCCTAGGCAGGACAAATAAGATAGCTGGCCACTTTCAAGAGTAGCAAGGTAAACAGAGCCTCCATGACGAACAGGTAGGTAATCACGACCTTCCTCCACCTGAATCGGCACAACATGTTCAGCCATAGGCACAAGACGGTTTGCTGAATTCAGTAAAGGTACATCAGTACGAAAACAGTCACTAAACCCTTTATAGAACCCAGCCTTAATATGCACATCAAACCTATCTAACAAGCGATAACGCAAATCGCGTGGCATCGCCGTATTTTGAAATAAGGGTAAAAAACTCAACTCACAGAGCTCTCGCAATGTTTCTTTGCTGTTTTTGGGGAGTACTTTCCAGTGCAAGTCAAGAAATTGATCCTGAAGCCAACTCAGTGATTGCACACTCACCAGAGAAAATCGCCCCATCACCACAGAGTTTTTAAACGAATCTAACTGAAATGACACCTTTCCCACACGAGAAAGCCCTTTAAGATAGGTATCAATACTTATCAACGAATTCGTATTTCCATCCAGGCTTGCTTCAAAGTTTTTGTAGGATGGCTCATCGTATGATTGCTCAGAAAAAGATAAAACCACTTGCCAACAAGACCTTTCAGCCGACAACAGAGCTTCCAGTTGATTTGCTCGTTCTGCATCAATCTGACTAGCAATAATTACTTGAATAATCGCATCGGTAGCGGACAAAAAAGCAAGATGATATTCCCTGTCATAAGGCGCACCCTGCGCCAAGAGCACATCAACAGCCGACAAAATGTCTAATAAACGCTGATTGCACAAAGGGGAAGGAAAAGATGATTTAAAAAGATTTTTAATTGAAAGTAATGATTGGTGAAGCTGCGCTATGCCATCTGCGGGTGAGTAGGCATATTCATGCAGTGCACTTTCTATTTGAGCAATAGGCAAAGACAAATTGGTTACTCCGTTATCCAGTCCTGCCATATTTCACCTTAACAATGAGCCAAGTGGCTGTCTAAATATACAATTTGAATGCTATCGCAAACTATCTAAAAAGCGGCGCATAGCAAATTCATCACTTTGTCGTTGTTCTTGTTTAGTCTCCACAAGCAGCTCTGCTTTGTGATTTTTTTCTTTAAGCCAATCCATGCTTTTCGTTTTGGTACGAGCTTGCAGCCAGCGACGCATACTCATATTAGCTTGCTGCTCAGATCGACCAATAGCGGCTTCCTGCTGGGCTATCGCTTGCTGAACTCGCGTCACAAAGTGCTGATAGTTGGTCGTTAAATACGCACTCAAACCTAAAAGATTTCGCTCAGATTCATACTGTTCCGCGTATTCGCGCAACTCTTGCAACTTTTGCTCATCATAAAGCACTTTCGCTTTATCTCGCGCTAATTGCTGAGCAGCAGAGTCCTCTTTGCGTTTAGCAAGATCGACTAGAATCTGCATTCGCTGTGATTTTTTCATGCCCACTCCACTTTGAAACTCACTAAATAGTAGACGTTTTTATAAGCTGGCGTCTACTGCGCTTTCGTCATTGCCGTCACAAGAGCCTGCAAACTCTCATCTATGCTGAAGCTTTCAGTAAGGGATTGCTGTAGAAACTCCCTGATATCTGGCATTTGCAAGATGGCTTGATCTAAATCCGGATCACTACCACGGGCATAAGCACCGACAGAAATAAGGTCTTGGTTTTGCTGGAACTTTGAATACAGCTGCTTAACTCGCATGGCACCATATAAATGATCTTCACTGACAATATGCGGCATAGCTCGAGAAATAGAAGCCTCTATATCGATAGCCGGATAATGCCCTTCTTCAGCCAAACGTCGAGACAACACAATATGGCCATCTAGAATAGCTCGAGACGCATCAGCAATAGGATCCTGCTGATCGTCCCCCTCAGTCAATACCGTATAAAATGCGGTTACTGAGCCACTGCCTTCGCAGCCATTACCAGCCCGTTCAACCAACTGTGGAAGTTTAGAAAAAACCGAAGGCGGATACCCTTTTGTTGCTGGGGGCTCTCCAACTGACAGTGCAATTTCCCGCTGTGCTTGAGCATAACGAGTTAAAGAGTCCATTAGCAGCAGAACATTTTTACCTTGATCACGATAATACTCAGCAATGCGAGTGGCAAGCATCGCTGCGCGCAATCGCATCAATGCTGAGTCATCCGCAGGAGAAGCTACCACAACCGAACGTGCAAGACCTTCAGCACCAAGTATTTGATCAATAAATTCTTTTACTTCTCGGCCACGCTCACCAATCAAGCCAACCACAGTAATATCCGCTTCTGTATACTTGGTCATCATCCCAAGCAACATACTCTTACCCACACCACTGCCGGCAAAAAGCCCTAAACGCTGTCCTTTACCAACCGTTAACAGGCTATTGATCGCCTTAATTCCGACGTCCAATGGCTCGTGTATAGGCTTCCTTTGCAACGGGTTAATCACATCACCGTGCAGGCTAACAGAATCCTTAGTTTTGATTTTGCCTTTACCATCCAAAGGCTTGCCTAAGCCATTCACAACACGGCCGAGCAACTCGTCCCCCACAGGCATCAGGCTATCACCAAGTAAAGGGCGCACCCGAGCACCAGGAGAAATCCCTTCTATTGCTTCTGTTGGCATTAAATAAGTTAAATCACCAGTAAACCCAACCACCTCGGATTCCACCCAGCGATCTTTTCTGACTTGTACCGAACAGCGATCTCCCAACGCCACGACACAGCCAACCGCCTCCATGGTCAAACCAACCATGCGGGTCACTTTGCCTTCTATTTGAGGAGGCAACCTTGTTAATGAGACATGACTTAGTTTGTTAAATCGCTCTTTAAGCGTAGACACAGCAGTTAATCCTGCTCAGCAAAGGATAGATTACGAAGTTCATCACATACAGCGTCAAGTCGTTGCTCGACGCGCCCATCGACATGAAAGGATTTAGAATCAAGAACAAAACCACCGCTGATAAGCGATTCATCCGTTTCAAGCTGAATGGTTAGTCTATCTTTAACCCCCAACTCCTCTAAAATAGACACATCATCAGGGTGAAGTCGAAGTTTCACACGACCTTCGTATTCACCAATTTCATCAAATACTCTTGAAAGCTGCTTTTTAAGCACACTATGGCCATCTTGAGACATTGTAGAAAGACAAACATTTTCGATAATACGCGTCATTGACTGATACAAAAGCGTTTCTACTGCTTCTCGGCTCTCTTCCAATGGATGCGTCAATTCTTGCACAGCCTTACTCAATAAAGCCTCAAGCGCTTCAAATTGTAGTTTCGCCTGTTCACGAGCTTGCTCTTTGCCTTCTTCTAGGCCAATTAAACGACCTTCTTCATGGCCTTTCTCAAAGCCATCCACTTCGCCTTTAGAAAAACCATCGGCATGACCTTTTTTATGGCCTTCCTCTTCACCCTGAATGAAACCTTCTTCATAGGCGGCCGAACGAATTTCTTCTAATTGAGAAGCGGTTAGCGGCTCATACACCAAAGAGTCTTCATCGACCTCTTCACTGGTGACAACTGTATTCTTTTGAATCAACATCGCTGGACCAGAATTGGTCACCGGATTATTATTTTCTAGGTGAGGAAGTTCCCAACGCTCGTAAGCTGTTAACTTACGTTCGTTTTTTTCCTGCTTTTGATCTGACATGCTCTAACTAAACCATCTGCTCACCGCCGCCACCGAGAACGATTTCTCCGTTATCAGCAAGGCGTCTGGCAACTGCCAATATTTCTTTTTGTGCGACTTCCACTTCACTTACACGCACAGGGCCTTTCGCTTCCAAATCATCTTTAAGCATATCGGCAGCACGTGAAGACATGTTTTTGAAAATTTTGTCCTGCATATCGGGATCTGCGCCTTTCAAGGCAAGAATCAAGGTTTCAGATTCAACTTCACGAAGAATAACCTGAATGCCGCGATCATCCACATCCATAAGGTTATCAAATACAAACATCAAATCCTGAATTGTATTAGCAAGATCTTCATCAACATCACGAATAGATTCCATTAATTCAGACTCTACAGAGCTGTCGATAAAGTTCATGATATTGGCTGCCGTACGAACACCGCCAATAGTTGTAGACTGGGTTGAGTTATTACCAGAGAACTGACGCTCAAGGATATTGTTTAACTCTTGCAATGCCGCTGGCTGAACCGTTTCTAAGGCGGCCACACGCAACACGATATCCAAACGTACTCGTTCATCAAAATTCGCAAGGATATCAGCGGCCTGATCTGGATCTAGGTACGAAATAACGATGGCTTGAATCTGCGGGTGCTCATAACGAATAACATCTGCAACAGCGCGAGACTCCATCCATTTAAGCGTATCAAGACCGGTTGTATTCCCGCCTAATAGAATCCGATCGATCAAGCTGCCGGCTTTTTCTTCACCTAGGGCTTCTCTTAGCATGTTACGAATGTAACCATCGGCACCAAGCCCTAAACCAGTTTGGTCTCCAACTAATACCAAGAAATCATCCAATACTTTCTCAACTTGATGTCGTTGAATATTGGATAACTGAGCCATAGTCTGGCCAATACGTTGAACCTCTTTAGGCCCCATATGCTTCAATATTTGGGCAGCATCAGACTCACCCAGCGACATAAGTAGCACGGCTGCCTTTTGAACTGAACTTAAATCTGCACCTTGGCCAGTATCACTCATTTGCTTTCCATTACCCATTGTTTAACGACTTGAGCGACGCGCTCTGGCTCTTCGGCAATTAATCCACGAATAGCGTTAAGTTGTCGGTCAATTTTCTCTGGTGATCCAGGAACTAATATATCTTCTGCACTTACTAAGGAAACCTGATCGTCCGATATTTCGTCTGTCTCATCAGAAAAAATAGCTGCTTCGGTGTCTTCTGTCACGGCAATCTTATTCTGATCGCTGAGTGTTTTAAGAATTGGTCGAACCACGACAAGCAATAGTATTAACACAAAGATACCAACCAAGGTTGGCTGAATAAGATTCAAGAACCAAGCTTGCTGATAGAAAGGCACTTCAACCGCCGGCTCTTCTGGGTCTGGCAAAGCAAATGGAGAGTTAATAACACTCACACTGTCGCCACGAGAAGGATCATAGCCGACCGCATCACGCACTAAGAGCGTTAATCGACCAAGTTCGTCGTCATTCCATGGCGTCCTTACAATTGCAGAAGTATCTGGATTTAAACTCACCAAATCATCCACCACTACCGCAACTGACAAACGCCTAACCATACCCTGCTGGCGCTTGGTATAGCTAATAGTTCGGTCTAACTCAAAGTTTCGTGTTGTTTCTTCACGCGATTGCCCGTTTACACCGGTGGAAGCGCCACCTATTGGCGCGCCATTTTCATCAACCGCTTCAGGCGCTGTCACCGCACCTGGAGGCTGGTTGGTCAAAGCCCCTGGAATACCGCCAGCATTGGCGCCTGCGCTTCGATTTTCTCGTAATGTTTGCTCGCTTCTTAGCGCCAGCAAATCTGGGTTATATTGTTCGTCTGTTTTTTCAACCGCGGTAAAGTCAACGTCCGCAGACACTTCTGCTTTAAAACGTCCCTGACCCACAACAGGCCCAAGAATATTATTCACTCGTTGCAGCAATACATCTTCTACTTTACGAGCGTAATCAAACTGCTTTCCAGCAACAGAAAGCTCAGAATCAGAGTCTTTCTCAGTTAATAAAGTGCCGCGCTGGTCTACAACAGTGACATCTTTATCACTTAACTGGGAAATACTAGAAGCCACTAAGTTAACAATCGCCTCAACTTGGCTTCTGTCCAAACGTCTTCCAGGATACAGCTCTAAGAATACCGATGCTGAAGGTTTTCGTGTATCGCGAACAAATACAGACTCTTTCGGTATTGCCAAATGCACCCTAGCACTTTTAATACTTTGTAAACTTGATATGGTTCGGCTTAACTCACCTTCTAAACCACGGCGATATCGAGTCGTTTCTACAAATTGAGATGTGCCAAGCCCTTGCTCTTGATCCATTATTTCCATACCAACAATGTTGTCGGAAACAATACCGGACCCCGCTAACTTGAGACGAGCCTGATGATAAAAATCAGATTCAACAAGCAACGCACCGGTATTTTGGTCTAATTTGAAAGGAATATTATTAACACTAAGAATTTCAACGATTTGATCTGCATTGTAATCGGTAATGCTACTTAATACAGGTTTGTAGTCTGGGCCGTTACTCCATAAGACAGCGGCTAATCCTATAGCGATAGAGGCAGCTAAACCAACCATTAAGGCAAGCTGACGTATCACCGTTAACTTATTAAAGCCGGTAACCAACTCTAGATAGAGCTTTTGCTCCGATTGTTCTGCAGGGATATTATCCATTAAAAAGCGCCAAGCGGTTTATTATGCCTAAATTGGCATATTCATGATTTTTTCATACGCGTCTACAAGTTTATTACGCACCTGAGTCATTGCTTCAAATGACACACTCGACTTTTGCAGACCTATCATGACTTGAGGCAAATCAACCCCTTCATCACCGCGCTCGTAGGATTGGGCTAACTGAGTCGATTCTTTTTGCAAAGTATTCACGTTATTGACCGCATTTTTTAGCATTTCTGCAAAATCTGCTCGTTCAACAGCCTGACCACTGTCGCCTTCACCACCTATTTTGGGGATATTAGACACAGAGGAGCTAGGCGCTTGAACTTGCGACTGCATTTCTCTCATTTGAGATAACACCTGATTAATGTCTGGTCGACCAGTAATCATGTTTTTTCACCTAAAAAATCACATTTGTACAGCTTAGCATAAAGCTAATTAAAACAAGATACAAAAATCAATCTACATCTATGCCACTTTCACGCATTTTAGCAATTTTGTAGCGCAGCGTTCTTGGACTAATCCCCAATTTATCTGCGACCACTTTACGCTTACCATTTGCATCTATAAGAGCTTGAGCAATAATTCGGAATTCATGCTGCTGAACACCTTTACCCAAAATGGAAGCCGCACTGTCTTCATCCACAACCGCTTCTGTCGCCGCTGGCGTTAAGCTCATCATATCAAAGGCAATGTGATCTTCATTAATTTGCGCATTTGGACTTAATATAAGAGCACGCTGAATCACATTATCCAGCTCGCGGACATTCCCCGGCCAAGGGTGAGATTCCAATTTACTCTGTGCTGACGGTTTTAATGTGGCGCCAGCAATGCGCATTTTCGCAGCATGCTTCGCCAACAAATGCTGAGCAATAGGCAAAATATCCCCTTTACGCTCGCGAATGGGCTGCCAGCGCAACGGAAAGACATTCAAGCGATAGTATAAATCTTCTCGAAAGCCACCTTCTCGCACATAATCAGCAAGATCTCGGTTTGTCGTAGCAATGATACGAACATCCAAGGGAATCGACTTTTTACCACCAAGGCGCTCTACTTCTTGCTCTTGCAGAACACGTAATAATTTCGCCTGCAAACCGACATCCATCTCAGTTATTTCATCCAGCAATAGAGTACCGCCATTGGCTTGCTCAAATTTACCGGCTTGAGATGACACCGCTCCAGTATATGCACCTTTTTCATACCCAAATAATATGGCTTCCAGCATGTTTTCAGGAATGGCCGCACAGTTAATTGCCACAAAAGGCGCATTGGGTCGGCTTGAGTTTTGATGAATATAGTGGGCAAGTACTTCTTTACCTGTACCACTTTCGCCACAAATCAACACCGTCGAGTCGGTTACCGCAACACGCTTTGCTAACTCAAGCAGAGCAATACTCGCTGGGTCTTTGGCGATAGGTTGAAGATTGACAGAAGGTGCTGCTTTTACAGTGTATTTTGCAATGGCATTAAGCAGCTCTTCTTCTTGGAATGGTTTTAGCAAATAGTCAACCGCACCATCACGCATAGCCTCTACAGCATGCGCAATATCACCATATGCGGTCATCAACATAATAGGCAATTCAGGGTAAGTATCTATAACATGATGAAGTAACCCGTAACCATCCATTCCAGGAAGGTTAACATCAGAAACCACCATATCAAATGGAGCATGTTTGAGTGCGATTATCGCCTCTTCAGCGCTGTAGACTATTTTGCACTGATAACTTGCCAACATCAGCGTATCTTCTAGCGCTTCAGCAAGCCCTTTGTCGTCCTCTACAATCAATAACTTAACATCAGACATTTCATACCCTTACTAGAGGCAACGTAAAACTGGCGGTCGTTCCAGTGCCTTCTATACTGTCTATTTCAAATTGCCCATGATGGGCTCGAGCAATGGCCTTCACCACCATCAAACCCAATCCTGTGCCATGTTGTTTTGTCGTTACAAAACCTTCCTGAACGTGTTCCAACTGCGCTTTAGACATGCCAACGCCACTGTCTTTAAACATAAGCGTTACAAACCCATGACTATTACGCCAATGTAATTGTACTAAACCTCCTTCCGACTGCGCATCTACCGCATTATTTACAAGGTTTAGTAATGCTCCTAATAATGTTTCTTTATTACACTGAATACAATCCGTCGCTAAAAATTCAGCCCCTGCAACTTCAAACTTCATATTTCTTTGGTCGCAAATTTCTTGGCTTTGCGCTGTAAGCTCTTTTATAAAAGCCGTCACACTGATTGTTTCATCTAGTTTTATCTCACTACGGGAAAAAATCAACATGTCACGAATTTGCTTTTCGATATTACCTAACCTATCGACTAACTTGTTCGCGAATGTCTGTCGCATAACGGGGGCAAGGTCTGGTTTCTGTAGATGCCCAGCATACAAAGTAGCTGACGAAAGAGGGGTTCGAATCTGGTGGGCTAAAGCCGCCACCATTTTCCCCATGTTAGACAGTCGCTCATGATGACTAAGCTTTTTTTGCAGCAAATACGCTTCAGTTAAATCAACCAAAATAACCAGCTGCCCAGGCACATTACCTAAAGACGCGGTCTCTACGCGGACTCTTCGCCCAGAAACCATACTAACATCGTGGCCGTCGTCTTTTTGGGGGCGAAAGCTAAGCGGAACAATACTGCCCCATGACTGACCAACCAAAGGCAGGTTGAATAAGCGATCGGCAACAGGGTTGGCCATTACAACCACACCCTCTTCGTTGAGCAATAAAACCCCGACTGGCATAGACTCAAACAACTGTTGAAACTGCAACACCAGCACACGGTTTTTATCTTGTTCTTGACGCTTATCCTCTTCAAGTTTCTCTAATTGGTCATATAATCGAGCCACTTCATGCTGAAGGTCCACATATGACTTTGCCAATACATCAGAAGATTCAGAGAAGGCTTTAAACGCGGCTTTTAACTCCGCAATTTCTTCATCTTTTGTCACTAAAACTCCGATTTATCAATATTATAGCGACGCATTTTTTCAATCAGTGTGGTGCGCTGTATTTGCAAATTTTGCGCTGCTTTAGACACAACACCTTGAGTAGACACTAAAGCTTGGCGAATGAGAAGTGCTTCGAGATGACGAACATGCAAATTTAAATTCACGCCAGAGGCTTGGGGAAAAGTATGCAGCTGCTTAATTTCTTTTAAAACAAGAGACAGTGACTGGGAGCGCCAAGGCAAAGGGCAAAACCAAACATTAAAGTCATCCGCGCTCTTCTCTCTCGGGCTGAGTGAGATCAATGGCACCATTTCATCAAGCTCAAAAGAATCGACCGCTTTTCCCAGCACAACAAAATCGGGCAAAGAAAGCGAATTCAAAGACGTGCTATAGTCAATTCCGATAAAGGTCAGAATGCTGGACACGCTCGACGTTTCTTCATCGTCCAATCCACACAACCAAGCCTTCACACCATCACCTCAATCAAAATATACAGTCACTACCATTATAATGCGTTGATTTTACTCACTTTCAAGCGCTTCACGCCAGCTAATAACATCAATTCGCTATTATAAAGCCGAAAGCAACTCATCAAACACCTTGGCAACCTCTTCACTTTCCACTCCCCAAGGCAAGGCACCTAACAAGGGAGCGGGCAACATTGCAGATAATGTTGCGACATTTTCATCATAAAAAGGCATTGTCTCCGGCCCAGTGTTTGCTACCCACCCTGCCAAAGTAAGGCCATCTCGCAAAATAGCTTCAGCAGTCAATAGCGCATGATTCAAGCAGCCTAGTTTCATGTTAACAACCAGAATAACCGGAAAACCTAAGGCTTTAGCCACATCAGATAACATCTCTCTATCATTTAATGGCACTCTCCAACCACCAGCGCCTTCAACTAGCGCAAATTCATGAGGCGTTAGCAAGGCACCTTTTATGTAACCCTCCAAACGCGAAGCTGTGACAAGACGCCCTTCCTTCATTGCCGCAATATGAGGAGCTATAGCCTCTTCAAGAACCACAGGGTTCACTTGTTCATAAGCCAATTTAACACTACTGGCCTGCTGTATGAGCAAGCCATCATCATTACGTAGATTGCCATCAACACGATCAGCGCCCGCTGCAATAGGTTTTAACCCGATCGATTTCAAGCCTGCACGCTTAGCCGCTTTTAACAGACCTACTGTGACATGAGTTTTACCAGCATCCGTATCGATACCCGTAACAAAAAAACGCTTCTTCACCCATTACTCCTGAATACTAAAAGGTCGTTGAACCACAACAAACGAAACTTGATAACTTAGCGGTATACCCAATTCAACCCTTTGTTTTTCATATTCATTTAGAAACGCTTTCCACTTACTTGGCGATATTGGCTTTTCACCCTCGGAAGCAATGAGACTTGCCCCTACCTTTTTCAGCGAATAAATAGCGTCTTCTGGTGTAACGAACCACATAGGAATATCAGATAACAAAAAAGAAAAAAGGTTCAAACCAGACTCTTTAATACAATCCATCAGTGCCTCTGGCGACATGTACTGATGCACATGCTCGGCGTCATCTAGACCACGCCAAGCTTGACTAATTTCTGGCATAGAACCTTTAGACAGAGTTGAAAAAACAACATAGCCGCCAGGTTTAGTGACTCGATACAGTTCTTTAAATAGCCCCAAAGGATTAAGGCACCACTGGATTGCCAAACTAGAAAAAACCAAATCACAGGAAACATCTTGGATAGGTAATTGTTCTGCATCAGCACAAACAAAATGAACATTTTTTAGCTCAGGGAAGCGCTTACTCGCAACCGCCAACATTTGTGGCGACAAATCAAGGGCGATCATACACGCTGGCGTTAATTGCTCAGACAAGGCGACTAATGCCTGACCTGTTCCCGAACCTAGATCAAGCACAACCTCCGCATCCTCTACGGGCAGCATAGCAACCAGCCGCTCTAAAACAATTTTTTGAAAATCGGCATAGGCATCATAAGACAAAGAAGCGCGGTCAAAACGCTTAGCCAATTGTTTTTTATAGCTAAGCGTTGATATTTCAGGGGTTATTAGCATCGATAAAGTTTTCTATATGACGCACGCAAGCCTCTTCATCTTCTAAAAAAGGCTGATGCGCACAGTTGGACAAGACAACACATTGTCGCAAAGGGTTTGCAACAATTTGCTGATCTAAAGATTGACTAGAAACCAATGCATCCTTGCCTCCAAATAGATGTAAATTTGGGAGATCCAACAAGGACAATTCACGGCGCACATCCAACGATCTCAGCAACCTAAGGCCGCCGATCAAAGCCGGGCGATTTAGTGTTTTTAGTGGCAACCAAGCCTGTAACTGTTTAATCAAAGCCCGCTCGTTCTCAGCACCTTTGGTCTGCAATATAACAAAGCGTTTAAGCCCTTCTTCTGGTGTTTGCGCGACCAAACTTGCAAAGGCGTCAAAGTCTTCAACAGACATTGCGTTATCCCAACCGTCACGCTTAATAAAACTAGGCGAAGCCGACAAGGTAATTAACCCCAACACACAACTGGAGCGACGAGCCGCTACATAGGTCGATACCATGCCACCTAAAGACCAACCAATCCACCAAGCTTCATCGGGCGCCGCCTCTATAAGCTGCTCAGATAAGGCATCGATATCGTAATTCGGCCCAATTCGTGAGCGAGAAATCCATTGCTCATCAAGAGATATACTAGGTAAGTTCGCCACCACCACATAAAACCGCTCACTGAGGCGCAAAGCAAAAGAACGCATCACCTCTTTTGGCATAGCCCAACCTGAGACCATAAAAATAGCCTGATTCGACGCGCTTCCAAAAGATTCTGTTTCAATACGTACTCGCATGCTGCCCCTCTATTACTTTGCGTTTAAAGATGTCACTGTTAAAACTTTCTCGAGTGAGTCGCATAATAACACTAAATCTTCCTCAGAGTGGGCAGCACTTAGGGTAATTCTTAAACGCGCACTACCAACAGGCACTGTTGGTGGACGAATCGCAGTACACCATATTCCAAGCGTTCTTAAATGTTCACTAACTGCCATCGCAGCCTTACTATCACCAATAACAATAGGCTGAATAGCCGTATTTGATGGCATTAGCTCAACCGGAAGGGAGTGAACTCTTTGACGAAAGTAAGCAATATGTCGAGCCAGTTTTTCTCGCTTTTCCTGACCTTCTGCGGATTGGATAAGCTGCAACGAAGCCAAAGTGGCTCCAGCAATCGCTGGCGACATAGAGGTGGTATAAACATAAGGACGAGCAAACTGCGTAAGATACTCAGCATAATCGTGTGACGTGGCAACAAAGGCTCCGGCTGTGCCAAACGCCTTACCAAAAGTACCAACTAAAATAGGCAAACGCTTAGCATCCATCCCTTCTAAAGACAAACACCCTCTGCCACTTTCACCAAGACAACCCAAACCATGAGCATCATCAACCATGAACATCCAGCCGTACTGGTTTGCCAACTGAGATAATTCAGCCAAAGGCGCAATGTCACCATCCATGCTAAACACCCCATCCGTCACCAACAGACCTGGAGCAGAAGATTTAGCAAGTAACTTCTGAGCACTCGCCACATTGCTATGCAAATAACGCCGCAAAGGCGCTTGTGCCAACAAAGCGCCATCAATCAAAGAAGCATGATTTAACTTATCCTGCACAACTGGACGTTGTTTATCCGCAAGAGCCGAAATCACTCCCAGATTCGCCATATAGCCAGTACTGAACAGCAGTACCCGTTCATACCCCAACCAGTCTGCCAAAGCCTCTTCAAGCGCCTGATGAGGTGATAAATGCCCACACACCAAATGAGATGAACCACCACCAACGCCATAAACACTCGCTGTATCTGACATCGCCTTAATCAACTTAGGGTGATTGGCCAGCCCCAAATAATCATTTGAGCAAAATGCAGTATATTGCTGAGAGTGGATTTGTGTGTGTGGCGTTTGAGGGCTATCTAGCGTTATTGTTCGGCGCATCAAGTCCCTTTGGCGGCGCTCTTCAAGCGCCGCCAACACCCAATCCGGCGTATCAGACGCTAGCTTCATAAAACAACTTAGACTCTTCTTGCTTTACAGCTTGCGCTGCAATGGCTTCAGCCACCGCTTCATCCGAATGCTCTTCACGCTTTTCAGGATTAATCCCCAAGTTAGCAAACAACGCCATGTCTTTATCTGCCTCTGGATTGCCAGTCGTTAACAGTTTTTCACCGTAAAAAATAGAATTAGCACCCGCCATAAAACACAAAGCTTGAGTTTGTTCATTCATGCCTTGTCGACCCGCAGACAAACGAACATGAGATTTCGGCATTAAAATACGCGCCACAGCAATAGTGCGAATAAATTCAAAAGTATCCAGGTCCTCAACATTTTCTAGCGGCGTCCCCTCTACTTTCACCAACATATTAATCGGCACACTCTCTGGATGCGGTGTCATTAAAGACAATTGACGCAGCAAACCAACGCGATCCTTCTGCTCTTCTCCCATCCCCATAATGCCGCCACAGCACAGTTTAATACCCGAATCGCGCACACGAGACAGTGTATCTAAACGGTCCTGATAAGTACGCGTGGTGATGATACTGTCGTAAAACTCAGCGGAGGTGTCTAGGTTATGGTTATAGTAATCCAAGCCTGCATCGGACAAGCGCTGCGCTTGCTCATCGTTTAGCGTCCCAAGAGTGACACAAGACTCTAAACCTAAAGACTTAACACCTTTAATCATTTCTAGTACATAGGGAAAATCTTTCTCGGAAGGGTGCTTCCATGCGGCGCCCATACAAAAACGGCTAGCGCCTTTTTCTTTTGCCAAGGCTGCTTCTTCAAGCACCTTCTGAACTTCCATTAATTTTTCTTTTTCAAGTTCTGTATTGTAGTGACCACTTTGCGGGCAATATTTGCAGTCTTCAGGACAAGCTCCCGTCTTGATAGACAAGAGTGTACTGACCTGCACTTCATTAGGGGCAAAATTTTCTCTATGGACTGTCTGAGCACGAAACATCAAATCCATAAAAGGCAAATCAAACAGAGCTTTTATTTCCGCATGCGTCCAGTCATAACGCGGCCCGCTCACAGTATTTGTAGACGTACTTAAAGACATAGTATCCTCGATCCATAGAAATTTATGGAGCAATACTAATGGACTGGAAGAAACTGTCAACCACAAAAATAACAGAGGTTTACAGCAGGTTATTTTTAAACCTTTGCTATATTTGTCACACAAAAGCCAAAACCACACTCTGCCAATCCTGCAAACAAGGACTTCCTTCAAACCACACCCATTGCTTGCAATGCAAACGCCCAACCTATGTCCCAAATATTTTATGTGGACAATGTCAAAGCACACCTCCCGCTTATCAAGTATGCGTCGCCCCCTACCGATTTGAAGGCATCATAAAAAACCTGATTCATGGCGTTAAATTCAACCAAAGAAATCACTATATTCGACCCTTAACCACTTTATTAAGCGAGCATCTTATGGAGTCATATTCAGGAAAACATTGGCCCGAGCAACTGCTTTATGTCCCCAGCCACCCAAGTCGAATCAAAGAACGAGGTTTCTGCCAAACAAAAGCGTTGGCAACACAACTAACGAGAGAGCTCAAACACCAGCTAGGAAATAAATGCCCAAGCCTAACAAAGAAAAACCCACTAAAAAAAATCAAGAATACCCAAGCCCAACACTCATTAAGCCGCAAAGAGCGACTAAAAGGGCCCAAAAACAGCTATGTAATTACCTCACCTATAGCTAAACACATCGCCCTATTTGACGATGTCATGACCACTGGGAGCACTATAGAGCATTGCACTAAATTATTATTAGCTGCGGGCGCTGAACAGGTCGATATTTGGGTGATTGCGAGAACGCCAGACAAAGAGCACCAAATATAAGCCACTCAAACCACCTAGTCATTGCAGGCTCCTTTGTTTACTATGCCCCCAACAAAGCAATGGTGAACGTCATGAAAACAGATCAAGAATACCTAGATTTAGACAAGCAACTGCTGTGGCACCCATACACATCGATGAGCAAACCTAGTCCTCACTTCCTTGTCGAAAAAGCGTCAGGCTGTGAAATAACCCTCAATGATGGGCGAACGCTAATCGACGGCATGTCTTCCTGGTGGAGTGTTATTCATGGCTATAACCACCCAACGATCAATCAGGCAATTCAAGAGCAGTTAGCACAATTCTCCCACGTTATGTTTGGTGGGCTAACTCACAAACCAGCAATAGAACTCGCCGAAAGACTTGTCGCAATAACACCTAGCGAACTACAACGCGTTTTCTTTTCCGATTCTGGCTCGGTCTCTGTTGAAGTCGCTCTTAAAATGGCTATTCAGTATTGGAACACCCAAGGCAAGCCCAACAAGCAGTTTTTTGTCACTCCCAAAAGTGGCTACCACGGCGATACATTTGCTGCTATGTCAGTATGCGACCCTGAAAATGGCATGCACAACTTGTTCAGTGCCGCGCTAACACAACAGTACTTTATATCCCCTCCCCCAACAGGCCTGAACGAACCTGTAAAAACGGAATATCTTGAAGAAATACGCAAGACATTTGAAGACAACCACCAACGCATAGCAGGCTTCATTATCGAGCCCGTCGTGCAAAATGCGGGCGGCATGCGTTTTTATAATCCGGAGTATTTAAATCAGATCCGCGCACTTTGCGATGAATTCGACATATTGTTGATTTTCGATGAAATTGCCACAGGCTTTGGCAGAACAGGTAAGCTTTTCGCCACCAATCACACCCATATTTGCCCTGATATCATGTGCATCGGCAAGGCACTAACGGGCGGTTATATGACACTAGCAGCCACACTCACCAATGACAAAGTGGCCCTAGGAATCAGCGAGAATGATGGGGTGTTTATGCACGGCCCCACGTTCATGGGAAACCCTCTTGCCTGTGCTGCAGCCAATGCAAGCCTCTCACTATTAAGCGAATACAATATTCCAGAAAAGATTACGCAGCTAGAAACTTGGATGAAGGAAGCTCTTGGACCATGTGAACAGCTTGAACAAGTAAAAGAAATCCGCTGTCTTGGCGGCATTGGCGTTGTAGAATTAAAAAATGCCGTTAATTTACACGAAATACAACCAAAATTCGTCGAACTAGGCGTATGGATACGACCTTTTGGCAAACTTATTTACTTAATGCCACCGTACGTAATCAGCAAAGAGCAAATCAGTACTCTCGGCAAAGCCATCCACCAAATCGCTAGCGAACAGGCTTGCTAATCCCGATATAAAAAAGCCCTTCAAGCATCGCAGCTAGAAGGGCTTCAATAAGCTTAAGATACCTAATTTACTGCTTCATTCGTTCAGCAAGATTACCCTGCTCATAGGCTTCTTCTTCAATATGAGTAATGTTGATGACAACATTTTCAGCCTGAGCAATACTCTCAATACTTACCGCATCAACGTCTTGCATCTTATCATTAAGATCACGAGCGACACCGGCCTGCTCTTCTGAAGACACATTAATTTGTGCCGTCATCGCCACAACCTGCTTAATAGCGGTTTCAATATCACTCATTTTCTCGGCAACTTTATTCACACTGTCGACACCTTCCTGTGCGACCAACGTCCCTTTATCAATGGTATTCGTAACATCAAGCGTATTTTTCTTCAGCTCTTCTGTCATGCTATTGATGCTCTGCGTAGCATTTTGAGTACGTATCGCCAACGCACGCACCTCATCCGCAACAACGGCAAAACCACGTCCAGCCTCACCAGCACGGGCAGACTCAATGGCCGCATTAAGAGCAAGCAAATTGGTTTGCTCTGCGATATCACTAATGGAATTAACCACTTCATTAATGTTATCACTGCGTTCAGCTAATATCGCAACAACCTTTTTTGCCTCAGATACATCATGGTAAACCTGACGCATTGTTTCGCCTGTCTGCTGTGCTAGCAATCGACTTTCACGCGACAAGTCACCTACCGACTCTGTGGCCTCAACCGCCACATGAACATGCTCTGCAACATGAGTGACGCTAGCCAATAGCTGGGAGCTTGCCGCTACCACATCTTGGAAAGTACTACGCTGTGTATTGAAGTTAGCCAAATTCCCAGTCACGCTCGACTTCGCTTCAGAAGCACGCTGACGAAGCTGTTCAGCCCCTTCCTTAAGACGGTAGCGGAACGTATTGCCTGCGGCTTCTTGATGTATTTTAGCGAACTTAATGGCCGCCTTAACGCCGACCGTTTTACAATATAAATACTGACCAATCGGGTTTCTCGCTTCAGACGACAAACCAGACACAACTGAATTAAGCGCCTGAGCCTGGAAATAGGTTAACCACATTCCTAACAATGCCAAAACAGGCGCAGCTATTTGTAGCGCCAACACATTAGATAACAAACCCAGAACCGCCAATAAAATGAAACAAGACATTAATGGCCAAGTCGCATTACTAAGATGGGCAGCCACTTTTGTTGACGTCGGTAACAATGCTTTACCCGCATTGATACGATCATAAATAGATTGAGCATGCTTAATTTCATCCCGTGTCGCTTTACGACGCACCGACTCATAGCCAATCACTTTACTGCCATCTAACAATGGGCTCACATGAGCACTCACCCAATAATGATCGCCATTTTCACAACGGTTTTTTACTAACCCCATCCAGCTTTTACCTTGCTTCAGGTTAGCCCACATATCGGCGAATACAGCAGGTGGTACATCTGGATGACGAATAAGGTTATGAGGAGAGCCAATTAAAGCCTCTCGCTCATAGCCAGCGACTTCGCAAAAAACATCATTAACAAACGTAATGCGTCCTTTCACATCCGTACTGGAAACTAGAACATAGCTTTCAGGAAAATCATTTTCTTTATCGGTTACAGGCATTTTTCGCATAAACAACTCTCGATATATTTTTTATATTCGTTATTTTTATCACGTATGCTTAATTGTTGCTAACTATGTACACACTAAAAACACAACACAAACTTACTCATCATCAAAATCGCGATAAGCATCTGGAGCCAAATCCTCAAAGCGCGTGTACTTACCTACAAACGCCAATCGACAAGTACCGATCGGACCATTACGCTGCTTACCAATAATAATTTCCGCAATCCCTTTGTGAGGCGTGTCTTCGTGATACACCTCGTCTCGGTACACAAAAGAAATCACATCGGCATCCTGCTCGATCGCTCCAGACTCACGCAAGTCCGAGTTAACAGGGCGTTTATTCGGTCGATTCTCCAAACTACGGTTTAGCTGGGAGAGCGCGACCATCGGACAGTCCATTTCTTTGGCAATGGCTTTAAGAGATCGAGAAATCTCAGAGATCTCATTGGTACGACCTTCGGTAAAACCGGGAATCTGCATCAACTGAAGGTAATCGACCATAATCATAGCAACACCACCGTGTTCCCGAGCAATACGACGCACACGAGAACGCATTTCCGTTGGACTGATACCACCCGTATCATCGATAAATAGTTTGCGGTCTTTGAGCATTTTTACCGCTGACATCAACTTATCCCAGTCTTCTTGAACCAACTGACCAGAACGCATGCGTGTCTGATCAATTCGCCCAAGAGAAGAAAGCATACGCATCATCAATGATTCCGCAGGCATCTCCAAACTAAATACAATCACCGGCTTGTCGCTGATCATGGCGGCATTTTCCACCAAGTTCATCGCAAAAGTCGTCTTACCCATGGATGGACGGCCAGCAACGATAATCAAATCTGCGGGCTGCAAACCAGCAGTCATCGCATCTAAATCGGTAAAGCCTGTACTCAAGCCCGTAATGGCACCATCTTGATGATAAAGCTCATCAATTTTATCTACAGTCGCACTCAGAATATCGGCAGCGATTCTTGGGCCGCCCTTTTTCTCTCCACCTTCAGCTATCTGAAATATCTTACGTTCAGCCTCATCCAACACTTCAGCTGCTGTCATGCCTTCTGGGTGAAATGCTCTGGCTGAAATATCGTTCGTTGTCGAAATAAGGCGACGTAAAATAGAACGTTCGCGAACAATATCTGCATAGGCAGCAATATTGGATGTACTGGGTGTTGCTTCAGCGATCTCAATCAAATATGGCATGCCACCTATTGATTCTAAATCGCCACGTTTATCTAAACGCTCTCCGATGGTAACAACGTCAATAGGCTCAGATTCATCAGCTAAACGAGCAATTACCGCAAATATTGATTTATGCTCTGGTCGATAAAAATCATCCGCTATCACAAGTTCGGATACTTTCTCCCAAGCCTGTGGGTCCAGCATTAATCCGCCAACGACTGAGCGCTCAGCCTCAATAGAATACGGCGGTAATTTTATAGAAGCGACTTCGGAATCATTTAGTTGCACGTAAAATACTCATACAAAAACAGAAAAATACGGGGGATTAGCTTAGCACGACCGAAAAAAAAAGGGCATCTTGCATTAGCAAGATCCCCTTCTCTTATTTAAGAAAGACGAACGCCTTTCTTAAGCAATTTGTCTAAGCAAATTACTCAGCGATTACTTCCAAAGTAACAGCAACTACCACGTCAGAGTGAAGTTGAATGTCTACTTCGAAAGAACCTGTGTGACGAATCGCGCCTTCTGGAAGACGGATTTCAGCTTTCTCTACTGCTACTTGCGTAGAAATAGCGTCAGCGATGTCACGAGTACCGATAGAACCGAAAAGCTTACCTTCATCACCAGCATTTGCTGTGATAGTGAAAGTTTTGCCTTCTAGCGTTTGTGCACGAGCTTCAGCTGCTGCTTTACGCTCCGCTGCTTTCGCTTCAAGTTCAACACGACGCTCTTCAAAGCTAGCCAAGTTAGCTTTAGTAGCCATTACAGCTTTTTTGTTCGGAATCAAAAAGTTACGAGCATAGCCTGGTTTAACAACTGCAACGTCACCAATACCGCCTAGCTTGTTTACTTTGTCGAGTAGAATAACTTCCATCTCGATCACCTCTAATTAATCATTAGCTATCACTTGAGTTGGACGCCTTACCTTGGATTCTAGAACGAATATCCACAAAACTATCAATCACACAAAGTGCAACGAGAATATTTGCAAAATACACATTCAGAACAAAAAATCCCACAAGGTAAAATGCGATCAGTCCAACAATCCCAATTTCTTTCTTTGCTAAAACACCATGTACTAGAGCGAGCCCCGGCAATACTAATGCAGGTACAGCGGCTTGGGATAAAATACTGAATGAACCTCCTAAGCTTTCGCCTATCAGAATCATTCCACCCAACACCAAACTGAACGCTATCGGCAACCTTAATTGATGAAACTCAGCGCGTAATCCGCCTGGATTATAGAGTCCTGCTTGCCACTTTCTTGCCAAAAACAAAGAAAGAATCGCAATGACCACTTGGAAGATGGATATTGCCATCACCGCCTGGCTAAAAATCAAGTCTCTATCAGGTACTTCAACACCTTCATTTGACAGAACTTTCTGAACCAGCGTTACCGCCATATTCAAAACATCGGTCATTAAAAGTGGCTGAAGTAGCGTACTAATAACCGCCAGAAAACTGCCGGCTAACAATACCCAACTCCATGACATTGTCACTCTAAGTAAATAGCTTAACAACATCACATCAATTAACACCATGAGAGCCGTGGCGTCTCCTTGGAGTATCCAAAGCACAAGTGCTGGTAAACAACCCCAAGCTAATACAGGTATTCCTTCTTTTACACCTTTGCGAAGCACTACCAACCCTAAGATTGCAGCGGCCAGCCAAAACATCACAGGTATCAGACCAAACACCATCACACCAATAATGGCATTCAGGCGCTTTTTCATTACCCATTTAGCTAAACCACTCATATAAAGCGCTTCTTAAGCCTATTAATTAAAATGGCTATCAGTGTAAGGAAGTAAAGCAATGTAGCGAGCGCGTTTGATAGCAGTCGCTAGCTGACGCTGGTAACGAGCCTTAGTGCCAGTAATACGGCTAGGTACGATTTTACCAGTTTCAGTGATATAACCTTTCAGTGTGTCTAGATCTTTGTAATCGATCTCTTTAACGCCTTCTGCTGTAAAACGGCAGAACTTACGACGACGGAAAAAACGAGCCATGAGTGTCTCCTAATAAAAATAAATTAATCTTCAGATTCTTCAGATACTTCTTCAGTATCGTTGTTACGCTCTTCACGCTGAGGAGCAGAACGACGGTCTTCACGACCTTCAGAAGCCTTAATAGGAGATACGTCAGTTACCGCATCTTTACGACGAATCACCAAGTTACGGATGATGGCATCGTTGTAGCGGAAAGTGTCGTTTAATTCAGACAAAACACTGTCAGAACACTCAATGTTCATAAGAACATAGTGTGCTTTGTGAATTTTGTTAATTGGGTAAGCTAGTTGACGACGGCCCCAATCTTCTAGACGGTGAACTTGACCACCATCTTCAGTGATTAGGTTAGTGTAACGCTCAACCATTGCTGGTACTTGTTCGCTTTGATCTGGGTGAACCAGAAAGACGATTTCATAATGACGCATTTAAGCTCTCCTTATGGGTTCTTAGTCTCCACGCTCCCCCTGTTAAAAAGCTGTGAGACAAGGAGTATTGATTTACAGGGACGCGCATTATATAGCACCAATGAACAATAAGTAAACGAATTCAGCCAAAGTAATGCGGACACCTACCTCTTTCCTTTCTTTAAGATCGACAATTCAGTTAAGCGGCTTCATTTTATACAGGTTATTTTACAGACATGAGCAAAAACAATAGAATCATTGCACTCTATGATCAGGCTACCTAAAGAATATGGACATGATAAAAAAAGCATTTTTGGGGTTACTTATATCAATCTCACCTATTGTTGAAGCCAGCAGTAGCGTGGGCGTGGTTGGTGCGACATCTGAATCCGTTTATAAGGAAACCAGTAACCGATCAACCTCCCTGCCAAATATCGGCTACCAAGGTGATCATTTTTACCTTCAACTGCCGGAGGTAGGGTACCGATTTTTACCAAGGCAATCTGCGCATAACGTTTCCGTAGGGATATCCTACGAAGGCTTAAGCTTTGATCCTAGTGACTCAAGCAATGCTGACATCCAGCAACTTGATGAAAGAGACCCAAGCATCATGGCTTTTGCCAGCTATCAATTTGGAATATTGTCAACCAAAGTGGCACAAGACATAAGCGGTAAACACGACGGTTATTACGCTCAGGTAGGGGTTGGTTATCCCATTCCAATTGGCTCATGGAGAATCATCCCATCGCTTTCCTATCGCCATATGGACAGTAAAATGAGTAACCACTTATTCGGCATTTCTGAAAGTGAATCTATTCGAACTGGAAACGCTATTGCCGCTTATGACTCAGGCGCTATTTCCCAAATAAAATATGGCGTAAGAGCTATTTACCCTCTTACCCCCAATGCCAATCTAATACTAGGCATTAGCCAAACCAAATTTGATGATGATATTTTGAAAAGCCCTATCGTAGAAGACAATACCGTAACTGCGGGTTCAGTAGGCTTTATCTTTTCATTTTAAGCGTTATCACTTCGATATCGAATAAAATCCAGACCATTGTTTTCGGAACGTATAAGCCATGAGTAAACTTTCTCACAATGCTCAAGCCATGTTTTTTGGGCTAGGCGCCGTACTGCTTTGGTCGACTGTTGCGACCGCATTTTCCATATCCCTAAGACACTTTTCACCTACCCAGTTATTACTGGTTGCTAATGTCGTGTCGCTCGCTTTTCTCATTGCGCTTCTCGTCATTAAAGGAGAGTTTGGCTCTCTCGTTTCCTATACCAAACAATCGTGGAAATCGTCTCTCTTTTTTGGTGCGATTAACCCTTTTCTCTATTACTTAATATTGCTCCAAGCTTACAACACTCTTCCGGCTCAAGAAGCTCAGGTAATCAATTACACATGGGCTATAACGCTTAGCTTTATGGCTGTTCCCATTCTAAAACAGCGACTAAAAACCGCCGATTATATGGCAGCTGCCGCATGCTATTTTGGCGTACTCTACATCGCAACACGTGGGCAAATAGGCTCTTTAGAGTTTTCTAACGTTTCTGGCGTTGCTTTCGCCCTTCTAAGCACGATTATTTGGGCGCTGTATTGGCTTTTAAACACCAAAGACAAACGCCCCAGCTTGGTGGGTCTAACTCTTAATTTTGTTTTCGCACTGCCAATAGTCTTCATCTATGCGGCGCTAACAGGGGAGCTAACCCATTGGGATAATAACGGCCTGTGGGGAGCCATTTACATTGGCTTATTTGAAATGGGACTGAGTTTTGTATTATGGAACAAGGCTTTAAAGCTGACATCCAACGCTAGCCAAGTAGCCAATTTAATCTTCCTGTCGCCACTTTTATCTATTGTTTGGCTGTCACAATTTGCCGGCGAGCCAATTTTACGCTCAACGCTCATTGGATTAGCCTTCATACTAACCGGCCTATTCATACAAAATTGGGCAAAAAGAAAAACAAACTAACAAAGCAAAGGATATGTTATGCCTCCATTTATTTACTTATTGCTCCCCATTCTTTTCTGGTCTGGCAACTACATTCTTGGTCGTCTTACGGTTTCCAGTGGCATTGACCCTTTCTCAATTTCCTTCTTACGCTGGAGCCTTGCCTGCTTAATTATTCTGCCCTTTGCTTATAAAAAGCTTTGGAATGAAAAACATATTATCGTCAAAAACTGGCCACTACTGGTCCTTTTTGGTTGGCTCGGCATATGCAATTACAACCTTTTCCTATACATAGGACTAAGCTCTACAACGGTAACCAATGCCGTATTATTAAATTCAATCATGCCAGTTATGATACTTATTACCGCCCGCCTAATTTTGGGAAACAAAACATCTTGGCTGCAAAACACCGGCATACTTATTTCCACCTTGGGGGCCATCACCATTGTCAGTCGCGGTAGTTTAGATACTTTTTTGCATCTTAGCTTTTCACAAGGCGACTTATGGATCATTACCGCCGCTGTCAGCTGGGCCATTTATTCGGTAATGATTGTAAAACGCCCGAAAGAAATGTCTTTAATTGGCTTCTTTGCCTGTACAGCACTCATAGGAACCTTAATTCAAGCTCCTCTATTCTTCCTATTTGGACACTCAAACCTTGCTGACTTTACAGCAAGTAACTGGGGAGCCATCGCTTATATGGGGGTGTTCGCATCAATTGGGGCTTTTTTATGCTGGAATACTGGTGTTCAAAAACTTGGGGCTGCCACTGCTGGACACTTCATTCACTTATTACCGGTCTTTAGTATTGGTCTCTCAGTCATTTTCCTAGGCGAAAGGTTATTCCACTTTCACTATATAGGTATCATGCTTATCTTCTCGGGCATTTTTGTCGCGACCATACTCAATAAAAAACGACAACAAACAAACTAACCTTTACTACGCGCCATTCGGGTACTAATCAAAATGCTTGAAAAGATAAACAGCATTCCCAGAATGGCGTAAACATCAGGCACATGCCCCCATACAGCCCATCCCCAAAAGCCACTAAAGACAACTCCGACATAACTAACAGGCGACACGATACTGGCTGGCGCATAAGTATAAGCCAAATTATAAAGGTACATTCCGACATACAAGGTAATCGTAACAACAGCAACCAGTGGCCACACCTCAGCGGGTAGCACAACAGAGTCCCCTTGGATAAACACCAAGGGAAGAGACAAGATTGTCGAAACTAGGAAATACACAAACAAGGTCTCTTGGCCTGACACTTGCTGAGACAACATACGCGTTGTCACCATCGACAACGCCAAACCAATAGCGGAAATAAAACCAACAATATGCCAAGGGTTTAAATGATCTGGCGTTGGTTGAATAATAAACGCCACCCCAATAAACCCAATCACAAGTGGGACCCAACGTTCTTTTGGAACCTTAATCTTATGAAGCATTAAAACGACAAAAGGCACACATAAAGGCGCACACGTTCTAAGCAAAGACGCCTCAACCAAAGGGATATGATTCAAGGACCAGTAATAACAAAGAAAACCAAGGAAGCCGCCAAAGCTACGTAAGAAATGGATTCTCCAAACTGAAAATGGCCGCCTTTGCCAACGGCCTCTCATTTGCGGCAATAAAATTAAGGTGCAAAACAAACTTTGCCAAAAAACCAGCGTTGATACTGCAATCAAGGTTTGCGCCTGCTTCGCCGCTAAGGCGGTAAGAGACATAACAAACGCATAAGCGATTGTCATAATAATCCCTTTTTTCAACAACTCATGATTATCTAGCACTCAGTTACTCTTAATTTAAGAAAAGCAGACGCAATATTTAACCCAACAAAATTCACTTGTCGAGCGATTAAAAGTTAAGACACTACCTTTCACCAGAATTAGAAACACCAAAGTAACGAGAGAAATGTGGGTGAAACCCAGTTTCAGATAGCACAGACACATCTTCATGAGCAGTAATTCGTCCCTGCTCGATCAAAATAACACGACCTCCAACTAGAGTCGCTTCACTTGGTAAATGCGACACCAACAAAGTAGTTAAACCCAACTCTTGAGTGACATCATTAACCAAGTACAGCATTTCTTCACGCAATGATGGGTCCAGCGCACTAAAAGGCTCATCCAATAATAAAATTGGCTTTTTTCGCACCAAGGCACGAGCTATGGCCACTCTTTGAGCTTGCCCGCCAGACAAAGCCTGTGGAAATCGTTCGGCTTTATCAAGCAACTGTGTTTTATCAAGCGCCCATTGGACTTTTTGGTTCTGCTCTTCATTCAAAGACAAGGAAGGAGACAAGCCTACAGCCACATTCTGCCAAACAGTTAATTGCGGGAATAAATTATCACTCTGAAACAAAGTCGAAATAGGCCTTTCATAAGCAGGTAAAGACAAAAGCGAAGCATCATTAAAGTAAATCTCACCACGCCCATCCAGAAAACCGCCTAATAAATGCAGCAGCGTACTCTTCCCTTCACCGCTCCCCCCAAGGAGTGTGGTAACGCCAGGGGCGATATCTACGCAATAATCGGCATGAAAGGTCTCCCAATCATATTGAAGGTTAATTTTTAACACGCGCAGTGACTCCACCAATAAAGCGAGATGAACAATAAAACAAAACCAAACACAGAGAGATCAGCACGACGGCCACACACGCTCCTTTTTCAAGCTGATAGGACCCAATCAACTGAAACAGATATAACGGCAAGGAGACTAGGCCTTGGCTGCCAAATAGCGCAATAACACCCATATCCCCCAAAGAAAGCAGCAAAGCGTAACCAAATGCCTGCGCAACACTTTTTCGCACCAGCGGCCACTCTAAACGCCACCTAGCCCATGAATAAATCCCTAGGCTCAAGTAAACATTTCTAAAGCGGCGCTCTTGCTGGTACAACACAGGCATCAGTGCCCGCAGAACGAAAGGTAACGCCATCACAGCATTAACCCAAACCACAATCCAGTAGCTCGATTGCAGCCCCAGCCCTAAATCGCGTAAAGTTAAAAACAACCCTGTAGCAATAACCAATCCGGGCACCATTAAAATCATATTGCCCAAATGCTCAATTTTATTCGGTAGAAACGCCAAATACGGACGATCCATACAAAAACGCGCCAGCACACCAAAGCACACCCCAAGCAACAGACTCAGTAAAGCGGCGGGCAACGCAATCTTCATTGAAACAAGTACGGCCTCCCACAAGGCAGCCGACTGCAATGTACTTAAAAATACAGGCGAGAAAACTGGATCAAAAATAGCTAAAAAAGGTGGAATCACCAATGAAAGAGCACAAAGCAAAGCAACACCATCTGCCACTTTCGCTAACCAAGAATCCTTCAGTGCATAACCCCTAACCGCCAATAGACTGGCATCTTGGCGGTTCACAGGCGCAAGTCTATACACAACAACCGCAAACAAGGTGCATATAAACACCTGCAATAATGCCAAAAAACTGGCCTTATTCAGGTCAAAATCAAACCGTAACGCTTGATATATAGCCACCTCTAACGTACTGGATTTCGGACCTCCACCCAAACTCAACACAACGGCAAAGCTTGAAAAACACAACATGAAAATCAACACAAACGCCCCAGGCAGCGCTTTTTTATATAATGCCATTCAATCCACCGAAAAGCCGCCCAGCGAGAAAACCCCAATTGCGAGGCTTGACGCCATTGCCCTGCGGGAATCAAATCATATCCTTGCAATAAAAGACGCACCGCCAATGGCATATTAAAAAACACGTGGGCCAATAAAATTCCAACCAATCCATACAAGGGAATTTGCACACCCAATATGTGACTCAGCCAGCCCGTGCGACCATACACCACGACCAAGCCTAAAATAGCCACAATGGTTGGCACAACCATAGAAATTGAGAATAACTGCAGTAACGCTGAGCGCCCATAAAATGAGCGATGGATAAGACAAGAGGCTACAGGTATAGCGATAAGTAAACTGATACCACTACTGAGCAGTGCCTGCCATAAAGAAAAGCGAACCACTCGCCAAAGGTAAGGTTGTTGCAAGTAACCGACCCAAGACGGAAGATCACTGTAACGCAAAAGAGCTGCCAGACTGGCAGCTCCTACTAACAAGAAAACACCAACACCTATTAATGCTGGCGTGAGCCTTTTGATCGTGTGAAAAAAGAGCAAATTAGTTCCTGTTATCGCGTTGTCGCATTCAACCATTCATCAATCCAAGCCTTACGGTTTTGTGCAACGTCTTTCGCAGGCAGAACCAAACTCTTAGTTGGCTTTAAAGCATCATCAAATGCGGATGGTAACTTTTCATCCAGCTTAACAACTGGCAGCATCCAGTTTCCTGTCGCTACAGTCGATTGGAAACCTGGCTGCAGAATAAACTGCATAAAACGCTTAGCCAACGCAGGATTAGGCGCGCTTTTCATCATTGCTGCCACTTCAATTTGTGGATAAAGCCCTTCACTGGCAGAGGCTGCTTTATACTTTTCCTCACCTTCGGCCACAATGTGGTATGCAGGAGAAGTCGTATAGCTCAACACGACATCCGCCTCACCTTTCAAAAACAAACCATAAGCGTCAGACCAACCTTTCGTCACAGTAACGGTATGACTTGCTAAACGCTCCCAAGCATCAGCTGCCTCATCACCATACACAGACTTCATCCACAACAATAAACCTAAACCTGGGGTACTGGTTCGTGGGTCTTGATAAATAACTCGAAGGTCTTGATTGTCTACTACGTCTTTCAAACTGGTTGGTGGATTTGAAAGCGTTTCAGAATTGTACACAAAAGCAAAATGCCCCTGATCAAATGGCACAAAGATGTTATCAGACCAACCGCCATCAATCGTCACAGCAGAAGTATCAACAGAATGATTTGCCAGCAGACCAGTGTCTTTCGCAGCCTCCATTAGGTTAAGGTCTAACCCCAAAAGCACGTCCGCTTGAGACGATTTCCCTTCAAGCTGCGCTCTAGATAAAATCCCCCCTGAAGAATCCAATGCAACGAAATTGACTTCGCAAGCACACTCTTTTTCAAAGTTAGCTTTTATCTTAGGGCCCGGGCCCCAATCAGATGCAAAGGCATCATAGGTATAAACATTCAAGGTGTCTGCTGATAAAGCCACAGGCGAAATGGTAAGGCCAAAAGCAATAAATGAAGCGGATAAGGTAGAGGTTAACGAAAGTAATTGCAAAGTGTCGCTCCTAAAATAAGTGAGCGGCGTACAGGGGAAACGGCAAGTATGATGGTTAATGACAACGAGTGTCAGTTATTTCACTTGCTATCTCGATTCCTACGCCAGCATGATCTGGATCAGGTTCGGTGGGTTAGCAGAAAATCTGCTTCTCAGCTCTAGCATTGACTAAACACTAGAACACCCCATGAGATATTGAGCGCTTATTGTAAAGAGTCGCTTAACGGAAGTCTATTTCGCTAAGCACTCTCGTCACAGCACCTTGATTTTTTTCAGCGAAACGTAATGCCGACTGACCAAGTCGGAATCGTTGAGACGATTGCCCAGCAAGATCCACAACCACTTTTTCTAACTGTGCCTCATCCTGACAACGGATGGCACCGTTTACTTGTAAAAGCTGTTCGGTAATATCCAGAAAGTTGAACGTATATGGACCAACCAAAATCGCTTTACCAAGTAAGGCCGGTTCAATGGGATTATGGCCACCCCGTTTAATCAAGCTACCGCCAACAAAAGCGATATCAGCTGCCTGATAGTAATACATCAGCTCTCCCATAGAGTCACCTATCACGACATCAAACTGACGCCATTGATCTGGTGGGGTTTGACTACGCAATGCTACACGTTCAAAAAATTGCTCTGCCAACGCTTTCACCGCTTCAAACCGTTCCGGATGACGCGGAACCAATATTAATAACGCATCAGGTTGCTTTTCCAACAAGGCTTTGTGAATACGCAAAAGCAATTCATCTTCACCCTGATGAGTACTGCCTCCCACCCAAACAAATCGAGAGCCTAGCTGACTACGCCAATTAGCCTGAAATACTTCAGGAGGAACAGCAAGATCAAATTTAATACTTCCTGTGACAAGCACTCTCTTTGCCCCCATCGCCTCAAAGCGCACAGCATCCGCTTGCGCATGAGCCAAAAAGCAATCAGGCAAAGCGAATAAAGGACGCGAGATAATTGAGAACTTCTGGTAGCGTTGAAAAGAACGTTCACTTAATCGAGCATTTAGCACTTCTACTCGCAACCCACGTTGTTTTGCGAGTTGTAATAAATTCGGCCAAAGCTCAGTTTCAACAACCAGAAGGTGCTTACAGGAAAGTTTTTTAAGCGCTCTTTTTACACTAGAACGCCAATCCATAGGCAGATATCGATGCTCTGCAAAAGGAAAAGTTTTAACCACTTGTTCGGCACCCGTTGGGGTCATAGTAGTAATTAATAACTTTTTCGTAGGACACTTTTCACGCCACTGAAGCACTAAAGGGCGAACGGCAAGCACCTCACCCACAGACGCACAATGAATCCATAAATCGGCTTCTACTGAGGGCCAAAAGCCAAATGCTTCATTCGCTCTATAATTCGCATAGTCTTTTTTAAAACGTCGAATTTTCAACAGCACAAGCGGCGAAAAGATATGAATCAGAATACGGTAAAGCCACATAATTAGGCTGTCGTCTCACTAAACTGCTGATTGTGAAGTTGAGCGTAAGCTCCGTTCATCGCCAACAACTCACTATGGGAGCCTTGCTCAATAATTTCCCCATGGTCAACCACTGCAATAATATCGGCGTTTTCAATGGTTGATAATCGATGAGCAATAGCAATCGTTGTACGATTTTCCATCAAGCCATCTAAAGCGGCCTGAATGGCTCGTTCAGATTCCGTATCCAATGCTGAAGTAGCCTCATCTAGAATTAAAATTGGCGCATTTTTCAAAATAGCTCGCGCAATGGCTATACGCTGACGTTGACCACCAGAAAGCAATACACCATTTTCACCAACCATAGTATCTAAGCCATGATCAAGCTCTTGAATAAAACCCCAAGCATTCGCTGCTTTCGCGGCATCAATTACAGCGTCATCGTCAGCATCACTTAAGTGGCCATAAGCAATATTTTCGCGAATTGTACCATTGAACAAAACGACTTGTTGGTTAACTAAAGCAATATTAGAACGCAATTCCGTCAACTTATAATCATTGATGGAAACACCATCAATATTAATGCTGCCGTCTTCAAAATTATAAAAACGCGGAATCAAATTAGCCATCGTAGACTTTCCGCTACCAGACCGCCCTACCAAAGCCAGAGTCTTACCAGCTGGCAATGATAAGTTAATATTCTTCAAGGCTTTTTTATCTGCACCTGGGTATGTGAAAGACATAGAACGCCACTCAATATTTCCTTTTAAGCGGTCAATCGATACTGTACCGTTATCCACTTCCTCTTCCATATCGAGGAAATCAAAAATACTGTACGAGGCTGCAATGCCTTTTTGCAAAATGCTATTTACATCCGTCAACTGACGCACAGGTTTACCCAACATACCTGCCGCGGTCAGAAATGCGATAAAATCCCCCGGAGACATATGAGAGCTGATCGAAGGACTCAAGGCGAGCCAGATTAAAACAGCCATCATCAAAGCAAGAATAAATTGCACAATTGGAATATTAAGGGACTTAGTCATTTCCATTTTTAACTGCGAACGTCGATTTTCATGCGCAGCTTTATTAAATCGCTCGGTCTCGTAATGACTACCGCCAAATATTTTGACTACTTCATGGCCTTTAATCGCTTCAGATGCGACGTCAGTTACACCACCCATAGCATTTTGAATTCGTGTACTCAATTTACGAAAACGTTTAGAAGCGTAGGACACCACCAAGCCAATCAGAGGAACAACCACCAAAAATAATAAAGAAAGGCGCCAATTCATATAAATCATATAACTGAACAACCCAACAACTGTTAACCCCTCACGCAAAAGGACACGTATTGCTTGTGTGATAGAGCCAATGACCTGCTCTGTATCATAAGTTAACTTAGCTAATAATCTCCCTGTGGGAATCGAGTGATAATAGTTAGATGGCAACAATACCAATTTGTCAAACATACTAGTTCGCAAATCGAATACAACGTTGTTAGCCACTTTTGCCATAAAATAGTTACCCAAAAAAGTACCTATCCCTCTTGCAATGAATACACCTAAAATAGCAATAGGTATCAACAGGCGGCTTTCTGAAATACTACCAGCGGAAACAATATCAACAATATGCTTTAACAAGGCAGCCAAAGCAGGTTCCATCGCTGCGTAAATTACATAACCAATAACACTTAGCACTAAATAGAACCAAGAAGATCGCACATACCCCAACAAACGAAAATAAATCTTCATGCCAGATACAGGCACCTTTTGAGGTAGAGCCTCACCATTATCTTTGTCTTGCATTTATAAATTCGCTTTTTCTATGATTGAGGTGGTTGAATAACCATCAACAAAGGTCAGCACTTTAACGTCACCACCATGAGCTAAAACATGATCAGCACCAACGATTGTTTCTATGGAGTAATCCCCACCTTTAACTAAAACATCTGGTGTTAAATATTCAATAATTTCTTTTGGTGTGTTTTCATCAAACCATGTCACCCAATCAATCGCCCCAACTCCTTCGAGTACAGACATACGATGGATTAGGTTATTGATCGGGCGCTTTTCTCCTTTGAGACGCTTAACAGATGCATCCGTATTAACAGCAACAATTAAACGATCACCTAGTGCCTTTGCTTGTTTCATATAAGCAATATGTCCCGGATGAAGAATATCGAAACATCCATTCGTAAAAACGATTTTTTCACCGTTCATTTGCGCCAGTTTAATTTGCTCAAGCAAGTCTTCAGGAGAAAGTACGCCAAAATTAGAGCTATGCGAACGTTGAAACATAATAGCTTCAAGTCGTTCAGCACTAATCGTTGCTGTTCCGAGCTTGCCGACAACATAACCAGCGGCTTGATTCGCATATTCAACAGCGTCAATAAAACGCTTACTAGTCACATAAACAGCGGTCAAGACTGCTATTACGGTATCGCCTGCACCAGTAACATCAAAAACCTCTTTAGCCGCTGTAGCCAGTGAAAAAGGCGGTTTACCCTCACTCAATAAAATAAGGCCATCTTCTCCACGTGTCACCAACAAAGCCTTCCAGCCAAATTGCTCTCGCAAAACATTGGCTTTTTCTTCCAGCTCTTTCGTTGAATGACACTTACCAACAATAGTTTCAAATTCAAGCAAGTTAGGCTTAACCAAGGTAGCACCTTGATAAATAGAGAAATCATTGCCTTTAGGGTCAACGAAACTAGGTACTTTAGCGGCATTAGATAATTTTATTAATGCCTGAACATCTGCTAAACACCCTTTCGCATAATCAGAAAAAATAACAGCGTCAGATTCAGGTAAGCACTCTGTAACCACTTGGGCCAATTCTTGATTCTGCGAAAGGCTGTCTTCACGTTCTTCAAAATCCAAACGAATAAGCTGCTGATGGCGGCTCATTACTCGCAGCTTGGTGATAGTCGGCAAGGTTTCAGATCGAACAAAACGACATTTAACGCCGGCCTTTTCTAAACTACTGGCTAATATATCGGCATTTTCATCATTACCAACCACGCCGACAAGTGTTACAGGCACACCCAGTTTAGCCAAACCAAGTGCAACGTTTGCAGCACCACCTGGTCTGTCTTCAATATTAGATACTTTGACCACTTGAACAGGGGCTTCTGGAGAAATACGCGAGGTACCACCATGCCAATAGCGGTCCAGCATTACATCACCAACAACAAGGATGCGTTTATCTTTAAAGTTTAGATACGAAGAGTTCATAGCCACATAATAATCGATTTTTAGAGGCACTCATCTTATCATACTACTCTGCCAAGTTGGACATACCTAAAACATACGAAATAAGGCTTTTACACAATGCTGAATTCCGCTCTACTATCTAGCCAATCGTTCTTATTTGAAGAACTTTTAAACAATTGGTCGCGTTATGGTATCAACAAGGAAGATGGTCATAGCTATGAAAGCATGAATCACAACTGGACAAACAACCCTCTTGGTCGTGTACGGTTACTAACACAATGCCGTCAATTATATACTTTTAGCCATGCCTGCCAGATTAAGAGCATGCCTGAATGGCAAGCACAGTTAACTCCCCTATTCGACTTTATCGTCTCTCATTACTTTATTGAGGATAGATGGATCTTTTCGTTAAATGACGACTTATCTATAAAAGATAAGCACTCAGACGCTTATGCTCTGGCCTTTGTCTTACTGTCTTTTAGTCACTACTATGCTGTAACCAATGACGATCGTGCTCTTAAATTTATGAAAAAGACACATCGTTTTTTACTAGAAAACATGCAATCTGAGTCCGGTGGTTTTTTTGAGTCCTACCCAGTAGACATCAAACAGGTACGACGCCAAAACCCTCATATGCATTTACTAGAGGGCTATATTGCAGCTTTTGAGGCCACTCATGATGAAGAATATAGAAATACCGTCCAATATTTACTTTCATTATCGCTCAAGCACTTCTATCACAAAGAAACAAAAACCCTTCGTGAGTTTTTTAGTACGGATTGGAGCCTTGACCCTGAAACAGGCCACCAAGTAGAGCCGGGGCACCATTTCGAATGGGTATGGCTGCTTTTTCAAGCAAATAAAATAGTGCCCAGCTTAGAGTATACCGATTTAGCACAGCAATTATGGTTAACGGCAACCCGATATGGCCTCGCCGAAAATGGAGGAATTTACAATCAAATAGATGGAAATACTTATCAGCCTCTCGATAAGGAAAAGCGAATCTGGCCCATCACTGAATATTTAAAAGCCATCACTGTTATGCCCATAGGTAAAGAAGAAAAGGTAGATCGCTTGGTTAAGGCAATCAATTTTATGCAACAATACTATTTACTCCCAAATGGACGCTGGAATGAATACCTTAACGAAGACAACTCAGCAAAGGACTTCCCACTCCCTGGAACCAGTGACTATCATATTTTTCTCGGCCTTACAGAAGTGATAGCATGGGCTAAAGCGAACAACGGTTTCCAAAGCTCTTTCTGAATTTAGTTTACCATTCTAGAAGCAAGCTTAGACAAGACATTAGGATAAACAAATTATGTACATAGTAACTGGCGGTGCCGGATTTATCGGCAGCAACATCATCAAAGCCTTAAACAACAAGGGCATAACAAATATCCTTTTGGTTGATGACCTGACAGATGGAAAAAAGTGTCTAAACCTATCAGACCTTGATATTTCAGATTACATGGATATGTATGACTTTTTAGACGCAATAAAAGATGATAGTTTGGGAATAATCCCTACTGCAGTTTTCCATGAAGGCGCTTGCTCGGCAACCACTGAATGGAATGGCAAGTATGTAATGGATGTAAACTATCAATACTCAAAAGCCGTATTAAACTTTTGCTTAAAGCATGGCGCACCTTTCTCTTACGCTTCATCCGCATCCGTTTATGGATCAGGTCCTGTTTTCCAAGAGTCTCGTCAAAACGAGAAACCACTTAATATGTACGCTTACTCTAAGTTTCAGTTTGATCAGTACATCCGCGCTGCTTTACCAACCGCACAAAGTCAAATTGTCGGTTTCCGCTATTTCAACGTATACGGCCCTCGCGAACAACATAAAGGCAGCATGGCCAGTGTGGCCTTTCATCTTCGCAACCAAGTTCTAGCCGGGGAAAACCCCAAATTATTTGGCGCCTATGACGGCTACGAAGCTGGCGGCCAAAGCCGAGACTTCATTTACGTAGAGGACCTAGTTAATACCAAACTTTGGTTTCTAGAAAATCCAGAAAAGTCAGGAATTTTCAATCTAGGTACAGGTAAAGCCGAGCCATTTCGTACGATAGCTGAAACTGTAATAGGGCATTATGGAAAAGGCGAAATTGAATACATCCCTTTCCCTGAGCATTTAAAAGGGGCCTATCAAAGCTTTACTGAAGCAGACATAACAAAGCTTCGCCAGGCTGGATATGAAGGCAAATTCCGAGGATTAGCTCAAGGTGTTCAAGATTACTTAGGTTGGCTCGATTCGAATGGCTAAATATTTAATTGTTGGCCCATCTTGGGTTGGTGACATGGTAATGGCTCAAAGCCTCTTTATTACGCTAAAACAGCGCGACAAAGAAGCTATAATTGATGTAATTGGGCCAAAATGGTCTTCCCCTATATTAGCTAGGATGCCAGAAGTTCGTAATGCAATTACCCTACCCACAGGACATGGCGAATGGGGGATAAATACTCGACGAAAACTCGGACACTCACTTCGCACTGAACACTATGATCGCGCTATTGTGATGCCTCGCTCATGGAAGTCAGCGTTAGTACCTTTCTTTGCCAATATTCCGCAACGTGTCGGCTTTACTGGTGAACAACGCTTTGTACTAATCAATGAACGGCGCAAATTAGATAAGAATATTCTAAACCAAACAGTCAAACGCTTTACATCTTTAGGTCTACCTAACGAGCTTGCCTATCCACCAGCAAATACGCCATATCCAGTTCTGCATGTTGACCCTGAGAATCAGAAAAAACTCTATCAGCAGCATAAATTATCAAACAGACCAGCAATCGCCTTAATGGCTGGAGCAGAATTTGGTCCATCTAAGCAATGGCCAATCGCTTATTTCCATGAATTAGCAGACAGAGCGATTAAGGCAGGCTATCAAATCTGGGTACTAGGCGGGCCAAAAGACCAAACAGATGGCGAGAATATTGTTAAGGATCTTGGCCAATATGCCATCAACCTGTGTGGAAAAACTCAATTAGTCGATGCTATTGATTTACTCGCAATCGCAGAAAAAGCTGTTAGCAATGATTCAGGATTGATGCATGTAGCGGCTGCAGTTGGTACAGAAGTACATGGAATTTATGGGTCAACCAGTGAATTATTCACGCCACCACTCACCGAGAACAAGACCATTCATAATTTACACCTAGAATGTTCACCTTGCTTCAAACGAACTTGCCCTTTAGGGCATACAAATTGCCAGAATAAACTCACTCCAGAACAAGTTATGGAAAAGCTTCATCTAGAATAGATAACTAGAACCCCCCAAACATTTTTTCCAATAAATGCTTCAAGGTATATTGGCGTTTTATAGAGTCTTTTACGACATGCGTAGGAGTCTCTATAAACTCCTTTAATGCTCTATGCCTTTCTTCTCCATAAATATATATATTTTCAGGACAATAACCATCCATCGAAGCCACATAAGGATTGGTTGTAATCAATTTTTTATTCTGAAAAAAAGCCTCAACAACTCGTAAAGTAACACCCCTCTGATTATTTTGAGCAACATCAATAAGAATATCACTTTGCTCAACCTGCTCAAGATACTCATCAAAACTCAAATACACATCTTTCGTAACGTCTAAATCAGAAAGGGTATAACCATTATTGCCCTTATCCCGAACAATATGAACAACACTATCAATTGAAATTTCATCTAATTCTTTTTTAATACCTTTAACAGTGCAAAGACGCCCTTTATCCACACCAGAAAAAAACGCCCGATTATATACAGACACAGTTGACTTAATTAAAGAAGATGAATGAATTTGATCATGATATAAAAACCCATAAAGCTCCACATCATTTTCATCAAAAGTCCACACTTCAATTTTTTTGCGTCGAACATAAGATAAAAAAAGCTTTTTATTCTTTCTTGTCATAGACGATATAGGATTCCATAACCAAACTTTAGGCTTACCTACTTTCCGGTATATTTGATCAAGAACTATTATATTTTCGATAGCAAACGCCAAGACACAATCGTTAGGCCCAGGCTTAGAGGGAAGAAATGCATTGAATCGAGCAAAAGTTTTATTAATAACGCGACAACGAAAATCACTCTCAAAAAAAATATCATAATCAAGATCAATAACATCTTTCATAAGATATTTAGTTACATAAAAGTCATTCGCGATAATGACCCTTTTCATGAAGTATATTTATCCAATCCATTAACACACTTAGTCAGACATTGATCAATAGCTTTCTGATAAATCTCTTGGTTCTTCTCAAGCATTCCTCGACTGCTTTCTTTATGATATATATGATAGCCAACTGCCTTAAATTTCAGGTAAATGCGATCTAAACCACTATTTAGCAAACGAATAACCATTTCACTATCTTCTCGCCCCCAACCTTCAAAGTCTTCATTGTAACCGTTTACATATATGGCATCTTTTTTCCAGAGAGCAAAATTACACCCTCGAGTAGACTTGTCATTGTTCTTTATTTTTGTAAACCAGTTACTAAGCAACTCTGAATTTAGCATATTATGACGATTTCTAATATCAGCACTAAAAAAGTGTGGTTTATACCCAACCTCCATAACTTTTTTACTAATATTCGGCCCCAGAAGAACCCTACCTCCTTGAACGAAACAATTTTCTTTTGCTGCGCTAGAATGAGAAGCGACAAAACTAGTTGGTAAATAAAGGTCTCCATCTACAATGATTAGATAATCACCTTGAGCCTTTGCAATAGCTTTATTACGACTAGCAGCCAAACGAAAGCCTTTATCCTCCTGCCATGAATGAACAAGGCGAGTGGGATAGTTCAATTGATAGGCTTCGATTAACGATTTAGTATCCTCACTAGAGCCATCATCAGCCACAATAACCTCATAAGGAAGCAAGATCTGCTCTTTGATACTTTCTAGTGTAATAGCAAGCGCTTCTTTCCAATTATAAGTGGTGACGATTAAACTAATTTTCATTTCTTTTGATACTCTCGTAGCCATAAATCAATATACTTATAAAATGTAGAATGTGCGGCTAACCACGCTAAAATAAAACCATGCCGACCATCTAGAAAGCCACGTTTAACAAAATACATTTTTATAAAACAGGCCAGTGCATGTGATATAGCTTTTGACACTGATGAAGACTTCTTCCCTTCACGATCATCCGCCCAAGCTTTAAGGTAACCCGTCGTCTTAGCGGAGTAATGAGCTAAACTCGAATAAGTATCATGGTATAGATGACCAGACAACTTCTTACTACCCAATGACCTGTCCGAGACCACCTTTTCGTGGACAAGCGCATCGTTATACGAAGCAAACTCTCGAGGGTAAAGCCTCACTATCCAATCAGGACTCCATCCAGAATGACTAATACGTTTGCCAAAAGCACTACTCAAACGATCAAGTCGATACAATACTGGCTCATTTAACTTAACTGCAGCTAAGATACTTTGCTGAAGAGCTTCAGAAACTTCCTCATCTGCATCAATCGCAAACACCCAATCTGTGTTTATATAGCTTTGTGCAATTTGCCGCTGCTTACCAAATCCAGGCCAATCTGAATGAACATAAACATCAGAGGTAAAGGAGCGTGCAATCTCTATTGTGTTATCATCACTACCTGAATCTACAACCACAATCTGATCTGCCCATGATGCTACAGACGACAAGCATTTCGCTAACATCTTACCTTCATTTTTGACAATAAGTAGTACACCAACTGTAGACATAAATTCAACCGTCTCTATTTCAATTATCTTCAACTAACCCAAAATACTTCTTAGCTACCAGTAATGACACTAACTGCTCTTTATCCTTATCAAAAAATTGTGAGACATGCTTATGGGCACACTCAATTATCTCTAATGCCTCGCTAGTATGAAGGTTGTAATATTCAATCTTCTCTTCCAGATCAGAAAAGTCCTCTTTCAATTCAACGTAATGAACCCCTGGCACAAGCAAGCCTTCCATAAACCATGTTTCAAACCTTGGTCTGCGCATCATAACTAAGGAATTAGATGCCATGGCCCACTTTAAATTGGTTGCTACATCCTTTCCTTCAACACTAATGATATAACGGTAATTAAGCTGCTCTTGAATTGATAAAAAACCTTTATAACTAGGCTCATAGGATAGTTTCTCATCATTATGGCCTATATTAGCTAAGTTGCTGCCCCAGTACATATCAACAAAGTCACGCCGATGCTGGTGATACACCATACCTCGCCATACAGCAAGAGGACGTTTATTTTCAAACTCTAGCGAATCAGATAAAAACTTATAGTGACGAATAGCATTTAGCTTGAGAAGTACGGAGTTCTGGTTATCTTCAGATATTGGACGGCTTTTCACAAAAGACGGAGTATCAGGCACATCAGTCACATCACCAAAAACATAGTCAAATCTTTTATTTTTAGGAAAATGGCGAACCACACGCTTTGTATCTGCGTAATATACAAAACTTTTTGTTTTTTTAAAGGTTGCGACAGAGACAGCCTTAGCTGATGGAGAGAATGGCTGATTAAGCTTGCAATAATAGTCGACTCTATTCTGTAAGTCACTTGTCACATCAACGTCAGCCAACAACATCTCTACCGATTTAACAGATCGACGAAGAGCCAAGCCTTCACATAAATAATAACGAATTCGAGATAGGCGGCCTTTGAGATAAGCTAAATCCTTCTTCGCCATTCAAACATCCCCACCAAACAAATCACGTGTATAAACTTTATCTTTCACATCTAGCATATCATCGGTCATTCGGTTAGCGACAATAACATCTGATAAAGCCTTAAACTCTTCTAAATCTTTAATGACTCTGGAATTAAAAAAGTTATCTTCTAGAAGAGAGGGTTCATACACTACCACCTCAACTCCTTTTGCTTTTATACGCTTCATGACTCCTTGAATGGCCGATGCCCGAAAATTATCCGATCCAACTTTCATCACCAAACGGTAGATACCAACAACTTTAGGGTTATTTTTTAGAATTGATTCTGCAATAAAATCTTTACGAGTGGCATTAGCGTCGACAATCGCACGTACTAGGTTATTCGGCACCTTGTCATAGTTTGCAAGTAGCTGCTTAGTATCTTTAGGCAGGCAATAGCCACCGTAACCAAATGAGGGATTATTGTAATGGCTACCAATACGAGGGTCTAAGCCCACACCTTGAATGATTTGACGACTGTCTAAATGATGAGATTCCGCGTAGCTGTCTAATTCATTAAAAAATGCTACGCGCATCGCTAAATAAGTGTTTGCAAACAGCTTAATGGCTTCCGCTTCTGTAGAGCCTGTAAGTAGTACATCAATGTCAGTTTTTTCCGCTCCCTGAACAAGCAAGTGAGCAAAAACCCGAGCCCTTTCAGACTCCTCACCAACAATAATTCGGGAAGGAAACAAGTTGTCATATAGCGCTTTGCCTTCACGCAAAAACTCAGGTGAAAACAACAGATTATCAGTCGCATAACGCTCACTTGCTGACTTGGTAAACCCCACTGGTACCGTAGATTTAACCACCATAACCGCATTTGGATTAATGCTTATTACATCTTGAATGACCGACTCAACATGCTTGGTATTAAAATAGTTTGTTTCTGGATCGTAATCTGTAGGCGTTGCAATGATTACATAATCAGCATCACAGTAAGCTTCTTCTTTGTCTAAGGTGGCAACAAAGTTAAGGTTCTCTTCGACCAGATAGCGTTCAATATCACGATCTTCTATAGGAGACTGCTTGTTGTTGAGCATGTCGACCTTCTGAGCAAAGATATCTAAGGCGACTACCTGATTGTGTTTGGCTAATAAGAGAGCATTTGAAATGCCTACGTATCCAGTTCCTGCCACCGCTATTTTCATGCGAGCTACCTTTTTTTAAAGCCAGAAGTGATTTTGAAAAGACGATATTTTACAACGTGTCAGACAATAAAAAACACCTAATTCCCTTTTTTAAAAGAATTACATCAAGAAATGCAGCAAGTAGAGAAGTCCTAAGCTAATCTTAATAAAAAACAAGGAGTTCTCTATGAAGTTCGAACTAGTAGACCGTCAAGGCTATATCCCAGATCTAAATTATGGCATCTCAGGACAAGAGCTTTCCTGCTTTATTCCTAGTGACTACCCTTTCCAGCAAGTAAGCTACAATAACGGCGAAGGTGAAGCCATTATTGATAAACATACTTGGCAGTTTTTCTTCACCCAAGAAGGCATAGGAATCAAGTTAATAGATGGTATTGTTTCACTAAAAGAGGCTGAGCATTTCTTAATGGCTATCAAGTCGCACATCTGGGGGGAAACACACCAGCAAGTGCAAATATTCATGGCAGGCACAACACCAAAATAGAAAGCTTGCCTCTTATAAAACAAGGCATGGGGCTTAACCTAAGGCTAAGCCCCATGACATCACAAAGCCGTCGCTCGCAGCATACGCTTAGCCCATTGACTCCAAGACCCAACATAAACTTGCTTAGCACCTATTCCAGCGTAGTTTAATGCCAAGACATTATGGCAAGCCGTCACACCAGATCCACAATAATAAACATAAGCATCACAATCATCTGATAACCAATCCTGCCACTCGACATGAAGTTGTTCCGCGGGCTTAAAGTAGCCATCTGGATCCAAGTTATCGGCAAACGGTCGATTAATGGCTCCAGGGATATGACCTGCAACAGGGTCCATTGTCTCATTTTCCCCATTAAACCTGTCTGATGACCTAGCATCCACCAGCTGGAATTGATTGGTTTCAAAATTTTCGATAACCGCTTGCTCGGTAATAGCCCAAGGAAATGATACAGCTACTTTATGCTCTGCCGCTACTGGAACAGTAGGTGTTTGTGAGACATCTCGACCTTCTTTAACCCAAGCAGGAAAGCCACCATTTAACACGCGCACATCAATGTCTTGCTGACTCAACATCCACCAAGCTCGGGCAGCGATAGCTCCGCCCATATCATCGTAAACCACCACTTTAGAGTGAGTCTCTATCCCCCAATCCTGTAACTGCTTCGAGAAGACATTTTCATCCGGCAGAGGGTGTCGACCAGTTGTTTGTGTTTCTGGCGAAGCTAACTCATGATGAACATCCACAAAAATAGCGCCAGGAATGTGGCCTTTTTCATATTCAGACCGCCCTTTAGCATGATCAGTCAAATAAAATCGGCAATCCAAAACAACGACATTTGGCTGCCCAAGCAATGTAGCCAATTCATTTGTATTTATTAATGTTTTTAATAGCACAGGCTTTTCCTCAGACACTCATTAACGCTCGTCAAACAGAACATTTCAGTTTCTTTTAAATCTACTTTGATTATTCATTTTTTGCTAATATTCGCGCTTATTATCTTACTGAAGAGCTCCCCATGTTACGTATTGATCTAATCCTCACTGAGCAAGGCCTTGCAAAATCTCGCTCGCAAGCGCAAACCTTTATAAGTGAAGGTCGAGTATCTTACAAACAAGGTGAACACTGGATAAACGTTACCAAGGCCAGTCTAAAGCTCCCTGGGGATACCGAAATTACGATCCAACAAAACGACGCTGATAGGTACGTTTCGCGCGGTGCCCTAAAACTTGAAGGAGCCTTGCAATACACAAACTTAAACATTGAAGGTTTATACGTACTAGATATCGGCCAATCTACCGGAGGCTTTAGCGATTGTGCTATTCAACATGGCGCAGCAAAAGTTGTCGGTGTAGAAGTAGGCCACGACCAACTCGATCCGCGCTTACGAGATAATAAGGACATTATTTGCTTAGAGGGCATCAACGCTCGCCACCTATCGGTTACAGATCTAAACGAACACTTCCCAGAAAATGGTTTCGACCTTGTCGTTATGGACGTCTCTTTTATTTCACAAACAAAAATTTTGCCACAGCTACCAGACTTACTCTGCGAAAAAGGTCACCTAATAACGCTAGTAAAACCTCAGTTTGAAGTAGGCAAAGACTTCATTGGAAAAGGCGGTATAGTCAAAGACAAACTACGAGTAAAGCAGCTTGAAAAAGACATCAAAGACGTTATCCAAGGACTAGGGTTCGAAGTGAAATGCTATATAGAAAGTCCGATCAAGGGCGGAGATGGCAACCAAGAATTTTTACTTTGGGCGACACGTCGATAAGGTCATCGCCCATGATGTACAGAGAAAATTAACGCTTAGATAATTTCATCGTAGTTGTGAAGGTTACTAGGCAGAATCTCACGGGCTTCTTTTTCTTCTAGTTCAGTAATATAGTTTCTAGCCATATAAAAACCCAAACAACCAAAGATAACAGACCCGATCGCCTGACCAAAAAGAATCCCTTCAGCGCCCATAAACAAAGAGAAGAAAGTAATCAAAGGCCAAGTACCTAGTGTCGCTCGGCCAAAATTTAACAAGGTACTGTTTAGCGGCCTACCAAGATTATTGAAAACCGCAATCGCAATAAAAAGTAAGCTTTGAAAGAAAAAGCTAAAAGAAACAAAGGTAGCAAAAAAGCGAATCAAATCAGCACTGCCCTGTGACGCATGAAACACAGAAATCAGCCAGTCCTGCATCTGATAAAGGCAAAAACAAAGCACTAAACAGTATCCAAATGCATAAATCACTGCACTGCTGATTGCACTGTGCATTCTATCAAAACGCCCTGCTCCATAATTCTGACCCAATATAGGCCCCACCGCGCCAGACAAAGCAAATATACCACCAAAAACAACAGGAATAATGCGTCCAATAACTGCGACTGCGGCCACGGCATCATCACCAAAAGAAGCCGTGTGCTCCATTACAATGGCGTTTGCTAGCGGCGAAGACATATTGGTTAACATGGCAGGAACAGCAATTAGGGAGATAGATTTAACGTCCTCAAAAAAATCCATCAAATCAAATTCGCCTAACATTTTATGGATATGGACAACGCCATAATAAGACACAGCCACCATAGAAAAACGCGCGATCAAAGAAGCGATGGCCGCCCCTTGCACCCCCAAGCCAAATGCAAAAATGAAAATCGGGTCCAGTACCGCGTTAACTAAGCCGCCAATCATAGTGGCGTACATTGCTCGACGTGCATCGCCTAATGCTCGCATAATGCCAGAGCCAATCATGCCAATCATTACTGCCGGCATACCAAGAACTAAAATCTGCAAATATCCGGTAGCTAAGTCCAATGCTCGCCCTGTCGCACCTATATACAACAAGATATGAGGGATATTAGACCACAAAAGCCACACAATCCCAGTCGAGAAAAAAATACCGAACGCCAACACATTCACGGCACGCCGCTTGGCCAATTCAATTTGACCTTCTCCAATTGCCCTGGATACCAATGCCGTTGCAGCGATTGATACAGCAATGCTTAAAGAGATGGTAAAAAACATAATCGTGCTGGCGAATCCAACGGCCGCAACCGCTTCCTTTTCACCCAACATAGAGAGGAAAAGCATGTCGACGAGGTCGACCAAAAACATGCACATCAGGCCAAACGCGCCAGTAGCAGACATACTAACAACATGTTTAAAGGTTGAACCTTCTGTAAGCTTTGCCGGACTAGGCATTTGTTTCCCCTAAAAATGCCGTTTTTACTGAACGACAACGATACGAAAAAATAAAAAAATCGGACAAGTGAGTACTTGTCCGATCCTTTATTTTCTCATGTATAGGCAATTGAGAAAATGCTTACTTCACACTCGTCATGCAGATAATTTAGTGAAGGTCATTATTCGTTCGATTAAAAACGATTTTTTCGACATCAGCAAAACGCTCTGCGAAATGCACCGTCATACCTTCTTTCACCGATTCTGGCAGCTCTTCAAAATCTCGGCGGTTAGGCTCTGGCAAGATGATCTCACTAATCTTACTGCGTTTCGCAGCAATGATTTTTTCTCGAATACCACCAACAGCAAGCACTTGGCCTGTTAAAGTAAGCTCACCAGTCATTGCTAAGCCTCGACGTATCGGTTCATTTCTTGCCAATGACATCAAAGCCGTTGCCATCGTAATACCAGCACTTGGGCCGTCCTTCGGCGTTGCGCCTTCAGGCACATGCAAATGCACAAGACTCTTATCAAAAAACTCTGGCGATTTCTGGTAGCTCTTGGTGTGCGAGAATACATAGGAATAAGCAATTTCAGCGGATTCCTTCATCACATCCCCCAGCTTACCAGTGAGTTTTAAGCCACGTGTTAGTTCATGCACTTTATTCGCTTCAATCGGCAATGTCGCCCCGCCCATAGACGTCCAAGCCAGACCTGTTACCACACCAACGCCTTGTAAGGTTTTCTCAGGTCTGAAATAAGGCATACCCAACAAGGTTTCGACATCTTTAACACCTACATTGATTTGCTCTTTCTCTCCCGTAATCAGTTCCACAACACTCTTACGCAAGATTTTTTGTAGCAATTTATCCAATCCACGAACCCCAGCTTCACGAGCATAATGTTCGATAATATGTCGCAACGCTGCATCCGTAATATTCAACTGCTTCTTAAGCAACTTATTCTTCTTCAGCAATTTTGGCCATAAGTGCTGCTTAGCAATCGCCAATTTTTCATCACTTATGTAACCAGACAACCGAATCACATCCATCCTGTCTAACAAAGGCGCAGGGATAGTATCCAGCTGGTTTGCTGTACAAATAAATAAGGCTTTTGATAAATCGATACGCATGTCTAAATAATGATCGAGAAATTCAACATTTTGCTCTGGATCCAAGGCTTCCAATAAAGAAGACGCAGGATCGCCTTGGAAAGAAGAGCCAATCTTATCGATCTCATCCAACATAATGACAGGGTTTTCAACCTCAACATCTTTCAGCGCTTGCACAAACTTACCCGGTAAAGCGCCTATATAAGTGCGTCGATGACCTTTAATTTCAGCTTCATCGCGCATACCACCAAGGCTAAAGCGATAGAATTTACGATTCAAAGACTCCGCGATCGATTTACCAATGGACGTTTTACCAACACCTGGAGGGCCAACAAGAAGAAGAATACTTCCTCCCATCTCACCGCGATGCGCGCCGAGCGCCAAAAATTCCACAATACGATCTTTGATATCACCAAGGCCCGCGTGATGAGATTCCAAAACCTCACGAGCCAGCTTGATGTCGAGATTATCTTTAGAATGAATTCCCCAAGGCAGCGCTGTCGCCCAATCCAAGTAATTACGCGTAACACCATACTCTGGAGAACCCGTTTCCAGAATACTGAGCTTATGCAACTCCTCTTGAATCTTATCATTTACAGCTTTAGGAAGAATTTTGCCTTCCAAGCGCGCTTCAAACGTTTCAACATCTGAAGTACGATCGTCCTTTGAAATTCCCAACTCTTTTTGGATAATTTTCAGCTGTTCTTTTAGAAAGAAGTCACGCTGATGCTTACTGATTTTATCGTTCACTTCTGCGCTAATTTCATTTTGTAAGCGAGCAATTTCTAACTCTTTGCGCAGCAGCGTCAACGCCGAATGCATACGCGCAGGAATCGGAATCGTTGCCAAAACATCGTACAGTTCTTCAGCATCTGCAGAAGTGATAGACGCGGCAAAATCGGCTAACAGACCAGATTCATTAAAGGAAAAGCGCCCTAGATACTGTTTTAAATCTTCACTAAATAAAGGGTTCAAACGAATCAATTGCTTAATAGCATCAAGGATCGCAATTGAGTACGCTTTTGACTCATCATCATTTGATTTAACATCGTTAATATAACGAACACGCGCCAGATAAGGCGCCTCTTCACTTAACCACTCAACAACCTCAAACCGCTTCACGCCCTGCGCCAAAAACGTTAATTTGTCGTTTTGCTTCTCGGCTCTATGAACTCGGGCAACACAACCGATAGATCGAAACTCATTGACCGAAGGCTCTTTCTTTGCCTTCTTATCCGCGTAGACCAAACCAACAGCCGCTTGTGGGTGCTCAGCAATTCGCTCCAGAGTCTCTTCCCATTGCTGTGCATCAACCATGACAGGCTGAACCTGCGCGGGAAAAAATGGACGACTAGAAATAGGTAAAATAAATAGCGTCTCAGGCAAAACATCATCAGGTAAAGCTAAACCTTTAGGGTCACTAATCTCGATATCGTCAGCCCCATCCATTACATCATTGACTTCGTGTTCATCTATATATTGTTCATCATCATTCATTATTAAGGTCTCACACATTGCCTCGTTGTTAAAAACAGCCCAGCGATCAACAGCTAATGACTACTCTTTCTGATACCTTCTATGTAATGACGATCTTACCGAAAACAATACTTTCCGTTATTTTCCCAAATACTTGCTTACTTCAAGAGCCAATCTAACCATACAGACAGGATTAGTTATTTGGTCAATTCTTACTTAATGCTATTATTAGCTAAATGATGAAACGATAACTCACTTACATTCACACTCCCTTAGTGATTAGAAAGGAATGGCCAATGACCCGCGATGAAATCCTTAACGCTTACCAAGATATCCATGTGGTAAAGCACCCTTTTGTTAAACACAAGTTAACAAGTCTACGTGACAAAAATACCAGCACGCGTGAATTTCGAATGTTGGTAGAAGAACTTGGCACCCTCATTGGTTATGAAGCCACCAGAGATTTAGAAACTGTCGACATTGAAATAGAGACACCATTAGAAAAAGCCATGTGCCCTGTATTAAAAGGCAAAAAGCTTTGTATCGTCACAATAATGAGAGCCGGGAACGGGCTTGCTGAAGGCGTATTAAAATTATCGCCAAGCGCTCGAGTTGGCCATGTTGGCTTATACCGAGACCCTGAGACAAAACAACCTGTCGAATACTATCTAAAAATGCCACATTCAGTGAATGAGCGCACCATCATTGTTGTCGATCCTATGCTAGCAACAGGCAACTCTGCGATCATGGCGATCGAGAAAATGAAAGAAATGGGCGCAACGGACATTCGCTTTATCTGTCTATTTGCCGCACCAGAAGGCATTCAAGTCTTTAAAGAAGCACACCCTGACGTTGCCATGTACATAGGTTCAATTGACCGTGGCCTTGATGAGCACGCCTATATCCGACCTGGCGTAGGTGATGCTGGCGACCGTATATACGGAACGCGCTAATCAATACAACTCCAAATCAAAAGGCCCTTCTAAAGAAGGGCCTTTTTTCTATCAAAGCGGTATTTTTAAAACAGTAGAGTAAACAAAAAAACACGCTAGCTCTTCACAGCAAGAAATACACCAGCACTTGCCATAATACCGCCAGCGGTTCGATTCAATGATTTCATTGAACGCTCAGATTTCATAAACCGTCGCGCTTGAGAAGCACAAACTGAAATAATGGTAAGACCAAGCAAAAGAGCAATAAAGGCCAAAAAAGAAGCCAATACAATATCAACACCAGCAAGAACAGTTAAATCCATAAAGGTCGGCAAAAAAGCCACATAAAAAAGAATCACTTTGGGGTTCGATGCTGAAATCATAAAACCTTGCATAAAACTCGCCATTTCACCGCTCGTCGTGCCAACATCTGCTGAAGCAGAAGAGACAGGAGACGTCCACATTTTCCAGCCTAAATACAGCAAATAGGCCGCACCTGCATATCGTATGACTAAAAATGCACTCTCCCATGTGGATGCTATCGCAGCCAAACCATAGCACGCCATCACCAAGTAAATAATATCGCTTAACACCATACCAAGACTAAGCGATACACAAGCCCGCGCACCTTTGGTCATGCTTCTTGCCAAGATAGCAAAAATACCAGGACCTGGAGTGATGCTAAAAATAAAGATAGCGAGAAAGAAGGTAATGCCACTTTCTAATGTCATAAAGATGCTCCTTTAGCTACCCTTTTACGTCACAGCCGGCTAACACCATACGAGTAATAAAGTGTTTAGCTTCTTCGTAATCACTTTCTTCTAACTCATCTTTTTGCAGCATAATTTTTACTTGCGCATCAAAATCTGCATAAGTTTGAGTCATAGCCCAAATACTAATAAAAAGATGTTCAGTCGACACCGGAGCCATCAAGCCCTGAGCAACCCACTGTTGAATTGTTGCTTTCTCTCGACTTAATTCCGTTACGAATAAGTTTCTCAGATAATCTAGAACAAAAGCCTCTTCACCAATTAGTGCCATTGCAAAGATTTTAGAGGCATTTTTATTGGCGCGAGATTGATCAATTTTTTCGCTAATATAACGGGTTAGATTAAGCTTTGGACCTTCTTCCGCATTAAACTCACTCACCGAATCCAACCATAGGCGCAAAATACGTTCTAATACGGCTTCTAGTAAATCTTTCTTAGAGCGGTAATAGTAATGCACATTGGCCTTTGGTAAGCCAGCTTCATCAGCAATCATCTGAGTCGTTGTTTTTGCCAGACCTTGTCGAGCAAAAACACGCTCTGATGTTTCAAGAATGAGCATTTGGTTTTGAGCTCGAATATGCGCTTTCAGCTGATCTTTTGGTCGTTTAACGTCAGTCAAAGGTGTAGCCTCATTGATCGAATATAGTACTAAAGGGGAAATGATTTGCAGTATCGACTTACCTTCCTGTGCGACACAGGAAGAGAATAACATTCTTTATAATTGTCACGAAGCGATAACAAAAATTTGGCATAAAAAAAGGGAGCCGAAGCTCCCCATTTCCCCTCGTAGCAGAGACGTTAGTAACTATAGGCATTCGTTACTAGGCTAACTGCTACACCACGTTGGCGCTGTAATTGACATGCTGTAGGTTCAACATATCAATGTTCTGAGCAAGACACTGATTAGCAAAAGCCGGTTAGCTTTCCTTTATACGCCAATCAATGTCTTAAATATTCAATTTATACGCTGATTATAGACACCTAATTTTGCAGCGCAATAGCTCAGAAGAAAAAAGTTGACCGATCGATCAAATAATTTAAATAAATTAGCTATTTTTAGGTTGAGGCGCCCTGGTAAGACGATTTCGTCCCTTCTTCTTGGATTGATATAGAGCATCATCCGCTCTTTTTAAGACTGCATCGGTAGACTCCCCGGATACCGCAAATGCGACACCAATACTGACCGTCACGTTTATATCTACTTCCTGCTTTTTCTTAGGATCGAATACCGTAACAAACGCCTTTTCTATACTCTCTCGAATGGTTTCTAATGATGACTCAGCTTCATCAAGATGCTTACTACGAAAGACCACCGTAAACTCTTCACCGCCGTATCGAAAAGCACGCCCTGGGTGAGCAAACAACTTCAATTGAGAGGCGACGTTTTTCAGCACCTTGTCTCCCATGTCGTGTCCATAGGTATCATTGAATTTTTTAAAGTGATCAACATCCACCATAGCAATAGCGTACTGCTTAGATAATCCCACCAATTGCTCATTCAAAGACCGCCGACCAGGCAATTTTGTCAGGTCATCGAGATAAGCCATACGATGACTTTCCATCAATAAGAACCAAATCCATAAAAGAAACTGAGCCGATAGCAACGCATCAAACTGCGTATCTGAAGACACAAAATAACTGATTACCAACAAGCTAACGATACTCACTAAACCGCTAGCTTTAAACGCATCTCCGCTAAACCACCAAGCAACGCCTGTCGTACCTGCGCTCAACAACAAAACACTCCAAAGCAATACCGTTGACCAGGTAAAGCTACTGCTAAAAAAGCGGTAATCTAAAAAAGAAAATGAAATCCAGCCGCGCTCGATGGCATAACACCACCCCACCAACATAAAGATAAAAAGAATACGATTTACAGCAAAATGGTTAAAAAACCCTCTCTCTGGAATAAATCCCAACAAAGAAATGCAAAAACAAGACACGACTAGATACGCCGTCAATGATGCCTGTTGGTCTGAATCACCATACAATTTGGGAATCAGTAGCAACAAGACTAAGATCAAGACTCGACCTTTATTAAAGTGCCAAGCTAATAAAATAGCGACGCCTGCTAAAATAAGAGGGAGCAGTGGCAAAATACCAAACCACAAAGGAGGCAGCATACCAACATACAAACTCGCGTAAACACTCACGAGCAAAATACAGCATGGCACTAACAATGAACCTAACCGTTCAGACATAAAACATCAAACCCATCGAATCATTCGATTAAATACGATCAATATATTGCCCCGAAAACGATCCAATTTCATTAATAATAGTGTGAATTATAAATTGAGGAAAAATAAGATGGGATTACTAGTAGACGGACAATGGGTCGACCAATGGTACGACACAAAATCAAACCAAGGTAAATTCGTGCGCAGCGAGTCTGCTTTCAGAAACTGGATCTATCCAGCCAGTGAGTATGATGCAGACAATGCAAAGCATTTCCCAGCACAAGCCGGACGCTATCACTTATACGTTTCTTTAGCATGTCCTTGGGCGCATCGTGCGTTAATTTTCATCAAATTAAAACAACTAGAAGACCTAATTAGTATCAGCTGTGTTCATCCAGACATGCTCGAGAACGGTTGGGAATTTAAAGAAGACTCAGCATTTAGCGATCCAAATATTGCTATTGGCGACCCGTTACACCAGTTTAACTATGCGCATCAGCTTTATACTAAAGCCGACTCCAATTACAGTGGCAGAGTCACCGTGCCTATTTTATGGGATAAAGAAACCAGCACCATCGTGTCTAACGAGTCGTCTGAGATAATTCGCATATTTAATAGCGCTTTCAATGAGATAACTAACAACAAACTCGACTTTTACCCAGCAAGCCAAGCCCTAGAAATAGATGAAATTAATGAACGTATTTACAATACCTTGAATAATGGCGTTTATAAATGTGGGTTTGCCACCACTCAAGATGCTTACGAAGAAGCATTACAGCCTTTATTTGATACACTGGATTTCTTAGAAGAAAAACTGTCGACCAATACCTACCTGCTTGGAGAGGAACAAACCGAAGCCGACTGGCGGCTTTTCACAACACTCATTCGCTTTGATGCAGTGTATTTTGGGCACTTCAAGTGCAACTTAAAGCGAGTTTTGGACTATCCAAATTTAAATGCGTACTTAAAACGCCTCTATGAAACACCCAATATCGCCAGCACAATCAATATGCAGCACATAAAACGACATTACTACTTTAGCCATAAAAACATTAATCCAACGCAAGTTGTTCCTGTTGGACCAACCAACCTTTTCCTATAGTCGCTTTACAACAAGCAAAGGAATTAAGGTAAATTAAAGAAGCCTAAGCTAAAGTCTATTAAAGTGGTCTATTTTTAAGGATAATAGGCTCACTTTTTATCCAATTTATTTGGGTCGGTAGCCGCTAACGTGGACATCGCCCCAAATATAAATGCTTAGGACTTGTGGTTATTTATGAACAAAAAAATACTTTGGATTATTTCGTTTGCACTGCTGTTCATATTGTGGATAAAAGCAGGTCCATTTCAAAGCACTGAAGAAGACACCACAAATGACAGCGCCACAGCCCTAAACGAAGAATCTGGGGAAGCCACTGCAAACGAAAAAAGCTACTTCAAGTCTCACCCTATTTCTCAAAAAACGCCTGATTTCGCAGCCATTACAGACGTTAAAGAGCGCAAACAAGCCTTTTTTGAATTCCTAACCCCCTTTGTTAATGAAAAAAACACGCTCATACTCAAAGACCGTGAACGTATAACGGGTCTATTAAACAGCAACAAAAAGCTCTCATCTAAAAACAAAAAGTGGATTTCTACCCTTCGCGAAGACCACAAAATGAGCAAGTTAGACAACTACACAAAAGATGACTTAAAAGCCTTATTAAGAAGGGTCGACATTATTCCTGTATCGTTAGTCTTAGCACAAGCCGCGAATGAATCCGCTTGGGGAACCTCACGCTTTGCCACAGAAGGAAATAACTTTTTTGGCCAATGGTGCTTTAGAAAAGGTTGTGGTTTAGTCCCTGGATCTCGAGACGAAGACGCCGATCACGAAGTACGAAAATTCAATGATGCCCGCGAATCTGTTTTTGCTTACATAGACAACTTAAACACCAACGCAGCGTATAGAACACTTCGAGCTGCGCGCGAGGAACTAAGACAGGATAAAGAAATAATCACAGGCCTTGCGCTCGTTCATGGACTAGAGTTCTACTCACAACGCGGCCAAGCCTATGTAGAGGAAATCGAAGGCCTCATTAATTATAATAAACTTTGGCGCTACAACCGTGTTCAGCCAAATCAAGAGCCGCAGTAACTGTTCAGGCAATTCGCAATTTTCCTAAATTTCGGCGTATTGTTGCGAAATTACCTTAATGCGGGGTGGCTAAGCGCCACCCCCTTCATTACAATACCGTAATAATTTACCCACTCATAAAACGAGGAAATTCAATTGGCCCGTTTACCTGTTATTGTTGGCTTTGGCGGAATCAATTCGGCTGGTCGTACCTCTTCACATCAAGCATATCGCCGCATTGTCTTTGACCTCTTGCCAAGTTCAATTCAGCAGGATGTTTTACTCGATCTTGCCACCATCACCAATATGGCCGAACATAAAAATGGTCTGTGGTATACAGACGGCGGCGAAGCACTAGACGCTGCCGCATTGGTTGATAGCATTGGTGAGTCACTTCTTGCTCGTACTTTAATTCGTCGTATTCACCCAAGTTTATTTGATGTTGACCATGTCATTCTTCACAAGTCAACGACACTACAATCAAACCAAGACGATGAAAAACTAAGCTTCACGATAAAAACTCGCTCTTTGCCCAATGAGCGCCCAACGAATTGGCATGTAGTTGAACTATCCAGCACGCTAAGTAAAGTAACGGTTGATGGCAATTTAGAAACTTTTATTAAAGACGCTCGCCCACTTTCTGTAAAAGCGGCAGGACAATTACCAACTGGCTTTGATCCATCAAAATTGTACCAAAGTCGAAACCATCCTCGCGGGCTACAAATGACGGTTTATGGCGCCTCGGATGCTATTAAAAGCAGTGGCATCGATTGGGAAGTCATTCGCAGCAAGGTCTCCCCAGACCAAATGGCCGTCTATGCAGCCAACTCTATTGGTCAAATGGACGATCTCGGCTTTGGCGGCATGCTTAAATCCGCCTTAATGGGCAAGCGTACAACATCAAAACATCTGCCACTTGGCTACGCGCAAATGCCCGCTGATTTTGTTAACGCCTACATCCTTGGCAGCGTAGGCAATGTAGGTACTGCCATCGGTGCCTGCGCAACCTATTTCTTCAATTTAGAAAAAGCCATTGAAGGCATCAAATCTGGTAAATTCAGAGTGGCTATGGTGGGCGGTAGTGATGCACCAATTACACCAGAGATCATTGAAGGCTTCAGAACCATGGGCGCACTCGCTGAAGATACAGCCCTACTTGCTCTGGACCAAATAACCAATCAAGAAGAGCCAGACCATACTCGTAGCTGTCGCCCATTCGCACAAAACTGTGGTTTCACCATCGGAGAATCCAGTCAGTGGACGCTCCTGATGGATGACGAATTAGCGATAGAGCTAGGCGCAGAAATATTTGGCGCTATCCCTGCTGTTTTCTCATATGCAGATGGGCACAAAAAATCCATTTCAGCGCCGGGTATTGGTAACTATTTAACCATGAGCAAAGCCATGGCTTACCTACAAAACATAATAGGTAATGAGGGTTTAACACAACGCACCTTCATTCAAGCTCACGGTACAAGCACACCACAAAACCGGATCACTGAATCTCACGTTCTGAGCAAAGCAGCAGTCAGCTTTGGTGCAACAGAAATGCCCGTTATCGCTATGAAAGCGTTTCTAGGACACTCTCAAGGCACAGCTGGCGGCGATCAACTTCATCTATCTTTAGGTGTTTGGAAAGACGGCATTCTTCCTGGTATAACAACATCCCACGCTATTGCTGATGATGTTTACCGAGACGGCTTAAAGTTCCAACTTAAACATGAAGTTTATGGAAAGGACTATTTTGATGCCGCTTTACTTAACTCAAAAGGTTTTGGTGGCAACAACGCAACAGCCGTTCTTCTATCCCCTCAACAAACCATGAAAATGTTGAAGAAGCGCTACAGCGCAGAAGACATCAGCGCCTACGAAGCTAAAAACGTAGACGTTGCAGCGGCGGCTGAAGAATACAACCAATCAAGTATTCGCGGTGAAGTTCTGCCTATTTATAAGTTTGGATTTAATGTTCTAGGTGGTGAAGAACTTCACATCACAGATCAAGAAATTCGCTTACCTGGGTACGAAATGCCAGTAAGCCTCAATATAGAAAATGAATTTGGCGACCTAAAATAATACCTCGGTGATAAAACAACTGGTCAACATGAAGCTAAAACTGAATGTTGGCCAGTTTTTCTTGTAAAAAATCCAAAAGCAAACGCGTCTTTCTAGACATAAGCTTCCTTTGCGGATAAATAGCATAAAACCCTATCTCATACCCTTTACAATGCGGCAATAGATTAATCAGTTCACCTGACTCAATGTACTTGGATACCAAAAAGTCTGGCTGATAAATAATCCCCAAACCAGCCACTGCAAAGCGCGTCAAAGCACTGCCATTATTTGCCGAAAAACCACCTGACACAGACACTGTTTGAGATTCACCGCTCTCATTCATTAATGTCCATCTATTTGGTGTTGGAGCATTACGATATATTAGGCAAGAGTGCTTTTCTAAATCGGCGATCTCATTAAGCGGGCCATAAGCAGCAACATATTCAGGCGACGCACACACAAACCCTTTCGAATAACAAAGCGGCCTTGCAACAAACTGATCACCGCCCAAATAGCCACCACGGATCGCGATGTCCACACCCGATTCCGTCATATCAACACGCTTGTCACTGAAATCAACATCCAGTTCAATTTGCGGGTACATCTGACTAAATTCATTCAATAAAGGCACAAGATGCGTTAACCCAAAATCCATCGGTACACTCACTTTAAGTAGGCCTTTAGGTTTTTTAGTCAATTCACCAATTTCACCTTCAGCCTCTTCAATTGCCTCCATGATGGCAATGCAATGCTGATAATATTTGCGCCCAGCATCAGTAATACTAATATTCCGAGTGTTACGCTGTAAAAGCTTAGTACCAAGCTCTTCCTCTATAGAGTTAATATAGCGGGTCACCATAGGCCTGGATATTCCAAGAGAATCACTAGCCAATTTAAAACTTTCCGCCTCGAAAACTCGGCAAAACACCTTCATACCCTGAAGTTTATCCATTCATTCTGCTCTCCGCACAAAAGTTCCACCAGAATCATTTCTTATTAAGAAATATTGAATTCTATTTTAGGCCGATTATTTATTAAAAAAAACAAATTACACTACACGCATCATTGAATCAAATAGAGGAACTAAACAATGAAAATGATCACTATCAGTGCATTAGTATTAGCTTCAAGTATCACTATGGCGGCCGATTATAAGATTGACCCAGCTCATTCTGCGGTCACTTTCAAAGTTGGGCACCTAGGTGTAAGCACAACACCAGGTCGCTTCAATGAATTTGAAGGCAACTTTTCATACGCTGAAGATAAATCATCAGGAAGCGCAACCCTTACAATCAAGACAGCTAGCGTTGACACTAACCATGAAGCACGTGATAAACACCTACGTAGCCCTGACTTTCTAGATGTAAAACAATTCCCTACTTTAACCTTCAAAAGCACACAATTTGATGGCAAGACATTAACAGGTGATTTGACTCTACACGGTGTAACTAAGCCGGTGAGCTTTGACGTTAACCAAATTGGCGAAGGCAAAGACCCATGGGGTGGCTACCGTGCCGGTTTTGAAGCAAAAGCGGTAATCCAACGCAGTGACTTTGGCATTACTTACTTCATTCCAGGCGTAACAGATCAAACAGAAATTGAAGTGTTTATCGAAGGCATTCGCCAGTAACTGTAACTCATTAAGGAAGCAGAACGATCATGTACGAAGAAGCCAGCAACTCATCGGTGCTTATGTTATTACATACGGCAGTTTACCCTTTTCTCGCCGCACTAATAATCAGCGTTATTGCAGCTAAATTACTACGTGCATCGTCTTACCTTGGTTACATTGGTGGCTTTATTGCCGGACTCAGCCTGATTCACTCAGGCTTGAGTTTCCCGCCGGCCCAAGCCATCGACTATTACAGCATCACAGCATTAATCGGAACAGTGTCTGTACTTTGCTTTACCAATATTCGACAGACGATACCACGCAACATCCTAGGGCTAGTGCTATTTGGCTTATCCTTTTACTTACTACTAAACCCAGTCCTTAAACATACGGGATTACTTCTCAGTCTAAGTTGGGCTGCGGCAAGTGCGATCGTCACCCTAGTTTATCACCTACTGCAAGTGCAACCGAAAGAGTTGGAATTAGGCAATGACAAGGCTGAACGCAAACTGTCTGTTCTTTTACCAACAGTAGGACTCATGATTGTGGCAGGCGCAGCCGCACCAGTCATTTCTATTGGTGGAAGCTTGCTAATTGGGCAATTATTAGGTGCATTAGGAGCGGCTCTTTTTGCTTATGTGATTGTTAGCTATCTAACAAAAGTCACACAAGTGTTTAGCTGTATCCCAGCGTCATTACTGTTAGGAGGATTAATCACGCAGAGCCACGTGCTTGCAGACATTCCTCTTAGTGTCATTTTACTCATTACAGCAAGCGTGTTTGTTACACCAATTGCAGTAAGATTCAGTTCAGAGTTGACCAATAAACAGAGCATCGGCGTGATTTTTATTCAAGGTGTAATCAGCCTTTTAGTGAGTGGATTTTGCTTGTGGCTAGTTTGGCCAGAAAGCAGCCTATACTAAGAGCGATTTAGTCCTTAAATATTGAACGTGACGAGCGCCATAATGGCAATATGATTGCTGCTATGGCGCTATTTACCGCCCCATAGGACAAGAAATACAACATATCAGAAATGCCAAAACCTAAATAGAAACAGAGGAAAGCGCTGTTAGGCAGAACCACAAACAGCCACAAACCTATCACCAAGAAAAAACGCCCTGCCCCAGAAAAGCCTTTCACTCGACTTAACAACCAAGCAGTGAACATCAAGTAAACAAAGGAAGAAGCAACAAAGGCGAATATCAAACCGATATCGAGCTGATTTGGCTCAATAGTGCGTGTAAGGCGGTCTAAAAATGAAGAAGGTGCAGACACATACCAAACACCCCCAAGTATAATCTGAAGGATAAACACCAACACAACCGCTCTTTTATTTACCTTGTACACATCAGCCCCTTAACTTGTTAGTCTCAGCTCACACGCTGTTAACTGGTTTTGTATAATTCCTTCACTAGATTTCGTAATTTTGATCGCCATGGTCGCTGCTTTATCCCAAAGTGGTTAAACACTTTTCGACAAGATAACGACTGACGCTGCATCGCAGAAGATTCCTGAACTTCCGGAAACGAATCACCAATCGCTTCAACTTCAACTTGCGCTTTAGGATCAAACTGCCCAGAAGTCGCAAGAATCGCCTCAACCAAACGAATCCAACTAATTTCTTCCGCACAGCAATAATGGTAAACACCTTTATTTTGCGCACCGTAATGACCCTGACTCACCATAGATAGAATAACACGAACCAAATCTGACACAGGCGTCGGACTACCAATGAGATCATCTTTGTAAGCAAGATTAACGCCATCCTGAATCAAACCAAGCGTTCTACATACAAAATCATCACCTTGACCACTAAAAAGCCAACCAGTTCGCAGGACAATATTATCAGGATTGCTTAATACTATAGACTCTGCCGCGATCAAGGCTTGGGCGTAAGGCTCCGTACCGTCAGGCTCATCTGTTTCAGCGTAAGCTGCATCTTTGTTACCTGAAAACACTCTAGCACTACTAATCATTATCAATGGTGCACTTGCTCGCTCATTGAAATAACGTAAAGCCGCCTGCAACTTCTCATCACTACCCTGCAACGCATAACGCAAACTTAATGCATCAATAACAACGTCAAATTGCATTGCATCAAGTTCTTCCCTTCTAGCAACATCCAGCAACAATGACTCGTCTGGGCATAGCCATAAAAATTCACTTCTTTCTTTTGATAAACTTAATAATGACGACCCCACTTCCGTGCTACTCCCCAACAGGAGAATACGAATAGGGGCATTAATATCAGGTGTAGTATTCACAACGAACCCTCGTTCCACTTAGGAAAAACTCTAAGTAGGTTATCACATGTCTGTATCGCGATCTGCTCAACATTTTCTGTTCTTATCGTTGCCGCGCACTGTGCAATTATGGGAATAGAAAGTGGTGTATTTATTTCCCCTTGAAATCCCTTAAGAGGCATATCAGGTGAATCAGTCTCAAGTACAAATGCTTTACTGTCTAAAGCCGCCAAAACACGGTGAGCTTTCTTTGCTCTAGGATACGTAATTGTACCGCCAATCCCCAGCACAAAACCAAAATCTAAAAACCGCTTCGCTTGTTCAATACTGCCGTTAAAGGCATGAATCACACCGCCATTTTGAAACCGCACATTCTTAATACATTTAAGAACTAAATCATAACTTTTCCTAGCGTGCACGATAACAGGTAATTGCAAAGATTTAGCCACACTTAGTTGTCGAGAAAAGAAGTCGATCTGCACTGCCATATCAACGGCATCAGGCCAGCAGTCCAAACCTATTTCCCCAACACCAACCACTCTACCGGCATCACATTGCTCACCAAGCAGATCAATCTGAGACAATTTGGCATCTCGCAAAAAATAGGGATGTAGACCATATGCTGCTCGCCATTCAGGGTAATGCACAATAAGTGAGGCCAATTTAGACCAGCTAGCATGAGTCGTTGCCGGTACTAAAAAACCACCAACCCCACTTGCTAGGCAACGCGACATTAAAGCGTCGCGCTGACCATCAAATACATCAAAATCAAAATGGCAATGACTGTCTATATACATACATAAAAGATTACATGATTTAAAGAATAAAGCACTATTTTATAAAACCGACAAAAACAAAAAAGCCGTGCTCTATGCACGGCTTATTTAGAAACGCGAATAAACTAACTTAAAGTGATGGGCCAGCCTTCACGATAGCATCAGAAACGGTTTCAAATTTCTTAAAGTTCTCAACAAACTGAGAGATCAAATTTTTCGCTTGCGCTTCATACGCAGACTGATCAGCCCATGTTTTACGAGGATTCAACAAAACACTATCGACGCCCGGAACTTGAGTTGGAACGTCTAGATTAACATCTGCCAAATGCTCAGTTTCTGCATCAGCCAATACGCCAGATTGAATCGCAGAAATAACCGCACGAGTCGTTGGGATACTAAAGCGCTTACCACCTTGACCGTGAGCACCACCAGTCCAACCAGTATTCACTAGATAAACCTTACTACCAAACTCTTCGATACGCTTAATCAAAAGATCCGCATAAACATCAGCAGAGCGAGGAAAGAAAGGTGCGCCGAAACAAGTAGAGAAAGTTGATTTAATTCCCGTGCCAGCACCCATTTCTGTAGAACCAACCAAAGCGGTGTAACCGCTTAAGAAATGATAAGCCGCCGCCTCTTTAGTAAGAATGGAAACAGGAGGAAGAACACCAGTTAAATCACAGGTTAAAAAGATAATCGCATTTGGCTCACCTGCACGGTTACCTGCAGCGCGCTTCTCAATATGTTCTCGAGGGTAGCCTGCACGACCATTTTGCGTCAAAGAAGTATCTGCGTAATCGGCTACACGTGTATTCGAATCTAGTACAACGTTTTCAACAATTGTACCAAATTTAATCGCATCCCAAATGATCGGCTCATTCTTCTTAGAAAGGTCAATCGTTTTAGCGTAGCAACCGCCTTCAATATTGAAAACAGTACCTTTACCCCAACCGTGCTCATCATCACCAATCAAAAAGCGCTCAGGATCCGCAGACAAAGTGGTTTTACCCGTTCCAGACAAACCAAAGAACAGTGTCACATCTTCTTCTGGACCAACGTTCGCAGCACAGTGCATAGGCAATACATCATGAGCAGGCAACAAATAATTCTGCACAGAAAACATAGCCTTTTTCATTTCACCAGCGTAACGCATTCCCGCAATAAGCACTTTACGCTCAGCAAAATTTAAAATAACGCAGCCATCTGAGTTAGTGCCATCGCGATCAGGCTCACAAACAAAGTTTGGCGCATTAAGAATCTGCCACTCACCTTTGTCAGATGGATTATAGACATCAGGACGAATAAATAGATTACGACCAAACAACTGATGCCAAGCGGTTTCTGTACGCATAATGACAGGAAGATAATATTCATCCCCCGCGCCAACGTGGATATTAGATACAAACGACTCTTGACCATCAAGATACGCAGTCACTCGGTCCCACAGCGGAGCAAATTTCGCTTCAGGAAATGGACGGTTTACAGGTCCCCAGTGGATACTATCTTTGCTGGACGCTTCTTCTACAATAAAACGATCCATAGGAGAACGACCTGTACGAGCACCCGTTTCAACAACAAGCGCACCGTTATCGGCAAGAACCCCTTCGCCATTCTGCAGGGCCTTTTCCACCAACTGCGGCGTGGTTAAATTTGTATGAATAGTCGCTACGTCTAATGCGGAGTTCATTTTGCTAAGTCCTCTGAACAATAAAGGTTGTCTGATCACTCTGTTAAAAAATGCCTCTATACGACAACATCAAATATTGCGCCGTACAAAACACTCAGTTATACGAAGTTTTTTTCGGTGAAAAACATAGTAACAAAACAATCTAAAAAAAAATATTGTTATAACAATATGTTATTTTATTACCATTTTGAAATTTTCAGATATAATGTAAGTTATTGTTATTTATAAACTTATACAAAAAACCACAAGATTCCCCAACAAATTATGCCTAGGCAGCGCTTATTGAGCGTTAAATTTATGTAGTTTTCTTTCTTTTTTGTCACCCACCGACTAAACAGAAACCTTCTTACTGACTTACACCCCTACAATAATCCACAAACAACGCGCATATCTATCAACGACAAAGCCACCTAAAATGTAGGGGTTCTATTAAGAAACTTCAAAAAAATACAATTTTTTGAATTTTTCTTGCCTCTAATATGTCCTGAATCATATCGCTTCGTGGTAAGATTCTTTCTTAGATTTCCCCCCAATTGTTCAAAAGGTTGATTGATATTTATGTTAAAAACAAATCAGAACTGCAATATTGGATTTGTCGGCCTGGGTGTCATGGGTAAAAACTTGGCCTTAAATTTAGCTGACCATGGCTACCGAGTTGCAGGTTTTGATCTTGACACACATAAAGTACAAGACGTTCTTGATACAGAAGCTGCGGAACGTCCAGATACATCGACAGAAGCACGCATCATTGGCTGCTCAAGCATGGAAGACATGCTATCAAACCTTGTCAAACCTCGAGTTATTGTTGTTCTCGTTCCAGCAGGAAACCCTGTTGACGCCGTTTGCAACAGCTTGATTGAAGCCGGTCTAGAAGCAGACGACATCGTGGTAGATTGTGGTAACAGCCAATGGACAGACACTATCCGACGTGAAGCGGAATACAAAGAAAAATTCAAATTCTTTGGTACAGCCGTTTCCGGTGGTGAAGTGGGTGCTCGCTTCGGTCCATCTCTTATGCCTGGCGGTGATGCAGACTCTTGGAAATACCTACAACCAATGTGGGAAGCGGTTGCAGCCAAAGTAGACGAAAATGGCAAACCTATCGTTAGCAACACGCCTGGCAAGCCCGTTACTGAAGGTGAGCCTTGCACTGCGTATCTTGGGCCAAATGGTGCAGGTCACTACGTAAAAATGGTTCATAACGGTATCGAATATGCCGACATGCAACTTATCTGTGAAGCTTACCATTTGCTTCGTTCTTTGCTTGGTTACGAGCCAGAAGAAATCGGCAAATTGTTTGAAAAATGGAATCAAGGCGTTTTAAACAGTTACCTTGTTGAAATCTCAGCCGATATTCTTCAGCAATACGACCATAAAACAGGTGCGCCACTCGTTGATATGATTTTAGACAGCGCAGGCCAAAAAGGTACAGGTCGCTGGACATCAATTAGCGCGACTCAAATGGGTGTTCCTGCTGGTATTATTAGTGAATCCGTTTATGCTCGCGCCCTAAGCACACTGACAGGTGAACGCGAACTTGCTGCAAGCAAGCTTGTTGCTGACCTAGACAGCGGAGAGATTGAGGCAGAAGCAGTCGAAAAAGCCATTGAAGATGCGCTTTACTGTGCGAAGATCTGCGCTTACGCTCAAGGCTTCCAGCTAATGCGCGCCGCTGAAAAAGAATACGATTGGAAATTTAACTTCAGCGATATCGCTAAGATTTGGCGTGGAGGCTGCATTATTCGAGCTTCTTTCCTACAAAAAATCGCGGATGCATTTACTGAAAATCCAGAACTTGAAAACCTACTGCTAAGTGATTATTTCGCCGATGCAATGGCAAGCAAACAAGCAGGCCTTCGTAAAGCGGTTGTTCTTGCGGCACAATCAGGTATTCCAACGCCATCTTTCTTCTCTGCCTTGGCTTACTTTGACGGTTACCGTTCTGAAGTATTACCTGCAAACTTGCTTCAAGCACAGCGTGATTACTTCGGTGCCCACACTTATGAACGAGTGGATGCAGAAGCAGGTCAGAAATTCCACACATACTGGCAGGAAGAAGGTCGTCCAGAGCGCAAAGCTTAAGACCGACTCTTAGCCAAAAAAAAACGCTGACCTAGCAATAAGTCAGCGTTTTTTTGTTTCAAACTTAACACGCTGACTTCTGTTATTAACAAAATATTGGCAAGCGTAGTAGTTATACAAAAGTCTCAAAGTCTTATCGAACACTGTCGTCAAGACTTCATTTTCTTCTCCATAGAAGTCAGCATCCCTCTTAGCATGCCCACTTCCTGCTGATCCAATCGCGAACGCTGGAACATGCGACGAAAGCGCGTCATCACCTGCATCGGCATTTCTGGATCAAGAAATTCAGTCTGTACTAGTACTTTCTCTAGGTGCTCAAGCAGATAATCGATCTGCTCTACATTGGCGGCTGGAACATCCCATTTGCTCGTTACTACTGGCGCGTCTTTCATCAATAAAGACTTCATTCGCAGCTCATAAGCGATAACCTGAACGGCAGCACCTAAGTTCAAGGAACTAAAGGTCTCAACTGAAGGAATATGCACATGATAGTTACAACGTTGCAATTCTTCGTTCGTCAAACCTCGGTCTTCTCGACCAAACACAAACGCCGTGACCAATCCTTCGTCATACACCAGATCAGCCGCCTGCCTTGGATCAACCAGAGGCCAAGGAATATTTCGCTCACGAGCACTCGTACCGATAACCAACTGACAATCTGCCAAGGCCTCTTCCAAGGTTTCAACGACAACCGCATTGTCCAAAATATCGGTTGCACCTGAGGCTCGACTTACTGCTTCATCGCTAGGATATTGCTTCGGTGCAACAAGATAAAGATCTGCTAACCCCATATTTTTCATTGCACGAGCAGCGCCACCAATATTGCCTGGGTGCGACGTATTAACAAGGACGATTCTTACTTTGTTTTGCATTTTATGAGGTACCAATAATAGCAGTAGGACAATGGCAGGTATCTTAACAGATATTTATAGTAAAGCCGCAAATCGATCAATTTTCGAACAAATATTTCCTAGTAAAAGGCAGACGATTAAGATAGAATTCGCGCTCTTATTTAGGCACTCGGTTTTATCGCGCTCTTTTCTTTTTAACAGGAAATTTGTTTAGCCTACTCACTTAGAAACCAACCCTCTTTGCAGAGTAAATAGATAAAACGGAGCCGCCCGCTCTTTAACACTTTATTTGGCAACCTATCGTCTGTCTTATCGACGGTATGTGCATTTTAATGACGAAATAATTGACGGTAAATTATGCAACCTAGAATCAATGTCGCACTGAAAGCAGCTCGTGCCGCTGCAGAATATATAGTTCACTCACAAGAGAAACTACTTTTTGACAAAGAACAAGGCCAATCAGCTGAACAGGTTTATCAAACTGTTTGCTCTGGCGCTGAACGCAGCATCGTTTACCATCTAGAAAAAGCCTACCCTGCAGACACTATTACGACTCGCCTTCAAGGCACTGTACAAAATGGTGAAGAAGGAGAATGGATCATTGATGCGATTCAAGGTCAGCACCTGTTTTCACGAGGCCTAACAGGCAACGTCATTACTATGAGCTACCTAGTTGCCGGTAAAGTGGAGCACGCTCTTGTGCTAAACCCTCACACCAAAGACGAATTTTACGCCAGTAAAGGCCGTGGTGCTTATCTAAACAATTCCCGTATTCGCAGCAGTACAGCTCGCACCCTAGAAAACGTAACTGTCGCAGCTCAATTCCCAGCAACAGATCGTCTTATGCCTTCTCTATCTGGCCAATTCGCTGTGCTAGCAGAAATTGCAGAGCAAGGTGCTCGTGCCGTTATGCAAGACTCTCCAGCACTGATGCTTGCTAACGTTGCAGCAGGTCGTCTTGACGCTGCTTGGGGCATCAAACTTCAAGAATGGGAAATGCAAGCCCCACTATTTATCGCCAAAGAAGCAGGCTGCCTATTCGCTGGTTTTGATGGCTCGCCAAGTTTAGAAAAAGGCGATGTACTATGTGCCGCGCCACGTTTATTCAAAGTATTACTACCAACGCTTAACAAGCACCTGAACTAAGACATCCCTTAGCTCATAAGGTAGACACAAAAAAGGCTCTTTTCTGCGATGAAAAGAGCCTTTTTTATTTAGCACTTGTTTTTAAAATCAATGTTTATGATGGCTATGCTCATGATGATGCTCATGCAGATCTTCTTCATCATGGTGATGATGACCCTCAGCTGTCTCGCCAGGGTAATACAAACCAATGTCTTGACGAATCTCATCCAAAGTCGCAATCAACTCTAAACTGTCTTTCCAACTGTGATTAGGGCTTTGCAGCAAACCTTCTTCAAGGCAACGATTTACTTCATCCACTTCAAATTGGTAACCATTCCCAGGGAAATCAAACTCAATCGCTCGCTCTGAATTATCAGCACCAACAATACGACATGACTTAGCTTTAAACCATTCAGAGTCAATTTCAATATAGCCTTCTGAACCAGACAAAGTAGCACGGTTAGGGTTGCATGAAATCAAAGACGCATCCAATGAAGCAAGTTGCCCGCTTTCCCAGCCTAGTAAAATTTGTTCGAACAGATCTACGTCTGTGTCACCAATTACTGCTTGGTTCTGCACAAAGTCAGGCTTACCAAAGAACAACTGCGCCAAAAAGACAGGATAAATACCGATGTCTAACAAGGCACCGCCACCCAATTCAAGATTCATCAAACGATGATTAGGATCGGTCGGTCCAATAAAATTAAAACTTGCTTGAATACTGTTTAATGTTCCTATTTCACCTTCTTCAACCCACTCTACCACCTGCTCAATAACAGGATTAAAGCGCGTCCACATGGCTTCCATAACAAAGACGTTATGCTCTAAGGCTAAATCATAAAGCTCTTTAGACTGCGACTCGTTAATAGTAAAAGGCTTTTCACACAGAACTGCTTTGCCTGCCAAAATACACGCCTTGGTCAAATCGTAGTGATACACATGAGGTGTCGCGATATAAATAGCATCGACCTCGTTGCTATTTATTAAGGAAAAATAGTCAAAAAACGCTAACTCAATATCAAACTCAGCAGAAAAAGCATCCGCAGACACCTTATTACGAGAAGCAACCGCACGAAGTTCACCCGCTTTGACATGACAAAAATCACTGGCAAATAAATGCGCGATTTGACCTGTACCAATAATACCCCAGCGTACCTTCTTCATAGGATTCTCCCCATAGACTTAATCAAAGCATTAACGCCCACAACACATTAGCGTTAAACTTAGCGACACTAAAAACGCGCGTAACAGACCTTTGCACGACGTTACAAGTGAAACCAAGACGAGGCAAAAAATAGACGAGAAAGCAGAATTTATGAGTTATAAATGAACATTTCGAGTCTGTTTTTAACAAAGTATTGGCAAGCACAGCAGTCGTGCAAATATCTCGCTAAGTTTGACGTTAAAGAAGACTATAGTCCACTGACATTTTCAAGTTCATGAATACGTTCATTTAATTTCTCAACTTGTGCTTCCAATTCTTTAACTTTGGCTTCAAGTTGTTGGGTGTATTCCTTGCTTGTATCAGAAGAAAAGGAAACGACAGGTCGCTCAGACTCGGAACAGAAACATTCCTGATAGCGCTGCTCGCGCTTTCCAGGTTCTTTTAGCAACTGGCAAACATAAGGGCCGCCCGTTTTCTCCTGCAGTGACTGCAAAGCCTGCTCGACTTCATCGCGAGATTGGAAAGTATACAGCCGACCGCTACGTGAACGAATTTCTCCTGGCGTTTGTGCGCCTCGAACAAACATCAAACAAATAATCGCTGTTTCTGCAGGAGATAGCTGTAAGTCTGAAAACTCCGTATTACAAAATCTGTGCTGATATTTACTGACTCGGCTATGGGAAGCATTAATTTCAGTGACTAAACCACGCGCCACCAGAGCATCTAAGGCATCTTGAACATCCAACTCTGACAATTGGGTAACAGGATCGCGATTGGACTTTTGATTACAAGCGTTAACAAGTGCATTCAAACTAAGAGGATATTGATCTGGCGTGGTTATCTCTTTTTCCATCAGACAACCAATAATACGCATTTCTATAAAGTTTACTTCGTGATAACTCATAGGGATTCCTAACTGCTTCTTATCTTTCGTCTTTAACGATGCTTTTTAAAAACGGTAAAAGGCATCACCAATACGTCTTTTAACGATGTGGGTTGATACGTTTTTGTATCCGGCAGTCCTATTTTTAAGTGCTCATCTCCTTCTAAGGCGTCATTTCTTTTCGTTCTAAAAAGTGCATCCCAAATACTGAGAAAAAAGCCGAAATTACTGTTTGCTTCAAGACTTACTCTTGAATGATGTATGCGATGCATATCGGGAGTAACCAGTAACTTCTTCAGCCAAGTTTCGATAATAACAGGCAATCTAACATTGGTGTGATTAAACATAGCTGATGCATTCAATAAAATATCAAACGCCAACACGGCCGCCACAGGAACCCCCAGCAGCCAAACGGCTAGCCCCTTAAAAAAGAGAGACAAGACAATTTCGACCGGATGAAAGCGCACAGCCGAGCTAACATCTAACTCTGGATCAGAATGATGGACGCGATGAATTCGCCACAAAAGAGGAATACGATGAAAAAGACGGTGTTGCCAATAAATAAGGCAATCCAACAGTAAAATACTGAATAAGAATACAGCCCAAAAAGGCAAATCTAACCACCAAAAGAGACCAAACTCCGAACTGGAGAAAGCGATAACAGACAGTAATAATGGCTGAATAACTCGGACACAAAGCGCGCCGAGCGCAAAAAGAGACATATTGTGCCACCAACGTTGCCGCCACTGTAACAACATCGCCCTTGGACTCAACCACTGCCACAAAACCAATGTGCTGAATACAAGAAAAAACACGCCAACCCGTACAGTGAAATCTATCATTCAGTACACAACCTAGATAAGAACACGGTGATACAGATCAAATTTACGCCCCAAGACGAGTCTCACTGAATAGGCTCAGGTGGATACTGATGGCTTAATAAAAAATGCACCTTTATTTGGCCAAACAGCTCTGCCAATACATTAAGATTTACCTCATCTAAGCGATGAATAATAAAACAATGATCACCAAATTGAACATGTGGCAACCGATCAATAAAAGGGTGTAAAACACTCAAATCAGAGAAATACACACATAAATGATCAGATCGTGCTGCCACACCATAAAGCCAACTTGAGTTTTGCTGAAAATACGGAATCTCTATACCACTGACTAACTCCGCATCCGGTGCAATTAGCTCCATCATATCAATGATTTCCAGTAGATCTGCCCGCATTGCGGGAGAACTATGCTGGACATATTGTCTTACAAAATCACACGATGCTAAGTTCAACATAAAAGCCTCTCTTTATATTAAAAAAATAAAAAGGACCTCAACCATGAAAACTTAACCATTTGAAAAATATAATAAATTACATAAATCCATGCACAATTAGAGCTTCTTCAATACGAGTTATCGCTTGGTTCAGAATAGATTGGGGACACCCAAAGTTTAGGCGAACATAGTTCGGATTACCAAAATCTTTACCATTTGAAACACCCACACCCGCATCAACAAAAAATTGATGCGGATCGTCCAACGCCAGAGCAGAAACATCAATCCAAGCCAAATATGTCGCTTCCAAATGCAGCATTTTTAATGGCGTAGCAGCGAGCCTTTGAGCCAATAAATCCCGATTTCCTTTTAAATACATGAGCAAAGCGTTATGCCACTCTTGACCCTCTTCATAAGCGGCCGTAGCGGCCGTTAAACCAAGCATATTGGGTGATGGAATCAAGCCAGCTCTTTCTTTATTAAAGGCTTGGCGTAATTCTGTGTTTTCTATAACGGCAAAGGCATAACCTAACCCTGCAATGTTAAATGTTTTACTTGGTGCCATTAAGGTAATTGTTCGGTTTGCAGCGTCTTTGTTTAGACTAGCAAGAGGCACATGCGGCAAATCATCCAAAATCAAATCACAGTGAATTTCATCACTGACAATCAGCAAATCATATTTTTCAGCCAATGCATGAATGCTCAACAACTCCGCTTTTGTATAGACAGTCCCACCTGGATTATGCGGATTACATAGCAAAATCATTTTACTGTTAGGATTCGCACAAGCGGCCTCAAGCTGCGCCATATCAGGTAGCCAACGGCCATCTTGAGAACACATATCGACATGTAACAAATCTCGACCAGACCACTGTGGTGCCTTGGTTAAATGATAGTAAACAGGTCCAGGGACAACGACCCCCTCACCCTCTTTAGAGAAAGTTTGAACACTAAGATGCAGAGCACAAACCAATCCCGGTAAATGCACCAAGTGTGACGCAGAAATTTGCCAATTATAACGATGCAAAAGGTGTGACTGTATGGCGCTCTCTAGCGCCTTAGGTGTGTGGGTATAGCCATAAACCCCTTTACTAACCCTTTGATTTAATGAAGATTTTATACATTCAGGTGAATCAAAATCCATATCAGCTACCCACATTGGGAGAACCGTATCAGGGTATTTAGACCATTTATCACTGCTGGTATTCGATCGATCTAAAACAGTATCAAAGGTAGAAGAAGAGACAGCCATTAAATAACACTCCAGTTATGTATTTCGTTTTATAATTAACATAGTCTAAGCGACAAACTCCAGTGAAAATCTGACGAGTGAATAAGATAAACACGCCCTAAAATCAGAAGAAATAAGCCTAAAAATCCTTATTTCTTATCTTAAACCGACACAATCGCTCTAAAAAAAAGATTAAAAAAATTTTAAACGGCTAAAAACCTTTTAAAATCAAACCTTTAAATTGATTAGAGTACTAAGTTTTAGATTTGTCAAGGGTTGACCTAAATTGCACAATCAGCCTAGTATAGTTTTCATTAAACGGCTGTTTAATAAAAAAGGATCCCGAATGCCAAAAGTTGGAATGCCTGAAATACGAAAACCTCAGCTTATCGAGGCCGCAATAAAAGCCATAGATAAACATGGTTTTGCGGGAGCGACAGTCAGTGTTATCGGCAAAAAAGCAGGTGTCTCACCCGCCATCATTAATCACTACTTTGGTGGTAAAGATGGGTTGTATGAAGCCACCATGAAAAGCTTAATCCGCGAATTTTTTGACGGGTTATCAGTAGAAATAACAAAAACAAAAAACAAGTCAGCAAAACATAAAGTCATGGCGATTGTGAAAGCCAGTTTTAGTCAGTCTCAGACTCATCCTCAAGTTGTGAAAGCTTGGATGGGGTTTTGGGCCTCTGCAATGCACACACCTTCTTTATATCGATTGCAAAACGTTTATTCAAAGCGGTTAAACACCTCGCTTGTGTGCGTACTAAAAGAAGAATTTGATTTACAAGAAGCACGAAACATCGCCCTCACAGTGGCCGCATTAATTGACGGCATGTGGTTAAGGGGCTCGCTCGCAGGCGGAATTAATAAAAAACAAGCCTCAGAACAAATACAGAATTATTTGGATTTGGTGTTTAAAAGTCATCACTAAAACACCTTAGTACCTATATTTACATCATACATTTTAAGCAGCCTTCATTTATTCGCTGCAAACGTTTTAGGAGTTCACGCTCAGTGTTGAGATCTAGCACTGTATTCGCTCATTGATTTTGAGTTCAATAGAAAGAGGGTAAGGTTATGTTAAATAAAGCAAAAAAGACCGCTATCGCGATTAGTATGGCTGGTGTTTCAGGGCTGACAATGGCCGCAGAGTGTTCTACCGTTCGCTTTTCAGATGTGGGCTGGACAGACATTACTGCGACAACGGCAGTAACCAGTGAAATCGTCGAAGGCTTAGGTTACAAAGCGAAAACTCAACTATTATCGGTCCCTGTTACCTATACATCTCTCGCAAACGGTGACATTGATGTCTTCCTTGGCAACTGGATGCCTACCATGCAAGCCGATATCGAACCTTACCTTAAAGCTGGCACGGTTGAGGACCTTGGTCCCAACCTAGTCGGCGCTAAATACACGCTAGCAGTAAGCAAAGACGCTTTTGACGCTGGTGTGACAGATTTTTCAGACATCGCCAAACACCGAAAAGAGTTTTCTGGGCGCATTTACGGCATTGAACCAGGTAACGATGGCAACCGTATCATCCAAGATATGATCGATTCTAACGCTTTTGGTTTGGGTGACTTCCAACTGGTTGAATCAAGTGAAGCGGGCATGCTTTCTCAGGTAAACCGAAACACTCGTCGTAACAAATGGATTGCCTTCCTAGGTTGGGCACCGCACCCAATGAATGCCAACTTCAAAATGGAATACTTATCGGGTGGCGATGATTACTTTGGCCCCGACTTTGGCGGTGCAAATGTTCATACCAACATTCGTAAAGGCTTCATTCAAGAATGCCCGAATGTCGGCAAACTTATTTCCAATCTCACCTTTTCTTTACCTATGGAAAACGAAATCATGGGTGCCATCTTAGACGACGGTAAAAAACCGAATATCGCCGCAAAAGAATGGTTAAAAGCCAATCCTGACGTTCTCGATAATTGGCTCAAAGGTGTCACTACTGCCTCTGGTGATAACGGCCTTAGCGCTGTGAAGTCCCATCTAGGCCTGTAATACATCATTTGCATCACATCGCATTCTTAGTCACACACGACTAAGAATGCGTCATTAATCTATCGGGAGAACACACATATGAATTGGCTGACGGATAATAAAATCCCTCTTGGCGCTTGGATGGAAAACTTTGTCGACTGGCTAGTGAGTGCGGCTTCCGTGTTTTTTGACCTTGTCTCTCTCACCCTAGAAACCATGATTGTTAGCATGGTTGATGCGATTGATTACCTTCATCCTCTCGCAGTGATTGCCATCATTCTAGTCGGTGTTTGGTTCCTCCATCGCAGTATCAGCTTAATCATTTTCGTTGCCTTATCCCTATTACTCATCATAAATATGGGCTACTGGATCGAAACCATACAAACCTTAGTATTGGTTATTTCCGCAACCGCAATGAGTGTTCTAGTTGGTGTCCCTATTGGCATTGCGGCAGCTCATCGGCCTTGGTTGTACACCATTTTACGTCCAATACTGGATTTAATGCAGACAATCCCAACCTTTGTTTACCTGATCCCGACATTGATTCTTTTCGGCTTGGGTTATGTCCCAGGATTGATATCGACCATTATATTCGCTATAGCCGCCCCCATTCGCTTGACCTATCTAGGTGTCAGCAAGGTTCCTAATGAGCTAATTGAAGCGGGTTTGGCGTTTGGCTGTACCAAATCAAAGCTGCTTTACAAAGTTGAACTACCGGCAGCTATGCCAAGTATCATGGCTGGCGTAACCCAATGTATTATGCTGTCACTCTCTATGGTGGTGGTTGCTGCCTTGGTCGGAGCAGATGGTTTAGGTAAACCAGTTGTCAGAGCACTCAACACGGTAAACATTTCCCAAGGCTTTGAGGCAGGTGTCGCCATTGTATTGGTTGCCATCATGCTAGACCGTATTTGTAAGTCGCCATCATCTAAGAACGAGGGGTAATTTATGGCTGTTGTAACAATTGAAAACGTAGACATCGTCTTCGGTGACAATAAAGCAAAAACACTCCCATTGATGGATAAAGGTCACTCCCGTGATGAGATTCTAGGAATGACTGGCGACGTTGTTGGCGTACAAAACGCCAACATAGAAGTGAATGAAGGTGAAATCTGTGTCTTGATGGGGTTATCAGGGTCAGGTAAATCTACCCTACTGCGTGCTGTCAATGGCTTAAATAAAATCGCCCGTGGTCGTTGCCTTGTAAGAGATGGCGACAAAATGGTCGATATGGCCAAATGCGATGAAGCTAAGCTTCGTCATATGAGAACGCACAGAGTCTCCATGGTATTTCAAAGTTTTGCGCTAATGCCCTGGCTGACCGTGCTCGAAAATGTTGCTTTTGGTCTAGAAATGCAAGGAATGCCAAAAGCAGAGCGACTTGTAAAAGCACGTGAACAACTCAAAATGGTAAGCCTAGATAAATGGGCAGATAAAAAACCCGATGAGCTTTCTGGGGGCATGCGCCAGCGAGTGGGTTTAGCAAGAGCCTTTGTCATGGACACAGATGTATTGCTAATGGATGAGCCCTTTTCAGCACTTGACCCACTGATACGTTCTCAGCTGCAAGACGAGCTTATCGAGCTGCAAAAACGACTCAATAAAACCATCATTTTTGTGAGCCATGATCTAGATGAAGCCTTAAAGATTGGTTCTAAGATTGCCATTATGGAATCAGCCAGAATCATTCAGGAAGACACTCCAGAGCAAATTGTCTTAAACCCCGCTACCGAGTACGTAGAAAAATTCGTTGCTCACACCAACCCGCTAAACGTACTGCGCGGAGAATCATTAATGACGCCGTTGGCAGATTTGGCCGTAAAAGATGGTCAAATCATCATCAGTGATGATATCTCGATGACACTAGAAAATGGTAAATTGGTATCAATACAAGGATCAAAAGGTGAAATCCCAACCGCAAGATGGACACCAGAAACCATCCTTGCCAATGTGCCTGATCACACAGTGTTTATCGTGCCAGCTGACATCGCCATGCGTGATGCTGTCGAGATCCGTTACCAATCCAATCACTTGTTAGTATTGGAAGAAGCTGGTCAATGCATCGGCATTCTCAACGATCATAATTTTTACCATGCGCTACTTGGTAAACATTTTGGACGCGAAGAAGACGCGGCTTAATAGAGCACCTGAGCTAAGATCAACGTGACGTACTGCAAACTTGAAAAGGCTAGGTGAAAGCACCTAGCCTTTCTTATTTAAACCGCTCAAATAAACGCATATCGCCAAAGAGGTATGTTGTTTGCATCTTAACTCGAACGACTCAATGGTATTAAAATAAACGGGCGCATTACATCACAAACAAACGTTGTCACCTGCTATCCTTTAAGTCTCAGATTAGTGATTGCATTCACAAATTCTGTCGGTATAGTCAGCCGAAATAATGATCAATCCAGCGTATTATTAAACTTTTTATTGCCAGCTAAAACTTGTAAAGGACACTGAATGTTAAAGCAAACCCTGATTCCAATTTGGAGTCTACTCATAGGCATTGCCGTACTGACTATGGCAAGTGCTTTGCAAAGCTCACTCATTGGTATTAGAGCATCGATTGAGGGGTTTAATACTACCGCGACAGGTTTAATCATGTCCGCGTATTACCTTGGGTTTATTTTGGGCTCCCTTTTAGTGCCGAATTGGGTCAAAAATGTTGGCCATATTCGTGTATTTGCCGCAGTGGCTTCATTAGCATCCGTTACTATCTTAATGCAATCCATGGTAGTAAACCCATGGTTCTGGATGCTGATGCGAATGGGCACAGGCTTGTGTTACGCGGGTCTCTTTATTGTGACTGAAAGCTGGTTAAACGACATTGCCACCAATAAAACTCGTGGTCGATTATTCTCAATTTATATTATCGAAATCTGGGCAAGCCAAACCATCAGTCAGTTCTTATTGAACTTGTCCTCGCCTAGTGGCTACGGCTTGTTCATTTTGACGTCTGTATTAATCTCCTTGGCAGTGGTACCTCTATTATTAGTTCGTACACCTTCTCCAACCATCAACGTACCAGAAAAGCTCAACATTCTAGGGTTAATCAAAACCGCACCTCTTGGTGTCACCGGTGTCACCATTGCAGGGGCAACCTCTGGGGCTTTATTGGGTCTGGGGGCACTCTATGCAAAAAGTATCGGCATGAACATTGCTGAAATTTCGTTTTTCATTGGTGCAAGTTATGTGGGCGGCATGTTGCTGCAATGGCCTATTGGTAAATTATCTGACCGCCAAGACCGTCGCGTCACTATCCTTTGGGTTGGTGTAGTGGGTGCACTCGCCGCCTTCATTGTGCCGCTCGGAGGCACAATGAATAATCAAATATTAATGATGGTTGGTATGTTTGCAGTGGGCGCATTTACTTTTCCAATGTACTCGCTGGCTTCCTCTCATATGAATGACCAACTTCGCCCAGAACAAATTCTCTCTGCCAGTAGCGGCATGATACTGCTGAATGGTATTGGCGGTATGTTGGGGCCTCTGGTTGCAGCAGCCCTAATGGACACCATGCGCATAGATGCTTTGTTCTGGTTCGTTGCCGGTTTAAATATCTCCGTGGCATTGTTTGCTGTGTATCGAATCAAGCATCAGCCAGCGATGATCATCGAAGAGCAAGGGGATCAAATCCCAGTGGCATTGACCGTTTCATCTGTTGCTACAGCGGAAATGTTAGTTGAAGCAGATTCTTCAACAGTGACAGAAGAAACCTCTCACGAGGTTGAAATCAAACTTTAGCCTATTCCATAACTGGCGATAATCAACACAGCCCTTTTACGATAAGGGCTGTGTTGCAATTTTAAGCGCAATACTCCAAATCAAGATAGCATTCACACGATTAAACCAACGCCAGAAAGCCGCTTTTTCTAGCCACTTGGCACACAGTTTTCCGACGAAAGCCAAAGACAAAAACCACACCACAGACGCACACACACCGCCAAACACAAACGCCCACTTTGCGCCCTGCCACTGGTTCGCCAAGCTACCCATCAAAATCATGGTATCTAAATAGAAATGTGGGTTCAGCCACGTCACCGCAACCCCCATCATTACCAATGGAAAAAAGGCCAAACGCTGACTGTATTGTTCCAGAATCAAATGCTCTTCCTGAAAAGATGCACGCCATTTACCAAAGGCAAACCACACTAAAAATGCCACGCCCGCCCAACGAGATACCGACAACAACCAATCATGACTTTGCAAGATTAAGCCTAAACCAAATGCGCCAAGTGCAATGGAAATCGCATCACTTAATATAAACATCAGCGCGATTGGAAAGGCATAATGTCGCTTTAATGCCTGCTCCAATAAAAAACTATTCTGCGCACCAACCGCGACAATTAACCCACCACCTGTAATCGCACCACTTAAAAATGCCAACACAAACTTTCTCCAATTTCTCTGCGCTCTTTAAAGTGGCTTGATCTTACGCAAGGCAACCATTAAATTAAAATTAATTAAACTAAAGCTGCATTAGATAAAGTTATGATGGATTATAAAGCGTTATCCTCGCTTCACGCTGTCTTGAAATTCCAGAGCTTTGACAAAGCCGCAGAATACCTTCATTTGACACAATCAGCGGTGTCACAAAATATCAAACGCTTAGAACAAGAATGTGGTCGCCCTTTACTGATTAGAGCTCGGCCTGTCGTTGCCACACCACTTGGAGAACAACTACTCGCGCATTTCAATAAAGTCGCCATGCTAGAGGAAGGTTTACAAGAAGCAATACAAGGCAATCAATCTACTCAACCAATAAGCATTGCGGTCAACAACGATGTGCTCGCGACTTGGTTTGCCGACGTAGTGAGCCAATTCTCGGCAACAGATTCCAACAAATTACATATTAAAGCCGCTGACCAAGCCAACACTCGTGCGCTACTACAGACAGGCGAAGTCGTGGCTTGTGTCAGTCAAATTGGTACGCCAGTGGCCGGTGGGGATTCAATCTTTCTTGGTTACATGCACTATGAACTGGTCGCCACACACAGCTTTATAGAAGAACACCTGAAAGGAGACCTTAGCGCCGAAGCCGTTTTAAAATCGCCGTCTTTGATTTACGACGAACATGATGAACTTTGGGCGCGATATCAAAATGAATGCCTACAAGTCGAAACCGATATTAGTCACAGTCATTGGTACCCCTCTTCCCATGGTTTTGTTGAACTGGTAATGGGTGGCACAGTCTGTGCTTTAATTCCTAGTATTCAAATCAAACAGAAAATAAAAAGCAAGAAACTGGTATCCTTGCTGCCAAACACGCGCCTAGCCTTGCCTCTTTACTGGCATTGGTACAAACTCAACTCACCTGTATTAGATCGATTAACTAAGGTGATAAAAAGCGTCACACAAGAAGCTTTAAAATAGAGTCACCACTGAAACGAAACAGGCTGACTATGCGGTATAATGTTAGCCAGCCATTAAACAAAGATTAACGCCATTTTTTAAGGAAAATTTATGATTCGCAAATGTCTGTTCCCTGTTGCCGGTTATGGCACCCGTTTTTTGCCTGCCACTAAATCTATGCCAAAAGAAATGCTTCCTATTGTAAACAAGCCTTTGGTTCAATACGGTGTCGAAGAAGCAGTAAAAGCGGGTCTGGACAATGTCACCTTCGTAACTGGCCGTGGTAAACGCGCTATTGCCGATCATTTCGATATCAGCTACGAATTAGAACACCAAATCGCTGGCACAAACAAAGAAAAATACCTAGACGGTATACGTCACCTAATCGACAACGTTAACTTCTCTTTTACTCGTCAAAACAACATGTTAGGTCTAGGCCATGCCATCCTAACGGGCGAACCTCTGATTGGCGACGAAGCCTTTGGCGTGGTACTAGCGGACGATCTTTGCTTCGGAGAAGATGATGGCGTAATGGCACAAATGGTTAAACTGTATAACCAATTCCGTTGCACAATTGTGGCTATCGAAGAAGTACCTGAAGACGAAGTACACAAATACGGTGTTATTAAAGGTGAATCCATGATGGACGGTCTTTACCGTGTTACCGACATGGTAGAGAAACCAGCAAAAGAAGACGCTCCATCGAATCTTGCTATTATCGGCCGTTACATTCTAACACCCGATATTTTTGACAAAATTCGCAGCACGCCAGCCGGCCGTAATGGCGAAGTGCAAATCACTGATGCTATCTTGCAACAAGCTCAAGAGGGTTGTGTATTAGCGTATAAATTCAAAGGCAAACGTTTTGACTGTGGTAGCGTTGATGGCTTCGTTGAAGCAACTAACTACTGCTACAAAAACATTTACCAAGACCCTACTGAAGCGTAACCTTCTAGAAAACGCACCAAAATAGGTCAAAAAAAACCAGTACATCAAACGTACTGGTTTTTTTGCGCCTGATTACACTAGCAAGCTAAGTGTAAAACCCTAAGCCGCCGAGCGTTTCTTCACCCAAACCACAATGCCTTTTTGCAGCAAGATAAAGAACAACAACAAGCCACCTACGGCCAACTTGGTCCACCAGCTATTTAACGAACCATCAAAGGTAATTAACGTTTGAATAATGCCTTGGATCATTCCCCCCAAGAAAGTACCAAACACATAACCCACACCGCCCGTTAATAACGTTCCGCCAATCACCACCGCAGCGATCGCATCTAACTCAACACCAACTGCTGCAAGTGGATAAGCCGAGCCTGTATATATCGCAAAGATCACCCCAGACATAGCACTGTAAAATCCGCTTAGCGCATAGATTTTAATAATGGTCTTTTTCACCGGCACACCTAGCAAGGCCGCAGAATGACTGTCTCCACCCAGCGCATACACACTCATACCAAACCGCGTTCTTCGAGCGAGTAATATGCCCAACGCCAGTAATACCAGCATCGCCATGGCAATAAAGGTCAGCCCTCCACGCCCAGGTAACGGCACGTAAATATCGTACAAGCCCGTAATAAACGGGTGATCTATCGGCACCGCATCTAGGTTGATCAAATACGCTAAACCACGAAATAAAAACATCCCAGCTAAAGTAACGATAAACGCCTGAATCTCAAAAAACGCAATGATAACGCCCATTATCGCGCCAAAAGCCACCCCAACGACCAAAGCAATACCAATGGCAAACAAAGGATGCATGCCGGTGCTGGTAATCAGATAAGCCATCAAGACACCGATAAATGCAATCATCGACCCAACCGATAAATCAATTCCTCCCGACAGAATGACGAACGTCATACCAATCGCAGTGATGATCAAAAACGCGTTGTCCGTCAACAAGTTTGAGAATACCAAGGTGTCACGAAATCCCTTGTATTCATACATGCCAAAACCATACAAGAGGATAAAAACCAATAGCGTTGCCAATATAGGCAAATTACGTTCATTAATCATGGCTCTATGCTCCCTTTACCGATATCAGGGTTACCAGTACGACTATTTTCTGCATGCTTCTTTTTCATAAAAAAGTCAGACAACCACTGGCGAGTCTTAGGCGATTGAACCAACAACACGGCTAAGATAATGGTCGCTTTCACCACCAAATTATATTGAGCAGGTAGGCCACTGGTCAGAATGGCCGTGGTTAAGGTTTGAATAATCAACACGCCAACAATCGTCAGCAACAAATAAATGCGTCCACCAGCCAATGAAGCCCCAGCTAACACCACAGCTAGAATCGCATCCAGTTCCAACCATAATCCGGCATTGTTAGCATCAGCACCGCGAATATCCGCCGCAAGGATAATGCCGCTCATGGCAGCACAAAGGCCCGAAAAAACATAAGCAGACAACACCAATAAACGCGCTTCGATGCCCACCAAACGGCTGGCTCGCACGTTCGCCCCAACCGCTTCTATAAATAAGCCCAGCGCAGTTTTACGCATCACCAATACGGTTAAGACAATCATGCCTATCGCAATCCACACGCGAATAGGAAATGCCAAGAAATAGCCATTACCAATGGCATCCAATACATCTGAATGGAAAGTGACAATTTGTCCTTCCGTAATCATCTGCGCAATACCACGCCCTGCCACCATTAAGATTAACGTGGCAACAATCGGCTGGATATTAAACACGGACACCAAAATGCCATTCCATAAACCGCACAGCATACCTGTGCCTAAAGCACATAAAATCACTACCCAAACAGGCCAATCGGTGTTGACTGTTAACACTGCCGTCACCGCGCCGGAAATTGCAATCACGGCTCCCACGGACAAATCAATACCGCGAGTACCAATGACTACCGCCATACCCAAAGCCACTAAAGCCGTTGGCGTTGCACGATGAAGAATGTCCAACAAGCTACCAAATAGGTGCCCATCTACCATTCGAATGCTCAGAAACCCCGGTGTCACAGATGCCGTAATCAAAATGATCAGTACAAGGGACAACAAAGGCGCGAGCGTTTTTTGATGCTTATGCAGAAAGTTATTTTTTTTCATATGAACAGCTACTTTGAAAACGTAAAAAAATGACTAGCTCGCAATGGTGCGTAATATAGCCTGCTCTGAAACCTCATCTCCATGAAGTTCAGATACCTTATGATGATCTTTCATTACCACCACGCGATGAGCAAACATCACCAGCTCTTCCAGTTCAGAAGACGCGACTAATAACCCCATCCCTTGCTCACACAACTCTTTAATAATTTGAATGATTTCATGATGAGCACCGATATCAATGCCCCGTGTTGGCTCGTCTAAGATCAACAAGGCAGGATGCGTAATCAACCAGCGAGCAAGGATAACCTTCTGTTGGTTACCACCACTTAACTCGCCAATGGGTTTATCCATATCAGGTGTTTTTATTGCCAAACGCTGAATCATTTCTTCTACTAGCTTTTGTTGCTCGGCCATAGAAATAGGCGACCACCAACCTTTGCTCGCTTGCAGCGCAAGGATCATATTTTCCCTAACACTCAACTCCGCCACTATCCCATCTTGCTTGCGATCTTCTGGGCAATAGCCCATACCAACCTGAATCGCCCGACGCAAAGACGATTTAGTCAGTGAATGATTACTTAGCGTCACCTCGCCTTGATCTGGTTTTACTGAACCATAGGCCAACTCACACAATTCAGTACGACCAGAGCCTAACAAGCCCGCCACACCGACAATTTCCCCAGCCGCAATATTCAAATCCAACGGCTGAAGATAACGCTGTTTGCCGACATTATTCAGTTGCAGCAGCTCCGTACGTTCGCGTTTAATAGAATGATCGTGAGCGGTTGGCGCTAAATCTTCTAGAGACTTGCCCACCATGTGACTGACCAAATCAGAGCGCGATAGCTCAGCGGTTTTGAAGGTGCCAATGCACTCCCCATTGCGTAGAACAGTGATGCTATCGGTAATGCTATAAACCTGATCTAAAAAGTGAGTTACGAAGATAATGCCTAAGCCTTCGGATTTCAGTCGTGCCATCAGATTAAACAACTGCTTAATCTCGTCACTGTCTAAACTGGCCGTTGGCTCATCTAAAATCAACATCTTTGCCTGAGTACTTAACGCACGGGCAATAGCAACTAATTGCTGAATCGCAATAGAGTAAGTATCTAGCTGACGTAATGGATCTATGTCTAAGCCTACTTGCGCCAATAATTCCCTCGCGCGGATTTCAGCTTTCTTCCAACTGATCAAACCAAAGGTTTTTTCTTGGTGTTGTAATGTCAGATTTTCCATCACCGACATAGTAGGAATAAGGTTTACTTCTTGATAAACCGTACTGATACCTAAACGCTGAGCATGACCGCTATCCGATGCGCTAATTAGCGAGCCATCTAATAGGATCTCACCGTTGTCCCGAGGATAAACACCTGTCAAAACTTTAATCAGAGTGGATTTACCCGCGCCATTTTCGCCAAGCAAGGCACGAATTTCTCCTTGTTGAATCTCTAGAGACACATCATTCAGGGCTTGAACGCCGGTAAAGGATTTGGATAAATGTTTGATTTCGAGTAAAGGACGCACTGCGCTTTGCGCTGCCTCGACCGTCTCTTTGACCATCAAGGTTTCATTAACTAATTGCGACATAACGCCGTCTCCGTTCCGCTAACATAAAACAATAATCCACACCTAGAAGCACCGTGCTCCTAAGTGTGACGCAATATTATTTACGCTTAGCGTATTCCGCAGCCGCCGTATCAGGAAGATACAAAGGACCGTTTGCCTTGATCCATTTGTCGACTTTTTTACCATCCTGAGCCGCTAGGATGGCATCAAATGCTGGGCCACCAAGATGAGGATTCAACTCGATAGTGGCATTGGCTTCACCGTCAGCCATCGCTTTAAAGATATCTGGCACAGCATCAATAGACACGACCAAAATGTCTTTGGTTGGTTTCACGCCCGCTTCTTTCATCGCCAAAATCGCACCCAACGCCATATCGTCGTTGTGAGCAAATAGCGCGCAAATATTCTTCGCACCGCCTTCGGCTTTTAAGAAACTTTCCATCACTTCTTTACCGCCAGCACGAGTAAATGAACCAGACTGAGAACGAGTAATCGTCATATTAGGGAAGTTACTAATAACAGAATCAAAGCCCGTCTTACGGTCAATAGCCGCAGAAGAACCAACCGAACCTTGCAACTCGACGATATTACAACGGCCATTGGTTTTCGCTGCCAACCAAGATGCCGCTAATGCGCCTTCTTCTTTAAAATCAGACGCCACTTTCGTTAGGTACAAACTTGGATCTGCCGCCACGCCACGGTCGATCAACACAACAGGGATCTTGGCACGTTGCGCTTCTTTCAGCACCTGATCCCAACCTGTTTCCACCACAGGCGCCAGCAAAATGCCATCCACGCCTTGCGCGATAAATGAACGCACCGCTTTAATTTGGTTTTCTTGCTTTTGTTGCGCATCAGAGAATTTTAGATCGTAGCCACGGCGTTCTGCCTCAGCTTTAATGGATTCGGTTTCAGACGTCCGCCAGCCACTTTCTGAGCCAATTTGCGAGAAACCTATCGTGAGATCCGCAGCCATCGCCGAAGCGGACAACACAGGAAGTAATACAGAAAAAGTGGTCAAGACAGCCTTGCGCTTGAATGCACCCAACCATGGAAGTGATGGGCGAATAGAAAGAGATTTCATACTAGATTCCTTTTTGTTTTTGTTGTGATCAGTACTAAAGGGAGCATCATCTATCTGTATTTACAGACAAACTCACGCCCTACGATTCACACTATATCTCCTCACCTTACCTTTCAAATGCAAGTTACAGCGAATTTCATATCAATATTGATATGAAAAAGCACTGCAACATGACTGTTTTATTCACAATATGGTATTTTTTATTCATTAAAGTGCGCGTTACATCACATCAAATACAACTGACTTAACCAAACACTCACAGGCAAAGTCACCACAGACAATAACGTCTGCATCGTAATATACGCTGACATCCTATCTGCATCGCCCCCTAACTGACGAGCCAACGCATAAGCCGATGTTGCCGTTGGGACCACACCAAACAACACCGCCACCAACGCAGGCAAACCACGAACATCTAGCCACCAGCACATCAAACCAATTACCAATGGAAACACCACAAAACGCGCCACAGCAGACATCACAAACGTCATACCAACAGAGCGAATTGTTTCAAATCGTACGCTCGCACCAACCGCCAACAACACCAATGGCAATGCCGCCTGCGACAACATACTAAGCACATCAGAAACCAAAATGATCGGCGTCAGCCCTAGCAAATTCAAACCGCTGCCCAGCACAATAGACACAATCAAAGGGTTGCGAATCAAAGCGCCACTTAACAAACGAGGCAAGGAATTGGCTGATGAACTATCAACTGACGACGACCCATGCATCAAGGTCATGGACACCACCAAAAACACATTAACAGAAGGAATCAACACAGAAGCGCCCAACGCCGCCAACACCAAACCATCATTGCCGTACAAACTGCCCGCTAAAGCCAACATAACAAAAGTGTTAAACCTCACACCGGCTTGCAGCATAGACGATGCCGTCGGCGCGACCACCTTCATCAACCAAGTACAGGTAAACACAAACACAGCTGTTACTAGCAAAGCAAACAACAAAATAAACGCATACTTTGGCAGCATAGGATTACTGAAATCGATCTGCGACGTCTTACTAAACAACAAAGCGGGAAATAACACCCAATAAGTAAACTTATCGACACCAGACCAAAACCCCTCCATAGGAAAACGCCAACGCTGGCAAATAGCCCCCGCCATCAAAAGCAAAAATACTGGCAACACAGAAAGAGAGAGAGAAAACACAAATACTCCTTAAAAATAGTCTCAAATGTCCCCTGCCTGAAAGCACGAGGTATCAGTCTGTTTTTTGAAAAAGCTGCCAGTCTTGCATGGCTAATCGCTCAACAAACCAAGACAACCCTCGACCTGGGTCCTCTTTACGCCATGCCAAATACGCCATCTGATTTGGCCTTGGCAACTCACACTGGCGTAGCACCAAACGCCCAGAGCTTAACTCGTCAGCAATACGATGTTTTGGCAAATACCCAACACCCAACCCCAAACATTGCGCCTGAATTTTACTGCGCATGGTATCGACCCTAAGCACCTGCCGACTCTCAAAAACCCCACTGCTTCGTGCAGGCAAAATTTTTGAACTATCAGCAACAACAATAGAAGGATATTGGCGCAATTGCGCCGCAGTAATGGGCCCGTCAGCCAACGCCAGTGGATGCGTCGGCGACACCGCAAACACAAACTCTATTTCACCAAGAGCACGAATATGAACATTTCCCTTTGGCAACTCACCGGTCGCCCCGATCACCAAATCCGCTCTATCATCGTGTAATGCATCCCACCCACCACCAACGGCTTCTTCTGACAAGGTCAACTCCACCGGTCGGTTCTGCGAAAGGAACTCTCCGACCACCGACATCAAAGGCGATTCCAACAACGCTGTATCACGGGCGATTCTTAACTTCGGCTCCCAGCCAGACTCAAATTGCTTAATTGAATCTTCCAAGCGCATGGCAGCCTCTAAAATGCTACGACCTTGCTCCAACACCAAATGCCCAGCAGGAGTCAGCACCGCTTTTTGGCGCGAGCGATCAAACAAAGCCACACCCAAATCGTCTTCCAACTTCTTGACTGTATAGGTCAATGCCGACGGCACTTTAAACAAAGCCTCCGCCGCCGCGGCAAAACTGCCCAACTGATGAATCGCCTCCAACACTCTTAATGCTTCCAACGTCACCGCGTATGTCATAACCAAACCTTTGTTCAAATTTTTTGAAATATTAGCTCAAAACCTTCCGATTTTCTTTCTTTTCCACAACACCTACACTCACTTCATAGCCTCAAAAAGAGCAACAGCCATTAAGGAGCCAAACAATGATTACACTACGTCATGCACAAGACCGCGGACACGCAAACTTCGGTTGGTTAAACAGCTATCATACGTTTTCGTTTGGTAACTATTACGACCCTCAGCAAATGGGATTTTCACACCTTCGCGTCATCAATGACGACACAGTGACACCCGCTGCAGGATTCGACACCCATGGTCACAAAGACATGGAAATCATCAGCCTAGTACTAGAAGGCACCATCGCCCACAAAGACAGCGCAGGCAACGTAAAAGAACTACCAGCAGGCGAATACCAACTCATGTCCGCAGGCAAAGGCATTTATCACAGCGAATTTAACGCCTCTAAAACAAACATGCTGAAATTCCTACAAATTTGGATACAACCAAACCAACTGGGCGGGCAACCAGGCTATCAACAAAAAGAATTTAGCCAAGCACAAGGCTTCACCACCATCATCACACCTGATGGCAGAGATGGCACACTGCACATAAAACAAAACATGCAACTGATCCAACTGATACTAGAAGATCAGCAACAAGCAACATGGCAAGCGGACAACAACCGCCACTACTACGTGCACCTGATCGAAGGCGAATTGTCCCTAGGTGATGGCATCACAGTTAAACCAGGCGACGGCGCAAAAATTGAAGATGTATCTGAAATTAACTTTGAAAGACTCGGCGAAAAACGCGTCAAAGCCCTACTGTTTGACTTGATGTGACTTGATTTAATCAGATTGGATAGATCACTGTTTAAAACCTATAAAAAATGCTAATTAGACAGTGATCTATTACTCTTATTCTGTAAAAAAGGGCTGGATAAGAAGTCTATATCTGTGCCCTACACCACCCGATACTGCTACTTTATCTAAAAGTACCGTCTCGCTATTCTCTTTGTCATAAAATAAGTAAGCATTATTAAATTTAACGGATTCGGTGCCATATTTATCCATTAAAAAATCAAGCAGTATATTAAAACTATTCTCTGACATACTTTTCCAAGAGACAGTTATATCAAACAATTCACCTGCAGGATCAAAAGCATAAGCAATAGTAGCACTCGGATCGATATAACTTGGCTGCCAGTCTTCATCGACAAATAAGAACTGATTTTTCACATAGTTTTCTTGATTTAATTTTGGAGGCACTTCATATGAAAACAACAGGTTCTCGCAGTTAAGATATGCCTTCACATCATCAATATCACTCCCCAAATAAGCTCCAAACCACTTAGAATGATTGGGCTCAACTTTCAGCTCACAGCTTTGAGCGAATGATATAGTACTTAAAAAACAACACACAAAACCAAAAATATAACGCATAAACATCACATAACTCCCTTTAATAGGATGAATAATCTCTTGCATTCTACCCTATTAATTTATTTATCTACATTTTCTAAACCGCCTGTGCGGCGGTAAAGTAGACGCTTTTTTTAAGACACTCATTATCCATGAAAAAACCTTTGATGATGTAATCCTTAATGAGTTGAGTCGTCCAGATACGAAATTCGGTCGCTTGCACCGAGTTAACTCAATAGCCGACTGAGATGACAGCATCTAGGTTGTAATACTCAAGTTTGCGTTTAACCTCTATTATGCCCTCTTGATGAACTGTTTCCGAAATGGAAAGAGCTCATCACGCTACAGTTCACTAATCACCGCCCCGCCCTGATCATCCAGTTCCGAGGCGTGAGGGCTTTTTCGCAAAAGGTGCCGATTTCAACTTGGTAGCCGTTTTCTTCTAGGTACATGGCACGGTCGAGGACGAGCCAGTATTCCAGTGCGGGACGAAAGAGTTGGCTGATGGCTTCGAGTTTTTGTACCTGTTGGTAGCGTTGTTCGCCTTGTTGTTCGAAGCTTTCCAATGGATTTTTGGCGATTAAGTCGGTTAAGCCTTTTTGTTCGGCGGCCCAATGGCAAAAAGCATCGAAGCCTTGGTTGAGCAGGGCTTTCTGAATAGAGGGAACAGGAAGGTAGTCGTCTTGCTGGCGGGCGTGGCGTTGCCATGCGTCGAAGCCGAGACGGTAAGTCAGTTCCAGTTGTTTGAGGCGTTGTTCACGGGCGCCTGCGGTAGCCACTTCTTTGACGGCCAGTTTGAGGTCGGCTTGACGCAGGTTAAGGCCAGATTGTTGCGCGGTTTTTGAAAATGGTCGGTAGTGGCTGTCTTTTGTTAAGTGGTAGCAGCAAGGGGAAATACACAACACGGCCGTATTAGCGGCAACCGCTTGTTCGATCAGTTCACGATGTAAATCACCGCAGGCATGGAGTGCGACAGCACAGTGAGCGTTTGCTAACTTAGATCGCCCTTCTCCCTTTAATACATCGGCATGAGTAAAGGTTTGCGGTAGCTTTAGGCGTTTGGCTTCTTGCTCGCCCGCCTCGCACAAGGCTTTTTGCCATTCTACGCTGTGCACCGGGGCATGGTGATGGAAAGCCAGCAGTTTGCCAAGGTGGCCTTTTCCTGCGCACCATTCTAGATAGTTGTTAGCTTTGGGGGTGTGAGCAACAAAGGCTTGGATTTGCGACCATTTGCGCCCTTTTATTCCCGCCGAGACATAGCTTGGCAATTCGTTTGTAAGTGTTCGCTTCGGTGATGCATCAAGCAAATCAGGCTTTGAAAAGCTAAGTGCGATTTTTAAGTCTGGGCAAATCTGAAATACTTGTTCATAGAAAGCCTCATTTTCTATTACTCGATTTTCGCGTTCTAACAGTGCTGCCAACTCAGGATAAGCCTGTGCCCAAGGGTTGTCTAAGCGAGCAAAGGTGTCGAATTGCCAGAGTTGAGTATGTGCTTTTAACCAAGTATTTAGGCTTTGAAAGCGACATTGAAAAGAGGTCATAAGTTGGCTCTTGAAAGCAGGAAAACGAAGTGTCTTTATTTCTTTACAGTATTGCGGAAATTTCACTTTATGTTGCATTGTATTTTGTCATAAAAACGGCAAAATGAAGAAGCTATTTAAGCAACGATTTTAACCACAGCGATTTTACTGTGGCACACCATAAGGACCCTTTAAATATCATGTTCAAGCATCTTAAACCTGTTTCTGGCGACCCTCTTTTAGCCCTTATCATTGCGCATAAGCAAGATACGAACCCAAAGAAAATCGATTTAGGCGTTGGTGTCTATAAAGACGATAATGGCAATACACCGATTTTAAATACGGTTAAAAAAGCGGAAGCTATTTTGCTTGAACAAGAAGATTCTAAAAGCTATCTAGGTATTTATGGCGCAACTGAATTTGAAGCCATTATCAAAGATTTGATCTTGGGTGAAGGCAATCCGCTGATTGCTTCTGGGCGTATTCGCTCTACTCAAACTCCTGGCGGTACTGGCGCGTTAAAAGTCGCTGCGGATTTTATCAGCGCGAACTTGAAAGACGCTCGCCTTTGGGTAAGTGATCCAACTTGGGGTAACCATAAGTCTATTTTTGATTCTGCAGGCGTAGAAGTTAAAGATTACCCTTACTACGATCCTGAAACGAACGGCTTACGCTTTGACGATATGATGGCAAAACTAGAAGCCGAAGTGAAAGAAGGCGATGTATTGTTGCTTCACGCTTGCTGCCACAACCCAACAGGCATTGACTTACAACTTGATCACTGGAAAGTGCTAACAGACTTCGTTAATAAGCGTGGTTTGTTACCATTGGTTGACGCTGCATACCAAGGCTTTGGTGATGGCTTAGACGAAGACTTAGCGGGCTTACGTCACATGGCTGCGAATGTTCAAGATATGTTGATCGCGAACTCTTTTTCGAAAAACTTTGGCATTTACCGTGAACGTTGTGGCGGCTTAAGTGTTATTGCTGCATCTGCTGATGAAGCCAATGCTGCGTTTTCTATTATCGGTCAAGCCATTCGTGCCAACTACTCTATGCCACCAGCTCACGGTGCCGCAGTGGTTTATACCATTATGAGCAACCCAGAACTGAAAGCGGAATGGGAACTAGAAGTGGCGGCAATGCGTGACCGTATTAACGGCTTGCGTGAAAAACTTGTAGCGAAATTGGCGGCCTCTGGGGTGAGCAAAGACTTTAGCTTCATCAAAGATCAGCGCGGCATGTTCTCTTACTCCGGTTTGACGTTAGAACAAGTTCGCACTTTGCGCAGTGAATACTCTATTTACATTGCTGATACTGGTCGTATGAGCGTCGCTGGTGTCAGCGATAGCAACATTGATTACTTGTGTGAAAGCATCGCAAAAGTAGTGGGTTAATCCCTAACTAAGCAAAAAAAAACGTGATGCAGGCTAAACCTGCATCACGTTTTTTTATACACAAAATAAGTTTGGAATACGTCCTCTAGTCATTGCATGATTAATGCAATGTGCGTTTGCCTTCCACTTTGCTCGTTGCTTGCATTTCAGGATGGTAGTGTTTAGCCAAACGCAGGATCGAAGGTTCTAGTGTTTCCTTCCAGAATGTCACCTCTGCATCGACCATGCCTTCTAACTTCTCCCATCCGGCTTCTGTCCCAAACAGACGCACAGGAGCAAGCACTTCGTCAAAGAATTCTCTGTCTCCGCCAACGCCTAAACCAATCAATTTAGCGCCTCGAATAAAGCCCACACACCACTCTTCAACCAAAATGGTAAACTCACCATCTACTTCTTGTTCTAGGTAAACAGGATAGAAATCCCCGAACAATAAGCTGTTCATGGTTTCCATATACATGATTAACACTAGGCTTAGAAATTCATCTTCTTGTTCTGTCGAGTCCCATACGGGTTGGTCTTCATCCGCGCCCCATATTGCATTAAGCCACACATCTGGCTCCAACTCTTTTATCGAACAGCCTAACGCGGTTAGAAAGCCATCGAGTTCGGACACACACATCAACGAACGATCTGTACCGAACGTCAATAAATAGTGGTCAATCTTTTCGTAAAGGACTTCTTCGCTGATGACATCATCGCCGTTTTCTTCAGACATTCATTCGTTTCCATTTTGTTGAGCGATACTTATATTTTAGCTTGGCCTGATAAAAACACAGTAGGTTTAATCAATAATCGCCAAGTTGCCATATGTCTCTAACCAGCCTTTACGATCCCCTGCACGCTTTTTCGACAGCAGTTTGTCTAGAAGCTCGTCAGTATCTGGCTTATCTTCCATGGTTAACTGGATTAGGCGACGCGTATCTGGCGCCATAGTGGTTTCGCGTAATTGGGAAGGGTTCATCTCACCCAGGCCTTTAAATCGCTGTACATTTGGCGTACCACGTTTATTTTCAGCGGCAATTTTATGCAATGTGATGTCTTTTTCTTCGTCATCAAGAGCGTAATAAACCTCTTTTCCAATGTCTATTCGGTATAGCGGTGGCATGGCAACAAAGACATGACCACCATTAACCAAAGCAGGAAAGTGTCGAACAAACAACGCGCAAATCAATGTCGCTATGTGCAAACCGTCCGAGTCCGCATCGGCCAAAATACATACTTTGCCGTAGCGTAAGCCACTTAAGTCTTCCTCTCCAGGATCCACACCCAAAGCGACAGAAATATCGTGTATTTCTTGGGAAGCCAATACTTGCGCAGAGTCTACTTCCCATGAATTTAAGATCTTACCGCGCAAAGGCAAAATGGCTTGAAAATCTTTCTCGCGCGCTTGTTTAGCTGATCCACCCGCTGAGTCCCCTTCCACTAAGAAAAGTTCACTGCGCGACGAGTCCTGCCCAGAACAGTCGGCCAATTTACCCGGCAAAGCAGGCCCTTGAGTCACTTTCTTACGAACGACTTTTTTGCTGGCTTTAAGACGTTTCTGCGCACTATTAATTACAATATCAGCAATCTTTTTACCGTCTTCAACGTGCTTGTTTAACCATAAGCTAAAGGCGTCTTTTACGGTTGCTGAAATAAACGCCACGATCTGGCGAGACGACAAACGTTCTTTGGTTTGTCCCGAAAACTGTGGCTCTTGAATTTTCGCTGACAACACATAACTACAACGATCCCACACATCATCAGCGGTTAGCTTGATGCCACGAGGCAATAAGTTATGGAACTCACAGAACTCTCGAATCGCTTCTAGCAACCCCGTTCGTAAACCGTTAACATGTGTACCGCCTTGGGCTGTTGGTATCAAGTTAACGTAACTTTCTGTCACTAATTCGCCACCTTCCGGCAGCCATTGAACTGCCCAATCGACGCCTTGAGTTTTCTCCGTCATACCGCCAATAAAAGGCTCATCAGGCAGCAGTACAAAACCTTGGTTCGCAATGGCAAGGTAGTCTTTTAAGCCATCTTGATAGAACCACTCTTCACGCACTTCTTCACTGCCACTTTGGTCAATAAAGACAACATGCAGACCAGAACAAAGTACGGCTTTGGCTTTAAGTAGGTGCTTTAGACGGGAAAGCGAAAATTTAGGACTGTCGAAGTATTTTGTATCGGCTGTAAACTTAACTTTTGTCCCGGTGTTCTTCTTACCTACGGTACCAATTTCTTTCAGCTCTGACGTTTTAAAGCCATTTTCAAAGCCAATATGATACTGGATGCCATTACGACGCACCCACACTTCAAGGGAGGTAGACAAGGCATTCACAACAGACACGCCAACACCGTGCAAACCACCAGAGAATTGGTAATTATCCCCTGAGAATTTACCGCCTGCGTGCAATTTCGTTAGGATCAATTCAACACCAGATACGCCCTCTTCAGGGTGAATATCTACCGGCATGCCGCGGCCGTTGTCTTCTACGCTTAACGAACCATCTTTGTATAAAATGACCTCGATGCGATCGGCATGACCAGCCAAGGCTTCATCAACCGAGTTATCAATAACTTCTTGGCCTAAGTGGTTAGGTCGCGTGGTATCTGTGTACATCCCGGGACGTTTTTGTACGGGTTCTAAACCACTAAGAACTTCTATCGATCCGGCGTTATATTCTTTTGCAGACATGCGTGTTTTTACTTCCAAGTTGGTCGTACGTTGTATTATCAAACATTACAACGTGAGCGAGTATCAATTCAATGGGTTAGAGTCTATCACTGGTTTTATACTGTGTGAAATACTCCAATAAAAGCAGTAGCTTACTCGGTTAATATTTCAGCAAAACGAAGAATATCTTCGGAAAATCGTTCAAATTCGGTAAAGCTATGGTTGCCATTTTCTTCATGGGTAAGGCGTGCTGTTTGAGGGAAAGCTTTAAGGGCCTCTCGATAATCCAAGACCTCGTCACCTTCCTGAATCATCAGCCAATAATATTCGGCTGTCGGATCGGTCACTACCAATTCCTCTAGCTCGGCCATGTGTGCTTGCGTTAATTCATACTCTTCGCCGGTATAAGGGTTAGATTGCGGACCTAGATAGTCTTGAAGCAAGATAGGTGCTTGAACAGCTGGATTAACCAATATGGCTTTCAGATGGTATTTTTCTGCTAAGTAAGCCGCATAAAAACCACCTAAGGAGCTGCCAATTAACGTAATGTCTTGTGCTTGATTCGCCTCGATAATGTCTGCTAATTGCTTAATGGCTTGCGCAGGCTGCCAAGACAAACGGGGAGACACGACCGCATCGGACACCCCAAACTTTTTTGCCGCTTCACTAAGAACGGTGGCTTTATGGGATCGCTCAGAGCTATTAAAACCGTGGATGTATAGTAAAACAGTCAAAGGTGGTCTTCTCTATCAAGCAATTTACGATTAAAAAAACTACAGTCAGGCAAACTGAAAGGATAAGGTGTCATTCAGTCTATGACCATGTTTCAAACACAGCTCTAACAAATCGGCTAACTGCTGGTTAAGACGAAACTTCTCGTCTCTGTGCAGCATGGCATCATTTGGATATGGGTACGTTCCGCTGTATTGGCGATGCCCATCCGTAATCTCTGCGATACCGACATCATGATACAAACGCACCGTCATAGATAGTGTGGTTTTGAAAAGCAGCTGTTTAGGAATTTCCGGACCAAACTCTAGCGCTATTTCAGAGGTGAAGCGGCTTTCTTTGCCCAAGGTGAGGCGTAAGCGACTCTCTTGATCGCCGGCACTGTGAATCGAAAAACTCCACGAATCCATCTCTTCATGACCGCGCAGGAGTTTACCTAGTCGGCGATAATTTAATTCACCAAGCATCTGTAAACTCACTAAATCTGGTACATATTGTTTCGATGTTTTCATAGCATTCGTCATTTTATTGCGACGTATTTCCTTTTGAAAATTCTTGTTCTGAGCCCAAAGTCTTTGCCTGTTTTAAAGCAGCAAGCTGATGGCTCATGCGTGTATCTTTATCGTGCCAGTATAGATTAAACCAAGTAAAAAAGTGCTCTCTATCTTTCCCTGCGGCTTGGTATTCTGGCGTTAACATGGTGTCAGGAATGGCCACATCTCGCACCATGACTTTCACTTTACCAATGCGACCGCAAAGCAAATCCCAGCCGCTTATATTGTCTTGCTCGTATAAGACATTGATGTCTGTAATACTTTTTATTTTCTGCGGCATTGTCTGCAATATAAAACTGATGCCTCCCGCCTTTGGCTTTAATAAACAGCGATAAGGCGACGCTTGTTGCCGATGCTTTTTTTCTGAAAAGCGTGTTCCTTCAACAAAACTCATAATGGAGTTTGGGTCTTTAAGCAGTCGCTTACAAGAACGTTTGGTGGTAGCTAGGTCTTTGCCTGCCAACTTAGGATTTTTAGCAATCTGAGCTTTAGTATAACGCTTCATATAAGGAAACCCCATTATGTAGGTGGCGGTTCCCACAAACGGCATCCAGAACAGTGCTTGCTTCATGAACACTCTTGGCAAAGGGCGACGATCCTTAAGCTGAGCAAAGACCGCAAAGACATCCACCCAAGACTGATGGTTCGCTATGATCAAATGCCAATGATCAAAGTCCTCTTTCATGGTTTCATCGAGTTCCCATTTCACATTTAAAATGTTTTGGAACCACCATTCGCAGGAAGCAAGCCAGTTGTAATACAAGCGATTAGCACATTGCTCTGCAAGGTTCGCGTAGCGCGTGTTTTTCAACAACAATAAAGGTGCAATAAGGTGTACAAGCGAAGCCCAAAACAGCACATTGGCGCACATAAATGCAAAGGAAACGAGGCCGATACAAGGTTCTAGCCAAGTCTTCTTATTTGTTAAACGAGATATTTCTGGCTTCATCTAATTAAGCACACCATCGTTTTATAAGATCACTTTTATTTAATGCAAACCACTGCAATCCCATGATGGTACTGGCGTTTTCCACGTCATTTTTAAGCAAATCAATGGCATCATCAGAGGAGACGAGGTGAAGTTTGATGTCTTCATTTTCTTCGTCTAAACCGTGCACCGTTTTCGTATCTACAAGACTCGAATCAAATTCGCCAGCGTACATGCGTAGGTATTCCACCAGACCGCCCGGTGAAGGAACAAACTTAAACATGTATTCAAGACGTTTTACTGTCACACCTGCTTCTTCGAACGCTTCACGGCGTGCGACATCTTCATCGCTTTCACCTTCTTCCACCATGCCTGCCACCAATTCCAGTAGCCAGGGTGACTCGCTGTTCAGTACCGCAGGGCGAAACTGTTCGATTAATAAAATTTTGTCGGCCACTGGGTCAAATAAAAGCACACACACGGCATCGTTGCGCACCATCATTTCACGGGTCATTGGCTGGCTCCAGTCACCGTTAAATTTTTTGTGCTTCAACGTCAGCTTACGCATTTCGAAAAAACCTTTATAAAGGCATTCGTCAGCCAAAACCTCGACATCTTTTTTACTGTAAGTCGGTTTAAACTTCATATTATCTCGTCCTAAGCAGAACACTATTTAGTACAGTGTCTGATATGATTAATTCGCAGTTAGGCATGTCGTTATTACACAATTGGAGTGTCATTCATGGAAAACATACGTTGCGCTTGGTGTTTAGGATCTCCCGAATACATTCATTATCACGATACTGAATGGGGAGTGCCTATTTATGATGATCAATCCTTATTTGAATGTATTGTACTAGAAAGCGCTCAGGCAGGTCTAAGCTGGATTACAATTTTACGTAAACGAGAGGGCTATCGCGCCCTTTTCCATAACTTTGACCCTGTAAAAGTCGCTAAAATGACAGACGCTGATGTCGAGCGATTATTATTAGATGAGCGTATCGTTCGTCATCGCGCTAAGATCGAAGCGACCATTAACAACGCCAAAGCTTTTTTGAAAATCGCTGATGAGTTTGGTTCGTTTAGCCAGTATTACTGGGCATTTAGCGACAACCAAGTCATCGACAACCCTATTGAACATCATACAGATGGCGCTTCTGTTACCGACTTATCTAAACGTTTAGCGAAAGATCTGAAAAAGCGCGGCTTTAAATTCCTTGGCCCCACGACTTGCTACGCTTTCATGCAGGCCACCGGCATGGTGAACGACCATATTGCGGATTGTATTGCCCGTCGTTCTTAACATACAGCCCTGACCCCATCCTAACCTTTCCCTTGATAAGGGAAAGGAACCAGATCGCACCTAGCTCCTCCCCCTGCTAAGGGGGAGGCTGGGAGGGGGGTGAACTTATCTTTAATGGTAAAAGACATAAATCAAAGTACAAAAAATCAAGCAGTTCCTTGATTTCATTAATGTTTCACCTAAAGTAGTCGATATAGTTAAGAGGCTCTTAGTACAATGGCGAGGCTTCTTGCTCTCCTCAATTCCATTATTTAGTTTGGTATATAACATGTTTGACAACAAAAGCATTCTTATTACTGGTGGTACAGGCTCTTTTGGCCATCAGTATGTGAAAACTCTATTGGCCAATTACCAACCTAAACGACTCATCATTTATTCACGTGATGAATTGAAACAATACGAGATGCAGCAAGAATTCGATGCGCCTTGCATGCGCTATTTTATTGGCGATGTGCGAGATAAAGACCGTTTAACGCAAGCCATGCGCGATGTGGATTTTGTGATTCATGCGGCGGCACTAAAGCAAGTCCCTGCTGCCGAATACAACCCTATGGAATGCATCAAAACCAACATTCATGGTGCCGAAAATGTGATTGCAGCCGCCATTGCTAATGACGTAGAGAAAGTCATCGCTTTATCTACAGACAAAGCCGCTGCGCCTATCAACCTTTATGGCGCCACCAAACTCGCTTCTGATAAGTTATTTGTCGCTGCCAACAACATGGTTGGCCAAGGCCGCACACGCTTCTCTGTGGTTCGATATGGTAACGTTGTTGGCTCACGGGGCTCGGTTGTGCCTTTTTTCCAAAAGTTGGTTGCTGATGGAGCAGAATCTATCCCGATTACTCACCCAGACATGACGCGTTTCTGGATCACCTTACCAATGGGTGTGGATTTTGTACTGAAAAACTTCCGTCGCATGCACGGGGGGGAAATATTCGTTCCTAAAATTCCTTCTGTGCGCATCATGGATTTAGCGGCCGCTTATGCGCCGAATATACCAACTAAAGATGTTGGCATACGTCCCGGAGAAAAGCTTCACGAAGTCATGTGCCCAGGCGATGATTCTTTTCATACGTACGAGTTTCAAGATCATTATGTGATTGCGCCAAGCATCAAGTTTTATCAAGATGATATGGATTTTGCGCACAATCGTTTAGGCGAAACGGGCGATTTGGTTGAACCAGGTTATGAGTATCAATCTGGCAGCAATCCACACTTTTTAACAGTAAAAGAGATTTTAACCTTCGATGACGCATGATTTTATTCCTTACGGCCGCCACTCGATTAGCGAAGACGACATTGCGGCCGTCGTAAAATCGCTACGCTCTGATTTTTTAACTCAGGGCCCTTACGTCAGTGACTTCGAACAGGCTATTTGCACAAAGGTCGGTGCTCGTTATGGCGTCGCCGCAAACAGTGCCACATCAGCGTTACATCTGGCTTGTTTGGCATTAGGAGTTGGAGTGGGCGACACGGTTTGGACATCGCCTAACACCTTTATCGCTTCCGCGAATTGCGCACGCTATTGCGGTGCAAACGTCGATTTTGTTGATATCGATCCTCGCACTTACAATCTGTGCGCAAATAAATTGGCTGAAAAGTTAGCCATCGCCAAGGCGAACAACAACTTACCCAAAGTCGTGATTCCAGTGCATTTCGCGGGTCAATCCTGTGATATGCAAACCATTCATGCACTGTCGAAAGAATACGGCTTTCGGATAATAGAAGACGCATCCCATGCTATTGGCGCGAAATACCAAGGCAACTATGTGGGTAACGGGGTTTACAGTGATATCTGTATTTTCAGTTTTCACCCAGTAAAGATCATTACCTCTGGCGAAGGTGGAATGGCAATCACCAACGATGAAACACTTGCCAAGCACATGCGCACTCATGCTCAACAAGGCACAACCAAATCCCCTGAAGACTTAACCCAGACGCCAGGAGATTGGTATTACGAGCAACATACGCTGGGCTTCAATTACCGCATGACGGACTTGCAGGCTGCTTTGGGTTTATCTCAGCTGTCTCGTTTAGATGACTTTATCGAACGTCGCCATCAGCAATTTGCCAACTACAAGGCCTTGTTAAAACATTTGCCCGTCACCTTGCCTTATCAAGCAGAAGATAATTATTCGGCCCTGCATTTGTGTCCGATTTTATTACCAGAACATAACAAGTCGGCAAGAAAAGGCGTTTTTGATATTTTACGTCAAGGCGGAATTGGTACTCAGGTGCATTACATTCCGGTGCATACGCAACCTTATTACCAAGCGCTTGGTTTTAAACAAGGCGACTTTCCTATCGCGGAAGACTATTACGCTCGCACTCTGAGTTTGCCGCTTTTTGCCGATCTAACCTATGAGCAACAAGAGCGAGTGGCACTGATTTTAAAACACGCCTTAATTGCTAATCGTGTGATGAGCGCCTAAACAATGACAAAGCACTCTCGTTCGCAAGACAACCCAAAAAATTATCGCGTTGCGGTTATTCCGGCTCGTGGTGGTTCTCAGCGTATCCCAAGAAAAAACATTCGCTTGTTAGATGGCAAACCTTTGATAGGTTATTCTATCGAAACAGCGATTGCTTCTGGGTTATTTGATCGCGTAATTGTGTCCACCGATGACACAGAAATAGCAGAGGTCGCACGTCAATTTGGTGCCGAAACCCCCTTCTTTCGCCCTGCCGATTTAGCCGACCACATGACTGGCACAACCCCCGTCATGCAACACGCGTTACGTTGTTTAATCGATGAAGGCAAAACACCAGATCAAGCTTGCTTAATTTACGCCACTTGTCCGCTACTAACGCCGGATGATTTACAGCAAGGTTTGGCACAGCTTAACGAATTCACAGCTTTTTGTTTTTCCGCCACGACGTTTGCCTTCCCTATCCAACGGGCGCTTCATATCCAAGAAAATGGTGAGTTAGCGCCAATGTTTCCTGAACACATTGGAAAGCGCTCACAGGATTTAACCGAGGCAATACACGATGCAGGACAATTCTATTGGGCGAGCACTCAAGACTGGTTTGATGAAGAAATATTTGGCCCTAAATCCAAGCCTTTGATGCTACCAAGACATAGAATTCAAGACCTAGACACAGAAGAAGATTGGTTGCGTTTAACGCAAATTATGGCACTTAAAAATAGGAATTAATGGTTTCTGCCACGCGTTTAGCACCATTACCATCAACTAAACTGCAGGCAATTTTACGGGCATTTTGCTGCCACTCAATGTCCAGCCACAGACGCTTTAACTCTTCAGCGAGCAATTCAACACGCTGCAATCTAATGTCCTCCGCTACGTTATCAAAACGAAGTGAACGACACCAACCAAGTGGAACATGCTGCTCTAAAGAACGTGTTTGATTGTCAGCAACCTGAGCAAATATCGTAGGCACGCCCATACAAGCCAATTCAAATAAAGTGCCACCAGCAGCAGAAATGGCCATCCTTGCTTGTTCCATTAAAGGCGTAACATCCGTTAAACCTTGCGCAAAAGCAATACTATTATCTTGGCAACACTTAATCACTTGGTCGGCATCTTTGGCGTTGGCACCCAATAAAACCTGTATGTTTTTCCGAGGAAAATTAGACGCCAATAAGGTATTTAGAATAGGCAAAGTTAACGCCAGCGGGTCTGTACCACCAAGCGTAATGAGCAGTTGCTCTGGTACCTTGTGGTTGTCTTGAGGGTGTTGAAAAGCAGGTCTTAATAATGCGTAGCGACTGCCTGTTAATGGAAACTCAACTAACTTGGAATATTCTTGCTGCAAAGGATTGAGCAGCCATTTAGCAGGAAACTCTCCCCTATCATTCATATCATCCAATACTAGGAGATTTTTTTGATGCTGATAGAGCTGGGTAATATCGTCGGCACTGTAGTCATAATGGTCTAAGATGACCAAGTCAGCTTGCTTTGCTAACGATAAAAATTCAACCTTGCTGGCTTTGCCAGGTTGACCTCCGATAAAACAATCTTCAGGGGCTGAAAAGGCTTTATAGCGGCAATCCACAACAAACTGACACTGCCAACCTAGTGCTTGAAACGCATGAATCAAGGCTTGGCAGCGAACTCTATGCCCCATGCCGATTTCGACAGAAGCATCGGCTCGCACCAAGAGTTTCACGCCATCATATCCCAAGCAAGGGGTTGGCCTTTTTGTGCATCGGCTACTAATGTTTTCCCTATTACATCTGGCCAGTGCTTAGGCGCAAGACCAAACGAAGGACGAATGATTTTAAGGTGCTCTTCGGTCAATATGGTGCCAGCAGGTAAATCTGCAGCCACATAAATAGAGCGACGATATTTCTTCGCTGCTTGTTCGGCATCAGAGCCGCCATATGTCACTGTGCCAAGCGCCGCTTTTGCCGCACGGCAAGCAACAACCAGCGCCTTCATTTCCTCTGGCTCCATAGAAAATTCAGCATCGACACCACCCGCACTACGATCCAACACAAAGTGTTTTTCAATCACGGTGGCGCCCAGCGCTGTTGCCGCTACGGCAGCGCCGATACCTTGAGTATGATCGGACAAGCCAATCGGGCAACCCGTTTTTTCAGCCAAATCCGCCATGGTAACCAAATTAGAGTCTTCAATCTTGGAAGGATAAGTACTGGTACATTTAAGCAATGTGAGTGGGTTATCACCAATGGCTCGAATGGTTGCTACGGCTTCGGCGATTTCTTCTTCGCTCGCCATTCCAGTGGACATAATAATCGGCTTGCCTGTTCGCGCAACCGCTTGAATCAGTGGGATATCGGTCATTTCGAATGAAGCTATTTTATATAAAGGCACATCGATGGATTCTAAAAATGCCACGGCACTCAAATCAAAAGGCGAGCTAAACGCGACTAACCCTAAAGACTCGGCTAACTCAAACAAAGGCTTATGCCATTCCCAAGGCGTTGAGGCCTTTTGGTACAAATCATAAAGATTGGTACCACGCCATAAACTGTCACTTTCAGATACCATGAATTCACCATGACGGACATCTAGTGTCATGGTATCTGGTGTATAAGTCTGTAGCTTAATAGCGTCCACGCCCGCGTCCGCCGCGGCATGAATCATGGCTTTAGCGAGTTCAAAATCTTGGTCATGGTTGCCAGATAATTCAGCAATAATAAAAGGCGTTTTTTCAAACATGGTTTCGAACATAGTTAACCGTTATAAAAAGTGATTAGATGATCATTGCCTTTATCCACGTATTCAGACGCTTGCTGAAGCATACTAGGCATTTCATCGAGGAACTCACACCAAGGTGTAAACAGATGACGAGCACGAGCAACCGTTTCAGCTTCGTCTTCAAATTTAAATAGGAACTGCACAATCAAGAAGGCCGAATAGGTGAAAGAGCCAATCAATAGATCATGAATATGACGATAAACACTGCCTCTCAAGAAATAAATTTCTCGGTGATATGACCAAAGTAAGTTACAGACATCCTCACGCGTTTTTATTGAGTCATCCCAGCCACTTTGTAAAACCTTGCTGATTTTCAAAAAGTCATCCACTGAAAGCAGCTGGTCTGGCGTTTGATGTAAAACCGCTTCAGGAGATTCGGTAAAAAAGGCTTCTTCGAGCAAGTCGATTACGCGTTTTTGGTCGATAACAGGATCGGTAATCAGAACATCGTCGATTGAGAGTGGTGTGACACCTTCTATTTTGGCGCCATCAGACAAATTGAAACTCTCAAAGTTTTTACGCTTATTTAAGTTACGTATCAGAGATTCAAGCTGAACTCTCGATGTATCCATTATGCCTGTCGCATAAATTGTCCCACCGAAGTTGCCCTCACGCTCCACCAGCTTCGCTTCCTGGAAGGTTTGAAACCCAGTTTCTTTGCCGTCTTTATAGTAACCACTGTGTACAGAATGGTGAGTATTCTTATCCTTGAAGCCATTATCAACCCCCATAAAGTACACATTATTAAAACCAAATAAGTGCACATAAGATAAAGCTAAATTGGCCACAACAGGGTTACAGAAATTCAGCTGTACATAGTTCTTGTCATCGCCATTAGCGCGAGCATGAGAAAGGATAAGAGAAGTGATTGCCTCGCCAGGCTTCATTCCCATCCCAGAACGATCAAAATAATCAAAATACTCTGGGTGCATGACATCAACACTGAGTCCCCAAATTCCTTTTAAGTACTCTTTATCTAAAAACAGAAACTTATCAACCGTCTGCTTCATTCTTTCAATGTCTACATGTATATCAGGCGTAATACCAAGCTTACTTAAGGTATTAATAGTAGAGCCACATGAAATCAATAACACTTGATCACGAATCTCTTTTATCAGCTCAATACCTTGATCTAGCGATGGGCCATTACCAAGGATAAATACAGGAACATTGGTAACCCATTTAGGCAGTACATCACGTCCTTGAAAATGGGCGACTTTTGTTTTCGGTAAGGATCTTAACCCTTGCGCGATACCAATTAAAGCATCATCAAAGAACCCCCAGCCCATCACTTGGCGTGCATAATGCTTCTTAAAGTAATCAAATACTTTATTATTTTCAGGGCTAGAATACCCCATGAAAAGATAGGTTTCAGGCGCCAAAAAGTAGCCATTCTCTTGCAACTGAAGCAGATAAGTATCTGTAAATTCGTCCGGCTGAATACCCAAAAAGAAATGTACAGTACGACCATCTTTATTAAAGGTATCTAGGATATTCTCCCAGTCTATTGCGAATAAAGAGTAGTGAAAAAAGTCTAAGTCACTTTCATAGAGGTAAAGGTGTTTAATTTCCCTTTGCTGTAACAATAGCTCAAGCTGATAGCCAAACTCGATTCCGAAAACAATGGCAGCCCCCACAAACTGAGGCCACTCTTTTTGTTCTTTTAGCCCTTCTGATTGGACCTTCACTTCGTCAAGAATCTTGTTGCTGTAGAATACATGACGGCTGTCGTTGTTAAGAGAGCGCTCTAAATTAAGCAGTGTTTTCGTGGGATGAGCAAAAGCATGATTAATTTTTTCTTGCGCTTGAGTTCGAGGATTTGTCGAAAATAGAGGAAACCCTATGTCTTCCCTAAAAATATTTAGGTCCCCTGACTCTTCCATGTAGATAAAGCGCTTCTTGGGTACATAGCCTTGCAATTCTTCATATATATGAGGCATTACCTGTGAAAAAACAGTCATATTTTTCACATAGCGCTCAGTCAACTCTTGATCGTTTTCTTTTAGCCTTCCTGCGCCTGCTTTAAAAGATTCAAGAAATGCTTCCGCATGCTCAAGGTTAGAAAAAGGATCGTTATTCTGCATGCTTTACGCCTTTGTATTTACTCACACTCTTGCGAGTTTTTATCGACTGATAAAGTTGATTTTGTACCGTTTGATGAGTTTGTTTTACCAACAGAGTGGCTGATTGATGAATATCAATAAAGGATTTTAATTGCTGATTAGCTGAAGTGTTTTTTTTTTCAGGTTGAATAGAAAAAATAAAATCACTGTTTTCGGAGCACAAGCGTTGAATTTCATCAATATCTTCCGATAACACAGCTTGCTCTAAGTCTTCAGTTAACTTGGTCAGCCGAGACAGATCAAGCATTCACAGCCCCAGCTCGGACTTCACTTTCACGGTTGTAGGCTTCTTGCTTATCCGCTTCCGATATCTGATCCCAAGCCCCTTTTATCTGTAATAGAAGAGCAATAACTTGGTCTATAATAGCAATATCTTTAGACACACTGGCTTCGTTGATTCGCACCGTCATGTAGTCATATAAACCCTCTAAATTATCGACTAATTCAGGGTTCGCATCTCTATCTAACGCATCTCTTAAAGCGTTAATAATTTCTATCGCTCGAGTAAATGCAGCCGCTTTGCCAGCCCAGTCAGCTCGTTCAATACAGCCCTTACCCAAAGCCAACCTTTCGATTGCCCCTTGCAGTAGAAGCTGAATAACTCGATGAGGATCTGCCGAGGCTAAATCGGATTTAATCGAGTCCTTTTTATAGGCCTGAATCCCTTTTTTCCCGTACATAAAGCAACCTCAATAAATTTACTAATTTGGTTCAAACAAAAATTATAGCTGGTTTAACATCGAATTCAGATAATCACCTTGCGCATTCATATTGGCAAGCTGTGTATCTAAATTCGTGAATTTACTGCGTAAAGACGCCTCATATTTAGCCATACGGTCTTCATAGTCAGAAAGAGACTCTTCCGTACTGCCAATAGATTTTGTAACAGAGTCCTTCAGGGTATTATTCATTCCCCTTGGGCCTGCGTAACTTTCTAATAATGAATCAAGTGAGGTTGCTAAGCCATTTTTACCCGTAAACAATGACGCTACGGCATCAAAGTTCGTTTCGGCGGCTCTATTAAACTTATCACTATCATAGGCTAACGTTCCGTTGTCCTGGAACTCTACCCCAACGTCAAAAATGGAGGTAAAAGGACTGCCTGGCTCAGCGTAATTAGACATTAAATTAGTCGCCAAAGATGAGCTTAAGTTCCGTATCATACTGTTTCCATTCAGAACGGCACCCTTTGCTGTATTTTGTTTAAATACACTAATGAGCTCATTATAAGAGCTAACAAAACCCTGAATGGTATTCTCAACTTCTTCTTTATTATAACTAACTTCTACTTTTTTAGGCTCTGGTGAGACGTCCAACGCTTTGATTTCTAAACCTGCAATCGCACTATCAAAATCGTTCGTTTCACTGCGCACTTTAATGCCGTCGACAGTGATCATGGCGTCTTGCGCTTCACCGCCCGCAGGCACACTTAAACCAGGAAAAAAGCCACCAAGACCAACACTGTCTAATGTTAGGTTACTACTATCAATTTTTAAGGTGTTACCGGCGCCGGTTTTTGTAGACGTTATCGTGAAAAACATATGTCCATCGCCATCATCCACCAAGTTGGCAGATACACCAAAGTCTTTGCCTTCAGCATTTATTTGTTCGCGAAGCTGGGACAAGGTTGTGTCTGGCTTTACATCTAAGACAAGCTTTTGATCGCCCGCTGTTAGTTTAAGCTCTCCCCCTGAAGAGGTTACTTTCTCATCTCGGGAAGTAAATGATGTGATATCAGAAACAAGACGACTTCCTTTTGCTAACTGGTCAACTTGAATAGAATATTTATCGGTGGAAGCGGTTTTGTCTGCAACAACAGAAAATGATGGTTTGCCATCTGCGTCTTCGATGGTTGCATTACGACCTGAAAAAAGGTCAGCATTATTCAAAGTGCTTACAAATGTTTTGAAATTATCAATTGCGGAGCCAACTGAACCGAGAGCAGAAAGCTCTGCTTCATACCCAGCGAGTTTGTCTTGATACAATTTTACTTTTGTATCTCTTCTTGCGCTCACCATATCACTTACTAGGGATTCCAGATCTAATCCAGATCCAGCACCTAATGAGCCAATAGCCATAGCAACTCCCCAAGTTTAAAACATAACATTTATAACAAAATCACACTTCACTATTCACTAATGTTCCTTTTACGTCACTTAGCTGATTCATGATAGCATCAATTCTTTCTGACATCTTCAGGAACTCTTCTGTGGGCATTTGACGCACCACATCACCTGTCGTTTGGTCTAACACTTTCACAATATTATTTTTGCGATCTTCGGTCATTTCAAACGATAACTGAACATTTAATTGAGACATTTTAATGTTCGCGTTCTCAATCTGCTTTGGCTCAACACGAGGAGAACTTGCTGCCCCTTGGCTGTTACCACTATTAGCACCAGTTTTATTACTATCGGCTGAACCCTGTATTACTTTAGCATTTGCTTCACGTAATGCTCTAAATTGCTCATCCGCTCGCTGGTCTTGCCTAGTTGTAACCACTCCCATTGGCTGCTTTGAAAAATCACTGGAATTAATTGACATATCATCAACCCTCTAAACGAAACAAAAGCTGGAACAAAGCCCCAGCTTTTCGTTAAACCTAATAATTTTAGCCCAAAAGAGACAAAGCAGTTTGTGGACGTTGGTTCGCTTGAGCCAATATAGATGAACTTGCTTGCTGTAGAATCTGAGCACTTGTTAGTTTAGCAGTTTCTTCAGCGAAGTCAGCATCACGTACACGAGAACGAGCGGCTGATACGTTTTCTTGGATATTACTTAGGTTACTGATACTAGAACCTAGACGGTTTTGAATCGCACCCAATTCTGCACGCTTAGAACCTACAGCAGAAATCATATTATCCAAAATAGAGATCATGCTTTGTGCGTTTTGGATAGAAGTAACCGATGGCGTACCAAAGCCTTCTTCTGGATTACCAAAACTACTAGAACGACTTGCTGGTGGCTGAGGCACAGCTGGTGCATTCGGATCTACATAAACTTCACCACGCTCTTCAGCAGCAGCGATCGCTTCTAACTCTGGATCCTCATACTCATCACCGTTAGCTTCAGCTTCTGCTCTCGCTTGTGCTTTTGCTGCATCTTTTTGTACAAAGTAATCGTTATAAGCAGCCACTTCTTCTTGGTACTTCGCTTCAGCAGCCGCATTAGAAGATAGACCAGCCATAGTGAAACCACCATTGCCTGCGTAATCTTGGTTTTCACCTTTACTCAAATCAAAGCTAATTGTTTGGTTTGCGTCTGCACCAACTTGGTAAACACCATCATAAGTACCATCAAGCAAGCTACGACCACCGAAAGTGGTATCAGAAGCGATACGGTCAATCTCTGTAGATAGAGCCGTGATCTCTTGCTGTAGTGCTTTACGGTCTGCATCAGAGTTAGACCCGTTTGCAGACTGAATAGACAGAGTACGCATACGCTGCAGCATGTTTGTCGTTTCATCCAACGCACCCTCAGCAGTTTGAGCTACAGAGATACCGTCATTGGCGTTACGCACTGCCTGATTCAAACCATTAACCTGAGATGTTAATCGGTTAGAAACCTGCAAACCTGCGGCATCATCTGCTGCACTATTGATACGCAAACCAGAAGATAAACGCTGAAAAGACGTATCCAAAGTTTTGCTTGAGTTCATCAACTGACGCTGTGCGCTTAAAGATGAAGTATTCGTATTAACGTATAAAGCCATTATAGCCTCCTAGGTTTCATTAAACTCCGCAAAAAAGCAGATCGTATAAGGTTTTCGACAAGAAATTGAAAACCTTTAGTCAATTTCGGAATATTTTTTCCTTAAGGTGGAAAAAAACATCCCATAAAGCGGCAAATTAATGCCTAACTAATTGTTTTAACAGGATTAAAAAACAATTAAATTTTTTTACGTTTTTTTCTAAAGCACGTACTTTCCGAGCAAAACGGCTCCGAAATACCACTTCAAACGCCCTAAAACCCCCGCTAATGACAAAATACTGACATTCGACAGAAGAATTACCCGATCACATGTACATATTGTTCAAGCCGTATATTGCCAATTGGGCAAAACGGTAACCTTTTATTGCCGCACCCCATTGCCACAATGCGCCACAACACAGCCACAAGCGGAGAATGCTTGCCACCGCAAATAGGCAGCAATATTCCTACGACACAAATCGCAAAAAGCAACATAGGTGGTGCCTTTCTCGCACTCACATACCCATTAAAATCAGCTCATAGCGGTGCAGCCAAACAATCCATTTTTTCAATCCCCCCCCCAGGCAAGTCCATTCAACGCAACAGCCCCAGCAATATTTTTTTATCGCCACTTCTTTCCATACAAAAAGCGCTCTTTATTCGACTCAAACCCTTCTTAGGTGCAATACAAACCTGCTGGTCACGCCACAAAATCAGGGCGCAACTGTGCCATTAGAAAACGGACGTCTCTTTTCAACAGGCGCACACAAAAAACAGGCAAAGCTAGATGCGATAAAGCCTAAAATGTTGATCACTAAGAACAGCAACACCCTCAAATACGCTCACCTCAAAAAAAATTCGATACCATAAAATCCCAGCAAGGCTTCGTTATTAAGCCATTTTCAATCTATAAAGCTCTGTCGAATCAACTCAGCCGATACTCCTAGGCACTAAAGGCCTCGATACCTCGTTTGAGCCATAATTCAGGCGCAACTGTGCCAGCAAACAACCAATTGTTTTTCGCCATGCACGAGCAAACAAAACCAATACACATCAGCCCAAAACGATTGCGATCAAAAGCACTCATCAAACAACTCCAGCCATCAATCTGAGGCGTACGGAACAAATCGCTTACCCTGCCCTTTAAAATCGAGACGCAATTGTGGCGTTTAAAACAGTGCTTCAACTTATCGTTCGCCCACAGACAAACCCGAAATGGCAGCGCCAAATATCCGACATCCGAACCCCTTACCTATCAAGTAAAGTGACCATTACTTTCAACACATAAAAAAAGCCAAAGCATCCAACCTCTCTTGCCAATCAATCTCTTGTCGGCACGACCAATCCGTGTATTTCTATCTATCGAAGAATGCATCGAACAACAGCATGACTCACATGTAACGCCTTTCATCAGCAGGCAAGACACAGCTATGCCAGAACAAATTAATCCCCCTTACAGACAAGCGGGACTCATTCATTTTTTTCACGCGCACAGCCATATCGCATTGCATCAGCCCTTAAGACTTTCGCCATAAAAAAACAGGCACATCTCATCACCTAAAAGCGATTCAACTCATGAACAAAATCACTACCTTCAAAACAACACCCTATTGTTAAAAACAAACAAATTCTCGATAGCCCATATAGCAATAGACTGGTACGACCAGTTACTTAGAAGCCCATCTCACAGCTGCTCTCTGGTAAGAAGAAACAAAACATGTCCCTTCTAATGCCAAAAAACACCTATGGCATAAGCCTAGAACCCTCTCCAAAACCCGAAAAATGCTATAAATCAGCACTATTTAGGCAAAAAAAAGCCGGGTGAAAATTCACCCGGCTGAAAAGGCACCTCTAGGAGAGAGAAGTAGCCTATATTCCGAGAAGATCTCGAATTTTTTCCAACTGAAGCCGCTTTTTTATGCGAACTTCAACCATGTTAAACCACTTAAGATCCTAGTAACTGCAATGCAGCTTGAGGTCTTTGATTCGCTTGCGCAAGGATCGTCGAGCTTGCCTGCTGAATAATTTGAGAACTAGTCAATGAAGCCGTTTCAGCAGCATAATCTGCGTCTCTTACGCGAGATCGAGCAGCCGATACGTTCTCAGAAATACTAGACAAGTTATTCACAGTTGAACTAAAACGGTTCTGCACAGCACCTAACTCAGCTCGTTTAGAGTCAACCGCTTGGATCATGGTATCCAGCATTGAAATCATACTTTGTGAATTCTTAATATCTGTAATGGACACCGTCTCAGCTGTAATTAATGGCTTGCCGTATTTTTTCTCTGGCTCGACATAAGTGCCATCTGGCTGAGTAATGCCCCCATCTGGGTGATTAATTGTCCCATCTGGGTGAACCATAGATCCGTCCGGCTGCATAACGCGCCCATCAGGATAAGAAATACTGCCGTCCAGACCTGTCGTTGTTCCATCCGCATTCAAAATTGTTCCATCTTCGTTAACAACGTCTTCTCTGATGGAGCCATCTTCATTGATAGGTGTGCCATTTTCATCAATCAACACCCCATTTTCATTAATAGGGCGGTCTTCTTCATCAATAAGAACACCGTTCTCATTGACTCGTAGCCCGTCTTCATTGATCAACTCACCTTCTTCATTAATTAGATGTCCCTGTTCATTAACAGCGTCACCATATTGGTTAACAAAACCACCTTCTTCAGTCGCAATAACCTGAATTGGCTCTTCTTCTGGCTCAATATAAGGAACCCCTGAAGTCAAACCAGAAATAGTAAAGCCACCGTTACCAGCCAAGTTGATGGAATTATTGATGCCACCATATTCCATTGAAAAACTGATCGTCTGATTAGCATCCGCACCTACTTGGAAAATACCTTGGTAAGAACCATCAAGAAGGTTTCGACCACCAAAAGTGGTAATTTCAGCAATTCGGTTAATTTCTTGTGCCAATTGCCCCATTTCTTGTTGTAGGGCAATACGGTCTTCGTCAGCATTCGAGCCGTTTGCAGACTGAATAGACAAAGTACGCATACGTTGAAGCATGCTTGTTGTTTCTTCCAAAGCACCTTCAGCAGTTTGAGCCAATGAAATGCCATCGTTAGCATTTCGAACAGACTGGTTCAAACCATTAATCTGTGATGTCAAACGGTTAGATATTTGAAGACCCGCAGCGTCATCACCCGCACTGTTAATACGAAGGCCAGATGACAATCTTTGAAACGCTGTATCGAGTACTTTACCGCTACTTGTAAGCTGACGCTGGGCGTTCAGCGAGGACACATTTGTGTTTACATATAAAGCCATTTTCTTCTCTCCTAAGAATATTTAAAATCAAGACAACCCTCTGATTTAATTAGTTTTTTGGGGTTTTTGTCTCTTAATAAGGTTATCGACACAGATAAGATAACCTTTAATTGTTTTTGCACTTTTTTTAGTTTTTATTTAATTTTTATTCTTAGTTATTAAGCGCTAGAACGGTTATCGAACAGAGCCCCAAGAACTTTAGAATAAAAGTAAAAATATCGTGAAAAACATGGAGATTAGGTGAAAAAAACGCACATCAGCTTACAGAGGTCTCACTCTGTAAGCTGACAGGGGGGATACTAAAAGGAAAAAATTAGAAGGAGGGAGAGTTCATTACAATGTATTAAGAAAGGTGATTGATGAATTGCAGTCCGAATTCTTGCGGATCAACGTCTTTTTCAATCTTCACCTCTGTTCTTAGATTCGCAACCTTATTCAGCTCAATATCTGAAGCCTCAATAAACGCTTTGTTTGTGACACTGTACACCTGACGCACCAAAGAAGGCTGAAATGATTTATTCAGTGTCAGAACAAACCCAACCCTTCCATTAGAAAGCGCGACACAAGAACCAACAGGAATAGAGCCAATACTATTTAAAAACACAGACAGTAATTTTTTATCAAACGCCAAACCGGACTCTTTCTGCATTTGCCGATACGCCTTAATAGGCCCCATTGAAGGCTTATGCGGCTGCTCTGAAGTCATTGCATCATAAGCATCAATTATTGCGGCAATTTTCCCATACACAGATATTTCCTGATCTTGCTTACCTGCAGGATAGCCAGAACCATCTATTTTTTCATGGTGATCAGCTAGCATTTGATAAACAGCCTTCGGCACACCTTCACACTTTTGCAAAATCTGCTCTCCGAACTGTATGTGCTTACGAAATAAATCAAACTCCCCTTCCGTCATTTTGGTGGTTTTTGTCACCATCGCCATCGGTAATTTAAAACGCCCTAAGTCAAACAACAGGGCACCAAGCGAGATAACTTCAATGTAGGCATACGATAGCTTTAGCGCTTTCGCAAAGTGAATAGCCAACACTGCCATTCCCATTGCATGCTGTTCTAGATAGGCTGAGGGATCTTTAATATGACGTATGGCCATGAGAGAAAAGTTATTACGGGTATGAGACTCAATTAATCGACGGCAAAACTTCATCATCTCAAGCATTTCAAGCTGCTCACCACGCTTAAAGCGCTCCACTTGAGCTGATAATAAGATATGACCATCCTGAAATATTTTGAGTGCTGTTAATGTTTCATCATCAAATGAAGTGGGAATTAACTTATGGTCGACAACACTCTTTTTAGCCATTCCCGTTTTCTTAACTTGCTGCTCTGGAGCAACAACGGTCTCGGAGGTTATGTCGACGTTTTTGGTTTTATCCTGGGCTGACTTATAGCTCAGAATATACTCTCTTGTATGATCATTTAGCTCTTGCCTGAAATAACGAAACAGACTTTTGCCACGTGCATACTTACTACGCAACTCTTTGGTATTTAGGTCAGGGTTGAGTTTTCTAAGACTTCTGACAGAGCGACCGGTAGCAATGGACATGCACAATATGAGAAATCTCTCCTGTGCGTCATACAGTCGCTCACGCCGAGTATTTAAAAGCTTGTCATCCGAGAAGTAAGGATCATAAGGCAGAAATTCAGAGTCCAGAGTTGAACGCAATACATCAAAAGCAATCTGACGCATAGCAATGATGACAATACGGTCTTTTTTGCCATGCATCCCAATCAGACTTTTAACACGTTTACTGCCAACAACTTTGTCCTTAATTTTTAGGATAGTGAGTATTTCAGTAATATTAAAATACCCGACATTAATATCAGCCCCAAAACAGGACTCCATTTTAAATGCTGACATTGTTTACCCTACATCCTAAAAAGTTACATTTGGTTAAATAAAGACAAATTACTCATGCGAGAAAAGACCTTCTGCGAAGCATTAAGTGCAGACTCTTTCATAGACAGTTCGGTAGCAGCTGCCCCCATATCCAATTCACCTTCTCTACTTTGAGCAATCGTATTAGACAACTGGTTGGCCGAGCTATAATCCTCTCTATCTTCAATCATATTCAGCCTTGCACCAATTTCAGAACGCCCTTCACCAATTCGTTGCTGAGCATTATTAATGCTGTAGGTAGCACTGAAAAATGCAGCCTCCCTATCACTGTAGGTGCTATTTTTATCAGTCAAAACAGCTAAAGAGTCTTTTATCTGGTTAAGTACGTTATCTTTTTCTGGCTTTTTAAGAGAGATATCAATAGAAGCTCCTGGCTCCCCCTCAACAATAAAAGACATCCCAGCAAACGCGATCGGCTTACCCACACGATACTCACCAGATTCAATGACCTCCCCATCACTGTTTGTAATTGCATATTGGGCAGGCATACCTGTAAACAGGTGATAATTATCCAACGCCTCTTCCGACTTTCCATCCTTCCCATCAGATACCTGAGTATCTACAGGTTTTTGATCTTCAGCGTAAGAAGTAGTCAAATAATAGCGATTTACTTGCGCATTTTCAGGATCATAATTTTTCGCCATAAAAGCATCAAGATCAGCCTGATCCTGAACTTTAGAGCTTAATCGTACATTACCCTCAGTGATTTTGGCGTTAAAAGATCGATTCGTCCAAATATCCTGAAAAAGCACTTTCCCTGAATTAGTCACAGGAATTTTAATGTCTTCTGAAATCTGGGCAAATTTCTGCCCTTCGTTACCGGACCAATGGTAACGCCCATCACTCCCCAATCTAAAGGCTGGGCTTTGAGAGTCAGTACCAGCAAATATATAACTTCCATCGGCGCTCTTGGAATTCATTAGATCGGCCATTGACTCTGTAATTAATGAGATTTCATGGGCAATCGCATTAATATCTGCTTGAGTATTAATGTCATTCTGAGCTTGGATAAACAGCGTTCTGGCAGTATCTAAAAAATCATTCAAACTGTCCAAAGCCACTTCTTGGTATTCCAAGTTCCCTTTGGCCATTTTCATCGCTTCATCATATTGTTTTAGCGTTCGATTATTGCCGTCATACAGCAAAATCTGACTGGCTCCAACCGGGTCATCACTTGGCTTTAAGATATTCGTTTGCGATGATATTTTGCCTTGAACATCTAAGATTTTTTCATTCGCCTGACTAATAGATCGGTTTGCTTGACCGTAAATTAAGTTATTCGTTACACGCATAATCTTACCTCATGATCCCAAGCAAAGTTTCAAACGTTGTACGAGCAGCAGTCACCACTTGAGCGGAAGCAGAATAGGATTGTTGATATTTCAAGAGATTCACCGCCTCCTCATCAAGACTTACCGCAGACAAACGATCACGACGAGCAAGGCTTTCATTTAACACTATCTCACTTGCGTCAGCGTGCCCTTCTACCTCTGCTGTTTTACTACCCACGTAGGAGATGAAGCCAGAAAATGACTTCATCAGGGTATCTTCACCAGCAACTAAGGATTTATTCTGTAGATCAGCCAACGCAAGACCATTAAAGTTATCGGACACACCTATGTTATCGGTACTAATAGAAAACTCATCACCTTTTTGTGGTTTCGATGAAACCGATACATCAAACCCGGCCTCGTTAGACAGACCGGCTTGTTCAAGCAACTTAGTATACTGAGTCACATTGCTTACTGAAGCAATTTCGACTCCAGTTGCATCACGAACAACGTATGAACTTGGCGAAGTAAAGTAAATTTGATGTGGAGCACTTGGATAAAGTGGCCCATCAGATGAAAACGCCGATGTCTCTGGGTCTGTATTCGTTACAGACGTTAATGAAATTCGGGCATCGGATAAGTTGCTAGACCCAGTACTAACGCTAACAGGCGCACTTAAAGCAAGCGCCTCACCATTTTTTGCAAAGAGCGACAATCCAGCTGCAGCACCTTCCGTTGGGGTAAAGCGGAACACATCGTTATCGTCAATGGCACTCATATTATCAATACGAATATCAATGCCAAGTTCGTCTATCTTAACGTATCCATCACTGTCTTTTGTGAGTGAGACAGGATCAAAAATAATATTCTGCTCCGTTGAATTGCCTTTTTCATCAATTCTTTTTATTGAAAAGCGATTATCGTCCGTTTTGGTTAACTCAAAAGTCTCTTTTGTGATTTTAGCTGCTTCACCATCCGATACCTTGACTGAAATATCTTTAGCCTTGTTAATATTTTCTAGGGATGAATAGACTTTTACTTCCCCTAAAGAAAATAGGTTTTTACCTGCCTGGCCGTTACCATCAATACCTTTTTTATTCTGAGTATTCATAGCATCAGCTAACGCAATGGCGTGCTGCCCTAAGGTTCTATCAGCATAGACACTAAATTCAGATCTATAGTCAACAAGCCCACCAACACTTCCGCCTAAGCCTTGTGTTTTTAAAGCCACTTCATAGTCACCAAAGCTCACCACCAAATCAATTTTTTTGGGTTGCAATTGATTTGGTCTAACTTTAATTTCTGTCGGGTTTTGGTCCATAACCAACGGCTGACCATTTGCCAACTGTATTGTCATCAACCCTTCATCGTTAAATTGAGCGTTGATATCTAGATATTCAGATAAATCCTTAGCCAACAACTCTTGTTGATCTCGTAACTCATTGGCTGGCGATCTAGAGAGACCTTCTTGTCTCAAAATTTGTTTATTCAGACTTGAAATTTTTGATGTAATGGCATTTACATCTTTCAAAGATGAAGAAAGCTGTGCATCTACCAGCCCTTCCTGATCACTCACCACACCAGACAAAACATGATATTGCTGCACTAGATTAGTAAGGCTAGAGTGGGCCAACTGCCGCAATGACGAAGACGTAGGATCGTTATTAACCGTCTGTAATGCATCAAAAGATTTATTCAGATATGTGTTCAAAGAAATACTGTCTTCTGCCAACAGATTGTCAGAAGTCGAAATCATCGAATGATAGGTATCGTAATAGGAATGTGTCGAGGTATCAGTACGCACTTGCTTACTAACAAAATTATCAACCAGGCGTGCAGTATCACGAAGTACGACACCTCCTACAGGCGAACTAGTGGTGTCAGTCCTTTGGCGGCTATAACCCTCTGTATCCACATTGGATGTGTTCTGCCCTGTCGTATTAATACGGGCATTACTGGACTGAAGTCCAGACAAACCAATTGAATATAAATTTGAGCCCATTGCTCACACCTCTAGTACGTTTTCAAAATAGCCAAGCTTTAAAAGCCCGCTCTAACGACTAAGGATGCAAGAAGTTTACCAATGCTTCTATTTAGTAGAATTTAATTTCGAAATATTTTCTTGAAAGAGAGTGCAAAACAAATGAAAATAAGAAAAAAGGTAACTTTAACAACACAATATAGGATTTTAGGCGATTTTATTTAAAAATAAAAAAGCGCCAAGACGGCAAGAAAAAAGCCTACAACCGCTGAAACCATTCGCTTGAAAGGATATTTTCAATTTTTTCAGCGTATTTAGGGTCTGTAGCATAGCCGCCTTTTTGCAAAGAAGCGGCAAACATTGACGCGTCATCCCCAGCATTAATGGCATCTTTATACCGCTCACTAGAAGACAAAAAATTCGCATAATCTTCAAAGCTTTGCGAAAAAGAATCGTAAGCCCTAAACGCGGCTTTCTCTCGCCGAGCAACACCATCACGAAACTCTAAGGTATTCACAACGGCCCTATCGCCCTGCCAACGAGTATCGGCTTTAATGCCAAATAAATTAAAACTGGCCGCACCATCTTCTTTAGCAATAGGGTATTTACCCCACCCTGTCTCCAATGCTGCTTGAGCCAATATAGCCTTGGGGTTTACCCCTAACTTTTCGGCCGCTCGCTGAGCATGAGGCCAAAGGTTATCAACAAATTCCTGCGGGGATCCAAATACAACAGAAAGTGCGGAAGGGGCAGCAGTAGAAGAGGACTCGTCTGCAGCGCCAGTAGACGCTTTTTGCTTAGCCTCTTGCTGTACAGATTCAATAAACTCCGTCGACGCACGATGCGCCAAAGCCTGAATTCGAACCAAGTCCTGTTTTGCCACTTGATTTAAAAAGTCAGTATCTCCACGCTGTTTGGCTTCAGGAGAGCTGATACGGGCCTGCTGCTGTGTTTGATACTGACGAATAAGTGCGTCAGATAAGCCAATACCACCAGAACTCGCTAGACTCTGCGACATCTGAGAGTCCATCATTTCCTGATACTGCTTTGTTTGAGCACTAGCAAACAAACCACTTCCGATTGCCTCGTTAGTGCTACGCATATTTTTCAACAGCATGTTAATGAAAATGGATTCAAATTGCTGAGCCACATCTTTTAACGCGCCATCAGGGTCTTTTTGCGCCTTAGTTTTCAAGTCAGTCAAGGTCGAAAAGTCAGCAAAAAAGTCTTGTTTGGGCGGCACTGAGTTCATAACCAAATCTATATCACCACTAAATCTGCATTAATAGCACCAGCTTGTTTTAAGCCTTCCAATATCGCCATAACATCACCTGGCGCTGCGCCAACCTGATTAACGGCACGTACAATATCATTCAATGAAGCACCTGGGTCAAACACAAACATACGACCACTATCAGGGGCTATTTCAATTCCCTCACGAGGCGATATGATTGTCTCTCCGCCGGTTACTGTTCCATCTTGACCAACTTCAGGTGGCACCTCTTGAATTGTCACAGTTAAGCTACCATGAGTAATGGCGGCAGGTGAAACTTTGACATGCTGACCAATAATAATGGTTCCAGTACGAGAGTTCACCACAATACGAGCACGCTCTTCAGCAACTTCAACATCCAAGTTTTCAAGAATAGACAGATAAGTAACACGTTGACTTGGGTCTCTTGGCGCCGATACTCGAATAGACGTAGCATCTAGAGTTGTTGCCACACCAGGGCCAAGGAGGTTATTAATCTTATCTGATACTTGCTTAGCCGTTGTGAAATCTGGGCGATTCAAGTTAAACGTCAAGGTGTCACCGGTATTAAAGCTACTAGGCACTATACGCTCAACGCTGGCACCGTTAGGAATTCGCCCAACAGTAGGCACGTTAACGGAATTTCTTGAACCATCAGCGCCTAAGCCACCCACAACAAGGTTACCTTGCGCAATTGCATAAACAGCCCCATCCGCACCCTTCAATGTAGAAAGCAAAAGAGTACCGCCTCGTAATGCGCTTGCGTTACCAATAGAAGAGACCGTCACATCAATTTTCTGACCTGGCTTAGAAAAAGCCGGCAAGGTCGCCGTCAAAGAAACCGCTGCCACGTTTTTAGACGTTGCATTCACTCCATCCGGCAAGGTCACACCAAACCGAGACAACATGCTTGCAAAGCTCTGATTGGTAAATGCGGTACTGTCGCCCGTGCCATTAAGACCAATCACCAAGCCATAACCAAACAATTGGTTCTCTCGAACCCCCTGAACACTAGCAATGTCTTTCAGACGCTCAGCCTGAACAGAAAAAGATAAAAAATATAAGACAATTAGCGCTATGTGCTTCATCACATCACCCATTTACGAGGAACCAGTCCCCTGTAGTTAGATCATTAAATTAATATGGCATATTGCTTGTATTAAGCAAACGACTCACCCAACCTTGCTCACTTCCAGCGGCAACATCTCCCGTACCCGAATAGGTAATTCTTGCATCCGCCACACGTTCAGACTCTACCGTATTATCAGGAGAAATATCCTGCTTTCTAACCATACCTGAGAAGCGAATGTACTCATCACCTTGATTCAAGCGCAGCCATTTTTCACCACGAACGGCGAGTAATCCATTTGGATACGCCTTATAAACCGTTACTGAAATTGTCCCGCTCAAGCTGTTATTTTGGTTAGCTGAAGCATTACCACTAAAATCTGTTCCCTGCTGAGGCAGCGTTGTATCTACTCTCAATTCCTGCCCAAGAACCGTTGGGTTTTCTATTGTTGCCGAAGAAGACTTTGAAACCGTTGCCGCATTGGCCTTAGTAGAGGTTGTTGTTTCATTTAGGTTGATGGTCAAAATATCCCCAACCTTACTGGCCTTTTGATCTCCAAAAAAAACATCTCCCATATTAGCCTGATAAATACCGCCGGTTGGCGCCTGAGAAGGCGTCATATCACTCGGGTATACCGGTGCGTAATAAGGGTCATCAGACTGAATGGATTGACTAATATTAGGTCCATTTAAAGGATCATTAGGATCAGGCACATAGCCTTTACGCGCCTCTTCGGATGAAGCACCATCCTCACCATTATCTTCATCAGCTACAGCGTCAATAACAGCATCCGTCACAGCGGCCGCCGCACCAGCGGCCGCTGCATTGGCTACCGCTTGCTGATTTACATCCCATGTGAGACAACCAGACAAGCAAACACTAAGTAAAATTAATAAGGCAAATTTAATCTTCATCATGATCCACATTTTATTATAACTGCTGTATTGCGAAGCTCATCATACCGTCCGCAGAGGCAATCACTTTTGAGTTCATTTCATAAGCACGCTGTGTCGTGATCATATTCACAAGTTCTTCTATCGAATTCACGTTAGAAGCTTCAAGCATACCCTGAGCAATCGTTCCCAATGAATCTGTCCCTGGTACACCAACTAACGGTGGCCCACTCGCATTGGTTTCTGTAAATAAATTTTGTCCGGCAGAATTTAATCCTGTTGGGTTAATAAATCCCGCTATATTGATGGCCCCGACTTGCTGAGCATCAGCGTCACCATTTTTACGAACAGATACGATGCCATCTTCTGCGATCATGATCTCGATAGAATCTGGGTCAATTTGAATACCCGGCTCTACAACCAAGCCACCCGATGTTGATAACTGGCCTTGACTGTTCAACTGAAGGCTACCATCGCGCGTATAAGCAATCGTGCCATCAGGCTGTAACACTTGTAGAAAACCTTTACCCTGAATAGCGATATCAAGCTGACGGTCAGTCATATTGTAATCGCCATTAGAAAAATCTTTTTGAGATGCGCCCACTTTTACCCCTGTTCCCAATTGCAAACCTGAGGGCAATTCAGCGTTTTGGGCACTTAATCCACCAGGAGCACGAACAGTTTTATACATCAGATCTTCGAATACTGCTCTGTCTTTCTTAAAAGCCGTCGTTGAAACGTTAGCCAAGTTGTTGGCAACAACGTTCAACTGCTTATCCATTGCACTTAAACCCGTTTTACTAACCCATAATGCCGAATTCATAAATACCTCTTAATTCATCGATACGTGTTTAACCATCATGCTTATGACGTACGTTGTAATATTCTTGCCGAAGAGTCTGCGTTATTTCGAATGGTATCCATCATTTTGACATTCATCTCAAAGCGACGAGACAAATTCATGATGTGAGTCATCTCTTCCACAGCATTCACATTACTGCCTTCGATGAAACCACTCACCAACTGAACATTAGGATCCGCCTCATATTCCTGGCCATCTCTGGTATGCAGCAAACCATCTTCTTCTTTGCGTAAATTCTGTCTATCTGGGTTCACCAGTTTAATCTGGTTCAACACAGCTACTTCATTACCAGCGCCACCCTGAGGAACAATGGAAATCGAGCCGTCCGCGGTAATGTTAATGCTACTAGCAGGCGGCAAAAAAATAGGACCATCCACTCCCGCAACAGGCAAACCTCGTCCGGTTACCAATTGGCCTGCCGCATTAATCTGAAAATCTCCAGCACGGGTATATGCTTCTTGACCACTGTCATCGTAAACCGTGATAAAGCCATCACCTGCCACAGCCACATCTAAATTTCGACCCGTTTGTATCATGTCACCTTGCGTATAGCGTGTAGCTGGGTTTTCTGTCATCGCGTAAACACGACTCGGATAATAATCACCGTAGACTTGCATAGAGCGGGCTTGCTCAAAATCTGAGCGAAAGCCGGTCGTACTGACGTTTGCAAGATTGTTAGCGTGAATAGTTTGCGCATTCATTGTTTGAACACCGCCACTCATTGCCAAATATAAAGCCTTATCCACTACGATTCTCCCGGAAAAAAATGACCACTAGCCAATATCCTTTCAAAAAGCATACCAACTTACAAAAAGCGTAAAAAACCACTTTATAAAAGCCAAAAAAAAGGCCAGAACAGCGTTGCTGCTCCGGCCTAAATCTTCTCTCTCCAGAAAATTAGCGAAGGTTTATTATCGTCTGAGTCACAGTATTTTCTGTTTCTAATGTCTTACTGTTTGCTTGATAATTACGCTGCGCCTCAATAAGCGCAACCAATTCAGACGTTAGGTCAACGTTAGACTCTTCTAACGCGCCACCTTGAATTCGTCCTAGCGTGCCACTATTAGGACGGCCAATATCAGCTGGCCCAGAACCTTTACTTGCAAGCCACGCAGAATGTCCGTTAGGGACAAGTCCATCCGTACTATCAAAGGTTGCCAAAGCAACTTGGCCAAGTATTGCCGTTTGTTGGTTGGTGTAAGTTGCCGTTAACATGCCGTCATCATCAAATGAAACACCCTGCAATTCACCTGCAGAGAATCCATCTTGCTCAAAGGTGTCGGTATTCTCTAACGCAAACTGAGTAGAACCAACCATATCCAGCTCCACCACCTTACCTCGGTTAGATGGGTCTAACCCTGTAATCTCTAAAGCGATAGGTTGCGCAATATCATAAGGAGCAACACCACGATAGGTCCCCATCAAATTACCTGCCGCGTCAAAGCTAACCATTGTCTTTTCTTTCAAGAAACGCGTGTCATTACCGGTAAGCGGATCGACATAACTTTCCTCTCCATCCAATGTGACGCGCAGTTCGTAATTATTATTCTCACCTTGCTTAATGAAGTAATACCCCATTGTATGAGCGCCACCTAAGGAGTCATATACTGTTCTAGTATTACCGTAAGTATAAGTATCAATATTTAGCGGATCAAACGCCTCGCGGGCAACAGAACTATGATTACGCACTTCATCAGGAGCCAGCGTAGCTGTAATCGCCACCCCACCCAAAGTGCCATTAAGCGTCAAAGGCGTTTGAGTTAACGCCGCGATGTCTCCAGCGCCCGGCTCAGCAGCGCCAATATAAAGCAACTGATTTGGCTGCTCAGGAATACCATCTCCATTATAATCAACACCGCCTTCTGCTGTATTAAACGTAGCAAAAGTTTCCGCTAAGAAAGGAACACCAGCATCATCGGTCATGTTGCCGTCTACCGTCGCATTGACCTTGTAGGTATTAGGCAACTCACTCTTTGAATAGTAATAGGTAACAACGTGCGTTTGGCCATTCGCGTCAACAACACCCTGCGTCTGGGTATAATTGTAAGAGTCAGGATTCATCGGATCAAAATCAGCACTAATATACGGCGGAACGTCCTTACTGTCTGAATTCAAGTTCACCTTCAACTCCATCGCAGATGTCGCTTCAGGCGCAATTCGATCAGTTGGAATTTTGAGGTCTTCTAAATTACCACCCACCACATTATCTACAGCATTGTAGCCTTGAACATTACTTCCCGTGTTAGTCACAAGAAAGCCATTCTCATCTAACTTGAAATTACCCGCTCTCGTGTAAGATTGCGCAACCCCAGCATCCAAGACAAAAAAGCCAGTGCCATCAACCGCTAAATCAAGGTTGTTGTCTGTATAAGATAAGTTGCCAGGAGCAAATTCTTGAGAAACCTTGCTCACACTGACACCAGAACCAATACTGTTACCACTTCCGGCACCTAAAACACTGGTGTTGTAGAGGTCATCAAATTCAATACGTGACTTTTTAAAGCCCGTCGTATCGGCGTTGGCAATGTTATTACCCGTAACACTTAAATAATCGGCAGAAGCTTTAATGCCTGATAATGCAGTATTGAATCCCATAATGCTCTCCAATCACCCTAATATTTCTAATTCAGTTGTAAGTTTAATTTTACCGTGATTTTCTACATTCAAAGCCGTTCCATCTTCACCATTAATGGTGACTCCCTGAATACGGGCAGGCAAGCGAGTATTCATCGCAGAAACCTCCCCCTTATCGTTTGTAGAGAAAGCGGAGAAGCGATATTCACCAGGCGGCAAAACATTTCCGTCATCGTCTTTCTTGTCCCACTTATAGTTGGCATCGTTCAGCGTTGCTGTACGTACAAGACGATTGTCTGCGTCATAAATTTTCAGTGTTGCTGCCTGAGAGTTTTCAGGTATAACAACCCTTAACGGCACCTCTTCCGAGCTTTCCGTTACTTTTGTCTTACTGCCTTCCATCAACACCGATTTACCAACCAACGTGGAGGCACTTAATGCCTGATTGGAGGTCAATGAAGTCGCCATGTTTTCAAGCTGATCAGATATGCTCGTCAGCCTTTCTAGAGAGCTAAACTGAGACATTTGGGCCACCATATCATTAGTATCCTGTGGCGCCGTTGGATCCTGGCCTTTTAACTGCTCTATATATAATTTTAAGAAGACGTTTTGATCTGCTAACGCAGCCTCTTCTTTGGTTACTTCAGGCTTCTCAATACCAGCTTTTGACTTAGCAGCATCCGTCCCGTATTGCGAGATTAGACCGCCAAGACCTTTTGTATCAGAGATATTTGCCATAAATCAGCTCCTATGACTGCCCAAGCGTGAGCATTTTCTGCATCATACTTTTTGCGGAGTTCATAATTTCTACATTCGTTTGAAAAGATCTAGAAGCCGACATCATATCGGCCATCTCTTCCATCGGATTTACATTAGGGTAAAACACATAGCCATCATCGTTCGCCATTGGGTGATCTGGTTCATAACGTGGTTGCAAAGGCGCATCTGACTCCACAATACCATCGATTTTCACCCCAACGCCTGCACCGCTATTATCTGTTTTAACGTTTCCCCAACCGCGTTCACGCATACTATCGTTCATCATCTGAGAAAAAACCGGCTTGCGGGCACGATATGTCTGATCTGCTGAGCTTGCCGCACTGTCGACGTTAGCCATGTTGCTGGCTATCGTGTTCAAACGTACAGTTTGAGCACTCATAGCAGATCCAGAAATTGCAAAAATATTACTTAAAGACATCGTTATTAATTCCCAACAAGTGCTTTTTTCATACCGTTAATTTTTCGGTCTAAAAACATAAAACTAGTATCAAACTGCATTGAGTTCTGCGCGTACTCTGCTTGCTCTCTTTGCATGTCCACTGTATTACCATCTAGGGAAGGCTGATTAGCATTTCGATAAAGCAACCCTTCAGGCTCACCAGCAAATCCTTCTCCAGCAATATGGCGGGAGTTAGTGCCTGCAAGCTTCAACTTATTACTTTCGTCATTTAATAAAGAGTCAAACGAGATATCTCTCGCCTTATAGTTTGGCGTATCCGCATTAGCAATATTGTTTGCGAGCACAGCCGCTCTCGCGCTTCGGAACTCAAGCGCTTTGTCATGCCCTGCAAATGCTTTCGAAAAAGAAATAGCCATCTAGCCCTCAATAAAACGAGTCTTAATTGATATGGTGTAGATAAAGCAATTATGATGCCAAAAAATAAAACCCATATTTTTCAAACAGTTAGTTAAATTAATCAGCGTCACGGCAAAAAGCGGCAAACTTAAAGATAGAACAGAAGAGACAAAAAAGCCCATCCAAAAAGGACAGGCTATTTTAAGAACAAGAAGTGAAAAGTACTTATAAAGCCTTAGCTTTATAAACAATCCCAGGGTGACATTGAACAATTTCAAAATAATCGGACAGACCGCTTAACGCTTCTGAGCCACCAAGAAACAGATACCCACCTGGCTTAAGGGAAGCATGCATTCTTTTCAAAATATCTAGCTTCAGGTCGACAGTAAAATAAATCAGTACGTTTCGACAAAAAATCACATCAAACTTGCCCAACATAGAAAACGACTCTATTAGGTTCAAGTACTTGAACTCAACACGTGCACCCAAGTTCGGCTTAATCTTCCAAGTTGTGTCATTCACTTTATCAAAGTAACGCTTTTGCAAATCTGCACCAAGACCTCGAGCGATTGCTAAGCTATCGTATTCCCCCTGCTTGGCATGCTTCAAAATATTTGTACAGATATCTGTAGCAACTATCTTTTCACCCGCTTTTAAGGCACCTGGTCGAGAGGATTTAAACTCTTCAATCACCATACTAATAGAATATGGCTCTTGGCCAGTTGAGGAAGCAGCCGACCAAATTCTCAAAGGAGATGCCGTCATTTCTGGCAACACCTTCTCTTTCAAAATAGTGAACGGGTGGGTATCCCTAAACCACAAGGTTTCATTCGTCGTCATTGCATTAATGACTTCTTCTTTCAATTTGGAGCCGCCAAATTTCTCTAAAGCATCTACAAGTTGCTCTATTTTAGAAAAACCTTCTCTTTCTAAGATTTTTCCTAAACGACTAGCAACCAAATACTGCTTATTATCACTCAACGAAATTCCGCAAACTTTCTGCAGATAGTCCCTGAACCTGATATAACCATTCGGCGTAATTGTATTTGTACTACTGAGCATTAAAACTCCATACGTTCCAGATTCAATAAATAAAGCCTACCCTAAGAGAGACTAAATATTATTCCGATTGCACTTGAACGGTTTCTATTGCCAATCGAGCAAGCTCATCAGGTTGGAATTTCGCTAAAAATCCGTCTGCACCCACTTTTTTAACCATGGCTTCATTAAAGACGCCACTTAGAGAAGTATGAAGAAGAATAAATAGATCCTGTAAGCGACTGTCATTACGAATCGCTGTCGTTAATGTATAGCCATCCATTACTGGCATTTCAATATCTGAAATAACCATGGAAAATTCTTTCGTAACATCCTTGCCATCTGCAACCAAAGTTTGAAGATAATCTAGCGCCTCACGACCATCACATAAAACGGTTGTTGCAAAGCCAACTTGCTCCATACAGCGCTTGATCTGCTTACGAGCAACAGAAGAGTCATCCACAATAAGAATATGGTGTTTTTGGGCATTTTCAGTCACGCTGTTATCAACAATACCAGCCGAAATGTCTTGACGGGTTGGCGCAACTTCAGAAAGAATTTGCTCCACATCAATGATTTCGACCATCTCTTTGTCTACCTGACAAACAGCCGTCAAGTAATTATCGTTTGATAACCCTTTTGGTGGTGGCTGAATATCACTCCAGTTCATGTTTACAATGCGCTCAACGCCTCGTACCAAGAACCCTTGAATGCGGCGATTATACTCCGTGATAATGACAAAGCACTGGGCAATGTTTTCAATAGGGCTTGCACCCGTAGCCAAACCTAAATCTAAAATAGGGATTGTACCACCACGAATATGAGCCACCCCTCTAACCACAGGGGAGCTATGAGGCATAGTGGTCAATTTAGGGCACTGTAGTACTTCTTTTACCTTAAAGACGTTAATACCGTAAATCTGCTTACCATTTAAGCGAAACAACAGCAATTCAAGTCGGTTTTCCCCTACGAGCTGTGTACGTTGGTTAACAGTATCCAAAACTCCAGCCATAAACGCCTCCAGAATGTAAAAACATATACTGAGGTATTACCTCAAAATTGTTAAAATGCATCATCCGATGATAAAGTGAATTCTATTTTTTTACTAACTATCTTATTAATCAAGCAATAATAAACAAAGAGAGCAAATCATGCGAATCATAAGGCTAAGTATAGCCTTCATTTGTTTCCAAACAGGATTAACTTTTGCCGCTTCTCTAGAAGAGCAAATTAACCTCTATATCAACCAAGTAGAGATCCCTCGGCTGTCAGAAATATACCCTGATGCCGCTATCACTATCTCGCTAAACAATCTTGCTGCTCTAAACTATCTGCCAGACTGCGAAAGTGGTTCAATCCAAATCAACAATCAACGGCCAGAAGCAATTAAACGTACAAATTATGAAATCAGCTGCCAGTCGCCCACTTGGAAGTCTTACATTCCAGTCACACAAAGCATCTTAATCTCAGCCGTAAAAACCATAACACCAATCAATCGCGGACAAGTGATCAATCAGTCCAACACAGACGTTGGCGAAGTCGACATATCAACATTAAGAGGCGATGTTTTTACTCTAAAAAACCCTCCGTACGGCTTGATTGCTGCACGAAACCTCCGAATCAACACATTCATAACTGATGACCTAACCAACCAACCAACACTGGTAAAAAAGGGAGACCTTGTACTTATTACCGCAAGCAGTGGCACTATTATAGTAAGAATGAACGGTGTTGCTCTAGAAAATGGTGTAAAAGGTCAACAAATCAGAGTAAAAAACACAAGTTCTGAACGAATTATATACGCCAAAGTTGTAACTGACAGTGAAGTTCTTGTAAACTATTGAACAAGGATTATTCTACAAGTGTAACGAGTAAATTCTTTTATGAAGTTTTTACTAAAGTTCTCTTAGACTCTGCCGACAATATAGACAGGCAAATTATTAAAGGGCGGAAAACCCAATGGCAATACATTTTACAGGTCTATCCAATCAAAACACTATAAACAAAAGTGAACGATCTCAGAAAGACGATGTAGCAGGCAATGCAACAGCTAAAAACAACGCTGTGCAAAGTGGCGGCACACTTGCTGAAGATACCGTAAAATTAAGCGGAACTGCGCAAACATTGCAGAGCCAGCAAGCGAAAATTAACAACTTACCAGATGTTGATATGGATAAAGTAGAGCAAATCAAGAAAGCAATTGCTTCTGGCGAGTACAAGATCGACACGCAAAAGCTAGCAAGCAACATGGCTTCTATGGATTCATTGTTCTAAGCTATAAGTTCAATGCACCCAGCAAACGGTTTGCCTTATGATTCCTATCGCCCCAATATTCATCAGAAGCAAAGAGGTACTAGAAAAACTTTCTGCGCTTCTTGATGAAGAACGCTTTGCTTATGGCGAGTCGGACAGTGACACCATTATTAATATAGCAGAGCAAAAACAAGCCCTCCTCGATGAAATGAATCAACTTAATGAGAAGCGAGTCAACATTCTCATTAAATTTGATGTCGTAGATAGAAAAAAACCTACCGAAGAAGAATTCAAACACTGGTTAAATTTACAAGACAGTTCATTAGACAATGTACGCTTACTCATGAATGAGTGCGAAACACTCCTACAAGTATGCAAAACTAAGAACAACACCAATGCGCGTGTACTTAACACCCTTCAGAAGCGCAATAAGCACCTTTTTGAATTACTGCAAGGCCATAACAGCAAAAATAAAGTCTACACCTCTAGAGGCTCGACCCACCCAATAAGCAGCAAGCACACACTTGGTAGAGCGTAAAAAACCATACAAATCAATATTGTACTGACCATGGATTTGTATTCCAACCCTAAATAATGTATAAAACACTTCGTCAAATACGTCCTCATAGGTAAACAGGATATACCGGCCGCCTCCTAAGCAGCTATTCCAGGTTCGAGTCCTGGTGGGGACACCAAACATCTAGAAACCGACACAAAAAAAAGAGCCTTACGGCTCTTTCTAAATCCACGCTTTTAGTTTGTCGCCTTACTCAGCTTCAACCACTTCAAAACTATGAACTATCTTCACTCCGCCTTTTTCTAACATCAAAGAAGCAGAGCAATATTCTTCAGCCGATAATTTCACTGCACGCGCAACCACGCTTTCTTTTAAGTTGCGACCTGTCACAACAAAATGCACTCGAATCTCTGTGAATACAGCCGGAACCGCATCCGCTCGATCCGCATCAATTTGAGCCACACATGATGTCACATCTTGACGGGCTTTTTTAAGAATCCCAACTACATCATAAGAAGTACAGCCACCCAAACCTGCAAGCAAAAGCTCCATTGGTCTTGGCCCAGCAGTCTGATTACCATCAATCTCTATTTTAAAACCAGAGCCAGTTTCAGCGGTAAAATGCACATCTTCTTGCCAACTTACATTTGTCTTCATTGTTCAACCCTACTTCAATTTGCCAAGACTAAAACCATCGCCACTAAGACTGAAACAGTTCTGCCAATTTTTCACCTGGATCGTCAGCACGCATAAAGGCCTCACCAACCAAAAAGGCATGAATGCCTTTTTCGCGCATGATCGCAACATCATCTCGAGTATGGATTCCACTTTCCGTAACAATAAGACGATCGGAAGGCACACTGCCCATCAATTCAAACGTGTGATTCAAACTAAGCTCAAACGTATGTAAATCACGGTTATTAATACCAAACAACTCTGTCTCAGTGTACTCCAGAGCCAATTCCAATTCAGGACGATTGTGCACTTCAACAAGCACATCCATACCAAGATCACGCGCCATTCGATCCAGCTCACGCAATTTCTCACCATCAAGGCAAGCTGCAATTAAAAGAATGCAGTCAGCACCTATCGCCCTCGCTTCTAACACCTGATATTCGTCGACAATAAAGTCTTTTCGAATCACTGGCAGCTTACAAGCTGCACGAGCTTCCACTAGGTAATCTTCATGCCCTTTAAAAAAGTCACTGTCTGTCAAAACAGATAAACAAGCTGCTCCAGAGCGTTCATAGGAACGGGCAATATCTCCTGGAATAAAAGGGTCTCGTATGATTCCCTTACTAGGCGAAGCTTGCTTAATTTCCGCGATAACGCCCGCTTTCCCAATGGCAACTTGATGCCTTAGCGCTTGGGCAAAACCACGAGGTGCGTTATGAACATTTGCTACAGAAGCTGCCACCTCTAGATTCCCATAAGGCGTATGAGATTTACGCTCAGCAATCTCCTCATACTTTCGCTCCACAATTTTCTTTAGAATTGTTGGTGTTTCTATTTGCATTAGGCTATTGCTCCTATTCTTTACAGTGAGTCTGAACTCATAAAACAGCGTGTAAAACTAGCAAGTTCCGACATTTTAACTTTGGCCGTACCACCGCCGATCACATCTTCCGCAATATTCACACCCTCTGCCAATGTGTCCGCGATACCCGAGACATAAATCGCCGCACCAGCATTAAGAGCCACAATGTCTCTAGCAGGATTAATTTTCCCTTTGCCATCCAATGCGGATTTCACCAAAGCTAGACTTTCTGATGCATCCAAGGCTTGGATCGTATCAATGGATTGCAAAGCGATGCCAAAATCCTCAGGAGATATTTTATATTCTAAAATCTCACCATTTTTTAGCTCAGCTACATAGGTTGGTGCCGCAATACTAATCTCGTCCAAACCATCTTCTGAATGCACAACCATAACGTGCTCACTACCCAAAGCTTTTAATACCTCAGCGATAGGACGAACCCATTTTTGATGAAAAACCCCCATCACCTGACATTTTGCATTAGCTGGGTTCGTTAAAGGGCCAAGCAAATTAAAAATAGTACGCGCAGCCATCTCTTTTCGTGGCCCGACTGCGTACTTCATCGCTGAATGGTGGTTAGGAGCAAACATAAAGCCTAAACCTATTTCTTCCACACAGCGGCAAACCTGCTCCGCATTAAGTCCAAGAAAAATACCTGCCTGCTCAAGCACGTCAGCACTGCCAGACTTAGAAGAAACAGAACGACCACCATGTTTTGCAACTTTACCGCCAGCCGCAGCAACAACAAAAGCAGACGCGGTAGACACATTAAACAAATTCCCACCGTCGCCACCGGTACCACAAGTGTCAACAACATGCTCAAGGTTCAAGTTTACCTTGCTGGATAATTCTCGCATCACCTGCGCTGCTGCCGTAATCTCTTCGACTGTTTCGCCTTTCATTCTAAGGCCAATTAAAAAACCGCCTATTTGTGCTGGAGTGGCCTTTCCCGTCATGATGTCATTCATCACTATTCGCATCTCGTCGCCGCTCAAATCATGGCGCTCAACAACTGCAGCAATTGCTCTTTGAATATCCACCAGCCTCTCCTATCTTGTTAAAACTATCGCGTTAAGAAATTGGCCAACAAAGCATGACCTGACTCTGTCAGAATCGACTCAGGATGAAACTGCACCCCTTCAACGGCAAGCGTTTTGTGTCGAATCCCCATAATTTCATCTCGTTCACCAGCCGCATTTTGACTCCACGCTGTCACTTCAAGGCAGTCCGGCAAAGAGTCAGCAGACACCACTAAAGAATGATAACGTGTTGCGGTTTGAGGGTTTGGCAATCCAGAAAATACCGAGGTATTTTGATGGTAAATCAAGGATGTTTTGCCATGCATGACATTTTTAGCACGAATCACCTCCCCACCAAAGACCTGACCAATACTTTGATGGCCTAAGCAAATACCCAATATAGGAATTTTCCCTGCAAAAGCAGCAATAGCAGGCATAGAAACCCCAGCCTCATTCGGCGTACAAGGACCAGGAGAAATCACCAAATGCGAAGGTGAAAGACGCTCAATTTCCTCAACGCTAATCTCATCATTACGAAACACTCGCACATCCGCACCCAACTCACGAAAATACTGCACAAGGTTGTAAGTGAAAGAATCATAATTATCGATCATCAATAACATAAAAAAGGAACGCGCCTATAAAAACCATATTGACCTATACCAATGCCATTATCCGCAGAAACTGGCACGCAAAAAACAAAACCCACCAACAAGTAACACGCACTTGTATTTAAAGTGCGCTAAATTCTACACTGTCAGAAAGATCCTGTCTCGCCAGAGCGCATCCTCAACACCTCTCTCAACACACCCAGTAAGAAATTTATCGTTACAATTTGACTAAGTTATTCAGCAATATGAAAGGTTTTCAATAAAACCTTGTAAAAACAGAACCTTACTTGATCCACTCCCAACTATGTTACACACTGAAAAGCATGTTATTGTTAACATCATTTTTCAGTGTTTTAAGGATGCCCTGTGCATAGCCAAGTCGCCGCCCTCATAGAAACCCTCATTCATGACGAATACTCTCCAGAGTCCGTTAACAAGGCCATTTCAGAGCTAACGCCAGACGATGTTGCGCTAGCACTGGAGTCAATACCACTTGCCCAACGAAGACAGGCATGGGCAAACATCAAACAAGCCAATAGATTGGATATTCTTGTTGAGATGCGTGGCGAATCTCGTCAGCTATTGCTCAAAGAACTTGATGATTCTGAGATTGAAGCACTTTTCACTGATGTTGATGCAGAAGATCTACTTGAAATAACCGATTCCTTACCCGATCGACTCGTAGACATTGCGTTAAAGCAAATGGACACCAAACAACGTGAATATTACCAACAAGGTATTGTTTACGACGATGACTCTGTTGGTCGTTGGATAGACCACGAGTTATTAATTGCTTCGCAGTCCATTCGAGCCTCTGAAGTTATGAGACTGCTAAAGAAAAGCACACCAAATTACACAGACATGATTTATCTAGTAAACAGAACCGGACGATGGGTCGGCTGTGTAAAGTTCGACCAACTCTTTAAAGCCCAAGGCCATGAACCTATCTCTAGCCTGATTGATGAAGAGTGCTCGTTCATTAACGCCAACACCGAGCTAACCAAAGCCTCTGAGCTACTTGAACGCTCTTCACTGTCAGCCCTTCCGGTAGTGGATGACAATCAAATTCTATTAGGGCGCTTTCACGCAGGCCTCGCTATGGAAACGTGGCGCTTAGAATATGAAGCTCAGCAGATGTCGACAGCGGGCCTGAACGAAGAATCCGATCTATTTGCTCCAGTAAAACGCAGTGCAGCAACTCGCGGCATTTGGCTTGGCATCAATTTATTAACCGCATTCTTAGCTTCTGCTTTCATAGGAATATTTGAAGCCACCCTGCAACAAGTCGTTGCTTTAGCAGTATTAATGCCTGTTGTGGCTTCTATGGGTGGCATTGCTGGTAGCCAAACCCTCACACTGATTGTTCGAGGCTTGGCTCTTGGGCAAATCACTCGCAGCAACTTGAAATCCCTGTTATCCAAAGAGTTAAAAGTAGGAGGATTGAACGGCATATTGTGGGCGATTGTCATTGGCATCGTGACTTTATGGTGGTTCGAAAGCCCAATGCTTGGCATGGTGATTGGCTTAGCCATTATCGTCAATATTGTTATGGCCGCCTTATCTGGCGTTTTAATTCCCGTATTGCTAGATAAATTACGTGTTGATCCCGCTCTTTCAGGCTCCGTTATTTTAACCACAGTAACCGACATTGCTGGCTTTGTTGCTTTCTTGGGACTAGGAACCTTATTACTTATCTAGTGCCGAAACCAATTATTTAATCCAAGCCATTCACGAACATAAAAGATGTAGAGTAAGAATAATGAACTGGGAAACAATGCAAGTATATTTAGGTCTAGGTGATACTAAGATGCACTGGATCGTTCGAGTCTTTTTAGTGGTACTCGTCACTCTCACCGTCAACTTTATTGCCACTCGCATTCTAATGCGTATAGATAAACAACTAGAAAAAACCAAAACGCCATGGGATAACGTTTTAGTTCATGCGGCACAAAAGCCAATCGGTGTATTCATCTGGCTGGCTGGATTAAGTGTCGCGGCCGAAATATCTGGCAAAGAGTTAGACCCTAATTTCATATCTTTCATTAGAGCAACCCGCGAAGTCGGTATTATCGCCTTGCTAACCTGGTTTGTTTTACGTTGCATTTCCGAAAGTGAGCGCACCTTAATTAGCTCAAGTAAAGTGGCTAACAAGGTTGATTATACAACGGCCAGTGCAATCAGTAAGTTATTACGCGCAACCGTTATTATCACCGCTGTATTAGTCGCACTACAGACTCTAGGTTATAGCATTTCTGGGGTATTAGCATTTGGCGGTGTAGGTGGTATTGCCGTAGGCTTTGCCGCAAAAGATTTACTGGCTAACTTCTTTGGCGGGTTAATGGTTTACTTAGACCGCCCATTTGCTATTGGCGACTGGGTCCGCTCACCAGATAAAAACATTGAAGGGACAGTTGAACACATAGGCTGGCGCCAAACTCGCATCCGCACTTTTGACAAGCGCCCCTTATATGTTCCGAACTCTACCTTTTCTTTGATTTCTGTTGAAAACCCATCACGCATGACACACAGACGAATCAATGAAACCATTGGCGTGCGCTATAGTGATTTTCGACTGTTACCGACCATTTTATCAGATATAAAAGACATGATCGCAAATCATGAAGATCTCGATACAAACGACATATACATGGTGAACTTTAACCAATTTGGCGCTTCTTCACTGGATTTCTTTATTTACGCTTATACAAAAACCGTAGACTGGCGAACGTATCACAATGTCAAACAAGACGTGCTATTTAAAGCCATGAAAATTATAGAATCTCATGGCGCTGAAGTCGCTTTCCCCACTCACACAGTGCATATGGCAAACGACAGCCAGATGACTTTACTGTCAGAACAGGCAAAGAACGCCCAACACTCCCCTGATGAGCCATCTAGCCAAGAGCAGCCTGCGAAAAAGTAGAAACTAAAGATAAAACACAAAAAAGCCAAACTAATTTCAGTCTGGCTTTTTTGTGTAACCTAAACCACCATTCAGACTAATAATTCCGCCAAGTCATCAATGATAGCGTCAGCACCTAACGCTTTAAGATCAACACCCTGATGATAACCATAAGTCACCAATGCGCATTTAAATCCAGCATTGCTTGCGGCTTTAAAGTCTGTGATTGAATCCCCTATCATCAAACAGTTTTCAGGTAAGGCTTCAATGGATTCACTGCAGTAAAGCAGAGGCATCGCCGACGGTTTTTTCTCTTCCAACGTATCGCCACCCAACAACCAGCCAAATTGCTCAGTAAGTTCAAAATGATCCAACATAGGCTTCACGAAAACACTGGGCTTATTCGTAATTAAAGCCACAGGCACACCATTATGCTTGAGTGCTTTTAGCAGCGCTTTAACATTCGGATATAGGATCGTTCCGTCAGTCAAATGAGCATGATAATGCGTTAAGAAAATACGATATGCTTCTTCCTGTTTTACGGGATCAACTTTTGCCCACTCAAGTGCTTGTTCAATCAATTTAGCCGAGCCAAAGCCAACCCAACCTCTAACACGCTCCTCACCTGCTAAAGGTGCACCAAGCTCAGCCAAAAAAGCATCTACCGCGCCAGCAATATCAGGAACGCTATCAACCAAGGTGCCATCTAGATCTAAACACACCAACTCTGGCCAACCTTCAAACCATTTTGAAAAATAGCTAGGTGTTTTCATTAACGTACACTCGCTAATTCTTTGCGCATGGTATCAATAACAGCCTTGTAATCGTCTTTACCAAAAATAGCAGACCCCGCCACAAAGGTATCCGCACCCGCTCGAGCTATCTCTGCAATGTTCTTTTCACTCACCCCACCATCAACCTCAAGGCGAATGTCATAACCACTAGCATCAATCAAAGCACGAGCTTCACGCAGCTTATCTAACGTACCTGGAATAAAAGACTGACCGCCAAACCCTGGGTTAACAGACATCAACAAAACCATATCAACTTTATCTAATACATATTTCAGATAATCTAGAGGGGTCGCTGGGTTGAAAACTAGGCCTGCTTTACATCCTCCAGCCTTGATCATCTGCAATGAGCGATCAATATGCTCACTGGCTTCTGGGTGGAAAGTGATAATAGAAGCACCTGCTTCAATAAAATCTCCGATCATACGATCAACAGGTTTCACCATCAAATGAACATCAATCTCTGCGGTCACACCGTGTTTGCGCAGAGCTTTACAGACCATAGGACCAATCGTTAAATTAGGAACATAATGATTATCCATCACATCAAAGTGTATGATATCGGCTCCAGCCTTCAGTACATTGTCTACCTCTTCGCCTAATCGAGCGAAATCGGCAGAAAGGATAGAAGGGGCGATGATAAAATCATTCATATCTGACTCCAGCAGTGACACAATAAAGGTCTCATAATGAAAATGTAGACCGTATTTTAACAAGGCCTTTATAAGAAGTATTGAAAAACAATGAAGAAAATTAATGCCATAGTCTACGTTATCATTGCACTTCTTTGCTTGAATACACCCTCCTTGCTGGCTGAAGAGTCTCAAGCTTCAACTGATAACAACAATTCGGAATCAAGGTCACCACAAGACTCAGATCAAGAATACGTTCTTCCTAAACCACAAACATCGCGGATAGAATCGTTAAAAAGCACGTTGACCTTAAGGCAGTTAGACCACCAAATACAAACCTTGGAAGCAAATGGAGAGTCGTTTTTAACCTTATATAATCCGTCTTTGACCCGCTCTACGGAAGGCTGTGTCATTTTACTGCATTCGGACAATGAACATCCCGACTGGCCTGATGCCATTGGCCCATTACGTAACGCACTGCCTGAACATAGCTGGTGCACTCTAGCCATAGAGGTGCCTGATATCATAAAGCGTGCAGCGCCTGTTCAAACCAGCCCTTTGGAGAACAGCAACAATCAAGAATCGACAGGGCTGCCGAATCAAGCTAACGTTTTCGCACGAGTCGAAGCCGCAATGAATCGAGCAAGAACAGACGGCATAGAACAATTCGTCTTGCTTGGCTACAAAACAGGTGCCAGTTACGCTCTTGCATTCTTAGCAGAGAACCCAGAAGCTGGCGAAGCGTTAATTTTAATCGACATTGAGTCCCCCACTGCGCTATCTGATTACACAAACGCCCAGAAGATCCGCCAAATAAGCAAACCGACTTTGGACTATTATGTAAACAATAATGGCAGTGAAAGGTTTGCCCTTTGGCGAAAGCAAGCAGCCAACCAAAGAACAGAAAGTGACATTAGCTACATTCAAATAGATGCAATACCGGACAGGGTCACTGGTAAAAACAGCAAACAATTACTCATTCAACGCGTCCGTGGCTTTTTAAAACAAAACACCACTCAAATAACGCAACAAAAACAGCTTCCTAACATAAAAAAAGGGCTTTTTTATAAAAGCCCTGTTGAGTGAGATAGCGATAGCATTAAGCAGATTCGTTATTTGCGAGCAGACTTGATCATTTCATAAGCTGCTTGAATTTCTTGAGTCTTCTCTTTTGCTAACTCTATCATTTCATCTGGAAGACCTTTGGCGCTTAACTTATCTGGGTGATTTTTACTCATCAGTCGTCGGTATGCTTTTTTAATGTCTGCATCACTCATATCTTCAGTCACCCCAAGCGCTTCATAGGCAGCTTTGAGCAAATCCTTTGAGTCAGCGCCATTCGCAGACGACTGATAGCCTTGTCGAAAATGTGCTTGCTGTTTCACTTGAATATGTAGCGCTTCGAATTCCGCGGCAGACACACCAAGGTGAGCGCAAACCTGAGAAACAAACGACTTTTCTTCAACACTAAAGTGCCCGTCAGCATAAGCAGAAACCAACAGAACTTCTAACAATGTTCGCGTCAGATCCCCAGGACCAACCACCTGTTTAAATCTATCTAAAACAATAGCCAAATCAAAATTAGCAGATTTACCTTCATTAAACAGCTGCTTAGCTTGCTCTTGAGCCGCTGGAGATAAGCGTAAACGCTGCATAACAGACTGTGCTAATTGGATCTCAGCTTCAGATACCTGTCCGTCGGATTTAGCCAATCGCCCCATCAAAAGAAACAATGTACGAAAAAAAGTTTCTTGCTGAAGACGCACAGTAGCACCATTACGAATCGTACCGAACGAGCCTCCAGCCTGCGACCTATCAATAACACCGCCAACAATAAAACCAAGCAAAGCGCCTATAAAGCCCGCTAATATATAACCCAAAATTGCACAAACAATTTTCCACATAAAGATATTTCTCCAGAATCGGTAGCCCCTATAGGCCTGCTTAGATTATCATTTGTCTTAACACGTGGACCCGCTTACGGGCAGTATCCGATTTCGGACAATAACTATTGGCACAAGTATACCCTGCATGTTTAAGCATTTACGCACCTACGCTTTATTTTTTCAAAGTCTTTTCATATTGCCTATTGCCAATGCGCAAGTAGACCAATGGGACTGGACACCCAGAGAATCCCTGACAGCGGAGCAACAAGCTCAGCTCAATCAGTATTGCCAGGGAGCCTATATTAACAGCTGGCAAGCCACCAACAGCAAAACGACAAATTTAAGTGGTGACTTGATTGTACGAGACAAGAAGGGGGTAATTCACCTTCAAGGGGCGGCCGAGATCGTCCAACCCAACTCGACATTATCAGCCAATACAATTGAAGGTATTCCTGATGACTACTATCGCGCCAATGGCGATGTCACCTTGCGCGGAGACAATCAATTAATACGCAGCTCCAGTGCTTACATTTCAAATAATGGCAACGGGACAACTGAATTCAATGATGCGACTTTTTTAAACCACCAGTCAGGCACTCGTGTTGCAGCTAAGTCTCTTTCGAACGACCAAGAGGGCGTCATCTTCATTGAAGAAGGCTTCTTTACTACATGCGAGCCAACCCAAGAAAGCTGGCAGCTCTATGGCAGTTCGATTGAATTGGATACCAAAAGTGGATTTGGGACGGCAAAACACGTGCAAATACGCATTGCTGGCATACCCGTTTTTTACTTTCCATGGCTACGCTTTCCACTCGATGACACCCGTCAAACAGGCTTTTTATTTCCTGAGTTTGGCTACTCTGGCTCGGACGGCTTCAGTTTCTCTGCACCTTTTTACTGGAATATCGCACCAAACTACGACGCCACGATTACACCTCAGTTCATTCAGAAGAAAGGGGAAGGCATAGACTTAGAGCTTCGTCACCTAAGCCCTTATGGACAAACAACCTATGAGCAGTCCACTTTCTCGGATAATGACGAAGGTGAGCAGACACTATTAAAATTAACCTCTAAACAAAAATTTAATGACTATTTCAACGCAGGCTTTTTGCTAGAGGCAAACCCAACAGACAATAAGTTTCCAGAAGCCAACAGCACCTCCATTGGCGAGAAAGACCATTATCAACGTAGCATGTACTTTGCTTTCAATAATGGCAATTTCTTCAACAAGGTCACTTACTTGACTTACCAGACACCAGATAAGTCAGACGATCAACCATTTGAATGGCGACCAAGAGTCGACAGTTCTTATCAAATGACTTCGTCCTATATGGATTACAAAGTAAACGTACAGTACACCGACTTTTATGATCCGGCTGAAGATGACTTTGATGGCGAACGTGTCGTACTCAACCAAGATTTGGCTCTAAATTTTAGTAATAGCTGGGGAACCATTAGCCCAGGATTACTAACTCAGTACCGTGACTATGATCTGCACGATTATAAAACCAGTACCGACAGCTCAAATACCGTTGGTCATCTATCGAGCTATATTGACTCCTCACTCTTGTTTGAACGACGAATTCTAGATGGTCAAACATCCAGACGACAAACTCTTGAGCCGCGTTTAAGCTACCTTTATGCACCGTTTGAGTATCAAAATCAGGTTCCCAACTTTGATGCCAGTGAGCCGACCATGACCTACTCTCAAGCCTTTAGTCACACCCGCTTTAACGGCAGTGACCGTATTGGTGATACAGAGCAAATAACCTTTGGTCTCGAAAGTCGTCTATATGATGCAAACAATAATGAAAAGTGGGCTTTTAAAGCGGGACAAGTCTTTTATTTGGAAGATCGTTATGTTGGTATTAATGGCAACACAAATAAAGACACCGCTGTAGATGATGCTAAACGTAGCGACTTATTAACCTCCGCAGATTACTTTGGCAATAACTACAGTTTGACTGCGAACTTAAACTATAACCTAGATGACCAAAACGTTAACCTAGCCCAACTTGTTGCTTCTATGGAACCCGTGGATGACGTTAAAATCAATCTAAGCTATTTGTATTCAATCAATAACACAGATCCAGATGATGACGCCAAACAAGCTAGCATTGGAACGATATTTCCTCTTAACCAAAACTGGTCTATGTACACTCAATATACCTATGACTTCAACCGTGAAGACTCGACTAAGGAAATCGTAGGGTTAGGTTATGAAAACTGCTGTATCAAAGTATCGCTAAGCTATCAAGATTGGCTAAACGATAACAATGTATTTGATAGAGGTGTCTTTTTACAATTTATTTTACGTGGTTTAAGCACTGCCGGCCGAGCGAACAGCGAAGCCAATATTGCTGATAACTATTGGAACCAAGGAAACGTTGGATATTAATCATGAAGTTGTCTTTTTTCTCTTTTATTTTATTTGCATTATTACCCTTGCAATCACTACACGCTGCGCCAACAAAAATCGATGGTATTTCCGCTATTGTGGACTCAACGCCTATTTTAGAGAGTGATATCCAAAGCCGCTTCGAAATTGTGAAAGAACGCGTTCCCGGCGGCATTATGACTGACAATATTCACCGTCAAATTCAAAACCAAATGATCGATGAAGCACTGCAGGCAAACTACGCACGCAAGGTCGGCATGAGAGTATCTAGCTCCGATGTTGATAACGCCATTCTTGGTGTTGCCAAAAACATGAATCAAGACCTTCAAGGGCTAAAAAATGTCCTCGCTAGCAAAGGAATTAACTATGCCCGCTACCGTGAACAAATTGAGCAAGAGATCCTGATCAATAACGTCAAAAGAGAAATAATCAAAAAGCGCATTGTCATTTCTGAGCAAGAAATCAACGACTATTTGAGTTCTGACACCAGCATTACTAAAGAAAAAGACCAAGTGCATTTACGTCACTTACTGATTCGAGCTAATGACCCAGAGCAAGCTAAAAGTAAAATAGAAGCCATCGCACAAAACATTCAGACCGAAGATGACTTTGTCCAACAGGCAATTGAAAACTCTGATGGACAATACGCTATTGAAGGCGGTGATTTAGGCTGGAGACCATTAAACCAGCTCCCACCTCTCTTCGTACGTGCTCTTGAGTCAGAAAGTGGTCAACTTATCGGCCCACTACAGAGCAATGCAGGCTTCCACCTTTTGTGGGTAATAGAAAAGCGATCTCCTGATGTAACGTTGCAACAGCAAACCAAGACTCGACACATTCTTGTTAGAGCCAATGAAATTAGAAATATGGCCCAAACTAAAGAATTGGCTGAGGAAATTTATACCAAGTTACAAAATGGTGCGGACTTTGCTGAACTAGCCAAGGAATACAGCGAAGACCAAGGCTCGACCTTACAAGGGGGCGACTTAGGTTGGGTGACACCAGGCACAATGGTTCCGCAATTTGAAGAGATGATGGATAAAACCGACATCGGGGCAATAAGTAAGCCTTTCAGAACACAATTTGGTTGGCACATTCTTCAAGTTGAAGGCCGTCGTGAAGCTGACATTAGCGACAAAGTTAAACGTAGTAATGCAGAGCAAGCCTTAATAGCTCAAAAACAAGATGTCGTATTAGGAAATTGGCTGGATGAATTACGTGCTGATGCCTTCATCGATATCAAAAATTAAAGGTCAAATGATGACTAACGACCTGTATGAGCCATTGCCCATTATTGCCATTACCTCTGGGGAGCCGGCAGGCATTGGCCCAGACATTATTATTAGCGTACTAAGCGAACAGGAATTCCCTGCTCGCTTAGTGGTTCTTGCTGACCCCGAATTACTCAAAGACAGAGCCAAAACGCTAGGACTATCGGCCAATATTCAAAGCCTAAGTAACGCGAACGATGCGCCTCCCCATAGACAAGGTGTTATTAGTGTTCTGCCAATAAAACTAGCAAAACCTGCGACAGCAGGGATTCTAGACGTAGAAAATTCGCCTTATGTGTTAGAAACACTAAAGCAAGCGGGTGAAGGCTGTATTCAAAAAGCATTCGATGCCATTGTCACGCCACCTGTCCACAAAGGCGTTTTGTGTGAAACCGGTGTGCATTTTTCTGGGCATACTGAGTTCTTTCAAGCCCAGTGCCGATCTCCCCATGTGGTTATGATGCTCGCCACTGAAGCAATGAAAGTGGCCTTAGTCACCACTCATTTACCACTAAAAGACATATCAGCAGCAATCACAGAAGACAGTATCAGCCTAGTTACCAAAGCACTCAACAAAGACCTACAAGAAAAATTTGGCATCAAAACACCTAAAATACTTGTTTGTGGACTGAACCCACACGCAGGTGAAGACGGTCATTTGGGCAGAGAAGAAATTGATGTCATCATCCCAACACTTAATAAGCTTCGCCAAGAAGGACTAAATCTTGTTGGGCCCTTGCCTGCGGACACACTTTTCACCCCAAAATACCTAAATGATGCTGACTGTGCTTTAGCCATGTATCACGATCAAGGCTTACCTGTGTTAAAATACTCAGGTTTTGGTAATGCCGTTAATATTACATTAGGCTTACCTATTATTCGGACATCTGTAGACCACGGCACGGCAATTGATTTAGCCGGCACAGGCAAAGCAAGTAACGGCAGCCTAAAAGTGGCCATTCAACATGCTATTAACATGGCAAATAACGCGAAAAAGTTTTCTAAATGAGCAAACCACAACCCCATAAAGCCAGAAAAAGATTCGGCCAAAACTTCCTTCACGATCACGGCGTCATCCGAAAAATTGTCGCCTGCATAGGTCCTAAAAAAGGACAACGTATCGTAGAGATAGGCCCAGGTAAAGGTGCCCTAACAGAAGGAATCATTAGCGTCACTGAGCGCATGGACGTGGTTGAACTTGACCGTGATCTGATCCCTATATTGAGAGTGAATCTGTTCCGCTACCCAGACCTAACGGTTCATGAAGCCGATGCGATGAAATTTGATTTCACCTCCCTAAGCACAGAAGAGCAAGCTATTCGAGTTGTTGGTAACTTACCTTACAATATTTCAACGCCCCTGATCTTCCATTTGCTGAGCCAAGCCCGCGCTATTGAAGACATGCACTTCATGCTACAAAAAGAAGTGGTTGATCGACTAGCTGCACGACCAGGTGACAGCTTATATGGACGGCTAAGTGTTATGGCGCAATATTACTGCGCTGTTGAATCTCTCTTTATTGTTGGGCCAGAGTCCTTTGACCCTGCCCCTAAAGTCGATTCAGCCATTGTCAGAATGACGCCGTACAAAACACCGCCTCACCCTGTCAACGACATTAAGAAACTAGAAGACATAGTGCGCATCGGTTTCCAACAACGTCGCAAAACCCTTCGTAATAACTACAAAGGGGTATTGGACAATGATGATTTTGCAGCCGTAAACATTGACCCAACACTACGCCCAGAACGATTGGATGTAGAGGATTTTGTTAGAATCACAAACTACGTCCTTAACAAGGAAGGATGAATGGAAAAATATGATGTCGTGGTTTCTGTTCGAACAGAATATATAGCAAGCCAATCTACACCAGCTGAGTCACGCTATGTATTTGCTTACCACATATCCATTACAAACTGCGGAACTGAACCTGCCAAACTGCAAACACGTCATTGGATAATCACCAATGGCAACGAACAAGTTCAAGAAGTAAAAGGCAGCGGCGTAATTGGTGAGTACCCCTATTTGCAACCAGGGGAATCGTTCCACTATACCAGCGGCACAGTAATGGATACCGTGGTTGGCAGTATGCATGGCAGCTACCAATTTCTTGCCGATGACGGCACAGAATTTCACGCTCAAGTTCGCCCTTTCACTCTCTCTGTGCCAAACCAGATTCACTGAGGTTTCCCTATGGCAACTTACGCAATTGGGGACTTACAAGGTTGTCTGACCCCATTAGTACAGTTATTAGAACAAATCAATTATTCCCCAGAGCAAGACAAGCTGTGGTTTGCGGGAGATCTAATAAACCGAGGTCACGAGTCACTAGAAACATTACGTTTTATTAAATCATTGGGCGATAACGCCACTGTGGTTTTAGGTAATCACGACTTACATTTGCTTGCTGTTTCGTTTGGCCATGGCAAATTAAAGCGTGGCGACACATTAATGGAAATTCTAACGGCTAGGGACAGAGATGAATTAATGGATTGGCTGCGCCACCAACCACTGTGCCATTACGACGCTGAGCTTAATACGGTGATGACCCACGCGGGCATCCCCCCATGCTGGGATTTAGCAGAAACGATCGCCTTGTCCAAAGAAGTCGAAAATACGCTTCAATCAGACACTGTTGATGAATATTTTGCGACCATGTATGGTAATAAACCAGATCTATGGAAAGATAAATTATCTGGATTAGATCGACTTCGAGCGATTACTAACTACCTTACTCGCATGCGTTTTTGCGATGAAAACAGTAGACTCGACTTAAAATCCAAAGAAGGTGTAGACACAGCCTCTAAAGGCTATGCTCCTTGGTTCAACTACCCCACAAAGTTACCTGAAGGTTGTCATATTGTCTTTGGGCATTGGGCTGCATTAGAAGGGGAAACCCAAAAAAGTCGCATCCATGCTTTAGACACTGGTTGCGTCTGGGGTGGAAGTTTAACGGCTTTACGCCTTGAAGATATGCAACGCTTTAGCACACCTTGTAACATCAACCGGAAGAAATCATGACTTACACTTGTATCGATATTTCAGACGCCCTCCCAATCATTGAAAACAATGCAACCATCGTAGATATCCGTGATTTGGCTAGCTTCCAAACCAGCCGCATTGCAAATGCAAAAAGCCTAAGCAACGACAACGTACAAGATTTCATCGACAACACAGACAAAGCACAACCCATTATTGTCTGCTGCTATCATGGCAACAGCAGTAAAGGTGCCGCAGAATATCTAGCCTCACAAGGCTTCAAAGAAGTTTACTCATTGAATGGTGGCTTTAGTCAATGGAGCGCCATGTTTCCAGATCAGTGTGAATCAGGTAATTAATCAATAATGTCACAACCTTATCAAGTTTATCTCGTTGGTGGCGCCGTTCGCGATGCTTTATTAGAGCTACCCGTAATCGATCACGATTGGGTTGTTACAGGCGCCATTCCAGAGCAACTTGAACAGCAAGGCTTTCAGCAAGTTGGCAAGCAGTTCCCTGTTTTTTTACACCCTAAGAATAAAGAGGAATACGCCCTTGCCCGTAAAGAGAAAAAACAAGGCGAAGGTTACACTGGGTTCATTTGTGACTTTTCGCCGGATATCAGCCTGGAAGAAGATTTAGAACGCAGAGACCTGACCATCAATGCCATTGCGCAAGATGAAAATGGCACACTAATCGATCCATTTAATGGGCAAAAAGACTTACATGATAGAGTGCTTCGCCATGTATCAAATGCCTTCATTGAAGATCCACTCAGAGTATTAAGGGTCGCCCGATTTGCCGCTCGTTTTCATCACTTTGGCTTCACCATCGCCCCAGAAACCATGCTATTGATGCAAACAATAAGCGCGTCCGGAGAACTTTCTACCTTAAGCGCTGAACGCATCTGGAAAGAATTGGAAAAAGCGTTAAATACTCAAGATTCCAATGTGTTCTTTTCGGTATTAAAGGACGCGAACGCGCTCGACAAACTCTTTCCAGAACTCGTATGGAAAAACAACCAGTCTCTCGTCGATATCTTACAGCAAGTCACACTCACACCTGCTCAGCGTTGGGCTATTCTCTGCAAAGACACCCCTCTTGAGACGTTAACCCAACTGCATCAACGCATTCGCTGCCCTAACCAATTTAAGGTTCTTGCCGAGCAAACTCGCGCTTTTTTAGAAAACCAACGCATCCCTATGGACTCTGTCGCATGGGAAAACTGGTTAACCTCCGTTAATGCCATAAAAAAACCTCAACCATTTGTTTTACTGATTGAGGTTCTAAGCTTGTTAACCAATAGCAAACCACAGGACTGGCAATTGCTACGCACTACTATCGCAGCAATTAATGCAGCAAGCCTAATGAAGCTAGGCTTAAGTGGTGCAGAGCTTGGGCAAGCACTAAAACAAGCCCGTGCGGATGCGCTCGATAAAACCCTATCCCCATTTGTCCGCTGAAACAGAGTAACTAGTAAGTAACAGCAGACTTACGGTGAATCTTCACGCCAACAGCCTTAGCTGCAGGTACAGCGCCCGGCTTACGCAAAGTTAATGTGACAGCATTTAACTTAAACTGCCCAATCAACTCACCAACCAAATGCTCAGCCAAGGTTTCAATCAATTCAAATTGACGCTCTGCACAGAAAGTCAAAATGTAATTAGAAATCGCTTCGTAATCTAACGTTTTAGCCAAATCGTCTGTTTCAGCAGGAACACGATTGTCGTGCTCCATTTCCAAATCAAACACCAAATCTTGTTGGATCTTTTTTTCCCAGTCATAAACACCAATGACTGCTTGAGCCTTAAGACCTTCAATGAACACCAAATCTTGCATTTTTTATCCCTTCAAAGGAGGTAATTCGGATAGAGGCCAACGCGCACGTATCGACAGACTTAACTCTGAGGACTGACCATTCAACAAACGCTGAGCACCAGCATAGGCAATCATGGCGCCGTTATCCGTACAAAACTCTGGGCGCGCATAAAAGACATTCGCCTTTATCTTTTTAAGCTGGGTTTCAAGCTGCTCACGCAAACGCTGGTTGGCACTCACGCCACCAGCAATAATCAACTGTTTCAGCCCTTCCGCTTCCAAAGCTCGACGACACTTAATAACCAAAGTATCCACGACCGCCGTTTCAAATGCCAAAGCCGCATTCGCTTTAAACTGCTCATCACAACACTCGTTATCTAAGGCATCATGAACCGCTGTTAAAAATGCGGTTTTTAAACCACTAAAACTGAAGTCCAAACCAGGGCGATCCGTCATCGGGCGAGGAAATTTCAACCCTGATTTAGGATCACCCTGTTTTGCTAATGCGGCTATTTGTGGCCCACCAGGGTAAGGTAATCCGATCATCTTAGCGGCTTTATCAAAAGCCTCACCAGCCGCATCATCAAGGGATTGACCTAACAAACGATACTCACCAATACCATCCACTCGCACTAACTGTGTGTGACCACCAGAAACCAGCAAAGCAACAAAAGGCATTTTAGGTTGAGACTCTTCTAACATAGGAGCAAGAAGGTGGCCTTCCATATGATGAACACCCAAAGCAGGAATCCCTAAAGCATACGCCAGAGAACGCCCAATCGTTGCCCCAGCCATCAAGGCGCCAACTAACCCAGGACCACTGGTGTAGGCTATCGCGTCCAATTCCGACTTTTTCATTCCCGCTTCTTGCAACACTTCATCAATCAGCGGCAAGGTTTTACGAACATGATCACGAGACGCCAATTCAGGCACGACGCCACCGTACTCAGCATGCTGTGCAATTTGAGAATAAATCTTGTGAGCTAACAATCCGTTTTCGGTATCGTAAATAGCGATACCAGTCTCGTCACAAGAGGTTTCTAATCCCAATACTTTCATCAGAATAATCTCTTCAATAATTTGAGCGCATTGTACCTTATCTGTGCCATCCATTGCAGAGTTAAGCGTCACTACTTAACACGCAGGCTAAATGAAATTAGACACAGAGGAACAAAAGCATTATAATGCGCGCGTTTTAAATGTTTAAATTAAAAGGCAGGTGATTTTTCTAGTTTGGCACATAGATTCTGACGTACTGAAGTAAAGACTTCTTATATCAGTTAAATGGCGACCCAAACACCCTCTTAAAAAATGAATACCGTTACAGACGCGACAATAGTCTGTTCAGGGTTGAGCCTTTGGCTCAGAAAAATCGATTCATACTGAATCACACTCTGTTCAACAAAAGCGCGCTTTGAAAGCCCAGTAAATACGGGTATGATTCACGCCGTTTTTGTGAATACTTAAACTTTAAAAAAATATTATTGAAGGTAATAACATGCCAGCTGTAAAAGTAAAAGATAACGAACCATTTGACATCGCTCTACGTCGCTTCAAACGCTCTTGTGAAAAAGCAGGTGTTTTGGCTGAAGTTCGTCGTCGTGAATGCTACGAAAAACCAACAACTCTTCGCAAACGTGCTGCAGCAGCTGCTGTAAAACGTCACGCTAAGAAAGTTTCTCGTGAGCAGAAGAAATTCCAACGTTTGTACTAGGCCAATCTGCCGTTTGGCACTTTGCTAAAAACAAATGTTTGCCTATATGCTTTTAGCAAATAGGTTTATAAAAGAACGGCTAGTTAATCAACTAGCCGTTTTTTTTGCTTATAATTCATAAAGAGGACAACATGTCAGATTTAAAAAAGCACATCTCAGACACCCTAAAGGCCGCTATGCGCGCTAAAGAAAAACAACGCGTAACCGTGATTCGCACCATTTTATCTGAATGCAAGAAAATCGAAGTTGATGAACGCATTGAACTAGATGACGCGCGCGTGTTGGCCGTTCTTGATAAAATGAACAAACAGCGTAAAGACTCTTACCAACAATTCATTGACGGTGGCCGTGAAGATCTAGCTACCGTAGAAAAGGAAGAGATGGTCATCATTAGTGAATTTTTACCAACACCATTGACTGACGAAGAAGTCGGTGAGATCGTCAAAGCGGCGATTGCCGAAACTGGCGCTAGCTCTATGCAACAAATGGGCGCAGTTATGGCCATTGTGAAACCACAAGTACAAGGCCGTGCCGACATGGCACAAATCAGCAAACAAGTTAAAGCACAACTAGGCTAATACAATGGCGGGACGTATTCCTGATCAGTTTATTGATGAACTGTTAGCTCGAACCGATCTAACCGATGTGGTTGCGTCTCGCATCAGCCTAAAAAAAACAGGGCAAAACTACAGCGCCCTATGCCCTTTCCATAATGAAAAAAGCCCCTCTTTCAGCTTAAATCCAAACAAACAGTTCTATTACTGCTTTGGTTGTGGTGCTGGCGGTAACGCTATTTCATTTGTCATGGAGCATGATCATTTAGACTTTGTTGAAGCCATTGAAGCGCTTGCCAAAGACGCTGGAATGGAAGTACCCAGAGAACAAGGCGCACCAGACAGGTACGAGCAAAACGCAGAATTACTCAAACGACTTTCTGAAAGCTCGCAATTCTATCAACAGCAATTAACACAACACCCAGACAAGAAAAAAGCCACCGATTATTTATCAAAAGATCGTGGCTTATCAGGCCAAATAGCCAAAGTCTTTGGCCTAGGATATGCTCCACCAGGCTGGGACAACCTACTTAAAAAAGTCGGCACCCGCGCCGAAAGCCAAGAACAACTTCTACTTGGCGGCATGCTGATAGAGAAAAAAGACCAACCAGGTCACTATTACGATCGCTTTCGAGATCGGATCATTTTTCCTATTCGTGATTCGCGAGGCAGAGTCATCGCCTTTGGTGGACGAGCTTTTGGCGATGAAAAACCCAAATACTTAAACTCCCCAGAAACGCCCGTTTTCCAAAAAAGCCAAGAACTCTATGGCTTATTTGAAGCAAAACAGAATACGCCTGTACTCGACCAAATTCTGGTCGTCGAAGGTTACATGGACGTGATTGTATTAGCGCAACACGGCATAACCAATGCAGTTGCAACGCTTGGCACATCCGTCAACAGTCAGCACATACGTAAACTGTTTAAACTGGTCAGCAAAGTCGTACTTTGTTTTGATGGCGACAAAGCGGGTCGTGCCGCTGCAATTCGAGGCTTAGAAGCTTCGCTTCCAGTGATGCAAGATGAAAAGCAAGTACGATTCTTATTCTTGCCCGAAGGGGAAGATCCAGACTCTCTCGTCAGAAAGGAAGGCAAAGAAGCGTTCAATCATCGCTTAGAAGACGCCTCTTCTCTCTCCCATGTACTGTTTGAACACGCACGGAATCAAGTCACCTTGGGCGACGAGGAAGGCGAAGCTCAATTTGCTCGCAACGCTATGGAGATGATTAGAGAGATTCCGAAAGAGCTAACCTTTCGGTCTGTGTTGATTCGCCAATTAAGTGAACAGTCTGGCATCGACAGCGAAACATTAAGCAACACTGTTTTTAAAGCTCGACGTCAGCACATTTCAACAGAATCCAACGAGACGCCACAACAAGGCCATACTCAGCCTACTCAAAACTACAGTGACGATCTTCCAGATTTAAGTCATTACGACTATGAACCATCCCATAGTAACTATGATGATTACCAGTACACAGATCACGCCATTCCGGCCACCCAGCAGAAAGCTCAAAGCTCATTCAAAAAGCCATTTGGTAAAAAGCCTTTCTCTAAAGGTAAGTTTTATAATGACGAACCCGCCTTACCGCCAGCAGCGCCTAGCTTAAGTCAAATTAAACAAGCCACACTGTGTCTTTTGCTGCACCCACACATAGCCAAAGAAATTGATATACCAGAGCCACTGATCAACCAAGCAAGCGAAGAGCTACAAGTTTTTTGTAAAATTTGGCGTTTTTTCACCAAAAATCCAACAAAAAACACCGGAAATCTTTTAAGCGAGATAACAGATTCTTTCACCCTTTCTTCTATTTACGCATTATTGAACCACAAAGACGCCATAACAAAGCAAAAAATCACCAACGCACAGCAAGAAGTGCTTGATATGATTCTAACGCTAGAAAAAAATCTTGGATTAAATAGCAGCATTGCACGGTTGAAAAACAAGGGAAATGAATCCATAAAGGATATTAACAGTCAGCAAGAACTGCGAAATTTGATGGATCTAATTAGGCAAAAAAAATCTTAAATGTTGCTTACTTTTCATTCAAAAATCTAAGGATTTGGTGGATAAAAGTGATTGATTTTGTTATAATCCGCGGCTTGCTAAACTCCCAAATGAATTTCTAACGATAGGTTGTCGAATGCCAGACACTCAACAGTCACGTCTCAAAGAGCTGATCTCCAAAGGTAAAGAACAAGGTTACCTAACTTTCTCAGAAGTTAACGACCATCTACCTGATGACCTTTCAGACCCGGAGCAAGTAGAAGAAATTATTGCCATGATCAACGACATGGGCATCACGGTTTCTGAAGTTGCTCCTGATAAAGATAACCTTCTTATGGAAGAAGGTGATGCCACAGACGAAGCCGCGGCTGAAGAAGCTGCTGCTGCGTTAGCGGCCGTAGAAGGTGATATCACCCGAACAACAGATCCAGTGCGTATGTACATGCGCGAAATGGGAACCGTTGAGCTACTGACTCGCGCAGGCGAAATCGCCATTGCAAAACGTATCGAAGAAGGTACTCGTGAAGTCATGGCGGCCATTTCGTACTTCCCTGGCGCAGTAGACGTATTGCTTGATGCTTACTCAAAAGTGCAAGAAGAAGAAGGCCGTTTAAGCGACATATTCAGTGGCTTTATCGATGGCGATGGCGAAGAGCCTGTTTTCGAAGAGACCTTAGCGGACGAGCCTGCTATCGAAGAAGATTCGGTTGACAGTGACGACGATGATGATGACACCGAAACCAGCGAAGAAGAAACCGATAACGGTCCAGACCCAGAAGAAACGGCACTGCGCTTCAACGATATTTCACGCATTTACGAAGAGCTGAAAATCTTGCTAGAAACGAAAGATCGACAAGATCCAGCTGTAAAAAGCAAGCAAGAAGAATTGAGCATCAGCTTCGCGCCGATCAAACTGGTTCCAAAACTGTTTGACGATTTGATTGATCGTGTTCGCTCTCGCATGGAAAAAGTTCGTGAACAAGAACGCCTAATCATGCAAGTGTGCGTGCGTAAAGCCGGCATGCCAAGAACAGAATTTTTGAAACGCTTCCCAAGCAATGAAACCAATCCTGATTGGCTTCAAGAACAAATTGCAACGGGCGCGGATTACGCTGCAACCTTAGAAGAAAACGAAGCTGAGTTTATGCGCAGCCAACGTAAACTTCGTGCAGTGACGAAAGAAACAGGCTTAACCATTGCTGAGCTTAAAGAAATCAACCGTCGTATTTCTATCGGTGAGACTCGCGCTCGCCGTGCGAAAAAAGAAATGGTTGAAGCCAACTTACGTTTGGTTATCTCTATAGCGAAAAAATACACTAACCGTGGCCTACAGTTCTTGGATCTTATTCAAGAAGGTAACATCGGCCTAATGAAAGCGGTTGATAAATTTGAATATCGTCGTGGCTACAAGTTCTCAACTTACGCTACATGGTGGATTCGTCAGGCAATTACTCGCTCAATTGCGGATCAGGCACGCACTATACGTATCCCTGTGCATATGATTGAAACGATTAACAAACTTAATCGTATCTCTCGTCAAATGCTTCAGGAAATGGGTCGTGAGGCGACACCTGAAGAGCTAGCAGCTCGAATGGATATGCCAGAAGACAAGATTCGTAAGGTTCTGAAAATTGCTAAAGAGCCTATTTCGATGGAAACCCCTATTGGTGATGATGAAGATTCACACCTAGGCGACTTCATTGAAGACGACGGTGCTGAATCTCCAATTGATATTGCCACCATTGAAGGCTTGCGTGAATCAACAACAATGGTACTTGCTGGCCTAACCGCCCGCGAAGCCAAAGTTCTACGTATGCGCTTCGGTATCGATATGAATACTGACCACACTCTAGAAGAAGTTGGTAAACAGTTTGACGTTACTCGTGAACGTATTCGTCAAATCGAAGCCAAAGCATTGCGTAAACTACGTCACCCTAGCCGTTCAGAGCATCTAAGAAGCTTCTTAGACGAGTAATATGATCGACTATAAAAAAAACCGCTGCCATAAACAGCGGTTTTTTTATAACCAAAAAATGTAAAAAAAACCAATTAGAACAAGCATACGCAACCAAACTGTCATACACTCAGATTAGAGTATGGATAAATACAGTGAGGTATAGCTTGCTACAAAACCATAATCCAGACCATAACATCACCCTATTCCCACCAACAGAAAGCATCTCTGTTCAGATTTTCAATACCCTAAAATTTACCTCCAATAAAAAACTCAGCACCACAAAAAATACCAAGCCCCATTGTTTTGTACGTTTATGCGCCCTTTCAAAAGAAAACTTCATGTTCTTTGTAGGAGTAATACTCTATGGAAAAAATCTACGTTCTTGACACCAACGTGCTATTGCACGACCCCTTGGCAATTTATGCTTTTGCTGAACACAAGGTTGTTATTCCAATGACGGTTCTTGAAGAACTGGACGTTATTAAAGACAGAAGAGACAAAGACGTCAGTCGCGAGGCACGGGTAGCCATCAATACGATAGATAAAATAGTAGGTGACGCCTCCCCTCGCGAATTGCAAGCTGGCGTTCCAATCCGCGTCGTTAGCAACGACATAGACAAAAACGAGAACGCCCGCAATGAAGGCTCTTTAGCAATCTACCCCGATCAGCAAATTACACTAACCGACAACATCCCTTTCCTAAACGGAAACCATGATCACGCAAACGATAATCGAATTATTAATGTTGGCTTAAGCTTACAAGCAACGCATCCGCGTTCTTCGGTTTGCTTAGTCACCAAAGACATTAATATGCGCATAAAAGCAAAAGGCTCTGGCCTAGAACGAGTAGAAGACTACCGCAAAGATCGTGTTTTAGATGATCTGGACTTAATGACCAAAGGCTACATTCAATTTACCGGAAGCTTTTGGTCGACTATTGATAGTGTCAAAACGGAAGCTCACGGCCGTCACACAGTCCATGTAATCAATAAAAGCCGACTCCCTAACCTCTATATCAATATGTTCGTTATTGATGATGAGGACTTTATTGGCTTTGTGGTAAACCTCGATCAAGAATTTGTCTATTTGCTTGATGTAAACAAACAGCATTTGATGAATCAAAACTTTTGGGGCATCCATCCACGCAATCTAGAGCAAGCTATGGCGTTTTACTTACTACGCCATGACAACTCCGATTTAATGGTAATGACAGGCCCAGCAGGCTCAGGGAAAACCCTACTGGCCTTAGCTTATGGCCTACAAGTCACCATGGAGGAAAAACGCTTCAATAAGATCATTGTGGCAAGATCAACACCACCAATGGCTGAGGACATCGGCTTTCTACCAGGTACTGAAGAAGAAAAAATGGCACCTTGGTTAGCGGCATTCGATGACAACCTAGAAATACTTCATGGCGCTGACGAGCATTCTTTTAGTAGCATTGACTATGTAAAACAAAAGGCTAATATTCAGTTCAAATCACTGAACTTTATGAGAGGTCGATCTTTCAACAACGCTCTGATTATTATTGATGAAGCTCAAGGATTAACACAATTCCAGCTTAAATCTATTGTCACAAGGGTTGGTAGCAACTCAAAAATTATTGTCTTAGGCAACTTGGCTCAGATAGACAACAAGTACATCACCCCACTTACATCAGGTTTAACCTACTTGGTTGAAAAAACGAAATCTTTCAAATACTCCAGCATCATGCACGTCAATGGGATTGAACGCAGTCGACTTGCTGAATTTGCAGAAGAAAACCTCTAAATAACGGAACAACAGCGACTAAAAAAGGGAAAGAGCAAATGCTCTTTCCCTTTTTAATTGACTCAAGATAAAATGAAAAGCAGTAAATTACTGGCTTACAGATTTTGCCAGCTCTGTAATTTCATCCCACTTTCCAGCACGAACCAAATCCATAGGCACAATCCAAGATCCGCCAACACAAAGTACGTTAGGCAGAGCCAAGTACTCGCGGAAATTATTCGCACCAATACCACCTGTTGGGCAGAATTTAATTTGCGGCAAGGGACCTCCGAACGCTTTCAGAGCTTTAACACCACCATTCACCTCTGCTGGGAAAAATTTGAAACGGTCATAACCGTATTCCATCCCCAACAATATATCCGAGATGGTTGCGACAGCAGGTAAATAAGGAACATCATATTCTTTACCAACAGCCAATAAATCCGCAGTCATCCCAGGGCTAATAATAAACTGAGAGCCAGCCTCGATTGCCTGAACATATTGCTCACGAGAACACACGGTTCCCGCACCGACAATCGCCTCTGGAACTTCTTTACGAAGCGCCGCAATGGCTTCCAAGGCTGCAGGTGTACGCAAAGTAACTTCTAAAACAGGCACTCCACCTGCAACAAGTGCTTTACCTAATGCAACAGCTTGTTCTACGTCATCAACAACAATAACAGGCACAACAGGAGTTGCAGTCATTACCTGCTCGGCAGTATAAGAAGTGGTCATTGAAATTTTCCTTTCTTTAAAACTTAATAATCGTGCCAATTACGGCCATCTTTAATAGGCAGAGCCATAGATGCAGCCGGCCCCCATGAACCAGAAGCATACTCTTTTGGACGCTCACTAGTTTGACTCCATGCAGACATAATACCATCGACCCATTTCCAAGCCGCTTCCACTTCATCGTAGCGCATAAACAAAGTAGCATCGTTACGCATTACATCAAGCAATAGTCGTTCATACGCTTCTGGACTACGTTTGTCATTGAAGGCTTCTGTCAAACTCAAGTTCAAATCAACAGGCTGAAGGTTCATACCCTCACTTGCGCCAGGTACCTTATTCATCACAGTCAACGAGATTTTTTCTTCTGGCTGAAGACGAATGATCAACTGATTACGCTGTAGTTGACGGTTACTCTCGTCACTAAAAATACTATGAGGGACTGCCTTAAACTGAATCACAATTTCAGAATAACGCTGACCAAGGCGCTTACCTGTTCTTAAATAGAAAGGTACGCCAGCCCAACGCCAGTTATCAATATCGGCACGCAAAGCCACAAAGGTTTCCGTTCTTGAATTCGGGTTACTACCCTCTTCATCAAAGTAACCTTTCACTTCCTTGCCTTTGATCATGCCTTTTGCATACTGGCCACGGACAGTTTTGGTATAAGCATTAGCACCAGCAATTGGACGCAAAGCTTTTAGTACTTTAATTTTTTCATCTCGTACTGAATCGGCATCCATGCGACCCGGTGGCTCCATCGCCACCAAGCAAAGCAGCTGAATCAAATGGTTTTGCACCATATCACGCATAGCGCCGGCATTATCATAATACCCCCAGCGACCTTCCACTCCGACTGTTTCGGATACAGTAATCTGCACATTATCTATATGCGCACTGTCCCATAGAGGTTCGAAAAGTGTGTTACCAAAACGGATCGCCAACAAGTTTTGTACTGTCTCTTTACCTAAGTAATGGTCGATACGAAACGCTTGCTGTTCCGTAAAGTTTTTCATTACCTCATCATTTATAGCACGAGAAGAAACAAGGTCACGGCCTAGTGGTTTCTCTAATACCACACGCATGCGTTCAGCATTTAAACCATGCGCCGCTAATGATGAACAAATAGAACCAAATAAATCAGGGGAAGTCGCAAGATAGAAAACAACATCACGATCATCGCCTCCGACTTGATGGTCATTCAAACGAACAAAATCCGATTCCTGCTGCGCATCAACCGAGACATAACTCAAACGCTTTTTAAAACGTTCCCATGTTTTGCTGTCGCCAATGCTAGAAGGTACAAACTCATCAAGTGCCGTTCGAATTTTTGCTTGATAATCTTCCGTAGTCACTTCTCGTCGAGAAGCACCAATAATTCGTGTTGTTGGAGCAAGCAAACCATCCATATCTAAATGGTATAAAGCCGGTAATAACTTACGCATCGCAAGATCACCACCGCCACCAAAAATTACAACATCACAGGCTTTTAAACTGGCCTTCATTCTTTACTCTCCAACTAAATCTAGGCTTTCGATACTAGATGAGATGCATAACATGCGCAGCCCATCAGCCCTGGGTATTCAGACATCACAACAAACGTAGGAATCGGTGACACGAAATCTTTCATACGACCTTTATCCTGCATCGCGTCACGAAAGCTACTTTTCAGAATTTCTTTTAGATAACGAGGCACAATACCACCGGCAATATAAACCCCTCCGCGGGATTCAACCGACAACACCAAATCGCCAATCACTCGTCCTAAAAAGACAAAAAACTGATCCAAGGTCGCTGTCGCTATCGGATCATTACCCAATTTCAACGCGTCACCTATTTCAGGTGCAGTTAAACGCTTTTTAATACCTTGTTGCAAGGCCAACGCTTCGTAAATATTTTCCAACCCCATGCCAGATAGGACTCGTTCAGCAGAAACTCTATGATGACGAGTACGAAGAAACTTTAAAATATTATCCTCGACGTCATTACAAGCAGACAAATCAACATGACCACCTTCGCCTGGCAAAACAATATTTGGGCCATGATCTTGCGGAACAACACAGGCGACACCAAGACCGGTCCCAGCCCCAACCACCCAACAAGCGCCTTTGGGATCTACTTCAGATCGTTCGCCAACCACCACCAAATCCTGAGGAGTCAAGATTTCTAGGCAGTGACCAACAGCATCAAAATCATTCAACAAAGCAACCGCTTTATTGTCACCAAAATACGACTCTACTTCGCTACGAGTAAACTGCCATGGATTATTAGAGAACCTAATCACCGGCTGATTTACAGGACCTGCAATCGCTAGCACTACAGCGTCAATATCATCCATTCCGACACTGCAATTTTCAATGTAATCGGCAGCAGCATCAAAAAAGGTTTCATAATTTTCACAGGGAAGCACTCTTACTTCTAGAGGCTCATACTGATGAATGGGAACCAAGGCAAAGCGTGCATTAGTTCCGCCGAGATCGGCGATTAAAGCATGGGACATAAACGAACCCTATTTAATTTTCTTGAAATTTTACAACAAAAATGAGGTGAAAAATACCGCAACCCTGAAAAAACAAAGGCTAAAATGTAATAAAATTACATTTTATCTCAGCCTGTTTAAAAACTTGAACACCTTTGTAGGCACTAATCTTTTACGGTTATTTTTATAATCATAGAGACGCTCATCTGCGATCTTCAACAGATGTTTATAGTTACTTGGTCTGTCAGATGACACACTAGCACCACCGTAGCTAATAGTAATAGGTACAAGGTTAGATTTGTACCTTAATGGATTAGATTGTAGATATTCCTGAATAGATTCAGCGATGAGAATGGCCTGCTCATAGCTTTTACCCGGCATAACGAAAACAAATTCGTCACCAGCAAACCGAAATGCCAACCCTTGCTTGTGTACATATTTTAATAGCCGCTTGGCGATGTATTCCAACACCTCATCACCACAGTTATGGCCTAATGTGTCATTAATCGATTTGAAAGCATCGCAGTCAATAAAAACCACCGTTAAATCACGCTCCTGCATCTTAGAGCGAGCGAATTCGCGGTCTAACATTAACTCTAATTGTCGGCGGTTTAACAAACCAGTCAAGGGATCTCGAGTCGCCAAATATTCAAGCTTTTCTCTTGCTGTCACATTGCTAAGGCAAATGGAAATTTTGATGGCCAACTGATCAAGTAAGAAAGTGTCTTTTGTAGTGGCATCGTAGCGAGTACTGTCCGAATCAGCCTGACAAAATAAACCCACAAGCTCACCATCAATCGTTAAAGGCGAAATAGCAACGGACGAAATGATATCTCGGTAAACCGCTGGGATAATCTCCCAACAGCGGCTTAGATTGGTATTAACCAAAACTGTTTTATTGCTAGATTTAATGATATCAATCATTGAACGGCGTCTTGTAAATAACACCCTATCGCGTAGATCAGGCATTTTTTCCAAGCTTTCAATCAAATGAGACAAAGGAGCCTCGTTGATTAAATTCACCCAAACATAAGGAACATTGAATTGTTTTTGCACTTCTTTAGTAAGAGTCGAAACAAACTGATCACAGCGACCAATCGAAAGAATACAACGCTCAATTTCAAAAAATTTGCGTGCTATCTCTTCATTGTGTCTAACATTATCGATCAATTCATTAATATTATGCATGCATTATGCCTTACCACAGTCAAATTAAGCGGTTCATTAATTCTATATAGAAGCACCAGACCCTAAAAACCTCATTGATCTAACTGCATTATAGTACGATGCTTAATTACTTTGAGCTATAGATGGAACAAAAAAGTGATGAATAATCATACAAAAACAGCGTTTTTGTATGCCTCAGAGACAAATATCACATCATATTCTTTTCTTTCATCACCACCTAGCACAACTCAGCCTTCTTTTATTTACCTGTTTTCTTTAAGAAAATTTTATCTGTGCCGATAGCTAATTTAAGAGTGGCTAACTAGGTACACAAATGAATATAAGAGAAATTATTGAAACGCAGGTAACTCAAAGCAGTAAAGCGGGCCAAGCTGTATCTGGAAACGCTAATTTCGCTTTATTGATGAGCCTCTTCAATCAACCAGGCCCGTCTATCATGAACGCAGATGATGAATTAAGCTTTCATCAGCCTCATGCTCTGACTCGGCCAATGCAGTTTTCCCACAACATTGGTGAGAACCCGATCGCGAACATCGCTCTTTTAAAAGCATTAAGCCAAGAACCTTTAGCGAATGGCCCTGCTTACCAATATGATGCTGTTGAAAGCTTAGAACAACAGCTGAGTGTTCGCATCTAACGATCTTGAATTGAGACAGAGCAGCGCTCGAATAATGCACTCCACTCTTTAGCATGATACTGAGACGCCGACTGATAACGCTGCCATTCACTTCCTTTTTGCTGCAAAGAAAATTGACTTGAAAACTCAGCCATTTCGATACTTAGCGGCTGACTTATTTGGAATAATTGATTTAACAGCGGTAATACCTGATAAGCACCACGGTTAATTCGCCCCATATATGGCTGAATTTTCTGCACATAATGTGTCTCAAATTGTTGCTTTAAAAATGTCATTGGCGCACCACAAACCTCTTCATTTAAAGCATGCACATTACTCGCAACAAGATTTAAATAATCCGCTATACGCGCTAACGAATACAATAAACGTCCAGCATATTCACTGTCCATCAAGACCTTCAGATCATCCTCAAAAGTCCCAGCATCAATCACAGGTAAATCTTGCAAATTCTCGCCAATCACCACCAATCGATTAAGTGAATCTAACAACTCCTGCTGCTCCGCCGTAGAGTAATTAAGTGGCAAATAACCATTCGATAGGCTGAAAAAGGCATCGCTTTCTACGCCATTAAAAAGTGCATTTGAGAACGCTTTAGACAATTCAAGTCTTTTCTGCGCAGCGACTTGGTGCAATTCTTCTGACAAGGATTCATTCTTAATATCACAGGATTCAATCGCACGAATAATATCTAGTTCGTACAAAAATCGCTGACTATCAGGCATCACCTTACCTAGAATACTGTTCTTTCTTCCGGCAACAGCCCCTACATCACATTGCTGTAGAGAAAGAAAATCCAATAAACCAATATCAAATTGGCTTAAAGTTTGCTGTCTATATCGTGCTGAAGGAAACGTTTTCGGCATAACAATCGCAGGAGAAGAAATGGACAAAGACTGAGAGCGATTTAAATCTACGACATATTCATTCAGAAAAGCTTCACCTTTAAAGCGAGTATCACAACCGCTAACAACGAGTATAATAGCGAACAACAGAAGATAAGAACGAAAAGGCTTTATTAACATGAACAAGCTACTCATCCAAAAACGAGAAGAAATTTCAGAAACACGCGTGGCCAAAATGGTTTTCCCTGGCACGACAAACCACTACGACACATTATTTGGCGGCATCGCTTTACAATGGATGGACGAAGTTGCTTACATTGCAGCCACTCGGTTTTCAAGAAAAACCATGGTTACCATTTCAACAGAGCAAGTCGATTTTAAACAACCAATCCCATCTGGCATTCTGGTTGAACTTATCGCCCGCGTAGTTCACGTTGGCAGAACGTCATTAAAAGTAGAAGTGTCTATTTTTCTTGAACAGCTCGACAGCGACAAACGCACAAAAGCCGTCACTGGGCATTTTAATTTTGTGGCAGTAGACAGCAATAAAAAGCCGACACCCATCTTTGACGAAGAGGAAGGTGTTTAACACCTATTCCGGAAAATGATGGAAGACAAGATAACTCTGTCTCCCATCGTTCATCCATTAATTAGCACGTCGTTTTGCTATCTCAGAAGCCAATTCATCAAAACTCTTTTCAGATTCTAATTTCTGAAATAAAGCCGCTTCATTTCTCATAGATGTACGCAAAATACTTTCAGCAATACCTTCAGCTTGAGATGGGTCTAAACCAACCAACACCACTAAACCACCCGTTGGGGTTGGCATCTGGCGAATGACCTTAGATCCTATCAAGGTTTGCTCAGTTATTTGTTTTGTCACCACGCTGTTAACACGATCAACCGTTTCAGCATCGGCAGCGCCTGTCGTTTCAACATATTGCTTAACCATGTTTTGCAAATCAACACTTAGTACTTGAGCTAATTCTACGCGTGCAGCTGTCGTTGCCATTTGCTTCATATAATTAGCGCCGGCTGCAGACTTTTCACTGTAACCAACTGCAGATAATTCCACACCCTCAACCGGTGCACCACACACCCATTCTGGTGCCGCTTGATTTGAACCATCAGCAAACACACAATCAGGAACATCAGCAACAGGGGTATTTACTACATCTTTACTGCAGGCAGCCAACACCAAACTGGCAGCCAATACACTTACTACTTTAAACGTCATGCGCTTTTCCTTGTTTAATAAGTCAGTCAAACAACAAATGAGAGTGTTATTTATGATGTTTTCATTCTAGTCTATTAGACCCATTAAAAACAAAAAAAGGCGCTATAAATAGCGCCCTTTTACATCAATTTACACTAAAAATTATTCAGTATAAGCTGCTTTTTCTTCTTCAGTTACATCTTTCATAGAAAGCTTGATACGACCACGTGCATCAACATCTAGTACTTTAACAATCACGTCTTGGCCTTCTGACAAGAAGTCAGAAACCGCACGAATGCGTTCTTCAGCGATTTGAGAAATATGAACTAGACCATCTTTACCAGGTAAGATATTTACGAATGCGCCAAACTCAGCAAGACGAACAACTTTACCTTTGTAAAGCTTATCAACTTCTGCTTCAGCAGTGATTTCATGAATCTTAAGCAAAGCAGCGTCAGAAGATGCTTTATCAGCCGCGTAGATACGCACTGTACCATCGTCATCTAGATCGATAGAAGCACCTGTCTGCTCAGTGATAGAACGGATTGTTGCACCACCTTTACCGATAACGTCACGAATTTTCTCTGGATCAATTTTGATCGTCGCCATAGATGGCGCATTTGGAGACACTTCTGGACGAGCGTAACCAATTACTTTTGCCATTTCACGAAGGATATGAGTACGAGCTTCAAGCGCTTGGCTCAAGGCGATGTCCATAATTTCTTCGTTGATACCTTCGATTTTAATGTCCATTTGAAGCGCAGTGATACCTTCTGCAGTACCCGCTACTTTAAAGTCCATATCGCCAAGGTGATCTTCGTCACCCAAGATATCTGTCAATACTGCAAAGCCGTCGTCTTCTTTGATAAGACCCATTGCGATACCCGCAACTGGTGCTTTAAGAGGAACACCCGCATCCATCATAGACAAAGACGCACCACAAACAGAGGCCATAGAGCTTGAACCGTTAGATTCAGTGATCTCAGATACCACACGGATTGTATATGGGAATTCATCTTCAGAAGGCAACACAGCCTGAACACCACGACGCGCTAGACGACCGTGACCAATCTCACGACGACCAACACCACCCATACGACCACACTCACCAACAGAGTATGGAGGGAAGTTGTAATGCAACATGAAGCTGTCTTTGCTTTCGCCAGTCAAACCATCTGTCATTTGTGAATCGCGGCTCGTACCTAGAGTACAAGTTGCAATCGCCTGAGTTTCGCCACGAGTGAACAAAGCAGAACCGTGAGTCTTGCTTAGCAAACCCACTTCTACGTCAATTGGACGAACCGTTTTGTTGTCACGACCATCAATACGAGGCTTGCCATCGATTACACGACGACGAACAATGCGTTTTTCAAGTTTAGAGAAAGCACCAACAACGTCAGCTTCTGTAAATTCGCCTTCTTCAGTAACAAGCGCAGCAACAGCAGCGTCACGAACAACACCTAGTTGAGCGTAACGAGCCATTTTCTCACTGATTCCGTATGCTTCTTCGATTTGAGCTGCATAACCAGACTCTAGAGCGTCAGTCAAAGAAACGTTTGCCGCTTCAGCTTCCCAATCCCAACGAGGCTTAGCACACTCAGCTGCAAATTCAGTAATAGCTGAAATAGCCGTTTGCATTTCTTTGTGAGCATAAAGAACAGCACCTAGCATTTCGTCTTCTGTAAGCTCTTGTGCTTCAGACTCAACCATCAATACCGCGTCTTTAGTACCAGCAACAACCATGTCTAGCAAAGAACCGTCTAGATCAGAGTAGCTTGGGTTAAGCACATAACCAGACTCGTCGTTAAAGCCAACACGAGCAGCACCAATAGGACCGTTGAATGGAATACCAGAAATAGTCAATGCTGCAGACGTTGCCAACATAGCCGCAATGTCAGCGTCTAGGTCAGTGTTTGTTGACATAACAGTACAAACAACCTGAACTTCGTTCATGAACCCTTTAGGGAACAATGGACGAATTGGACGGTCGATCAAACGAGAAGTTAGCGTTTCTTTTTCAGAAGGGCGACCTTCACGTTTTAGGAAACCACCTGGGATTTTACCAACAGCGTAAGCACGCTCTTGATAATGAACAGACAGTGGGAAGAAGTCTTGACCTGGTTTAGCTGATTTAGCACCTACAACAGTAGCAAGTACTTGCGCATCACCAATTGTACAAAGAACAGCACCTGTTGCTTGACGAGCAATGCGGCCTGTTTCTAGCGTTACGGTATCGTTACCGAACTGAAAAGTTTTTGTAGTAATACTCACGCGTATTCCTTTTTATTAAAAATAATTCTTCTCCCAAAGACCTCTTTTTAAGCCAGTACTCATATAAACTCTTCTCGCTTCTCCCACTTACAGAGAGAAAAAAGTGTATATGAAGTACAGGCTGTCCCTTGGGAGACCAATAAAAAAAGGGCCATAATCACTTATGGCCCTTTCTCAGTCTTAGCGACGCAGACCTAGTTTTTTGATCAAACTAGTGTAACGTGCTGCATCTTTACGCTTAAGGTAATCCAACAACTTACGACGCTGGTTTACCATACGGATTAGACCGCGACGAGAATGATGGTCGTGGATATGAGCTTTAAAGTGACCTTGAAGACCTTCGATGTTCTTAGTCAACAATGCTACTTGAACTTCAGGAGAACCAGTGTCGCCTTCCGCTACTTGAAACTCTTTTACCAACGCTGCTTTTGATTCTGCAGACAATGCCATAATCTTAATCTCCAAATTAATATGCTATTAAAAGTAAAGGATAGCCGAGCATATTTTCAGTTATCCTAGACCAGCAAGTTTAACACTCTTTTTAGCAGAACTCACTGCTATTTATAAAGAGAACTCACTCGTATTAACTAATCGATAAGGACGAATAGTCGCCCCTTTAATCTGACCAAGACCTAAGAATCGCTGAGACTCATGATCGTACATTCTAATTACCGTTTCATGGTCTAATGAAACAGGACTTTGGACAGTTCGACCGAACATCATATCCAGCGAATCTACTTTAGGTAAATCCACTTTAACAAAATGCTCAACGGCCGTATCCATAGAAATTAGATGAGAATCTAACGCTTCATAACCTTGCTCTGCAATGGACTCAAACTCCTCCAACGTCATCATATTTTCAGGCAAGTATCCTGCCGTAGAAATACGATGCAATGAATGAAGGTGAGCACCACAGCCCAATGCTTCACCAATATCCTCACCAATCGTTCGAATATAAGTACCTTTCGAACACTGAATATCTAAAGTCAGTGTATCTTCCGTTCTTGAAACAAGGGTAAGATTAGAAATAATAACGCGACGACGTTTCCTTTCAATCACAATACCCTGACGGGCATACTCATATAAAGGTCTTCCTTCGTGCTTTAAAGCAGAATACATTGGCGGTATTTGCTCTATTTCACCACGAAATCTGTCTAAAACAGCCTCAAGCTCATCGTCAGCAAGTGACGGTATCGACTCTTCCGTCAACACATCACCCTCTCGATCGCCTGTGGTTGTTCTTTTCCCCAGTTGAATACAGGTTAAATAGCGCTTATCTGCATCCAATAAATACTGAGAAAATTTAGTCGCCTCACCAAGACATAATGGCAACATTCCAGTTGCCAAAGGATCAAGCGCCCCAGTGTGTCCAGCTTTTGCCGCCTGATAAAGACGACGGACACGCTGCAGGGCTTGGTTAGAACTTAAACCTATCGGCTTATTCAGCAGGACAATACCGTCCACTGAACGCCATTTTGTTTTAACCATACGAACTTATTACTCGTCTTCTTTACCGTTTTTTGTCTCATCATCACGAATTGCTTCGTCAATAAGAGCAGACATGCGCGAGCCATTTACAACACTCTGGTCATAATGGAAACGCAAATGCGGCATAACACGAAGTTTTACTTCTTGTGCTAAACGACGACGCAAGAACCCTTTTGCACTATCAAGCGCTGCTTGGTTCTCAGCCAATACTTCTGGCTGATCATCTTTACCAAGAACGGTATAGTAAATATCCGCATAACCTAAATCTTTTGCTACACGCACTTCGTTGACAGTAACCAACCCTAAACGAGGATCTTTTACTTCAAACTGGATCAAGGACGCCAGCTCCTTTTGGAGCTGGTCACCAATCCGACTAGTACGACTAAATTCGCCTGCCATGATCTTGTCCTATTAAAGCGTACGCGCTACTTCGACGGTTTCAAAAACCTCGATCTTATCGCCTACTTTGACATCGTTGTAGTTCTTCACGCCGATACCACACTCCATACCGCGGCTAACTTCGTTAACAGCATCTTTGAAGCGACGAAGAGACTCAAGCTCACCTTCGTAAATAACAACGTCATCACGTAGTACACGAATCTGCTTGTTACGGTAAACCGTACCTTCGATAACCATACAACCAGCGATCAAACCAAACTTAGGCGAACGGAATACATCACGTACTTCAGCAGTACCTTTGATGTCCTCGCGAAGATCTGGAGACAACATGCCAGACAATGCAGATTTCACATCATCAATAATGTTGTAGATAACACTGTAGTAACGAAGATCGATGCTTTCACGCTCGATAAACTGCTTAGCTGAGCTATCTGCACGAACGTTGAAACCGAAGATAACCGCATCAGAAGCAAGAGCCAAAGTTGCGTCAGTCTCGGTGATACCACCAACACCACTAGAAACAACATTTACTTTTACTTCGTCTGTATTCAAGTCAGTCAAAGACTTGATCAACGCCTCAAGAGAACCACGAACATCCGCTTTAAGAACCACGTTCAAGGTACGAACTTCGTCTTTGCCCATTTCAGAGAACAAGTTCTCTAACTTAGCAGAATGCTGACGCGCAAAGCGCACTTCACGGTACTTGCCTTGACGGAAGTTAGCTACTTCACGAGCCTTACGCTCATCAGCAACCACAATGAATTCTTCACCCGCTTCCGGTGTTCCATCAAGACCAAGAATCTCAACAGGGATAGAAGGACCAGCGGCATCAATTGCTTTACCAGTTTCATCCAACAAAGCACGCACACGACCCATTTGAAGACCAGCCAACACAATGTCGCCCTTCTTCAAAGTACCGTTTTGTACAAGCAGTGTCGCTACAGAACCACGGCCACGATCAAGGCGAGCCTCAACCACAACACCTTTAGCTGGAGCACTAGGCACAGCGGTAAGTTCAAGTACTTCAGATTGCAAAAGAACCGCTTCTAGAAGTTCTTCGATACCTTCACCAGATTTAGCCGATACGCCTACGAACTGAACGTCACCGCCCCATTCTTCTGGCACAACTTCTTGTGCAACAAGTTCGTTTTTAACACGATCTAAGTCCGCACCTTCTTTATCTATCTTAGTGATAGCAACAACCATAGGCACTTCAGCAGCGCGAGCATGCTGAATCGCTTCAATAGTCTGAGGCATTACACCATCATCAGCGGCACAAACAAGGATAACAATATCCGTTGCTTTAGCACCACGAGCACGCATAGAAGTAAACGCAGCGTGTCCAGGTGTATCCAAGAAACTAACCATACCATGAGGTGTTTCAACGTGATAAGCACCAATGTGCTGCGTGATACCACCCGACTCACCCGCTGCAACGCGAGTAGTACGAATGTAATCAAGCAATGATGTTTTACCATGGTCAACGTGACCCATTACAGTGACTACAGGTGCACGCTTAATCGCTTCACCTTCATAGTCAATCGCTTCAATCATGTCATTTTCGACAGCATTTTCGTCGATAAACTTAACCGTATGACCCATCTCTTCAACAACAAGCGTTGCTGTATCACGGTCGATTGTCTGGTTAATGGTCGCCATCGCGCCCATTTTGAACATAATTTTAATAACTTCTGCGCCTTTTACTGCCATTTTCTCAGCAAGATCAGCAACAGTAATACTTTCTGGCAAAGCGACTTCATGAATCATCTTCGCTGTAGGTTTCTGGAAACCATGCTCTTGTTTAGCAGGCTTCTTATTCTTACGACCTAACTTACCGCGACGAGTAAATTCATCTTCATCATTCACGTTTACGCGTGACCGTTTGTTATCTGGATTAGCACGACCACGAGGCTTGTCTTTATCATTGTCATGTCTAACTGGACCCTTTTTGCCTTTAGGCGCAACAGTTGACTTTTTACTGTCCATTGCTGGTTGAGACGCTTTTTTCGGGTTTTTTGGCTGCTTCGGTGATTCCACGGGTTCTGCCGCTCCTATATCGGAAACATACTGCTCCGTATCATTTACCGCGCCAGCATCCGCTTTAGCAGGCTTCGCTGCTGCTTCTTGACGCGCTTTTTCTTCAGCTTCAGCTTTTGCTTTAGCTGCCTTCTCTTCTTCTAACTTACGCTCTGCTTCTAGGCGTGCTTTCTCTTCAGCCGCTAAACGCTCTTGCTCTTCCGCAAGACGTTTCGCCAGCAATTCTTCCTGCTTTTGAGCTTCTTCGTCTGCATCATCGCGTTTAACATAGGTGCGTTTTTTCTTTACCGCAACATTAACCGCTTTTCCGCCGTCACCACGAGACAAAGTACTAGTGGTTTTACGCTGCAAAGTAATACGCTGACTTGTATCGCTTTCTTCACCATGCTGACGCTTTAAATAGTTCAACAGAACTTGCTTTTCTACTTCAGAGACTTCTTGGCTCGCACTTGTTTGAGGCAAACCAGCGTCTTTCATCTGAGCCAGTAGCTTATCGACTGGCGTATTTACCAATTCGGATAGTATCTTTACGGTTTGAACTGTCATTAAGTTCCCCCTTATGTACTCAGATTTTATTCAGATTCAGCAAACCAAGGTGCGCGAGCAGTCAAAATAAGACTAGCTGCACGCTCTTCTGTCATACCTTCAACATCAAGCAATTCATCAACTGATTGTTCAGCCAAATCTTCCATTGTAATTACCCCCATAGAGGCAAGAACCAATGCAAGGTGATTATCCATTCCATCCATAGCTAATAAGTCAGCTGCAGGTTTGGCATCATCTAATTGTTCTTCTGCTTGAAGTGCTTTATTCAAAAGAGCTTCTTTTGCTCGTGAACGAAGTTCATTCACTAAATCTTCATCAAATCCGTCAATATCTAACATTTCTTCCATTGGGACATACGCCACTTCTTCTAAAGAAGTGAATCCCTCATCGACCATCTGAATCGCTAAATCATCATCAATATCTAATCCAGTAACAAAGATATCGATTAGTTTTTGCGACTCTTCTTGCTGCTTCGCTTCAGCATCTTCGCTGGTCATCACATTCAAAGACCAACCTGTTAGAGCGGAGGCCAATCGAACGTTTTGCCCATTACGGCCAATCGCCTGAGCTAAATTATCACTCTTAACTGCGACATCCATAGAATGAGCGTCTTCATCAATCACAATAGAATCGACTTCAGCAGGCGCCATCGCATTGATAACCAATTGCGCTGGGTTATCATCCCAAAGCACGATATCAACACGCTCACCATTCATTTCGTTAGAAACAGCCTGAACTCGAGCACCACGCATACCAACACAAGCACCAATAGGATCAATACGACGATCATTCGTTTTAACCGCTATTTTTGCTCTTAGACCTGGATCGCGTGAAGCGCTGCGAATCTCAATAACTTCTTCTGAAATTTCTGGCACTTCAAGACGGAACAGTTCAACCATAAACGCAGGGGCGTTACGTGACAGAATCAACTGAGCACCACGGCTGTCTTCACGAATCTCAAGCAACAATGCACGAATTCTGTCATTCATTCTGAAGCTTTCACGAGCAATCAACTGATCTTTTGGCAAAGATGCTTCAGCATTCTCACCCAAATCAATAATCAAGCTATCGCGAGTCACTTTCTTCACTTGACCGTGAACAAGTTTGCCCACTTTCTCAGAATACAAAGCGACCATTTTAGCGCGTTCAGCTTCACGTACTTTCTGCACGATAACCTGTTTTGCTGTTTGTGCAGCAATGCGTCCAAACGCCTCAGACTCAACTTCTTCTTCGTAAATCTCGCCAATAGCAACGCCAAGATTTTGCTCTTCAGAATCATCAATTGTTAACTCGGAAGCAGGAGCAGAATAATCTTCATCCGCAACAATATTCCATTGACGGTAAGTTTTGTAATCGCCCGTACGTTGATCAATAGATACACGAATTAATGCGTCTTCTTCAAAACGGCGTTTGGCAGCACTAGCTAAAGCAATTTCAACGGCTTCGAAAATAACTTGTTTCGGAACATCTTTCTCGTTGGAAACGGCTTCTACTACCAAAAGAATTTCTTTGCTCATCCTTTTAGCCTCTCTTCAAGGTTAATTTTTAAAATTGTGGAACTACATTTGCCTTATCAATCAAATCGATAGGCAACAAGTATTCTTCTTGATCTACACGAATAACAATATCTTCGCTTTCGATCCCCATTAGTTGCCCTTTGAATTTACGACGACCATCGAAAGGCACTCGCAAACGCAAAGAAACAATAGAACCGATATAAGCCTGATACTGAGCCAAACTGAATAAAGGCCGATCTAAACCTGGTGACGAGACTTCTAGGTTATATTCCCCTGTGATAGGGTCTTCAACATCTAGAATAGAACTAACCTGACGACTGACACGAGCGCAATCCTCAACATCAATTCCTTTCTCATCATCGGTCTCAATAAAAATACGAAGCACAGAATCTTTACCTAGTGATAAATATTCCATTCCCCAAAACTCAAAACCTAACCCTTCAACAACTGGTCGAATGAGCTCTTCTAAAATCGTGTATTTCGCTGACAATCGTTTTCTCCGAATATCATTTTTGTAAAACGCAGAAACAAAAAACGGGCTCAAGGCCCATTTACATTAAAAACTTAGTGCAGCAGTACAGATAACAAAAAACCCCATATAGGGGTTCTTAGCACTCCCTTCAAAATAAATTGAGAGAGAAGCCTTCCAGAAGAAGGTTGTCAATCCTGACACTAAATACTCTAAGAACAAGCTGGTGCGCTTACCTAAGATAGGAAAACAAACAGAAAGCGAATACAAAAACACATAACACTTTCAACAAACCAGATTACTCTGCATCAATATTTCGACATCATACACAAAATACGATATCAATTCAATATTGGTGCGGATGGGGGGACTCGAACCCCCACGAGCATAGCTCACCACCCCCTCAAGGTGGCGCGTCTACCAATTCCGCCACATCCGCAAAACTCTTTCCAAACTCTTCAGTACAAAACGCCAGAAACTAAATGAAATTATTACTCAGTCACTGGAATATCAGAATTTGTTTTATTCTTTTCACCTAACTCTGGCAATCCTGTCGTTTCTTCAACCTGAGGAGCTGAAGGAACAAAATCAACCGCGCCAGAAACACCTTTCGCTTTCTCACTGGCAAAGAACGCCAAACCAAAACTGGTCAAAAAGAAAACCAAAGCGAAGACTGCGGTCATTTTCCCAAAGAAGCTGCCGCCACCTTGGCTACCAAATACTGTTTGGGATGCTCCACCACCAAAAGAGGCACCGGCATCCGCACCTTTGCCTTGCTGCAACAAAACCAACGCGATAATTAATACCGCTGCTAGTACATGCAAAACTAAAATAAGTGCTTCCATTTATTAACCTGCTGTTTTTACAATCGCGATAAATTCTTTTGCATCAAGTGATGCACCACCAACAAGAGCACCATCTACATCAGGCATTTTAAATAAAGCCGAGCTGGTTGATGCTTTAACACTTCCGCCATACAAAATCTGAACTTTCTCAGCAATAGATTTAGATGACTTAGCCAAAAAGGCTCTAATTGACTCATGAACGTCTTGAGCTTGTTCTGCACTTGCTGATAGACCTGTTCCTATAGCCCAAACCGGCTCATAAGCAACAACTAGCTTTTCAAATGCAGAAATACCAACTAGATCAATAACCGCTTGAATTTGACGTTCACAAACTTCAAGAGTTTTGCCCGACTCACGCTCAGCTAATGTTTCGCCGATACACAACATTGGAGTCAGACCCAATTCAAGTATCGTTTTCACTTTGGCTGCAACCAGCTCGTCAGATTCTCCATAAAGAGAGCGACGCTCTGAATGACCAACTAAAACGTACTTAACTCCAAAATCGCTCAACATAGAAGCCGAAACTTCTCCAGTAAAAGCGCCTTTTATCTCTTGGCTTGCATTCTGAGCCGCCAAAACAATATGGCTACCAGAAATAAGGCTGTCGACCTGAGATAAATAAGGAAACGAAGGAGCAATAACTACTTCAGAGCCAGAACCATCCATCTCAAGAAGGCCATTAACAAGTGCAGAAATGCTCTCTTTTGAGCCATTCATTTTCCAGTTACCAGCAACTATCTTTTGACGAATCATATTCTAACCCCTAAATTCGAGGCGCCCATTCTATGGAATGGACGCTTTGGTTTCAAGCATTTATTTTTTCAATTCACAAATCACTTTATTCGCCGCTCTTTGACTCAACAACAGCGTTCACTTCGTCAACAAGATATTCAACCAACTCATCGACCGTATCATTATCACGCCCCTCAACCATTACCCTGATCAAAGGTTCTGTTCCAGATGCTCTAAGTAATACACGACCAAGCCCATTCAAACGCTCATTCGCAACCGCAATGGCCTTTTGCAAAGCAGGCTCTTCATTTGGAATAAACCGTTTAGCGACACGAATATTCTTTAGCTTTTGAGGAAACTTAACCAAACCGACAAGCAGTTCATCAAGGGCCTTACCCTCTTCAACCATGGCACGAAGAACCTGTAAAGCAGCGATAATACCGTCACCTGTAGTGGTAATAGAGCGACAGACGATATGCCCAGAAGGCTCACCACCCAACACCCAGCCGTGTTGCATTAGCTTCTCGTTTACATAACGGTCACCAACAGCAGCCCGACTGAAACCAATACCCGTTTCAGAAAATGCTAACTCTAGGCCGAAGTTACTCATTAACGTCCCCACAACACCACCACTGAAGCGGCCTGTGCGCATCAGATGATTCGCAATGATATACAAAATATCATCACCATCACGCACGACACCATGACGATCCACCAGTATTAGACGGTCACCATCGCCATCTAACGCGATACCTAAATCGGCCTCTTCAGCTAAGACGTTTTTACGCAACAATTCAGGCTTAGTTGCACCACAGAATTCATTGATATTTAACCCATCAGGATTGATACCAATTGGAATTACTTCAGCACCTAATTCAGAAAACACGCGAGGCGCGACATGATAAGTTGCACCATCAGCACAATCGACAACGATTTTTAAACCGCTAAGCTGCAGCCCAATAGGAAAAGTACCCTTGCAATACTCGATATATCGACCAGCGGCATCATCAATACGCTTCGCTCGGCCAATAAGACTGGATTCAACAACCTCCATCGGCTGCTCTAGGAAATACTCTATGCGCTCTTCAATTTCATCAGAAATCTTGCCACCTTCAGCTGAGAAAAATTTAATCCCATTGTCAGTGTAAGGGTTATGTGAAGCACTAATAACAATGCCTGCACTGGCACGAAACGTTCGCGTTAAATACGCAATTGCCGGTGTCGGCATTGGACCCACTAGGCGCACATCCGCCCCAGCAGCAACAATTCCTGATTCCAGCGCAGATTCAAACATATAACCAGAAATACGGGTATCTTTACCAATCAAGATTTTCTTATCATGCTCTTTAAAAACCTGACCTGCTGCCCAACCCAACTTCAACATGAACTCAGGTGTTATAGGCGCTGTCCCGACCTTACCTCGAATCCCATCTGTACCAAAATACTTACGCATTAAACCGCTCCCTCAATACGAGACATTAACGCCAACATTTCTACATGCGGCCTAACATCATGAACTCTAAATATACGTGCACCTTTCAAATAAGCAGAAGCATTTGCTCCCATGGTGCCATAAAGTCTTTCTTCCACAGGATTCCCTAGTACATCACCTATCATGGTTTTCCTAGAAAGCCCCATCAGCACCTCAAAACCTAATAATTTTAAAGTATCAGTATGACTCAACAATGATAAGTTATGGGAAAGCGTCTTTCCAAAGCCAATACCAGGGTCCAAAATAAGCCTAGAACGATCAATTCCAACCGACTCACACGCAGCAACCCTAGACATCAAATACCCAACCACATCGTCCACCACAGAAGTGTAATCAGGTCGATCCTGCATTGTTTGAGGTGCACCTTTCATATGCATCAAACAGATAGGTAAATTTGTCTCAGCAGCGGCCAGCAAAGCCCCTTCACGTTCAAGCGCCCTTACATCATTAATCAGCCCCATACCAAGAGCCGAAGCTGCTCGAATGACATCCGGGGTGCTCGTATCAACAGAGACAATAATATCAAAGCGACGCTTGATCGCTTCAACAACAGGTAAGACACGATCCATCTCTTGCTGAGTGGATACAATTTCGGCACCAGGGCGCGTGGATTCGCCACCGACATCAATAATACTAGCGCCTTCTTGGATCATCACTTCAGATTGACGCAATGCCGCATCTAATGAGTTGAAAGCACCACCATCTGAAAAGGAATCTGGGGTTATATTTAATATCCCCATAACATGAGGAAGGGATAAGTCTAGCGACTTACCCCCAAATGACATTAACGACATGAAAAAACCATATCAAAAAGTACTATTTGAAATCACTCACCTGTTGATTTAGGCGACACCTGACCAGAAGCTGCATCTGCATCATCCGCTTTCACGTCATCATCAGACGATACAACCGCATCATCCTTAACTTGATCAGCATCTTCTGCTTTAGGAGCCTTGGAACCTGGATCAGACCAGCCTTCAGGCGGTGACGGTTTTTTTCCGTCCATGATTTCTTTAATTTGCTTAGCATCAATCGTTTCATACTGCATCAAGGCTTCTGCCATAACATCCAGTTTTGAACGATTTTCAACCAAAATCTTTGTCGCAGTCTCATAACAACGACTAATAATATCCTGAACCTCAGCATCAATAACCTTACCTGTCTCAGGTGAGAAATAGTTCGATTTACTGCCCGTTGGCCCAGAAATAAAGCTACCACTATTGTCGTCTTCTTCGTACGCGAAAGGACCTAATTTTTCAGACAAGCCCCACTTGGTAACCATGTTGCGAGCAATACTAGTAGCGCGTTCAATATCATTTGAGGCGCCCGTTGAAACACCATCAAAGCCATGAATCATTTCTTCAGCGATACGACCGCCGTACAAACTACAAACCTGACTTTCAAGACCACGCTTACTGATACTGTATTTATCTTCCTCTGGAAGATACATGGTGACACCTAAAGCACGACCACGAGGAATAATAGACACTTTATAAACAGGATCATGCTCAGGCATCAAGTAACCAATGATGGTATGACCCGCTTCATGGTATGCCGTGTTTAACTTTTCTTTATCACTCATCACCATGGTCTTACGTTCAGCACCCATGAGGATTTTATCTTTCGCTAACTCAAGCAACTCCATATTCACTAATCGACGATTAGAACGAGCTGCAAACAATGCCGCTTCGTTTATCAAGTTCGCTAAGTCCGCACCAGAAAACCCAGGTGTACCACGAGCGATGTTTTTTGGCTCAACATCATCATCACAAGGCACTTTACGCAAATGCACTTTAAGAATCTGTTCACGACCACGAATGTCTGGCAAACCAACTTGAACCTGACGGTCAAAACGACCTGGACGCAACAATGCTGGGTCCAATACGTCTGGGCGGTTAGTCGCCGCAATAACGATAATACCTTCGTTACCTTCAAAACCATCCATTTCTACCAATAGCTGGTTCAATGTCTGCTCGCGCTCATCGTTACCGCCTCCCATACCGGAGCCACGATTACGACCTACGGCATCGATCTCATCGATAAAGATAATGCATGGTGCGTGTTTTTTAGCTTGTTCAAACATATCACGAACACGAGACGCACCAACACCCACAAACATTTCAACGAAATCAGAGCCCGAAATAGTAAAGAAAGGCACCTTAGCTTCACCAGCAATCGCTTTTGCCAGCAAGGTTTTACCTGTACCTGGAGGACCGCACATCAAGATACCGCGTGGAATTTTACCACCAAGGCGTTGAAACTTACTTGGCTCTCTTAAGAAATCGACAAGCTCTTCAGTATCTTCTTTCGCCTCATCACAACCGGCCACATCGGCAAAGGTTGTTTTAATCTGGTCTTCAGGTAACAGGCGCGCTTTTGACTTACCAAAAGACATTGGTCCGCCCTTGCCGCCGCCACCGCCTTGCATTTGGCGCATGAAAAACATGAAGATGGCAAGAATAAGAAGAATAGGAAAACTGGCGACAAGCAATTGAGTCCAAATGCTTTGCTGCTCAGGCATACGCCCTTCAACAACCACATTATTACTCAGCAAGTCGTCCATAATTTTTGGATCAGCTGCCGCTGGACGCACAGTATCAAAGGTGTCGCCACTGGTTCTACTACCACTAATGGTGTAGCCATCAACAACCACTTTGGCAATACGACCATCCTGAACTTCTTTTACAAATTCAGAGTATGAAATTCGGTTCGTATCAGATGTCGTATTAAAATTATTAAATACAGTTAGTAGTACAGCTGCTATTACCAACCACAACAGTATATTTTTCAGCATATCGTTCAAGAGCACACCTCTAAACGGTTATTTAAAATGTATCTGGTAATCATACCAGAACATATCCCATTAACCTTTATATTGTCTTCCTAATAAGTAAACTTCACGACTTCTTGCTCGCGATGCATCTGGTTTACGTGTTACTACTGACCCAAATTGAGCCCGCATAGTTTTCAGGTATTCTTCGAACCCTTCACCTTGAAACACTTTTACCAGAAAATTCCCACCTGGACGCAATACTTGTGCCGCCATATCCAAAGCAAGTTCTACAAGATACATAGCTTGTGGCTGATCAGAAGAACTGTTACCACTCATATTGGGGGCCATATCTGAAATTACAAGATCTGCTTTCTCATCTCCAATTTCAGCCAAAATAGCCTCGTACACTTCCTGCTCAGTAAAATCACCCTGAACAAAACGCACGCCCGGCAAGGGTGCCATCTCCAATATATCAGAAGCCACAATTGTTCCATGATCCCCAACAAGTTTTGCTGCCACTTGTGACCAACCACCAGGAGCAGCGCCAAGATCCACAACTCGCATAGCGGGTTTGAATAGCTTGTCTTTATCGTTAATCTCTATCAGCTTATAACTGGCTCTAGAGCGATAACCATCTTGCTGGGACTTTTTGACATATGGATCGTCAAAATGTTCCTTCATCCAATTATTACTACTTTTTGATCTTGCCACGTTTTCATCATACCTAAATTAGTCAATATTCCGCTATAATATCGCTTAACCTCTTAAGCCTCCAATAAAGAGGGTCAACTAATATGAGAAAATTTAACTATGAGTCTAACAAACGCCCAAAAAAAGCAATATCGCCTAATCGGCCACGCGCTAAATCCTGTGGTTATGATTGCGGGCAACGGTTTAACTGAAGCCGTATTAACTGAAGTAGATCGCGCATTAGAAGATCACGAGCTTATTAAAGTACGCATTAGCATCGCGGATCGCGAAGTTCGTACCGCTCTTATTGCAGAAATCAGTAAAATCATGAAATGCGAAACTGTTCAGACTATTGGCAAAGTAGCGCTTTTTTACCGTGCAGCTTTAGAGCCAAACCCAAAGCTTTCGAATCTTCTTCGCTAAATACACCATGAGATAGTCTTTTTTGAACAAAAAACAGACTATCTCTAAACTCTTCAACGATATGGCCGATACTCTTGATAGCGAATCAAGGAGTCGTATTATGCTGTTCATAGAGGCGCTCAATCGAGCATCAAACCAACCGAGCGAGAGAAAAACCATTTCTCGGGTCAAATATCGCCCTATAACCAGTAATCAAGATTCAGTTGACCTAAGCTCTGCTGCGCATCAGGTAAAAGAAATATACCTAGATAGCCAAAATAAAGAATCGCTTACGGCCTCAACCAGTATATTCGCCAACCTAATTGAACACGTACTCAGCCACATATTTGAAGCTAAGTTCCACATTCACTCACCAGAAGAACTCGACTTAGACAAAAAAGAATGGCGTCTTTTTTTACAAGTGCCCCCTATACACGCAAACAAAAACAACAAAACAGCGGGATACATGGCACCAGAGATTCATCGACGACCACCAGCAAAACAACTCATTTTCCACATTCCGGTTAAGCCTTCATACGGAATACCTGTGGAAATGACCCTACTTTTATCGCCACATAACGGCTCCCCTGAAACATTAGAGCTTTTTCACTCGCTCCCTAAAGAAAATTCTCTGCCTGTACTAAAAACACCGTATCCGCCAGAATTTTTGGATCAGCAAACCAGGCATCACCACATTTTGCTGGATCAAGATGGCGAGCCAGATCAGCTTTCAGCCCTCTATGCTCATGTTAATCAAAGTAAGTTAGCTGAAGAAAGTTCACTGCCAAAGCAGATGTTTGGTTTAAGAATTTGGCGAGCCAAGAACAACGCCCTAACACCGATAGTATTAGGAAGTAATAAAATAGGCCTGCTTTTTGTCGGTCACTACACAGCACTAGAAGGCAACATTCACAGCGTAGAGCAAAGCGCTAGACAAGCATCCAATCTCTATACCAAAGCCTAATTGTAAACGCCAGCCAATAAAAAACCCTTCAAGCCAGAAGCTTGAAGGGTTTCAGTAACAAAACACTAGAGTTAAATACTAAAGCTTGCGCCACAACCACACGTTGATGTGGCATTAGGGTTCTGCACCACAAAGCGCGAGCCTTCTAAGTTTTCTTTATAGTCTACTTCAGAGCCAACTAAGTATTGGAAGCTCAACGGATCGACCACTAAAGTCACTCCATTACGCTTAACTTCTGTATCGTCTTCTTGATGCTCTTCATCAAACGTAAAACCATACTGAAAGCCAGAGCAACCGCCCCCTGTTACATAAACTCGCAACATGAGTCGATCGTTCTCTTCTTCTTCAATCAAAGATTGCAACTTAGCCGCAGCTGCGTCTGTAAACTCGATAGGATCAATCGATTCAACCATGCTCATTTCAATACCACTAAAACCATTTCAATAAATGAATTATCCGCTTATCCGAGTAATTTAGTCAAGTATAGATCAGTGCTCTCGAGTAGAACGGAAACGTACTTCAGGCCATTTCTCTTCGGCCATCATCAGATTTACTCTTGTTGGCGCTAAATAAGTTAAATGGCCACCGCCATCAATCGCCAAATTATCACGACATTTGTTCTTAAATTCTTCAAACTTCTTAGCATCATCACATTCAACCCAGCGAGCGGTATTAACGTTAACGGGTTCGTAAATGCACTCAACTTTGTATTCGTCTTTTAAACGATAAGCCACAACTTCATATTGCAACTGACCTACCGCACCAACAATCAGTTCATTATTGCGTTGTGGCATAAATAGCTGAGTAGAACCTTCTTCGGAAAGCTGCTGCAACCCTTTCTGTAACGCTTTCATTTTCATTGGATCTTTCAAGCGTACACGGCGAAACAATTCTGGGGCAAAGTGAGGAATACCTGTAAATTTCAAATCCTCACCTTCTGTAAAGGTATCACCGATTTGAATCGTGCCATGGTTATGCAAACCAATGATATCACCAGAAAATGCCTCATCAACACCCTCACGATCGCCAGCGGTGAAAGACACCGCATCCGTCACCTTAATATCTTTTCCAATGCGACAGTGACGCATTTTCATGCCGCGGCTGTAGGTTCCTGAACACACTCGCATAAACGCAATACGGTCACGGTGCTTTGGATCCATATTGGCTTGGATTTTAAAGATAAAACCAGAGAACTTTTCTTCTTTCGCGGCAACTGTACGAGAGTTTGTTTCGCGATCGATCGGTGCGGGAGCCCACTCAACAAAGCCGTCCAGCATTTCGCGAACACCAAAGTTAGACAACGCCGTACCAAAGAACACAGGCGTTAATTCACCAGCAAGATACGCATCATGATCAAACTCATGACTAGCACCACGAACTAACTCGATCTCTTCAACGTACGCTTCCCAATCATCACCAAGCAACTCCTTCGCTTCATCAGACTCTAACCCTTCGATACGAATGTCATCCATCAAAGTATGACCACGTCCACGAACAAATACGTGGATAGTATCAGTATAAAGGTTATAAACCCCTTTAAAGAAATCACTCATACCTATGGGCCACGTGATAGGAGCCGCGGCAATTTTCAACACATCTTCCACTTCGTCCAGCAACTCAATCGGATCACGAATATCGCGGTCCATTTTGTTAATGAAAGATAAAATAGGCGTATCACGAAGACGACAAACATCCATCAACTTGATCGTGCGATCCTCTACACCCTTCGCACCGTCGATCACCATCAACACAGAATCAACAGCTGTTAACGTTCGGTAGGTATCTTCAGAGAAATCTTCGTGCCCAGGGGTGTCCAGCAAGTTAACCGTACGATCTCTATAAGGAAACTGCATCACAGAAGAGGTAATCGAGATACCACGCTGCTTCTCCATTGCCATCCAATCTGATGTGGCATGCTTATCACCTTTACGCCCTTTCACTGAACCTGCAGTCTGTATCAGCTGCCCTAGTAACAGCAATTTTTCAGTGATAGTAGTTTTACCGGCGTCTGGGTGCGAGATAATAGCGAAAGTACGTCTATCGCTTACTTCATTAAGGAAATTCTGGTCTGCCATTAAAGTGTTCTTTTAGGTTATACGCGAGCTTATTATAAAGCCCCGTGATGTTAATCTTGGATTCTATACGCCTATTTTCGCTGATCTCGACGTTATAAACAATCAATGCTCTACGAATTATTCGCAAACGCTTACTTTAACTCTCTTCAGTAAACAGTTTACTGCACAAAAAAAGGAGCCAAAGACGGCTCCTTTTTTACTTATTAGCTTTGCTTTTAGCTAAGCTCAATTACTCTGCGTTTTCTTCAGTTACTAATCCATCTGGACGTTTCGGAAAGATCCGACGAACAACAACAAAGAATAAAGGCACAAAGAAAATAGCCAATACAGTTGCCGTCAAAGTACCGCCCACGATACCTGAACCTATAGAAATTCGACTATTTGCACCTGCACCAGAAGAAAGCGCTAGCGGTAAAGTACCCACCATAAACGCCAAAGACGTCATGATAATAGGACGTAAGCGCAAGCGAGCAGCTTGAGCAGCAGCATCCCACACCCCAAGTCCTCGTCGATAAGCCGCTTCAGCGAACTCTATGATCAAGATCGCATTCTTAGACGACAAACCTATGGTGGTTAATAACGCGACCTGGAAATACACATCGTTTTCCAAACCACGCAAATGCGCCGCTGCAGCAGAACCTATTACCCCAAGAGGAATAACCATGATCACCGAGAAAGGCACAGTCCAGCTCTCATACAAGGCTGCAAGACATAGGAATACAACCAAAATCGAAATGGCGTACAACAATTGCGTCTGCCCACTCGATAAACGCTCTTGATAAGACAAACCACTCCAAGAGCCTGTGACACCAGGTAAGTTGTTCGTAATACGCTGCAATTCATCCATGGACTCACCCGAACTCACGCCAGGAGCTCCTGAACCTTGAATTTCATAAGAAGCGAGGCCGTTAAAACGAGACAAACTCTTCGGTCCATATGTCCATTCGCTTTTAGCAAAAGCAGAAAATGGCGTCATCGTATTGTCATTACTTCGAACATACCAGTGCTGTAAATCTTCAGGAGCAGAACGGTATTCCGCTTCACCTTGCATATAAACAGTCTTAACACGACCACGGTCGATAAAGTCATTGATATAACGACCAGCCCACGCGCTGCTCAAGGTTGAGCTGATATCAGATAAAGACAAGCCAAGCGCAGACGCTTTTTCTTGGTCTATATCAATATGCAGTTGCGGCCCTTCAGACTGTGAACCCAAGCGAACACCAGTCAATAACGGGCTTGCATTAGCATCGTTAAGCAAATTATTTCGCATCTCAAGCAAGGTTTCACGATCAGTGTTACCGGTTGCCTGAAGCTGGAAAGTAAAGCCACTACTCTGACCCAAACCTTGGATTGAAGGCGGAATTAGAGAGAAGATTTGCGCATCACGTATACCTGCAAAAGCACCATAAGAACGACCAACGATAGCGCTAGCACTATTCGCAGGGCCAATTCGCTCACTCCAATCTTTTAACGCAATGAACGCCAAACCTGCGTTTTGGCCACTGCCCATAAAGTTAAAGCCAGAAATGGTGAACACGTCATTAACATTGTCTTTCTCAGTTTCGAGGAAATAGTTTTCCACTTCCTGCATAACCTTATCAGTACGAGACATAGAGGCGCCTTCAGGCAAAGACACCATAACCATCACTCGACCTTGGTCTTCGGTTGGCAAGAAACCAGAAGGCAAATTCAACATCAAGCCGCTTAAACCGGCAACGATCATGCCGTATACCAGCATCCAGCGAACAGGCTTTTTAATGATACGACTAACACCATTAAAATATTTGCCCGTAAAACGGTCAAAGTTTCGATTAAACCAACCACCAAGACCCTTGTATTCATCTGAATGATCTTTTGGTTTTAACAGAGTCGCACACAAAGCTGGCGTTAAGGTTAATGCCACAATCACAGACAAAACCATGGCAGCAACGATGGTTACCGAAAACTGACGATAAATAACCCCCGTAGAACCACTAAAGAACGCCATCGGTAAAAATACCGCAGACAAAACGACCGCAATACCGATAAGGGCACTTGTGATTTCTTTCATGGACTTGATCGTCGCCTCTTTAGGAGACAGCTTTTCTTCTTCCATGACTCGCTCAACGTTCTCAACCACAACGATGGCGTCATCAACAAGCAAACCGATAGAGAGTACGATACCGAACATGGTCAGTGTATTGATCGAGAAACCAAATACCTCCAACACACCAAATGTACCTAAAAGTACAACAGGCACTGCAATTGCAGGAATGAGCGTCGCACGCCAGTTCTGCAAAAAGACGAACATGACAATGATTACCAAAGCAATGGCTTCAAAGAGAGTTTTGACCACTTCTTCGATGGATATTTTAATAAAGTCAGTATTATCAACAGGGAATGAAAATTTATACCCTTCAGGCAAACTGCCAGACAAATCATTCAACGTCTTTTTCACCGCTTCCGACGTCGATAAGGCATTTGCGCCTGGCGCCAACATCACAGCCAAACCAGAGGCAGGGTGTTTATTCAAACGGGGAATGTAGCCATAAGACTCACTACCAAGCTCAACCCTTGCAACATCACTCAAACGAACCGTTGCACCACTGTCATCATAAGTCAGTATGATGTCTTTAAACTGCTCTGCCGTTTGTAATTTAGACTGAGCGGTGACTGTGACGTTAAGTTCTTGCCCTTTAACAATCGGGTAAGCACCAAGGCTACCTGCAGCAACCTGAGTATTTTGAGCATTAATTGCTGCTGCGATATCAGAAGGCATCAACTTATAAGAGGCCAATTTCAGTGGATCCAACCAAACGCGCATGGCGTAAGCCGCACCAAATACTTGGATACTACCAACACCATCAACACGAGAAACAGGGTCCTGAATGCTTGACACTAAAAAGTCAGAAATATCATTTGCTGTATCTCTATCTGTCTCATCATAAACAGACGCTACCATCAAAAAGTCTGAGTTCGCTTTGCGAACAGTCACACCGTTTTGCTGAACAGACGTTGGCAAATTGGACGTAATTTGCTGAATTTTATTTTGCACTTGTACTTGTGCAATATCAGCATCTGTACCTTGCTCAAAAGTAACATTTATACTTGCACGACCACTTGAGCTACTGGAAGACGAGAAATATAAAAGACCGTCAAGGCCAGTCAATTGCTGCTCTAATACTTGAGTAACACTGTTTTCAACCGTTTCAGCTGAAGCACCAGAATACGTTGCTGAAATACTAATCGTAGGTGGCGCTACATTAGGGTATTGAGAGATTGGTAAGGCCGTTATTGCACCAAGACCTGCCAGCATAATCGCAATGGAAATAACCCACGCGAATACCGGACGATTGATAAAAAAATGAGCTAACATAGATTAATTCCCTTGAGTCGAAGAACCGCTGGCATCGACAATAGCACCAGTCTCACTATCTCGTTTCATTGCAAACGGCACGACTTCAGTGCCTGGTTTTGCCTTCATAGAACCTTCAACAATGACTTTTTCACCCGATTGAATACCAGAGAGAACCAACCACTGATTACCCAAAGAGCGTTCAATGTTCAAAATACGGCGCTCAACCACATTTTTATCGTTAACAACCAAGGCAACAGGATTGCCTTTAACGTCACGAGAAACGGCTTGCTGAGGCACTAGAATCGCTGAATTATGTGTTAGCTCATTAATCAAGCCACGAACAAACATTCCCGGCAAAAGAAGGTTATCTGGATTTGGAAATTCAGCACGCAACGTGACACTACCGGTGGACTCATCTACGCTTATTTCTCTGGCTTTCAAACTACCTTTATATTGGTACTCTGTGCCATCCTCTAGAATCAAAGAAACTTGATTTGAGCCACGCTCAACACCCTCTTTTGTTAAAAACGTACGCTGTTTAAGCTGATCCAAACTTGTTTGAGATAAGTCTACAAAAATAGGGTCCAATGAACGAACCGTTGTCATAACGGCAGCCTGACTACCCGTCACCAAGGCACCTACAGTAACGCGAGAGATACCGATTCGACCATCGATAGGGGATTTGATTTTAGTGTAACCTAAATTGATTTTGGCGTTTTCTAACGCGGCTTCAGACCCTTTTTGCCTTGCTTTAGCTTCTAGAAAAGCCACTTGCGCATCATCTAAATCTTGCTGAGAAACATTATTTTGCTTACGCAGCTCTGTGTAGCGTTGCAGTTTCAACTGCGCAGATTTGAGGCTTGCATTCGCTGACTCTAAGTCCGCTTGAGCTTGGTTATAAGAAGAAACATAAGTAGAGTCATCCAATTCGTAAAGCAAATCACCTGCTTTAACATTTTGACCTTCCTCAAAAAAACGCTTCTTAACGATTCCACCCACCTGCGGACGAATTTCTGCGACCAAGCTTGAAGTGGTACGTCCAGGTAATTCAGCAATTAGATCTGTTTTTTGGGCTTCAATACTAACGACTCCCACTTGCACTTTCGGAGCCGGTGGTTTTGCAGAAGCAGACTCAGCAGCCTCTTCCTGACAACCAGCCAACAAAAAAATAACTAACACGCTTAAAGCATATTTAGATTTAGACAACATTGAGGAAACTTCCTTTCGAGATATTGAGAATGACCATTCACTAGCACTATAATACAAGAAATGTACCTAATATATGTCAAAACGTGCAAATAAATGAGATCTATTAAGCCGCCATGTCACAGCGATCAGCGAAAGCAATGCATTATTGATGCCACTGAACAACACGCCCTTGTGAAAGGCTTTCATAAAGCCAGTATGAGCGAAATTGCCAAAACAGCTGGACTGAGTGTTGGCCAAATTTATCGATACTTTGCACACAAAGATGACATTATCTGCGCTTTAGTAGACCAATTTACCGAAAAAAGATTACAGTTTATGGCGTCTTTTTTAGATAAAAAAGATTGGCTAAACCGACACTTTTCTGAAGAAAATCAAGACACTCATAGCATGAGAGTGATGCACTATGAAATCCAAGCGGAAGCATCACGTAACCCTGTTATCGAGAAAATCTATATGGAATCCAATAACCGCTTACAAGCTCGCGCGGTAAAAATTCTTCAATCTCAATACCCCAAAATGGCAAAAGCAGAAATCATCGCACGTATTGAAATACTCGTTACGCTTACTGAAGGCTTACTGGCCAGATGGGACTCACAGAACAGACCTTTTAACGAAGAAACGCAGTTAATCTATCAGCAAACTTTAGACACGATTCTGCCCGATTAAATATTCACTCAGAAGTTTAAAACTCTCTCATGAATATTTACGCGTTTTGAATATGCCCCTAATTTGAGGCCAGCGGCTAATTAACATCGCAACAAAGATCAAAAAACAGCCAAATATCTGACCACCCGACATCGACTCCCTAAACCAAAATACCGCAAAGATAGCAGTCCAAACAGGCTCCAAATTCATAATAACTGCCGCATGACTTACTGGCGTCAAACTCATCCCATAAGCTTGTAATAAAAACCTCAGACTACTGGCAATCAAAGTACTCGCAAGGAACCAACCGGCCACCTCAAGACTAATGCTGTGCGGAAGCGATTCTGTTAACAGTGATAGCAACAATAAGACACAGCCTGCCGCCAATAACTGAATCGTCGTTAATACTAAAACATGCATACGCATAGAAAAACGCGACAATAAATTAAGCTGAAACGCCAAGCCTAACGCCGAACAAAAAAAGTACACATGGGCAAACTCGAAATCCAAGCCATTATCCAATGCCAAAAAAGCCAAGCCTAAAACAGCCACTGGCAAGGCAAGCCAAATACTCAATGGTGGCCTAGCGCCAAACATAAATCGCGCAATCAAAGGCACCAAGACAACCCCTAGGCTGGCGATAAAAGCCCCCACTCCTAAGTTCGAACCTTGATCTAAGCCTTTCACCCAAAACATCATGGTGATCCCCATCACCAAACCAACCAAACCCGCCCGCTTAACATCCTGCCAGTTTAGCCCCTGAAAATATTTCAACCCAGCAAGATACAAAACAAAACCCGCAACAAGAAAACGTACCCCCATAAAAAACTGCGGTGGCATTCCTGAGATGGCTTCTTTTGAAAAGATCCAACCAAACCCCGCCAAAATAGTGACGAAGACTAAAATCAATTCAGCTTTCAGATGAGTCCCTTGTTTCAAGAGCTTTCCTTACTTAAAAATAATAATGTTGGACAGAAAAGGCGCTACCCCTACCAAATGCAAGACACAAAAAAGCCTGCATACCGAGTGAGCTATCACTAAGTTCGCAGGCTTTAAAAATTTATTGCTTGTTACTAAACCTTATTTGCTTTCGTACCTTTAGGCCAGCTAATAAAAATAGAAATCAAAGCGGCAACGGCCAATAACCAACTGTATTGGACATAACTAATTAGTTCTAATGGTGACACCTTCGCTAAAGAAGAAGCCAATAAGATTTGCGCGCCATAAGGCAAGATACCTTGTACCACACAAGAGAAAATATCCAACAAGCTAGCACTGCGTTTCGAATCAACATTGTAGCGCTCAGCAATATCTTTTGCGACTGAACCATTAATTAAAATAGACACCGTATTGTTGGCTGTGCATAAATTAGTCAACGCGACAGCAGCACTGATACTCAACTCTCCTGCACGAGTAGAGCCTTCTTTCGCTCCTAGGCCACGGCTAATACGCTCAATCGCACCAACCAACCAAGCCAAGCCGCCTTGTGATTTCATTAATCCAGCAAGACCACCAATTAACAAAGATAAAATCAGAATCTCTTGCATCCCAGTGTAACCCGCATAAATATCCGCGGACCAAGAAGCCACTGAATAGTCAGGCTGCATCGTCAGACCAATCACACCCGCCAAGATAATGCCACTAAACAAGACTAAGATGACATTCACCCCAGCCACAGCCAAGCCCAAAACGGCCACATAAGGCAATACTCGAATCAGTTCGTAATCTTGAACATCGGCAATATGCGCTTCTTCACTCTGAAAAAATAACCACACCAAAGCCGCCAGTGCCGCAGGCAAAGCAATTTTAAAGTTCATGCGAAATTTATCTCGCATATCACAGCCTTGCGTTCTCGTTGCCGCGATTGTGGTATCGGAGATAATCGACAAGTTATCACCAAACATCGCACCGCCAATCACAGTCCCTACTGTCAATAACAAAGGCAAATCCGCAGCTTCCGCAACACCAATGGCAATTGGCGCAATAGCGGCAATGGTTCCCATGGAAGTCCCCATGGACGTTGCAACGAATGCGGTGATAACAAACAAGCCCGGCAATAATAAAGAGGCAGGTACAATGCTCAAACCAAAGTTAACCGTTGCATCCACTCCGCCAACGCTTTTTGCTACGCTGGCAAAAGCGCCAGCCAACAAATAAATCAAGATCATAGTGATAATCGTGTTATCACCTACGCCTTGAATAAAAGTCTCAATACGCTGATTGAAGTGTCCTTTACCTAACAAAATAGCCAAGGCAATCGCAGGTAAAATAGCGACAGGTGCAGAGATCTGATAGAAGGCGAAATCGACACCTTCAGACTGATACCAAAGGCCACTGCCAACAAAAAGAACAAGGAAAAGTAACAATGGCAACAATGCCAAAGGAGATTTAGAAGTCATATCGTCTGAGGATTCCAGATTAAGTTAACCCTGCAACTTTTGGTCTTAGGGAAGAAAGGCGCGAATGATAGTAAAAAGTCGTCAACGAGACCAATAATAATTAGCAATGTCGTTGTCACAAAACGTTATAACCAAAAAATCAAATAGATCACCTTTTTATTCAATATAGACATATACACAATACTAGAACTCACAAGCAATAAAAAACCCAATCATTAAGACAAACCATTATTGGCTAGCCTTAACCTTGGGTTTTTCTTTTAGCTATAAAACCACCTAGCTATAAAGCAAAGAACTCTTAGGTTATTTTTTCAGTTTATAAGCGACGACATAGTCTCCAATCGTGGTGCCAATAGAACCGTGTCCACCAGCTACCTGAACAACCATTTGCTCGCCTTTGCTGTTCAAATATGTCATTGGTGTTGCTTGACCACCTGCTGGCAAACGCCCTTTCCATAACTCTTTACCCGTAGACAAATCATAAGCTCGCAAATAGTTATCCACGGCTGCTGCCATAAAGACAACACCACCATCCGTGATAACGGGACCGCCAATTCCAGGCATACCCATTTCGATTGGTAGCTTAAGTGGCGTCATATCTTCAATTGTGCCGTTTTTATGCTTCCATACCGTTTTGCCCGTTTTAAGATCGACACCAGCAACATAACCCCAAGGTGGCTGCTGACAAGGCACGCCTAATGGCGATAAGAAAGGTTTCAACTCAACCGCATAATCTGCGCCTTCATTTGAGTTTAGGCCCTGCTCGCCCTTATTTGATTCTCCCAAATCAACACCATCTTTTGGCACTAGGGTTGATGTAAAGGCTAGATAAAGCGGCATACCAAACATTTGCTGACGTTTAGGGTCAACGGCAATGCTGCCCCAGTTGAATACCCCAAAATTACCAGGATAGACGATGGTTCCCTGCAACGAAGGCGGAGTGTATCGGCCCTCATAACGTAACTGCTTAAACTGGATTCGGCACATGAGCTGGTCCAAAGGTGTACCACCCCACATATCAGCCTCTGTCAATTTAGCTGGCTTAAACGTCAACGCCGAAGTGGGTTGGGTTTTCGCAGCATAATCACCAGGAATCGTGCCCTGTGGCGCAGGCTCTTCTGTAATAGGGAAAATCGGCTCGCCCGTTTTCCTATTCAATACGTACACATCACCTTGCTTAGTGGGCACCACCAGAGCAGGCTGCTTACCCGTTGGCGTATCTAAATCCAACAACGCGGGTTGGGCAGGGGTGTCCATATCCCATAAATCGTGATGAACAAATTGTTGAACCCAAGCAACCTGACCCGTTTCAAGGCTCAGAGCCACAACAGAGGTTGCGTATTTTTCTTCCGCAGGAGAACGGTACATACCCAGTTGATCCGGCGTGCGGTTCCCCATTGGGAAATACACCAAACCTAGATCTTCATCAGCACTGGCAACAGACCAACTGTTTGGTGAGCTTGTCGCATAGGTTTCATTAGGACCAATCGGTGTTGTGTCATCTGGATGGCCTGAATCCCAGTTCCACATCAACTCACCTGTTTTTACATCATAAGCACGGATCACACCTGAAGGCGAGTTCACCGCATAATTATCATTCACCGATCCCGCGACAATCACCACACCACCAGCCACTATTGGCGGCGACGTAGAATAATAATAACCAGACTGTTTGAATGGCATATTGTGCATTAAGTCCAATTCACCATTATCAGCAAAGTTAGCACAACGGGCACCAGTGGTTGGATCCACAGCCACTAGACGAGCATCAGACGTAGGTAAAAACAACTGAGCATCACATTGCATACTCGTTAAGCTTTCAGCTGGTACAGATGATTTTTGAACAGGAGGAAGAGGCGCATTCGAAGGCGGTAAATAAGATACACCACGGCAAGTCTGATGCTGACGCTGACTTTCTTCAGGAACTTTTGCATCATAAACCCATTGTTCTTCACCAGTATCGGCATCCAAAGCCACAATCCAGTTATGTGGCGTACACACATAAAGAGCATTCGCCAACTTTAGCGGTGTTGCCTCATAAGTCGTTTCACCAACGTCTTTTGGACCTTTTTTATCACCTGTTTGATACTGCCAAGCAACTTGAAGCTGGTCAGCATTATCAGGGGTTATCTGCGCCAAAGGCGAAAAACGCTGACCTAAGTTACTGCGTCCATAGGCATTCCACTCCCCTTGATTCACATCCCCCATGTCGGCGTCAGGAATGCTAACAGAGCGAGTCATTTGCCCTTCGATCGTCGTTGGAGATGTCATAAATAGAGGCGATATAGTCACCAAGGCAGTCGCTAACCAAACAGGAAATAACAAGCGTCCACCGGCAGGACGTTTGAAGAAAGCGAATAAAAGAAGAGGAATCGCTAGAACTAAGAAAAGCCCCATTCGAGCCGCCAATGGCCACCAGCTCAAACCGGATTCCATAATCGACCAAATCAAGGTTCCCACTAATAAGAGCGCATAAATAAGGTTAGCTATTTTATTACGCTTTCTTAGCAATAGAGCAACAGCGATAAATGCAACACCAGCAACAACGTAGTAAGAACTACCGTCAAGTGCCACTAACCAACCGCCACCGAATAGCAACGCTAGCCCTATTGCTAAAAAAAGTACCGAAAGAATTATCATATAAACTCATCCCTTTGTGTTTGATTCATTCATTTAATTCAGGAGCACAAATGCCAAACGAGCACTGAAAGCCGTCAAGCTACCTATTTACCATAGATGATTACAGTTCAAAGGAAAAGTTTAGAGCACAAAATGACAAAATAGACTTTTTTCTTACATATTTAAAAGGCGATACTCCTCACCCCTGAGTTACATCATGGCCATAAACAGCATCCAACTTAGATTGAATAACATTAGGAACAAAGCGACCTGCGGCCTGGAGCGCTCTTAATTTCGCCTTGCCAAATACACCGCCCTGCATATGATAGAGACCAGCGTTGGCTTTCGACATCTGCTGAACTTTGGTTGCTCTTGGCTTTCGAGTTTGCTCATACTCGACCAATGCTGCATGGCATTCGTAGCGAGCTAAATTTTCAGCCAAAACATACGCATCCTCAATTGCCATGGCCGCTCCTTGTGCCATAAAAGGCAACATTGGATGACAAGCATCGCCTAACAAAACCACTCGTCCCTGATGCCAAGTAGGCAATTCGTCACGCCCATTCAGAGCCCATAAAAAAGTACTTTTCGCACAAGCAATCAACTGGCTAACCTCAGGGTGCCAATCAGCAAAAACTCGTTTCAATTCGGCTATGTCCCCCTCTTCACGCCAAGATTCGGACAGCCAATCACTGCGCTCTTCAACCGCAACAAAGTTAACGTAATCACCACCACGCAGATAATAACTGACAAAATGCCGACCAGGCCCCGCCCAAACACAGGCATCCGGCTTCACATTAACTGCCAGATCACTCACAGGAATAACACCACGCCATGCCACCTGCCCCATAAAAGTGGGGCGCTCCTTTCCAAGCATTTGCTCACGTACTTTTGAGCGAATGCCATCCGCACCAATCAGTAAATCCCCCCAAATTTCACGTCCACCATCAAGGGACACACAAACTTGATTTAGCGCCTTATCTTCGCGGTAAGAATCTACCGTTGAATTGAGCACTAATTCCACACCCGCTTGGGAACAGGCTTGCGCCAATACCTGATGCAAATCAGCGCGGTGCAAATGCCAATAAGGCGCGCCATATCGCACTTCGGCTTGCTCCGCCAAAGGAGATTTAAGGTAATATTCACCCGTTTTATAATGTCGAATCGCAGCGTTCTGAGGCACAAAAGCAAAAGCGCTTAGCTCTGCCTCTAAACCCAGTTCACGCAGAACTTTCATGGCATTCGGGCTCATTTGTAAACCCGCCCCCACCTCACCAAGACTTACGGCTTGCTCACAAACCACCACTTGAATATCACGCTTTGCCAAAGCTAATGCTGCACACAAGCCACCAATCCCAGCACCTGCAATCACAACACGATTAACCTGCTTCAAATAACACCCTCTCTTTTAAAATGAGATTTTTATAAACAATCTACAGGGCATAGTAGCGACTTTCCGTTGAAATAAAACCGACCCATGTCACTAATGATAAAATGAGCCTAAAAATAGCCGACCTCAAAAACAACACCTTGTTAAAACATGTTTAAAATAGACTAATATGCATACTGTTAAATTTCAGTAAGAGGCTTACCACATAGCATGTAGAGCCGATATAAGGTAAGCTTCGCGAAATTCTTGCATAACCTGATTTTTCAGCTTTGCACCTGCCTTTATAAAACATGAGAACATCTATGAGTTTCAACAAACTTGGGCTTTCTGCCCCCATCCTAAAAGCCATTGAAGATCAAGGCTATACTGAGCCGTCTGCAATTCAAGCTCAGGCAATACCAGCCATTCTTGAAGGCCAAGATGTGATGGCCGCGGCCCAAACTGGGACAGGCAAAACAGCCGGTTTTACCCTACCCTTGCTTGAAATTCTGAGTAAAGGCGAGCATGCGCAAAATAATCAGGTTCGTGCTTTGGTGTTAACGCCAACACGAGAACTCGCCGCTCAAGTCGCTGAAAGCGTAAAGAACTACGGCCAGCACCTAGGTCTTAAGTCGACCGTTGTATTTGGTGGCGTCAAAATCAACCCTCAAATGATGGCACTTCGACGCGGCGCAGATATTCTTATTGCGACGCCTGGTCGTATGATGGATTTGTACAACCAAAAAGCCGTGCGTTTCGATAAATTGGAAGTGCTGGTTTTAGATGAAGCCGATCGCATGTTAGACATGGGCTTCATTCATGACATCAAAAAGATCCTAGCCATCTTACCAAAAAAACGCCAGAACCTATTGTTCTCTGCGACCTTCTCTCCAGAGATTCGCCAACTAGCGAAAGGCTTAGTCAACAACCCGGTTGAAATCTCTGTTACGCCACGCAATGCGACAGCCGTTTCTGTTGAGCAGTGGTTACACCCAGTAGACAAAAAACGTAAATCGGAATTATTGATTCAACTTATAGCCCAAGGTCGCTGGGATCAAGCCTTGGTATTTTCTCGCACCAAACACGGCGCCAACAAGATCACCAAACAATTAGAAGACGCTGGCATTCGTGCTAGTGCTATTCACGGCAATAAAAGCCAAGGCGCACGCACCCGTGCCCTAGCCGATTTTAAAGAAGGCCGCATTCGCATTCTCGTTGCAACCGACATTGCCGCTCGTGGTCTAGACATCGAACAGCTGCCTCACGTTGTCAACTTTGATTTACCTGATGTGGCTGAAGATTACGTTCACCGCATCGGCCGTACTGGCCGCGCTGGTGCGACAGGCAAAGCAATTTCATTGGTTGCTGCTGACGAACTGGATCAATTACGTGCCATTGAGCGCCTGACTCAGAAGCTGATTGAACGTCGTTATGAAGATGACTTCATTCCAACACACATGTTGCCTGATACCACCCTTGATACGCGCCCAATTAAACCCAAAAAGCCGAAAAAACCGAAAGCCCCACGCGATCAACACGCTGGAGCAAAGCAAGGTAACGCGCCTAAATCTGGCAAACGTCGCCCTGCAGCACCGAAAGCAGAAATGACACCTGGACAAGGTCTACGTAGCAAACCATTAGCGCCAGCGCGTCGTAACCGTAAGCCAGACTAATTTTCAGTGAGTCTGCTAAAATAAAGCCACAGTGAGCATACCGCTACTGTGGCTTTTCTTTGAACAGCGCATAAGATTAAATAACAACTTACTTACATCAAGGACGCGTCATGGGAATTATCATTCTTCCTCTGTTTTTATTCTGGGCGATCAGCTTCCTTTACTCTCTACGAATAGGCTACGTCCTATTGAAAGAAGAAAAGCTTTTTGTCTATAAAATTCTACCTACCATTACCGCTATATTCCTCGCCTTCGCTTACACAACTCTGTCTCTTAATGACTTCAAAAGCAGCGAATCTCTTTGGACATTCGAGATTATGTTCTACTTCCTCTTTAACCTAAATGCCGCTGTTTTATATTTAGCTGCACTACTCTCTTACTTCACCCTAAGAAAACACATTAAAAACCCATCCATCAAATCGCTTATTTTCATCATCGCATTGTCAATTTCTTTAGGCACATTGATCGGCGCTTTTAGCAGCGAAGCCTTCATGGAAGAAAACAACATTGAACAAACCTATTAAACTAAGATGACATCTGCCTCTCAACGCTAGAACCAGATGTCATCGTGAGGAAAAACTAACTCAACTTGTAAGAGCTAATCTCTTTCAATACGTTTTCAAAACGCTGCTTGGCTTGACCTGCCCCTTCATCGGTTTTATTCACCATGTCCAGAATTCGTTCGGAACGTTCGCTGACATTTTGAATGTTCTTATTAATTTCTTCAGAGACCTGTGATTGTTCTTCAGACGCGGTAGCAACTCGTTCAATTGTTTGAGCCAAATGCTCTATGGCCTCAAATAAGCCTTGCATCATAGTGACGTTCTCAGTCACTACATTCGATGTTTCCGTTGCCATGTTGGCACATTGCCCCATTGATTGAAGCGCACTCTTACCAGAACCTACCAAGGCTTCTATCATCGAACGAATCTCTTCCGTCGAATTTTGTGTACGCTGCGCCAGCGTTCTAACTTCGTCTGCCACTACCGCAAAACCTCGACCTTGCTCTCCTGCTCGAGCCGCCTCGATTGCGGCATTAAGGGCTAACAAATTCGTTTGTTCAGCAATAGATTCGATGGTTTGCAGAATACTGCTAATTTCTTCCGTATGATCCGTCACAGACTGTACCGCTTTATGACCACCTTCCACTTCAGATGATAAATTTGCGATAGATTGCAGAATACTCTGCATACGTTCTGAACCTTGGGTACTCTGCTGACGAATACTTTCCGTCGCCTCCGCTGAGGATTGCATATCCTGAGAAATAGTGTTGCTGGTCAGAGACATCTCCTCTACAGCAGAAGCCATAAGATCGGTTTGATTAAACTGGTCTTTGGTTTCCTCTAATGCAGTTTTAGAATAGCCACTTAATACATTCATGCTTTCTTTTGATTCTGATGCCATATCCACCATCAGATGAAATGACTCACTCAGATGATCTAAGTGAACATTGAGATATTGGATAATTTCACCCAATTCGTCTTTCGACGTATTTTCAATTCGGCCGACTAAATTACGTTCTACAGAGACATTAGATAATGCTCGGCTAATTTCTTCCACACGTTTTGTTAGGGAACGAGTCAACGAAAATGCCAACAAAATAACCGGTGTAATCAGTACAATAAAGCCAATCACCAGCCCATTACGATACAGCTTACTTTGCGCTGTCATGGCGCTACTTAACGTTTTGATCTCTGTACTAACCTGATCAGCAACACCTTTAATCAAACCTATCTTCGCCGTCGCAAGCGCAAACCAATCAGCGGGGCCGTTCACAGAGGACACATCCTGTAACGCCAAAAAATCCTTAGTCGCTTGGTCGACCGCCTGCCATTTTGCATTTTTCATCGCCGTGTCCAGCAAGGCTTGCTCCTTATCGGATGACGTCACCATAAAGTGTTCTAATTGATGCTCCTCATCAATAATAAAAGCCGCAATCTGAGACTGGCGCATTAAGGTTGTCGTCTTAGCGGCATAGACGCCATTCAGTGCACCACGATACTGACCGACTCGCTCCTTCATCCACAACAAACTTAAGCGAGCTTCAAGTGCTTTAGCAATATCGCGATTACTCACATCTAAAATAACACGCTCTATCGAACCAAGAGCTTTACGGTTGACCTCAGAATAAAAATCAAAGGCGCCATTATCCGCGGCTAACGCATCCACTTTTTGACGGATCTGACTCTTATCCTTTAACAAATTCAAAACAGGATTTCGCAAGCGATTCAAACGATCTAACGACAATTTTTCAAAAGCATCTTCATCAATATTGCGAAGGGCTTCTTCTGCACTATCAGCCACCTTACGCTGAGCTAATAATGCCTCGGCGCCATTACTGCCTTTGCTTCCCAAAAAACCTGCACTCAAACCACGCTCTACAGCATAATTATGTGCTACCCCATCAAGAATAGTTGATAGCTTTACCATGTCTTCCGCAAGCACTCCCTCATCCACTTGTTCATTAAGATCTGTGACCAAAAACGCCACGATAATAATCGCAAAAAGTGAGGGTAATATGCCAACAATGGCAACCGAATGAGATACTTTTAGATTTGAAAATAAGGACACTAGCCTCTCCTTGTCGTTGTTATAAAGCAAGCTTAGACGAAATCATGCACTTTGCATGCCCAATATCATTAATATAGATCAGCAAAAAATTTGCGCTCTTTTATTAACTACCGCAGTTAATACTTCTCCAAAAAAATTCATAAAAAAACCACCCGAAGGTGGTTTTATATAAACAAAATATTGCAGCCCTATATCATTAACTGTTTTTCAGCTCTGCTTCAGGCACTTCATCTTGTTCAAACACACTCGAATCTGAATGACCAAGCCATTTAGATGTAATACTACCGGCAGTCATTGCCCCATTCACATTTACGGCTGTTCGCCCCATATCGATCAAAGGCTCAATAGAAATTAACAAACCCGCTAATGCAACTGGCATATCTAAAGCGGATAAGACAATCAATGCGGCGAATGTCGCGCCACCACCAATACCTGCAATACCGAACGAGCTAACCGTCACAATGGCAATCAATGAAATGATGAAGCTTGGATCCAACGGGTTAATGCCCACAGTTGGCGCGATCATCACGGCCAACATGGCTGGATACAAACCAGCACAACCATTTTGGCCCATCGTCGCACCAAAAGAAGCCGAAAAGTTTGACTCCCCCTCACCGTTACCCAGACGTTTTACCTGAGTATCGATGTTTAGCGGGATCGTTCCCGCACTCGAACGGGAAGTAAAGGCAAACAACAATACTGGCAAGACTTTCTTAAAGTAACGCAGAGGTGAAATACCATTGAAAGCCAATAAACATAAATGCATGACTAAAATGAGTGCCAAACCAACATAAGAGGCCACAACAAAGTTAAGCAGCGTCAGTATGTCATCAACATTAGAACCAGCAACGACCTTAGTCATCAGAGCCAAAATACCATATGGCGTAAGGCTTAGCACCATACGAACCAAGGTTCTAACAATTGATTGAGCTACATCAACAAAACGTTCAAAACTTGCGCCTAATTCTGGCTCAGAGCGGGCAACTGTCACCCCAGCGATCCCGACGAAGGCAGCAAAAATCACCACAGCGATTGTAGAAGTCGGACGACTACCCGCTAAATCAGCAAAAGGATTACCAGGGAAGAAAGACGTAATCATGTCAGCAAAAGACACACTAGCCAGACCATCAAGACGTGTTTCTAATGCCGCACCACGCGCCATTTCACGAGCGCCCTGTACGATACCGTCTGCAGACAAACCAAATAAATTACTGACAAAAACACCAATCAAGGCAGAAGCTGCCGTAGTTGCTAACAAGATACCGATAATACCGCCAGACATCTTGCCCAAAGAACCGGTGTCTTTCACCTTAATGATAGCGCCAATAATAGACACCAAAATTAACGGCATAATGATCATTTTCAGCAAGCTAACATAGCCATAACCAACTATATTTACATACTCTAGCGTGGCGCTTGCTTCTGCACTGCCAACACCATAGATAAATTGCAGCGCAGCACCAAAGGCAACACCTAAGCCCAAACCAGTAAACACTTGGGTAGACAGTGTCTTTTTTGCTTTCTGAAGCTTAAACAGCAATGCAATTAACAAAGCGAAAACCACTAAGTTAATAATGGGATACAACATGAGGAAAACCTTAAAAAAATAAACCTTAGAACACCGACGCCCGTTCACCTAAACATCAATCAACAGGTTTGATCGGCAAGTTGGCGCCATCTTAACAAAATGTTGACTAAATGGATAAGAAGGAAAAATGATTACCTTATATAAGAAAAACGAATAAGGAAAAAATTTGGACCAAGAATGAAGACATAAGAGATAACAAATCATCACATTGATGGATTTGCACAAATGTATGTACTCAATACTCATTACAAGGGAATGAATAGTGACTAGCAAGCAGCGAAGATCCAAACGATTATCTATCAGAATTCTTGTTGCCAATATGTTTCTTCTGGCAATCGTCATTACCGCAGGCATTGCTATTTCTCTGCAGTATAGCACCAGCAAAAAAACCGCTGTCGATCACATGCTATCAAGCATCGATCTACTCTCCGATCATATGAGCGACAGTGTTCAAAGCCTGGACAGCGACGCCAAACAAGCCGTTAATTTGCTTTCCGAGCTCATCAGCTCAGATTTATCCAACATCAGCATAGAACACAAAAGCAGCCTATTTGCTCAGTTTCTACAAAAGCGTCCCGAGCTATACAGCCTTTATGTTGGTGACAAGCAAGAAAACTTTTTTCAGCTCATTAACCTAAACTCAGCCAAAGACACAAGACAACGAATGGGGGCGCAAGCGGATGACCGCTGGGCCGCTGTACATATTTCAGGGAATGGCGAAAAGCGTTTACGCCGCACCTATTTTTACTCGAATACCTTTCGCCTGAATCACCAACAAACAGAGAAGAGTAGTTTCTCCCCTACAAAGCGACCATGGTTTGCGGCATCAGAACAAAATAATATCGTTACAACCCCACCTTATACTTTTGAACACTTACAGATATCTGGACAAACCTACGCAAAGAGAATTCGCAACACAGAACAGGTAATCGGATTAGATATACTTTTATCGTCTTTATCAGATCAACTGACTTTATCTTCAACAAAACTGATAAATGGTCAGGAGCAGGCCTTTTTATTCAACCAAAATGGCAAAATCATTGCGTCAAATATAACGGATAGCGACTCAGACACATCGTCGTCTCATCAATACATTCAAGATTACCTTGGCATAGAATCAAAAAGACTCATCGACATTGCCAGCAACCCAAACGCAAAACAGCCAACCCTTATCGAAAAAGAAAATTATCCTCGATACTATGCATTTATTACAGCCATCAGTAACGACATACTCAATCAACAATACATCGCCGTTACTTTGCCAAAGGACGTGTTGTTTCAACAAGCCACCAAAGAAGCGCTTCATTCCACATTGTTAAATGCGCTGGTAATGATCATCTTATTACCCATTATCTGGCTTTTTAGCGCCCCCATCGTTCGCCCGATTCGACAACTACAACTCGAAACAGAGAAAATCAAACGACGCCAGTTTGATGATGTCACCTTCACAGACTCGCACATTAAAGAAATCTGGCAACTATCTAACTCCTTCGTCTCTATGTCTCAAGACATCAAGCAGCATGAAGCCAGCCAAAAAGAGTTTATGGAGGCATTAATCCGCCTTATCGCCACGGCCATAGATGACAAATCCGCTCATACTGGCGGCCACTGCTATCGAGTTCCAGAACTAGGGCTCATGCTGTCCGACGCTTTAGAAAAAGCCGAAGAAGGCCCTTATAAAAGCTTCCAATTTGCCAATGACAATGAACGCCTAGAATTTCGTATTGCAGCTTGGTTACACGACTGCGGCAAAATCACCATGCCAGAACACATCATCGACAAAGGCTCAAAACTCGAATGTATCTACAATCGCATTCATGAGATTCGCACACGATTTGAAGTCTTATGGCGCGATGCGGAAATAGACTACTTACGCTCTGTACATATTGAAAAACAAGACCCAAGTATCGCCTTAGCAACATGGCAAGAAAATCAAGCAAGGCTTCAAGAGGAATTTGCATTAGTAGCCAAAGCCAACATTGGCAGTGAATTCATGAGTGAAAAAGAGCAAAACAAGATCAAAGCCATTGGTGCACAAGAATGGACTCGCCATTTCAATAATCGCTTAGGATTATCCCCTGCAGAAGAAATGATGCATGCAGAGCAAGACCAGCACAGGGATCCACATAACGCCATAGAAACCCTATTATCAGACAAGCCTGAACACATCATTCCTCGGCATAAAGAAGTCAAGTTTGATGAATCCCTAGGCATCAAGATGACAATCCCCGAGCATCAATATAACCAAGGTGAGATTTACAATCTCACCATACAAAAAGGCACACTCACTAAAGAGGACAGATTCAAAATCAACGAACACATCATCAGCACCATTACTATGCTAGACAAACTGCCTTTCCCGCCAGAGTTAAGTCGAGTACCGCTTTATGCCTCCACTCACCATGAAAGAATGGACGGCAAAGGTTACCCACGAAAACTCAATGCAGAACAGCTCAGCATTCCCGACAGAGTTCTAATGATCGCCGATGTTTTCGAAGCCCTCACCGCCGCTGACCGTCCTTATAAAAAGGCCAAACCACTCAGCGTTGCCGTCGACATTATGTTTAACATGTGCAAAGAAGGACACCTCGACCTACAACTGTTCCGCTTCTTTCTAACCAGCGGTACTTACTTAACATACGCCAAGCGATTCCTACCCGAAGAACTGCATGATGAAGTGAATTTAGAGGAATATTTAGAGGAATGATCCGACCAGATCAATAAAAAAGGAATAAAAAAAGCCTTAGTAAGTACTAACCTACTAAGGCTTATTTTATATGGTGGGCCTGCCCAGACTTGAACTGGGGACCTGCCGATTATGAGTTATCGGTTTATTACATTGATAAGCGTTTATACAGATTGATTAAAACCCATAATATTAATCTTAATCAATGACTTAGGCGTTATTTAACATTAATTGACATTGACTAACATTTGTTCAAAAATGTTCCAAGGGTGTTCCGAAGCATAAAAAATTGTTCCGAGAATGTTCCGAAACGGGTCAATTGATGGAAATATAATTTTATGCAAACCAAGGTCAAGTTTACTAAGACTGAGATAGAACGCCTTAGCTGCCCAACTGACAAAACAGAAATATACTTCTGGGATACCGAAGCACCATTTTTAGGATTGCGTATTCTTTCCAGTGGACGAAAGACATTTATTGTCAGAGCTACTGTAAACGGCAAGACTCGCAAAACAACCTTGGGGACAGTAGATTCATGGGGCACTAACAAAAGTAGCTTAGAACGAGTCAGAGAAGAAGCTAGACGCATCAAGTCTGTGGCTATGTCTGGCATTATCCCAGCGGAAGAAAAGCGACAAAATGCTATCAAAGAAAAGCAAGACAACCAGCGCAGGAAAATAGAAGCCACAACGCTAGAAACAGCATGGTTTTTCTATGTTGAATCCAATAAACAAGGCTGGAGCGAGAAACACTACAAAGATCATTTCAAAGCTATTCAAGCTGGTGGCCTTCCTAATAACTTAGGACGTGGTAAAAGCGTTACTAAAGAAGGTTGCCTCTACCCGCTAAAAGATAAGCGCCTTACCCAACTAACAGCACCGATGATTGAAGCATGGATCAACGAACAAAAAAAGACCCGCGCTGGCGTAGCGGCTCACACTTACAGACTGTTATTTGCTTGCCTCAATTGGCTATCAGAAGAAGAACACTATTCAACCTTATTCGATATCCACCAGCTAAAAACCAAAAAAGTACGCAAAGCCGTTCCTAAACTAACACCCAAAACGGACGTACTTCACAGAGAACAGCTTTCAAACTGGTTTAAATACGTTCGGCAAATACAAAACCCCGTCATTAAAGCCTATGTTCAAGCCTTGCTGATTACTGGCGCCAGACGTGAAGAACTCGCAAAACTCACATGGGAAGAAGTAGACTTTCAATGGAATAAGTTAGTGATACGAGACAAGGCCACCACTAAAGGCAATGAAATAGGTTACCGAACCATTCCTTTGACGCCTTACGTTAAGCAATTAATCAATGCCCTACCAAGACGCAACCAATGGGTATTTTCATCACCCAGAGGCCAAGACGGCCGAATGGTAGAGCACAGAAAAAGCTATGAGCCAGCCCTAGTAGCGGCAGGTCTAAAAGGCTTAACGCTTCACGGCCTAAGACGATCCTTTTCAACACTTGCTGAATGGGTAGAAGCCCCAGCGGGTGTCATTGCACAAATCCAAGGACACAAACCCAGCGCAGTACAAGAGCGCCACTACAAGCCCCGTGAACTGGATTTATTAAGGATCTGGCATGAACGCATAGAAGGCTGGATTTTAGAACAAGCAAAGGTAGAAGTGCCGCTAGAAACACAAGAAAGGCTAACCATTGTTAAGAGAGAGCTGGCATGAATAAAAAATATCAGGTCAAAGAGGTTTATTTTCGAGCTAATGAATATCAAGTTAAAATTGGCAACCAGCCACCATTTTATGGGATTTTTTCCGAAACGAGATTTGATTTAACAATATTGGATGAAAACGGTAGCGATGACTTTCCCCTTTTCAATTTATATAAAGAGTCTCTTGGTCTAAGAACAATTTCCAAGGGTAAAATCATTTTCAATGATAAAGAATCTGAGAAACGATTTTCTGAAATTCTGGTGGAGTTACAAAAAGACCCTGAATTCATGAAGTCTCTAAAAGACTATCATATTCAAAAGGTTGCTCTACTAAAAAGAGAGCAAGAGCAAAAGAGTCAAGGTGAAAACGATGGTCTAGGGCTTCTTGAACAAGAAGAGCGGATTTTAGAAAGGTTTATCTCTCAAAGAGTCACAAATTATAAGCAAGAGGATAGCGGATATAAACACTACATAAAGGAAAAAAATTTCCTCTATGATGATTACGCCACATTATTTTTCTATATCCAAGAAAACTATACACAACAAACCCACCCTTTAGCTATTGAAGCAGCTAAAGGCCTTTATCATATTCAAATGGCACGTGAAGCAATAAGAAAAAATGATGCAATGAAATCGGCATATTACACAGGATTAGCAGTCCAAAGACGCTATATGTCAGGTATACATGCTGACTTTGAGAAAAGTCATTTTCAAGCAATAGCAAGAAGATTATATGGCGCCTACGCTAAGAAGTATGAAAGCAAAGGAAATACTAAATTCACCAGTGAGGAACGTCTAAAAATAGTTAATGAAGTAGGAAGAGTATACAACAACAATCCAACTATATCTAAAATTGAAGCTTGTAGAAGAGCCCTCAAAAATAGTGGGCTACCTAATTGCTATTACAATGAAAACAGTTGCCAATATACCAATAGAAGCCAAACAGTCGAGACAATAAGAAAGTGGTCAGAAATCGAAGCTATATTTAAAAAATAGTTGGTGATTCACCAACGGAATCACCAACATATATCCATCAGAATTCACTTACGTTAATCAAAAAGGTAAGTGAAATGACAAACTCAACTGAATATCTCTCAACTGAAGAACTAGCTTCTACCCTAAAGGTAAAAGCTCCCTCTATCCGTGTTCGCCTCTGTAATACAGGATCGTATCACGGCATAAAGCCACAAAAGTTACCAAATGGACGCTTACTCTGGTCTGCTAGCGCTTTACAAGCCTTCATCCACGGGGAAGTGAAATGATTAGCCAAGATGTATTTTCTAACTTCATTGGATCAGCACTTGAAACCCTCTCGACACTAGGAACACTAAAAGCAGACGATAAGCTACACGCCTTTACTGGGAGTACAGATGCCACTACTGGCTATTACCGTTTATCACCAGACGGGAAAGAGTGCTCTGTGACCGTAGATTATTTTTATGGTGGGCACGAAGGAACAGCCACATTTAGTTTTGTAATTGAACGCATGGAGGCTCCTAAATGTCATTGAATGCCTTTACAAAATTTGCCGCTGAACAAGACATGAAACCCTTTGATACATTTCAAGGAAATGGCGACATTGAGCCCGTTAAGGGTGGCGATGCTGCCTATTTTCCAGAAGCTGGTGGCGGGGTACTTATCCCTCGCCAAGGTGACCCTATCTATTTTGGAGATATAAAAAACATAGCTCCATTGGTAAAAGCGGCTTTTGAAAAAGGTACAGAAGAATCGAATGATGCCAGTCACCAAGCACCAATAGACAATGTTTTATCATTGAAACCAATACTTAGAAAGCCTATTGCGTTTCACCCCTACAACTCTGAAAACATAAAGCCTAATAATTGGCTAATAAAAGATTATTTAGAAGTGGATAGTTTAAGCCTGATTTATGGCGCACCTGCCAACGGTAAATCTTTTGTGGCGATTGATTGGGCGGCCTGTATTGCTACTGGCAAAGATTGGCACGGCCAAAAGGTCAAACAAGGCGCTGTATTCTATCTCGCTGGTGAAGGCTTTAACGGACTAAATAAACGCCAAGCAGCGTGGGAGAGAGTCAACGGCAAGCGACTATCAACCGCACCACTTTATACTTCAAACAAAGCTGCCGTTTTAACTGATCTTACACAGCTTCAAGAAATGATGATGGTCATACAGAGCATGATTCAAGAGACGAACGAAAAACCAGCATTGTTGGTTGTGGATACCTTGGCGCGTTGTTTTGGTGGCAATGAAAATGCGGCCGACGATATGAGCCGCTTTATCTCAAACCTAGACACGATAAGAGCGGTTTTTGGTTGTTCCGTGCTGGTTGTTCATCACAGCGGCAAAGACACAGACAAAGGCGCGAGAGGCAGCACCGCGCTAAAGGGTGCCGTTGATACGGAATATTCTTGCTCACTGACTGAAACCGATAGCGGCAAAGTCATCACGATTAAAAACAGCAAAATGAAAGATGCGGATACACCAGCTCATAAATCATTTTTACTGGAAGCTCAAAAGCTTGACATTACAGATGAAGACGGCCAACCATTTTGGGCACCTGCTTTAATTGAAACAGACTACCAAGCACCACTCACACCGAAATTGGCAAAACTTGGAGCGAATCAGCAAAAAGCGTTAGACCTGATACAAGAAATGGTCTCTATCGCAAAAGAGCATCAATCAGGCGAAAGCATTACCACTCAGCTAAACGAAGTCAGAGAGGAAGATTTTAAACAGAGAGCCTACCAACAAGGCATAACCACCAGCAAAAATTACAGTTCTTTTATTGGAAAACTCGAAGAGAGACGATTTATCAAACGCCAAGCGGCTTATATCCAGCTTTTGGAGGTGCCGTAAAGTTCACCTTAAACAACGCCTTGTTTTTGACCATTTTTCCTACTGAACGCCAATGTATACGCCTTACCTTATCTTAATCTTTCTATGAAAGATAAGGTCTAAGGCATGAGGACGCACACAAATGAACGATGATAACAACGAACTTTTAACAGCCGCTTTTCTACTGGTCGCCATCACACTTGGTACCTATATGATGATGACATTTATTTACCTATCCACCAGCCGCTTAATGCTAGCACCTTGGGGGCGTTCTAATGACTTATGCTAAAACAGACGAACTAAGAGCGCGTGTAATAGCTACCATTGAAGAAATGACCATAGCGCAACGATTCATGCGCCCACCGCCTTATAAAGCCGTGTGTAAGCGGTTAAACGAAGATGGAATCACTACTGGATATGGAAGAAGATTTGATCCAACCACACTATACGCCCTTCTTTACAGAAGCGGCTATAGTGGGATATGGGGAGTTACTTATCATCAAATACGAAAACGAGCTAATCAATAGACATTCGTCGTATTTGGTGATTCAGTATAAGAGTAGCTTTCTACAACATCACCTTTAAAGGTTACTTTAAGTGTTTTCGACTCAGTGGATGTTTGTACTTTCATTGCGAAGACCATACTTTGAGCGTGTGAAGAAGTCTTAATATATTGATATAGCCACACCTCAGTTCCATCAGAAGATTTACTTATCGTTGCAGGGCTACCGAAGCTGCTCTTTACATCTTCTTTAGTTGTAATCCCCTCTTTCATACTATCGATTTGTAGCGCGGTAAAATTAGTTCCAACTTCATAGTTGGATGTAGCACAAGCAGAAAGAAGCACACCTAGAACAATCGCACAAAGAAGTTTCATCAAAATCCCTTTTATATCCAATAAAAAATTAATATAGATGTATGGACAATCAACTGTCCATTATTTTTTTCCCTATAAAATAAAGGGTGACAAAACCTAACATAGCAAATCTTACATTATAAACAAACTGTAGATTTTCAGACACGTTAAGGGGCTGGTGGCTAAAGTAGAAATAAAAGGATTCTGGACACTATAAAAAAGGAGGTTTTTAGACAACCTAGGCGAGCACAAACCATAGCTTTTTAGGGGTCATTGAAGGCAATCAACGGGCAGCCCTGTATAGAAAAGATTCAAGTCTGTTAATGAATAAATGTTCCGAGGGTGTTCCGAGAAATAAAAAAGCCCCGACTGTTAGCAAACACTAACTGCCGAGGCTTCGATATATGGTGGGCCTGCCCAGACTTGAACTGGGGACCTGCCGATTATGAGTCGGATGCTCTAACCAACTGAGCTACAGGCCCTAAAAGCGTTGCAGATTATAGCGACATGCTCGCCGCTTGCCAAGAAGTCGATGCAATTTATGTGTAATAAATCTTCGAAAGTAGTTGATTAACAGGCTATTTTTCAACCAACCTCTTACACAGCCCTCTTATTTTCTGCCTTTCAACGCTTTCTCATTCTCGTTAAAAGTTCCCACCTAAACTCGCTCAAAAGCGTGCTGAATGTCGGTATAGGTCACTTTAGCCTTAATCGCCTCTAAAGCGATTAGGTGCAATAGTTGTTCACGGGTAGTACAAGCATCAGGCAATATGCTGACTTGATAAAGATAGGCCGCATCCGAGATGGCGGTATGAGTCACACAGTTTTGCGTCATCATGCCGCAGATGACTAAACGATCAACTTCCAATTCTTCTAACACTTGCGTTAGGTTGGTGTCCTGAAACGCATCGGCGTTTTTTTTCGTGATCACTGGTGCATCGGGTGCCGCTTCAAGAATCGCTTGATGAAGTTTTGCCCCTTCGCTGCCTTCAGCAAATAATGGTGACTCGCTTGCAGCCACATGTTGCACAAGGATCACAGCGGCATCTTGCTCTTTCGCGGCTTGAATGGCGTTGATTATTTCTTTCAGGGCTTCATCGGCATTCCATAGAGGAAAGCTACCATTAGTGAAGTAGTCGTTTTGTGGGTCGATGACTAATAATGCAGTGCGGCTCATTGTTAACTCCTATAGGGTTGCGTTTAAAACGTTAGCATCGCAAAACAATAGATTCCATCACAGTGTCAAATTTGACATATTAGGAGGCATAAATGACAAGCAGGATAAAACCTTGAAACATTATCAAATCGCTGTGCTTGCTTATCCCCACTCCCTTTTGTCGGCTGTTTATGGTTTTGCAGAAACCTTCGAACTAGCCAATGAAGCCTGCAAAACAACGGGGTTAGAAGTTCGTATTACTACGCATATTTTACACATGGCAGACCTGCAGGCAGGATTAGACACGCAATCGCACTATCACGCGGTTTTGTTACCCCCAACTCTAAACAAAGCCAGCTACAGTGTGAAAAACACCATCATCAATAATTTTTTAATCGCACAACATCAACGTGGAGCCATACTTTGCAGCGCCTGTGCTGGCGCGTTCTTTTTGGCTTACTCAGGCCTAACAGAAAAACGCCAGATGACAACACACTGGGCATTGGAGGCATTGTTCAAGGAACGCTTCCCAGAACAAGCGATAGATACGTCGAAGATTTTGATCAATCAAGGCGATATCATCAGTGCCGGCGGAATGATGTCTTGGATGGATCTGGCGCTGGAATTAGTACAAGCTCTGACAAATGCTCATATCGTTCGCCAGCTTAGCAAAACCTTGGTAATCGATACTGGCAAAAGAGAGCAACGCTACTACCAACAGTTTCAGCCTAATTTCGACCATGGCGATGCCGCTATTCTAGCTGTTCAACATTATTTACAAGGCCATTTTGCCGAACTAAAAAGCACCGAAAGCATGGCCGCTTTCGCCAAACTCACACCAAGAACATTTTTAAGACACTTTGCTAAATGCACAGGGTTAAACCCAAATGAATATCTACAACGTATCCGCATTCAAGCTGCTTGCGATGCGTTAGAGCAAACAACGCTGCCGTTCGAGAGTATCGCGTTGCAGGTAGGATATGAAGATGTGGGAAGTTGCCGTAAAACCTTTCAAAAAATAATGGGATTAACGCCCAGTGCTTTTCGCAAACGTTTTGTTTCTTCCTTAACCCGCTAATCGAGCCAATACAGTGAACAACGCAAAAAGCAAAACCACAGGATGATTTTGCTTTTTATTAATCATTACTATGGAATCGACGCAACTCAATCGACAATAAATAGCGTTGCCCCTTCCGAGGTGGATGAACGATGCGGCTCAGCATCATCCGCCACTTGATAGCTCATGCCTGCGGATAAAACAAAAGTACGACCGTCTTTTAATACCGTTTTCAGCTCGCCACTCATGCAAAAAAGAATGTGTCCTTTGGTACACCAATGATCTGCTAAATAACCCGCAGAATAAGTCACGATTCTCACTCGAATATCGCCGAACTGCTTAGTCTGCCAATAGGCAAAACCGCTCTCGCCCTTGTGGGTCGTTTTTTCCACACCTTGCCAGTCTGTTACGCCAAAGGGTAAATCTGTAATCTTCATAACGGCGCCTTAAAATCCTTCTTCTAATAAGAACAATACCGCTCTATTTGAGCGACATAACATGATGAAGTAGTAAGCGTTAGCTGATGAATAAGGTCAAGTACTATATTGAATGTTTAAGCGATCTCTATTTGATAACAAAAGGTCTCTGCCGAACCATGAGAAATCCGGTATTCCAGAGGCGTTTTATCGTAACCATAAGCCACTCGTTCAATAACAGCAACAGGGCTATTTTCAACCGTATTTAAAGCTTTAGCAATGCCCGTGCTAGCCGAGGCTATTGTTAAGGTTTCTTTCGCCGAAGCAATAAGCTGTCCACATTGTTGCTCATAAAATGGGTATAGCAAATTGCCAAATTCAGACAATTCTAAATCGATCAAACTGGAAAAAAGTGCCGCTGGCAGCCAAATTTCTTCCGTTAATACCACTCGATCTTCTAATAAACGCAAGCGATCAAGACAAATAGCCTTGTCATTAATATTTATTTTTAAGGCATCAGCGGCCTGCTGTGGTGGATTTTTGAAGGTTCGGGATAGCAATTGACTTTCTGGCATTACAAAACGCCCATCAGAAGACATTTGACGGAAGAAGCGAAACAAAGAGGCATTAAAATCAGGACGACGCACAAAAGTGCCACGACCTTGACTACGATAGAGCAAGCCATCGTTAACTAGGGTATCTACCGCCTTACGAATAGTGCCAATAGCCACTCCATAACTTTTTGTTAGTTCACTTTCCGTTGGAATTGGCACATCCGGTAACCAAACTCCAGAACTAATATTGTCTAGCAATTCATCACGTACCTGTTGATACAGCGGCAATCTATGATCCCGCCCATGCTTAAACAGCGCCATTTTCTTCTCTCTTTAGTAAATTTCACCATTCTAATCCCAGTGCAGCGAAGCGTCTATGCTTGTTGACTTAATACTCATATAAACATATATTCATCTATATGAATTACAAAAGTATACATTCATCCTTACACCAATAAATTTAAAAACATACAGGTAAAGGTTTTTTAATGATTTCCGACACCAATCTGCCAGTAACAGGCATCGACACACATGCGCATATTTTTCGCACTGATTTGCCTATGACAGCTGAACGCAGGTACGCGCCAGACTATAATGCGCTGCCTGAAGACTTCCTAACGCATTTAGCAGGTCATCGTATTTCTCATGGTATATTGGTTCAGCCCAGTTTTTTAGGCACTGACAACAGTTTTATGTTGCAAGCATTACGTCAACACCCTGAAAAACTAAAAGGCATTGCTGTTGTTGATCCCACTATTAGCGATAGTGAATTGGATACGTTAGATGCTAATGGAGTGGTTGGTATTCGCCTCAACTTAATTAAAAAGCCGTTAGAGAATTACACCTCCCCCCTTTGGCAAACTTTTTTAGGTAAATTAGCTACGCGTAAATGGGTCGTGGAGATCCAGCGCGAAATCGATGATTTAGCGACTTTTTTACCAGCTATTCTAAAGTCCGGTGTCGAAGTGATCATTGATCATTTTGCTCGTACAGATGAAGGAATAGACCCATCGACCCCTACCCATCAAGAATTTTTAGATTTATTGAGCAGTGGCGCGCCAATCTGGACAAAAGTGTCGGCGGCCTACCGCTGCAATGCCGACATAGAACAAGCAAAAGAAATGCTAGCAATCCTGCGTTCAGCCTATGGTCATTCAAACTACTTTTTATGGGGCAGTGATTGGCCAAACACACAATTTGAAGCGCAGACCAATTACAAAGAACAATACGATTTTATGGAAGCTTTACTGCCCAGTATGGATGAGCGGAATAAAGTACTGGTTACTAACCCAAGCAAACTATTTAAGTTTTAACCGCCAACCAAATAAGAACTGTAAAAGAGAAGCATAAAAATGAGTCTACTTGTTGTTGGAGCAATCCTACTATCCATCATCCTTGGTTATAAAACCCGTATTAATATTGGTCTTTTCGCTATCGCTTTTGCCTATTTAATCGGCAGTTTTGCGCTTGGACTAAGCCCTAACGACATTATTAAAATGTGGCCACTGAAAATCTTCTTCATCATTTTTTCGGTATCATTGTTTTACAGTTTTGCCATTATCAATGGCACGTTAGAAAAGCTAGCAGAGCATCTTATGTATCGTTGCCGCCGCTTTCCTCATTTGTTGCCATACGCCATTTACATCACAACAACTATCATTTCTGCGCTTGGAGCAGGCTACTACACAGTTTTAGCTTTTATGGCTCCTATCACGCTATTACTTTGCCAACGAACTGGTATGAGCATGGTGATTGGCTCTATGTCGGTTGGTTACGGCGCATTAACCGGCGCGAATTTCATGTCCAGCCAAAGCGGCATTATCTTCCGCGGCATCATGGCCAGCGCTGGTGTTACCGAAAACCAAGCCTTCATAAACTCTATTGGCATTTTCTTAAGCACGGCTATTATTCCTTTAATTGTGATTACCGCATTGGTGTTCTTCACTAAGCACCGTGCTAATGTCGCCAAAAATGACTTCCAAGTAGAACGCCCTACGCCGTTCAATAAAGAGCAAGCACAAACCTTAACTCTCACTCTTATCATGATGGGCTTAGTGCTACTTGCACCCATTTCGCATCTTCTATTGCCTGATAATGAGACGATTACCTTTATAAATTCCAAGATGAACATAGGCCTAATCGCCAGCGTGTTCTCTGTTATCGCTTTATTATTGAAACTTGGAGACGAGCGTAAAGCCATTGCCTCTGTGCCTTGGTCGACGCTTATTATGATCTGTGGCGTAGGGATGTTGATTTCGGTAGCAATAAAAGCTGGCACAATCAATGACCTTGCCTCTTGGATTGGCACTTCAATCCCAGCCGCTTTGGTGCCCGTTGTATTCGGTATTGTTGCTGCTTTCATGTCCCTTTTTGCCAGTACATTGGGCGTGGTTACGCCAGCGCTTTTCCCAATCGTACCGTCAATTGCACAAAGTCTGTCATTGGATCCGATGATGCTATTCATCTGTATCGTAGTCGGTGCTCAGGCCACAGCCATATCGCCTTTCTCTTCTGGAGGAAGTTTGATTCTAGGCGCTTGCCCAACAGAAGAAAGTCGAACAAAACTGTTCCCTCAACTTCTGTTCCGCGCTGCCCCACTGGGTTTTGCTGCGGCCCTACTCTTTAATTTGCTAATCACTTTTGTGCTTTAGTAACGAATAACCTCTTTGGGCGTATGCATCACTATGGTGCTGCGCCTTTTTTTATATATATGGAGATACCCTCATGACTCTTTCTTTGCGCACGCGGATACTGAGTGTCAGCATTCTTGCTGTTGTTATCACAACAGCATATCTAGTCACAGAAACGACCCTTTCTCTGACGCAGCAAATGCGCAACTCTTTACTAAAAGACATTCGCCATTTTTCTAAAGCCTATGGTGACAATACTAGTGAATGGTTAAATAGCCGAAAAGACATTGCGGCTTCTCTTGCTAGCACGCTAGAACGAGCACCTGAGCAATTACCTTACATCGCGATTAAACAAGCTTATGACAGTGGTAATTTTGCCTTAACCTATTACGGTAATAATGATGGCAAAATGTATCGTCAAGACCCTACGTTAGACGCGAAACGCCCGGGTTACGACCCTCGCCAAAAGAGCTGGTATCAAGAAGCAATGAGCATGGGCCAACCAAGTATTCTTGGCCCAAATCTAAGCTCTACGACCAAAGAATTGGTTATCATCTTAACGAATCCTGTCACAAAGAATGGCCAAAACTTTGGTACGGTCGGCGCAAATCTAAGTTTGGATCAATTGTCTAAACAGGTTGCTGAGCTTGAGATTCCAGGTTCTGGCTCTGCCATGATGGTCGCATCCAACAACGACATTATTGCCCATGCTGACAAAGACATGGTGATGAAAAAAGCCGAATCTATTTCCTCTATTTTCGCACCTCGTGCGCTGTCCAAACTTGCAAAAGAAGATAGGCTAGCCGAAGAAACATTAAATGACCGAGAGGTTTTTGCTTACGCTCAGAATATCCCTAATACAGATTGGACATTAGTCTTCACCATGGACAAAAGTGAACTAATGGCGCCAGTTTATAAAGTATTGGTTCGTCAAATCATCACTGCATTGGTTCTTCTCGTAGCATTTAGCTGTTTATTGTATTGGTTATTCAAAATGATATTTAGTGACTTAACGCGCGTCTCTAAAGCCCTACAAGATATATCTAAAGGCAAAGGCGATTTACGCGCTCGCATAGAAGTAAAACGTGACGATGAAATTGGTGTCTTAGCACAAGGCTTTAATGACTTTGTGGGTCACATGCATGGCGTGGTTGAACGCTTAAAAGTACTTTCTAAAGACGTCGCGAACGAAGCTCAAAATGTGTCTAACTCATCGACTCAAAGCGCCTCTCGTGTTGCCACTCAACAACAAGAAATCGACATGGTCGCTTCTGCTGTTACTCAAATGGCAGCAGCAACTCACGAGATCGCAGGCAACGCAGAACAAACTGCCAAAGCAGCGGGACATTCGGTTGAATTGGGCCATAAAGGCAGCGCTCAAGTGCAGAAAAGCCGTAACTCTACTCATCAACTTGCCAACGAAGTAAGCCTTGCTACTGAACAGATTTCTGAATTAGATAATCATGCTCAGCAGATAAGCGGCATTCTATCGACTATTACAGGCATTGCAGAACAAACCAACTTGCTAGCCCTTAATGCCGCGATTGAAGCGGCTCGTGCCGGCGAACATGGCCGAGGTTTTGCCGTGGTTGCTGACGAAGTACGTACGCTTTCTCAACGTACTCACGCTTCGACCGAAGAAATTCAAAAAATGATTGAGCTACTACAAGAGCAAACATCAAAAGCGGTTACTTCAATGCAAAACAGCAGCGCCAAAGCACAAACCAGTGTTGCGGATGCTGATGCAGCGACAGAGAGCCTAGAAGAAATTGCCAATGCCATCATCAGCATTTCAGACATGGCGACGCAAATTGCTACCGCTGCAGAAGAGCAAACAGCTGTGACCAATGAAATCAGCCAAAACAGCGAGACCATTCGCCAAGTAGCGGCCGATTTAGCCGATGAAAGTAAGACAGGTGTAGAACAATCGAAACGACTTAGCCAACTTGCCAAGCAAGTAGACAACGAAGTCGGCCAGTTCCAGATCTAAGCAGCTTTTCTTCAAGAGGATAACTTGTAGGTCGAGCCTTTAGGCCGACAAAAAACTTGTGACGACAAATCACGTTTTATCGGGCTGACGCCACGACCTACAAAACTCTATATAATTCAATTGGTTAATCAACTAATAGATACCTTACTTTAAGTCATCAACATTCGTCAGCACCCAAGCACTATTATGTTGAGTAAAACCAATTTTAGGGTAGTAATCCACGGCCAGAGGAGCTGACAATAGAATCAAGGAACATTTAGGTTGTAAGGCTTCCTTGGTCATTCGGATCAGCGTTTTACCAATGCCCGACGCCTGAACAGATTCGTCCACCGCCAAGTCCGATAAGTAACAACAAAAGGCAAAATCCGTCACTGAACGCGCCACGCCGACCAAGGCCTCGCCTTGCCATGCCGTAATCAATAAATTAGCATTTTCCAACATAGCCTCTATTGTTACAGTCTCATCGATAGGACGACGCGCGCCCAATGTCGTTTTTGCCAGCAACTCAACAAACTGCTTAGCCGTTATAGCCTGATTCACCTTGTAAACAACGGGAAGCGATAACTCGATGGATTTCTCAATAGACATTAGAACACCTTCTTCGATGCGGTAAAATGGCAGCATAGAGTAATCTGTGCGTTTATAAAATAAGTAAATGCTTACCTAAAGTTAAGCCTAAACAATAGCAAACACCCTACCAAAACTATCGATCTGCCGATAAAATTCGCAAAGCCACACCTGCAGCGGAGGTCCGATTTTCAACACCAAGCTTAGGGAAAATTTGCTCTAGGTGTTTGTTGACTGTACGCGGGCTCATCTCTAGGATTTCGGCGATTTCTCGATTGGTTTTACCATTGGCGATCCAGTGCAATACTTCGGACTCGCGATCAGTTAGATCCAGTTCTTTCTTTAATAATGCAGGGCCTGTCGGTTTATCACCATCTTCCAATCTTAGAAGCACTTCTTTTTGCTCAGTAATTCCCATCATTTTCAACGCCAAAGGGTATTCCAAGCCGCTGAGTTTCAAGACGTTTCCGACCACGGGGTGATGAGCTAACCAAAGTCGTATTTGTAGGGCTAATTCCGTATTTTGCCATTCACTGCTGGCGCGAGCTTTGGCAAGCAAGGCGTAGGTTTGTGGCGTCGCCCAAGCAATTTCGCCTGCGTAAGTCGTTGTCATCAAATATTGCCCCATGCTATCAAGAGCCGATTGCGCGTTATTGCTTAAACGAGCATTAGACAAGTGCACGCGCATGCGAGCAATTAGCTCATTGGGTTGAATTGGCTTAGTGAGATAATCCACACCACCCGCTTCTAAGCCACGCACAATATCATCGGTATCGCTCAACCCCGTCATAAAAATAACCGGAATCGACGCCAAACTTTGGTCGGCTTTAAGCGCTCGACAAGTTTCAAAACCATCCATGTTCGGCATAAGGGCATCGAGCAAAATAATGTCAGGACGAATCCGTCGGGCGATGGTTAAAGCCTGCTTTCCCTCAAGGGCGACAAGCACATCCATATTAGCTGTTTCCAAGGTGTCATGAATCAGGCTCAACGCATCTGGTGAGTCGTCAACCACTAATACAATGTCACTTTTACTACTCGGATTCATAATTAGATTTCTCACTTACACCACGGATTAAACATGACTTTTTTGTATATATTGGGCAATCGCATCGAACTGAAAACTTTGATACAAACTTTCTAAGTGCTGCAAATGATTCGGAGCGATTACGTCTGTTTTAGCCAATTGATCCAGCACACCACGCACGCCCTTTTTATAACCCATTTCTGCGAACGCCATTAGTTCACGCACACTTTCATGGTCTGGAATGGTCGGTTCATCTAACACTTTTTGCTCTTGCTCTTCGCTGCTTCCTGAAAGCTTCTGAATGACAGTCGGTGCTAAGGTGTCTAATTCTGTTTCTTGATAAACCCAATCAAGCACCAACCAATGTTTAATCGCATCCAACAAGGCGCTGTTATTAACCGGTTTGACTAAATACTGATTAAACGCCGCTTGCTCATCAGGCTTACGCTGATTCTCTTTGGCATCAGCAGACAACATAATAATTGGCGCACTATAAGCTTGATCACGTAGCAACTTAGCTAAACTCAACCCATCCATACCGGGCATGGAGACATCTAATACGAATAAATCTGGCGAGCAAGAATCCAGCTCATCCAAGCAAGCTTCAGCGTCGGAGGCTTCCAGAACATTAAAGCCCAGCGGCACCAGAATATCCGACAACAAACCACGTACCACTGGGTCATCGTCCACTACCATCAGAGTGCGCTGATAACCTCGGTAACTCACGATGCGTTTATATTCATAAGCAGAGCCGTCTCCTTGACTGACCCAAGGCAACATCAGACTAACGCGAAACTCACTGCCCTCGCCGACCACTGAGCGCGCCTGCAAATCACCGCCCATAATTTCCGTCAACAGCTTCACTATGGTCAAGCCCAAGCCTGTGCCGGGTAAATTGCCAGTGCTAATGTCGCGGACTCGCTCGAAGGGATCAAAAATACGTTTTAGATGTCCTTCTTTAATACCAACACCTGTATCGCGAATCACAAACTCCGCCACTTGGTTGCGATAATTCACTTCAAACAAAACCGAGCCTTTTGGTGTGTATTTCACCGCATTTGATAACAGATTGATCAAGATTTGCCGCAAACGCTTTTCGTCTGTCACCACGTGTTGAGGCAAAGGGGCGAGAATTTTAGATTGCAGTTGAATACCTTTGTCACGAGCCTGCATAGAAAACATGCTGTTTAACTGATCGATCAATTTCGGCAGATCCACCGTATTGCGGTATAGATCAAAGCGCCCCGCTTCTATCTTCGAAATATCCAACAAACCTTCGATCAAATCCGCCAAATACAAACCACTACGATGAATGATATCCAAACCGTTCTGGTGCCCTGATGGCGTATTGGCTTTCTCGGACAAGAGTTGCGCATAACCAATAATAGATTGCAGCGGCGTGCGTAATTCGTGGCTAATACCAGTAAGATATCGGCTTTTTGCTTCGTTTGCCTGCTCGGCTTGCTCTTTTGCATTTTGTAATGCGCGATCCGTTTCTTGGTGAGCGTCAATCTCGCGAATCAGTTTTCGAGTTTGACGATTGGACTCTTTCTGAGCCACTAAACGGCTTTCATGAGCCAATACGAATAGCCATGACAACACACCAGAAACGATCAATAGCGTGAAGAATAAGGCCAACATAGTGTCTTTTAACAAAACCACTTCATTTGCTGAATTCGGTGCCATTTGTGTATAAATCAACATCATCAGTGCGGCATTGATAATATTGATTATTAGCAATAAGGAAGCAAAACGGCCAAAGCGAGAGCTCAGCGCTTTCACTAGTCTCTTGGGTAAAAACAACTTCAAAAAGTAATCACTTTGCTGTCCAATGCTTGCCTTCGGCTTGCAACTGTCTAAACATCGCACATCTAAAGAACAACACAAGGAACAAATAGGCTGCATATAGGCTGAGCAAAAACTCATATCTTCAGTTTCAAAAGCGTTCTCACAAATCCCACAAGTTAGAGTGACATATTTAGGGTTGCGTTGCTTTGCTAGCTCAATCATTGGAATCAGTTCAGGACTTTGGCGCGCAAGGTAATACTTCCCCTTGGTAAGCCAAGCAATCAACGGCACAAACACAAAGCAAGAACCCAGAGAAATAAAATGACACAAGCTTTTTGCGACTTCGCCAAAGACTCCTAAATAACTTATTAACCCTAATGTCGTCGCGATTAGCATTGATCCCGTTCCAACTGGGTTGATATCGTATAAATGCGCCCTCTTGAACTCCACATAATTGGGGCTTAATCCTAAGGGCTTGTTGATCAATAAATCCGCCGATAAGCTGCCTAACCAACTCACTGCCGCAATGGCAAACACGCCTAAAATAGCACTTAACGCTTGATAAATGCCTAACTCCATAAGCAATAGCGCAATAGTCACGTTAAAGACCAACCAAACCACGCGGCCCGGATGAGAATGAGTTAAACGTGAGAAAAAATTCGACCAAGCAATAGAACCCGCATACGCGTTAGTTAAATTGATTTTCATCTGACAGATAAAAACAAACACCGCTGCTAAAATCAGCGCAGTGGTCGGAGAGGTAGTTAAAAAGAAAAAGATTCGCTGATACAAGTAAGTTGGGTCTGTAGCTTGTATCGCAGAAGCACCATCGGAGATTGCCAAGTAGGCCAAAAATGAGCCCAACAGCATTTTGATGGCGCCAATAAACACCCAACCGGGACCGGCTAAAATTAACCAGAACCACCAGCGGCGACGATTTTGCTTACTCTTGATTGGAAAAAAACGTAGATAGTCGACCTGCTCACCAATCTGCGCCATCAAGGCAAATAACACAGACGCCGCCGAGCCAAATAATATCCAATCGAAATGCGTGCTTTGTGGTAAATCCACCGGCGCATATTGAGTCCAGCCTTCGAAGTTTTGGTATTCCTGCGTAACCACCACGCCGATAGCCGCCACTTGCAACACCAACCAAATCCATTGAGTACCGTTTTGAAAACGACTAATAGCCCGAATACCATGCGTCACGATGGGAATCACAAATATTGCTGAAAGCGCGTAACCCAAGGCCAAGGGAATGCCTAACAGAACTTCCATAGCAGAGGCCAAAATAGCCGCTTCAATGGCAAAGAATATAAAAGTGAAAGTCGCGTAAATCAGCGAGGTAATAGTCGATCCGAGATAACCAAAACCCGCGCCTCTGGTCAGTAAGTCTATATCTAAACCATGCTTGGCAGAATAATAGGCAATGGGAAAACCCGTTATAAAAAACACCGCCAACACAGTAAGAATGGCCGCCACCGCGTTGGTAAAACCATAAGCTAAAGTAATAACGGCTGCCAGACCTTCCAACGCCAAAAACGCCGTTGCACCGAGCGCAGTATGACCGACACGCTCGATGCTCATGGTATGACCTTGTTTGGAAGTGTAGCGCAAGGCATAGTCTTCCATCGTTTGGTCGGCGACCCATTTATTATAGTGGCGCCGTACTTTAAAGATCTTTTGTGCAGCCGTCATAGAGTCTCACGCTTAGGCCATAACATACCGCTCATAGGCTTATACAAGAGCAAGCACCAAGCCTGCAACAGCAATCACAGAACCACTAATACGCGTCGCCAAAGGCGTGCCGATTTTCGCCATTAACTGACCAAAACCAAGGCCAACCACATGCAAACAAGCCGTGGCCACAGCAAAGCCCAGCGCATATTGCAGACCATTGGCATTCAAAGGCATTTCCACACCGTGCGCAGCACCGTGGAATAGCGCAAAACCACCCGCAATCGCCACGCAAACCGCCGTTGGTAAACGCTTAGCAAGCAACACCAAAGCGCCCAAAACGATGACAGACAATAAAATACCCTGCTCAACAAATGCTAGATTCAAACCTGCCACGGCTAAACTGCCGCCCAGCAACATGGTTACAACAAACGCAGCCGGAATCGCCCACAAAGCGCGACCGCCCATGCTCGCGGCCCAAAGACCAATCGCCACCATCGCTAAAAGATGATCCAAACCACCCATTGGGTGAGCAAATCCCGTCATAAAGCTAGAAGCTTGTTCATGCCCCGGATGTGCCAGAACAGAACCTGACGCTAATACGCAGGCCGCTACCAACAAACCTTTTGTTTTCAATGCATTCATACTCTCTTTCTCCTAATACTGAATACTGCTCAACGTCGTTAAGAACGCTGTAGTCGTTTAAACGACGGCTTTCGCTGCTGGTATTTCTTTCGCTTCCAACATACCTTCCGACACAATAATCTGAATAATTTCATCCAAACCTTGGGCTTTTTTAAGATTTGAAAAAATAAACGGACGATCACCGCGTTGAATCTTGGCATCGTGTGCCATCACATCCAAAGACGCGCCAACCAAAGGGGCTAGGTCAGTTTTATTAATAATCAACAAATCGGACTTGGTAATACCTGGACCACCTTTTCGTGGAATTTTGTCACCAGCGGAGACATCGATCACATAAATCGTAAAATCGGATAACTCTGGACTAAAAGTCGCGCTCAGATTGTCGCCACCACTTTCCACAAACACCACATCCAATTCGCCATGGCGCTCTAATAGTTGGTCAATCGCCGCCAAGTTCATCGACGCGTCTTCACGAATCGCCGTATGTGGGCAACCGCCAGTCTCGACACCCAAGATACGATCGGCATCTAACGCCTCATGCTGAGTTAAGAACTTCGCATCTTCTTGGGTATAAATATCATTGGTCACCACGGCAATGTTGTAATGGTCTCGCATCGCGCTACATAAAGAACGCAGCAATGCCGTTTTGCCTGATCCTACTGGACCGCCCACACCAATTCGTAACGTTTGTTTTTTCATACTGGATTCCTTGTTCTTATCTAAATAATTAAATCTCTGCTGCTCTTAGCTCCTCCCTGCCAAGGGGGAGGTTGGGAGGGGGTCAAAAAGCCCTAGAACCCCACCCTAGCCCTCCCCTTCATAAGGGGAGGGAATTAAGAGCGAAACAGCCGCGAGTATTGTGTTTCGTGCTGAGCACTGGCAATGGCGATGGCAGGTAACCCAGCGCCAATGCGGTCTTCTTCAACGGTTAAAGACATGGCAATGGCCTGTCGAATGTCTTTCTGTAATTCACCTAACAACTCTTGTGCTTGAGTTTGCCCAAGGGGAACCAATTTGGTCGCGGCGGCGATTTGATTTTCTAACCAAGACCAAGCAAAACCCAACGACGCAAGATCAGATTTCAAATTCCAATGGCTCGCGGCAATGGCAAACAAGGTGACAAAACTCATTTCATCTAAACGCTTAAATGGTGTGTCTATTTGCAAGCTACCCAACAAGCGAAACAAAGCTTCACCCATGGCGGTGTCGTTTAAACGCAGTTCTTTGGTTTCTCGGCACGCAAGGATCAAATCATTCAGTTCGATTAAGCGTTCAGTATCCTGTTGTTTAGCTGCTGCCATGCAACGCTGCAAGACGGGCAAATCGACCCTCGCTACAGACTGTTGTAGTTGCAAACCGATCCAAGCGGACACTTCCGCTTTATTTTTCACCCAGCCTTGGTCGATGGCATATTCCATACCTTGTGAAAAGGCAAAACCGCCCACAGGTAAGCCGACGCTGCTTAATTGCAAAAGCCGCAATAAGCTGATGTCAGTGGTAACTATGTCCATGACTATAAGCTCCAGATTCTGGGACAAACACGGCTTCTTCATGAGTGACGATCAAACCAAGCATGTGCAACATGTCTTCTAAAACGTGATCAGGTTTAATGCGTAGCCAACGTTCGCCAATTTGGATTTTGGTGTGACGGTTGCCCAAGTGATAACAGGCTTTGGAAAAAGCTTCCCAATCGTCACAGCTGGCATGGGCAACGTCTTCTACTGCGCCAGTCACTTGAACGATCTTGCCGCATTCGGACTTTAAAAACTCTCCGACTAACAGTGGCTTACCACGCTCAAGGAAAACGCGAACCTCTTCCTTGTTATCGCCCACCAACTTTAAACGCCCACGATCACGCTGTTCATGAGTTAAGGTCACTGTGGTGTGGACTGGATCGTGACAATGAGTGCCTAATCTTTCGTAAATATCTAGCATGGTATGTTCCTAAAATAAACTTCCCTAAAAGAGAGTGTAAAGCTGAGCCAAGGGCAAGACTTCCGCTGGCTCGCAAGTTAATAATTCACCATCGGCACGTACTTCATAGGTTTGCGGATCAACGGTAATATTTGGTAGCCAATCGTTGTGAATCATGTCGAGTTTGGAAATATTGCGCGTATTTTTACAGGCCACCAAAGTACGATCCAAACCAAGACTTTCCTTCAAGCCATTATTCAATGCCGCCTGAGAAACAAAGGTCACAGACGTTGCGGCTGCCGCCTTACCGAACGAACCGAACATAGGACGATAATGCACTGGCTGTGGCGTCGGAATAGAGGCATTTGGGTCGCCCATTGGCGCGCTGGCAATCATGCCCCCCTTAATAATCATCGAAGGCTTCACCGCAAAAAAAGCGGGTTTCCATAAAACTAAATCCGCCATTTTCCCTGGCTCAATCGAGCCCACTTCATGGTTAATACCATGGGCTATCGCTGGGTTGATGGTGTACTTGGCGATGTAACGACGAGCACGGAAATTGTCCGCGCCAAGCTCTTGATCTTCTGGCAATAAGCCAAACTGCTGCTTCATCTTGTGAGCCGTTTGCCATGTACGAGTCACGACTTCGCCTACTCGACCCATAGCTTGGGAATCAGACGAAATCATACTGAAGGCACCACGATCATGCAGAATATCTTCCGCGGCAATGGTTTCTTTGCGAATACGCGAATCGGCAAAGGCCACATCTTCTGGAATATTGCTGTCCAAATGATGGCAAACCATCAGCATGTCTAAATGCTCGTCTACCGTGTTGCGCGTATAAGGGCGCGTTGGATTGGTCGACGATGGCAAAACATTTGGATTACCCGCCGCACGAATAATATCCGGCGCATGGCCGCCGCCCGCGCCTTCGGTATGGTAGGTGTGAATTACGCGATCTTTAAAGGCATCAATGGTGCTATCGACAAAGCCCGATTCATTCAAGGTGTCGGTATGAATCGCCACTTGTACGTCGTATTTTTCCGCGACACTCAAACAACAATCAATCGACGCTGGCGTGGTTCCCCAATCTTCGTGCAATTTCAGACCACAAGCGCCCGCTTCTAGCTGTTCTTCTAAGGCTTCTGGCAGACTGGCGTTGCCTTTGCCCAAAAAGCCCAAGTTCATCGGCATGCTGTCGGTGGCTTGTAACATCTTGCCAAGATACCAAGGCCCAGGTGTACAAGTGGTCGCTTTGGTTCCTGTTGCAGGCCCTGTGCCGCCGCCAATCATGGTGGTGACGCCAGAAGTCAAAGCCTCTTCAATTTGCTGCGGGCAAATAAAATGAATGTGCGCATCGATGCCACCCGCAGTCAAAATCGAACCTTCGCCAGCGATAACTTCGGTGCCCGGTCCAACCACAATATCAACGTTATCTTGCACGTCTGGATTGCCGGCTTTACCGACTTTAAAAATACGGCCTTCTTTAATGCCAACGTCGCCTTTCACAATGCCCCAATGATCTAACACCAAGGCATTGGTAATCACTAAATCCACGGCTACGTCATTGGTCACTTGGCTTTGCCCCATGCCGTCGCGGATAACCTTGCCGCCGCCGAATTTCACTTCGTCGCCATACACGGTGAAATCTTTTTCCACCTGAATCCAAATATCGGTATCGCCTAAACGCACGCGGTCGCCCGTGGTTGGGCCGAACATTTGCGCGTAACTTTGTCTGTCCATCGTCGCCATTATTCTGCTCCTGCCAATGTGCCCATGACGTCACCACGGAAGCCATAAATGGTTTTCGTGCCCGCGTATTCGACCAATTCCACTTCACGGCCTTGGCCGGGCTCAAATCGCACTGCGGTGCCAGAAGCAATATTCAAGCGAAAGCCTTTAGTCACGGTGCGATCAAAAGACAAAGCAGGATTCACCTCATAAAAATGATAATGGGAGCCAATTTGCACAGGACGATCGCCGGTATTTTCGACACGAATCTTCACCGTCTTACGGCCTACATTGAGTTCAATGTCTCCTACGGCTACCTGAATTTCACCTGGAATCATGAGACTTCTCCTTCCCTAATTTATAGGATTATGAACGGTGACAAGTTTCGTCCCATCTGGGAATGTGGCTTCAACTTGTACTTCATGGATCAACTCCACCACACCGTCCATTACTTGTTCGGCACTCAATAAGGTTTTGCCATAGGCCATTAACTCCGCCACCGTTTTACCATCGCGAGCACCCTCAATAATTTCCATAGTGATGTACGCCATGGCTTCGGGATAATTCAATTTAAGGCCGCGATTCAAACGTCGTTCGGCTAGTAAGGCAGCGGTAAATACCAACAGCTTGTCTTTTTCTCTTGGGAGGAGTTCCATTTTTATGCTCCGTTACTTATCTTTATGATTGTTTTCGTTGAACCAAAAAAGAGCGTACGCACCTTTTTAGGTCGACCGCGCTTTTTTTAGGTCGACCAGATCCTCGGTTCATTGGATTTTTTGTTGATTAATGCCGGGCGAATATCTCGCCAACACTGAATAAATAGCTGTTTTACTTGTTCTGAATCATCGTGAAGGCTGCGAACTAAGATGTACTCACCTACCATGCTTACGCCACTTAGTGACCCATGTTGGGTACAATGCTGACGTAAAGAATCGATCAAATCGTCCTGATTGGCTGAATCAAACGGCCCAGCGATCATCAAACCATTGATTGGCTTGCTATCTAGTCCGGCTTTGGCGCTAAAAATAGCTCGGCTGCTATCGTCTATCACCAAGCGCTCTCGCACTTTAAGACGACCGTTCTGGCGAATCTGAAAACCTTGCTCTGCGTGGCCTTCGCCAAAATTTTCTTGGTTGGCTGGCAGGCCAAAACAAGTAATTTCCCAACCGATAAATTTGGCGTTATCCGCAAGATCAATGCAGTTTTCAAGGCGAGTGTGGGCATTCGGATAAAGAATGGTTTCTTGTGGTAACCATTCCATTAAGCTGTTTTCAGCGACGTTTAACTGGGTAATTTGATGCTGTAAGGTTTTGTCTTTACGAGCACGATAAACACGACCTGCCCCAGGCGTAGTGATTAAAACGTGAGTATTTTCGGCTAGGTTTGCCGTAATCGTGAGGCGATCACCCGACACCAAACCGCCCGGTGGATGCAATAAATACACGTGTGCCGTGTCTCGACCTTCAGGATAAAAGGGCTTTTGCACGTACAAAGGCCCTTTGTGATCACAGGTTTTCAACACGGTACCGCGAGTGGTTTTACCGAAGCCTAAGGTCAGAAACGCATGCCAGTGAGAAGCTTCCCCCGTCACTGGCATGTTTGTTTCTGGCAACGGCTTTGGGTCGTATTGTTCTGCAAAAGCAAGATTATGTTTATTATTCATGGATGCCCTATAAGCGTCTTTCGCGTGACTGCTGATTCCACCTAATGCAAAAATCACACCGCCAAATACTGCTTTATCAAAGTATCATTAAGGTTTTCCATTTTATCCGCCGCCACAATGCGCCCCTTTTCCATCAGGCGAAATTCTTTCCCTACACGGCGAGCGAAGCCAAGCTTTTGCTCTACCAAGATAACGGTTAAGCCTTCTTCTTCGTTCAGCTTTAAAATCACATCGCCAATCTGTTTAACAATGTTGGGCTGAATGCCTTCGTTTGGCTCATCCAAAATCAAAACTTTTGGTTCTAATACTAATGCCCGACCAATGGCAAGTTGCTGTTGTTGACCGCCAGACAAATCACCACCGCGACGATGCAACATATCTTTCAGCACTGGAAAAAGTTCGAAGATTTTGTCTGGGATATCTTTTGGATTATCGTTTAGAGTGCCTTTTGTGCGCTTGCCACGCACAGGCAAACCAATACGTAGATTTTCTTCCACTGTGAGCATAGGGAAAATGTCTCGTCCTTGAGGAACATAACCAATACCTGAGTAAGCGCGCTTTTCGGCACTTTGTTTGTTTAGGGTTTCGCCTTCCATGGTGATCTCGCCACTTTGGATCGGTAATAATCCCATAATAGCTTTTAGCAAAGTGGTTTTACCCACACCGTTGCGGCCCATGATGCAAGTAATCGAACCGGGGACGATTTCTAAATCCAAGCCCCAAAGAATCTGCGTGCCGCCGTAAAGTTGATCAACCTTGTTAATTGAAATCATGCCTGTTCTCCTGCCGCTGCTTCTTCACCAAGGTATACCTCAATCACGTCTTTGTTACTTTGAATCTGATCCATCGTGCCTTCGGCCAACACAGAACCTTGATGCAATACCGTTACCGTGCGAGCAATACTGCGCACAAACTCCATGTCGTGTTCAACCACAATCACAGTTCGCTCACCCGCTAGAGACGTGAGCAACTCAGCCGTACGCTCGGTCTCTTGTGCAGTCATACCCGCCACAGGCTCATCGATCAATAACAGCCTTGGTTCAGCAACCAGCAACATACCAATTTCTAACCATTGTTTTTGACCGTGAGACAAAGCACCCGCCAACATGAATCTATGCTTAGCCAAACCTATGGTTTTTAATACCTCATCAATGCGGTCGATTTGTGTCGGTGTTAAACGCGAGAACAAGGTCGGCAAGACGCGCTTGTCCGTTTTAAGCGACAACTCTAAATTGTCGAACACGGTTTGCTCTTCAAACACGGTTGGCTTTTGGAATTTACGACCAATACCAAGCTGAGCAATTTCAGCTTCGTCTTTATTCAATAAGTTGTGATTCTGCCCAAAGAACACTGTGCCGGAATCACACTGAGTTTTGCCGGTAATCACATCCATCAAGGTGGTTTTGCCCGCACCATTGGCACCAATCAAACAACGTAATTCGCCATCGTTCACATAAAGGTTGAGATTATTTAAAGCCTTAAAGCCATCGAAGCTCAGATTCAAATCTTCCACATACAAAATCATCTGATTACCGACATTTACCTCGGCCTGCTTCGGCGCCAAAAATGGCCAAACCTGATCACGACGGAAAAATTCACGAGTGCTGTCTAATGTGCTTGAAGCTAAGGTGCTCATGCTTGCGACTCCTTATTCATAACTGTATTTCGCTTGGCCTTTAGCTGCCCATACAACCCCATCAAACCTTTTGGTAAATACAATGTCACCAGCACAAACATGGCGCCCAAGGCGAACAGCCAAGCATCCGGCATAATCGCGGTAAAACGGGTTTTCGCGTAATTCACCAACAAGGCACCAATAACCGCACCAATCAAGGTGCCACGACCACCCACGGCTACCCAAATCACCATTTCGATAGAGTTAATTGGAGAAAATTCACCTGGGTTGATAATGCCCACTTGCGGCACATACAAGGCACCTGCAATGCCAGCAATGACAGCGGAATAAACAAACAACCACACCTTATATCTATCAGTGCGATAACCAATAAAACGTGAGCGAGATTCCGAATCACGAATCGCCAACACCACCTTACCGAGACGAGAGGACAAGATCTTCTGGCTGACCACGAAGATCACCGCCAGTAGAATCGCTGTGATCAAAAACAGAGCAACGCGGGTGCTGTCAGCTTGTAAGTTAAAACCAAGAATTTCTTTGAAATCGGTCAAACCATTGTTGCCGCCAAAGCCCATTTCGTTGCGGAAGAACGCCAACAACAAGGCATAAGTTAAGGCTTGCGTCATGATGGATAAATACACGCCAGTCACGCGAGAACGGAACGCCAACCAACCAAACACAAAAGCCAACAAACCAGGCACCAGCACTGCCATTAACATAGCGAACCAAAACTGATCCATACCAAGCCAAAACCATGGCAATTCTTTCCAATCCAAAAACACCATGAAGTCAGGCAACAAAGGGTTACCGTAAACCCCGCGATCACCGATTTGGCGCATCAAATACATGCCCATCGCGTAACCACCCAAGGCGAAAAATGCCCCGTGCCCTAAACTTAAAATGCCGCAATAGCCCCAAATAATATCCACCGCTAACGCCAACATGGCGTAGCACAAATACTTACCCAAAAGCGTGATGGTGTAAGTGCTGACATAGAAGATAGAGTCGGCGGGTAAAAATAGATTCGCTGCCGAAGCCAGAATCGTCACACTCAATAAAATCACCACAAATGGCAGAGTGTGTTTGCCAGTCGAGCGTCCTTCAGAAAACCAAGCTGTAAGACGTGTCATTCTGCCGCCCTCCCTTTTTGTGGAAAGAGTCCCTTAGGACGTTTTTGAATAAAGAGAATAATAAACACCAACACCAAAATAGCCGCGAGAACCGCACCAGTGGTTGGCTCAAGAAATTTCGTCGCTATGCCCAAAGTGAAGGCTGCAACTAAAGTACCCAACAAGTTACCCACGCCGCCGAACACCACCACCATGAAGGAATCGATAATGTAAGACTGACCCAAGTTTGGTCCAACGTTGGTTAACTGGCTCAAGGCAACACCCGCAATACCAGCGATACCAGAACCCAGGCCGAAGGTCATCGCATCGACCCAATTGGTTTTCACACCCATGGCTTTTGCCATATTGCGATTTTGCGAGACTGCACGAACATTTAGTCCTAGAGAGGTTTTCTTCAGTACAATCACCAAGACGATGAACACCAACAAGGCAAAGGCTAAAATATACAAACGGTTTAGCGTTAAAGATAAAACGGGGTTAATTTCCCAAGAGCCGCTCATCCAGCTGGGAGTTGATACCTGACGGTTTAGAGGAGAGAAAATAGTTCGTACCAATTGCTGCAAAATCAAACTGATACCAAAGGTAGCGAGCAAGGTTTCTAATGGACGCCCATGCAAACGGCAAATCACTAAGCGTTCGATCAATACCCCCATCAAGCCAGACACCAAAAAGGCCGCAGGGATCGCTACCCAAATTGAATAGTCGATGTAATTCGGCATGATCAACTGCACTACATAAGTTGTGTAAGCGCCTAACATAATCATTTCGCCGTGAGCCATATTGATAACGCCCATCACGCCAAAAGTAATCGCCAGACCAATAGACGCCAACAATAAGACCGAGCCAAGGCTCAAACCAAAGAACAACTGATCGACAAAAGCAAAACGATTAACTCGTTGTGCTATTTTTTCTAACGCGACATTGGCGGCATCCACTACAGCAGCGCTGTCGTCGCGGGTAAGTCGATTCAGCAGGTTTCGCACATCGCTTTCTAAGCTAGTCGACATTTTTTCAATTGCCGCAATGCGATTAGAAGGTGCCAACTGGGTCTGTGATGCTGTACTCATAGCCAGTGCTAATTCCATGACATCTTTTACTTTTTTATTCGGTTCGTTCGGATAAAGACCTTCTAAGACCTCAACCGTGTCGTCATCTAATTTAGATAAAAGCTCTCTAACTGCTCTTTCACGCACACTAGGTGACTTTGCGGTTAGTTGAATTCGAGCCATGGCGTTGCGTAAATAGCCACGTAATTTGTTGTTTACTCGAATTTTATCCACATCTCCTTTCTGAAGGTCAGATCGAACTTGTTGAGTAAATACGTCTTTATAAACCGTTTGACCATCCACATCGAACTGACCAACAACCTGACCTTCCGCTTCGATATAATACAAATTGCCCTCTAGTAATGTACGAAAAAGGGGCAAAATACTGTCGTCGGATGCGGCTTCAATTCGGACTAGAATTGGCTCTACGTCTTTCATTTTGGCCTCACCCAACTCCACTAAAAGAGGGTCCAAAGACGTCGACTCGGCTCCAGAGCTTGGAAGGGATAAAAGCCCAAAAAGACAGCAGCAGAGTGCAATGCAATGTCTCAAGGTAATACGTCTCAAGGTAGTACTCCATGTATAGGAAGGTTTCGGAAACAGAGCGTAACTGAAGGAAAAAGGACTCCCTGACTAGACAAGCAATTTAGCCCCTAGACAGAGAGTCGAGGTTACCCCTGGGAATGGGTCAAATTAATAGTTCTGACCAGAGCACGTCTTAGTTTTGGTGTTGTAGTTACCGCACTTGATCGGCGCCGTCCAATCTGAAATTAGATCCTTAGAACCAGGTAAGAAGTCAGACCACGCATCACCCGCCACCACGCCATCGGTTTCCCAAACCACTTCAAACTGACCGTCGTCTTGGATCTCGCCAATCAGCACAGGCTTACTCAAGTGATGGTTTTTATTCATCACCGCAACACCACCGGTTAGGTTTGGTGTTGTTTGACCTATCATGGCTTGCTCAACCGCATCAACATCCGTTGTACCTGCTTTCGTTACCGCGTTAGCCCACATTTTGAAACCGATGTAAGTCGCTTCCATTGGGTCGTTGGTTACACGATCAGAGTTTTTAGTGTAGGCATGCCACGCTTTAATAAATTCTTCGTTTTCTGGTGTTTCAACACTTTGGAAGTAGTTCCAAGCCGCCAAATGACCAACCAATGGTTTTGTATCTAAACCAGAAAGCTCTTCTTCCCCAACAGAGAAAGCCACTACAGGGATGTCTTCAGAAGAAATACCTTGGTTACCCAATTCTTTGTAGAAAGGCACGTTGGCATCACCATTGATGGTAGAAACCACTGCGGTTTTCATACCTTCACTACCGAATTTTTTGATGTCAGAGACAATAGATTGCCAATCCGAATGACCAAATGGCGTGTAGTTGATCATGATGTCTTTTTCAGCAACGCCTTTGCCTTTTAGGTAGGCTTCAAGAATTTTGTTCGTAGTACGTGGGTAAACGTAGTCGGTTCCAGCTAGCACAAAACGCTCTACACCCAACTCGTTCATCAAATAATCCACAGCAGGAATCGCCTGCTGGTTTGGCGCAGCCCCTGTGTAGAAAACGTTTTTAGACGACTCTTCGCCTTCGTACTGAACTGGATAGAACATCAAACCGTTCAATTCTTCCAATACAGGCAACACCGATTTACGAGAAACCGATGTCCAACTACCAAAAATCACATCCACTTTGTCTTTGGTTAATAACTCACGACCTTTTTCTGCAAACAATGGCCAGTTTGATGCTGGGTCGACCACCACAGCTTCGATCTTCTTACCTAGCAAACCACCCTTTTTGTTTTGCTCATCCACCATCATCAAGACAGTGTCTTTTAGCGTGGTTTCAGAAATTGCCATCGTGCCAGACAAGGAGTGCAATACACCGACCTTGATTGTGTCTGCTGCCAGCGAAGGAAGCGCAATAAGCGTTGCACCAGAGAGCACAATCGCAGAAGTAAGCGTTTTGATTTTCATAGTTGGAGCCGTCCTATTGTGATTTATAATATTTTTGAGTCTTCGGATGAGTTTTTTAGAACCTCAAATCCGTAGAGCCAGTATTAAAAAATCACCAATAGAAAGGTATGCGCGAAATGACTTACAGGTATACGTCATTTGACGTATACGCAGCTTTGTTCCCTCCCCTTTCTTCAAGGGGAGGGTTAGGGAGGGGTTGCTCTTTGGTTCCATTCGAACACTTTGTATTCCCAACCTTTATTCCGCTCTTAAACTCAGGAAAAAGCTGGGCGTGTAACTTTTTTCTAGCGCCCAAGAACGTCAGTTTAAAGAAAAGCAAAAATTCGCTTTAAGATCTTTAATGGCTGATTTTTTTCATAGGCGCATGATTGCTTTCTACTCTCCTTGTATCGTAAGTCATAGATTGTTTTTGCTGTTGTGAGAAAGGCTATTTTTAACTGACCCTGAAACTCCATAAAGTCGCGCAATCGGCTCTCTAACAAGGAACGCGTCGAAGTGACTTTATCGGTTTTCGTAAGTCTGCATGAGGGAGGTACAACCGTAATCAGACGGTTTAAAGCAAAGCTTTCATTTTCTAAGGTAAGTCGTCCTTTAGAACGAGATTAAGGTTTATAAACTAAACGCTGGCTGCTAACTAGAAAGTCTTTTAGTATCAATTCATAAGAATCTACAGCACAGAAACAACTAGCTCTAGATAAATAAAATCGCACAGCTACTCGATCGCCAAGCTTGAAAATTCCTTTATGAAATTCTTATTATTCAGATAATTATACGGATGCTAAGTTTTTTCAATACATCTAAACACTAACCCAAAAAATACTAAACTATTAACATAAGGGAGTTGAGCAGAAATCTATGATTGACGATCCGTATCCTAAAAACTGGCAAGATCTACAAACAGGCGTCCAGAGAATATTACGCAACGTAGGCTTATCGGCAGAAGTTGAAGTAGACCTTAAGACGCCTCGGGGATCAGTAAATGTAGATGTTTTTGCAATAGACCTCTGCAGTCTAGATAAAATTAAATACATAGTGGAGTGCAAAAATTGGAATACGGCAGTACCTCAATCTGTTGTACATTCATTTACCACTGTTATGCATGAAACAGGTGCTAATATTGGTTTTATTGTATCAAAATATGGCCTGCAATCTGGTGCAGAGCAATACACAAAAAATACAAATATCATTGGATTAACTTATTTAGAATTTCAACAGAGGTATTTTGAAGCTTGGTGGAAAAGATACTTCTGTCCTAGGATAGGAGATGCAGCTGATAGAGTTCTACAATACACGGAAGAGTTTAACCAACGTCGAGATAATGCATACGAAAGCTTATCACCCGAAAAACAGAAGATATTTAGCCAACTAAGATCTCAATACAAAATCCATTCTTGGATGTTTGCGATGTTCAATTGGGATTGTGTGATTCCGCAAGCTAGTACTGGTAATTTGCTAAAAGTACCATCAGATCTAGAGCACTTTAAAGAAGAAGTATTGCGTAATATCTCGCCTGGCGTAGATTGGTACTGCACATCATTTCGTAGTTTATTAGATTTGATTTTACAATTCCTGAAAGATATTGAAGAAGAGTTTAATACCTTATTTGACGGATATATTTTTGATATTGAACCAATAAGTGGCGTGGGTGCAGACGGACCAAAAATAAACGGTAGTTTCCGATAAGCCTTTCCACACCTAATCCCCTCCTCTCTTCAACCGCTCTATCAGCCCCATTGCCCCGTCTTTATTTTTGGTTCTATCTGGATAGATAAGGTAATAGGCTTTTCTTAGTGGCAATGTGATTGGGCTGAGTGTGACGAGTTGCCCTGTTTCCAGGGCGTTTTGGATGAAGAGTCCTTGGCCAAGTAGTAGGCCTTTGCCTTGTATGGCGGCGTCGATCGCCATGCTGGAGAGGTTGAATTGTGAGCCTTTGTTGGGTTTTCGGTTGTGGTAACCTGCGGCGCTTAGCCAGTCTTGCCAGTTGGGTAGGTATGGATTTTCGTTGCCCCAGTCGATATGGATCATTGGTTTTTCAAGTAATGCATCTAAATCCCCCTGCGCTATTCCGTTAACGAGTGATGGACTGGCGACTAAGTGCACTTCGTCTTGAAAGAGAAAGTCGTGGTTTAGTGATTTGTCTTGTTTACCAAAGCTGATGCTCGCATCACAGCGGCTCAAGTTAAAGTCTACTGCTGCATGACTGGCTTCCACTCGAATTTCTAGGTCTGGATGTTGTTCCATTATATGAAGTACTTTGGGCATTAACCACAAGCTCGCCACTGAGGGTAATGTGTGCAGTGTAAAAATCGTTTGCTGCTTTAATCGCTCTAGGTTGGCTTGTCCACGTTGCAGGCTTTCAATCGCTTGGTTAGCAAAGTATAGATATTGCTGACCTGCTTGAGTCAGTTCCACACCGAGTTTTGAGCGTTCAAACAGCGTTGTGTCTAGATGAGATTCCAGCTGTTTTATTTGTTGGCTAACAGCCGCAGGAGTAATACATAAGGCTTTTGCCGTTTTCGCAAAGTTGCCAGTGTGCGCAGCGTTTATAAAGGTGATTAAGCCGTTCAGGTTAGGCAGTTTTAACATGATTCGCTCATAATACATTTCATCCAATGGCTCGAGTTCAATAAACATTATTGTTAAGAAATAATTAACGATAAGTATGGAAAATATTGATTTAACTGTTTTGCTAACTTCATTAATCTGGACGATATCGTTGGCAATATAAAAGATCAAAACCTAAAGGGGAACTCTAATGTCGTTATCCAATATTATTAATGAGGCAACTTACCCTATTGAAGATAATGACTTTAGAGAAAATTGTAAAAAGACGTTGGCAGAAAACGGGGCGTTGGTTTTGCCTGATTTCCTCTGTCATAAGGCGGTTCAAGCCATTATTGAGGAAGGCGAGGCGAAGAAAGATCTCGCTTGGTACACAAAGTCCACCCATAACGTTTACTTAACGAATGTCGATCCAAGCTATGACGATGATCATGCGAGAAACAAACAGGTTATTTCGTCTAAAGGCTGCATTACGGACGATCAAATTGATGGTAATTCGCCACTACGACAGCTTTATGATTCGGCGGTATTTCGTGCCTTTCTTGCCAGCGTGTTGGACGAAGAAGCATTGTATAACTACGCCGATAACCTTTCCTCTATCAATTTACACTACGCCAGCGAAGGCCAAGAGTTAGGTTGGCACTTCGATAACTCGTCGTTTGCCATTACTTTGTTAATTCAAAAGCCTGAGGGCGGCGGTGTGTTTGAATACATTGAAAACATGCGTGACGCCGACGCAGGCGAGATGAATTACAGCGGGGTGGGTGAGGTTCTCGCGGGACAGAGAAAAGTCAAAGAATTGGCTATCGAACCCGGCGCTTTGGTGCTTTTCCGTGGCCGAAATGCCATTCACCGAGTCACGCCAACACAAGGCGATACCACACGAATGTTGGCAGTTCTCGCCTATAATTCACAACCTGGCATTGCCCTGTCTGAAGCGGCAAGCAAGACCTTTTATGGTCGGGTAAATTAATAGGCGTACGCTGTTTTCTGCCCACTTTTGGTGCCTCTCTATCCAGCAGAGGCATTTTCAATATTTTTCTTCGATAAAGCGTTTACAGTCAACCGATTAGAAATTAAATTAGTCGCGTTATTTTGCTGTGAATAGGTTTTTGCTCAATTCTTCTGCCGTGCTAACGGCGCTGCCTATCTCTTCTCCCCAAATACAAAATGTGGATACTATGAACGAAAACGTTGTGAATGTGCCTAATAAGCCACCATTCAAGGTGATCGCTATTGCCTGTGTGGTTTGTCTAATTTTAGGTTTTGGAATTCTAAATCCTGGTAGTTTGCCAATTAACTCTGTTGTGTTGGCGATTGGTCTAATGATCTTTCTGTGCGTTGTGCGTGTTCCCGTTACTATTGCTTTGATCGCATCCGCTTTAGTGGGTGGTTTGCACAGTGGCCTTTCTACTCAAGAAGCGATTGCCGCGATCAATGATAATTTGTTGGTCGGCTCACAAGTTGGTATGACCTACATTATGGTTGGTGCGCTTGCGGTTGCGCTTGCTCGCAGTGGTTTGTTGGATTTACTGGCTAGAAAGCTGGTGAGCATGTTAGGCAATGAAGAGGCAAAACACCAAACTAAGGTGAAGTGGCTGCTTTATGGGATTTTCATGGTGGCGTCGATTTTGTCACAAAATGCGGTGCCGGTTCATATTGCCTTTATTCCGGTAATGATTCCTCCTCTGTTGGTAATTTTTAATAAGTTACGTATCGACCGCCGCGCCATTGCCTGTGTATTGGCGTGTTCTATTAGCTCAAGCTATTTGTTATTACCAACAGGCTTTGGCGCTATCTTCCTAAATGAAATCCTACTAGCAAACGTCAATGACGTTGGCTCAGCCTATGGTCTGGCAGTAACGGCAGATATGGTGCCCAAAGCAATGTTTTTGCCAGTAATGGGGATTCTTGCGGGTATGTTGGTAGCGGTGTTTTTCTCGTACCGCAAGCCACGCGACTACACAACGAATGATGTTGCCTTAGAACATCTTGAAAAAACCAAAGACACGGTAATCAAGCCATTTCAACTGATAATGACGCTGATTGCGGTTGCAGTCACCTTGGCATTTCAAATCACGTTTGATTCATTGCTTGTCGGCGCCATGATTGGCTTTATGATTTTATCTCTTGCTGGTATTTTCCGTTGGGATCAGCAAGATGATGTTTTCACGCAAGGCATGCGTATGATGGTGCAGATTGCTGTGATTATTACCATAGCGTCTGGCTTTGCTGGCGTTTTAGAGGCGACTGGAGAAATCAAACCTTTGGTACAAGCATCGGCTGAACTGATCGGCGATCACAAGGCACTGGCCGCTGCGATTATGTTGATTGTTGGCTTATTCATTACCATAGGTTTTGGTGACTCCTTTGCCAGTGTGCCGATTCTTGCGCCCATTTATATTCCCCTTGCTCTGACGCTAGGCTTTTCGCCAATGGCGGCGGTTGCCTTGTTAGGCGCTTCTGCAGCATTGGGTGACGCGGGTTCGCCAGCTTCAACTATTACGCTTGGCGCAACCTCTGGCCTGAATGCGGATGGTCAACATGACCACGTGCGCGATTCAGTGATTCCAACCTTTATGCACGCAAACTTTGGCATGGTTATCTTTGCTTGGGTTGCCGCAATGGTGCTATAAAAACCGAATCATTCAAACCAACGCCTTTACCATAATGTGCTGTGGGCCAGCGGCTCCACCATGGTAAAGGCTGTTGGTGTCTTCAAATCCGCCTTTTAAATAAAGCGCTTTGGCAATCGGGTTTTGACAATTAACGGTTAGATAAATTTGGCTATAATTGGCGTAGGCTTCACGAAGGTAAGTTGGTAGCGCCAAAATGGCCTGTTTTGCATAACCTTTGCCTTGATGTTCTTTGCTGATGAAGAAGCTTCGCAGGCCAATTGAATGGGACTGGCTAGCAAAATCATGAGTTTTCGAATAGTTCGTATCAATAAGAAAGAAGCCAACCATTTGTTCCTCTGCGAAAATAACGTGAGGACGAATTTGTGCATTGGCGTTTTTTAGAATGTCATCGATTGTGCCAACAAACTGCTTCTGTTCTTCCACAACACTCAGTGTAATGACGTCTGCTAAGTGTTTTGTGGTCATCTTTTCAATAATAACCATGCCCTTTCCTTCTAATTCTTTTCTTTTTTAGCCTGTTGTATTTATTCCATTAGCCCAAATTATAATCGGCTATCCAATCTAAAAGTGGTGTTCTATGTTTGTTATCAAGCTAATTGTTGCCTTGATCATTATGCTGAGTCTGGCGATTTATATCGTAAATAACAGTATTAAAGCAAAGGTGAATCCGATCAACGAGGCCACATCGGCTCCTTACGAAGGTTCAAAGTTTCACAATACAGCGCCACGTAGCCCGATGTCTTTTTCTGATACCGTCACGTTATGGGTACGATTTTTTACCGAGAAAAAAGTCGACACTACACCCGATATTAACATTCCGGTACGAACCGTTAGTCGAGCAGACTTAGATGCTCTAAGTAGCGACACACTGCATTTAGTTAAACTGGGCCACTCTTCTATTTTGTTGAAGGTGTATGGCGAATATTGGCTGATCGACCCAGTATTTTCTGATCGCGCCTCACCCTTTCAGTTTATTGGTCCAAAACGTTTCCACCAGCCGCCAATTAGTTTAGAAGATTTACCGCCTATCGATAAGGTATTGATCTCCCACAATCATTATGACCATTTAGACAAAGCGAGCATTAAGGTTTTGCTTGCGAAAACACAGCAGTTTTTGGTGCCAAAGGGCGTAGATGGCGACCTAATCGATTGGGGAGTCGAGGAAAGTAAAATCATTACATTGGATTGGTGGCAAGAAATTCAGACTCGCCAAGGCTTGATTGCTTTTACGCCAACTCAACACTTTTCTGGCCGAGGCATGGGTGATGGCAATATGACCTTATGGGGGTCTTGGGTGATAAAAACGCCACAGGAAAGCCTTTTCTTTAGTGGCGATTCTGGCTACTTCCAAGGTTTCAAAGAGATTGGCGACAAATACGGGCCATTTGATCTAACTATGGTGGAAACAGGTGCTTACGATTCAAACTGGGCCGATATACACATGAAACCAGAGGACAGTGTTCAGGCTCATATCGACCTACAGGGGAAGGTGATGATGCCAATTCACAATGGTACTTTCGATTTGGCTTTTCATACTTGGCATGATCCGTTTGACCGAGTGGTTGCCGAATCAGAACGTCGAAATGTGACGTTAAGCACACCTGAGTTTGGGCAAGTCTTCTCGATTAATAATCTGCCACCACTTACACCTTGGTGGCAACAAACACCTTAGGCCGCACCTTTCGTTAGACTCCAGTGCTTTGCTATCCATAGATAACTGAGCACTGGAGCAGCGATTAACAAAATACTTTCGCTTCTTCTCGTAAATACTGGATCAATGTCTGCATCTTTTTCGGTAAATGCCCAAAAGGATACTGCAAGTAAACAGGTAACGGGTTGCCTTTCCACTCAGGTAAGCAAGAAACAAAAATATCAGGATGGCGATTTAAGTGTTTCTCCGCAAAATAATGTGGCAATAAGCCAACCCCTTTACCTTGGATAATGGCTTCGGCATGCAATATATATTGATCTACCGTTAGGCGTGACTTAGGTAAATCCACCGATAAAGATCCTTCTTCCTCGTGTTCTAGCACTATGTTATTACACTCGCTTTTAAGAGTGTCTACCCATGCATACTGACTAAGATCATTTGGGTGATTCAAGGTTCCCATTTTTGCTAGATAGTCGGCGCTGGCATAAAGGCCTTGGCTCAAGGAGCCTATTTTCTCTGTCCTTAATTGTTCATTTGTGGGTTCACCAACCCATACACACACATCATTACTTTTTATTTCTTGGAAGAGCTGATTGCCTGTACGTACTTCTATGTTTACTTGAGGGAATTCATCCAAAAAATTAAACATCAACCCAGAAAACCAGCCTCGCACCAATGTAGTGTGAACATAAACCACCAAAGAGCCGCTTACTTCGTCTTTTAGCTCATCGACGGCTTTGTGCCCTTCATCGGCGACATGAAGCAGTTTTTTTGCAAAAGGTAAAAATTTTAGACCTGCTTCATTGGCAATCAATCGATTCGCTTGGCGGCGTAACAAAGGTTGCTTCAACGCTTCTTCTAAGTGACTAATGCGACGACTTAACGTGGATTTCGATACCCCAAGTTCCTGAGAACTTTCCTTGAGACTGCCTGTTTCCATTACAGATACAAACGTCCTTACTTCATTCAAATCGTACATTTACTTTCCCTTGACTCATTTTTAAGTGCACTGAGCACTGCACTCTTTCACATGTTGTTGCAAAAAATGGAACAGAGCGTACCAACACAAAAAAATAATAATACTAGATAATACAAATGATAAGCATTCTTAACACCATTCATACATTAATTATACAAAATTAGTTCCAATACAACTATGGAGAAATTGTTCATAATGACCCCTTCAGCTCGCAATTATAAACTTACAACACTGGCCGCTTTAATAAGTGCTACCACTTATTCAACAACGCTCTTAGCAGAAGAAAATACAGTCAACCTAGATCAATTAGTTGTGTCTGCTTCGGGAAGTGAAGTTGATATAAAAGACGCCCCAGCTTCTATTAGTGTTATAACTCGCGAAGATATTGAAAGAACACCTGTTACCAGCATATCCGAATTACTAGCTGATTTACCTGGCGTAACGGGCGGTTATACCACTGCTGGTGCAGGCTCAAAAATCACTTTTCGTGGCATGCCTGACAAATACACCTTGATCATGGTCGATGGTAGACGTGTAGGCGGATCTTCACTCACAGGCTACCGCCCAGACCTTGTTGGACAAGATATTGATTGGATCTCTCCAGACATGATAGAACGCATCGAAATTATTCGAGGTCCAATGTCAACGCTATATGGTTCTGAAGCCATGGGCGGCGTTATCAATATCATCACCAAAAAAGTTCCCGCGCAATGGAAAGGTACATTGAGCGCAAATTACCAGAAACCTGACAGCGGCTCCTATGGTGACACCAAACAATTAGGAGCAACTATAGCTGGTCCTATATCAGAAAAAGTCGGAATAAAACTGGGCTTAAATAAAACAGACAGTGAGGCAGACACAAACCCTCGAGGCAGCTCAGGATTAGACAACCGTAGTGTCAATTCAGAAATTGATTGGCAAATAAATAAGAACCATAAAGTAACTCTCAATCTCAATTATGGTTTACAAAAGTCTGAATCCGCACCTAACGCAGAATATGAACAGTTTCGCGCAGGGGAATTAGAGCATAAAGGCTATGGTGTCGGTTATGAAGGCTATATTGGAAACGTAAAAAACACGGTCAATTTGTATCATAACCAATACAATAATAACGACCAATCAGTACCGAATGGTCGCGGTGGTTACACCACTGGCGACTCTGAAGCGAACGAAACGGTACTTGATGCTAAAACAAATATCCCTTTAACTTTTGGTGTTGATCAAGATGTAACGATCGGCCTGCAATATAAAGAAGAGGATATTTATAACAGAGCAGTAATTGGTAATTTAAGTGCTGATAAAGATGGAAATACCATTGATCCCGACTTAAATCCTGACGGGTGGTCTGGTTCCCTTTTTGCGGAAAACCAACTGTATCTGCAAGATAACCTGATTCTAACTCTAGGTGCGCGTTTTGATAAAACAGACGGCTTTGATGCCCACTTAAGTCCAAGAGCCTACTTGGTTTATCACCCAAACCTTGACTGGACAATCAAAGGAGGCATTTCTCAAGGCTTCAGAGCCCCAACATTAAAAGAGCGCTCTCCTAGTTCAGGTACTTACTCGCGTGGTAATGGTTGTACATCTCTCGCTCCGCTCGGTTATACCAGTGGAGGTTGTACCATGTTGGGTAACCCTGATTTAAAACCTGAGGTAAGCACCAACTATGAAATAGGTGCTAACTACGAGAGATCTGGATACCAGTTTGATGCAACTTTTTTCTACAACGATGTAAAAGACCTAATGCAAAATAGTCTGTACGGCATCAGAAACGGTCAATGGTTCACCATTCAGCGTAACGTGGGTAAAGCGACTACAAGCGGTATTGAAACCTCTTTTGCAGCACCAATCAGTAACACAGTTAAATTAAATGGAAACCTAACATACATTATCGAGTCTAAAAGAAAAGATAATGACGAACCACTTATGAACGTTCCTGAAGTGACAGCCAATGTCGGCCTATACTGGGATATTAATGAACAGTGGAATACTTTTACCAAAATACAGTATCTAGGCAAGCAAGCTTATAACAAAGAAGACAGCATTCGTTTTGCAGAAGCCTATACAACGCTTGATGTAGGTACTACGTATAATGTGAATAAGAATTTAAGTTTGCGTGCAGGTATCGACAACATAACAGAAACGATTGTAAAAACAGGCGATGATCACGGAGATGGTAATCCACGAGTCTTCTATATGGGCGTGACAAGTCGTTTTTAATTAATGGTTCTACTTTATTTCCCTTTGTGCAGTATGCACACAAAAGACCGCAGCCATAGCTGCGGTCTTTTTTTGTCCGTATTTTGATGACTCTTCAAACAATAGACATAAAAAAACCGCGATGCTTTCAACAAGCACCGCGGCTTTTCCTATCAGGCCAAATTAATTCTGGTTGATAAAGTAGTTAATCACGTAAGCTGGTAGCTCTGCCGCTGGCACAACGATTTGCTCCATTGTGTCACGATCACGAACCGTTACTGGCGCACCTTCTTGCTCGATGGAATCGAAATCGACGGTGACACAGATTGGCGTACCTACTTCGTCATGACGACGGTAACCTTTACCAACGTTACCTGTGTTTTCATAAAGAATACGACCCAGACCTAGTTTCTGAAGCTTGTTTTTCAATTCTTTCGCAAGCGCTACGATTTCAGGTTTGTTTTTCTTAAGCGGCATAATAGCCACTTTGATAGGCGCTAGATGAGGCTTAAACTTCAACACAGTACGAGTAGAACCGTTTGGTAGCTCTTCTTCTGTGTAAGCCTCGGTCATGACAGCCAATAGACCACGATCTAGACCAGCAGAAGGTTCGATACAGAAAGGAACTTCCCATTTATTTTCTTCTAAATCGCGAATCGCTAACTTAGCAGTAGAATGCTCGTTCTTTTTCACTTTTGCAGAAAGACCAAACTCTTCTTGTGCTTTTGTGTGAGAGCCTAGATCGTAATCGGTACGGTTCGCAACACCCTCTAGTTCTTCAAAACCATGTGGAAACTTGTACAAAATATCCACAGTAGATTTAGAGTAATGCGCAAGATCATCACCGGTCACATATTCAAACTCAATGTTCTCTTCAGAAAGACCTTGATCCAACCACCATTGCTTACGCGCTCCAACCCAGAACTCGTGCCATTTTTCATCTTCGCCAGGCTTACAGAAAAATTCCAATTCCATTTGTTCGAATTCACGAACACGGAAGATGAAGTTACGAGGCGTGATTTCGTTACGGAAAGATTTACCAATCTGCGCAATACCAAACGGCAAAGTACGAGAAGTCGAATCAACAACGTTTTTAAAGTTAGTGAAGATACCTTGTGCTGTTTCTGGACGAAGGTAAGTATAAGACTCTTCGTTCACCATTGGGCCAACGTTGGTTTTGAACATCAAATTGAAATCACGTGGCTCTGTTACATTAGTTGAGCCACAGTTGTCACATACTTTAATGTCTTTCATGTGGTCAGCACGCATACGAGATTTACATTCGTGACAATCTACCATTGGATCGGTAAAAGTATCTTCGTGACCAGAGTATTTGTAGACGTGTTTGTTTTGAATAATCGCAGCATCCAAACCTTCTACATCATCACGCTCATAAACCATTGAGCGCCACCAAGCGGCTTTTAGGTTGTTTTTTAATTCAATACCTAGCGGACCGTAATCGTAAGCACCTTGCATACCACCGTAGATTTCACTGCCTTGGAAAATAAATCCGCGACGTTTACATAGGGAGACGAGTTCATCCATTGTTTTAGCTGGCATTTCTAAACACACCTTAAGCAAAATTCGTTAAATAAGGACATGAGAGCCGATTTGGCATCACGTTCAAGTAATAATAGCCGACCATTGTACTCGTTGACCCTATTTCGCTCAATGGCGATTCTTGATTAGAGCGCCACAAAAAACTTTACACTTTTTTGTACATAAATAGGACAAAAGAAGGATGTTAGGTACTGTTTTAAAGTTCATTTTGTTAGATAATTCTCATTGTTTTCATATTTCTTTTTTCTCGGTACTTTTTAAAGGTAACAACATGCGTTTTTATAAGCCTGTAGTGGTCACTCTCGCTGCATTAAGCATCATTCCATTTACTTTGGCCACTTACCTAAACTTTTCTAATAACACATTAGCTGGTTATACGGGCGTAACTATTTTTGCGACGTATGGGGCCGTTATCCTAAGTTTTCTCAGTGGCGTTATTTGGGGTCGAGTCATAGAACAACCAGAAAACGGCGCAGGTAAACTATTATTGGTTTCTTCTAATATCGTTTTGTTATCTGCTTGGTGCTCGTTACTGTTGAAAACACCTGAATTATCAATCGTATTGCTGCTATTAGGTTTTATCAGTCTTTTTTGGCTGGAAGCACGATGGATAAAACCCTCTTATGTAAACAAAGCATACGCGACCCTTCACTTTAGCCTAACCTCTATCGTTTGTGTCATGCATTTGCTGGTGTTATACCCACATTATTAATCACACTAACGACCGCAGACTGATCTAAAACACTTCTAGTCACGTATCATTACTTAACACTTTAATGTTTAGAGTAATGATCCATGTTAACAATCTTCTACGATGGCTATTGTCCTCTTTGCGCAGCCGAAATGCGCACACTGCAATCTTTAGACACAAACAACAGATTGCAGCTAGAAGACATCCACGCCAATGATTTTACAGAAAGATATCCCCATATTGATCCGATTGAAGGGGATAGGCTACTTCACGGCCAGCTGGCTGACGGAAAGGTTATCAAGGGGTTAGACGTCACGTGTCTCGCATGGCAACTTGTTGGAAAGCACAAATGGATGCAAATGCTACGCTGGCCAATCATCCGCGTTTTCGCCGATATGGGCTACAAAGTATTTGCTCGCTATCGCCACCAGATTTCATCTTTTGTCACTGGCAAACCGCGATGTGAACCCTGTGCCAAAGATCGTTGTGATCTTTAATTCGCCACGATTAATGTAGGAGCCCGCTATGTCGTCTTTCTATGCCCTTGTGATTGGTGCAAGCAGTGTCATTGCCCAAGCTGCCATTAAGCAATTTGAAGATAACCAAGATTGCCTTGGCATCTTTGCCATTAGCCGCGTTTCACCAAGCCAAGACAAAGCAAGTAAAACACAATGGATTGAATCTGATTATAGTGAAGCGAGCATCCAACAAGTTTGCCAAACACTTACCCCTTATTCGGGCGCAATCACCAAAGTGCTGATTTGTAATGGCATACTACACAACGACAGTATGATGCCAGAAAGAAAGTTAGAAGAAATTAGCGCCTCTCAGTTAACCACGGTTTTACACGCCAACACGGTCATCCCTATGCTGTGGCTAAGCCGTTTATTGCCTATTTTACAAGGTAAGCATGATACTCAAGTGGCACTTTTCAGCGCTCGTATTGGCAGTATTTCCGACAATAAAACGGGCGGCTGGTACAGCTACCGCGCCTCTAAAGCCGCTCTAAACATGCTCATTCAAACCAGCTCGGTGGAATACGCAAGAAGAGCTAAAAATGTAAAACTTATCGCTTTTCATCCAGGCACCACAGATACGCCGTTGTCTAAACCATTCCAACGATCCGTCCCAAAAGATAAGCTCTTTACAGCGGAGTTTGTGGCAACACAGCTTTTATCCATTATGGAAAGTATCACTATGGACAACAAAGCCGCTTACTTAGACTGGAACAATCAAGCCATTGAGTGGTAATGACTCTTAATAAGAGTCTATTGCTAAATCATATCCAAGCTTAAAAATAAGCGTTTACTTTCAAGGCTTGCTGACGGTGAGCGATGCACCACACCTCGCCCCAAAGAGGTAGGCCACTCATCCCCTTTCATCAAAGCAACGTCACCCACATTAAGCTGGTTAATGCGCCCTTTTTCATTCAAGCCACTATTATGGTCATTCACTCGTCCACCTCGTCCCAGACGGTCTCTCACCACATGTGCCTCGTGCAGCCATTCACTACCGCTGCCAGCGTATGTCGATACTAATCGGCAGGGAATTTTATCGACATGAAAGCGAGGACACATTGCGTTTGAAAGCACATTTAATCGCAGACCTACTTCTTCAAGGTCAAATAGACACGCAAACATGTCGACCAGTAGCGCGACATCCTCAACGAACAGAGCCTTACCCTCAGCCTCGGGAAGCAGTTTTCCTAACATGGAGCTTAAGTACTCCAAACTTCCCTGAGATGTGAAAGCGAAGTGCGGGGAAGACTCAAGTAAGCTCACAGCATATTGCGAAATAGAGCCCAGCGACCTTTGCCAAACCGCCATACTAATGTTGTTTTGATAAATATCAGCGAGCACTTCTCGGTGAGAAGACTTCACCACACCCAACAAGGCTGGCTTTGTCGCTAGACCCTCTTCTTGATCCAAGCCATTGGTATCAATCAAATTATAGTGACTGTTTTTCAAATCCACCGAAAGAGGCACTTTTTGAAAACTAAGATTTTCTCTCACATCAACACCTTCAAGAAATAAACAAACATCAATTATGTTATGTTATAACATAATTTAAAGGGAGTAAAAGTATGATGAAGAAAATCATGATCTTGAAGATATTGAGCAAAGGAAAATAGACTGAAGACTAATCGGTTATAAGAAGAGAGAAGTTACAAGCACAAAATCACTTCACCGTAACGGCAGCATGAAGTGAGAAAGGAGATACCTGGCGCGTTACGCCTTATTACTTCAAAAGAGGATCGTCTTTTGGCAACAGTTTCTGAATCCACAACGCCAACTTGTGCTTCATGCTTGGCAAATCTTCCTTGTCAGCAGGCAAGCCCACGATCAACTTATCCAGCACCAATAAACGATAAATCGCCTCGGTCTTCTCATTCGCCGACATGGTCGAAGAAAAGCCAGCATAGCCACGTTTGAGCGCGTAGTTCTCGCCAACTTGAATGGCTTTTTTACTAAGAGCGGCTTCATTTTTAATTTTTTTCATAGCTTTCCCTATTTAGTTGCGCGATCAAACAAACCTCTTAAAAGGATGGTCGACACACTTGATAGTCAAATGATTCTTATGACTCTATCAGCTTTTGATATTCAACCAAGCGTTTCTCGTCAATAAACGCCAAAAACTTCTGAATAAACACAGTGTTAGCAGTTTTACACTCGCCTACAACGATCAAACATACGACTAAAGGATAAGATAGAAACCATAAGATTGTTGACAATCCAACTTGATAAGCCGCAAAAATACGACTATAAATCCAAATATTGTCAACAATAAAGTGTTTTCTCCTATTATGAGCAACCTTATTTCAATTAAATCTGCAACACTATCGGAAGACATCGCTCAACAGCTAACCAATGCGATAGTGCAGGGTGATATCCCCCAAGGCAGCAAAATATCAGAGCCAGAACTGGCCAAACAATATGGCGTTTCTCGTGGGCCATTAAGGGAAGCCATCGTTAAATTAGAAGGACTAGGATTAGTCACGCGTACCGCTAATGTGGGTGCACGAGTTATCCAGCTAAACACACAAGATATGCTTGATACCTTTGCCATGCGCGAAGCGTTAGAAGGCATGGCGGCTCGATTAGCTGCCAGCAGCATGCCGACAGATGAAATAAACAGCTTGTACGCGCTACTCGATAAACACCAAGCTCACCTAGATGCCAACCAAGACGAACATTATGTGCAACAAGGCGGCAACGACGATTTTCATTTACGCATTATTCACGCCAGCGGTAACGGCAAGCTAATCCGTTTGTTAACAGAAGAATTGTATGCAGTGATTCGCATGTATCGTCGCCATACTGCAGATCAACGCAGCGATCCACGCCAAGCATTAAGGGAACATAAAGCCATTCTGGATGCGATAGCGAATCACGAAGGCGATCTTGCTGAACTGCTGATGCGACGTCATATCAGCCGTGCCAGCAAACTACTAGAACAAGCAATGCAACACGCCGTTGTCACCTCACTCTAGCCATACATTGATAACAATAAGAGAGGAATCCAATGACCACACTTTCAGCTGGTGCCCGTTTTAGACAAGCCGTCGCCACACAATCTCCCTTACAGGTCGTCGGAACCGTCAATGCCTATTGCGCAATGATGGCGGAACAAACAGGTCATCATGCCATTTACTTATCAGGTGGTGGGGTCGCGAATGCCTCCTATGGCTTACCTGATCTTGGCATGACTGATTTGCATGATGTACTAGAAGATGTGAGACGCATTACGTCTGCATCTAAGTTGCCGCTGTTAGTCGATATTGATACTGGCTTTGGTGGTGCTTTTAACATCGCCAGAACCATTCAACAAATGGAAAAAGCCGGCGCAGCGGCGGTGCATATTGAAGACCAAGTCCAACAAAAACGTTGTGGGCACCGCCCGAATAAAGCCATTGTCAGTCAAGATGAAATGGTCGACCGCGTAAAAGCTTGTGTTGATGCACGCGTTGACGACAATTTTGTCATCATGGCGCGCACCGATGCTCTGGCTGTAGAAGGCATGGAACCCGCTATCGAACGAGCCATTGCTTGCGTCGAAGCTGGCGCCGACATGATCTTCCCAGAAGCCATGATCACTTTGGATCAATACCAAGAATTTGTCGCTGCCGTGAAGGTGCCTGTTTTAGCAAACATCACCGAATTTGGCGCCACACCACTGTTCAGCAAAGAAGAGTTGGCCAGTGCTGGTGTGGATTTGGTGCTCTATCCATTAAGCGCATTTCGCGCCATGAACAAAGCCGCCCTCAATGTCTATCAGCATTTATTAAACGATGGCCACCAGCGCAATGTGATCGACACTATGCAAACTCGTAACGAGCTTTATGACTTTCTCAACTACCATGAATACGAAGACAAATTAGACGCGCTCTTCTCTAAGAAATAAGAGTCTAAGAAATAAGAGCCTAAAAATAAGGGTCTAAGAAAGAACAAGTTACTTCTCTAAACAATAACAAAATGGAGTAGAAAAATGGCTAAAGTACTTTCTGGCGCAGGTCTAAGAGGCCAAAGCGCAGGCGAAACCGCACTCTGTACCGTAGGCAAAGCGGCCTCTGGACTAACCTATCGCGGCTACGACATCGATGTCTTAGCCGACAAAGCGAGCTTTGAAGAAGTCGCGTATCTCTTGCTATACGGCAAATTACCTAATCGCACACAACTGCACGATTACGAACAAAGATTAATGAGCTTGCGTAGTTTACCTGACGAGCTAAAAGCGGTATTAGAGCTGATTCCCGCCAGTGCGCACCCAATGGATGTGATGCGAACAGGTTGTTCCTTTTTAGGGAATCTTGAACCTGAACTGCCGTTTGATAAACACCCCTCGTTGGCGCTACATAGTGCCGATCGATTGATTGCCACCCTGCCAGCTATGGTGGTCTATTGGTATCGTTTTAGCCACGATGGCGTTCGCGTAAATACGCACAATGCCAACGTGCCTTCTTTAGCAGGTCATTTTCTCACCATGCTGCATGACAAAGAACCAAGCGCCCTTCATACCCAGGTTATGAACGCGTCTTTGATCTTGTACGCTGAGCACGAATTCAACGCTTCCACCTTTACTGCTCGCGTTTGTGCTTCCACCTTGTCAGACATGTTTTCCTGCGTCACTGGCGGCATTGGCAGCTTACGCGGGCCACTTCATGGCGGCGCCAATGAAGCCGCGATGGACATGATAGAACCATGGAAAACCCCAGACGAAGCCGAAGCCGCCTTGCTGCAAAAACTCGCCAATAAAGAAAAAGTCATGGGCTTTGGTCACGCTATTTACAGTGAACGCGATCCACGCAATGACATCATTAAAAAGTGGGCCAAAAAGCTCAGCGAAGACGTCGGTGACGATCATTTATACGCGGTATCAGAACGTTGTGAAGAAGTCATGTGGCGCGAGAAAAAACTCTTTTGTAATGCGGATTTTTTCCATGCCAGCGCGTATCGCTTTATGGGCATTCCCACCAAATTATTTACCCCTATTTTCGTTTGCTCCCGGGTCACCGGCTGGGCCGCCCATGTCATGGAACAACGAGCGAAAAACCGCATTATTCGACCTAGCGCTGATTACACAGGGCCTGACCATTCTGAGTGGGTGGATATTGACGACCGTCATTAACTCAACATCAGCATCAAAACTTGACGATTAAGGATCACTCATGAGCAACAACGTAGATTTAAATAACCGCCCAGATTACGACCAAGTCATCCAAGATATTGCAGATTATGTATTGAACTTTAAAGTCGAAAGCCAAGAAGCTCTCGACACAGCACGCAATTGTTTAATGGACACACTCGGTTGTGGCTTGCTGGCCCTACGCTTCCCTGAATGTACCAAGCACCTTGGCCCCATTGTCCAAGGCACAGTGGTGCCAAATGGTGCTCGCGTTCCAGGTACATCCTTGTCCCTCGACCCAGTGAAAGCCGCGTGGGACATTGGTTGCATCATTCGCTGGCTGGATTACAACGACACGTGGTTAGCGGCAGAATGGGGACATCCTTCCGATAACTTAGGCGGTATTTTGGCCGTTGCCGATCACCTTTCACAAGTTCGTCTATCGAATGGCGAAAGCCCGATGACCATGCGAGAAGTGTTAGAAGCCATGGTAATGGCCCATGAAATTCAAGGCGTTATCGCCCTAGAAAACTCGTTCAATCGCGTGGGTTTGTGTCACGTATTATTGGTACGGGTTGCTTCGGTTGCTGTGGTCACCAAGATGATGGGCGGTGACAGAGAACAAATCATGGCGGCGGTCTCACAAGCTTGGGTCGATGGCTCTGCTCTGCGTACTTATCGTCATGCACCTAATGCTGGCTCTCGTAAATCGTGGGCGGCTGGCGATGCAACGTCTCGTGCGGTGCGTTTGGCCGATATGTCGATGCGAGGCGAAATGGGCATTCCCGGTGTGCTTACCGCAGAGCAATGGGGTTTTTATGACGTGTCTTTCTCAAAAACCAATAAAGACCAAGCCATTAAGCCTGATGACAAACGTGAGTTTTCTTTCTCACAAGATTACGGCACGTACGTAATGGAAAACGTCTTGTTCAAGATCTCTTTCCCAGCCGAGTTTCACGCTCAAACCGCGGCTGAAGCGGCCGTTACTTTGCACCCTCTTGTGAAAGACCGCTTAGCCGACATCGACAAAATCGTTATTCGTACTCATGAATCGGCGATTCGCATTATTTCCAAGTCTGGCCCATTGGCGAACGCTGCAGATCGTGACCATTGCTTGCAGTACATGGCGGCAGTGCCACTCGCATTCGGTAATTTAACTGCCGAACATTACGAAGACGACTTTCATGCTGCCAATCCCATCATTGATGAGCTGCGCAACAAAATGGAAATCGTCGAAGACAAACGCTTCACTGCCGAATATTTAGAAGCCGACAAGCGCTCCATTGCCAATGCGATTCAGGTGTTCTTTAAGGATGGCAGCAGCACAGAGGAAGTGGTGGTGGAATATCCAGTCGGACATCGCCGCCGTCGCGAAGAAGGCATTCCATTGTTGGAACAGAAGTTCAAAAACAACTTGGCGACGCGCTTCCCAAACCGTCAGTGCCAGCAGATTTTTTCACTTTGTAAAGATCAAGCCGCTCTTGAAAGCACTGCTGTGAATCGCTTCATGGATTTATTTGTTATCGCTTAGGCCTCATAAGCATTGGCGCTACCTTGTGGTCACAGTATGATAGAGGTCTTTGCATGAGTAACGCGCAAAGGCGAGACGAAAGTCTCTGTCGTACGACCACAAGGGAATTTATTTTAATGTCTGACAACCATCGTCACTGTTTTATTTTAAAAGGCTCGCCTCGCGAGGTTTTGCCAGACTTTCTTCAGTTGTGCGAAAATTTTTCTACACCTCTTATTGCTGCTCATGATGTGAGCCAATATGACGAATTACTCATTCCATCTTTAAAAAGAAAGCCATTTAAAACCTGCGCTTTTAAACAAACTCGACAAGAGCTTGGTAGCTGCTATGACGCTGTCTTAGTCGATCTAACCCAAGGCGTGTCAGCCAGCGCATTAGCTATTTTATCGGGCACTGTTCGGGGTAATGGCCTGTTCGCTGTCGTCTTACCGCACGCCGATTGGTTAAGTATGGCAGACCAAGAACTCTCTCGTTATTTACCTTGGCCCTACGAACCAGAACAAGTTTATTCCAATTTCAAACGTTATCTACTTGATCACTTAAAAAACACTTCCCCTTTCCAAGAGCTAAAAGCCCATCAGGTCGCCCCGCTACCAGCACTCACCCTTTTGGATGACAATGCGCCACTGACAGATGAACAAGCAAATGCCCAAGCTTGTTTATTTGCCGAGCAAGCACAGTCTTATGTATTGATTGCGCCCCGTGGACGCGGTAAATCCACGCTATTAGGAGACAGTTTGGCCAAGCTTGTACAAGCAGGCAAACGTGTAGCCATTACCGCTCCCAACCAAGATGCGATTGTGAGTCTTAAAGCACGATTCGAAAGCCATTTTGAGGCAAACACTGTTACGCTTCCTTTTTATGCACCCGACGCCCTAATGGATGACTCAAACCAATGGGACTTTCTCTTTGTCGATGAAGCTTCAATGATCCCGTTGCCTTTGCTGATGGCACTAAATCAAAAAGCCAACCATTGTCTATTTAGTACAACAGATTATGGTTACGAAGGCTCTGGTAAGGGTTTTGGCATTCGTTTTTGCCAACATTTGGCATCACAAAAGACCACTAAACCATTGGCGTTACAACCGCTTGTGTTGAGCCAACCTATTCGATGGGGGGAAAATGACCCACTTGAAAATTGGATCAACAACACACTCTTGCTGGCACCTAAAGAACAAGCAAAGCAAAGGTTTGATATCAGAGTCGCCTCCTCCATCCAAGACGACATCACAAATAAGAGGCTGGTAGGCAAAGACTGGATAAAAGAAAACAATTTACTCCATGATACCTTCCAGTTATTAGTAAGCGCCCACTATCAGACGTCAGCAGATAATTTAAGATGGGTGCTGGATGATCCATCCGTTACCAGCTTCATTTCAATGACAGCAGAGCAAATACACAGTGTCGCCATAGTGACAGAAGAAGGGCATTTGCCAGAAGATTTGAGTCTAGCGGTGATGCAAGGAAAACGCCGCCCACGAGGACACTTAGTACCGCAATCCTTGCTTGCTCACGAAGGATTTGAAAACGCGGGACAGTATGGCTATTGGCGGATCAGCCGTATTGCAACGGAACAATCTCAACAAAATAAGGGCTTAGCAAGCCAGTTGCTAAGTTACATAGAAAAGTCGGCAAATACGCACTGTGATTTTTTATGTTCAAGTTTTGCAGCTACACCTGATGTGCTTTCATTTTGGCTCAAAAATGGTTTTTTACCGGTTCGATTAGGAACAGCTAAAGACCAAGCCAGCGGCAGTTATTCAATCATGATGGTAAAGCCACTAACACAGCTCGCCACTCAGCAAGCAATAAAATGGCAATCACAACTGCTTGAAGAATTGTTGATGAATCTACTTCTGCAATATGACGATTTATCCGTTGAGTTAATTTTACTTATTTTGAAGCAATACTCTTTCTACCAATCTGACATACCGTCTTTCGTGAAACTAACCACTCAAGACGCCCATAATCTTGCGTTATTTGTAGACCATCACCGCCCCTTTGACAGTATTCGTCCTACTTTCTTTAAAAAAGCGCTGTCTCTTGCCTTACAAGGCCAATTAATACCTAAAGAGCCAAGCCATCAACTATTACTAGAAGCAGCATTAGGACGAAACACTGAGCAAACTCGTCGAAATGCGAACCTAACAGGCAAAAAAGCCATGCACCAAAGTTTCAAAAAGCTTCTTTCAACCGTTCCGCTATCAAAATAGGCGAAAAACCACCCATTTACATCTCTTATATGTGTGCAATCCCCCCCGACAAAATAAGTCAAAGCTCTTAATCGAAGACTTGAAAATAAATTTAATTCTTTAAATTCAACAAGTTAATAAAAATATAAAGATTTGGCATGGATTGTGTAAACAGTATGGTTAGCATCACCTGCTTTGCTCTGTCTGCTTCAAATATGAACTTGGAGAAATATCAGGCTAAAAATCAGGTAAACAATAATAATTCAGTTTTTGGAGTTTTATAAAAATGAAAAAAATCAGCCTTGCTCTAACCTCATTAGCTCTTGCTCTTTCTGCTGGCACTGCGGTTGCGAATTGTGATCCAGGTGAGCGTGTTGTCAAATTCAGCCACGTTACAGGTGGTACTACTCACCCTAAAGTGGTTGCTGCAAATAGCTTCGCAGATCGTGTTAATAAAGAAATGAACGGCAAATTATGTGTTGAAGTTTTCCCTAACTCCACATTGTTTGGTGATTCTAAAGAACTTGAAGCCCTACTTTTAGGCGACGTTCAGCTACTTGCTCCTTCTCTATCTAAGTTTGGTTCTTATACCGATAAATACGGTGTATTCGATCTACCTTTCATCTTTAAAGATATGGACCACGCTATCCGTTTTACCAAAACTCCAGAAGGCAAAAAGCTACTTACCGAAATGGATGAGTACGCTGGTTTCGTTGGGTTAGGTTACTGGATGTCTGGTATGAAATATTTTTCTGCCAACAAGCCTCTTTTAGTGCCTAGCGATGCAAAAGGCATGAAATTCCGTGTACAAACGTCTGACGTTGCTAAACAGATGATTGCGGCAATGGACGCGTCTCCTCAAGCGATGGCGTTCTCTGAAGTATACGGTGCCTTGCAAACAGGCGTTGTAGATGGTCAAGAAAACACTTGGTCAAACATCTACACGAAAAAATTCTACGAAGTACAAGACAGCACAACGGAAACTAACCACCAGTTGTTGGCTTACTTGTTCATGACATCTTCTGAATTCTTGAAGAGCCTTTCTCCTGAAGATCGTGCGCAGTTCACGCAAATTGCTGATGAAGTTACACAAGAAGCAAACTTGAACGTGAAAGCAGCTGAAGCGGCTAACCGTCAAAACATCTTGGATGCTGGTGGCAAGATCAACGTGCTGACACCTGAACAACGTCAAGAATGGGTTGATACAATGAAGCCTGTTTGGAAGCAATTTGAAAGCTACATCGGTAAAGATTTGATTGACGCTGCTGCTGGCGCGTAATCCTTTCTTATCCCGCAGTGGGCTGACCTTAACCGGTCAGCTCTTGTGGTTTTATCCTGTGCTTTCTTGATCCCTTCCTCTTCACCAGAGATCGGTCCTAGAACCTACAAGATACCCCACCGCTGCACTTTAACTTGTTCTGGTCCACTTAGTTAAGGAGACCCCCCATGGCACTTTGGCCGCACCTTTATTTACTTATTTTTATTATTATCCTTTGGGCATTAGAGAAACGCTTCCCAAAAGTCATGGAACGGGCTGAAGAAAACCTGCTAATCATCGTTATCTCTTCCATCATGGCTGTATCATTCGGGCAAGTTGTGGCTCGTTATGGTTTTAACACAGGCTGGGATGCGGCACTTGAATTCAATACCGTCGCCTTCTCTTGGTTAATTCTATTGGGCATGAGTTACGGTATCAAAACCGGCCTTCACCTAGGCGTCGATATTGTTTTGAACGCGGTTCCAAAGCCTATAACCAAAGCACTTTCTTTGTTTGGTGCAGCGGCCGCTATGCTTTATGGCCTTATCTTACTCGACTCTACGTGGCTCGCGATGCTTGGCGTAGACGTAAGTGGCGGCGCCATCGAGTACTGGTTGAAAATGTTCAAAATTGGCATAGGCTCCGAAGAGCTTCGTTACCCAGAATTTGTACAAGAAATGTTTGGTTTACGCCCACGCGTTCACCGTTGGATTGTTCTTGTTATCCTGCCAATCAGCTTGGCTCTCCTTTCTTATCGTTCTTTGCAAGCATTTATCGATATTGCCCGCGGCAAACGAGACATGCTGATCAGTGGCCATGAGGCACAAGATCTTGTCAAAGAAAACCAAAACGTCTTGAAAGACTAGCGCAGGAGCATCATTGTGGAATCAATCATTCTATTTTCATTGGTAATCGTCCTGCTATTTGTGGGCTTACCCGTTGGTATATCTTTGGGCTTATCGTCCATACTGTTTATTACTTTTTTCTCGCACGACTCCTTGTCGTCTGTGGCTATTTCTCTGTTCGGGGCAGGTCAACACTATACCTTGCTTGCTATCCCGTTTTTCATCATTGCCTCGTCTTACATGTCGACTGGTGGCGTAGCGAAACGTTTGATTAACTTCGCCATTGCCAGTGTCGGTCACTTTCGTGGTGGCTTGGCGATGGCATCGGTATTGGCGTGTATGATGTTTGCAGCTCTGTCTGGATCCTCTCCAGCAACGGTTGTTGCCATCGGTACTATCGCCATTGCGGGTATGACGCAGGTGGGTTACTCAAAGGAATTCGCGGCAGGTATCATTGCCAACGCTGGTACATTGGGTATTTTGATTCCACCATCCATCGTGATGGTGGTATATGCCGCATCTGTTGACGTATCGGTTGGCCGTATGTTTTTGGCTGGGGTTATACCTGGTTTGATGGCGGGCGGTATGCTGATGTTGGCGATCTATGTGGTTGCTCGTATCAAAAAGCTACCAGCTGAAGAATGGAAAGGCTTTGGCAACTTAATCCGTGGTGGTAAAGAAGCTGGCTGGGGCTTGTTCCTTGTCGTTATCATCATGGGTGGTATTTATGGTGGTGTATTTACGCCAACAGAAGCCGCGGTTGTTGCTGCTGTTTACTCTATGTTTATCGCCTTGTTTGTTTATCGCGATATGGGGCCTTTAAAAGGCAAAACATGGACGAACGACAATGACGCACCTCATGCACGTGTTGGCTTCAACGGAACGGTATATGGCGTGTCTTTCTTCCTTGTTTGGGAAATCATGTCATTCTTCGTGTTCGCTGACAGCGAAACCGTCACTGGTGGCGACCGTGCGATTTGGGGCGCGATCATGTCTGTCGCTTTGGCTATATTTTATGTCTACAAACGCTCTAGCAAGCTAGAAGAGTCTATTGGCGCTTGTTTGGCTGCCGGCATGCCAATCTGGGGCCGTAACTTGTCCATGATGCTTCGTGGTTTCTTCCCTTCTTTGTTTGGTGAAGAGTCTCGTAAAGTTATGCTAGAAGGTACAAAAACAACGGTTATGTTGATGTTTATCATCGCCAACGCTCTGTTGTTTGCTCATACCTTATCTGCAGAGCGTATTCCGCAAATGATCACAGAGTGGATGCTTGGCGTTGGCTTTAACTGGTTCACCTTCCTGATCGCGGTGAATATCTTGTTGTTGATTGGTGGTCAATTCATGGAACCATCAGGTTTGCTGGTTATCGTGGCTCCTGTGGTATTCCCTATTGCGATGGAACTGGGCGTTGATCCAATTCACCTTGGTATCATCATGGTTGTAAACATGGAGATCGGCATGATCACGCCGCCGATTGGTTTGAACCTATTTGTTACCTCTGGTATTACCGGCATGAGCTTGGCGCGTGTAGTAAAAGCGGCGATGCCATTTGTATTAGTACTGATGGTGTTCTTGGTGATGGTCACTTACATCCCAGCTCTATCTACTGCATTGCCGTACAGCATTATGGGACCAGAAATCGTTCAATAACCATTTCCACCCAAACCGTACTCAATACAGTACTCAATAAATTTATAAATTTTGACGCCCTTCGGGGCGTTTTTTTTGTTTATTGTTTACAACTTTACAGCACTTTTTCCTCTTCACTCTATGGTAGTTTTTTGTTCTGATGCGTTAAGGTACTTTTCATTCATCTGCATCTATAAGGATTTTACTGATGCTAACAACACGTTGGTTAAAAACATTTCGCCTTATCCCCTTACTTGCTTTTAGCTCTTTTACTTTTGCTGCAGAGCAAGCCGCGGACGCTGTCGCGCCAGAAGAAGCCAGCGGTGTAGAAAAGAAAACCCTAGCTCACGCTGAGAAGTTTATGGTAGCAACTGCCAACCCTGAAGCCACACAAGTGGGCTATGATATTCTCAAAGCGGGCGGTTCCGCGATTGACGCTCTAGTGGCTGTTCAAATGGTTCTTGGCTTGGTTGAGCCTCAATCATCAGGGTTGGGAGGTGGTGCATTCGCAGTGTATTACGATGCCACTAATCAGAAGCTAACGACCTTTGACGGCCGAGAAACCGCCCCTCAAGAAGCCACACCCGAGCTTTTCCAAGATGAAAATGGTAAACCGCTTGCCTTTTACGATGCCGTTGTTGGTGGGCGTTCTGTTGGTACTCCTGGCACAGTCAAATTAATGGGGGTACTGCATGAACGCTATGGCACTTTGCCATGGGAAGATTTATTAACACCTGCAACAGAGCTTGCCCAAGAGGGCTTTATTGTTTCACCGCGCTTAGCAAACGCAGTCAAAGGCAGCGCCGAAAAATTGTCCCGCTACCCAGAAACCAAGGGCTACTTCTTCAATTTAGACGGCACACCTATTGAAGCGGGAAGCCGCTTACAAAACACACAGTATTATGACACTCTGCGTTATCTTGCCACATACGGGGCCGATGAGTTCTACACTGGGCAAATCGCTAATAAGATTGTCACTAAGGTGCGTGGCGCTCTAGACAATCCTGGCGTTTTGTCTGAGCAAGACTTTCTCAGTTATCGCGTCAAAGAGCGCGCTCCGGTGTGCTTACCTTATAAAGAATACGATATTTGCGGTATGGGACCACCAAGCTCGGGCGCATTAACGGTTGGGCAGATTCTCGGCATTACCGCACAGTTCGATCTTGCGGCTTTGGGTCCAAACTCACCCGAAGCATGGCAAATTATTGGCGATGCTTCCCGCCTTGCTTTTGCCGACCGTGGTCGTTACATGGCAGACACTGATTTTGTGCCTATGCCCCAAGGCTTATTGGATCCGTCTTATTTAGCCGACCGAGCGAAACTTATTACCAAAGGCAAGGCTTTAGACAGTGTAGATGCTGGTAAACCTGAGTGGCGTCATCCGATCAAACAAGCTGACGATATTGCAATTGAACTCCCTTCCACCAGCCATATTTCCATTGTAGATAAAGATGGCAATGCTGTGTCTATGACCACCACCATTGAAAATGGCTTTGGTTCACATATGATGAGCAATGGTTTTTTGCTTAATAATGAGCTGACTGACTTTTCCTTTAAATCTCACCAAGATGGCTACCCAATTGCGAACCGCTTAGAACCAGGCAAACGCCCTCGTTCCTCTATGTCGCCAACTATTGTGATGAAAGACAACAAGCCTTATTTGGTCGTAGGCTCGCCAGGCGGCTCTCGTATTATTGGTTATGTTGCTAAAACGCTTATCGCACACCTTGAATGGGGAATGGATATTCAACAAGCCATCAACCTGCCAAATATGCTAAATCGCTTTGGTACATTTGATCTCGAAAAAGGCACTGAAGCAGCGTCTTACGAAAGTGCGCTCAAGGAAATGGGCTATAAGGTATCGATACAAGACTTAAATTCTGGAATACAAGGTATCGTCATTGAGCCAGATGGTTTACTCGGTGGTGCTGATCCAAGACGTGAAGGTTTAGTATTAGGAGATTAATGTCTACTCTCAGGTAGATAAACTTGATAGCAATCTCGCCCTGAGTTTTTGGCTTGGTAAAGGGCGAGATCTGCGTATTTAAAAGCGCTTTCAATAACGTTTTTTGAGTTATTTTTATTAATCGAGATGCCAATACTCACAGAGCAAGATACTTTCTTATCGTCCTGCTCTATTACGCACTCCCGCATGGTTCGGCAAATTTGAGCGGCAACAACCTCAGCGTCTTGTTGCTTAACATTTGGCAAAAATAAAGCGAACTCTTCACCGCCAAGACGACCAACAAAACTAGGACTTGGTGCCACTTTTATTAACACGCAGCCCAATTTCTCCAACACTTTATCACCACACAGATGACCGTGTTGATCATTAATACTTTTAAAGAAATCCATATCGAGAATTAAAAAAGCAAAAAAACGATTTTGATTAAACTCATCAGACAGCCAATCACTGGCTTGCTGATAAAAGTATCGACGATTAGAAGTAAGGGTTAAGCTGTCAGTCCTTGCCAACAAGGTCATATCTTTTTCTAAAAGATCCAACTTATAAAACATGCTCACCAGATGCCAAGAAAGCAATGGCGCAAGAAAGATCGGAATCAAAGTGGCACGGAGAATGTCTTCAAACCAAGTTGTTTCAAAACCCCAAAAGACAGAAATGAGAACGTTTGCAACATTCGCCAAAATCACGGCTAAAAAAGTAATGACACCGACAAGTTTGACTCGACCAATGGTCTGGAGCTTTTCTCTCATACTTATTTCCCTCGGGAAAACATCGCAGTTACAGCGTTAGTAAAGTCATGGATTGCCAAATTAATCTAAATGCCATTAACGTTAATATCATGTTAAACACGCGATGAAAATAACGCTCTGGCATACGTTTTAATACTCTAAGGCCAACCCAAGTCCCTATTGCACCACTCACTATCATACAAGCTAACAAAGGCAACCAAGCGAGTAACGGAAACCCAGCCGCTTCAAACACCGCTATTTTCAAGACATGTTGTAACGACATCGCGGTTGCAAACGTAGCAACGGTACGAAAACGATCCGCATGAATCTGCTTTATAAAGGCCGCTACTAAAGGGCCTGTAGCGCCAGCAAACAAAGTAATAAAGGTCGTTACGCCACCCGCCATTGCGGTTCCCCAAGGACCAAGCACGACCTTAGGTAACTTTGGCCCCCAACATAAATACAAGATAAATAACGCAATGGTTAAATACATAATAGCAGGTGGTAAGGAAACCAAGACAAAGCTACCAATAAACGCCCCCAACAAAGCGCCAGGCAAAAACGTGGCAATGAGTTTCCAATCGATATGACGCCAACTCATTGCCGCTCTTCCAGCATTAGAGCCTAATTGCACAACACCATGCAGAGGGATAATTAATTGTGGTGGCAGAACTTGCGCCATAATACCTAGCAACATTACACCGCCACCGGCACCAAAACTCGCAGTAAAAAAAGACGTCAGCCCTGAAACGACAACGAGTAAAAGGAAAACATGCACTGAAACTTGCTCGAACAAGGAAACTAGAATCATAAAATCAATAACATCAAAAGAAATGAAAGTAGCAGAATAGCAAAATGGGCCCCTGAAATATCAGCAAGCCCATTCCAATTAGTGATACAGAAAATTATTGCTTGTAGATATCCTTATCTAAACCATACTTGCGCATCTTGTCGTAGAGCGTTTTTCTCGGTAGGCCTAACGCGTCCATTGTGCCTTTGATAGAGCCTTTTTGACGTAATAGCTCTTGCTCTAGCAAGGTTTTTTCAAAACGCTCCATTTGTTCGGGTAACGTCATCACTCCTGGGTTGTTTTCATTAATGATGATTTGATCAAATTCAAATGACCCCGCTTCGCCCATCAACACATATCGTTCAGCAAGATTACGCAGCTCACGGACATTCCCCGGCCAGTCGTAATTTAATAAACTGTGCATCCTTGCGGCTGAAAGCGCTTCTGCCTCACGCTTATATTGAGCAATAGCCACCAAACAAAAGTGCTGCCAGAGCAAAGAAATATCGTCCTTACGCTCTCTTAGTGGCGGAATATCGACTCGTACTACGTTGAGCCGATAGTACAAATCTTCTCGAAAAGTTCCTCCTTCACTGAGCTGTTTCAGATCAACTTTGGTCGCAGCCAAAATTCGCAAATCCAGATCTATTGCCGTGTTAGACCCCAAACGCTCTAGGCGACGTTCTTCTAAAACTCGCAACAATCGAATTTGCATCGACATCGGCATACTTTCAATTTCATCAAGGAATAGCGTACCGCCATTCGCATGCTCTAGTTTGCCGATACGCTGAGTTTTCGCATCCGTAAACGCACCTTTTTCATGACCAAATAATTCAGATTCCATAATCGAATCTGGCACTGCGCCACAATTGATGGCAACAAAAGCATGACCTCTACGAGAACTATGCTCATGAATATAACGTGCCACTAGCTCTTTACCTGTGCCAGTTTCACCTTGAATCAAAATATCTGCAGCAGTATCTGCTACATGCAGTAAAGCCTGACGCAAACGATGAATTCCCGGTGTGTTGCCTATAATCCGAGGGCCAGGTGCATTCTGAGCCGCCAATTCCAAGCGCAAATTACGGTTTTCTAATGTCAATCGACGCTTATCAGAAGCGCGACGAACAACCTCTAGAAAGTCTTCATTCGAAAATGGCTTCTCTATAAAGTCGTACGCGCCATCACGAATTGCACTCACCGCCATGCTGATATCACCGTGCCCAGTGATCAAAATAAACGGAATTTCAGCATCTATTTTTTTGACTTCTTCAAACAACTCTAAGCCGCTTTTACCCGGCAAATTAATATCACTGACAATCACGCCAGACCAATCAAGAGAAAGCTTTTCAATGACTCCCTGAGCCGATACAAACTCAGCAACATCGAAGTCTTCGAGCTGCAATGTCTGCGAGATCGCCATGCGCACGGCTTGTTCATCATCAATTAATATTACTTTCTTACTGTCCGGCATTAAGATTCCTCTGTTACAACTGACTGAGATGACTGATGCTTAAAGCGAGGTAGACTAACACAAAACTCGGCACCGCCTTCAGTTAGGTTTTTGGCGCTAATTTGACCGCCCATCACATCTACAATTCGCTGGCTAATGGATAAGCCTAACCCCAAACCTACCCCAGAAGATTTGGAGGTAAAAAATGGTTCAAAAAGGTGTTTGGTCGCCTCTTCACTCAAGCCATTGCCTGTGTCTTGCACACAAATCTCAATCTGATCTTCTGTTGCTCTTTGCTTGATAAACACTCGTCGTTCATTATTTATATCTTCTAAAATCGCATCCGCAGCATTGGCTAATAGATTTACCAAAACCTGTTCTAAAAAGACCATATCACCATTTACAAGAAAGCCTTTATCTTCGGCCACTACCAGCTCGATTCCCACTTCCTTGTAACGTGGAGTCATTATTTTTAATGCCCCCATAATCGCTGTTTGAACCGCTATAGGACCTTGCTGCACATCGCCTTTTCGGGCAAATACCTTAAAACGCGCAATAATGTCTCCCATGTGATGACCCAGCTGACTTATATGCTGCAAGTTAGCGTGAGCCTGTTCATATTGACCACGGTCTAAAAACTTCAAACCATTTCCAGCAAAGGCCCGAATAGCTGTTAATGGTTGGTTCAATTCATGGTTTAAACCCGCACTTAATTGCCCCAATACGGCTAATTTTGCCGTTTGAATAAGCTCTCTCTGGGTGCCTTTATGTTCCTCAATTTCTTGACGAAGTCGAATGTTAGCGTCTTCCAATTCAAATGTTCGTTCTTTTACTCGTTCTTCAAGCTCAATTCTGGCCTGAGTAATGTCTTGTTCAAAGCGTTTGCGCTCTGTCATGTCATGGAAAGTAACCAAGTAACTTAGACGATTCGGTAACTGCATCTGACACAAAGCCATCTCTACCGCTACCGCTTGATCTGAATAACACAGATACCCTTCGCGGGTTAGGACTTTGACTCCCAGATCATTAGCGACCGTTAACAGATCGTCATGGGAAGACACCTTTGGACCACTTTTATTATAGGGCTGAAATAGCTTATCCAAAGGCTCTCCAACCAAGGGTGCTAATGGTTGACCAACCAATTTCTCAACAGCGGGATTAAACGATTCAATCCTATAGTGCTCATCTAAGGTCACCAAACCAGCCTGTGTATTTTGTATTACTTCACGAATATAAGCTTGATTGTGACGAGTCATTTCATTGGCGTCTGATCGCTCGCGCAACATACGGCTGCGCAACAGTGCAAGTCCAAACAGCAACCCAGTGATAGTCACACCGCCAGCAAAAATCGCTCGCCATAGAGAAATTTCTTCGTTAATGGTTTTCAGTGGCGCTAATATGGATATTTTAAAATTCAATAACCGAATAGGGCGACTCATTCGTAAAAAAGACTGCCTTTGTAATACCTCCACGCCATCAACGACAGTGTTTTCCAGAATATCAATTTCTTGGGATTTATCATCAAACGGCTTCTGATAAACAATCGCCAACTTCTCTATGGATTTACCGTAATAACGCTGAGATTCCGCAATACGTTGCAACTCAGTATGTGACAACTCGCCCAATACTCGATACAGCCAGCTAGAACGTGAGCTACTAAATACAATGCCGTCAGGGTCTAATAGTAAGAATTCGTAATGTTGATTAGCAAACCGCTTTTCGAACTGTGTTAAGTCTACTTTTACAACAGCGACACCTATAATAGAATCGCCTTCATAAACAGGATATGAGAAATAATAACCACGGCGATTTGATGTTGTACCAAGGGCATAATAACGTCCCGGCTTGCCTTGCATCGCGTCTTTAAAATAAGGGCGAAAAGCAAAATTACGCCCGACAAAACTGGCTGTTTCTCGATAATTAGAAGCAGCGATAGTCAAACCCTCAGTGTTCAAAATGTAGCTATCAGACGCTTCTGTAATGCGGTTAATTTGCTCTAGTTCACGGTTAAGTTGATTGATATCCGATTCAAAACCGTCGCGAAGTGCTTTGCTGACACGGTCATTGGATGCCAATAATGTTGGCATATGTTGGTATTTAGCGATCGCATTTTCTAACACACTGGCAAGCTGATTTAGTTGCCCAAAAGAATCAATCCGCAATTCTTTCACTTGCTGATTTCGTAACGCTTCTCCCCCCTTCCAAATAGACAAAGCAGAGATGATAAAAATAACGATATATAGCCAAAAAACATGCTTTTTCATGTTGTTAGCATCGAACAATTTCGCAACAAAACGATTACTTTGATTCAAGTGTGTGTCCTAATATATGTGCCAACGAATACATGTCTTCGATTGAATTCATTAGGTCTTTCAGGCGTTTTTGGATAACAGGTAAAATTGTGCACCTTTTATGAACTTTATGAAAGGCAGAGAAGGTCAGACTAACTGACCTTTTGCTCACGCTCGATTATGGGCAAACGGCAAAACATCAGCAATGTGTGACTTATGACACAGTAGCATCAACAAACGATCCACGCCCAACGCCACACCTGCGCACTCTGGCAAGCCATTTTCTAACGCGGTAATTAAGCGCTCATCAAACTGACGGTTCGCCAAACGCATTACCGTACGCGCTGCTTTATCTTCGGCAAATCGTCTGGCTTGTTCTTTAGCATCGGTCAATTCATGATAGCCGTTTGCCAGCTCCATGCCTTGCCAATACAGCTCAAAGCGCGCTGCCACCAACTGCCCTTTCTCATCTAAATGAGTCTTGGCAAGCGCCGCCTGAGAAGCAGGATAACTATGGATAAAGCAAGGGGCGGACTGACCAATTGCAGGTTCGACCACACTGGAGAAAAGCAACTCAAGCAAGGTGTCTCGGTCCTCTTCTTGCAAGCCGTATTCTGTATGTTCATGGGCGCATTTTTGCAATTCAAGTAAGGTTGCGTTGAAAGGATCAAGTTCGGTATGGCGTAAAAACGCCATTTGATAACTCAGCCGCTCGCAAATCAGCGTTTCGTCATTCAATAGAACCGACAACAGATCTTGAATCTCATCCATCAATTGCCAATGGTCAAACCCTACTCGATACCATTCCAACATCGTAAATTCGATGCTATGGCGACGGCCAATTTCCTCAGCGCGGAATACTTTTCCCAACTGATAAATAGAACCCGAACCCGCGCACAATAAACGCTTCATAGCGAATTCTGGAGAGGTTTGCAGATAATAAGTAAGGTCTTGGCCTTGGGAACGTGTTTGACTGGTCAACACTTCAATATGTGGATCCGTAATACTGCCCAAAGACAGACATTGAGTGTCCACCTCCATCACCTCACGGGCATCGAAAAAAGCGCGAATGGCTTTCAGTAACTGCGCGCGCTTTTGTAAAATCGAAAGGTCAGCACTGGGTTGCCATAAAGAAGCGTCGTACATAAAAAACACTCTGAAAAATAAAATGCATGATAACAAATACAGCGTGAAAAATGGGCTTATTTCCCCTTCAATGCCTTAGTTACGATCTTTACGACCGATCGACAATTCTTGGCTAGGCATAAAACTAACCGGCCACAATCACCGCTATTGGCTTCATAGTAAGCTTGTTCCTCACGCTCTTAATTTATATATTTTTCGTTCGTCTAAAAAACATCAATTTCGGCAATGCCATTTGCCCGACAAACAGACCTAGCAATATCAGCACCGCAGCGATTATCTGACTCGGTTCAATTGGCTCATGGTAAAACCAATAACCGCCCAAGATACCAAACACAGGCACCAGTAACGTCATCGGTGCAACACTCGAAACGGAATATGTCATGATCATCTTATTCCAAAACCAGTAACCCAATAATGTCGTCGGGTAAGCTTGAAAAAGAATCGAAAATAACGTCCACGAGGTAAATTGGCTCGGCAGCTCGGTAACAACGTATCTTCCTTCGAAAATAACCGCAAGCAATAATAGTGGCAAAGGTGCAAACGCCATTCCCCAGATATTAAAAGCAAAAATCGCTTTGGTGTTCGCGCGCTTTACAATCAAGCCATTCACACTCCAAAAAACCGACGCCATCAATACCAGCACCAAACCTTTGCCCGTCACCGAACCACCATCAGCTTGCATAATCAACACCAAGCCAATTAGAGCCAATCCAGCACCCAGCAACTTATTACGAGTAATGGTTTCGTTTAAACATAACCAACCCACCAGCAAGCTACTGACAACACTCATATCCAATAACAAAGACGCCATACCCGCCGAGACACCCGCGCCAATCGATAACGTCGTGAATCCCCACACGCCGACACCAAAAGACAAACCATAAGCAATCAGATAACGCCATGGAACATCTGGCTTTTTAATAAAAAAGATCAAAGGAAACACCGCAAAACTGAATCGCAACGCAGTGAGCACTAAAGGATGAACACTGTTCACACCCAGCTTGATCACACTAAAATTCAATCCCCATAACGCCATCAAGGCAAACAGCAACCCAAAGTCTCGTAGTTTCATTATTCGTTCCTAAATTTTCTAATCGTAGATGAGCGCCACAACATTCCAATAAACGCCGTATTTCGATGAGCTAGGCGCTAGTTCCGAAAAAACATAGCTTTCAAGTATCACAACGAACTCGCGTGTTGAGTCAGTGTGGTGATTCTTGAGGTAGGCGATAGTTTCGAAAAGAAGCGCCACACTGACTCAACATGTCCACAAGTATCACTAGAAAACAAAAAAGAACACAGATTCAATTTTTGATAAAAATAAGAGTACAATTTGGAAAAGGAAATATTTCTGGAGAGGTTATGGCGCTTTACGAAACACTGGCTCAGCATTTTATTGACGACATACAAGCGCAAAGACTGCCAGCGGGAAGTCGTTTACCAGCTTTACGAACCATGGCGAAACAACATCAAGTCAGCATGACCACAGCGACTAAAGCCTACGATTACCTTCAGCAAACAGGTTGGATTTATGCTCAGCCTCAATCTGGTTACTTCGTTGCCAACCAAATAGAAAGTACAACCTTTCCAAGTCTCGATATCAGAGGGATTGAACAACGAGACCCAAAACGCTTCGCGCCACTAAATGGCTATAACCCTGCTTCAGCGCTTTTCAGCCCACTTGGCACCTCGATGATTTCGCCAGAATTACAGCCGAGCACTTTCGTCACAACAGTATTTCCTTTTCAGCCGCGGACTTTGTGATCACTAATGGCTGTATCGATGCGGTAAGACTGGCGATAGAAAGCGTGACGAAAGAAGGTGACACCATTGCCATTAGCTCACCCTGTTTTAGTGGCTTGCTCGATTTACTCAGCGCCCTATCTCGTAAAGTAATTGAAATTCCTATGAGCGATCAAGGCTTGGATTTAGACCATCTGGAAACCTTGATACAACAAGGATTGATTAAAGCTTCCCTGTTTAGCACCTCAAATATGAATCCAACGGGTATGACGCTGCCCATTGAGCAAAAACAAGCTTTAGCCAAACTCGCTGCACAATACAAAACGCCGATGATAGAAGACGACGTCTATTTCGAATTAAGCCACCAAAAACAGCAGACATTGCCAGCAAAATATTGGGATAAAGAAGGTTACGTGATTTGGTGTGGGTCTTTTTCAAAAACCTTAGCGGCAGGACTGCGTCTTGGTTGGTGTATTCCTGGGCGATATTTGACGTCTTACCTCAATCAACACGCCTTAACCAGCTTTGGCGTGAATGGACTGATGCAGTCCTGCATGGCGGAATTTATTAACACTGGGGAATATAGTTCTCATGTGAATAAAATTCGTACGGTTTTGAACCAGCACATCCATCATTATCAGCAATGTTTGATCGAGCATTTGCCTAAACAAGCCAAAATCAGCGCACCACAAGGCGGGATTGTACTGTGGGTGCAAGTCCCCGGGCTAAATGCGGTACAGCTTGAAAAAGAAGCCAATAAACAGGGCATCGACATCCGCAGCGGCGCGTGTTTCAGCACCCATGATTTTTATCACGATTGCTTCCGCATCAACTGCGGCTGGCCGCTCGAAAACACTGGGGATAAACACAGTACTTATCAACAATTGATCAGTTTGTGCGACAAAATCAGTGATTTGATAAAAACAGAAAGTTAACTAGGCAGGAGTGTTTGCACCTTTACTCCTTTAAACCTAACCTTTAGATCAATAAAAGCGCCCCAAAGTCTGTAGATAAATATTAAGAGAAACACTAAGAGGATTATTTGATATGTCTTATCGCTCGGTAAAATTGGTTAAACGCCCTACTCTAGAAATCACTGAAGATGTCTTCAACATTGTGACTCAAGACATTCCAAAGCCAGCAGAAGGCGAAGTATTAGTTAAACTTTCCCATCTTTCTTTAGACCCTGCTATGCGTGGTTGGATGAGCCCAGATGAAAACAGCTACATTCCGCCAGTAAAGTTAGGGGATACCATGCGTGCCAGTGGCATAGGCGAAGTAGTTGAATCCAACAATGAGAAATTCCCTGTCGGCACTCGCGTTATGGGGCTTATGGGTCTAACTGAGTATGCGATCAGTGATGGTAATGGCTTGAACGTCATTCCAAAAGAATTGCCTGCTGAGGCAATATTATCCGTTATAGCCCTACCCGGCATTACCGCTTATCACGGTGTGTTTGAAGTACTTAAACCAGAAGCAGGTCAAACACTTATTGTCACAGCAGCGGCAGGTTCCGTTGGTTCACTAGTGGGGCAAATGGCTAAGAATCTCGGTTTAAACGTGATAGGCGTGGCAGGCTCTGATGAGAAATGCCAATGGCTCACCAAAGAACTCGGCTTCGATCATGCGATTAATTACAAAGACGCAGATTTTGTTGAACAACTGACAAATGCCACTCCAAACGGCATCGATCTTTTCTTTGAAAATACAGGCGGCACAGCACAAGGTCCGATCTTTGAGCGCATGAACCCTCATGGCCGGATTGCTGTATGTGGCCTCATCGCTGAGTATCAAAAAGAAGAAGCTTCCCCAGGACCAAGCTGGATAGGCATCATCAAACGCCGACTAACAATCCAAGGCTTCACCATGCCAGATCATTTTCATCGTATTCCAGAATACGGTCAGGCACTGGGTGCCATGCTAGGCAAAGGCGAGCTGAAATATCGTGCCCATGTGATTGAAGGCATCGAAAGCGCGACCAGCGGCATTAACTTGCTATTTGAAGGTAAAAATACCGGCAAGCTGATTGTTAAACTGTAGAACTTTTCGACGATAAGATTTAGTAGAAGCGTAAAAGGGGAATGGTTAAACGACCATTCCCCTTTCTAGTCTATATCAGTTTAATTCCTAACCATTTAATTCCTAACCAACTTTGGCATTAATAACCAAACCATTATTGTCATTCCCGCGAAGGCGGGAACCCAGTGAAGCGAGCTAAAGGTCAAATTGCGACGGCAACATCACCACGTCCCGAATCGTCACATGACGCGGACGCGTTAACATGAAAATCAGAGCGTCGGCCACATCACTGGCTTCCATCAAGCTCCCCTTTGTCTTAGCTTCTGCCAGTTTGTCAGCAGGCCAATCAGATAATAAAGAGGTAATCACTGGGCCTGGCGATACTGAGCCAACGCGTATGCCATGCTTGCTGACTTGTCTACGCACGGTTTGCACAAAACAATTCATCGCCCATTTTGACGATGCATAAACGGGCTCCCAAGGCGTTGGAAAGTGACCAGCTAACGAGCTGGTTATTAAAATATCGCCCACACCACGTTCTATCATATGCGGCAAAACATCACGCACATTTTTAATGACCACGTTGATATTCAGGTTCAACATTCTATCTATGGCGTCATTGTCTGCATCCACTAGATCACCGCCCACATACAAACCGGCATTCGCGTGAAAAATATCAATCACCTTAGATTTTTCTAAAATTTTAGACACCATTGCAGAGCAAGCCACAGGGTCCAGCAAATCTATCGCCAGAGTCATGACAGCATCGCCATGTTTTTCTTGTAAGACTTGAAGTGCCTTTTCATCGCGGTCAACGATGACGACTCTAGCCCCTTCGGCTATCATGCCTTCAACACTTGCCAACCCAATTCCTGACGCACCGCCCGTTACCACGGCGACTTTTCCGATTAATGCTTTAGACATGTTGATTCTGCTTATTGTTTTTAAAAGATATCAACACGCTATCATTCTAGTCACCCAAGGTTCTGCTACTTTTTTGCTTATAACTAAACCAAATAGGGAGATTTCCCAATAAAACCACTTTCAAGTGGGTGTTTCAGGCAATGTTCAATTTTATTGATCATTTACCTCAAAAAACTCCGTTACTCTATTTCTTTTTTTTATATATAGTACATATCACTGAACCAAAACCTCCCCCTAACAATAAGGAAACTAAAAATGGCATCTTTCATTCAAAACATTACAAGCACGACGTCTGGTATTGCTAGCACTATTCTGCGTATTCCAGTCGGTCTCATTCTTATGGCACATGGTGCACAAAAGCTATTTGCTATGTTTGGCGGTTACGGTCTTGAAGGGACAGGTCAGTTCATGGCGTCTCTTGGTTTAGAGCCTGGCTATTTGATGGCGCTTTTAGCGGGCAGCGCTGAATTCTTTGGTGGCTTAGCCTTGGTTATCGGTTTATTGGTTCGCCCAGCTTCTGTCGTTATTGCCTTCACTATGCTAATTGCAATCGTAACTGTGCATATTTCAAACGGTTTATTCATGGCAAACAACGGCTACGAATACGCCCTAACGCTATTAATCGTTGCAGTTTCTTTGGTATTCAGCGGCGCAGGTTCTTACTCTGTTGATAAAGTCATTTCAGCTAAATAACGAATCACTTTACTAAGCTGTCATTATTGTAAATAAAAACCTCGATCCCTGTAGAAGGAATCGAGGTTTTTTTATGCTTTATGAAGATCAGAATAAGAAGAGCGAAAATACGAATAGCACAACCAAGGATTATGGACTCAAATCTGGGCTTTCATTCATCAATGAAGAATCCCAATGCTCCATCGCTTTGCCATCTTTAATACGCCAAGTATCAAACCAAGCTGTGGTATAAGTGCCATTTTCAGTTTTTACCTTACGTCGTGTGATCACGGTGACTAGATCACCTTCCGCCATCACTTCTGCTACAGGCCAATTCAACTTATCCGCAACGGGTTTAGGCTTAGTTTTCAGTATTTCAGTAAAGAAATACACCACGGCATCACGCCCATTCGCCGCATTTGGATTGTGTTGAATATAATCTTTGTCAATAAATTCTGGCGCCCTATCCCACTGATTCGCTTCTAATAACACTTTCAGAATATTGTAAACCACCTGTTTATTCGCATGGAGTTTTGGATCATCACTTACAAACAAAGCATCCGCATCCGCTCTAGCCACGACAGGAGTAGCAGGGGAAATGGCGGCAGATTGATCGGCGTACGCTGGAATATTTGTCACAGCAGCTAGGAAAGCCGCCAAAAACACTCTTTTCATTGGGTTATCTCCTGCATAAAATCGTTACTCTTTGATTAGTCTATTAAAAACACTAGATGTATATTAGAGAGTAATGACCCATTGTAAATAAGGCAGTTTTTAAGCAGTAAGTAACATAGAGGTAACTACCTAATGGACAATTCAGATCAAACAAGCCCTAAGTCAAAAACGCCATTGCATAATAAACAGAACACTAAAGCATTTGAGGCTTGCCCAATTCGCGACGTGCTAGATAGAGTTGCAAACAAATGGAGCCTGTTACTTCTTCTGACGCTAGCCAGCGAAGCTCACCGATTTAGCGCATTGCGTCGCGCCGTTCCCGATATTTCACAACGAATGCTGACTCAAACATTACGAGATCTTCAGCATGATGGTTTTATCAGTCGCCATGTTTACCCGACAGTACCACCAAGCGTGGAATACAAATTAACCTCACTTGGTCACTCGCTACTTGAACCATTACAACAATTAACCAAGTGGGCTGACGCCAACCACGATGCAATCCGTGCCGCACGTGCAGAATTTAAACAAAATGCTGTTTAATGAAAAAACAGCCGTTTAGAAACAAAAAAGCCCCGATAGTTTCCTATCGGGGCTTTGTTCATTCATCACGCTAAATCAGGAATTACTTACCTGTAGCGCGAGAAACGTATTCACCTGTACGAGTATCAATACGTAACACTTCACCGATGTTGATAAACAGAGGTACACGAACCATAGCACCAGTTACCAAGTATGCAGGTTTAGAACCACCGTTGGCGGTATCGCCTTTTACACCAGGATCTGTGTCTTTCACTTCAAGTTCAATGAAGTTCGGTGCAGCAACGGCCAGCGGAGCGCCATTGTATAAAGTCACAACGTATCTTTCTTGCTCTTTTAGCCACTTAACCGTTTCGCCTACTGCAGTTTCATCTGCCGCATGCTGTTCAAAAGAACCATCAACGGCCATAAAGTGCCAGAACTCACCGTCGGTGTACAAGTACTCCATGTCGGTGTCCATAACATCGGCAGATTCAAGCGTGTCGCCTGATTTAAAAGTACGTTCCCACACTCGACCAGAACGTAAGTTACGCAATTTCAAGCGGTTAAAGGCTTGGCCTTTACCTGGTTTAACGTGTTCGTTATCGATAATCGCACATGGATCACCATCAACCATTACTTTAGCGCCGCTGCGCATATCGCTGGTAGAAATATTAGCCATACATCCTCACAGTATATTTTTAGAGAAAAGGCTCTGACTGGCGTATCATGTCAGTCCCAAGATCTCTGCGAACTTCTTTTTACACCATTTAGAACCACTAAATAGGCAAGTAAAAAGAGCGTTTGCAAAGATCTCGGAGAGCCACTGGCCGAATCGGCCCAAATAAGTTGGCGCAATCATAACCCAAATGAACACAATTTTGCAGATATTTGACGTGATCCCTATTCAAACAAAGAACAATTTAAGCTGGTCTCAGCACCTATCACAGGCCTTAACCTCCTTACCTGAGCTAGTTGAGCACCTAGGCTTACCAAAAAGTCTCGCTCAAGAAGGCATTGAGGCTCACCAAAGCTTCAAATTATTAGTGCCTCGCCCTTATTTGTCTCGCATTGAATATGGCAACCCCAATGACCCCTTACTTTTACAAGTGCTGCCCAGCGCCATAGAAATGCAAAAAGTTGCAGGTTACACAAAGGATCCATTAGAAGAAGCCGACCACAACCCGCAAAAAGCCATTGTGCACAAATACAAACGCCGTTTATTAGTCATCACCACGGGCACTTGCGCAGTAAATTGCCGTTACTGCTTCCGTCGTCATTTTCCTTATGGTGATAATCAGCTGGCGCAAGCAGAGTGGGACTCGGTAATCGACTATTTAAAAGCGCACCCAGAGGTTAACGAAGTCATCTTAAGTGGCGGTGACCCCTTGATGATGAAAGATAGCTTGCTCGCTGATAAAGTCCGTAAGCTTGATGCTTTACCGCAAATAAAGCGCCTACGCATTCATTCACGTTTGCCGGTGGTGATTCCTGATCGTGTTTGCGACGACATGTTGGCGTGGGTCAAAGCCAGTCGCCTAGACATCGTCATGGTTTGGCACATAAATCATGCCAACGAAATGGATGAAGAGCTTGCTCAGGCAGCCTACAAGCTCAAAAAAGCAGGGGTGACCTTGCTCAACCAAGGCGTCTTATTAAAAGGTGTGAACGACTCCGTAGAAGCTCAAGTGAACTTGAGCGAGGCGGTGTTCAGTGCCGGCATTTTGCCTTACTACATGTTCACGCTAGATCCGGTAGAGGGCGCAGCACACTTTGATATCAGTATCGAAGACGCACAACGCTTAATGGGTAAAGTCGCTGCTGAGCTACCAGGCTACTTAGTGCCAAGGCTTGCCAAAGAGATCCCTGGAAAATCAGCGAAAAGCGTCTTCGCACCTCTTCTCGATACTTAATATTCGCTACCTTAACAGCGCAATACGGCCTACTTTTACTTGCTGGCGTCGAATACTCACATTCGGCGCTAGCTGATATAAATCACCATTTCGACCAATTAACTGATCCGGCACATGACTGAGTTTGGCCACTTCAGCGTGAGCATCCAAATGTTGCGGTTCGCCATGAACGGGAATGGCCAATTGTGGTTGAACCCACGTATAAAGCTGCTTAAGTTCTTCACGACAAGGATGACCACTTACATGAATGGTTAAGTCCGTTTCATGGGCTTGCAAGGTGCGGATTTTTCGGCCTTTAAATTGTTCAGCCAATCTGTCTATGGCGTGTTCATTACCTGGAATTCGCATGGAACTGAAAATCACCAAATCGTCGGCTTCCAAACTCAAGTCAAAACAGTTATCTGCGGCCAACCGATTCAAGGTTGCTCTTGGCTCCCCTTGGCTTCCCGTCACCACCGCCAATACTTCTTCCCTCGGCAAATATCCTAAATGCGCCGCATCGATGATCGGCAAATCATCTGGCCAATGCCCTGTGGCTCGAGCTGCGCTGACCATGTTTGTCAGCGATCTTCCGATCAAGGCAAGGTAACGACCCGTTTCTTTTGCCACTTTCCCTAGTGCCACTAAACGCGCGACATTGCTGCTGAAACAACCAACCACAACACGGTTCTTTTCTGCCTCAATGGTTTTTAATAAGCCCTGATAACAATCGCTTTCAGAAGGCGAAAAACCGTCTTTCAGAGCATTGGTAGAGTCGCACACCATGGCAAGAATGTTTTCTTTGGCTAATGCTTGAAAGGCTGCGGGAGAAAACGCATCACCCAAAATTGGCTTTTTATCGATTTTCCAATCGCCAGTATGAAAAATTCTTCCTGCCGGTGTATCGATGGTCATCGCATAAGGTTCAGGCACAGAGTGTGTTAATCCCAACCACTTAACATTAAATACGCCAATCTTTTTGGTTTCATTTTCTTTTACTTCAATGATTGGCACTTGATCTGTCAACCCAACTTGAACCAACTTACGGCGCAGCACTTCGGCGGTAAACGCCGTGGTGTAAACTGGACATTTGAAACGTCGCCACAAAAAAGGCAAAGCGCCCACATGGTCTTCATGGGCATGAGTAATAACGATGCCGGCTAATCGCTCTTTTTGCTCGCTGATAAAACGCGGGTCGGCGCAAACAATTTCGGAAGTACGTAGGTCATTAGGCGTTAATGGCTCATTGAAAGAAACGCCACAATCCACCATCAACCACTGACCATCGTGACCATAAAGGTTCATGTTCATGCCTATCTCGCCAGTGCCACCTAAAGGCAAAAACCACAAATCCTCTTGTGAGGGAATCAAAGATGAAATAACGCACTCCTTGTGAATCAAAACAGAAAAGTAGCCTGTTGTGTGTCTATACTACGCACTTTCCGATAATATCTCAGCTTAGAAATCAGGCGAAATGCTTTTTGCCTCTCTTTGTAAGCACTGTTATTTATCGATGGATTTTAAATTGGACAATATCGGAAACAAACTTAAGAACGGCCTTGGCAAAGCCATCACCTACTTTATTTTACTCTCCTGCATGGCTGTTTTAGTTATCTACGCGGTGCAACGCTTTGGTGGGGATTACGCAGAACAAAAGATTCAAGAACAACTAGAGCTATCTGGTCTCGCTCCTTTTGTTCATTACGAAAGCGTTCATTTAGACCCTTTTACCCTCACCCCTTCGTTAGAAAATGTTAGTTTCGGTAACGAGTATTCTCCTTGGCTAAGATTTGCCAGAATTTCTTTGAACAGTTATCCGATTAACTACCCAGATCTCGATGTGGATTTTTGGATTCAAGAAAGCCCAATAGACAGCCTATCCCGCGATACAAGAAGACTAATGCGCGCTGCTGGGATCGAAACCTTACTGGGTAAAGGCTCTTTTACGTCGAAAGTTGAGGGCAACAAGGTCTCATCAAGCTTCAAGTTGGACATTAAAGATATTGGCAAGCTGGCATGGGCGTCAGATATCAGCTTATTGAATAAAAACATTGCGATGGATAATCTGCGCTCCGATGTTCTTGCCTCTTTTGCATTAGGCCAACCAGAAGCGCTCCCGATCATCTATGGCGATGCTATTGAGGTGCATTCTTTGGAGGTGGAATACGAAGAGTCGGGGTTAATCGCTCACTTAGTTCCTAAATCAACGATCACCCTCGACTCAAGAGAAAATCAGCTAAACGGAATAAAGTACGCAAGCCAGGCTCTGGGGCTGGCACCTGCCAACTCGGAAGAAGCAGAACATATTGCGAATACGTTACTGACCTTTTTGCAAAAGCCAGAAAAACTAAACCTAACCTTATCACCCACTTCTGCTATCAGCTTAAAAGAGATCGCACTAATGGTAAACGAAGGCAAGCTTTATAAAGACAGTAAGATGGAACTATCAAATAAGTAGAACGCTTATTTACAGCCCAAGCGCCGAAGCGCATGGGCTGTATAAACCAGCAGAGTCTAAAAAGGGTTAAACATTTCGCGATAAGACTGGTTAGACGTTGCTCTGGCAATACCTTTCACCATTCTGAAAATCGACCAAATCCAGACAGCAAATAACACAATATAGCCGATAAAAAAGAACGCCAGTATCACACCAATCACGCTCCAGAAAATCCCCCACCAGAAAGTGCTAATGATATTGGAATAATGATCTTCAAAAAATGTTCCGCGCGCTTCGTCAGCCTTCACCATGGCCCAAATAGCACCAATCAACCAAAATACACCCGTAAAGACGCCTAGCAACATAAATATATAAGCAATCACCACATTGCTCTTTGCATTCTCTTCTCGCGCTGTCAGCGGTCGAATCCGGTTGTCGGGGTCAAATCCAGACATATAAAAAACACTCCGTTCTGTAATAAAACTTATTTACTAGCCATAATGGGGGCACTTTGAAAATTATCGCCTCTTCTTATCCTGTTTTATGATTTCTTTTCACTTCGAATACTTGTAACGTGTCCTCAAACACCACCTTTCAGTTCATAGCAACCACCAACAAATCTAGGAAGACGATGACCAATATAACTATTCTAGTCGATGTTCAAAATGTCTATTACACCACAAGACAAGCTTTTGGACGCTCTTTCGATTACAACACCTTTTGGCAACAGGCCACTGAAGGTCGAAATGTCGTCAAAGCCATTGCTTACGCCATAGACAGAGGTGATGAAAAACAACGTCAATTTCAAAATATCCTTCGAGCCATTGGATTCGAGGTAAAACTAAAACCTTTTATCCAACGTTCTGATGGTTCAGCAAAAGGTGACTGGGATGTAGGTATTGCCATCGATGGTATCGAATATGGCAAAGACAGCGATGTGCTGGTGTTGCTTTCTGGGGATGGCGATTTCGATATCCTCGCCAAAACGCTGAGAGAGAAATACCAAACTAGGGTAGAAGTCTACGGTGTTGAATCCTTAACTGCACAGTCATTAATCAATGCCGCAGATGACTTCACCGCTATCGGTAACAAATTGTTACTTAAATAGATAAAACTCATCTATATTTTTAAGAGAGAATATGTCGCCTTAAGCCCCCTTACTGATTATTTTATATACAAAAAGTAAAACATGATAACTCAGACCAGCTCCTTATTATTAGAGACAAGAGACATACTGCATAAGTGGCTTAGCCTTGCCACCAGTGCCATTATGATTTTTTTCTGCTTCGTAAATATCGTTATGTTAAACCAAGTAACTATCGGGGTTATTGATGGCGTCTTTGGGCTACTGAATCTATATTCTTTTAGAAAAGCTTTATTAGAAAAAACGCATGAATGGCATCATTATATGTTGGCTTTTTCAATGACTGTCGTTGTTTTATCTTCCTTTTATTTTGCAGATCTAAGAGCAGGTTCTATCTATTGGCTTCTTATTCTACCGCCTTTATATTGTCTATTAGCAGGTCCTAAACTTGGTCTTTTCTATACAATTATCTTGTCCTTACCTGCCCTTGCTATTTTATTCATTAAATCAGATACAGAAGACTTCCTTCCCTATCGGTCCATTCTTAATTTCGTATTAGCCTATTTTTTGTCCTACGGTATTTGCTATTTATACGAGAGTCAGTACGCAAAAAGCAGTCTCCTACTCGAAAGAATGGCTTTCCAAGATCCATTAACAGGGGCGCAAAACCGTCATGCATTAAAACTGTTTTTTGACAATTTTAATAACGTACCGGTTGATCCATTCTTAAAATATGAAACAGAAGAAACTCGCTTATTGATCATTGATATTGACTATTTTAAAAGCGTAAATGATGAATTTGGTCATGATGTTGGTGATTCAGTGTTACTTGAAATGACTGAGCTACTTCACTATTTGATACATGATGAGCACGTTTATCGTATAGGCGGAGAAGAGTTTCTGATTACTTTGAAAAACCACACACAAAACCAGGCTTATGATTTTGCTGAAAAAATTCGAAAAGAAGTCGAAAAAACAGTGTTCCGAGCCCATCAACAAAGCATTAGAATCACCGTTAGTATTGGTATAGCACAACTTCAAAAAGGGCAATCCTTCAGAGAGTTTTTACGAGACGCCGACAAAAATCTCTACTCCGCAAAAAATAAAGGCCGTAATTTGGTCCATTATGGTCCAATGAATGTATCCGAGGCGGTTTAGTCGACTATGTTGATCTACGACTTTTTGGCACATCCTCTTAAGCGAATTAATTCATGATGACCACAAGACATCTTCCCCAAACGGCAGTCAGTCCGGCATCATTCCACAAATGGTTAAGCATCCTAATTTGTGCATTGAACAGCATATATTTCCTACTTAACATGATTACAATGCAAAAACTGGGAATTGGTGCCGTACAATTTATTGTCGCTATTTTTAGTGGTTATTGTTTTTATACTTCATCAAAAGGCCTATACCGACCTTGGCACAGCTACACTTTGCTTTCATTACTCACTCTCAACATTTTACTGTCTATCTCAATAATGGAGCTCGTAGCCGGCGCAACCTATTGGGGACTCGCCTTACCCTTCTGGTACTACAGTCTATTTGGTTTAAAAAAAGGCTTTATTTTTAGCGCTGTGGTGATTTTATTGTCTGCGGTGGTCATACTTATTCGCACCGATACAAATATATTCATGCCGTTTAGAACGGTGTTTAACTTCACACTTGTCTATTGTTCTATTTGGCTTGTGTGTCATATTTACGAAGTTCAAAACCAAAAAACGAGTAAGTTTCTACGCTCTCTTGCATTACAAGACGGCCTGACAGATTTGCAAAATCGTCACGCTCTTAAAGCTGATTTTAGAGCCTTCCATAACAGCTTCGACTGTCTGCACATGCTGATTATTGATATTGACCACTTCAAAAACATCAATGATAAATATGGGCATGATATTGGCGACTCTGTGCTTATTAACGTCGCGAATGTGTTGAAAGAGTGTGTTCAAGGCAAAGAAATCTATCGCTTAGGAGGCGAGGAATTTGTTGTTTTATATATAGATATTAGTGATATGGAAGCCTACACTAAGGCAGAAGAAATACGCATAGCAATAGAAAAAAGTGTATTCTACAGCCACAAGGAAGACATCAAACTGACTGTAAGTATAGGCGTGAGTTCACTTCACCCCGACCATGAATTTGCCGATTTTCTTCGAGCTGCGGATCAAAAGCTCTATCAAGCAAAACATGAGGGTCGAAATAAAGTTTGTAGTTAACGGCTAAAGGTTTCCAGAAAAAGCGCTTCAACCTTATCTCTCGCCCAAGGCGTTTTACGTAAAAATTTAAGACTGGATTTAACCGATGGATCACTTTTAAAACAGTTAATATTGATACGAATTGCCAACTCTTCCCAACCATAATGTTCCACTAGATCCGTGACAACCTTCTCTAGTTTGACACCATGCAATGGGTTATTAGCTTGTGTTCCGACCATATCTACTTATTCCTGTGATTCAATTAACGAAGTAGCAAGAGTATACAGCAAGCAAGAAAAAGCCGCTTTAAAGATCATGCGGCTTATCCTTGTTTCAACCTAACTTAGTCTCAACACCTAATGCTCTAAAGACACCCACTGACCATTTCTTTGGCTCGAAAGTACACTCGCTGAGATAAAGCGCATTCCATGTAACCCTGTTGCTAGAGTCGGTAAATCGGGGTTAAAAGTAGATGACAATAGCTGCTCTGCAAACTCAGCATACAAATTAGCAAACGCTTCTAAGTAACCTTCAGGGTGACCAGAAGGAATACGAGAAACCAATGTGGCCGCTTCGCTTAGATAACCATTACCGCGTCGGAGACGTTGGCTTGGTTCACCTAACACAGAATAAATCAGCTCATTAGGTGATTCCTGATGCCATTCTATGCCAGCTTTATCGCCATAAATCCGCAATGACAAGGCATTCTCATTACCTGGCGCCACTTGGCTCGCCCACAAATGGCCTTTGGCTCCGTTTTCATAGCGCAGCAAAATATTAGCATCATCGTCCAAAGTTCGACCTTCTACCCAAGTGGATAAATCCGCCAAGATTTCTTTTGCCTGAGTATTACCAACAAAACACGCCAGCTGATAAGCATGGCTGCCAATGTCTCCCATGCAACCTGCAATACCTGCCTGACTCGGATCAGACCGCCAAGCCGCTTGTTTATTACCAGTTTGCTCTAACGAATGTGTTAACCAATCCTGCACGTATTCCACTTGAATAGAACGAATTTTGCCAAGCTTTCCCGCCTTCACCATGGATCGTGCTTCGCGTACCATAGGATAAGCTGAATAATTATGGGTTAATAAAAACTGCGCTTGGCTTGCTTGTGCAACTTGATAAAGTGCTTCTGCCTCTTCAAGAGTCGCGCTTAAAGGCTTATCACAAATCACGTGAATCCCTTGCTTTAAAAACGCCATCGCTACGGGAGCATGTAGGTGATTAGGTGTCACAATGGACACTACTTCAATACCATCGCTACGCTCGCTTTCTTGCTGTGCCATTTGCTCGAAATCCACATAAGATCGAGCAAGGCCAAGTACCTTCGCTGATCGCTCTGCTTTATCTTTCTGGCTCGATAAAGCTCCTGCCACCAGCTGATAATGATCATCAAGGCGAGCAGCAAACCTATGAACTTCACCGATAAACGCACCTTCACCGCCGCCAACCATGCCAAGACGTAAACGGCGCTTTTGTGTGTTTTCTTGTTTTCCCGACATGTTCTTTCCCTCCAAACTATTAGAGCCCCAACATACGACGATTCGCTTGCGCGTCGACACCGCTGTCAGCAAAATCATCAAAAGCTTTATCGGTCACGCGGATAATAAAGTCTTGGATATGCTGTGCGCCTTCACGGGCTCCATCTTCTGGATGCTTCAAACAACACTCCCATTCCAACACCGCCCAGCCTACAAAATCATAAGTGGTGAGCTTAGAGAAGATCCCCTTGAAATCCACCTGACCATCGCCAATAGAACGAAAACGCCCAGGGCGATCTACCCAGTTCTGGAAACCTCCATAAACACCACATTTTCCATTCAAATTAAGCTCTGCATCTTTGACATGGAACATCTTGATGCGGTCATGATAATGGTCAATAAAGGCCAAATAATCCAAGTGTTGCAATACAAAATGGCTCGGATCATAAAGGATATTCGCTCGTGGATGATGATCTACTTCCTCGAGAAAACGCTCGAAGGTTACACCATCATGAAGATCTTCACCGGGATGAATTTCGTAACACAGATCGACGCCAGCTTCGTCAAAGGCATCAAGGATCGGCTTCCAGCGTCGACCCAGTTCTGCAAACGCTTCTTCAACTAAGCCTGCTGGTCGTTGTGGCCAAGGGTAAAAATAAGGCCACGCCAGAGCACCGGAAAACGTAGCATGAGCCGTCAAGCCAAGACGCTGTGACGCCTTGGCTGCCATTTTAAGTTGCTCCACAGCCCAAGCTTGTCGTGCAGCAGGGTTGCCTCTTACGCTAGCATCCGCAAAACCATCAAACGCATCGTCATAGGCAGGATGCACTGCCACCAGCTGACCTTGTAAATGCGTAGACAACTCCGAGATAACCACGCCGTGTTTCGCTGCCGTCGCAATTAACTCATCACAGTATTTTTGGCTGCTCGCCGCCCGCTCCAGATCCATCAAACGCTTATCCCAAGTAGGAACTTGCACGCCTTTATAACCCAAAGCAGCAACCCAGCCACAAATGGCATCAAAGCTATTAAAGGGCGCTTCATCGCCCACAAACTGCGCTAAAAAAATAGCGGGTCCTTGTATCGTCTTCATAATTCCCTCCTAGAAACAAGCAGCAAGTAAGGCTTTAGCAGCTATTGGATCAAGCGCTCGTGGACGATCACAATGGGTGGTCATCTTGATAGATTGCCCACTCTCACCTGAAGCCAAAATCGCCGTCATGACTTCCACACCATGCAAAGCTCTGTCCAGCGCACACATATGATCTCGCCCCATATGGATCGCCATTACCATTTCTGCCAAACCTGCAGTGCGATAATTCGCCTTTGCTAGCTCGCCATGAATTTGATTGGGCACGCCAAATGGGTGATCCCATACTTGCAAGGGTGTCTCACGACCATCCTGAATCAGCGATACTTTCCCACCAAAAAAATTAGGGTCAGGCAAATACATAGAACCTTTACTGCCGTATAGCTCCATATGGGAATGTTGATGAGCCTTTACATCCCAACTTGCTCCTAACGTAATGACTGCGCCACTTTCAAAAGTCAAAATAGCATGTATAGTCGTCGGTGTTTCGACGTCTATCATCTCGCCAGATCTTGGTTGGCTGGTGATCTTGCGTTGTTTACGAGGAATCGCTGTCTTGGCAATTACCGATTCCACAGGACCTAATAATTGAATTAAATTAGCAATGTAATACGGACCTAAATCAAGAATAGGGCCACCACCAGGTTTAAAGAAAAAGTCCGGATTGGGATGCCAACTCTCCATTCCTGCGCTCATCACATGGCAAGTACCCGAGTACACTTCGCCAATTTCTCCCTTGTCCAATAAATGCCGTGCAAACTGATGGGAGCCACCCATAAAGGTGTCGGGGGCACTCCCGACTTTTAACCCCTTCTTGAGTGAAAACGCTTTCATTTTTTGCCCTTCTTCAAGACTCAAAACCAAAGGCTTTTCTGAATAAACATGCTTACCCGCTTCTAGAGCCTGCATACTCACGGCATAATGCGCTGCGGGGATGGTTAAATTAACAATAATATCAATATCTTGAGAGGCTAATAATTGATCTACTGTACGCGATTCAATGCCGTACTTCTGTGCTTTCGTTACCGCCAATTCAGTGTTTAAATCCGCACAGGCTAAAATTTTGAAACCACCAAACTGTGGCGCCAAAGACAAATAGCTGTCAGAAATATTTCCGCAACCAATCAGCCCAACATTCAAAATCGTTTTCATACTGTTGCTCCTTTTGCTAAGGCCTGCGCCCCTTTTAGGGCTCGATTGGCAAAGCGCGATAAATCATTAGGGTTATCATGCTCCATCACAAACGCATTGGCTGGCGTTGAACGCACTACTGGCCACCAGTCTCGCCAAGGCAAAGTTCCGTGGGTAAAATCAGCCCAGCCATCTTCATCTTGGCATTCGCCTTCTGGGGCGATGTCTTTTAAATGCACAGCGCAAATTCGGTCACGATACCTAGAGAGCCACTCAGCCGGATCCTGCCCCCCTCTGACTACCCAAGACACATCCATTTCCCATTTAATATTCGGGCCACCTTCTAGAATCAACGACATTGGCAAAGAGCCATCGGCTAACGGTTCAAACTCAAAATTATGGTTGTGCCAAGCAAATTCAAAGCCAGCATTGATGGTTTTTTCTCTAATAGTTTCTAAGCGCTGCCCGAATTCAAACCAACCTTGTGCACTATCTGGCCGTTGATCGGGCATAATAAAGGGGCAAATAATGGTGTGCATATTTAGCGTCTTAGCGATATACAAAGCTTGCTGAATGTTATTTTCCAACATAGCCAAATCAAAATGTCCGGTTGGCATAGTTAACTGATGCTTAACTAATAAGCTTTTCAGCTCATCCAATTGGCCATACAAGCCGCCATAACCTTCTACCTCTCTGTAACCTACTTGATGTAAAAGGCTAAATACCTCATCAAGAGATTGTGTATTGCGGGCACTATAAAGCTGAAATGAAAATTCGGTCATATCGTTTCCTTTTTATTTTTATTGCGATAATTATTGGCTTAAAGGCGTACTTCACCTTGCTTAGCAAAGAGATGAGCTTTTTTCGGATCAAGATAAATATCAGCGTCTTCATCCCATTTAAGCTGATGATCTCCATGAACTTTTACCGACCATTTACGGCCCATAAAATCAAACCAAACAATGGTTTCATCCCCCATTGGTTCTAAGATATCAATCTTGGCAGAAATCAATTTCACATAACCATCACGAGGTTCAAGCGCCAAATGCTCAGGCCGAATTCCCAAAAAAGCGTTCTCGTCATGATCACCTTGATTAATAAACTCATAGCCCATTAAGTTGACTCGGTAATCTTGATAAACGAAATTTTCGCCTACGATGCGGCCTTCCAACAAATTCATGCTTGGCGAGCCGATAAATTGCGCGACAAACAAATTACAAGGCTTATGATAAATATCCGCTGGCGTACTTAATTGCTGAATTTCGCCATTTTTCATGATGGCAATCCGATCCGCTAAGGTTAGCGCCTCTACTTGATCATGAGTCACATACACCATGGTATTTTTTAATTTTTGATGCAAACGCTTAATTTCTACCCGTAAATCCGCGCGCAACTTAGCGTCTAAATTCGATAAAGGCTCATCGAATAAAAACACCTCAACATCTCGTACTAAGGCTCGCCCTATCGCCACACGTTGACGCTGCCCACCAGACAATTCTGAAGGTTTGCGGTGCAATAGAGGCTCTATTTGCAAAATTTTAGAAGCACGATCGACTCGCTCGCGAATCTCACCTTTGGCCATGCCTTTCACTTTCAAACCAAAAGACAAATTCTTTTCCACTGTCATCTGCGGATACAAAGCATAAGACTGGAATACCATGCCAATACCACGATCTTTAGGCTCCTCCCAAGTCACATTGCGATCATTGATCCAAATCTGCCCTGCAGAGATATCCAATAAGCCAGCGATGCAATTAAGCAAAGTCGATTTTCCACAACCGGAAGACCCTAAAAGAACCAAAAACTCACCCTTTTTAATATTAAGATTAAGTTGCTTTAAAACATGGGCATCTTGGTACTTAAGATCCAATTCTTTAATAGATATACTGTTCATAGTCTTACCCCTTCACCGCGCCAGCCGCTATGCCACGCACAAAATATTTGCCAGACAACAAGTAAATAGCCAACGGCACAAGCGCCGTAAGAATCGTTGCGGCCATATTCACGTTGTATTCACGTACGCCAAATGTTGTTGCCACTATATTGTTTAATTGCACTGTCATGGGTAAGTTCTCACGACCCGCAAAAATTAACCCCAATAAGTAGTCATTCCAAATCCCGGTAGTTTGTAAAATCACCGCAACGACTGTCACAGGAATGGATAACGGCATCATGATTTGAAAGAAGATCTGCCAAAAATTTGCGCCATCTACTCGCGCAGCTTTAAATAATTCATCGGGTAACGATGAAAAATAATTGCGGAATAACAAGGTCATGATCGGCATACCAAAGATGGTGTGAATCAAAATAATCCCAGTTAAAGAACCATAAAGTCCCACTTCACGAAGGAAAATAATCAGTGGAAAGATCACCACTTGAAATGGCACAAAAGCCCCAAACAAGAGAATGCCAAACAATAAATTAGAGCCTTTAAAGCGCCAAAAGGACAAAGCATAACCGTTAATCGAACCTAGGATGATAGAAATCGCCACACTCGGAATGGTGATCTTCACCGAGTTCCAAAAGCCTGTTTGAATGCCATTACATTCCACCCCAGAACATGCCTCGCCCCATGCCTTTACCCATGCAGCAAAACTTGGGTCGCCAGGTAACGAAAAAAGCTCCCCTAAGCGAATCTCAGGCATGCCTTTTAGCGATGTAATCAACATCACGTACAAAGGAATACAAAAGAAAACGGCAGCACTGAATAAAAATGCATAAACACCAAGCCGTGAGACTGTGGTTTTTTTCGGTTTTGGCCCATGTGGACCAGTTAATTGAATCTGTTCCATGATCGACTCCTAATGTTTGGCTGGACGAACATATTCGCGATAAATCCAGGGACCAATTACCAAGAGCACTGGAAGCAACATCATGGTTGCCGCCGCCATTCCCAAGCCCACATTGCCACGGGCTGTAATGTGATCAATAACGAACTTCGCAGGCATTTCCGTCGACATACCAGGGCCGCCACCAGTTTGCGCGACAATCAGGTCATACACTCGCACGACACCAACGGCTAGTAATACGACGGAGGTAATCATTACTGGTCGCATCATTGGCAAAACGATAAAGAGGTAGGTTCTCCACGCTGGAATACCATCCACACGAGCCGCTTTCCAGATTTCGCCATCAATGCCTCGTAAACCTGCCAACATCAGAGCCATTACTAACCCAGACGACTGCCAAACGGCGGCGATTAATACACCATAAAGTGCGTACTGCGGATCAACCAAAGGCGCGAATTCAAATGATTCCCAACCCATACGTTGAATAACATTTTGAACGCCAAGAGAAGGCTCCATCATCCATTGCCACACCAAGCCAGTCACGACCAAGGACATCGCATAGGGATACAAAAACAAAGTCCTAAAGCCGCTTTCAAAACGGACTTTCTGATCAAGAAACACCGCCATAAAAAAGCCCGAGACTAAACAAAAGGCAATGAATAAAATTCCATACAAAAATAAGTTTTCTACAGACACCACCCACCGGGACGTTCCCCAGAGGCGTTCATATTGGTCTAATCCGACCCAATTAAAGTTTGGAAACAAGCGTGATTTCGTGAACGAAAGCATCACCGAATAACCGACACAAACCACAAATACGCCAATTGCAACAATCGCCATGGGCGCACTTGCTAATAACGAAGAAATTTGAATTCGTTTCGTACGTCGCGGGGTCGATACTTTTGCTGTATTAGCCATAGTCTCTTCCATCTTAAACTCCTTTTTGAAACACAAGAATTGACCGCCAGTACTGCATCTTCAGCACTAAATACTAGAGAAAACTGGTGGTTATTCTGATTATCGAAGGTTACTCAGCGTCTTCGATAATGCCTTTGAAAATGCTAAGTGCATTGTCGACAGACATACTTGGTTCGTTCCAAAAAGTAGAGACTAAATCTTGAACCTGCCCATTCGTATCTTCCGTAATGTAATTATTTGCAGGTGTAATAGTCGCTTTGGGATCATCCAACAAAGCGAGACCTTTTTTCATACACGCATCCGCCACTTTTAAGTCAACATCGGCACGTACTGGCAAAGAGCCTTTAGTATTGTTAAATTTTGCTTGAATAGTTGGATTTAACATCATTGAAGCCAGCTTCAATTGCGCAGCTTCAAGGTTTTTATTAGAGGATTTAGGAAAGATAAACGCATCTCCGCCTAAAGTGAGAGAAGGACGTTTAGCGGGTCCCGGAATACAGCCATAATCGACTTCGGCAACTTTTCCTGCCGCAGCAAACTCACCACGAGCCCAGTCACCCATTACTTGTGCAGCCGCTTTGCCAGTGATAACCATGTTAGTGGCATCATTCCAATTTCGACCAGGCGCACCCTCATCGGTAAATTGTCGTAATGCACCAAAAGTTTCAAACACCTTACGCATTTTATCGCTGCTAGCAGCCTTTGGGTCCTTATCTTTCCATACACTGTTCCAGAATTTTTCATCTGTCACGCCAATCATCACTACGTCAAAAACATGGCGTTCCTGCCAACCTTGCCCACCAAAGGCCAAAGGAATATAACCCGCGTCACGAATTTTAGGCGCAACAGTCAAAAACTCTTCCCATGTATGAGGTTCTTTCACGCCAACATCAGCAAAAACTTTCTTATTCGTCCAAAGCCATTGATTAGAATGGATATTGACTGGCACACAATAAATGCCGCCGTCTTTCATACAAGGATTTAAGATACTCGAAGGACGAATAAAGTTTGTCCAACCTTCTTTCTCTGCAACCGGAGTGAGATCTAGGAGAAGACCTTCTTCAATCAATTCTTCGAACTGACGAGAGGTGTTGAATTGTGCGGCGCCCGGTGCATCACCACCTAGAATGCGCTGCATAGTAAGTGCTCGCGCGTTTTCGCCTAATGCGACAGCGGTATCCATCCACTTGTCGTTGCCCAGTTTATTAAATTCCTCGGCCAACACTGTGACGGCTTTTTGTTCTCCGCCAGATGTCCACCAATGAATGACTTCAATATTGGCCGCTTGGACCGACGCACTCATAAATCCTGCCCCTATTGTGGCAGCAAACAGTTTTTTACCCATCATATTATTTTTATCCTCTATTGGGTTTTTGTCCTCAAAACTTCCTTAAGAAAGACTTGAGTTGAAAACGGTAAAACTTGAAATGAAACCGCTTACATGAACAAATATTAGACAATAATATGACCCCGTCAATACATTTCATTCATTTGTTTTTTACAGTATGGATGTTTGACCTAAGCTGATTGGCGAACGATTAGCTCTGGGAAAAAGCTGTTTTTTACAGGAAATTGAATATCATAAACACGGTTTAAAAGCAGGTATGCTGTGGCTTCAGCCATATCGTATAGCGGCAATTTTATGGTGGTAATACTTGGGGAATAATACTTAGACATATCAAGGTCATCAAAACCTATGATTGCGATATCTTCAGGGACCTTAATACCTTGCTCAGCACATACATGCAGTGCTCCCATCGCCATAACATCATTAGCAAAAAAGATTGCCGTTGGCCTATCTTCACGCTCTAAAATAGATTGCATATGAGTCATACCGGAATTTGCACTAAAGTTGCCTTCGAGTTGAAAATACAGATTTAAACCCGCATTTTGCAGCGCTTTTTGACAACCTAAATATCGCTGGTTAGCATCATGCTTCCATAGTGGACCAGTAACTGTCGCAATTTTTCGATGACCTTTATCAATAAGATATTGGGTCGCCATTTCACCACCCGCAAAGTTATCAAAAGAAATAGTATGATCATCACCACCTGGAAAAGTCTGGTTCAAAACAAAGACAGGACAGCGTAAATTAATCTGTGATATTTCCTCTTCTGATAAAAAATTAGTAATAATAACTAATGCATCGACTTGACGCTTAATCAAAAACTCAACCGCATCACGCTCTCCCTCCAACGAGCCATTGCCACTGGCGATAATGACATGACGATCGCCGCCACGTAGGGCCTTTTCAACACCACTTGCCGCCGGTCCGTAGTAGGCAGTATCGATACGAGACGCCACCAAACCAATGGTATAAGTTTTATTACTGGCAAGAGATCTAGCCGCCTGATTAGGGCTATAAGATAGTGTCTTAATCGCCTCTAATACACGAGATTTCGTCTCATCTTTAACTGGAACCACACCACTTAACACTCGGGAAACTGTAGCTTTTGACACACCCGCTAGGGTTGCAACTTGGCTAATCGTACTCATCGCTTTTTTCAAACTAATATCCTAAGAAAAAGAAACGTCAAAAAGTTAGTATACTTCGACAGAAGGATTATCCTGTGGTAATTCTGTAATCGATAGAAATAAATAATACGACGGTGTTTGACTATTACAATAAATCCCCGAAAAATAGAGAAAAGTATAGGAGAATGTATTAATGGGTATCTTATCTAGCCTTAAAGGGCTATTTGCTGGCGGCGAAAGCGCACCAGAAAAAACAGAAGACGTCGTAGAGCACAAAGGCTTTTCAATTGTACCAGCACCAATGAAAGATGGTGGTCAATACCGAGTAGCGGCAACCATTACCAAAGGTGAAGGCGAAGAGCAAAAAGTACACAATTTCATTCGTTCAGATTTAATGCCAAACCGTGACGAGTGTATTGAGATTACATTACGCAAAGCCAAGCTTACGATTGATCAACTTGGCGATAGTATTTTCAAATAATTGATAAATAAGGCAATTATGAGCGCACCGATAGGACAACACTGGAAACTGGTTAATGACTGTGAAGACCTATTAGGTGCCGACTTTAGGGCTCGTACCTTTGCCTTTGCTGGGCCCAAAACACAAGTACACACAACTCTAATTAATCACCTTGGTAACCCATCGGCAACCAAAGCCATATTATACGTACATGGCTATACGGATTATTTTTTTCAAGCCGGATTAGCCGAGCATTTTATTCAACTTGGCTATCGTTTCTATGCGATTGATCTTCAAGGCTACGGACGCTCTATTCGCCCTTCGACACCGCCGAATTGGTGCGAGTCCCTTGAACAATACGGTCAAGATTTAGACATTGCACTGGCTACGATGAAAGCTGATGGGGTGGACGATGTTGTCATTTTAGGACACTCAACAGGCGGACTTGTCGTCTCCACTTATTTAGCTCAGCCTTATGCTTTACCAGAACGAGAAAGTTACTATCAAAAAGCCTTTCCAACTATTAGCGGCTTAATTTTAAACAGCCCATTTTTGGCTCTCCCTTTCCCTCCTGCGGTGCTTAAGCGCGTTAGCTGGCCTATTCGAATCCTAGTATCATTGTTGCCTTTTTCTTATTTACGCGCCAAGAAGTTCACGCTTTATGCCAAAACAATACACTGTGCATTTGGTGGTGAATGGGATTACCGGTTAGATTGGAAACCTGCGCAAGGTTTTGATTTATCCTTCCATTGGCTAAGAGAAATTATTATTGCGCAGCGAAACTTATCCAATCAGCGCATAACAATTCCAACCTTGCTGTGTCGCTCAGACAGCAGCACCATCGGCAAAAAAACCGTTCAGGAAACTCAACAAGGCGATGCGGTGTTAGACATTGACAGTATGCAAGCCGCCGCAGATAAAATCTTCAGCAACCTATCAAATGCCATCATACCGCAAGGCTTTCACGACCTTTACTTGTCTCATCCACCAGCTCGAACGGCCTATTTATCAGCAATGACAAGCTGGCTGGAAACACAAGATAACACCTAGGTTAAGCGCCTTGACGTCGCATCACCCAATCTAACAAACAGGTTGGCAATACTCGCTTCATAATAACGGCACCATACGTTGGTAAGGTCACGTAATAACGGGCTTTCGGACGTGGCGACTCTAATGCATGAATCAACTTATCCACTACAGCGCTGGCGGGCAAAGTTTGTGATGACGTCACGCCCTCTTTACTCAGGCGAGCAATCGCCTCTTCATAACCAGCCTGATGACGACTGCTTTGCATATCAATATTGTTTTGCAAAGCCACCAAAGCATTCGCTCTAAAGCGACTTTCAATAGGGCCTGGCTCAATTAAGCTAACTTTAATTGGAGTATCTGCTAACTCCAAGCGCATCGTGTCTGTTAAGCCTTCTAAGGCAAATTTGCTCGCGTTGTAAGCACCACGGAACGGCGCAGCGACCAAACCAAGCACAGAGCTGTTATTCACGATACGGCCGAAACCTTGCGCTAACATGATTTTTAGTACTTTGGTTGTGAGTTCATGAGTACCAAAGAAATTACACTCAAACTGCGCTCTTAACGCATCAACGGGTAAATCTTCCACGGCCCCAGGTTGACCGTAAGCGCCATTATTAAACAAAGCAAAAAGCTGACCGTTAGTGATGGTCAGTGTTTCTTGCAAGCCCTTTTCTATCGAAGCGGAATCCGCTAAATCCAACTGTACAACGTGTTTTATGCCCTTTGATTTCAAGCTCTCTACGTCTTCTTGCTTACGGCAGCTTGCCACTACGATGAAATCACGCTCTTGGAGCATTTTTGCGGCCTCAAGGCCGATCCCTGATGAACAGCCAGTGATAAGTACAGAGTATTGCATTGCGATTCCTTTTGATGAGAAACAGTCGTTTTTAGATGTTAACAAAATGTCAGGCAAAGTGCCTTTACCTTGATTTCAATCACAGTCAGCAAGATCCCCTAGGCTCATAATCATTTCTTATAAAGCGAATAACGACTCAGTGAGGGAATACTAAATGAATCTTAGTTCTATCAAAGTAAGCTATAAGCTCTGGGCACTAATAAGTGCTTTGGTAATGCTCCTCGTCATATTCAGTGCTATTGCCTATAGCGAACTCCATAGTGAATTGCTAAACGCTCGACAGCTACAAGTGAAAGAGCAAGTCGATAATGCCTACTCCCTCGTAGAATATTACGGTGATCAAACGTCTATCATTGGCGAAGAGCAAGCCAAAAAATCCGCTTTAGCGGCAATTGCTGCCCTGCGTTTTGGAAAGGATGGCTATTTTTGGGTTAATGATATGAACGCCAAACTGCTCATGCACCCTTTCAAACCTGAAATAACAGGTAAAGACATGTCGACAGTCACCGACGTCAATGGCTTTCATCATTGGCAAGAAATGGTTTCTGTGGTGCAAAAGAAGGGCGAAGGCTATGTCCATTACGCCTATAAAGGCCCACAAGTTTCACAGCCTGAAGACAAGGTCTCTTACGTAAAAGGCTACAAACCATGGGGATGGGTCATTGGCAGCGGTGTACTGTTTAGCGATGTAAAAACGATCTTTTGGAGTGCTGCACAAAAATCAGCTGCGATTGAGTTCATTCTTATACTTCTTGCCTTACTTGCGAGTGTCACCATTGTTCGAAACATCACACGTCCACTTAAGTCCGTCACTGAACATCTTCAACACATCTCGGATGGTGATCTCACTAAGCAATTAGATATGCAACGTGGAGATGAAATTGGCATTTTAGCCAATGCCGCAAACCATGTATCGGTTTCACTAAATGATACCCTGTTGGAAGTTGATCATGCCATTACCGAGCTGCAAGCCGTTTGCGTACAAATGCAAAGCAACAGCCTACACACGAAGGAAGGCATGGATCACCAATTCCAAGAAGTCGAAATGCTTGCCACTGCAATGAATGAAATGTCTTATTCCATTCGTGACGTCGCGCAGCACGCCAAAGACACAGCTGAGGCTACGCAGACAGTACAAAACATCACCCGTCAGAGCAGCCAAGATTTGGATGCCACTAACGCAGACATTCAAAGCCTAACCAAGAATATCGAAGGAGCAAATGACGTCATCATTAAACTGCTTGAGCAAACAGGCGACATTGACTCTGTATTAGGTGTGATTGGTGATATCTCTGAGCAAACCAATCTACTTGCTTTAAATGCGGCCATCGAAGCCGCACGAGCAGGTGAACTAGGTCGCGGATTTGCTGTTGTCGCCGATGAAGTCCGCTCCCTAGCCAGCCGAACTCAAGGCTCCACTGTTGAAATTCGTACTATTATCGAAAAGCTTCAACACCAATCAAAAGAAGCCTCTACGTCCATGGCAGCCAGTACAGCACAAGCTGAACGCGGTGCAGACATAATGCATGATGCCGCCGAAAAATTGAAAAACATGTTAATACAAGTAGACGATGTATCCGCTCGTAGTCATCAAATCGCCTCAGCCGCTGACCAGCAAGGCACAGTCGCAGAAGAGATAAATCACAATATCATGGGCATTCGAGAGGTGTCTGAAAAAGTGCTTGAAGACTCACAACAAGTATCTGAAGGGAGCACCATGATTGCCAAAATGACCGATGAGCTAAGTAAAAAAATCAAACAATTTCAATTCGCTTAACAACTCCACCCAAACAACTTCCCCCCTAAGAAGATAACAGGCAGCCAAAAAATAGCGTGTTATCTTCTTCCTTTTTTTACATCACCTCGGCCTTTCTCTTCACAACCTATAGACCGTTAAAAGCGCATATAAAAAAGCTATTAGAGCCATCTAAATAACTGACTGTCTCTCACTACTTAACTCGTTAATAATCCCACTATCAATCAAATCCTCCTAGGAAAGCAAATATGTTATCCAAGCTATCTATTTCAAGAGCAATGCAGTTAGGCTTTGGCATAACCATCAGCATGGTTATCGCGCTGGGCATTTACCTTATTTTGGTTATTAGCAATGTTCGAAACCAATTCGACACCTTAGTCAGCGAAAACCTACAAATACAGTCCACTATCTCGGATCTACGTTATTACACGGTCACTTACCGTCGATTCGCCTTAGATTACGGTTTAACAAATAGTCCAGATGAACATAGAAACATTCAAAAGACGATTGATGAAAATGATCAGAAGGTTGAAAAATCGTTAGCGCATATAAAATCCATTTCCTACATTCCAACGGTAAACAACTTCATCCCAACATTCGAGCAGCGCATTAACGATTACCGAAAAATGCAAAACCACTACATTAGCCTCATAGACCAAGGTGAAATAGACACAGCGCGTGCTGAAATGCTTGGCTCCATGTTAGCGCCATTCAACACCATAGTGAGTTCACTGACTCAGTTGCAGCAAGAATTAGTTGCGCAAGGCATTAAAGTCAAAGATCAAGAGTCTGCGGCTATGAGCAAAGCCATCTACATTGAAGGGGCCGTTGGACTAATCGTATTACTTTTTCTGATTTCTTTTGGCATTTTGCTTTCCCGTAAAGTAAACCAGCCACTCCAAAAATTGATTAATCAAATGCAGAAAGTCGAAAAAGGAGACTTACGTACTCGCTTAACATTAAGTGATTTTGCCGATGATGAGCTTGGCAAGGCGGCAGCGTCCTTTGACCAAATGCAACAAGGCATTTGTCGACTGGCCTTGGACGTACAGAAAAACACCGAACTATTGGATCAAACCAGCATAAATTTGCTTGAACGAGTCAATCACACGACACAACGCCTAGAAGGACAAAAAAGCGAAATCAGTGCGGTTGCATCAGCCATGGCACAAATACAAGCAGGTTTTTCCGACGTCGCACAACACACCGTTTCCGCCGCCGAAAGCTCTAAAGATGCCAGAAGCCACGCAGCAACAACTCGTAATGTTATTCAGGAAACCTTAGTCCAAACTGAAACACTGTCTAATGCTATTGCTGAAGCATCGGATGTGATTGAAAATCTAAAAAATGACAGTGCCAACATTGGCATGATTTCACAGGTAATTCGTAATATTACCGATCAAACGAATTTATTAGCGCTCAATGCTGCGATCGAATCCGCCAGAGCAGGTGAAGCAGGCAGAGGCTTTGCCGTAGTTGCGAACGAAATTCGCACCTTAGCGCAGAAAACCCAAGACTCTATCGATGAAATAAATCAAACCATCGAAGTTCTTCAAAAGCACGCTGGAGAAGCCGTTAAAGTAATGGACATCAGTGAATCGCAGATGAATTCAGGCCTTGAGAAAGTACGTTTGAGCCACAGCAGCATTGGTAGTGTATTAGAATCGACCACAACCATTGATGACATGAGCCAGATGATTGCAGCAGCAACAGAGCAACAATCACACGCAGCAAAAGAACTGAACCGTAGTATTCATGAGATAAGCCAAGCTTCCCAAGAAGTTCATCAGGATATCCGCGAAACTAAACAACTAAGCGAAAACCTAAAAACCGCCAGCATTAACCTAAGTGAAGTTTCTGCTCGCTTTCAACTAGCCTAATCCCTTCAAAGATCTCTCGCTCATATGATCGAGAGATCAAGTTCCAGGGGTTAAAGTTCACTGCCAACATAAACGCTTATCCCTAAACGAACCTTAAAAAGACTAGCAGTAAGAACGACCACATTGTGAATGTCACTAAGCTTGCAAACCATACTGCAGATTAGTAAATAATGAGAATACCCAGCCCTCAATAAACCAACCACCCTCACCTATTGTTTATTAGATAAATCTAATTTAAACTCTTTTTAATTCCAATGGCGTATAAATATATTCCACAAACCTATAATAAATCAGACGCAAGCCACTCATACGCCAAGCAAAGCATGACCATCAGGTGAACTATGAAACAGACCAACCAAAGCAAACCAGACGTAGCCGCTTTCTTTGATAAAGACTCCAGTACTTTTTCCTATGTGGTGAAAGACCCAGCCTCTTCTAGCTGCGCCATCATCGATAGCGTATTGGATTTTGATTATGCCTCCGGAAGTACTTCACATAAAAGCGCTGATGACATTATTGACTACATCACCACCAACAAGCTCAAATTGGAATGGCTAATCGAAACACATGTTCACGCAGATCACCTTTCTGCTGCACCCTATATCCAGAAAAAATTGGGTGGCAAAATTGCAATTGGCAAACACATCACCACAGTGCAAGAGACCTTTGCCAAAGTCTTTAACGAAGGCGCTGACTTCTTGCATGACGGCTCTCAATTTGACTTTTTATTCGAAGATGGCGAGCAGTTTTATATTGGTGAAATGCAATGCACAGCGATTCACACCCCGGGCCACACACCAGCTTGCTTTACTCATGTTATAGGTGATGCGGTGTTTGTTGGTGATACTTTATTTATGCCAGATGCTGGCACGGCACGTGCAGACTTCCCCGGTGGAGACGCTGGCGTGCTATACGATTCCGTACAAAAAATATTGGCACTTCCTGAAGAGTACAGAATCTTCATGTGCCATGACTACTGCCCGAATGGTCGTGAGTTGAAATACCAAACCACAGTAAAAGAACAGCGTGAATTAAATATCCACGTGAAAGAAAGTATCAGCAAAAAAACCTTTGTTGAACTGCGTGAAACTCGCGATAAAACCTTGGCCATGCCTCGCCTGATTTTACCGGCGTTACAAATCAACATGCGAGCAGGACACATGCCGAAACCAGAAGACAATGGGTTGTCCTATCTAAAAATTCCATTGAATGCGTTTAAATAAGACTCATTAAACAACTCTACAAGTGCACTAGAATGGTAGGTGGCCCAGATGGCACACCTACCCTAATTATCGCGTTTACCTATAAATTACAATTGAGTATAGCGATAAAGTGTCTTGTACCCATCATCGTGTAGGCAATAAAAGCTGTTCTCTTTCGCTCCCAGAATCTGACAAGCGAAATCAACTTCTTCCTGTTGCTCCCATTCGCTATCGCAGCGACTACGGTACTGGCTCTCGCTACCAGTTTCTTCGATCATACCGAAAGCATACTGCCATTCGAAACGGCTTTCGTAAATATTACAGCTGTTTACTTCATCCTGATCAACAAATATCCCCTCGCCACCTTCATTAAAGGTTTCAACACCGGCCGCGACCCACTCACACTGCTCGTTTAGGTACTCTACGTTGAAGCTGTTTAGCAAATCCTTACGCTGAATATTTTTGAAATTTGATACGTCTTTAAAATACATAGACCAATTACTTTCATAGCCTTTGTCATTAAAGCCTTCTTGAATATTTAAGTTAAATGGCAAGCTAGTAAGTGCCGCTGAGACAGTGTACAGATCGGTACAGTCTTGACCCATGTTGGCGCCTAGTTGCCCTATATTCATGGTCAAATCACCTAATTTGGTGCTATCCACGGTGATGGCAGCCATGCCATTTTGAGTCACTTCTTCCGTTACTAACTGCTCAGCAATTTGCTGACTTTTCTCACCAGTGTAAGCGACTAAATGCTTACCCTTAATCGCCACGAACGCATCAATCGGCAAGCCGCTGTCAGCTAGATTTACCGCACTTCCGTCGGTTGGAATCTGTATACCGCGAAGCATAGGGATATACTGAGCGGCAAGTGCAGCCAATACGTCTGGCTTATCGCTGGTCAGAGTCGCAATAGCATCGTATTTCACGCCTATTTGGCTGCTCTCATCTTTTGCAAGATCAAAGATACCAGCACTCACACCCGATAAACCTTGCGCCATGCTGGTAAATACAGAAAGTGCGGCAGGGTTCTGTTCACGCAATTTTGCTTGCGCTTTTAGTAATGGTTCACAGCTAAAGTCAGCTGTTGTGAATTGTTTCCACAAGCTGGTTAAAACAGGCGATAACGCATCAGATGAGACACCGACACCAACGCCAAGAGCCAAATCGTTACTGGCATTCAAATAGCTTGGAATAAACCCGCGTAATTTGTTTAGCTCACCGAGAATATTGGCATCTTTAATTTCTAATGCGTAAGAAAAGTCCAGTGCCATATCGTCACCCTGAACGTCATAACGGTTAACACCAAACACAAGACGAGGCACTCCAGACACAATCTTAGTCACGTCTGCTTTACATTGCATTTGTGCAGCACTCAATTCTGGCAAGTCATCACCCGCCAATGCTTTTACTTGTTTGTGAGCGCGAGAATTTTTATCTAAGATCGCATTCGCGATGTTCTGTAGACTAATATAACCATGGGAAGCAGCTAAGAAATTATAAGCCTCACCATCGTTCTTCCAACTGTCCGCCGGCATTGACAGCGCAGGCTTCGATAAGGCGAAACGTTGCTCCTGCTCAACTTTGCTCTCTTTCGCCGATATCACAGCCGCGGTAAGCACGTTATCCTTGATCATAAAGCCTAGCTTCAGCACGATGCCATCTTCATTTACTAATTCAACGGTGGTTAACGCTTGACCACCTACCGTTTCAGAACCAAGGGTAACGCCCGTTTCTTGTGCAGCTTGCTTTATCAAGCTCATAAACGTTTCTTCATTTTCTAACGCGATGCGCGCAACAGGAAAAACCCCATCCAGATAAATAACACTCGCGCCTTCAATATCAAGACCGTAATGCTGGTATATTTCTAAGCCACCATTGTGGGCGACATCGTAGTAGTCTTTCACCAACCAAGAAACAAAGTCCAAGCCCTTGCTAGGTTGCAAAGACCCAAGCAACTCCATCATCACTTCTGCGTCACCGTTATCTTTAAGCTGCGCCATAAGCTCATCGGAGCTGGTGATAAGTTCTTCATTCGAGACACCACCTAAAAAAAGTGCCGTGTCAGCAGGGACATATTCAATCATGCTGTCGATCGAATTGTCTTTCTGGAACCAGCCAAAAACATCCAAGTTAAAGCCAAACGCTGCACTGGAAGACAGGCAAACCGCAACAGCCGCCGATTTAAAAAACATTCCTTTCATTGTGAATCCTTCAAAATGAGCACTTATCAAAATGCGTGAGTAATATTAGAGACCTTTGCACGAAGTCACGAGCGAAGCCAAAACCGAGCTCATGGGTTATAAATGAGCATTTTAAGTCTGTTTTTAACAAAGTATTGGCAAGCGCAGTAGTCGTGCAAAAGTTTCATTAAAAATAAAACACCAAAACCACCTACCAATCAGGCCGATACTTACCTTCTGCATCATAATGTAACGTCTTAAGGATATTTCCCTTGCCGTCCATTTTTTCCACTTTGTAGAACGCACCATCATCTCTATAGGTCGCCACTTCTTTGTCAACAATCACGCCCTGTTCGTAATGGAGAGTGGACGTCTTTCTTTGACCGTTACAATAAAATTCTTCGCTGACGCCGTGTAAAACCCCCATTCGATAATGAGATACTTCGTTCAAACGCCCATCTTCTTCACAAAAGGAGCGATACTCACCATCTAACTTGAGATAACGACCATCGTACACATAGTTTGAATCTCTTCTACGTTGACCGTTCCGCCAATAAAAAAGCTCCTGCACTGTATTGTTTTTTTCATCAAAATAAAACTGCATCTCAACTTTGCCATTCGAATAATAATCTGTTCTATCAAGTAGCTTAAGACTGTTATCTAGTCTGATTCTGACACTTTCTAATTGACCATTAGCATAATAAGTAGATTCTTCCAGCAACTTTCGATCACCTTGATAAAAGGTTCGACGCCACTTCAATCCAAGGTTATAACGGGTATACTCAATTTCTTTCCCCTCCTTAAAACGGTAATAGCTGGTAATAATGCCATCATCGTAATAGAAGGCTTCAAGCTTTTGCCCATCTAAATAGATAATTCGAGACACCAACTTGCCGTCATACGAGTCGTACTGAGTACTCTCACCACTTCTCAGCCCATCTTTAAAACGATCCTGCGATGTTAACCGACCTTTTCTTGAAGAATAACTAACACCATCTTGCTTACCTTTTTGGTACATCGTCGCACTAAAATAGTCCGCTGGGTCACCTTTTACTGCTAATCCAGTAAAGGGTTTGCCCTTATATCCCATCAGACAATCTTCTAGATGACTAAACCCTTCACGCTGAGATGGCGTGCATTGGATCTCTTCTAACTGCTTTTCGTCCACTGTCGACTTCATAACCGGAGCTGGGCTGCACGCATTTAGTAGCAACGCGCCAAGAATTAAAAAAACGCCTAACACGCCTTTTTTTAAAATGATTGAGAAAATACTCATCTAACTATGTTCCCTATTAATTAGCTTTCTACAAAAAACACTGACAATACTAACATCAGACAACACCAATAATCGCAAGATAAACAATACGGTTTAGTATGACATGAAGGGTTAAAGGGACAAACGAAACGGTTTGAGTGCTTAACCTCTACTCTATGCAGTATTCCAAGACAGAAGTCTTCCTTGAGCCTGATGATCTTTTGTCTGGGTCATAAAAGGTATCCACAACCTGAAAGCCCGCCTTTCTCATCATGCCCGCAGAGGCTAGGTTCTCTTCATGACGTTCAATCAACACGGTTTGCACTTGCTTCTCTTTCGCCTCTTTAATACAACACTCAAGCAACTTTGTCGCAATGCCCTGACCTGAATATGCCTGAGAAACAACCACATCACCGATAAAACAAAACTCATTGAGGGCAGAATACTTGGTCAAATAATCGGGACTGACCGATCCATCAATCAAAACAGCAAAGCCTATAATTTGTTCTTTATCGGAATCAACCGCCACCATCGCCGCCGCCGAGCCTTGTTCTATCAACGTGAATTCAGCATCAACACCTTCTTCGGTTAAGTAATTCCATTCGTTTGGGCCTTGATTCCAAAGTAATTTCTTCAGTTCAAACAGTTCATCTAATTCCGCTTGGCGATACACAATCATGCTAATTCATCCTCGCTGTTGATTGGACAGTTGAAGGGAAAATAAAGGGGTTTATCTAACGCGATTAGCTCATCAAAAGATTGCATAATTGGGCCTATTCTGACTAATAAGGGCGCTACTCATAATGGCTCCAAAGCCTAAGCACTTTTACCATTCCCTCAGCGTCTAAAACTTGATAAACGAGTCGATGCAGGATGTTAATTCTGCGTGAATAAACACCTAACAAATCACCAACTAACTTTTCAAACGGAGGGGGCTTTTGAAAGGGGTTCTGCGCAACCAAACTGAGTAACTCTTGAGCTTTTGGTTTCAGCCCACTAGACGCTAATTTTTTTGCATCCTTCTGAGCTTGCTTTGTATAAATCAACTTCCATGTCACCAATCTAACTCCTCATCACACTCTCTAGCAGAAGCATCTATCCCTTCTCGGATAGACTCACGCAAATTAGGCACTGATAGTAAAAGCAGCGTTTCCTGAATTGCAGACCAATCTTATTCCGATACTAAAACCGCATTATTACGCTTACCAGAAATGATTATAGGCTGATTAGAATCAGCCGCTTCATCAATAAGCCGGTACAAATTACTACGTGCTTCTGTTGCCGTCATTCCAGCCATCACACACCTCGAATTTGTTTAAATTATGAGCAATTTATACTTATTAAAGTACGTACATCAAGACGGACGTTTTGCGACTATTGAAATATTAAAGCCTCTTTTCCATATTTATCAACTCAAAAAATTGGCCATTTGAAAGCGGCTCTTTCACTCGTCCAATCTCGGTAAATCCTCGCTTACTATAAAAAGGCTCACCCGACAAAGTAGAGGCTAAAAATAACGACTTAACACCTCTTTCAGAACAATACTTTTCACAATAATCAAACACACTTGAAGCGACACCTTTTCTGGCGTATTCAGGAGCAACAAAGAAGCCTCGAATCTCGGCACTCGTTTCTTCATCCAATAAAAGAGATACACCGCCACAGCCAGCAATACAGCCATCATTTTCAGCAACAAAATACTGTCCAGATTGAATGAGAACATCTAAACCACCAATCAACTCCAACGCCGCGTCAATCTCTGATTCCTCATAAAACCCACGCTGAAGCTCGCGAGTCGAGCGATTAATTAATGTTTGAATCAACTCTAAGTCTTCGATTCTTGCTGTTCGGATGGTGAAGTTCATAGGATTACTTTCCTTGTTAAATGCATTTTTACTTAAACATACCTAGCGTTTTTTTCCACAGCACTTTTTAAACTTCTTAGATGATCCACAATAACAAGGATCGTCTTTTCGAGTATTATTAGAAACATAAGTAAAAAATTCTGATGCTAGCAGCAATTTCTCTGAATATATTTCATTAACTTTAGCACTATCTCCATTCAATCTTACTACATCTTGTTCGTTTTCAAAACTAACGAATTTTTCTATAATTAAACTCTCAACTAGCGCGTAGCTTTTCACTGGCAATCTATTATTAACAATCAAGTCTTTAACTGATTCATCTCTGACAAACTTTATTTTCGCTATTTTTGATTCTGGTGGAGTAACACAAATTAATCTTCCATCCTCCATATGAACTACAGCATGAGCGTGTGTCTTTAAGACAAATCGCCCTAACATTGAAAATATCCAACCATATTGAATTGATCCATTGTTTGAATTCAAATACTTTGTCACATTATCCAAGCAGTAGTTTTGGATTGTATTTTCAAATTGCTGTATTTCTACTTCTTCAATAGGAATACAATTAATCCTACGCAAAAAATTCATTGGTAAGTCTTTAGGAATATAATAATTAATTTCCATCTAACGCTCCTTTTTATTAAATCAAAAATACAGCCGAAATTATCTGACTGCTTCACTACATCTTTGCACTTAGTAGATATTACTAATATTAGAAGCACATTGGTTTTTCTCTTCATACATTATTGAATTAATTAGACGCCGGACCTGCTCTATCTGCAGTTGTTGGCCTAAAGGCCAACCTACAAAACGGCGGATCACGCTTCGCTCATGCCGCCCTACATGTTGTTTTAAATAGGTTAAGCAATAAAAAAGCGAGCCGCAGCTCGCTTTTGTCGATTCCAATGAAGAGAAAACTAAGTGTTAACTCAAGGCTCTAGAATGATGTTCTAGGTGATCATCGATAAAGCTGGCGATGAAATAGTAGCTGTGGTCGTAGCCCGGTTGACGACGTAGCGTGATCGGATGTCCGGCTTTTTCACAAGCTGCTTCTAGAGCTTCTGGCTTAAGTTGTTCTACCAGGAAGTTGTCAGCTTCGCCTTGGTCGATAAACAATGGTAAGCGTTCACTTGCGTTTTCCACCAGCAAAGTCGCATCCCATTCCTTCCAAGTGCTCTTATCCTCGCCCAAGTATCCGGTGAAGGCTTTTTCGCCCCAAGGACAGTTTGTTGGGTTAACGATTGGCGCAAAAGCCGAGACAGATTGATACTTGCCTGGGTTCTTAAGAGCACAAATCAAAGCGCCATGACCACCCATGGAGTGACCAGAGATAGAACGCTTGTCTGTTACAGGGAAGTTGGCTTCAACCAAATGCGGCAGCTCTTGAACCACGTAATCGTACATGTGATAAGTGTTTGAATAAGGCTCCACCGTGGCATTAATATAAAAACCAGCAGCGGAACCAAAATCGTAACTTTCATGTTCGTTTGGGTAATCCGTGCCACGAGGACTGGTGTCAGGACAAACAATGGCCAAGCCTAATTCTGCCGCTTTACGAAACGCCCCTGCTTTCTGCGTGAAGTTTTCGTCATTACAAGTCAAACCTGACAGCCAATATAAGACTGGCACTTTTTGCGTTTCTGCTTGCGGAGGTAGGTAAATAGCAAAGGTCATTTCGCTTTTCACTGACAAGCTTTCATGCTTATAGCGCTTCAACCAACCGCCGAAGCTTTTGGTACTGGATAACAATTCCATAGCTGTCTCCTTAACTGTGTTAAAAAAGCCCGCTTAGCGGGCTTATCAAAACGGTGAGATCTCGATTATTTGTCAAAAAGGATAACAGTACGAATACTCTCGCCTTTATGCATCAAATCAAACGCTTCGTTGATCTGTTCAAGCGGCATAGTGTGCGTCACGAATGGATCGATTTCGATCTTGCCGTTCATGTAATCTTCTACGTAACCTGGCAATTGGCTGCGGCCTTTTACACCACCAAAAGCAGAACCTTTCCAGACTCGGCCAGTTACCAATTGGAACGGACGTGTAGAGATTTCTTGGCCAGCACCAGCAACACCGATGATGATAGATTCGCCCCAACCTTTGTGGCAGCACTCAAGCGCAGAACGCATCACTTGTACGTTACCGATACACTCGAAAGAGTAATCAACGCCACCGTCAGTCATATCTACGATTACTTCCTGAATAGGCTTATCGAAGTTTTTCGGATTCACGCAATCTGTCGCACCGAACTGCTGAGCCATTTCGAACTTGGATTCATTGATATCGATGGCGATAATGCGAGAAGCGCCAGCCATACGAGCGCCTTGGATAACAGACAAACCAATGCCGCCTAAACCAAAAACAGCAACGGTATCGCCTTTTTCGACTTTCGCTGTGTTTAGTACCGCACCGATACCTGTTGTGATACCACAACCTAGTAGACAAACTTTTTCTAGTGGCGCATCAACATGGATTTTTGCCAAAGAAATTTCCGGAACCACGCTGTATTCAGAGAAAGTAGACGTGCCCATGTAATGGAAAATTGGCTCGCCATTAATGCTGAAACGGCTAGTACCGTCTGGCATAAGGCCTTTACCTTGTGTTTCACGAACGGCTTGGCAAAGGTTTGTTTTGCCAGACTTACAGAATTTACACTCGCCACATTCCGCTGTGTAAAGTGGGATAACGTGGTCTCCTACTTTAAGAGAAGTCACACCCTCACCTACGGCTTCCACAACACCCGCGCCTTCGTGACCTAGGATAGCAGGGAAAATACCTTCTGGATCTTCACCAGACAAAGTGAACGCATCTGTGTGACAAACGCCGGTAGCAACCATGCGAACAAGCACTTCGCCTTTTTGTGGATCTTGAACATCAACTTCTTCGATTTTAAGAGGTTGGCCTGGGCCCCAAGCAACAGCTGCTTTACATTTCATTGCGTACTCCAAAGTGTGTTTTGATTCAATTTGATGTCATCAGTGTAGACGCAAATGATTACAGGGATAATGCTCAATTTGGAAAATGATTATTGCCATACAGTAACAATCATTTTAAAAACGATGAATTTAGTTATAATATAACAACTCCAGCAACAAGCTAACCTTCAACCTATCGGTACCAAAGACTATGAAAAACTGGGAAGCCATGGAAGCATTCGTCGAAGTTGTCAGACAGGGCAGCTTTTCCGCTGCGGCAGTCAAACTTAGCGTATCCGCTTCGCACATTAGTCGATTGATTACGCAGCTCGAAGCGGAACTTGAAACGACCCTACTGTTTCGAACCACACGTCGTATTCGTTTAAGTGATGCGGGTGAGCTGTATTACCAACACTGCCGAGGTTTGCCTGAAGCCTTAAGTAGCGCCGAAGAAGTTATTTCAACACTCAATCAAGCGCCGATAGGCTCATTTAAAATGACTTGTGCCACGACCTTTGGCGAACGTTACATTGCACCATTAATGAATGACTTTTTGCTGAATCATCCAAAGATAGAACTGGATTTTCACCTAACGAATCGATCGGTAGATTTGATAGAAGAAGGTTATGATCTTGCCATTCGCATGGGTGCTATGAAGGATTCGAGTCATTTGTCACGCCGCTTATGTGACCGAGAGGAATACCTGTGCGCGTCGAGAGAATACATAGACCAGCACGGCATGCCGCATACTCTGGCTGAGTTAAGCAAACACAGCTGCCTAATTGGTTCAAAAACTCACTGGTTGTTTCAGCAAGATGGACAGCGCAAAGAAGTAAAAGTTAACAGCAACTGGCGCAGTAATTCTGGGCCCGCTTTGCTCGATGCCGTTCGTAAAGGCTTGGGGATTGCTCAGCTACCAGATTATTATGTCGCCGATGACCTTGCCAGTGGCAAGCTCATTCCCTTGTTGACGCAATATCAGTATCCCTACAGCGGTGTTTGGCTGGTTTACCCTAAAGTGCGTCAGCCATCGCCTAAGCTACAAAGCATTTGTGATTATCTGATTCAGCGTTTTAAACAAGATCCACCGTTTGCCAAATAACTCACGTATGGTTAAATACGCCCACACACTCACCCTTTAAGCATCACTAAGCGAAGCCCATGTTTTCACAAGAAGATCTCGTTCAAGTTGCTCGTCAAACCATGCCATTTGGGAAATACCAAGGTCGTGTTTTGATCGATCTGCCAGAAGCCTATTTATTATGGTTTGCCCACGAAGGCTGGCCGAATGGCAATCTGGGGCAATGGTTGCAGCTAGCGTTGGAAATCAAAATCAACGGTTTGGAAAAACTGGTCGATCCTCTGCGTAAACCTGCCGAGAAAAAGCCTGACGAGCCTAAGGTTCGCATTCGCTTTGATGATTAATCTGCAATAGACGGGGTGCTAGGATAAATATAAAACAGCACACCGTTTTCTTGTTTATCTAGAACAAAACCGGCTCGCTCTGCCACTTTCATAGACGCAATGTTATCAGGCTTCACTTGCGCCACTAATGGTTCATTAAAGCTATGCACCAATTTGGACAGCATTTGATGAGCAATGCCTTTTCCGCGGGCTTCTGGTGCAACTGTCCAAGACACTTCCCACGCATATTCTAATCTGTCAGCACGACAGGTTCCGACCGCCAGACCATCCATCTCAGCAATCCACAACAAGCGTAAGTCCGGTTTATTCAGAGAATTACTCAACCATTTAATATGGTCATCTAAACCAATGACATCTTGATTATGAGAGGCTTCCCGCGTGGCAGGATCATTACGCCATGCAAGCAAAAATTCGGCGTCTTTCATTTCAGCGGGGCGCAAACGAAACGGAATTGCCATACTGTCTCTGTCTCCTTTTTTAGCCTGTTTGCGTTTCAGTATACACTTTTGTTTAACGACTAAAATACACTAAATTAAGGTACAAAAATTGCTTACTTTGGCGTATCAAATAACCCATTATTTTCAGTAAGGAAAGAACACTAAATGGACATCAGAATCGACGATTTATCTGGCCCAGAAGTCAAACAATTACTCACAGAACACCTTGAAGATATGTTTGCTGCATCCCCTCCAGAATGTGTTTTTGCATTAGATCTAGAAGGACTAAAAAAACCAAACATTACCTTTTGGACGGTTTGGGAAGATAGCCAATTACTCGGCTGTGGCGCGCTAAAAGTACTAGACGAAACACATGGCGAAATTAAATCCATGCGCACCACCAGCGCAGCTCGCAATAAGGGCGTTGCTTCTACCCTACTTCGTCATATCATCGATGCAGCCAAGCAAAAAGGGCTCAATAAAATCAGCTTAGAAACTGGATCACAAGACTTCTTCGCGCCAGCAAGAAAGCTTTACGCCAAGCATGACTTTAATGAATGCGGCCCCTTTTCCGATTACAAACTGGATCCTTATAGCGTGTTTATGACCAGAGCGCTTTAAACGAATAAGTCATTACAGTTCCACGGCTTATTTTTTCCATCTGTACATTACAGCGGTTAAATAAGCCCGTTAGACTTTATGTATTCACGATAAAAATAAAGGATACAGGCATGAAAACAATCGGCATTATTGGTGGCATGAGTTGGGAGTCTTCCGCTTTGTACTACAAAACCATCAATGAGTTAACCAAGCAGCGCCTTGGCGGATTGCATTCAGCAAAGGTCATTTTAAACAGTGTGGATTTTGCCGAGATTGAGCGCTTGCAACATCAGGGCGATTGGATGCAACTTGGCGAAATACTGACCGCTGAAGCCAAACGTTTAGAGAAAGCTCAGGCTGATTTCATTCTTATTGCCACCAACACTATGCACAAGGTGGCGGATGTTGTTCAAAGCGCAATACAGATCCCTTTGCTGCATATTGCCGATGCCACCGCCAAGGAGCTTGTGAAGCAGATGCATCAAAAAGTAGGCTTTATTGGTACACGCTATTCGATGGAAGAAGACTTCTATATTAAGCGTCTAGAGGATCAATATGGCTTAGAGGTTATTACACCATCGAAGCAAGACAGGGGCGAGATACATAGAATTATTTACGAGGAATTATGTCTCGGTAAAATTCTTCCTGAATCGAGACAAATTTATATCGACATCGTTAATCGACTTCAAGCAGCCGGAGCACAAGCCGTCATCGAAGGCTGCACGGAAATCACTTTATTACTAAAGCAAGAACACGTCACTGTGCCTTTGTTTGATACCACTTATATTCACGCTAAAGCCGCTGTCGATAAAGCGCTAGAGTAATTAAGCATAAAAAAAGCCAGCGCGAACGCTGGCTCGGTTTTTCTATATTTGGAAAGGGAACAACCAAATAAAGAAACTACAACCCACCATGAGTTAACTTGGCTGGGTCGAGCAAGGAGAGTAATTCCTCTCGACTTAACTCTGTGTCTTCTTCTGCAACATCCACTACTGGGCGACCTTCTTTATAGGCTTTTTTCGCGATTTCTGCTGCTTTACCATAACCTATAATTGGGTTTAATGCTGTCACTAAAATTGGATTACGATGTAATGCTTCATTCAATTTATCTTCATTGACGGTTAGCGTGGCAATGGCATTATCCGCCAACACTTGCCCACTGTTTGCCAATAACTTAATGCTGTTTAACAGATTCTTAGCAATCATTGGTAACATGACGTTCAATTCAAAATTGCCCGACTGACCGCCAATGGTGATGGCTGCGTCGTTACCAATCACTTGCGCAGCGACCATAGCCGTTGCTTCCGGAATCACCGGATTCACTTTGCCCGGCATAATAGACGAACCTGGCTGCAAAGCTTGTAAAGAAATTTCCCCTAAACCCGCTAGTGGACCAGAATTCATCCAACGCAGGTCATTGGCAATTTTCATATAGGTCACAGCAACAGCCTTTAACTGACCCGATAAGGCAACGGCCGTATCTTGAGAGCCAATCAAAGCGAAAAAATTATCGCCTTTGCTAAAGGTCACATTTGTTAAATAAGACAACTCTTTGGCAAATAGTTCAGCAAACTCTGGGTGTGCATTAATGCCAGTACCAACGGCGGTTCCGCCTTGAGCAAGTTTCGTTGTCTTGGCTTCTAGGTACGTTAAGTTATCAATATTGTCTTGCAGTTGCGCCGCCCACGAATGAAAAGTTTGATCCAAACGTACAGGCATAGCGTCCATCAAATGTGTTCGACCTGTTTTGGTGTACTTAGCCAATGCATGACCCTTCTCAAGGATCGTCTCTTTCAAATGAACCAAGGCGGGCAACAGATGACCAGTTAATTCTAATGTCGCACTCACATGAATAGCACTTGGAATCACATCATTACTACTCTGTCCGTAATTCACATGATCATTGGGATTAACCGTTGAACCGCCTTCTTCTGAACGATAATACGCGTTGGCTAATGTGGCTATCACTTCATTGGCGTTCATATTCGAACTGGTGCCAGAGCCCGTTTGGAAAACATCGACAGGGAAATGCTGCATAAGGTCGTCACCATCTAACAGCTCATCACAGGCGTTTTGTATCGCTTTCGACATCTCTGGGGTAATGCATTCAAGGGACTCATTCGCTCGTGCCGCGGCCGCTTTAATAAGAATAAGCGCGCGAATAAAAGCTTCTGGAAGGGGCTCGTCACTGATTGGGAAATTATTAATAGCGCGCTGGGTTTGAGCACCGTAAAGTGCTTTTTCAGGGACCTCTAGTTCGCCCATACTGTCTTTTTCAATACGCATTTTCATTAGTCTATGTGGTCCTTATTATTCAAAGGAAGAGATAAAGTAGTGACTCAAAATGCGTAAACTGTGCTCCATCTTGAAATAATTTTTTGCATCCTGATACGTCACAATTAATTGTTTAAGATGCGACAGAGGCAAATACACCTTGTCTAAACACGTTTGTCGCCAATGAGGCACCACTCTGGTATCACATACAGTGTCCAGCAACACATTAAACACTCTTTGATGCAATAACGTCGCATCGGGGATGCTTAAGCGTTCGGCATACTCTTCCGTTAGTTTCAAATAATGATAGAGCACTTCTGGGGAGTCTGCACACTGCCCTCCCTGAATAGTCTGCTCGAGCACTGAAAATGGCACTAAATAATGACTCATTGCTTCGCCCTCTAAAATAGAACACACAAAATATAAATGATAACTATTATCAATAATGTGCACGGCGACGAGATCTGTCAAGCAGTTGATAACGATTCTTATTAAATTTTAATATTTGCTGCAATCACTTGATTAAAATCAGTCTTTCTCTGCTCATTTAAAAAATACAAGCTCAGAAATACAAAAACCCCCGCTGCGTTATCCGCAACAGGGGCTTTTGGGAAATAGCCTTATTTTGTTGTTAAAGCACTCTTGCTCTTAGTGGTGATGACCACCAACACCGTGCGCATGGCCGTGCGCAATTTCATCATTCGTTGCTTCACGAGCATCAACAATTTGAATATTGAACGTTAGATCTTTACCAGACAATGGGTGGTTCAAATCAACAGTAGCGTGCTTCAAACCAACTTTAACCACGGTCACCTGACGCATGCCTTTGTCAGTTTGTACCATAGCGACCATGCCCGCTTTCCAGCGTTTCGCACCCTGTAAATGTTTTACCGGCACTTGTTGCTGACGATCTTCATGGCGCTCGCCATAGGCATCAGCACACGCAACAGTGACTTCAAACTCGTCACCAACCTCTTTGCCTTCCATTGCTTTTTCAAGCCCAGGAATAACATTACCGTGGCCATGTAAATACGCCGCAGGATCTTTACCTGCAGAAGTCTCAATCAGCTCTTCGCCATGGCGCAAAGTATAATGAAATTGAACGACTTGATTGTCTGCAATCGACATGATGTTTCCTTAATATCTGGTTATATAATATTCGGGCATTATAGTGGCTATGAAGAAACTTACCTAGACCCTTAACCAAAGTCTTACCTAAAAGATAGAAAGCTCTAACGAGTCTTCCTTGATAATAATGTCTTTCACCATAACCGCTGCTGCCTTCTCAAATGGCGAGTGATTCAAAACATACACAGGATGCCCATCAAAGTACTGTACAAAAGCCCTTTCAAAATCTTCATGTAATGGCCCTAAAGTAGAACGCAGCAACTTATCACTAAAGCTTGAGCCTTCGACTTCAATCTTAGTAATTTTTGGTGCCACTAAATAAAGTCGATCTTCTTCAATCCGAACACCGGATTCAAAAGAAGGGTTCACTCTTGTCGTGAGCGAAAAGTTCTGACCGAATGCGGTTACGGTTCCTGTGATTTTGCCAATAAGATCCACCAACACTAAACCGCCATCACGCTCAGTAAAATCAATATTTGCAGAGCTAACCAAAAAATCCAAGTTTAGGGTATTACCATCTAGTGTTAGCTCAATTTGATTTTGTTGAGGTTTAGCAAGTTGCTGTGCGACTTCTTCGTTAACCTTACTTTCTGTGACACGAAAACTATTACAGCCCGCTGTTAATAAAGTGATACAAATTAAACATACTAGCGTTAATGTACGAGTTTGACTCATTGATCTGCCCTCGCTGCATCTAACCTAGCATCACGACTTGCGTACCAAAACGCCATAAAATCTTCCGTCACTTTTTGTTCAATTTCGACCGCTTCTTCTGTCGGGCAAAAAAGAGAAATCGTAAAAATGTTAAAGCCTTCCACCGTGGTCGTAATACGCACTCGAGGTTCAGGACCAGAAATTTTGATATCCAAACGTTTTTCAATAAGGCTGTTATAACGAATAGCAACGTCATGAAAATGCTCACTGTAACCACGAATTTTTTCCAGTATTTGCTCTTTTATGGTAAACAAATTCACATCATCCGTGGCGCGCGCAATAGAAAATGTGTGAGTCACATAACGACGCATATAGTTTAAGTTCTGAACCGTTTGTAATAACAGCACACTGTTGGGCACAACTGTGGTTCGACCCGTGTAGGAATATGTGCCACCTTTTAAGTCCACTTCAAATAAAGTAGTGGATAGCCAATCGCTATCTGTTACTTCACCTTCATAGTTAGCAATTCGAATCCAATCACCAACCTGATAAGGGCGAGTACTTGCTCGATAAAATGCACCAATAATGCAAGCAATAAATTCCTTTGTGGCAATGACCAAAGCCACCATGAATGCGGCAATTGAAATGGCGATACTTTGCAGCTCAGAAGACCAAATAAGCACCAAACCAACCACTAAAAACAGGTTGAAAATGTTATCTACCGTGTTGATTCTCTGACGTTTTTTATCATGTTCGATTTTTTGGTGAAGACGTATAGCTCGCTTTGTATAACGTCTCACTATGTAGGACAGCAAAACCCAAGCGAGTGTTAAAACGATCTCAACATGATCCATTACAATAGAAAAGTCTAACTGGGAGAAATCGATCGACATAAAATGGTTTCCTTCATCAAGGGCGTAACTTTAACAACCATTGCTCATATCAACAAATAAAAGCACTAGACAAACGGGAAAATAATACTGTACATTTATACAGTATTATTTTTCATGAGGTGGATCATGCCTGTAATTATCAAATATGTTGTAGAACGCGATGGAATCGAAAAAATGACATTTACTTCAAAAGTCGAGGCCGATGCATACGACAAACTTCTAGATACCGCTGAAGCGCTTTATGAAGTATTGGATCAGAGCAATTTAGCTGGAGACCACAATCAAAAAGAAGCTTTATCTATGTACCTAGCAGAGAACAAGGATTCTCTATTAGATATATTAGGCAACAAAAAGAAAACGTCACCAAAAGCCAAAAAATCATCATCCAAAGAATCCAGTGGAAAAACAGCGTCATCAGCAGTAGTTACTGAAAAAAAGACACTTGAAGACCTTGTCATAGAAACCGATGAAGAGATGATTTATAGCGAAGATGATAGCGCTCTCACATTTGATCTTGATGAAAGCAGCGATTTTCCAGAAAGTGATGCAGCATAAAGCTGCATCATCCCCTCGTTTAGTACAAGAAATATTCAAAATGAAGCATCCATGTAAAATTTAAAAGCGGATAAGCGCATCCCCTATTTTGGGTATTCACATTTCATGACCAATGGTAAATAATTAGCAAATAAAAAGACTAATCGTCAAGAAATGGGAAATAAAGATGCAGCTTGCCGTTATCATGTTATTTATTGCTACTTTCAGCATGTGTTCCATGTACTACATTTATACGTATAGAGGAAACACTCGATACACCAGCTGGTCTGAATACTTCCGTAAAGGCTGGCCGATATTTGCCCCTTTAAATTGCTTACTGTATTTGTTTTCCACCAAAAAAGTCCGTCGCCCTATTATCGATACGCTTCAATACAAAGAGTTAGACGAACTCCGCAAAAACTGGGAAGTGATAAGAGATGAAGCACTGGCACTGCAACATTGTGGTGAACTAGAAAACATTAACAAACCTGGCTCTGACGCGTCCTATGACTTGGGGTTTAGAACATTTCATAAATACGGCTGGAGAAAGTATTACTTAAAATGGTATGGATACAACCATGTTTCCGCTCAAAAACAATGCCCAAAAACCGTTGAGATACTCAGCAAAATTAAAAATATCAATGGCGCCATGTTTGCTTACATGCCAGGAAACTCAGAACTGACGCGTCATCTAGACCCTGTCGCCTGTTCTTTACGCTACCACCTAGGGCTAGAAACCCCTAACTCGAAAGATTGTTTCATTAACGTAGATGGAGAGGAATACGCTTGGCAAGATGGCAAAGACTTGCTGTTTGATGAAACGTACCTGCACTTTGTAAAGAACAATACAGATCAGAGTCGCTTGATTTTAATGTGTGACTTCAATCGACCGGTCAATATTTTCGGGAAGGTCATTAATTTCTGCTACAAAATGTTGATGAGAGCCTCTGTCGTACCCAATACGGGTGAAGATAAAGGCGGACTGGCAAATAGAATTTTCAAAAATGTCACACCGCTATTACAGCAAAGTAAAGAGCTAAAGCAGACAAATAGAAAAGCCTATAAGCGTCTAAAATACACAGTAAATAGCTTGCTGCTTTTAGCGATTGCAGGGATTATTGTTGGCTTTATTCAACTCATATCTTGGCTGATTTCGTAAAAGCACAGAGTGCAGGGAAATAAGCTCCTCTCTTGCGCACACCACATCCACTTATAACGATTGGGAGAAACCAGTCTTCCAATCGTTATTAGCGCCCTTTGTTAGCACGAATTTTATACTGTGTTTTACAGTAGCCACGCGAAATTTCAGGGTTGCGGTACGCCAAATGTTTACTCGCACGCCCAGAGACCCTAGCTCGCCAGTTTCTAAAAGCTTTAGATTTAAGATTCCTTCGCATTAATAAAATAACATCTGGCTCAGAGAGCCCATAAAGCATTTGAATGGCTTCAAATGGCGTACGATCTTCCCAAGCCATTTCGATAATTCGTGACGTGTCTGGAGTCAAAATCATTCCTTAAGCAGTAACCATAATGAGCGTTATACGAAAGGATAAGGTCAACGGATCAACTATTTTCTAGCGATTGCTATGCACCGAATAGGTTTACTCACTAGCCTTACTAACCAATAAAAAACTCATAGGCAAACGACGCAAACACAAGAGCATCTTATCAAGCACCAAGTGTCGTGTTTTTAAAATGGATAAAAGATCGGCAGAATAACTTATACTATTCGTTCCTCTGCATGTATTTCCTAACGTTTTAAGGTCTTTAATGAAACCTGTTGCTTCGCCGAATAACACTGTCGATAAAAACATGCTTGGCGTCTTTCGTTATAGTCGACGCGCCATTGATTTAGTATGGAAAACCTCTCCAAAGTTAACCATTGGCTTGGCACTGGCGACTCTGATTGCCGGTGTCACTCCAGCGGCAATGGCGTATGTCGGGCAGTTGATAGTGGACGCGGTTGTTGCCGCCATGGAAAGCTACAAGCAAGATCAAGTTGTGCATTATCAGACCGCACTCAATTACGTGCTATTAGAAGGTCTTTTAGTATTGGTAATTGCCGCAGCGCAACGTGCTTTGACAGCCCAACAAGCCATTTTACAAGGCTTGCTAGGTCAAAAAGTTAATTTAATGATTTTAGAAAAAGCCCAAAGCCTTACCCTGTCTCATTTTGAAGATTCTGAGTTTTACGACAAACTGGTTCGAGCTCGTCGCGAAGCATCCAGTCGACCACTCGCGCTCGTTAATAAGACTTTTGCTCTGCTGCAAAATGCCATTTCCTTATCTAGCTTTGCCGTTCTACTTTGGCAATTTTCGCCATGGGCACTCATTCTATTAATATGTGGCGCCTTACCTTCCTTCATTGCTGAAGCTAAGTTTTCTGGTGACGCTTTTTTAATGTTTCGTTGGCGCTCACCTGAAGTCCGTCAACAAAACTATTTAGAAACGCTACTGGCTCGAGAAGACAACATCAAAGAAGTCCGCCTGTACCAATTAGGTGATCGATTTCTACAACGCTACACAGAAATATTCATCAAACTATTCAAAGAAAGTAAGCGACTTATCTTACGTCGAGAAAGCTGGGGCTTTGCCCTTGGTGTAATAAGCACATTGGTGTTTTATGGCGCTTATGGTTGGATCGTCAGCGACACTATTATTGGAGCGATTACCTTGGGTCAAATGACCATGTATTTATTGCTCTTCAAACAAGGGCAAAGCTCGGTATCCGCTTCTCTCACCGCCATCAGCGGTATGTATGAAGACAACTTATACTTATCTAATCTCTACGAATATCTAGAACAAGAAACGCCGCTTTCAACATCCGGTTTGTTAGTAGGCCCTATGCCAAACGATGGTATTCGTTTTGAAGACGTTACTTTCCAGTATCCGGGTAGTGAGCGCCCAGCGCTTGCCAATATCAATCTGCATATTAAACCTGGTCAAAGTCTGGCCATTGTCGGCGAAAATGGTTCCGGCAAAACCACGCTGATTAAACTGCTCACTCGTCTTTATAACCCCACCAAAGGGCGAATTTTATTGGATGGTTTAGATCTATTAGAATGGGAGGAAAGCGCACTACTAAAACGTATTGGCGTTATATTCCAAGACTTTGTACGCTATCAATTTATCGTTGGCGAAAACATTGGCGCTGGCGACAATGACAGATTTAACGATCAAACAGGTTGGAAAAAAGCCGCTGAACTTGGTAAGGCGACCGACTTTATTGATGAACTGGAACAAGGCTATCAGACCCAACTGGGACGCTGGTTCCGTGGCGGGCAAGAATTGTCGGGGGGACAATGGCAAAAAATCGCCTTGGCCCGTGCTTTCATGCGCGAAGACGCTGATATTTTAGTCTTAGACGAACCAACAGCGGCTATGGATGCTCAAGCTGAAGCCAATATTTTCCAGCATTTCCAAGAGCATACTAAGGATAAAATGGCGATTCTGATTTCTCACCGTTTTTCTACCGTACGACTCGCTCACGAGATCATTGTTATGGAGCATGGACAGATCCAAGAACGTGGTACCCACGATTCACTACTAGCTCAACAAGGCCAATATGCGCATTTATTTACTTTACAGGCGCAGGGATATCGTTAAAAGCCTGATCAAGGCCAAATTATAACGATAACTTTTTTGCTATGCTCAGCATCATTAAATTCGCACTTGGCTAAATTTACGAAAAATAATTTACAGGACAGACGTTTTGAACAGACGTAATTTTATAAAATCCAGCTTGCTAGTCGCTATGACGAGCACACTGCCTAGAGTCGTACTCGCCGCAACACCTTCTGCAGGTTTCGACTATGAATTAATCGTCGAAGCGGCCGATGTGAACATTGTCCCTGGCGGCAGCACGCCAGCGCTGTGTTTTAACGGCGGCTACCCAGCTCCAGTTATTCGCGCCAAACAGCATCAGCCTGTTCGTATTCGCGTCATCAACAAACTAAACGAACCAACAACAATTCATTGGCATGGCATGAGAATCCCCATTGCGATGGATGGCGTGCCCTTTTTAAGCCAGCCCCCAATCATGCCAGGTGAAACGTTCGACTACGAATTCACACCGCCAGATGCAGGCTCTTTCTGGTATCACCCACACATGAACAGCGTCGAACAACTTGGAAAAGGCTTGGTTGGCGCATTAATAGTGGAGGAAGCAGAGAAGCCAGACTTCGATGAAGACCTGGTGTTGTGCATGAAGAACTGGCATATCAAAGACGATGGTTCTTTCACCGCTCTAACGACACCGCAAAATGCTTTTCGCATGGGCACACCTGGACGCGTGATGACAGTCAATGGTCAGATCAACCCTACCTATGAAGTGCCTGCTGGCGGCGCTATTCGAGTTCGCTTTTTGAACGTCGATAACACTGTGATGTACCAGATAAACGCAACCGATCCAGCAGCACAAGTCATCGCCATTGACGGCAACCCTATCGCCAACCCTGTTGCGTTAACCAATCACATGACCGCGCCAGGAATGCGTCTTGACCTTGGTGTTATTGCACCTAGCAAAGTAGGTGAAACGGTCACATTTAAGCACAAGAACAAACCATTAGTGACGATCAAGACAGTAGCAAGTCAGCTCAAAAATCGTCAGTTGCCTAAGCTACCACTCAACCCAATTACGGCACCAGATTTAGATAACGCAGAAACCATTAAGTTTGCTTTTGAATGGAACGCCAACATCACGCCAATCGAAAAAGATGGCAAGGTAAGTTATAACTTCTGGACCATGAATCGCCGCTCTTGGGAAGGTATGTCAAAAGGCCATATTCCAGACCCTCTTGCTACACTAGAGCGAGGCAAAACCTATATCTTCGAGCTGTCGAATTTGACCCAGTATCACCATCCGATCCACATCCATGGTCATACATTCACAGTTTTAAAATCCAATAAAAAAGCCATCACACCTTTCCATTCAGATACCGTTTTATTAGGAGAAAACGAAACGGTTTTGGCAGCGTTTGTGGCAGATAATCCAGGCCGTTGGATGTATCATTGCCATATAATCGAACACCTAAAAACAGGCTTTATGAGCTTTGTTGAGGTGACGTAAAAATGGTCTGCTCGATCAACACATCTCCAAATCGAAAGCTGTCGATCTGGAGATGTGTTTTTAAAGCGAATGACTAAATAAAATCATCACTGCCGAAGTCATCAAAACCGCCCATATCATCAAAACCTTGATCAAAGCCACCTGAATCTAGATCACTTTGATCCATATTCGCTTGGTCAAACCCAGCCTGCCCAAAGCCTCGGTTAGGATCCAGACCATCATCCGATTGATCAAAGCCTGCCTGACCAAAACCACCTTGATCTGCGCTATCGCTATCAGCAAAACCATTCTGTTCAGAATCTGATGCTGACCCAATATCAGACTCTTGTCCAACGTCCGAATCGGTAGGCGTTTCGTTAATGGCATTGACCATATCTGCATCAGAGTGATGGCTAAACATATTCATCAACATATTACCGACAACAACACCGCCTGCCACACCAGCTGCGGTTTGTAAGGCACCACCTAAAAAGCTACCCGCTCCAGAACGATTCCGAGCAGAGGCTTGAGCTTGACTGTCAGTTTGATTCCTTGCCTGTTGATTGCTCGACCGACCAAAGCCTTGCTGGGAACCATTGCCATTGCCCCAACCGGAAGCTTGCTGAGCGGACGTTTGAGAAGACACCTGTTCTCCACCAAATAGCCCAGATAAGAAACCGCCAGAGCTGGGCTTAGTCGATGCATTACGTTCGAGCTCTTCTACACGGGCATTCAACTGCTTTAACGCGGCTTCTTGCATAATAATGGTTTGTGCCATGTAGTAAGGTGCGGCAGGATTCGCCACAAGGTGTTTATTTATCTGCGCTTCTGCTTCTTTGTCCCGCTCACCAGTGTTTTTCTCTGCGGTATTAATACGTTCAAACAAACTATCAATTAAGCCCTTTGCCTCGTTACTCATCTTCATGTCTCCACTAAACTCAAATAGTCAGCAGGCAAATGAAAAGCTGCCTGCGATAACTTAATCATATGGCTACGGCATGCATGAACAAGTGATTAAAGAGTCAGGAAAAAGGAAACAAGACTTGAAGGAAGGTTAAGGTTTTTACTTAATTGGGCAACCCCTTAAAAAATGTGAGTAAATACCCAATGACAAACAAGATTGCCCACAGTGAGTATTCCCATATAACACCATGTTAAAAGAGAAAATATGAAAATGAATCTAGCTGTTGATTCGTTCAATAAAATTGCGCCTTGCTAGGATCATAGTTTACAGTACGGCAAATCACTTATTCCAATACCCGCTAATACAACCATTGAGACGACACATTGTTGAAGAAAAACAATAAAAACTTCACCACGATTTCAGACGTTGCAAAACACGCAAAAGTTGGCAAAACCAGTGTTTCACGTTACCTCAATGGGGAACAAGATAAGCTATCAGAAGCGCTTCGAGAAAAAATCGCCCAAGCCATTGCACACCTTGATTTTCGGCCAAACCATTCGGCTCGTATGCTAAGGGCAGGACAATCCAAACTCATTGGATTACTACTGGCGGATGTCACTAATCCGTATTCTATCGATGTCTTGCAAGGGATAGAACACGTCTGTCGCCGTGAAGGTTACATGCTAATGGTCTGTAACACGGATAATAAAAAAGAGCTTCAAGACAGCTATTTATCACTACTCGAAGCTCACAGAGTCGATGGTATCATCGTCAACACTGCAGGCATGGCACAAAAACAGATTAACAATTTAAAACAACTGTCCTGCCCTTTAGTGCTGGTTGATAGAATCAATACTTCCCTCGGGTTCGACACAATCGGCTTGGATAACGAAACCGCTGTAAAAGAAGCCTGCCAACACTTAGAAGCTAATGGCTACGATTCGATTCTGGTCGTAACCGAATCCATTGGAATTGAGCCCCGCCAAGCAAGAGTCGGAGCCGTTCAAGCTTTCTGTAAAACAACCCCAAACATCACATGTGATGTTATCGAAATAGACAAGCTGAGCGTCAGTATTTTAGTGAACCTGATTCAAGACTTTTTGACTAATCACCCAAACAGCAAAACCGCTATATTCACGACGAATGGTGTCGCTATGATGAGTACCGCGAAAGCCTTGAAGCAGTTAGACATTCGTATCGGCTCGCAAATAGGTTTAATCAGTATAGACGACCCTGAATGGGCGCAACTGTTTGAAGGCGGCATCACCGTCATGCGCCAACCCACTCAGCTTATCGGCCAAACCGCATGCGAACGTTTGCTTTCAAGAGTACAAGGCAACGAAGAACCAGCGCAACACATCAAGCTCAAAGCTGAACTTGTTATTCGACATTCCACTTAGCTCATATTGACTAAAAAAACCTCATAAAAATACTGCTCAGATGTGGTTAAAGCCTATCCATGGAATCGATTCCATGATACTTTCTTCGCATACTATTTGACCTCCATAAACACAAAAACCTCAGGGGCAATCAACATGCAAAACAATCAATCACACTCTTTTGTCACTCTTGGTGAAGCAATGGCTATGTTTGTGGCCAAAACACCAGGACAACTGGCACAGATAGAAGAGTTTCATCGCTCTTTAGCTGGGGCGGAAGTCAACGTTGCTATTGGTATGGCGCGTTTAGGTTTTGAGTCCTGCTATATCAGTAAAGTGGGTAAAGACAGCTTTGGTCAATTCATTCGTCAAGCAATCAGCAATGAAAACATTCGTACTGATTGGATTTCTGAAGGTGCAAATCACGCTACTGGCTTTATGCTGAAATCGAACGTAACTGATGGTAGCGACCCTAAAGTCGAATACTTCCGTCGTAACTCAGCAGCCTCAACATTAAGTACGGCAGACATTGACAGTGCACTATTTAAAGCGGGTACCCATTTGCATCTAACTGGCATCTCGATAGCGGTATCTAACACAATGCGTGAAGCGACCAGACATGCATTAAATCTAGCCAAAGAGCAAGGCTGCAGCGTGTCTTTTGACACCAATTTGCGCCCTACTTTGTGGCCTGATGAAGCCACTATGGTTGCATCCATTAATGAGTTTGCCTTTGCCTGTGACATCGTTCTACCTGGTATAGAAGAAGGTAAAATTCTCGCGGGCAGTGATGAACCTGAAGTGATTGCGGACTTTTATCTTCAGCATGGTGTCAAAACAGTGATCGTCAAACTCGGTAGCAAAGGTGCTTACTTTAAAACCAGTAACGGTGAATCAGGTACCGTTGCAGGCTTCCCTGTAGAGAAAGTAGTGGATACGGTCGGTGCTGGCGATAGCTTTGCTGTTGGTGTGATCTCGGCTCTATTAGATGGAAAAACCATTGAACAGGCCGCTCGCCGAGGAAATTTACTAGGTTCTATAACCGTTCAAGTACGTGGCGACAGCGAAGGTCTACCTACTAGAGAGACCCTAAATAAGCTAGAAAAGGAGTCATAACATGAAGAAGACTTTATCGCGGTCCTAGTGGAAGCAGAGGGTCTTATCGCGCAGCTGGCTTAGATGTCTTTGAAGTCGAACCTCTACCTGGTGACTCACCACTTTGCAAACTGGACAATGCGGTACTATTTCCTCACATTGGGTCTGCAACAACAGAAACAAGCCTTGCCATGGTAACCTGTGCGGTCGACAACCTTATTAATGCATTGAATGGCGATATTTCAAAGAATTGCGCCAATCAACATTTGTTAAACAGATAGCCTTTTGGCTATCTGTTCGTAACTTTCTTTCCAAGCCGATTAGACTCTTTAGAAAACCAAATATACGTCACTTTACCAATGACATCCGATTCAGGAAACGTCCCCCAATAACGGCTATCATTACTGTTATCTCGCCAATCACCCAAGACAAACACTTGCCCTTCTGGCACAACTCGTTCAGCCATAGAAATAGAAACCTCGTTGCGCCTAAAACTGTCATCAACCGAAGCTACTATTTCAGGCTCGCCATTTAACATCACTTGACCATTTTCAATAGCCACTCTGTCGTTGCCTAAAGCAACGATTCGCAGGGTTAGCAAGGTTTGTCTATTATTAGGGTATCGAAACACCACCACATCGCCCACTTTTAAAGACAAGTCTTGGGTATCGACGGCGATATAATCATCCGGCTGTAGAGTCGGCATCATAGAGCGAGAGGGGATACTATAAAGCTCAAAGCCCAACAACGAACCACGAGACGAGATAAGTGTTTGACCAAAAGTCAGAATCAACGCCAGTATAGCCAGATAGCAATACCAGCGGTTATAAGGCTTCAATTCGTAGGTTTTATTTGATAAAGCAAGTCGCACAGCGCTGAGTATGGCGTACGAATAGAGACAGAGTATAAAGACAACAAAAAGCCAAATTCCGTAAGCTGTCGAAAGATAGCCCAGCTTTGCAAAGACTATAAGCCCACCAACTTGCAGAAAAAAAAGCCATACCCCTTTTTTCAAATCCCCTGCGTATACATGCCCGAATCCCGGCGACAAGATAGACAATATCAAGGCCCAGCTGGGGCTTCTCTTCTTCACGCTTTGCTTCCCTTCACCCATTAATAAAGCTCTTCTTTACTTTATGATGCCTTACCTGCGCATCATAAAACTGAACGAAACCGAGAAAAACGAGCGGCATCAATAATCGACCAAAGGTGCAATATCCCACCAACTAGCCACATAAAGAACAAAATCACTGTTGCCCCTAATGCATAGCTCACACAGACAGTCACAAAAAAGAACAGCGCCATAAAAAAACGCCCCTGCACCAGTTGACCTAATCCAGGAATAAAAACATTACAAAGTGCAGCAATCACATTGCCGCCTGAACCTTGACCAGACATAAGTGCTCCCATCATAAAACCACAAAAAAATAAGAATAAGGACAAAGCCAATAAATAGAAAGTACCTTATTTGCCTTGTTAGACCTAAAAATACTCTTTTTTATCCTGATAAGCCTGCTTGATATGCTCTATTAATAAGCGCAACTTTTCTGGCAAGTATTTGGTAAAGGGATAGATAGCATAGACACCGAGCTGCCGTGGTTGGTAATCGGATAAAATAGCAACCAGCTTACCTTGCTGTAAATCTTCATACACACAGCAACGCGGCACATAGACGATACCAAAACCAGCCAAGGCGGCCTTGCGTAAAGCCTGAGCGTTATTTGTAGCAAAGCTACCACTGATGCGCACACTTTCTTCAACTCTTTTTTGACCAACACCTTGCTTGGTAAAGCGCCAATCAAATGAACCTTGCGCTTGGTAGGTATACGCCAAACAATTATGCTCTTTCAGTGCATCTAAATCTCTGACTTCGCCATGACGCTCGATGTAACTTGGCGAACAGCAAACAATCCAGTTAGATTGAATCAAAGGCTTGGCAATTAGGCTTGAATCTTCCAGTTTGCCGGTGCGAATCGCCAGATCCAGCCCTTCTCCGACAAGATCGACAAAATCATTTTCAAGACGCATATCCACGTTGATATTGGGGTATTTCTGACAAAACTCCGCCACCGCTTCGGCCAACAGCAACTCACCAGAAATAGTTGGTACGGACATTTTGATTGTCCCAGTTAAGCCTTGGCTAAAGGCCGACACCGACGCAATCGCATCGCTCACTTGGCCTTCTATATTTTTGGCGTGAACATACAAGCTCTCACCCGCTTCGGTCAGGCTGAGTCGTCTCGTCGTACGGTGAATTAGCTGCGCACCAAGATCTTGTTCCAGCTTGCTAATACGTTTGCTCAGGGCTGGCGTCGATAATCCAACTTGCTGCGCGGCCTTATTAAACGAGCCTGCATCGGCAACGTTTACGAAAAGCGTTAAATCAGCTGCGTTCAATGTCATGCCCCCTTTTCATTAAGACGTTTTAAGAAAGAGTTTATTAGTTTATGTCGTATTTATCGCAAATAGAACAGCGTCTATAGTTAATAAACAAAATAAAAGGAGCTGAATCCATGCGTCTCAAAGACTGCCACAACTTCCAAGACTTTCGCACTCTAGCCAAAAAACGCCTACCAAGTCCGATCTTCAATTACATTGATGGTGGCGCCGACGACGAGACAACCTACCGCCGCAACACGGCTGCATTTGAAACCTGCGACCTAGTGCCCAGTGTTCTCACTGGCGTAAAAGACGTAGATCTGTCCGTCACCGTGATGGGACAAAAACTCGCCCTGCCAATCTACTGTTCGCCTACCGCCTTACAACGATTATTTCATCACGATGGCGAAAGAGCGGTTGCGAATGCTGCCGAAAAATACGGCACCATGTTTGGCGTGTCGTCCCTTGGCACTGTAAGCATGGAAGAAATTGCCAAGCAAACCACCACACCTCAGGTCTATCAGTTTTACTTTCATAAAGACCGTGAACTGAACCGTGCCATGATGCAACGCGCCAAAGACGCAGGCGTACAAGTCATGATGTTAACGGTCGATTCCATTACTGGCGGCAACCGAGAACGCGACCTTCGCACAGGCTTCGCCATTCCTTTTAAATTAAACCTAAAAGGCATGCTGCAATTTGTTCTCAAACCCATGTGGGGCATTAACTACGTCACCCACGAAAAATTCCGTTTGCCGCAGCTTGAAGAACACATAGACATGGGCTCAGGCGCCACTTCGATTGGTGACTATTTTACCAACATGCTCGACCCATCCATGAACTGGGACGACGTGGCAGAAATGGTGAAATTCTGGGACGGAGAGTTTTGTCTAAAAGGTATCATGAGCCGAGAAGACGCCCGCAAAGCCGTAGAAATTGGCTGCACTGGCGTGATCATTTCCAACCATGGTGGTCGCCAGCTTGATGGCTCGCGCAGCTCCTTCGATCAGCTCGCAGAAATTGTTGATGAAGTAGGCGACGAAATCGATGTCATCTTTGACAGCGGCGTACAGCGCGGCACCCACGTACTCAAAGCCTTATCCCTCGGCGCCAAAGCCGTCGGCATCGGCCGCATGTACTTATACCCACTCGCTGCCGCAGGACAACCTGGCGTTGAACGCGCCCTAGGCTTAATGAAAGCCGAACTCGAACGCGACATGAAACTCATGGGCAAAACTTCGATTGATCAACTGACCAGAGAGAACTTGCGATTTCGGTCTTAAAATATTGCCTACACTTCCAAAGTATAAAGACTAAACAGGCTGGCAGTTTCGAGAGAGAACCTGCCGCCTACTTCATCCAACGCCTTTTGTTTTCACTCCTTTAATAACACCCGATGCAGCCAGTCCCATTAGACGGCGAAATTTAGGACACTCTAAATGACTCAGTGCAGAGCATTCTGCCGTGTGCCGAAGTCCGTTTCGAATAGAAGTCAATGTCCGAATTGTTTTATCTAGCTCTTCTGCCTTATCCAATAATAGCTGTCGGTTAATGTCAGGGCAGTCATTGTCACCAAACATTCTGGCTATTTCGTCTAGTGAAAAACCTGCAACACGTCCTAACGAGATCAATTCCAACCGCTCTAAAACATTGGCATTAAAAATTCGACGTAATCCTCTCCGACCAACAGAAGTGATTAAACCTTTCTCATCGTAAAAACGCAGTGTCGATGCTGGCACACCTGATCGTTTTGCGACTTCCGAAATATCCATTCTTTGCCTCTTGACCTCAAGTTGACTTTAACTTGTAAGCTAGCATCACACTTACTAAAGAACAATCACCGGAGAGCAATATGAAAACATTACTATTTGTTTTGGTTATAGGGATAGGTGCCACTGTCATAATGGATATATGGGCAGTAGTGCGTAAGTATTTACTCGGCATCCCTTCCCTTAATTATGGAATGGTAGGACGTTGGATAGGCCATACAACAAAAGGACACTTCTATCACGAATCTATCTCGGCATCAGAAGCAATACCCAATGAAAACCTCATAGGTTGGATAAGTCATTACATAATAGGCATCTTATTCGCTGCTTTGCTCATAAGCCTATATGGAGTTGAGTGGATGAATTATCCAACTATTATTCCAGCACTCACCATTGGCATTGTCACTGTTGTAGCGCCCTTTTTTATATTACAACCCGGAATGGGAGCAGGTATTGCTGCCGCCCACACCCCAAACCCAACTTCAGCTCGTATTCATAGCTTAATAAACCATGCTATTTTTGGTTTTGGGCTTTATCTATCAGGCTGGACACTAAATCTTTTTACCGCGCTATAAATAACCACTAACAGCGCCTCACGAAGTATTCGCGCCAGTGTCGGAATGAGGCGTTGTTCGTGGTTTTTATCATACAGCCAAAGCTACAACTCCCCCACTAAATCCCGCCATTGCTGACGATAAAGATTAAGCAGCGGTTTTATCTGTGGGTCGCACAGAGCGAGGCTGAGCCGGCCTTTTAGTTTTAGGCTCTTGTTAGACAGCAAGGCTGCACCGCCGGAGGTGCCGGTAACATCCCGAGAGGCGTAGATTTCATTTTGGCTACGCATGCAAGCCAATAAGGTAAGAAAGTTGAGGTTATTGCTGAACGCGCCTTCGACAATCACAGTATTGCTGGTGTCCATTAGATCCAAGCAATAATCCGTCATCAAGGCCACATACACATCGGCTAAAGCAGACTGCTGAGCAGGCGTTAATGCAATACCACGATCAACAATACGCCCTTCACAATGGGCAAAGGGCCCGCCGCCTTTGGCAAAGGCAGGAATCGCCAGAATGCCGTGTTCGAGGATAAAACTTATGTCACTCAAGCTAGCTTTGCTATCACTGCGCAGCTGCTCCCACTCACGTCCGCCCATGAAGCGAATCGTCGGTGTAGCACGGCCAAGGGCGTCCACATTGGCGAGCATGTCTTTGTCTTCTTGTAGCGCATCCAGCTTACCGTTAATAGTGGCGATGACCGTCCAAGTACCGCTAGACACGACAGTGAGCTTTTCCATCGGCTGGCCAATATAAGGCACCAACGAAGCGTTAGAGTCATGTATTCCGTTGAAGATAACGCAACTCGCTGGTAAGCCAGTTTCTTTGGCTAAGTCTGGCAAAATAGTGCCAAGCTTCGCGCCAGTTTCGATCACTTCTGGAAAGCGCTCTGCCCACTGTTGTTGTTCGCAAAAAGTAGAAAACTGACAGCTAGTCGGATTCCACAGATCGGTATGACAACCCAACGAGGTGACTTCAGCGGCTTTATTTCCACTGAGTTTATAGCCCCAATATTGCGGATACAAAAGTAATGAATCGACTGTTGCGAACTCATCTGCAAAGCGCTTTTGCTGCCAAAAAAGTTGCGCCCCAAGGTTTAAGCCTTGGGGCAATCTCGGGCTAAAAGACTCACTAAAATCTGGACGTGCTGCATCGTATTCGTCTTTACACTCAGACACGCCATCGTATTCATAATCTAGAATAGGCAAGGCCAGTTGATCACCCTTCATGCAAGCAATGGTCGCGCCATGCGTGGTGATAGCAATGCTGGAAATAAAATAGCGCTGTGCTAAATCCGCCAGCGTGTCTTTAATCCATCGCCAAATAGAATCCACATCCACATGAGGATATGGCGGAGCGTCAACGACGCCATTAACGCGTTTTTCAATATGCAATAACGCGCCTGTTTGCCCATCCATCAGGCAAATTTTAATGTTAGTTTTCCCAATATCTAAAACCGCGACAACACGTGTTTTATCTGGTTGCAACACATTAAAGCGAAATACCTCTTCCAAAGCATCAGCGACTGGCTCAAACGATGGCGTTTTAGTTGCCATAATATCCGCCATGTATTCCCACCAGCGCTGCATAACAGGATGATCAGCTAATGATTGTGCATCCAGATCGTCTGCATCAAAAGTGGCATATAATCGGTTTTCGTTTCGATCAAGATGAATATAATAATTACGAATGCCATGTTGCTTAAGATGCTCAGCAAGCTCTGGCCAGAGTTCATCATGACGTTTTTTGTATTCTTCTTCACAGCCTTTGTGTAAATACATCACTGAGGCGTATCTCATAACGCTTTTGCCTTTTTGTTTTTATATAAAGTAATCAGCACTGGTAAGCTCACGACCGTAATTAACATCACACCAACAATAATCGTCATGACGATGCCAGGAATGTTCAGTAGGCCCATACCAAAGGTAACCAAGCCCATTAAAATAACCGCCAACACCACGCCAGCAATGGTTCCACTGCCACCAAGAATACTCACACCACCGAGCACAACCATGGTGATAATGCTAAGCTCCCAACCCATAGCAATACTCGGGCGCGTGCTACCTAAACGTGAAGTAAGCAAAACAGACGCCACTCCGGACATCACACCGACCAAGGTAAAAAGAATCAAACGGTGTTTATCTACCTTAATACCTGAGTAATAAGACGCTGTCGGGTTATTACCAATCGCATACGTGTAACGACCAAACGTAGTGCGATGCAGCAACCAATAAAAGACCAAAGCGAAGAAGGCAAACAACACCAGTTCAAACGAGAACACCCAATAAACGTAACCTTGTCCAAAAAACTCAAAACCGTCTGGATAATCACGAACTACTTGGTCACCCAACAAGATATAACTAATACCACGAAATAAACTCATGGTACCGATTGTCACTACAATGGAGGGAATCTTGAAACGCGTCACCAATACGCCATTAAACAACCCACAAGCCGCACCCGCCAAAATACCAACAAATGCGACGACATAAACGGGTGCGCCCATTTGTGCGACTAACCCCATCAAGGTACTGGAAAGCGAGATAATAGCCGCCACAGAAATATCAATTTCTTTGGCGATAATCAGCATCGCCATTGGCAAAGCGATTAAGGCTTTTTCGGTAAAGTTAAAGGTCGCATCCGAGAGATTCCAAGGGTCTAAAAAGTAAGGTGATAGATAAGAATTCATCACGCAGACTAAAAAGACGATTAAGACCAAAAAACTTTCCCAGCGTAGCAAGCCCTGTAGTTTGCTAGTAAACATTGAATCCGGCGTTGCTGATTTTTTTATTGTTGTATCCATATGCGCCTCTAATTAGCTCGTATTTCGTCATTTGCATTGGGATTACGTAAGATAATCCGCGCTTTGTCTTTATCAGATGTGGCATTAGCAATGACGGCGATAATAATCACCAAACCTGAAATTGCCATTTGCCAAAAAGGCGATACGCCAATAATCGGCAAAGCGTTGTTCACCACGCCAATAAACAAAGCACCAATCACACAGCCCACCACAGTACCCAAACCTCCGACGATACTGACGCCGCCGATTACGCAGGCTGCAATCACTTGCAGTTCAAAGCCATTGGCTACATCAACATAGGCCACTGCAAAACGCGATACCCACAAATACCCGCACAAACCGGACAAGGTACCGGACACTAAAAAGGCATAAAACTGCACCTTACCCACGTTCACACCGGAATAAAAAGCGGCCATTGGATTGCCACCAGCCGAATAAAAATTACGCCCCCATACGCTGAATTTCATTGCCCAGAAAAATAGAATAATGGCGGCAATGGCCATCCAGCCAAGCACGGGCATGGATAAAATTTCATAGCGGGGCAAGCCTATAAAAGACTCGCTCATTTGATGAGAATTCACCCATGCACCGTCTGATAATAAAAACGTCGCACCGCGATAAATACTCATGGTGCCGAGAGTAATAACAATAGAAGGCACTTTTAATAGCCAAACAAATAAGCCATTAATCGCCCCCAACAAAGCGCCAATAAACAGCGATAAAAATATCAAAAGTGACATATGAAGTTCTGGAAAATATTGATTCACCATAGCGACAAACATGCCAGTAAACGCCACATTAGCGGCCACAGACAAATCAATACAACGCGTTAGGATGACTAACATCTGTCCCAGTGCCAGCATGATCAAAATCGAAGTATCATTGAAAATACTGACACTGTTCGAGAGGCTAATAAAATCAGGACTGATCACGCCAACACCAAAAAACATCGCCAGCACAATGATACTGAGCACGCCTTCACGGGAATAAATTAAACGTTTTAACATGCGACACTTCCTCCCGTGGCAAGAGAAACCACCTTCTCTGGTGTCGCGTCAGCACGTGATAACTCACCGACAATTAGACCTTCGTTCATCACCAATATACGATCTGACATACCAAGAATTTCTGGCAACTCCGACGACACCATAATGACAGACAAGCCTGAATCCACCAGCTCAGACATAAACTCATGCACCGCCGCTTTCGAGCCTATATCAATGCCTTTTGTCGGCTCATCCAAGATAATGACTTTAGGATTAGTGGCGAGCCACTTAGCGATAACCACTTTTTGCTGGTTGCCTCCAGATAAATTCATCACCTTCTCATCCCAACAAGAGGCTTTGACTTGCAAGCGCTCACAGTATTGGCGAGCCAGTGCCATTTCCCCTTCTTCATCAATTTGTCCATGCTTCGCCAAACGCTCCATTTGCGGCAAACTAACGTTCTGGTAAATGGGTAATTCAAGCACTATGCCTTGTTTCTGACGCTCTTCTGGCACATACACAATGCCGTTATCGATAGCTTCTTTTGGTGAGTGAATAATCACTTCTTTACCATTCATTTTGACTGTTCCAGTCACATGATCCGTGGTGCCGAACAAAGCTTGCATCACTTCCGTTCGGCCCGAACCTACCAGACCATAAACACCAAGGATCTCGCCTTTTTTCAAACTAAAACTAATATCGGCAAATTCCGTTGTGTGACATAAGTTACTCACTTCTAAAAGTGTTTCGCCAATTTCTACGTCTTTTTTCGGATAAGTGGCTTCGATACTGCGCGCCACCATCATTTCCACCAGCTGCGCTTCGTTAGTATCTTTGATGAAGCCTTCTCCCACATAACAACCATCGCGGAACACGGTATAGCGATCTGCCAAGGTAAAAATTTCATCAAACTTATGGGTAATAAAAAGAATCGCCTTGCCCTGATCTCTTAACGTATTTACCAGCTCATAAAGCTCATGAATTTCATGATGAGATAACGCCGCTGTTGGCTCATCTAAAATCACCACTTTGGCATCGACAGATAAAGCACGAGCAATACCAACCATGTGTTTTTGGCCAATACTGAGTTCGCGTAAAATTTGATTGGGGTCCATTTGAGCATTAATAGAGGATAAAATTTCTTGCGAACGTGTCACCATAGTCGACCAGTCAATAGAAAAATGCTTGGTCATTGGGTAGTTACCCAAAAAGATGTTTTCCGCCACCGTTAGATCATCAAACAACACGGTTTCTTGATGGATCGCTGTGATGCCTAAAGCATGGGAATCATGAGGGGAGTGAAACTGCACAGGTTTGCCATTAAAAATAATCTCCCCACCATCCGGCTGATAAATGCCAGTCATGGTTTTTACTAGAGTCGATTTACCTGCGCCGTTTTCACCGATCAAAGCGGTCACTTGGCCAGGATAAAGGTGAAGATCGACACCATCCAGCGCTTTCACACCGGGGAAAACCTTACTCACCTTTTTTAGACTAAAAATTGCATTGTTCATAACGGCTGCTCTTATTGTTATTCATTATGAAATTATTGAACAAGTAAAACCCCACCCTAGCCCTCCCCTTCATAAGAGGAGGGAACAAAAGCTCTTAGCTCCTCCCCCTGCGAAGGGGGAGGCTGGGAAGGCTCTGTTCTAAAACTCCCAACCTAGCACTCCCTTCATAAGGGGAGGAAACAAAAGCTCTTAGCTCCTCCTCCTGCGAAGGGGGAGGCTGGGAGGGGGTCAATAGCCACTAGAAAATTGAAGAGAATTCATCAACATTTGAAGCATCGTAGATAAAAGGCTTCGCCATTGCGCCGTCACCATTTTTGTCTACTTCAAGCGTGCCCATACGACCCATTGGAATCTCAGTTTTCGTACCTTTACCTTTCACAAGGTTGTACGCCAGCATGGTTGCTGAATAACCAAGATCGATTGGGTTCCAGATAGCAAAGCTATGAATGGCACCACTGTGCACATGACCTGCTAATTCAGAAGGAAGACCCAAACCTGTCACATACACTTTGCCTGTTAAGCCTAAGTCGCTAACGGCTTGCGCTGCGGCCAAAATACCGACAGTAGTCGGTGCCACGATAACATCTAGGTCTGGGTGATTTTTGATCAAGGCAGTGGCTTCACGGAAACTCTTATCCGCTAAGTCATCACCGTAAACCGTATCGACAAGTTTAAGATTAGGGAATTTACTAAGGGATTTCTTCATTTCACCAATCCAAATATTTTGGTTGGTGGAGGTTGGCGTTGCACTCAAGATGGCAAAAGTACCAGACTCCTTGCCTTTAGCTTTAATGGCGTCAGCCGCAAGCTGCACATTCATTTCGCCAATTAAGCTATTACTGGAAGGGTTTAAGTGAATTTGGCGTCCCTCTTTGCCTACGCCAGAATCCCAAGAAATGACTTTAATGCCACGCTGTTGGGCTTTTTTCAAGGAAGGAACCAAGGCATCCGCATCGTTTGCTGATACGGCAATGGCATCAACACGTTGCGCGATAAGCGAGTTAATTATTTCAATCTGACCTTCTGCTGTCGTTGAAGTTGGCCCGGTGTAGATAACTTCTACATCTCCCAACTCTTTCTTAGCTTCTTCTGCACCGCGGTACGCCGCTTCAAAAAAGCCAATACCTAACGCTTTTACTAACAACGCCACCCGAACCTGATCCGCCGCATACGTAGCAGAAGCAAATAAAGTTGCAGAAGCCAACACACATGCCGTGATGAGTTTGTTTTTCATAATTATCTCCAAGAGCGCGCTCATCATCACACAACAGGAAATTGTCGGATCAGAGACGCGGTTTATTGTTTTTGTTGTTCTACTATGATCAATCGACACCCTGCCGCTTTGATCACTTCTTTACTCTTGTTATCTATCCCATCGTCCGTGATGACGATATCTATCTGTGAAAGAGGACAAATGATCATACTTGATCGGTTTTGAAACTTTGTACTATCAACCAAAAGCACCCGCTGATCTGCTCGATTTATCAATTTCATTACCGCTTGTACGATTTGTGGATCTGTCTCCATCACACCGTGAGAATTAATGCCGTATGCACCAATAAAAAGAACATCAGCGTACGTGTGGTTAGAAATATCATCTGGGAACGGACTCAAAATAATGTTCTGTTCCCGATGGATCTTTCCGCTCGGCACGGTCACGCTGCATTTACTCTTTTTAATCAATTGATCAGCAATCGAAAACGAATTGGTCAGCACTTGCAGCTTTAAGCCACGCATAAACTCAGACATAGCCGCTGTCGTTGTGCCGCCGCTGATCATTATCGACATATTATCCGATAATAAATCTACCGCCGCTTTTGCAATACAACGTTTTATGTCCATGTTAATCGTTTGACTAACTGAGTAAGGCCTTCCCAACAAACTCACATCAGAAGGAGGATTAATAGCTTCCGCCCCACCTCGCACCCGACGCAGTTTCTTTTGCTTGTCTAAAAAGCTGATATCTCTTCGAACCGTTGCTTCTGAAGCACCTAACACATCGGCTAAATGCGCTACCGTCACAATCGGTCGAGCTTCAACTTCAGACAAGATCACTCTATGCCTTTCAATTTCGTGCATCGATTCAATCCTCGATAATCAATATAATTAATTTTCAATCATTATCAAGCACTATCAATCACAAAAACACATAAAAAGATAAATAATGCTTGAAAATGATTATTTTTGTTTTAACATGAAATCTATCAATCATTCTAACCCGCTGATTGTTCATAACAAAAATAAAATTTAAGTCTTTGATAAATGGCCATAAAACAGAGCTATAGGCCGTTAAATAAGACAAAACTTGAGGTTAAACGATGTCTACTAATCTACTCCCCAATCTTTGGAACGATGCTGAAGCAGCTCTTCTAAGCGAACCTGAACTATTGCAATATCGATCAAACTTGCTTGGTTCTGACATGCGCGTGACCAACTACGGTGGCGGCAACACCTCAGCAAAAATCGAAATGAACGACACACTTACTGGAGAAAAGACCACCGTATTATGGGTAAAAGGCTCTGGCGGTGACATTGGCTCTATGGGGTTAGACGGCTTTTCAACACTTTATATGGATAAGCTAAACCAACTTTTACCACTTTATCGTGGCGTAGAATTTGAAGATGAGATGGTAGCCTACCTGCCTCACTGTACTTATAACCTAAACTCCCGCGCAGCCAGTATCGATACACCTCTTCACGCCTATTTGCCTTACCTACATGTGGATCACCTTCATCCAGATGCTGTCATTGCTATTGCGGCAAGCAAAAATAGCAAGCAGCTAACAGAAGAGATTTTTAATGGCGAAATTGGCTGGCTTCCTTGGCGTCGTCCGGGTTTTCAGTTAGGCATGGACTTACATAAAATCGCCACCGAAAACCCACACTTGAAAGGCGTCGTACTAGAAAGTCACGGCCTATTCACTTGGTCCAATGGCAACAAAGATTGTTACCTGAACTCACTAAACATAATCAACAAAGCGCAAACTTGGCTAGAACAAAAAAGCGCTGGCAAAGCCGCATTTGGGGGCGAGCGATTTAAAACACTGCCTGAAGACAAACGCCAACAAGTGGTTTCAAGCCTGATGCCATTGATTCGTGGAAAGACCAGTGAAAAACAACGTCAAATTGGTCACTTCAATGCGTCCGAAGAAGTATTGCAGTTTGTCAATTCCAAAGACTTAGACCGTCTTGCCAAGCTTGGTACGTCTTGCCCAGACCATTTTTTACGCACGAAAATTCGTCCATTTGTGGTGGCTTATGATCCCCAGAAAGACAACCTGGATGAAGTGATTGAATCGCTAGACAAAAGCCTTGCTGACTACCGTGAAGATTACGCGGGTTACTACAACCGTTGTAAACGCGACAACAGCCCAGCCATGCGCGATCCAAACCCAGTGATTTACTTGATACCTGGTGTCGGCATGCTGTCTTTTGCCAAAGACAAAGCCACTGCTCGTATCGCAGGGGAATTCTACGTTAACGCCATTAATGTCATGCGTGGCGCAGACAGCGTGAGCGAATACGTTGGTTTGCCAGAACAAGAAGCCTTCGACATCGAATATTGGCTACTGGAAGAAGCCAAGCTGCAACGTATGCCAAAACCAAAATCCTTAGCAGGCCACATCGCCTTGGTAACAGGTGCCGCTGGCGGCATTGGTCTGGCGACGGCAAAACGTCTAGCCAAAGAAGGTGCCAACATAGTATTGATGGACATAGACGAAGACGCTCTGACAACGGCACAAGCAGATATCATCGGCGAGTTTGGTAAAGATTCCGCGTCTAGCATCAAGATGGATGTGACTAACGAAGACGATGTTATCCGTGCAGTGAAACATTGCGCTGTCGCCTTTGGTGGTTTGGATATTGTTGTCTCCAACGCAGGCATCGCGTCTTCTGCACCATTAGAAGAAACCACTCTTGCTCTCTGGAATAAAAACCAAAGCATCTTATCAACTGGTTACTTCTTAGTTGCTCGTGAAGCCTTTAGTCTGCTAAAACAACAGAACATGGGCGGCAATATGGTGTTTATCGCCAGTAAAAATGGCTTGGTGGCCAGTGCAAACGCCAGCGCATATTGCGTAGCAAAAGCCGCTGAGATTCAGCTTGCTCGCTGTGTTGCTTTGGAAGGTGCGCCGCTTGGCATCCGCTCAAACGTGGTAAACCCAGATGCGGTTTTACGTGGTTCAAAAATTTGGACCGGCAAATGGAAAGAAGAAAGAGCCAGTGCATACAAACTGTCTACAGATGATTTAGAAGAACATTATCGCCAACGCAGTATGCTGAAGCTGAATGTTTTCCCTGAAGACATTGCCGAGGCCATTTACTTCTTTGCGTCTGACGCGTCGTCTAAATCGACAGGGAATATTCTGAATGTTGATGCGGGGCATGCGCCATCTTTTACTCGCTAGTTCAGTGAAAAGAACCTTGTCTCAAAAGAGCAACGAGGACTTTGCGCATATTAGAGACTTCGCGCAAAGTCCCTAAAAAATAAAAAAGGATTCACCATGAAACAGCTCATTGATCAAAACTTGCTGCAAGAACACAACGCCAAGCAGGAAGCCGCCGTCACAAGTGATTACAACGCGCTGGCGGAAAAACTGGATCGCTCCGGTGTGAAAATCGACACTATTTTGGAGCAAGCTAAGCAGTTTACCGTTGCTGTTCCATCTTGGGGTGTTGGCACAGGTGGCACCCGTTTCGCTCGCTTCCCAGGCTTAGGCGAACCACGCAATATTTTTGAAAAGCTGGATGACTGTTCAGTTATTCAATTGTTATCACAAGCGACACCAGCTGTGTCTCTACATATCCCTTGGGATCGTCCAAACGATCCAAACGAACTTCGCCAGTATGCCGAACAATACGGCCTGCATTTTGACGCGATGAACTCCAACACTTTCCAAGACCAAATTGGCCAAGAAGAATCCTATAAATTCGGCAGTTTGACGCACACCAACAAAGCTGTGCGAGAGCAAGCCATTGCTCATAATATCGACGTGGTGGAATTAGGCCAAAAGCTCGGTTCTAAAGCATTAACAGTTTGGGTAGGTGATGGCTCAAATTTTCCCGGCCAACAACACTTTAAAAACAGCTTCACGCATTATTTAGAAAGCATCAAAGAGGTCTACAACAACCTGCCAGACGATTGGAACATGCTGTTGGAACATAAAATCTTTGAACCTGCATTCTACTCGACCGTGATTCAGGACTGGGGCAGCAGCTATCTTGCCGCCAAAGAAACGGGTGAACGTTGTTTGTCTCTAGTCGATTTAGGGCATCATGCACCTAACGTCAATATCGAAATGATCGTTAGCCGTCTTGCGCAATTCGGCAAGCTTGGCGGATTCCACTTTAACGACAGTAAATACGGTGATGACGATTTAGACAGCGGCTCTATCAATCCTTATCAGCTGTTCTTGATATTCAACGAGCTAACAGACATCCGCAGCCAAGACCCTGCGTACAGCCCATTCTATATGCTGGATCAATCCCACAACGTGACTGATCCTGTCGAAAGTTTGATGTACAGTGCGGCCGAAGTACAACGCGCCTTCGTGAAAAGTTTACTCGTTGATCGCCAAGCCTTAGCTCAATATCAAGAAGCAAATGATCCAATGATGGCACAGGCCAGCTTAAAGCAGGCCTACAATTTGGATGTTGAGCCTATCTTACAAATGGCCCGTTTACAAACAGGTGGCGCCATTGATCCAGTTGGCTGCTACCGAGCAAGTGGCTATCGTGCTGCCGTTGCTAAATCTCGACCTGCAGACCCGACTAAAACAGGGTCGGGAATTGTGTAACTAGCAAGCGAGAAAGCATAAGAGAAAATATAGTCTTGCATAGAGGCTATATTTTTTTAGTTTTTTTCAATTTAGAAACGATGTTTTATTAAAATATAAATGACAAAAGCATAATTTTAGACGTTCGTTTTAAATAGGTATATTGTCATTTATAGTCAACAAGACATGAAGCCAATCCAAAAATAATAAAGGGATTAAAAATGCATGAACTACTAAGACAAAAGAAGTACGTTATTTCTAAGCCTCAAACCGTAGAAGCAATCGATCTTTTGACTCAAAACCTTATCAATATTGAAGACACTACTGGCGATTTTTTGCTACGCCTTGAGGATGGTCGAGTTATTGACACCAAAGGTTGGGCTGGCTGGGAATGGACCCATGGCATTGGCTTATATGGCTTGTTTAAATATTGGCAAATAACCAATAACCCAGACACGCTAAAAATTATTCACGACTGGTTTGAAGAACGCCTCAGCGAAGGCACGCCAACCAAGAACATCAATACAGTTGCGCCCTTTTTAACGCTGGCCTGTTTGCATGAACGCACACCAAAAGAGTCCTGGATTCCTTATCTGGAAGAATGGGCAGAATGGGTGATGTACGAAATGCCGCGCGTTCAAGAAGGCGGTTTGCAACATATCGTTTACAACAGCGTGAACCACAACCAAATGTGGGACGACACCTTAATGATGAGTGTTTTACCGCTCGCCAAGATAGGTAAATTGCTTAATAAACCCGATTATGTGGAAGAAGCAAAATACCAATTTTTAACTCATATTCAATACTTGATGGATTCAAAAAGTGGCCTGTGGTTTCACGGCTGGACGTTTGAAGGTAACCACAACTTTGCCGATGCTTTATGGGCCCGCGGTAATAGCTGGGTCACCATTGTGATTCCTGAATTCATTGAACTATTGGATTTGGCCGAAAACGATCCGATTCGCCGTTTCTTATTGTCTACTTTAGAACGCCAAGTGAAAGCACTCAGCGCACTACAACACAGTGACGGCCTTTGGCACACATTACTAGACGATAGCAGCACTTATTTAGAAGCCTCTGCCTCCGCAGGATTTGCCTATGGCATTTTAAAAGCCGTACGCAAACGTTATCTCTCCAGTGATTACTTACCTGTTGCAGAAAAAGCCATCAAAGCGGTCTATGGCAACATTGACGCACAAGGCGAACTGCAAAACACCTCTTTCGGGACCGCTATGGGTGACGATTTAGAGTATTACAAAAACATCAAAATCACCTCGATGCCTTATGGACAAGCCATGGCGATTTTATGTCTTAGCGAGTATCTACGTCGCTATATCTAGCTGAGATTAATTGGAAATCTAGCTATCAATTTCTTAGATCAACAATAAACATAAAAAGGATAAGAAAATGAAAACCAAATTATTTACTACCGCACTTACCCTAATAAGCTTAGGGCTAGCCTCCGCATCCGCTTATGCGGAAAACTTACGTTTTGGCTACGCGAGCAACGCGACACCAACCGTAGAAGCGATGAAGAAATTTGCCGAATTGGTTGATCAGAAAACAAAAGGCGATGTGACCGTCACCTTTTTTCCTGATAGCCAACTTGGCGGCGAGCGAGAAATGGTCGAACTACTACAAGCAGGCCTTTTGGATATGACCAAAGTCAGTGGTGGCCTAATGGAAAGCTTCGCCCCTGTGTATGGTGTCTTCTCTATGCCATACTTATTTGATAGCCAAGAGCATTTCTATAATGTGATGGATAACCCGAAAATCACCACACCGATTTATGAGTCATCAAAAGACGAAGGCATTTTGGGACTAACCTATTACGACAGTGGTGCTCGTAGCTTCTATACCTCAGAAAAAATCATTCGCAATGTGGATGACCTAAAAGGTCTTAAAATCCGCGTAATGCAAAGCCCGACCTCCATTAAGATGGTCAAAATGCTGGGTGGCTCACCTATCGCTATGGGCCAAGCTGATGTCTATTCGTCGATTCAACAAGGCGTACTAGATGGTGCAGAGAATAACGAGTTTGCCCTAACAATTGCTCGTCATGCCGAAGTGGCTAAGCACTACTCTTACGATGTGCATTCTCGTGTACCTGATATCGTTTTGATATCTAAAGCCACCATGGATCGCTTGACGCCAGATCAGCGCAAAGCGGTTAAAGAAGCGGCACAAGAGTCTACTGAGTTTCAAAAGCAAGCATGGACAAAAGCCGTAAACGACGCGAAAACCATGAGCGAAGAGCAATTTGGCGTAACCTTTTATTATCCAGATGTCAGCGAGTTCCAGGCAGCCGTTCAGCCGATGTATGACGAGCTAAAATCAGATCCGGAAAAATATAAGGTTTATCAGGCAATCCGCCAGCAAGCGGAGTCAAAATAATGCCCAAAATAAGACGTTTCTTAGACATCTGTCTAGGGACAACGTGTTCCTTCTTACTTCTTAGTATGGTCGTGATACTTAGCTGGCAGGTGATCAGCCGCTATGTATTCAACGACCCTTCGACCTACACAGAAGAGTTACTAAGGTTAGGATTGGTTTGGTTGTCTCTATTAGGAGCTGCTTATTCTGCTGGCCGTGGTTCTCATATGGCCATTGATCTACTGCGCGATCTTTCGCGCGGTAGATTTCAAAAACTCCTTAAGATGTTAGTTCCTATTAGTTTTATTATTTTCAGCATCTATGTACTGATTCTGGGGGGGTTGCACAGCATGCAAATCGCATCTAAACAACTCACCGCTGTACTGCAAATGCCGATGTCGAGTTTTTACGCTGCTTTACCCGTCTGCGGAGTATTGCTGATTTTGTACGCTATTTTGAATTTGATTGATGTATTAAAAGAGCCAATGAACACCAAGACTGACTCTGATATCGATCAACCACTAAGCATGGGAGAATAAACATGGCGGGTGAAGCGAGCCTTGTGCTCATTATTACGTTTTCTATCCTGTCTCTTTTAGGGTTACCACTGGCCATTTCCTTAGTTGCTTCGTCACTAGCCGCTGTCACTATGATGGTGCCTGTGGACATGGCGCTCTTTACTTCCGCCCAAAAAATGGTGGCAAGCTTAGATAGCTTTTCTCTACTAGCCGTACCGTTTTTCATTCTCTCTGGCGTCATCATGAACTCTGGCGGCATTGCTATTCGTTTGGTGAATTTCGCCAAACTGCTCGCTGGACGCATTCCTGGTTCTTTAGCCCAAACCAACATCGCGGGTAATGTATTATTTGGCTGTATTTCAGGTTCTGCCATTGCGGCGTCAACATCTATTGGTAGCGTCATGGTGCCGATTCAAGCCAAAGAAGGCTATGACAGATCATTTGCTGCGGCTGTAAATATTGCCTCGGCCCCAACGGGCATGTTGGTGCCACCAACCACGGCTTTTATCATTTACTCGTTAATTTCCGGTGGGACATCTGTCGCGGCCTTGTTCTTGGGCGGTGCTGTGGCTGGTGTTATTTGGGCTCTAGGATTAGTGTTGGTCACAATTATTATTGCCAAAAAACGCAAATACCCTTTATCGGATCGAGTACCGTTTAAAGAAGCCGTTAAGATCACTCTTGATGCGATTCCTAGCTTATTTCTCATCGTCTTTATTATTGGTGGGATTGTCATGGGCGTAGTGACGCCAGTAGAAGCCTCTGGGATTGCGGTCATTTACACTATGATCTTGGCATTTTTCATTCACAAGACCACACCGCTTCGTGCTTTGCCTAAGTTCCTAATTGAAACATCACACATTACTGGCACCATCATGTTGCTCTTAGCGGCATCAGCCACCTTATCCTTCGCCATGGCATTCACTGGCATTCCTGCAGCGATATCGGCTTTGATTCTAGGAATTTCTAACGATCCGATCATGGTTATGCTGATCATCAATATTTTATTACTGGTTATTGGTTGCTTTATGGACATTGGGCCGGCGATTTTGATCTTCACGCCGATCTTGCTTCCGATAGCCATGAAAGTTGGCTACGACCCTGTGCACTTCGGTGTTGTCATGGTGTTCAACCTCGCCATCGGTACCATCACTCCGCCTGTCGGGACTGGCTTGTTCGTTGGCGCCACTGTTGCCAAGGTGAAAGTCGAAAAAGTCATCGTCGCCCTTGCTCCTTTCTACTTCGTTCTATTTAGCTTGCTCGCGCTGATCTCTTATGTGCCAGTGATCACGCTATTCTTACCGAAATTCTTCGGTCTATGAGGATGTTGGTTTAAAGCTCAATTAGGAATCGCTGGAAAAAAGTCGAAAAAATAAAGGCGCTTCAATGCTGAAGCGCCTTTATTATTTAAGAATGAAGGATACTGCTTAGATTAAATCAATGAACGTACGTAAGCTTCGATCTCTGGGTCTTGGTTATTATCAAAGAAACATTGCTGGAAGCGACTTCCTGCTACGGCTGTACGAACCAATTCTTGGTCCATCGCTTTTAGCCCATCTAAATAGCTGTCTTTCATTGTCGCCGCTTTCACTTGATTAAGAATACCCGCATTTTTCACTTGCGGCTCTCTTCTCTCTACTGGATAGCCCTGACCACGAGGGCCTGAGAAGGCTTTTTCAAAGATATAGCGAGCATTCAGTTCTGCAGCCCAACCAAACCCTTTAGCGAATGCCATAGCAATAGCATTACCGTTGTTGATTTGATTAAACAAAAACGCGTCAGATGGCTCTAAGCAGTAACCACATACTACGCCAGGGTGAGCATTAAGCGACATCATAGCGCCCTGCCCTGTGCCACAGCCAGAAACAACAAAGTCCACCGCTTTTGAGTTCAACAACAGACTTGCCATGATGCCTAAGTGGATATAAGTCAGATGATGATCGTTCTCGCCATCCATTCCGACATTGAATACATCATGATTAAATGGCTCTACCGCTGTATTGAGTTGCTCCAAAATCGTTGCGTTTTTCCCCGCTTGGCTATTCTCCATCATTAGTGCAATTTTCATCATCTTCTCCTAATTTGTCTGAATAATTCTAAGTGATTATTGTTGTAGAAGCTGCGGTATCGCAGTTCTGAATTAATAAGCAAGACACTCGCTTCATGCAAAAACCACTGCATTCCAGCTTTTTGGTTAGGCAACAGCCATGATTTATATGCTCATATCACGCCACCCAACTATACCAATAGAAAAACAATATTCAATATTTTTCATAGGCAAGTAAAATAAAAATGAAATGATGTTTTAATAAAATAAAATCAACATTGTCATTTATGCTCTGTTCTTCTAGTATAGCTCTACAATACGTCATACAGCCGTGATGCATACAGCTGTCACTATAATAAAGAGGAATTACTATGTTCGATCTGACAGGTAAAGTAGCCATTGTCACTGGATGCAATACAGGTCTTGGACAAGGCATGGCGCTCGCACTTGCAAATGCTGGCGCAGACATCGTTGGGGTTAATCGAAGCAACCCTGCAGAAACAATTGATTTGATAAAAAAAACAGGGCGAAAATTTCATAACGTGAATGCAGACATGAGCAAAATGGAAAGCATTGATCATGTTCTAAAAGAAGCTGTTTCCACTTTTGGAAAAGTCGACATTCTTGTGAATAATGCTGGAATCATACGTCGTAACGATGCAATAGATTTTACCGAAAAAGACTGGGATGAGGTCATGGATCTCAATATCAAAACGCTCTTTTTTATGTCTCAAGGCTTTGCCAAACAAATCATTGCTCAAGGTACGCAAGGCAATATCATTAACATCGCCTCTATGCTGTCATACCAAGGCGGTATTCGAGTCCCTTCATACACAGCATCGAAAAGTGCGGTTATGGGCGTTACAAAATCACTCGCTAACGAGTGGGCAAAACATGGCATTAATGTAAACGCCATTGCTCCGGGCTACATGGCGACTAATAATACGGAAGCCCTAAGAGCCAATGAAAGTAGATCTGAAGAAATTTTCGGCCGAATCCCTGCCGCTCGCTGGGGAACACCTGACGACATGGCTGGCCCAATCGTCTTTTTAGCATCAGAAGCTTCTCGTTATGTTCATGGCTATACCATAGCTGTAGATGGCGGTTGGCTTGCACGTTAACGTGCATTTAAATGGAATGGGGTGTTGTTAGATATAAAAATGTCATATAGTTGACAGACAAAATCCCATTTCAAAAAAAATGAAATTTATGAAAAACGAAGAAAACGGCCTGCAAATTGAACCAGTTTCATCTGTGATGAAAATGTTCGCCATTATCACAGCCTTAGCTGAACACAAATCGCTTGGCATCACCGAGTTATCACAAATAGTCATGAGCTCAAAGAGCACAGTCTATCGCTTCTTACAAACCATGAAGATGCTAGGGTTTGTTTCCCAAGAAGGCGACGATGACCGTTACTGGCTCACACTAAAGTTATTTGAAGTCAGTTCAAAGGCTTTGGAGTATGTTGATCTAGTGTCTTTGACCGAGCCTTACATGGCAAGCATTGGCGAGAAGACAAAAGAAGCACTGCATTTAGGTGTTCGGGATGGCGATAGTATTATCTACATCTACAAAGTCGATGCGCAATACAATCTGCGAATGCAATCACGTATCGGTGGGCGCAATCCGTTGTATTCAACGGCGATTGGTAAAGTGCTTTTAGCTGAACGCTCAGAGAGTGACATTAGACAAATTTTTGAAAAAGTAGACTTTATTCCTTCGACCTCAAAGACCCACGTCTCTGTTGATTCACTATTGGAAGAATTAAAAGAGGTGAAAAGCCAGGGCTATGGCGTCGATAATGAAGAACAAGAAGAAGGATTGCGCTGCATCGCGGCTCCTATATATGACAGACTCGGCAATGTTATAGCTGGGCTTAGCGTGTCCTTTCCGACATTGCGCCACTCTAGCGAAAAATTCGATCAGTATGTCAACTTGCTACAAGAAGCAGCGAGCAGTATTTCTGAGAAGCTAGGCTATAAGAAATAGCTAACAAAAATCGATATAAAACAGATTAGGCGGAGTTTATCCGTCTAATCGACCATTCTTTAAAACCTACCAATAGTGACTCTAAGTACTTATTTTCTTATACAAGTATTTTCGACACGTGCTTTCGTCCATTCTTTTAAGGGCAAAGGCCAGCAAACAAGATTCATTTAAAGGAATAAGCAGCACAAATACGTACTGCATAAATTATCCATTTATTTAATGATGGCAGTGACCACTAAATGTGTCAGTACACCAACTCTAAAGAGTTAGGAGTGTGACTCACCGCATGTTCACTCATAATTAAATCGTTTAGTTCTGAGATAGGTAAAGGACGACTAAACAAATACCCTTGATAGGACAAGCAGCCTATTGATTTAAGCGCCGAGAGCTGTTTTTCATCTTCAACCCCTTCGGCAATCACCGTCAAATTCAAAGTTTTGCTTAAATCAACAAGTGTATTAATAATGGCAACACTACGTTCATCAGACAACAAATCGCTGACAAAAGACTTATCAATCTTCAGCTGATCCAAAGGTAAACGCTTAAGTAAACTTAGCGAAGAATAGCCTGTCCCAAAGTCATCTAATGACCAAGTAACTCCTATCTCTTTCAAAGCCTGCATTTTTGTCACAACAGCGTCGATATCATCCGCCAATGCGGTTTCAGTCAGCTCCAACTTCAGCCTTGAAGGCTCAGCACCATTCAATAATAGAATACTCTTCACTTCCTGAACGAAGTCTGGCTGACGAAACTGCGTGGCACTAACATTAACCGCGATAATAAGGTGAGCGGTTTGTGGAGACTTCGCCCATTCTGCCAGCTGTGCACAAGCCGTTCGCAACCCCCATTCACCAATAGGAATAATTAGCCCGGTTTCCTCCGCTAACGGAATAAACTCCATCGGAGAGACACTCCCCCGAGAAGGATGGTACCAGCGCAAAAGCGCCTCTACAGAAAAAACACGGCCCGATTCATCAATCTGTGGTTGATAGTGAAAACGGTATTCACCACGGGCAATCGCTTGGCGCATATCCTTTTCCAAAGCGCTACGTGCATTCATATCCGACTGCATCATAACGATGACAATACTCACACCAACAATTCCGGTGATATGATTTATCCATACACCGACTAAACGCCCCTCAGCAGGAGCCGCCAAATCAGTCGAGGGAATTGGCATCACATTGAGAGCGAGAGCAAGAAAGAAAATCAGACCAATAATCGGTAAAATCAAACGCAGATAAAACCCTTCTCGATGGAAAATAAGAAAGGTAGCGGCAATGACTGGCAGCAGGTTCATATGAACAGAACGAGGCACGCCATTCATTGGGATATCACTCAAAGACGCCATCACCACTGTAAACAGCAGAGCATGACACATAATAATTGCACCACTGCGTAAATGGTTGCCATAGGCCAGCAAAAGTATTGTGATACCGGTAATGATAGAAATCAGATTAATAATGAAATGTGGCCAGTTTTCTCGGCTCAAATAATATAAGCCCCAAATAAGACTGCAAAAAACGGTCGCATAACCACCAAACAAGATGAGATTCTTCACTCGTTTATTATAACGACCAATAGGCGTCCAATTAGAGGTATCATCTTTCACGGGATGAAAGAGTTTATTGTATAGTTGCCCCAACTAAAGATCCTTTTAGATTAAATACAAATGTAAAGCTGACCATTTTATAAAACTTTGGATATCACTCTAATGCAGCAGAAGTTTGCAAATAATCCTCACATACATCCAGCTCGTAAACCGTTTTCGACTTAACTAAACAATTACGCATTTCTTTACGGGCACGTTGGTAACTCTCGTCATCAAGGTCGCTAATTTGTTCCCATTGTTCTCGACTGGGCCATTGCGCATAACCCACCAAAACATTCGATTTATCGGACGTATGCAGCCTTGAGCCAAAGCTACCACAGTTCTTATAAATAGCCTTCGTAACTTCAAGCCATGCAGCACGAAAAGACGTTTCTGTCCCTTCTTTGATTTCAAACTCATAAACAGCGATGAACATCTTTTACCCCTTGGTCACTGACATTTCGTATAGCGTTTATGCATTAAAATAGTATTTCAAATAATAACAAACATTAACACTTTGTTACATTATATGTTCAAGCAACTCAGACATGTGACTACTTTAAATAGAACCCCGTTGGTTTAGCTCAATCACTCCAGGGGCATATATAGATACTTTTCATTTTTGCTCGATGTAGAACGTACCCAGAGAGACTAAGAAGATGGCGCACAAGTTATGCGCTCTTCACAGAAAATTGACCGAAAATCTATCAACACAAGCAAATTAGTAGATCGTTTCCGCATCTAGTACTAGTTAAAAACAGTGTAAACCGTTGATCAAAATATCATGGCATAAACCTAACGTGACTAAGAAAAATAGCCCGCTAGGTTAGCCAATATCGTTTTTATTAAGCCATTAAAGCGGCATAAGGCGGTGTGGTTTCTCGATGCTGGAAAGATAAGATCAACGGATTTTTAATCACGCCTTCATCGATGTTTATCGCGCGGCGAATGGTTTCGTTTTGCTGCCAATGCTCACGGCCTTCTAAGACGTTTTCTAAGTAGACAATCAAAGCGGCAGAAATTGAGCGTGTAGCGCTTTCCCACAAGTAGCTTGGCGTATGATCGACCGCATAATAGTCGATAGTGTTGTACTGAAACATTGGCTCTTGGAAGCTGGTCGGCTTAGCAAAGAAAAAGCCCATGCCTTCATCGCAGCTCACATCTATGATCAAACAATTCGGTTTCAATGAATCCGCTTCGGATTCGATAATAAAATTGGTCGGATGATCCGTTTCTTGGAAAGTACCATTCACGATAATGTCCGTTTCACTGATCAACCCCGTCAAAGGACGAACCATACCATCGTGTTCGACAACAACCATACGGGCTTCCCCCTTTTTACCCTCGCGTATTTTTACGTAATGGCAATCAAGCACCTCTTCTCGCACTTCGTGGTCTGGCCGCTGAATACAGATAGTGATATCACGAAAGCCATGGGCTTTTAGGGCATAAATCGCACCACGACTTACTGCGCCAAAACTAAAAATAATGACCTTACGTTGATTTCCATAATGACCATCAATCCCCTTTAACTGCAAGGCATGAATCACCGCGCAATAGCCAGCCATCTCGTTATTTTTATAAAACGTATGACGACCAACTTGCCCTGATGGTGACCAGACAAACATATCTTCAAAAGCGATCAGAGTGAGTTTGCGATCTAATGCTGCTTGAGTAATTTCACGTTGCTGAACACAATGAACATACCCCCACAAAATACCGCCTTCACGTAATTCTTCTAAATCAGCCAAGACAGGTTTGGCAATAATCACGGCACCAATGTCGGCCAAAATGTCATGCCTTGTGGCAATACCGCCTGTTTGCGCAGCGATTTCATCATCAGAAATATTAAATGCTGCGCCATAGCCTTCTTCGAAGATTAAACGGTGACGAAGGTATTCAGGAATACGCGCTAAGTGTTCTGGATGAATAGGGTAACGTCGCTCATCTGTTTTTCTAGATGTACCAATCACGCCGAAAGTTAATTGACTCATACTGTTTCCTTAAAAAAATAAAACCTGTTTGAGTTCATGAACGCGCGATCAGAACGCTGACAAACTGATGTTTAAAGTAATATTAAAATGCTTACGTCATTTATTGATGGATAAAAGATATGAAGTGGACTGAAAGAAATTCTTAGCGGTAAACGCTAGTCGGTCATGGCAGGCATGGATCATTGCGGTGACAAACCAGTGTAGCATTAATACAGGGAAAAGGGTTTTATTACAAAAACCCAGACCTTTTAGCAGACACTGCTGAACAATTGATGATAGACCAACCCCTTACAAAGCCATCACTCGGGTGTATTACGATAGCTTGCATGAAGTAGACATTCTTGTGAATGGTCTGTCGATTTTTAAAAGTCTCTTCTTTATATCGACCGATATCCCATAAGGCCAAACAAAAAAACAGAGCAACATCAGCCTGAAAAGACGCTATTACGCCCTGCATCTTTGGCTTCGTATAACAGCACATCAGCACGTTTTACGATGCTTTTTTGATTATCAGAATTTTGGTATTCGGTCACACCTAAACTGATGGTAAATTGAGGCACATTGTCTTCGTCAATTGCTTCAACCTTTCTACGCAGTTGTTCAGCCAACCGACTTGCATCTTCAAGATGCGTGTCCCTTAGTAAAATCGCGAACTCTTCCCCACCAACACGAAAAAGAATATCGGTTTCACGAAGCCGTCTTTTTAAAGCCTTAACCAACAGCTTTAACACCGTATCGCCCACATCGTGACCATGAGTGTCGTTAATCTTTTTGAAGTGATCGACGTCGAGCAAGATCAAACTAAAATGATGCCCGCGATTGGCCAACGCCAATTCATCTTTAATGTGTTCATCCCATTTATGGCGATTAAACACACCCGTGAGTTTATCTCGGGTTGCTAATTCAAGCAGTTGAGTTTCGACTTCATCACGGTTTTCTTTTTCAAGGAACAAACGTCCCATTAATAGCTTTAAGTCTCTTTCCAGTTCATCAAGTTCGTCTGAGCCTTGATGACGGGAGATATGGCTATCTTCGTCAGGAGAAATAGTACGATGCAGCGTTTCTATTTGCCCACGCAAAGCCCCTACCTTACGTCGAAAAGACAAAATCGTATAAAGCGTTAAATAGCCCCCGATAACCAAAGCGGAAAGACCCAAAGCCGCATTCATGATCATAAAATCAAGCTCTTGCTGCTCAACCAGCGAGGCGACTTTTACAGTCAATTGATCAATGTTAATCAACAAGTCATTCGCTTCATCATCTAATAAATTATCTTGTTTCTCCAACGCTTCCCAAGACGATTCATACCCTGTATGGTCACTCTTAATAAACTGTGAAAATTCATCCTCAAAAGCGATTCGATGACTGTGTAACTTATTGATTTGTTCAATCAAGGACAAATGCTCATCCACACCAATGCGAACACTGCCAAACTTCATGCCTTGATGAAGAATGTTAACCGCTTTATCAAGTTGTACTGACAACTGATTATTAAACTCATTGAACCTTTTGGCACTCTTGGACTTTAACGCTTCACTTTTAAAGAAAGCATCGCCTTTCAAATGGATAGTTTCCATCTGCAAATGCTGTTTAAGTTGTAAGATCTCGATATCAGCAATCACTTCCAATAAAGGAATATCTATTTTAGAGACTTCTTGAATATCTTTATGAATTTTCTGGGATTTATAAGCCGTGTAGAGAATCACAATAAAAAGAAATGCCAACAGCACAAATGAAAGGCTGCTGATTTTTCTGGTCATAGACGCATTTAACCAAGTAAACATAAGAGCCTGCTATCCATCCGATTTTTTCGTGTTTTTGACTATCATAACAGCGACACCCAAAGAACATACTCCTAATACAGCGCCAGAGAATCCAACACTTTCTAAACCAACAATCTGAATAACTTGGCTGCCAATCAATGCCCCAGCACCAATACCTAAATTAATGATGCCTGAGTACAAAGACATAATAATATCCGCCGCACTGCCATCAACATTAAGTACTCGAATCTGCATACTCAAACCAATAATCATGAGGGCCGCTCCCCACAACAGCACACAACTTATAAGCGAGTATTTATTCGGGGTCACAAGATACAACACGCCCATACACAATGTGACGATAACAACGCTAGATACCAACATTTGTGCATTAGCCTTATCACCGAAATAGCTGAATAGCACACTCCCCAGAATCCCAGCCATCCCAAACAACAGTAGAATCGTGGTAGTAAATTGCCCACTTGCTCCACCCACTTCCTTCAAGAAAGGTTCTATATAGCTGTAAGCAGTATAATGAGCGGAGAACACCAAGAAGATAAATAAATACATTACCAATAACGCACGATTGCGTAAGACTTCAGGTACTTTACTCATAGAGCCAGAAAACAAACTAGGCAAATTTGGTAACAGTCTATATATAAGCAGCATGATGATCAGCGCAATCACAGCAATAACAGCAAAAGTAGTACGCCAGCCCATAAACTGACCGATAATACGACCAGCCGGAACACCAAGCACCATAGCCAATCCAGTGCCTGTGGCTAAAACACTCAAAGCAAAAGTATGTTTCCCCTGTGGAGCGACTCGAATCGCAATAGAAGCCGTAATAGACCAAAATACAGCGTGCGCAAAAGCAATACCAATACGACTAATCAGCAAGGTCGTAAAATCCCACGCAATCACCGATAAGATATGACTCATAATAAAAAGTGCGAACAATCCCATTAGCAGAGATTTTCGCTCTAACTTGCGAGTCAGAAGCATCATAGGCAATGACATCAGCGCCACTATCCAGGCATAAACCGTCAGCATCCAGCCTACTTGAGCAGGGGAAGTTGAAAAGCTATCCGCGATATCAGATAACAAGCCAACAGGAACAAACTCTGTCGTATTAAAGATAAAAGCGCTGAATCCCAAAATAAACACGCGCAGGTATTGGACGCGGCGGGAAGCCGTATCTTCAGTAGAGTGGGTTGATATCATGATGGCCTATGGACTAGTGAGCGATAAGAGAGCCACTATTGTCCACTTTTTGAAGCCTAACGGAATAGTGAAATATGAATGTTTATTGATAGTTACACTCATACAAACTCGCATAAATACAGAAATTCCAAACCTCTCATTTTCTCTGACAAAGTAAATGTTTCTTTAATAAGAATTACTTTGATTTTTCATGAGAAATGCCCTACAAGGTATGCACTAAAACAAAGCAAACAATCGCACCAAAAAAACTCACCTACGTTGAAGGAACCGACATGAACAGTCTATCTGTGAAAGCGAAATTTATTACCCTTATTTTCTCAATTATTATTATATTCTTGGTGGCATTAAGTTTAATAAAGTCAAAAAGCACAGAGTTAGCAGATCGCTTTAATCGGTTTTATGAAGAGAATCATAACGTCTCACTCAATGTAGAACGCGTGAAGGAAGCTCAAATAGATATCATGCTAAATGTGCGAGGCTTACAAATTGCGTATCTATTATCACTCGATAAACAAATACCGGGTTACCTAGAGGCAATTTCCAACAGTTACAACAAAACGCCTTCGCTGATCAATGAGCTAAATAAAGGCCTAACTAATAAGCCAAGCGAATCTAAAAAACTTCAGACTCTCGTTAATGATTTCCAAAGCAAAACCAAGACCTTCGTCACCGCCATGGAAAATTCAGCGGATAACAAAGCACCCTTCCCTGTATTTTCGGCTTTCATAGGTTCCTACAATGAACTATTAGCTTATTTCTCGACACTAACGGACAAAACAAACCAAGAAGTAAAACAAGCAAAGCAACAAACAGAAGACCTAATTGGCGACATTGAAATCGGTTTCTGGACGTCTATTCTGATCGCTATCGCCATCTCAATCACGCTCAGTTACCTAATTTCTAACAACATAGTACGAGGCATTTTGGCGGTTCGTGATGCTGCACAGAACATGGCGCAAGGCTATCTTAACAAGCCAGTGCAAATATCAGGCAGTGATGAAATCGCAGAGCTTGGCAATGCCATCAATACATCAACCAAAAATCTACGTTCTGTTATATCAAGTGTTCTAAGCTCGGTAGACAAGGTGAATGAAAATAGCCAAGAGGTATTGAAGGTGAATCAAGAGGTTGGTGAGTTTTCCGTGCAGATTATGGATAACACAACTCAGGTGGTCGTCGCGTTAGATCAGATGTCAGCCAATAATCGAACCATCGCCGATAATACACAGCAATCAGCCGAGGCCGCCGGTGATATCCGAGCCGTGGCACAAAACAGCTTATCCACGGCAAATGGCACCTTAGACGCCATCAATAAATTAGTATTTTCTCTTAAAAATACGGGAGAAGTTGTCATTCAGTTACGCCAAGAAACGAACAATATCGAAACCATTTTAGAAGTTATTCGTGGTATTGCTGAGCAAACGAATCTGTTAGCTCTTAACGCAGCTATTGAAGCCGCCCGCGCTGGAGAGCAAGGACGAGGGTTTGCAGTGGTTGCTGACGAGGTGCGAACGCTAGCGCAGCGCTCACAAGACAGCGTTAATGAGATCGAAACACTCCTAGCACAACTCAGTACCGCCAGTGGTCAAGCTGTGAAGAGCATGGAGTCCAGCTTATTATTAGCCGACTCATCTAAGGAGCAAGTTGAGGAAACAAACAAGCTTACTAGCAATATTCTCATGGGAATTGAACGAGTCTCTGAGCAAGCACAGCAAATAGCACAATCAATCGAAGAACAAACTCAAGTATCGGAAGACATTACGAAGAAAATGCACTCTGTACAGAGCCTGACGAACCAAAGCGCAGAAATGGCCAAACGTTCAGGTATTGATATGGCCCAAAGCAGTGTAGATGTTCAAAAACAACTCGGCTTTTTTAAACTTTAAAACGCCCAGCATTTCTCATCCACGCCTATCGATTTTGTCACATTGATAGGCGTCTTTCTTTTCTACTAAAACTAGACCACATAACCCAACAGCGTGAATTGAAATCAAAAAAAATAAATGTTAACGGGAACGATTTACATTACTATCTGTCACAGAAAAAGAAACTGATAAATCCCACCCTGATAGATAGGAACCTTGTAATGAAACGTCCAACAACAAAAACATCGCTTTTCACCCTAGCGGGCGCAACAACCCTACTCGCATTAAGCAGCACATCTGCCCACGCCAGTGGTGAAGTCAACGTATATTCAGCACGCAGTGAAGCGCTGATTGCTCCTCTGCTTGATATCTATTCAAAAGAAAATAACGTCAAAGTAAACTTAATCACAGGCAGTGCTGACGCTTTGCTAAGCCGCCTACAATCTGAAGGTGATGCCAGCCCAGCGGATGTATTCATTACCGTTGATGCAGGACGTTTGTATCGAGCAAAAGAAGCCGGTGTGCTTCAGCCTTTTGAAACAAGCCACCTCAATAAAGTAGTACCGGATCATCTAAAAGACCGTGACGGTTACTGGTATGGCTTGTCTCAGCGTGCTCGCGTAGTGCTTTACAACCCTGAAAAAGTATCTGCTGATGATCTATCAACCTACGAAGATTTAGCGGATCCTAAGTGGAAAGGCAAAATTTGCATTCGCTCTTCTAGCAACATCTACAACCAATCCTTGGTTGCTTCCATGATCGATGCAAACGGTGAAAAACAAACTCTTGAATGGATCAAAGGCTTGGTTGCTAACTTTGCCCGTCCACCAGCTGGCGGTGACACAGACCAGATTAAAGCCGCTGCAGCAGGCGTTTGTGACATCGCCGTGGCGAATACTTATTACTTTGGTCGCCTAGGCTTAAGTGACAAAGCGGATGATCGCGCCGTTTTTGACAAGCTAAAAATGTTCTGGCCTAACCAAGCGGCTAACGAACGTGGTGCTCACGTTAATGTCAGTGGTATTGGTATCACGGCATCTTCTAAAAACACTGAAAACGCTAAGCAATTAATCGATTTCTTAACCAATAAACAAAGCCAAGAATGGTACGCGAAGGTTAACAATGAATACGCTGTTATTGAAGGCGTTGCGCCACCAAAAAGTTTATCAACATTCGGTGAGTTTAAAGCTGATCAGGTATCTTTAAGCGTATTAGGTGAAAACAATCGCCAAGCGGTTAAATTAATGGACCAAGGTGGTTGGAAGTAAATCCTTTTTAATAAAAAGATTAAAGTTGTCTTTTAAACGCAAGAGCTTTTCAAGTAGATGCTTGAAAAGCTCTTTGCTTTCTATATAAAGCAATGAGCGTTACAAAGCAGATCCTTCATAAAACGTTACTGCAAACCAAAGTACTTTCCGGTTACATCTTGTCACTTCTATTCACTTTCATCCCCTAAGTAAAAAATAAACACCTCAACCAAATGGACGTTGTAAAGCCATCAAAAGCGAGTCACGATATCTAAATAAAATGCAGGTGGTAGAAAGCAAACAATAGGGGCATTACGCTTTATCTCAGATTTAACATGTAAATATATAAATATGTATTTTTTACTATTTTCTGGATTTTTGACGATTATTTGCTTAATTTAAAAGTATCCCCATTAGCTTTGCCAAGGAGAGGTTCATGAAACATTCCGCTCTACTGCCTGCTGTGCTGCTATTATCCGCTTGCTCGACTAACTCTCAATTAAATGTTGTCGACGGTTTAACACTCGTTGCAGCCAATGATGGTATAGGAATGAACCCTTCTCGTTGGATAGTTTCGGGGCACCCAGTGCAAACGACCTATGTATCACTCAATGGACAACTTGGCCTAAGAGCAGGTCAAGTGTGTATTGCCAGCCGTTTTCGTTCACCCTTCACCAACAACTGCCAAGATTTGAATATGGATCAGAATCAAGCGGTAAATGTTTCGTTTTATAGCGAGTATTACCCCTCGTCTACAAACAACGGTGGAGAGAAACTCTCTGTGTTGCTTTCGGCAATATATACAGAGCGTGAAGCGGCGGCAGCCTATGTGAAAGCGAGCAGAATTTACTATGCATGTGTTACCGAAGAAAATACAAAAATACACAAGGAACAAAACCTCGACACTAAGAAGTCAACGCAAGCCACTAAAGAGAAAATCGACAATGGCAGTATATGTGTTAACGAGAAAAATATGCGAGACGCTACATACAACGCACTAAGTACTAAGCAAATTGCTGTACAGAAACACTCTTTGGTTCCCAATCGAGTTATTTACAACTGGGCAGAATCACTAAAGTTTGAAGGAGGTGCAGTGGTTCTAGAGCAGCCAAAAAATGCAGCTTCTGGGAGTTATAATAAAGAAGCAAGTGGTTACACAGTCGTTAATGGCATTCGTATTGAGCGTGTTCAAATCAATTGTGAAGCTATAAAAGGACTCATCGCAAAGCATAATGATCATGATCGCCTTAAAATCGTTACCATGACCCTAAGCGCAGATGAACTTTACTATGATGCTCGTGAAGATAAAACTGCAGCCTTTAATGCTAATCTAACCTTCTCGCCTAATGAGTTAAAAACACTTAAAAATATTTTTGACTCGGATATAGAGGCAAGCATAAATGCAGCGCTTGCCAGTTCTTCTAATATTGCCTCCAGCGGATACTTAATAGGTAAAAAATCAGGTAACAAATCACAAGAAACCTCTAATAAAGGGCTAACTTACTATGCAGTGCTGACTGACCTAAAATCGTTTCAGTGTCCTGAATAAAGTAACAATAATAGAAAATGCAATATTGTTATAATTCAGCGTATGTTTATATAGTGTCATTTATTGAGCTTCGTTCCGTTTTACATCAGTTCCCAAAACGCCTCAACCAAGGGGTTCTTCAAGCTTTTCTTCATCGTAAACAGACCAATATCGTATGGCTCCAATTCGGGCTGTACATCTAGCACTTTAATTCGATCCACCAATGGGCTGTTATCCAGAACAATTTTTGGCACTACGCCGATACCAAAGCCCAAGCTCACCATACTCACAATCGCTTCGTTACCCGTTACTTGCGCGTATATCTTAGGTGCGATGCCATGATGTCGAAACCACTCATCAACACGCGTACGAGACACACCACTTTCCGAAAGAATCATCGGAATATCTGCCCATTCTTCTGACGTACTTGGCGTATGCGTTGGCACGTTCGGCACTTGCTGTTCAAGCGGTGCAATAAACAACAAAGGCGAAATGGCGATAGGTTTAAAGGCCAAGCCACGAGGCAAATTAGCAGGGCGAGCAGCAATGGTGATGTCCTCTTTGCCATCCAAAATATGTGCAATCGCATGCTCAGGATCGCCAGTACGCAGCTTAATTTCAATCGCTGGATAGGCAATTCGAAAACGACGCAGCAACTCGTATAAGAAACTGTAACTCGCCGTTACCGACCCATAGAGACTGATTTCACCGCTGAGCTGATCGGAATTATCCGTCAGCTCGTGACGAATTAAGTTCCACTGTCGGCTGGTGTCTCGGGCATACTTGAGGAATTTCTGACCTTCTTGAGTCAATACCACAGTGCGATTATCACGATTAAACAGCGCAACCCCCAGCTCATCTTCTAAGTGCCGAATGTTACGCGACATAGCAGAAATACTAATATGACATTCATCGCTGGCGCGTCCGAAATTCAACGTTTCCGCTAACGCGAGAAATTGTTTCAGTGTCTTTATATTCATGATGCAACATCAATTTTATTAGGATAAGGCAATGATAAATCATGTTTGCAAAAAATGGGATACTATATTGCGAATATATCAATTTACGAAAAGGTATCACTAGGATAGATTAGCCTTACTCGCAGGACGGCATCAAAATCATTTGTTGGCGACTGTGTAATCCATTTTTAATATCGGCGTGCTTTCATCGCAGATACATTAATTTAATAAGGTGTGTTTAACATGGCTAACTACTTCAATACTTTGCCGCTACGTGAGCAACTAGCAGAACTAGCAAAATGTCGCTTCATGAACAGCTCTGAATTTGCTGATGGCGTAGAAGCGCTAAAAGGCAAAAAAATGGTTGTTATCGGTTGTGGCGCACAAGGTCTTAACCAAGGCCTAAACCTACGTGATTCTGGTCTAGATGTTTCTTACGCTTTGCGTCCAGAAGCCATTGCACAAAAGCGTCAGTCTTGGAAGAACGCGACTGAAAACGGCTTTGTTGTTGGCACTTACGAAGAATTGATTCCAACAGCTGACGTTGTATTAAACCTTACTCCTGATAAGCAACACACAGCTGTTGTTAAAGCCGTTATGCCTCTTATGAAAGAAGGCGCTTGCCTATCTTACTCTCACGGTTTCAACATCGTTGAAGAAGGCATGAAAATCCGTGACGACTTAACTGTCATCATGGTTGCTCCTAAGTGCCCAGGTTCTGAAGTTCGCGCAGAATACGTTCGTGGTTTCGGTGTTCCAACACTTATCGCTGTTCACGAAGACAACGATCCTAAAGGTGAAGGTCTTGCACTAGCAAAAGCATACGCTGTTGGCACTGGCGGTCACAAAGCAGGCGTTTTGATGTCTTCTTTCATCGCGGAAGTAAAATCTGACCTTATGGGTGAGCAAACTATCCTTTGTGGTATGTTGCAAACAGGTTCTATCCTTTGCTTCGACAAAATGGTTGAAGAAGGCATCGATGCTGGTTATGCGTCTCGCTTGATCCAATACGGTTGGGAAACTATCACAGAAGCATTGAAATACGGTGGCGTGACAAACATGCTAGATCGTCTTTCTAACCCAGCTAAGATCAAAGCATTTGATCTTTCTGAAGAACTTAAAGTCATCATGCGTCCTTTGTACAACAAACACCAAGATGACATCATCGACGGAACTTTCTCTCGCGTGATGATGGAAGACTGGGCAAACGACGATGCAAACCTTCTTAAATGGCGTGCAGAAACAGCAGAAACTAACTTCGAGAAAACACCAGCTGGCGATGTAGAGATTTCTGAACAAGAATTCTTCGACAACGGTATCTTGATGGTTGCTATGGTTAAAGCCGGTGTTGAACTTGCTTTCGAAACAATGACAGCAGCAGGCATTGTTGCAGAATCTGCTTACTACGAGTCTCTACACGAAACACCGCTTATTGCGAACACAATCGCTCGTAAGAAATTGTACGAAATGAACGCGACAATTTCTGATACTGCGGAATACGGTTGCTACCTATACAACCACGCTTGTGTTCCTCTACTAGCGGACTTCATGAAAGGCATCAAAACCGACGTTATCGGTAAAGGTCTTTCTGTAGAAGATACTGGCGTTGATAACAAGCGCTTGATCGAAGTCAACACAGCGCTACGCTCTCATCCTGTTGAAGCGGTTGGTGCGGTACTTCGTGGCCACATGGCTGACATGAAGAAAATCGTTTAATTTCAACTAGAGTTTAAACGTTATAGAAAGCCGAGTGACTCATTGAGTACTCGGCTTTTTTGTCGCTTTCTTTTTGCTATTCGCTAAAAACCGATAAGGAATCCCCCATGGGCTCTATCATTCGCCTTGAAAATCTTTGCGTTAACTTTGACGATCGCTTTAATCTGCACAACATAGAGTGGACGATTGAACCAAACCAACATTGGGTGATTACAGGAACAAACGGAGCGGGGAAATCAGCTCTAGCTGCTGTCCTAGCCGGTGTGGGTGATATTGAAAATGGTACAGTAACAGGTCTGCCAAATAATGTTGGATTGGTCTCATTTGAAGCGCAAGCTGAGCTGATTGCTAAAGAATTGAAGAAAGACGATGCCGACATCATGGATGTTATCTCCCTTGGCACGCCCGTTCATGAAATGATCTTCGACAACTGCCAAGATCCAGAACTGGCTCACTCTTTAGTAGAAAAATTCGGCCTAAGCAAACTACTTGATCGCGCATTTCGTAAACTCTCCACGGGTGAGACTCGAAAAGTCATGCTGATCCGTGCGCTGTCTAGCAAGCCAGATTTATTGATTTTGGACGAGCCATTTGATGGTTTAGATGTCGACACCCTTGCTATGCTGCAAGCCCACCTAGCCTCCATCATAGAAACCACACCTATGGTCATGGTGTTAAATCGCTTTGATGAAATGCCTGACTTTATCAGCCATATTGCTTATGTTGAGCAAGGTAAGTTGACTCTGAAGGTTGATAAAAAAGACGACAATGCATTCAACGAGCTTTACCAACTACTGCATTTGAAAACCACCGACCTAAGCGTGCCTGAGGCCGACCCAGCCAACAAGCTGCCAGCACTCGACCCAAGCCAGCCACTAGTCAAACTCAAGCAAGCGACCATCAAATACGGCGATACGATCATTGTCGATAAACTGGATTGGACCATTCAGCAAGGCCAACATTGGCAACTTAGCGGCCCCAACGGCAGTGGCAAAACCTGTGTATTGTCCTTAATCACAGGCGATCATCCACAATGCTACACCAACGACATTTTCGTCTTTGGATTCCAACGTGGTAACGGTGAAAGCATCTGGCAGATCAAACAATTTATCGGCTATGTATCGACAGCGTTACAATGGGAATACCGCGTCAGCACCAGCTGCAAAAACGTAATCATTTCTGGCTTCTACGACAGCATCGGCATGTACACAAAATCCACCGACAACCAGAAGAAAATCGCCGACCAATGGCTTGAACTGCTCGGCATGACAGACAGAGCCGACCAGCCATTTAACAAACTTTCCTACGGCGACCAGCGCTTACTGCTCATTGCCCGCGCCATGGTGAAACACCCGCCACTCTTGATACTAGACGAGCCCTGCCTCGGACTAGACGACATGAACCGACAGCTCGCCCTCGCCCTCATCGAGAAAATCTGCCAAGGCTCAGAAACCACTGTTTTGTATGTTAACCATCACGCAGAAGATAAGATTGAAGGGATAGAGAACTACTTGGGGTTGAAGAAAAATAGCTAGGTTGTTGCAGCTCATAAACATAAAACCAGAAGCTAGAAAGTCATATATTTTAGATATAGAATGCGCGTGCGATTAATAATGAAACCTATAGGAAACAATGTGAATCATACTCTACGCTCTATAACGCTTGCGCTTGCTTGTGTCGCTAGCTTGTCTGCTAACGCGGATCCAAAAACACCTGGCACTCATAAAGGCTATTCCACTATTGATATGACGACGGCAGGTATGCCAGCAGATGTGAAGATGATTTCTGTTGCGGACATCAAGAAAGAACTAGAAGGTAAGGCGCCGTTTGCCGTGGGTTTAGATATTGATGACACTAGCTTGTTTAGCACGCCAGTTTTTTACCGCGGTCAACAAGAGTTCTCCCCAAATGGCTATTCTTACTTAACCAATCAAGACTTTTGGGATAAAGCAAACTGTGGTTGGGATGCATTCAGCATGCCTAAGAACATTGCTAGAGAGTTGATTGCGATGCACCAAGAACGTGGTGATAGCATTTATTTCATCACAGGTCGTACGGGTTCTGATTGCAGTTTCACCACAGATTACTTGAAAAAAACATTTGATATCAAAGACATGCATGATGTTATTTTTGCCGGATCAAGCCGTACTGAATACACAAAAACCAAGTACATAAAAGAGAATGACATCAAAATTTATTATGGCGATGCGGACGGCGATATTATTTCAGCACGTGATGCGGGCGCCGAAGGCATTCGTGTAATGCGCGCAGCGAACTCTAGCTACACGCCGATTCCAAAAAATGGTATCTACGGTGAACGAGTACTAAAAGACTCTCAGTACTAATCTGCATACCACTGGTAACGAAATACAACAAAGCCGAAAATCATTGATTTTCGGCTTTTTTCTGCCCGTGCGCTGCTAACTCTATCTTGCCTCTACCTGCTCACAGACGTTATCCATCACTGGTGAATGGCTATCGCTTGACGGAAAACCACCAACGGCCTGAGCCACCCACTCTGCTGCATTTGGAATGACCTCAATGAGTTGAGGAAGGTCATTTACACATAAAAACTTGATGTCAGGATCCGTTGCTCTTTGTAATATTGCCAAGGTATCAGTAGGCGGTTGCCCTTTACCATATCCGCTAGAAATATGAAGATGGTCATCTGTTGTGTTGATCTTGGCCTCTTTGTCCCTGATGCATGCATGATTATGTAACCCCTGCGGCAGAAATTGATCCAAGTTCCTAAACCTGTATTTTATATTATTGAGAAACTCGTCAGGATAAAGCGCAAATAGCTCAGCCATCTTTGAACGTAGAAAAGGATGTACCACGTGAGCAGCAGAAAACAGTTCTGTTGCAGAAAAACCAATCATCTTAGCGGCATTTATCTGCATGAAATAATGAAATTTCGCAGGGTCTTCTCGTGTATCGGCACAGCCCAGCAAGCCGCTATAATCGACCCACTTGCCTCGTAAAATAGGAACCAAACCGTCAAAAACGTCTGTCGGTTCTAGAGGTGCGGCCAAAAACACATCATCATTGAAGTAGATAAAACGCTCGCTCAGACCGTCAATGCGCCACAACATACTTTCAATGGTCAGAGAATTAAAAGTGGGCAACACTTGTGTGAAACCGTCAAAGATTTCCGCATGATAAGCAAGATGCACCTTGGCTCTGATGTTTTCTGAAAGGCTTGATAAATCGGGGCCTTTATCATCAACAACAATCCAAATCTTACCAATCCACGGTGCATTATTTTCAATCGATTGAATGCAATATAAGATTTCGTCGTTACACATCCATCTATGAGGATTAGCTGCATTTTCATGTAGCGGTAAAGCTTCCCTTGCCATGTATTTTTGTCTTTTCTGACGGTGTTTCTCAGCCTTTCCATCAACCCAAGTGATGACGGCATCAATGGGTTCAAGCTGGAGTTCAGTGACATTGCTTAGCATTTAAATATCCGTAAATGAAGATCTCTTAGCTGATACAAGTAGTGGCTAAGGCTAATCATCGAACGAGTCAATTCTAGGTGGGTCAACTCGTCACTGAGTTGATCTGATAGGGAATCTATCGATTGCTTTCTAGCCATTCAAACTAAATAAAGGGCCATCTTACAAAAGGTTGCCAATGATACCTTCTTCAAAGCTTAATTTGTAATAATGAAAAAGGGGCAAGCCAGTAAATGGCTCACCCCTTTATAGACAATATTGCTTAGCTCATCAGTTAGTCAATAAGGCCATCAAAGTCTGATGCGTCATGGCGCTCTTGAAGCTGTGCACCGTCGCCAAAAGACTTATTAACAATTCGACCACGTTTTACAGCTGGGCGTTGTTCTATCGCTTTCGCCCAACGCAAAACATTCTTATAGCTGGCGACATCTAAGAACTCATCCGCATCGTATAAATTACCCAACACTAAATTGCCATACCAAGGCCAAATCGCGATGTCCGCAATAGAGTACTCGTCACCCGCCATATAAGTGTTGTTCGCTAATTGCTTATCCAGCACATCCAACTGGCGTTTGGTTTCCATGGTGAAACGATCGATCGGGTATTGCATTTTAGTCGGTGCGTACGCATAAAAATGGCCAAAACCACCCCCTAAATACGGTGCAGAACCCATTTGCCAAAACAACCAGTTACGGCATTCTGTTTTTGCGGCTAGGTCTTTTGGTACCAAGGCATCAAATTTTTCCGCTAAATATTGCAGAATAGAACCAGACTCAAAAACGCGAGTCGGTGGTGTCGTACTGTGATCCATTAACGCTGGAATTTTAGAATTTGGGTTGATCTCTACAAAGCCAGAACCAAACTGGTTGCCTTCGCCGATATTAATCAAATAAGCATCGTATTCTGCAGCACTGATTCCTAGTTCCAACAACTCTTCCAGCATGATGGTGACTTTTTGACCATTAGGTGTTGCTAAGGAATGAAGTTGCAGTGAGTGCTTACCTACTGGCAAAACCTTTTCGTGTGTTGCACCAGATATTGGACGATTTATGCTGGCAAATTTACCACCGCTTTCTGCATCCCATTGCCATACTTTTGGTGGGACGTACTCTTCATTTTTTGTTGCATCAGAACTCATAACATCTCCTAAATTTATTAGTCGGCGAAAAGGTAAGTTTCACAGTTAATGTTCAACAAAAGCTCGCTCGATTACATAATCTCCTGGTACACCGATTTTTGGCGATTCCGTAAAACCAAGCTCATCAAGCAAAGCTGACGTGTCTTTAAGCATACTTGGGCTACCACAAATCATGACCCTGTCCTGTGCCGGATTCAACTGAGGCAGACCAATATCTTCTGCTAGTTTGCCGCTGCGAATCAAGTCTGTCAGGCGACCTTGGTTACGAAAAGGCTCTCGGGTCACTGTTGGGTAATAAATTAGCTTGTCTCTAACTTGCTCACCAAAAAATTCATTTTCAGGCAGTTCTTTTTCAATAAAGTCTGCATAAGCCAATTCACTCACATGGCGAACACCGTGAACCAGTACAATTTTTTCGTACTGCTCGTAGGCATCAAAGTCTTGGATCACACTTAAAAAAGGCGCTAAACCTGTACCAGTAGACAACAAATACAAGTTTTTACCAGGATGTAAGTCACGTGTTACCAAGGTACCAGTTGGTTTACGACTCACTAAAACATCATCGCCCACTTTTAAATGCTGTAGACGTGACGTCAATGGCCCATTGGGTACTTTGATACTAAAAAACTCTAAATGCTCTTCATAATTCGGGCTAGCAATACTATATGCACGCATTAGAGGACGTGTTTCCGTCTCTAAGCCGATCATAACAAACTGACCATTATCGAAACGCAAACTTGGATTACGTGTGGTTTTAAAGCTGAATAGATTTTCATCCCAATGGTGAACACTTAATACGCGCTCTGTAACAAATGCACTCATGACTACCTCATTAAAATTGGTAACAAAGAATATTTCTTTTCAAACCTCAAACAGCACCTTGGTAAAACTAGCTTACCTAACAGTGCGAGTTAGCAGTGATCGTATCCATGAACAGGTGAGAGTTGAATTGTCTAATAAACATACTACAAGACAGCTCTATATTTGTTTAATTGATTATCTAGATGTATTTAATATGCTCAGCATATATAGAAAAAACAAACTATTGTTAAGACTACCGCCTAACAAGTGGTATTAGTGTGCCATCTAAATGTACAAAAAATGGGTCATTAAGTAGGAAGATTAATGCATTAGCTGAGCGAACGTATCAATACAGAAGCCATCAGCTGAGAATCTGTTTTTATCTTCTGCTTTTGTGGGTAAAGTGATCTGTAATAAATAGACGAGACAACACGACTAATAACTAAATCGCATTCAAGAATGCTCATCAAACCTCTATTTTTATCAACGAAAGGACATTCAATATGATTATCCGACACGCTCTCAACAGCGCCTTAGGCTTGCTACTTTTTACCGGTGCGACGACATTTAGTCAGGTTTCACACTCGGCACCACAAACCATGATAGTGGCTGGCGGTTGCTTTTGGTGTGTGGAATCTGATTTCGAAATGGTTCAAGGCGTCAGTGATGTGGTCTCTGGTTATATCGGCGGACACACAGAAAACCCAACCTATAAACAAGTCTCTGCTGGAGATACTGGCCACTTTGAAGGCGTAATGATTTATTTTGATGACGAGATAGTGTCACTCAAGGCTCTGGCGGATTATTACTGGAAAACCATCGACCCAACCGATGATGAAGGTCAATTCTGTGACAAAGGTTCACCTTATAAAACCGCCATGTTTTACCAAGATGAGCAACAAAAAGCTGTTTTTGAAGCGTCCTTAGCCCAAGTGGAAAAATCAAAACCCTTTAAAGACGATATTGTGACCAAGATTCTACCTGCCAAAACCTTTTACCCCGCAGAGGAATACCATCAAAGCTACTATACAAAGAATCCAATTCGCTACGCGTACTATCGCGTAAGCTGTGGCCGTGACAGTCGCATTGAAGATCTATGGGGCGAGGTCGCCAGCAAAAAGCATCATTAAAATAGCAAAAAGAGCTCACCCTGCTTTTGGCTGAGCTCTTTCCCTCTCCCCCCTTTTTTTACCATCACACTCATCAATCAGCTCCAACGCGGCTCACTAATCGATTATGAACTGCACACAATGTGTTCTGACTTTTCGTACTATCAGCAAAGCGTTTTTTCTCTCCATTAAGCGCATAGAAGTTGAAGCTAATAGGTAAGTAACGCCGAAATCCTAGCCTTTCCGCCCCCCATACATCACATTGGTTACTCAACTCGCTAAGTTCTTATAAACAACGAAAAGGAGTTTTACTATGAAAAAATTCATTCCAATCATCGCCAGCAGTATTGCCATCGCATCATTTAGTGCAGCAGTAAAAGCGGAAGACATGTCAAACGACAGCGGCCTTTATGTTGGTGGTAACTACGGTTACCTGAAAGTTGATAGCGAAGATGACTTCGATGACAACAACGATGTTGTACAAGGGATTGTCGGTTATCGATTCAATTCATTTCTTGCTTTAGAAGGTAGTTACATTGATTTTGGTAAATATGGCGGCAGTCTGGCGAATGCATCCACTACTGGCTACACCGCAGCTTTAAAAGGAACCTTGCCTATCACGCAAACCACTGAATTGTTTGTTAAAGCAGGCCAACTATGGCACGACACAGATTATGAAGTCGCGTCTATTAAAGGCAGCTCCGACGATAAAAGCTTATTCGCTGGTGCGGGTGTGAACTTTAAAGTCACAGAAAACCTTCTACTTAATGCACAGTATACTTGGTACGATGTTGACCTAAACGCAGATAACGTCGACTCTGATTCGAAATTCGAGACAGATTTCAACCAAGCGAGTGTCGGTGCAGAATACCGCTTCTAAAAAAGCGCGTCACCCGCATAAGAAAGGGCTTACTCATTTGAGTAAGCCCTTTCTTTATATCTCCTTGTTATATCAACAACATAACCTTTACGCTACAAGGCTAAGCCTCTAATATTTATGCATCGTTTTAAAAAAGATGCTAATTATGAATCCTATTCTTCAAGCTCAATCTAGCCATAAATCTATCCGACAATATACCAACCAAGCCATTGAGGAAGACCTACTCACGCAGCTGATTCAATGTGCTCAAGGCGCAGCTTCTTCAAGTTTTATTCAGGCATACTCCCTTGTTCAAGTAACAGACAAAAACAATCGCCAGAAAATTGCTACGCTTGCCGGCGGTCAGAAATGGGTCGAATCAGCCGCGGAATTCTTTATCATTTGTGCCGATTTAACTCGTGTTGAGCATTGCAGCCTAGAACAAGGCTTGGGCGCACTAGAAGGCAATACTGAACACTTTATTGCCGCAACAACTGACGCTACGTTTTTTGCGCAAAACCTAATGCTGGGAGCCGAATCCGTTGGCCTTGGTGCCGTATTTATCGGCGGTATCCGTAATGACCCCGAACAAGTTGCCGAGTTATTAAATCTTCCTAATCAGGTCTACCCAATTTTCGGAATGTGTCTTGGTTACCCTGACGCAGAACCTGATCTAAAACCACGTTTGCCAGTTGATGTTATACTGCATAAAGACAGCTACGATAACAGCCGTTGCGCACAGGATGTAAAAGCCTATGATACTCAAATGCAGGCCTATTACCAAAGCCGTGGCGATAATCAGAAAAGCAGCAATTGGTCAGAACAGACAGCCGCGGCAGTACAGAAAAAGAAACGCGAGCATATGTTAAGCTTCTTACAGAAGCGCGGTTTCTTAAAACGCTAAGATGCAAAAAATAAACAGTTAACTCTACTAAGGAAAAGGAAAAAACATGATCTCTAATGTACCAAGTGTTGTCTTTAAAACTCGTGTTCGCAATGAAGAGCTAGGCGGACCAAACCCATTCGAGTGGAAAGACGTTACTACTGCCGACTTGTTCAACAATAAAAAAGTCGTTGTTTTCTCTTTACCAGGTGCATTCACTCCGACTTGCTCAACTTCTCACCTACCTCGCTATGAAGAGCTTTACGAAGAATTCAAAGCGCAAGGCGTTGATGCGGTCATCTGTGTCTCTGTAAACGATGCATTCGTTATGTTCCAGTGGGGCAAAAGCCAAAACGCAAAAAATGTTTTCCTTCTACCTGACGGCAACGGCGACTTCACACGTCAAATGGGCATGCTGGTTAAGAAAGACAACCTAGGTTTTGGTATGCGCAGCTGGCGTTACTCTATGCTTGTCGAAAACGGCGAGATCAAGAAAATGTTCTCTGAACCAGGCTTCCAAGACGACGCTCCAAGCGATCCATTTGAAGTATCTGATGCCGATACCATGTTGAACTACTTGAAAAGCAACTAATTCACATTAAGACGATTTCAGAGTTTTTCTGAAATCCGTTAACATGGGAAATAGAACAGAAGCAGACGTTTTAACAAGCGTCTGCTTTTTTATGGTCATGACAAACGATTAATCGGTAAAAGCGCATCTAGCAACTCACTTCGCTCCCCTTCAATCGCTTGAACTAACAACTGAGAGGTTGTCGGACCAAGCGTAAAACCTTGATGTCCATGCCCAAAGTGGAACCACAAGCCTTTATGATTAGGCGCTTCACCCACAAGCGGCAACATGTCAGGCATACATGGACGCGTCCCCATCCATTGCGGTTCTTCTACCTGCTCACCTAAATCAATTATGCCGTTAAGCGCTGCCGCTCCACGTTTAAGCTGTTTGGTGTCCATTGGCGCATCAAGTGACACCAAGGCCGCGCCTGTTGTCACTCTTAACCCTTTCACCATGGGCGCTGCCAGTACGCCATTTGCCACGTCTAAGAAGGGGCGTTGAAGCGTTTTTGGTGCATTAAAATGCCCGTGATAGCCACGTTTGTACACCATAGGAATTCGATAACCAAAACGCTTTAATAGCTCTGGCGACCAAGGCCCAAGCGCGACAACAACTTGCTCAGCATGAAGCTCACCTTCACTGGTAAGTATTTTCCATCCCTGCGTGGTATGTTGCAAAGTACGCACGTCACCCGTAACAAAACGACCGCCTCGCTTGATGAACAAATCCCCATACGCTTGGGTCAATCCTCCCGGTGAAGAGCAACTCCAGCTTTGGGTGTAATGCACAGCCCCCGCTGGCGTTTTTTTCAGCGCAGGCTCTTCTTTCATATAGCTTTTGCCGTCATAAACATTCGACGTCACACCATATTCACGTAGCAGAAAATTGGCCTTTTTAGAGGCTTTTTCAAATTCCGCCTCGTCTCTATGTAACATGACAAGACCGCAGCGTGAGATCAAATCTTCAGACTCGGAATCACGAATTAAAGGAGCATGATCTGCCGTGGAACGGATGGTTAATTGAGAATGAATACGAGAAATCTTGGCGTGTTTTTCGGATGACGAATGACGAAAATATGACCATAAAGCAGGCAGCATTGGTAACGCCCCGCTCATTTTCCAAGTCACATCGTTACTGATTTCCAGCGCATATTTGAACAAGGTTGCCATATCTCGTGGTAACGCATAAGGCTCAGCAGCCTCTACTTGAATCATGCCTGCGTTGCCGTAACTCGTTTCTAACCCAGCACCAGTTCGATCAACAATGGTTACCTGATGACCTCGCGCCTGCAACGCCAACGCACTGCTCACTCCGACCATTCCTGCGCCTAACACAAGAAACTCCGCCATATCCCTTCCTCGACATCATTCCAATGAATTTTTTACTCTCAATACTATAGCAAGATCAAGTATAGATGAGCCAAACGACATTAGAGAGAACAACACAAACAAAAACAAAAAAGGGCCGTGATTTCTCACAGCCCTTGAGCTTAATAAGCGATTTTTGCTTACGCTACTTTAGACTTACTTTCTCTTGAGTCGTCTTTTTGATGCTCAAGAACCCCATTACTTGCTTGATTAATCGCAATGCTTCTTGGTTTCATTGCTTCGGGGATTTCTTTCACCAAGCTAATGGTAAGCAGCCCATTTTTCAGCACAGCATCGGTCACCTCAACATAATCAGCAAGGTTAAACTTGCGTTCAAACGAGCGGTTCGCAATGCCTTGATGGAGATATCTGTGCTCACCAGAATCCGCTTTATCACCACGGACCGTCAGCACATTTTTTTCCACCTTAATATCGAGATCGCTTTCTTCAAACCCCGCTAAAGCAAGTGAAATAGCATAGCGGTTATCATCGACTACTTCGATATTGTAAGGTGGGTAACCAGCAGAAACATTGTCGGATGTTAGCGCACTGTCAAGCAACGACGCCAAACGATCAAAACCAATGCTACTGCGATAAAGTGGGGTAAAATCAATTGAGTTCATAATAATTCCTCCTAATTTGAAGCAAAATACTAATCATCAAAAGTCGTAACCAACTTCTCATTCAGACGAAGCGGTCACATTATGCAAAATAGGATCGACAAGAAAATTTTCAAGCACTCTTTATAGAAAAAAAATTCCTATATAAATAAATATTTTTTATGAACAACTACTTTTAGCTCACTCACTCTTTCAACACGCTTTGTTCCAAAAATCCCTGCTCCACCAATTGGGTCAAAAGCGCCTTAGTACGCTCTCGAAACATATCACGCAATAAACGCACCGTTGGCGTAATAGACTGACGACTTGGGCTTATCAACCAAAGCTCAACTTGGGAAATTTTATAATTCGGCATAAGAGAAACCACTCGGCCAGCAAGTAGATCATTGGCAATATCTAACGAAGACTTTATCGCCACACCTTTTCCAGCCACACACCAACGCCTAACTAAATCACCATCATTCGCAGCACAATAGGCTTTCGGCTTAATCTTATAAGATCGTTCCACGTCTGACTCTTTACATGAGAAGTGCCAGGTATCGTTCAAAATGCCTTGCAGCTGATAAAATAAGCCTTGGTGATTAAGCAAGTCTTTTGGCTGTTCCGGCGTCCCCTTTAATTCAAGATAACTTGGGCTAGCAACCAGCAATCGAGGCACATTACAGATTTTAAAACCATACAAATTGGAATCTGCTGGCGCGCCATAACGCAGAGCGATATCCAAGGCATCTCGATAAAAGTCGACATTACTATCGCTAACATGCGCTCTTAAAGTCACTTGTGGATGTTGCTTCATAAAATCATCTACCCAAGGAATAGCAATATTGCGCCCCAGATCAGATGAAACAGCCAAGCGAATTTCACCACTGATAATATCCAAATCGTTATGAATAGTTTGTTTTGCCTGATCCAACATAGACATAGCAGCAATACACTTGGGCAAGTAACGCTCCCCCGCACTAGAAAGGCGTAAATGACGCGTGGTGCGCACAAACAACTCAACACCAAGTGCGGCCTCTATTCGCTTAACAGCAGCACTGGCTGTCGCAATTTGCATGTCTAAATGCGTGGCTGCAGCGGTAATACTGCGAAACTCTGCGACCTTAAGCACGACTCGAAGATCTTCAAGTTGCATGGATTTAGCCTCTATTGGATAAGAAAAACATCACTCATTATCAATTAATATTTGATAATAATTCAATGAAAACCCTGTTTTTCATTTAACTGAGCCTCGTTACTATAGCGCCATTGAATTGAGCGACTCTAACTTTTTAGGGTGCCAAACAGTTTTACTTATTTTGGAGAGAACATGTCACACCAGATTATTACTGATCTAGAAAACCGTCATACGGCAAAACATTACGACGCTTCGAAGAAAATTTCTCAAGCTGACTTAGACGTTATCTACGAAGCAATGCGCCTGTCCCCTTCTTCTATTAACTCGCAGCCATGGAAATTTATCGTGATTGAAAGCGACGCTGCAAAACAACGTTTTCATGACACCTTTGCAAACAAATTCCAGTTCAACCAAAAGCACGCCAAAGATGCGTCACACATCATCCTATTTGCTCACAAAACGCACTATAGCCGCGATGATTACGCAAAAGTTGTCGATAAAGGCATTGAGGATGGCCGCACCAAACTTGAAAACAGAGAGCAAGCTTTCGGCGGTTTTGTGTTTGCAGAAATGCACATGGACGATAACGGCAACAACGCGGCATGGACAAAGTCTCAAGTTTACATCGCCCTTGGTAACGTCATGCACACGGCAGCGCGCCTTGGCATTGACTCCACGCCAATGGAAGGTGTTGATCCAGAATTAATCGGAGAAATTTTCAGTGCAGAACTGGAAGGCTACCAATGCGACGTCGCCCTCGCGATCGGTTATCACCACAAAGACGAAGACTACAACGCCGCATTGCCAAAATCGCGCCTAGCTATGGAAGACGTAGTCACCGTACTTTAAAGCCTCTTTAAAAAGCAAAAAGAGCAAACCATGAAAGTGACTTGCTCTTTTTTTATACTTAAAAATATCGCACGCAAAATAAGCTAAATATAGAGTTTTTAAAAACTAGAATTCGGTTCAACCAAAAATGCCAACTCTTCAGGAGAAGATTGTCGACCTAAAATGGCATTTCTGTGTGGATAACGACCAAAACGATCCACAATTTTTTTGTGTTTTAGCTCAAAATCCAGATTATTTACTATTCCCAAATCTCTAAATAATTTGACTGCTTCTTCATGAATCACGACGGATTCACTGTGCATAAAGGGCATATATAAAAAGCTACGTTCAGTTGGTGTTAGTTCTTTGTCGAAACCATTGGAAATAGCCACTTGAGCCAACGCCAAAGCCATTGGATCAACAGCAAAGGATTCTGGCTGATCGCGGTAAATATTACGTGAGAATTGGTCCAGTATGATTATTTCGGCCAAGGCGCTTTTAGGAGAATGACGCCAAGCGGACAGCTCACTCTGAACCGCTTGTTGATGAAGTTTGCCAAATCTAGTGATGATTTTATTATCAAAGTCGATGTCCTTCTGAAACCATTGCTTTGGTTCAATATCATCAAACCAAAAGTCCAAAACATCTTGATACATAACGTCAGCCTCGCACTTACAGAGTAACTAAAAATATAGTGGTTAGAACTGTTAAATTCCAATCACTGTATTTTTTATATCGTAGGAAAACTAAAGCTTAATCGCCATTAACACCTTAATCACGTCTGCAGCTGCAGCCAGCGGAACAAAACTCAACTTCAAAGCCCGTTTGTTCATGCTGCATGTATCACAACAACTCGACATGACACGTTTATCCGCTCAACAACAAGATGCGCCTCGAACGGCCGAAAGGCAGGGTCAAATAGAATGCTTTGTACATCAATGATCAGAGCGGAAGATTTATGGAGATCCTTTAGATCACTTAAAAGGTGCACTTAATACATACAGCGTATCTTTACTGAAGTCCTGTTCGTGAGGCCATTGAACACCACCAAACGCCACTGAGACTTGCCTAAAGTAATTCTTATCCTTTAGCTCTTGGAAAATACCTTTCTCCAAAAAAGGTGACACATCAAACACACGAACATCATTATTCTCAAACGTAAGTCTGAGAATATAAGAGTCCATTGGTTCAACAGCAGTAACTTTGGGGTTCATAAAGCACACTTATCTAAGAGGGTTTATATTACGTGAGCTAACCATGCAGCGCTTTCAGCGCATACTCTGGGTCGGCATCGACGATTTTAAGCAAAGCTCGTGCTGGTCCAGTTGGGTGACGGCGACCTTGCTCCCAGTTTTCTAACGTACGTTTACTGACACCAAGCAAGTTAGCAAAACGACTTTGACTTAGGCCTGTTTTGGTGCGAATAGCCTTCACTTCTGGGTCTGCAAATTCCGTAATTCGTGCCGCTATATTTTGGCCTTTTATGATGCTATCGGCTTGTTGTACGCTTTCCAGCAATTCATTGAACATGTCGTCATTCATTGTGACCACCTTTCTACTATTTGTCTTAGCGCTTTGGTTTGCGCATCGGTTAAGTTTTCTTGTGTGTTTTTAGGAAAAATATACATCATGTAAAGCTGCTCATTCTCAGTCATCCAGTAATAGATGATTCGTATGCCACCCCTTTTCCCACGACCGTCCACAGACCAGCGAATCTTCCTTAAACCACCACTGTTTTTAATCAACACACCAAGATCTGGCTTTATAACCAAAGCTTCCTGCAATTCCTTGTATTCATCGTCGCTCATTATTTCATTAATAAGTTTGGTGAAAATGGGTGTTTCAACAATTACCATGATATCTCCAAATTATACGCCAATGGCGTAATTTGTCGATTAATAATTGAACAACGATTGACAACAGCAGAAGACGCTAAAAAATAGCCTTTGAACATATAAGAATTCCTTTTCTTATAAAATTTGATACAACAACAATGACACGCCATTACACTATCATCAAGGGAGAAGAGGCCAAATGCCATAAAAACAAAAATCCCCATGCCGTTTTCACAACATAGGGATTCTTAAGCTATAAAACAGCTGAGGCTAAAAACGAATGTGCTGACAAGCCTCAATCACGTCTTTCAGCTGCTGCATAATGTAAGGACGTTTGTTCTCGTCGAGCTGGTATTCCGATTGTTTTGCCAGTTCATCATTAATGTAAGTCGCTTGAGAAAGCTCGAGCTGAATAGCATGAATTCCCTCACTTGGTTGACCGAAATGACGAGTGATATAGCCGCCTTTAAAACGCCCATTGAGTACTTGCGTGTAGTTCGGTCGCAGTATTTGCGTGACGACATTGGCAAGGTCTTCGTGGCATGACTTGCCTTCGTTTGTCCCCCAGTTGAAATCAGGAAGTTTCCCATCGAACAACATCGGCACTTCGGCGGCGATACTGTGTGCGTCGAACAAGATTGCGTAGCCGAATTTGGCTTTGAGTCGAGCGAGTTCTTGCTCAATCGTGCCATGATATGGCGTCCAAATATGCTCTTTACAAAACGCTTTGTGTTCGTCACTTGGCGCTTTGCCTTCCACAAAGACGGGACTGTCTTCAAACAAAATATCAGGGAACAAACCTGTCGTTTTAGTGGTGTAAAGCGGCTTATCATCATAAGGACGATTCAGATCGATGACAAAGCGAGAGTAATTTGCCTTGATACAACCTACTCCCAATGACTCTAAGAAGTCATAAAGCTCAGGTATAAACCAATCCGTATCTGGTAACTTTTTGGCTTGATCGGTCAGTCCTGCTTGTACTTCCGAGGTTAAATTTAACCCTGAGTGCGGCATACTCACCAATAACGGCGAATCTCCTTGGCTAAATTCAAATGCAGGCACAGTTAATGATGCATGCGTGGTCATTATACGATCTCCCCTTAGCTACTTTTACCTTCATAAACCCTTTCTTTTACTAAGTTGCCTCCCAACCAATAGCTTAGCTCGCCAGGACTTTCTACGTCCCAACACACAAAGTCGGCAACTTTTCCAACTTCTAAGCTACCATGAGACGCTTCCATTCCCAATGCTTTTGCAGCGTGAATCGTCGCGCCAGCAAGGGATTCTTCGGGGGTTAGAGCAAATAAGGTGCAAGCCATGTTCATCATCAGTCGAAGCGATAACGCGGGCGAGGTTCCAGGGTTTGCATCCGTAGCTATCGCCATGGGCACACCATATTGGCGCAGCAAGGCGATCGGTGGGCGTTGTGTTTCTTTTAGCGTGAAAAACGCGCCCGGCAATAACACAGCAACCGTGCCCGATTCTGCCATGGCTTTTACGTCTGATTCTTCAATAAATTCAATATGATCCGCTGACAAAGCCTTGAAAGACGATGCCATAGCAGTGCCGCCTAACGAAGACAATTGCTCCGCATGGATTTTCACCGGCAAGCCTAGCGAGTCAGCTGTTTTAAAATAGCGTGCGACCTGTTCCGTGCTAAAGGCAATACCTTCACAGAAGGCATCAACCGCATCCGCTATGCCAAGCTCGGCAACTTTTGGTAAAACGGTGTCACAAAGATAATCAATGTACGCGTCTTTGTCGTCAAATTCTGGCGGCATAGCGTGGGCAGCCAAGCAGGTGCGCTTCACCGTCACGGGAAACTGTTTGCCAATATCCGTCGCCGCATTCAGCATTTTCAGCTCTGATTCGAGGGACAGACCATAACCAGATTTGATTTCAACTGTGGTCACGCCGTCCGCCATTAGACTTTGCAAACGACGCGATGCACTGGCGATTAATTCCGCTTCGCTGGCATCACGAGTTGCCTTAACAGAGGAAGCAATGCCACCTCCCTGCTTGGCAATCTCCTGATAACTTACCCCATTCAATCGTTGTTCGAATTCACCTGCTCGATTACCACCAAACACAAGGTGCGTGTGACAATCGATCAAGCCTGGCGTAATCCAACCGCCCTCTAACTCATGCTCTGTTTGAGCCTCATAGACGGGCAGATCTTGCGCTTCGCCAATCCAAACGATACGCCCGTCGACAACACCCATCGCTGCGTTTTCAATCACGCTATACAAGCCATCTTTCATGGTAGCGATATGAGCACCGCGCCATAAGCTGTCTAACTTCATTGGAGTATCGCTTGTCATAACTTTTCCTTTTCTTAAACCGCTAAACTTGGCAACAAACCTTCTGGCATAACGTCGTTATGCACCGCTTCCAACAACAGCTCATTGGCTTTTTCGATGTCAGTCGCGAAGTAACGGTCTTTATCATAGAAAGGCACACGAGCACGCAGTGTTGCACGAGCATTTTCTAACCGTTTGCTAGACTTCAATGGCGCACGGAAATCCAAACCTTGTACGGCAGATAGAATCTCTACAGCCAAGATACCGCGAGTATTTTCCGCCATGTCTTTCAAACGGCGTGCCGCAAAAGTCGCCATAGAAACGTGATCTTCTTGGTTCGCTGATGTTGGTAAGCTATCAACAGACGCAGGGTGTGCGTAGGTTTTATTCTCGCTCGCCAAGGCCGCTGCCGTTACTTGCGCAATCATGAAACCAGAGTTCACACCACCATTGTCTACTAGAAATGGAGGCAGTTTGCTCAAGTTACTGTCGATCAATAACGCCATACGACGCTCAGACAAACTACCAATTTCGGCAATCGCCAAGGCAAGGTTATCGGCCGCCATAGCAACCGGTTCTGCGTGGAAGTTACCACCAGAAATGATGTCGCCTTCTTCTGCAAACACCAATGGGTTGTCCGATACGGAATTGGCCTCGACACACAGTACTTTTGCTGTGCTACGAATTTGTTCAAGGCATGCGCCCATCACTTGCGGCTGACAACGCAGAGAGTACGGGTCTTGGACTTTCTCACAACCTTGGTGAGAATCGCCTAGCTCTGATGTTTCCCCCAATAGATGACGATACGCTGCTGCAGCATCTATCTGTGTTTGATGACCACGTACTTCATGAATTCGCGCATCAAATGGGCTACGGCTACCAAGCGCCGCTTCCACAGACAAAGAGCCACACACAACAGCAGAAGCGAACAAATCTTCCGCTTCAAATAAACCTTCTAAGGCAAACGCAGTTGATGCTTGCGTACCGTTTAGCAACGCCAAACCTTCTTTAGGCGCTAAAGCAATTGGCTCAAGCCCTGCGATAGACAAAGCCGCTTGGCCAGAGATTACTTCGCCACGATAGCGAGCTTTGCCTTCTCCCAATAGAATCGTACTCATATGCGCCAACGGTGCTAAATCGCCCGATGCGCCTACCGATCCTTTCTTCGGAATGCATGGATACACTTCTTTATTAATCAAAGTCAGCAAAGCTTGAATCACTTCCAGACGAATGCCCGAGAAACCACGAGCCAAGCTGTTTACCTTCAGCGCCATGATCAATTTAACGGTTTTGTCTTCCATTAATTCGCCAATGCCCGCCGCATGAGACAACACAATGCTGCGTTGTAACTCGTCTAAATCTTCTGGCGCGATACGTGTATTCGCCAACAACCCAAAACCAGTGTTAATACCGTATACCGTGCGGTTTTGTGCAATCACATCGTTAACCACTTGTGTGCTGGCGTGAATCGCAGGGAAAGCGCTTTCGTCTAGGGCCAATTTAACGTGACGACGGCTGATTTGACGCAATTCATTCAGCGTCAATTGGCCTGGTTTTATGGTTAATTCAAACATGGTGTTCTCCAGTTTCTAAGCGATGTTCTGCAATATTATTTTAAGTTTTTAGTTATTGATTTAATGAACCACATCGCCCTACGGGGCGAGGTATCGGTGTTTCATAGGACTAACACTAAGTTATGTACATACGTCATTCCCGCGAAGGCGGGAATCAATTACTTATGGTCATCGAAAATAACCCTATTTATACAACACCACTGGTTTCCCGCCTTCGCGGGAATGACAATCGTGGCTATGGTTATGAAACGCCTTATTTTTTACCAGTAATCATTGGCAAGTTAAGCCCCTGCTCTTTCGCGCAATCGATGGCAATATCATAACCTGCATCCGCATGACGCATCACACCGGTCGCTGGATCGTTATGCAACACGCGAGCAATACGCTCAGCCGCATCGTCACTGCCATCACACACAATCACCATGCCTGAATGCTGAGAGAAGCCCATCCCCACACCGCCGCCGTGGTGCAAAGAGACCCAAGTCGCGCCAGAAGCTGTGTTTAACAACGCGTTCAATAGTGGCCAATCCGATACCGCATCAGAGCCATCTTGCATGCCTTCTGTTTCACGGTTTGGGCTGGAGACAGAACCAGAGTCCAAATGGTCACGGCCGATAACAATCGGGGCAGACAACTCACCGCTACGAACCATTTCATTAAAGGCTAGGCCAAGTTTCGCACGTTGACCAAGACCCACCCAACAAATTCGTGCTGGCAAACCTTGGAACTGAATACGTTCACGGGCCATGTCTAACCAGTGATGTAGATGCTCATCATCAGGAATCAATTCTTTTACTTTGGCATCGGTTTTGTAAATATCTTCTGGATCACCAGACAAAGCGGCCCAACGGAAAGGCCCAATACCACGACAGAACAAAGGACGAATGTAAGCAGGGACAAAGCCTGGGAAATCAAACGCATTTTCTACGCCTTCTTCCATCGCCATTTGACGAATGTTGTTACCATAATCAAAGGTTGGAATGCCCATTTTTTGGAAGTCCAACATGGCTTGAACGTGTTTCGCCATGGACTGTTTCGCGGCTTTTACAATGGCCTGAGGTTCTGTCTGAGATTTTGCTCGGTATTCTTCCCAACTCATGCCTAATGGCAAGTAGCCGTTTAATGGATCGTGGGCCGAGGTTTGGTCTGTCACCATGTCTGGGCGAATACCACGTTTTACCATTTCTGGTAGAATTTCGGCCGCGTTACCGCAAAGCGCGATAGACACAGCCTTGCCTTCTGCGGTGTATTTTTTGATACGTGCCATAGCGTCGTCTAGGTCTGTCGCTTGCTCGTCAACATAGCGAGTACGAAGGCGGAAATCAATGCGGCTTTGCTGACATTCGATGTTCAATGAACACGCACCAGCCAAGGTTGCCGCTAAAGGCTGAGCGCCGCCCATGCCACCAAGACCCGCTGTTAATACCCAACGACCCGCTAACTTGCCATCGTAATGCTGACGACCGGCTTCAACGAAAGTTTCGTAAGTACCTTGCACAATGCCTTGGCTACCAATGTAAATCCAAGAGCCCGCTGTCATTTGGCCGTACATTGCCAAACCTTTCGCGTCCAACTCATTAAAGTGTTCCCAGTTGGCCCAATGTGGCACTAGGTTTGAGTTCGCTATCAGTACTCGTGGTGCGTTGCTGTGGGTTTTGAATACGCCTACTGGCTTACCCGATTGCACCAACAAGGTTTCGTCTTCTTCTAGCTCTTTTAGGGATTCAACGATTTTGTCATAACACTCCCAATCACGCGCTGCACGACCGATACCGCCGTAAACCACCAATTCTTCTGGGTTTTCAGCCACATCAGGATCTAGGTTGTTCATCAACATACGCATTGGCGCTTCTGTAAGCCAAGATTTGGCGGTTAATGTCGTTCCTGTTGCGGCTTTCACGACACCAGCGCGGTAACGTTTTTGAGCGAGTGTTTGTTTAGTCATTTTTTCACCTATCAAAGAATGTCTTTTTTATTCTGCTTAAAGGAAGATTTAACGAACATGTATATACAATTAACATTAAGATAAAATCTAATTTTTATAGATGCAAGCCATTTTTTAAAATAGATCGAGTAAAAATCCACATAAATGGGCAAAGCATCACTCATGAAATGAAAAAAACCTTAAGAAACAACCACAAAATACACAGTAGAATTACAAGCTCATAAACTGCTAAAAAACACACTTGTATATACATTATATTTTCTATTACACTCGAATCATCGATATTCATTAGGAAATGACTTGTGACGAGCCAACAATCAACTCATTGCGATAGCATTCAATACTTTTTTGCACAACGCGCTTTGCTTTCATCTGGTTGGGCAAAAGAGGTACTTTTCTCTGTAAAAGATGGCCAGTTTCACTCTTTTAAAACAGACTGTGCACCGACGGCTGAGTGTCACGTTTTATCTGGTCCCGTTTTACCAACCATTGCCAACGTTCACTCTCACGCATTCCAGCGAGTCATGGCAGGCGCAGCAGAAGTCAGTTTGAACCCAAACGATAGTTTTTGGAGTTGGCGCGATTTAATGTACAAAATCGTACAAAAACTCACGCCAGAAGATGCGTACATTATCGCCAAACAACTTTACATAGACATGCTGAAGGCCGGTTACACACAGGTCGGGGAATTTCACTATTTGCATCACGATGCTGGCGGCAAACATTATGGCCAGATCGGAGAAATGGCGAATCAGATCATTTCTGCTGCGAACGAATCAGGAATGGGTTTAACACTGTTGCCTGTGCTGTATTCTCACTCGGGCTTTGGTGGACAAGCACCGAACGCCGGACAAGCGCGCTTCATCAACAGCACAGATTCTTATTTGGCGTTACATCAATCCTGCGATAAAACACTCGCCAATCATCCTATTCATAAATTGGGTATTTGCTTTCACTCGCTGCGCGCAGTGACCAAACCGCAAATAGAAAGGGTATTACAATCTCTTGCCAAAGATTGTCCGGTTCACATTCATATTGCTGAGCAACAAAAAGAAGTGCAAGACAGTCTAGCCTTTAGCGGACAACGTCCAGTGGAATGGCTGCATAATGAAATCGGTTTAGATGCGAGTTGGTGCTTGGTTCACGCTACCCACCTAACTGATGCCGAACGCCAAACCATTGCGAGGAGCCAAGCGGTAGCAGGACTTTGTCCTACTACCGAAGCGAATTTAGGCGATGGTATTTTCCCAGGCGTCGCCTTCGAGCAAGAAAACGGCCGCTGGGGCATCGGCTCGGACAGTCACGTGAGTTTATCGATTGTCGAAGAGTTACGGACGTATGAATACGGACAACGTCTACGGGATCAGCAGCGCAACCGCTTGTATCGTCTCGACCAAACCAGCGTTGGCGACAATCTTTATCAGCAGGCTTTGCTGGGCGGCAACCAAGCCTGCAACGTGTCATTAGGATTAACCAAAGGCAACCGAGCGGACTTTATGGTGCTGGATGAGTCTCATCCTTTTATCGCCGCAAGCGAAGCAAAAGATCTACTCAACCGCTGGTTATTCGCCACCAATGAAAACCTAGTGAAAGACGTTTTTGTCGCTGGCAATCACACCATCCAAAACTTCCACCACCAGCAAGAAGAAAGCAGCCGCTTGGCCTTTACTCAAGTCATTAAAAAGGCCATGTACCATGCCTAATCTCACCATTATCGAACAATCACAATACCAGCGAATGCCATGGAAAAATGGCCTTGGGGAAACCTTAGAAATTCAACGCCATGAAGATGAAATAGGCCTTCGTTTTCGTATCAGCCAAGCCTCTGTCGTGGAAGATGGCGTATTTTCTGATTTCAGCGGACTGCATCGCACTTTGGTCTTGCTGTCTGGCGAAGGCATGAACCTGGAACACAAAAGTGGTAGCAAGCGCCAACTTAATACTCTCAACAAGCCATTGGACATGGCGCGCTTTTCCGGCGGGGATGAAACTCGTGCCACACTGAAAAACGGCAAGATTGAAGACCTGAACATCATGGTGAGAGACACTGACACGCAAGCCATAGTTCAAGCATGCACTGCGCCCCATTCTCTCTCATTTACAAATGACGACACCTTGTTCAGTGGTTTTTACGCCATTGAAGACAGTGTATTGGCAACAGAGAAGACAGACGCCTTGCAGGTCAAAGCACACAGTATGGTGATTGGTACAGAAAGTAGAAACGCCACATTAAAAAATGGCCGTGGCGTGTTTATCAAAATTGACAAGTTGAATTAGCGGCCAAAATGACCAAATAATTGAAAACGAGAACCAGGATGCAATAAACGCGCGGCGGTGACAATGTCATCGCCCGCCCAAGTGCGGCGTTTTATTTGTAGACAAGGTTCTGAGGCTTGAATTTGTAAGCGCTCGCATTCAACCGCATTTGGTAAAATGGCTTCTACCAAGTGCTCACCTTCTGTCATTGGTGCCACGCTCATTAAATATTCATAAGGCGTGTGTTTGGCAAAATCTTGTTTATCGTAATCAGGTGCCAATGTGGCATTCACAATGCGCTCTTCTATTTGAATCGGCAAATCATTTTCAAAGTGCAACACAACAGAACGGAAAATCCCATGATTGGTACGAACTCCCAATGTCATGGCCTCTTCCATGCTCGCTTTAGTCGACTCTAAAACAAGTAGCTCTGAACGATGCTTATGGCCTCGTGCCGCCACTTCTTCCGCAATGTTATGCACTTCAAATAAGGCGGAATGGGCTTTTTTCTCCGCAACAAAAGTTCCCAAGCCTTGATGACGAACCAGAAAACCTTCTGCGGTTAATTCACGCAATGCTCGATTCACCGTCATGCGGCTCACGCCCAATGCCTTTACCACTTCCGATTCAGATGGAATACGTTGGTTTGTCTGCCATTCACCCGATGAGATTTTCAGCGAAATGGCCTGCTTAAGCTTGGCATATATAGGCAAAGGCGCATCAGGTAAATCATCAAATAGATTCGCTAAATTGTGAATTGTTACGTCAGACACTCAAGATTCCAAATAGTCAGAAGATTAAAAAATGATTATATAGCGAGTCGATTATAACAAACAATCAACTTGTCTATACATCTTAAAATATGGGCTATTAAATGGGCATCATCCAAAGTGCCGCTAACCAAGAAAGCCCCATTAATAATGAGAAAATAACACCCCAACGAGGCGTTTTTACTTCAACCGATGCCATCGTTTGATGCTTTTTACGACCGTGCACCATAGCATCAATAAGGCGCTCTTTAAGACATAATTCATGATAAAGCACTGCCAGAACATGTATGGCGACTAAGCCAAGCAAGACGTTAGGCAAGAAATGATGGATAGAGGCCAACTGGCTCGCCAACTCCTCTGAAACCAAAGAATAAAACGGCCCAAACCAAAAGATTTCATCACTCGTAAATAACCCTGTTCCCCACTGAATGGAAAGGGCTAGAAACAACACTACCACCATTAAAGCGCCAACAGGGTTATGACCTAAATACTTTTTAGGTCGACCAGACAACATAGACTTAGCGAAACGAAAAACCGCTTTTGGGCCTTTCACAAACTGACTAAAACGCGCGTAATAAGAACCATAAAAACCATAAAGCACACGAGCAATAATCACCGCAGACAAACCATAGCCCATATAAAAATGGTACTGGACATAATCGCTTTCTGATTTCCCTGTGACAATGAGTCCAGTAAACAAAAGCACTATCAGCCAATGGCTAATTCGCACAGGCCAATCCCATACTAATGTCGACTTCATCTTAACGATCTCCTTATAGCCTCTTAGGTATCACAAAACTTGTTCAAAAAACGCTCTCTTGCAAAATAGTGACATTAAACACTATGCTGTAAAAAGCAAGATTCTGATTGCCTAATGATAAAAATTAGCTGATAAACGCTAAATCGAATGCTGCATACGCACATGAAAAGTGAGGCAAATATGGTTGTCATGTTACTACTGGTTACGTTTTTAAGTGCTCTAATATTTGCGTATCTTATTTTCTTAAAAGGTCGGTTTTTTAGCCGTCAAAATGCGGTTATTGACGCCCCTATCGATATTATTTCAGAAGACCTAAGCGACTTAACCAACTGGCAAAGCTGGTTGCCTTGGCTGCTTTATGAGCCGAAAGCCCACATTGATTATGAATACTTAAATTCGGGTATTCACTCCATATCGCCTTCTTGTTTAGCATGGCAAGGGACGTTGATTAAAGATGGGTATATCACTTTAGAACCGTCACGTTCTGGGGCTCATTACTTTCATACATTATTAGAAGCGCCCGCTTTTTACCCATGCGACGTGCATTTCAATATTGATCTAACCAAACAAAAAGATCGCACTTTAGTGACCATCCAAATCGCCGGAAACTTGCCATTCTTTCAACGCTGGAAACAACGTGCTTTTAATATCCGAGCGGATAAAGACGCGGAATTGGCACTATTAAAAGTCCTGTCATATCTGAGCAAATACAACACGACATCAGACCATGAATACAACGCCCCTACATTCGAATGGTTGGCGCAAACCAAGTTAGATCATATCGATGCCGTCACCCGCCCTTTCGTTGTAAACAATCAGCCAATGTCTCAAAAAATGGACCAAGGATTTCATGATTTAATGACCGAACTGGGCCCAGAAAACCCACCAGCGGGCCCCAGCTTCGCTCTTTATAAGAAAGCAGACATTATCCATCATTATTTTTCGGGCAAGCTTGGCATCCCTATACAGAATTTAGCGCCCTGTGAACTCACTCCCGAGCGAATCATTTTACGCGGCAACTATTTGCACCTACGCTACACAGGGTGTTATCAGAACTTGTCCCTAGCTTGGCACGTGCTCTATACCTTTATGCGCTTAAACAACATACGTGTGAATCGCCGACGCTATGGTGTGGAATTTTTCGAAGTCGGGCCATTACAAACGCATATCACCAAAGATTACGTAACCTGCGTGTATTTGCCGATCAAATAATTGGCTTAATAGACATTTTATGGGACAGTCTTTATTTTCTCCTTTGGACCATAAGGAAACACAACCGTGACAAAACTTTATCCATTGATCGATAGCCTGGTACGCATCCTTCTAACCATCGTATTTTTCTATATTTTTAAGCTTTTCTGGCATACAGAAAACGACTTATTGTTGGCCTTCATTTCCGTACTTTGTGGGTTCGTGACTTTTCGTATTTTAATGTTTGCGTTCAATAAAGTGACAACAAAAAAGTAATGTCAAAACACGCCATTTTTAGCGTATCCTAACGAACATCATTCCCCCTGAATACGACATAACGCAGGCTAAAAGGACACAAGCCTGCGTTCGATCTAACACTACTGATATACATGAGTTTTCTATGACGACAGCCTACCAAGAACACCTTAGCGTTCTTTCACATCGCTACGAAGCCGCTATGGCGCACTTCGACTTAGACGCCATTGTTTTAGCTTCAGGGGAAAAAAGTTATTACTTTCAGGATGACCACACTCACCCTTTTCATGCCTATTCTGGCGCTCAACAGTGGCTACCTTTTACCCTAGGCGCAGAAACCTATGTGGTGCTAAAAACAGGCGAAAAACCAACGTTAGTTTGGCCTATTCGTGACGATTTCTGGCACGCTCCCAACCCTGTTCCTAGTGGGGATTGGCAACAGAACTGGAACATTATTACCGCCAGAAAAACAGACAAATGGTTTGCAAACTTACCAAAACAAACAGCATGGCTTGGCCCTCAAGCCATGTCATTCGCTGTTGCTTATGAAGGCTTAAAAGCCTATGTAGATTTCGATAAAGCAGTAAAAACAGACTTCGAAATCCAAGCCATGCGTCAAGCCAGCATTCGCGGCGCAGCTGGTCATATCGCGGCGAAAGAAGCTTTCTTAGCGGGCATGAGCGAGCTGGAGATCCATTTAGCCTTTTTAAAAGCCAGCCAACAAACTGCCACACAAGAGCCTTACCCAGGAATCGTTGGTTTAAACGAGCACGCTGCCGTTCTGCACTATGAGCATAAATCCACCGAGAAACTTTCTGACTCTCGTACATTGCTAATTGACGCTGGTGCCAACGAACACGGGTACGCAAGTGACATTACTCGCACTTTTACTCGTCATGATGATGACTTTAACGCTTTGATCAATGATCTAGATACAATGGAGCAAAAGCTTTGCCGCAGCGCCATGTCTGGTGTGGCTTTTAAAGATTTGCATCAAGACACCCTTGCTGGCATTGCGTCTTTGCTACACGAACATAAAATTTGCGCATTAAGCGTCGAAGAGCAACTCGCTAAACGCATCCCACAAGTCTTCTTTCCTCATGGTTTAGGGCATTTACTAGGCTTACAAGTTCATGATGTTGGCGGACATCAAGCAGATAAGATGGGCACTATGAGCATGCCTGACGAGCACGCTCCCTTTTTACGTCTTACCAGAACACTAGAAAAAAACATGGTGATCACCATAGAACCGGGACTGTATTTTATTCCGATGCTACTGGATAAAATGCAAGCTGAAATCCCTAATCATGGTTGTGACATGACGCGCATCCAACACTTCATGCCTTATGGCGGCATTCGCATCGAAGACAACGTAGTAGTGAAAAATGACCAGCCCGAGAACCTCACTCGAATCGCTTTTGCTAACCAATAAAGACGGCCATTTTTGCGTTAGCTTAGCGTCTATACGCTAAGCTAACGCATCTAAAATCCTAGTTTTTAAGTTTTTGCACTAAGCCCTGAATTCCCAACACATACCCTTGCACGCCCATTCCAACCACAATGCCTGCGGCAGCTGGTGAGATGTAAGAGTGATGACGGAAAGCTTCACGGGCATGTACGTTAGAGATATGCACTTCAATCACGGGAACATCAGCGCCTTTAATTGCGTCATGAAGGGCAATAGAAGTGTGTGTATAAGCACCGGGATTAAAAACCACACCCAACACTTCGCCCGCTTTAATACGACGACCTGCCTCATGGATAAGATCAATCAATACACCTTCATGATTAGATTGATGACATTCGACTTCATGACCTAATGTTTGTGCTGCTTCACGGCACATAGTTTCCACGTCTGCCAAGGTTTCATAGCCATAAGTTGCAGGCTCACGAGTGCCCAATAAGTTTAAGTTCGGGCCGTTCAACACCATAATGGTAGACATAGCAGTTGCTCCTATAAATCAGCATAAATGTTCAATCAAATTTTTCTAATTTCTATACAAAAAATCGCAGCAAGACACTTAAAGTAAAAAATGACATCACTGTCGTAATCAGCAAGGTGCTCGCACAAAAACTGCGCGAACCATACTCCCCGCAAACAATGGGGTAAGTACTAAACATTGGCACCGAAGCAAAAATAATCACCGCGATCTTTAACTCATCAGCCATATTAGGCGTAAGCAATAAGAACAAGGTAACAATCACTGGAAATAATACTAATTTACCTACTGCTACCAGTAATATCGGGCTTAATTGCCCCTTAATCGACACGCCGACCAAAGACCCACCAATCACAATGAGCGCCACCGCAGAAGCCGATGCTGCCAGTAGATCAAAGCCTTTACCAATGAAGTTTGGCAAGCTAATCTCAAAAATAGAAAACACCAGACCAGCGGCTAAAGCAATTAATAGTGGATTGGTTGAAATACGTTTTAAAACAACAAGAAAGAGCGCTTTGCCGGTACCTTCGCTCTTACCCAGTACCGCCTCTATAAAAATCAAGCAAACTGGCAAAAAGATAATATTTTCAACCATCAAAGACATGACAAATGCCTGCGTTAAAGGAGGGTCGAAAAATTGCAACAGCACAGGGAAACCAATAAAAGCACTGTTTGACATGCTGGCGCCAACACCTCTGACACCCGCATCCACCAAACCACTTTTCAACAATCGCCAGCTTAACAATACCGTTATAAAAAAGGTCGATACACCACTCGCAGCATAGACGGCAAGATAGTCAAAGTGCAGAACTTCTTTTAGCTCCATGCTAGAGAGTTTCATGAAAATCAGAGCGGGTAAGGCCAGGTATAAGACAAACCGACTCAATCCGGGAATGGCTGCTTGCGGCAAAAAGGCATATCGAACACAGACAAAACCCACTAGTATCAAAAAGAAAATCGGAGCTGTGATATTAATTACGGCTTCCATGTCACCCTGTCCTCATTAATTGTTACAGTATACCTACCCGACTTATCTCTATTACTAGGCGCCCGATCGTTATTCTATGAGTTTATTCGCTTACCAACAATCTCTAGATCAATGAACTCACCACACCATATTTTTGATAACACAGACCTCATACAGGTTTAATGTCAGTAACAACTTCCCCTTTGAAGACTTCAAATACACCAATACCTTGATAAAGAAACCCGTAAATAAACATGCCAGCCCTATCCCTGATGTAAGTCCAACTTACTCCATTTAAAAAATAGAATACCTAGATTAGGTCTATACTCATAAAATCTCTTTTTGGTGTCATGCCCAAGATTAAATAAGCGATTCCCACATCAATCCTATTCATGCAGTATTCATTTTTGATATAGTTAGGAGAACATAAGGAGGTCATATGGAAATAGCGATACCAAACTTGCGACATCTGCGCGTATTTCTTGCCGTGGCTGAACTCAAAAGCATTACACGAGCTTCTGAGCATATCTTTCTTTCTCAACCTGCCATCACTCAAGCCATTGCGAAACTTGAAGCCTTATTGGGCTCACCTTTGTTTGAGAGACATTCAGATGGCATGTATCCCACAACGGCCGGCGAAGTTTGGCAAAAACGTGTGGGTCGTGCGATTGAGCACATCCAACGTGCGACACAAGACATTGTCAAAGACAGTTCTCCAAAAGAGCGTGCCCCCAAGAACTTAATCGCTTTAATCAGCACGACCCAATTAAGAGCTTTAATTGCCGTAAGCGAAGCACAAAACTTTAGCATTGCTAGCCGGAATTTGGCCGTTTCTCAATCATCAGTCCATCGTGCAGCCAGAGACTTAGAAAGACTGCTGGGTGTGGTGTTATTTGAAAAAAACAGCCTTGGCACCAGCGCAACGAAAGCAGCGCAGACCTTATCCAAAGCGACCAAACTGGCCTTTAGTGAATTACGCCAAGGCATATATGAGATCAACGCCTTACAAAGCAAAGATGTCAGCATGATAACGGTTGGAAGCATGCCTCTTGCGCGTATGACCATTCTGCCTAAATCCATATTGCAATTTAACGAAAGCCATCCCGACGTAAACATCAATGTGACAGAAGGCCCGTACGCTGATTTGCTTCATCACTTACGTCAAGGCGACATAGATATTATATTGGGCGCCCTGCGTCATCCGGCGCCAGCTGATGATGTTGTACAAGAAGAATTATGGTCGCCGCCGTTGTCTGTGGTTGCACGTAACGGCCATCCCTTAATGGACAAAGACACTATCAGCGCACAAGATCTCGCCGAGTATGCTTGGGTCGTTCCCGCCAAAGGCACACCAACTCGACAAGCTTTTGAAGACATTTTCCACGATGCTTGTGTCGCTCTGCCCAAAAGACTGGTTGAGTCCAGCTCACAAATACTGATTCGTGAACTGCTGATCGAAAGTGACCGCCTAACGTTAATCTCTGCTCACCAAGTAGAGCGAGAAATTAATATTAAATTGCTCGATGTTATTAACTTTCCGCTGGAGCACACTCGCCGTCCTATCGGTCTTTGTGTACGTAAAAGCTGGCTTCCAACCGTTACTCAGTCTCACTTTTTAAGCTTGCTGAGAGAGATTTCTGAACATTTTAGATAGCGTAAAAAAAACACTATTGCAAAAATTGAATAGCTAATGCGGTTTATTGATTATCCCCATTGAGTAGCGAATGCTAGATTTGTGAATAACATAAGGCTCGGGCAAGTTCACGCCCTAACAATAAACACTCGCACTTTTAGGAGTAGACTAATGAGAATTTGTATCGCTGGCGCATCTGGCGCTTTCGGCATGAAACACATGGACGCCATTGCGGCGATCGAAGGTGCAGAAGTCGTTTCTGTTGTTGGCACAAAAATCGATGCGATTAAAGCCTTTGCGCAAGAACGCGGCGTACCTCACTACACCACAGACCTAGCCGAGAGTTTGGCTCGTGACGACGTGGACGCTGTTATTCTAGCGACCCCAACACAAATGCACGCCGCACAAACGATTCAATGCCTTGAAGCAGGCAAACACGTAATGTCTGAAATTCCAATGGCAGACAACATTGAAGACGCCCGCAAAGTAGTAGAAGTTCAGAAAAAAACGGGCTTAGTTGCTATGGCTGGCCACACACGCCGTTTCAACCCTTCTCATCAATGGATCCATAATAAAATCATGGCGGGTGAGTTAAAGGTTCAACAAATGGACGTGCAAACTTACTTTTTCCGTCGCTCTAACAAAAATGCACTTGGTAAAGCCCGCTCTTGGACAGACCACCTGCTATGGCACCATGCTTGCCACACAGTAGATTTGTTCCAATACCAAACTGGCGAAACAGCCAGCCAAGTACAAGCTCTTCAAGGCCCAATCCACCCTGAACTTGGCATTGCCATGGATATGAGTATTGGTATGAAAGTGCCTAACGGTGCGATTTGTACTTTATCCTTGTCATTCAACAACGACGGTCCATTCGGAACTTTCTTCCGTTATATCTGTGACAATGGCACTTATATCGCACGCTATGATGATCTGTTTGATGGCAGCGAAAACAAAATTGACCTATCTGGTGTCGCCGTTTCAAATAATGGTATCGAGCTGCAAGACCGCGAGTTCATTTCTGCCATTCAAGAAGGCCGTGCACCCAACGCTTGCGTTACTCAAGCCATTGATGCAATGGAAACACTGCATCGTTTAGAAGAATGCCTAGAAGCCTAAGTCGCAATACTTTAAAGTGATTCAACAACACTCAAATGGGGAGCCTCGGCTCCCTGTTTTATTAAGGATATTGTTATGTCAAAACACCCATATTTAGCCAATCCAAACATCGGCCTAGGCTGCATGAATTTATCCCATGCGTACGGCTCACCTGTTGAAGAAGAACAAGCCATTAAAGCCCTTCATCAAGCCTTTGAAATGGGTTATCGCCATTTTGATACCGCCACTTTATATGGCGGTGGTAAAAACGAACTTTTGGTCGGCAAAGCGCTGAAAGATCGCCGTGATGAGTTTTTCCTTGCCAGCAAATGCGGCATGGCGATGGTCGACGGCAAAAAAGAGATTAACGGCCGACCAGAAAACATTCGCAAACAGTGTGAAGACAGCCTAAAGCGCCTGCAAACCGACCATATTGATTTGTATTATTTACATCGCCGCGACTTCAATGTGCCTATCGAAGAAAGTGCAGGTGCTCTGGGTGAGTTAGTGAAAGAAGGCAAAATAGGCGCTGTCGGTTTATCCGAAGTGTCCGCTGAAACACTAACTCGCGCTCATAACGAATTCCCGATTACCGCGATTCAATCTGAATATTCTTTATGGACCCGTAACCCAGAAATTGCTGTGTTAGAAGCCTGTAAGAAACTAGGCATTACGTTTGTTGCTTTCAGTCCAGTTGCACGCGGCTTCTTAACAGGCACATTAAAAGACGTTGCCGATTTAGAAGCCAAAGATATTCGTAACAACATGCCGCGTTTTAACGCCGAGAATTATCCTCATAACCTTGCCTTGCTAAATGATTATTTTGCTTTAGCAAAAGACATTGGCTGCACACCAGCGCAATTGGCTTTAGCTTGGCTAACAGCAAAGGACGATAATATTGTCCCTATTCCAGGCACTCGTTCGGTTAATCATATGAGAGACAATTTTGAAGCGGCGCAATTAAAGCTGGATGCCAAACAAGTCAGCTTGCTAGACGAAATGATTAATCAAAATAACGTCCACGGCACACGCTATACCGCTGCCCAACAAGCTGAAATTGATACTGAAGAGTTTTAAACACAGTAAACCAGCCAACAAAAAGCCCCTTTGTCGATAACAAAGGGGCTTTTGCTTAAAGCGTTATTAGGCTATTAACCTAATTTTAATTTATACAATCTCAATCAGCATTTCACCCGGTGTGACTCGGTCGCCTTTTTTAACAAAAACCCCTTTTACCGTACCCGCCACATTAGCGTGAACTTCGGTTTCCATCTTCATCGCCTCTGTAACAAGCACAGCTTGACCCGCTTTAACGGTTTCGCCTTCTTTTACTAAGACATCGATGATATTGCCCGGCATAGCAGCACTGACGTGGCCTGGCTCTGTCGCACGAGAACGACCCGCACCACCTTCCGCAACATATTCATTTAGCGATTCGAATACCACTTCTTCTGGCATACCGTCCAAAGACAAATACAACTTGCGCTTACCAACACCAAAGTCACCGACACCCGTGATTTCCACATTGTAGACTTCACCATGCACATCAATCTTGAACTCAGTAGCCAAGCCTCCTGCGGCTGCACCTTGACCCGATTGTTCTGGCGGCAGCAAAACTTCTGGAACCAAGGTCCCGTCAGCACGTTGCTGTAAAAATTCACGGCCTAGTTCAGGGAACATAGCAAAGGTCAGTACATCTTCTTCAGATTTCGCTAACTCACCGATTTCATTGCGCAACTTATACAGCTCCGGCGACAAGGAATCCGCTGGGCGAGCGTCGTTAACCGCTTCATTGCCTACAGCTTTTTTCTGCACTTCTGGGTTCACCGCTGCTGGAGGCTGACCGTAACCACCCAATAAATAGCGTTTTACTTCGTTGGTGATGGTTTTATAACGCTGACCAGCTAACACATTATAAACCGCCTGCGTTCCCACAATTTGCGACGTTGGTGTCACCAAAGGTGGATAACCTAAATCAGCACGCACACGAGGAATCTCGGCAAACACATCACGAATTTTGTCTAACGCATTTTGCTCTTTTAACTGATTCGCCAAGTTGGACATCATGCCACCCGGCACTTGATTGATCTGCACAGACACATCTTCGCGAGTAAACTCACTTTCAAATTGATGATACTTTTTACGAACATCACGAAAGTAGTCAGCAATCTCTGACAACAGAGCCAAATCCAATCCAGTGTCGTAGTCCGTATCTTTTAACGCCGCTACTTGAGTCTCCGTCGCTGGATGACTGGTGCCGCTGGCAAAGGATGAAATCGCGGTATCAATACGATCTGCACCCGCTTCAATGGCTTTAAGCTGACACAAAGGCGCCAAACCTGAGGTTGAATGGCTGTGCACTACTAAAGGCAAATCCACCGCTTCTTTGATGGCTTTGACCAGATCATAGGTCGCATAAGGCGTTAACAACCCCGCCATGTCTTTAATGGCAATAGAATCGGCCCCCATGGCCTGCATGGCTTTGGCTTGCTCGACAAACAAAGCGAGCGTATGCACTGGGCTGGTCGTATAACAAATGGTGCCTTGGGCATGTTTGCTGGCTTTTTTCACCGCTTTCATCGCGGTTTCGATATTACGCAGATCGTTTAATGCATCGAACACACGGAACACATCGATGCCGTTATCCGCTGCCTTTTGTACAAATGCTTCGACAACATCATCCGCATAATGACGATAGCCCAGTAGGTTTTGACCACGCAATAACATTTGTAAACGGGTATTTGGCAAAGCCGCACGCAACTGGCGCAAACGCTCCCAAGGATCTTCTTTCAAAAAACGAACGCAAGCATCAAAGGTCGCGCCGCCCCATACTTCTAAAGACCAAAAGCCTACTTGATCGAGTTTCTCACAAATCGGCAACATGTCTTCCGTACGCATACGTGTAGCGATAAGGGATTGGTGAGCATCACGCAAGGTGACATCTGTCACTTCTATTTTTTGTTTCACTTGACTCATTTTTTCCTCCTGCGGATTATCGACCAACATGCGCTGCAATAGCGGCTGCCAACACCAAAGCGATGTCACTTGGATGGCGTCTAACGGAATAATTTAATAGCTCGGGATGCGCCGGAACGAACCCTGTGTTGAACTCCCCTTTAATAAAGTCTGGATGCTTAAGGATTTGCTGATAATAATTAGCGGTTGTTTTAATACCATGCAAACGCATGTCATCAATGGCACGACGACCACGTGCTACCATCTCATCCCAGGTCAGCGCCCACACCACCAGTTTTAAACACATGGAGTCAAAGTAAGGTGGAATCTCGTAACCTGTATAAATCGCCGTATCAACACGAACCCCCGGACCACCCGGTGCGTAGTAGTGAGTAATACGCCCAAAGCTAGGTAAGAAATCGTTCTTCGGGTCTTCCGCATTAATACGGAACTGCATCGCATAACCGCGATAACTTATGTCTTCTTGGCGGAAGCTAAGGGGCAAGCCTGCAGCAATACGAAGCTGCTCACGCACAATATCGACACCCGTGATTTGCTCGGTAATCGTGTGTTCGACCTGTACTCGCGTATTCATTTCCATGAAATACACTTCGTTGCCAGACAACAAAAATTCAACAGTGCCTGCGTTAACGTAATCCACTGCTTTGGCAGCTCTAACCGCGAGATCACAAATATACTGGCGTTGCTCTGGAGTAAGTTGTGGGCTTGGCGCAATTTCGATCAACTTTTGATTACGGCGCTGAATCGAACAATCACGCTCATATAAATGAATTGCATTGCCTTGAGTGTCAGCCAATATCTGCACTTCAATATGGCAAGGATCAACAATGCATTTTTCTAAAAACACCTCAGCTGAACCAAATGCTTTGGTCGCTTCAGAAATAACACGAGGATATTGAGAGGCTAACTCTTCCGGCGTATCGCAGCGACGAATACCTCGACCACCACCACCTGAAGTAGCCTTAATCATCACCGGATAACCTACTTTCCCAGCTAAGGCTAATGCTTCATCTAAGTTTGCTAGGTTTCCTTCTGAGCCTGGTGTCACCGGAATACCAGCAGCACGCATACTATCGCGAGCTTGAGTTTTATCCCCCATTTTATGAATAACGGAAGAATGAGGTCCAATAAATGCGACACCTTTTTGCTCACACAACTCGGCAAAATGCGCATTTTCAGACAAAAAACCATAACCTGGGTGAATCGCATCACAACCCGTTTCTATGGCTAGGTTCACTAGACGCAAAGGGTCTAAATAACCGGCAAGTGGATCATCGCCTAACGAGTAAGACTCGTCTGCTCGCTTAACATGCAACGCATATCGATCCGGTTCCGTAAATATCGCGACAGAGCGAATCCCAGCCTCTGAGCAAGCGCGAATGATACGAACCGCAATTTCACCTCGGTTAGCGATCAACACTTTTTTTAACATGAGTCACTCCTTTCTTGTTTTAAGAGATCACTGCACAACGTAGCGAGAACATTTTTTGTACAAATATCTCTGAATATTCAGACTACTCAAAGAACAACCAAAGTAAAAATTGATATTGCAGCGTTTATGTATAAGCTATTCGTGATAGATAAATTAAAAAGAGATAAAAGCGATGCCTCAAAGCGTACAAAGTTTAGTCAATCGACTTACTTTTAGACAATTACAGGTGTTTAAAAGTGTCTATGAATTGAATAGTTACAGTCGAGCAGGAGATATGCTGGGGCTTAGCCAACCGGCTGTGAGCAATCAAATACGACAGCTTGAAAATGCATTAGAACAACCGCTGTTTGAATACGTTGGTCGCCAACTTTATAGCACTGCGACGGCCAACCGCTTGGCGCAATGTATTGATACCATGTTTGATGAAATACAGCGATTTCAGAACGACGTATCGGCAGAGACAGGATTAGTTGCAGGTGAATTAACTTTAGTTGCCGTTAGCACAGCGCAATACGTCGTACCTTACTTGCTGCGGGCCTACTCCAACCTTCATCCCAAGGTTACAATTAATGTAAAAGTAATGAACCGCGCCGCCGCCATTGAACGGTTCAACGAAAATCATGACGAATTGATTATCATGGGGATGGTTCCCAATGATAAGCCAATGGTTAGTATTCCATTTCTGAACAATGAATTGGTCGCAGTAGCCCCCAAAGATCACCCAATATTAACCCTGCCAGACATAACGCTTGGCACCTTCCTTGAACAAAATCTATTACTCAGAGAAGCAGGCTCTGGCAGTCGATTAGCACTCGAACTGCATTGTCAAAAGCAGAGAGTCCGCCTGCAAGCAGAAATGGAAATTGGCTCTAACGACGCGATCAAACATGCCGTCATTGCAGGGCTTGGTGTTGCAGTACTTCCAAAGCTAGGCGTTCTCTCTGAACTGACACTTGGAAGCTTAATTGAAGTACCAGTCAAAGACTTTCCCCTGCGTCGATCTTGGTGTTTGATCTACCCTCAAAGTCGACATCCAACTCCAACCATGCGCTCTTTTATTGAATATATTCAACAAAATATCGGCCAGTTTGAAACCATGTTCTCTCGAATGAAAGGTAAATAGAATTAATTCGAGCTCTTCTGAACAAAAAGTTGATGAATTTACTTTATTCGTATCGCACGTATACAACACGTCACAAGGATTTAACAAATAAACAACATTAAAAGCAGTGAGAATCGTTTAAAGTTTGCTCGATCTTGTAGGGAAAAACCTACAAGACATATGTCAACACCATGACAACTATGATTGAGGAAGCGCTATGTTTTTTAACACTAAAGATAAAGTAATCGCTAAAAATAAAGCGATTGAACAGGCTGCCTCTCAGAATGAAGACAAAGCCTTCATTAAAGCCATGGAAAAATTTTGCGCAACAATTAGCTTTTCTCCTGATGGCACGATACTCGATGCGAACTCATTATTTTTGAATACTGTAGGGTATTCCCTAGAAGAAATTAAAGGGCAAAAACACGCACTATTTTGTCCTAGCCAAGTGACTTCCAGCCCAGACTACAAACATTTCTGGTCAGATCTTGCCGCAGGAAACAGCAAGGAAGGAACCGTTTTACGCAGACACAAAGATGGCTCAGACATTTGGCTTGAAGCAACTTATTTCCCAGTGGAAATAGATGGCACTGTGATCAAGGTTATTAAAATCGCAACGGATGTGACCCAACATAAAATAGTTTCAGATAGTCAAACCGCTATTTATAACGCCATAGACCGATCTTCAGCCACCATAGAATTTTTACCCGATGGCACCGTTATTACAGCTAATGATAATTTCATTAATGCCATGGGCTACAGATCCGTCAGCGAAATTGAGGGCAAGCACCATAAACAATTTTGCTCTCCCGAGTTTTATCAAGAAAACCCACACTTTTGGGCTGAACTTGCCAGTGGCGAATTCAAAACCGGGCAATTTAAACGCATCGACAAACAGGGCAATATTGTCTGGCTAGAAGCCAGCTACAATCCGATTTTTGACCAATTTGGCAAAGTGTTTAAGGTACTAAAAGTTGCCTCCGATATTACGGAGCGCGTTAACATGCAACTAGCAATACAAAATGCGGCTGAAGTTGCTCACGCAACATCAGTAGAAACAGCGCAAGTATCGGAAAACGGGGCAGACATTTTACGCCGCACCGTCGAAACATCTGACAAGATTGTCGCTGATGTTGAAGTTTCTACAGAGCTGATTGAGCAATTAAATCATCAGTCTGAAAGTATAGCCAAGATAGTAACAACCATTGGCTCTATTGCCGATCAAACCAACTTGCTGGCGTTAAACGCCGCCATTGAAGCCGCTCGCGCAGGTGAAAATGGTCGTGGCTTTGCTGTAGTGGCCGACGAGGTTCGAACACTCGCTGCAAGAACAAGCAAGTCAACAATCGAAATTGATGACATGGTAAAACAGAACAGCAACTTAACTCGTCAAGCCAAAGAAAGTATGAGCAAAGTGAGCGAACGCTCCACAGAAAATGCCCAATTAATAGACGAAGCATCCGGCATCATTGATGAAATACTAAAAGGAGCAATACACGTCTCCAATACCGTCAACAAATTACTGGATATTGATAAGAGCTAAAAAAAATCCGCTATCTACGACAATAGATAGCGGATTTTTTATGTTTGCCATCAAACCTACTAACAGGAAGATGTCTTATTTAGGCATTTCATGCTCAAGCAATAAAAGACCAGCGCCTGTGTTCGAAATAGGCGCATGGTAATTACGATGCAACTCTGTCACTTTACCTCGTAAAACACCACGCATGGCGATCCACATGTTTAGCTCAACAGTTTGCGCGCCACCGATTTTCACCAAATCCAGATTAGAGTACTTTGTTAACTCTTCAGGATTCGTCACCAGCTTATCCATACACTCAAGATCAAACTTGCGGTTAAGTGTGCCAGCTGCCTCACCATCTAATTGATGAGATAAGCCGCCTGTTCCGAAAATCGCTACAGTCATATCTGAGTCAAAAGATTCAATCGCTTTACCGATCGCTTGGCCTAATGCATAACAACGTTTTGGCTGCGGCATTGGATGTTGTTCACAGTTTATGCAAACAGGAATAACTTTCACATGCCCATAATCATTACCGGGCCACATCAAGCTCAGTGGCACAGTGAGACCATGGTCAACTTTCATTTCTTGGCAAATGGTCATATCAAAACCGTCTTCCACTAGACTGTTCGCAATATGCCAAGACAATTCAGATTCACCAGTAACGGGCGGAATAGTAGCAATCCCCCAACCTTCATCTGAATTGTGATATTCATCCGCTACACCAATCGCAAATGTCGGTTTTTTATCGATAAAAAACTCTAAACCATGATCGTTGTAAAACAACACAATCACATCGGGTTTCTTTTCATTTAACCATTTACGCACTGGCGGATAGCCATCAAAAAAAGGCTTCCAATAAGGCGTTTCTTCCGCTTTGTTTGCCATTGCATTGGCAATCGCTGGAATATGTGAGGTTGTAACTGCACCAATAATATTCGCCATTATTCTTCTCCTGCGCCACGTCTAACCAACATAGCTTTGAATTCGTCAAGACTCATGCCTGTTTGAATCGCACCGATATCTTGCATGTTCAATTTAAGAAGGCCAGCAAATTTTGCCACATAGTAAATGCTGCCACCTTGCTGCAATAGACCGATAATGTCTCGCTCATGAATTGCTTTAATCTGCGCGTCGGTTAAACCAAACTTTGCACAATAAGCGTCTGGGTCTTTGTTAAACTCATCGCGAGCAGACTGCTCGTTAAAAGAAAAACACATTTTGTTCAGACCATAGCCTTTCTTTGCCATCTTACCGTCGAACAAATAGGTTCCTGGTATAGGTTGAGTAGGATCGTTTGCTGTCATGGTAAACACCTTTTATTTTATTTATTGGTCTTTCGACTAAAACGTTATGACCAGTAAAGACGCATTGGATTATCCACCAACAAAGCTTGCTGTAGCTCTGGTGTTGGGGCGATATGAGGAATCACATCCACAAGATGACCATCATTTGGCGCTTCCACTTTCATGTTAGGATGCGGCCAATCCGTCCCCCACAATACACGGTCAGAGAATTTTTCTACTAACGTACGAGCAAAAGGATACACATCAGAATAATCCGGTGCGTGCTGCGTTAAGCGCTCAGGACAACTTACCTTGCACCACACATTATCGTTATCCGCCATAAAGTTCACAAAACGCTGGAAATCGGGGTGATCCACACCGTTAGCAACATTTGGTGTGCCCATATGGTCAACCACGATGGTGGTATTCAATTCTTTCAAGAACGGAATCAAATCCTCTAGATCGGCTGCTTCAAAATAAACAACAATGTGCCAACCAAAAGGACGAATTTTCTCAGCAATAGAAAAGAATACTTCTCTTGGCGTACTATCAACAAGACGCTTCACAAAATTAAAACGCACACCTCGAATCCCCACAGCGTGCATTTTTTCGATGTCTTCATGCGTTATTGAATCATCAACAAACGCCACACCACGAGCCAAATCTCCCGCTGTTTCTAAGGCATCAATCAAAGCCGAGTTATCCGTACTGTGACATGATGCTTGAACAATAACGTTGCGGGAAAAACCTAGGTGATCACGCAATGCAAACAGCTGTTCTTTAGAGGCATCACAAGGCGTGTATTTACGTTTTGGATGATAGGGAAATTTATCCGCTGGGCCAAAAACGTGACAATGGGCATCAACCGCCCCCGCTGGAGCAATAAAAGTTGGCTTGCTTGGGCTTGGATGAAATGGAATATAATCTTTGTCCATCATGTTCAAATACCTGTTTTATTATTCGTTCTAATTAACCAGTCGATGACGAAAACTAGCGTGTTAAAGACCGTTACTGTGAGCAAACACTTGCCCATCAAACAACTTTCTTGCGGTACGTAGGATTGCCGCTGAGCCCACATCGCCATTTTCTTCTTGATCTAAAATCACTGTCATCGCGCCAATAGGATGTTCAACATCCAAGGTAATACGAGCACTTGGCTGAAACGTAGCGACTTCGTTAGCAGGCGAGCCTTTCAGGACCGCCGCCGTCGCCACACTCACCGCACCTAATACACCAATCGAAGCGTGGCAACGATGAGGAATAAACGTACGCGTAGAAATCGCACCGCCGTTTGTTGCAGCGCTCACCATGGTCATTTTAGGCACAGATTTCTCTTTCACGTCCCCCAGATTCATCATCGGCCCAACTTGCAAACGAATGGATTCCAGTTTGGCACGTAAGGCGTCATTAGCCTCAAGCTCTTCACGAGACTCTGTACCGGTAATGCCCATATCCGCCGCTCGCATAATCACCACTGGCATTCCATTATCAATGCAGGTCACTTCTACGCCGTCAATCACATCGACCACATTACCTGTCGGCAATAAAGCCCCACAGCTTGACCCTGCCGTATCTTGGAACACAATAGGCACCGCTGCAGAAAACCCAGGCACGCCATCAATGCGAGCATCGCCTTCGTACTGCACTTCACCGTCTTTTACTGCGACTCTTGCTTCCGCAATTTGACCCGTATTTTCCATAAAGATACGTACAGACGTTTCGCCTTCTTGCGCTTCAACCAAGCCGCGCTCAATGGCAAACGGCGCAATGCCCGCTAGGATATTGCCGCAGTTTTGTGCATCCGTCACAATGGCTTGATCCACAAAAACCTGAAGAAACAAATAATCCACATCAGCGTCATCACGCTGAGATTTTTTAACCACAGCGACTTTGGATGCCAATGGATCTGCACCGCCGATACCATCGATCTGACGTTCGTCTGGCGAGCCCATCACACGCAATAAAAACTGCGCACGAGCATCAGCATCAGCGGGTAAATCTTCAGCCAGGAAATACGCGCCTTTTGATGTGCCGCCACGCATCCACATACAAGGCGCACTTTTTATGACGCCTGCATGATTAGACATACTTTAGACCTTTCTCTTTTAGGCGTGGACGCATTTCATAGATATCCAAGCCCAATTCACCATTTGCCATACGAACACGTTTTGCTTCTTCATTCGCCATTCGTTTACGAGAAAGCTCTAGCACTTCAGCGGCATTCTCTCGACGCACAACCACCACACCGTCGTCGTCAGCCACAATAACATCACCTGGATTAACTAGGGCATCTGCGCAAACGATGGGGACGTTAACAGAACCAACCGTTTCTTTGATCGTCCCTTCAGCAAACACCGCTTTTGACCAGACAGGAAAATTCATTTCTCGCAGGTCTCGCGTATCACGCACACCGCCTTCAATGATCAAGCCAACCACGCCTCGAGACTGTGCAGAGGTTGCTAATAGATCGCCAAAAAAACCATGGTTAGACGGAGATGTGGGAGCAAACACCATCACATCACCCGCTTTACATTGTTCAATCGCCACGTGCATCATCCAGTTATCGCCCGCGGCACCTGAAATTGTGACTGCTGAACCCGCAATAGTTTTGTCCATTTGGATTGGGCGCATGTAATGGGCCAATAACCCAACACGACCTTGAGATTCATGAATTGTCGCGACACCGCATTCAGCTAGACCGTCGATTACCGCTTGGTCTGCACGTTCTATATTTTGTACTACTACATTGTTTCGCATGATTCCTTCCTCACTCCTAGTAAGCGTCTTATGCTTTTAGTCTTGAAAAGACGCGACGAGCATTGTCTTCAAAGATGGCTTGTTTTTGCTCAGCGGATAGCACTGTGTTGTTGTCGATATAACGTTTTGTATCGTCAAAGTAGTGACCTGTTTCTGGGTCAATACCACGTACAGCGCCAATCATTTCAGAGGCAAACAAGATGTTCTTCGTTGGAATAATGTCTAGTAATAGATCAATACCACGCTGATGATAAACACAGGTATCAAAATAAATATTATTTAGAACGCGTTCGGCAAGATCAAAGCCTTGGTCTTGCGCCATGCCACGGAAACGCCCCCAATGGTAAGGAACCGCACCACCGCCATGAGGAATAATGATTTTTAGGTCGGGGAAATCTTTAAAAACATCCGACATCATCAGCTGTTGAAAACCTGTGGTATCAGCACCTAAATAGTGTGAACCAGTCGTGTGGAAGCAATCATTACACGCGGCACTCACGTGAATCATGGCTGGAATATCGTACTCACACATTTTTTCGTAAATAGGATAGAAAGAGCGATCCGCCAAAGACTTATCCTGCCAATAACCACCGCTAGGATCTGGATTAAGGTTAATACCGATAAACCCCATTTCTTCGACAGTACGAACAATCTCACCAACCGATTTAGCCGGATCGACACCAGGAGATTGCGGCAATTGCGCAACAGGGGCAAAGTTTTCGGGGAACAGGTCGCAAACGCGGCGAATCAAATCGTTTTGATGTTCAGTCCAATATTGGCTAGTGTACTCATTACCAATATGGTGTCCCATCCAGCTAGCACGAGGAGAGAAAATAGTTAAATCCGTGCCGCGCTCTTGCTGTAAACGTAGCTGGTTATTGATAATACTGTCGCGAATTTCGTCATCCGAAACAATAACTTTGCCTTTTTCACCAACAAAGGCAGGATCTTTAGCAACCTGCGCTTTTTGCTTATCACGATACTCACCAACACCTGGTGGCGTCGTCGTATAATGTCCATGGCAATCTATAATCATGTCACTACTCTCTATTCTTATTTAAGGTAACAAACGCTGCAAAAAAGAAGACTCGCTGTCGTCGCTAAGTCTTGCTTGTTTTTACAGCCATTCGATCATCATCTAAGGAGAGTATTCTTTATGTACGGACAACTTGGCTATTTCAATTTAGCCGAAAGAGTATTGCATTTTGATATAGAGACTTGGAGAAAACGAGTAACGAACTGGGCTTACTCCTTGAAATTAAAGGCTTTTGAAATAGATAGACTATGTTTATGCATAAAAAAAACCGCTTGCGCGGTTTTTAAAAGTATCCAAGAACCTTTACTTTAAAGTTGGCTCAAAACGTACTCCGCAGAGCTCACTTTGTATTCACCCGGCTCATCCAACCATAACTGCTGAACGATGCCATTCGAGACTAACATGGCATAACGGCGACTGCGAATCCCCATTTTTGCTGCTGAAATATCAAGCTCCAAGCCCATTGAGCAAGTAAACTCAGCCAAGCCATCCGCTGCCATAACAAGTTTTTCAGCGTTATTGGCTTTATCCCATGCGTTCATAACAAAAACATCGTTAACGGAAAGGCAGACTATTTCGTCAATGCCTTTCTCTTTTAAAGCGTCATAATGCACAACATAACCCGGTAAATGGCTAGCGCTGCACGTTGGGGTAAACGCACCAGGAACGGCAAACATCAATACCTTTTTTCCTGAAAAAAACTCGGTGACATCAATTGTTTCAGGCCCTTCTTCCCCCATCACCTGAAACGCACCATGTGGCAACATATCACCAACAAGAATTGACATAGACCGTATCTCCTGAGAATTAAGTTGCTCTCATATTAACGCAACACGTCTTAAAAAAACCATCAAACAATCTTAAATTGACTCAACAACTGTTTTTGATGAGAAGCCAGTTTTGATAATCCCTGACTGTCTTGCTCAGTTTGATCCGCTCCTAAGGTTGCTTCTTCAGACATCTCTGAGATTTCCAACACATTCTGTTTTATTTCTTGCGCTACAGCCGATTGCTCTTCAGCCGCTGTCGCAATTTGCGTACTCAAATCACGAATCTCAGCCATGCTGCCTTGCAATTCAATCAGCGATGCCCCTACCGCTCGAGCTTCTTCAACACTAGAAGTAGCGCTTTGACGGCTCTCTTCCATACTGCCAACAGTTCTGGTTACGCCATGTTGTAATTGTGCAATAACCGTCTGAATTTCTTCCGTAGAGCTGTGCGTTCGAGTCGCCAAAGTCCGAACTTCATCGGCAACAACCGCAAAACCTCGACCTTGCTCGCCAGCACGAGCCGCTTCAATAGCCGCGTTCAATGCCAACAAGTTCGTCTGCTCTGCGATGCCTTGAATCACCTCTAAAATACGATCAATGCTTTTCGAGTGTTCATCAAGCTCATTCACCACGGTTGTGGAGGCTTCAATTTGTTTGAGAAGGTGTTCGATTTTATGAATATTAGTATCCATTTGCTCACGGTTTTGACTGGCTCTTTCATCAACCGATTGAATCTGACGTAAAATCACTTCCGAGCTTTGTGCGACTTGATCCACCGTAGACACCATCTCGGACATAGAGGAAGCCACTTCCGTCGTTCTTTCATTTTGCGCACTCATCAAACGCTTAGAGTCACTCGCCAACCGAACATTGCTGCCAGCAGATTCCGCTACTTCATTCGATGCTTGGTCAATTTCAGACATCACCGTCTGCAGTTTCGCCACCAGCCCGTTCACCCAATTAGATAATTCACCAAACTCATCTTTGGTTTTTACTCTACTGCGCTGGGTAAAATCGCCATCGGCAATCTTTCCAAGTACCGACATCACTTCTTTTAGTGGCAGACGAATACTACGGCTTACCCACATCGCTACCAGTACAGCAATAATCACAGAAATAACGAGCACGGCCTGAATAATCAAAGTAGACAAAGACGCGGCATCATTTGCTTCCTGTTTTGCGGTCTCTCCGATAGAAGAAGCTTCAGCAAGTAACTCTTGTACAGAGGCATTCACCACATCCATTCTGTCTGATAATTGCTTAGCAAGCACTTCAGACTCTTGGACTAAGCTGGCATTTTTGTAAAACTTAGCGATTACCCCACCATCAGAGATAACGCCCGTCTCAATCTCGCTTACCAACTCATTAATATTGTCATCTTTTAGGTACGGTTGCTTATCTTTCAGGCTGGAAATAATCGACGCCATTGAATCTCGAAGCCCTTGCATTCTCTCTAAGCTGCGCAGATCAAGATAGTCATTCACAGTCACCTGTAGGCTTTCCACTTGGCTATGCATATAAGAAGCGGCAAATTGAATTTCAGGAGTATCCCCATCCGATACCAACAGCTCTAAGTCCTCTGCTGCAAATAAGATGGAGTCCTTTAGATCAAGTTTCTCATTTGGAATCACAGCCTGTAGCTGCAACATTGTTTTATGATTAGAGAAAGCGATATCGGTCAAACTGAAAAAATCCGTTACCTCTGTATTGATTTTTTCCAAGACGCTGCGCATAGCAGGCAAATCTTGCAACTGAGTAGCAAGTTGCTCTGAAACATCATTAAAGCTTTGTTTATAATTCAAAAAACGTTCTGATAAGCTCTCTAATGAATCTGGTGATTTACTCAATAAGTACTGTAATACCGCCGCATTAGATAAATTTAAATCGTCTTTTAAAGCATTACTGGTCGATGAGATAGACGCAACATTACCTGTCACGACATCCAGCCTGTCTTCAATCTTATTGATCCCAAAAAAACCCGATGCGGCGATCATCAATAAGAGCAATAACAAAATACCAAAGCCAAACAGAATCCTTTGGATTACGGATAACGACATAAATCGACCTCTAAATAAAAGCTAATGTATTTCTTGCCTGCGCGCACGTAAGAGCACATACAAAACAATCAAAATTGACCAATCATACAGGAAAAAGATAACAATTTACTTACAATTAGTAACACCATGAAATCTTAAAACTGACTTAATGCAAATAAACTTACTTAACGAGTGATCCGCTCCTCCATTGATTTCTTTCAATCCGCCAATCTGGTAAATTTACTGCCTCTCATTTTGAATTCGACCTGCGCTTTATGGATTGCCCCTTATACGAAAAAATTGCTAACCAGATTGAACAACAAGTTCATGAAGGTATTTTCTTACCTGGAGCAAAAATCCCATCGGTTCGTAAATCCAGCAAACAAATGGAAGTCAGTGTCGCTACTGTTCTACAGGCTTATAGCTTGTTAGAAGATCGCGGTGTCATCAAAGCTCGCCCTCAAAAAGGCTACTTTGTTCAAGAGAACCAATTACAACAAAAAGAACCTGCAAAAATCACACCGACCCAGAACGACGCGAGCATTCACACGTTATTGCGCCGTTTGCTTCACGCGTCACAAAATGACGACATCATTCAATTCGGTGCTGCGATTCCGAAAAGCCAGTTCTTGCCCATCCGACAGTTGCAACGTTCAGTTGGTCGCTTAATGCGCTTAGAGCCAGAAATATGTGCAGCCTATGAATTCACTCCAGGCTCTCTGAACTTACGCCGTCAAATCGCGATAAGAATGCTAGACAGCGGTTGCCAGTTACAACCAGACGACATCACCATCACCCTTGGCTGTCAAAATGCCTTAATGCTGTCATTGCAGGCTGTCGCCAAAGCAGGCGACACGATCGCCATCGAAAGTCCCGCTTATCATGGCGTACTCCAAGCCATTGAAGTGTTAAATTTAAAAGCCGTTGAAATCCCTTGCCATGCTGAAACAGGGATAGACTTAGACGTATTAGAGAATGCGGCCAAAGAATGGGATATCAAAGCCTGTATTGTTACACCCAATAACCAGAATCCGATTGGCGCAACACTGAGCCATCAAGCAAGACAACGCCTAATTCAACAATCTGTACAGTTTGGCTTTACACTCATTGAAGACGACGTGTACGGAGAGTTGAGTTACAAAGACAAACGTGAACGCGCATTGAAAGCAGACGACATCAATAACACGGTTATTTACTGCAGTTCATTTTCCAAAAGTATTGCTCCAGGATTCCGCATTGGTTGGATCGTTGGCGGTCAATTCCAAGCTAAGATAGAACATTATGCCTACGTGCAATCTCTTGCGATTCCAACACTGACTCAAACCGCCATCGCCAACTTTCTCGAAAATGGCGCATACGACCGTCATTTGCGTAAAACCAGACAAACCTACCAAGATAACCTGCTTCGTTGCCAAGCGATCATTCGCGAGCACTTCCCAGTAGGCACAACCTCTTCACACCCTAAAGGTGGGTTCCTACTATGGGTGACGCTCCCAAGCTCAGTAAACGCCATGACGCTACACGTCCAAGCGCTAGAAAAAAACATAGGTCTATTACCCGGCTTAGCCTTCAGTTTAACCGCCCAATTTGACCATCATTTCAGACTAAATTACGCACTCACTTGGGACAATAAAACCGACTCCGCACTAAAAGAATTAGGCAAACTTTGCCAACAGCAGTTAAGCTAAACGTTACGAGTTATAAAAACAGGGCAATCCCGTACGCTGGGGGCAATACAGAGCAATCACTTATATAAGTAAAAGTTATGATTTTGCCTCAACACATCTTAAAATTCGTCTGTACAGGCAGAGCAAAAAGCGTACAATTCCCATTCTTTTTTAAACACTCTGCCACATTGGCCGATAACATAAATATCTGAAATAGTAGCTGGCTTGTTGCGATGGAATTTGTTGCACATCCGAAAGATCTTCCTTTAGAAATTACACTAATAGAAGATCAACCCTTCCCTCCCATTAGTGAAGAAAGAGTTGGGTTTGTCGGTATCACATATGTTGCCCTTCGTCCGTTTGATAATGGACGATCAGTAAGAATTACATTGGAAGAAATTGACCCAAATTTTTGCGTGTCTGGCCGTGTAGTTTGGTGCAACAAAAAAGATGACGGTTACCACATCGCCATCGAGTTTCCGACCAAAGAAGAATGTTACTGTGTTCGCATGATAGAGCAGCTTTCCCAGATAGAGCATTATCGACGCCAAGAAAAAATCCAAGGTCGACGACTAAACTACAATGAAGCCGCCGCCGAATGGATACAGAAATTCGCCGCAAGTTTCCCTGCGTTTGTTATTTAATTCTTCTACTTAGAAGACCCAACTCAGTAAGACATTATGAAAACTCTTTCTCAAGGTGATATTGACATCATCACAGCACAGCTCGGACGCACCCCGAGTGGAATAAGTGCGATTGCACACTATTCGCCTAACGGTATTCCGCAAGTATTAGAAATGGAAACCTGGGTTTTCGACCAGCCCTTCCCTACTCTGTATTGGCTTTCCAGCAAAGCCATAGACAAAGCCTTGGCAAAAATAGAAAGCCGCGGTGTTGTAAAAGAACTTGAACAGCGAATCAAGGAAGACGAAGCATTACGAGAAGCCCATCATGCTTCCCACCGCGATTACATTGCCAGACGCTGGGCCGTAATGAGCGATGAACACAAAGCTATTATTGAAGAAAAAGGCTTCAAGCCTCTGTTTGATAAACTTGGCATTGGCGGTATCGCTAATTGGGACCAAGTGCGTTGTCTACATATGCAATACGCCCATCATTTAGCGGGCAACAATGTGATTGGCCGCATCTTAGATGAAGAATACGGCATGAAGGCTATTGCTGACGCTGAGTAACTTGGCTAAAAATTACCAATAAAAAAGGGGAACAGACAAATATCTGTTCCCCTTTTTTTAAAGGCTTAAGCTTGCAAGAAAAGGTTATTTTAAGCTTTTGAGAAGCGCTCTTAATTCTTCGGGCGTATTCACTTTAGGCAATACTTCGCGAATACGGTTAAACGCCGCCTGAGCAACCGCTGCACGTTGGGCATAAGTCGTTAACGCACCACCAGTCCAACCAGCCAATTTCACCATTTCATTTTTGAAATTGTTACCGTTAACCCCATGACCACCTAGCTTCATCAAAGCATCTTCGATCTCTAAATAGCTTGGGCGCTCACCACCAAATTTCATAAAATCTTCTTGCTGTACTTCGGCAAACTGCTTTGACATTCTCTCAACCCTTTATAAAAGATATCCTTGTCTTTAAAGTAGCCATAATCACTTAATCGTACAAGCCTAAGAGTGTATTAAATCGTAAAAAACTAGTTACGAGTTCTCACACGATCGACGGCTTTTTGCCAACCTTGATACAATTTATCGCCCGTCCCTTTCTCCATCGTTGGCTCAAAGCGCTTGTCAGCAACCCATAAATCACCCACTTCGTCCAAAGATTTATAAAGACCAACGTGCAAGCCCGCTAAAAACGCCGCTCCTAAAGCGGTGGTTTCTGTCACACAAGGACGCTCTACCGTGATCTCTAATAGATCACTTAAAAACTGCACCATCACATCGTTAATGACCATGCCACCATCAACACGCAACGAGCTAAACGTCGCACCGTCTTGCGCCATAGCACCGACAAGGTCTCGAGTTTGATAGCACACAGAACGCAAACCAGCACTCACTATGTCTGACACACTCGTGTCGCGTGTTAAACCTATCATGGCACCACGCGCATCAGGATCCCAATAAGGCGCTCCTAGACCAGTAAATGCCGGCACCAAATAAACAGAGTCATCGTTTAGTGCTTTTTTCGCCAAACTTTGTGTTTCTTTGGCGTCAGAAAACAATTTCAAACCGTCTCTGAGCCATTGAATGGCAGCGCCAGCCACGAAAATGCTGCCTTCTAGGGCATAAGTCACTTTTCCGTTTAAACGATAACCTACCGTCGTCAGCAACTTATGCTCGGAACGAATGGCGTTGTCACCCGTGTTGAGTATCATGAAACAACCTGTTCCATAAGTACTTTTCACCATACCTGGAGTAAAGCATGCCTGACCAACCAAAGCGGCTTGCTGATCGCCAGCAATACCATTGACTGGTATTTCAGCACCTAGCCAAGATGAATCAATCACACCAAAATCGGCACTGCAATCCATCACTTCAGGAAACAACACATCACCAATACCAAGCAATTCAATTAGCTCATCGTCCCACTCCTGAGTGTGGATATTGAACGCCATGGTTCGAGCCGCGTTGGTGGCATCGGTTTTATGAGATTTGCCATTCGTTAACCGCCACAATAAAAAGCTATCAACGGTCCCAAACGCCAATTTGCCAGCCTGCGCTTTTTCTCTAGCACCTTCAACGTTGTCTAATATCCAACGAATTTTGGTAGCAGAGAAATAAGGGTCAATCAGTAGACCGGTTTTTTCTTGTACCTTTTCGCTCAAACCTTGATCAGTCAGTGTTTGGCAAAAGGAACTTGTGCGGCGGTCTTGCCATACAATCGCATTGTAAACGGGCTTACCTGTTTCAGTGTCCCATAAGATGGTCGTTTCACGCTGATTGGTAATGCCTATTGTTGCTATCGCTTGCGCATCTATGCCTGTATCCTTGAGAACAGACTGACACACAGCTAAAGTAGATGACCAAATGTCTTCTGGGTCATGTTCAACCCAACCGTCGTCAGGGAATATTTGCGGGAACTCTTGTTGGGACTGGCCAACTCGTGAACCTTTCTCATCAAATAAAATAGCCCTAGAACTTGTGGTGCCTTGGTCGATAGCAAGAATATAATGAGTCATGATGAATGCTCTTAGAAGTCACAGTCGCTTGATAGTAAGCGACTTACATTGTTATTTTGTTTTTTGAACATAAATATTCAAATACGAATATCTCTATTAAAAACCAATGAGTACTCGTTTAGCAAGTAGTAACCTTTTTCAGGAGAAGAAAACAACATGGGCCAGCTATCTCGCCAAGACAAAATTGTCGCCATAGTGAAAGAAAAAGGTTATGTAACCATTGACGAATTAGCCAGCCAATTTGCTGTTACGCCGCAAACAATTCGACGCGACATTAATGAGCTAGCCAAAGCCGGCCAAATACGCCGACATCATGGTGGCGCAAGCTATGACTCCAGCACAACAAACGTGGCTTATGCGACTCGACAAATTTTGCAACTCCCTGCAAAAGAGCAAATCGCCAAACGCATCGCTGCTGAAATCCCCAATCATGCCTCTTTGTTTATCAACATCGGTACTACGACCGAAACCGTTGCTCGAGCGCTACTCAACCACCAAGGTTTACAAGTCATCACCAACAACCTTAACGTCGCAGCCATCCTAAGTGGCAAGGAAGATTTTACCGTCATCATCGCTGGCGGCACGGTACGCTCCAGAGATGGTGGTGTTATGGGGGAAGCAACCATCGACTTCATAAACCAATTCCGAGTCGATTTTGGCATCATTGGCATCAGCGGTATCGATCCAAACGACGGCTCTTTGCTGGATTACGATTACCAAGAAGTGCGTGTTGCGCAGAGCATCATTTCTAATTCCCGCACTGTCTTTCTTGCCGCGGATAGTGGAAAGTTCGGTAGAAATGCGGTTGTACGCCTAGGCAATATCACACAAGTCGATAGACTTTTTACGGATGAACAACCACCAAAAGCCATTTTAAAACTCATCAAAGAACACAAAATACGCCTAGAAATATGCTCGCCCAAGTAACCCCTTGGGCAACATAACACCTCATCATCCAGTCCCAGACACTCCCCTTTGCTTGCAAATTAAGTACGAATAATCATCAAAACTTCACAAAGCGTTATTGTCATAAGCCGCTTAGAGGTTTAATATCGAAACTAAATGTTCACTTTCGAACATACACATTCGAATTTAATCGTGAGGCTTTACATGAATCACTCCCATTTCGACCTATTTGTTGTTGGCGGCGGCATTAACGGTACAGGAATCGCTGCAGATGCGGCCGGACGCGGCTTAAATGTTGGCCTTTGTGAAATGGGAGACCTAGCCCATGCAACATCATCGTCAAGCAGTAAGCTAATTCATGGTGGTTTGCGTTATCTTGAGCATTATGAGTTTCGCCTTGTAAAAGAAGCCCTAACAGAGCGAGAAGTATTGTTAAAGGTTGCTCCGCACCTTGTGACTCCTTTGCGCTTTCAAATGCCACACAGACCACATCTACGCCCTGCATGGCTAATTCGCATTGGTTTATTCCTTTATGACAACCTCGGCAAGCGCGAGACTCTTTTAGGTTCGAAAGGCGTTAAATACGGTTCAGACAGCCCATTAAAAGACGATATTAAACAGGGCTTTGAATACTCTGATTGCTGGGTTGACGATGCTCGCCTAGTGGTAACCAACGCCCTAAGCGCTCAACAGAATGGAGCGTCTATTTTTGCGCGTACACGCTGTACCTCTGCAAAACGTGTCGACAGCCAATGGCAAATCACCTTAGAAGATCAAATCACTAAGGAAACGCAAGAAATAACCGCCAAAGCCTTGGTTAACGCTGCGGGTCCATGGGTATCTTCCTTTATCGAAAGCAAAGTCGAAGAAAAAGCACCATACGGAATCCGTATGATCAAAGGCAGCCATATTGTTGTACCTAAAATGTACCAACACTCCAATGCCTTCATCATGCAAAACACCGACAAACGTATTGTGTTCGCTATTCCTTACCGCGAAAATTACACATTACTGGGCACTACGGACGTTGAGTACAAAGGTGATCCAAAAGGTGTGTCGATTTCCGAAGAAGAAACGCAATACATCCTAAAAGTGGCTAACGATCATTTCAAAAAAACGTTAACTCCTGCGGATGTTATCTGGAGCTATTCTGGAGTTCGTCCTTTATTAGAAGACGAATCCTCAGATCCATCAGCGGTAACTCGCGATTACACGCTTCATCTTGATGACCAAAACCATCAGGCACCGTTGCTCAGTATTTTTGGCGGCAAAATCACCACATACCGTAAGCTTGCATTATCAGCAATGAAGAAGCTGACGCCTTATTTTGACAACCTAGGCGATGAGTGGACACACTCAAAACCCTTGCCTGGAGGTGACTTGGGCATGTCTCTTGATGCTTTCGCAATGAAATTGCAACAAGACTACCCATTTATCGGTGCACACCTTGCTCATCGCTTTGCCAATAGCTACGGTTCACTGACTCACACACTATTGAGCAAAGCCAATTCCGAAAGCGACCTTGGTCAACACTTCGGCAATCAGCTTTATCAGGTTGAAGTCGACTATTTGATCGACCACGAGTGGGCACGTTCAGCAGAAGACATTTTATGGCGTCGCACCAAACTTGGCCTTGAATTCACTGCAGACCAAGTCAGTGCATTAGAGAGTTATCTACAAAGCAAGCTATAACCTCTTCTCACACAATATCATCACTAAAGCCTATCTAGCTCATTGTCTAGATAGGCTTTTTTTGATCTACTAGAAAGGAACCCCCTACCCACAACACGCCGCACAGCAGCATCAATAGGAATAAGCACTTCATGGATTTAGTATTTTTCGATCTCTCTATATGGATTTATATTGCTCTGTTTTGCGCCGCTTTTTTTGCCGGCGTTATTGATGCGATAGCAGGCGGAGGCGGACTCATTACGGTTCCTGTTTTATTGGCTGCGGGCCTATCTCCTGCCGAAGCGCTCGCCACGAATAAGCTTCAAGGCTGCGCAGGAACGGTATCAGCGTCCTATCATTTTATTAAAAAAGGGCAAGTTAAGCTGTCAGAAATGTGGCTCTCCATAACAATGACAGCCACTGGAGCAATATTAGGTACTTTATTGGTTTCGTATTTGGACAGCAGTTTGTTGCTCAAAGCGGTTCCTATCATCTTGATCGCTGTCGCCATTTTCTTTTTATTCCTTCCCAAAATTCAGCCATATATTGCCAGCAAATTATCGTTAACCCATATACAGTTTGCGATAATTATCGGCACCAGCATCGGTTTTTATGATGGTTTAATCGGCCCTGGAACTGGCGCTTTCTTTTCAACCGCCTACTTGTGTTTAATGGGACTCACTGTCGTTTCAGCAACCGCTCACACCAAGGTACTCAATGCAACGAGTAACCTGTCATCTTTAGCCATATTTATCTTTAGCGGTCATCTTATTTGGGCTTTAGGCATTGTGATGGGAATAGGACAATGGTTTGGCGCGCAACTAGGCTCTCGCCTTGTGATCACCAAAGGTTCGAAGCTCATTCGCCCAATGGTGATCATTATGTGTTTGGCGATTTCAATCAAATTGTTATTGGATAACTAATTTTTCAACAAGCTAACCAAGCTCGCTCAACATCGTCAGCGCATCACCGGGTGAATATTCATAACATTCTGTCACTAACCAGCGCAGCAACTGCTGAACAGGCTCCCGCTGACGCTGCATCTCAGGGCAGACAAATAAGTAGGCGTGACCTTCGTCTAGAGTCTCATTAAATGGCCGCATTAATCGGCCTTGCTGGATATCATCCATCACCAAGGGGGTTCGCCCTAACGCGACACCCTGACCCGCTACGGCGGCTTGCACAGCCAGATCACCACGGTTAAAACTGATGCCACGGGAAGGCTTGACCCCCTTAGCATTGGCTAATAAAAGCCACTTTTCCCATTCGGCATATGGACTAGAAAAACGCCACTCAGAGTCATCATTTAACAAAGGCATTTGCGCTAACTGATTCGCCTCGCTTAACGAGCGAGCGTGGGCAAAAGCAGGACTACAAACAGGAAACACCTTATCTTTCATTAATGGCACAATGTAGCCTTTTGAACTGTGAACATGGCTATGCACAATGGCCACATCTATACGATCTCGCTGAAAATTCACTTCCCTATCGTTCGCCTGAATTCGCAACTGCAAATCTGGATACGCTTCTTGCAAACTTCCCAATCGAGGAATCAGCCACTTGGTTGCAAAAGAAGGCATCACAGACACTGTCAAAATATTGGAAGTCTCTTCTTCCTGCAATTCAAGAATCAGATCGTTAATCTCAGTAAAACTATGATTCAGCTGCACCGCCAGCCGAACCCCAGCCACAGTCAGCTCCAGTCGACGATGGTAACGAACGAATAAGGTTAAACCTAAACGCTCTTCTAATTGCCGAATTTGTTGGCTAACTGCACCTTGCGTTAAATGCATTTCTTGAGCGGCTTTCGTAAAGCTCAAATGACGTGCAGCAATAGCAAACGTACCCAAACCAGACAAAGGAATAGACTTCATATAAGTCCCACCATAAGACAACCTCAGCTACTGCAAAACCTTCAACTAACTAACCAAGCCTACAATACAGCACAGACTTCTAAGAAAAACGCCCTAGAACAGACAGTGAAAGAACGCTATATGATAGTAATTTCAGGAAAATCACAAAAAAATTAAAAAATATCGAAATTCGATTGCTTCAATAGAAGCCATACAGCGTATTTTGCATTAATTATTCTAATCCAACAAATCAATTTATATCGCTTGTAAGAACAGCTCGAAAAGCTAGAATACGCTCATCTCTTAGGTTGAACAGCGGCCTAATATGTATCGATACAGCCCTAACTGTATCCCCCCTAAATCATGCCCCCACAGTCATGATTTAGGTGAATAACACCATCTCCCACAGGATGATGTTATTCGCAACTGCTAGTTACTTTTTTAAAGCCGGACACTTGTCCGGCTTTTTTTTAGCCTAAATTCACCTAATTAACAGGCAAAAAAAAACGGCGACCCTAAGGCCGCCGTACAACAACACATAAATGTGTTCGGTCATCTCTTCACTTGCTTAAGCTGCTTCATCCTTAAGCAACTCAGCACTCATAAAATTTGCTTGTGCCAGTTTCTCCATCAAGCGAACAACCTGACAGCTGTAACCGTACTCATTGTCGTACCAAACATACAAGATCGCTTGATTGTCGCGCACCTTAGTTGATAAAGAATCGACTACGCCCGCTTGCTGAGAACCGATAAAATCAGAGCTGACAGCATCGGCTTCATCACTGTAACCAATCTGTCCCGTCAGCTCAGCACTCGCTGATGCGGCTTTCAACAATTGATTGATCTCATCAACAGAAGTGGCTGATTTAAGGTTCAGGCTCAGTACTGCAATAGACACATTAATCACTGGAACACGAATCGCACTGCCACTTAGCTTACCTTCTAAAGAAGGAATCGCTTTAGATACCGCTTTTGCAGCGCCGGTTTCAGTCATCACCATATTCATTCCGGCAGCGCGTCCACGACGATCACCTTTGTGAATATTATCAATTAGATTTTGGTCATTGGTGTAGGCGTGAACCGTTTCAACATGGCCCGATACGATGCCGAATTTTTCTTCAAGTACAGACAAGATAGGCGTAATCGCATTTGTCGTACAAGACGCGGCAGACACAATACGATCCTGATCCGTGACATCGCCATCGTTAACGCCAAAGACGATATTCTTCATCTCTTTACCTGGCGCCGTTAGCACAACACGCTCAATACCAGGACGATTCAAGTGAACACTCAAACCATCGTGATCGCGCCAGCGGCCTGTATTATCAACCAACAAAGCATTGTTAATACCGTGAGCTTGGTAATCCACTTCAGCAGGGTCTGATGCGTAGATAACTTTTACTGGCGAACCATTAATAATCAAAGATTGGTTTGCTTCATCAACTTTAACCAGTCCGTCATAAGTGCCATGGACAGAATCGTACTTAAGCAGGCTAGCACGCTTCGCAAGATCGTTATCGCAAGCCTTACGCACAACGATAGCAGCAAGTGACATGCCTGGAGTTGTGTGACCAAGAGTACACATACGACGCGCAAGCAATCGACCAATGCGGCCAAAACCATAAAGCACAACTGGAGTTTCAGAACCATCAGTGGATTGGTTCGCCAATACGGTTGCAACATCCGCCTCTGCAATCAAAGACTCTAGCTCAACCACCGTATTAGAAACGTCGCTTGCCAATACTTGCTCTAACACTTGATAGACTTGAACAAGGTCTAATTCAGGATGCTGATCGAATGCAGCCATCAGTCCAGTAACAGAATCCGCCATTAAGGTGTTGCCTGCTAGTTGAACTTTTACCGCTTTCTCACGACCTAGTTTACCCAAAAGAGGAATCATAGATTCTGCTTGTGAAAGTGCCTGTAACCAAGTGCTTGTCATTTTCTGCCCCCGAAAAAAGACTTTGTTGTATCAATATGGGCGCAGTCTAACGGCAGAATGGGACAAAAACAAATTGTAAGAAGACTACAAAAAACCTTTAAAATCGGGACTTTAGAGCGTTTTTTTATAGAAATAACGAAATAAACAGAAGGGTCTAGAAACTTTACTACATAATCCCGACTTTTAATGGCATATCACTCAGAACAACGGGATTATGTGGTAATTGGGCAACAAAAACTGACAGGAACTTTCATGAATTATTTTACAAATGACGCTTTCTTTCAGCCAAAATCCCCAAAATACAAAAGCATAAGAAGACAAAAGCAGGCCGATAGACAAAATCGATACGTGTAATTCCCCAATAAACCAGAGGCTGACTCCACAAGGTTAACAAGCCATAACCAAATGTACACATAAGAATAAACGCCGATACCCTAGCGATAAAAACCCAAGAAGATACCCATCGCTTCAAAATGCCATTCACCTTGTCGCCATAAACCACCAAACAGGTCGCCACCAGCGCCAAAGAAATATCTTGTAAGTGAGGTTGAATGAAATGCGCTAAACGAAGGTTGAGATCTAAAATAAACATATACAGCTAACTACACCGAGAACAAGGCAGAATAAATTCCATTATTTTCTATTAGACAAGGCTTCTACATCAATTTTGTTAGAACGAGTCATGACTTCTGGCTGCTCATCCACATACAAAATAGACACATCATAGGTCGTATTACGAAGATTGATTGTCGTCCCATCTCGAAAGCTCCATGTCGAACGCCCCAAGCCATTCTTCAAAGACCCTTCAGTAGGAACGCCGTACTTACGTCCCAATAACTCACCTAAGTTTTTCCGTTTCTCACTACTTTCTACCACGCCCGATAACAGCACTTGGCTAACGTATTTAGAACTGTTGAAATAAATCGTGGCGTTCGTTACACCTAAAATACCTTCGGGACCTAAGCTATAGCTTACAATACCAGGTTTATAGGAAGGATAACTTTGCAGCCCCATACTCTCTAACCGAGACTCTAACTTAGCCAATGACAATCCGTTCACAGGCAAGCCAAACAGTTCCGCCACATCTGAAGATGTTGCACTTTCGTTTGTTTCTGCCATAGCAAAAACCGGTTTACTCACTAAAGCAACCAAAGCAAACGCCATCCACATTGGAGCCACTTTTCTAGGCATTAATCATCTCAATTTAAAGTCTTAATTCAGTTTATCAGGCAAAATCAGTCAAAGCTGATATATAATATCACACTATAAGCGCCTCCATTTCAAGAAGCGCTAGCACTTTATTTTCAGAGGTAATCAATGGCACTTGTAATTGGCATTACTGGCGTTTCCGGAAGTGGAAAAAGCCGACTATGTTCCCTATTGGCAGAAGACCAAGGCGATAAAATCACCGTATTATGCCAAGACAGTTTTTATAATGGCTGCGGCAGCATCGACCCTGACGTATACAATTTCGACGACCTTAGCTCGCTCGATCTAGAAAGCATCACCCTTGCTATTCACAATTGCAAAAATCGTCAACAGCCTAACGAAATCCCAGTTTACGACCACTCTCAACACAAACGCGTTGGTTATCGTAACCTTGATCCAACTCATGTCGTGCTTGTCGAAGGTCACATGATGTTCCAAGACGCAGCAATTCGTGATGCCGTAGATTACCTGCTTTACGTTGACACCGACATGGACATTGCCATCGTACGTCGACTAAAACGCGATATCGCAGAGCGCGGTCGCGATGTAAACGAAGTTACCAGCCGATACATGCGACACGTTCGCCAAGCGTCCCTAAAGACCATCGACATTCGCAGCAAAGCGGACTTTATTATTCCAAACAATAAAAGCTTCACCAATGCCGCTAGCTTATTACGTAACTACATCGACTATCTATTAAAAGAAAAAGGCGCCAAATAGGCGCCTTCTGGCTACACAGTCAAAAACAGATTATCCATTCCCTCCTCGTCACACCCTGCCAACATTGCGCCATCCACAACAAGATCGTCGATTTATGCACAGGAACGTGTCGCGCCTAGTCATTCCAATACCCTTAAAATAAGTAAGGATATAGCCATAATTATAACGGTGAAAAAGGCGCGCCTAAACGCCCGACTGGAATCACCGAACTAGCGAGAGAAGCCACATCAACTAGGCTTTTATAGAGGACCACTCTAATGAATCAAAACGATCTGTTAAACATGCGTTACGCGACTATTCAAGAAGCTCGCACAGAAATGTCAACATTGCTTGAGGCACGTCCAGCAAACTACTCGCTGGACGCACCACTTTACAACGACCCACATATGTTCCGCGTCGATGTGGAAGAAGTATTCCAGAAAGAATGGCTATTTGTTGGCATGACCAGTGAAATACCAAAGCGTGGCGACTATTTCACTGTTGAGATCGCACAAAACCCAATCCTTATTGTTCGCGACGCTGACGGTTCAGTTAATGCATTCCACAATACCTGCCGCCATCGTGGGTCTCGAATCTGCCTAGAACATCGTGGTAAAGCAGCGAATCTAGTATGCCCTTATCATCAGTGGACATACGACCTAAAAGGAAGCCTACTGTTTGCAGGCTCTGAGATGGGCGATAGCTTCGATAAATCCAAGCATGGATTAAAAAAAGCACACTGTAAAACCGCTGGCGGCTTCATATTTATTGCGCTAGGCAAAGAAGAGCCTCAAGGTGATTTCGACGAATTCCTTGCTACTCTGGAAGAATACATGTCACCTTACGATGTAGAAAACACCAAGCTAGCGGTAGAATCCAGCATGTACGAAAAGGCCAACTGGAAACTCGTACTCGAAAACAACCGTGAGTGTTATCACTGTGTTGGCAGCCATCCAGAACTACTAAACACCATCCTCGAATGGGACGACACAAACGACCCAAGAGCACCGCAAGACTTTCTCGACCACTACGCAGAACAAGCTGCCAAATGGGACGCTGAAGGCATTCCCCACCAGCACCGTAGCTTCGGTCCAGGCAAACGCAACCGCATTGTTCGTATGCCTCTGAAGAAAGGCACAAAAGTCATGACCATCGACGGTGAAGCAGGCTGCAAAAAATTACTTGGTAACATCAAAAACCCAGAACTAGGGTCAATGCGAATTTTGCACTTACCGAATTCTTGGAACCACATGCAATCCGATCACTTTATTGTCTTTCGCGTGCTACCGATTTCAGCACAAGAATCTATGGTGACAACAAAATGGTTCGTGCACAAAGATGCAGTAGAAGGCGAAGACTACGATCCAGAGCGTCTACGTCAAGTTTGGGACGCCACCAACGATCAAGACAGAGTGCTTGGTGAGGAAAATCAACGGGGAATCAATTCGATAGGTTATCAACCTGGCCCATATTCTGAAACGTTTGAATTCGGTGTAATGAACTTCCTAGAGTGGTACACCCAAACAATTCAAAAAAACCTTCAAAAATAACCCAACGCAAGACAATAAAAAAAGGCGCCAAAACCAGCGCCTTTTTTATATTGCATAAGCCGTAACTAGCTATTTTTTGATGTCATCAAAAAAACGTTTTACGCCATCAAACCAGCTTTTTTGCTTAGGCGAATGGTCTGTACCTTCACCCATGCTATCAGCCAATTCCGTAAGCAACTCTTTTTGACGAGCAGTAAGGTTAACCGGTGTTTCAACAACCGCCTTACAAATCAAATCACCTACTGGTCCGCCACGAACAGGTTTAACACCCTTGTTACGCAAACGGAACAACTTACCTGACTGACACTCAGGGGTAACTTTTAATCGCACACGGCCATCCAGTGTAGGAACATCAATTTCGCCACCCAATGCTGCGGTAGTGAAACTAATCGGCACTTCACAATACAGATTCGCCCCATCGCGCTCAAAAATAGCATGCTGCTTAACGGACACTTGAACAAACAAGTCGCCAGCAGGACCGCCATGTGTTCCAGCTTCACCCTCACCTGACAAACGAATACGATCGCCAGTATCAACGCCCGCAGGAATCTTAACATTCAGTGTTTTATATTCCTGAACACGGCCTTGGCCATGACAATTTTTACAAGGATCACTGATTACTTGGCCCTGACCATGACACTCTGGACACGCTTGCTGTACAGAGAAAAAGCCCTGTGACATACGCACTTGACCAGCGCCACCACAAGTTCCACACGTTTTTGGAGAGGAGCCTTTTTTCGCACCAGAGCCATCACACGTTTTACAACCAACCAGCGTTGGAATGCGAATTTTTTCTTCGCAGCCCCAGACAGCTTGCTCAAGATCTAGCTCTAGTGTGTAGCGTAGGTCTGAACCACGACGCGTACGGCTTTGACCGCCACCACCGCCGCCAAAAATATCGCCAAAAACATCACCAAAAATGTCGCTAAAGCCACCGGCACCACCGCCGTAACCGCCACCAGCCTGACCATTTACGCCTTCATGCCCAAATCGATCATAGGCAGCACGCTTATCATCAGAAGACAGTACTTCGTACGCTTCAGCCAGCTCTTTAAACTTATCAAGCGCTTCTGGGTTATCTGGGTTTTTGTCTGGATGGTACTTATTCGCTAAAGAACGATAAGCTTTTTTAATCTCTTTCTTATCCGCACTCTTGGCGACACCAAGAACGTCGTAATAGTCTCTTTTGCTCATCGCAGGCATTCCTGAATTTTGAAAAGTCTGAATTTAAAAGTCTTCTTTATCTAAGATGGCAGAGCCGAAAAACGTCAGAATAAAACCATGCCGCTAAGCGCTCATCAATCGAAGATAGTGTAAACAGCAAAGCACGGTTCAAAACCGTGCTTGCCATAAACCGCCCCATCAATAGAGGCAAAATAAGTGTTTAACGCTTATTTTTTATCGTCTTTTACTTCTTCGAACTCTGCATCAACAGCGTCGTCCTGAGACTTAGCTTGCTCGCCTTCGCCTGCTGGTTGTTCAGCCGCTTCAGCATCGGCATACATCTTCTGAGCCAAAGAACCAGACGCTTGAGTCAACGCATTGGTTTTCTCTTCGATCTTCTCTTTGTCGTTAGACGTTAGTGCTTCTTCAAGTTCTGTGATCGCAGTTTCAATCGCTTCTTTCTCTTCCGCTGTTGCTTTATCGCCAGCATCAGTCAAGGTTTTACGAGTAGCGTGAATCATGCCGTCAGCTGTGTTACGAACTTGTACAAGCTCTTCGAACTTACGGTCTTCTTCCGCGTTCGCTTCAGCGTCTTGAACCATTTTTTCTACTTCTTCATCGCTTAGGCCAGAAGAAGACTTGATTACGATAGACTGCTCTTTACCAGTCGCTTTGTCTTTCGCAGAAACGCTCAAGATACCGTTGGCATCGATGTCGAAGCTTACTTCGATTTGTGGCACACCACGTGGAGCAGGTGGAATGTCAGCCAAGTCGAAACGACCTAGAGATTTGTTCTGAGCCGCTTGCTTACGCTCACCCTGCAATGCGTGGATAGTTACCGCATTTTGGTTGTCTTCTGCTGTAGAGAACGTCTGAGATTTCTTCGTTGGGATCGTTGTGTTTTTCTCGATCAACGTAGTCATCACACCACCCATAGTCTCGATACCTAGAGACAGAGGCGTAACGTCTAGAAGAAGAACGTCTTTCACATCACCAGAAAGTACCGCACCTTGAATAGATGCACCGATTGCAACAGCTTCGTCTGGGTTCACGTCTTTACGTGGCTCTTTACCGAAGAATTCCGTTACTTTCGCTTGTACTAGTGGCATACGAGTTTGACCACCAACCAAGATAACTTCGTCGATATCAGAAGCAGAAAGATCCGCATCTTTTAGAGCTTGACGGCAAGGCTCAAGAGACTTCAACACTAGCTCTTCAACCAAAGACTCCAACTTAGAACGAGTCAATTTAACGTTCAAGTGTTTAGGGCCTGTTGCATCAGCAGTGATGTAAGGCAAGTTAACTTCTGTCTGAGAAGAAGAAGACAACTCAACTTTCGCTTTCTCACCCGCTTCTTTCAAACGTTGTAGCGCTAGTGGATCGTTGTGTAGATCGATACCAGACGATTTCTTAAATTCAGCTGCTAGGTATTCGATAACGCGCATGTCGAAATCTTCACCACCTAGGAAAGTATCACCGTTTGTAGACAATACTTCGAATTGTTTCTCGCCATCTACGTCAGCGATTTCGATGATAGAGATATCGAATGTACCACCACCAAGGTCATAAACCGCAACAGTAGAATCGCCAGAGCTCTTGTCTAGACCGTAAGCCAAGGCAGCCGCTGTTGGCTCGTTGATAATACGTTTAACTTCAAGACCTGCGATTTTACCCGCATCTTTTGTTGCTTGACGCTGAGAATCGTTAAAGTAAGCAGGTACAGTGATAACCGCTTCTGTTACTTTCTCGCCTAGGTAGTCTTCTGCAGTTTTCTTCATTTTCTTAAGAACTTCAGCAGAGATTTGTGGTGGCGCTTTCTTGTCGCCTTTCACTTCTACCCACGCATCACCATTGTCTGCACTGATGATTTTGTAAGGCACCATAGAGATGTCTTTTTGTACAACGTCATCTTTAAATTTACGACCGATCAAACGCTTAACCGCGAACAAAGTGTTTGTTGGGTTAGTTACTGCTTGACGCTTAGCTGATTGACCTACTAATACTTCGCCATCTTCTGCAAATGCAACGATGGAAGGAGTGGTGCGATCGCCTTCAGCGTTTTCAATAACGCGCGCTTTTTCGCCATCCAACACAGCAACACAAGAGTTCGTTGTACCTAAGTCAATACCAATGATTCTACCCATGGTTTGTATCTCCAATAAATTCGTTTATAACAATGATAATTCTGTATTTGGGTACGCTTAAAAGTATTTCAAGCGTCCAGTGTCAAAAAAATGACAGTATTTTTAAGCCGCGCTTGAAACCACTACCATAGCTGGGCGCAATAGGCGGCCATTGATGGTGTAACCCTTCTGTACAACATCCATTACGGTGTTAGGTTCTAGCTCAGGGTTTGGCACCATAGTCATTGCTTGATGCAATTCTGGGTTGAAAGGTTCGCCATGTGGATCAACGACTTTCACCTCAAAACGCGCCAAGGTTTCTAGCAAATCTTTTAATGTCAGCTCAACGCCTTCACGTACAGGGTCTTCTTCGCCTGTATCCGGTGCAGACGCCAAAGCACGTTCAAGATTGTCCGCCACGTTCACCACGGATTTAGCAAACTTTTCTAAACCAAACTTGTGCGCTTTCTCGACATCTTGTTCTGCACGACGACGAACGTTTTGCGCGTCAGCGTGAGCGCGAAGTGCCGCTTCTTTGTACTGAGCGACTTCTTCTAATGCTTTTGCAAGCTCATCATTTTCAGTAACTTCTTCTAAAGTCTCTACTTCTGGCTCTAAAAGTTCTTCTACTGATTCGTTTTGCGTTTCGCTTTTCAAATCTTGCTCCGCGTCTAGGTTAGGATTTTTTTGCTGCTCACTCATTCTTCAACTCCAAATAACAGAAACAATTCTTTGTCTGTGCTGGTTATATGGGGACAGCTTTTTACCTTTCAACACTATAGCCGCATTAATTTCATGGGAATTTAATTTACTGACAGTACTTGTCAAAAAACAACCAAGTACTGTATAAATAACCATATAAATATATTCTCTTTTTTGGAGCACTCTATGCTGACCAGCATCGCTATTTCCAACTTCGCCATTGTTGAATCCCTAGAACTGGAGTTCAAAAAAGGCATGACCGTGATTTCTGGTGAAACCGGTGCAGGTAAATCCATCATGGTGGATGCCCTGTCACTTTGCTTAGGCGATCGTACCGATGCCGCGGTAGTAAGACATGGACAAAAAAAAGCCGATATCAGTGCCAGTTTTGATATTCAGCAATACCCGCATGTTTTTAAGTGGCTTGAAGAGAGAGATTTAGAGCAAGAACAACATTGTATTCTGCGTCGCGTCATCAGTAAGGAAGGTCGTTCTAAAGCCTATATTAATGGCCGTCCTTGCACGCTCAGCGACCTAAAAGAAGTAGGCAGCTACCTTGTCGACATTCATGGTCAGCACGAACACCAGTCCCTACTTAAAAAGAATGCCCAAAGACAACAGCTCGATGAATACGGTCAACTCACCGAGCTAAGCAAAAAAGTCAGCAGCCAATATTCCACATGGCGTCAGCTTAAAGAAGAACTATCAGCACAACAAAACCGCTCATCCGAACAAGACGCCAAGATCCAGCTCTTGTCTTACCAAGCACAAGAGTTACAGCAGCTTGATTTAAAAGAAGGCGAAATCGAAGAGCTAGAAAACGAGCAAGCTTTCTTGTCAAACATCGCCGATTCACAATTTAAAGCGTATCAAGCCAGCGGCATCCTGATCGATAGCGACGAAGGCAACGTGTGCTCCTTGCTGCACCAAGCGATTAACAGCGCAAGCCAAATCCGCCCAGCGACCAAAGAACTAGAAAACGCACTCGAAATGATGAACGTCGCCTTAATACAAGCGCAAGAAGCCGCCGACAGTTTGCATCATTATCAGGACACACTAGAACAAAACCCAGAACGTCTAAACGACATAGAACAGCGTTTATCTGAAATTTACGACACCGCTCGCAAACATAGAACCTTACCAGAAGGCCTAATTTCCCTTCGTGAAAGTGTTGAAGCGGAGTTAGCCAGCCTACAAGGCAGCGAAGAAAGCATCGAATCACTGAAAGAAAAAGAAGAACAAGCCTACGAAAAGCTCACAGCCTTGGCGACCACGCTGACCGAAAAACGCATTGTGGCAAAAGACATATTAGCCAAGAAAGTAGAAGAGCAAATACACGGCTTAGGCATGCCCCATGCTCGCTTCTATATTCAGTGCCAACCACTCACTCAAGTGTCTGCCAACGGTTTTGAAGACATCGAATACATGATCGCCTCTAACCCAGGACAACCAGCGCAACCACTACGCAAAGTAGCATCTGGTGGTGAGTTATCTCGTATCAGCTTGGGTATTCAGGTAGTCACTGCGCACACTTCTATTATCCCAACCTTAGTCTTTGACGAAGTCGACGTTGGTATCAGTGGTGGCATCGCTGAGGTGGTGGGTCGTATGCTGCGCTCGGTCGGCAAACGAGGACAAGTATTCTGCGTAACACACTTGGCGCAAGTCGCCGCGCAGGGTAACCAGCATTTACGTGTTAGCAAGTTGGTCGAAAACCAAGCAACGTCTTCTCAGGTGGAACTGCTCAAAGATCAAGACCGCGCACAGGAAATCGCACGTTTACTGGGTGGATTAGAACTCACAGAACAAACGTTAGCCCACGCCCGCGAAATGCTGGGCAACGTCCAACTGCAATAAGAGCGACCAGCGCAAAGGATAACAAGCGTAAGCAACCAATCGCTTAGCAAACAAAAATGCCCAAACTGGACAGTTTGGGCATTTTTTATCTGCAACTAAAAAGTAAGCGCGCGATTACTTCTTTTTAGGGCGCACGTACAAGATCAAACTATGGTCTTCGATTTCAAAGCCATGTTCTTCTGCGATTTCGTGCTGACGTTTTTCGATGATCGGATCAACAAACTCAATAACTTTACCTGAGTCTAAGCAAATCATGTGATCGTGGTGATCACCTTTTGCCAATTCAAATACAGCCGTACCTGCTTCAAAATGATGACGCTGAACCAAACTCGCCGTTTCGAACTGAGTTAACACACGGTAAACCGTTGCCAGACCCACATCTTCACCTTGATCCAATAGAGTGCGATAAACATCATCAGCACTCATATGACGGTCTCCCGCACTTTCAAGAATCTGTAAAATTTTCACTCTAGGTAAGGTAACCTTGAGTCCCGCTTTCTTTAGCTCTTGATTTTCGCTAGTCATGAGTCATTCTCTATTCGATCTTGTTGATAATTACTTTATCATTAGCATACCAGAGTAAGGATAATACAAATGAAAAAAACAGTTTTAATATTATGTGCAGCGCTTTCACTTGGCGCCTGCAGTTTATTTCCAGACCCTTACAAAGTTCCAGTATCGCAAGGGAACCTAGTAACAAAGGATCAGTTATCACAGTTACAAATTGGCATGTCAGAGTCTCAGGTCACTTATCTACTGGGTAACCCCATGCTAAGAGACACCTTCAAACCAAATGAATGGCACTACATGTTCACATCAATACATGGAACACCAGACACTCAAAAAAGTGAGGTCGACGATTTAGTGCTCATTTTCGACAATGGCATTTTGAAAGAAATCAAAAACAACTAGCCATTTTTTGCTGCACGGTTGGCCCTAGCTTGTTTAGGGTCGACCTTCAGCTCACGATACAACTCTACTCGCTCACCTTCTTTTAACACTTGTTCTTCCGCATTTCTAACCGCTTTACCAAAAATCCCGACTTTCACGGTTTCCAGATCCACGTCAGGGAAAAAAGCATTAATATTAGAACGACGTACAGCGTCGCGAACACTACAACCTTCCTCTACCTCTAAAGCAATAATCTTTTGCTTTTCAGGCAAAGCATAAGCTACTTCAACTCTCATACTATTCACCGTATACCACTTTTGCACGCTTACTGAAGGAATCTACCATCGTATTCGCAATTTGGCTAAAGACGCCCCCAAAAGCAAACTTCAGCATCCCGCTCAATTCAAACTGAATGCTAAGCATAATTTTACAACTGGTTGGAGACAATTCCGTGAATGTCCATACGCCATGCAAGCTTTTAAACGGCCCTTTCACTAGAGTCATCTCTATTTTATGACAAGGCTGTAAGAAGTTCTTAGTTGTAAACGACTGACGAACAGGCCCTTTGCCTACTTCCAAAGACGCCACAATTTCTGTAGGCGTTTGAGAAATCAACGTAGAGTCCAAGCAGCCTGGCAAGAATTCAGGGTAACAATCAATGTCATTCACCAGAGCAAACATCTGCTCGCAGCTATAATTTACATGAGCAAAACGCTCTATATGACTCAAACTAAACTCCTATCCAACCTGCAAATGTAATAACAATCATTGCTGGAATACTGATGTATTTTAACGTCTTATACCACCACTGAAAATGGCTAACCTTGTTAGTAATCATCTCATTTTGCAACATAGTGTGAGGAATGAACCACGCAACCAAAATGGACAACCCAATCGCGCCAACGGGCAGCAAGATCAACGAGGTAAACCTATCCAACAATTCAAAAAAGTTTAAGCCAAACAAAAACTTGCTGTCCCAATGGTTAAAAGACAACAACACAGCAATACCAACAAACCAAACCGCAAGCCCCATTAAAAAAGCCGCCTTCAATCGCGCCATGTAAAACTTTTCATGCAACCAAGCGACAAACAACTCCAACATAGAAATCGCAGAAGTTAACGCAGCCACCACCAGCAATAAAAAGAACACACCCGCAAACAGCTGTCCGCCAGGCAAACCACCAAAAATAATAGGAAGCGACACAAACGTCAGACTAGGCCCCGCCTCAACGTCTATTTGAAACGCAAAAGCCAACGGAAAAATAACCAACGCCGCCAATATGGCAACCAACAAATCTACGGCAACGACAATACTGCAAGCTCGCGCGATCGACATACGCTTGCTCATGTAGGCTCCATAGGCAAACATCGCCCCCATGCCCACACTTAAACTGAACAGCGCCAAACCTACCGCTGACAACACCACATCAAACGTAATGTCTTCCCAAGACCAGCGAAACATAAAGCTCAACGCTTTACTCATATTCCCGATCATCATGGAATAAGCCGCCAATAGCAGCAAAGTCACCACCAAAATAGGCAACAAAATACGAACCACAGCAGACAAACCACGTGTTACAGCCTGCCCTACCGTCAGCACCACAAGTCCCATAAACACCGTGTGCCACAACAGCATTTCCGCTGGCGTCGAAAGCAATGTCTCAAACATGCTCAAGGCACCATCATGCGTAACCGCCACAAAATCGCCTGTTACAGCACGATCTAAATAAGCCAACGACCACCCTGCGATCACACTGTAAAACGTCAGGATCAAAAAGCCCGTAAAACCAGCCAACCAAGGCACACACACCCACGCAGGGTGAATAATCCGGCGTTCGCTTAAATCATTCACAGTATCAACAGGGTTAGAACGAACCGTCCGCCCCAGAGCGACCTCTGCCATCAAAACAGGCAAACCGACCAATATCAAACAAAGGCAATACACCAACAAAAATGCACCGCCACCGTTCTCACCGAGCACATAAGGGAACTTCCAAATATTCCCCAACCCAACAGCCGACCCACTGGCCGCAAAAATAAATATCCACGGACTTGACCAGATACCTTGTAAACATCGACTTTCCGGCATAAATTTAGGCTCTAATTGCACAACATTGGTTAAGGATAGGAAGAAAACGCGAACGTGGCCAACACATCCGCCTCTCCTACCCAGACAAAATAATCAACAAGTACGAATTTTCTAACATTCAGGCGCATACCTCAAGAAAAGCATAGGTTTTTGCCTCTATCGACCGTATAATTTCTGACTATGAGTAAAGCAAAGAAAAAATCCAACAGCACGGGCACTATAGCGCTTAATAAACGTGCAAAATATGACTACTTTGTCGACCAGAAGTTCGAAGCCGGATTGGTTTTATCTGGCTGGGAAGTAAAAAGTCTGCGAGAAGGCAAAGCCCAACTTGTCGATTCCTTCGTTATTATCCACCAAAACGAAGCATGGCTTGTTGGCGCCCGTATCACTCCACTGCTAAGTGCTTCCACGCACGTAGTATGCGAACCGTTACGCCAGCGCAAACTATTACTTAACCGCAAAGAACTTGATCGCATCATCCAAGTTACCGAGCAAAAAGGCAAAACCTGTGCGGCCATGGCGCTGTACTGGAAAGGCAATAAGATCAAATGCGAAGTAGCCCTAGTAACCGGTAAAAAAGATCACGACAAACGGGATACCGAACGTGATCGCGACTGGTCAAGAGACAAAGAAAGATTAATGAAGCACAACATTTAATCGTAAGATTAAACGTGTAGATAGTTAGCATTTATGCGTTACCGCTGGCGTAAATTAATTGTTTCCGCTAGTATAACGCCAACTTCGGGGATGACTTGGTTTCGACGCCGGTTACAAAACCTGAGGTGCATGTCGAGAGTGATACGTGATCTCGTAAATCCCCCGTATCAATTTAATAGTCGCAAACGACGAAAACTACGCTTTAGCAGCCTAAACCGCTGCTAGTGTGCTGCCCTCAGGTTGCTTGTAGCCAGAGATTCTGCAGTATCATAAATTACAAGATGCTAACTGATGCCCCGCCTAGGGATAAGGTTATAAGATTAAGTAGGCTCGCCATTAACACCCTGTCCTTCGGGCGGTTCGTGGTCAAATAATAGAAGTGACTAAGCATGTAGATCCAATGGCAGAGGACTGGCGGACGGGGGTTCGAATCCCCCCATCTCCACCAATCAAGCGCTTGATTTAAAAAGAGTTTGCACTTTTTAAAATGAAGTCGACACACTGTTTGTAAGTCATATAAAAACCACCTTCGGGTGGTTTTTTATTGTCTTCTCCCCTTCAACCGACTCTCTCGCCCACCAGCTAACCAAAACGCTTTCCATCGTTGCGCCTTTTAACAGTAAGGTTTTTGAAAAACGCGTGTAAGACGAATGACATGACTCGGTTTTGTGGATAATTTGTGCTTTGATATCGTTCTGGTATTTGTTGTGTTTGATACGCCATGGAGTTCGGGGTTATGAAGTTTTTCTCTTTTTTAGTGCTGTTTTCAGTGTTTCTCACGGGCTGTTCATCTAATGTGAAGCTGTCGGGCCATAATGTTAGTAATGTGGACGCCACTGTCGATATCGATAAATCGGCCAGCATTACTGTGGTTCCGGATAAGGATGGTGATCAGTTGACCAACAAGCGCTACATTGCCGATGTTATGAACGCGCTGAAAGAACGTGGGTTTAGCAATGTGTCCGATTCCACCAGCAATCCCGACTATCGCTTAGCGATCAACTTTACTTCGGAAGAAATCACCGAAACGAAGAAGGTGCCTATTTTTAATAATGAACGGAATATTCCTTATACCATTTGCCATAGAAACCCAACAACGAACGCAAGAACCTGCTACACGCGCTACCGCCATTTTATGGAACCTATTGTGAAAGGCTACGACAAGGTAGAAACACCCACTAACCTTTATACCTTTCAATATAAGCTAACGGATAAAGCGGGCAATCTTATTCTGGATTCAAGCAACACTGTGATGCATGAGGAGTGTTCAAAATGGAAGATGTTCGAGTTTTTGGCAAAAGACGCCATTTTACGAGCCAACTTTAACGACCCAGTCGACAAACCTTACACGGTGGAAATGACAGAAGACTATAGTTGCCAATAACGCTATTTGAAACAACAGCCTAGACGCCATATTGTGTTCTTGGCTGTTGTTTTTCCCCTCTCTGCTTACAACCAATTCGTCTGAACAGCAAAACACTTATAAAAAAACGTTATCATCTTTTCAGTCTATTCCTGCGTATCCATCTATACTGATTATAAGCCACTATTGTTTGGGCGTGGCTGTATCAGGACTTTTTCCAAATCCATTATGCTCACGTTGTGTTGCAAGGGGGAATCCATGATCAATCATGTTTGGGGTCTTATTCATCATCCAGATAAGGAATGGCGCGAAATAAATAAGGAGCATGAGTCTGTCAGTCATTTGTACTTTCACCATGTTCTTTGGATGGCGGCTATTCCGGTTGTTAGTACCTTTATAGGGACGACACAGTTTGGTTGGACGTTCGGCGGTGAGGAAGCCATTAAGGTGTCCATAATGGACGGCATTGGCTTGGGTATTATGTTCTATGCGCTGATACTGGTGGCGGTGGCGGCAGTTGGCAGCCTAATCCATTGGATGGCGCGCAATTTTGACAGTCGCCCACCACGCCAAGAATGTATCGTCTTTGCGGGTTATATTGCCACACCCATGTTCTTGAGTGGTATTTTCGCTATTTACCCTGTTATTTGGCTTTGTCTATTGGCTTGTGTAGCGGGTATCGCTTATACCGGATACTTATTATACAAAGGCACGCCTAGTTTCTTGGGAATTAGCCATAAACAAGGTTTCATCCTGTCTAGTACCACCCTTGGTATTGGTGTTTTAGTCTTAGAAGCCTTACTGGCTGCGGTTGTTTTACTGTGGAGCCTTGGCTCTGAACACAGTATTGTATGGCGCTTTTTTCAGTAGCCAGCTAGTTTAATGTATGAAAAAAGATAATGAACGTCCTTTCACGAAATGAGTACAGTGCCGCCTTGCTATAAAGGCGACACTGTACTCATTCCAATGACTCTGTGTTATTTCACCGTCTTAAGACAATTTGGCTGCATTTCGAAGCTTAATTGCCCTTTCGTGTTTTACAAATCTCGCTCTCGCTTTTATCCATTCTGGTCGCGCTATCGCTGCGTCCGTTTTTGTGGAACTTTTCCACCACTCCATGCTCTTACCCTGTGCCGATAAGCAAAAAAAGCGCGAGCTTTTTTTGTCTTATGGCTGTTTTAGGCTATTGATTAAACTAGTAAAAGGCTATGCTTACAAAGTTTGATATTGTTTGTTTATTCGATAAGCTAAGTAACAAACCACACTAAGAGATCGATTGTTAGGACAACAACCATGCTCGCACAGTATATTGAGACGACATTACCGTTTACCAGAAAGGAGTTTTGCTCTTGAGCTCACTGATTTGGCTACCTTTTCTCCCCTTATTAGGTACATTAATCCCCCTTCTCACTGCGCGCTTTAGTCGAACCGCTTGTGCGTTTATGACGGCCGCATTGCCTGCGCTGACGCTGTTTCTTGTGCTGTCTCATGCTGGCGATATATTTCAGGGCGAACGTTTCCAAGCCGCACTACCGTGGATACCAGCGATCGGATTAGAACTCGCCTTCCGCTTAGACGGTTTAGCCTTATTATTCTCCATACTTATTTTGGGCATTGGCTTACTGGTTATTCTTTATGCTCGCTATTACCTTTCCGCGAGCGACTCGATTGGTAAGTTCTACGCCTATTTGATTCTGTTCATGTTCGCCATGCTCGGCGTGGTGCTGTCTGACAATTTAATCCAGATATGGTTTTTCTGGGAATTGACCAGTATCAGCTCTTTTCTATTGATCAGTTTCTGGGGACATAAATCAGACGCTAGGAAAGGGGCCAGAATGGCGCTCACCGTTACGGGTGCTGGCGGCTTAGCCTTGTTGGCTGGTTTGTTGATTTTGGGTAATACGGTTGGCAGCTTTAGCCTTCAAGATGTTTTAGACAGTGGCGATTTAATCAAAGCCAGTGCAAATTACCCAATGATTGTTATTTTGGTATTGCTTGGTGCTTTTACCAAATCCGCTCAATTCCCGTTCCATTTCTGGTTACCCAATGCCATGGCGGCTCCAACACCAGTGAGTGCGTACCTTCACTCGGCGACAATGGTAAAAGCCGGTATTTTCCTAATGGCGCGTTTCTATCCTGCGCTTGCGGATACGGACCTTTGGTTCTTGATCGTGAGTCTGACAGGTCTGGCGACTTTCCTTGTCGGCGCGTACATCGCAATTTTCCAGCACGATTTAAAAGGGTTATTGGCGAACTCGACCATCAGTCACTTAGGCTTAATTACTTTGCTGCTGGGCATGGGGACAGACCTTGCGGCAGTGGCTGCTATATTCCACATAATCAACCATGCGATTTTCAAAGCGTCTTTGTTCATGGCGGCTGGTATTATCGATCACGAGTCTGGCTCCCGAGATATGCGTCAGCTAAACGGTTTATGGAAGTACATGCCTTATACAGCCACGCTAGCCATGGTGGCATCGGCGTCGATGGCAGGCGTTCCTTTGTTGAATGGTTTCTTATCGAAAGAAATGTTCTTCACAGAAACCTTACATCAGGCCTCACTTGGCTCCTTGTCTTGGTTTATTCCTGTTTTGGCGACATTGGGCGGTGTGTTTGCGGTCGCTTATTCGACACGTTTCATCCACGATGTTTTTTTCAATGGCGAGCCTATTAACCTGCCCAAAACGCCTCATGAGCCACCTCGCTATATGCGCGTTCCGGTTGAAATACTGGTTGCTCTTTGTTTGATTGTCGGGATATTCCCAAGCTTGATTGTGGGCGATCTGTTATTTGCCGCCGCCAACGCTACTCTAAATGGCCCTGCCCCTGAGTACAGCTTAGCAATTTGGCATGGTTTAAACTTTCCTCTATTAATGAGTGTGGTGGCTTTGATTGGCGGTCTGGTGATGTATTACAACCGCTCTCATATGTTTAAGTTCCAAGCTCAGTTCCCAACCAGTGATCCAAAATTGGTGTTTGAAAGCATTGTTCAATACCTTGTGGCGAAAGCAGGTCGGATTATTGCTTTCACGGAAAATGGCTCTTTGCAGCGCTATGTGTTCTTTACTCTTGTTTTGGCTGTGGTGATGACGGCCTCTTCTCTGATGAAGCTAAACGCTACCGCAGGTCATCGTCCTGAAATACCTTTGGATGCGTTGTCGATTACTTGCGCCGTATTGCTGTGTATTTCAGCCTTGGCGACGGTAATCTGGCACAGACGTCGTGTGGTTGCACTGCTTACTTTGTCTGTTGTGGGGCTGATTGTTTCATTGGCTTTCGCTCAGTTCTCCGCACCTGACCTTGCGTTGACGCAGTTATCGGTCGAGGTTGTGACGGTCATTCTATTAATTTTAGCCTTGTTCTTTTTGCCACAAAAAACCCCAAAAGAATCATCGCCGCGTCGCGTTGTACGAGATCTGGGTCTGGCCTCTCTGATTGGTGGTGTTATCGGGACGATAAGCTATGCCTTGATGACTCGACCTCTTGATACTATTTCGACCTTCTTCACCGAAAACAGTAAAACAGGCGGCGGCGGAACCAATGTTGTTAACGTCATTTTGGTCGATTTCCGTGGTTTTGATACCTTGGGTGAAATTACCGTGCTTGGCATTGCAGCATTGGGGATTTATAAACTCATCGCGAAAATGCGCCTTTACATGCCTTCGAGCGACGGCGACGGTTTGCCTTGGTCTGAAGACAGACACCCCATGTTGTTGGCGGTGATTTCGCAGAGTTTATTACCATTGGCTCTTTTAGTGTCTGCGTATATTTTCTTACGCGGTCATAACATGCCTGGTGGTGGCTTTATTGCAGGCTTAATCACCTCGGTTGCCATTATTCAACAGTATGTTGCTCATGGTGTTTCGTGGATCAAAACGCGCATCAAGCTGGACTATCAAATTATGATCGGCTCTGGCATTGGTATCGCAACGCTTAGTGGTTTAGGTAGCTGGGTCTTCGGACACACTTTCTTATCCTCTTGGTTTGATTATTTCTATCTGCCGGTGATTGGTAAATTCGAATTGGCCAGCGCGATGATTTTCGATCTTGGCGTTTATCTGACTGTGGTCGGTGCAACTATGTTGATTCTTGCCAACCTTGGACAATTAACGACCAGTGAGCGCCCTATCCAAAAGGAGCATGATTAATGGAAGGTTTATACGCATTTTGCGTTGGTTTATTAACAGCCTGCGGCATTTTTCTCGCCTTGCGTGGCCGCAGCTTTTCTGTGGTCATTGGTTTAACACTCTTGTCTTATGCGGTGAACTTATTTTTGTTTGCCAGCGGAAGACTTAAACTCAATGCCGCTGCGGTACTAGGTCAGTCAGAGCAATACAGTGATCCTCTTCCACAAGCTTTAGTACTAACCGCGATTGTTATTGGTTTTGCGATGACGGCTTTCGTCGTTATTTTGGCGATGCGCGCACGCGCAGATTTAGGAAACGATCATGTTGATGGTACATTGCCCAAACTGCCGAACGACACTCAGCAGAAAACAGGAGGAAACCAATAAATGCAGCACCTGAGCATTTTCCCGGTTCTCATTCCATTGCTGTTCGGCGCAATCATGTTGTTGCCTCCGATCTCACGCAATATCAATTATCAGCGCGTGGCGTCCGTCATTGGCACCCTATTTATGCTTATGTCGACGGCGACACTATTGTATAAAGTGAATGCTGAGGGCGTTCAGCTTTATGCATTAGGTGGCTGGCAAGCGCCTTTCGGTATCGCTCTTGTGGCAGATAAAGTATCTAGCTTAATGGTGCTGCTGACTTCTTTCATGTCGTTTGCCATTATGCTCTATGCGGTTTCAGGGCAAGACAAAGGCGGCGCGTATTTCCATCCTTTGTTTATGTTTCAAATCATGGGGATTAACGGTGCGTTTTTAACCGGTGATATCTTCAACTTGTTCGTCTTTTTCGAAGTACTGTTAATCGCTTCTTATGCGCTCTTAATCCATGCTGGCGGTAAGCACAAAACCCAAGCCACCTTGCACTATGTCATCTTGAACCTTGTGGGTTCGAGCTTGTTCCTATTCGGCCTCGGCATTCTTTACGGAACCCTTGGCACTCTGAATATGGCAGACATGGCAGTCAAAGTAGGTCAGCTGCAAGGTGAAACCGCCACATTGGCTAAGACAGGCGCACTGCTACTGCTAGTCGTATTTGGTCTTAAAGCCGCAATGCTGCCAATGCATTTCTGGTTGCCTAAAACCTATGCGAGTGCCAGCGCACCTGTAGCCGCACTGTTTGCCATTATGACTAAGGTCGGGGTGTACAGTATTTTCCGCGTTTATACTGTTATCTTTGGCGAACACGCCGGAGAACTCGCCAACATTGCGACTCCATGGCTATGGCCGCTGGCATTATTGACGATTACGATTGGTAGTATTGGTGTATTCGCCAGCCCTGGGATCAAAACCTTAAGCGCTAACTTGGTGATCGTTTCCAGTGGTAGCTTACTGGCGTGTGCTGCCATTAACTCAGAAGAAGCCACCTCAGCAGCGCTTTACTATATGGTACACAGTACGCTGGCGTCGGCTGCCTTGTTCTTACTTGCGGATGTTATGTCTCGTCAGCGAGGCAAAGCTGAAGACAGATTCGTGCGCTCACGCCCTTTTGCTCAACCAAGGCTATTAGGCTTTGCTTTTGCCATACTCGCTTTAGCTTTGGTCGGCATGCCGCCTTTATCAGGCTTTGTGGGTAAGATCATGATCTTGCAAGCGACTCAATCGACGACGCAAACTATGTGGGTTTGGCCATTAATATTGTTGGGTAGCCTTGCTGCCTTGGTTACCTTTTCGAGAGCAGGAACCACGTTATTCTGGCGACACAGCGGTAATGCGACAGCCGAAGCAGAACCGGCCAAGAAGCTAGAAATCGCGGGCATTGCATTATTACTATTGGCTTCACCTTTGTTGGTTCTATTCGGTGGCGATGTCAGTGAATACACGCAACAAGCCGCACGCTATTTACATGACATTCAAGCCTCTGCCTATGGATTATTACCAGGAGTAGCCCAATGAAGTTATTCCCAATGCCTTTTCATAGCCTGCTGCTGTTTGTAGTTTGGCTATTACTTAACAACTCTGTCAGTGCTGGACACATGGTACTGGCGGCATTTTTCGCGATTACCATTCCTTTACTGGTCAATGGTATGCGTGATGAACACCCAAAAATTCAAAAACCTTGGTTGGCAATCCGTTACGTGTTGATGGTGCTAAAAGACATTTTAACGGCCAATGTGGAAGTTGCCTTGTTGATCATAGGGCCAATCAAAAAGCTCAAGCCAGGTTTTGTTGCTGTGCCGATTAATATTAGCTCAGACCTAGGAATCACTGTATTGGCCAGTACGGTCTCTCTTACACCTGGAACCGTGAGCGCGGAAGTGTCAAAAGACAAAGCTTGGCTTTATATTCACGCCCTTCATTTAGACAATGAAGCAGAACTAATTGAATCGATAAAGCAGCGTTATGAAAAGCCAATTAAGGAGATTTTCGGATGCTAAGTTGGACCATTCTCATTGTCGCTGTCTGTATTTGCGTAGCGTTGATTTTAAATCTATGGAGGCTGATGAAAGGCCCGACCATTTCTGATCGAATTTTGGCGCTGGACACCATGTATATTAATGCCATCGCACTTATTCTGCTCTACGGCATTTACGTGGAAAGCGCACTGTACTTTGAAGCGGCTCTTTTAATTGCCATGCTAGGGTTTGTCAGTACGGCGGCTCTATGTAAATACTTACTCCGCGGCGACATCATAGAATAGGATACGTTATGCCTTTATATCTCGAAATTATTGTTTGTGTGTCGCTGCTGATTGGCGGTGCGTTTTTGTTGGTTGGCTCTTACGGTTTAGTACGATTGCCTGACATCTATATGCGCTTACACAGCCCGACCAAAGCATCGACTCTGGGGATCACCGGTGTCTTGCTGGCGTCTATGGTTTTTCAAAGCCATTTAAAAGGTTTTCTTTCGATTCAGGAATTGTTGATCACTTTATTTCTATTGATCACAGCGCCTGTTGCCGCCAATATGATCGCAAAGACGGCGTTGCATCAACGCACAAAGCCGTTGGATAAAACAGAGAACCAAGCGCTTATGGAAACCGTTCGAGACAGAGAAGCACCTAAGCCTCCTCAAGATTAGGCGATAGTAGTTTAGCCACTTCTGTGTTTTTCATCGGACGATGGAAGTAGTAACCTTGGAACACCTCACAACCTAACGATTTAAGTGCCTCTAGTTGCGGAGCGGTTTCTACGCCCTCCGCAATAATAGACAACTCTAAGCTGCGTGCTAAATACACAATGGTTTCGCAGATTTTTGCGTCTTCCATTTGTTTATCACACTCTTCTACAAAGGATTGGTCTATTTTCAAAATGTCTAAAGGCAAACGTTTCAAGTAGCTTAAAGACGAGTAGCCAGTCCCAAAGTCGTCGATCGAAATTTTGATATCCAATCCCTTCAACTCAAACATCACATCAATACAACGTTGAATGTCTTGCAGCAAAACCCCTTCCGTAATCTCAAGTTCCAAGTACCCACCTTCTATGCCATAAAAGGCGAGTTTCTTCGATATAAAAGACGCTAAAGAATCTGACACTAAATGCCGCCCAGATACGTTCACAGATACGGGGACTATACTTAAGCCTTTATCTCGCCATTCTTTTAACTGCATTAACGCTTTATCGATAACCCACTCATCCATTTTTATAATCAGGCTGGATTCCTCCGCAAGCGGAATGAAGTCAGCAGGCGAAATAAGCCCTTTGACCGGATGATTCCAACGGATCAATGCCTCTAAACCCAGAATATTGTCTTTTTCTAGCAACACTTTCGGCTGATAAACCAAGAAAAACTCGTCGGAAGAAAGCCCATCGTTCACTTCCTTTTCAAAGCTGAACCTTTTCGTCACCGCGTTGGTCATGTTTGAGGTGAAAACTTGTGCGTTGTCCCTGCCTTTTTCTTTCGCCCAGTACATAGCAATATCCGCTTGCTGTATTAGCTTGTCAGCATCTATTCCTTGGTCGCCAGAATGAGCAATACCTATGCTGGTTGGAATAGTAAAGTGCTGGTTATTCAACTGAATAGGAAGGCGCATAATCTCTAAGATTTTTTGCGCATGTGCCATCATTCTGTCTTCGGTCACATTCTCCGTCACCATCAGAACAAACTCGTCGCCGCCCCAACGAGCAATAACATCACTAGAATCGGAAACAGACTCTAAACGCCTTGCGACTTCACACAAGAGTTCATCTCCTGCTTTGTGCCCCAAGGTGTCATTAATCACTTTGAAGTTATCGAGATCTAGGAACAGCAAGCCTACGGAGCTTTTCTGGCGACCAGCAATCAACAAGGCACTCACCAAAGAGTCCATTAAATAGGTTCGGTTGTACAAGCCCGTCAATGGGTCGCTGTACGCCAGAAATTTAAGGCGCTGCTGCAGTTTTGCATGACGAGTCATGTCTCGGATGTGCAGAGTGTATTCACTCCCCTGCGAAGAGTCAGCATTGGCTTTGGTGATCGCAATTTCAGCAGGAAAATCATGATTTGGACCGCGCTGTAAACGAAACGGGTTGCGGCGATTTAAAATCAGCCCGCTTGAAGAAGAAAAGCCAGAATTCAAGCTATCGAAAATTTTAACCCTATCTTCTTCCATTACGAATAAGCCGATGAAGCTCTTGCCTTGCACTTGCGTTTTTAAACAACCAAATGTCCGCTCGGCAGCAGGGTTAAACTCGATCACAGAGCCAAAGCGGTTAATGGTCACGATACAATCCATAGAGGAGTTTAGTATCGCGGACTTACGCATTTCACTTTCCTGAAAACGCATCAATGCATCATCACGCTGCGCAATTTCCGTATTCACACGGTCGAGAACTTGGTTATATTTGTGCGCAATTTGACCGACTTCAGTGAAGGGTTCTTCAGGAACAGGCTTGGAAAAATCGGCGTTATTTTGTTGGTACTGCATAGAGGTAAGTAAATCAAATAACTCAGTGGTTGCTCTGTGCTCAGCCACATTTAAGCCTTGCTCTTCTTGTTCTCTACTGGCTCGTAATGGCATGAAATAATTCAAGAGGCGCATGCCAATATAACCAACGACAAAACAATAGATGCCAATTGATACAATCCCTAACGTCTGCACCCACAGCTGTTCGACAAAGCTCAAACCATTATCGATTCTGTCCGTTTGACCAAACAGCGCGACACTTAATGTCCCCCAAATACCCGCAAACAGGTGAGCAGGAACCACATCAAGCGCATCGTCTAGACGCCAGCGAGTCATTAACAAACTGCCGTAATAGACAACCACACCTGATACCGCGCCAATAACCACAGAAGCGCCAGGCGAAACCACATGACAAGATGCGGTAATACCAACTAAGCCTGCAATGGTGCCGTTTAAAACAAAGCCGACTTCGATGTACCCATCTTTGAAATAGTTAATCGCAGCGGCAATGAGTCCACCCCAAGCAGCGGAAATGAATGTATTCAAAATGATCATAGGCACGTCATTGTTTAACGCCAGCGTACTGCCACCATTAAAGCCAATCCAGCCAAACCAAATAAGCAATGTGCCTAACGCGGATAAAGGAAGGTTGTTACCGGGAGGAAGACGAATGCCTTCTTCAAAGCGACCCAATCTAGGGCCAATAATAATGATGGCAGCTAATGCGACCCAGCCACCCACAGAGTGCACCACAGTCGAACCGGCAAAATCAATAAAGCCAAGTGCTTCAAGCCAACCAAGTGGACCTTCAGAAGGATATATTCCAGACCAAGCCCAATGCCCCACGATTGGGTAAATAAAAGCACTCAATATAACGGTGATCGCGAGGTAACCAATGAATGTCATGCGTTCAGCGACCGCACCAGAGGTTAAAGTTGCAGCCGTTCCACAAAACATCATTTGAAAAATAAAGAAGCTAATTTCCCATGGCGTGTGCTCCTCACCGAAAAAGAAGTCACTATGGCCAAATATGCCTGCGAAAGAATCGCCAAACATAATGCCAAAACCAAAAAGCCAAAATAGCGTCGTCGATATAATAAAGTCTGAGATGTTTTTTGCGGCAACATTGATGCTGTTCTTACTTCGAATACGACCACTTTCCAAGCATAAAAAACCCGCTTGCATCATAAAGACCAATGCAGAGGCAACTAATAACCAAGAGAATTCTGCCATACACATCCCAGATAGTATAAATTGCACCAAAAAGAATCACGCCAAATAAAAGAGGGCGAAAAATAAGAACGAAAAGAGAGCAAAGTATAAAAACAATAGGCCACCACAGTGGCGCCTCTTAAGCTATTCAATAGTTAAGCCAACTCTTGAATAATCACTATTAGTGCAGGTCAAAAAAACAAAAAAGCCACTTAATAATGCATTAAGTGGCTTTATATTACGAAGCTTTTATATCAGCAGTGCTAATACTGACTAACCATTCAAAGTTAAGACATTTGTCTTACTGATACGGTGACGATAAATTTCTCGCAAGTACTTAATCGCATTTTTAACATTATTAATATCCAAGCGAATATCATTAATGGAAACAAAGCGCTGACTGTTATCAATCAGTTCACGATATTTTTTCTCGTACATTGGTTTAATAGCATACCAATTCGTATCTAAGATTTTTGCTGGGTTTTCGTAGGTCGCAAAGTACTTATCCACCAAGCTTTCATCAAACTCATCTTCTTGAATCATGCTAATAATCGCTTTATCAATTTCGTCCGTGTAGCGGTAATCATCACGGGCAAAACAGCGCTTCATATACGCAACCATTAAGGTCAGGAAGTCATCACTTAGACATGGGCTTTTAGCGATCAGAGTCGTCAAAGACAAGTTCGCAGACGCGCCAATAACCAAAGCGTAACGCTTCAATGTGGTATTTGGGCACAAGCGATTAAGGTGCATTTTCAGACGATTCAATGCGGTGAAAGACAATTTGTAGTCTCGTGGCAATGAAATAATAGAAACAATCGATGAACAGTTTTTAAAGAAATGCAGGTGATTCAGTTCACTCGCATCGTAGCCGCTCTTACGGTAGTTTTTAATCGCTTCACGATATCTATCTGATTCAACTGGCAACACACTCACGCCTTCAATAGCGGAGGTGTCATTGTTAAAGTGAGGCAATTCTATTGAACGACAAAACAAGTCATCAATATCAACCGTATCTTGATGTTTGCCTTCACCCACAACACTTTCCGCATAAGCAACAGCAACGGGGCCAGCCAAACTCATAAACAAGTCATTGGCATCTAAGCGAATGGTTTCTGCGATATCAATACCGGCACGACGGAAATAGTCTTCGTCATAATCTGTTGTCACAGCTTGAGCGGTCAGAATGTTAAAAATCTGCTGAGAAATATACTGATTAGCGTATTTCTCCATGGTATTCACATCAATATTGTCGGCATCGCCACCGTCTTCTTCTTCGGCATAACGCATGATGTCATTGGAAATCAGCATCATAGAGTTCCATGGGCGAATACGCTCCATCACATCAGCAGGAACCTCATCGTCTTCACGCTCTTCGTTATAGGAGAAATTCCACTCTTCCGAAATGTATTTCGTTAACAAACGCCCAGCGTTGATATGCAAGGCCTCAGAAATTTCTACATTCTTTCCGGAAATATTCGGAAGAATACAAATTCCTGAAGTAAAGATAGGTTCAAACACAAAACTATGACGTTTATCGACCGCTTGATTTTGATCAGAACGATAGTCAAATGTTTTACTCAAGTATGAAAATTGCTGTGCTAGACCAAATTCAGATGCCATGCCTGAGCCTGTTCCACCACCCGCACTGAAAATATAAAAATAAAGGCGCGATTGGTTTGCTTTGATGCCACATGAATCAACCAAATAAGAATGCATGTTTTTCCAGTTCTCGTTTCGGAACGTCGTTGCATCTTTATTAAGGATAATTTTCGCAAGGTATTGCCCCAAAATAGGCGCGTTACCAGCACCACCAGCGTGAACTTCAGACAAGTCCATTATTTGTAGTTTTTTATACTCATCTAGGAACTTGGTTCTGCCTTCTTGATTTGAGAAACGAATACGTCCCTCAATATCTTTATCCAAATCCCCCAACAATACGATAGGCTCTATTAAGAAAACAGGTTTAAAACCGTCTTTCCCTTCAATAGGTAAATGCTTACGAATCCAACGCATAGGTCGAAATTCGCGTTCGCTTTCTAATATTTCTTGGTTTTCTACTTCGCGCATATAACTTGCTCTGGCATCGTAGACAAGCGATGCGACATCTAATGCAATATTAGAACCGCAACGCCCTAAACCAATTAAACAAACGGATGGAAATACCTGGTCAATAGCGACTTCTTCATCACCTAATTTGGGATGAATCCGGCTTCGAACAACATCCAAATTTTCTAAGATTTGCTCTAAATTTGTCTCAGTAAAATAAAGATGTTCTATTGGGAGATTTTCTTGGCTCATGCGGCATCCTTTTTGAAGTAAATCACTTACAACAGATAATCATTCACGTTATCAACGAAACGACATGATACGAAGCAAACCGTTTATCTGTTTAATGCACTGTTTATTTTTATCGTCATTTTTTTGGACAATGTGCAAACAATATCATCCTTACATAGCAATGACACTAATATGGTGCGTTTAATCATAAAATAAATAATTAAAATAATTTTTTGTTTGAACTCTAATTTTCACTACTAATAAAGTCAAACATCGCCAAATCCCCTACCAAAAAATACTCAATATATCGTGACAAAACCTCTCGCTTGGTTGTTTTTTGTACTATGATATAAGGTAACTTGAACAACTTTTAAGGTGACTATCGTGTCTATCTCATCAGTATCAAACAACCGTTTGTACATGCCTAGCTTTTTAGCCCAAGCAGAAACAGACGTGCGACCTGATTTGAGCCGCCAACAGGACCCTGTTCAACTTTCAGACAAAGCAAAACAGATGTTGTCTTCTCAATTACAAGCAAATGATTCTGACACTAAGGGTGAAGAGGCTGGTAAAGAGTCGGTCCAAATTTCTTCAAGTGTTGGCCGACTCTCTAGAATATCGGGATTACAAAGAGAGGAAGTTGCAGAGCTGTATCGCTCTATCGATAAATTAACCTAACGGCTCTCACTACCTAACTAAAGGTTAACTTATAATCATTAGCAGACAGTGACTCTGCTTCGCGCTGTAAGTTAGCCAACGTCAAAGGTCGATTATCAAGCCACCCAGGCAAGAACTCGGCATGAAGACTCTTATTGTCTGCTTTCAATGTGAAAATGGGCATATCGCCTTCTTTTCTATCGTGATGCAATAAAATAGACAGCCTTAATATAATGGACAACCTATCCAAATCCTGTTGATCGCTTTTAGTAAATCGATAGTCCAAAGACTGTGAAAACTTTCGTCTATGACGCAAAATTAAATTTGCTAGGGCCTGTTGCTCTTGCTGAGAAAAACCAGGCATATCAGATTCACTAATAATGTAGGCGCCATGTTTGTGGTATCGACTGTGCGAAATCCCCACGCCCACTTCATGCAGTAGGCCAGCCCAGCGCAATAAGTCTTCACTGGAAATACTGTTTAAATTCCAATCGTCTTTCACTTGGGCCAAAGCAGACAAAGCCGTATGAGTGACAAGCTTCGCTTGTTCTGTATCAATATGATATTGGTTCAACATGTATTTAACGGTACGTTCACGAATATCAGTCTCTGCATAACGTCCCATAATGTCATACAGCACACCTTCTCTGAGCGCACCAGTAGAGAAATCCATTTGCTTAATATCGAAACACTCAAACACCGCGGTCAAAATAGCAATCCCGGCAGCAAAGGTACTTTTGCGTTCCGGCTTCAAGCCAACTAATTCAATATTATCCGCATGACCTGCTGAAAAGAGTGCTTTTTGAATTTGCTTCAGTGCTTTTGGAGTAATGCCCTTTTTGCTCCAATTGTTCTCTTTAACAATATTAAAGGCGGCTTTTACTGTGCCGGATGAACCAATCGACACATCCCATGTTTCGTCTAGATAGTCATCTTGAATACTTAAAAGCTCTAAACGTGCTGCCGTTACCGCTTTCTGAAAGTTAGACTTATTGATAACACCATCTTCAAAGAATCGCTGTTTAAAACTCACGCAGCCCATATGAAGGCTTTCGGTCAAAATCGGTTCGAGCTGTTTACCAATGATAAACTCCGTACTACCACCACCGATATCCACAACCAAGCGTTTTGATTCACCATGATCCATGGTTCTCGCAACACCCACATAGATCAAACGTGCTTCTTCTCGACCCGCTATAATTTCAACTGGGTGACTCATGATATCCATTGCTTTACCAATAAAATCATATCGATTCTTTGCCACCCTTAATGCATTCGTTCCCACGACTCGGACAGAGCCTGGAGGCATGTCTTCAATCACTTGAGCAAATTGCGCCAAGCAATCCAGACCACGTTGTTGGGATTCATCATCTAAGTGACCATTAACTAAACCAGCGGCTAACTGAACCTTGTCACCAAACTCTCCTGTTATACGCAACTGACCATGCGTCACTTGAGCGATAACCATGTGAAAGCTATTCGAGCCCAAATCGATTGCTGCGATTTTTTCAAAAGGAAAGTCGTGAGATTGTTGCAAAAAGAGTGATTGCATTCAAAAAGCCTTACATCAGGAAAGTCTCAATTGGAATAAGAGTATATCAGTAAGTATACGGTGTCATCGCCAAGAAGGTGGCAAAAACAACACCATATAAGATGAATTTTTTATAAAAATTAGCCTCTTTTCTCGAAAATCAAGAGAAAAAAGCAACTTAATGGGTAAAAAAAACCGTCCAACCGCCCCAAAAACCCTGAACTTGATCAAAAAATTACCAGAAAGTGTTTTTTTCCTGAGTTTGACTATAGACCTCGCGTTTAAGTCGATCTATAGTATGGATGTTCTTGATAGAAATCTTGCTATGCAGGTACTATCCAGATCCCAATCAAATTGTTTCGCGCTGTATTGGCTTTGCCCTATCCGGGCTCACGTAAACCAAAACGACTATATAACCATTCTGTTTTGTGTTTGTTGATGCCGTGTAGCTGATACATTGTAAAATACTTCCAGACACAAATTATTGTTATTTTTTATTAACTCTAATGCCGTCATTTTTCCTCAAATGAGCTAATACAAAACCCGTTTATGAACCTTACCGACTTAAAACAGAAATCAGTACACGAACTTTTAGACATCGCAGCAGAAATGGGCCTAGACAACATGGCTCGCTCCCGTAAGCAAGATGTTATTTTCTCAATCCTTAAGCGCCATGCGAAAGGTGGGGAAGATATTTACGGCGACGGTATCTTAGAGATTCTTCAAGATGGCTTTGGCTTCCTACGTTCACCTGACAGCTCATACCTAGCGGGTCCTGACGATATTTATGTGTCGCCAAGCCAAATTAGACGATTCAACCTTCGTACTGGCGACACCATCGCTGGTAAGATTCGTCCTCCGAAAGATGGCGAGCGTTATTTTGCTTTATTGAAAGTGAATGAAATCAACTTTGATAAGCCTGAAAGCGTACGTAACAAAATTCTTTTTGAAAACTTAACACCTCTTTTCCCTGACGAGCGTCTATTGATGGAAGCTGGCAACGGCTCTACCGAAGACGTTACCTCTCGTATCATTGACCTTGTTGCTCCAATGGGTAAAGGTCAGCGTGCTCTAGTAGTTTCTCCGCCAAAAGCGGGTAAGACGTTCATGCTACAAAACATCGCTAATGCGATCACACGTAACAACCCAGAATGTCATTTGATCGTGTTGCTTATCGACGAACGTCCTGAAGAAGTAACCGAAATGTCTCGTACTGTTCGTGGTGAAGTTGTTGCCTCTACCTTTGATGAGCCACCAGCGCGTCACGTACAAGTTGCTGAAATGGTAATCGAAAAAGCAAAACGCCTTGTAGAACATAAACGTGACGTGGTTATCCTATTGGATTCCATCACTCGTTTAGCACGTGCTTACAACACAGTAATCCCTTCCTCTGGTAAAGTACTAACTGGTGGTGTGGATGCCAACGCATTAGAACGTCCAAAACGTTTCTTTGGTGCGGCACGTAATATCGAAGAAGGCGGCAGCTTAACTATCATCGCAACAGCGCTTGTGGATACAGGCTCTAAAATGGATGAAGTTATCTTTGAAGAATTTAAAGGTACAGGTAACTCCGAATTGCACCTTGACCGTAAGATTGCAGAAAAACGTACTTTCCCTGCGATCAACATTCGTCGTTCAGGTACTCGTCGCGAAGACCTACTTACTTCAGAAGACGAACTGCAGCGCATGTGGATTCTACGTAAATTATTGAATCCTATGGAAGATGTGGCAGCGACAGAATTCCTTATCGATCGACTAAAAGTAACTCAGACAAATGACGAGTTCTTTGAGTCAATGAAAGGCAAAAACAAATAAGCAGACTTTCTGATAGCAGAAAAGTCTGCCATAAAAAACCACTTCCTGAAGTGGTTTTTTTTTACTTACACAATAAACATGATGCATTATCAATGTTTGCTTGCTTTCCGCATCTAAGGGAAGTGCAACCTATTGGAGTAGTTTAAATGAAAGAGATTACCGCGACGGTTAACGCTGTCGAATTAATCAACCAGAATGTTTACCAGATCACTTTAAAAGTAGACGATTTTACTTTTGAAGCAGGTCAATACTTGATGGTCGTGCTACCAACAGGGGAACAAGTACCTTACTCTATCGGCAGCGCTCCTCATGAACTCCCTTACTTGACCCTATACATCTTGGTTTCTGATGCTGGTTCACTTGCTCAGAAAGTGGTTGAGTATTTTCAGTCAAACAGCAGTGCAACCATCAAAGCACCCGGCGGAGACTGTCACCTTGCCAATGGCATTTTGGATTCGAACCCAGAACACATTCTGTTGATTGCTGGCGGCACAGGCTTCGCACAAATTAAAAGCCTGTACACGGATTTAGTCGAAAAGAACTTCACTGGTAACGTTTCTTTCTACTGGGGCTTACGCACCCAGCAAGATGTATTCGCAAAAGAATGGCTAGAAGAAGCACATAAATACTCGCCGTTTTCATTAGATGTCATCGTCAATGAAGCTGATGAGCAGTGGCATGGCCGCACAGGTTGGTTATACGAAGCTATTTTGGAAGATCATCCAGACTTAAGCAAAAGTGCCGCCTTCATCAGTGGTTCCGTTGGAATGGTATATGGAACCCTTGATCAGCTAGAGCTAAAAGGCATCAACAAAGACGCCTGCTTTTCTGACGTTTTTGCTTATGCACCACATCCTGATAAGCCAAAACTTTAAAAGATTAAGCGAATTAATCACACAAAAAAGAGAGGCAATGTTTCATCATTGCCTCTCTTTTTTATGCTCTAAACGTCTTAAATAAATGAACGTCTAATTAAGCAACCGTGGAATGAACCTGTCCCCACAATGCTTTAATATTGTCTTGGTCAGTGTCAGAAACCCCTTCTGCTTCTAGCGTTTCTTGCAATATTTCCGTGAAAGCACTATCAAACTCTTCCTGTCCTTCGCCTTCAACACTGCTGTGCAGCCCCAAAAGCCCTAGAAGATACGCGCAGTAAAACAGCTGATCGCCCTCTTCTGCATGGTGCTCCATATCTCGTAATCTATCGCACAATTGGTCTGCACGTTCAGCAAAGGTCATTGTCATATTCGGTCTCACATTCATTTTTAATATCTGTTTTTAAAACCTCTGCACAGCAAGCATGCAATGATCTCAATTATAAAATACAAAAAAGCTGGGTAAGTCCCAGCTTTTTGAAGATGCATTATACCTAGTTCTATTAAGGCTTTAAGTTCAGCGTCTCTAGTGTATTCGCACGTATAGAAAGAAGCAGATCCGTGTTTTCTACCAATGATTGCCCATAAGAAGGCACCATTTCTTTCATTTTTGCTTGCCAATCATCGGACTTAACGCGATCAACAAAACAACGCTCTAGAATACCGATCATAGTATTGACCGTTGTTGAAGCACCAGGAGAAGCGCCCAGCAATGCTGCAAGAGAGCCGTCTTCTGTGGTAATGGCTTCCGTACCAAACTCAAGCTTACCGCCACCAGAAGCATCTTTCTTAATGATTTGAACACGTTGCCCTGCGTAAGCAAGTTCCCAATCTTCATCTTTCGCATCAGGAAAAAACTGACGCAATGAACGACAGCGATCTTTATGAGATTGCATTACTTCGCTAATCAAGTAACGAGTAAGGTCCATATTGTTCTTACCAACACTTAGCATCGGCTTAATGTTGTCAAAGCGAACACTTTTCGGCAGATCAAAGAAAGAACCTGTTTTCAAAAATTTTGTCGTAAAACCAGCAAATGGTCCGAACAAGATCGCTTTTTTGCCATCAATAATTCGCGTATCCAAATGAGGAACAGACATTGGCGGCGCACCGATTGGCGCAGCGCCATAAACCTTAGCAAAATGCTGCTCGACTAATTCAGGCTTTTCACATACCAGCCACTGGCCACTTACAGGGAAGCCGCCATAGCCTTTGCTTTCTTTTACTTCTGCTTTTTGCAGCAAAGGTAAAGCTCCACCACCAGCACCTAAGAAAACGAATTTTGCGTCGATAACTTTACGGGAGCCATTTTGTTCTACCGTGACTTCCCATCGTCCATCGGCACGTTTTTTCAGAGTGCTTACTTCGCAATTCAACTCTAGATCAAAGCCATCTAGGGTTTCTAAATGCTTGCTCATATTACGAGCGATCGCACCGAAGTTAACGTCAGAACCATGCTCAATTCGTGTTGCAGCAAGGGGTTCACTGTCATCACGATTGTTCATGATAAGAGGCATCCACTCTTTCATTTTTTCGCGATCTTCCGTGTATTGCATTTCTTTGAAAGCAGGATGTGCGCTCATAGCCGCATGACGCGCTTTTAGCATTTTGACGTTACGCTCGCCCCATACAAAACTTTGGTGCGGCACACGATGGATAAATTCTTGTGGTGCTGGCATCAGCCCTTGCTTAACAAGATAAGACCAAAATTGAAGGCTGACTTCAAAAGCAGCATTAATGTTAACCGCTTTATCGATATTGACTGAACCGTCCGCATTTTCAGACGTATAATTTAGCTCACAATACGCAGCATGGCCCGTTCCAGCATTGTTCCAGCCATCTGTACTTTCTTGTGCAACGCTGCCTAAACGCTCAACCATTAACATGGTCATGCTAGGGTCTAGTTGCTTTAGTAACACTCCTAAGGTGGTGCTCATCGCACCGGCCCCGACTAGTAAAACGTCTACAGAATTTGAGGTCATATGATTTCGCCGTGTCATAGCCAATAATGAATTTGAGAGTGATGCAGAAGGAGGCTTTTGGCCAGCAGCAAGTATGTAAAATAATCTACGTTTGCTTTCTCCACACTCTCTTCAGAACGCCTTTGCTCGTTCGCTGAACATTAAAAATAAACAACGTATAAGGGATTCTGAGCAGGTGTAAGTCAATTATACGGATTTTAAAAACAATGTCTTGAGACCTTAGTATAAGAATGTATTTATATTCACATTTCAAATAACAAGATTGGCGACATTTTGTTGACTTTAGCTGCAAGAAGGTCGATGTTAACGACATTAAGAAAAAACATGCTTTGATTATGCTGCTATATTGAATTATCAATATTCAACATAAGTATACTAAATCCTCTTATTTTCTAACTTGAGGAGTATGAAGATGAAAGCAAAAGATATTATGGTGCAGAAGGTTATCTGTGTCGATATGGACGAACGCTTGCCTCAAGTAAGACACATAATGGAAACAAATGGCTTCCACCACCTTCCTGTAACAGAGAATGGCAAACTGGTTGGCATTATCTCAGACCGAGATTTGTTACGTCTTATCAGCCCTTTTATAGATAGCGTTTCAGAGCAACCAAGAGACCTAGACACCCTAAACAGGGCCGCTCACCAAGTCATGACTCGTCAACCTATTACTGTAAAAGCAGAAACACCAGTGGAAGAAATTGTTGCTTGGCTAAAGCGAGTCGACATTTCTTGTCTCCCCGTTACCGACGATGAAGGCTACGTGATAGGCATTATTTCGTGGCGCGACCTTGTCAGTCACGCCACGTATAAAGATTAATGCGTTTGCCCTTGATCGCCTAAGGAGTCGATTAAATCGTCTTCTGTGAACTCATATTTTTCCGCACAGAACTGGCAATCGACTTTCACGCTACCTTGCTCGATGAGAAGCTCACGAATCTCTTCTGCACCCAATGACATAACCGCATCCAAAGTACGCTGACGAGAACACGAACAACCAAACTGCATTACCTTAGTGTCATATAGGCGAACTTCTTCTTCGTGGTATAGACGATGCAATAGCTCACTGGTTTCAAGACCAAGCAATTCGTCTTCTTTTACAGTAGAGGCTAAGTGTGTCAAACGATCCCAGGCATCTTCATCGCCTTCTTTCGCTTGTTCTGCTGGCAAACGTTGCAAAAATAAACCACCACATTGTGCGCCGTTCGCAGCAAGCCAAACTCGGCTTGGCAACTGCTCAGATTGAGAAAAGTACTGTTCAAGACACTCAGACAAACTATCGCCAATAATTTCAACAATACCTTGATAGCGCTGCCCATTACGTGGCTGGATAGTAATGGCCAAATAACCGCCCTTTAATACCTCTTGCAAAGAGATCACTTCTGGTACTTCTTGGCTGTCATCCCACTGCGCGATGCCACGCAGGTTTTGATGCTCATCACACTCAGTCATCAAGGTCGACAAAAAGCCATGGCCCTTTGCTTGAATAGATAACACGCCGTCTATTTTGACAATGTCTCTTAATAAAGCGATTGCCGCGACAAACTCGCCAAGGAGTTTTTCCAGCGACAGTGGATACGCTTTACGTTTAATAATTTCTTGGTACGCGTCATTCAGCAACACTCGCTCACCACGGACGTTACTATTATCAAAGGAAAAACGCTGTATTTCGTTTATGGTTACATTATTCACAAGTTACACCTTGATCAGACTAAATAAGCCCAACCTAAAAAGTTCAAATTAATATTGTCGCTATTTTACCCTTGAGACGATCAATCATCCACTTTAAACAGTGTATAAACTGGGAATATGCACGCTTGCTATTTCGTTTAGTCTGGCAGCACTCTAAAATGTTAGGCATTGTACTTTATTATTGAAAAACCGATTAAAACGGCCAACGTCACTTCTCATTAATCGAGATAAGAGATTTCTAGTTTTTATGATCCAATTTACTGAAGTTAGTTTACAGCGCGGTACTCAGTTCCTCCTTGAAGAAGCCGACCTCACCATTTTTGAAGGTCAAAAAGTTGGCCTAATTGGGGCCAATGGCGCTGGTAAATCCTCTTTATTTGCCATGATTAAAGGCGAGTTACACGCAGACACTGGCGAAGTAGTGTTACCCGGCCAACGCCGTATCGCCTTTATGGCGCAAGAAGTAGAAGAAACACAGCGCAGTGCGTTGGATTATTGCCTAGATGGCGACGACAAACTCAGAGAAATTGAAAACAATATTGCGAACGCACAGGCGAGCGGAGACGATCACGCCCACGCAAGTTGGCTAGGCGAATACGAAAATGCTCACGGTTACACAGCACAATCGCGTGGTGAAACACTGTTGCAAGGTCTAGGCTTCAAGATGTCGGACATGCAAAGACCAGTATCAGACTTCTCCGGTGGTTGGCGCATTCGTCTTAACCTTGCCAAAGCCTTGATGTGTCCATCTGACGTCCTCTTACTCGACGAACCAACCAACCACTTGGATTTGGATGCGGTCATGTGGCTGGAAAACTGGCTGCGCCAATACCCAGGCACTTTACTATTGATCTCCCATGATAGAGATTTTTTAGATGGCATTTGTAGCCACATTGTTCACCTTTATCAAAAACAACTGGTGCTCTATAAAGGAAACTATTCCGACTACGAACGTCAACGTGCAGAGCATCTGGCGCAACAACAAGCCAACTATGAGAAACAACAAGAGAAGCGTGCGCATTTACAGCAATATGTTGACCGCTTCCGTTATAAAGCCGATAAAGCCAAACAAGCCCAAAGTCGCTTAAAAATGCTCGAGAAGATGGAGATTATCGGCCCTGCTCATATCGACTCACAATTTGAATTTTCGATTCCTGTCGCCGAGAAAACATCACAGCTATTAGTTAATTTGTCTCAAGCTGATTTAGGCTACACATCAGAGTCTGGTGAAAAAACGGTTCAGCTTGGAAATACCAACTTTGCTCTTCGAGATGGGCAGCGTATTGGTTTGCTCGGCCCAAATGGTGCGGGTAAATCAACGCTCATCAAATCCATTGTAGGCGAAATCGGCATTTTGGCCGGTGATCGTATTTTAGGAGAAAACCTGAAAATCGGTTATTTCTCACAGCATCAACTCAGCGCGCTGGACTTAGAAGCTTCGCCATTACTGCACATTCAAAGGCTCACTCCAAAAGTACTAGAAAGTGATATTCGTCGCTATCTTGGAGGTTTTGGCTTTATTGGCGACGATGCTCTGCGTGCGGTAAAAGGCTTCTCTGGTGGTGAAAAGGCACGTCTGGCCTTAGCGCTTATTTCTTGGACCAAACCCAACTTATTAGTACTCGATGAGCCAACTAACCATTTGGACATCGAAATGCGCCAAGCATTAACGGAAGCCTTGCAAGAATTCCCAGGCTCTATTTTGCTGGTTTCCCACGATCGTCACCTTCTTAATAGTACGGTTGATGAGTTTTACCTTGTGGCAGATCATCAAATCCAAGCATTCGATGGCGACTTACCCACTTACCATGCATGGTTACAAGCACGACAAGCCAATGCCGCACAACTTGAAAAAAACGAACAGACTGGCGACAAGATAGACAAAGTAGACCGTAAGGAAGAGCGCCGTAAAGCCGCTGAAATGCGTGAAAAACTACGTCCGCTTCGCAAACAAATCGAGAAGCATGAAAAAGCCGTTCAAACGGCACAAGAACACCTCGATCGCATAGCCGAAGCCATGACAGATTCTAGCCTTTACGAAGCCGATCAGAGAGACAAGCTACAAAGCTTATTAAGTGACGAAGCGAAATGGAAAAAAGCCCAAGCCGAAAGTGAAGAAGCATGGTTTGAAGCCCAAGAAGAACTAGAGGAAGCCGAAGCGTTACTCGCCTAGGCAAAGGCAAAAAAGAACGTAGAAACAAAGACTAAGTGCTAGAAATTCGTAAATAATTGTCTCAACACAAAGCTTTTACCCTAGCGCTGACATAATATTGTAACAATACTAAAGTACATTCTAACTCAGCGAAAAGGAGAGATATTGGATGACATTTCCATACACTCGTATGCGCCGCATGCGTAAACATGATTTTTCTCGCCGCCTGATGCGCGAGCATCACCTTACTGCAGACGATTTAATCTACCCGATGTTTGTTCTTGAAGGCAATAATGTGCGAGAAGCCATTCCCTCCATGCCAAATATTGATCGCGTTTCCATCGACTTATTATTAAAAGAAGCCGAAGAGTTAGTTGAACTGGGCATTCCTACGATTGCTTTGTTTCCCTACATAGAAGCCGATAAGAAATCACTAAATGCCGAAGAAGCCTACAATCCAAATGGTTTAATCCAACGCGCAGTGCGTGCCTTAAAAGACGCTTTCCCTGAGCTTGGTGTACTAACAGATGTTGCGCTAGATCCTTATACCACACACGGTCAAGACGGCATTATTGATGACTCAGGTTACGTTCTGAATGACATCACAGTAGACACTCTTGTCAAACAGGCTCTTTCCCATGCCAAAGCCGGTGCTGACATAGTCGCCCCCTCTGACATGATGGATGGACGAATTGGTGAAATCCGCGACGAACTTGAAGCCGAAGGTTTTATTAACACCTTGATCATGGCATACGCTGCAAAATACGCATCGGCTTACTATGGTCCGTTCCGTGACGCAATCGGCTCAAGCGGCAACCTTGGTAAAGGCAACAAATTCACCTACCAAATCGACCCAGCCAACTCTAACGAAGCAATCCGCGAAGTGATGTTAGATATAGAGGAAGGCGCGGATATGGTCATGGTGAAACCAGGTATGCCTTACTTAGACATTGTACGAAGAGTCAAAACAGAACTTGAAGTACCAACGTTTGCCTATCAAGTAAGCGGAGAGTACGCCATGCATATGGCCGCCTTTCAAAATGGCTGGCTAGATAAAGATACGGTAATAATGGAATCTCTCCTCGTATTCAAACGCGCTGGGGCAGATGGCATCCTGACTTACTTTGCAAAAGATGCAGCACGCCTGCTAAAACGCTAGAAATTCAAATAATTTAGTAAATAAGTACATTGAATCGGTGACCAGCAGGCTGCGTTGGTGTAATTTGTTAGGATCTGCCTACACTTGTAGGCAAGAGGAACAATAATGCCAACAACACAATAAAACGGTATTTAGAGAGAATTAAAGCGCATGTCTGAGCAGTCGGTGAACGAAATAGATAAAAAAGAAGCTATCCCCAGCCCTCCGCTGGAACTGGATTCAGAATTGGTATTGGAACCTATTCCAGAACAACCACTGGATCCGAATAAAGTAGCTATTGAAGAGCGTCTACCAGAGGAAATTGATCTGGCTGACCCAGAGCTCTATTTCAATCGTGAGCTGAGTCACCTTCAATTCAACGCGCGAGTACTTGAACAAGCCATGGATGAAAACCATCCTATCTTGAACCGGTTAATGTTTCTGTGCATCTTTAGTTCGAACATGGACGAATTTTTCGAGATCCGTGTTGCTGGTTTAAAAAGCCAATTAGAATACAGCCGTGAAAAGAATGGTCCAGACGGGATGCACCCGAAAAAAGTGCTTGCCCTGATCAGCGAACACGCTCACAAATTAGTGCGCCGTCAGTACCGCATTCTTAACGATATTATTCTACCTAAGCTGGCCACCGAAAACGTTAAGTTCATTCGTCGCTCCGTGTGGAATGAAAAACAAGCTGCTTGGGTAAAACGCTATTTCCGTGACAATGTGTTGCCTATCATTAGTCCTATTGGACTCGATCCAGCACACCCGTTCCCTCGACTTGCGAACAAGACCTTTAACTTCGTTGTTGAATTAGAAGGTCGAGATGCCTTTGGTCGAGAAAATGGTCTTGCGATTGTTCCTGCGCCAAGCTCATTACCTCGTTTGGTTAAATTACCTGACGAAGTGTGTGACGGTGGAGATAATTTGGTTTTCCTTTCGTCTATCATTCACGCTCACGCAGACCAATTATTCCCAGGCATGACAGTCAAAGGCTGTTTCCAATTCCGTCTTACTCGTAACGCGGATTTAGAAGTCGACTCCGATGATATTGGTGTGGACCTCGCAGGTGCATTGCGTACAGAATTACAAAGTCGTCATTATGGTAGCTCGGTTCGATTAGAAATCGCCGAAAACTGCCCTCTTCATATTGTCGACTCTTTGCTAAAACAATTTGATCTAGAGCAACAAGACCTCTATCGCATCGATGGCCCAGTGAACCTTAGCCGTCTTATGGCAGTACTTGAACTCGTTGATCGCCCAGACCTAATGTACCCTCCTTTTTCACCTGGCCTGCCTAGAAAACTCGCCAGCTCTGGTGGATTATTCGAGGCAATTCGACAACGCGATTACCTACTCATGCACCCATTTGAGAGCTTTTCGCCCGTTATCGACTTATTAAGCGAGGCAGCAAAAGACCCAAGTGTGGTCGCCATTCGCCAGACGCTATATCGAACAGGCTCTCGCTCACCGATTGCCAATGCTTTGGTTGAAGCCGCTCGTAACGGCAAAGAAGTGACTGTTGTCATCGAACTACGTGCACGCTTTGATGAAGCAGAAAACTTAGCCTTAGCAAGCCGCTTACAAGACGCAGGTGCCATTGTTGTCTACGGGGTGGTTCGTCATAAGACCCATGCAAAAATGATCCTAATCGTTCGCAGAGAAGGCGCAGACCTCACCCGTTACGTTCACCTAGGAACAGGTAACTACCACGCAGGTAATGCACGTCTCTACACCGACTACAGCTTTATGACCTGCGACAAAGAAATTGGTGATGATGTTCATCGCGTTTTCCAGCAGCTCACAGGAATGAGCAAAGAATTGAAAGTGAAGAAGCTATTACACGCTCCTTTCACTCTTCGCGACCGTTTATTAGAAATGATAAACAGAGAAGCAGAGAACGCACTTAATGGCGACCCTTCTCGTATTATTATTAAAGTGAACTCGTTAACGGAACAGAGACTGGTTCAATCACTATACAAAGCGTCACAAGCTGGCGTTAAAATCGACTTAATTGTTCGAGGCATTTGTACATTACGCCCTGGCATTAAAGGCATCTCCTCAAATATTCGTGTTCGCAGTGTCATTGGAAGATTCCTTGAACATACTCGCGTCTATTACTTCTACAACAACCGTAACCCTCAAGTTTATCTATCCAGCGCTGATGGCATGGATAGAAACTTAAACAACCGTATAGAAGTAGCGTTTCCTCTTCAGGATTACAAGCAAACTCGTCGAGTCAAAAAGGAATTGGAGTATTACCTAACAGACAATACTCAAAGCTGGATTCTTCAGAGCGATGGATCATATCAGCTATCCAAACCAAGAAAAGGCGAATACCGCAGCGCACAACGAGCATTGCTTAGTGAATTAGCCGATAACACTCGATAATCCACAAAGCACTCATATACATAAAGCCCAGCATCAGACTGGGCTTTTTTGTGCATAAGAATAGAGTTTATCCCCAAATATTACGAAACACCGACATTATCAAGCCTTCACATTCTGTCACTTTAATAGACTGATAATCATTTTTCTTGTCTGTCTGTGAATACGACCATCCTCTATCCATTCACGACAACTGTATATAGAATAATCAAAAATGTGCATAGAATGAGTAAAATCATACAAAAGAGGCACTCTTATGAAAAAGGTCCAAAAGTTCTTTTCAGCTTTAATTATTGCACTCCCTCTTACAGCACAAGCCCAAACCGTAGAACTAACGACAATGAACTGGCCACCATTCTATGCAGAAAGTTTAGAAAAAGGCGGATTCATTACAGCCATTGTTGATGAAGCACTTGCTGAGTCTGGCTATGACACTACAATCGAGTTTACCGGCTGGCAAAACGCATTGGACAGCGCCAAAAAAGGCGAGAAAGACGCAATCGTTGGCGGCTATTACTCTGAAGAGCGTGCACAGGAATACTACTTCTCAATTCCTATCTACACCGTACTAGCAGGCCTAATCAAAAAGCCAGACTTCCCAGTAGACAACTACTCCTCATTTGATGAGCTTGACCAATATACGATTGCCAGAATAAAAGGCACAGTAATCGGTGAATCCTTCGATAACTTCCCATTTTCCAAACTCAAAGAATACCCTGAAGTATCTGATGCAGTTAAGGCGTTAGACTCAGGAGAAGTCCAACTGTATGCAGACAGTCTAGCGGTTGCGAAAGAAGCCGCTAAAGCGGAAGGGATAGATGGCTCTCAACTGCAGATCCTTCTTCCGCCACTAGAAGAAAATGATCTATACCTACTAATTTCTAAATCAGCTCCAAACGCTGAAGAACTTCGTGATGCTTTTAATAAAGGCTTAATTTCACTTCAAGCTTCTGGACGTTACGACGAAATCTTAACGGAATTCAATCAGCAGTAAGACTGCTTACCTGATATCCACAAAGCCCTGAAAGTAAGCATTGCTTCCATAGAGCAAAGCCACTTCCAGGGCTTTTTCATTAGTTTCGATCTAAACCATCCCGCCCCGAATAGACAACCGCCTATTACCATGTCGTAGAGCGATGTGGCTCAACCCAACCGAATAAATAACTCTCACAGCCTCTTTGATATAAGCATGACACCTACGACCACGTCGTTTAAAGAATATGGGAAGAGCTATTCTGATAGATGACACAAGGCGCGCTCTTTTAATATCCCGCACTGACGCACCGAAGGATAAGACAAGCGCAAACTGGATACAGAGGGTAAGCCATTACTACGTGACATGACTTCTTTTGATGACGCGCTCAGATAGACAAAATAACGACATAAGGCGCGCTCTTTTAATATCCCGCACTGACGCACCGAAGGATAAGACAAGCGCAAACTGGATACAGAGGGTAAGCCATTACTACGTGGCATGAGTTCAGATAGACGATTTAAGGCGTTCTCTTTTGATGACCCGCGCAGACGCGTCGGAGTATGAAACAGGCACAAACTGAGTACGAGAGGGTAAGCCATTACTACGTATCATGAATTCAGATAGACGACATAAGGCGGGCTCTTTTGATGACTCGCGCAGACGCGTCGAAGAATGAGACAGGCGCAAGCGGGGCACAAAAGAGTAAGCCATTGCTGCAGGAGTAAGCCATTACTGCGTGCACGTGAAGACGGCTAACCGCAGACGAAAAAAAGCCCTGACAGCATGAGCTATCAGGGCCTTCTTAATATAAAGCTTGACGACGACCTACTCTCACATGGGATCTCCCACACTACCATCGGCGATGGCGCTTTTCACTTCTGAGTTCGGGATGGGATCAGGTGGTTCAACGCCTCTATGATCGTCAAGCAATTCGTTTTGCGTTTTGTTCTGGCTGGACTTTTTCGTCTCACCACAACACGCGAATACGTGCTTGGATCTTTAACAATTCATTTTGAAATAGGGATAACCAAGTATCAAACCGATGCTCATCATTGCTGATGCTTTATCGTAATCTGTGTCTTTTGTGTTTCTAAAACCACTTTGGTGTTATATGGTCAAGCCTCACGAGCAATTAGTATTGGTTAGCTCAATGCCTCACAGCACTTACACACCCAACCTATCAACGTCCTAGTCTCGAACGGCTCTTTAGGGGACTTATGTCCCAGTGAGATCTTATCTTAAGGGAGGCTTCCCGCTTAGATGCTTTCAGCGGTTATCCCGTCCGAACATAGCTACCCGGCAATGCCACTGGCGTGACAACCGGAACACCAGAGGTTCGTCCACTCCGGTCCTCTCGTACTAGGAGCAGCTCCTCTCAAATCTCAAACGTCCACGGCAGATAGGGACCGAACTGTCTCACGACGTTCTAAACCCAGCTCGCGTACCACTTTAAATGGCGAACAGCCATACCCTTGGGACCGGCTTCAGCCCCAGGATGTGATGAGCCGACATCGAGGTGCCAAACACCGCCGTCGATGTGAACTCTTGGGCGGTATCAGCCTGTTATCCCCGGAGTACCTTTTATCCGTTGAGCGATGGCCCTTCCATACAGAACCACCGGATCACTAAGACCTACTTTCGTACCTGCTCGACGTGTCTGTCTCGCAGTTAAGCGTGCTTTTGCCTTTACACTCTATGCATGATTTCCGACCATGCTGAGCACACCTTCGTGCTCCTCCGTTACTCTTTGGGAGGAGACCGCCCCAGTCAAACTACCCACCACACAGTGTCCTCGATCCGGATTACGGACCTGAGTTAGAACCTCAAACATACCAGGGTGGTATTTCAAGAGTGGCTCCACGGTAACTGGCGTCACCGCTTCAAAGCCTCCCACCTATCCTACACAAGTAGGTTCAAAGTTCACTGTGAAGCTATAGTAAAGGTTCACGGGGTCTTTCCGTCTAGCCGCGGATACACAGCATCTTCACTGCGATTTCAATTTCACTGAGTCTCGGGTGGAGACAGTGTGGCCATCGTTACGCCATTCGTGCAGGTCGGAACTTACCCGACAAGGAATTTCGCTACCTTAGGACCGTTATAGTTACGGCCGCCGTTTACTTGGGCTTCGATCAAGAGCTTCGCTTGCGCTAACCCCATCAATTAACCTTCAAGCACCGGGCAGGCGTCACACCCTATACGTCCACTTTCGTGTTTGCAGAGTGCTGTGTTTTTAATAAACAGTCGCAGCCACCTGGTATCTTCGACCGACTAGTGCTTACGGAGCAAGTCCTTCACACCGGCCGGCGTACCTTCTCCCGAAGTTACGGTACCATTTTGCCTAGTTCCTTCACCCGAGTTCTCTCAAGCGCCTTGGTATTCTCTACCTGACCACCTGTGTCGGTTTGGGGTACGGTTCCTGCATATCTGAAGCTTAGAAGTTTTTCCTGGAAGCATGGCATCAACCACTTCGCCCAAAAGAGGGCTCGTCATCAGTTCTCGGTCTTAAAAGGGCCCGGATTTGCCTAAGCCCTAAACCTACCGCCTTAAACACAGACAACCATCGCTGTGCTGGCCTAGCCTTCTCCGTCTCTCCATCGCAATATGCACGAGTACAGGAATATTAACCTGTTTCCCATCGACTACGCATTTCTGCCTCGCCTTAGGGGCCGACTCACCCTGCCCTGATTAACATGGGACAGGAAACCTTGGTCTTCCGGCGGGGGAGTTTTTCACTCCCCTTATCGTTACTCATGTCAACATTCGCACTTCTGATACCTCCAGCCTGCCTTACAGCTTGACCTTCAACGGCTTACAGAACGCTCCTCTACCATGCCTAGTAAACTAAGCATCCGTAGCTTCGGTGTACAGTTTGAGCCCCGTTATATCTTCCGCGCAGGCCGACTCGACTAGTGAGCTATTACGCTTTCTTTAAAGGATGGCTGCTTCTAAGCCAACCTCCTAGCTGTCTAAGCCTTCCCACATCGTTTCCCACTTAACTGTAACTTTGGGACCTTAGCTGACGGTCTGGGTTGTTTCCCTTTCCACGACGGACGTTAGCACCCGCCGTGTGTCTCCCGTAATTGCACTCATTGGTATTCGGAGTTTGCATGGGGTTGGTAAGTCGGGATGACCCCCTAGCCCAAACAGTGCTCTACCCCCAATGGTGAGATACGAGGCGCTACCTAAATAGCTTTCGAGGAGAACCAGCTATCTCCGAGCTTGATTAGCCTTTCACTCCTATCCACAAGTCATCCCCAGCCTTTTCAACGGATGTGGGTTCGGTCCTCCAGTTGATGTTACTCAACCTTCAACCTGCTCATGGATAGATCGCCCGGTTTCGGGTCTATTCCCAGCAACTAAACGCCCTATTAAGACTCGGTTTCCCTACGGCTCCACTATGTGCTTAACCTTGCTACTGAAAATAAGTCGTTGACCCATTATACAAAAGGTACGCAGTCACGGAACAAGTCCGCTCCCACTGCTTGTACGTACACGGTTTCAGGATCTATTTCACTCCCCTCACAGGGGTTCTTTTCGCCTTTCCCTCACGGTACTGGTTCACTATCGGTCAGTCAGGAGTATTTAGCCTTGGAGGATGGTCCCCCATATTCAGACAGGATAACACGTGTCCCGTCCTACTCGTTTTCATGATTAAGGTGTTTTCGTATACGGGGCTATCACCCTCTACGGCGGCCCTTTCCAGAGCCTTCTACTAACACCAAAACCACTTAAGGGCTAATCCCCTTTCGCTCGCCGCTACTTAGGGAATCTCGGTTGATTTCTTTTCCTCCGGGTACTTAGATGTTTCAGTTCCCCGGGTTCGCCTCGTATGGCTATGTATTCACCATACGATACCCGCAAGCGGGTGGGTTTCCCCATTCGGACATGTTCGGATCAAAGTTTGTTTATCAACTCCCCGAACCTTTTCGCAGATTACCACGTCCTTCATCGCCTCTGACTGCCAAGGCATCCACCGTGCACGCTTGGTCACTTGACCATATAACCCAAAACAGTTTCGGATCACATACCAAAGGGCTTTTGTACCCCTTTGGATTTACGATTTAGAAATTCACCTAGGTTAAAGGTGCTTTCCACCGGTTTGACGCTTGATTATCGTCTATTTCAAAATTTGAATTGTTAAAGAGCAAGTTTAGTGCAAAGCACTAAGTCAGAGACTAAAAATCACCCAACACACGAATGCGTAAGATGCTTAGCGTCTTGCTTAGAACTCTCTTCTAATCTTTCACACAGTATCTTAAGTAAATGGTGGAGCTATGCGGGATCGAACCGCAGACCTCCTGCGTGCAAAGCAGGCGCTCTCCCAGCTGAGCTATAGCCCCATTACTTACTAGATTGTATTTGGTGGGTCTGGGCCGATTTGAACGGCCGACCTCACCCTTATCAGGGGTGCGCTCTAACCAACTGAGCTACAGACCCAAATACAATATAACTTGCTGTTTGTTTTAGTTCGGTCGACCTCACCCTACTCTTTACCAAAATAAGGGGGTACGCTCTAACCAACAGAACAACAGATTAAAACACTTCTGTGCTTCTCATAAATTAGACATCAGATAATTTGTGTGAACGCTCACCAGAGGTTTCTATCGTTTAAGGAGGTGATCCAGCCCCAGGTTCCCCTAGGGCTACCTTGTTACGACTTCACCCCAGTCATTGACCACTCCGTGGTAACCGCCATCCCGAAGGTTAAGCTAGCTACTTCTGGAGCAATCAACTCCCATGGTGTGACGGGCGGTGTGTACAAGGCCCGGGAACGTATTCACCGTGACATTCTGATTCACGATTACTAGCGATTCCGACTTCATGGAGTCGAGTTGCAGACTCCAATCCGGACTACGACGTACTTTCTGGGATTCGCTTACTCTCGCAAGTTCGCAGCCCTCTGTATACGCCATTGTAGCACGTGTGTAGCCCTACTCGTAAGGGCCATGATGACTTGACGTCGTCCCCACCTTCCTCCGGTTTGTCACCGGCAGTCTCCTTAAAGTTCCCACCCGAAGTGCTGGCAAATAAGGATAAGGGTTGCGCTCGTTACGGGACTTAACCCAACATTTCACAACACGAGCTGACGACAGCCATGCAGCACCTGTCTCAGTGTTCCCGAAGGCACCAAAGCATCTCTGCTAAGTTCACTGGATGTCAAGAGTAGGTAAGGTTCTTCGCGTTGCTTCGAATTAAACCACATGCTCCACCGCTTGTGCGGGCCCCCGTCAATTCATTTGAGTTTTAACCTTGCGGCCGTACTCCCCAGGCGGTCTACTTATTGCGTTAGCTGCGCCACTAAGTCATTACAACCCAACGGCTAGTAGACATCGTTTACGGCGTGGACTACCAGGGTATCTAATCCTGTTTGCTCCCCACGCTTTCGCACCTCAGTGTCAGTATCAGTCCAGGGTGTCGCCTTCGCCACTGATGTTCCTTCCTATATCTACGCATTTCACCGCTACACAGGAAATTCCACACCCCTCTACCGTACTCTAGCCTGCCAGTATCGGGTGCCATTCCAAGGTTGAGCCCTGGGATTTCACATCCGACTTAACAAACCACCTACGCGCGCTTTACGCCCAGTAATTCCGATTAACGCTTGCACCCTCTGTATTACCGCGGCTGCTGGCACAGAGTTAGCCGGTGCTTCTTCTGGAGCTAACGTCAAAACGCTTGGGTATTAACCAAACGCCCTTCCTCACTCCTGAAAGTGCTTTACAACCCTAAGGCCTTCTTCACACACGCGGCATGGCTGGATCAGGCTTCCGCCCATTGTCCAATATTCCCCACTGCTGCCTCCCGTAGGAGTCTGGGCCGTGTCTCAGTCCCAGTGTGACTGGTCATCCTCTCAGACCAGTTAGAGATCGTCGCCTTGGTAGGCCTTTACCCTACCAACTAGCTAATCTCACGCAGGCTCATCTAATAGCGGAAGGCTCCGAAAAGTCCCCTCCTTTCCCCCTCAGGGCGTATGCGGTATTAGCATGCGTTTCCACATGTTGTCCCCCTCTACTAGGCAGATTCCTACGCGTTACTCACCCGTCCGCCGCTCGTCAGCAGGAGCAAGCTCCCCTGTTACCGCTCGACTTGCATGTGTTAAGCCTGCCGCCAGCGTTCAATCTGAGCCATGATCAAACTCTTCAGTTAAAAAGTTTGCTTACTCAAAATCTATTACACTAACAATAACTTAATCATTTCATCGTCCCGAAGAACAACAAAACAACATAAAGCGAATTGACGTGTTAGACGTTTCGCAAGACTTCAATTTTTTTGATCCTAAAAGGATCTTCTGAAGCCTCCAGCGAGCGCCCACACAAATTATCTGATTATCTATTTTAAAGAGCGTACTGACTTGAATGGCTAACAAAATCGTATTTAGTTAGTTGAACTTGGTCTTCGTTGCTCTGAAGCCTTGTCCGTGTCAGCGAGGGCGTATATTAAGGATCTACAGATTTTGTGCAACCCTTTTTTAGCATTTTCTTTCAATTTATTTTAAATAAAAGCGCATTTGTTCATGAAGCCATCCCAAAAGCACTTTACTGGTTATAAAATAACCAAAAATTACCCATATAAGCCCATTAATCTCACAATTCAGGCATTATTACGGGGACCGAACGTACCACTTTCATCTCTTGGGGGTCGATTGCCACTTGGTAAGCAACAACTTCTACTCCTTTGCCCACTACTTCAATAAAAGCCTGTGCATACTTTTTATCAATATGAACAGCAGGCGTAACAGAATTTATCCCTGTGTGACTCACACAAAAAAACATCACTGCACGATGACCCTCTTCAACCATCTTAGCTAGTTCATATAAATGCTTACGCCCACGATCCGTCACCGCATCCGGAAAGTACCCAAATCCATCGTCTTCTAATAAGGTAACGTTTTTCACTTCGACATAACACTTACGGCCATCGCTACCTGAAAGCAGCCAATCAATACGACTTTTCTCACCATACTTTACTTCGGCTTTTTGTTCGGAATAACCTGAAAGCTCTTTCACTACGCCATTGGCAATTGCTTCGCCAACCAACTTGTTTGGATAACCTGTGTTGATACAGGCTAGATATTGTTCGTCGACTTCTACCAATTCCCACGTATAAGCAAGCTTACGCTTTGGATTGTCACTTTCAGACAGCCACACACGAGCACCATCTTGTTGGCAGCGTTTCATCGATCCAGTATTGGGACAATGAGCAACCACTACCTCACCACTCGGCAATTCAATATCAGACAAAAAGCGCTTATAACGTTTGAGTAATTTCCCTTCTATTAAGGGCGTTGGAAATTTCAAGCTACGACTCCAAAACTTTTTCTAGATTCCACACAAACAAAAAACGGCCTCCTCATAATAAAGAGGGCCGTTTCATGAGACTATATAATGTATTAAGGTTATCAATGAAGCCCCAAAGGTTACGCTAATTGCGATCAGTTCACGCATTTCTTTCAATATTGAATATATTAAGATGTTCTACAGCGTAAAGCATAGGCATGGTTCCAATAACCAATTGTCGCCTGTAAAGTATGGAAAAAGAATAACTTGTGTCTACCGACTCGGTAGCTATTCATTATCAACAATGAGCGCCCTGCAAGAATGTATGTGAAACCCTATTCGTTTTTGAGAAACATGCACTTCCTATACATACACCTTATCTACAACAATTTGGCTAAGGTATTCCGTTGGCGCTCTGCCGAGAACAACATTTAGAGGTAAAAATGAGTCAATTATTTAGTACCACAAAAATCGGGGAACTCGACCTTACAAACCGCCTAGTTATCGCGCCAATGTGTCAATACTCCGCCGAATCTGGACACGCTGGTTCTTGGCACCGTATGCACTATGGTTCGCTGGCAACATCTGGCGCGGGGTTACTGATTTTGGAAGCCACTGCGGTTGAAGCGATTGGCCGTATTTCAGCGGGAGATTTAGGACTGTGGGATGATGCGACAGAAGCGGCATTACACAGTGTTTTGTCTGATGTTCGTGCTTGGTCCCCTATTCGTATAGGGATCCAGCTTGGACACGCAGGACGCAAGGCTTCTTGTCATGTGCCATGGCAGGGAGGACACAAATTGACGGAGAGTGAAGGTGGCTGGCAAACGGTTGCGCCTTCCGAGCTGAGCTTCAATGAGCAAGACGAGGCGCCAGCGTCACTCGATTTAGCAGGTCTTGAGCGTATCAAACAAGCGTTTGTTGACAGCGCACTTCGTTCGGTACGTGTTGGGATTGAACTAATAGAAATTCATGCTGCACACGGCTATCTGCTTCACCAATTTCTTTCGCCACTCAGCAACCAGAGACAGGACCAATATGGTGGTTCACTGGAAAATCGCTTACGCTTCCCACTTGAAGTATTTGAAGCTGTGCGCGAGGCCGTACCTTCTTCCATTCCGGTAGGCGTTCGTCTCTCTGCCACTGACTGGGTTGACGGCGGCTGGGATGTCGAACAATCGATCGTATTTAGTCAGCAACTGGAACAGCTGGGGTGTGACTATCTGCATATTTCCAGTGGCGGGCTTTCGCCATTGCAATCCATCGACGTAAAACCCGGTTATCAGCTACCGTTCGCCCGTGATATTCGTGAACAAGTTTCGATCCCGGTAATTGGCGTAGGCTTAATCACCGAGCCACAGCAGGCTGAAGATGTACTGAAGCAAGGGGATGCCGATTTTGTTGCATTAGGTCGCGCTGTACTTTTCAACCCCCATTGGCCATGGCAAGCAGCTGTTGCACTCGACGCTCAGGTTCAGGCTCCACCTCAGTATTTGCGTTCTGAACCACATGGCTCGAAAGGTACACTTGTTCAACCGTAACGATTAAACAGGCTCATACGTTTAGTACTGGTGCCATTCTTACGGAAATCGGGGACAGGTAAAACCAAGCATTTATTGGATTAGACCACCCTGATCAACCCAGAACATCAGACAACGTCAAAGACAAAAAATCTGATTAACAATGGCGTTTCTCATCCCTGAAAAACTGCCACCAGCATGTTAAAGTCTCGCCCAGAATTTTGTTCCTACGCTTCATATATCGATTAAAGAGATAACGAAGTGACAGACTAGTAGATTCGATAACGATAAAATGACACAGCTTGCATTTGGCATTCAAGCTAAAGTGTAGTGTTTCTCATTTACTTGATTAATAAGGTCTATTTTATGAAAAAATAATAAACTCTATTGTGACTGTCGTTACTGTTGCTTTTACATCAATGGGCTATGCCGCAAACGAGCAATATGCTTTTGTCGTATTAGAGAAAAAACAAGTTCGAATATTGATTAGTGCTGATGCAAAAAATGAAGCAGATGACGACTTTGCCATTGTACACGCCTTACTAACACCTAGTTTTAAAGTAGAAGGATTATTAAGTGCCCAGTACTCTCGTACGGCGCCTTATTTTGGCATTGACGCATCAGAGACATCGACAAAAAGTTATGAAGAGATACAGCGCGTCCTTAAATACATGGACATGAAAGTTCCTGTTGCCCTAGGTTCGCAACAAGCGCTGAAAACTCAACCGAAGCAGGACGTTAGTGCTGCCGCACAAATGATTGTCGATGAAGCAAACAAGAAAAGCGACTTGCCTCTTTACGTATTAGTAATGGGACCAATTACTGACGTTGCTCTTGCGTACCAGGCAGATCCATCTATCGCCGACAAAATAACCGTTCTGTGGATTGGTGGTTCACCATATCCAGCCGGTGGTTGGGAATATAATATGTACAACGACCCTACTGCTGCGAAAATTGTATTTAATTCAGAAATCCCCTTGTGGCAAATTCCTCACAACGTATACATGACAATGCGTACTTCCATGGCTGAACTGCAACATAAAGTAAAACCACAGGGTGCAATCGGTGAATACCTATGGAAACAAATGATTGAATTTAATGACTTTGCGAGCAAGCAACTGGAGGATACATCCTGGCCAAAAAGTGAAGTATGGGTACTAGGAGACAATCCTTCTATTTCGCTACTGCTTGCAACAGAAGTGTATGACTATACTATGCAGCCAGCACCATTGTTAGACACAGAGACTCTGGACTACTTAGAGAACCCTAAAAAACCTCGTGAAATTCGTGTTTACAACAGCGCTGACGCTCGTTTCACACTGGAAGACTTTTTCAGCAAGCTAGCTCTGTTTAACGAAAAGAAATAACACCATAAAGTTGGACTCTGTTCCAAGCGGCTTTCAAGGCCTGATTTCGATACGCTATCGGACTCAGGCCTTTTAGTTTCCGCCTAATTCGATCATTGCTGTAATACTTTATGTACGCTTTGATTGCTTCCATCAGCCCATCTGCACTCTCTTCACTTTTTCTCGTTAGTGAACAGGCCTCTCTTACTTTTACTGAGGAGCTTAAGAGTAATAACGCTGGATCACTAACTGAATATAATCGAGAAAAGCTGTCACTTTTACCAATGGGTAATGACGCCCAGAATACAGCGCATACAAGACCAAATCGTCTGGTTCATCTTCTGACAACTCGATTTTAATCAGCGTACCTTCTTCTAATTCTGCGCGACAAGCTTCCCAAGGCAATATGGCAAAACCTAATCCTTTCACCGCCGCAGCTTTAGCCATTTGCCCACTATTCACCTTATAACAAGAGGACACATTAACAGCCCCAGCATTCTTAAACCGCCAAGGCATGCCCTGCAATACCGACAAACTGGTGATACAAGGGAGCGAACTCAGCTGCGCAATGGAATTAGGTTTCGTATGTTGTTTCAATAAACTAGGAGACACCACCACACAGCTTGGCCAACGTATCAGCTCTCTCGCCACCCAACCGGAATCTTCCATGAGGCCTCGACCAAAGCGTATCACCACATCAAAGCCTTCGAGCAAACCCTCTTCAGGATTCAGTTGCGTATCGCAGCTGAGCTGAACCTTAGGGTGTTGGTGACAAAACGCTGCCACCGCTTCCGCCATAAAAGGCAAATCAGGCGTGATGATTTTTAAATGCCCAGAAATGGTCTCCCCATCTTGATGGATTTCTTGCAGCACATCCCCCATCGCCATAAGCAGGGGCGTTACATTATGGTACAACCGCTCCCCCGCTTCGGTAGCGATCATTTTCCTTGTGGTACGTTCGAGCAAGCGAACATTCAGCGCCTGCTCCAGCAATGCAACATGGCGACTCACATTCGACTTAGGCATCTGCCGTAACTCCGCCGCAGACTTAAAACTCAACTGTTCATAAACTTTCTGAAAGCTCAGCAACCACTGTAATTCAATATTTTCCAGCACAATTATTTCACCAAACGGGATAAACAAACCCAAAATAGCACATTTATCCCATTACTTTGACTTGAAATAATCGTCTCATCATTAACAAGGGAGACAATCAAGATGAACAACGTTAAAAATATGGCCATTATTGGGGCTGGCGTCGCCGGATTAGCCTTAGCTATTTTTGCCAGAAAACAAGGCATTAAAGTCACCCTATACGAACGAGGCAAACACTTCTCCTCAATCGGTGCTGGCGTGACCCTGTGGCCCAATGCCAATTTTGTCATTCAACAACTGGGATTAATGGATAAGGTGCTCAAAACAGGCGGACGACCCAGTTACATGCGCCAATTTAACCGCCAAGGTGAGCAGCAAAACGAATTTGATATTTCAGTCTTAAACGCTGTCTGTGGATTTCCCACCATCAATCTATTTCGTCGCGATCTCATCCAACTGCTGGCAGACGCACTGCAACCGCTCAACGCTACCGTCATCTTCAACCAAGCCTTAACAAGCCAAGACATACCTCGATTACAGCAACAATTCGATCTGGTGGTAGGTGCCGATGGACGAATGCACTCGCCTGCTCGTCAATATCTGTACGGCAACACAATACAACCGACGTATCAGGGCTTTATCAACATCATTGGTCTGTGTGCAATGGAGTACGATCAAAGCATCCACGAATACCGCGACAACGGCGAACGCTTTGGCATCGTCCCCGTCACACAAAAGGAAGGCTACTGGGCCGCCGCATGGCCGTGTGACATGGATGAATCCAAGACCTTAAAAAGCTGGTTTGACGAAATGCACCAACGCTTTCAACATTGGCCTGACAAGGTTCAACACGTACTTGAAAATTATGATCCCAACAGCGTAAAACGCCTCTTTGTGCACGATCTTGATCCACTTCCCCACTGGCATAGAGACAACCTAGTGATCATCGGCGATGCCGCCCACGCACCTCTGCCCACATCCGGCCAAGGTGCCAGCCAAGCCCTTGAAGACGCCTGGCATTTGTCCCTACTACTTAAACAACACCAACCACTCGATAGCCTGCTTTCACAGTTCTACAACACCCGTATTCACAAAGCCTCAAGCGCGCAACTTATTGGCCGACAAGTTGCCCACCAGATATTTCAGCAACCGTCACCCACAACACAAACCGTACAGAGAATTTCTACTGAGCAACTGAGTAAACTCTATATGGAAGGGCTGGGTAGTAATCACTAGAAACAAAAAACCCGCTTCGACAAGGCGGGTTTTTAGCATTTCTATTGATTCAGTCAGATGTTACTTAACTAAATTATTCCCACTCGATGGTAGCCGGTGGTTTAGATGATACGTCGTAAGTCACGCGGGAGATGTGTTCGATCTCGTTGATAATGCGACCAGACACTTTTTCTAGCAGTTCGTACGGTAGGTGTGCCCAACGCGCTGTCATGAAGTCGATGGTTTCTACGGCACGTAGCGCAACCACGTATTCGTAACGGCGGCCATCGCCTACTACGCCAACAGATTTAACTGGTAGGAATACAGCGAAAGCCTGGCTTGTTTTTTCGTACCAGCCCGCGTTGCGTAGCTCTTCGATGAAAATAGCGTCTGCACGACGTAGGATGTCGGCATACTCTTTCTTCACTTCGCCAAGGATACGAACACCTAGACCTGGTCCTGGGAATGGGTGACGGTAAACCATGTCGTAAGGAAGACCTAGCTCTAGACCCAGTTTACGCACTTCGTCTTTGAACAGTTCGCGAAGTGGTTCAACCAGCTGCATCTTCATGTCTTCTGGAAGACCGCCCACGTTGTGGTGAGATTTGATAACGTGCGCTTTACCTGTCTTAGAGGCAGCAGATTCGATAACGTCTGGGTAGATCGTACCTTGTGCAAGGAATTCAACTTCTGTCAGTGTCGCCGCTTCTTGGTCGAACACTTCGATGAAGGTGTTACCGATGATCTTACGTTTCTTTTCTGGGTCCGATTCACCGTGTAGCTTACCTAGGAATAGGTCTTCAGCATCAACACGGATGACATTAACGCCCATGTTGTCAGCGAACATTTTCATCACTTGGTCGCCTTCGTTCAGACGAAGCAAGCCGTTGTCTACGAATACGCAAGTCAGTTGGTCGCCGATGGCTTTGTGAAGCAATGCCGCCACAACAGAGGAATCTACACCACCGGAAAGAGCAAGAAGGACTTTCTTGTTGCCCACTTGTTCTTGCATACGCTCAATAGCGTCTTGCGCGATGTTGGCAGGAGTCCACAAGGTATCACAACCACAAATATCAACAATAAAGCGAGACAGAATACGGCCACCTTGTAACGTATGCGTTACTTCTGGGTGAAATTGTACACCGTAAAATTTCTTCGCTTCGTTCGCCATCGCCGCAATTGGGCAGCTGTCAGTTGACGCCATCAAGGTAAAATCTTCTGGCATTTCAATAACTTTGTCGCCGTGACTCATCCAAACGTCAAGCAAAGCAACGCCATTGTTTGCAATGTGATCTTGAATCTCATCGAACAAGGCTGGGCCTTCATGCTTACGAATTTGAGCATAACCAAACTCACGAATTTCAGAACCTTGAACTTTACCGCCCAACTGCTCTGCCATGGTTTGCATACCGTAACAAATACCAAATACCGGCACGCCCAATGTAAATACAGCTTCTGGCGCACGAGGAGATCCAGGCTCTGGAACGGATTCAGGACCACCAGCAAGGATGATGCCTTTTGGATCGAAGTCGATAACTTCTTGATCTTCCATATCGAAAGCACGAACTTCACAGTAAACACCGATTTCACGAACGCGACGTGCAATCAGCTGAGTGTACTGAGAACCGAAATCAAGAATAAGAATTTTATGAGCGTGGATATCTTGCGACATTATTAGCCATTCCTTTCACTCTACTCAAAGAACCAGGCTTATCGTAGAAGTAATCAATAAAATAGTAAGAGCAGTAAATAAAGATGGGGCGTCTTAAACGCCCCATCTCGGTTTCAACTTATCCCGCCTTAACCGACGTGATAATTTGGTGCCTCTTGAGTGATAGTCACATCATGGACGTGGCTTTCACGCATACCTGCACCGGTAATTTTAGAAAACTGCGTTTTGGTACGCATGGTTTCAATATCAGCCGAGCCTGTGTAACCCATGGAAGAGCGAACCCCACCCATAAGTTGATGAACCACTGCCACCATTGGGCCTTTAGAAGGTACACGGCCTTCAATGCCTTCTGGAACCAATTTCTCAACACTGCTTGAGTCTTGGAAGTAACGGTCACTAGAGCCTTGCGCTTGGGACATTGCACCCAATGAACCCATGCCTCGGTAGGCTTTATAAGCACGACCTTGAAACAAGACAACTTCACCTGGTGCTTCATCAGTACCAGCAAGCAAACCACCAACCATGATAACGCTCGCGCCAGCTGCAATCGCTTTACTGATATCACCAGAAAAACGTACGCCGCCATCAGCGATAACAGGAATACCACGTGGATTCATTACTTCAGCAACATTCGCCACCGCACTGATTTGAGGAACACCCACACCAGAAACGATACGCGTTGTACAGATAGAACCAGGGCCAATACCCACTTTCACACCATCCGCACCGGCATCAGCTAGCGCAATTGCCGCTTCAGCTGTTGCGATATTACCGCCAATAACTTGGATGTGAGGGAAGTTTTCTTTTACCCAACGAACGCGATCAATAACGCCTTTGGAATGGCCATGCGCCGTATCAACAACAATGATATCAACGCCAGCATCAGACAAAGCTTTCACTCGATCGCCTGTATCTGCACCAGTACCAACAGCCGCACCAACACGCAAACGACCATGCTCATCTTTACATGCATTTGGGAACGTCGTGGCTTTATTAAAGTCAGTCACTGTGACCATACCGCGCAATTCAAACTGCTCATTAACAATCAGCACTTTCTCAATGCGATTTTCATGTAGCAATTTGCGGATAGAACCAGATGAAGCACCTTCAAGCGCCGTCACAAGACGATCTTTTGGTGTCATAATGTCAGAGACTTTTTTATCGAAGTCTTTTACAAAGCGCACATCACGGCTTGTTACAATACCAACCAAGTCAGTACCTTCAACAACAGGCACACTTGAGATGCTATTCGCCGCAGTCAAATCCATAAGGTCTTGAACGCTAGCGTCAGGGTTAATAGTAACAAGATCACGAACGATGCCACTTTCGAACTTTTTCACACGGCGCACTTCACGTGCTTGCTCTTCAATGGTCAAGTTTTTGTGCACAATGCCAATGCCACCTTCTTGAGCCAAAGCAATCGCCATGCGATGTTCGGTAACCGTATCCATCGCTGAAGACGTAAGCGGAATATTTAGCTCAATGTCTTTAGTGATTTTCGTTTTGAGGCTAACATCCTTAGGAAGAACTTCGGAATAGCCGGGGACAAGCAGTACGTCGTCAAACGTTAAAGCTTCTTGAATAATTCGTAACATAATGGGGAGTTTCCAATGCCAACAAGGGTGTTAAGATGGCAAGTAATTCTACTCCTTTAGTTGCATTGGGTAAATCAAAACCACGAGAGATTGATGAAAAATTTTACAACTTCTGCGTCACAAGAAACTGCTTTTACCGTATCGCAGCTAAATAGACAGATACAACAACTACTTGAAGCCAGCTTGCCGTGGATTTTAGTCGAAGGCGAAATCTCTAATTTGGCCAAACCTGGCTCGGGTCATTGGTACTTTTCTCTCAAAGACGACAGAGCCCAAATTCGCTGCGCCATGTTTAAAGGTAAGAATGCGGCGGTTCGCTTCAAACCCAAAGATGGCGACATGGTTCGTCTGCGTGCCCGCGTCACTTTTTATGGCCCAAGGGGCGATTGTCAGCTTAGTGTCGAAAGCATGGAATCAGCAGGCGAAGGTGCGCTGCAACAAGCATTTGAGCGACTAAAAAACAATTTACAAGCTCAAGGCCTGTTTGCTGCAGAACACAAAAAACCACTACCGACCAAACCAGAACGTGTTGCGATCATCACCTCACCGGTCGGTGCCGCGGTTCGCGATATGATCATCGCCTTTCGCAGGCGTTTCCCGTTAACCGAACTCACCATTCTGCCCTCTCTAGTGCAAGGTCAAGACGCGTCTAAAAACATTTTAAGACAACTACAGCGGGCCGATGGAAGCGGGCACTTTGATGCCATTATTCTAGGTCGCGGTGGTGGTTCACTGGAAGATTTATGGAGCTTCAATGACGAAGCCTTGGCACACGCTATTTTTGCCGCCCAAACGCCGATTGTGTCAGCGGTGGGCCATGAGACAGATTTCACCATTGCGGACTTTGTCGCTGATGTTCGCGCCGCCACACCAACGGCGGCCGCGGAGCTTTTGAGCCCTGATCGCAATCAGCTGATTCGTCAAATCGAGCAGCAAGAAAAGCAACTGGTTCGACGCATGTCGCGCATTCTCGAGCAAAGCCAGCAACAGCTCGACTTTATGATCAAGCGCATTCGTCACCCAAAAGAACGCATTGAGCAACAACAAAACCAGCTTGATCAACTAAAACGCCGTTTGCAACACAGCATGCAACGCAAAGTATTAGAGCAACAAACCCAAACTGCGAATTTGGCGCATCGACTGGAACGAAACAGCCCCATTCGTCGCATTGATCAAGACAGACAAAAGCTCAAAGACATAGACGCTCGACTTGCTCGCGCATTAAGCAACACCCTCACCAACAAACAAACCGCCTTTGCTCGTATTATCGACAAGCTCAACCTCGTTAGCCCGCTCAACACCTTAGCCAGAGGCTACGCCATTGCTTCTAAAGACGAACAAGTAATTCGTTCCGTTAAGGATGTTAAAAAAGGAGACGCTATTTCCGTCAGGGTTCAAGACGGCACCATTGCCTGCGATGTAACAGAGCATTAGAGCCGCACTATTAAGCGAGCGTACGTTTTCTAGTGCGCTCGCTTATCGTACCGCTGCTATCTTTGGCAAAATACACAATGAAAATAAACATCCGAAATAGGCAGATAAAGACGCTTACCGCCTTTTCTAATGCCCCAAAATGGACACTCTAGGTTTCTAATAAAAGCAAAGAAGTTTTAATAAATGAATAATTGTGCAAACACTTTTCATTCCCTAGTATCGATTGAAGACTAACTAGCAATATATAAAATATTATAATGGAGTGACATAAATGTCGGACACTTACCACGTCGGGAGCGGACAGGCCTCAACCACCCACAAGCCAACAGACAAAAAATTATTAAAACTCATTGTTGCCTCTTCCGTTGGCAACGCATTGGAATGGTTCGATCTAATCGTCTACGCATTTTTTGCTCGTACTATTTCAAAGCTATTCTTTCCTACTGACAACGAAACCTTGTCACTCATGCTGGCGCTTTTCACTTTCGCCATGTCTTACCTTATTCGCCCAATTGGCGCGATCGTTATTGGTAGCTACGCGGACAAGATAGGTCGTAAAGCAGCCATGTTACTAACAATCTGGCTAATGATGGCCGGAACCTTTTTAATTGCAGTAATGCCAACCTATGAAACTATTGGACTACTTGCACCATTAGGCATTTTGTTTGCTCGACTTCTACAAGGCTTCTCGGCGGGGGGAGAGTTTGGTAGTGCAACAGCCATGCTGGTCGAACATTACCCTGAACGCAAAGGCTTTATATCCAGCTTTATGTTTGCCAGCCAAGGGCTTAGCGGCTTATTAGGTGCAGGATTTGGTCTACTACTAACGACTACGTTAACCACTGATCAACTGGAAAGCTGGGGCTGGCGCATTCCCTTCTTCTTTGGCCTACTAATCGGCCCGGTTGGTTTATACATTCGTCGACATATTGAAGAAGCGGGTGAATTCACCACATCAAAAGAAGAGAAAGTGCCATTAATAGAATTGTTTGCGAATAACAAATTGGGCATTCTATTTAATATCGGTGCCATGATACTGTCGACCTCAGTCACTTACTCCATTATTTTCATGCCGACTTATGCCACAAAATACCTTGGCTTAAGCAACTCCATCGGTTACGGCGGCACCCTTATTAGCTACACCGTGCTTATGTTCCTCACACCTTTCGTTGGCATTTTATCCGATCGTATTGGACGCACTCGCCTTATGATTGCGGCAGGCATACTCTTCTTCATAACAGTTTGGCCAGCATTTTTCATACTGTCTAATCACCCAACATTAATCATGCTTGCCTGCGTTCTTTTTTGGCTAAGTGTGCTGAAATCCATGTATTTTGGTGGCCTACCAGCCTTGATGTCGGAAATGTTCCCTACACGAGTCAGAGCAACAGGCATGGCGTTGAGCTACAACATCAGTACGACTCTTTTTGGCAGCTTCACGCCTTTCTTACTTGTCTGGTCTATCAGCGCAACAGGTGACCAACTGGCACCAAGCTATTACTTATTATTAACCAGTTTCGTCAGCCTACTTGCTCTGTATGGCATACGTAAACACTTCAAGATCAACTAGAGATCTGACGCACATTGCTTTTTAACGCCACGTTAACGTGGCGTTTTTTTTGCCTTACATTTGGATTTTGCGACAAATAAAAACGGTGGCCCATTTGGGCCACCGTTTTAAATACACATTATCTAAATACACACCGAGACGTTTACTCTGGCCACTGTTCACCCAGATCCCAGAACAAACCTGCCGCAGCGGCTAAACCTTGCTCAACAACACTTTCCAACAAATGCTCATCGGGCGCGTGCTGCTTACAAGACGGATAAGAGTGCGGCATCCATACCGTCGGCAAGGCCAACACATCTGCAAAACAATGATTGGGAATCGTACCGCCTAAATTAGGTAAAACCGTTACTTTCTGTTCCAGAGACGCTTCCATCGAGCTCTTAACAAACCCAACCCAAGGGTGAGCTGGATCTAAGCGAGTTGCGTTATAGCCACCTTCGTAAACGACTTTCACGTCTCCCAAGCCTTGCTCCTCTAAGAAAGAAGACAAATTAGCGACTAGGTTTTGCCAATCTGTACCCGGCACGATACGCAAATGACACACCGCTTCCGCCACATCGGGAATGGCACCAATGGGCTTTTTGATATCGCCAGCGCCAATAGCAATCACCTCTAACGTGTTGCAACCAAACAATCGCTCACCGACAGTCAGTTCTTTCTCCCCCCATTGATCATTCAATGTTGGGTCGCCAGCATAACCACCAACGGGTAACGCTTGCATCATCTCGGCAGTGACGCCACTTGGTAACGGGGCTCTGAGGCACTCAGCGGTGACTCGTCCATCCGCTGTCGTTAAACTAGCTAGCGCGTGCTGCAAACGTGTCACAGGATTGGTAATAACGCCGCCCCAGTTGCCAGAGTGGCGCGCCCCATTCCCTGTTTCACAACGTAATCGAAACTGACAAACACCGCGTGAGCCCAAGAAAATAGTCGGTGTTTGAGCATTTAATCTTGGTCCATCAGACGCCAAAAACAAATCCGCTTTTAGCGATTCTTTTTGCTCGCCACAAAAACGCTCTAACCCTTTAGAGCCAACCTCTTCACTCATCTCAAAAAGTATTTTAACGTTGTAACCCAGCTTCCCTTTACGAGCATCTAATACTGATTCGAGCGCAAGTAGGTTAATCGTATGCTGCCCTTTGTTATCGGCTGTACCACGCCCAAAGATCTTTTCTCCGATTTGTGATAATTCCCAAGGATGAGTGCCCGTCTGCCATAATTCGGCCTGCCCATTAGTTACATCGCCATGGCCATACGTTAACAATGTCGGCAACGATTCATCTTCAATACGCTTAGCAATTAATAACGGCGGACAAGATTCGATAGGATTTGGAAAAATTTCACACTCAAAGCCTAATTTCGCAAGAGTCGGCTGAATTTCATCCGTTAAATATTTCATGAGTTCAGCACTGGCGTCCGGATTTTGGCTTTCTGAAGCAAACGCCACACGACGCGTTAACGTTTCAATAAACCGACCATTTTTAAGGGTCGAAGTAGCCTGTTGTAAGGCGGTTTGACGGCCATTTTGACTCATTGCTTGAGGCATAATTTCTCCAAATACACAGATTTATTATGGCATTTAGCTTAAGATGTAATAAGCTTTACAACAATTATCAATTACACAACAAAACCTTCTATAAAATAGAAAGCTTATGAATGACATCTCGTTAAAATACTTTCATGCTGTTGCGAAAACAGGCTCCTTATCCGCAGCGTCTGAAGAACTCCATGTCGCAGTTTCGGCTATCAGTAGACAAATCACCCAACTAGAAGAAAAGCTTCAGTTGTCTTTGTTCGAACGTAAAGCCAGAGGTATGTCTTTAACGCCTGCTGGCGATATTCTGTACACTTACTCATTGCGAAATACGTTGGAATTTAAAAACGTGATGTCGGAAATGAGGGGCATAAGTAATATCCAACAACAATCTATTGCGCTGGCTTGCCCAGAAGGTATGGCTTGGGACTTTATCCCTCACATCATGGCGGAATTTCGCTTGAAATACCCAAGTGCACGCTTTTCCTTACAAGTTGTGGATTCGGGCAGAGCAACACAACTAGTAAGAGAAGGCAGCGTCGACGCGGCTTTTACTTTTAATTTGCAACCAGAGCAAGGCGTTGAGGTTTCATTGCAAGTGCCTTCTCCAATCGTCGCGTTGTTATCCAAAGATCATCCTCTTGCCAGTCAGCAAGACATCAGTATTCGGGAATTAACCGAATACCCTATTGCCATATCCGGATCAGGGACAACGCTCAGTTACTTATTCGATATCGCTTGTCATATTGAAGGTGTGCAAATCATCCCAGCACTGTCTAGCGACTCAGCAGGTTCCATTTACACTTTTGCGAGCGAAAGCCAAGATGCCATTGCGCTCTGTGGGGAGTTAACGGTTGCAAGACGGGCAAAGCGAGATGGCATGGTTATACGACCAATGCGAGAAGCCGCGTTAGCTCAGCGCAGTTTACAAGTACAAATTATGTCGAGAAGAAAGCTGCCTGTTATCGTGAGGTATTTCCTTACTCACCTCACTGAGTCACTTAAAAAGCAAAACGAGCACCAAGCATAAGCAATCTTGAACCAAGCCAATTAACTTGGCTTGGTTCAACTGATTGCATTACGTCACTTTGAACCGCTCAACTTTATCTTTCAGGTGTCTCATTTCATCGCCAATAGCATTGGTTGCCGCTCGGCTTTGATGGAAGAGTTCTACTGTCTGCTCACTTTGTGCCGCCAACATTGACAGGTGCTGGTTGATATCCTCAACGGAAGCATTCTGGATTCCTGCACGCTCTGCCACTTGCTCGTTCATATCAAACAATTGCTGTAAAAACGTATCAAGCGCCATCACTTTTTCAGAAACCAGTTTTTGGCTATCCAAAGTCTGAATGCTTTTCTCACACGCTACGTCCATTTGTGAAGTCACTTGTGTGGATGCAGATCGCAGCTGGGTAATAATGCTTTGAATTTCATTGGTTGATTCACTGGTACGCTGGGACAACATACGCACCTCATCAGACACCACTGCGAAGCCTCGGCCATGCTCGCCTGCACGGGCGGCTTCAATTGCTGCATTTAACGCTAATAAGTTCGTTTGCTCGGAAATAGAGCTAATAACATTCAGCACAGAAACTATTTTTTCAATGTTGTCATTCAATTCCGTTAAGCTGGTTTTACTTTGCAGCATATCGACTTCTAAAGCTTCCAAGAAAACCAAACTGCTTTGCACTTCTTTGCTCGCTTGCTGAAGTTCAGCGTTGCTCTGATCAGACAACTCACCTGCTTTTGTTGCCAAATCCTTCACCTGAGCACTTTGTTCAGTGATGTCTTGAGTGGAAATGAAAATCTGTTCTACCGATTGCTTCTCCGCTTCCGAAGCCTGCGAAAGCTCATCGACCTGATGGTGCAATCCTTCGATTGCACCGTCTGTCGTCTTAACGGCATCATTCACCGTAAGCAATGATCCTTTTAGCGTCAGCAACAGAGAGTTTACCGTCTCCGCTAAGGCACCGATTTCAGCCTTATCAGAGCTCTTAATTTGATAACTCAGATCTAAATTATCGGACACATAGCGCACTTCCTTGCCGATAGCGACAATTGGACGTGTTAAAGAGCCAATCACAAAATGAAGAATGAGCAGAGAAATTAAAATAAAAACGATAGAGTAGAGAAACGCATTCTGTAACTGAGAATAAATCGGCGCCATAATTTGCTGTTTCGGCACAGCAAGCATGATAAATCTATCTAACAGAGGCACCCACAGAGAGCCAAGGTAATAAACCTGCCCATCAATGGTCACATCATTAATGACCATGTCATTTTTATTGTTTAACAGGCTAGAAATTTGGCTTTTATCGACTATTTCCATAAAGGCTGAATCGCCCTTAGCTTGGATAACCCCATCACTTGTCACCAACATAGCACGCCCTTGCAGGCCTACGTTTAGCTTCTTAACCATATCAATCAGCTTATCAGCTTTAATCCCTAAACCTGCGACAGAATAAGGCTTATTCGTGTTCGGGTCCGTGGTATCGCTTCGATAGTTAATAAACAGCATTTCGTTTTCATACTGTAAGTTCAGTTCATAATCATGGCCTGTGGCCAAAAAATTTGGGTAGAACTCTTTGTAAGGATAGTCTTCTAACGGTGTTTTAAAAAACGCTTTGTCATAACCATAATAATCCAACCCGTTTGGACCCTTTACAACATAGAAGGTGGAATCACTGCCCAAGATGTCTTTTACAGACTTCAGCTTATGCTCAATAAAAGGAAGCTTATCGGGGCTCGCTCCGTTACGTACCCAATCTTCAACAAAATTATCGTTTGTCATTAGATGGGAAGCGGTAATTAACGGGGTAATTTCGGTACTGATTTGCGAGGCGAGGTTACTAAGGTGTGTCGGTAACACTTCTTTTTTTAACTGTTCTAACTCTATGTCTAGTGTTGAAATGGCTTGAGTACTGACCGAAACGACAGAACTCACAACAAGCAATACAGCAAGAACAGAGAACATACGACTTCTGATGGATAAACTTTGCCACTTCATAATAACGTCCTTATTATTTACCCTTATTGTAAAGTTATCGTCAAATACTACACCGCAAATCATGACAAAAACAAAACAATTTTCTTATCGCAAATAACAAAGTTATTAATAATCGATAACATTGACTCCTATCAATAAAAAAACAGACCCTTCTGCCCCATCGATAAAATCATCACACCCCATATCGCTCAATTTTTTTAATCAGCCCTTGTCGTGAAATGCCCAATTGCTTAGCGGCTTGGGTGCGGTTGCCTTGGTTTTTTTCTAAGGCTTGGTTAATCAATCGAATTTCAAGGTCCCGAACTTGTTCGTCTAATGAGGCGTCGTTCGTTGGTGTGCTTATTGGAGTTTGACGAATAGCCTCACCACTGGGATACAGCAGCTGAATGTCTTCCATGGTAATTTGCCCTTGTGGGCAAATAGACGCGACGCTTTCTAAGGCGTTTTTCAATTCCCGAACATTTCCAGGCCAAGTTTGATCGCGGAACCATTGCACAGCTTCAGGACTGAGCTGTAGCTGCTTATTTTGCTGGTTTTGCAAACGCTGTAAAAATGATTGCAGCAATACTGGGACATCTTCTAGCCGTTCAGCAAGCGCTTGAGTCTCGATGTTTACGCCTTTTATTCGGTAATACAGATCCTCTCGAAAGCTGCCTTCTTGCACCTTGCTCAGTAAGTCGGCGTTGGTCGCGGAGACCACTCGAATATCGATGTGTTTTTGCTCTCGTCCGCCTACAGGGAAAAAGGTACCTTCTTGCAACACGCGCAGCAGTTTCACCTGCATCGCCAACGGCATTTCACCAATTTCATCTAAGAATAAGGTGCCACCATCGGCCAAACTCAATAAACCGACTTTGTCTTTTTCCGCTCCGGTAAAGGCGCCTTTCACATAACCGAACAGCTCACTTTCTAATAAATCCGCTGGAATAGCACCGCAATGTACCGAGATAAATGGTTTGGCTGCACGATGACTTAAATCATGTAAAGTACGCGAGATAACCTCCTTTCCTGTACCTGATGGCCCTGTCACCAAGACGCGCACATCCGTCGGGGCGATTCGCTCTACGAGCGCTCTGACCTTTTGCGAACTGATTGAATGACCGATATACGCTGACGCACCCTTTGCAGAATTACCCGTTTGCTTTAGCTGAGTTAACTCTCGCTCTAAGGTGGTTTTAGTGATTGCTCGACGCACCACAACCGCCAACATATCTGGATCAATCGGCTTGGCAATAAAATCCCATGCGCCAAGCTCAATGGCTTTAAGTGCCAAATCCCGATCCGCATGGCCTGTAATAATGATCACCGGACGACCATCAAATTCGCCTATCGCATCCAAGGTGACTTGTGGATCAAAACTTGGCGGCATGGAAAGATCCAAGAGCACCAGATCCGCATCAAACGATGCCAACGCACCACGGGCTTCATCTAAGCTGCCTGCCGTTTTCACATGATAATCTTGCTTTGCCAACCAGCGACTGGCTAATTCACGAAATGCGGGCTCGTCGTCGACCAGTAATATTTTATTTTGAGTCATGGAATTCTCTATTTGAAATGTCAGTACCAGAAAAGTGGCGAGGTAAAATAAGCTCGAAGGTTACAGGCCATATCGAATCAGAACGATGCTGAATCTTCCCGCCATGAGCATCGACAATACGACGCACAATGGCTAAACCAAGACCACTGCCGCCAGCTCGCTTGGTCACAAAGGGCTGAAATAAGTTATCGCCTTGTAAACTTGGATCAATCTCAGGTCCATTGTTATTTACTTGGATAACGATCTGTTGATCTCGTTCTTCCGCTTCAATGGATAACTTGCCATCTGGCATATTGCGCAAAAAAGACACGGCGTTATCGATCAGGTTAATGAACACCTGCTGAAGCCGTTGCGGGTCAGCATCCAACTCAATCGTTTCATCAATATCCAGCTCAAACGTGACACCTTCTAGCTGAGCTTGCGCCAAAATACTCGCCACTAAAGATCGCAACGGCGTGGCAACTATTTGTAATGACAAGCCACCTGAATACACCAACATATCACTCACCAAACGATCGGCGCGTTTAAGCTGAGTCTGAATATGCTGACGCGTCTCGGCGGGTGCGTCATAAGCCGCCATAGAAATTATATTCAAAGGATTACGCAGTTCATGTGCCATTGCCGCAGACAAACTCCCCAACTCGACAAGATGCTGTTCGTCCATGCGTTTTCGCTCGGCCACGGCCAAGGCCAAAGAGCGCTCAAGCAAGCCGCAACTGGTTGAAAACAAGGATGCAAACACTTCCGCCGTCAAACGCATACCAGGGCTAGCGTCTTCCCAGCCTATTAAAGTGAAGTGCCAATCAGTACCTAACCGAGAGACTCGTATCGCTAAGACGTCATTTTTTTCTTGAACAAGATAAGCGGAGCTTTGTAACTGAATCGCCACATTGCGTCTTATCTGCAAAGAAAGTAAACGCTCACCAATGGCAATTAATTGTGGCCAATCTTGCGCCTCTTTTAATTGCGTTGACCAGGTGTCCAACACAGCTTCATTTAATAACGCGCCGGGGTAAATCAGCCGAGAAACCAAACGGCTTAAAGGCTGATAAATCACCGCCGCAACCACCAAAATCAGCAAGGAATACAACCAGAGTTGCCAACTGGGTACATTGGCCAGCGCCTGCAAACCTATACGACCAGACACCACACTGATCACGGCAATCACACAGAGAATCACCAACATCATGGCAACCCAAAGCAAGGCCCGATTGGCAAAGGCATTGACCGACAAAATTTGATAGCGAACTACCGCATAAACCAACAATAGCAAATAGGTTGGCAGTAAGAGCATGGGATAGGGAAACCAGCTAATGCCAAAGGAAGGAAACACAAAACTGGTCGCTAACAACAAGCCCCAAGCGCCAACGCCAAACATGGCGAGAATGGAGCGTTTCTTATTACCAGAATGTCGATACCAACCAAACAACAACACCCCATGAGCCAAGATACCGATCAACACCGTATAGGCAAGATTCCATGTCCCCGCCTCGGTAAAGATAAAAAAGGAACGCGTGTCTAGCGTACTGATCGCATCTCCAGCGCCAATCCACCAGCTTTGTAATACCACAGCAAAACTGGTCAGATAAAACCAAGGCACTACTTGATATAAGCGTTCCAGCATAGGCTCTTTAACCGAGCCAGAGTTCACAAAACGAATCGCAAAATGTAAGAAGAAGGTCGGCATCAACGGGTTGGCCAGAATGATATGAATACCAATTTGCTCGTAGCCTTGGAACAAGACCACATGCCCAAAGCACCAAATCGCCATCATAATGGCAAAACCTGCCAGAGCTTGTAGATCACTTTGTTTTCTAGCTCGCCACAATAACCAGACCGCGACCAATACGCCGCACACACTGGTCACCAACATGGCCACTTCAAACATCAGGGAAAGTGTCAAAATCGTAAACCTCGTTTACACCTAAAAGTGAGAAAATCGTAAACCTTTTTTACACTTCACGCAAAGACGAAAATTTTTCCTTTAAAATCAACAGTATAAATTTAACTAATAGTTGGCCTGTCCCTTGCTATAGGTAAAGCAACCTTGATCTAAATCAAACAATTTTCAAATGACAGGACAAACATCATGAATGCTGGCTTTTTAATGACCGAAATCATCGCGCTTTTTAGCATTGTGGGCTTAGCCCTATTGCCTCTAGCGTTGCAACAAATGCGTACGCTAAGAATTAAGAGAAATGCCTAGTTTTAACTTCAATCTCTTAACGCTTACTGACACCCAAGGGAGCCATTATGGACCTCGACGTCGCCATTTTATCTCGTATACAGTTCGCCTTTACGGTGAGTTTTCACATTATTTTTCCCAGTATCACCATTGGTTTGGCAACGCTGATTGCCATTTGGGAAGGGCTGTGGCTTAAAACACACAACCCTTACTATTTGCAGCTTGCCAAATTTTGGATCAAGCCGTTTGCCATTACCTTTGGTATGGGCGTGGTATCTGGCATTGTTTTGTCCTACGAATTTGGTACGAACTTTTCCAAGTTCTCCGAAATCACCGGTGCCATTCTTGGTCCTTTGATGGCGTACGAAGTGCTGACTGCCTTTTTTATGGAAGCAGGCTTTCTTGGCGTCATGCTATTTGGTTGGCAGCGCGTTGGCCGCAAGTTGCATTTCTTTGCAACCGTCACCGTAATGATAGGTACTTGGATTTCTGCATTTTGGATCATTGTGGCGAACTCATGGATGCAAACACCAACAGGCTACAAGATCGTCAATGGTAAATTCGAAGTCTCGAGTTGGATGGAAGTCATCTTCAATCCGTCTATGCCCTACCGCCTTACTCACATGCTGGTTGCGTCATTGATTACCGCGACTTTTGTCGTGGCGGGCATCAGTGCTTACTACTTGCTGAAAAAGCAAAACATTCCCTTTGCGAAAAAAGGACTGTCCATGTGCATGTGGTTTGCCTTGGTACTAACGCCACTGCAAGCATGGATTGGCGATATGCACGGCTTGAACGTCAAAGAACATCAGCCAACTAAACTCGCTGCAATGGAAGGTATTTGGCCTGCGGAAGAAGAAAACGTGCCGCTGTTACTGTTCGCTATGCCAAACATGAAAACGGAATCAAACGATTATCAAGTCGGCATTCCAAATCTCGGCAGTTTGATACTCACTCATTCTTGGGATGGTGCAGTACAAGGTCTAAAAGCCGTACCGCCAGAAGACAGACCCAATGTGCCGTTAGTGTTTTGGTCTTTCCGTGTCATGGTGGGTATTGGTTTTGGCATGATGGGCATCGCGGCGCTAGCACTTTTATTACGTCGTAAAGGCCGCTTGTATGAAAACAAAGCCTTCTTGTCTATCGTGACATTTTTTACGCCTATGGGTGTCATTGCAGTACTAGCAGGTTGGTATGTGGTGGAAATCGGCCGCCAACCTTGGATTGTCTACAACCTCGTTAGAACATCGGAGATCGTATCACCACTTCCTCCAGAGCGCGTGCTGTTTACCTTAACCATGTTTGTGATCATTTACAGTTTGCTGATTGGTGTTTACCTCTACTTCATGCGCAAACTGATCAAGAAGGGGCCGCCGTCAATGAAAGCTCTCGAACAACAATTGATTGGTATGAAAGCACCAGGCTACGCATTGGCTTGGGTAAAATCCCTAAACACTGAAAACCAAAGTTTAAAAGCACAAGGAGATAAATAATGGATTTAGCACTTTTCTACTTCCTTGTCTTAGGCTTTGCCATCTTCATGTACGTGTTACTCGATGGCTTCGATCTAGGGATTGGCATTCTCTACCCTTGGTTTAACCAAGAAGGCGAGCGAGATCATTTAATGCGTTCTATTTCACACGTCTGGGATGGTAACGAAACTTGGTTAGTATTTGGTGGTGTGGTGTTGTTTGCAGCGTTTCCCGCTGCTTATGCAGGCATTACCTCGACCTTTTATTTGCCCATTATGCTGATGTTATTTGCACTGATTTTTCGCGGGGTGGCGTTCGAGTATCGGTTTAAATCCGATACATCTCGACCTTATTGGGACCTTGCATTTAGCGCGGGGTCAGCCATAGCAGCATTTTGCCAAGGCATGTTGCTCGGCTCCATCGTTCAAGGCGTGCCAGTCGGTGTCGACAGTTTGTCTAGCTTACATTGGCTAACACCTTTTTCTATATTAACTGGCTTTGCCGTAATGGCAGGCTATGCGCTGTTGGCTGCTTGTTATTTGTTTATGAAAAGTCGTGGGCGTATCCAAGATCACGCAGCCAAATTAGGCAAGCGACTCTTGCTGATCACTATTTTAGCCATGGTTATTGTCAGCGTGTGGACAGTAGTGAGCCAAGTAGACATTCGTCAACGCTGGTTCTCCGGCTTAAATTTTTTATGGCTATCGCCCTTGCCTATTATTACCTTAGTCGTTGCGGCATTGGCTTGGAAAGATTTAAACAGTCACTCCGCTGGTATCACTCATCATGAAGGTCGACCATTCTGGTATGCTGCAACCCTCTTCTTATTAGGCTTCGCTGGTCTTGTTGTTGGTTTGTTTCCATATCTGATACCAAGACAACTAACCTTTATGGAAGCCGCTTCGCCAGACAGCAGCTTGCTTTTCTTGCTGCCTGGTATCTGCATCTTTGTGCCCTTGATTTGTGCTTACACCTTATGGGGTTATCGCGTCTTTGCCGGTAAGGTGGAAGATTATCAGGAGGGTTACTAATGTCGCTCAAAAGCCTGAAAGAAAAAGCCGCCAAACTCAAATCGTGGCAATGGTTTTTACTGCTCTACGGCATTGGCTTTATTGCCATATTCACCGCATCTTATGGTATTAAACTGCTGATGACAGGATTGCCTTAAGCAATGCTATTCGCATAAAAAAGCCCCACACTTTACAACTTTAAGTGTGGGGTTTTTTAGCATTATTCAGTAAAAGATTATGACAATGATGGTTACACTTTAGCCGCTTTAAGCATATCAACCAGTTTCGCGCCCATGCTGGCTTTCACTAGCAAAACGGCAAACACTATCACACCCAATACTCGCGCACAGACTACAAATAAGGAAGTGTCCGTAGCAGCCGCAGGCCAAGCAATAAGTATCGCGGCAACAACATATAGTATACGAGTCACCCAAGATAAATTCTCACGTAACCAGCCAGAAAAGCCGATGCTCATCGATGCGGTTGCCAAGGTAGCGAACGAGATTGCCGCGATCACACTCGTCGTTGTCCCAATCAATAAAATACCCGGCATGGTCACGAATAAGAACGGAACCAACAGCTTAACAAAACCTAACCGCATGGATTCAACGGCCGTTTCATTCGGTTCGGCACCAGAAATTGTCGCCGCCGCGTAAGCTGCTAATGCAACAGGTGGAGTAATGGCAGACACTAAACCAAAGTAGAAAATGAACATGTGCGCCGACAGGGTTTCCATACCAAGTTGTGTCATCGCAGGCGCAACCAATACTGCGAGCAACAAATACGCCGCTGATGTTGGTAATCCCATACCCAAAACAAAAGACGCCAATGCAGTGAGTAATAAAACGGCCCATAAATTGCCATCACCCAGTTCAATGATCAAACCAGACAACATCAAGCCCATACCAGTCAAATTCAGAATACCGATAATCACGCCAGCGGCTGCAACAGCCGCCACTATCGGTAGCGTCGAAGACAAGGTTTCCTTACAAGCCGCTATCAAATCGACCACATTTATACGAGTGGCTTTTTTCCAAGGACAAACAAGCAAACCAGCCAAAATCCCCATAACGGCCGCTTGGGTTGGTGATTTACCTGAAATCATCAGACCGATTAAAACCACCAGCGGAAGCAAAAGATAGCTCTTTGTTCTCAGTGTATTTAATAACAATTGTAAGCCAGCTTCGGTATCCCTTTCTAAACTAAGGCGTCCAGCTTCTAGCCGCACTGAAATCATCAGCGCTAAAATATACAAAAGTGCAGGAACCAAAGCGGCCATTGCAACTTCCGCATAAGGAATCCCAATCATTTCTGCCATCAAGAAAGCAGCAGCCCCCATGACCGGTGGCATAATTTGCCCCGCCGAAGATGCAGCGGCTTCGATCGCTCCAGCCAGTTTTGCACTGTAGCCTACGCGTTTCATCAACGGAATAGTAAAAGTGCCTGTAGTCACTACGTTGGCCACAGCGCTGCCGTTAAGGGAGCCAAGCAATGCGCTAGACAAAGCCGCAGATAAGCCAGGGCCACCTTGCACACGTCCAGTCAAACCACGGGCCAAATCAACAAAAACTTCACCCGTACCAATTTTAGTTAAAATGGCACCAAACAAACCGAAGAGGAAAATATACTCAACGGCGACCCCCATTGGTACACCATAAACCCCTTCAGTCGATAACATCAGAGTTGAGGTGAAACGGCTAATGTCATAGCCACCATGACCATATTTACCAGGGATCAAATAGCCAAAATACGCATAAAGAAAAGCAAGGGCCATCAAAATAATCAATGCCCTACCTACAGCAATACGAACAAAGACAAACACCACCGCAATCAGAGCAATAAAGATCAACCTATCTTGCTCAACCGACATAGCGCCGCGCATGACAATATCAATGTAGTAATGCCACAAGTAAGGCCCCGGAATTAAAGCCAATAGGGCCAATAGATAAAACACGCCACGGCCCATGATATTCTTGTACCTTAGCGCGTAAAACAGCATGGCAGCAGCCGCAACTAGGGAGAAAAACGAAGACCTCAATAGCAACGCGGTAATGCCGCCATAATACGCACCATACAGCACAAGACTGGCGATTCCAGCGGCGATCACACTAAACAATAAAGAGACTGCTAGACGTTCCTTGCCACCAGCGAATTTTGATTCAAGGAGCAAACTTTGAAAGCCATTGCTGGAATCTGATTTCAACATAATAGCTCTCCTAGTTTTCGCTTACTTCGTCATAATATTTTTTCGCACCTGGGTGCAATGTAACAGGAGTGCGTTTTGCGGTTTCTAACGAAATTGCTTTTGCTTGTGGGTGAATTTGACCAAGCTCATCTAAATGAGAAAAAATTGCTTTGGTGATATTATAAATTTTGCTCTGATCTTCTTTACCGCTGGTGAACAAAATAGCAGGATCATTAATCATCAAAATCTGTTTGGTTTGATCTGGGTAGGTTTCAGCAGGCAGAGAGTAAGCTTGATAGAAAGGGTATTTTTGGATCAAACTATCGAGTTTATCAATATCAGCTGACAACAATTTCATGTCAGTTTGTGAGTCGAGATCAATCAAAGAGGAAGTCGGTGCACCTGCCAAAACCACTGTCGCATCAACTTGGCCGTTTACCAAGGCTTTTACCCCTTCGTTATAAGAAAGAAAACGTGGTGTGATATCGTCAAAGACACCATATTCCTGTAACAAACGAGTTGCTAAAACCGCGGCATTACTTCCTGGAGGCCCCATGCTAACACGCTTGCCTTTTAAGCCTTCAAAGGAGTCGACTCCTTTTCCGGAAATCGTTGCGACCTGCAACACTGCTGGATATAAATAGGCAATACCAGCCACGTCCAAAGGTCCGCTAACTTTAAATGGGCCTTGGCCATTTTTTGCTTCAAACAAAGTTGAAGAAGAAGATAATCCCATTGTCATTTGGCCTGCTGCAACGCGGTGATTGTTTTCCACAGACGCACCAGTTACTTCGGCCCGTGCCGTCGTATTGTCCATGTGTTTGTTGAGAGTTTCAGAAATCCCTGCACCAATTACATAAAACAAGCCGCCCGTTCCGCCAGTTCCAATGGATACACGTTCTGCCGCTTGAACAGGACTATTGACTAAAGTCGTACACAAGGCACTCGCTATAAGCAGTTTTTTAAACATAATATTCTCCAACTTATTTTTGTTTTGTTATTGCTTAGAACACTCTAGCGAAGAAACCTTTCATGAACCTTTCATGGATCTTGAATACATCATAAAAAATAAAAGCTATTGAGAAAGATTGTTAGGCTCAGCAAACATAGCATTATCCCATTCATGATAAATAAGTTGTTTTTTGGCATCGTCTGTTTGAATAAGCAGTTCTAAGCCAAGAGGAATTGGACGAAAAATCCCATGTGGCAATTTACTCAATTCATCTCGACTATATGGGCCTTTAACCTTTGTGCTTATTGGCGTAATACCTGATTGATTTGCAAGTACATGCTGCCCTTCTGAAGACAATAAGAGATCAATAAAACGCTTCGCCAATATCGGCTGCTTAGCATCACGAGGAATAAATGCGGTGCGCATTATGATCGTCGTATAATCTGTCGGCATGATGGTTTTGATCCATTCATACTGTTGCGACCATTTATAGGAATAGGCACCAACAAGATTATAAGCGATGAATATCTGGCCTTTTAAAAGCGCATTTAGCATAGAGGATGTATCCGTATAAAGCCGAGCTTGATGCCTCCCAAACGCTTCCAATAACCGACCATAACTACGGGATTGCTGACCGTCATAGGCCCATGTTAAGTAACCCAATCCAGATTGCTCAATATTAAACAAGCCCATTTTATCGTCTAAGAGATGATTTTTATTCCGGATCAAATTCAATAGCTGCTCACGGCTTTGCGGCAACTCGTCCCCCGTCAGAATATCGCTGTTTATCGCCGTTACGATGGGTTCGTAGGTAAAACCAAACAACTCATTTCGCCAATGTGACCCCTTGGGAACATTAACAAGCTCTGGCGAGTTATAAGCTAATGCGTAACCATCATTTGCCAACTTAAATTGAAGATCCATCGCCGGGCTAAGCATCACGTCCGGTCTAATATTAGGCTGAGAGATAAATTGCTCGTATAAATGACGAGTATTCGACTCTGTGTAGTGAATGGCTACATTCGGGTACTTTTCTTGATATGCCCTAAACAATGGTTCAATGGCCTGATGATTTACGGCACCATAAATAGCGAGTACATCCCCCTGATACTTGGGTTGTTTATTCAAACTTGGAAAAGCGATATAAGAATCTTGTGGTACGGCATCAGCAAACACCATACGACTGACCAAAAATAAACCAAGCCCTAAAAGACAACTAACCTTCATACGACAGTCCTTTTCGTTGAGGGAAAATGACTTCTACAATTAATCCGGTTGGCTGATTATCTTTTAAGTGAAATCTAGCATCATGGTGTTCTGCTACGTCTTTAGCAATCGATAAACCGATTCCGGAACCTGATGCAAAATTGTCAGGACTACGATAAAAGTACTCGAAAATATGTTCCTTATCCTGATCCGATACACCTACTCCTTGGTCTCGAATTTGTAGCACAATTAAGGGTACGGATTGCTCAAAAACAATCATTAACTCAACTTCAACCACACCGCTTTTTGGGCTGTATTTAATGGCATTTTCGATGATATTTTGCAGCATTTGTTTGAGAGCAAACTCATCTCCGTTAATTGTTGCCTTTATATCTCCAACGTATTCAATCTCCACTTCCCGCTCTAAAGCCCAAACCACTAGATCACGACAAGTCTCTTTGATCACATAGTCCAAAGACACAGGGCTAAAAGGATGACTCTGATAACGATGTGTCAACGTAGCGCGGCTAAGAAGCTGATTGACCGTATTGGTCAATAGGTTACTACTTTCTAAAATATGCTGTAGCTGCTTTTGTCGTAACATTTCATCGGTTTCATCTATTGCGTTTTGCGCCTGTGAATTTAGGCCAGCCAAAGGCGTACGGATCTGATGAGCCGCTTCTGCTGTAAAACGTTTTAGTCGATTTAACGTACTATCCAGCTGAGCCATAAAATAATTAATACTTTTTAGTAAAGGTGCTATCTCACTGGGAACATTTGCATCTAAAGGAGACAGCTCTTGAGACGAGCGCTCTGTAATGGCTTGCTTGATCGTTTGCAATGGTTGCAATACTCGCCAAATAACGAAAAGCAATAAAAGTAACGTGATAAAGAAAAACAAAGTAACAAATTGCAGTGCCATTTGGCTGATTTCCGTCGCCGCTGCGCGCCGAGCATCTAATGTTTGGCCAACAATAATAAAAACATCGTTAACACTATCTCCCTCTAACAGGCGTTTCCCTAACGCAACAAAACGAACCATCTCATCGCGATACATAGCTTCATAATAAATAGGAATAAATTTTTCTTTCTCGCTGGATTGCTGAAGCAACTGGGTAAACGGGATATTAGGAAGATCTTTGTAACCTGTCAGCACTTGATATTGTCCATTCATAATGGAATAAAAAGCACGATCTGAGGCAGATAAGGCTAAAGTTTCAAATGCAGAAACGGGCAAATCGATAAAGTATTGCGAATCCAATATGTTGATATTTTCGGCCATCTGTAAAGCAGAGCCATAAAGAAGCCGATCATAAGACTCTTTTGCCGCTCTATTTGCATAAATATGCACACTCCAAAGAGCCACTGCATTAATCACAATCAACACGGTCGCCACCATTAGAATCAATTGCCGACGAATCGAGGTAGTTGCCTTAGCCATGATGTTTTTCCAGCAAATAGCCAAGACCTCGAATAGTTCTAATGTTGATGTCACTGCTTTGCAAAGATTTCCTCAAACGTGCTACGTAAATCTCAATGACACTAGGGTTCGGGTTTTCATTGAAATTATAAATATGCTCTATTAAAACTTCCTTGCTTAGAACTCTTCCGGTATGACTGATAAACACTTCTAATAAACGAAACTCTCGTTGCTTTAGCTCGATTAGGTGATCGCTAATAGTCACAGTGCATGCTTGCAAGTCTAAACTGACATTTCCGTATTCTATTGTATTTTGCGCTTGCCCTTGGCTGCGACGGAGCAAAGCACGACAACGAGCTTCAAGCTCACCAAAGTCCACCGGTTTGGTCATATAATCGTCTGCGCCCAGATCCAAAAGCTCTATACGATCTTTTACTTCATCACGGGCAGTTAGAACAATCACCGGCGTATTAGAGTGTTTTTTTCGAAGCGTTTGTAATATTTGAGTACCCGTCATATCTGGCAAATTTAGATCCAGCAACATGAGATCGTATTCTTGCAATGCCAACATTTGATTTGCCTGTAAACCAGTCTGCGCAAGATCAAGGCCATGCCCCATTCGACTGATTCTTTGGCTAATGGCTTCGCCTAAAATACGATCATCTTCTACTACTAAAATACGCATGATACTGATGCTCTTGTGACTTCTTTGTTGTTATAAGGCAGATTAAATGTGTGATAATCAGTTTTTACTCGGGAATTTGTCAATTTAGCCTATATTCCAATATGAATGAATGGGCTATCACTTCTATTAATGGATTTGCTGAAAAATGAATACCGTGTATTCCTCAACAATAAAGGATTCTCTTGATCTGCGTCCTCAATTCTTCCTTTATCTGTCCATGTGCAAACTCAGCGAAACAACGTAAAGTAGTTAGCTTATTTTGCCTCACGATTACCAAGTTAAGGACTCAACATGATTCGCAAAGATATGTTTTTGGCGCTCTTTATTATTGTCGCGTGGGGCTTTAACTTTATTGTGATGCGCTGGGGCTTAGATGAGCTTACGCCGATGATGTTAGGCGGGTTGCGTTTCCTCGTTATCGGCATGATTGGCTGCTTCTTTTTCTCTCGACCTAATACGCCATTACTTTGGTGTATTGGTTATGCCTTATCATTGAACTTCGGGCAATTTGCGTTTTTATTCAGCGCCATGTCATTTGGCATGCCAGCAGGCCTTGCTTCGTTAGTACTGCAATCTCAGGCGATTTTCACTTTGTTGTTCGCTATTTTGTTATTAAAAGAAGCCGTTCGACCTTATCAAGTACTCGCCATTGGCATTGCCATTGGTGGCTTAGCAGTCATCGGCTTAGATAATGAAGATACCACCATGACAGCGCTTGGATTTGGCTTAACTTTGGCGGCGGGTTCTAGCTGGGCGTTGGGAAATATTTTCACAAAAATCATCAGCCGCAAAGGTTACGATGCCAACCTAAACCTAATCGTTTGGTCGAGCTGGATTCCACCTATTCCTTTCTTCCTTTGCGCATACCTCATTGACGGTGGTGATGTCATGTGGAGCAACATCACTGAAATAAGCTTTAAGTCGATTGCTTCACTTGCTTACCTGTCACTCTTTGCTACCTTGGCTGGCTATGGTTTGTGGAGCTATTTGCTATCACGCTATCCAGCGGCGACCGTGGCACCACTTACATTAGGCGTTCCAGTTGTGGGCTTAACGTCAGCGGAAATCTTCCTCTCTGAAACAGTAAGCGCTATGCAATGGGTGGGGATTTTTATCGTGTTACTTGGTTTGATGCTGAATACATTCGGTGGCCGCTGGCTAAAGAAAGTTAGCCAGCAGGCCGTTTGAACCACTAAGGGTTAGTCTTTTTTATCTTGTTGCGCGTCGATTTTATCCACAAGGCGTGCGACTTGAGCTTGTAACTCAGAAATTTGTGTTACTAAGGCTTGGTGATTACTTTCTTGATTCTCGTGTTCTTCTTGCGCGGTTTCGCGGGTCATCACGTCCAACACCACACCGACCATCATGTTCAAAAACACAAATGCCGTTAGGAATATAAAGATGAGGTAAAAAATCCAACTGAACGGATAAACATCCATGGTTTCATACATGACATCTGTCCAATCTTCGAACGTTGCAATGCGAAATAGCGTCAGCATAGAAATGGCAATATCGCCCCAAAGTTCCTCATTGACGTGATGGAAAAAAATGGAACCAACCGCAGCGAAAATGTAAAAAATGATAAACATCAACAAAGCGATGTAACCCATTTGGGGAATAGCTTTTAGCAAAGCATTAATCAAAAAACGCAGCTCAGGAATAATTGAGACCAGACGCAAGACACGGAACACGCGCAGCAAGCGTGCCACAAGAATCATTTCTGTTTCTGAAATAGGTATTAAACTGCCGACAACAATAATCGTATCGAATAGGTTCCAAGGGTCTTTAAAGAAATGACGTTTATCATCACAGGCAAGAAAGCGCAGGCTAAGCTCGACCAAGAAGAAAACGGTGATGAAATTGTCTAAGTAGTTTATGCCTCTCTCAATACCATAAGGTAAAGCATAAGTTTTAGCGCCCACGGTAAGTGCCGCGACCACAATGATACTAATGATAAAGCCCTGAAACCACGCACTGCGCTCGATGCGCTTCATTATGGCAAACAAACTTCCGGAATGATCTATTTCCATTTTTACCTACACCTAATATGCAATCTTTATAGCCCGAATAAAAGACAGGCCACGCCATATTAAGTTCATATCCGGCAGAAGAAAAGCAGAAGTAGATTTAGAGGCCAGACTTGCAAGTTATGTACGTTTTACTCGCACAACTTTCATAATCTCAACAGGAATACCCGCCACCATTTCTTGCGTTGGGTAATAAGTCAGGTTCACACGAGCGCCGCGCAAGGTGCGATATTTGCCTTGGCGTTTGAAACGAAACGGCACATCGTAACCTTCAATCATTAAGGTATGCAGCACCCAATCTTCTTGCGGTCGTTGGGCGTGGGATTTGACTTTCAGCGCATCCGAATGAATGAGCTCATCATTGTTTTTTAATAAGGACTCAGGATCAGATTTCACTAGAGGCTTCTCTTCTTATCGATGAAAGCCTCTTAGTATGACACAAATATCTCAAATCTTAAAAAAACTGATTATTTTTGTTCAACACTAAGGAGAAGGGCTTTCGCCTTCCACTTTATCGACTGATGTTTTAGAGGGTTGAAATTGACTCATTGCCAGTGCGGCCTCTCGATTATCAAAACGTACAACGGCTTTTTGTAGAATCAAACTATTAGGATACGTCACGACATCATTAGACAAGCGCTGAATAATCACATGGAAGGTCGATATCTCTAAAATTTGCCCCAAAATCTCGTCGTCTTTATCAACAACCTTGACCCAATCTCCTACTCGATAGGGAAAGCTAAAGAAGATAATAAGGCTTGCTGTGATATTGCTTAAAATCGACCATTGGGCAAATAGCGCCACACCAACAACCGCAAAAACAGAGGAGAAAAAGATAGCTAACTGACCATAGCCAATACCAAGAACCAAACAAATCAATAAAACAAAAATAGCAGTGAAGCCAAGGTGTAGCGTTTTAGAGACATAGGTTATTCGTACTTCATTCGCGTATTTTTTCTGTCCTAACAAAGTGATGCTCGACTTTAAAATCCGCGAGACAATGACATACGCCACCACTAATAGAGCGATTAAGCCAACCTGCACCATCATGCTTTTTCTCCTAATACGGATTTATAAAACATAGAACAACACACCAGGAATGATGCCTATGCTCATCAAATTACTAATCAATACAATCGACGCTACTTTATGGGGCTCCTGTTGGTACAACTCGGCGACCATGTAATTCAACACCGCAGGCGGTAGACAAGCAAAGATCAGTAAGTAGGCAAAGTTTTCTGGTGACATACCAACAGCATAGTACCAAATAACAGCAATAATCAGACCACTTAATGGACACAAAAGGCCGCTAATCACACCAAGCTTCCATTCACTAAAGTCGACATTCGTCATACGCACACCAAGCGCAAATAGCATCAGAGGAATGGCAATTTGTCCCAGCATATCCACAGACACCTTCACAGCGGGCATAACCGTCCAACCTTGTAGACTCCAAATTAACCCCAAGATGGTTGCGATGATCATTGGCATTTTTAGAACATTAAGAAGGTTGGTTTTTGGGTTAAGCAAATACATGCCAACGGTAAAATGCAGTAAGTTTTCGGTAAGAAATAACACCACAGCAATAGGCAAAGCTGACTCGCCAAATGCCAGCACAATCAAGGGAATCCCCAAGTTGCCGCTGTTGTTAAACATCATTGGGGGAACCAAGGTTTTAGGTGAGATTTTTAACCACTTACACAGTGGCCAAACCAGTAAGCCAGAACCCAACACAACCACAGTAGCAGCAATAATCAAATCGACATATAAAGCGATATGAAACTCTTTCGAGGCCATGACAGAAAAGATAAGTGCGGGGCAAAAAACACTGATGTTTAAACGATTCGCCACCGTCATATCAGTCGGTCGCACTCGCGCATAAAAAAATGCGACGAGCACAATACTTGCTAGGGGGAAAACCGTATTAAATATTTGTGTGAATAACGTAGAAGTGTCCATTAATAGCCTCTATAACGAAGGCCGTTAGCTTAACGTCCTAGCCAAAAAAGACCAAGAGCAATTACATACCAAATGGGCTTAGGGTTTCTCAACCAATACGGATGGAATCAAGATAAATCGCTGAGCCACCTCTTTGCCTTTCAGCAAATCCATACCAATTTCTATGGCTTTTTCCGCCATCGGCACAGGTCTCTGAACTGCCGTTGCTATCCAAAGATTGTCTTTTTGCTTGATAATATCTTTTGCAAACGGAGCACCATCAACTGAGGCCATTAAAAACTCACTCCGGCCTGCTTGTTGTGCGGCACGCAATGCTCCAAATGCGGTTGGGTCATTAATGGTAAAAATGGCATCGATATGATCGTACTCTTCCATTAAATACGTCATGGCTTCCATACCGCCCTCAACACTGCCCGTGCCATTCATTCGGTCACTTAACAAGGTGATGTTTGGGTATTTATTCAACGCAGACTTACAACCAGCGACTCGCTCTATAACCGACGACACCAATACGCCATTAATAATGACGAAATTGCCTTTATAATCGGTTTTCTCTGCCAGTTTTTCACAAGCAATAGCACCAGCTTGAACATTATCTGTCGTAATAGTGGCATCCGCACCTTGTGCATTGACATCCACAGCAATGACTTTAATGCCCGCTCGCTGAGCCTTTGCCACCACCGCTGCGACCTTGTATTCATCGGCCGCAGTTAGCACAATCAAATCAACCTTTTGTTCGATAAAATCATTGATTTGACCAATTTGTCGCTGCCAATCATACGCATCTGAACGGATCAGCATTTTTACTGGCTCACCAGCTAGCTCATTTGCTTTTGTCGTTGCCGATTCAACCAACTGCACAAAATAAGGATTGCCTAAATCAGCAACACTGATACCAATGGATTTGAGGGGTTGAGGTTCTGAGGATTGCGAGGCCAATGGCGACAGCGAAACAGCGACAATCGAAACGGCCAATAAACTTGGCATTAAGCGATAAGCCTTCCAAAGCTGTCGGGCTTGTTTCGAACTCGACATTAACTGTTTCATTAAACTCATTCTACTTCCCTCGGTGCAATGCCGCTATTTTGCCCTACTTAATGACAGATAAAAATAGCGGCCTAGCTTAGGCCGCTTCTCCCTCTGACTCACCAACCTCCATTGCCCCCGTCATGATGGCAACGGCGTCAGACATAGTATGAGACTGAGGCGTAACAATCGCCGCGCGCTTACCCAAACGATGGATATGGATACGATCCGCCACTTCGAACACATGCGGCATGTTGTGACTAATCAAAATAATAGGCAATCCGCGATCACGCACCTCTTTGATCAAGTTCAACACACGGCGGGATTCTTTAACGCCAAGCGCCGCAGTTGGCTCATCCATAATGACCACTTTACTACCAAACAAAGCCGAGCGCGCAACCGCCACACCTTGACGCTGACCACCGGAAAGAGACTCAACCGCTTGGCTGATATTTTGAATTGTCATTAATCCCAGCTCGGTCATTTTATCCTTCGCGCGACGCTCCATCTCTTTTTTGTCGAGCATGCGGAAAACTTTCCCCAAGATACCAGGCTTCAATAACTCTCGTCCTAAGTATAAGTTGTCAGCGATATTTAACGCTGGAGACACAGCTAAGTTCTGATAAACCGTTTCAATGCCTAATGCTCGCGCTTCCATTGGAGAAGAGAAATGCACAGGTTTGCCGTCCAATAATATTTCCCCCTCATCCGGAATAAGTGCACCAGACAAGGCTTTAATCAATGAGGATTTACCTGCACCGTTATCACCAATCACCGCTAATATTTCACCGGGATACAGTTCAAAGTCGGCGTGGTCAATCGCGGTCACACTGCCATAACGTTTTACCAAATTCTTTGTTTGTAACACGGGTGTTTTATCGTATTGTGCCGTCATTATGCTGTTCCTCTTCGAATCCACTGATCAATGGCCACAGCCGAAATAATCAAAATACCGACGGTAAACTCTTGCCATAACACATCAACACCAGCAAGCGCTAAACCATTTCGGAAGACCCCAACAACCAAGGCGCCAATTAGCGTCCCGTAAATAGAACCTCGCCCACCAAACAAGCTACAGCCACCAATCACCACCGCCGTAATACTGTCGAGGTTAGTCATAGTGCCTGCTTGTGGGCTTACTGAGCCGATACGACCGATCAGTACCCAAGCGCCAATAGCACACACCACGCCAGCCAATACATACACAGACATCAAAATGCGTGTGGTTCGAATACCAGCCAATTTCGCGGCTTCCGGATCATCACCTGTTGCGTACACATGACGGCCCCAGGCAGTCCAATTTAAGGCGTACCAAATTAGAAAGAATATCCCCAGCATCAACAAGGAACCGTAGGTCAGCCTTGCACCAAAAAAATCAATTGTTTGACCTGTCCATTGCAACAATGGCGCAATATTGCTGATGTCTTGCGAGCGAATGGTTTCGCTCTTTGAGTACCAAAGGTTCAACGCAAAGAACACATTCCAAGAACCTAAAGTTGCAATAAAAGGCGGGATTTTTAAGCGTGTTATCAACAAGCCATTGATGAACCCCGCTAACGCACCAACACCGATACCGATCAAAATAGACAAACTTGGATCGATACCATGATTCACCGCCATCCGCCCCATCACAACGGAAGTCAAAACCATAATGGCACCAACCGACAGATCAATGCCTGCGGTTAAAATAATCAATGTCTGCGCCACACCAATTACACCGATAATCGTTACTTGCTGTAACACCAATGACAAATTGAATGGGTGCAAAAAACGGTCACCGACAATGACGCTAAAACTCACAATCGCTAACAGCAACACAATCAAAGGCGCAGCAATTGGATAATGATGAAGAAACTTTTTGAAACGCTGCAAAGGGGTTTCTTTACGCTCGAACTTGGCGACATAGGTACTAGCTTGATCCGCTACTTTGTCGTGATCAAGAACCGCTGTAGACGGTTTTGTGTTGTTAGAACTCATAGGCTACTCCAGAGAAGAAACAGTGCGCTGGATAGAAAAAGTGCCGCTAGCCAAAAGCTCGACTAACGGCAATTAAAGGCGCCTTCACACCCATCTATCACAAAAGATTAATTAGCCCCAACACATGCTCAAGCCAGTTTTAGACGAAACAGATTGAACGCCTTTTACGGGTTCATCAGTAATTAACTGAACGCCTGTATCGAAGAAATCTAGACCATTCGATGCTGAAGGACGTGAGCCAGATTTGGCAAACTCAACAATCGCAGTGACCCCTTCAGAGGCCATTTTAAGAGGGAATTGCATAGAGGTAGCGCCAATCACGCCATCTTTAATATTTCGAACACCTGGACAGCCGCCATCAACAGAAACGATCAATACGTCTTTTTCAAGTCCAAAGGATTTCAATGCTTCATACGCACCCGCAGCAGCAGGTTCGTTAATGGTGTACACCAAGTTAATTTCTGGGTCTTTTTGCAGTAGGTTTTCCATCGCGCGACGGCCACCTTCTTCAGAGCCTTGCGTCACATCATTACCAACAATGCGAGGATCTGTTTCATCACCCATACGTTTTGGGTCTTTAAGATCAATGCCAAAGCCTTTTAAGAAACCTTGATCACGCGCTACGTCTACCGTGATTTGGCTTGTGCTCAAATCCAGTAAACCAATTTTCGCGTCTTTTGCTTTGTCGCCCATTTTGGCTTTTGCCCACATGCCAATCATTTCACCGGCTTTGAAGTTGTCTGTTGCAAAAGTCATGTCTGCGGCACTAGCAGGGCTTAGAGGTGTGTCTAACGCGATGACAAGCAAGCCAGCATCACGTGCTTTTTGAATCGTCGGAACAATACCTGCGGTGTCACTTGGCGTAATAAGAATGCCTTTCGCACCCGCGGCAATTAAGTTTTCTACTGCTTGAACTTGAGTTTCATTATCGCCATCGTAACGACCAGCGAAAGTGCGCAACTCAACACCAAGCTCTTCCGCTTTTTGCTGAGCGCCTTCTTTCATTTTTACGAAGAATGGATTGGTGTTGGTTTTGGTGATTAGACCAATAATTGGGGTTTCAGCCATAGCCACGGTAGACAATGTGCCAGCAGCAACAAGACAAGCCAGTTTCTTATAAGGGATGAATTTCATTGTTTTATAACTCCGATTTTTTGTTTTTATTATTGGCAGCGATGCCATGTAAAAACAGATCCTGTCCCGACTCTGTTTCTAACAAAACACTATGGAGATCAAAAACTAATGAATAATTTCATACTTAAATCTTTTTTTGTAATATTTGTAATATTTCATTTTTCAAGCTGAAATATCTGACTTAACTCCTTGATAGTAAAAGGTTTCGAGATAAATAAATCGTCGTCCTTTAATTGGTATTTTTGTTTTAATTCATCTTTTGGTAAGCCTGACATCAACAATATTGGCCCTGAAAAACCAGATCCATCAGACTGCAAATTGTGAGCTAACTCCACACCACTCATGGTGCCTGATAGGTTTACATCCGACACAATAGCATCGGGTTCAATCGCTTTGTTTAAGGCGCGCATAACCGCTTCGGCACAGTCAAAGGTTTGCACCATAAAGCCCATTTTTTCCAATTGCTCGCGCATAACCCGACACACTTCATCATCGTCTTCCACAAGCCACACCAAGCTGGACTCTGGCAAAAGAATCACACCTTGCTTGCCAGCTTGTTCTTCTGATGCAGGTTTTTTCTCAGCTAAAAGGCCATGCGCTGTCACTTGTTGAGGCAAAAACAAGCAAACACGTGTCCACTTGCCTTTTTCAGAGGTTACTTTGATTTCGCCACCGCTTTGTTTTACAAAGCCATAAATCATACTCAGGCCCAAACCACTGCCCTTACCGACAGGCTTAGTCGTGAAAAATGGCTCAAATATGCGGCCAATGACGTCCTCATCAATGCCTTCACCCGAGTCTTCCACTCGAATGCGAATGGCGGGAACGTCGCTGTCTGGTAAGGTACAAACCTTAGTTGAAAAGGCCAAACGTCCGCCATCCGGCATGGCACTGGCGCTGTTCAAGGACAAATTCAACAAGGCATTTTCTAGTTGCGAGGGATCAATCAGGCTCACCACATCTGGGCATTGCAGATCGCTTTCAACCACAATATGCGAACCAACACTGTATTCGACCAAATCCAACATGCCTTCGATTAAATCGTCTATCGCAATAGGCACAGGGAAAAGTTGCTGACGACGACTAAAGGCCAATAAGCGCTGCACCAAATTACTGCTTTTTTCTGAAACCACCAGCGCGCGCTCTATGTATCGAGCTTGATCTTCTGTCTGAGGATAAGAGTCAGACAGCATTTGCAGGTTGCCCATTATCGCCGCCAAAAGATTATTGAAGTCGTGGGCTACACCACCTGTCAGTTGCCCTAACATCTCCATTTTTTGCGCCTGACGAAGCTGGCTTTCGACGCTTTTACGCTCAGTTAAATCCGTATACAAGGTAACAAAACCACCTTCAGGCATTGGCTTAGAGCGAAACTCGATAATTTTTCCAGAATCAAAGTGACGCTCAAAACTCTGCACTCTCAAATGGCGCGAAACATTCACTTCTTCCATGTGAACTTGCTGATTTTCCAAGTTGAGATTTTTATGTTGCCCTTGGTTAATTAAGTTCTGAACGTCATCAATCGCCATACCGATATGCAAGTCGTCGTCAGACAAATCAAACAATTTCTGGTAGCCAGAGTTCCAAGCAAGTAAGGTTCCTTTAGAGGAAAACACACTTAAACCATCGTTCATGTTGTCGAAAATGGTTTCCAGCAAACGCTTTTGTTCCGATAGCTCTGCTGTCACTTCCAAGCGCCTTAACGCATCACGACGAAAAACCTCAAAAGTATCCGCCAAGGTACCGATTTCATCGTTACGACGTATTCCCGTATGTTTTGAATCCACACGACCTAAAGAAAGCTGTTCCATATCGTTGGTCACAACGCCCAAGTCTTTCGTCATGCGCTGGCTATACCAATACAAACGCGTCAGCCCCAACAGAAGAAACACAGAAATGCCGATAATCCAGTTCTGACCACGGGCCACAAAAGTCGACACTTCCTGACGCTGTCGGCTCACTTTCTTCTGCAGTCCGCCTACAAAGTCACTCACTTGTTTACTCAACTGTTCCGACTTAGCTCGAATAGCAATCAGCAAATAGTTTTTGCGTTCTTGAATTTGATTCAAACGACGATGTGCCATCAATAGGTCTTCAGCAATGCTTGCCACTTGCTCGTTTTGTTGAGAAAACTTCAAGTTCTCCAAGAGACTCTCGGGCACCAAGCTTGGCGATTCTAACAATTGCAGCAACCACACCAAGCCTTGCTGATTCGTCACACTGGCGGCGCCATCATCCGAGGGTAACTGTCGAATTCGAAACTGTTGGGCCAAGCTGTCTTCACGTAGATACAACTCTTCTCGCACCAAGGCGACAAGCTCCTCAAGCGTGGTTTGTAGATCGTCTAATCGCTCGTCGATATCACGTTGGAAAACAGAATCTGCCAAACTGTCCGCCACACCACGAAGCTCGAGAATTCGTCGATGAATGCGTTCTGATTCGGTTTGTAACTGGAAAGGTCGCCCAGATCCTGCGGTATAAGGCGCAATGGCAGCCAGTTGCGCAACGCCTTCCGCTAACGTTAAAGAAGTGCTTATTTCTGGTAAGGTTTCGGATTCGAATTCGGATAAAGAAGCTTCACTCACACGCATGGATTGCCAGCCAATCCCCACCATAAAAAACGCCACTAAGCTAATTGCCAGAATAGACAAAGAGGCTTTTTGACGAATACTGGTAAAGCGCATCTAATTCATCCGCACTGGGCCTTGGAAAAAATAACCAAGTCCACGTTGGGTTTTTATAAATTCTGGTGTTTTCGGATTTGCTTCTATTTTACGTCTTAGACGAAGAATCAAGACATCCACAGTTCGATCAAACACTTCGGTTTCCAAGCCCCGACTTTGCTCTATCAGCTGCTCACGAGAAAAAATACGATCTGGATGACGCGCTAACACTTCTAATAGGGAAAACTCTCCTAACGTCAGGGTCACTAATTTTCCCTCTGGATCATGCAAAAGACGCGCAGTGAGATCCAAGGTCCAATTCCCAAAGAGTAAACGTTCATGATCTTGGTTTATGGTATTTCCCACTGTTGGCGGAACTTGATAAGAACGACGTAACAAAGCATGAATTCGCGCTGTCAGTTCTCGCAAATTAAACGGCTTCATCATGTAATCGTCCGCGGCGAGCTCTAGCCCCAAGATCCGATCGGTTTCATCGCCTTTCCCCGTCAGCATCATAATCGGCATGACAAAACGCTCACGAATTTCACGAGCAAGGCTCAGCCCATCTTCTTCTCTGAGGTACAAATCCATCAATACCAAATCAACGGGCTCGGCATCTAAATGAAGCCACATCTGAGTACCATTTTCCGCTTCCAGAACTCTGTAACCTTTTTGCGACAAGGCATCACAAAGCAATTGACGAATATCATGATCGTCATCCACTACTAATAAAGTCTTTTTATGTTGTTCTGTCATTGTCTGGGTTGGAATCCATTATCGTTGTTATTAGACGCACGCCAAGCTAGGGTAGCAGCTATCATTACGCTATTTATATCATGTTAAAGTTAATAGCAGATTAACAAAAGGAAAAGCTTCTCGTGCAGACGAAAATCCAACCTCAGAAGAAAAACATCCTGCTCACTTTTTTAGATCCTGAGCAATTCATCCACATAGATCAAGATGAAACCGTCTTGGCCGCGTTAGTATCTGCCGAGATCCCGATCAAACAAGCGTGTACGAATGGTGTTTGCGGTGTTTGTCTGACACAACTACTATGCGGTGAAATTGATTATGCGGATCGCCACCCTCACGGCTTAAACAACAAAGAAAAGCAAAATGGCTTTTTCCTTCCCTGCATCGCGACGTGCAAAACCGATATCTCTATTGCTCGCCCCAAAGTGAGACTGCGTTAACGGTCTAAAAGCGTTATCATGAACGCAGCGTATTAATGAGCCATCTTATGTCCAGCGAACTCCCCATTTACCAACTAATTCCACAGCTAAAAAGTCAGTTATTGCATCACCATGAAGCGATATTAGAAGCCGCGCCCGGTGCGGGTAAAACCACGGTGGTGCCAATCGCCTTGATGGATGAAGCTTGGCTCAAAGGTCGAAAAATCATCATGCTGGAACCAAGGCGCTTAGCAGCCAAAGCGGCCGCAAAACGTCTTGCCGATACCTTGCAAGAACCGCTTGGAAAACGGGTTGGCTATCGTATTCGCCATGAAGGAAAAGAAAGCGCTCAGACACAAATTTTAGTCGTCACAGAAGGCGTGCTAACGCGCATGCTGCACGATGATCCCAGTTTAGATAACATTGCTTTAGTGATCTTTGACGAATTTCACGAACGTAATTTGCACTCAGATTTAGCCTTTGCTTTATGCTTGCAAGCACGCGAACTGTATCGCGATGAAGACCCGCTTAAGCTGTTAGTCATGTCCGCCACACTCGATACAGAAACGCTTGAAACACGACTCGGCTGCCCGACACTAACCAGTCAAGGCCGCAGTTTTCCGATTACCGTTCGTTATAGCAACAAGGCACTCAAGACCTTTCAGGTCACCGATGAAGTCGTTCGACTCACCTGCCAAGCCTTTAATGAAGAAACGGGCAGTTTGTTGGTTTTCCTCCCAGGTCAAAAAGAAATTCGCCAAGCGGCAAGCCAATTACAGCAACGTTTAGGCCATGAGCCACATTTAAGCATCTTACCTTTGTATGGCGAGCTCAGCCTCAAAGACCAAGAAGCCGTCATTGAGCCAACCACAGCACCTAACCGAAAAATCGTACTGGCGACCGCCATCGCTCAGACCAGTTTGACCATTGATGGCATCCGAGTCGTGATCGACAGCGGCTTAAGCCGAGAAGCGCGCTTTGATGCCAGCACTGCGACAACACGATTGCATACTCGTCGCGCAACCCAAGCGGAAACAACCCAACGCATGGGGCGCGCAGGACGAACAGAAGAAGGGATTTGTTACCGATGGTGGAGCGAAGGCCAACAACATCAGCTTGCCCCTCAGGCTCAGCCACAAATAGAGATTAGCGACCTCAGCAGTTTGGTGATGGATTTGGCAAAATGGGGCGTGCAGGAACGCCTTGAATTAGATTGGATTACACCGCCACCAAATAGTCACTGGCAACAATCGATCGACTTGCTAACCAACCTACAAGCTCTTAAACAGAATCAAACGTCACAGCCATCCTTAGTATTAACCCAACTGGGTGAGCAAATGAGTCATCTCGGTATCGAGCCTCGCCTCGCCAGACTGTTATTAGATGGCAAGCTTACCAATAACAGTGACGCCGCCAGCGCCATCTGTACTATTTTGTCGGAAGGCGATCCCTTTGCGAATCATCATAGCGATTTGTCAGATAGACTGAGTTGGTTAGCAGGCCATCATCAAGCCCAGAGCAAGCGCCCAAGACAACATTATGTGAAGGCTCAACAGCAATGGCAAAGACGTAGCCAAGACATCAGCACACAACCGGCTTTTAGCAAGCATAAAGGAGACACAGCCTTTCTATTGATCCGAGCGTTTGCAGATCGCATTGCTCAGCGTTCAGGACAAGACCACGACAAGACCCGTTACAAACTTGCCAATGGAAGAATGGCGAGCCTATCGTCACTCGATCCTTGTGCGCAAAGCGAGTGGCTTATCGTGCTGGATATCGGCGGGCATCATGGCCAAGAAGAGGATCGTATTTTTCTCGCCTATCCGATCGAACTGTCCATGCTGACAGACAATTTCGCGGATTTATTCCTCATCAAAAACCACCTCGCTTGGTCAAAAAAAGACGCTCGCCTGTTAAGTGAATCACAGCGTTGGATCGGCAAACTTTGTATTGATAAACAAAAACTTAACAAACCGTCAGAAACAGACATCAGCCAAGCCGTTTGTCATTATATTCGCCAAGAAGGTCTGTCCGTTTTGCCTTGGAACGAATCCAGTGAACAACTCCGAGCGCGCCTACAATTTGCCTTCGTGCACGACAAACAAAACCTCTGGTCAGACTGTTCTGATAAGGCATTATTGGCCGACCTAGAAGAATGGCTCGGGCCATACCTTGGTAAAGTAACCAATCAACAAGCGATGAATAAGCTCCCGTTAAACGATATATTGTTATCTCGGTTAGATTGGAACCAACAGCAATTTCTTAATCAAAAAGTCCCCGCGAGAATCACGGTGCCATCTGGGGCGAGTCATGCCATTGATTATTGTGAGCAGCAACCAACCCTAAGGGTTAAACTGCAAGAGATGTTTGGCTACACAAACAGCCCAACCGTTCTCAACCAAATCGTACGTATCGAACTGCTTTCGCCGGGACAGCGCCCCCTTGCCGTAACCCAAGATTTGGCATTCTTTTGGCGTGAAGCCTACCCAGAAGTACGCAAAGAAATGCGTGGAAGATACCCAAAACACCCATGGCCTGAAGACCCTCTCAGCGCCCAAGCCACCGCCAAAACCAACCGCGCACTAAGATCATCTTAAGTGTCTTAGTGCCTGCTCGGTAAGCTGTTGACTAAAAGGCGTGTTCTTCGGATGAGTCGGAGACCAGCCCATAATAAAGCGATGAAAGTCTGCCCAAGCGATAGGGAATAAATATTGCCACTCTTCAACAACCTCTTGGGCAAAGGCTTGAGACTCTCCTTGCGCCATCAGCTCACGCCCCAACTCAGAGAAATAGTACTCCAATAAATAGTCTATATTTTTCGCTAACTCAGACTCAGATAATGCGCTCCCTAAAAGATACGCAAAATCTTGAACACCAATGCCACCACCAACATACTGAAAGTCCACAGCGGCCACCTGATTATCGAGTGGAGAAAAACAAAAATTCGCCACCTTGGCATCACCATGAACAAGGGTTTTAAAACGTGCGTTATCCAAACATGCAGCCAATTCAGATGCAGCAGATTTCAACTCTCCCTCCGCCATAACAGACCACTCATCCTGTCGAGTATCAAGGTGCCAGTAGGTTCCCTTGCGCCATAAATCATTCGGCCAATCAGCAGGCGGCGTTTGATGGATAAAGCCCGCATGAAATGCCGCCAGCCAATGGATGCAAGACATGACATACTCGAGATTATGAGCGCTATATCGGTCCGCATAACCAGCAGCGTCTAAATCTTCTAATAAGGTTAATCGCTGCCCTGTGCTCTCGTCATGAAAGTTCCCATAACACCGCGCAACACGCGCCGATAGATTGCAACGGGGCGCCCAATGTCGATACCAATTCTGCTCTACTTCATAGGAACGCACTTTACGTAGATGCGCGTGATCCGAATGCCAGCCCCTAGGATGACTCACTTCTGAAGGAAACGAGCAATGCTTGGCAATAATAGAAGACGATGGCGCTTCTTTTCCTGTGAGTGAATAACGCACTACCTCGCCATAACCGCTCCACAGCGACTGAATCAATGACGTTCGTTCTACTGTGTCGGCTTTGCATTGGCGCTTAATAAAGATCTCGGGCGTCATCATTTTTCTAAAATCCACGTAAAAGACGCGACTATTTTACCTATAAAGCGTTATTCTAAAACGCCTTTTACAATGATTACTGATCTATCATGAGCCTTATTCTTTTTTACCTTAAGAAATTCATAGGCTATATGCTGATGCCAATTCCTCTCACTTTGCTGGCCATGTGTCTCGCGCTTTTGCTGATGAATAAATGGCCCAAACTCGCCAAACTCATTCTATTCTGCGCCATACTTTTATTAGGCTCAACCAGTTGGAATCCTGTAGCGAATTCACTCATTGCAACGGTCGAACACGATTATCCTGTGTTTAATATTGAACAGCCAGTGGATGCCGTTATCGTCCTCGGCAGTGGCCACAAAGATTTAAGCAATACACCGGCAATCATGGCACTAGGCAACAGCGCACTGTTCAGACTTGAGGAAGGTTTGCGCATTTTAAAGGCCAACCCAAACGCACAATTATTTGTGTCTGGTTACTCTGGTGAAATGACAGAACCTCACGCAGAAGTCATGCGCCGAGCAGCCATAGAATTAGGCGTACAACCCAACCGAATTAAAGCCTTTCCTCTCGCCAAAGACACCGAAGAGGAAGCCAACATGATGAAACCGTATTTAGAAGGGAAACTCGCAGCCTTGGTAACAGAAGCCTCACACCTAAAACGTGCGTCTATTTTCTTCGAAAAAGCAGGGATAAACATCATCCCGGCGCCTGCTATGTATTTAGGATCTGAAAAGAGCGACTGGCAAATCGACGCCAACGCAGCCTACAAAAGCCAACGCGCCTTTTACGAATGGCTTGGACGCACTTGGCAATGGATTAAGGAGTAAGCAATGACATCTAAAATGGCATTTGAAACGAATAAAAAAGATGACCCAATATCTCACGATACTTGGTTAACACAACAAGTTAACGCCGCTTTCGATCGCATGGAAAACGGCCTTGCTGTATTTGTGTCAAACGAAGAAGCCAACGCTCAGATGGATGATTTTAAGGCAAAAATTCGCGTTAGAAATAAGAATTTATAGTTACACTGCCTTATAAATTAAACCCATAATGGCTGCCATCTGGCAATTCAACATCTAAGGTTAGTTTGCCACCAGCCCCTTCTACATATCGCTTTAAAGTAGATAGCTTTACATCTCGGCCTTTGCGTTCCATTCCAGCAATCGTCGGTTGCTTCACGCCCAGCGTTTTTGCCATATCTTCTTGAGTGATTTGCATGCGTTCACGTAACTGGGACAGATGAATGCCAAGTACCATATCCTCTGCTTTTTTACGGGCATTTTTTACTATTTCAGGCTTCTGATCTGAAATTAATTTATCAAGTGTTCTAGCCATTACTCACCTCGACTTTTATACGTTAGCTATTTTAATAAATTATAGTCTTGAGACTATATTTTAAACACAAAAAAAGCAGCGACCACTATTGGACACTGCTTTCTACTATTTCAAAGGTACTGAATTTCTAATGAATCAAACCTGAAATAAGAAGTTTTTGATCAGGTCTTTGCCACCTTCAGTGGCGAAGGATTCTGGATGAAACTGAATGCCTTGGATCGGGTATTCTTTGTGACGCACGCCCATCAATTCAAACTTACCGCCTTTGTGAATCGTCGCGATGTCCTTAAAGTCCGCTTCTTTTAACTCACCAACAGAAGCGGTCACCTCCAACACATCTGGGAAACTTTCCGCTTCGGCGATGAGCGAGTGATAACGCATGACTTCTAGTTGGTCTGGAATGTCATGAAAAATACCTTCGCCATTGTGAGTAATCGGGCTGGTTTTACCGTGCATTGGCAATGGCGCTTTGACCACTTTGCCGCCAAATACATGACAAATACCCTGCATACCAAGACAAACACCCATTAATGGAATGGTTTTACCGAACTCTAAAATCACGTCCGCGCAGACACCAAAGTAGGCTTTATCATCTGGCGAACCTGGCCCTGGGGAAATAATAATACGATCTGGCGCAGCGGCACGAATGTCGTCTAATGTCACTTCATCGTTACGCTTAACAATCACCTCAAACGCGTCGATTTCGCCACGGCTTTTCTCGGTTTCTAATACTTCACCAATAAACTGATACAGGTTGTAAGTGAAGGAATCGTAGTTGTCGATAATATAAACTTTCATGCTTCCCTTACTCCTGATTCGCGTTTGGCGCGAAACTGTCTAATACGCGCTTGGTGCCAGCAAATTTGCGTTGAATTTCTTCGTATTCGTCTTCGGCATTGGAGTCATACACATTGCCGCCACAGGTTTGCACATAAGCTTTGTTACCCTTGGCAAACACGGTTCGAATTGGAATCGCAAACATACAATCGCCATTGAAAGAGAATTGACCAACCGCGCCACCGTAAGGGCCACGGCCATCGTTTTCCAAATCATCGATGATCTTCATCGCTTCGATTTTCGGTGCGCCCGTCAAAGTTCCCGCAGGGAAGTTGCTTGCCAACGCTGAAAACATGTCGTGATCTTCGGCCATGATGCCGACAATCTCGCTGGAAATGTGCTGAACATGACTAAAACGTTTAATATCCATCAAGCTGCGCACTTTCACTGTACCAAATCGCGCCACTCGGCCAATGTCGTTGCGATGCAAATCGACAATCATATTGTGCTCGGCGATTTCTTTTGGATCGTTCAACAAAGCGCGCGCAAAGGCGGTGTCTTCAGCCGCGTCTTTACCACGCTTCGCCGTACCCGCTAGCGGGAAGGTTTCCATTTCCCCTTGACGCACACGGAACAACAACTCTGGGCTGGCACCAATCACCTTTTGCTCACCAAACTTGATGTAGTACATTTGCGGCGAAGGGTTCACTTCACGCAATTGCTCGTACAAATTGATGGTGTCACCTTCCATATCGAACCATTTTTTAAAGCCCACTTCACACTGGAAGATCTTACCGTCGATAATGTCTTGCTTCACCTTAGCAACCGCATCCGCGTGATCGCTCTTACTCATGGACTCGCCTGCAGGCGTGACCAAAAATGGACCGTTTTCTGGCGTTTCTTCCGCCATCATGCTATTCACTAATTCCACACGGTTTCCATCACCAGACTCGTCTTCATAATAGAAATAGAAAACTTCGCCCGTCATCTTGTCCAGAATCAGACCATCTTTGTACAGGCCAAAACGAAACGCATCGAACATCTCGCTCGATTGCAGATCCAAGCTTGGCTCGAAATAGTTCATGCTGTCGTAACCGATATAACCCGTTAAACCACCAGCAAAACCGCGCGACAAAATATTCTGCGGCACAATGTCACGTAGCAAGTAATATGGATTGTCGGATTCAAACGATTCCGTGCTGCCATCACGCTCTTGGATAAACAGCTTCTTGCCTTCGGCCCAAATCAATTTCTCAGGATCAAAACCGATAATCGAATGGCGGGAAATAAAGCTCTCTTCACCAAGAGATTCCAACATAAAACAGTTGTCAAAACGCTTCTCAACCTTCTTAAACAGGTCAAAAAAATCGCAGGCAGAACTGATGGTAATGTACTTAGGTTTGCGCGGCAGCGTGATGCGCTGCGGCTTTTTGTTATATGAACTCATATCTCTTTTAATTCCTTCAATGCTCTGGAACCACGGGTCACAGTGGCAATACCCACACCCAATTGTTTCGCAATGTCTCGCTGCGGAACACCCTGCTCCAACAGAGATAAAATTTGTAACCTGTGTTGCATTTCGTTGATTTCCTTCGGTGTTAGCAAAGCTTTCAAGCGCTTCTCCAACACCACATCGTCACCGGCTTCGGTTAAAAACTGGACCAAATCTTTCATAGGATTCGACTCTCACAAGGAGGCTTTGTATTCGCGTACTAGTACAATATAGATTTCGAGGAAGGGAAGCAAGGACATAAGCATGAAAAATGCGCTAAAATAACAACAGCCTAATCTAAGCTAAATAGGCTGTTGAAATGGGCTTTTACGAAGATTTAAAATAACCATTAGAATAAGCTGTCGCCATCCAGAATGAATTTCAACTTGTTGAGGAAGTCAGAAGCTGTTTGCCGAAGGCATAAAGTACTAGCAACCATTCAAGACAATCCAGATTTCAATCAGGTGTTATCGATACATTAAAATGATTATAAGATTTTTTCGTGTTGAGATTTACCCTGAATATCGAGAAGAGTTTGAAACTAAGTTCCGCAGCTTATCTGTCGGCGCCCTTGAGACTCAAGAAGGTTGTGAGTCTATCGAAATTGGTTTTCCTGTTGAGTCAAATCCCAATGAGTACTCAATGATTTCCAAGTGGCAGAGTAAAGACAAGCTAATCGAGTTTTTAGGAGAAGACTGGCATAAAGCCTTTATTCCAGATGGCATGGAACATTACGCCAAGCAATATTCTGTGCATCATTATGATATCTGAAAAGGTCTCACGGTATTATTTTTCCGCAGTTTAGGCTTCTGAACATGACAAAAATGTGCTCCCTTTTTAACCAAGATTAGGAATAGAAGCCTGTAATAGACTAGGTTATACTGGATAAACTTACTCGCTAAGGGAATCAAAATGAGACACAAACCAACGCTATCTCTGACTTCTAAACAGCAAGCTTACACAAGCAAAAAAGGCGATAACTTCGTCGAAAGCATGCGTTTAGAAGGTTATTCTGTAGACAAATCCTTACTTTCTCTCAGCGCATCAGAAAGAAAGGTAAAAAAAGAACAACTTTTAAAGAAATACTTAGGTTGATCCTGTGGTAGATAAATACGGTGTAGGCCAAGACCCGTATACCTATTCAAACTCCAGTACTTTAATCAATAAACTTGGTATTAAAGATTCCGTAGAGTTAAGCGATATAGAGAACCAGCTATCTACTCTTGCGCTTGCTGATATTGACTTTCAACCCGCACCCTACGACTTCCCCTATCTTTGCCTTCTGCACGAAAAACTCTTCGGAGATTTATATGAATGGGCAGGAAAAATACGAACCATTGCGATTTCAAAGCAAGACACCCGTTTTTGCCAGCCTGAATTTATACAAAAAGAAGCCAACAAGTTATTTGACCAATTAAGAAAAAAAGACTTTTTTGAACACTTAGGTTTCGATGATTTTTGCCAAGAAATGGCAGAATTTTATATTGAATTGAATATGGTTCACCCATTCCGAGAAGGGAACGGAAGAACACAGCGCCTATTGTTTGAACATCTGGCTATCCATTGCGGCTACAATTTAAGCTTTGAAGGCATATCAAAAGATCAATGGATTGAATCTAATATTCTTGGATGTTTAGAATGTAACTATGGACCAATGATAGAGATATTTACTAGAAGCCTCTCCCCAATTATCTAACATGCCAACACTTTGCCACATCCAGCCCGTATTTTGACTTTTATCACTGCCATTTTAGCCTAAGACATATCGACGCCTTGTCTTCACAGCCATGGCATTCTAACGTCGTGTTATCTCTATTATTTAGGAATCAAACAATGACATTCATCACAGCCAAAGACTTCACCGCAGATCGTGCTTGGGCTGCTTTGGACATTGCCAATATGAATGGTGTGACGACTAGTTTGCATTGGACGAATCAGCCTCATAAATGATATTTATAAGCATAACTAACAAGATCCATCGCTTACCGTTATATGTCTGAACCTCTTTATGCTTCCCTAGATGCCCACACCAAAATAATACTGGCATGGGCACCTTCTCCGCTGTTATCGAGCAAGATGGTAAGGCACATACAGAGCTAAGTCAGGCCAAAACCATAGCAATACCGCGGTGACAATCATAATGACGGCAAAAGGTAACGCTCCTTTGGAAACATCCTGCAGCGATGCTTTCGCCACCCCTTGAATGATAAACAGATTCATCCCTACTGGTGGTGTAATCAAGGCTGTCTCAATCAAGATCACAAAGAAAATACCAAACCAAATCGGGTCTATTCCCATATTCAGTACCGCTGGCAATAACACAGGGACCATGATTAGCAACATGGATAGACTTTCTAAAAAGAAGCCAATCAAAAACAAAACTAAGCCAACCGCAAGAATGAACAGACCTGGCGTTGATATATGTTGCGTCAATAGCATGCTGATAGTTTGCGGCAACATGTACAACGTAATCGCATAAGAGAATACTTTGGCACCCGCTACGATTAACATCACCATCACAGTTGTCTTTAACGTATGCTCAACACTCTCTTTAAGTAGTGCCCAGTTCATCCGTCCCATGGCAAACGTCATTAACAGCGCCAAGACAAAGCCAAGTCCAGCACTTTCTGATGGCGTTGCAATACCTGCATAAATAGAACCAATAATACATACTGCTAATAGTACAGTAGGCAATGCTTTTAATGAGGCCTGTAGGCGTTCCGGCCAATCAACCTTCGGCATAGCTTGGTACTGGCTAGAAAAGCGAGCAAACAATACACCGTAAATAATAAAGGCGACCGCCAAGAATAATCCCGGTGCAACGCCCGCTAAGAATAACGTTTTGATAGATGATTCAGAGACGATGCCATATATAATTAACGGAATAGAAGGCGGGATTAAGATCCCCAAAGTGCCGCCCGCCGCCAACATGCCAAAGACAAACCGACGATCGTAGCCACGCTGAATCATCTCCGGAATGGCTATCGTACCAATGGTCGCTGCCGTAGCAACAGATGAGCCAGAAATCGCGGAGAAAAGCGTACAAGATAAAATCGTCGCAACACCCAACCCTCCGGGAAAATGCCCGACCCAAGACTGAACACCTGCAAATAAATCTTTGCCAACTCCGCCTCGCAATAGCACATTCGACATCAGCAGAAACATAGGTACCGCAAGCAACTCAAAGCTATCCATTGCGCCATGAAGACGCGTTGGAACCCCAACCATGGGCAGGCCTTTCAGCGCCAATAAAATAATCCCTAGACCACCCAGAGCAAAAGCAACAGGCGTGCGTAGGACCAATAGAGCCAACAATGCCACTAGAATAAATAATGCTTCCATTAGTGTGTGGCTCCTGATACTTCTTCGTCATTGGGAACAGCAGTCCAGACGCGAATTAACTCAGCGATTCCTTGTAGCACCAGTAAACCGGAGCCCAACCAGACAGGTGCATGAGTAAACCATTTTGGCAATGCTAAGTAAGTATCCGTCGTATGGCCTGCTAAAGTAGACTTCATCCAAAGCTCAAAACCATAGAAGCAAGAAACAACCGCAAAGATAAACATAAACACCAAGGCAAAGCTGTCGCTAAGTTTGCGCCCAAGAGTCCCCGGCGTACGGAATACCAACTCAATCACCACCATTTCTTTATGCTTTAACGCAAACGCAGCCGCTAAATACACAGACCATACCATCAGCACACGGCTGACCTCATCCACCCAAATAGTGGGCGCATTAAACACATAACGCATGACCACTTCATAGGTTATGAAACATCCCACCGCGAATAGACTCCAAGCACATAACTTGCCCGTCCACTCAGATACGGTGTCAATACAGCGCAACAACATGTGTTACTCCTAACAAGAATAATGATATCTATTGAACTGAGCGGATTGCGGAGACCGCTGCCGCACCAGTTTCACCTGTTTCTTCTACAAAACGGTCCACAACAGACTGTGTCGCTTGCTGCCAAGATTGGCGCTGCTCAGGCGTCAGGGTGACAACATTCATGTATTGCTTCATTTCTTCGACTGTTTGCGCTTCTTCTGCGTAAACCTGATCACGTAGTTGCTGCTCTACTGTTCGAGCCGCTTCCTGAATGATCGCCTGCTCTTCGTCAGAAAGGCTCTCGTAGACGTCATTATTGATCACAGCGAGGAACTCAATCGCGCTATCAAATGTCAACGTCATATTATCCATCACCTCGTATAGCTTACGAGATTTCACTGCAGACGCGCCGGTCATACCCACGTCAACAGCACCCTGTTGATAAGCAAGAAACTGCTTAGAACCAGACAGCAACGTCGGCGCGCCATTCAATGCCTCGATAGTCCAACCATGAACCTTGCCGTAGGTACGTACTTTTTTGCCCTCAATATCGCCAGGCTCAGTAATCGCATCGCCATTACTCAAGTACACATTACGACCAAATGCCTGCCACCAAAGTACACGAGCACCGGTTTCTTCTAATATTTTACTGTCAATCGCTTTACGTAAATCAGAGCCCGGAGCAACGGCGGCACGAATATTATCTTCATCGTTAAAAATAAACGGAACAGCGACCACATCAACCGCAGGAACAGATCCTGCAAAACGCCCAATAAAGGTCGTGCCTGCATCAATAGCACCAGAACCTACCGCTTCAGGAACTTCTTTGTCTTTAAATAGTTGCGCTGATGGGAACAGTTGCACACTTAGCTCACCATCAGATTTTTCTTCAATAAGGTTGCCAAAATCGATCCAGTTTTTACTAACGGGATGAGTGGCGGGCAACTGAGATGTTACACGGATGGTTGTATCGGCTAGCGCATTGGCTGCAAACCCTGCAATTGACAAGGTTAAAATGGAACTGCTAATTAGTTTATTCATAAGTGCCTCATTATTATTTAAATACCCCATCGCACGGCCCACTCCGCGCATTGATTAAGAGCGTCTTGCTACACTAACTGTTGTGTTAGTTATGCTGGAGGGGGTTATTAACTCAATCAATCTAAAAATGCAAAAAAACGCATTAAAAAGGCCTTTGATATTCTTATTGCATGCACAATCATCCAATCCCCCTACATGGAGCAAAGCACTACAAGGTATACCGTCAACAAGCACATACTATTTTTAAGACTACTGACTCGGCTTGGAATGGGGCTAAATTCAAAATAAGATCAACATTAATTAGCAAAGATTCTGATTATGCTGCTCACCGTAAAAACAACTTTCCATGCGGATAATTGAGAGGAATTGGGGCACGCTGGATATTGCCGTGTCACCACGCGTTTGCATTGCACGGATCAGCCTTATAAACAGCACTGAACACGTTGCACACTCTGTTGGTAAAGCACGCATTTTAGTCATCGAAAAAGAAGGCAGTGTGTGATGTGAAAATCGCCTTATCTATATTCCAAAATAGTTTATTTAAAGACATTGTAATAACTAAATCTTTTAAGTAACCTCACTCTTAATGAAATATTAAGCTTCCCAGATGAGGTCACTATGAAATCTAAGCCACGCTTTTTAAAATCTATTATTGGTACATTATTGTTGAGCGGCGCCGTTCAAGCGTCGGCTGCAGATCAAACTATCCTTAACACGTCTTACGATATTGCACGTGAATTGTTTGCCACTTACAACCCAACCTTTGAAAAACATTGGCTAGAAAAAACCGGCAAAACGATCGAGATCAAACAGTCTCATGCGGGTTCTTCAAAACAAGCCAACGCCATTATGAATGGCTTGTCTGCCGATGTGGTTACTTTTAACCAAGTCACTGATGTTCAAGTGTTGCATGACAAAGGCAAAATGATCCCAGCAGATTGGAAAAACGAATTTCCAAATGCCAGCTCGCCTTATTATTCAACAATTGCCTTCCTAGTTCGTAAAGGTAATCCCAAGAACATTAAAAGCTGGGGCGATCTAGCAGGTAATGATGTGGCATTGGTGTTTCCAAACCCTAAAACATCGGGCAACGGTCGTTACACTTTCTTAGCGGCTTACGGTTACGCACAAAAAACGTTTGGCAAAGACAACGAAGCAAAAATTGATGATTTCTTAGGTACTTTCCTGAAAAACGTCTCTGTATTTGATACTGGCGGCCGTGGTGCAACAACGACGTTCGTTGAACGTGGCATCGGTGATGTATTGATTACGTTCGAATCTGAAGTAAACAACATTCGTAACCAATATGGCGCAGACAAATACGAAGTGGTTGTACCTAAAACCTCTATCTTGGCAGAATTCCCTGTCGCTGTTGTAGAGAAAAACGCGAAGAAAAATGGTACAGAAGACGTGTCTCGTGAATACCTAAGCTACTTGTACAGCGAAGAATCTCAGCGTCTATTGGCGGGTTTTAACTATCGTGTACACAACGATGTTGTTAAAGCTGAGTTTGCAGACAAGTTTCCAGAGGTTAGCTTACTAACCGTTGAAAACATTGCTGGCGGTTGGCCACAAGCCACTAAAGAATTATTCTCAAATGGTGGTAAACTAGACCAACTACAGCGTCGCTAATATCAGAATAGATAATGTCTAGCCGGATACGCTTGCGTGTTCGGCTTTTCTGTTTCTGACTTGTACGTTTTATTGTTGAAACTTTCTTACTAAGACCATAATAGGCAACCACATGGCAACACATCTAAGCGCGGCTGACACCAGACCTCGCCATAAGCGAGTCTTGCCCGGACTCAGTTTAAGCTTGGGCACGTCCCTGCTATTTATCAGTTTGATCCTTTTGCTTCCTATGACAGGTTTGGTTATGCAATCCGTCGACATGGGTTGGGACAGATATTGGCAAGTCATCAGCGATGAACGCGTGGTCGCCAGTTACAAAGTAACCTTGTGGGCAGCGTTGATTGCCTCTGTTTTCAATGGCTTTTTTGGCCTTCTACTCGCTTGGGTATTGGTGCGCTACGACTTTCCTGGACGCCGTATTCTAGACGCCTTGGTGGATTTGCCTTTTGCCTTGCCAACAGCCGTTGCCGGTATCACCTTAGCGACCTTGTACGCTCAAAACGGTTGGTACGGTGAAATACTCGAAAGCCTAGGTCTAAAAGTCGCTTATACGCCTTGGGGGATTGTCCTCGCTATGGCGTTTACCAGCATTCCCTTTGTGGTTAGAACGGTTCAGCCCGTCTTGGAAGAACTTTCTCCAGAAGAGGAAGAAGCCGGAATGACACTGGGCGCGTCTGATTGGTCCGTATTTCGTCGGGTTATTTTCCCCGCCTTATGGCCTGCTTTGATGACGGGCATTGCCTTGTCATTTACGCGTAGTCTAGGTGAATTTGGCGCGGTAATCTTTATCGCGGGCAACATGCCATACGTTAGCGAAATTACGTCTTTGATGATCTTCGTTAGCTTACAAGAGTTCGATTTCCCTGCCGCCAGCGCCATTGCCTCGGTTGTGCTGATGGCGTCACTGGTTCTCTTGTTCGCCATTAACATTTGGCAGGCGCGTTATTTACGTCGCCTTCACGGACGCAGTTAGGAACAGAATATTATGTCATCTTCTAAATCTTCATCTGGGCAACACCAGCTGCGAGTCGGCGATAGCCCTCTGGTAAAAGGTTTGCTTATTGGCATCACCTTATTGTTGACGGCAATCTTGCTGGTTGTTCCGCTCATTGCCATTTTCCAGCAAGCCTTTGTGGAAGGCGCTGCGCACTATTTCAACAGTTTGGTGGAAGCCGATACCTTGCACGCCATTGGTTTAACCTTGGTTGTTGCGGCGTTAACCGTACCTATTAACTTGGTCTTTGGCGTGATGCTCGCATGGGCGGTAACGCGCTTTGAGTTCCCTGGTCGCAAAATTTTGATGACCTTGATGGATATTCCCTTCGCGGTTTCGCCTGTGGTAGCTGGTTTATTGTATCTATTGTTGTACGGCAACAACGGCTGGATAGGCTCTTGGCTGTATGACCAAGACATCCAATTGATGTTTGCTTGGCCTGGCATCGTCATGGTGACGGTATTTGTGACTTGTCCATTTGTGGCCCGTGAATTGATTCCCTTGATGCAACAGCAAGGCCGAGAAGACGAAGAAGCTGCGGTGATTCTGGGCGCTTCTGGCTGGCAATTGTTCCGCCGAGTGACGTTACCAAATATCAAATGGGCGCTGATTTATGGCGTTATCCTGACCAACGCTCGTGCTGTGGGCGAATTTGGTGCCGTTTCCGTGGTGTCTGGCAATATTCGCGGAGAAACCAATACCTTGCCGCTGCACGTTCAGTTGCAATATGAGGATTACCAAGCCGCTGCAGCCTTTGCCAGCGCATCGCTACTAGCGATGATTGCCCTACTTACCTTGTTGTTGAAAGCCTTTATTGAATGGCGTCAGGAACGTAGTTTAAAAATTGAAGCTGAAAAAGAAAGACAGGTGACACAATGAGTATTTTGATTGAAAACATTTCCAAACACTTTGGGCAGTTTCAAGCCTTGTCACCTTTGTCATTAGATATCAACGAAGGCGAAATGATAGGCTTGCTCGGACCTTCAGGTTCAGGCAAAACCACCTTATTGCGCATTATCGCAGGGCTTGAAGGCGCCGACACTGGCCGTATTAAATTTGGCGACCGAGACGTGACCAACTTGCATGTTCGTGATCGTCGCGTCGGCTTTGTATTCCAAAACTACGCCTTGTTCCGCCACATGACAGTGGCAGACAATGTGGCTTTTGGTCTCGAAGTCTTGCCCCGTAAAGAGCGACCAAGCCCGACTGAAATAAAAACCCGCGTAATGCATTTGTTGGAAATGGTGCAACTTGAGCACCTTGCGAACCGTTTCCCGTCTCAGCTTTCTGGCGGTCAAAAGCAACGTATTGCCTTGGCGCGTGCATTGGCGACTCAGCCAGAAGTCTTGCTGCTAGACGAACCTTTTGGCGCATTAGATGCCAAGGTTCGTAAAGAGTTACGTCGCTGGCTGCGTGGATTGCACGATGAACTAGGTTTCACCAGCGTGTTTGTCACCCATGACCAAGAAGAAGCCTTGGAGTTGTCTGATCGTGTTGTGGTGATGAGCAACGGGCACATCGAGCAAATCGACCAGCCAGGTGCGCTTTATGCCTCACCAAACAGCCGATTTGTGTTCGACTTCCTTGGTAACGCCAATGTTTTTGATGGCAAAGTAGAAAATGGCAAATGGCACAACCAGCAAGCAAATATCGTCTTACCAGAGGGCGCTGAACAAAAAGACGGTCAGTTGTACATTCGCTCCCATGAATTCTTTGTCTCAAGAGAACCAACGGCGCAAGCCAACTTGCCGCTGCGCGTGATTGCGATCAACCCGATTGGTGCTGAAGTTCGCCTAGAACTGACTCCGATTGATTGGCAAAGCAACGACGTATGGGAAATCGATCTGCCTCACAAAGCCTTTGATAAGAACTGCTTTGAAAAAGGCCAAACTTTATACGTCACACCAAAAGCAGGTTACTTTTTTGCCAATGACGCACAAAAGCCCACATTGTTAAGCTGGGAAAAATAACAACATGCGTCGCCCTAAAATATAAAGCGCTTATCCCGCTGATTGTTACCAACAACCCAATTCTAAAGTCTATACTTTAGAATTGGCGGCATTTATTTTGCTTTGAAAATCGGATATTGTGTCTACAAAAAACTATAAAGGGTAAAGAATGTTGGAAGTCAGCGAAAAGCTCAATACCTCTTTGTTTCAGAGCCATCTGAAGCGCTCGAACCTTGCTTATTCTAGCTCGACGCCCACTAAAAACGCTTCTACACCGACAAGAAGAGCGAACTTTGTTTTACTCGATCACTTCTCTATGTCGTCCTTCTCTATCGCGCTCGACACACTTGTAACGCTTAATCTAGTGCACGACCACCCGATTTACGAATGCAAAACGTACGGCTTAAAAGATAAAAAAGCACTGTCTGATATTTCTATCGAAATAGCCACCGATGGCACCATTGAAGACATAGAGCTCGCTAAAGACTCTATCTTAATTATATGCGGAGGCTTCCGTAGCTCTCTCAAGCCAGAGCCTTCTCTTAATAAGAAAATAGTCAAAGCAGCACAGGCAAACGCCACCATCATGGGGCTGTGGAACGGCAGCTTCTACATTGCCGACAGCAAAATCAAACTCGGTGATTCTATTTCTATCCACCAAGATAATAAGGCCATTATGAGAGAGCGCTTCCCAGCGCTGAACCTTTCGACCTCTTCTTTTACCGAAGACAGCGGGCTTTTCACCTGTTGTGGCCCAAACACAGCGCTGGACATGATGCTTCACTTTATAAAAAGCTCTTATGGTACAGATTGCTCCCAAGCCGTAGCGGAAGTGATAGGTTCGGATCGAACAAACAATGCTGACACCAAAAGCACTAACCGTTTTTTACGATCCGAAACGCATACGCCTGATTGCATCAAAGAAGCCATCCAACTAATGGAAAATAACATTGAAGATCCATTAAGCATTGATGAACTCACTAAGTTAGTTGGTATTTCACGTCGACAAATAGAGAGATTGTTCAAAATTAATGTCGGCGTCACACCCGCTCGATATTACATGGAATACCGCTTAACCCGCGCACGTCAGCTAATACAACAATCGAACCTCAGCATTTTTGAAATATCTGTGGCTTGTGGCTTTGTCAGCTCGGCTCATTTCAGCCGTACTTACCATCGCTTCTTTGGCCAACCACCAACAGATACGCGACGCACTTTTCAAGACACGTAAAATCAGCATCAATCAAATAAGCCTGATTGCTGTCAGCTATTCCTCAACGGCTAAGACGGTGTCGCTTTCCATCAGTCTTTTGTCGTTATAGCGAACCCAACCAAGATAGAAGCGGCCTAGAGTGGAATGATCCCCACTCTTGAAGGAATAAAGTCATATGCGCCGCTCTAGCCTTTTGTTAGTTTCCATCGCCTTGTCCCAAGCTCCATTCGCCTTAGCCGCCAAATTTGACTTCTCAAACGAGTACAATGCGACATCAATTCACGCTGAAGGTGATAAATATTTCATTGATCAAGTCACCAAACTTAGCAAAGGTGACATTGATATCACGCTTCATACCGGTGGCTCTCTCGGGTTTAAATCCACTGATAACTTTTACGCTGTAGCCGACAATGCTATCCAAATTGCTGATACATTGGCTGGTAGCATGGCCGGAATTGACCCTATCTTTTTATTGTCTTCATTGCCTTTTATCGTTGAAAACGAAGATCAAGCAGAGAAGCTTTATCAAATTGCTAAACCGTATTACCAAAAGGTCTTTGCTCAAAATGGACAAATTCTTCTTTACGCTTCTCCTTGGCCTGCCAGCGGCATTTGGTCTCAAAAGCCAGTTACAACAAAAGAAGAACTCGCTAATTTAAAAATCCGCACTTATGACAAAAATGGCACATTAACCCTACGTGAAGCAGGCGCCGAACCTATTAAGTTATCCTGGGGGGACGTTGTTCCTCAGCTGTCCACAGGTGGTATTAAAGCGGTACTTACTTCTGCTGACGCAGGTGCTAGCGGTAAGTTTTGGGAGCACCTAGATAACTACAGCGCGATTCAATACGCCATTCCTCTAAACATGGTTCATATGAACAAAGATGTGTTTGATGATTTATCCAGTGATGAACAAAGTGCCATTTTGAAAGCGGCCGCGTTAACAGACGAGCATAACTGGAAAACAGTAAGAACCCGCGTAGCAGACAACTACAAAGAACTTTCTGCAAACAAGGTAACCATCCATCAAGATCTTTCAAAAGACTTTATTGGCTGGCTTCAAGAGTCCGCTAAACCATCATTGAAAGAATGGTTAGAGGACACGGGGAAATCTGGTAGCGATATCATGGCGGATTTTGAGAAAAACAAATGATCATCCGTTCTTTGGCTATATTTTCCAGACGGCTGAACCAGCTGTCTGGTGCATTGGCAATGTTGCTTATCGCGTACCTGCTATGTCACATCTTGTTAGAAATTGTCTTACGCTTTTTCGGAACATCAACGTATGTTCTTGATGAGTTCGTTGGTTACGCAATCGCAACGATTACCTTTCTAGGGTTAGGCTACAGTTTAGAAAGAAACGGACTCATTAAGGTTAATATTTTAAGCGACCGAATCCCTGAGAAGCACCATTGGGTATTAGATACGTTTATCTCTCTCGCTTCTTTTGCCATGTTTTTTTGGGTTTCATGTTATTGGTATATCAATGTATCCCGAAGCTTTAAGCGCAATATCACTAGTGAGTCTATTGCTGAAACTCCTTTGTGGATTCCGGAAGGCATGGTGTTAGTTGGCTTAACTCTTTTGTGCTTAACCCTATTTGTCAGAATACTTGTACTCGTATCTACACGCCAAGTCCCCCGAATCGAGATAAATAAATAAGATGGAAATTGTATTATCAGCCGTTGGCGTTATCGCCCTAATTCTCTTGGTTCTCGGGCTTGGTGTTTGGGTATTTTCAGGCCTAGCAATCGTTGCCTTGCTGTCTCTCATTGTGATTGGCGATGTCAGCATGGACCGAGCTGGCGCCATACTCAGTCGTATTCTTTTTCGATCTGCCAACTCGTGGGAATTATCAGCCATCCCGCTTTTTATTTTGATGGGCGAGCTAATTTTTCGCTCTGATATTTCGGATAGATTATTTCGCGGATTAGAACCTTGGACAAAAAAAATCCCAGGCGGAATACTTCACACAAATGTGTTTGGCTGCGCACTATTTGCAGCGGTAAGTGGATCAAGTGCGGCCACCACAGCAACCGTCGGTAAAATCACCACAACAGAACTGAAAAAGCGTGGTTATGACCGAAGCTTGTCCATCGGATCTTTAGCTGGCGCGGGTAGTTTAGGGTTGTTAATTCCACCGTCTCTTGTGATGATCGTTTACGGAATCCAGTCAGAAGTTTCAATCAGTAAGCTTTTTATGGCGGGAGTTTTACCCGGTATTTTAATTGCGGCGCTTTATTCTGGCTACATAGTGATCAGAGCCTTGTTAAACCCTTCGCTATGCCCGCCTGAAAAGTCTGACACAGCGGGAAAATTAGAAAGTATATTTCTCCTGCTGCCTGTTATTTCTCTGATCGTCATTGTTATGGGAGCCATTTACTCAGGCATAGCAACTCCATCAGAAGCTGCTGCCGTTGGTGTATTTGCAACACTTGTTATTCTAATTAAAGAGCGTCAGTTGTCTTTTAAAATGATACAAGAAGCCATGATTGCTACCTTGTTGAGCTCAACCATGGTCTGCAGCATATTGGTTTCTGCTGCGCTGTTATCCACCGCTATGGGATTTCTTCACCTACCGTCTGAACTTGCCAGCTATATCGCTAGTTTGGATCTTTCTCCTAGCTTATTGCTGTTAGCGTTGGCGGTATTTTACGTCATATTAGGTTTATTCTTAGATGGCATATCCATTACCGTAATGAGCTTACCTATCACTCTGCCGATTGTTATTCTGGCAGGGTTTGACCCAATCTGGTTTGGTATCTTTCTTGTCATTTTAATAGAGCTTGGGCAAATCACCCCACCAGTTGGTTTTAACCTGTTTGTATTACAAGGGCTTACCGGAGAAAAAATAGGGCAAGTCGCAAAATCCGCTTTCCCTTTCTTTATTTTGATGTGTGTTGCAGCCTTTATTCTCTGTCTATTCCCAGAAATCGCATTATGGCTGCCTAATGCCCTATCGCAGTAAGTTCGTCAGGCTTTAAATACCTAGCCCTAACATCATAGGGCTAGGTTAGTTTCAAATCTTCATCAAGCTACGAATATGGCAAAACGCAGCGCGACCAAGCGCGTCTATGTTGTAGCCGCCCTCTAGGACAGACACAATTTTCCCACCGCAATGGCGATCTGCCACATCCACCAAAAGATCGGTAATCCACGTAAAGTCTGACTCGCTTAATCTTAGTTGCCCCATTGGGTCTTCTTTGTGAGCATCAAAGCCAGCTGAAATCATAATCAGTTGTGGTTTGAAAGCTTCAAGTGCAGGCAAGAGTTGCTCGGAGATAATGGCTTGAAAGGCGTCACTGCCAGAACCTGCTTCTAGCGGCATATGTAAAATATTATCGTGTGAAGCCCCAGGATCGCTGTAAGGATAAAACGGATGCTGGTAGCTGGATGCATAAAGCACTTTAGGGTCGGTTTTAAAAATGTCTTCCGTGCCGTTGCCGTGGTGAACATCAAAATCCACAATCGCCACACGTTCTAAACCATATTGTTCAATGGCGTAGCGAGTACCAACGGCAATGTTATTGAACAGGCAAAAGCCCATGGCTTTGTCATATTCCGCATGATGTCCCGGTGGACGAATCGCGCAAAACGCGTTGTCCATCTCGCCTGTCATGACCAGATCCACCGCTTTAATCACCGAGCCTGCGGCATACAAAGCCGCGTCCAGCGTATGGGGCATCATCAAGGTTTCAGGCTCCAGCTCCACATGACCGTCTTCTGGCGCGCGTGCGAAAATAGAATTTACGTAGGCTTCATCATGGGCAAGAAGAACCTGCTCTCGCGTTGCCGGATCGGATTCCATTCGACGCAAAAAATCCATCAACTGCCCCATGATCAGACGATTTTGAATCGCCCCAAGACGCAACGGAGACTCAGGGTGATCAGCGCCCATGTCATGCTTGTCGCAATAAGTGTGTGTGATGTAAGCCGTTGTCATTTTTATTCCAGTGTTTTTTATTTTTAAAAACTGCCGAGGTCTTTTCAGGATTTCATGAACGCAGTAAGCATGACAAGATCTCATGAATGAAAAAGACAGTCCACCCTACCATGGTCTACAATTCGCACTACAGAAGACTGTGCTACAGTTTCAATACTGTACTACCAACTCAACACACACATTGAATTTTGGAGAAGGTTAAGTGAGCCAACACGCATTACAATCTCTACTCGCCCCAAAATCTATGGTGGTGCTTACCGGCGACGATCCCCACGACCCGCTTATGTTGGCTTTATTAAGCTCGTTAACAGCAGCGCAAAAGTCTTGCCCTGTGTATTTGTCAGGTGTTGAGCCTGCTGTAACAACTCCCTTTCCATTAGTAGCAAGCCTAGCAAAACTCACCACTAGCCCAGACATTGCTGTCTTGGTTGGCACTCACAATACTCAATCGATGGAAGACATTATCGCCGACTGTGGCACCGCAGGCATTGGCTCTTTGCTAATGTTATCCTGGACAGGAGACAGTCAGGAGTCGCTGATAGAAGCGCTGCGTAACCACAATGTGCGCTTACTTGGACCAAACAGCTTTGGTATTTGTCGTCCGAAACAAGGCGTCTTTGCTTGGCTTGGCCTGACTCAGCCATTATCAGGGCGATTAGCCTTAATGTCACAATCTGGGACGGTCGCCAGCGCCCTTGTAGACTGGGCGACTTGGCAAGGCATAGGCTTCTCACAAGTCGTCTCTATGGGATCACCAGTGGATGTGATGCCATCGCAAGTATTGGATTATTTATCCAATGATTTCGACAGTCAGGCTATTTTAATGTATCTGCAAAAAATTGGTCGCCCGACACGTTTCCTCAGCAGCTTACGCGCCACAGGGCGAAGCAAACCGGTTGCGGTTGTAACAGAGCATTCTATTGGCGCTGATGAACGCGTGTTGGACGCGGCACTCAGCCGAACAGGGGCCGTTCGCGGCCGACGCTTGAATGATCTAATCGCTGCGGCTTCGGTCATGACCAACGCCCGTCGTGTCAAAGACGGTTCCTTGTTAATCATTGGAAACGGCGCTGGGCCGGGCGAATTGGCAGCACAACGCGCCACCGAACTTGGTATAGATTTGCTCACGCCAGAAGGCGAGCTGCGTGATAAATTAGAAAACACCATGGCGGGTCGTGGCGGCATTGGCCCTGTGACAACCGTTTGGGCAAGTTGCGCGACAGATCTTTTCATCGACCTCGCTGCCGATGCGTTAAGCAGTCCAGACTGCGGAGCCGTGTTATTAACACTCAGCCCGACCGCTCTTATCGATATCGATTCCTTATACGATCTCATCATCAAATTACATCGCACCCAGAAAAAACTGGTCATGGTGTGTTTGCTAGGCGGTGGCAACATGACCAACATGCGCACGCGTATTAACGAAGCAGGAATCCCAACATTTAGAACGCCAGAAACCGCCATCGAAGGCTTTCAATTTTTAGTGCAGTTTCAGCGTAATCAATTACTCGCCAAGCAATCACCAGACAGCCATGCGTTTCGCTTTAAGATCGATGTATCAGAAGCCACAAACACACTTAACCGGCTTTATAAGCAAGGGGATAAAGCGCCCACAGCAGATGCTTTACGAGATATTTTTGAGCTGTTTCATATTCGATTAATTACTCGTCGTCAGTCATCCAATCAGCTGAACGCCCCTATCCATTTACGCGTCTTTCAAGACGCTGTGTTTGGCCCAGCCATTGGCTTATCTTTGGAAGGTGCCCAGCAGCATAAACAAGCCGAAGCCGTGGCTTTACCACCACTCAATACCATCTTGGCAAAGGATTTAATCCAACGCGCCTTTCCCGGGGAAGAATCCTTTGAATTAGAAAGCTTGCTACGCAACTTATCCACCATGGTGTGCGAACTGCCCGAGATTGAAAACTTAGAACTGGCCGATGTGAGACTTCACGACAGCGGCAGTGTTTACGCAGATGTCACAGCCAATCTCCGTCTTTGCAAAAACTGGCGACGCTATGAACACCTCGCCATTCACCCCTACCCAAGACAATGGGTATCGGAACGCATTTTAAAGAATGAAGAAATCGCTACGGTTAGACCCGTTTTACCGAGAGATTCTGGCATTTTGGCGGATTTTGTTCGAAGCATGTCTCACGAGACTCGTTACTTTCGCTTCATTTCGAATATCGAAGAGCTGACACCTCGCATGCTCGCAAGCATGTCCCACATCGATTACGACAGAGAAATGGCCTTACTCGCGGTTATCCAGCGAGATGACAAAGATTTACTTATTGGTACAGCACGCTATATCGACAACTTTGATGATCAGAGCTGTGAGTTCGCCGTGGTGCTGGGAGATGAATTCCAAGGTTTAGGCTTGGCCTCTTATCTAATGCGACGCCTGATGCAAGTCGCCGCAGACAAAGGCATTCGCGTGATGAAAGGGATCGTCTTGGCCGAAAACAAGCGCATGATCGAATTTTGCCGTCATTTAGGCTTTACGATTCAGCGAGACCCAGACGATTTCGGTCAGATGGTAGCGAGCATAAAACTCACACCAAGCATGCTGGAAAAGTGTCGAGATGCTTGCTAGTTCAAGACCTCAATATCAACCTCAACCACCCCTTCACGCGTATTAGCAATGCGCTGAAAAGCCGACTTACTAAGGTCAATAATCCGACCACGAACGAACGGCCCACGGTCATTAACTCGCACGACGACACTTTTGCCATTCTGAACGTTGGTGACTTTTACCCTAGAACCAAACGGCAAACGCTTATGAGCAGCAGTCATGGCTTTTTGATCAAACAATTCTCCACTGGCGGTTTTACGGCCTTGATACTTCATGGCGTAATAACTGGCTCCGCCGCTTTCTTCGAACCCGACTGAATCAGAGCGACTAATTGGGCCACTGGCGCACGCAGTTAAAACGAGCGAAGAGATGACCCAACATAAGATACTAATTGTTCGCATGGTTTTTTCTTTTCCTTTCAGTCGCATGGATTTTCAGACACTATGGTAACAGATACCTTCACCTAACAAACTCAACCTAACGAAACTTCCGTCAGCTTCTTGTCAGGGTTTTGGCGTATCTTTCTATGCGCTGCCTTAATGCTCACGTCAATTCCCAACATGACAATACATCAACATAAGTTGCGAGTATGGTTAACATCACCAGAGGCGCCAATAAAACCAGCTTATTTAAGGTATGCTTAGCACCATTAAACCACTGCTTTTTTCGATAGATAGACATGATCTCTCGCTTTTTATTACTTTGTAAAACCCCCTCTCGTTGGCCTACCACTTGGCGATTATCCGTCTTATTAGCCGTGTCTTTTGTTTTAGTGGTGTGCTTTGAATACGCCAATTTACCCGCAGCGCTTCTGCTCGGCCCCATGATTACAGCGATCATCTTAGCGGTTAGCGGAGCCGGAATGACAATGCCCAAGCCAATGTTTTTAATGGCTCAAGGCATTTTGGGCATGATGATAGCAAACAGCTTGCCACTCACAGTATTTGCGAAAATTTCCATGGAATGGCCGCTATTTCTGATGGGGACCGTCTCGACAATTTTGGTGTCTAGCTTTTTAGGTTGGCTGCTTAGTCGTAGTGGATTATTACCTGGCACCACGGCCATTTGGGGATCATCTCCCGGTGCCGCCTCGGCAATGACCATTATGTCTGAATCCTACGGAGCAGATATGCGATTAGTCGCCTTTATGCAATATTTACGTGTGGCGTGTTGCGCTATCGCAGCGACAGTCGTTGCAGCAACCTTTCACGTCGATGGTGTTGCGGCTGAACCGATTGATTGGCTGGGCGTTCCTTCGTGGTCAGGTTTTGCCATCACGCTTTGCACCATCTTGGTGGTGAGCATTATTGGCGTCAAGCTTCGCCTTCCCAGCGGACCGTTACTGCTTTCGCTTGCGATAGGGTTGGTGATCAAGTTTACCGGTGTTTTGCCTATTGTTCTGCCCCATTGGTGCTTGGCAATCAGCTTTGCCATATTGGGTTGGGGCATTGGTTTTCGTTTCACTCGACAAGTATTACAACATGCCTGGCATGTCTTTCCTCACGTGTTAGGTGCGATTCTAGCTCTCATTGCCATTAACGCTTGCTTGGCCATGCTGTTGATCACTTTTGCCGATATCGACCCACTCACAGCGTTTCTCGCCACAAGTCCTGGTGGTGCTGACTCTGTTGCCATTATTGCCGCATCGACCAGTGCAGATGTGTCTTTTGTCATGGCCATGCAGGTGGCGAGGTTTCTGCTGGTGCTGATTGCTGGGCCAATGCTTGCTCGCTGGCTTTCGACGAATAAGACCGCATAAATCAATCAAACGACTAAAACGAAAAAACCACCCGAAGGTGGTTTTCATAAACATCAAGCTTTCAATCAATATAGATAATGATACTAGCTAGCTGCTTGTTCTAAATTTTCAGGGCCGAAGGAAAATGGCAGCAATTCATTCATAGTAAGGGATTTTCTTACCCCTTCCTCACCACAAATATGAATCATAGTGTCCGCAGAAGAGAACTCACGAATCTTCTGACGGCAACCGCCACAAGGCGTGACCAGTTCTTCACCTTTACCAATAACATAGATGTCTTTAATCAAGGTTTCACCGCCCAGCACCATAGACGCAATTGCACCTGCTTCGGCACAAGTGCCTTCTGGAAACGCGGCGTTCTCTACGTTACAGCCGGAATAAAACTGACCATCCGCCGTTAAAATTGCAGCACCAACATGAAAACGAGAATAAGGCACGTAGGCTTTATTCATCGCCGTTTTCGCTAGCTCAAAAAGCTCAGTATTTTGCGCCCTATTAGACATACTAAGCTCTCTCTTTCACGTAAGGACGACCTATGGCCTTAGGACCAATGGCTTTGCCGATGAAGCCCGCAAGCAACAAGACAGTTAATACGTATGGTAACACTTCAATCGCCTGCACTGGCACTTGGCCAATACCTGGAATCTCAACGCCCTGCATACGAACCGCCACAGCATCTAAGAAACCAAACAGCAAACAAGCGAGCAACACAGGGACTGGACGCCACTTACCAAAGATAAGCGCTGCGAGTGCCATGTAGCCTTTACCTGCGCTCATGTCTTTCAGGAAGCCTGCATTGTGGGCTGTAGACAAGTACGCACCTGCAAGACCACACAAGATGCCACAAATGATCAAAGCACGATAACGAATGAAAGCCACCGAAATACCAGCCGTATCGACCGCATGAGGGTTCTCACCCACGGCACGAAGGCGTAAACCAAAACGAGTCTTATAAATCACCCAATAGGTCACAGGCACCATAGCGAATGCCAAATACACCAAAATGTTATGACCGCTGAGCAAATTCGAATAAATAGGCCCAATCACTGGCACACTTGCTATTGCGTCAGCAAATGGGAAGGTAATATCTAAGAAGCGCGCATCACCAACCAATGCTGGAGTTTGCCCTCCCATACCAAACCAGTACATAGATAAGGTCACCGTCAAGCCGGCAACTATGGTATTAATCGCTACACCAGACACGATGTGATCACCACGGTGAGTGATACAAGCAAAGCCATGGATCATCGCTAAGCAAATGGAAGCAACGATACCGAAGCACAAACCTATCCAAGCAGACCCAAAAACAGACGCTGCCGCTGCCGCTGCAAAGGCACTGCCTAGAATTTTACCTTCTAGACCAATATCAACAATGCCCGCACGCTCAGAAAATAAGCCAGCTAATGCAGCAAAAATAAGCGGAGTAGAAACGCGCATTGTCGCGTCCAACATAAGTATCAATGTTTCAAACATAATCTTCCCCTACGCGACCGCTCTGCGAATAAAAAAGCCTTCGATACGATCTTTGAACATATGCTCAAGCGCACCAGAGAACAAAATCACCAAACCCTGAATTACCACAACGATTTCAGGCGTAATGGTTGGTAGCTCGAATGCCAATTCGGCACCACCTTGATACAAGGCACCAAATAAGATTGCCGCCAAAATGATACCAATCGGATTGTTACGCCCCATCAAGGCCACCGCGATACCCGCAAAACCATAACCTGCTGTGAAGTTAAGCAATAAATTATGGTTCACACCCATGATTTCATTCAGACCAACAAAACCAGCCAAGCCACCAGAAATCAACATCGCCCAAATGGTTACTTTAGCAGTATCAATACCAGCATAACGTGCCGCCGTTGGATTGGTTCCCAATGTTCTTAACTGGTAACCCCAACGAGTATGCCAAACCAATCCCCAGACAAAGACACAGCACAACAAAGCCCAAATGAACGACAAGTTCAATGGCGAGTCACCGATATTAATACCTAGAGGCGAAAAGATTTCATGCAAATACGGCAGCCAAGCATTTTCTTCAAATGTTCGACTGTTTGGCGCCATACGGCCGTCTTCTTTTAACCAGTTCACTATCAAGTAAACCATCAACGAAGACGCAATAAAGTTAAACATGATGGTGGTGATAACAATGTGACTACCACGACGAGCTTGTAAATAAGCTGGGATGTAACCCCATGCGGCACCGAAAACCGCCGCCCCGATCACCGCCAAAGGCGCAATCACATACAACGGCATCGTGTGGTCCAATGACAAACAGATCAAACCAACACCTAGACCACCGATATAGGCCTGCCCCTCACCACCGATGTTGAATAAACCGCCTTTAAAGGCAACAGATACCGCCAAGCCAGTAAAGATCAAGTTGGTCGCGTAATACAATGTATAACCGATACCTTCATCGTAACCAAAAGCGCCATAGATCAAATAGCCAGCGGCCTCAATCGGATTTTCACCAATAGCAAGAATCACCAAGCCAGATACTAGAAACGCCAATAAAATATTTAACAGCGGGATAAGGGCGACATTTACCCAAGCAGGAACTTTTGCCTGACTCATGCAGATACCCCTTCTTCTTCATTAAAAGCGTTAGCCATCATCAAGCCAAGGGTTCGCTCGTCAGCGTCTTTTGCATCAAGCTCGCCAACAACCGCACCATCAAACATCACAATGATGCGATCACTTAGTGCCATAATTTCATCCAATTCAACGGACACAAGTAAAATGGCTTTACCTGAGTCTCTTAGTTTTACAATTTGTTCGTGAATGTTTTCGATTGCACCAATATCAACACCGCGAGTTGGCTGCCCAATCAATAACACTTCAGGGTTTTGTTCAACTTCGCGGGCAATAACGATTTTCTGCTGGTTACCACCAGAAAAATTCGCCGTTTTAAGGTGCGGGTTAGGTGGACGCACATCCCAAGCAGCCATACGCTCGTTACATTCATCAAGCATTGCCTTACGGTTCATTAGAATTTTACCGTTATAGACAGGCGAGTTATGGTAACCAAGAACCGCTGCCTCATAGGCTTCAAAGCCCGTCACCAAGCCCATTTTATGGCGATCTTCGGGGACATGAGCCATTTTTAAATCACGCATCTGTGCGGCATTTTTCGGTGCTTTTGCGTTAATCACTTGACCGGCAAAGTGAATCTCACCTTCGTCCATCGGCGTAATACCTGACAAAACATTCAATAATTCGCTTTGCCCATTACCTGACACCCCCGCAATACCTAAGATTTCACCAGCACGCAGCTCTAAACTCACATTTTTTAAACGCTTCACGCCCTGACTATCAAACTGAGACAAGTTTTTCGCAGACAGCAAAACATCGCTTGGCTGAGCGTCATCTTTATGAACAGTAAGACGGACTTTTTTACCTACCATCAATTCAGCCAGGTCTTCCGTACTGGTATTAACGGTTTCTCGGTGCGCAACCATTTCACCTTGACGCATCACCGATACATTGTCGGTGGAAGCCATGATTTCGCGCAGCTTGTGAGTAATAAGCAACACAGTTACGCCCTGTTCTTTTAGGGCTTTTAGGATACGAAATAGGTGATCAGCTTCCTGCGGCGTCAATACACCCGTCGGCTCATCCAATATAAGAATGCGTGCGCCACGATATAAGGCTTTTAAAATCTCAACACGTTGCTGTAAACCAACCGGAAGTTCTTCTACGATTGCGTCTACATCAATATCTAAACTGTATTCATGAGCTAAGCGCTGCAACTCTAAGCGCGCTGCACCGATACCATTCTTTAGTACCGCACCGCCTTCTGCGCCTAAAATAACATTCTCAAGAACACTAAAATTTTCCACCAACATGAAGTGCTGATGCACCATGCCAATTCCGGCATTGATCGCATCTTGAGAGCTACGAATATCAACACGCTTGCCATCCACTTCTATATGGCCCGTGTCGGCTTCATAAAAGCCATAAATGATACTCATCAAGGTAGATTTACCCGCACCGTTTTCACCGATGATACCGTGAATCGTACCCGCTGGAACTTGTAAGCAAATGTCTTTATTGGCCTGAACGGCACCAAAACGTTTACTGATGTCTCGCAACTCAATTGCGTATGGCATTGTTTTATTCGTCATATCTAAAAGTAATTCATCTGCTTAAGAATCAAACACACTAAAACAAAAAAAACAGTTACTCACATAACGCGAGTAACTGTTTTTCTTGGAAAGTTAGTAGTTACATGTGTTGTCAGACATGTAATCGTGAACTTTGATGTCACCACTGATAATTTTTGCGCGAATGTCTTCCATTTTCGCTTTCATATCAGCCGTGATTAGATTGGCATTATTATCATCCAACGCCCAATCAACACCGTCTTCGGCAAGACCCAATACAACTAGACCAGGTTTCCATGTGCCAGCGGCAGAATCCGCATAGGTTTTGAAAGCCGCTTCATCAACGCGCTTAACCATAGACGTCAACATAGTGCCTGGCTGAACATGGTTTTGGTTTGAGTCAACACCAATCGCCAATTTACCTTCGTCTTTTGCTGCTTGGTAAACACCAATACCTGTACCACCTGCAGCCGCAAACACAACGTCAGAACCCTTAGAGAACTGGCTCTTCGCAAGCTCTGATCCTTTAGTTGGGTCATTAAACGCTGCGCCAGTGGAACCCGTCATGTTTTGATAAACAGTTGCGTTAGGAGACTGATATTTAACACCTTGCTCGTAGCCACATGCAAACTTACGAATAAGAGGAATATCCATGCCACCAACAAAGCTTACTGTATTGGTTTTAGACGCCATCGCTGCCAAGGCACCAACAAGGAAGGAACCTTCATGCTCTTTGAAAACAACAGACTGAACGTTTGGAAGATCGATAACACCATCGATGATAGTGAAGTTGATTTCAGGGAAATCTTTCGCGACTTTCTCAACAGCAGAGGTCATGTTAAAGCCAACGGTAACGATTGGAGAGTAACCACGTTTTGCTAAACGACGTAGGCCTTGCTCTACTTGAGCTTCGTTTTTAGGTTCGAATTCGCGAACCTGAATACCCGTTTCAGCCGTGTATTTTTTAACGCCGTTATAAACACCTTCGTTAAAAGATTTATCGAATTTACCCGCTTGATCATAAACAACTGCAGGTTCTGATGCCGCTTGAGCTAAACTTGATGAGATAGCCAATGCAGTTACTGACGCAAGAAAGACAGCTTTCATTCCAATTCCTCTTATTTATGTAATATTTCCTAGGCAACCAAAAAATCTTGCCTAACTGGTCAAAAATAAACCGATTAACTCTATACCGCAACGCAATATGCACATTTTTAGCAATATTCTTACGTATATAGCAAAAAGCCAATCCAGAAAACACTTTTTCTAGGTAACGACAATTACCGATCATAGCTGAACAGCAATTCTTATGCCGCCATTCTTATGCAGACACAAACCATGGATCAAGATTGACAGTTTACACAAAAAACCGTGCTGCGCTGAGCCTGACGAATTTCTTTTAAGGGGGCATTACATGAGATACACGGCTTGTCCGCTCGACCATAAACCGCTAACTCTTGTTTAAAGTAGCCAGGCTTACCATCACCACCGACAAAGTCTTTTAGCGTCGTTCCGCCCTGTTTAATGGCAGCAGCAAGCACTACTTTAATGCATTCAACTAAGCGCGCTAAGCGTACCTTACTGATTTTACCCGCCATACGATCTGGACGAATGCCCGCTTTAAAGAGCGCTTCATTCGCATAAATATTGCCAACACCCACCACAACCTTGCTGTCCATAATAAAGGTTTTAATGGGCACTTTTCTCCCTTTCGCCCGCGCATACAACATATCAGCATTAAACAGGTCTGATAGTGGCTCAGGGCCTAAATGCGCGATTAGCTCATGCTTATTCCAATCATCTGTTGTCCACAAAATCGCGCCAAAGCGTCGTGGATCTGTGTATCTTAACCACACATCGCCATCGGTAAAGCAAAAATCAACATGATCATGAAATAGCGGTGGCGTCTCGGGAGGCACAAAGTACAAGCTACCCGACATACCGAGATGAACAATCAAGGTACCTTTTGATGTATGAATACCAATGTATTTACCACGACGAGAAAGATTCGTAATTTTCTCTCCCACCATGTCCAAGCTTAGATCAGGCGTGATCAACCAGCGTAATTTAGGCTGGCGAATATCCACTCTAGCAAGAGTGCGCCCAACTAATTTGGGTTCGATACCACGTAACGTGGTTTCTACTTCTGGTAATTCAGGCATGCTTGACCTCAATGATGACTAGATACACACAAACAATACTGAGTAAAAAATACAGTTCAGCTAATGGCCACAGAAAATACGCTGACCAAATGAACAAGGTGTTGCTACTAGATATAAAAAAACCGACTCAATGAGTCGGTTCCTTTTGACAAAGACCGAAAATTATTTAATTTTCGCTTCTTTGTACATAACGTGCTTACGTACAACTGGATCAAACTTTTTCATTTCTAGTTTGTCAGGAGTATTTCGCTTGTTCTTGTCAGTTGTGTAAAAGTGACCAGTACCAGCAGAAGATACCATGCGAATTAGATCGCGAGCGCCTTTAGAAGCCATGATTCAGATCCTTATACTTTTTCGCCGTTGGCACGAATTTCAGCAAGAACTGATTCAATACCTTTTTTATCGATAATACGCATACCTTTAGAAGATACACGCAAACGGATGTAGCGGTTTTCACCTTCAACCCAAAAACGGTGCCAGTGAAGGTTAGGAAGAAAACGACGCTTAGTACGACGCTTTGAGTGAGAAACGTTGTTACCTGTAACAGGACGCTTCCCAGTAACTTGACATACGCGAGACATAATTAAATACCTTTTGCTATCCAGAAAGTTTATTGGAAGTGTTTCACTTCCTCAGGCGGAGCATGATTCCTTATGAATCAAAAAAATCCCATACCGAGGATATAGCGGCGCGCATTTTCCCATAAGCCAACCCATTGAGCAATTCTTTTTGTTAAAAAATGATCAATTAACTGCCACTAGAGATGAATAGCAGCCATTCAGCCGATCATAATAGTCAATACAACATCGTTAACTTGGCCAATGCCACACAGGAATATCGAAGCGCTCTAACGAAGGTATCTGAGTCTGGCCGAGGTACTTTTCCAAACGAATTGAATTGCATTGCCCATGATCTTCTAGCCATTGGGTTAATATATCAGAGTGGGAAACAACCCACACTTGGCTACGCTCTGCAGCATACAGAATTAACCTAGCTAATGAAGGTATAAGATCTGGATGCAAGCTAGTTTCAGGCTCGTTTAAAACCATCAGTTCTGGCGGGCGCGGTGTAAGTAATGCAGCGACCCAAAGAATATAGCGCAAGGTACCATCCGATAATTCAGCGACAGACAAGGGCCTTAATAATCCTTTCTGATGGAACTCTAACGAGAATATCCCCTCATCCGAACGCCGAATAGTAAGATAAGCGCCAGGGAAAGCATGATCAATCGCTTGAACTAATGCATCAGGATCACCTGTTTCGAGAATGGTTTGAATGGCGGCCGCGAGGTTTCGACCATCATGATAAAGTACAGGGCTACGAGAACCTAGCTGTGACTGTCTTGCGGGTGCATTTCTATCAGTACGGAAATGATCATAAAACCGCCACTGGCGCATACGCTCTTTCATTAAATATATTTCTGGAACGGACTCAATATTAGACACTTGCTCAAACAAAGAGTCGAATGTAGATATATGATTCGAAATAACTTTCCAATGTCTGCCCTCTCGAAGAGTAATCACATTATTTTTACGTTCAACTAAGGCATTTTGAGGACGGTAGCTGCCAGCTGGCCAAATAGATTCTCTAACAATACCTGGATCCAAAAGGAACATGGAAGTAGAGCGGGGTTCGTATTCTGGCCGCCCAAATGCCACTGAATAACTATAAGAGTCCGAGGAAAAACCTAGTCTTAGCTGATTATTAGACGGTTTCTGTTCACCGACAATAGGCATTTTATCATTTGGCTTAGATTGTCCCGCCCAAAACGCCGAATCCAAACCGCCATCTATAGCTAAGGACTCTACAACACTCCCTCGCCCAGCTCTTGCCAACAAACTCAGTGCTTTATATAAATTAGATTTACCGCTGCCATTGGGACCAGTAACGACATTGAGCCGATCAAGTGGAATGATCAACTTCAAAATAGAACGGTAGTTTTCAATAGCAATGGTTTCAATCATAAACAATCCATCTAAAATTTGTATTTATACCAACCCTCTCTCTGCTAACGATACAGGCGAACCATCGCCGACCACAAAGTGATCGAGTAATCGCACATCGACAAGATCTAACGCACGTTTGATTCTTTCAGTAATACTGATATCCGCTTGGCTCGGCTCCGCCACGCCACTTGGATGATTATGAGCGAGAATCACCGCAGCGGCATTGTACTGCAACGCCGCTTTAACCACTTCGCGAGGATACACTGCGGCAGCGTCAATGGTGCCCATAAAAAGCTCTTGATAACGAATCAACCTGTGTTGAGTATCTAAAAAAAGCACGGCAAAGACTTCGCGTGGCGAATGACGCAGTTGAGAAGAAAGATAGGTTCGAACATGTTCAGCACTGGTAAACACGGTTTCGCGCATCAGCTGTTCTTGCAGATGTCGCTTGGACATTTCCAATACTGCTTGTAGTTGGGTGTACTTTGCATCACCAAGACCAAAACCTTGGCAAAACTCTTCACGGCTGGCAGACATTAATGCACGCAACCCACCAAACTGGCTCAACACTTGCCGAGCTAACTCTACCGCACTGATCCCTTGCGTTCCGGTACGAAGAAAAATGGCTAATAACTCTGAGTCACTTAACGCGCTAGCGCCTTGCTGAATTAACTTCTCTCGCGGCCGCTCTTGTTCTGGCCAATGCTTAATACTCATGATCTACTCCTTGATCCATGTTAATCTTGCACTCATTTTAAAGAAAAAGGCGTCCTGCCTCTTGCTAACCTTATCTATCACAGATCGGATTGAGAAGTTTTTTATGTCAAATCTCGCTCAAAAACGCATTCTATTAGGCATTACTGGTGGCATTGCAGCTTATAAAAGCATCGAATTAATTCGCTTACTAACCAAAGCTGGCGCAGAGGTTCAAGTCGTTTTAACAGAAGGTGCAAAAGCTTTTGTGACCGAGATGACACTGCAAGCCATTTCTGGTCACCCAGTTCGCAGTACATTATTAGATCCCAATGCAGAAGCTGGAATGGGACACATTGAATTGGCAAAGTGGGCAGACTTAATTGTCATTGCACCCGCTTCTGCCGACTTTATGGCTCGTTATGCTCAAGGCATGGCAAATGACTTACTAAGCACTTTATGCATCGCCACAGAGTCGCCCGTTTTACTTGCACCGGCAATGAACCAAGCCATGTGGCGCCATCCTGCAACACAAGCCAATGCGGCACTGCTCACTGAACGAGGTGTCTTAAGTATAGGGCCAGCTGATGGTGCACAAGCTTGTGGAGACATTGGACCTGGCCGCATGAGCGAGCCGAGTGATATTTTTACCGCCATAAATACCCATTTTCAATACTCGCACATCGAACAAGATTTATCCGGACAGCACTGGGTTATTACCGCTGGCCCAACTATGGAAGCCATCGACCCCGTTCGCTTTATCAGCAATCACAGCTCAGGCAAAATGGGGTACGCCCTTGCCAAGGCGGCGATTGCCCGTGGTGCGAAGGTCACCTTAATCAGCGGCCCAGTGCAAATAGCACCACCTGCTGGCGCAACAATCATTGCCGTAAAAAGCGCCGATGAGATGCTGGCGGCTTGCGAGCAGAGCATGACAACACAAGCGAATGTTTTCATTGGTGCCGCTGCGGTTGCCGACTTTAAAATGAAAGTTGCCAGCAGCCAAAAAATGAAAAAGCAGTCTGACACAGAAGAAGTGACTCTGACGTTAGTTAAAAACCCAGACATCATCGCCACGCTTGCCAAACACAAACGCGCAAAAACCATCGTTGGCTTTGCCGCAGAAACGCAAAATGTGATCGAGTATGCAAAAAGCAAACTAGAACGCAAAGGGCTGGATATCATCATCGCCAATGATGTCTCACGCAGCGACATTGGCTTTAACCAAGACGAAAACCAAGTCACCGTTATCACGCAAGACGCAACGTGGTCGCCTGACAAAGCCGCAAAAAGCGAACTGGCAACCCAACTTGTTGCGTTTATTCAGCAACACATTAAATCTGCGCTTTAAACACATACTGAATTAAGAGAAAAGAGAAGATAACCATGAAACAAGCGATTCAATTAAAAATCCTGAGCGACAAAATTGGCAAAGAAATCCCACTACCAACCTATGCAACGGAAGGTTCTGCTGGTTTGGATTTGCGCGCTTGCCTTGATCAGGCAATAGACCTTGCACCTGGCGAGACAACACTTCTACCAACAGGTTTGTCTATTTATATCCAAGACCCAAATTTAGCAGCAACTATTTTGCCTCGCTCTGGATTAGGTCATAAGCACGGTATCGTATTAGGCAATCTTGTCGGCTTAATCGATTCTGATTATCAAGGCGAACTTATGGTTTCTTGTTGGAACCGTGGCAACACGACCTTCACTATTGAACCAGGTGAGCGTGTTGCTCAATTGGTTTTACTACCAGTTGTTCAAGCAGAATTTAACATTGTTACAGAATTCGAAAGCACCGAACGTGGCGAAGGCGGCTTTGGTCACACAGGCACCAAATAAGCACAGAACACTTAGAAAAGGTGAGAATATTTCACCTTTTCTAAGTGCCTTACCACATTCACTCATCCATCTCCCGTTAGACTGATAATATTAAGTTTCATAAGTCAAAACTTCGTCAGTTTCCTATAAATTTCTATAGTTAATCCTTCAATATCACGCTATTATTTCAAACCTAAGTGGTTGCTTACACTCGTTACTGGCCTTATCTGTCATCGTTTTATCAAACTGGATAGATAAAATGCTTGTCTTAAAATAAGTATCGCCAGCAAGATTGTTTCTATTTTTTTGTGTGACCCATTCTTTGTTTACAGGAGTACATAACCCGTGGCTTTTTCTCGTGAGTCTGCTTTAGATGTTGCTAAGGTACTAAGCGAATCGCTTCCTTATATCCAACGTTTTGCCGGTAAGACGCTGGTCATCAAATACGGTGGCAATGCGATGACAGATGAAACCCTACAAGCAGGGTTTGCACGAGATATCGTTTTGATGAAAGCCATTGGTATTAACCCAATCGTGGTTCATGGCGGCGGCCCTCAAATCGGCGACATGCTAACGAAGCTGAACATCGAATCAAAATTCATCAATGGCATGCGTGTCACCGATACGGCAACCATGGATGTGGTTGAGATGGTGCTAGGTGGCCAAGTAAACAAAGAGATCGTTAACTTGATTTGTGAAGCGGGTGGTAAAGCCATCGGTATCACAGGTAAAGATAGCCGTTTTATTAAAGCGAAAAAGTTATTTGTCAAACATCAAGCCGAAGGCATGTCTACTCCAGAACAAGTGGATATTGGCCACGTTGGCGAAGTTGCCAGCGTCGACACCAGCTTCCTAAAGTTCTTTGAAAATAGCGACCTAATTCCAGTTATTGCCCCCATCGGTGTGGATGACGAAGGTAACTCTTACAACATTAATGCTGACCTTGTGGCTGGCAAAGTAGCGGAAGCCGTTGGAGCAGAGAAATTAATGCTGCTCACCAACATTTCAGGCGTACAAGACAAGCAAGGTAAGGTTTTAACAGGATTAAGCACAGCGCAAGTAGACGCGCTGATCGCTGACGGTACGATTTATGGTGGCATGCTGCCAAAAATCAGCTGTGCCTTGTCTGCAGTGAACGCAGGCGTAACAAGCGCACACATTATTGATGGTCGCGTACCGCACGCAACGTTATTAGAAATATTTACCGACACAGGTGTTGGTACGCTAATTTCCAATACCAAAGTAGGCGAATAGTCTCGGTAAACGTAATCAGCACAAGCAATGAATATCACTGGCAGAAAACTGGACTCGACACATGAGCAATAAGAAAAACGATCGCCGCACTCAAATACTGCAATCTCTAGCACAAATGCTAGAAAGCAGCCCAGGAGCACGTATAACAACGTCTGCGCTGGCAAAACAAGTTGGTGTATCGGAAGCTGCTCTGTATCGTCACTTCCCCAGTAAAGCAAAAATGTTTGAAGGTTTAATCGAATTTATTGAAGAAAGCCTTTTTACACGGATCAATTTGATCATCCAAGAAGAGTCGAATGTGGTTTCTCGTATAGAAGTGATCATGAAGCTTATTCTTGGCTTTGCTGAACAGAACCCAGGCATGTGCCGTTTGTTAACAGCCGATGCGTTGGCTGGTGAGACGGAACGACTAAGAGTTCGTATTGCACAAGTATTTGACCGTATCGAAACCCAACTAAAGCAGATCATTCGTGAAGCAGACTTAAAACAAGGTCTTCGACCTGCTATGGGCGTTGCGCCATGTGCGAATTTTCTGATTGCGATCATCGAAGGTAAGATCCGCCATTACGTTCGCAGCGAATTCAAAGTCAAGCCAATGGATATTTGGCAAGAGCAATGGGAAATATTGGCACAGAACTTGATGTTAAATCGTTAAGATTTTAGATTATCTCCTAAAATCTTAACGAGATGTTTCGCATCAAATGCCGTATTTATGACGGTATTCTTTAACCGCATTAAGATGTTTTGCAAATTCAGGAGAATCCTGTTCTGCTAAATACGTCATAATGTCATTTAAAGAAACAATGCTAATAACTGGCATTCCGAAGTCACGTTCGACTTCTTGAATGGCAGACAATTCACCCTGGCCTCGTTCTTGACGATCTAGGGCGATAAGAACACCTGCGGGAGTGGCATTAGCGTCTTTAATAATCGCCATCACTTCTCGAATAGCGGTTCCTGCGGTAATAACGTCATCGATAATCATGACATTACCCGCCAAAGGAGCACCGACAAGAGAGCCGCCTTCACCGTGAGTTTTTGCTTCTTTACGGTTGAAAACGTATGGTGTGTCTACATTATGATGGTCATATAAAGCAACTGCTGTTGTGGTTGCCAATGGAATGCCTTTATAGGCTGGACCAAACAGAACATCAAATGGAACATTTGCTTCCATTAATGAGGTTGCGTAAAAGCGCCCTAACTTTGCAAGTGCTTGGCCAGAACTAAATAAGCCGGCATTAAAAAAGTAAGGACTTACGCGTCCTGATTTAAGCGTGAATTCGCCAAAACGTAGCACATTTTGCTCAATAGCGAATTCGATAAAGTCTCTTTGGTAAGGTTTCATGCCAACTCCAGAAAGATAAAATAATACACAACAAAGCGCCGCCAAGAACGAGCGAAGCCATGCCAACATTGGATAGGTGCTAATATAACACACGGCTAGGAATTGTAGGGACCAGAAATGAAGGTCATCAGCCTTAATGTAAACGGTATAAGACAAGCAGCAGAACGCGGCTTTTTTGAATGGATGGTTCGTCAGGACCCAGATGTTGTATGTCTACAAGACATACAGGCAGACGAACGCTCGTTAAATGACAGTGTTTTTTTCCCTCCTGGGTACAACACATACTTCTTTGACTCCATGGAAAACCCAGAGCAAGCTGGGGTTGCGATCTATTGCAAAACCATGCCTAAAGCCATTATGACAGGAATGGGATTCCCTGAATGCGACTTTGAAGGACGCTTTATTCAAGCAGACTTCGATAAAGTCAGCATAGGTGCTTTTCTAACGCCTCATGGCTCCAATCATGAAGAAGCTCTGCAAGAACACAAATATCGCTTCATGGAAGGCTTTAAAAACCACTTAATAAAAACACGCCGCAAGCGCCGTGAATTTATTTTCTGTGGGACAGCCAACGTGGCGCGTTCACCTATTGATGTGAGCAGCTGGTTCGTTAACCAACGTAACTCTGGCTTCTTGCCAGAAGAGCGCAAATGGATAAACGAAATATTCAATGAGTTGGAATACGTCGATGCCTTCCGCCAAGTAAATAAGCAAGACAAGCAATACACTTGGTGGCCTGACTATGAGCGTGCTTGGAAATTGGATGAAGGTGGTCGTTTAGATTATCAAATCGCTACGCCTGGCATCAAAAACCTAATTCAAGGTGGCACGATTTATAAAGGTCAGCGTTTTTCTGACCATGCGCCATTAATAGTAGAATACAACATTGACTAAACGCGCTTAAGAACACGTCTTCTTAAACGTCTTTATTTGATGATCAAAAAAGCCCGCTAGGATCACCTAGCGGGCTTTTTGCGTTTAAGGAAAGTGAAGGCTATTCGCTCACCAGCGGCTTGTGCCTCACTTTCAGTTTAAGCTGATGAATTCCGCCCGGAGGAATATCGTATTCGTCTGTGAGAGCGTTAGCCGCCTCCACGCAAACAAATCGTCGATAGTCTTCGTCTTCCATATCTACGCGTTGTTTTGCCAAATCAGCACCTGGGTTCCACAACACAGTACTATGGCTCCCTTCGGTACTAATCACTAATTTTCTTTGTAAGCCTGGATCATGGATTTCGCACACATCTGGTGCAGATACATAAACACGATCCATATAATCACACGGCGTCACAGCACCTTGTTGAAGATAGCGACTACCATTATCAAACTTATCCACGTAAGTGACTTTATCTAGTCCATGCACTTCTGCAGTTTGGTTGTCAGAGATATTGAAGTAGGTGTGCAGCGCTTCGCTGACTGGCATGGCTTTATCGGATAAATTAGCGGCTGAGAAATTAATTCGGAATCCCTTGCTTGAAAAACGGAACACTTGGCGTAATTCAAAGGCAAATGGCCACATTTCTTCAATCAAGGGATGGTTTTCAGAGGCCAGACGAATCACAATTTTCACATCGCCATTTTTAAAACGCCCAGCTTCGATCAATTCCCAACGAAAATAGCGCGCTAGGCCATGTGCTGGGTAGTCATCATGAACATAATTGGCTCCAAACCAAGGCCAACATACAGGAACACCAAAATGACGGCGACCAAAGCGCCCTTCTCCACCTTGATTTGCTGATTGAAAAAGAAGGTCTTCTTGACCGGCAGGAATAAAGCTTTCTAAATGCCCGCCCCATAGCGCGATAGATGCGCTAAAGCCCGGTTGCTCAATAATGATTTGATCGCATTTTCTAAAGCTTGATGGGCGAATTTCACCACCCAGCTCTTCCAACTCTTGAATCAGTCGGCCATTCATTTATAACTCCAAAAAGTATTTTAATACGCCCATATTAACGGCAGTCGATATGATTACAATAGTTTGCAGTTATACTAACAATTCAGCGGAGTAGATAAGCGATCAGAACTGCAATTAAAACTTAACCTCGCCACACTTTTAAGCTATAAAACACAACAATCTAGCCGGTCTTTCCCTGATCCCTAGACTATTCTATTTTTCTTTCTAGAGGCGCTGTATTTTTTATGAATCAACAAAATGATCCAAAAATAGTCATTGGTTGTGAGGAGTGGTGTGCATTTCCCTCTCTAAACATCCCAGCCATTAAAGCAAGAGTAGATTCAGGAGCAAAAACCTCTTCTATGCACGCGCTTCACATCGAGCGCTTTACCCGCAACGATGAACATTGGGTGCGTTTTGAGGTTCATCCAATACAAAAAAATCGCAAAACAACCGTGCATTGCGAAGCTCAGCTTGTTGATCAAAGAGTCATTAAAAGTTCAAGCGGAGACAAAGAAAGCCGCCCTGTTATTCGTGTACCTCTGACACTTGGAGATAAAACATGGGAAGCAGAAGTCACCCTAACCAACAGAGATACCATGGGCTACAGAATGTTACTGGGTCGTGAAGCGATGAATGGGCGCGTGCTCATCGATCCTGAGGGACTCTGCCTACAGGGTGACAAGCAAGAAGAAACACTGGTGGAAATTTATAAAATTCCTGCCAAGAAAACAGCGAAAAAGAAATAGTAGCAAGCGCCTTCCTTTTCCAAAAACACGCAAAAGGAAGGTACTATTTAGAGAACAGTCATTTAAATTTATAGAACGCTATTTAGAAAGGGCTTGGCTCAAGCGTCGTAATTTGTGGTTAGCAGCAGATAGAGCCATTTTATTGGTCGCAATATCTGTAACATCATAGACAACCAAGCATATATTTTTGATTGACCCATCGGGGTTGGAAATCGGGCGTATTGCCACATTCTGATACATCTTATTTGCCATGCCAGTAATTGGACGATAACTTTTAAATGGAAAGAAGTGCGGTCGCTGCTCCCAAGATATAAAAATGGGTGTGTTCAAAGCAAAAACGTTATCCAACTTCTGGTGTAGCCATCCCGTATCCAGTTCTGGATAAAGCGCCAGCAAAGATTGCTCCTTAGCGATCGATGAACTCACACCGCTGTGATTTTCCATAAAGTTGTTCCACAGCTTTACGCGATATTTCGAGTCCAACACCACAAGCCCAACATCAATATGGTGAAGCATATCAAACATCCAATGAAGATCTACCATTCCATCCGCTGCATTACTCATTCGTCTTCCTCAACCAAAAAGGACAATAAATTTTCTAGTGTTGGCACAGAGTCTTCGGTGAAAAGCATAATTAAATCGCAACTAATCTGATAGTTTTCCACTTCATAGACAATTTCAACCGCTAACGTTCTTTTCCACGTCGCTTTCTTTTCATTAATCAAGTCGGCAATTTTAACGTGCTGCCCCAGTAAAATTGGATGGCTGTGACTAAAATCGATATTAAGCTGCTTTCCAATGGCAGCCATAAATGGGCCAACCAAAACGGAAGAGACATCCATCAAGAGCTCTGTTTCTAACTCTCTCGTAATCGCATCCGTTACACCCAATAGTTTCGCCATATCTGGGAAGCTGGAATCACTAAAAATGAGCAAGGTTTCAAACGCGATACCGGAGCCAACATAACCTTGTGACACAGCAGAGCAACTGTCTTTTTTAACGCTGTAGTCCAGCGCCATTTGCAGTTCACTGACTTCTAAAATATTCACAGTTGGCACAGGCAGCTTAATAAATACATTTAGCATCTCTGCCAGTACGCTGGCGGCACGCCCCATCGCAATGTTCGAAATTTCTTGTAAACATTCATTGAGAGTAAATTGCTCTGCAGCCGTCGGCTGCTCAACCACCTTGCCCTGCCAATTATCACCATCAACAGAAAAAAGGTTTAGCGAAATCAACAAACGACGCAGTTCTTCAGCAGAGGCTGGTTTTTTATGAAAGGCGATTGCCCCCATATCCTTTACCCGCTGAATCGCTTTAGGCTGCACGTCGCCAGAAACAACAATCACTGCTGGCGTCTTCGTAAAAGACTGCAACGCTTCAAGGGTTTCATAGCCGTCTTTCACTGGCATATTCAGATCTAGAAATAAGATATCAAAAGGTGTGGACGTCAACATATCCAGAGCCTCTTGACCATGCTCAGCAAATTCTACACTCACCTCCCAATCGGTAGGCAACGCTCTTGCGAGTTGCTTCCTAGCAATCTTAGAATCATCACAAATCAGTACTCGTGTACTCATTATTACTCTCTTTTGGTACGTTCCATATTTAGTGCGTTACGACATGAAAAACGATGCTCTCAAATTACAAATAGGCCGTTTGCACCCAATCAGTATATAACTAGTCTAAAAACGCTGCTTTTAATAAACGCAGCATATACTTTTTTTGTAAACCGAATAGACCCTTTATACAAAAGATAACAAAGCTCTAGCAACCAGATGTTCATCGTATTTGTGCTGCTTGCAAGTGATCAAAGGTGTTTTGATAACGGTCACTTTCAACTCATCCAAAAACGCGCTGTCTATTTCGCCATAATCATAAGCATCATCTAACAATAAATAATCCAATGAAGAATATGGCCCTGTATCATTAGTATCGGCCGATATCGTAGAAATTAAACGAGAAACACGTTCCATCAAGGATAAACCTTGCTGCTCAGGATCAACGCCCAAGTTTGGTAGGTAGACCTTGGGATTGGGGTTCGCACAAATTGAACGGCCAACGCCCTCGGGCATAAGGTTTGCCAACAAACTGCTATAAAAGCTCCCCGGAGGAAAACAAATCAAATCGGCGGTTTTAATAGCATCAACACGATCATCCGCAATATGACAATTGGTTGGCATAACATGGCGTAAACCTTTATTCAGCCACATACGCTTGATTGGACTGGGTAATATATCGGTTTCTTTTCCCGTTATACGATGCTGACCTAGCACATACTCCCCATTCTCAAGCTCCACACCTAGATGAAGGCTCGCATTTAATGTCGTCTTAACCTCGCCCAATGCTTTTACCAAACGAGAAAATAGAAAAACAATCGGATCTAACTGGTGCTGGTTGTTTAAATAACCACCCGCCATGATCAGGTTACCAATGCTTGCCCCACGTAAATCAAAATCCTCGTTGATATTTGCCTGCGTAACAGCAAGTTGATTCTGAATTAACGCTTTCATTGGATTAGGAATGGTTTCAATAAGCGGATGAGCGCCCATCACCAACTGCTGCAGTTGGTGCTTCAACGCCATAGGATCGGCTTTTTGCTCAAGCCGATGAGTAAATAGCGCATAGACCTCTGGCTGACCCATGACGGTTTCATCCGCCAGCGCCATTAAACGACTGCGCAAATCTCCCACAGCAGGAATATCAAACTCGGCACGCAAACGCGCTGAACTGCCGCCTGAATCAAACGGCGTGACCAAATGCACAGAGTGGTGCGTGTATTTTTTAAAAACTCGGCTAATTTTGTTTAACGCCGAGCCACCACTAAAAAAAAGCACTTTAGGGCCTTGTTCAGGCAAACTTTGATATCGATGAACACGAATAGGATCTGGCATTTCCATACGACGCCAAATGCGTAAAGAGTTCGTCATAAAAAACCTCTTATAAAAACCATAAGGCGAGCGATAACTAAGAGCGCCAAATCACTAACCAAGATTCCCCTATATTACAGAAGGCGAAACCGAACATACAAACTACTCAAACAATAACACGTATGTAGACAGTAAATGTTATGGAATCAATGAACGCCTATCTATAATATTCAAAAAGCGTCACTCTATACTTAAAAGCATAATTCCTAACCCTTACTTGTAAATATTTTATTTACCATCAGAGCAAACGATCATGGCAATGACAGGCTTATTGGCACTTCTTGATGACATCACAACCTTATTAGATGATGTCGCTGTTTTTTCGAAAGTCGCGGCCAAAAAAACCGCAGGCGTTCTTGGCGATGATCTTGCTTTAAATGCTGAGCAAGTGTCTGGCGTCAAGGCAGACCGAGAACTGCCTGTCGTTTGGGCGGTGGCCAAAGGCTCTTTTCTCAACAAGCTAATTCTAGTGCCTTTAGCATTAGCCATCAGTGCTTTTATGCCGTGGTTGATCCACCCCTTATTAATGGTTGGCGGCCTATATCTGTGCTTTGAAGGCGTGGAAAAAGTCCTTCATACCTTCAGGGACAACCACGAAGAAAAAGAAGCCTTAAGGAAAAACGTCAAACAAGCCACTTCAGCAAAAGAGCTATTAGCGTTAGAAAAGAGCAAAGTGAAAGGCGCTATTCGAACCGACTTTGTTTTATCTGCAGAAATCATCGTCATTGCCCTTGGAACGGTTGCAGAACAAAGCTTGTTAACACAGGCCATGGTAGTGAGTGTGGTCGCTTTTATTGTCACCGTCGGTGTGTATTTCTTGGTGGGATTAATTGTGCGCCTTGACGATATTGGCTTACACCTTAATCAGTCAAACAGTACCATCGTTAAACAGCTGGGCTTTGTCATATTGAAAGGCGCGCCAATGCTGATCCGACTGCTAACCATTGTCGGCACCATTGCTATGTTTCTAGTCGGTGGCGGCATTTTTGTTCATGGACTGCCAGCGCTGCACCATCTTGCAAACATCGCCGTGTCTGGTGGCATCGCCCAATTCCCTCTTATCACCAGCTTGATAAACACGGGGGTTAGCTTTTCGGTTGGCTTAATTTTAGGAGGCTTGGCCGTCGGTGTTGTGTCACTGTTCAATAAAATAAAACAGAGCAAGAAAAAAACCTGAGACACGCTATCGAGGGATCATTTAAGCCTGTCTTGCAGACAGCACAAACTCTGCTAGCTCGGCAAAGCCTAAGCCGCCCGGTTGCGTCGTCTGATAACGAGGTCGATGACGCATCATAGACAAATGCTGAGCAATATTGGCGACACCAACACTCAGTGGAAAACGCGCAAACATACTTTCATCATTCGGCGCATCACCAACATAAAGCACTTGTGCTTGCTGCTGCGCTTCACTCAGACCATACACATCGCTTAAAACGCGCTGCGCCATAGCAAACTTGTCATACCCTTGCGAACACACGTTAATGTGTATCGAACTGGCCTTAGCGTTGAGCCCCATACCAATGAGAGCCGCCAAACAGGCGTCTTTGTCAGCCACTGCGGCAGGTTTAACGTCTTGCGCATAATCAATAGCCACATCGGTCAAGCGATAAGCCTGATCCCTTGCCAAACGTAAACGCGGAAATTGGGTAAGCACCTCATTCACTTGAGCAAGAATCGCCGCTTGCTCTGCACGCATTTCATACTCATTACGCCAAAACGAATAGGTCAAATGACGATCCGCTGTCCGGCCAATAAAACACGCCCCGCCTTCAGTAATCACACCATCAACAGGCAGTGCTCTGGCGATCATGTCAGACCAGCCAGCACAACCACCTGTTACTGGAATCACCTTGATACCATGGCTTTCAAGTTGTGCTAAAGCGTGCAATGTTTCAACGGGTAACTGACCTTCCCATGTTAACGTGTCATCAAAGTCCGTTAAGATAAAACGTAAACTTTGACAGATGCTTTTGTCTATTGAGGAAAGAGCTAAAGCGGATCGCTCCAGACCAGAAGAGCCTAACGAAGAAGAATCAGGTATAGACATATTCGTCCTAAGAACAGAATTTAATTTGAACACCATGAGAGGTGAGCAATTGGGTTTGCGATTCGGTAAGCGCATCAGTAAAAAGCCAATCAATCGCAGAGAAAGGCTGCACCCGTGCCATGGCTTTGCGACCCCATTTATGTTGATCTGCCACCAATAAACAATGACGACTTTGTTCCACTAAAACGCGGCTCACGGCCGCTTCCTCTGGATCAAAATCCAATACACCTTGCGCTTCGTCCATGCCTCCACAACCCAATACACCGTAATCGAAATAGTATTGTCGTAATCCAGACAAGGTTTCCTCACCCACTAAGTCATGGTGCTGATGGCGCAATTTCCCAGCCAACACGCGCACACGCACCTCAGGGTAGTTACCCAAAATGCTCGCCACTGTTAAATTGTTAGTGAAGACTTGCAGATCATGATGAGACACTAACGCTTTCGCCACATATTCCACTGTGGTGCCAATCCCTAGAAACACAGAAGCGCCGTCGGGAATCACCTTAGCAACGTCAGCGGCAATCGCTTCTTTCGCATCACTGTTCAAAAACTGGCGATGGTCGAACGGCAAATTTTCGGTACTAGAAACCGGAGCGATACCACCATGAGTACGACGAACAAGATGACGCTCAGCCAACTGATTAATGTCTTTTCGAATGGTCTGTGGTGACACATTAAAACGCGCCACCATTTCTTCCACCAGCAACGCGTCTTCTTGTTGCACCCAGTTTAAAATCTGGTTTTGTCGCTCGTTCAAACCCACAAAATGACCCTAGTAAAATAGTTAAAAAATGGCTAAGCCAATAAAAAAGCAAATTTCGTCGGGTCATCGGTAATCACCGCATCCATCCCCCACTCCCAATGCTGTTCCACTTTCTTTGGGTCATTGGCGGTATAACACAGCAACTTATAGCCAGCGGCTTTTACCGCTCGCGCTTGAGCCTCGGTCAATCGTGAGTAATCACAATTCAGGCTGTAGGCTTTGATGGCCTTCAGCTGCTCCAGCCAATCTTCCGGTATATCTTCATACAATGGCGCAAGGTGACGCTGGGCATCAATCTCATAACACATTTCTAACGCCGCAAGGTTAAAGCTGGAAATCATCAGCTTATCATTGTCTTGCCAATGATCACGCAACATCGCCATAACAGCTGGCACAATGTTTTCCACATCAGAACCATCGTGCTTAATCTCCAGATTCAAGCCCAGACCTAACGACTGAATGCATTCCAACGCGTCCAACAAGGTTGGCACTTTCTCACCAGCAAACTTGTCCGAGAACCAAGCACCTGCGTCTAAGTTAGCCACATCCACCGGCCTTGCTTCACGAGTTAAGCCAGAACCATTGGTACAACGATCCAATGTGTCATCGTGGAAAATAACCAAACCACCTTCAGCGATCAGGTACACATCAATCTCAACCCAAGTCGCGCCTACTTCGGCAGCCGCTCGGATAGACGCCAAGGTGTTTTCGGGGGCCAATAACGCGGCACCGCGGTGCCCCATTACTTTGGTATCTAATACCTTATCTTTCACAATATAACCGGTAGAAACAGTGTCATTTGTCATATCGATCTCACAGTCGTTGTTGAGTTTTTGCATCAAATAAATGCCAATGCGACATCGGTGCTGTTAGCCACATAAGGCTATTTACGTCTGGCAAATGCGGCCCAGACAAACGCACCACCATCGACTCGCCGTTAGCAGATTCAGTCTCTATTTTGCCATGAATGAGCGTCTCTGCTCCCAAGGATTCTACCGCTTGGATACGCAAAGCGAAATCGCCATTTTGCTCATCACTTACTTCCAAATGCTCAGGACGAATCCCCCACACAATGTCGCCTCGGTGTTGATGAGACAAAGGTAAGGTTAGCGCCTCAGAAATTTTAACGCCTTGCTCTGTAAGGGTCGCATCAATCAAGTTCATCGAAGGTGAACCAATAAAGGCCGCCACAAAAGGCGTTGCCGGTTTATTGTATAAATCCATCGGCGTACCAATCTGTTCCGCCTTCCCCTTGTTCAGCACCACCAAACGATCCGCCAAAGTCATGGCTTCCACCTGATCATGGGTCACATACAAGGTTGTCGTACCTAATTTGCGTTGCAACTGACGAATCTCGACACGCATTTGCACGCGCAACTTAGCATCCAGATTAGACAAAGGTTCATCAAACAAAAACACCTTCGGATCTCGAACCATAGCGCGTCCCATGGCAACACGCTGACGCTGTCCACCGGATAATTGACGCGGTTTACGCTGTAACAATTCGGTTAATCCCAGCATTTTTGCCACATCACTGACTTTTTCTTCGATCAGATTCTTCGCTATTCCGCGGTTTTTCAAGCCATAAGCCATGTTGTCGTATACCGACATATGCGGGTACAAGGCGTAATTTTGGAACACCATAGCGATATCACGCTCAGCAGGCTCTTTTTCATTCATGCGCTCACCACGAATGCGTAGCTCGCCCGTGGAGATACTTTCCAGCCCCGCTACCATGCGTAACAAGGTGGATTTGCCACAGCCAGAAGGCCCAACCAAAACAATAAACTCGCCTTCTTCAATCGATAAATCAACACTGGGAATGGCTTGGTAGCCATTCGGGTACGTCTTACCCACTTTCTCTAAAATTACGTCCGTCATTACTACTTCTCCGAATCCACTAAGCCTTTAACAAACAGTTTCTGCATGCCTATCACTACCGCAACAGGTGGCAACATCGCTAATAAGGTGGTTGCCATAATTTGGTTCCATGCGATATCACCATCGGTCACCGACAGCATGCGTTTAATACTCATCACCAAGGTGTAATAAGCATCGTCTGTCGTAATCAACAAAGGCCATAGATATTGATTCCAGCCATAAATAAACAAGATCACAAACAAGGCCGCGATATTGGTTCTCGACAAAGGCAGCAAGATGTCAAAGAAGAAACGCCATGGCCCAGCACCATCGATTCGCGCCGCTTCCACCAGCTCGCCAGGAATACTCAAAAAGCATTGACGGAACAAAAACGTCGCGGTTGCACTGGCAATCAAAGGCAGCGTTAACCCTGTATAGCTATTGAGAAGGTCCAAATTCGCCACCACCTCGTAGGTTGGCACAATCCGCACTTCAACTGGCAACATCAAGGTCATGAAGATGATCCAAAAACACAGGTTACGAAACGGAAAGCGAAAGAACACAATGGCGTACGCTGATAACAAGGAAATGATGATTTTACCGAAGGTAATACCAAGCGCCATGATCAGAGAGTTCAGCATCATAAACCAGACTGGCGTATCGACGCCGTTACCGGCCTCTTCAAACAACACCGTTCCCCATGTTTCTGCACCGGCATCGCCAAACCATAAGGGAATGTGCCCAACACCAAATGCCGAAGCAGGATGCGTCGACGCCACCAGTGCCATCCAAACGGGTAATGCAACCAAGCCAATACCCAGCAATAATGTCGCGTGGCTAGCAAAAGTTAACCAAGGTCGATTTTCGATCATGAGTACTGCACCTTACGCTCAATAAAACGAAATTGAATAACTGTCATCAAACCGACAATCGCCATCAGCACAACAGATTGCGCTGCCGACCCGCCAAGATCCAAACCAACAAAACCGTCATCGAACACTTTATAAACTAGGGTTGTGGTGCTTTGCCCTGGACCACCTTTGGTCGTCGCATCAATCACACCGAAAGTTTCAAAGAAGGCATAAACTAGATTAACAACCAATAGGAAAAAGGTCGTCGGAGACAAGAGCGGAAATACAATCGTCCAAAACCGCTTAAAAGGGCTGGCACCGTCAATCGCAGCCGCTTCAATAAGCGAACGCGGCACCGCTTGCAAACCCGCTAGGAAGAATAAAAAGTTATAGCTAATTTGCTTCCAGGTCGAGGCAATCACCACTAAGATCATCGCTTGGTTGCCATCAAGATAATGATTCCAGTCGACACCCGCCGACTTCAACCACAGGGCAATCGGCCCCATGCTCGGATCAAATAAAATCCACCACAACACACCCGCCAATACTGGCGCGACAGCGTATGGCCAAATCAATAATGTTTGATACGCTAACTTGCCACGAATCACACGGTCCGCCATCACAGCTAAAAACAGCGCCAGCGACATGCCCACAATGGCAACGGAAAAACTGAATACCAAGGTCGTTAACATAGACTGGTAATACAAAGGGTCGGTAAACAAATCGATAAAGTTTTCCAAACCGATAAATTCACGACTCAAGCCAAAGGCGTCTTCTTGATAAAACGCTTGTTCTAAGGCTTGTTCAGCAGGCCAAAGAAAGAAAATCGCTGTGACCAACAATTGTGGTAACAACAACAGCCAAGGTAGGCCTTTTTGAGGAAAGGTAACTGTCATCGGACAATCCAAACAAAAGAGAACAACAAATAAAAAAACGAGCCAACTCAGAAAGAAAAAACGCCCCTATGCAAAAAACATAAGGGCGCGATTTTTATTTACTTGTTCGCTTTTTCAAATCGACGCAGTTGCGCATTACCACGTTCAACAGCCGTATTAAGAGCTGTTTGTGCGTCTACTTTACCGCTCCAGACAGACTCTAAAGCCTCATCGATAATGCCACGAACCTGTACAAAGTTGCCAAAACGCAAACCTTTCGTATTGGCCGTAGGAGTGCCTGTCGTCATTTGCTTAACGCCGGTTTCTGTGCCTGGGTTCGCCTTGTAGAAGCCTTGCTCTTTGGTCAAATCATAGGCCGCTTTAGTAATTGGCAAATAACCAGAGAACTGATGCCAGTCCGCCTGCACAGACGCTTTAGACAAATAGCTTAGGAAAGAAGCCACGCCTTTATATTCTTCTTTAGAATGACCTTGCAGCACCCACAAAGATGCGCCGCCGATAATGGTGTTGGAAGGCTGCTTAACCTTTCCTTCCCAATATGGAAGTTCACTCACACCAAAGTCGAATGTCGCGTTACGTTTAATGCCCGCGTAACCAGCTGAGGACTCAGTAAACATTGCGCATTCTTGGCTGTAGAATTTTGCAGCGCCATCGTTGGTGCGGCCAGAGTAACTAAAAATGCCACTCTTTTGCCATTCGCCCATTTTTTCTATATGAGCAACTTGCAAAGGACCATTAAATTTAAATTCTGTACCCAGACCTGCAAAGCCGTTTTCCAACGTTGCAAAAGGAACATTATGACGAGCGCTTAGGTTTTCCAATTGCACCCAAGACTGCCAAGCGGTTGTAAAGCCACAGCTAACGCCAGACGCCAACAATTTCTTCGACACACTTTCTACTTCTTGCCATGTTTTAGGCGCTTGGCTAATGCCTGCTTTTTTGAACAGATCTTTGTTGTAATACAAAACAGGTGTGGAACTGTTGAAAGGCATAGAAAGCATTTCGCCGTCAGTGTTCGAGTAATAACCCGTCACGGCGCTCAAGTAAGCACTTTCATCAAATGCCTGACCTGAATCTTTCATCAATTTGTAGACAGGATAAATCGCGCCTTCGGCCGCCATCATGCTCGCCGTACCCACTTCGAATACTTGCACAATGGCAGGCTGCTGTTTCGCACGAAACGCAGCAATCGCTGACGTCATCGTTTCGGTATAGTTGCCTTTATAGACAGGTTTTACTTCATAATCGCTTTGTGAATCATTAAAGGCTTTGGCAATCTCGTTGACCTTTTCACCATTTGCACCACCCATTGCATGCCACCATTCCACCTGCGTGGCAGCAAAGGCTGAACTTGCCATAGATAAACCAATAACAACTGACGCTAACTTCAAATTATGCATTTCCGTGTTCCTCACAATGAGTTTTTATTAGAAAAGAAAGAACCACTATAGAAAGAAAATATTTCACTTTGATGATAAATAGGTTTCATTTGAAATACAATAAACATTCAAATGAAACCAAAAACCGAAGAAAGGATAAAATTAAGCCAACGAAATCACCCGGTACAGCTGTATAAAAACAGCCATACCTGTGGATAATGAGAAAAATGAAGGGAAGGAATTAATGTAAAACGTGTTGTTTAAGCGCATAGACAAGCGCGTCGAATTCTTCTTTTAACATGCCATAACGGGATGAAATTACCTCAACACTGCCCTGCTTATAGAGCATTTCCATTTCTGCAATCAGCTTACAAAAACGATTACCAGACACTTCTAATGCAGCGCCTCTTAAACGGTGCGCCACTAATGAAAATTCCCCCCACTCTTGGTTAACAATATGCGCATGCAATATGTCCAATAAGCCTTGTGCTTCCTTAATAAACTCAGCAGCCACCAGCGCCATCAATTCTTCATTGCAGGCTAGGCGATTACTGTAATCGGTGCTATCAAACACTTGCGGCTCAATCATCACGAAAAATCCCTATATCTATGAGCATATTCAACATATCGCCTTATGAAAGCCACTTTGTAAGAATCGCTGTTAACTTTTCCTGTGAAATCGGTTTTGCAATATGGTCATTCATACCAGCAGCAAAACATTCGTCTTCATCGCCTTTCATCGCATTGGCACTAAGCGCGACAATCGCAACATCAGACGGCGTTGCGCCCCCTGTCGATTGACGAATCACCCGTGTTGCTTCATAACCGTCCATTTCTGGCATCTGACAATCCATAAAGATCATATCAAACTTAGTGGCTTGGGCTTCTTCCACGGCTTTTTGACCATCACTAGCCACCACAACCTCGACGCCATATAAGTTTAATAATCCTTTAGCCACAATCTGATTGGTTAAATTATCTTCTGCTAACAAAACCTTGGCATTAAAGACAGGACGCCCTTCTGGTGTGTTTTCCGTTTCTTTCGCAGTCATTATCTCCTCTCCTTCCAATACAGGTTTTATATTCTCTAATACTTTCAACAAAGACCGGATAAAAACAGGCTTAGTTAACCTATCGATGTATTTCCCTTTCTCAGGCTCTACATCGGAACACCCATGCAATAAAATTTGCGGCACCGATTTATCCGCACAAACGGCCTCCCATGCCAACACATCAGACTGGCTTCCAGCCGCTAAAGCATCGGCATCCAAGAACACAAACTGACCCATCACCTCTTTTTCAGACAAGGCTTGTGTAAGATCGCAGCATACGTTGTGAGCAATACCAAGCGAGTCAAGTAACCCACTAACATACTCTCGACCAGTGTCATTAATATACACTAACGTCGCCTTAAATTTGGGCATTAGCGGCGCGTCTTTAGCAGGCAAAGCACGTGTTTCAAATGGTATACGGAACCAAAAAGTGGCCCCTTTACCCTCGTCCGATTTGACGCCGATTTCCCCCGACATGGCCTCGACAATGTCTTTGCTAATCGCCAAACCTAAACCAGTCCCGCCAAACTTACGCGTCGTCGAACTGTCCGCTTGATTAAAGCGCTGGAACAACCGACGTTGACTTTCCTCAGACACACCAACGCCGGTGTCCTCAATACTAACCAGTAAAACCATATCCATATCAGACAGCGGCTCTACCTCGATACGTAAAGATACCTCACCCTGGCTCGTGAATTTAACTGCGTTACCCAACAAATTCACCAACACCTGCTTGAGTCGTAATCGATCTCCAAACAAGGCGACTTCAGGAACCAAAGTCGCAGGTGAATTTAATACGATGCCTTTATCCTCTGCTCGGAGCACAAAGATATTAGTCACTTCTTCAATTAACTCTGGCAATTCAAATTCGTGCTTATCTAACACCAACCGACCCATTTCGATCTTAGATAAATCTAAAATATCATTAAGAATATCCAACAAAGACTCAGCGCTTTGCTGAGATAAGCGCACTAATTTAGATTGCTCTGATTGCAACTTGGTATCCATCAACAAAGACAAGCTGCCAATTACGCCATTCAACGGTGTGCGAATTTCGTGACTCATGTTCGCCAAAAATTCACTCTTCGCACGATTCGCCTCCTGCGCCTCTTCTTTCGCCTTACTTTGCTCTGATTCCGAAATTTTTAGGCTTTCATTCGCTAGCTGCAAATCACGAGTTCGCAATCTAACGCGATTCTCAATTTCCGACGTATGACTACTGACGATCAATAAAAACCAACCAAATAAACCCGTGAACAAAAAGCCACATGCCAAAACAAATTTAACAATCCAAGGCGCTTTAAAGAAATAGCTGTCGCTCACCTGATAAAGTTGCCAGGACTTGGCGCCTACCTGAATATCAGACCGGACAGCATGTTCAAATTTTCCCGCGTTATAACGCGTGACTAATTCTTTGCCTGATAAAGCGGCCCCCGTACTTTTTGCCACAATAATAGGATCAGGAGTGCCGTTATCAGCGTCCACCAAATACAGACTTGTATTAGGCAGTCCCCCTTGTTTAACCAAGGTCTCAGTTAACGAACTCAGCTCAATCACCGCCGTTGCCACACCAATCACCGTATCTGTTTGACGGTCAAAAAACGGCAAAAATAAAAGTATACCCGTGGCATTTTGCACCAGCTTAAGCGGAGATGTTGGATAGGCCTGACGAAGAAAAATAGCCTTATCTAAGGCAAATCGCCGATCTGACTGAGAATAGACATCGTAACCCAATGCCGCCTCATTCTTCTTAAACGGGCTCACAAAGGTCACAACAATATGTTTCGGTCTTGGTGTCGCCGGTTTTAAGCTTCCTGTACTGTCTTTCTCTTTTACGCGAAACACATGCTCTGGATAATTTTTTTGGATACTTGCTTCAAAACTCGGAATATCTTCCCCGGCAACCACAAAATTCAGCGACACCGCTAAAATAGAATTGTCCCGCTGCATCACACTTTTCGCAAAAATATCAAACTCATTAGCTTGTATTTTTTCGCTGCCTTTCACCAACCCAACAAAACTGTGCAGCATATCCACACTATTTTTAACACGGTTTGCCAGTATCGTTTCTAACAATTCTGCATTAGTACGAAACTCTTTAGACTGCTTATTCCATTCTGAATAACTGGTAACCCATGACAAGATAATAGTAATGAATAAAACAAATATAAAACCGCCTATTAAACGCAACGGACGATGGGAATAATTACCAAAATACTGAGGGAAACAAACGGCAAGCAAAGGCACCATCACCAGCACGCCCATCATGTCTCCTCCCCACCAAACAAACCAATTGGTTAGAAAGGCTTCTTTGCCAATTACACCAAAAGCAAGTAACGAAGAGGCACCCACACTCGCGCCAATAAGAGAAGAAAGAACACCCGCTAAAAAGATAAACCGCACAACCAAAGCCGTACGATGAAACTCAAAAGGCACACCGACAAAACGACGTACAAGATAACTGGCAACGATAGACTGTAACGTCGACCCAAAAGCGATAAATGCTGGCAGAGCAAAAGCCCAAACATGATGGTTATACCAAGTCGCACCAATATTAAGCGACAAGGACCCGATGAAAATCCCCAGGGGCGCAAATTTAGGGTAAAAAATAGCCGCAGCTACCGCTAACCCAGAAGCAGGCCAAATGATTGTTGAATAGCCAGGGGAAATTGCCACAGCAAGTCCAACCACACCAAGGGCAAAATACCCCAGCGCCGTCACAGCAACGACGAACATCGCTTTCATCATATTTACTTGCTCCATCAAAACCAACTAATCATAGCGAAATCGAAGCGCCTTGAAGATTTAATATTAGTTACTTTATGTAAGAAAAAGCAATTTAGCTAAAACGGCTGTGATTCATACCTCAAACGAGACCATAAGGGACACAAGGGAACAGATAGGAAGCGTAGTAAAGAGTGTAGAACACTGTTTATTGACAACTCAAAGGAAGGTTACTGCCGCAAAAAACGAAAACAATGAAGAGAACACTCTGCCAGTGAGTTAGATGCTTAATTGATATTGCTCGCCGTAAGATTGAGGAATAAGATGCCATTTATTACTTTCAACTAACAGAACAAGCAGGTGCTTTAACGATTATTTTCACCTAAAGTGATCCAATAAATTATGCACATGACTCTACTCTCTCGTTTCTCTTTTTTCATTTAAGGTATGTTATGACTCTCGCTATTTTAGCAATATTAGGTGGCTTTGTTCTATTGGTCTGGAGCGCTGACCGTTTTGTTGAGGGCGCAGCTGCGACCGCTAGACATGCAGGAATGCCTTCGCTACTTATCGGTATGATAATTGTTGGTTTTGGAACATCTGCTCCTGAAATGGTCGTTTCTGCAATGGCTGCATTAGATGGTAATCCTAATTTGGCATTGGGTAATGCTATAGGTTCGAACATTGTTAATACTGGATTAATACTTGGTGTAACAGCACTGATTACGCCAATCATAGTTCAATCCAAAATAGTTCGAAAAGAAATACCTTTGTTGCTACTTATTGGATTGCTGTTGGGCTACTTTCTCTGGGATGGAAATCTAACGCGTTTTGAGGCTGTACTTCTACTCATTGGATTTTTTGCTTTGACAGGCTGGAGTATTTTTTCTGCAATCATGGGAGATGGCGACTCACTAGAAGGAGAAATAGAACAGGAGCTAGTCGTTCATGCCATGCCCATCAAGAAAGCTATTTTTTGGTTAATCTTTGGCCTTATATTATTGATTATAAGTTCGCGCGTTCTCGTATGGGGCGCAGTAAATATTGCTCATGCTCTTGGCGTTAGTGACTTGATCATAGGCCTAACTATCGTTGCATTAGGGACATCATTGCCTGAACTTGCGGCTTCGATTATCGCAGTACGCAAAGGAGAACATGACATTGCTATTGGTAATATAGTTGGGTCGAATATGTTTAACATACTGGCAGTAATAGGGATCGCGGGCGTTATAGCACCCACGACCAACATGTCTGCAGATATTTTATCTCGCGACTGGTTAGTCATGATGGCAATGACGGTGGCATTATTAATTATGGCATATGGTTTTCGTAGAACAGGTCGTATTAATCGATTTGAAGGCGCAGGTTTGCTAGTCGCTTTTTGTGCATACAACGTTTGGTTGGTGTCATCAGTCATTGGTTAGCATTAATTTAAAGAGAAGCATATGAAAGAAACACTCATTCAATTCTGGCAAAGCCACTCTGAGACAGTTATTGAACTCAGCTATAACTTAATATTGGCATTCGTTATATTTATTGCGAGTTCACTCATCGCTCGAGCTATTCGTAAAACAATCCAAAATACCAATTCGAAACTACAGAAACTGGACGCAACACTAATCCCCATATTTTCAACTGTAGCCAGCTACGTTGTTTACATTATTGGTGGTGTGTTTATTTTAGATATATTTGGTGTAAACACAGCAAGTTTAATTGCGCTTGTAGGTGCAGCGGGTCTTGCAATTGGATTAGCATTAAAGGATACGCTTAGTAATATTGCAGCAGGTATTATGCTACTAATACTGCGTCCATTTCGTACCGGAGATTTTATAGAATGTGGTCCAACACAGGCTACGGTTCGTGAAATTAACCTATTCACAACGGTTCTTGAAACAGTTGATGGTTTATATATCGCCTCACCCAACAGTGTGCTCTGGGGTGGGAGTATTAAAAACTTTACTAGAAATGGTAAGCGAAGAATGGATATAGTTGTTGGTATTTCTTACTCAGACTCTATTAACGAAGGGTTTGCAGTACTAGAGAAAATTGCAGAGAATGAATCTAGGCTATTGAGAGATCCAGCTCCTCAAATCATGGTCGTATCAATGATGGATAGTGCAGTTAATATCCAACTTAGAGCCTGGGCAAAAAATGAAGACTACTGGCCAACTTACTGGGATTTAAACAAACGAGTAAAAGAGTCTATTGAAGAATCTGGTTTGACAATTCCATTTCCACAAAGAACGTTACATGTTGTTACTGGACAAAGCTCCCCTATTGCCAATAAAAAACAATGAAATATTGACTCTTACCACCCTGTGAAAACAGTTTGCTAACAAACGACTCTGAGGCTTGCTAGTCAGGGAGGCAGGCCATTGAGAGAACGAGCATGCAGAGGAAAAGCCAGTCTGACAATCGCGGTGAGAAGCTTTATAAGGCATGGGGAAAACACTCTGTCAGTGAACTGGATGACTTGATTGATATTGTTCGTCGTAAGATCGATTGAAGAAAAGCGGCAGGCATGAATAAAGCTAAAGCAGTATCAAGATTTGAAAGGGAAATAATTTTTCATCTGCCTCTAAATTTCTAATGATATAGCCACTAACTAGCGAACACACCACGCAGCTAAGCCTACTTTTCTTTAATCAGCAGGATTTAATTTTTTCTTTTTTTTAGAGGATTATGTTCAAGCTTTTTAGCTAGCCATTCAAACTCTTGATACATCGTGGGATGTTTATTGATTTTACGCAGTTCATAGATAAAAGGCTGAAACTCAGCCCAATCTCGCAAGACTGTACCACATCGCATTCTTTTAAAGAGGTTAAAATCAAACGCTTCTTCTCGTATGCCTGTCGCTACGAATTCATAGTTATTAAGAACAAAAAGAATTGCTGTCCGTTCTTCTGAGCCAACATGGGTTTTATCCGAATACTTGGTAATGCTAATACTTTCATCACGCAGCAGTGGATTAACAACCAGGTTTGCAGCTTTCAAATCAGAGTCATTTTTTTGATGTAACACTAGATCAACCGTAGCGCGCCTACGGTTGATTACTGTATTTCTACGAATTGAATATAGTGCCGCAATGGCGGTGGCTGCCAATATGACAGTATCGATATCAAAATGGCTTAGGTAGGTTTGTAGTAACGTAAGTTCCATTTAGAGAAGAGTTATCTGTCTTCCCATTCATCTCGAATATACATAATTATCTCCTTTTTTGGCTCACGTTGTTCGCTTCGATGTTTATGCTTTTGCTGTTAACAGCGAAGCGATTCTTGATCAACCGTTCGAGATTTTTTTCAATCTCAGACCTAAATGTTATTGCATAAAACGTGAACTATCGATTGTTATTAGATGAAAGAATGCACAGATGACTACTTTTCAGCCACTTTTACACAGTTCTACCATACATCACAAAAACGCACTAAATAGCTAACTTATCGCGCCGAAAAGCTGGTTTTTCTTCGATAATCAGGCTTTTTATTAGGGTTTGAGAATCACTAGGAAGTGGTGCCCAGAGACGGAATCGAACCGCCGACACGAGGATTTTCAATCCTCTGCTCTACCGACTGAGCTATCTGGGCAAACAGAAAAAATGACTGTGGAGATATGAAAGCCATTTCGACCAAAAAAAAGCCTGCTAAATTAGCAGGCTTTCTTTTTAATCATGGTGCCCAGAGACGGAATCGAACCGCCGACACGAGGATTTTCAATCCTCTGCTCTACCGACTGAGCTATCTGGGCAAGTGGGGCGTATTATAGAGAAACCTTTTTTAGGGTCAATAGTTTTTTTGAAAAAAAATTAAAATCTTAGTTTCTTCTGTTGCTCTGGTATTATCTCTCTATATCAAGGAGATAAAACCATGCTGCATATTGTACTTTACCAACCAGAAATACCGCCTAACACAGGCAATGTCATTCGATTGTGTGCGAACACGGGCTATCACCTTCACCTTATCGAACCGTTAGGCTTTGAATTAGAAGATAAAAAGCTACGTCGAGCCGGGTTGGATTACCATGAGTTCACTCGACTAAAACGCTACCCCGATTTTCAGGCGTTTGTTGATCAAAATGAGATTGGCACTATCTACGCATTGACGACCAAAGGCAGCCGCACACACAGTGAAGCAAACTTTGCTGAAAATGATGTGTTGGTGTTTGGCCCAGAAACTCGTGGACTGCCTGCCGAGTTTATTGATGCATTGCCACCAGCTCAGCGTTTGCGTTTGCCTATGCAGCCGAACTCTCGTAGTCTGAATCTATCCAATACTGTTGCCGTGATGGTATACGAATCTTGGCGCCAGCTGGGTTATGCCATGCCAGCAGACAACGACTAATCAACAGAGGTACGATGAATTCTCTTTCACTGTTCTTAAAGAAAAAAAACAGTCGTCGCCAATTTCGTAAAAAAGTACACCTTCACGATACCGGCGATTTAAAAAAACGCCTCATCTTCTTGGCGGGTGTTATTGGCTTCCACAGTTTGGCGATGGTGTTCTTTGAGGACCTAAACTGGTGGCAAGCTTTTTGGTTAACCATGACGTCAGCCAGTACCACAGGTTATGGTGATATTTCTGCCGCCACTTTTTGGGGGCAGTTTTCGACCGTAGTTTTAATTTATGGCATGGGAATAACGCTGCTTGCTCAAATTGCTAGTGACTATGTTGAAATCAGGCTATCACGCAAAGAGATGCGTATTAAAGGCCGTATGAGATGGGATGATATGCAAAACCATATTCTTATTATCAATACTCCGCAATATGACTCGGAGCGCTATTTAGAGCTCTTAGTAGACCAGATCTGCCAAACCCCCGAGTTAGTCGATGTACCAATCCAAATCCTAACAGAGGCCTTCCCAGACGGCTTACCGTTGACGTTAAGATCTCAGGGTGTCGTTCATCACACTGGTGATGCTTTGGTAGATGGTATGTTGGAATCCGCTGGAGCACACACAGCAAAATACATTATCGTGCTCTGTCGAGATAACCAAGAAATCCATTCTGACAGCTTAACCTTTGACATATTACACCGTATCAAAGCGCTTAATTCATCCGCGTTCATTATGGCGGAAGCGGTAAATGATTCGAATCGCCCTAGATTCAAGGACGCTGGCGCACAAGCCGTTATTAGGCCCGTTCGCGCTTACCCAGAAATGCTCGTGCGTTCCTTGATTGCGCCTGGGACAGAACAAGTCTTAGAGGATCTATTTCGCCATCAAGGCGATCACACGATTCGACTAAATGTGACCTTGAAGAATGTGGAATGGGCAGAAGTTGTCACCAAACTGATCCAGCAGGACATAGGAACAGCACTAGGCTATGTTCATAAGAATGGCAGTATTGTGACTCACCCACAGGCGAAATCGGTCATCGATGCCGAGGGGCTTATTGTGCTGATCAATTATGATCAAACCGTACCATCCAGCGAAACAATAAGACGCTTATTTAACGCGTAATTGGAATTGGGCTTAGTTGTTCTGCAATTTAAGCCCAATGACTTCGATTTCCCCACCGTTCATTTGCCTTATCGTTAATCGAATATTGCCAAAACGCACTCGGTCACCTACCACCAAATGCTTGCCTAATTGGCGCTGCAACAATTCTGCGGCAGTGTCTGATTCGTCAATACCATCAAGCGGCACACCATACACTTTTGCCAAATCAATCAAAGACGCATCACCACGGATGGCAAATTCACCAAAGAAGTTTTGCAATAAGAAAGATGAAGAGGCTTTCTGCGAAAATATTTGCGCTACATCATTCACATCACCAGGGTGAAGTAGCATCCAAATACGGTCACCGGACTTTAGCTCTGTTTGTGCGTCAACGACCATAGGCTGCTGATTACGTATCAGCGATACTAGCTGAGGCGTAGAAACGGTTTCACTCGGCACATTGTGGAGAATAGTACTTGGAATACGTACACCGTCGGCTTGCACTAAGAACTCATACAATTCTAACGAGCGGTTCGCATCCGCATCATTGATCAAAGAAAAGCTTGTGATGGGTGCAGGCGCTGGTGGCACTTCGATTTTCAACCAACGCGCTACTTGTGGCACGGTTGAGCCTTGCAACAATAAAGAGATCAGCACGACCGTGAAGGTAATCTCGAATAGCAATTCCGAATTAGACAACCCTGCAATGACAGGATATAGCGCCAAGACAATCGGCACCGCGCCACGCAATCCGACCCAGCTGATATAAACACGTTCAGGCCATCGAAAATCAAATGGCAACAAACATAAAATTACCGCAATAGGACGAGCAACAAAAATCAAGAAAGCCGCTATCGCAACAGCCTGCCAACCATGGGTCAACAGACTAGATGGCGTTACTAACAAACCAAGCAATAAGAACATGCCAGCTTGGGCTAGCCATGCCAAGCCATCCATAACTTGTGAAATGGCTTCTTGCTGTTTGATGCGGCCATTACCAACAGTAAGCCCAACAAGATAAACCGCCAGAAAACCACTACCGCCTATCATATTTATGCCAGAAAACATCGCCAGGCCAAATGCAATAATAAGCAACGCATGCAAGCCTTCAACTAAAGGGATTCGACGCAATACCATTAATAGCAGCTTGCCGCCCAGTACACCTAACGCGCCACCTATCGCAAACTGTTGCACCATTTGCCCTAGGAACGCCAACACACTTAGCGGCTCAGAACTTTGCAACAAGCCCGTCAGCATCACCACCAGCAAGATGGCCATCGGATCATTGGCACCCGACTCAATTTCTAACGTGCCGCCCACGCGCTCGTTAAGTTTAACGCCGCTATTGCGCAGTAAGCTGAATACCGCAGCCGCATCAGTGGAACCAACAATGGCGCCCAGTAATAAACCATAAATGAGTTTAACGTCTAAGAGCCAAGCTGCGAATGTACCAACTGAGGCGGTGGTTAACACAACGCCAAGGGTAGCAAGAGATAAAGATGGCCATAAAGCCACTCGGAAGGTGCTAGTTTTGGTTTGCATGCCACCATCAAGAAGAATGATAGCCAATGCAAGATTACCTACGAAGAAGGCAAGATTTGGATTGTCGAAATCCAACCGGCCTACCCCGTCTTCTCCTGCCAACATCCCGATACCGAGAAAGACAAGTAATAAAGGTAAGCCGACACGAACAGTAAATGAGCTGGCGAGAATACTAACTAATAACAATATCCCCGCTAAAAAGATAAAACTATTAGCGTCGATAGCCACATCCTATAAGCTAAAGCTGACCTGTAAGCGTTAAATATTTTTCCATTAACTGCTCTTCTGTTTCCTTATGATTTGGATCCAGAGGAATACAATCAACAGGACAAACTTGCTGACATTGAGGTTCATCAAAATGACCAACACATTCGGTGCATTTTGAAGGCTCAATTACATATATTTCTTCACCTTGAGAAATGGCCTCGTTCGGACATTCAGGTTCGCACACATCACAATTGATGCATTCATCTGTAATAATAAGAGACATACTTCTCTCCTAAAACCGCCACACTATTCGGCGGTATCAATAACGACAATGAACAAAACCAAGATTAAATGGTTTTATAGTGTTCCTGTAAAACACGTTTGACTTCTGGGTTAACGAATTGCCCAAAGTCACCATTCAACGACGCAATTTCTCGAACTAATGTTGAAGAAATATAAGAGTGTTTCTCTGAAGGCGTCAGAAAAATACTTTCTACATCAGGTGCAATCGCACGATTCATATTGGCTAATTGGAATTCGTATTCGAAATCAGATACTGCTCGAAGACCACGAACAACCACCTGACCATTCACCGAACGAGTAAACTCGGTTAATAAGTTATCAAAACCCACAACTTCAACATTGGGCAAATGACCCAATACCTTTTTTGCCAATGAAATACGCAGTTCATGAGACAGGGCTGGACGTTTTTTCGGGCTCGCGGCCACCGCTACAATAACTTTGTTAAATAGCTTTGACGCGCGTTCAACCAAATCCGTATGGCCGTTTGTAATAGGGTCAAATGTCCCAGGATAAACCGCAATCGTACTCATAGCTTTCATCCAAAAAAATTAATAAAGGAGAACATGTCGGGCTGCTGGCGCTATAAATGCGCTCTAATTCCCGTTTAGGGGTCGCATCATATAGGAATACGACCTTGTTCTCAATTCGTCGAAACACAGTCCCCTATGTATCGACGTCATTGCGACTCATTTTATAGAATTAAATGCTGTAAGGTGCCAGCATTTGCTTCAAGAATGAAATCGCCAAGAAAATAAAGATCGGTGACAGATCAAGGCCACCTAAGGTTGGAATGAAACGCTGGCAAGTGCGATACAAAGGCGCGGTAATTTGCCCTACCAACATAGCGCCAGGATGATTTGCGCCCGGCGCCACCCAGCTCAGGATGACAGAAATAAGCATGGCCCAAAAATACAGATCCAGCAGATGATAAATGGTTCCTGCAACCGTATAAATAGCATAGCTGGTTGAAGAAATAACAGCACCACTAATCACGACAACTAATGCCACCGTAATAAACTGCACGAGAAACGCCAACACAAGAGTCGCTGTATCTAAGCGACCGATCGATGGAATCACTTTGCGCAAAGGCAACACGATAGGGCTAGTTGCTTTCACAATGCCTTGGCTAATTGGGTTATAAAAGTCGGCTCTTGTCAGTTGCAAAACCAAACGCAACAGCACAATAAACAAGTAAAGGTTACAAATAACCTTTACGAGCATTACAAATGGATCTGAGTACATGTTATTAATGTCCTTAAATTAATCTTTCGTGGCAGAAAAAGTTTTTGCCATTTCTTTCGAGCGCTCAACACACGCATGCATAGCATTCGCAACGATTTTATCAATATCAGCCGCCTCAAAAGACAACAAAGCCTGCTCTGTCGTTCCCTTTGGCGAAGTAATATTTTTTCGCAACTGATCAATAGGGTCTTCTAATTCAACAATCATTCGAGCCGCACCTAACATGGCATGGCTGGCTAGCTGACGACTTGTTTCTTCATCTAAGCCTTGTTCTTTCGCATTTTTCACCATGGCTTCCACAAAACGGAAGAAATACGCTGGCGCACTTCCTGATAATGCCGTTACTGTGTGCATGTGCGCTTCGTCTTCTATCCACACGGAGCTACCAATGCTAGCAAAAAGTTCGCTTACCCACTCTTTCTGAGAGTCGTCTGTATATTGGTTAGCAATCAAGCCTGTCATACCCGCACCGAGCTGAGAAGGCGTATTTGGCATACTGCGAACCACCGCTACCGATTTCCCCAACCAAGTCGCCAGTGAATCAAGCTCCACACCAGCTGCCACGGAAATGAATAGCTGATCTTCACGGACAAAAGAAGCAAATTCCTTCACCACTGATTGCATTTGCGCTGGTTTCACACACAGCACAACCACATCCGCTTCGCTCACGGCTTGCTCATTCTCCGAATACATTGAAATGCCGTATTGCTGCTGGTAATACTCGCGTTTCTCTGGTGTTCTAGACGTTCCCATAATTCTATCAGCTGGGTAACCGCTCGCCAGCAAACCACTAAAAATGGCTCTGGCCATATTTCCAACACCGATAAAAGCAATACTTGGTTTCATTTCAAATCCTATTATTTCATTCTTTAAGCAGAGGCTTTATCGCCGTCTATTTTAAAACTCTATTTTCATGCCTTAGCAGAATAATCACGCGCACCGAAAATCGCTGTTCCCACCCGAACCATTGTACTACTAGAGGCAACCGCTGCAGGTAAATCACCAGACATACCGATTGATAAGGTATCTATCATGCTATCGGATTTAGATAATTCAATGAACGCCTGCTGTAAAGGTTCATACACAAGACATTGCGCGGCAAAGTTTTCTTGTGGTGCCGGAATCGCCATTAGACCTCTGAGCTGTAAATTTGGCAAACTGGAAACGAGAGCGACCATGTCGTTTAACTGTGACAATGACACGCCTGCTTTGCTTTCTTCACCGCTGATATTAATTTGGATGCAGACATTTAATGGCGGCATGCTCTCTGGACGTTGTTCACTTAGACGACGAGCGATTTTTTCACGATCAATAGAATGAACCCAGTCCATAGATTCAGCAATTAATCGTGATTTGTTAGATTGGATAGGGCCGATGAAATGCCATTCAATATCGGCTAAATGCGCCAAAGCACTGCGTTTTTCTACGGCTTCTTGCACGTAGTTCTCACCAAATGCTCGCTGCCCTACATCGTAAGCAGCTTGAATTGCTTCAATGGGTTTGGTTTTACTTACCGCCAATAAACGAACGCTGCCCGCCGCTCGATCAAATTGCTGTTCAAGCTCTTCGATCTGTTGAGTCACGACCGCTAAATTCGCTCTAATCTCTTCAGTGTCGATGCGCTCTGCTTCAGTTGTCATATCGCCACGCCTCTTTGTTATCGATGTTAAAACCTAACGATCATTCCAATACATCAATCGATGATAAAGGAAGCGCCTCAAAAGGCGAAGCATAGCATTATTTTAAAAGACTGAAAAAAACTTAGAGGGTATAAAAATCCGTACTGGATTGAAAATATTTGCCATGGAATTCCATTCGGTAGCCGGGAGTATTTTTTAAAGAATCCGCAGCTGACGTTGCCGCGCTATAAAGCGCATCAAGAGATGAGTGCTCAGGATAAAAAGCAATACCAATAGACAAGCCGCCTTGTAACAGACTTTTGCCCGAGAACTGTTTGGCATTCAGAGACTGCAGTAATTTTTGCGCCACGATTTCAGCATCGGCTAAGTTCTGAATACGAATCCCCATCACCAGTTGACGTCCACCAAAATAGGCAATTAAGTCATTATCACGCACCGTTTCCTGCATCACCTCAGCCAAGATTTTTAACTCGGCGTCTTTGATTGCTGATGAAGAAAGAATTTTTATTGAAAATACTGCAGCGCGCAAAAAATGACGACGCGCGTCTTTCAAAATAATGTTAAAACTGTTCTCGAAACTGTGTCGTCGTAGCAAACCAGTTATGGGATCTCTATGACTATCTTCTAGTAATGATAGATCAGCTTGCTCCCTTTCAAATACGGCACTGAGCCAAGACGCATAACTGTCTAAAGCCAATGTCACCAGGTCATCAGCTAATCGATGGCGGTCTTGCTGAAATACCGCCAATAAATAAATCGTCCCCTTGCCATCCGACACACTAACCATAGAGACATCAGAAAAATCTTGTTTATCAATAAACGAATGCCAAACTTTCCAACCAGCGGCAGTTTGAATATTTTCCTCATGGCGTATTGGACAAGAAGGGCTTGCCGCAAAAGTCACTAACGCTTGGGGAATCTTACTAAGAAGGCTATTGGGAGTGAGCAAAGCGGCATTAACAGCGTCTGTATATTGCAGGCGCCATTGTAGGCAATCTTTGTCACTGGTAAGAAACAAACAATACGCGTTCGGCAGCTGCGCTTGCATCTTCACCCTGAAGCTATCCAGTAAACTACTGAGAACAGCGCCTTTGGCAATTGTTTGCAGCATGTGAGGCATGTCGCTGTACAATTTCTTTATGAAGTCTCGTTCTTTTTCAAGGCATGCAATACGAGACAGCATGGTCTGCTGCTGTTCTGACTGTATATTTAAGGTGTCGATAGACATAAAAACCACATCCGTTTGTAATTCAAACTAGATTAACGGGCGAATATCAAAAGTAAAGAAATAGTAAGGCCCGACCAAGGAAAATCTTGGCCAAACCATACTAAAAAGAACGTTTATGCAACTTGATAAACGCGTTGGCCAGAAATATATGTGGTCAACACTCTTCCCACAAATTCTTCACCAAAGTAAGGGGAGTTATGACCTTTTGTTCTACGCCCTTCATAATCCCAAGTCCAGCGCACAGTGCTATCAAACAAAACAAAGTCAGCAAAGCTACCCACAGACAAAGACCCTGCCTCTAAACCAAAGCAGGCAGCTGGGCCCGAGGTTAAGCATTTCAGAACGGTGGTGAAATCCAAATCCCCTTCGTCCATCAGTAACATGGCCAATGGTAACAAGACCTCGACGTTTGCCATGCCCGGTTCTGTTGCCGCGAAAGGAGCAGTTTTCGCCATCTTTTCATGGGGCTGATGATCAGAGCAAATCGCCGTAATCACACCTGCTTTGATCCCCTCAATAAGCGTCAAGCGATCTTCATCACTGCGCAAAGGTGGCAACACATGATAATGCCCATCAAAGCCACTTAACACTTGATCATTTAGCAGCAAGTTATGTACCGCAACATCGGCCGTCACATCCAAACCTGATGCTTTTGCATCGGCAATCATTTCAACAGACTTGGCGCAAGACAGTCGAGCAAAATGCGCGCGTACGCCCGTTTTCTCAACCAACAATAAATCTCGCATTAGAGCGATGGTTTCCGCTTCTTCAGGAATTCCTGCCAAACCGTGCATTGTCGACATCAAGCCTTCATGGGCGCAGCCCCCTTCTGAAAGACTGGACTCATCAGGATGGAAGACGACCAACAAATCATGCGTCGCTGCGTATTCAAGCGCTCTGGACAATACTTTTGTACTGGCCATTGGGTGACGATGATTCGACAGCGCAATACACCCCGCTTCCGTTAAGGCAACCATGTTGCTAAGTTGTGCGCCTTCTAACCCTTGGGTCAATGCACCAAGAGGAAACACATTCGCCATTCCGGCTTCATCGGCTTTATCTTGAATCAATGCCGCCACTGCAGGCGTATCGACAATTGGTCGCGTGTCTGGTGGGCAGACCAAGGTAGTAATACCGCCGGCGACAGCTGCACGACCTTCTGTCGCAATGCTGCCTTTTTGCGTTTGACCAGGCTCACGCAATGACACGGCAAGATCCACCAGGCCAGGTAAAATCCACTGACCAGAGGCATCAACCACTTCGGCATTCTCGAAGCCTTCTGGCGCCTCACCGATCGCAACGATTTTTTGATTATCGATGAACAATTCCGTTACTGCGTCGATGTCTTGACTTGGGTCGATCAAACGACCGTTTTGAATACGTAATTTCATACTATTCTTCATCCTTCACAGCTGGCGATTCGTCTCTTTGCAATTGCCCACTCATGGCCATAGACAATACCGCCATACGCACTGCAATACCGTTTGTCACTTGGTCTAAAATGACCGATTGTTTACCATCAGCAACGTCCGAGGAAATTTCCACGCCACGGTTAATCGGGCCTGGGTGCATCACTATCGCATCCGGTTTTGCCCAAGCGAGACTGTCTTCGGTCAAACCATATAAACGATAAAATTCGCTTTCGCTCGGTAGCAAGGCACCTTTCATGCGTTCTTTTTGAAGGCGCAACATCACCACCACGTCTACACCGTTAAGGCCCGCTTCTAGGTCGTGGCAAATTGTCGCGCCCATCTCAGCAAAGAAACTAGGCACTAAAGTTTTAGGCCCCACTAAACGCACTTCGCTCACGCCCAAGGTTGTTAGTGCTTGAAGCTGAGAACGGGCGACACGTGAATGAAGAATATCACCAACAATCGCGACTTTTAGCCCTTCAAAGCTACCTTTGTGACGACGAATCGTCAGCATATCTAGCATGGCTTGCGTTGGGTGTGCATGACGACCATCGCCAGCATTAATAATCGCGACATTCGGCGTGCAATGCTCAGCAATAAAATGCGCCGCACCGCTGTCGGAATGACGAACAATAAACATGTCGCTTTGCATCGCTTCTAAATTTTTTAGAGTATCTAGTAAAGATTCCCCTTTCGAAGTGGCTGATGTTTCAATATTTAAGTTGATAACATCGGCAGACAAACGCTTGGCGGCGAGTTCAAAAGTAGTACGTGTACGAGTGGAGTTTTCGAAAAATAAATTGACTACGGTTTTGCCACGTAGCAGAGGAACTTTCTTAACGGATTGCTCACCCATAGAAAGAAAGGAGTCGGCTCGATCCAGAATCTCCGTCAAAATGGTTTTATCTAATCCATCCAACGTTAGAAAATGCTTAAGCTGGCCGTGTTCATTTAACTGTAATGCCCGAGGCTCGGATCGCATCATGGTTTGCTTTCCTCAAACTGCAAAGACGACATGGTCGTCATTCTCTATTTTAAATAGGAAGTCTAGATAGGAAAATGCCCGGTACAGACAATCTGCAGCCGGGCATTAGTAGCACGAAACGGTTATTCCATCTTGTGTTCTGATGAAATGTCATTCTTGCAACCGCCGCACCGTTAATCTTATCCATACGTTAATTGTCGTACGTGTTCGACAAAAAATAAAGCTTTGTCGCGCATATTAATTAGCATCAATGATTGAGACACTCAAGTTTTCAGGGCCCACCAACTTGACCCTTTGCTCAGGATTAAGAGTCAATCGCTCACCGACAATATCCGCCGCAATCGGCAGCTCATGCTGACCAAGGTCATACAGAATGGCTAGAGTCACACTGGCTGGTCGGCCAAAGTCGAATATCTCATTCATCGCTGCACGAATAGTACGACCTGACATAAGCACGTCATCCACTAAAATAACATGACGGTCTTCTGTTGCAGGCAACAAGGTTTGATTCACTTTAGGGTTCAAACCTGCTTTGGTAAAATCATCGCGGTAAAAGGTGATATCCAGTGTCGCCAAAGGCTCACTGGTTGGCACGGCTGACATTAAACGCTCTGCCACCCACACGCCGCCAGAATGAATACCAACGACAATCGCGTCTTCAATGTTTTTCTGCTCACAATAGGCTGCTAATTGCGTTTGCATTGACGCTAGAGATTGCTCTAAATCTAACTTCATTATTTCTCAAACCTTGCTAATAAATTCTTTAAAAACCGCTACTCAAACCCGTTTGCTTAATGAGATTCTGCAAACCATGTTTCGACAATCATTTGTGCGGCCAACCCATCTACCGAGTTTTCTTTAAAATTACGGTTCCCCCCACGCGCGATAACCTGCCCTTTGGCTTCATAAGAAGACAAGCGTTCGTCCATCATATGGTATGGAAGATTAAAACGTCCATGCAAGCGTTTAGCAAACTTGCGCGCACGTTGACACATCTCATTTTCTGTACCGTCCATATCTAGAGGTAAGCCCACAACAAACGCATCCGGCTTCCACTCTTCAACGATACGAGTAATCTCTTCCCAATTAGGGATACCATCTTTTGCTTTTAATGGATCCAGCGGCTGGGCGGTGCCGGTGATACTTTGACCAATTGCCACCCCCATTCGCGTCGTGCCAAAATCAAAGCCCAACACTGAACGAGCAGTATTGGGCTTATGGTTATCGTCTAAAGACGTACCTGTCGAGATTGACGCTGTCATTAACCATGTCCTATATCCGGTGAAAGTCTTGTCATATCAATTCCCAACACGCGCGTCGCGGCGGTAAATTGCATATCACTTGGTGTGTGGAATAATACGTCTAAATCCGCCTCACATACCAGCCAATCATTATTGGCGATTTCACCTTCAAGCTGACCTGCGTCCCAACCAGCGCAACCTAACGTAATACGAAAGGCTTCAGGCCCTGTGCCTTGCGCAATTTCTTCCAACGCTTCTAACGACGCAGACAAAGAAACCTCATCGGTAACAGGCAAAGTATTACTCCAAACTTTATCTGCTGTGTGCAGAATAAAACCACGCTCTGCTTCTACTGGACCACCAGTGTATATTGGCTCAGAGGTTAAGCGTGGGTTTTGAATTTGAATGCCGAGATGGTCTGCCAATTCGGTAAAATCAACATTTGAGGGACGATTGATGATAATCCCCATGGCACCGGCTTTGGTATGTTCACACAGATAAATAACAGTGTGTTCAAAATGTGGGTCGTCTAGATGTGGCATTGAAATTAAAAAGTGATTTTTAAACGAATCGAAAAATGTATTCATAGTCATGTGCCCTCTTTAAATTGATGACAGCGCAAGAAACGCGCCTGTTACTAAAACCTAAGAAGTACTTGAACCTGAGACCAAACTTGCCAACAAAAACGAAAATATAGACAGTAGAGAAGTGCGAAAGAAGACGGCAAATGTAAACAGCCGACCCACCCAGTATAGGACAAACTGAGAATTAACCCACCCCTCTTTGACAATTTATTACCGAATCCCTTCAAAACTTGCTTTTCAAGCAGTAAACTAACCTTTCTGATCCTATAATCAGAATGAAAAAACCATGCGTTTAGGAGGCCTGCAGTGCCCTTAACATCATCACAACACGTACAAATTGAATCGGCTAACGCTGAGATGTTTGATCGTCTGCATTCGATGAGTTTGGCGCAATGGGTTCAGCACTATCAAGCAGAAACCGTGGACTTGCGCTACTTTTTCCACAGCGGCTGGTCGTCTTAGATTCCCTATATTGTTCTCGAAAATTCTCCGTATCCGTCTATGATCAAACGGTACCTATTCAGACAAAAAAGCCAGCATTTGGCCTATAGGAAACACTCATGCAATTACAAGCCATTGATTACACAAGCCCAACCGCCGCAGAAGACTTTGTAAAATCTCTACGTGAAACCGGCTTTGGTGTTCTAAAAAACCACCCAATAAAAAAACAGCTTGTCAGCGACATCTACCAAGATTGGCAAGAGTTCTTTGCGGATGAGAGTAAATACGACTACCGCTACAATGTGGGTCCTCAAGACGGTTACTTCTCGCCAAAAGTTGCTGAAACTGCCAAAGGCCACACCAAGCGAGATATAAAAGAATACTTCCATTACTATCCTTGGGGACAATGCCCAGCCAAGCAGAAGCCATTTTTAGAGCAATATTATGGCGAGGCCACCCGCTTGGCCGAAGAACTCCTCTCTTGGGTAGAACAGCATTCCCCTGCAGACGTAGCGAAGCATTACTCACAGCCGCTTTCCAGCATGGTAGAAGGTAGCCAGCAAACCTTACTGCGTATTTTGCATTACCCACCACTAAAAGGTGATGAAGAGCTCGGTGCGATTCGCGCAGGCGCTCATGAAGACATTAATTTATTAACAATACTTCCCTCTGCCAACGAGCCAGGATTACAAGTGAAAGCCAAAGACGGCACTTGGATGGACGTACCCTGTGACTTTGGTACGCTAATCGTCAATATTGGTGACATGCTACAGGAAGCCTCTGGAGGGTATTTCCCATCCACTTCACACCGAGTCATTAATCCAGAAGGCGCAGACAAAACCAAATCACGTATTTCTCTGCCTCTGTTTTTGCACCCAAAGCCAGAAGTCGTACTTTCTGAACGCCATACAGCAAAAAGCTATTTGCATGAACGCTTAGTCGAATTGGGTGTTTTACCCGCCTAGTATTAATGAAGTAAGAACACAAAAAAGCCACGGCTCATCATTGAAATATGAGCCGTGGCTTTTTTATTAAACGCTAAGGGATATCAACTAACAGCTGAAGACCTCTATTTATTCGCGTCGATTAATGCTTTAAGTCGACGCTCCTGTTCGGCTGTCGGCATAGTTAAAGGCGCTCTCACCGCCCCAGCAGATCGACCAATCTGTGACGCCCCAGATTTAATAAGGCTCACCGCATAACCCTTTTTCTCATCACGTAATCGACAAAATGGAATAAAGAAACCCTGAATAATAGAGGTAACTACCGCCTTATTTCCCTCTCGCAATGCCTTGTAAAAGCGGTTTGCCATTTCTGGCATAAAGTTAAAAACGGCTGAAGAATACGTATTTACACCAATTGAAAGGTAAGCCTCTGCAAAAATTTCTGCTGTTGGTACACCACCGATATACACCAATCTATCGCCAACTGTTTTAATCGTATCATTCAAAGCGGCGATGTTGCCTACACCATCTTTTAATGCAATTAAATTTGGATTATTCGCAGCCAACAATTTGACGTTTTCCGCACTTAAAATACCGTTACCACGGTTATAATAAATGAACTGAATAGGGCTGCTTTGCATAATCTGAGAAGCGTACTCAACAATACCGTCTTCTGGGCACTCTGTTAAAAACGGCGGCATTAATAGAATGCCATCACAGCCTGCTTCTTGTGCAGCCAGAACAAACGCCTTAGCTTCAGCAACACTGCGTCCTGCACTGGCAATAACAGGAACTCGGCCAGCCACAGTCTCAACAGCAATTTTTACAATTTGCTTATATTCCGCTAAATCCAAAGAGAAAAACTCGCCCGTCCCACCGGCAACAAACACAGAAGAGACATCATGCTCAATAAACCATTCAATCCGAGCCTTATAAGTTTCGGGATTAAATTGCCCTTTTTCATCAAAATCTGTCACGGGAAACGAAAGCAAACCATCACTAAGAGACGCCCGAATACGCTCGACGGAAAGTGTCATAACAACATCCTCTTTATTATTTTTTTAGGGTTAAAACGCATATTTTGGTTACACAAAACCCTACCCAATAAATTGGGTAGTAAAACTAATCAAGTTATTTTGATTTAATCGAAATCAACTCTGACGTAAGCGCTAATCTTCATAGTGCCCAGCACTGACGAATAGCCCTCCTTGAAAACGTACTGCAGGGTCATTTGGGTCTGTCTGCTCTTCTTGTAAATAGGCTTCATTTTCAAATACCGCAGAAGAATCCTTTGGCGTCCAACCTATAAACTTGGCATAGCGATTATCCCACCATGTACTTGGGTTATCAGATACACCATATATTACCGTGCAGCCTAATCGATCTGCGGCATATACTTTTTTGATCAAATCAGCCAAATCCCCTTCACTTAACCAAGTCGATAACATGCGACGATTGCGCGGCTTAGGGAAGCAAGAACCAATGCGGACTAATGCTGATTCAATACCAAATTTATCGTAATAATACTGTGCTAATAACTCACCAAAGCCTTTTGATAACCCATAAATACTATCTGGTCGCATTGGGCTGTGGGCATCTAACAGAGTTTCTCTCTCGTGAAAGCCAATTACATGATTGGAGCTAGCAAAAAAGATACGCTTTACGCCATTTTTCCTAGCCGCTTCATATAAATTGTAAGAACCTTTGATGTTGCCATGCAGAATACTGTCAAAGGTGTTTTCAGTTGAAACGCCTCCGAAGTGCACAATAGCATCACACCCTTCAACTAAGGACATAACCGCATCGGCATCGCCTAAATCACAATGCACATACTGTTCGTTCGCTTTTAAATCATCGACCTTAGCAATATCTGAAAGACGAATTTCAGTCGCCCAATCATTTAATCGGGAACGCATTACGTTACCTAAATGACCTGCAGCCCCTGTGATTAAAACACGTTTCATTTTTACTTCTCTGGTCATAAAAATGCCTCTATTGTTATGAGTTTATCCAGCTAGGCAAAGTCATAGACACCGCCGGAATATATGTCACCAGCATCAGTGCTGCCAGAATGGCCAAGTAAAATGGCCAAATGCTTTTTACTGCTCTTTGAATGGGCACTTCACCAATGGCACAACCCACAAACAAACAACCACCAACAGGCGGCGTACAAAGCCCCAACCCCAAGTTCATCATCAGCATCACACCAAATTGGATTGGGTCCATTCCCAGACCAACAGCAACAGGTAAGAAAATAGGAGTACAAATTAAAATCAGTGCCGCCATGTCCATAATCATGCCTAACAAAAGCAAAATCAGATTCATTAGCAAAAAGATAATTATCGGATTATCCGAAACCGACGTAAGCGCACTGGCTAGCACTTTAGGAACTTCATAGAGGGCCAGCATGTAACCAAATGCGCCTGCACAACCAACCAGAATCATCACCATTCCCGTTGTTTTTACCGAACGGATAACGGCAATCCAAAAGTCTCTTAAGCTTAAAGAGCGGTAAACAAACGCTGTAATGACGATCGCATATAAAGCACCAATAGCCCCAGACTCAGTCACAGTGAAGATGCCTGATAAGGCGCCACCGACGACAATAATCGCGGTGATTAAGCCAGGAAACGAGGCAATAAACGCCACAAAGATAAAACGCCATCCCGCAAATTGTTCTGTCGGAAAATTCCTGCGAATCGCGATCCAACGAGCAACAAAACCCAACAACAAACACATTAAAATTCCGGGGACAATGCCAGCAATAAACAAGCTGGCAACTGAAATGCCACCACCTGCTGCAACCACATACAAAATCATATTATGACTGGGTGGAATCATGATGCCTGCGATAGAAGAACTTACCGTTACGTTCACGGCATAGTCGTCGTCGTAGCCTTTTTCCTTCATCACAGGAATAAGCAAAGACCCTAGAGCAGATACATCCGCTACCGCTGACCCAGAAATACCACCGAACAACATACTCGAAAAGACGTTAACCTGCCCTAAACCACCACGCATCCAGCCTACACTGGCAGACGCCAAGCGAATCAAACGTGCTGCAATACCACCATGCAACATCAACTCACCGGCAAAAATAAAGAATGGAATAGCCAATAAAGAGAAGGTAGACATACCAGCTACAATACGCTGGAAGCCAATCATAATTGGCAGACCTTCGTACCAAAATGCACTGATCGCAGCCATACCTAGTGCAAACGCCACCGGCACACCAACCACAGTTAATAAGGCAAAAATGCCTAATAGAATTGCTAAGCCCATGCTATCGATCCCCTTCTGAAGCGGATTTATTCACTGCTTCCTGAGGCGAAAATAACGCAACTACGCCATTGAACACACGGAAGGAAGAGAAAAGAAAAATTAGAATGCCCGCAGTCACTACCGGAATGTAACGAATGCCATCGGGAATCCCTAATAAAGGAATGTTGCGACTCCAAGCAAAAGAAGCCAGTTCATGACTGAAATAAGCCATAGCAACACCAAATACCAAGAGCGTTAGATCAATAAAAATATCGACGCACCTCATGCTCTTCTCTGGTAGCACCAAAGACAGCATTTCAACGCTTAAATGCGTACGTTGATGAATACCGACTGAAGCACCTAAAAAAGTGATCGCAGTAACCAACAACATAGCCATTTGCTCGACCCAAGTTGGGGTATCATTTAAGACATAACGACCAAATACTAACCAACCGAACGACAAAACAAGAATGACCATACACACACCAGAAATGCTCATAGCAATGACTGACAACAGGTCAAGAAAACGCTTCACGATTGGTTCTTTTATAGGAGAAGAATTCATCACATTACTCGCGATAAAAAATCATCGAATTGCCGCCACCCAACACCAAAGCGTTCGATGGCGGCGCTTAATTCACTCTACGATTTATTTCGTGTTGCGAATTTTTTCGATTAATGGAGCCAAGGTAGGATTATCTTTGACCGCTTTAGCATAAACAGGCGCCATCGCATCTTGGAAAGCCGATTTGTCTTCGATTTCTGTGATTTGAATACCTGCTTTGATTAGCTTTTCACGGCTCTCGGTGACTTTTTCAGCCCACAGCTTGCGTTGAAACTCTGCACTGTCTTGTGCGGCTTTGCGAACGGCTTTTTGGTCTTCCGGAGACAACTTAGCCCATGCTTTTGCACTGACACTCAAGGTTTCAGGCAAAATAAGGTGCTGAGTCAAAGAATAATATTTTGCGACTTCGAAATGATTACTAGAGTCATAAGATGGCCAGTTGTTTTCAGCGCCATCTACTACACCAGTTTTAAGAGATTGGTACACTTCAGAGTAAGCCATTGGTGTTGCGTTACCACCAAGCGCTTCTACCATGCCAACATAAAGCTCGTTATTCATTACACGAAACTTCATGCCCTTCATGTCTTCAGGTGTTTTTATCGGTTTGCGTGAATCGTAAAAGGAGCGAGATCCAGAATCATACCAAGCCAAAGAGATGATCCCTTTTTTCTCCATTGCTTTACTTAACTCGTCACCCACAGGGCCATCCATAACACGATGCATGTGTTCAACATCTTTGAAAATGAAAGGTAAAGAAACGACATTGACTTCTGGCACAGAGGCGCCGATCGGGCCTAAGTTAAATTCCGCAAAATCGATACCGCCAACTTGCATCATTTGGATCGCATCTTCTTGGCTACCAAGAATAGCGCCATTATAAACTCGACCACTGACACGACCATCAGTCGCTTTCTCAGCTTCTTTTATAAAAGACTCCATCGCTACTGTCACTGGATAGCCAGCAGGATGGACATTCCATCCCTTCCAATCCGCTTGCGCTAAGGGTGCAAAACATGAAGCGGCTAAGGCACCACTAACCAGTAAAGCAGACCCGATTTTTTTAGTGGAAAATTTTTTTATCATTGTTATTTCTCCTTTTTCGTCACCAGTATCATTATAGGTGGCGGTTTATATTGTCGAGATGATCGTTTAGGCAAAACACATATAACCAACCATTAATTTGTATCATAAGATCTATTTGTAATACAACAGACATCATATGACTAACTCTAAAAAATACTATGAGCTACTTATAAAGTAGCCAGAATTTAAAGAAAAACCAGAGTCATCATATGTGATACACTACCTACCACTTATACACGTAATGTAAATCGAGAAATAATAGGCCATTATAAAAATGCCAGAAAAAGACAACACCAAATTACGCCTTCCACAACGAATCGCGATACGACTGCGGGATAAAATTACGCAAGAAAAACTCGTACCGGGAGATAAGCTACCAACAGAGCCAAGTTTGATAGCGGAGATGGGCGTCAGCAGAACCGTCCTTCGCGAAGCAATTGCTACCCTTAAAGCAGAAGGTTTAGTTGAAGCAAAACAAGGTGTTGGCGTCTTTGTATCCAGTCCTAAAACGGAAACCATGGCAAGCTTAGCGCAAAGTGAGATGACCTTAACGGCGATCATAGAAACGATCGAAATACGCATTGCACTTGAGGTTGAAAGCATTGCATTAGCGATATCACGCAGTTCACTAGCACAAGAAGCAGAAATTTATCGATGCTTTGATCTTCTGGAGCGTCAACTCAAAACCCAAAAAAATGCTGAAAAAGAAGACTATGATTTCCATCTTGCGATTGCTAACGCCAGTAACAACCAGCACTTTGTAGATCTACTGTCTATATTAGCTAAGCGTTCTATCCCGCGCACTCGCTTACATGATGAAGCGAACATCACTCAGCAACCAGGGCTTGAAGAGATATTAATACAAGAACATAAAGCCATCATTGATGCTTATGCAGAAAAAGATGTCGAAGCTGCAAAAAAAGCCATGAGAGCTCACTTAACAAGCGGACTTGGGAGATATAGAGAGTTGATTAGAGAAATAGACAGAGGTCATTCATAGTATGACTAAACAACCTCTTATCCAGTCTCTAGTTTTTTAAACGATTAAGCCCATTAAGCGCTCGTTAGCTTAACGATAATAGGCACACAAATTACAATGATCACCGACGAGATTAACGTCGAGCTCGCTATAGCATTTGCAGTCGACCTACCGTCATCTCCTTTCGACACAGCCGAAACATAAGCCGATGCGGCAGTGGGTGCACTTAAGAATAAAAAGAGATAGAGTATTTCTTTTTGAGTAAAGCCAAGCCAAAAAGCAATAAAGGTAAACAAAAACGGGCTGATCAGCACCTTACTCAGAATGGCAAAAGAAAAAAACCTAGGTAATTGAAGACCACTTGTTGCCAGAGCGCCACCAATACACACTAACGCCAAAGGCAATGTAACGCCGCCAATCAAGGAGCCAGTTTTTACAACAAAACTTGGCAACTGCAAGGCACACACATTCGCCAACACCCCAAGAATAATAGCCAGTATAAGCGGATTCTTCGCCATGTTTTTCAACATTGAACGAATGTGCAAAGCACCATCGCTGTATCGGGTCAAAATCACTTCTGCCAAAACATTAAACAGCAGCACACTTAAGCCTGACATAACCCCACCAATAGCAACCCCTTCTTCACCAAACATATTGACGGCCAGAGCCAAGCTAAACACACCACAATTGCCACGAAAGGCTATTTGTACAAAAACACCACGCTGGGCGGAAGGCAACGAAATGCGAATGGCGAGAAACCAAGCAAGCAAAAAAGTTAGAAAAATAGAAAGGACAAAATATAGCGCAAAATTCAAGCGGATAAGACCGCTGAGATTATTAGAGTACAAGCCTAAAAATAATAATGTGGGCATGCACACTTTAAAAACAAATCGAGAGCTAACAAAAATAAAATCGTCGTTAATCAGCTTAATTCGTCTTAAAAAAACACCCATCGCGACCATAAGCAAAACGGGGGCCGCCACATCCAATATAACGCTTTTTGCATCTAACAACATAAACTCCCTAAAAAGGGCTCAATTAACCTCATAGGTTCATTGAGCCCTCTATAAACATATAAAAATGTCTATTTTATACCAACTTCTTATTTATCAAATGAGGAATGTTCAAGGGATTTTATCTAAAGCCAAAACGTCTATAACGGTTAGCAGAAATACTCTGGAAACTCCTCCTGCAAAATACGTACTCGCGAAATAGTGCCCGCCAAATGATCACGCATCGCCTCAAAGGCCTTCTCTTGTGAACCACTCTCTATCGCATCAACAATTGCCGTATGTCCAGCCAGAACACTGCGAATCTTGCCTTCAGAAGGCAAATGTAAACGTCGCACACGATCCATATGCCCAGATCTTGAACGCACCAATTTATACAAAGACTCATGCCCTATTGCACTAAACATTGAGCGATGAAACAGCTCATCCAGTTTAGCAAACATGATAATGTCCTCGCTGTCTGCGGTAGAAACCTGTTCCTGCATTGCAACAATTTCTCGCAGTTGAGAAACAACCCCCTCATTTGGCATCTGCGTTAACTGTCGCACCACTTCAAACTCCAGCGCCTCTCGGAGAAAGTGACTCTGCTCTAACTGTTTTATATCTATATAAGATACTTCCGTACCAGACTGAGGCTTAACATTCACCAAGCCAACTTGTTCAAACCTCAATAAGGCTTCTCTGACCGGTGTTTGACTGACTTTATACTCACTACAGAGCTCACCTCGAACAAGCTGGGATCCTGGCGGAAGCTCTAAACTTACAATACGACGCAATAGATCATCATACACACGATCAACAGCAGTACGAGGCAAGTCGTTACTCTGCTCTAAATAATTTTTAATCAAATAATTATTCTTATGATTCATAAGATTGAAGCCATATTTTGCCTTAAATAGTGAAGTCATTATCTCAGAGGCGTTTACAGCACGGAAGAAAAAAGACTTGCGCATCACAATTAATATATTAGTATATGAATAACAAAACAAACTAATATATTAGTATATAAGAAGCCATGAAGAGTAATTCCTAACAATAAATCTAAAAATCAGGAGAAGAACAATGCCTCTCAAGTCCATACCTAAAACGCTTGCTGCAACTCTACTTACAACAGGGTTAGCATTCTCAGTAGCCCCAACTTACGCTGAAACACTGAAGGTCCAAACCAGCTTTAATGCGTCACACATCAGTTTGACTCGCTTAAATCAAGTATGGATTCCTAAACTAAAAGAAATGACCGGCGGCGATCTAGAAATAGAATTATTGCCAATAGGCTCTGTGGTCTCCCATAAAGAAACACCTGTTGCGGTTTCCATGGGGATTTTGGATGGCGATTTAACCGCAACCAGTTATTTTGCAGGTAAGGACCCCGCGTATGCCTTGATGGGTGACTTGATTGCAGGCTATGACACCCCAGCGCAAATTGAAGAATTTTGCATGCAAGGTGGCGGTAAAGAGCTACTACAAAAGATGTACAACAAATACGATCCAGGCGTTCATGTCATTGGCTGCAGTTCTGAAAAACGCGAAGCCTTCGTATCGAAAGTACCTGTTCGTGGTGTCGCTGATATGAAGGGGCTGAAAGTTCGCTCTCCCGAAGGCCTCGCTGCAGATGTGTTTCGTCGTGCGGGTGCAGCGCCCGTTTCTCTACCTGGCTCAGAGGTATACACCGCTCTAGAGAAGAATGTGATTGATGCCGCCGATTCCTCGGCTTACGCAAACAATGATGCCAGCGGCATGCACAAAGTCGCTAAATACCCAATTTATCCAGGCATTCACTCAATGCCTTTTATGCAATTCACCATCAATGAAGCAACCTGGAACAAAATCAATAAAGAAGACCAAGCTGCTCTAACAGAATGGTTCTTGAGCGCATACGCAGACCTACGCACCTATCTGGATGCTAAAGATAAAGAACTGGTCGCACGCGACAAAGCCAAAGGCGACATTACCGTCATCGACTGGCCTCAATCCGAGCGAGACGATTTCCGTAAAATCGCGAAACAAGCATGGGAAGCATTCGGTAGTGCCTCACCTCTGGCAACAGAAGTGTACAAAGCACACGTTAAATTCATGACCGAAAAAGGCCTACTCTAGCCCAAGAGTGATTTACCACTAGCAGCGGCTGGGCATTGTCCCGCCGTCGCATCTTCCACATAAAAATAAGCCTCCCCATGCAGTAGGCTGATAGATCAGGTGAACACTATGTCCAAAACTCAAAGCCTCAACGCTGATGACATTGTCGAAATTGCCGACGACAACCCGATTGAGCATGCGCAGCAGCATGAAGAATTCGAATACACACCCATAGATCACTTTAGCCACTTTTCTGGCATTGGGGTTTCGCTGCTTTACCTTGTTGCAGCCGGTGCCACCTTATGGGAAGTAGTTGCCCGCTATGTGTTTAACTCGCCAACACAATGGGCATTTGAAGTGGTGATGGTGCTATGCGCCGCAAGTTGGATGCTGTCAGCAGGCTACATCACACTAAAGAAACGCCATATTGGTATTACGGTGATTCATAATATCGTCTCCCCTAAAGCCCAATGGCGTCTTGACTTATTTGCATCCAGTATTGGTATTGTTGCGCTATTCCTGTTGCTATCCGATGCTTCCATGCGCGCCTACATGGCGATAGATCATATTGAACGTACCGGTAGTGCGTTTAACTCCCCCATGCCGATGCTATTAAAAACCTTACTGATGCTGGGTGGGTTTATGTATCTCGCTCAGCTAACCGTTAACCTATGGCGTCACGTGAACAGCCGATGGGCCAAAGCAGCGGTGAAGTTAATCGGTCTATTTATGGTGTTGTACTTTATTAATGGTGTACTGGCCTATATTTCTGGACCTGGATCGATCTTCGACGGCGTGAGTGGTTACTTCTCAGCGGTAGGCCAAAGCCTAGACCCAAGCGCAGCACTGGACATGCGCTCTTATAGCTTAGGGGTCATATCCTTAATCATGGTCGCGATGCTGGTGTCTTTGATGATGACAGGTATGCCGCTGGGCATCGTAACCTTGATCGTCTCAGTCGTTATGGCTGTTGCGTTTTTTGGACCGCGCGGGTTGTACCTAGTATCTGCTAACACAGCAGCATTGCTTGACCATTACACCTTGATAGCTATTCCCTTTTTCGTATTAATGGCGACGATCCTAGAAAAGTCAGGCATCGCAGAAGATTTGTTCGATGCCATGTCGATATTCGCAGGCAATCTACGCGGCGGCGTGGCAGTACAAACCGTAGTTGTGGCGGTTATTCTCGCGGCCATGTCCGGTGTGATGGGCGGTGAAATTGTAATGCTTGGCCTTGTGGCTTTGCCTCAAATGCTGCGCTTAGGCTATGACCGAAAAATGAGCATTGGCCTAATTTGTGCTGCAGGCGCCCTGGCTACCCTGATTCCACCTTCGATCATCATGATCGTTTACGGTCTATCTGCTGAAGTCGCCATTGGTGATCTATTTATGGCTGGAGCCGTACCTGGGCTAATGCTGGCTGTCTTCTATGCACTGTATGTTCTGATTCGTGTGCACATTAACCCTAAATTAGCGCCAACAGCGAAAGAAGTAGCAGAACTAACAGGTGAAGAGCGAAAGCTGTCTAAAGCTCGCCTGAGCGCAGTATTCTTGAGCATTATGCTAATCGGCTGTGTCATGGGATCCATCTATGGCGGTATTGCTTCAGTCACCGAAGCGGCGGCAGTGGGTGCCTTGGGAGCCATGATTGTTTCAGCGGTGCGCCATGAGTTCAAATGGTCCATGCTTAAAGCTTCATTAGTCGGCTCTATGGCGACAGTGGGCACAATCATTTGGTTAGTCCTTGGCTCAGTATCGTTTGTTGGTATTTTTAACTTAATTGGTGGCGCGGACTTTATGCGCTCACTCTTTATGAACCTTGGCATTCCAGCTATTGGCGTGATCTTGGTAATGATGCTGATTTTGGTGATCTTAGGTACTTTTATGGAGTGGATCGCCATCGTTCTAATTACGGTTCCTGTTTTTGCTCCTGTTGTTATGACTCTAGCACCTGAACTTGGACTGACAGCAGATCAAGCGAAAGTCTGGTTTGGTATTCTGTTTGTTCTCAACATTCAGATTTACTTCTTATCACCACCGTTTGGTCCGGCCTGTTTTTGGCTCAAATCAGTCGCACCAAAAGACATTTCCCTACAAGAAATTTTTATCTCTGTATTGCCATTTATCGGCTTACAAATTGTCGGGTTGATTCTCGTTATGAGCTTCCCTCAAATCGCCCTTTGGCTTCCCGAAGCACTCGGAAATTAACCTAGGAGAATCTTTATGATTGGTCACGATAATCAGTCTGAAATTGACCGTTATGGCGTTGCACCTTGGATTGCGGGGGGCATTGTAGCCACCATTCTAATTGTCTGTATGTTTGCTCTCGCTGCAGGTTTTGCCTAGCGCTATAGGATATTAACCATTTACATCTTTTAACCTTCTTATTGATGGCCAAAAGCCATCGATAAGACTCCCTTTTCTCAGGAGATAACCGTATGTCACGTATAAAACAAATTGAAATTACGCCTATTGCGTTCCGCGATCCTCCACTACTCAATGTTTATGGCGTTCATGAAGCATGGGCCTTGCGCACCATTATTGAAATAAAAACCGAAGACGGTAATTACGGTTTAGGCGAAAGTTATGGCGACGAACAGACGATCAGCCAATTGCGCCAAGTCGCGCCACATCTAGTGGGCATGGATGTTTTCAATGTCAATGCGATCCGTAACAAAATTGAATCCGTTGTCACTCTACCTGATCCAAATTCAGGGCTAGACATCGCCCCAGGTACATTGGGTGCAACCACGGTACCACGTATTTTCTCAGCCTTCGAAGTCGCTTGCTTAGACCTGATGGGCAAGATTACAGGCCGTCCTGTGTGTGATTTATTAGGCGGTAAAGTACGCAATGAAGTCGCCTACAGCGCTTATCTATTCTACAAATTTGAACGTCATGGCTTTACCGAAGATCCATGGGTAGATACGTGGGGCGAGGCAGTAACGCCAGAACAAATCGTTGCGCAAGCGAAGAAAATGATTGATCAATACGGCTTCCAATCGATCAAACTAAAAGCAGGGGTATTTGAGCCTGAACAAGAGATAGAAGCTCTTGAAGCACTGCGTGAGGCTTTCCCTAATCTGCCGCTGCGTATTGATCCTAATGGCGGTTGGACGGTGGAAACCACCAAACGTTTATTAGACAAATTTGGCAATGGTCTACTGCAGTATTTAGAAGACCCTGTCCACGGCCAAGAAGCCATGGGTCAAGTCAGCTCTATGACCGACATTCCATTAGCAACCAACATGTATGTGATTGGATTCTTTGACATCCCAAAAGCCATCAAACTGGACTCAGTGCAAGTCATTTTGTCTGATCACCATTACTGGGGTGGCCTAAAAGCCACACAAGAACTGGCACAGTTATGTAAAACATGGGATATCGGTTTATCAATGCACTCGAACTCTCACTTAGGCATCAGCTTAATGGCCATGACTCATGCCGCCGCAGCGATTGATAACCTAACGTACGCTTGTGACACACATTACCCTTGGCAAGAAGAGGAAGTCATTGTCGGCGGTAAGATCCCATTCAAAAATGGTGCTGTCGTGGTCCCTGATAAGCCGGGCTTAGGTGTGGAATTGGATAGAGATGCCTTGGCCGTGTTAGCCAAAAACTACGAAAACTGTGGCATTCGTGCCCGTAATGACGTTGCGGAAATGCGCAAGTACCAACCAGACTGGAAAGGGACCGTACCTCGCTTCTAAGAAATTGGCTCCTTTATGCCTTGCCGACTTAAAGGAGCAGTGTTCAGGCAAAAGTTGCGCTCTAGTTTGCTCGAATTTCCCAATGGAAATTCGAGCTTTTTTTATCTAGAAAATCAAAGAACAACAGGCGTAAGCAGAGGCTTATCCGCAAAATGCGCGGCTAAGTTATCCACGACTAATTGCGCCATGGCAGCACGGGTTTCAAAAGTGCCACTGGCACAGTGGGGTTGTAAGACCACGTGATCCATAGACAATAGTGCTTTAGGTACATTCGGTTCGTCCACAAATACGTCCAAACCTGCACCTTTGATCGCGCGCTTTTCGAGCAATTCTACTAACGCTTTTTCATCCACAACAGAACCACGTGAAACGTTGATAAAGTAGCTGTTTTCACCCAACGCGCTTAAAACCTCACGGCTAATTAGGCCTTCTGTCGCTGGACCACCGGGAATGACTGGCGCCAAAACATCCACGTCTTTTGCCAAGGCAATCAGGTCATCGTAATGACGATAATCGACATCCGCTTTAGCTTGACGGCTAAAGTAGCTGACGTTCATACCAAATGCCTCGGCACGGGCTGCGATCGCTTTACCAATTCGACCCAAGCCGACAATGCCAAGTGTTTTGCCTTTCAGGGAAGTATTCAATGGCATCATGCCTTTCTCGACCCAGTTACCACTCTGAATCCACTCGACAGCGGGCAACATGCGACGTAGTGTGGTCAAGGTGAGCATTATCGCCATATCGGCCACATCATCGGTTAACACATCTGGCGTGTTCGTAACTGGAATGCCGCGCTTGTGGCACGCTTCCACACAAATCGTATCCAAACCTACACTGGAAGAGCAAACGATTTCAAGATTCGGCAATTGCGCTAATAAGGTTTCATCAAAGCCGCCACCATGAGTTGTTACGACTGCACGAATCTTGTCTCCAACAGCGTCAATCATAGCGATTTTCTCTTCCGAGGAGGCCTGATCATAACGATGCAATTCATAAGTATCTGCCAGCATTTGCATTTGCTCTGGCCTGTTTGGCCAAACGACTAATACATCGATTTTACTCATGTAATAATTTCCTTCTATCCGTTTAAAGTATCGCAAGCAGCACTGGCGTGATAAATACGATCACCAGCGAGCCAACTAAGGTAGATGTTGCGATGGCATTAGCCGTTACTTTGCCGTCACTGCCATGCGCCACAGAAACGACGTAGGCTGACGCCGCAACGGGTGCTCCAAAGAACAAGAAAAGATACAGCTGCTCGTGTTCTGAAAAGCCTAGCAACGCAGCTAAGCAGGTTAAAATCACGGGGCTAAGAAAAACTTTCACAGCAATCGCTAACGAAATACGGCGCGGCAAAATAAAGCGACTGGTAGCCAACGAGCCGCCAATACATAACAACGCCAAGGGCAGTGTCACACTACCTAGATATTTACCTGTGGTAACCACTTGGCTCGGAATCGGTAAGCCGATGAAATTCACAATAATGCCAGCCACCACACCAATAATCATTGGGTTGCGCACAATAGTGCCAAGCAGTGCTTTATGGCTAATAGTATGGTCTTTTTGAAATCGAGATAACGCAATTTCTGCCAACACGTTAAACATCACAGAGGTGATACTGGCCAAAACACCGCCTATTACGACGCCTTCGTCACCAAACATGTTGACCACAAGAGCCAAACTAAAAACACCAGTATTACCTCGAAAGGCTATTTGGATAAAGATGCCACGCTCGTGTTCTGGCACCTTCACACAGCCTGACAACCACCATGCGAAACCAAAGGTAAGCAATATACCTACCGCAAAAAACAGCGGCATTTGCCATGACATTAAATTACTCGGACTCGCCCCAAGCATGCTAAAAAAGAGTAACGTAGGCATGCCGACTGCAAAGACAAAACGCGAGCCTGAAGCAATAAAGCTGTCGTCTATGACGCGGCGGTTACGTAAAAACGCCCCGACTAAAATCAGTAGTAATACCGGTATAGACACGTCCAAAATTGCCGAAAATGCAGTCGGTTCCATCGATCTCTCCCAAATATCACGGCAAGAAATAAAAAAAAGGGCACCGTAGTGCCCCTAAAATAGCGAGTATTGGAGCGTTATAAGCGACTTATTGAAGCTTTCCATCCACCAATTGCGGCACATTCAAAGGGTTTTGATCTTGAATGGCTTCTGGAATCAATGAGCTTGGGAAGTCTTGGTAGCATACAGGGCGCAAGAAACGATCAATCGCTGCGCTACCAACAGACGTAGAACGACTATCAGATGTAGCAGGGAAAGGACCGCCATGAACCATGGAATGACACACTTCCACACCAGTTGGGTAGCCGTTACATAGGATTCGGCCGACTTTACGCTCTAGCGTTGGCAACAAAGCTCGAACAGCTTCAACGTCCGCATCTGACATTTGAACCGTCGCAGTCAATTGACCTTCTAGGTGCTCAGCTACAACCTTATACTCATCCAATGTGTCGCACTCAATGATCAAAGAAGTTGAGCCAAATACTTCATCTTCCATGGACGCATCAGCCAAGAAAGCTTTCGCACTGGTCGCAAAGACATGCGGACAACACTGGTTAGGCTGTTCACTGTCATTACCTTTCGCCAAAAGTTGTGCGGCTGAGTTGCTATTTAGCTTCTCAACACCTTCACAATACGCTTGGTAAATACCTGGTGTTAGCATGGTTTGTGTACCCAATGCTTGTACTTCACTGATAACTGTCGCTTTAAAGCTATCTGCCGCTTCACCTTTCAACAGCACCACCATACCTGGGTTTGTACAGAATTGACCTGCCCCCATAGTTAACGAACCAACAAAACCTTTTGCCACTGCTTGTGCTTCAGCGGAGAGTTTTTCAGGCATCACGAAAACAGGGTTGATGCTGCTCATTTCTGCGTAAACAGGAATTGGCTCAGGACGATTCGCAGCGATATTCATTAGCGCCACACCACCACTACGAGACCCAGTAAAGCCAACCGCTTTGATAGAAGGATGCTCAACCAAGGCACTGCCGATTTCACGACCAGAGCCATAAAGTAAGGAGAACACACCCGCAGGCAAACCACACTTTTTAACAGCCGCCGTAATCGCGCGACCAACAAGTTCAGACGTACCAGGATGAGCAGAATGCGCTTTCACAACAACAGGGCAACCTGCCGCTAATGCAGACGCGGTATCACCACCTGCAACAGAGAACGCCAATGGAAAATTACTTGCACCAAATACCGCAACTGGGCCTAGGGCAATTTTTTGGAAGCGTAAATCTGCACGAGGTAATGGCGCACGATCTGGCATAGCAGGATCAATGCGAGCATCGGTTGCTTTACCCAAACGAACAACACCGGCGAATAAACGTAATTGGCCCATTGTACGGCCACGCTCACCTTCTATTCGCGCTTTTGGCAAACCAGATTCCGCCATAGCTCGTTCCACCAAGACATCACCTAGCGCCAGAATTTCATCGGCAATACATTCTAGGAAAGCGGCACGTTTTTCTGTACTTACAGCACGGTATTGATCAAATGCTTGCCAAGCAGCGCTCACAGCTTGCTCAACTTCAGCTTTTGTTGCGCCGTTATAAGCAGGCTCAAGTGTTTCATTTGTCGCAGGATTGATTGCATAAATGGCTTTTTGCGTGCCAGTAATATCGTTACCTGCCACCAATGAAGTACCTTTAAGAAGCCCTTTCGTATCCATGTTTCCCCCTAATTACTTATGAAAATAAGCTATGAAATATAAGCTATGAACAGCAAAAAATGCTGTAAAGAGACAGAAGTGAACAAGATTCACTTCTAGCAACCTCTTTTCTCAGGGCTTTGCAGGATGTTGCTATGAACGAAGTCGCTACAAAGCTCTCATTCTAAATCAAACTTGTTATCGCTCTGATAACGTTCGTACAAGTGGTAAGCACGGTATAAATGATTGTGCATAGCCTGTCTCGCACCTTCTCCATCTTTATTCTTAATACAATTCAGTATTTCAAGATGTTCGGTGCGAATACGATGCAAATATTCATCGGTTGCCACCTGTTTCAAGTTTGAATTAATCAATTTTGCTCTGGGGATAACGTTTTTATTAAACTGCTCATAGAACTGTTTAAGGAAGGGATTACGAGTCGCTGTACAAATAGCCAAGTGAAAAGCGTAGTCTTCTTTTCTAGCCAATTCGCCTCGGCTTAATGCCTCGTCAAAATCATTAAAATGCTTCTCAAGTATTGCTACATCTTCTTCTGAGCGACGCAAAGCGGCCAACTCACAAGCGGTTGTTTCAACACTCAAACGCATTTCTAAGATATGTAGAATATCGGTAATCGCAGTGGGATCAATCTGATAAGCAAACAACGTCTCACTGGACTGAGCACGAATAACGCTGGTACCAACCCCACGTTTCGTTTCAACCAGTCCAAGTGATTTAAGCTGTGTGATTGCTTCTCGGATAACGGTACGGCTCACACCAAATAGATCGCATAATGCATTTTCGGTTGGTAATTTATCTCCAACAGAAATATGGCCAGCCGATATTTGCTTCTCAAGTTGCTTTGCAACATTGCTTGCCAAGCTATCGCCTTTACCTACTCGCTCTATTTGTAGTGATTTAGCCACCGTTTCAACCCCATTCATTCTAAATACGCCGCATATTCTAAAACCCAGAACATTACCCCAGTGTTAACTATCTAACAAGCGCTGGTTTCTTAGAATCAAATGTCCAACCCGGAATAAGGAACTGCATTGCCTGACTATCGTCACGCTGTCCTAGGGTTAACGTTTTATATAATTCGTGCGCTTCCATCAGTTTTTCGCGGTCTAATTCAATTCCTAAACCTGGTTTAGTTGGTACGGTAATTTTGCCACCACGGATTTTTAATGGATCTTTCGTAACACGTTGCCCATCTTGCCAAATCCAATGGGTATCAATCGCGGTTACTTCACCAGGACAAGCGGCTGCAACGTGCGTCATCATCGCCAAAGAGATATCGAAGTGGTTGTTACTGTGAGAACCCCACGTCATGCCCCACTCGTTACATAACTCACCGACAGCAACGGCACCTTGCATGGTCCAAAAATGGCAATCGGCTAGCGGAATATCAACAGAATCTAGGCGTACTGCGTTTTTCAACTGTTTCCAGTCCGTCGCAATCATGTTCGTTGCGGTTTTCAAACCCGTTCTGCGTTTGAACTCAGACATAGTTTCACGACCAGACCAAGCACCTTCTTGACCACAAGGGTCTTCTGCGTAGCTCAACATGTGTTTGATTGGATCTAGATATTCAACAGCCTGATCAAGCGTCCAAGCGCCATTTGGATCTAATGTTAAGCGTGCTTCTGGGAAGGCTTCGTATAATGCACGAATACAATCAGCCTCTTGATGGCCATCAAGTACACCACCTTTTAGCTTAAAGTCTTTAAAGCCATAACGTTCGTAAGCCGCTTTTGCTAGTGTTGCAATAGCGTCTGGTGTCACCGCTTCTAAACCACGAACACGGTCCCATTCGTCCATTGGGTTGTCGTAGGTTGGGTATGGCAAGTTGGTTTTGGTGCGGTCACCTAGGAAAAATAAATAGCCTAGCGCTTCAACTTCGTCGCGCTGTTTGCCATATTGCCCGAGCAAATCCACAACAGGTAAGCCCATATTCTGACCCGCTAAATCCAACAATGCGGACTCAATCGCAGTAATAACGTGAACTGCCGTTCTTAGGTCAAATGTTTGGTTACCGCGCACATCGTCCGCTTTACCTGATGTCGCATTGCGAACATCGCTGATAATGCTTTTCCACTTTCCGACATTCTGTCCCTCAACTAGGGCACGACATTCTTCTAGTGTAGAAATAATTTTATCGGTTGCAGGTACTTCGCCCAGACCAATATTGCCATCATTATCTTCAAGTACTACCACTGTACGAATAAACCATGGCGCGTGACCACCACTAAGGTTCAGCAGAAAACTATCATAACCAGCAACTGGCACTACCTGCATTTTTTTAATTGTTGTAAACATATGATGGGCTCTCCCCGATTTATTAGATCGAATGGGAGAGTAAACTCTCCCACATTAACCTTTAGCTCTTAATACTTAATTTTGTTCGATAATCGCTTTTAACGCAGCAAGGTCTGCAGCGTTTGGCATAGTAAGAGGTGGACGCACATCACCAGCTGAGATGCCTTTCAGCGCCGCGCCCGCTTTAATTAGACTTACAGCATAACCTTTCTTAGTGTCACGTAGGCGACAGAAAGGAATGAAGAAGTTTTGAATAATACGCGTTACTGTTGCTTGATCACCAGCTCGCAATGCTTTGTAGAAGTCCATCGCCATTTCAGGCATGAAGTTATACGCTGCAGATGAGTAAGTGTTAACACCAATTGAAAGGTAAGCTTCAGCAAAGATCTCAGCCGTTGGTACACCACCGATATAAACCAAGCGATCGCCAACCGTTTTGATCGTATCATTTAATGCCGCAATGTTGCCCACGCCATCTTTCAGTGCCACCATGTTAGGGTTACGAGCAGCCAACTCTTTAACCGATTCCGCAGAAAGGATGCCATTGCCACGGTTGTAATAGATGAACTGAATATCCGCGCTTGCCATTACTTGAGATGCGTACTCAATAACGCCATCTTCTGGGCATTCTGTTAGGAAAGGAGGCATCAACAAGATACCATCACAACCAGCATCAGCGGCAATTTTAGAGAAATTAGACGCGTCTTTTACGCTGCGGCCTGCAGCAGCAATTACTGGCACACGACCTTTTACTGTCGCTACAGCGACTTCAACGATTTCACGAAAGTCTTCTTCATCAAGAGAGAAAAACTCGCCGGTACCACCAGCAATGAAAATTGAAGAAACGCCGTGCTTAATGAACGACTCTAGGCGCTCTTTGTATGTCTCAGCGTTAAATTTACCGTTCGCATCGAAGTCTGTTACCGGGAAAGATAAAAGACCATCACTTAGAGCGCCGCGCATTTGTTCAACAGAAAAAGCCATGTTGTTTTCCTCTCTTTTTGTTATTAACTTTAGCCTTAAGGCTGGTTATAAATAATTAAGTTGTAATACATCATACAACTATACATTCAAATAGCAATGAAATTTCGTCTAATAATTAGGTCACTGGTGCTGGATTAAACAAGACCAAATCATTATGTAAGCCCAACTTATCAGCTGCGACTTGCTTACGCCCTGACGCGACGTCAAGAATTAGATGGAACAACTCCCAACCCGCCTCTTCTAACGTAATCTCTTTACTGGCAATGCGTCCTGCGTCCATATCGATCAAATCGTGCCAACGCTTACCCAAAGTAGAGTTTGTTGATACCTTGATAACAGGTGCGACTTCCAAGCCATACGGCGTACCACGCCCTGTGGTAAATACTTGAATATTCATACCGGAAGCGAATTGCAAAGTACCGCAAATGAAGTCACTGGCTGGCGTAGCAGCAAAATTCAGTCCTCGCTTGCGAATACGTTCACCTGGGCTTAGAACATCGACAATGGGGCTATTGCCTGACTTAGTAATGGAACCTAGAGATTTTTCCACGATGTTATTAAGGCCGCCCTTTTTATTGCCTGGCGTGGTGTTGGCGCTGCGATCAGCTTGCCCTTGATTCAGGTAATCGTCATACCACTGCATTTCACGCAGTAAGGCTTTCCCCACTTCCACTGTTTCCGCTCGCGGCGTTAAAAGGTGAATAGCATCACGCACTTCGGTCACTTCAGAAAACATGACAGAACCACCGGCACGAACAATTAAATCCGACGCATAACCCACAGCAGGGTTAGCTGTAATACCAGAAAAAGCATCACTACCACCGCACTGCATACCAACGACCAATTCTGAAATCGAACATGGCTCTCGACGACGCTTATTTAAACGTTCAAGATGCGCTTCGGCCATCTCCATAATATGATCAACCATATCTTGGAAACCGTGATGATTTTCGTCTTGTAGACTAACCACATGATCTTCTAACGCCTTGGCCGCTTCAGAGTTAGGCAAAATGTTAATGGCCTGCTCATCGTCTATCTCAAGCAAACGCGATGGCGAGAGTTTTTCACACCCTAAACCAACCACCATTATTTCACCGCCAAAGTTCGGATTTTTAGCAATATTTTGCAAAGTACGAATTGGCACAATCGCCGCAGGCGCAGTAATTGCCACACCACAACCGTAGCTATGATTAAGCGCAACAACACCATCGACATTTGGATACTTTGGCAAAAGCGTTTTCTTGATCAGCTTAACAACATAGTCAGTGATACCTGCAACACACTGCACACTGGTACTAATACCTAAGAGGTTCTTGGTACCTGCAGAACCATCCGGATTTTTATAACCGTCAAAGGTGTAACCTTCCAAAGGCTCAAAAGCAGGCTTCTCGCGCGTCGCTAAAGGTAGCTCATCTAATGCAGGAGGCGTCGGCATATCGACAACCCTCTCGGACACCCATGAGCCTTGTTTAATCTCGTGTTTTGCGTAACCCACCACTTCATTGTAACGACGTACTTCACCGCCATTAGCGATATCAGCCAAAGCAACCTTATGACCCTGTGGCACGTCTTCTAACAAGACAACGCCACCTGGAAGCTCAGCCCCCTTTGGTGCACCACCTTGATTTAAGATGATGGCAACATTGTCACTTTCATGTATTTGAATCAGTACATAAGAATCGCTCATTACTTCGCCTCTTTATTCGCGTGTTGCTTACTTTTTCTGTGAATCATCACAGACACGACGATAGATAAAACAATCAATCCCCATAACACCATCGCAATCGGACTCTTAGTGAACAAAATAGAGTACTCACCGTAAGACTCTAAACTCTTCACAAAATACACTTCGGCACTGCTGCCCAAAATAAAGCCGATAACCAAAGGCGCAATCTCAATACCGATCTTAGTAAAGATCCAACCTGCTACACCGAATAAGAAAAGTGTCCACACATCAAACATAATGCCGTAGTTAATCGCATACGCACCTACTGCACACATCATCACTATAATTGGGTATAAGATAAATTTCGGAATTAATACCACTTTGGCGATATGACGAATGGCATAGAACATCACGATAAACATCACAATATTGGCAAACATAAGCGCCGTTATCATTGAGAACCATGTATCTATATTTTCGCCGATAAACAAAGGACCGACTTGCAAACCTTGCAATGTAAAGGCACCAATCAATACAGCCGTTGTACTATCGCCAGGAATACCCAACGACAACAAAGGAATCAAAGCACCACCTGTTAAGCCGTTATTTGCGGACTCAGACGCCACCAAACCTTCAGGCTCACCTTTACCCAACTTCTCAGGATGTTTAGAAAAATTCTTTTGCTGTGTATAAGCTAAAATTGACGCCGCGCTTCCACCAATACCAGGCAACATGCCGATGAATGTACCGATTGATGAAGAACGCATTAAGTTACTGAATTGGCCTTTAAAAATATTAAAGCGGAACGGCTTACCTTTATTGAGATTAACTTTATTTTCCAAAGAAGGCTCTCTGGCACCTTTTTCAGCCTCTTCAATGATGGTTGAAATACCAAAAAGACCAATTAACACAGGCAATAACGAGAAACCATAAGCTAAGTAAGGCTCCATAAACGGTGCCATAAGACGATATTCGCCATTACCACCGTTCGATACATCGTAAGTTCCTATCAAGCTAAGCAATACACCAAGTAACCCACTAAAAACACCCATTAGAATATTTTTAGACAATGACGCAATAACCGACATCGCAAAAAAGATCATGAGGAACTTTTCAACGTATGAGAATTTGATAGCGAAATCGGCCAAGACAGGCGCAAAGAAGAACAACACAATGGCACTGAACGTACCGCCAAACAAAGAGGCAACAATACAGGTTTTCAAGGCGCGCTCGGCTTCACCACGCTGCGCCATCGGGTAACCATCAAAAGTGGTCGTAATCGACGACGGTGTACCTGGGATATTCAGCAATACAGCCGGCACTAATCCACCAGAAATACCGCCAACATATAAGCCTAACAAAAGCGCTAAGCCTTCTTGCAAACCTAAGGTGTAAGTTAATGGTAGACACACTGCAACAGCCATTGTCGCGGTCATACCAGGGATAGCACCAAAAATGATGCCGATGATGGATCCTGCCGCCGCTAACAAAAAGAAGGACGGTGAAAGTAATTCTAAAAATTCCATAAAGTCACTCCGCCTCTAAGGCATCGACACAGCGAATAGGTGGTAAAGCACACCCCAAACAAAGGTCGGTGTTATTACTGCGTTGGAAACAATGATTATCAGATTGCGACGTGTCATATCGTGGCAGTACAACATCGACATCAGAAACACAAAAGGAATCGACGCCAGTAAGAAGCCTAGTCCCATATTAGGAAGCACTGCGCCTATCGCATCCATCCCCCAGAAATAGGCAGGAATCAAAGCGAATGTCATTAAGAGACGAAAGAAGTCTGCATTTTTAACAAAGAACTGATAACGACCGGTACGAATAGCCTGCATGACAGGACGAAAATAAGAAACGACGATCACCAAGCCCAAAATCAGCAACAAGGAAATAACGATCCTTGGAAAGAAGAGATGGGACGTGTCGAAGTCGATCACAACGGCATTGAGGGATGAAAACCAGTCAAACATAATAACTCTCTATAACCTTCTCTAAGCGAAAGATTAAGGCACCGTGGCCAAACTGCATTCCACGGTGCCGACTTACTTTAATTATTTGTGCAGGTTATTAATGATTTTGGCATAACTATCACGCTTTTCTTTGAAGTGCTTTTGCGCTTCTGCAGAAGTACGGAAGTTAGGGATAAAGAAGGATTTCTTAAATGTTTCTTGAACCTTGCCATCGGCAAATACTTCTGCCAACGCCTTGTCCAAGAACTCAATCACTTCTGGAGACATACGCTTGTTGTATAAAAAGTAGAACTCTTTATCGAAGGTAAAGTTATTCTCTGCATCCATTGGAATATTCACCCCTAGACCAGATGCATACTGCATCAACTGATCACGAGACGTTTCTCCCATACCATTAGGATTTGCTTTAGCAATTGTTGATGCTTTAGCAGTTAACCATACAAAATTCATGGCTTTTTGGTCATCAGCAGGAAGGCGAGTATATTGCTCGTTGGCCTGTACACTGCCATTGATAACATCCGCGAGGCCATCGAACAAAGCTTGGTTCTTATCAGATTGAGAACCCGTATTCAAAGCAACGAGATTATCCTCTTGACCTGGGTACGCCAAACGTACTGCGTTCTTCATAGCCGTGTAGCCGATCTCAGATACGCCGCCTGGCTGAATCGCAACACGAATTGTTTTACCGTTTCCGGCCGCATTTAGGATCTCATCCATATTTTTATAAGGAGAGTTTTTAGGAACCAAGTAGCCATTACCTGGGTTAGTAGCGAAAGATGGTCCTATCGTCCACTCTTTGAAAGGGTCTTCGTAGCCTTTTTGGCCATATAGATTCCCAAGATACGCTTGGTCGTGGAAAATCATTAGAGTGTTGCCTGTCGGCACTCTACCTAACGCCTGATATGCCGCAGAGAAGCCAACAGCATCAACTTTAATGTTCGCATCAATCTTTTGTGCAAGCGCTTCTGCGATAATGGAAGAAGCCTGATACGTATCACCACCTGTTGATTTTGAGCCAATTACAACGCGGATATTTCCTCGAATTGGATTGTCTAAAGCATAGGCTGCAGCAGGCGCTAATGCACAAGCCGCCGCCATCAAAATTGTTGTGCTCTGAAGTATTTTTTTCATAACCACTTTTCCTATAATTGTTTTTTTATTTAGGACGTTGTCATTAGTTCCATTTATCGAACGCAACAACATCATACATCATACAACTTGTATTTCAATATCAGATTATCTTTTTTATTACAGATTAAAAATAGCACTTCTTTCCCGTGGCAACCCCAAAAAAAGGGACGAAATAGAACGGTAAAACAAAAAAGCCCAGACCTTGAAAGTAAGGCCTAGGCTGTGATGTGATGTGATGTAACTTAATTTAAAAAAAATAATTAAAGATCAATACCTTTCGATTTAAGCAGTTCAGACACTTCAATGATTTTGCCCGTTTTTACGGATTCTTCCGCTGCGCAACCCACCACAACAGACCAGAAGCCTTCTTCGACTGTCGCGCTGTTGGTTTGCTTGCCAGCCATTTGATCGGCAAAAGCGATGTGTTCGAACCAAGTAGCGCCATTATGGCCAGACGCTTCGATCAATTTAGGATAGCTTGGCTGTGAGGTTTTAGAAGGACGGTTCTGACCACAGAAAACCTCCATTTCAGTACGCAAACGCGCGTTTTCACTGAAGTCTTCAATCTCTGCCGCTTTGACACGACCTTCGTCACCGCAGACCAACAACTCTTCATGGAACATAGGCGCAAACATGCAAAGGTTAAAGCCAGCACGAACACCATTTTCATATTCTACGGTAACAAACGCGCTATCAAGAATGTCGGATTTTTCACCTTTGAATTCGAAATCACGGAAGTTAGTAGATTGTGAGCCGTTAGCATAAACTCGTACTGGACGAGATTGAGCAAACAGATTCATCAAATCAAAGTAATGGCAGCATTTCTCTACTAAGGTACCACCAGAGAATTTAGAAAACTTATTCCACTGATTCACTTTATCAAGAAACGGAATGCGGTGTTCCATGATGTTAATCATCTTCACCTCACCAACCGCTTTGCGCTCTAGCACTTCATGAATCGCTTCGGAATAAATAGATTTATAGCGGTATTGCAAACCAATTTGTAAAACCGCGCCGTATTCTTTTGCCATCTTGGTAATTTCATAGGCATCTTCCAACTTGGTCGCCATCGGCTTTTCCATGAAGATGTGTTTACCAGATTTGATCGCGACTTTTAAAACATCAAGGTGTGTAAAGTTAGGTGTACAGATTAAAATACCGTCAACTTCTGGGTCATTACAGGCCGCTTCTAGCGTTTCGTAGACTTTGAAATCTTCATCGGTGATTTTGGCAAATTCTTCTTTGGCAACTTTAACGCTACGTTCGTTTAGATCGAACACACCATGAATAGCAGAACGACCAACGCGAGTCGCCACGCGCATATGCTCCATGCCGATCATACCGCAACCAATCAGGTTCACACGAAACTGTGCTGGCTCTTTGGCGAAAAAGTGACGCTCCTCTTCGTTGATGTAATGAAAAGCTGGGCCAGTGTAGCTAAATAGTTGTCCGTCGATTTTTTCTCTGCTCATGGTGTCTCACCTAACTTAGATTTATTTTGTAAGGTTAAGATAGGAAAAGCGCATCATTATGTCTAATATATGTTAATCACACACTTAATATGAAAAAGATATCATGCGCTTTAGAAAACTGAATTATTTTATTACCGTAGCAGAAGAGCTGCATTTTGGACGCGCTGCGGCTCGCTTACATATTGCCCAGCCACCGTTGTCACAACAAATCAAAGCCATTGAAGACGAACTCGGTGCTGTACTGTTTGAACGCAGCAGCCAAAAAGTCTCACTGACCCCAGCAGGAGAAGCATTGCTACCTCAAGCAAGAGCGCTTTTACAAAACTGGGAAAAGATACAAGAACAAGTTCGCAGCATTGCCAACGGCACCGCAGGCAACCTATCGCTTGGGTTTGTTTGGGCCGCTGGCACGCCGCATTTTTCCAAAGGCATTGCGCAATTCAAACAAGACAATCATGGCGTGACACTCAATCTAGAAGAAATGACCACAACCCATGCCTTGGATGCACTCAGAAGCGAAAAAATTGATTTGGCGATGATCTTCCTTAATCCCCTAATGGACATCACAGATTTAGAACACCAAGACTATGAAACACAAAAACACCTTCTTGCCTTGCCTGAGAACCACCCGCTCGCGCAAAAAGACAGCGTGCCACTGAGTGATTTACACCAGCTGCCGTTTATCTCATTTGTTAGACAAGCCCATCCGTCTTTGTACGACCAAATAATGCATCACCTGCATGCTGCTGGCGTTGAGCCTGATATTGTACAAATCGCCCGGCTGACGCAAACCACTCGAACCCTAGTTGCCGCCGGCGTGGGTATCGCACTTGTCCCAGAATCCACACAATTCGATCAACGGGAAGGTCTCACCTATCGCCCAATTGATGGCGTTTTACCAGAACTCGATATCCATTTTGTATGGCGTAAAAACAGCCTAACACCCTTGATGGAAAGATTAATCGCCCACCTTCAAGCGCAAGTACCAAGATAATCTGTCCAGACAAATTCCAGGCAAAAAAAGCCAGTGCGAGCACTGGCCTAACGGAAAATAACCATTCAGAAGAGTGTATTACGATCAGTTCTGTGCCATATAAGCTTCATTAATAGAGGCTTCACAGGATTTAACCGCGCTCTCTGTGGTTTCAACCCATTTCGCACCATATTCATTAACGAACCAATCACGTACTGGTTTTGCTGCTTCTTGGAACTGCGCTTTTTCTTCTGCAGTCGGCGCATAAACCGTGCCGCCAGATGCTTTGAACTCGTTATACGCTTCTATTTGACGACGTTTGGGCATCACGGTTGTGACTTCACGTAACGCATCAAAACCATCCATCATGATGTGCTGAAGGTCTTCTGGCATATCTTTCAGTGAGTCGTTATTCATCCACCACATAGACGCCATATAGCCATGACCATCTAGCGTCATGTATTTAATATGTTCGTTAAATTTCATACCCATGATGTCAGTAATGCCGTTTTTAGTACCTTCCACCAAGCCAGTTGCCAATGAGGTATACACTTCTGGCCAAGGCACGGCTGTTGGGCTGCCACCCATGGCTTTCACCAGCTGCATCTGAATAGGGGAATTGATCGTACGGATCTTCAAACCTTTCACATCGGCAGGCGTTTTAATCAATTTATTGGTTGTCGCAAAGTTACGCCAGCCACCCGTATTACCAATCGTCATTAAGCGCATAGTACCTGTTCGATCTAGCAACTCTTTACGAATTGGTCCGACCAACATTTCATTATTCAAGGCACATTCAGCAACACGGTCTGTTGGAAATATATAAGGAATATCCAGCGCTTGGATCTCAGGGAAAACATTCGACAAACCACCTGTCGTGGTATTAAACACTTGGATCAAGTTAGCTTGCAGCGCTTCAATACATTCTGTTGGGTTACCACATAACTGACCGCCAGAATAAATATTAACGTGAATACGACCGTTTGAGTGTGCTTCAACATAATCTTTCAACACGACAGCGCCGTCATAATCTTCATCGCTGGTATTAGAAAGATGAACAATATTGAAATCATAATCAGCCGACAGTGCAGGCATGGCAGCAAGAGATAAGCTCGCCGCCATCAATGTTGGAACAAAAGCAGCTGTGGTCTTTTTTAGTAAAGCGGTTTTTTTCATTTCGAAGGCTCCGTTTTTTTATTCTTGGATCACTTTTTTATTCTGAGTCACGCAAGTGCTAAACAAATAAACAGGTCATTCATAAGCGAGTCTCAAAGGAGATTACTTTTAGAAAATGCACTATTTTCTTGCCATGACTTGTTTTATATCTTATATAAGACATAAAGTGCAAGAAAATAACAGATTTTTTTATTACGTCTGGTATTCTAAATTGATTCGAGAGACAGCAGGGCCAACAATGACAACCAGCACATCGCAGCCATCACCAACCTTCAAACCTTTGTATAAACAGGTTCAAGAGTTAATTACGGAAAGAATTATCGAAGGTTCTTGGAAGCCCGGTGAGATTTTACCAAGTGAGTTTCAACTTGCAGACCTACTGGGTGTTAGCCAAGGCACAGTTCGAAAAGCTCTTAACGCATTAACCGAAGATAACGTATTATTTCGTCGCCAAGGCGTTGGCACCTTTGTATCCGAACACACACTGCAAAAAATGATGTTCCACTTTTTTCATTTCAAAAGTGATAACGGTGATATCCCCGAGCTGCCTTACGCTCAATTACTCGAAACACAATTAATCACACCGGATGAACACTTACGTACTGTATTTGATCTCACGTCAGATGAAAAAGTGATTGAAATCCATCGTGTGCGTTCAATTAACAATACCGCGTCTATCCGTGAATTGATCTACCTGCCCCATCGTTACTTTGCCGATTTACACAAAGAAGAAAAGCTACCACATTCCCTGTATCACTATTATCAGCAGCACTTCAATATTACGGTACACAAAGCCACGGATAGACTTAAAGCGGTATTGGCCGATGATCAAGACCAAAGCGTTTTAAATATCGCTGCAGGACAACCGCTATTAGAAGTAATCCGCACTGCTCGCGCATTGGACGGACGCACCGTGGAATATCGAATCAGCCGCGCCAACAGCGAAGACCTACATTATCTTGTCGAACTTAATTAACAAGTAGAATACTCCAAAAAAAGAGCGCATCGCCAACAAGGTGAATGCGCTCTTTTTTGTTTAATAAAAACCGATTTAAAAGCCCTGCCACATCAAGCTAATACCCGACAACAACAACAAAGTGAATGCCAAGAAACGCATTGCTCTCGCAGAGATAGGCGCTGGAAACTTTCTTGCCATTAAGGTTGATAGCACAACGACTGGAAAACCAAGCGCACACAATAGCCAAGTATCAATATCAACGCCTTGAGTCAGACTAACAGACCCCACACGCAAGGCTGCGGTACAACAAAAGATTCCTAATAAGGTCGCACGTATTCTGACGTGGTCGTCTGGCTGGCGATACATCATAAAGGTAATAGGTGGACCGAAGGTCGCAAACATGCCCCCCATCACACCGCCAATCACACCACTGACGGCAAAAGCCCCAGCAGAGGATGCCTTTCGTATCCTATTAGCTTGAAGCATCATCACCAAGCTACTGATGACAATGCACAAGCCTAAACTAAATTTGAGCCAGCCTAACGCATTCTCCCCAAGGTAACCCAGAAGCCATACACCAAGATATATTGCAGGTAGGCAAGGTAAAATAAATCCCCAAAATGCTCGAAGATTTATCTGTTTCCAATGCCCACCATAAAGCCCAATTCCCGCATTGATAAGACTTAATACGCTTACCGCAAACGCCGTTACCTCAATGGGCGCTAAGCCTAATGCCGACACGCTGCTCACGACAATCAACCCAAAAGCAAAACCCGTCGTCGCTTGAATGTAGCTACCTAGCGCAAAAAACAATAATAGAAGCAGGCTCGAACTATCCATAAGCATAAAAGCCTTCCTCGTCTCTTCTGTACTCAAACACACTTAAACTCGCCAGTGCTGCCCCCTTCATCAGGAGGCAAAACCGAGCAAGCGAGGCAAGGTCATCGTTAATGCTGGGATATACGTAATGAGCAAAATAACAAAGATATGCACCGCCAAATAAGGCAACATTTCACGGCTAATCGTCTCTACACGTTCGCCACTTACACTGGACGCAACAAACAACACCAAGCCCATGGGTGGCGTCGTCAAACCTATGGTTAAGTTGACACACATCACGATGGCAAAATGCAATGGATCAATACCAAACTGTGTCACGATCGGCCCAAGAATAGGACCCAAAATAAGAATCGCAGGGCCTGCATCTAGGAACATACCGACAAACAACAGTAGCAAGTTAATAATCAGCAGTAGCAACAATGGATTCTCAGTCAAAGAAACCATGATCGCAGCGACTTTTTGTGGCGCGCCAGATAGGCTGATCACCGAAGAAAACGCCACCGCACTGCCGACAAGGAACAAAATCACCGCGGACGATTTCGCCGTAGCGTAAAACAAACTAGGCAAATTACTAACCGTCATGGTTTTCGACAACAAGCTAACAACCAAGGCATACGCTGCCGCAACTGCTGCCGCTTCAGTTGGTGTAAACACGCCCGACAAAATACCGCCAAGCAAAATAACTGGCGTCAACAACGGCCAAAAAGCTTGCTTTACCGCTGCGCCACGCTCCGGCCAAGTTGCTTTTTCGGAAGCTACTTTATAGCCACGACGACGCGCCAAAAACCATGTCATAGCCATCAAGCTAATACCAACCAAAAAGCCAGGGACAAGACCCGCAGCAAACAATCCACCTACCGACACGTTCATTACAAACGCATACAGAATCATGATGCCACTTGGTGGAATAATCGGCCCAATCACCGACGATGCCGCCGTTACGGCCGCGGCAAAACGACGCGAATAGCCATTTTTTTCCATCGCTGGAATCAGCATTTTCCCCAACGCAGAACAATCCGCCACCGCAGAACCACTAAGGCCAGCAAACAACATGGAAGACAAAATATTGATTTGTGCCAAACCACCACGCAAATGGCCAATAAAGGCTTGGCTTACTTGCACAAGCGACAAGGTAATACCACTGCGGTTCATCACCTCACCCGCCAGCATGAAAAACGGAATCGCCATCAATGGAAAGCTATCAATACCGTTGTACAAACGCTGTGTCAGCAAGAGGTAGAACATCTCCTTGCCTTCTAGGAATAAACTGAGACCTGGCGCAAACAACAAGGCAAACGCAACAGGCATCCCCAAAAACATCACAGAAAGCAAAATCCAGAAAAATGAAATGCCCATGGATTACCCCTCGCTCTCGCTATCTGACAACACAAAATGGTCGTCATTGGATTCATTAAAAAGACGCGCAATACCAATTAGGAACAGCTCGAGATAGACCAACATCATGACGCCAAAACCAATCGGCATCGCCATGTAGGACCAAGCTTTGGTTATAGGCAGCGCTGTAGCCAACATGCGCGTTCCTTTTAGGGCGAAATCTAGGCTTTTATTAAACGCGTAATACAAAACAATCCCGACCAACACATACAACACCAACTCCAGCAGCAAGCTTAATCGTCTTGGTAAAGAGCCCAGAATAATATCGAGGGCCGCATGTTGCTTAGTACGGGAGACCACAGGCAGTGTTAGAAACGTCATCCAAACCATAAGATAACGCGCCAACTCTTCAGACCAAGGCAATGAGTCGTTAAGCACATAACGACAAAAGACCTGAACCAAAATCGAGGTGGTCATCACTGCAACCGCAGTGATTGCCAAATATTTGAAAACAAATACAAAAGCAGAATTCACCTGCCCTAGCAAAGTTATTATTCTTGTTAATAAAAGCATAGAGACACCTTTATGATTTATTCATTTGCGCCAAATGCGCTTTACACTGACCCAACATGTTCGCCAGATCATTGGCAATCGACACAAAACTAAAGCCAACTTCTAATGCCCATTTTGCATCGTCTGGCGTCGGCATCACGGTTCCCACAGGAATCCCAGCTTGATTACAAGCTTTCACACAAGCCACAATTTTGGCACGCACATCAGGATGATTGACTTGACCAGGCAAGCCCATTGTCATCGACAAATCACCAGGGCCGATAAATACCGCGCTCACACCATCAAGTTGACCGATTTCCACCGCAAGCTCTAATGCTTCAACCGTCTCCAACTGAGGAATCAAACACACCTGCTCATTGGCTGCCGCAGGGTAATCTTCACGAGTGGTATAACGTGCAGCACGATGCATTTTGGCAAAGCCACGTTTGCCCAATGGCGGATACATACTAGCCTGAACAATGGCTTTCGCTTCTTCGACCGATTCAACAAATGGGAAATACAAGGTCATACCGCCTTGATCCAATACTTGCTTAATCGCAATCGGATCGTGGCTTGGCATACGCACCACCGCTGCGGTTGGCGTTTGCTCAACCGCACGTAAAATCGGCGTAGTATCGTGAATGCTGGCAGGGCTGTGTTCTAAATCCACCACCAAATAGTCATAGTTCAAAAACGCCATAGCCTCTGCGACCGTTGGGCTACCAGACAGCGTCCAGCCTCCAATCAACTTTTGACCATCCAGTAAACGCTGTTTAAATGGGTTAATCGTCTTGCTCATTTAGAATATCTCCGGTTCATCGATGACAGCGTCACCTTGTAAAAAGTCAAAATCGCACCCTTCGTTTGCTTGGGTGACATGGGTTGAAAACATAGCGCCATAACCACGAGCAAACTTTGGTGGTGGTGGTGCCCAAGCCGCTTTTCTCGCCGCCATTTCTTCGTCACTAATTTCTAAATTCAGCGTGCGCTTTTCCACGTCCAAGGCGATCCAGTCGCCGGTCTGAACAAAGGCCAGCGGCCCGCCAACATAAGATTCAGGCGCAACGTGTAAAATACAGGTGCCGTAATGGGTGCCGCTCATGCGCGCATCGGAGATACGAACCATGTCACGCACACCTTTTTGCAAAAGCTTTTTCGGAATCGGTAAACCGCCCCATTCGGGCATACCAGGACCACCAATTGGCCCCGCATTTTTCAGTACTAAAACAGTATTTTCATCCACATCAAGCTCAGGATCGTCGATCTGCGCTGTCATTTGCGCGTGGTTTTCAAACACCAAGGCTTTACCACGATGATTCAATAAATGCGGAGACGCTGCTGAGGGTTTACACACCGCGCCATCTGGGCATAAGTTACCGGTGATCACACCTATCGTACCGCGGTCATTGACTGGGTTATCTAAAGAACGAATCACGTCGTCATTGTAAATTTCCACGCCTTCCAAGTTCTCACCCAAAGTACGACCGTTCACATTACCTTGATCGAGATGCAAGAAATCTTTTAGGCGCGTTAATAAAGCAGGCAGACCACCCGCATAAAACAGGTCTTCCATTAGGTATTCGCCCGCCGGCATTAGGTTGGCGATGACCGGCACTTTACGCGCCCATTCATCAAACAAAGACATAGGCAGATCAATGCCTGCGCGTCCCGCCATGGCGATCAAATGGATAATGCCGTTCGTAGATCCGCCCAACGCCACATAAGTGACGATAGCGTTTTCAAAGGCTTCTTTGGTAGCGAGGGTTTTAGGTGTCAGGTCTTCAAACACCATCTTGGTAATACGTTCCCCAGCAAGGGAGCAAAGGCGTTGATGGGCAGAATCGGCCGCGGGAATGGTTGCTGATCCCGGCAAACAAAAACCCAACACTTCGGCCATAGAAGTTAATGAAGACGCGGTTCCCATAGTGTTACAGGTTCCTACAGAACGCGTCATTTTGGCTTCGAGTTCGAGCCAGTCTTCATCACTTAAATTACCCGCACGTTTTTCATCCCAATATTTTCGAGTATGAGTGCCCGTTCCTATTTTTTCGCCTTTGAAATTGCCGTTTAGGCTCGCGCCTGCAGGAATATAAATGGCGGGAATGTTCATACTGATGGCGCCCATTAATAGGCCCGGTGTGGTTTTGTCGCAACCGCCCATTAAAATCGCACCATCAATCGGATGACTGCGTAGCAGCTCTTCGGTTTCCATCGCTAGGAAGTTGCGATACATCATGGTTGTTGGCTTAACCATCACTTCACCAAGTGACATGGCTGGCATTTCTAATGGGTAACCACCGGCACGAATAATGCCTTCTTTCACAAACTGGGCACGCTCTCTAAGATGAGTATGACAAGTACTGATGTCGCTCCAGGTATTAATGATGCCTATAACAGGGCGGTTCATAAAATCGCTGCGCTTGTATCCAGTCTGCTGCGTTCGTTGTCGATGCGCAAAAGCTCGCATATTGTCAGGAGCAAACCAACGCTGACTGCGAAGGTCTTCGATACGTTTTGCCATGATGTAGTCCTGTTCTTTCAGTGTTTATTTTTATCGTTCGAGCGCTTAACCAACAATGATTGTTTACGGCTTCTTCAAACTTATGATATAACTCTTATATAAGACATAAGAGAAGTCAAGAACTATCCCATTACTCACTAAAAATAATGAACAAAAGTGGCAACAAAAAGCAGCGACTTGAAATAGACACAATCCATAGCAATCTAAAAATAAGACACATTCATTAAAGAGAGGTACCGCAATGCTTGAACTAAAGAACAAAGCACTCCTACAAACAAAATGTTTAATCAATGGAGAGTGGGTCGAATCTGCAGAAGGCAACACGCTCGATGTATTCAACCCAGCGACCGGTGAATTAGTAACAACCATTGCGAGCGTAGGTCCAGCCGAAACACAACAAGCCATCGCAGCGGCCGAAGCAGCGCAAAAAACTTGGAAAAAGAAAACCGCCAAAGAACGCGCGGCATTATTACGCCGCTGGCATGATCTACTAATGGAAAACCAAGAAGACTTAGCGAAGCTAATGACCGCTGAGCAAGGCAAGCCATTGGCAGAGTCTCGTGGTGAAATCGGCTACGCTGCGTCTTTCATTGAATGGTTTGCAGAAGAAGGCAAACGCATTTACGGCGACATGATCCCAACTTACGCACCAGATCGTCGTATTCTAGTCATGAAAGAACCCGTTGGCGTGTGTGCCGCTATTACACCTTGGAACTTCCCTGCCGCCATGATCACTCGTAAAGCGGGTCCAGCGCTTGCGGCGGGTTGTACCATGATCATCAAGCCTGCCTCCGAAACCCCGTTAAGCGCGTTGGCCATGGGTGTACTAGCAATCGAAGCAGGTATTCCAGCAGGCGTGATTAATATCGTTGTGGGTAAAGCGAGCCAAATCGCCAAAACTCTAACCGACTCTTCTGTTGTACGAAAACTGACATTTACAGGCTCTACACCAATCGGCAAATTGTTAATGAAAGATTGTGCCGACACCATGAAAAAAGTCTCTCTTGAACTTGGTGGCAATGCGCCTTTCGTTGTCTTTGACGATGCCGATATCGACGAAGCGGTTAAAGGCGCCATGATGTCGAAATACCGTAACGCGGGCCAAACCTGTGTTTGTGCCAACCGCATTTATGTTCAAGCCGGTGTATACGACGCCTTTGTCGAAAAATTTGCGGCGCAAGTGGCCGCAATGAAAATCGGCCATGGCACTGAAAGCGGTGTCGAACAAGGCCCGCTGATTAACCGCGCGGCAGTGGATAAAGTTGACGAGCACGTACAAGATGCCATTAGTAAAGGCGGTAAAGTCGTCACAGGCGGTAAACACCATGAGCTTGGCGACAACTTCTACCATCCAACGGTTATCGCCAATGCCACGCAAGACATGTTGTTTGCCAAAGAGGAAACCTTTGGTCCTTTGGCCCCCGTCTTCAAATTTGAAACAGAAGACGACGTCATCGCCATGGCGAACGACACGGAGTACGGCCTAGCGTCTTATTTCTACTCACGTGATATTGGTCGTATTTTCCGTGTAGCAGAAGCGTTAGAAACAGGCTTAGTCGGTGTGAACGCTGGCGTCATCGCTACAGAAGTTGCGCCATTTGGTGGTTATAAAGAGTCAGGTCTAGGTCGTGAAGGTTCTAAATACGGCATTGACGATTACATCAACACCAAATACGTTTGTGTTGCCGGTTTAGATAAATAGCGGACAAACCAAAATTTACAAAGAGTGCTCACTCCAACGTGAGCACTCATTTTTTGTCGATCGGAGAATAATACATGCCGACATTAACCAACCAGTATCCTTCCTTAAAAGACAAAGTCGTGTTTATTACTGGCGGTGGCTCAGGGATTGGGGAATATCTTGTTCATCACTTTATGGGGCAAGGCGCACGCGTTGCTTATATCGATATTGATGACGTTAGCTCTAACGCTTTAAACCAAAAACTGAGTGACGAATTTAACGCCACACCTTGGTTTAGAAAAGTCGATGTCCGTGACATTGCTGCCTTGCAATCGGCCATTGACGACGCAGCACAAGAGCTTGGCAACTTAGACGTATTGATCAATAACGCGGGCAAAGATGACCGCCATAAAATCGAAGACGTTACGCCTGAATACTGGGACAACTGCCTAAATATCAATATGCGTCCGCATTTTTTTGGTATGCAAGCCGCAGCGAAATGGATGAAAGAAGGCGCAAGCATTATCAACATGGGGTCGATCAGTTGGATGCGTGGCCGTGCTGGCATGGTGGGTTACACCACATCAAAAGGTGCGATTCACACCATGACACGCACTATGGCACGAGAGCTTGGCCCGCGCGGTATTCGTGTTAACTCTATTGTTCCGGGAGCAGTAGTCACAGAACGCCAAAAAGCGCTTTGGCTAACGCCAGAGTTGGATCAAGAATTTATCGACGTACAATCCCTGAAATTTCGCATTCAACCAGACGATATTGTTGCCATGGCGCTGTTTCTTGCCTCCCAAGACAGCCGCGCCTGCGCAGGCCAGAACTTTATCGTAGATGCAGGTATTGTTTAGCCGTCTTAATTAATGAAAAAGCACTCTTCTGCTCTACATTAGGGTAAGAGCTAGTGGAGTGCTTTTTAGCTATCTATTAAGAGTTAAAGATCAACAATCTCAACCCAATTAGCCCCTTCACCAGTTGGCGCTTCATCAACCTTAGTGAGCTCGCCAGTCTCTACATCGACTCGATATAAACCTAAATTGGCGTCTTTTTCACCCGACACCACCATAAAGCGACCATCTTTACTGAGCGCAAAACCACGTGGTTGTTGCTCGACAGATGTCATGTTTTGGTAGCTTGGCAGGCCAGTTTTTTGGTCAATCGACAAAGTCGTTATGATACTTTTGGTTCTCTCAGACACATATAAAAAACGGCCATCAGAGGATAAATGCATATCAGCAGCCCAAACTTTAGGAAGGTCATTAGTGGCTTTTATAGAAGGCGGCACACCGTTTTCCAACGCTAATTCCTTAGCAGGAACACCTTCCGTTGCGCCTTTTAGCGCCAATAAACCAGACTTAGCATCATACTCGTAAGTCGTTACCGTTCCAGACAATTCCCCTAGAACATAAACGTAATGACCCTCTTTAGAAAAGACAAAATGCCTTGGGCCTGCGTATTGTTCCGTTTTAACTGCAGCAGGAGAATTTGGTGTTAATTGACCCGTTTGTTCATCAAATCGATACTGCCTTATTTCGTCATCGCCTAAGCTAGAAGAAAATACAAATCGATTGTCTGGGCTGGTGTGAATAGCATGGGCATTTCGGCCTGCATCCAGTACTTGCTGCGCCTCATGACGAACCACACCGTTATCATCGATAGGACTAACACTGATTAAATTGCCGCCGTAAGACGCTGCAAATAAAAACCGTCCCGATTTATCCGTATCAATATTCGCCATACTCGAGGGTAAGTTCGCCTCACCTTCCTCTGCTAAATCCCCTGAAGCAGGATCAATGCGGTAGGAGATAACACGAAAAGGTTCAGAACGAATAGATGCGTACAAATGAGACTTATCAGGACTGACTGATAACGGCATTACATTATTACCGGTTTTTGTGCTGCCAAGCGGCACTAACTTAATCTCTTTGCCATCTACCTGCTTGTTATCTAGAAGGTACCGAGTGATCGTGCTGTCTTTAGCATTGGAAACATACACATACTGACTCGCATTAGTATTCTGAGACATCATTCCTAATCCTGTTGCGCTCATAAACAGTAATGCTCCAGAGAACATACCATTCATTGATTTGTTAAATATCGTCATTATTGTTTTTATCCTTGCCGAGCTAAACAAAAGCCTTTTGTGGAGCTGAACAGAAAGCACCATACCAGCAGCTCTAGATGTATAACATCATACAGAAGTAGAATCAGCAACAAACATTTTATGACCATGGCAGGTCTGTTCTTCGTTAAATTACTCAGGTTTGTGTAAATTATCTGCAATGGTCACTGGCGGCCGTCTTTTTCTCTTTTAATTCTTACACACGCCCCCATCTATTTTTCAATGCACAATTTTTAACCTTAGCCTTTTATTTACAAGCGATGGGAACCACTATGAAAGAGCCATTAGATATTCAATTTGTTTCCGATGTGATGTGCCCTTGGTGCGTTGTCGGTCTTGGTAATCTCAACAAAGCACTTGAGCAACTAAACGATAAAGTCGATGCCACTATCACTTTTCAGCCCTTTGAGCTAAACCCAAATATGCCAGCTGAAGGTCAGGACTTAAGCGAACATATCACGGAAAAATACGGCATTAATAAAGAACAGTCAGACCAAAATAGAAAAATGATTGAGGCCCGTGGCAAAGAAATCGACTTTGATTTTAACTTCAATTCTGAAAGCCGCATGCGCAACTCATTTGATGCTCACCGCTTGCTGCATTGGGCTCAGCTTGAAGGCAAACAGACAGAACTTAAAAACGCACTATTTAAAGCGCACTTTACCCACAACCAAGATGTGAGTGACCACAAAGTACTCGCCAACCTTGCCGCTAGCGTGGGCCTAGACCCAGCAGCTGCAAAAGGTATTTTGGATAAGAACCACTTTGCCGATGAAGTCCACCAGCAAGAGCAAATCTGGCAGCAGAATGGCATCACTTCGGTTCCAACCGTCATTATCAACAACGCCTACGCGATTTCTGGTGGCCAGCCAGCAGAAGTCTTCAAAAGCGCAATAGAAGAAGTGCTTGAGAAACAAAAAGCAGAACAAGCAAACGCTTGATAAAAAGCCCCATGTTGTTTATCCATTCATTGGAAAAAAACGTGGGGCTTTTTAAGTTTAAAATAGCTTAGCCACTTTTACTTAGATTAAAATGGATAAGGCGTCGCATTTTGCTTAACCGTTACCCATTGCCAATGAGTATAAAGATCCCAATCCGCAGGGCCACAAACCGAATTGCCATTACCGGATGCACCACAACCACCAAAGGGGTTAATGCATTCATCATTAACGGTTTGATCATTTATGTGCAATAAACCAACATGCAACTGAGCCCCAATACGCTGCGCACGGGAAAGATCATTCGAGATCACCGCGCCCGCTAAACCATATTGCGTATTATTGGCCATCGCAATCGCCTCCTCATCGCTTTTAAAGGTAACGATATTGACCACTGGACCAAAAATCTCCTCTTCAAAGGAGCGCATGCCTGGTTTCACATTGCTCAATACTGTTGGCGAGTAAAAAGGCCCGTCATAGGTGCCGCCCGCTTCTAACTTAGCGCCCGCCGCAATGGTGTCTTGTACAATGGCATGAACTTTTTCAAGTTGACGCTGATTAATCAGAGGCCCCAAAGCCACCTTTCCGGATACAGGGTCGCCAACCGGTAAATGCTGCGCTTTTTCGACAATTTTTGCGGTCAACGCTTCTGCGATGCTTTCTTGAACCAAAATACGGCCAGATGCCATACAAATTTGCCCTTGATGGAAATACGCGCCCCAAGCAATATTGCTTGCCGCTACATCAAGATCGGCGTCTTCCAAAATAATCAGTGAGCTCTTACCACCTAACTCAAGAGACACTTTTTTCAAGTTACGGCCACAAGCTTCACCCACTTTCCGACCTGCCGCAGTAGACCCAGTGAACGCCACCATACCTATTTCTGGCGCGGCACAAAGTGCTTCCCCAGCGTCTACTGCACCTGGGAAGACTTGAAATACTCCCTTTGGTAAACCAGCGGCTTCCAAAGCAAGAGCGAGTATAAAACCACCCGTTACTGGCGTTTGAGGATCGGGCTTGGTTACCACAGCATTCCCCGTCGCTAAGGCAGGAGCAATCGACCGAATAGAAAGAATCATTGGAAAATTAAAAGGCGAAATAACACCCACCACACCAATCGACTTACGTGTTGCATAAGACATGCGTTCAGGCCCAGCAGGTAGCGTCAGACCATTAGGCTCCAATGTCATATTGGCTGCCAATTGCAGGATTAATATGGCTTCTTTTACTTCGTGTTGGCCTTTAGGAATGATACCGCCCGTTTCACGAGCGATATACAAAGCAAGCTCTTCCGCATTATCTTGAATAAAAGTCGCTGCTTTATGAAACAAGGCTGCCTTGTCTCTCGGTGGGACCTTTACCCATTCTTTTTGCGCTTTCTGCGCCCGTTCGCATGCGGCATATACATCGTCTGCTGTGGCGATGGCCACTTCACTTAAAACCTTACCTGTTGCTGGCTCTATCACCTCTTGCTTATTTGAGGCCGCAACCCAATCACCTGTAAAAAACGCCCCAGACCATTTTTTGGATGCCAGTACGGATACCGTCATATCTGCTCTCCTATTTATTTTTATTGATTGGTTTATGACTAGAATGACAACTGCAATGCAGACAAATTTGCCTGTTATCCATTGCATATTTTTCGTTCTAATACTTAAAGCAATACCTATGCCGAAATATGATTATTTTCTTTTCACCCTACATAGAGTAGCTAAACCATTGATAAACATTGCATTTAAGCCACATTGAAAAGAATCAACACGGTTTAGCATAGCTTAAATATTGCACAGCACACTTGACGATATCATCAAACACAATCAACACTAGGAAAAAAGCAGTTGATCATTTCATCAAGCAGATGAAAGAGGAAAAATAATAATGACAAACTCGCATCGAATTTCCTTGGCAGATTTGGCTAAAAGCAGCGAAAAGATCTTACTCAAAGGCAGCTCCCGTGAACTAGATAGCCAACACACTCCCACCGTAGAAGAGCTGACCGAATGCCTGTTTTTCTCGCCAGGAGATGGCCGTATTTGGTTAGACGATCAACGCATGCTGTTAATCCATAGTTCTTCATTTGGGCTCTTACGACGCGAAATGATTGACTCTCTTGGTCTTGATAAGTCTCGCGACATTCTCACTCGAACGGGTTATCTATCTGGCCTGCGCGACGCTGAGCTCATTCAAAAGCGTTGGCCCGATTCGGACCCCGCCTCCATTTTTGAAGCCGGTACTCACCTTCATGGTTTAGAAGGCGTTGTTAAAGTGGAAACGATTTTCTTTGAGTTTGATACTGAAAAGGGCCTGTATGACGGTGAGTTTTTTTGGCATCACAGCAGTGAAGACGAAGAACATATTGCTGCCTATGGCATTGGGAGCTCACCCGCCTGCTGGATGGAGTTAGGCTACGCCATCGGCTACGTCTCAGGCTTAGTGGGTTCTTTGGTAATTTTTCGCGAGGTAGAATGCCAGTCCATGGGACATTCCATCTGTCGAGTCGTCGGTAAATCTGCTGAACTTTGGGACGATATCGAAGACGACATTCGATTTCTCAACGTCACCACCAACGAAGCAGACATGCGTATAAAACCAGATACGCAGTTCGATAAGATGGAGTTGGATACACCGGATGATCAGCCCAAAATGATTGGCGTATCCGCTGCGTTTACCGCCGCGAATCATTCATTACAAAAAGTGGCACCAACGAATGCCACCGTTTTATTCACTGGCGAATCTGGCGTCGGCAAAGAGCTTTTTGCCAGCATGCTGCATAAGTTTAGTCGTCAAACAGGTCCTTTTGTGGCATTTAACTGCGCCGCTATTCCGGAAAACCTAATGGAGAGTGAGCTATTTGGAGTCGAAAAAGGCGCTTACACTGGCGCGACAAGCAGTCGCCTAGGACGTTTTGAGCGAGCAAACGGTGGCACTCTATTCTTGGATGAAATCGGCACGCTGAGCCTTGCAGGGCAAAGTAAATTATTACGGGTTTTACAAGAAAAAGAGGTAGAGCGAGTCGGAGGAGTCTCGGCGATTAAGGTCAATGTACGAGTCGTCGCGGCAACCAATGTCGACTTGCGTAAAGCCGTTGATAAAGGCGAATTCCGCGAAGACCTTTTCTTTCGTTTAAACGTATTTCCTATCCATTTACCGCCACTAAGAGATAGAAAAGCCGATATTCCACTGCTCGTTAACCACTTCTACCATCAGTTTTGCCAACAGCATCAAAAAGCCCCTTCGGGCATGACTCAATCTGCACGACAAGCGCTATTAAATTATGGCTTTCCGGGTAATATTCGTGAGCTACAAAATTTAATGGAGCGCGGTGTGATCGCTTCAGAAGAAGGCGAACCCATTGATCTGCCGCATTTGTTTAGAAATGAGTTTATTCCCGAAGACATTATCTATTCCGTAAATCACCAAGGCACGCTAAGCCATGTTGATGACAAAAAAGCATCCACAAACTCCCTCTTAGAATACATCACGCAATTTGTCGGCGGGGAAGATCATCTTGATATCGAAAAGCTTGAACAAAGCCTATTACAAGAAGCCGTCGATAATGCCCAAGGCAACTTATCAGAGGCCGCAAGGCGAGTTGGCCTAAGCAGGCCCCAACTGGCTTATCGATTAAAGAAGAATAAATAAGACCCAAACATTGCCATGCAAAATAAAAGAGCCCCATGAGGAAGCTAGATCACGGGGCTATCTTTTGCATCTGTCTGTCGTAGTAAACCTCATTAAAGATACGTTGAAGCTAAACCGCCATCCACAGGAATATTCACGCCACACACCCAGCGGGATGCATCAGAGCAAAGAAAGCCAATCACTTCAGCCACTTCATCCGAATACGCTGGACGAATCATTCGTTCTGCGTCTTTTTGGACACGTTCTTCGCCTAACATAGACACAAAGTCGCCTAAAATGGGCGTAAAAACAGGACCGGGAGCCACACAGTTCATGCGTACGCCATGATCACGAAACCAAGTAAAGGCTTGTTGCGTAGACCAAACAATCAGGGCTTCTTTAAAATATTGATAACAGGTTTCTTGTGGCACAGGGTTCTTTTTCAGCCAAGCAGCGCCTTCTTCAAAATAAGAGGTGTCCGCTAACGCCTTATGCTGTTCTAAACGCTCTGGCCATTCAATACCCAAGACAGAGGCTACATTGACAATGCTGGCACCCTTAGTGAATCGAGGAATAAGCGCTTCCGTTAAATGACGTAAGCCCAGATAATTCACCCGACCAACCAAATCAGCGTCAGCCGTACCGGGAACACCTGCAATATTACAAAGAGCATCGATTTTTTCTGGTAATGAATCTAAAGCAGCATCAATCGCGGTAGGATTACCCAAATCTATTTGTACAAAGCCATCCAGCGTCATACTGGGTTCATTACGATCAATCCCTATAACCCGCGCACCGCGGAAACGAGCAAGCCTTGCTACGTCTGCCCCGATGCCAGAAGACACACCAGTAATTACGATCGTTTTATTCGTTAGCATTATCTTGTTTCTCCTTATTTTTGTTATGAAACATAGACAAAGTAGAAAGACGCTACTTTGTCAGTCCGCAACAAGGAGAATTGCATGGAGTATGCCTAAACAGAAAAGCAGCCATAAATTTTCTTAATAGCATTTCAAGGCATTGATACTCATAAGATTTTCTTATCTAGAAATAAATAAATGGATGAAGGCTCTGGCGCCGTGCGTCCCAATTCATTTCATCAAATGGTCAAATCCAATAAAACAGCTAGGGACAAAATTGATGATTTAAAGAAATAGTCAAAAGGGAAAATGGCAGCAATTATCAGTCTTTCTGCCATTTCAGCTTCTGTCGAATTCTACTCAATGCCACCGGCGTAATTCCGATATAAGACGCAATTTGTTGCTGTGGAATCACATTTTTAAGTTCAGGATAGTCGGCACAAAAATCGAGATAACGACGCTCTGCTGAATGTTTTACAAAAGCATTTTCGCGCTCTTCTTTAGTAATAAAAATACGTTCAAGAAATTTGGCGTAACACTCTAAAAAACCAATATCCTGACGCATCTGCTCGTAAAAAGTTCGCCAAGGATAAGAAGAGACCATGCAATCTTCTAAAGCTTGAATTCCGAACAAAACACGTGCTTCGGTCACCATCGCCTTGGTTGAGCCAATGATTCTGGGACTCTTGGCAAAGGTTTGCGTGAACTCTTTCCCTTCATCAGAGACACTCACATAACGCACTAATCCAGAATGTAAAAAGAACAGACGATTCGCAAAATCCCCTTGCTGAAACAAATAATCGCCTTTTCGAATGACATGAATATCCATTGGCACCGTCAGTCTTTGCCAATCGATGTCATAGCCCAATTCGTTAAAATAGGCTTGAAAGCTATTTTGCAGTTGCATTCGATCCATGGGCTATTTTTACCTTGCTGAAATTGCCATCAATAAGAAACAGTGCGATAGCTAACAATACAATGCCAGAAGCGAAAGGCCAATCGACCAAGCTTAATAAACGCGATTGTGTCAGCGCGGTAAATAACGCCACCCAAACGGGTATCGTATAAGACATCGCAAGTAAGCGACTTGCCCCAACCGCCATCACCAAACGCTGCTGCAATACAAAGGTAAATAAGGTAGTAAACACCGTTAAATACAACACATTTACCCAGAAACCTTGCGACAACCATTGCACCTGACCAAGCTCCCCCCAAATCAACGCAATAGGCAGCAGCCACAAGGTGCCAAATAACATAATCATAAACGCGCCGGATAATGCCCCTAACGAACGGCCCCACTTTTGAACCGACACCACATGCAAGGCCAATAAGAAACACGCCCCAACAAAAATGTAATCACCGGAATGCCACTGAAATCCGTCGTTACCCTGAGCAGGAAAGCCTTTTGTAGAAACACCTTGTGTAGAAAACAACACAGTCATCGCGCCGATTGAGCCAAGAACAAACCCGACAACTCGCCACACAGGTGCGATTTCCTTGAGCCAAGCTCTCGCAATCATCACACCAATTAAAGGAACCAGTGTATACAAAACAGACGTATTCAGAGGCGTAGTCGACTGCAACGCCACAAACAATCCGATGAAGAATCCCACCAACGCGCCGCTTATCACCACATAATGAAAAAGCCGCTGACGAGAAGCAAACAACGCCTTAAACTGCTCGGTTTTATTCAACTTAGCTCGCTGCCAACTGAACAACAACGCTGGCAACATAATCAACATTGCCAATAAAAAGCGAAACGCTGAAGTCGCAACCGGACTGGCGTATTCCACCATATGACCCGATACGATAAAAGAAGACGCCATCAACCAAGCCCACAGCAACAAGGTAAAAAATGAGCTCATGACGTTACCCCGACTTTATTTTCGGCCAAAATAGGCGCCACAAAGCGGATAAAAAGATGCTCAATCACAGCTGGCTCAAGGGTAATATCAAACTCAGAGCTCAAAATATTGCCCAATGATTCAGGGCTTTCAATTAACTGCTTGCGCTCGCCGTGGCGATCTCTAATCGTAAGTTCGGCATTCACCAAAGCAACCGTCTGGTCTTGCTTCTTCAAGGTCACCATCAAGTTCTTTAAAAACACGGCACTAGGATGTTTATGAGAATAAAAATGCCCCAGCGCGCAATCAGCATCGGTATAAACAGCGCTATCAAAGCGATAAAGGGTAAAATAGTCATCGCCCTTCACGACCTGCAAATCATACTCACCATTGCCTCTGCCTAGCACTCGATAACGATCTAAACCAGCCGTTTGCGGCGTGTTTATATCTAACCGCAACGGTGCAATCGGCCCATTACCACCAAAACCGGTATCGACCAAATAACTCACGCCTTCTAAGGTTAACAAGGTCACTCGATGCGTTCTGCCCGCTTCACGCTCAACATTATTATTCAGTACTCTTGCCAACTTAAGCTGCACGTCATAACCCAAGGCTTTTAATAGCTCAAACGTCAACTTATTATGCTCAAAGCAATAACCACCCATACCACGCGTGACGATTTTCTCGCTGATTGCCTCTACATCCAGAGAAATATCTTCCCCTAGCACCACTGCCAAACTATTAAAGCTATAACGAGCCACATGCTTTTCTTGCAACGCCATAACAAATTCAATGTTCAGCTGCTCCGGAACCGCCAACCCAAGGTCGGATACATAGTTTTGTAGACTTGGTGATAACAACATAATTTGCGCCCTTTAATAATGAACAAACATGGAATACAACCAAGATTACAGGAGCCGAGCAGATAAGGAATTAACATAGGTTAAGGAGGCTTCCTTTATATAGTCAGATTTTAGACAAAAAAAAGCAGCGTTTTACCGCTGCTCAAACTTTCGCCGTAGAAGCCTTATTCATACTAGATAAAGCACTATTGCTTACTTAACTCCGCGTTACCTTTTGCAACATCGGAAGCCATTCTGTCATAAGTTTCCTCAAGGGTTAGTTCACCTACGATCAGCTGACTCATTCGTTGTACAGCGGAGTCATAGACGATATTGGCGCCTTTCGCTTTTTGAAGTCGACGGATGCTCTCAGTGACATTGCTTGCGTTATTTGCAAACACAGTCATCGCTGCTTTAGCGTTTTCATCATCAAGTTGGTAATTCAGGTTTTGTACATTTGCACCTAGGATAATAATAAACTCTTCTGCAAGCTCTCTTTGTACGGGCTCAGAACCCAAATACTCAATCAATTCAGCGACCGCTTCAGGGTGCTTAGTATGTTTAAATGCCGCCACATAAGTTGCTCCTGGCATAGGAATACAGCCACCATCACCACAAGGCGCATCCAAAGCACTCCATTCAAATGCATCACCTATTTTTTCTTTAAAAGGGTTTACCATCCAGTTACCCGCAAAATAGGTCACTACGTTGGCATTAATAAACTCGTCGCCCATATTTTTATAGCGAGTACCGCCTGCAGCTCCCCACATTTCTTTGGGGAAAGCCCCTGTTTGAGTCCAGTGATAAAGGTCTTTTATGTAAGCTTTAGTAGGCGCATCAGGGAAATTAAAGGTGCCATCATCATTAACAAAGTTGGCACCATAAGAATAGGCCGGTCCACTAAAACGGTGCCCTGAGCGGTCCATAGTGAAAGGAATATCGACGCCAGTTTTATCTGCTACTTTTACTGAAGCTGCAACAACATCAGCAAGCGTTGCACCTTTTTTAGGCAGCGGGACTCCAGCTTGTTCAAACAAGGTAACATTAACAAAAGGCTGGTTAAGAGTCTGTGATGCCACATAGCCACCAATCTTATCTGGGGCACTCTTTTCATCGCGCAATAAACTCAATGTGTTGCCATGCAGTTTCGCAAAGCCATCGGGATCCTTCATATAAGGACGTAAGTCTAAAGTGAATCTTATGAGTGAATTATCCGCGATTTTCGCAAGATCAGGGCCTTCTCCTACAGACAGCTGTAAAGGCAGCTGTTCTTTGGATTGCGCATAACTGGTCGTAACGTACTCCACCGAAATATCTGGGTGTGCTTTATCAAACTTTTCTACCAACTCACCCATTTTTTTTACATAGTTAGGATCATCATCGGTAAACCAAAAAGTTAAATTTTGTGTTGCAGCATGTGCCTGTCCAGCCAATAACGATGCGGCTGCAAAAGTACTTAGAACAAGATTCAAACGAGCCATTTACTTCACCTCATTTTCTTTTTATTTGATCAAGGTAATGAAAATATTTTCATTAAAATAATTCAATACTTACTATTGATAGCGATTAGATTATAGACATATACTGAAAAAAATTGCCAAATATATTTAAAACATCATTTTAAATAAAAAATAATGAAAAAAATTTCACTAAGATAAGAGACCCATAATGAATAAAAATAAAATCTATTGGGACCTTGCTACTAACAGCGCAATCAATCGCTGGGCTATGTCTCCTGCAGAAGAAACTTATTTTCCAGGCGAAGCCAGAACCATGCCTGACGCCGTAGACTATCGCTTTATTAACGGCTGGGTAGATACAGGGGATCTACCCTGTAGAGAAAGTTTGAGGGAACATATTGCTCAGCGGACCGTATCCCTTCCTAACGACCTTTCTTTCCCTGAAATCTATTTTGGCGGCGAAGACAATCGCGTAGACTTTTCCACTTTTCGCTTTCGCCCAACTTTAATAAAACGCTGGCTGACTTGCTCTTTATACTCCGAACAAGCCCAAGAAGCTGAGTTTTCCTTAGAAACTTGCGGCGGTGTCCACATTTGGCAAGATGGCGAAAAAGTGATTCAGCTTGACCATTATCAACGCAATGAACCAACAAGCCAGTCCTTCACCTTAAACCTTCCAAAAGGGAACTGTGAACTGATTGTCTTTTTGGAGGAATTACATGAACGTGACGCTAGCTGCTACTTTGTCTTGACGCTTAAAAAAGGCGATCAAATCAAAACGGGGCTATCCCTTGAAATCGACGAAGAAGAAGTAAAAGAAATCGAGAAAACACTCGAAGGGTTACGCACTAACCAAGTATTTTATTGCAATGAAGATCTATTAATTCAAGCAGATTACAAACCTAAAAAAGCCACCAAAGTACAACTTGATACTGGTAGCTATCCAAGCGAAACCGTTACTATGAATGTATTGCTTGATGGCATGAAGATGCAAGAAGAAGTCAGCTTTTTCGTTGAAAAATCATTTTCTTCAGCCACTCTTTTTAATACAACAGGGCTAAACGCAGGTTGTATCTCTCTACGTTTCTTAGTTAAAACTGGACCTCTTACTTTTAGCCGCAGCCTTGGCACGACCATTTTACCACCAGCGATCGATGTTACTGCTGAGAACTTAATATCTCGTAAAGCACTCGCCTTAGAAACCATGCTCAGCCATGGCAAAGAAGAACCAGCCAGAGCCTTAGCTGCTCTGGCCTTAAAACAACAGCCAGAATTAGCCAGCCGCCTTATTGAACGTGCTCTACTGCCTATTAAAGAGCGCCATGATTGCGCGGATTTCTGGATATTACCTCTTCTTTGGATGTACAAAAGCTATGGTTACTCTCAACTCGAACCAGCCCTTTGGGATCAAGTCAAACACGAAGTACTAAACTTCCGCTACTGGCTAGATGAACCAGGCAACGACGTCATGTGGTTCTGGAGTGAAAACCATGTTTTATGCTTTCACGTTGCGCAGTACCTTGCCGGCAGCTTATTCGAAGATGAGATCTTCCCCAATAGTGGTAAAACAGGCAAACAACACAAAGCTCAAGCCCACGCTCGTTTAATACGTTGGTTTGACTCAATGGATGATCACGGGCTGGCAGAATGGAACTCAGCGGCTTACTACCCGATTGATTTTCTTGGCTTATTTACTCTAATGACCAATGCAGAAGACGACAGTTTGGTTTCTAGGGCTAAGCAGTTGATTGATCAGATTTTTATCATGGTCGCCCTTCACACCACTGGCAGCGTATGCGCCGGCTCTCAAGGTCGCATTTATGAAAAAGAATTACTAGCAGGACCAGCAACCGAGCTTGGATCGATAGCCGCCATAGCTTTTGGTGGACAATGGTATCCAGGCTACGACCGAGTAACCGCGTTATTAGCAGTGAGCGACTACCAACCGCCTCAGCTTTGCCAGCGTTTACTAAGTGTGCCTGCTGGAGAATCCATTTACTCAAGATACACGCAAGGCTTAGATCACAACGCGAAGATCACCCTATGGAAGTCTACGTCATTGCAGCTATCGACTGTATCCGACTACAAGACAGGACAAAAAGGCCACCAGCAGCACTTTTTAGATGTGCAAACCAACGCCCACCCATTGGCTCGTTTCTGGATCAACCATCCTGGTGATCTAAAAGTTTGGGGAGGTAGTCGACCTTCTTATTGGGCCGGCAATGGTGTTCATCCTAAAGTGGCGCAATATAAAAACATAGGCTTTATGATTTTTGACCAAAGAGCCTTCACTGACTCTATTAACTTTACCCATGCGTTTGTACCAGCGCCAATCTGTGACGAATTTATTGAAGAGTCTAATTGGCTGTTTGCTCGTTCTGGTTCAGCGCTAATCGGTATTTATTCGTCTCAAGCCTTACAACCACTAAAACACGGACTTTACTCTGGCTATGAGTGGCGTGCCTACAGTAATCATTCCGCATGGATAGTGATTACTGGAGAAATAGAAGAACACACGAGTTTGGCCCGTTTTCGTGAGCACTGCTTAGCACACGCCCCTGAATTCCAAGACGAAAACAACCAAGTCAGTCTAAATTATGACAATGGCACACTGACCTTAAACTACCTTTCTGGTATTCATCTAGAAGGCAAACCTATCCCGTTTGCCCCCTTGTCGCCAATACCACACTTAGCTTTTTGCAACACCGAACTTATACCTTGGCAGGACTTATCCTCATAACGTCTTTTATCACAATGTATTAGGGCTATTTATCAGCCACAGTTTATCAAGGCTCTGTTTATTAAATGATAGAGGCTAAGTATTTGGAGAGCACAAACATGCAAACAAACATCAATACACATACTTTAAATAAGGCTTTAACATCATTGTCCAGAGGTTTTCGCTCACTTAAAGGCATAGGCAATGTCGAAGCAAAATCCAGTGATGATATTCTTTTCGACGAATGGGATTGGGAAGTTGGTGTCGGGTTATACGGTGATTTTCGTGATGCTAAAGAACGCAATGACCAAGCCGCACTTGAACGCATTGGCCGCTGGTATGATTGGCAGATCCAACGTGGTTTACCTCGCCGCCAAGTGAATTCCACTGCTCCTATGCTAACGCTAGCACTACTAGCTGAACACTTTCAACGGGATGACTGGAAAAGCATTGTCGAAGAATGGGCCGACTGGATTCACACAAAAATGCCAAAAACCGAAGAAGAAGGATACCAGCATCTCGTTAAAGAACGCGATAACGACGGTGAACTTTGGGATGACACCTTATTTATGGCCGCTTTGTTTATGGGAGCGGCAGGCAAACTTTGCCAACGCCCAGAATGGACACAAGAAGCACAATATCAGTATTTATGTCATATCCGCTTTCTTGGCGACACTCGAAGTGGCTTGTTTTACCATGGCTGGACTTTCCTTGGGCGTCACAACTTTGCCAACGCACTTTGGGCTCGAGGTAATGCCTGGCTAACCCTTTCCATTCCTGAACTATTCCGCATTCTTGAGCCACAAAGCGTCACCGCCCGACAGCTCAAAAATGTGTATTTAACACAAGTCAGAGCCCTAAAAGAATGCCAGCGTAAAGATGGCATGTTCCATACTCTGCTCAATGACCCTAGTTCACCTATTGAAGCATCGGCCACCGCAGCCATTGGTTATGGTTTACTGGCTGGCTGTCGCGAAGGGCTGCTAGACATTACTGAATACCAAGAAATGATTCATTTATGCCTAAATGCAGTGATCAAAAGGATCAATGAAAATGGCATTCTAGAAGAAGTTTCAGATGGCACGGCTATGGGTCACTCTTTAGAGTTTTATAAACAAATTGGCAACACCCCAACACCCTACGGCCAAGCACTTGCCTCACTCTTTCTATCTGAGTATCGGAGTTTTACTAACAAAACACACTAACACTCACATTAACAAATACTCTCATAACGATAAAAAAAAACAGGAGCAACACATGGCTGCCATTCAGCTCAAAAACCTTCACAAACGCTATGAATCTATTGATGTCATGCATCATGTCAATGTCGACATTGAAGATGGCGAGTTTGTCGCTTTAGTAGGGCCTTCAGGTTGCGGCAAGTCTACTTTATTACGTTTAATTTCTGGATTAGAAGACATTACTTCAGGAGAAATCCTATTTGATGGCAAAGTCGTTAATCGACTTTCTCCTGCTGAGCGAGAAATCGCCATGGTGTTCCAATCCTATGCTCTCTATCCGCATATGACAGTGAAAAAGAATCTTTCTTTTGGTCTTGAAAATCTCAATATGGACCGGGCCATCATTGAAGAGCGCATCCAAAAAGCAGCCAAGCTACTTGACCTTCTACCTTATATGGACAGAAAGCCTAGAGCTTTGTCTGGCGGTCAAAGACAACGAGTCGCTATTGGCCGAGCCATAGTCCGCAATCCAAAAGTATTTTTATTTGACGAGCCTCTATCTAACTTAGACGCTAAGCTGCGCGTACAAACTCGCGGAGAAATAACTAAGCTTCATAAAAAGCTTAATACCACCATGATATATGTTACCCACGATCAGGTGGAAGCCATGACCATGGCTGAGAAAATTGTTGTGGTAAACGCAGGTAAAATAGAGCAAGTCGGCAAACCACTAGACCTTTTCGAACGCCCTGCTAATCGTTTCGTTGCCGAATTTATTGGTTCCCCCAAAATGAACATGTTCAAGTCTAAAATTACCAATGTGTCTGACAGTGGAATTGAAGTAACTTCCAACACTATTGATCACTTCTGTATTCCTGTCGCCTCAGAGAACGCCAAAATCGGCGACAGTGTCACCCTTGGTGTTCGGCCTTCACACATAGAAATAGCCGAGTCTGGAATTCCACTGGAAATCACTCAACTAGAATGTATGGGACATGAAACTTTTATCTACGGGTCAATCAAAGGAGAAAGCGAAGATCTAGTGGCACACCTCCCACATCATTTTGAGGCCGAAATTGGCGACACAATCTATCTCCGCTTCAGCTCCCAATTTATGCACGTTTTTTGTGATAAAACCGACCAAGCATTTAAGAGGATAGAATCATGAAAAACCTGTCCGCTTTCCTTTTCTCGATTCTCGATAAATTCATGCGTTTCATTGAATTGCCGACAGTCTATCTGCAGAAAAAGATAGGCGTGCAACGCATGGGCTACCTGTTTGTCGCTCCAAACATGGTGCTATTTTCTTTATTCGTTTTTTTACCTGTTGGTTTAGCCATAGCTTACGCCTTTACCGGCGGCACTAATATGCTGATCTGGGATCGTCCATTTATCGGCTTCGAAAACTTTTCTCGCCTACTCAACTGTGGCAGCTACATGGACCCAGCTAGTTGTGAGTTTGACCTATTTTGGACAGCGATTCACAACACATGGTGGTACACATTACTTAACGCCACAGGCACTTTAGTCATGGCGCTTATCACCGCAGTGGTGCTAAACCGCCTAACCAAAGGCAAAGCGCTTTTCCGCTCCATTTTCTTTTATCCGGTACTGCTTTCTCCTGTAGTTGTCGGTCTAATCTGGAAATGGTTTCTTGCTCGTGATGGGTTGCTGAACTCGTTGGTTCTAGACCTTGGTGGCGAACGCACCATTTTTCTACTGGAGGTCTGGTGGTCTCGCTTTTGGGTAGTTTATGTCTCTATATGGTTTCATATGGGCTTCTTTACTCTGATCATTTTGGCGGGCCTACAAGCCATTCCAAGAGACATTTACGAAGCTGCAAAAGTCGATGGCACGAGTGAATGGCGACAGTTCTGGCGTATCACCCTGCCATTACTCACACCAAACTTATTAGTGGTTGCTGTGCTCTTATTGATTCGATCAGTGCAAGTATTCGATGAAGCCTGGGTACTGACAGATGGTGGTGGTCCCGGAACCGCAAACACCTTTATTGTGCAATTTATTTATCAAACCGCCTTCAGTTCAGAAGTTAGACTCTATGGTCTGGCATCTGCGGCATCGGTATTAATGGGCTTAGCCCTACTCGCGCTGACATTAATACAAGTCTGGCTAGCGAAAAAAGCGGAGTACTAATTATGCTTAAATTTTTAACCCGTACTCGTCATCACGGCAAAATGGACATTACCGATATTTTGTCTTGGCTTTGGCTAACACTCGGCACCGCTGTAATTGCCATTCCAATTGCTTGGGCTATGCTGTCATCACTTAAAACTGAAGCGGAAGTGAACAGTTTCCCACCTAGCCTCATTCCACAATCTACGGTCAATACTCAGGTAGAAGGCTACGACAAAGATCTTTCTGTTTGGGAGTGGACTCAACCTAATGGCGAAATCAAAAACGTCGCCTTAGTACGTCGCATCGGTATAAAAGCCACGGTAGTAGACATAGACAACCCTGAAAAAACGTTTCAAGTACCCACTTCAGAAATCACTCAACTAAAGGACGTAAATTTCCAATGGCAGAACTATACGGACCCTCTTGAACGTTTTGACTTTTTTACATACATCAACAACACGGTATTTGTCACCGTGGTCGCAACAATTTTGACACTACTGCTTAATTCTATGGCGGCCTTTGCTTTATCCAAGTATAAATTCCGTGGCAAAAACGCAATCTTCATGTTGATTTTGTCCACCTTGATGCTGCCACTTTCTGTCATAATGGTGCCCGCCTTCATTGTCATTGTCGGCTTAAATTTAGCCGATAATTTGTGGGGAGTTATATTTGCAACGGTCGCCACACCAACTGGTGTGTTTATGCTGCGCCAATATATGCTAACCATCCCAGATGATTTGATAGAGGCAGCACGAGTTGATGCGGCTTCAGAATTTCGTATTTACTGGCGCATAGTGTTACCGCTTTGTGCACCAGCTCTGGCGGTATTGGCCATATTCTCTGTAATATGGCGATGGAATGATTTCCTCTGGCCATTGATCGTGTTATCAAGTCCAGAGAACTACACGCTACAAATTGGGTTAAATGCTTTCCAAGGGCAATTCTCGGTAGAGTGGCACTATATTCTCGCGATGACCGTTATTGCACTGTTACCAGTGACCATCGTCTTTCTTGTTTTACAAAAATACATTACTGAGGGCGTAGCAGGCAGTGGAGTCAAATAAACTATGAGTTTAAAGAAAATATCAGAAAGAAGTGGCGTTGCCATCAGTACGGTCAGTCATGTACTGAATGGCACTGCCAAAATCTCTGATGATGTTCGCCAACGAGTATTACAAATAGCCAAGGACATTGGCTATTTAGATTCTCGTATCAAACGCGCGCAGACACCGACATTGCGTAAAATCGCCCTGTTTGTAGATTCTGATCGCCTAAGGCAAACCGACGTCAACTTCGTCTCATGGACCATACTTGAAACACTGCGTAAGGAATGCGAGCAAAAGGGGGTCGAAATTGAACCCATTTTGATTGACGAACTTAAAGGTGACTACAACAAGATATCGGAGCGCATGACAAAGACAAAATGTGACGGTATTTTGGTGTATTTTGACGAAAACCAAAAGCTCCTAAATGAAGTCATCAACACCAATTTGCCCTGTATTTTGCTCGCAGGGCAAGAACCCGGCATGCACATTGGATCAGTCGGTATTGGCGATAGAAATGGGGCTCGTCTGGGCGTTGAGCACTTAATTGAGCTGGGGCACAGAAACATAGGCATTGTCTCTTGGCCAGGACGTTATACCATCAGGCAACGACTTGATGGCTTTAAAGAAGCCATTAACGAGCACCTCGAACTTGGCCTTTCAGCGACTGATATTCAACTGGACAGTTTCCAGCCAGACATTGCTGAAAAAGGCATGAGTAAGTGGTTAGAACAGCATCCCGATTTGAATCAGATCACAGCCTTCTTTTGTCTTGCCGATAACGTTGCCATTGGTGTCTTAAACGCCTTACAAAAGAAAGACATTCAAGTACCTCAGGATGTTTCCATTCTTGGGTTTGATGACGTGTTTGCAGGCCAAATGATGCAACCCGCGCTATCAACTGTTCATACGCCGCTGCATCACATTGCCCGTTGTGCTTTGGAAGAGCTAGAACTTCTCACCCGTCGCACAAGCAAAAATGCACCTGCACGAAGAGTAGAACTCGGCTGTCGTCTTATTGAAAGGCAATCGTGTAAAGCAATATAGAAAAGCGACTTTAAGCCAAGCCCAATTTCGCAAAAGCGTTGGGCTTGGCTTTTTAATGACTTCCACCAACTTCTTTTTCGAACCATTCAACATCCCAGTATTGCCCGAACTTTCGGCCCACTTCGAGGTAAACACCTACGGATTCAAAACCAAATTTTTCATGGATAATACGCGAAGCTTCGTTAGGTAAAGTGATACCTGAATAGGCACGATGCACGTCTTCTGCTTCCAATTGCTCAAACAGTTCAAGGTACAAGGCCGTTCCCAAACCTCGGCCTTTTGTCTCGGGTTTTAGATAAATACTGACTTCCACCGAGGTTTCATAGGCGCGCTTTGGTTTGAATTGAGCACTACAAGCATAGCCAAGAATGTCACCGTCTTGATCCGCCACCAGTAAACGATGCCGACCTGTGAGCGCAAATTGTGCGAACCAAACCGCTCTACCCTCTAGGGTATAAGGCTCTATATCAAAGGTCGTCGCCGTATTCACTATGTAGTGATTATAAAGATCGGTTAATGCAGGTAAGTCATCAATGACAGCTGGACGAATTTGAACGCTCATTTTATCTCCCGATGGCAATTATCTAAGGCTGAAGCGATGCTCTATTTTTACCACGCTTCACATTGCTGTAATAGACAATTTGCGGCGGCACAGCGTTTAACTGCTTAGCTTGTTTATATCGTGATAAAAAAGATCGATACACACCGTATTTAAAATACACAATGTCTGCGTCCATCGTCGGGCCTTGGTAGTCGACTTTTTGTTCGCCGTTCACCCAAACTTGGAACACACCAGAATCGTCTTTTTCCCAACGAGCATGAACTTCAATGTGATGCCATCGACCACGCAAATCCGCCTCTTTAATCAACTCGAAGTGTTTTTTAGACCCAGAAATATGATCGTCTAGATGGTACCCGCCACGGCCATTTTGAAACATCCAAATAGGGTGAGAATTAGCTTGATGAAACTGGCCAAGAGCGACCTTAGTAGGGAAAATATTAGGATAATCATCAGGAAAATAAATCGACCAACCGTACCAGGCTTCGCTGCCTGCGGGTGTTGTTTTCTGCTGCTCAGACAGTTCACTGCGTTCGCGATCTTGCTCGCAATCGTTCCAGCCTTTATTCCAGTAGCAGTCTCCTGGACGCACCTCGAATTTCTCGATTAACTTGGTGGGTGCGCTAGCAGTAATGTCCTGAATGACTTGATAACCATAGCTCGTATTATTTAACGAACGCATAAAAGGACCAAAGTCCCCATGATTCATATCTTGCTCAACAGACTGCGCTTGAACAGGGATAACCAAAAAATACAGGCATAAGACCATTAAAAAACGAGACATGGGAAGCAAACCTTATTAATTACTCATCTCATCATTTTAAAGTTTGCGAGAGCAGTTCGCCAAATAGTTGTCGACTAATCAAGGTCAAGATGAAGAATACGGGGATTTTTCATCTTGACCTTGCCTATCATTGAATTACTACTGGTGTAAAAACACCCTTTGCAATTATTTACCGCCTGAGACGGCAAAGCCGCTAAAGCCACCCATTGGTAAGTCGGCCATTAAGGTTGCCGCACCTGTCGTCAGATCTATAGAGTAAAACCCAGCTTTTGATTCACCTTCGAGCTGTAATATTGCGTAAGCAGCGTCAGAACCTTCTTCGGCAGAAACAATATCGAAGCCACCCATTGATGATAGGTCAACGGCCTTGCCATCAATAGTGATCTTAGCGACGGTTTTTAATTCGCCTGCATTATTAGCAAGACTGACCAATGAGTCTGTTTTACTGTCTAACGCAAACTGGAAAGTGCTCGACGCTTTTGCACCGGCAATGGCATTAGTGTAAGCGTTCGCAAAAATTTCAGGCGTCATGCCTTCGTTGCTGTCGCCTTTTACATAAAATGTAGAAGTGAATTTCAATACTGAATTAGCACGCTTATCTTGGTCACCAAAACCGACTGGGAAATACACCAAGTTTGTACCATCAGACCCAACCATACGAACAGCATCGATAGCGTTATTAAAATCCATCGCGGTGGCTGACGCATCCTTGGAAATCATGGCGCCATTTGTGAAGGTCGCACCCAGATCGGTTAGCTTGCCGGACTTGGCATCAACAGAATAAACAGCACCGTTGGAATAACCCAACAACTCGCCAGTGACGGGACGATAAGCCACGGCATCCAGCTTATTGCTTAGGGTAAAAGTGTCCATTTTCGCGGGAGACGCGATAGACCCCATTGTGACTAAAGTCGTTCCGTTATTAGCAAGCGCGTACCCAGCAATATGGCTATCTTGGCCAGATGTTCCATAAAAGCCAGTTGAACAAGCAGAAACAGCGAAAGCAGTCGTGGCAGCAATAATCGTCTTTTTCATCATAATCATCCTATATGAGTTGTATTAGTAAACTAGGTGTCACCCAATTGGGCGGCTCATACAGAGATACTCATCTTTTAAAAAAAGGTTTCAGATAAACGATATTTTTTGAAAAATAATTTTCGGGGTGATGAAAAAGCAGGTATTACATTTACTCGAAACACATGAACACGTTACGACAGCGACTCGTTGATCAATGAACTCGATAACAAAGAGAGAGAATGAAATCAGAGATGTCTACCGAACGTTTCCCCAAGGAAGCCATGTTATTTTTTATCAGCAAATTGGTTGCCAGAATATTCAAATTATCAGGATCTTACATAAGAGTATGGATGTGAATCCAATGTTTGGGGCATAAAGCCGCGCTCTGCGGAAAATGAGAAGCGCAGCGAGTAATTTATAGGAATGCTAGTTAATTTTCATCTGACCCTAATTGTTTTAATTGTTTGCTCATTCCTTGCAAATCAGGTCATTTGTTTCCAGATATTTGGGGGATTGCACTTCCTGCTGGGGAGGTGGAGTTTCAGCAGTAGGGTTAGTTATACTCGGGGTTCGCTTTGTTCTCTCAATATTGAAAAGGCGATAGGTCATATCCACGTAATGGTTAGCCCTTATGTTCTTTGTCGCTTTCTCCTGCGATGAAACCCAAATAGGCTCATAATTGTCATGTTCATCAGAAGGGTTAACTAGTGTGCACTGCCCCTTATGATTGCTTGTAAGAACACCAATATATTCGCCTGTCAAAGAGGTTACGGTACCATCTTGATGGCTCGCAACCACTTCGTAACTCGAGTTTATAAGACAGTTACCTAGAACCCACCCACATTTGATGCCATTAACATTTATTATTTGCAATTCGTGCTTAGAAATTTGGTGAGCAACAGTCGCTTTTTTCCATTGGCCGCTGAAATCTCTGAATGGAATTGACGGTATACTTCCAATGTTTACAGCGGTATTGGCGCCCATCACTTGAACGTTATCTAAATGGAACGTTCCAAATGTGAGTTGACCAGCTTTATTAACTGTTACTTGGTTTCCTAAATAGTTCATGTTAATTCGCTCAACATGAACTGGCTTATCTCCCTCAATATTGAGAGTTAACCCGATCATTCCTTTTTGAGGGCGAATTTCAATTCGTGTCCCTTCTCCCCATACGTCATGTGTGCCTAAAACGCTTGTGAACTGATTTCTGTTAATGCTGGTAATGTATTGCCCCGCATTATCGTAAAATACAGCGCTAACTAAAAAAGGTTCATCTACTTTTTCGGGAGGTTCTAGCCATATTAGAGGTTTCCCATGAATTGCTAGGATGATTTCAACATCGTTAAATAGATTGTTACCGACTTTAAAGGTTGGTATTACTGAAGGGTCAATTTCTTCTCTTGTGAAATTATGTTTTTTACAGAAGGGATCTGCTTTTGCTTCCCACACTCGTCTTTTAGACTTACGCTTACCAGTTACTTTTCCGTGACAGCTCTCACAAAGAAGTGTCATCTTTTCAGGGTCATGCTCTTCAGCATCATGAAACTCTGGCTCTATGTGTTCGTAGTCGCAGAATAGTGTTCCACATACTACGCATCCGTAACCTGCATCTTCTCTGATTTTCTTACGAATAGGCTTTTCTATATAGCGTTTAAGGCCATGTTTGTTAGGGGTGCTGCTGGGAGTAGCCATTAAAGAGTCCTTCTATAAGAGCGTTATTGATCTAATTCTGAAAAAAGAATCATATCTGATGTAAAAAGTATTAGGGTCAGATGAAAATATAGCTTGATTTGCTTTTTTCGTGGTAGGACTTCCCTGTTATATAACTCGCTAAATACCAAAGCCTATGTGAACTATTCTGCTTCTGATGGTCTTTGATCGCCGCTATGTTGATTCTTTGTTTGCTCTTTTGTAGCGTGATTTGACCCGCGAGGCAAGCAATTCCCTCAGGCCTTATGACCTGATCCGTTTTATACACTGATCTCACCGAGCTTACGAGGGTGCCTTGTTAGTCCTAGTTGTTGCTTTGCTCTCAACCACTCAACCCCGTAAGTGTTTTTGAGGGCGTTTCACCAAACAGTTGTTTATAGTCTTTAGCGAACTGGCTCAGGTGCCAAAATCCCCATTGCGCGGCGATGTCGCTGACGGATTGATCACTTTTTGCCTGTACCAAAGAACGACGCACACCGTTTAGTCGGCTAATGCGTAGGTATTGAATCGGGCTGACGCCGAGGATGCTTTCAAAGCTGTATTGCAAGGTACGACGGCTGACGTTGGTGATTTCACACAATTGCGTCACGGTAACGGGCTCATCAAGATGACGGTCTAAAAACTGACGGGCGCAATCGACGACTTTTTTACGGTGATAATAGCTCTGTGTTTTGGCCGGTTGTGGGGTTTCTACTTTAAGCACTTCCAGTAGTGCCATCATGACAATGTCTTGCTGCAAACGTGGCGGTGTTGTTTTGTTTTGCACCGAGAGCAAACGCGCGAGTAAAAAGCGCACTTCCTCTAGCGTTTTATCTGGTACGCCAAGACGACCATATTCGGTGAGTTCTGTCCAATTTAGATCGACACCATGGATCAACGCCATCTTCATTAGCTTGGACTGATCTACCACTAATCCATATAAATCATAATCTTGCGGTGTGGACAGCTGAAAGTCACAATCTCCTGGACGGCACATAATATTATTGGGATGGATGGTTAAGCCGTTAATACGGCTTTCTTCTTGATCGGCAAGAGGAATCCCCAACCAAACAGAGTCTGGCCAAACGACACATTTTTGCTGCAATGCCTGACTGGTGTGTTCACAAAAAACTTGTAGGCCATCAAACGGCAGCTCAACAATACGACCGTAAAAACTACCACGACTGGTTTGATCGTACTCTTGCTGCCAGTTAGTCAAATTACTCGCGTGCAAATCAGCATCATGCGCTTCCGATACATGAGGATAAAAGCACCCTTTTGGTGCATCAATCATTAAATTCGACATAATCACGCCTGTCCATGTTTGTTTGTTTCCTTCGTACTGAATAAAAAACTAACCTAACAAATTGAAATATATAGCCTTTTCTAATTTTGCCATTATTCGATAACGTCGTTTTATGGAATTCCGTAATGTTAACTTATGTCATCTGTGTTCAAGCTATGCAAAATTGACACCCTTTTCGTTTGCTTTCTTGAACCTACACCCTCTCAGTAAAGCGCGCGAGACCACTATGAGTACAACACATTCGACCTTTAAACTGAAAAAGTTTCAATTTACCAACACAGTCGGAGAACGCACCTTCGGCTTTGTCGATCTTGCGGACTTAATGGCGAAAGCGACACCTGCACGATCTGGTGATCGCTTGGCAGGCGTTGCCGCCGCTAGCGCCGAAGAGCGTGTTATCGCACAAATGACATTAGCCGATGTACCGCTAAGCCTATTCCTTGAACAAGCTCTTGTTCCCTACGAAGAAGATGAAATTACCCGATTAATATTAGACGATCATGACAAAAACGCTTTTTCTTTGATTTCCCACCTTACTGTGGGTGGATTTCGTGATTGGTTATTAAGTGATTTAGCCACCAGCGAGGTGCTTACTCAGATTCGCCCCGGCGTGACGCCAGAAATGGCCGCCGCGGTCAGTAAGATTATGCGCAATCAGGATTTGATACTGGTCGCAAAAAAGTGCCATGTGAAAACCGCGTTTCGTAACACCATTGGTTTGCCGGGGCATTTGTCGACACGCTTACAACCTAATCACCCAACCGACGATTTAACCGGTATCGCGGCCAGCATGTTAGACGGTTTGCTCTACGCCAATGGCGATGCCGTGATTGGTATTAACCCCGCCACCGACAACGTGCAACAAGCTACACGCTTGATCAAGATGATGGATGAAGTCATCCAGCATTATGAAATCCCGACCCAATCCTGCGTTTTAACTCACGTTACCAACACCATTGAATGCATCGAGCAAGGCGCACCAGTGGATTTGGTTTTTCAATCGATAGGCGGAACCCAAGCGACCAACGACAGCTTTGGTTTTAACCTTGCCAATTTAGCCGAAGCCCAAGACGCCGCCTTGTCGCTGAATCGCGGCACGGTTGGCAACAACGTGATGTATTTCGAAACGGGACAAGGCAGCGCCTTATCGGCCAACGCCAACCATGGTTTGGACCAGCAAACCTGCGAAGCGCGCGCTTATGCAGTAGCACGTAAGTTCAATCCACTTTTGGTCAATACGGTTGTCGGCTTTATCGGCCCAGAATATTTGTACGATGGCAAAGAAATTACCCGCGCAGGTTTGGAGGATCACTTCTGTGGCAAATTGCTTGGCTTACCCATGGGTTGCGACGTCTGTTACACCAACCACGCCGAAGCCGACCAAAACGACATGGATAATTTACTGACACTTTTAGGTGTCGCTGGTTGCACTTTTGTTATGGGCATCCCAGGTTCTGACGATATCATGTTGAACTACCAGACCACCTCGTTCCATGACGCACTGTATGCTCGCAAGGTTTTAGGATTGAAGCCTTCACCAGAGTTTGACCTCTGGCTCGCCAAGATGGAAATTTTCAAAAATAACGAGCAATTCACTCTTAATCACCAATTGCCCGATGCGTTTCATAAGTCCCTGAATCGTCTTATTGGAGGTCGCCCATGAGCCAGTCTAAAAAGACTTTTCCAACGCACCCACATGCAGAGCCAGTAACGGAAAACGCATGGAGCAAGCTGAACGCCTTCACCGATGCTCGCGTTGGTTTAGGGCGTTCAGGTATCAGTGTTCCAACCAGACATCTACTCGCTTTCCAGCTTGCCCACGCTCAGGCCATTGACGCCGTTCACACACAGCTCGATAGCAATGCTTTATCGCAGGCACTCATGGAACAGGATTGGGCGAAAGATTGGACGAAACACTGTGCCCCCCTAATGCTGCACAGTCGCGCGACGGACCGCGCAACCTATCTTCAGCGTCCAGATTATGGCCGCAGGCTAGACGAAGAATCTGCCAATAAACTAGACGAGCACAGAGCTTCCACTTCACAAGATTATGATCTTGCGATTGTGGTGGTAGATGGTTTGTCCTCTCTCGCAATAGAACAAAATACCCTACCTTTTCTGCAAGCCCTCTCCAGCCATATTAAAGACTGGAAGCTAGCGCCCATCTGTTTTGTAAAACAAGGTCGCGTGGCCATTGGCGATGATATTTGCGAACGCTTAAACGCCAAATGCGTTTTGGTGTTAATCGGCGAACGCCCGGGGCTTAGTTCCCCCGACAGCTTAGGCTTATACCTGACTTGGGGCGGCAAAGTAGGCTTTACCGACGCCTACCGCAACTGTATCTCCAACATTCGCCCTGCGGGCTTGGTGTATCAAGAAGCGGCACGCAAAGCTTTTTATTTATTAAACGAAGCACGAACCCTGAAACTATCAGGCGTCAAACTCAAAGACAGATCAGACGATGATTTAATTATGGACACCAGCAAGGAGTCGAAGAACTTCCTAATCTCTTAGGGACAAGAAACACATAAGCCCATCGGGTAAAAATGACGGTTAAACCACTTAACTAGAGCATATAAGGAACGACAATGAGTGATCAATTAGATAAAGAATACCTGGCAAAACGCCAGTTAAAAAGAGGCTCTGCTGGCTGGATTCTGCTAGCGGGTTTGGGGGTTTCATACGTAATATCAGGCGATTTTGCAGGCTGGAACTTTGGTATCGCCGAAGCTGGCTGGGGTGGCTTTGCCATTGCGGCAGGACTCATGGCGGTTATGTATCTGACGCTGGTTTTATCCTTAGCTGAAATGTCTGCGGCCATTCCAGCAGCTGGCGGTGGTTACAGTTTTGCGCGCCAAGCCATGGGACCAACAGGCGGCTATTTAACAGGCTTAGCCGTATTAATCGAATACGCCTTGGCACCAGCGGCCATTGTTATTTTCATCGGTTCCGCGGTGGAAGCCCTCTTAGGCTTTAATGGACCTTGGGTTTATGCGGCGTTTTATCTGGTCTTTATTGCCATCCACTTGGCTGGGGTTGGTGAAGCACTAAAAGTTATGATGGTCATCAGTGGCTTGGCGGTTATCGCCATCTTAGCCACCGCGGTTGCCTTGATTGGTGATTTTGATACCAGCCGTTTATTCGATGTGGCCGTAACCGATGCGGCTGGAGCGTCTGAATTTATGCCAATGGGTTGGTATGGCGTTTGGGCGGCATTGCCATTTGGCATGTGGTTGTTCTTGGCTGTTGAAGGTGTTCCTCTTGCAGCGGAAGAAGCAAAAGACCCAGCGAAAGATGTGCCTAAGGGCATTATCGGCGCGATGATTTTCTTACTTTTCACGGCTCTTTTAGTGGTGTTCTTATTGGCGGGCGCCGCGGGTGCAGACGCCATGAGCAAAAGCGCAGTACCTTTGGTGGATGCCTTGAACTTTGCAGGTCACGGCACTCTGGCAACCGTGGTTAACGTCTTGGGGCTTGCTGGCTTAATCGCCTCTTTCTTCTCCATCATCTACGGTTACAGCCGTTTGGTATTCGCCTTATCTCGTGCGGGTTACCTTCCTAAAAGCTTGTCTGTTACCGATAAACGCAAAGTACCTTCTCGTGCTTTGATTGTCCCTGGCATTTTGGGCTTTCTTGCCTCTTTGACTGGCGAAGGCGATTTAATGTTAGCCATGGCCGTGGTTGGCGCGACTGTGTCTTATGCCTTGATGGCGTTAAGCCATATCTTATTGCGCATCAAGCAACCAAATATGGAACGCCCATACAAAACACCTGGCGGTATCTTCACATCGTCCGTTGCTTTCATATTGTCTCTATTGGCTCTAACTGGGGTTTACGCTTACGATCCACGTGCCTTTAACTACACTCTTATCTTGTTCGTGATTGGCGCAGCGTACTACTTCTTCTATAGCAAAAATCGCCTTGTGGCGAAAACACCAGAAGAGGAATTCGACATGCTGGCAGAGGCCGAAGCGGATCTTGCCGCCTCAGCTTAATTCGGTTTAATAGATCTCGTAACAACAAAAAGCCCCCGCATTTTTCAATGCGGGGGCTTTTAATTATCTAAACGTTTTCTTAACGTAAATTATGACTTCGCAAGGTTCATACTTTGCAAAGCAACACGCTCAGGCTCCATCATGTAACGATAAACCAACGCCGCGACAATACCGCCAATGAATATGGCGTAATTTGCCAAGGAGCTAAAAACAAAGGTCGCTAAGATAGAAACAAAACCCGCAATCAACAAAGCATAAACACTCTTTTTATTCACCCCGTTCTCATACCAGTAAGCCCCTTTTGGTGACTCTGTATACAAGGCTGCTATGTCGATGTTGCCTTTTTTGATAAAGAAGTAATCAACAATAATAATGCCATACAAAGGCCCGATCATCGCGCCCAATACATCCACTGTGTAATGGATCACTTCTGGGTTATTGAACAGATTCCAAGGCGTTAGCAATACCGAACCAAATGCGGCAATAAAACCACCCGCTTTAAAGCTAATTTTCTGTGGCGATACGTTGGAAAAATCAAACGCTGGCGCGACAAAGTTCGCCACAATATTAATACCCACTGTCGCAAAGATAAATGTCAATGCACCCAGTACCGTGATAAAACCAGAATCAAGACGTTTCACGGTTTCCACAGGGTCGGTAATCATCTGACCGAATACAGGAATCGAAGCCGAAACAATCACCACACTGAACAAAGAGAACAATACAAAGTTAACTGGCAAACCCAATAGGTTGCCTAGTTTCAATTTTTTATAGCTGCCGCAATAACGGGAGAAGTCACTGAAGTTCAACGTTGGCCCTGCAAAATACGCCGCCACCAAAGCAATCGCAATGAACATCTGAGCATAAGCATCCAGACCCGTTAAGTTAGATGAACTTAGGTTGAAACTGATGTTTTCCCAGCCAGCTAAATTAATCATGTAAATACACAAAGCAAACATAGCAATATAAATAGCAGGGCCAGACCAATCGATCACTTTACGGATCATGTCCATACCAAACATGAACACAACACCTTGAACAAGCCACATAGCAGTAAAGCCAATCCAGCCTAGATACGAAAGCCCAATAAAAGATTCATCGGCAAGCGATGCCATCTCAGGGAAGAAATAAAGCAGTAAGATAATAAAGGAACTGGATGCCAGAAAGGTTTGAATACCGTACCAAACCACGGCAATTAAGCCACGAATGATGGCTGGGATATTAGCCCCGAACACACCAAAAGACATACGCGCTACGACAGGAAAAGGGATACCGGCTTTTTGTCCTGGTTTGCCCATCAAATTGGCAAACACCAATACGATTGAAATGCCCAATAGCAAACTGATAAATACCTGAATACCATTCAACCCTAAGGCAAACAAACTGGCAGCAAACACATAACCACCCACACTGTGCACATCAGACATCCAAAAAGCGAAAATGCTATACCATCCCCACTTTTGATCTTTCTCCGGCAATAGATCGCTATTCGCTAATCTAGGGCTTTGCTCAAATTCTTGCTTCATGGTCTCGTTCCTTTTTAATTGTATACAATAACAAATACAATTTATGTGCCAAAAATAGAAACAAAAGAATCTAAGAAAAATCACGCCTCATAGGGCTAAAATCGCCATAAAAACGCACTAATGCGAGTCAAAAACAAAACAATCACACCATTATTGTGCAACATACTTGTGTTTTTATTTGAGATGTCCCCAACGAATTGTCGTGCTATATTATTTAACCAGCACATTTACTGAAAAAAAATTGTATACGATTAATAGAGACCATCATGTCCAATGACGAGAACATCTACCGACAAATATTAAAAGCGATTGTCGAGCACCAATTACCGCCTGGGGCGCGCTTACCAGAAGACCGTTTATCAGAGGCCTTTGGCGTAAGCAGAACAGGTATCCGCAAGGTATTGCAGCGACTCGCTTTAGAACATTTTGTGGTGATTGAGAAAAACAAAGGTGCGCAAGTAAACCGCCCAAGCAAAACCGAAGCGATAGAAGTGCTAGACAGCCGTATTTTGATCGAGCCACAACTCATTCCAGCTTTACTAACACACTGGGATACAGCGCAATCTGAACGCTTTCGCGCTATGGCAATAGAAGAAAAGCGCGCCGAAGAAAATAATCAACTCGCCGATGCCATTCAGTTAACGGCTCGCTTTCACTATGAACTAGCGACATTATCTGGCAATAAAGTACTAGCACATTTTGTTGAACAGCTTTGTTATCGGTCTTCCTTAATTTTAGCGGCTTACGGCACCCGTGGCAGTGTCGGCTGTGATTGTGGCGACCACTCTCAGTTGCTCGACATTCTTGATCAAGGACACTCAGACAAGGCACAAAACTGGATGAGCCATCACCTTAAACACATAAAATCTTCACTTATTCTCGAAACCAAACCTGAAGAAAACATTGATTTTCAAAAACTTTTTGGCCGCTAGGAGCACCATGCGAATTCAGCTCATAAACCCAAACACCAGTGCCGACATGACTCACGCGATGGCGCTGAGCGCCAAATCCGTTGCGCTAGATAGCACGCAAATTATCGCCTGCACTCCCGAACATGGCCCTAAAAGCATCGAATGCGCTTTTGATGAAGTCATCGCCAGCGCGGCGCTTCTTGATCTTATCGAACAAGGCAAGCAACAAGATGTCGATGCTCACATTATCGCCTGCTTTGGTGATCCAGCATTAGACGCAGCAAGAGAACTGGCCGATGCCCCTGTTATTGGCATTGCTGAAGCAGGCTTCCAAATGGCCAGTTTGATTTCTCATCGATTTGGCGTTGTCACCACGCTATCTAGAACCTTGCCAGCGAGCGAGCATTTACTACAAAAATATGGTCATAAGCATCATTGCAGTGGCGTAAGAGCCACCGACATTCCTGTTTTGGCGCTAGAAAATATCGACCCAGCGGCTTACTTACTACTAAAAACGGAATGCCTTGCGGCCATAGAGCAAGACGGTGCAGAAGCAATTGTATTAGGTTGCGCTGGCATGTCGAACTTGGTTGAAAAACTGTCTGCTGAACTGCCCGTCCCAATCATTGATGGCGTTGCCGCCGCCGTAAAACTGGCAGAATCATTGCATCAATTAGGTTTACAAACCTCTAAAAAAGGTCAATACGGACAGCGAGTTAGCAAAGCCTTTACTGGGCGATATGCTCACTGGAGTCTATAACCGCTGCCAAATTACATAACCAATAATGGAACCAGACCATGAAACACTATTTAGAACGCGACTACGCGGGTTATGGCCGCCAAGGGCTGCCAAACGTAAAATGGCCAAACAATGCCCGAGTTGCTCTACAGTTTGTTTTAAACTTTGAAGAAGGCGGTGAAAACTGCGTTTTGCATGGCGATGAACACGCCGAAACCTTTCTATCAGAAATATTCGGTGCACAGCCTTTCAAAGACCGCCACATGAGCATGGAATCCCTTTACGAATATGGTTCTCGCACTGGTGTTTGGCGCATTCTAAATGAGTTCGAAAAGCGTGGATTACCACTGACGGTTTTCGCCATTGCCACCGCATTACAACGTAACCCAGAAGTGGCAAAAGCCTTTGTCGAAGGTAATCACGAAATCGTTTGCCATGGATTAAAATGGATTCACTACCAAGACATGCCTATCGAACAAGAACGCGAGCACATGCAACAAGCTCTGGCGTTGATCGAAGAAGTCACCGGCGTTAAACCCATTGGCTGGTACACAGGACGCGACTCACCAAACACTCGCACATTGGTTGCAGAACAAGCACAACTCAAATACGACTCAGACAACTATGGCGATGACTTACCTTATTGGGTGAAAGTCGACACACCTGATGGTGGTAGCAAACCGCACCTGATCGTGCCGTATACACTCGACTGCAACGACATGAAGTTTTCCTCACCTTATGGGTTTAACCACGCAGAAGAGTTTTTCCAGTACTTGAAAGACAACTTTGATTGTTTGTATGAAGAAGGCGCGACCGCACCAAAAATGATGTCCATCGGCATGCATTGCCGCACACTTGGCAAGCCCAGCCGCATTATAGCGTTAAAGAAATTCTTAGATTATGTACAATCCCACGACAACGTCTGGATCGCCCGCCGCGAAGACATCGCCAACCACTGGATAGAAAATCATCCTCCAGCTTAAACATAAAAAAAAGCGGTTTCCTCATTGAGAAAACCGCCTTTTTATACTGTCCTTCGGTTAAAACACCACATCTTCCGGCACAGTAACAAAAATCGAATGTCTGACTTCATTAAACAGCGCTTTACTACAATGGCCTTCGCCTTCGGTGTCTTCTAACAAAACAACATCACCTGCGCCAAACTGACGAGTTTCGCCAGACGATACGGTAAACTCACAACGCCCTTTGATAATAAACAACAACTGACGCTGCGGCGCTGGATGCCATTTAAAATCATAGTCACTTGGGGTTTCGCGAAACATCAGTTCCCCCACTGGGAAACGCTCTGACAAAAAACCAATTGGGCCACCATCACGGACATCTACATTCAAATCACCGAAGTGGCTTTTGCCCTGATCGTCGTTAAAAATGCGCGTAAATTTCATCGAATACCTCTTTATTGACCTTCATAATAAGCGTCCATGTAATTCAATTGGCTTGCGTATTGTCTCGTTCCTCGACACGTCAACGCCCATTAAACACATGGAAACTTTTACCCGTATTCATAATTGCTCGTTTGCTGTAATCATAAGCGTCCATGCAATTCAATTGGCTTGCGTATTGTCTCGTTCCTCGACACGTCAGCGCCCATTAAACACATGGAAACTTTTACCCGTATTCATAATTGCTCGTTTGCTGTAATCATAAGCGTCCATGCAATTCAATTGGCTTGCGTATTGTCTCGTTCCTCGACACGTCAGCGCCAATTAAACACATGGAAGCTTTTAGTCAGAGCCAAAGCGATTCTTCAACCGCCCATCACCAACTGCGCCCAGAATCATGCTAGAGCGATTCTTCGAGCTTGCTCGGGGAGCGAGGCGTGATAATGGGTTCAGTAAAGCAGCAGCGAGACGTTATGCTGAGTAGCTAACCACAAAAACTTTAGGCTAAATTCTGTAAGGCCTCGTGAAGTACAGCCAATGTTACGGCTACATCGGGCGTATCAATCGCTTCCGCTGGATGATGGCTAATGCCTTTTTCGCAACGCATGAACAACATCGCCACAGGGCAAATATCCGCAATCGCCATGGCGTCATGTCCCGCGCCTGAAAACAAAGTATGCACGGGAATATTTTGTGTTTGTATCGCATTACGAAGCACGCTTTGCAGCTTGGCATCACAATGCACGGCGTTAGCAGCATGGGTTGCTTTTCGATCTATACGCACATTTCGACGGGCAGCAATAGCGTCTAACTCTTGCAAAATTTCATCGAGCGCGACGTCACGCTTGTCATCGAACTCACTGCGAATATCAAGGGAAAAGCCGGTGTTGCCAGAAATCACATTCACGCCATTGGGTCGATTCTGAATACGCCCAACAGTGGCAACGATGCCGTGATTCTGTGCGACTTTTTCCACTGCAAGGATCATCTCACTACTGGCACAAAGGGCATCTTGGCGCAGATTCATTGGCACTGTGCCCGCGTGTCCTGCCATACCGGTGATATTAAATTCAAAGCGTTTTGCCCCAGCAATGGCACTGACCACGCCGACGGGCAAATCTAAATCTTCTAAAACTGGCCCTTGCTCAATGTGCAGTTCAAGGTAACCCAGTAAGTTGTCGGTTGCGATGGCCGCGTTGGGAATGCTCGCGAAGTCCGATCCAAAATCTTTAAGTGCTTGCGATAAACTGATGCCATCGCTGTCTTTCACATCGGCCCAGCTTGCAGGCCATTGACCTGTTAAAGCCCGACTGCCAAGCAAGGTAGAGCTAAAACGCGTGCCTTCTTCGTCGCCGAAGCCCACTACATCTAAGTGAAACGGCAAACGAACACCCGCGGCTTGCATTGCTGCGATCAAGGTCACTGGTGTGATAACGCCGAGCATGCCGTCGTATTGACCACCGTTTGGCACCGTATCCAAATGGCTGCCCATGATAAATCGCGGTGCATCAGGGTCGGCTGCTTGCCAACGTCCCCATAAATTGCCCGCTTCATCCTGCCATGTTTGCATACCAGCTTCTTGCATCCAGCCGCCCACCAGTCCGTTGGCTTGTTTATGCTCCTTGGTGAGATAACGACGATCTAGGCAATCGTCGCTTTGACTGATTTTGCCAAGTTCGTCACAGCGGTCCATGACCAACTGAGCGAGTTTGCCGTAATCTGTCATTATTTTTCTCCTGCGTAAACCGACATGGCCGCATCCACGGCAGCGCCTGCAGGCAACACAAAACCAGCACGTCGCAATACGGTTTCAAGCGACTGCAAGGTATGCAAAACAGCGTCTTGGCGAGCGTTGTAACCCATGGTGCCAATGCGCCATACTTTGCCTTTTAATGGGCCAAAGCTGGTGCCGATTTCGATGTTAAAAATATTCAGCAAGTCATGACGCACTTGCTCGCCATCAACCTTTTCTGGAATATGAATCCCTACCACGTTAGTCATCTTGTGCTTCAAATCACCAAATGGCTTCAGCCCCATAGCTAGAACGCCTTGCAACATGGCATTGCCTGCCAACTTATGGCGTTCGATAACGGCATCCTGACCTTCGGTCAATAACTGAATGGCACACTCACGAGAGCCAAACAGCATGGTCGCCGCTTCCGTATGGTGATTCAGACGCTCTTCGCCCCAATAATCCATGATCATTGGCAAATCAAAATAGTTCGACCGAATACGCATGCCAGACGCCCCTTGGTGATGAGCATCACGAATTCCCGCTTCCACATGGGCTCTTTTACGCACACAAGACACAAAGCGGTCGCTCAAGGTAATTGGCGCGCTGCCTGATGGCCCGCCCAAGCATTTTTGTAACCCAACCGAAACCGCGTCGATTTTCCATGCATCGACTTCCAACGGATTACCACCGATAGACGCCGTCGCATCGGTATAAAACAACACATCGTGAGCGCGACAAATGTCGCCCAATTCTTCCAGCGGTTGGAACATGGTGGTTGACGTATCGCCCTGCACTATTGCCAATAATTTTGGCTGAACCTTTTTTATCGCGTCTTCAATTTGCTGCGGGTCAAAGACTTCACCCCAAGGCACTTCGATGGTGTGAACTTCGGCATCCGCACGCTCGGCAATCTCTGCCAACAAGTGACCAAAACGACCAAAGATAGGAATTAACACTTTATCGCCAGGCTCTAGACAAGACACAAGTGCCGCTTCAATGCCCGCACGAGACGTACCATCGATCAAAAAAGTTTGCTGATTCTGGGTATTAAAAACACGACGATACAAGGCCATAACTTCATTCATGTAATTCGTCATAGTCGGATCGTATTGCCCCACAAGCTGAGTCGACATAGCCGACAATACTCGTGGGTAACAGTTAATTGGCCCTGGACCCATTAATAATCTTGGTGGCAATGAAAGCGGCTGCATAATAATCTCCTAACCTAAAACCTGATAAAGCATTTTGATGCCAGTGAAAATCAACACAACCGCGAAGACTTTCTTCAACTTGGCCGCATCTAAACGGTGTGCTAATGCCGCACCAACAGGCGCGAATAATACCGTTAATGGAATGATGCACGCTGCGCCAATCAAGTTAACCAAACCGACAGTACCGTAAGGCGAGTCAATCGGGCTTTGTCCGAAGATCAACATGGTCAAGGCCGCTGGCAATGAAATAATCAAACCAACTGCTGCTGCGGTGCCCACAGCGCGGTGCGCAGGATAGTTACAAAAAGTCAGCATAGGAACAGTCAGCGTACCGCCACCGATACCAACCATTGAGCTAAAAAAGCCAACACACGTGCCCATCACACTTTGACCAGCATTACCTGGTAGGGATTTAAACATGCTGTCTTTTTTACCCAACAGCATATTTAGCGCAGACAAAGTTGCGATAATACCGAACAGCAAAGTCAGCCATTGACCATCAACTCGCGTTACGACAAAGCTACCCAGCATCACGCCCACGAAGATGAAAAAGCCCCAACGCTTCAACAAATCAAAGTCCACGTTGCCTTTGGCTTTATGGGCACGAATCGAACTAATCGACGTAGGAATAATCGTCGCCAGTGACGTTGCAGTCGCCACCAGCATGGCCGTATCCGCACTGACTCCCAGTCCTTGATACAAGAAAAACAACACAGGTACGATAACGATGCCGCCGCCAACGCCCAGTAAACCCGCTAAAATCCCGCCAACCACACCCGTGGCCATCATGGCGAGAATCATGGAATAATTTTCCATTATGAATGACATTTTTCTGCTTGCTCCTAAGTAAAATAACCAAAAAAAGTATTACTAGATCAAGGTGTTACCAGACCATCGTAGTACTAATCGAACATAGTACTCGATAATCTAAAGCTCGATAATCACGTTACTTGATAAAATCCCCAAAGATGGCTGAACCATCACTGCGCGGATCGGTTGCAGCATCGGTCTGTCCTTCGGGATGAAGAACCACTGCGCCAGCATGACCCATTAATTCATTTTGCGCGTCAACGATCACCAAATCGTGTCCACGCGCCGCCAATTCATCAGCGGCAATATCAGCAAAGTCACGCTCGACTTTTAAATTATGGCTAACATCACCCCACGTCCTACCAAGCAACCAACGCCCCTCGCTAATGGCCTGATCCAACGGCATCTGGTGATAAACATAACGACTAAACAAAGCGGCTTGCGTCTGTGGCTGGCCTTCGCCCCCCATGGTGCCGTAGCTCATACGACGACCATCGTTTAATTCGGCAAAAGCAGGATTCAAAGTATGGAAAGGCTTTAAATTGGGTCCAAGCTCTTGCAAAGAGCCTTTTTCCAAAGAAAAAGATGAGCCTCGATTATTCCAAACTATACCTGTGGAAGGACTCATCACACCGCTGCCAAATTCCCAATATAAGCTTTGAATATAGCTGACCATGCGGCCTTCACTGTCGCATGCCCCCATCCAAATGGTGTCGCCATGCTTAGCTTGATGAGGCCAAGGTTGCGCACGCTCTAAAGCAATCTCGTGACACATTTTTTCCAGTTGCTCATCATCCAATAGAGACGACAGGTCCATTGCTAAACGGGACTCGTCAGTGACAAATTGATTACGGGCAATAAAGGCTTGTTTGGTGCATTCGATTAACAAATGCGCCATGTCTGTCGCGGTTTTACCTTGCGTATAAAGTCTGTCGTACAGAGCCAGAATCAATAAAGACGCGATACCTTGCGTTGGTGCAGGTAAGTTATACAAAGTGCCAACGCTGGTTTTGACCTGCAAAGGAGTCAAGCGTTTCGCTTGGTACGAATGGAAATCGGCTAAGCGAATTGGTGATTCTGCCATCGCCAAGTCTTTCGCCAAGCGCGCGGCAATATCACCTTGATAAAAATCGTTTAAGCCGTTGTCAGCAAGTTGCTCCAAGGTGTGTGCAAGCGCCGGTAAGGTTAAATTTTCGCCCTGCTCATAAATGCCACCATTCTTTAAAAAACAGTCCGCAAACCCTTGCACACTCAGTAAATCTAGCTGTGTTTTTTTACTGGCATCCACATAAGTTTTAGTCACCTTACTGCCGTTTTTCGCCAGCTCAATAGCGTCGCTCAGTAGGGTCGATAAAGGTAAGTTGGCTTGCCATTCTTGACTCACAGCTAAGGCCTCTTGCCAACCTGCAACAGCACCCGCCATGGTCACAGCGGCTTTTCCTCCTCGAGTAGGAATGCTGTCATGACCACAATAAAACTCCAGCGTGGCCAGTTCAGCGGCTTTGCCAGACGCATCGATGCCAATCGGTGCTTTGCCCGGTTCACTGATCAACCAGAAACCATCACCACCCAAGCCATTCATATGGGGATAAACCACAGCAATCGTTGCCGCCGCCGCAACCATGGCTTCTATCGCGGTGCCGCCTTGCTCGAGGATTTTTCGCCCTGTTTCTGTGGCTTTAAAATGCGGAGCAGTAAAGGCGATTTCATTTTTTTTCACAGCATCCATGACAGACTACTCCATTAAGCGTTTTGCGAATTCAATTAATGCCAAATCAGTGCCTTTTGAACTCACCAAAGACAAGCCACATGGCGCACCATGTAAAGTACAAACTGGTAAATGCAACTGTGGAAGGCCTGCCAATCCAGCAATGGCAGTAATATCCATCAGCTGATTGCGATAAGCCGCAAGCTCTTCATCGGCCGCGTCAAATTGCGGAGCTAAGCCTGGCGTGGTGGGAATAATAAGCACCGCCCCTTCTATTTCATTTTCTAGCCAATTACTAAAACGCTGTCTTTGCTGTTTCGCAGTAGCCACTTCCGCCTCAGAAATAGTTTGGCACCACTCGAAACGTGACTGAATATCTGGCGCAAATACATCTTCAAGACTGTCTAAGCTGTTAATCCATTTGCCATGTTGCTGCCAGATTTCTGCGCCTTGTAGGGTGCGAAATGTCTCGCTGGTTTTCCATGCTTTAGTATCGATTACAATAGAAGATTCGCTAGGCAAAAGACCTTGTTCGCGCCACGCTTTTAACTGCGTTTTTAACTCATCAACATGCGCGACTTGATCAATTAAATTCTTAGCAATCAATACGTTAGTAAATTCTTTAGGCGGTTTATTTTTTAGTAAAGTGGTGGCCACTTTTTCTAATGTAGCTAAGTCTCTGGTGAGCCAGCCAACCGTATCAAAAGACGGCGCAAGGGCGACCATGTTATCGACTGGAATAACGTCGTGAGTCGGACGCAGTCCGAACAAACCATTGTAGCTTGCCGGCACACGAATCGATCCGCCAGTATCCGTACCCAGTCCGATGTCAGCAAGGTCGGATGACACAGCCACCGCCGAACCCGATGACGACCCGCCTGGGAGACGATTTGGTGTCACCGGATTTGAGGGTGTTCCGTAATGAATATTTTGACCATTGAGGCTATAAGCCAACTCATCCGTAATGGTTTTGCCACTGAAAATGGCACCGTTATTCAACAAAGCAACAACGCTAGAAGACGTTTTTGTCGGGATAGGATGAGTAGCCAGCCAAGTCGGATTACCTGCGGAAGTTGGCAGTTCTGCCATATGAAAAAGGTCTTTCACAGCCAAACGTAGACCACTCAATGGCAATAAAGAATCGTCAGAGGAACTATCATTCCAAGTCGTTTCACTTAAATTTAGAAAGGGATTTTGTACGATGAAATGTTTCATATGTCCTCCGCTTGTGTAGAACATATGAAACAATCGTTTCACCACTCTGTCAACTGAAACAAAAAAGAATTCTATTTTTTCTGCAAATGTGTCGCAAACAGTGTGGGTGTATTTTCTCTTAGAAATAAAACTTCAACGTCACAAAATACGACGTCACGAGCACAGTAGTCGTAACCGTTAAGGCTCCAATTCATCCAAATCTTCATACAACGCCGAAATCGCCTGCGTCTGACGGCTAGCTGCATCACCCAATACACCAAACACACGATTACACAACATAGAGATCAAACTCATCGGTGCGGCGTAACTGTCGAACGGGCTTTCGTTTCCAAGATGACAAAGCAACACATGGGACACTTGTTGGTTATAAACCTGCCCTGTTGGGTCGGTGATCAAAATGGTATGTCGTCCTTTCAACGCTTCTACGATCTGCTTGAACTGACGAGTGCGACGTCTAAAGCCGAGCAAGACAATTACTTCATCGTCGAGAATATCGTGAAGGTCTTCCCCTAATGTTTGACCTGGTTGTGGCAGTAAGCGGACAGAATGACGCACTTGTTGTAACTGCTGACGAAAATGCAACGCCAAGGGATACGCATTACGAAAGCCAATTAAGGTCACTCGACTCGCATTCGCTAAACGTTCGCTGATCTCATTCAGAGTGTCTGGTCGCAAGCCTTCAAAGGTCAGGGATAAGTTTTTTAGCTCTTGAGACGTTTGATCCAAAGATGAGCCTTGGGTAAAAATCGGCACGCCGCTTTCGCGTAATGCCAATTGCGCCTGCTTCGCGCCTTGCTGAGAATCGTAGCCAAGTTGACGAAAGAAACGGCTCACGGTCGCTTTTGACGTGTTGGTGTTATCCGCAATCTCGGCCGACGTTTGACTCACAATCGCCAAGGGATTCTGTTGTAAGTAATTCGCTATGGATCGCGCTGATGGAGACAGAGTCGGGTAGGTCTGCTCGATCAGGGATAGCACATCCTGCTTTGTAGCCACGTGTTAACCTCTATTCGGGGAATATTTTGCTCTACGGTAATCGATTATCGTTAAGCTGCCAACTTAGATTAGTGCTTTGAGGCCTCGTTGTACGCTTTAACAGCAAGAAACAATGATGACGCACCAAAAAATCATCATCGCCCTATATTGGCGCATAAATTAAAGCCAATCCTCCCCATTTCATAGCAAACCCTTTTGATGATCGAGCTTGATGATGAGCGCTTTAAGTCCTCTTTGAAGTGTTTTGTTACATAAATCAATAGCTAAGAAACTTTTGTTTCATATTGGCATGGGTGTTGCAAATTGCGTTTCAGGCATTCAACCAAATGAAATAGGAATCCCCCAACCATGAAAAGATTAACAAAACTGCTTAGCAAAACTTTAATCATTGCGGCCAGCTTCAGTGCACTAAGCGCAAGCGCTGATGTACTACAAGATATCAAAGATCGTAATCTTATCCGTATCGCCGTGCCTCAAGACTTTCCGCCATTTGGTTCCATTGGCACCGATTTAAAACCTCAAGGTATCGATGTGGATATGGCTAATTACATCGCGACAGAAATGGGCGTGAAAGTTGAAATTGTCCCAGTGACGAGTGCAAACCGCATCCCTTACTTACAAACAAAAAAAGTAGACTTGGTTATTTCTAGCCTTGGTAAAAACCCAGAGCGCGAAAAAGCCATCGATTTTTCAACGCCTTACGCACCTTTCTTCCTAGGCGTATTTGGTTCTAAAGACGTAGCCGTGACAAAAATTGACGAGCTAGCCGACAAAACCGTTGGCGTTACTCGTGGTTCAGTAGAAGATTTAGAACTTGAGAAAAACGCCCCTAAATCCGTTAACGTACGTCGCTTTGAAGACAACAACACCACGCTAACCGCTTACCTATCCGGCCAGGTGAACTTGATCGCCACAGGCAACTTGGTCGCCGCTGAAATTGCAAAACGTCAGCCAAAACGCGCGCCAGAAAATAAGTTCATGCTGAAAGATTCTCCTTGCTACATTGGTATGGCAAAAGGTGAAGAAGCACTACAAGCAAAAGTAAACGAGCTAATTAAAACCGCCTTAGCATCAGGCAAACTAAATGACATTTCGATGAAATGGCTAAAAGCACCACTACCTAAAGGCTTTGGCGCATAAGGGTTTCGATATGTTGTATTTCTCTGATCTGCTGCAATACAGTGACGTGTTTCTCAGCGGCTTAAAAACCACCGTTGAGCTGACTGTACTGACGACGATCTTGGGAGTGGCATTGGGTACGGTCTGCGCGACCGTACGCCAATACGGCAACCGAGCGAGTCAACGAGTTGTCAGTGTCTATGTGGAACTTATCCGTAACACGCCATTTATTGTTCAGCTCTTTTTTATCTTCTTTGGCCTACCTGCTCTTGGCATGATGTTGTCGCCATGGCAAGCCAGCATGATCGCACTGACGATTAACCTTGGCGCGTACAGTGCTGAAATCATTCGCGCAGGCCTTGCCAGTATTTCAAAAGGTCAAATGGAAGCCGCTAAAGTGTTGGGACTTAACTTTCGCCAAACACTGACCCGCGTGATCTTCATCCCGGCATTTGAAAAAATTTATCCAGCTCTTACCAGCCAATGCATCATTGTGATGCTAGGTTCTGCCGTTATCTCTCAAATTTCGGTGCAAGACTTAACCTACGCCGCCAACCTTGTGCAATCGCGTAACTTCCGTGCCTTTGAAAGCTATTTCGTTACCGCCTTGATGTACCTTGGTTTGTCGGTTCTGCTGAGGTTTGCTTTTAATGCCTTAGGTAAACGCCTATTTGCTTATCGTACAGCCAATTAAACGGTTCTCGATGAAAAGCGAAATGAGGGAAACTCAATGATCGAATTTTCTAACTACGACATTCTGCGCAATCTATTGTTTGCGACACAATGGACGATTTTATTATCACTAGCCGCCTTTATTGGTGGCACAACCGTCGCACTGACATTAACCGCTTTACGTTTGACACGTAACCCTACAATACAGCGCATCGTAAAAGTGTATGTGGAACTCTTTCAAGGCACGCCATTGCTGATGCAAATGTTCTTGTGCTTCTTTGGCTTATCCATGCTGGGTTATGAAATATCCGCTTGGGGCGCGGCCATTTTGTCGCTGACGTTTTTCACCAGCGCCTTCTTGGTAGAGATCTGGCGCGGCTGTATCGACACGCTGCCTAAAGGACAATGGGAAGCCAGCCGCTGTTTGGGGTTAAGTTTTTTACAAACCTTGCGTTTCATTATCTTGCCACAGGCTATTCGCGTGGCGACTGCACCAACAGTTGGCTTTTCGGTGCAAGTCATTAAAGGTACTGCATTGGCATCGGTCATTGGTTTTGTCGAACTGACTAAAGTCGGCACCATGCTCAATAATGCAACCTTCGAGCCGTTCAAAATATTCACTCTAGTCGCACTGATCTATTTCGTGCTCTGTTATCCACTGTCTTTGTACAGCAAGCATCTGGAGAAAAAATTCAATGTCTCTCGTTAACTTACATCAAGTCCATAAATACTATGGCGATCACCATGTGCTCAAAGGCATTGATCTAGACATCAAAGCAGGCGAAGTGGTGTCTATCATCGGCAAAAGTGGCTCTGGTAAAAGTACTCTTCTACGCTGTATTAATGGCTTAGAACAATACCAAGAAGGTGGCATTACTGTTGACGGTAAAGAAGTCACCACAGACGACATTCAGGTGCGTCGTCTTGCGCTTAGCGTTGGAATGATCTTCCAAAACTTCAACCTATTCCCGCACATGACGGTGGGCGAAAACGTCATGCTTGCGCCGACAATTGTGTTGAAGAAAAGCAAAGCCGAGGCCGAAGCAACGGCTCGCGCTATGCTGGAAAAAGTAGGGCTCGCAGATAAATTCGACAGCTTCCCAGAAAAACTTTCTGGCGGTCAGCAACAACGTGTCGCCATCGCCCGCGCCTTAGCCATGTCGCCTAAGGTGTTGCTGTGTGACGAAATAACCTCAGCACTCGACCCTGAACTGGTTGGCGAAGTATTAAAAGTACTCGAACAATTAGCTAAAGAAGGCATCACCTTGGTACTGGTGACCCATGAAATGAACTTCGCCCGCGACGTCGGTAGCCGAGTTGTCTTTATGCACCAAGGCAAAGTTTGGGAACAAGGCGATTCAAAAACCCTCTTGTCCAACCCACAGACAGATGAGCTAAAACAATTTATCGGGGCCGTGCTTTAAGGTTTTGAAAACTAAGCTAAAACCACACTCCAAATTTGGAGTGTGGTTAAAAAAAACGAAGTAATTCAAACCTTCGTACGCTTCTAGGAGCTTGCGGAAATAATAATATTCCGTAAAACTTTCTCAAATTGAAGCCCGAACTTAACTAACGATTCTTTCAATCAATGTTCAACGACCGATCTTCCACCGGTACGCGCCCCAGCCTTAAAGGCATGCGAGTGATATAACCAAGCGATGAGAAGTCCGACCGAAAGTAAAGCCAACACAGACCAAGGGAAAGAGCTAACACCTACTGAATCAAGCAGTATCCCACCAACGATTCCTCCGCCAGCAATAGCAGAATTCCATGCAACAACATTCATAGAAAGCGCCACATCAGCACCATCACCTGCCGCATCGGCCAATGCGGTTTGCAATAAGGTAGATGCGCCTCCAAAAGTGATACCCCACACTACGACACCGATATAGATAATTTCTGGAGAATGAGCACCAAATCCAAATAGCAAAGCAATTAAAGCGAATGCTAAAAGACTTGTTAGAACGGTAGTGCGCAAATATCGGTCCACCAGCATGCCTGCAAACCAAATACCGACAAGGGCTGCAAGACCAAAGGTAAGTAGGACTAAGTCAATTCGTTTCCCAAGCCCTGCTTGCTCCACAAACGGTGCAATATAGGTATAGAGAATATTGTGAGCTAACATCCATGTCATAACCACGCACAGTACTGGTCGAACTCCGGGACTCATGAAGACTTTCCTCAACGGTAAGCGCTCGTGAGCGGACTGCCCAGGATAGTCAGGAACCTTCGCTATCACCCAGACGATCAAGATAAGTGCCAAACCTGACATAACGCCAAATGCAGTTTGCCAACCGATAGCAGCGCCCATAAATGTGCCAAGAGGTACACCCAAAGACAAAGCAAGAGGGATACCGACCATAGCGACCGCCATTGCGCGGCCTTGCTGATGGGGCTGAACCATACGGCGCGCATAACCAGCTAATAGACTCCAAGCAAGTCCGGCTGCAACGCCCGCGAAGAAACGAGCGACCAATGTTAGAACATAGTTGCTTGATAACGCGGTAACCGAGTTGAAAATGAAGAAGCCGAAGATGGTCAGCAGCAGGACATTACGCCGCTTCCAGCCACGTGTGGCAATCGTCAACGGTATGGCCGCAAGTAAAGATCCCAAAGCATATGCAGTCACCATTTGACCTGCTATAGCCTGGCTGATATCCAGACCTACACTGATCTGAGATAACAACCCCGCCGGCAATGTCTCTGTGACAATACAAATGAATCCGGTCATGGCCAATGCAAGCAGTGCCGACATAGGTAAGCGATCCGGATCTTCGGCATTTGCTTTATTGAGAGAATTATTCACAAAAAAATATCCTTTAAAAATTTGGTGGGTTCCACGTTGGCACTTATGTGTCTCCGCGACGACTTTTAGATCGATCGGTACAAATGTATGGCAAACCACTTAATATTGTCAATGACTTATGTATCAAGTAGTATATAAGTCATAAAAGAAATGGAGAAAGAAATGGCAAAAATGGGCAGACCTAGAACATTTGATCGCCAGAAAGCAGTTGTACAAGCTATGCATCTTTTCTGGGAACATGGCTATGAAATGACTTCTCTAAGCCAACTAAAGGCTAATATTGGTGGAGGGATTTCTACGCCAAGCTTTTACGCAGCATTCGGCTCTAAAGAGGAATTGTTCAATGAAGCTGTACAGTGTTATTTAGAGACTTATGCATGCGTAACAGACTCCCTATGGGACGACGAAATTCCTCCCAGAGACGCTGTTGAGCTTGCGCTCCGTCGGTCGACAAAAATGCAATGTGAATCAGGGCATCCCAAGGGATGTATGGTGTCTTTAGGGACAATGAGCGCACCCACGCCAGAGCTTACTCACGTTGTTGAACCACTTACGGCCTCGCGCTCACGAACACTTCAAGGCTTTGTGCGATGCGTAGAACGCGCAATCGCTATGGGAGAGCTGGCCAAAAAAGCGAACGCTAGGTCTATGGGAATTGCCTTTAATAGTTTCCTGCAGGGCGTATCGATTCTAGCTAGAGATGGAATGGATGCCGCGGATCTCGACGCTTCCATTACAGAATTAATGAAACTATGGGATATCGAAGTGTGTCAGCCCAAATAGAATGTATCAATCGGTCAAAGAGCACTTACTTGGCTAGCATGTACCGAGGAAGAAAAATCAAGGTCTTATCGATATAGTTTGCTGTAACGAGGTAATCTCAAAAATCCATAGATTAAAAAAAGGATAATTGAAAAAAATATGCGAAAACATGCTAGCTCTTTTGCATTAGATATCAATCTCGAGATAAATCAACAAGAGCCATAGCGTCCTATCTCGACAATTTCGCGACACGTTTTTTATGTCGCTCTTTCGCGTGGTCTCTTGCAGCGTTGTAGATATGCATCAGCTCTTCAGCACTAACGTCGACAAAAATGTCTTCCTGCTCTAGCACATGATAAAGATCCTCCATTTCAAGCAAGTGTTGCTCATTGGAGTCTTGATGAAACGACTTGTTTAAAGAAGCAGGATAGCGCCGCCAAGAAAACCAATTATTGAGTATAACAGCGAGCACCAACATCGCGATGAGATTGATCAATAAAGGATAGAGTAAAAATTCATAGCCCATTGCATGTATGCTGCTGCCACCAATCACGCAGAATAATGCCGTCGATCCTCCTGGTGGATGCAAGCAACGCAGATAATGCATAACGACAATAGACACACCAACGGCAGCGGCTCCAGTTAAGAAAGACGCCCCAAACTGCTGATAAAAGAAAATGCCAATCAGTGCAGATATTAAATGTCCGACAGCAAAAGGCCACGGCTGAGACAAAGCGCCATGGGGAATAGCGAACAACAAAACCGCGCTGGCACCAATAGATGAAACCACCAGTAACGAATCAGGAAGAGACAAAAATAAACTCGAAAAATAGAACACACTGATCAAAGCGAAGCATGCCGTGATACCCGATACAAAACGTTCAACATGTGAGGTTCTATTTGTTTCAATCCCTATAAATAGAGCTGCATTTCGACATAACGAGAGGAACATGTGAGCAATAACGCCTTATGATAATAAATAGCGATTTCAAACAGCAAAGGCGAACGATCGTGTTTACCTAGTAACGGCGCCATTTTAATGATTAAAATAGCCTCATGTATAACGAATTAAAATGAGGCTTAAGTGCAAAATAGTTGCATTTAAAATAGAGCTTATGGATATAGAGCAAGCAAAGACTTTTCTCGAGATCATTCATGCGGGCACTTTTGCCCGTGCAGCCGAACGCTTATACGTCACTCAAACCACGGTGACCGCTCGGGTTCAAGCGTTAGAAGCATCGTTAAATTGTCGTTTATTTGTGCGTAATAGAGCCGGCGCAAAGCTAACCAAAAGTGGTGAAGCCTTCGTAAAGCCAGCAAAAAATATGGTGGAAGCGTGGGAGCAGGCCAAGCGACTTTGCGGCCTATCAGATTATCAGGCTCAACAAACCTTGAAAATCGGAGGCGAGATCAGCCTTTGGAATCCAATACTCATCGACTGGCTATTGGCAATGAATGACGAAATGCCTCACATGCTCATCAACAGCCAAGTCACGACAACCGACATGTTATATCAATCGCTACAAAGGCAAGAAATCGACGCCATTATTGTTCATAGCCCACGCTATTTGCCTGGCTTAGTTGTGGAACAAATAGCAGAAGAAAAGCTCATCCACGTCGCCTCAAACTTACAAACCATGCCTGATTTGTTTATCGAATGGGGGGAAGAGTTTACCCTTCAGTTTGATCGATGTGTGCCTTTTAATCGTCAGGCTGCGATGCAATTTTCTCTTGGTCCAATGGCTTTAAAATACTTATTAGCTAAAGGTGGAAATGGTTATTTCCGCACCAAAGTAGTCGACCGATATTTGGAGCAAGGTCTGTTGCACAAGGTAACAGGCGCGGCAGAGTTTACTTATCCCATTTACCTTGTCTCCCACAAAAATAATGCGCTGCCTGACAACTTCGAACAGGCCAAGAATATACTTCTAGACAGTATGAAAAACGTCTCAAGTTGGGCGATTTAATGCATTGCTATTAAGACTACAATTCACGTCCTTATGATCCAGCCCAAATACTGACGACCAAGACCATTCACCGGGGTTTAGCACAAAGCCATAACTGAGTGTTAAACCAGATTCAATTTTGATGTCGCCAAGTTGGTCATCACTTTGATTGGTTATCACATAATGCTCGCTGACAACTTCATCGCCAGCGATTAGCCTTTCTGCGACTTTATTAGAGTAAATAAGCAGCCGAATGGGCTCAACAGAGTCAATACCAATGCTGTCACCTCCAAAATCTCCTGCTGCGAACCGAATCGGTGAAGAAACACAGGCCGCTAGCTCTTCTTGCCGATTGTCTTTTTTGGCGATAAGCACACCTTTTCCTGCGATACCTCGCAGCTGCAATAAAGTCCCAACTTTCGGCGATTCGATGTAGACCACAGCTTTTACGTCATCTGAAAATGCCAAGTTACTTTCATTCGTGTTTTTTGCTTCACTGCTGCAAGCAGAAACCGACAAAAGTAGCAAAATTGAGCATAACATGGTGGATAAGTGAGGTAAGTTATTAACATCTTTCATGTTTGGCTCCTGTTTATAGCATCGGGGTGTTTTGTGGATAATTATAAAAATCACTGTCTGGCTCACTCGGTAAAGCCAATAACACCAGCAAAACAAGCATGCCTATCGCTGGAACCAAAACCACCAGCAACCACCAAGCGGAACGGTTCGTGTCATGTAATCTACGCACAGTCAAAGACAGCATGGGTAAAAAAACTAACAAGCTATAAAGCGCCTCCATTTTCCATGTCGATTGAAAGACTATTTCCAACACAACAAACACAACCGAGATCAAGCAGTTCACCAAGAAGAACATCCAAAATGCTTTTAGCGATGCTCGTCCAGAAAATTGCGCATAACGCTTCCACGCATCAAAATACCAGTCCATACTTTTCTCCTTTGATTAACCCAAAGAGTTATTGAAGGCTTAAAAGTACGTTGCGAAAGAAAGATTCGCGTCCTAAATCAGGTTTAAGGACGTTCTTGATAAGGATCTAGGACATAATAAAGATCTGAGTGATAAAAAATGGAGCCAAGATGATCGCTATTCCCTTACCTTTTGTGGTTGCCTTGCTGTTAGCTATCTTGGCTGGCGTCTTGTTTTTTCGTCGCGAAGAAACCACACCATCAGCGTTTGTTTTTATTGCTTTGTGTGCGCTAACAACGACCGTCGTTGGTTTGCGTTGGAGTTTTGATTATTCACTATTTCGTCTGATCCAACCTATCCTGGCCTCTTGTATTCCTGTTACTGCTTGGTACTGTTTTTCGAGCGCTCACCAACGCTATAAACTAAGAATCTGGCATTTCTTACCGCCAATTTTTGTCACCTTGGCGTCTTTTACTTATCCGTTCTGGCGGCCACCCTTGGACCCAATGTTAACGCTGCTGTACGTGGGTTACGGTATCGCACTCATTCGATCATCTTTTAAGACATCAAACCTTCCTGAACAAGTACGTTTATCCGATATCGACAGCGCTCTAAAAGCCGAACGTAGCGCAGGCGCCATGCTGTTAATGTCTGCCATGATTGATGGTGCTTTGGCGGTCGATTTTTCTTTTTTTGCTGGCGAACATGCACTGATCATCTTGTCTATTGGTCACGCAGTATTACTGCCTGTTTTGGCTATCAGCGTCATTATGATGAACCTTAGTATTGCACCCCACGTTAGCGAAGCATCTGATCAGAGTGAGGAAACAACATCTGCAGAACAATCAAAAGACAAACCTCAGCATCCGTTAACCGACGATGAAGTAAAGGACATAGTGCACAAAATAGACGTGCTGCTTAGCACGAAGGAAGTGTTTCTCGACCCAGACCTCACGCTCGATAGACTCGCCAGAAAAGCCTGTATTCCAGCCCGTCAAATCTCTGCCGCCATCAACCAAGTTTACGGTCGCAACATTTCACAAGTAGTAAACGAATATCGTATTGAACGAGCCAAAACACTGCTGCTCACAACCAACAAGGCCATCACCCAGATTTATATGGATTCTGGCTTTCAAACGAAGTCTAACTTCCATCGAGAGTTTTCTAGGGTGACGCAACAAACGCCGAGCGCCTTTCGGCGCGCGAATATGAAGAGTTAAGAAGCCTGGATAAATCGAATGATGTCTTGATACATTGCCTGATGAAGTTCATCTCGTGACCTGTCATTACCGTCTTTGCAAACAATGCCATCACCTGGATTTTCCTCTTCGATCAACTCAATGGCGCCGGGTTTACAAAGCTGCATAAAGCTAAAGTGCGCCGCATCTTGGTAGACTATGTATTCACGGTTATTTTGAGGAATATATTGCGCGAGAAAACCAGACTCTTCCGCTTGAGGTAAATCACCAATATCGACATCGGCGGCAAGAATTAAGGTCGGAGAGGTTAAATCCTGCAAACTCTGACGTGACAAGCTTCTCGCCAAACCTAAATCCAACGACACCACACGCTTGATTCGATCATCCTTTAAGCTGCCAGAAGGCTCACCAACTTGTGGTTTATCCAAGCCCAATTCAGGCGTCAAGCCGCACACTCGAGGACTATCTTGAAAAGCACATTCTTGTTTTAGCTGCTCACGATCAAATTGCGCACCAGCAAGCAACATCACCGTCCAGCCACCTAATGAATGCCCAATAGCCGTGACGTCGTTCGCATCGATATTTGGCAATAGGTAAGACTCGTTTAACAACCAATCCAACAAACGGGATAAGTCACCTGCACGCCGCCACCACTGAGCTGCCGCTTGCGCAGAATGATTAAACGACGTGGTTCCAGGGTGATCAAGCGACGCCACAACATAACCGTCTTGTGCCAATTTTGTCGCGAGCCAACTCTGATTACGCCAATTGCCACGATAACCGTGAGAAATCACTACCAGAGGAAATTGCCCCAGCATTGGCGTTCCTACACGTTCCACACTGCTTCCAAAAAACGCTACGTTTTCCGCAATTTTATCAGTGGGAAAGGTCGTCTGGGATGGATACCAAACACTGGCTTTTAACGGCCTATCGCTGTCCGTGTATAACTGAACCTGATCAAAACCCACCGAATACGCAGAAGCATTCGCCGCCCAACTGATGACCAATAAAACAAAACACGTAAATCGTTTCATGGAGATATTTCCTTTCAAAGTGCTTTTAAAAGAAGTCACAATAAAAGGAAAATGCGAGTAAAGCGTCCTAAAACAGGATGGAGGACGTTATAACGAGTAGATAACTGGAGATAACGCCTGCCAAAACTCCTCTGGGATGGATTCTTCGTACCAAGCGATATTTTGTACAACACGCTCTTCACTGGTCATGCCAATTAACACCGACTTAACGCAATCGTATCGCAATGCGTATTGAATCGCAGCCGCCTGTAACGAGACATTATACTGCTCGCAGATAGACTCTATAGCGATGACTTTGTCGACAATATCTTTAGGGGCATCGCCATAAAAGTAATGGCCTAAGTCTTTAGAGCCTTTGGCTAAAATGCCTGAATTAAAAGGCGCTGCAGCAATTAGAGAAACATTATTTGAGTTACATTTGTCGGTAAAATTTTGCGTAATATCGTTGTTTAATAAGGTAAAACAATTAGCTACCATAAAACAATCAAACTGGCCGTAGTTCATAGCTTGATCGCATATTTGCCATTCGTTCACACCTAGACCAATATTGCGGACTACACCTTGATCTCGTAATTCCATCATGGCTTTAAAACCACCATCAATGGCTTGTTTAAAATACATGGCATGCTGATCTTTATGGCTCAGTTCACCAATATCATGCATCAACAACATATCAATATGACTAACCCCAAGGCGCTGAAGAGAGTCCTCCAAGGATCGCATAACGCCATCGTAGGTATAATCATATTCACGATCAAATGGGCTAGCGCCAACAAAGCCGTCGGCTTCTTTTTGATCTACTTTGCAGTCTGGGTGCAGCAACCTTCCCACCTTGGTGGATAGAAAAATATCTTGGTGTGGCATTTCGCCTAGAGCCAAACCTAAACGACGCTCTGAAAGGCCCGCCCCATAGTGAGGAGCCGTATCAAAATATTCAATGCCTAATTCTCTAGCCTTACGAACAGCATCATTGATACTTTTATAAGAAACGGGACGAAACAAATTACCCGCACCAGCACAGCCAAACCCTATTTCTGAAATCGAAGAACCACTACTGTTTATTATTCTTGTTTTCATTACTTACTCACTAAATCACAACTCCTTGCAACCAAAGGGCTCACAAGGAGCTGAATTGCCCTATGAATATTGGCGTTTTTACTTACGCTTTAACCACTCTTTGACATTGCACGCCAAGCTTATCAATGCCAAGCTTCATTTCCTCACCGCCTTTTAGATAAATTGGCGGATTGAAACCCAAACCAACGCCTGGTGGCGTACCTGTTGAAATAATATCGCCTGGTTGCAAACTCATATATCGGCTGCAATAAGCAATTAAGTGAGGCACTTTAAAGACCATGGTCGAAGTCGAACCATTTTGGTAACGTTTACCATCAACTTCTAACCAAATACCAAGGTTATTGAAATCACCAACTTCATCAGGAGTTACTAACCATGGGCCTGTTGGACCAAAGGTGTCGCAGCCTTTTCCTTTGTCCCAAGTCCCCGTTCCTTCAAGCTGGAAAGCACGCTCTGACACATCATTAATCACACAAAAACCCGCAACGTGTTTCATGGCATCAGCTTCTGCAATGTCACTGCCGCCTTCGCCAATAACGATACCTAATTCCACTTCCCAATCGGTTTTTTCAGAGCCTTTTGGAATTTTCACATCATCATTTGGCCCAACAATCGCCGACGTCCATTTATTGAAAATCACAGGTTCTGCAGGAACAGGCATGCCAGATTCGGCAGCATGATCGGCATAATTCAAGCCAATACAAATAAACTTACCCACATTGGACACACAAGCCCCGAGACGCAGATCTTCTTGCGGTACGCCATCGACCAAAGGCAAGCTATTAATATCTAAGGTGTTTAGCTTTTTCATGCTTGCTAAGCTTAGATGCTCGTCAGATAAATCTGGAATGACTGACGACAAATCTCGAACTCGACCATTATCATCAAGTAAACCTGGCTTTTCTTTCCCTAGTGGCCCAAAGCGAACTAATTTCATTGTTTTCTCCTATCGGTAAAAATGCTGTGGTGAATAAGAGATTCACCACAGCATAGAGTTTTTATTTATATAGAACTGCAGCGATTTTTGGGTCATCGATATTTTCAGCGGTATAATAGTAGAAACCAGTATCAATAATTTTAGGCACTGTTTCCCCTTTAATTGTTTGGACCGCGGCTTTCACTGTTTCATAACCAATTCCAATTGGATTCTGCGTAATAGCGCCTGCCATCAAGCCACTACGAATCGCATTCATCTGAGCTGTACCTGAATCAAAGCCGATAATGACAAGATCTTTAGCTTTAGACTCACGGGCCGCATTTACCACACCGACTGCAGAGCCTTCATTAGTGCCAAACATGCCTGCTAGATTTGGATAAGAAGTCAAAATAGCACGAGCAACTTCTGTCGATTTCAATTGGTCACCATCGCCGTATTGAACGGTAACCACGTCAATATCTGGGTGGGCTTCTTTCATGCGTTTTAGAAAGCCATCACGGCGATCAATGCCTGTTGTCCCTGTTTGACTGTGAGCCACCACAGCGACTTGTCCTTTATTGCCAATCAACTCAGCCATTTTGTCTGCCGCTAATGCAGAAGCTGCCAAGTTATCCGTCGTTGCGGTTGTCACTGGTATATCACTTTCAACTCCACTATCGAACGCAACAATTGGAATACCGGCTTTTTGTGCTTTACGTAACAGAGGAATAGCCGCTTGGCTATCTAAAGCAGCAAAGCCAATAGCATCGGGTTTATTGGCTAATGCTGCGGCTAACATGTCGATCTGGCGATCCACTTGTGCTTCCGTATCAGGCCCTTCAAATGTAACGCGTACGTTGAATTCTTTTGCAGCCTGATCGGCACCTTGTTTCACAGCTTGCCAAAATTGATGCTGAAACCCTTTTGAAATCAGTGGAATATATGGCTGGTCATCTGCTTGCACAAAAGATGACGCTGCCATAATAGTAACAGCACTGATAAGACCTACTAATTTGCGACGTGACAACATGTCCGTTCCTCCGTTATGTTGTTATTTTCGAGGTTTGCTTTTTATTGTTGTGGCGATATGCCACCGATTATTTCTAACTCTTATTACCTTACATTGCCTTATTTAGACTTTTGACGGCGCATCATATCGGCGTAAACTGCTAAGATAATGATGATACCGGTGACAACAGTCTGCCATTCTTGTGCAACAGACAGTACGCGTAAGCCGTTCGTTAATACCGCCATAATAAGTGCACCGATTAGCGTACCGATTATCGTTCCACGCCCACCTGACAAAGATGTACCGCCAATGACTACAGCGGCAATCGCTTCCAATTCATAACCAAGGCCTAGGGCGGGTTGAGCCGAGTTCAAACGTGACGAAATTAAAATCCCAGCAATACCACAAATACCACCCGCTACCGCATAAATCGCAATTTTCCAAAAGTCTGTATTCACACCAGATAAACGTACAGCCTCTTCATTAGAACCAATACCGAAGCAATAACGACCTAGAATGGTTTTACTCAATACGTAACTCGCCACACCAGCAACAATGAAAAGAATCAACACACCGTTTGGAATAGGTAGAAAAGGTAAGACTTCACCAATTAGGGAACCACGTGAAATTTCGTCAAAACCTGGCGTGTTATTGAAGTAAATAGGACGCGCACCGCTTACAACTAATGACAAACCTTTTAAAATCAGCATCATGCCCAATGTGGCAATAAAAGGTGGAATCTTCATCTTGGCAACAAAAGAGCCAGAGCAGAAACCACAAAATGCACCTGCTAGAATGGCACCAAGCACACCTATTGGCAGTGGCAAATTCATATTGGTTAACAGTACACCAGCAACTACAGCGGTGAATGTCATCAAGGTTCCGACGGATAAATCAATACCACCGGAGATAATTACTAACGTGGCTGCCACTGCTAGAACACCATTAACAGATGTCGCTTGCAGAATCGCCAGCATATTCGACGTCTGCATAAAATTCGGGGATGCGATAGAAAACACGATCAATAATACGATCAAACTCGCAAAAGCGAGCACTCGCTGATGTGCTGACATTTTTATCAACTTACTGATAAAACTTGGTGATGCCTTTTGGCTTTCGGTTATCATTATTTTTCTCTCCTGTTAGCCTTTACTGAGTGGCTAATGCCATAATTTGTTCTTGATTTGTTGCTTTTCCACCGGGCAATATTCCAGTAAGTTTCCCTTGGCACATAACGGCAATTCGATGGCTTAGGCGCATTACTTCAGGTAGCTCCGAAGAAATGACAATAATCGCTTTACCTTGCTTGGCGAGAGATTCTAATAATTTATAAATCTCCGACTTGGCACCCACATCAATCCCTCGCGTTGGTTCATCAAAAATCAAAATGTCACAGTCTCTTAGTAACCATTTTGCAATGACTACTTTTTGCTGATTACCACCAGACAAAAAGCCGACTTCCTGTGTATCAGACGGGGTTCTAATACCTAACTGCTTAATATAGCCATTGGCTACAGAACTAATTTCCGATTCATTCAGTGCTCCTACAGAACCAGTAAAACGATTTAACGCCGCCATAGCGATGTTGGCTCGCACATCCATACCTAAAGCTAAGCCAAAGTGTTTACGGTCTTCCGACAAATACCCAATACCTGCAGCAACGGCATCACTGGGAGATTCGATTGGGCAGTGCTTACCATTCACCCAAACCTCACCAGAATCGATTGGATCTGCACCGAAAATAGCACGAGCTACTTCGGTTCGCCCTGCTCCCATTAAACCCGCAAAACCTAAAATTTCACCTTTCTTGAGAGAAAAACTAACATCCCTAATCTCTTTTCCACGATTCAGGCCTTTCACGGCAAGTAACTCTGGTTGATCAGACAAATCGGGGATATCAACCGTTTCATCTTTTACTTCGCGACCGACCATCATCGAAATGATTTCAGATAATGGCGTCTCTTTAGCCTCGACTGTGCCGATGAATTCGCCATCGCGTAGCACAGTAACGCGATCTGCGATTTGCTTGATTTCATCCATCTTGTGACTGATATAGATGATGCCAACGCCTTCCGCTTTCAGGCGACGGATAATGACAAACAACTCTGCAATCTCCGCATCATTCAAAGCCGCTGTTGGCTCATCCATAATGAGAACACGTGATTGAAAAGATAAAGCCTTGGCTATTTCGACCATCTGTTGCTTAGCGACCGTTAAACTGCCAATTTCAGTCATCGGATCAATATCGAAATTCATCTTCTCAAAGATGTCACTTGCCTGAGCATTTAAACGTTTTTCGTCAATCACCCCCCAAGCAGAACGAGGCTCTCGACCAATAAACACATTTTGAGCAACGGTCAGATCATTCATCAAACTCAGTTCCTGATGAATGATGCCAATACCCGCATTTTGCGCAGCTTTTGGGCCATCAAAGACAGCAAGTTGGCCATCAACTTTTACGGTGCCACTATCTTTTTGATACACACCAGACAGTATTTTCATCAACGTCGACTTGCCAGCACCGTTCTCGCCCATCAAAGCATGTACTTCACCTTTTTCAAGGTCGAAATTAACACCTCGAAGCGAATATACACCGGGAAATCGTTTTTCAATTCCACTCATTTCAACCAATAACGGCATCGTTTTTACTCCGTAACAAATAGTAGGCTGATTCGAATATCATCTACGTGACGTAATTAAATCGTCACACCACCATCTACGAGCAAAGACTGCCCCGTCATAAACGCACTTTCATCAGATAACAAGTACACAATAATTGGTGTAATATCACTTACCTCAGCTAGGCGCCCCATAGGTTGGCGAGCGATAAAATCTTTTTGCGCTTGAACAGGATCCGCAGCCGAAGCAATACGGCCTTGCAAAGAAGGTGTATTAACAGTTCCGGGGCAGACTGAGTTACAGCGAATTCCTTGCTTTACAAAATCCGCTGCAATGCCTTTTGATAATCCAATGACACCTGCTTTCGTCGCGCCATAGGCTGTTCGCATTGGGAAGCCTTTGATTGAAGAGGCCATAGAAGCCATATTGACGACAGAAGAAGAACCTGTGATTTCAGCTTGTTTCATCATGCCAGGTAGAAAAGCTCGACACATACGCATCATAGAAGTGACATTCAAGTTCACACTGAACTCCCAATCTTCATCACTAATATCTAGAACAGTGCCGTTATGAACAAAACCTGCGCAATTAAACAAACCATCTAGATTGGGCATCTGCTCTGCGAATGATTTAATCGAATTGGCGTCCATAACATCGAGTATATGTGTTTGTATAGCTGGGCAATCTTGCTGCAAAGATTTAAGCGCCTCAGCATTGATATCCGTCGCAATGACATTCGCCCCTTCTTTTAAACAGGCTTCGGCACTTGCTCTACCAATTCCTTGACCAGCAGCTGTTATTAATATTGTTTTTCCCTTGAGTCTCATAAGTTTTTCCCCGTTTAAGTAGTTGTCACCACCACTGCCAACAGCTACCTTTTATTTGTTTTTATTAAATTGAAAAAAGACCTACATCACTGCGCCAATTTGCCAAGGCACAAATTCTGCCCCACCAAAACCCAGCGCTTCACTTTTTGTTTCTTCACCTGATGCAATTCGAATTATTAGTTCAAATAGCTCTTTCCCTTTTTCTTCAATCGATACGCCAGCCGTGACAATATCCCCACAATTCAAATCCATGTCTTCTTGAAGACGGCGATACATCTCGGTGTTGGTAGCCAACTTAATACAAGGCGTAGGCTTATAACCAGAAACCGAACCCCGTCCTGTGGTAAAAATAATCATGTTGGCGCCCGATGCCACCTGACCGGTGACGGAACAAGGATCAAACCCTGGACTATCCATAAACACGAAACCTTTTTTATCAATCGCTTCGCCGAATAAATACACATCGGTTAATGGCGCGCTTCCGCTTTTCGCAACCGCCCCTAGGGACTTTTCAAGAATGGTTGTTAGTCCGCCGTTTTTATTACCGGGGCTTGGGTTATTGTCCATTTCGCCACCATTGCGGGCGCAGTAATCTTCCCACCAATGAATCCGATCAATCAGTTTTTGTCCGACTTCCGTAGACACAGCACGTCGCGTCAATAAATGTTCCGCACCATACACTTCAGAGGTTTCTGAGAGGATAGTCGTGCCACCGTGACGAACTAATAAATCAGAGGCATAACCTAAAGCTGGATTTGCCGTAATGCCGGAATAGCCATCGGAGCCACCACATTGCATACCGACCATAATTTCTGAGACAGGCGCAGGTTCTCGTGTTGCTTTATTTGCTTCTTGAGCTAATAAATGCAGTTCCTGTAAACCTTTTTCGATTGTTTTTCGCGTGCCGCCTTCAGACTGAATCGTCATATAACGAAAGGCAGCGCTCGGTTCTTGGCTGCCCACAAGGCTAGACACTTGTAGTACTTCACAGCCGAGACCGACTAACAAAATACCACCAAAATTTGGATTATTGGCGTAACCCGTAAGCGTGCGATGAAGAGTTTGATAACCTTCGCCTTGACCCGACATGCCACAGCCAGTGCTATGAACAATCGGTACGATGCCATCAATATTCGGATACTCTTTTAGGAAATCCGTTTTAGTTGCCGCTTCTTCGATAAAACGCGCGACGGAACCAGCACAATTGACCGAGGTTAAAATACCGAGATAGTTACGCGTACCAACTTTGCCATTTTCACGGTGATAACCGTTAAAAGTGCGAGGGATTAAAATTGGAGGTAATGAGTTGCTGCTTTGAGAAAACGCATAATCTTGAAGATGCTCGCCCATGCCCATGTTTTGAACATGCACATGTTCTCCCACTGCAATAGCTTGCGTGGCTTGGCCAATGATTTGGCCATAGCGAATAACATTATCGCCTTTCGCTATATTCTTAACAGCGACCTTATGGCCTCTTGGAACATAGCTAAGTAGCGTAACGCCAAATTCGTTTAATTTACTTCCTTCAGCAAGATCACTTAAGGCGATAACGACGTTATCATTAGCGTGTAAACGAATAGTTTGTTTGGACCCAATGATCATGGGCAATCCCCTGTTCTAAATTCACATTTAATTATTGTTGTTGTATATTCAAACTAGCACCAACAACTTCAATCGTCAACTAACATGTTAGTATTAAGGAAATAAAATTATGGCAGAGTCATCGCTTAATAAAATCCAGAACTTGAGCGGTTCACTGTCTCAGCGGGTATATCAATCATTGCGAGAGGCCATACTTTCCATGCAATACCCGCCCGGCACTGTGATTCGAAAAGGCGCAATTTGTGAGCAGCTGGGTGTTTCCCGCTCTCCGGTTGCTGAAGCATTAGCAAGACTTTCAGCGGAAGGTTTAGTCGATGTCATCCCACAATCAGCGACCAAAGTATCTTGTTTTTCCATGGATGAAATACGCGAGGCAAGCTTTTTAAGGCAAGCGTTAGAAGTCGCCGCTGTTGAAAAAGTAACGCAAGAGCGCAGCGATGAACAATTAGCTGCCTTGACTCGCAATGTGCGAATGCAAGCGTTATTGGTGGAAGACAAAGACTTCGTGGGTTTTTATCAAGCGGATGAAGAATTCCACACATTACTGATGAACTTCACGGGATTTAACGGTGTTTCACAGGTATTAGACAGCGTTTCCCTACACTTAGTGAGAGCGCGTATGCTGATTTTGCCTGAAGAAGGCAGACCAGCGGAAGCAGTGAAAGAACATCAAGCGATTCTTGCTGCGATCAAAGAACAAGATGTGGATGCCGCCCGAGAAGCTATGAAATACCACATTGGCCAACTGATCCCTAGAATTTTGCCATTGGAAGAATCTCATGCTGAGTATTTCAAAATGTAATTCATAAAATAGTGAAAGTACCGTTTTATTACAAAGCTCTTTCCATAATAAAAACAAAGAGGAACAACATGCTTTATCATATACCAAGTATCATTCCACCCGAACTGCTGTATGCTATGAGAGCCATGGGACACGGTGATGAATTACTCATCACCGATGCCAATTTTCCAGCCACCAGCCATGGTCGAGAGTGCATTAGGCTAAGCGGTGTAAACAGCTCTGAAACCTTATCCGCCATACTCACGCTCTTCCCTATCGATACTTTTGTTGAAAACCCTTTCGTTACCATGGAAACGGTTGACCATCCTGAGATCATTCCTCCAACGGTGGAAGATTTCACACAAATCATTCTAAAAAAAACCAACATCACCACCCGTCCAATTGGGCTTGAGCGATTCGAGTTTTACGAAAGAGCCAAAAAAGCCTTCGTTATTATTCAAACCTCAGACATTCGTCCCTACGCGAATATCTTCGTAAAAAAAGGAGTCATAAATCATGCGGATTGATGCTCATCAGCACTTCTGGCGTATAAAGCGGAACGATTATGGCTGGTTAACGCCTGAGTTAACAACGCTATATAAAGACTTCGAACCAGATGATTTAACGCCCTTATTAAACCGGCATAATGTCGATGGAACCATACTGGTTCAAGCTGCCCCCACAGAAGCAGAAACCCTCTTTTTATTACAACTCAGTGAACAATATGAAAGCATTAAAGGGGTCGTCGGATGGGTTGATTTTGATAATCTCAATGCACCGAAAAGCATAGTAAAGCTATCCAAACATCCTAAACTAGTGGGCATTCGTCCAATGATCCAAGATATTGAAGACATTGATTGGATGCTCAGCCCTGCCGTTTCCAATACGTTACAAAGCTTAAGCCAACATCAGCTTGTGTTCGATGCTCTCGTTAAACCTCAACATTTAAAAAATTTAAAACTGCTGATAGACCAACACCGTAATCTAAAGGTTGTAATCAATCATGGAGCGAAACCCAATATTAAAGAAAATAAATTACATCAGTGGCGTTCAGATCTCAGTGCATTTCGAGATTTACCGAACGTCAGCTGCAAGCTTTCTGGTCTCGTCACTGAAGCAAGCAATGATTGGCAAGCAAAGGATTTGTTTCCTTATATCGATACTATTTTTGACGTCTTCGGGGAACAAAGAGTCCTCTGGGGCAGCGACTGGCCAGTCAGCCTTTTAGCATCGTCTTACACTAAGTGGTTCGATACCGTTGAACGGTACTTGACACAAAACAACTTATCCAAGGCCAGAGTATTCGGTGGCAATGCTGTAAGTACCTATAAACTAAAAAAATAATTTAAATTATTTTGCTTTTGTTAATTATTGTTACTTATCTGTCATATTAGCTCTGTACCCTCACTTCATTAATAGTATTCAACTATGCTTTATTGAAAGCCTACGGAAATAAAAAAATGAAGATGAAAGATCTATTAGACAGCGCCCAACCGATGAAGAAACATAAATCTAAATCGAAAAAGAATGAGTTAAAAAAGAAGAAACAAGAAAAGTTAGAAGCTAAAAAGCAGGCGAAAACCAAGAAGGAGGTAAAGGCAAAGAAACCAGTAGAAGTGACTAAAAAACCAGCCAAGGTTTTGCCAGAAGATAGCTCGACGACGAGTAATCCAATTCGTCAGCGTGCGTCGAAAAGCCTAGAGCCGATGACAAATGAAGAACAGCTGATTGCGATCAATCAAATCATTAAACGCTTATTAATGAATGAAATCACACAAGGTATGGCCTTGCGGGAGCTACGTGTAAGTGTCCTAGGTTTAAGACAAGATGCGTACACGAAGCTGACTGGTGTATCGCGTAAAACACTGTCCGAAATCGAAAACGACAAGGGGAATTACACCACTGAAATCATCAACAAGGTGTTCAAACCTTTCGAGATCAAGGTCGGACTGGTGCCTACTTCTAGTCAATTATTAGCGGCCATAATGGCCAATTAATCGCTCAATAAAAGATATTGGAAGCCAAACTAGATGGCCTCGGTATTCGTACTATGCGTTACATTTTGATGCAAAGGCTTCCATTTTCTTCGCTAAATCAAAATCTTTATTAGACACACCTGACACATCGTGGGACGTCAGTTGAATGCTGACTTTATTGTACACATTGAACCATTCTGGGTGATGATCCTTCTTTTCCGCGTACATAGCGCACATCGTCATAAAACCAAAAGCATGCTGAAAGCTTTTAAATTTGAAGGTTTTACTGAGCTTTTCGTCTTCTATCGCCCAATTTTCTGACGCTTCTGTATTTAATTGGTTAAGTGCTTGTTCTATCTCATGCTGTTCAAGCTTTCGATGTGTCATGCTGTTTCACCTCTATTTAAATCAGAAAATTTATCGTACCAAGCACCAGTGTAGTCGCTTAAGCCCACGATTAAAACGCAACAAAAAATCCCTTCTGCAAATTCATGCAAAAGGGACTCTCAGACTAACGCTTCAAATTGAAAGCGTTTATTTGATAGTGAAGTTCACATCAATGTTGCCGCGTGTTGCATTGGAATATGGGCAAACTTTGTGAGCGGCTTCAACCAATTGCTCAACAACGTCTTTTTCTACGCCAGGTACATCCACTTCTAGATCTGCGCAGATAGTAAAACCTTCGCCTTTGGTGTTTTCACCGATACCAATAGTCGCCGTTATGCTGACATCATTTGGAAGTTTCACTTTTTGTTTGGATGCTACCAGCTTAAATGCGCCGATAAAGCAAGCAGAGTAACCAGCGGCAAATAGCTGCTCTGGGTTAGTCCCTTCACCACCCGCGCCGCCGAGTTCTTTTGGCGTGCTTAGGGCAAGATCCAATTTATTATCAGATGAAACAGAACGACCGTCACGGCCACCAGTGGATGTTGCTGTTGCGCTGTAAATAGGTTTCATAATATTGCTCCTTAATAACACTATTGATGAATATTGCTTACTTAATCATTATCGCGATAACTATAAAGTTAAAAATAAAGGCTCACTGAAATGAGCCGATGAATTTATGTTATTGCAATAACTATTATTGCGCAACCCCTATTTTGTAAGTTTTTTCCTAAGGGCAACGAGCTGCTCACGTAAAGCGACCACTTCATTCATATCGATTCCGCAGGCTTCAGCAACACAGCGGTTTACTTCTAAACCTTGTTCACGCAGCTTTTTGCCTTTTTCAGTCAAGGCAATACTCAAGCTACGATCATCGTCCACACCACGTAAACGCTGCACTAATCCATCAGCTTCCATACGCTTGATTACGGGCGTAAGCGCACCAGATTTTTGCCCAAGCGCATCGCTGATGTGCTTCAAGCTCACGCCATCTTGCTCCCACAAAATCAACATCACCGTATATTGCGGATAGGTCAGACCGATCGCTGAAAGCGGCTCTTTATAAAACTGCGTCATCGCAAGAGACGTCGAGTAAAGGGCAAAACACAACTGGTTGTCGAGTAATAATGGATTTTTAGGAAATAGCGAATTGTCAGAAGTCATAAGTTCTCATGGATGGTTGCGCGAATAGTTATAGCGATAATGATTAAACATTTTACACATTAACACCTTCCAAAACATCAAAATGACAATCTTGTTTTAAGACTCTGCTATTATCGAATATCACATAGGACGAACGACCATGTCAAAAGTCACCCTAAGCGGCCATATTGAAGTACCAACAGAAGATCTAGACGCGGTATTGGCAGAACTACCAAACCACATCGCGCTGACTCATCAAGAAGCGGGTTGCATCGCCTTCACGGTGACCCAAGATTCAGACAACCCTCAACGCTTTGATGTGTATGAAGAATTCACCGACAAAGTCGCATTTGAAAAACATCAAACCAGAGTGAAAGCGTCTCATTGGGGTCAAGTGACGAAAAATGTTGAGCGGTTTTATACGGTGACAGAGACTTAAACAGCCTCTAGATTTATTTTCTCACCCGCTCAATCACTTCTTCTATCCACGCAACCGTTAGCCAATCCGGTGCGGAGGCAGAGCGTGAGAAGGCTATTTGTACGGCAGGCAAGGCGGGCAATAAATCGCTCTCGATGATGTCTAGTGAGTCATTCACGCTGATGCTGGCGATAGCGGAGATGGCTTTTTCGGCCATCAGCAGGCTTTCAATCAGGGTGAGATTAGCCGTGACGCAGTACAGCTGATAATCCGTGCCTTTCTTCTGCAAACCATCAACGGCGCTGGAATGGAATTTACAGCTCGGTTCGTATAGCGCCAATGACAAAGGGTTCAGAGTCGTCCAGTCAAAGCCTTTTTTCGCCACCCAGACGCCTTTGTCTTGAAACAAGGTTAAGCCTTCGTCGCTATCAGGTGTTCGCGTGACTAAAGCCAAGTCCACTTCGCCTTTGTCCATCAATTCTCTTAGTTCAACCGATGTCCCCGTGCGAATTCGAAAGCGAATATTCGGCAACATGGCTTCCATGACAGACATAACGACAACGAGTAAATTCGCCACATAATCATTCGGACAACCAAGATTAAGCAAGACACCCTGCTGTGGACCTTTGATGGATTGCAATGCGCTTTCTTGCAGCTGCAAAATTCGCCGTGCGTAATGCACCAGCTGTTGGCCGTCTTCGGTGAGCACTTGCTCTCGACCTTGTTTGCAAAACAGCTCGGTGCCAACTTGTTCTTCCAGTCGTTTCATCTGCATGCTGATGGCCGATGGCGTGCGAAAGGTTTGCATAGCGGCACGCTGAAAACTACCGTGATCGACAATAGCCACTAGGGTTTTTAATAGTTCCGTATCCAATACCGTTCTCTCATTTGATCATTCATCAAAATGCGTTATGCCAGCCTTCAATTTAATTGGCTTTTTTCTGTTTCAGTCTTGTCACATGATCAGACCATCAACAAAGAAGGAAAGACTTATGATTCTGCACGATTTTTTACCCTCAGGGAACGGTTATAAAATCCGTTTGTTATGCGCTTGCTTAGGCCTGAAAGTAACACTGAAACAATATGACATTACCAAAGGGGAAACGCACACAGAATCTTTTTTGGCGATGAATCCAAACGGGAAAATTCCAGTGCTGGAGTTGGACGATGGGGAGTGCTTGAGCGAAAGTAATGCGGTGATTCTCTATCTTGCAGAACAACACCAATCGGCCTTGTTACCAAACAATGCCATGCTTAGAGCCAAGGTCTATAAATGGTTATTTTGGGAGCAATACAGCCACGAGCCAAACATTGCCTCGCCACGTTTTTGGCTGACTCATAACGCCATGACGGAGCTAAAAAAACACATGCTGCCAGATCGTATTGAGCAAGGCCGCGCCGCGTTAAAACAAATGGAAGACACGTTAGCCACGCAAACTTACTTAGTCGGTGATTCCATCACACTGGCGGATATTTGTTTGTTTCCTTATACCCATGTGGCGGAAGAAGGTGGCGCTTATCAATTATCCGACTATCCTAATATTCAGCGCTGGATTAAAGACATCGAAGCCTTGGATTGGTTTATTCCCATTAATCAAGCACACATTATTTAATTCCCACATGAGAAGATGAAAATTCACCAGCCAGCAAACCTTGTTGCGTGAAACACCCTTCCGTATAGTCTCTGCTCGTCTATATATCCTTCTCTCCGCTATTTTTCATCAGCAGGGAGAAGGATTGACTGTATTTACGACATTCGATGTTATCATGTAACAAACACCTCTACGGAACCCGATTTACCTTGATTAATGAAGCGCCTTCAACTCTACCAAGCGACACCCAACAAGAGGATTCTTCCTACTCGTTTTTTTCTAGTTGCCGACCTGCATGTATGCAGTTGAACGACGTGGCTTGGTCTCCATATCGAGACAAAGCATTACTTAAGCCTGTCACAGTGACGGTTCACCCAGGTGAATTTCTTGCCATTGTTGGCCCAAATGGATCAGGGAAAACCAGTTTATTACGCTGCCTTTATCGCACCAATAAACCCAGCAATGGCACAGTTTTGCTTGATGGTAAAGACATCTGGTCGCTATCGCCACGCCAATGTGCTCAACGCATCGCCACCGTTTTACAAGACACAGGAGGAGAATTTGGCCTCAGCGTTTTTGAAATGGTCGAAATCGGACTGACGCCAAAGTCTCTTGTCTGGGGGCGCTCCGAGGAAGATTCTCAAATCGTCGAAAACGCACTCGCCTTACTTGATGTGGCCCATTTGGCCGAGCGCTCCTTCGACTCTTTGTCTGGTGGTGAACGCCAGCGGGTAATTATCGCCAGAGCCTTAGCGCAGCGCCCTGACATATTGATTCTAGATGAGCCAACCAATCATCTAGACATTCGCCACCAACTCGATGTGCTCGCGTTATTAGCAAAACTGCCTTGCACGCTCATCGTGTCATTGCACGATCTCGCCTTAGCCTCTGCTTATGCTGATCGGGTACTGGTTATGCAGAATGGCGAAATGCAAGCTTGCTCGCCACCAAACGATGTCTTTACCAAACAACGCATAAAACAAGTATTTGATGTGGACACCATCATTGATGAGCACCCCATTACACAACGCCCAAGATTCTCTTTTTATATCAATGATTAACAGGATAAATTCATGACAACGAGTGTTACTACAAACATCAAACACACATCATTACTCGTTAGTGGCGCATTGTTAAGTCTTTTACACACAGGCTTAGCGAGTGCCTCTGATTACCCTGTCACCGTACAAAGCTGTGACCGCCAAGTTACCTTCAATCAAGCACCAAAAGCGGCTGTATCAAACGACGTCAACTTGACCGAGATGATGTTAGCACTCGGCCTGCAAGATCATATGGTCGGTTTTACTGGCGTGTCTGGCTGGAAAACCTTAGATCCAAAATTGCGTAATGGCATCGGTGAATTACCTGAACTTTCGCCAAAATACCCCAGCAAAGAAGTGCTTTTGGGTGCTGACGCGGACTTTTATTTTGCGGGCTGGAACTATGGTATGCGTGTTGGAGGTGGCGTTACGCCTGACACCTTGGCACCGCTTGGGATCAAGGTGTATGAGTTAACAGAAAGCTGTATTCACATCATGGACAAACCGAAAGTTTCCATGGATGACCTTTATGTGGATTTACTAAACCTAGGTCGTATTTTTGGCAAAGAAGAACAAGCACAGGCCTTGATACAAGGTTACCAACAAGACCTTGAGAATTTCCAAGCGAATCTAGCGCCATTAAAAACAGCACCAAAAGTCTTCGTTTACGATTCCGGTGAAGAACAACCCTTTACCTCGGGTCGCTATGGCATGCCAACCGCGCTAATCGAAGCCGCAGGCGGCAAAAACATCGTCGATGACGTACAAAAAAGCTGGACACAAATGGGCTGGGAAGCCGTCATTGATCGTGCACCAGACTTTATTATTATCGTTAACTATGGCGATGTGACCGCAGAACAAAAGATCAATTTCTTGCGCAGCAACCCTGCTTTTGAAAACATTCCGGCGGTGAAAAACAACCATTTTGTCGTTTTAGAATACGTGGAAGCCACACCCGGCCCGCGTAATATTAATGCGATCAAACGCTTAGCCGAGGCTTTTAGAACCGCGTTATGAAGCCTGCCAACAAAAAGCTCACCATTATGGGACGTGTTCCCTTGCCTGCTTTGTTAATCATGCTCAGCATCTTACTGCTGTTATTAATGGGCGTGGCAATTGGCGTGGGTTCCGTATCCATTAGCCAATCCACTGTGTGGAGCGTGATCGGTCATAAACTGTCGATCACCAATACACTGCCTAATTGGTCGATGGGACGAGAAAACATCATCTGGGCGGTGCGTTTGCCAAGAACGTTACTCGCTGCTATGGTCGGCGCGGCTTTGGCGATTGTGGGCGCCGCGTTGCAATCCGTAACTCGCAACCCTTTGGCGGATCCACATTTATTGGGTGTATCTTCTGGTGCGGCGTTAGGGGCGATTATCGCCTTGCTCCATACAGGCATGATTTTAGGCGTGGTGACGGTTCCCGTGTTTGCTTTTCTTGGTGCTTTGTTGGCGATGTTTCTAGTCTTAGCGGTGGCGAATTTTTCCTCAGCGCACAGCGCAGGACGTTTGATTCTGGCGGGCGTGGCGGTAGCCTTTGTGCTGACAGCCTTAGGGAATCTGTTCATTTTTATGGGCGATCACCGCTCATCTCATACGGTGATTTTCTGGATGCTCGGCGGCTTGGGGCTTGCTCAATGGGGACAGCTTTGGTTTCCACTGGTCACGCTTTTATTAGGTTCCGGCTATCTGATTTACAACGCCCGTTATCTAAATGCCATGACGCTTGGCGATGAAAGCGCCAGCACCTTAGGCGTTCCGGTTGAGCGATTCCGCCTGATTGTGATTGTTGTCTGCGCGCTGCTGACTGGCGCAGCCGTCGCCTTTTCCGGTGTCATCGGCTTTGTCGGCCTGATGGTGCCGCATATCGTGCGTTTATTGGTTGGCGGCGATTACCGCAAAGTCTTACCTCTATCCGCGATATTCGGCGCTCTGTTCCTCGTCGCGGCTGACATTGCTTCCAGAATCATCATGCCACCGGAAGACATGCCAATCGGCATTCTTACTGGCCTAGTCGGCGGCATCGCCTTCGTCTTTTTGATGCGCCAAAAGCGGAACGTCTCGCTCTAAATAAGCCAACAAAAGAAAACTTGCTTTATTAAAATTCAACACTCAAAATACTGTTTATATATACAGTATTTTGAGTGTTTTATGTCTGCTTCTTTTACCAATAACAGCGATCAAAAAGGCGAGCCATCGCCTTTCAATCATCCTATCAAGGGGCGCGGCACAGCCAATAATATGGCTGGGCGCTTTGCTATTACGCTGGTTGAAGTAGATGAAAACGACGAAGCGATTGCTTTGCTGGAAACATCATCGCCCAAAACAGAAGTTCGTCATGAACGCGCCAAAAGCATCATCAGCCGCAATTCCTCTCCTGACATTCCTTTTCACATGTCGGTGAATCCTTATAAAGGCTGCGAGCATGGTTGCGTGTATTGCTTTGCTCGACCAACTCATGCTTATTTAGATTTGTCGCCAGGGTTGGATTTTGAAACCAAACTGGTTGCCAAAACCAATGCAGCGTTTTTGTTTGAAGAAGAACTGGCACACCCAAAGTATCGCTGCGAACCCATTGCATTAGGCATCAATACTGATGCCTATCAGCCGATTGAGAAACAACTCAAAATCACTCGGCAATTATTAGAAATTGCCTTGGCCCACAATCAGCCCATCTCGCTAATAACCAAAAGCACTCTAATTCTTAGAGACCTAGATTTGCTCGCGCAAATGGCAGAAAAAAAGCTTATCCATGTGGCGATCAGCGTGACGACGCTCAATAACGATTTAAAGCGTATTTTGGAACCTAGAACGGCATCAGGAAAAACACGTTTACAAGTGATTAAAACCTTACGGGAAGCTGGGATTCCGGTTTCGGTTCTTGTCGCACCGGTGATTCCTTTTATCAACGATAACGAGCTAGAAGAAATCATCGCCGCTTGCGCGGAGGTTGGCGCGCAATCCATCAATTACATCATGTTGCGCTTGCCTCACGAAGTGGCGCCTTTATTTTCCGACTGGCTCCACCAGCATTACCCAGACAGAGCTGAACACGTTTTGCAGCGCATTATGGACATGTGCGGTGGCAAGCTCTACAACAGCCAATTTGGCAAACGCATGACGGGGGAAGGTATTTTTGCGGATTTAATTAACCAACGTTTTCACAGAGCCCGACGCAAGTATGGATTGGATGACAACCGCCTAAGCTATCTCGATTGTCGTCATTTTGCGGTTCCGCCAAAGGAAGGTGATCAGATGGCCTTGTTTTAAAGGCTCAGTATCAATTGCTTTTTTAGCATAAAAAAATCCCCTAAGAGTAAAAGCTTAGGGGATATTGATGTTATTTCTATATTTCAAAAGCGCTTATAACTTATTGTTAAATTGGCTTACGGCATCAACCACTTGTCTTGAGCCTGTCTGAATGTCATTCATCACATGACCCGCTTCGGTTGAAAGGTCGAGGGCTTTTTGAGCCTTCTCCATACTTTCTTCGATAAGTGATACGGCCTGCTCTGTCAGCTTTTTGTTGTCCCCAACCACACTGATGATTTCTTCTGTCGCCGAGCTGGTTCTAGAAGCAAGCTGCCTGACTTCATCAGCAACCACCGCGAAACCTCGTCCCTGCTCACCAGCTCGTGCGGCTTCTATCGCAGCATTGAGCGCAAGCAAATTTGTTTGATCGGCAATACCTCGAATACTTTCAACCAGTTTCGCCACCTTCATAGATTGAGTATTCAGTTCAAATATTCCTGTGCTTGCCTCGCTCATTTGCATCGACAATTCATTCATTGTTTGAATAGTAGACTCAATGACTTTTTTGCCATTAACGGCATCTTGATCGCTTTTTTTAGAGATATCGTAAGCAACCAGAGAGGTTTCTGAAATTGCAAGCTCACGCTTCATTTGCTCAGTAATAACCGTCGCGAACTTAACCACTTTGTACAGCTTGCCAGTTTCATCATGGATTGGGTTATAAGACGCTTCTAACCACACATCATGTCCGTGACTATCAATGCGTTTAAATCGATCGGAAACAAACTCACCTGAACGTAAACGCTGCCAAAACTGTTTATATTCCTGAGATTCCGCTTCTTTCGGTTCACAAAACATTCTGTGATGCTGACCTACAATTTGGCTTTTAGAATAACCCATGCCTTTTAAGAAGTTGTCGTTGGCATTCAGTATGATGCCATCTAGGCTAAACTCAATCACAGCTGAGGATCGATTCAATGCCGCCAACATGTCTTCGACTTCTTTAGACTGAGAGATGGTTCGTGTAAGTTCGGCTGAGTAAACTTCTAATATTACACGCCCACTGTCTGCTTGTTTTTTCGGTTGAATAATCGACCGATACCAGGCTTCTTTACCCTGCTTCGTTTCAAGCTGTAAAGCACCATGCCAATGTTTCTTCTCGCTAATTGCCGATAACATTTTTTTGCAGTGTTCTTTTTCTAAAGACTTGCCAAGAATAAAGTCTTTAATGTTTTTATCTGTTAATTCCGTTTTATCAAAACCACTGGATTGTAAAAAGAGTGTATTTGCATCGACTATTATTCCGTCTGGAGTCATAGAGAAATACAGCATCTCTTGTCTAAGATCCGCTTGCGTTTCTTGAAAGGAAGCTAGCTCTTTTTCTAACTCCTTCACTCTAGATAATAGTTTTTTTTTTCCAAATAGCATTTACACCTTCCCGTACCGATTAGAATTCGACATGCACTAGAGGGTAGCTGATCTTTACCAAGAGCACGATGCTCTTTTTGTTATCTGATGAAAAAATTAAGTTATTTTGAGATAAAAAGAGTATGTAAATTCTCTAATTCAGTTTATAAACAAGCTTCGACTTACCCCTTTTTTGGAACCTATTTGCATGCCTAGTGATGACTTTATCGATCTGCTCAAACTGCTTATTCGCGCACCCAGTGTGGTTGGCGCAGAGCATTCATTTTTCCGTGTTTTACAACGCGAACTGGAAGAGCGAGGGGCAAAGGTCACTTGGTACGAAGGTTTGTTGGTTGCCCAAGGCAGCGATCCGTTTAGCACCATGTTCTCTGCGCACATTGATCGTCATGGCTTGGTGTGTACGGGCCCGAACGAATTCCAATACGCCGCGTTTGTTTCAGCTAATCGCACCGATTTGTTGAATAACTCGGTTTCTGAGGAGTTGATGACCAAGGTTACAGAGCGTTTCAACCATGAAGAAATCTACGCCTACGAGCCTTGGTCTGGCGTATACCGTGGCAAAGGCACCATTAAAAGCTCATACGTTTGTGAATTTCGTAACAACTTAATTTTCGAAACAGAAGGCTTAGAGAGCGTTGTCGCTGGCACTCCCATTGCGTTTAAAGACCAATTACATGTAGTTGATAATCGCTTAGAAGGTCAGTTAGACAACGTGATTTCAGCCGCGGCTTTGGTGCATCTTTTTGACCATGGTTTCAAAGGCACCGCCTTTTTTACCGCACAGGAAGAAGCAGGAAAAAGCTGGCGCTATTTGCTTGAGTGGTTCCGCCGCTTTGGTGGCTCAACCAACCGCTTGTTTGTAGTGGATACCAGCCCATTTCCCAACGTAGAAGCCGCCAATGAACAGCTTCTGGTACTTAGGGAAAAAGACGCCAACGCCACCTTTAATAAAGACAGCACCAAGCTTCTTGAAGAACTGTGCGTCAAAAACAACGTCAGTTATTTATACAAGAACCGTTATGTAGAAAATGAAAACGCCAAACGGGCTGAGCAAGGTTTGCCGCCAAGCTCCCTCGGTAGTACCGAGCTTGGCCGTATTATCGCCGCATCCAATGGCTTGGTAGATGGCACAACCATTCAAATCCCCACTATTGGCTATCACACCATGCATGAGTCAGCGGCGGTAGAATCCGTGGATGCGTTTTTGAATATGTTAAAAGTTGTGTCGAATATTTAGATTCACCAGATTCTATTATTACAATTAGAAGCAACACATCAAAAATCCCGTTTCGATATATAAATTCGAAACGGGATTTTTTACGATTGAGGCAAAATACCCCCACACCAAGGGGCGAGGTATCGGTGTTTTATTGGATTAACGCTAGCTATATACATACGTCATTCCCGCGAAGGCGGGAATCAATCAATTATGCTCACCAAAAACAACCCTATTTAGACAACACCACTGGTTTCCCGCCTTCGCGGGAATGACAATCGTGACTATAGTTATTCGCGCCACGAGCAGCGAGCAATGACACCCGAAGAAATTAATTCGACAATAAAGCCAGCTCTTTTCGAATGATGTCTGCACCAGCGCTCAAGGCATTTAGCTTGCCTCTTGCAACCTCACGCGGCAACGGAGCCATGCCACAGTTAGTACAAGGATAAAGCTTGTCAGCATCGACAAACTGTAATGCTTTGCGCAGAGTATTGGCGACTTCCTCTGGCGTCTCAATGGCATGGTTCGCCACGTCGATTGCGCCGACCATGACTTTTTTACCGCGAATCAGTTCGAGCAATTCCATTGGCACGTGAGAGTTATGACATTCAAGGGAGATGATATCGATATTCGATTGTTGCAGCTTAGGAAAGGCTTCTTCATATTGTCGCCATTCAGACCCCAACGTCTTTTTCCAATCCGTATTGGCTTTGATGCCGTAGCCATAACAAATATGTACTGCGGTTTCGCATTTAAGGCCTTCGATGGCGCGTTCTAAACACGCGATGCCCCAATCATTCACCTCATCAAAAAACACATTAAACGCGGGCTCATCAAACTGGATGATATCTACACCAGCGGCTTCTAACTCTTTGGCTTCTTGATTGAGAATCTTGGCAAATTCCCACGCGAGCTTTTCGCGGCTTTTATAATGATCATCATAAAGCGTATCAATCATCGTCATTGGGCCTGGCAGCGCCCATTTAATCGGTTGCTTGGTTTGCTGACGTAGAAACTTAGCATCTTCAATAAACACAGGCTTGATGCGACTGACAGGGCCAACAACCGTCGGCACGCTCGCATCATAACGATCACGAATTCTCACCGTCTGACGATTCTCAAAATCCACACCGCTGAGGTGCTCAATAAAGGTGGTCACGAAGTGTTGGCGCGTTTGTTCTCCGTCACTAACAATATCAATGCCCGCCTGCTGTTGCTCTTGAAGCGAGATGCGCAACGCATCCTGTTTGCCGTCCAGCAATTGGTCACCTTCTAATTTCCAAGGCGACCAAAGCGTTTCTGGTTCTGCCAGCCATGTGGGTTTAGGCAAACTGCCGGCTGTTGACGTGGGTAGAAATGTGTTATTCGTCGCTGTTGTCATAATAAAAATACCGTCTATTAAATGTAATATTGACCAAGTCGTCATGGATTCTAGCGTTTATGCGTAATTCGCAGCCCACTGCTCAAGTAGCCTTTGGTGAGGTTTTATAAAGTGCTGTTCAGCAAATTTGCCTTGCTCACTCGCCAATTGACTGCGTTCTTCACGGTCATAAACAATTTGCGTTAGAGAGTGATCGAGGTTGTTTAAGTTGGGTTGATAGCACTTTCCAGCGACCGCGTTAGCATTGTAGATTTCTGGTCGGTAGATTTTCTGGAAAGTTTCCATCGTGCTGATGGTGCTAATCAGCTCAAGATTGCTGTAATCGTTCAGCAAGTCACCAACAAAATAAAACGCCAGCGGGGCAGCGCTGTTGGCAGGCATAAAGTATCGAACCTGCAAGCCCATCTTCTGGAAATAATGTTCGGTCAAAGAGGTGCCACTTGGCTCATATTCAACGCCCAAGACCGGATGCTGGTTTCCTGTTCGCTGATAAGTTTTATTGTCTGAAACACTCAGACAAATAACAGGTGATTTGCTAAAGTTTTCTTTAAAGCTGTCTGATGCCACAAAGCTTTTAAAGAGTTTTCCATGCAGATCGCCAAAATTTTCAGGGATGCTAAATTCGTTTTGGCCTTTGTTATGGTTTGGCAGCAAAACGCTGAAGTCATAATCACGCACATAAGAAGAGAAATTGTTTCCTACAATGCCTTCGATACGCTGCTCAGTGTGATGATCAAAAATATTCGTCTTTAAGATTTCAATGGTTGGAAAGGACTGACCCTTCCCTTCAATATCGACATCAACTGAAATGATTTCAAGTTCAACAGTGTAACGATCTCCCTTTGCGTTATCCCACTGCGCCAAGGCATTAAAGCGATTGTTAATCATCCTTAATGCATCGCGTAAATTCTCTTGTCGTCTCTCTCCCCTAGCCAAATTCGCAAAGTTCGTTGTGATGCGAGTGTTGCTAGAAGGGCGGTAGCTTTCATCGAAGCAAATGCTCTTAATGGTAAAGGTAAAATCGTTGCTCATGGTGATCTGGTATCCTATTTTCTGAAGTGAAATGGAGATCTATTCCTTATTCTCACTTGCCCGTTTGTTGCTTGTTGGCGATCGGCCTAATGAATATGTGAGTACCGTTATACGCAACTACAAACATGAACAAAAGTGAATTAAATTTAAACATAATGAATTATATTCATGATTAAAAAATAGACACAGCACGAAGCAGTTACTTTTTCTCGAGAATAAATAGATTGGGAAAGACGAGAACGCCCTAGCTAGAGCGTTGTTTTATCGGACTCTAATCAACAAGGGAAAACGGAATAACCGGACAATTGAGCACAATATTGGTCCGTTCGATGGTGACCAAGCCCTGATCTTCAGCCGTAAGAATGGCTTCTTCAGACCTAAGCTCTGTTGCCTTACTTGGGTCTTTCCACACTACGACGTACATCAACCAAAGTGGTGAGTAATGAGTATCTTGGCTTTCATAGCCTAATGGTTCGGGGACAGAAGCAAACACGCTCCAAGCTTGCTCTTTATTCGGAAACGCATACACACGCTCCAATACCGTTTTGACTTGGGGCGGTTTGGGATAATTTGGCACGGCATCACGCAACCGAGGCGCATAATTGGCATTTTTGGCTTTTGCCACCGCTTGATCTGATACATCGGTGGTAATGTAGCGAACTTCTTTGCCATCATGCCAGCCGTGCAACAAAGGCAAGCTAACCTGAGGCGTATCTTTCATAACGCTGCAAGCAGACAATACACACGCAAAAACAATGGCAAACACACTTTTAACTATCATGTATGTGAACGTCCTTAATAAGGTTAATTTTCTCATCCATTCTAACCTCGCAATCATTCTTCATTTTCGTCTTTTAACTTCGCGTATTTATAAACCGTATTTCGGCTGACGCCAGCCGTTTTTGCCGTTTGTGAAACATTGCCTTTAAACTCGTTTAAGAGCCTAGGTATCAAGTCTTCTAAAGGTTCATCTTGTTCGCTGGCAGCCTTTGATGATGCTGAATCATCAACTTGCCCCATCGCATCGAGGTCGTCAAAAAAATCATCAGGCAAATGCCATTCTTCTAGCTCTTCCTCATCGGCCATTGCCATGCCGACTTTCAGTACATGAGCAAGTTGACGCATGTTCCCCGGCCAAGGATGTCTAACCAATAATTCAAGCATATCTGACGATAAAGCAGGGCCGGGCTCTTCTTTTCGTAGACGTTCATGTAAATAACGAATCAATTCAGCCTTGTCGGTACGTTCACGTAATGCCGGTAATTCGATGTTTAACCCTGAGATTCGATAATATAAATCTTGGCGAAAGCGCCCTTCTTTCACTTCTTCTTTTAAGATGCGATTGGTGGCGGAAATCAGTTTAATGTCCACAGGAAAAGCTTCTGTTGAACCCAATGGCGTAACCACTCTTTCTTGCAAAACACGCAATAAACGCGATTGCACAGCCATGGGCATTTCACCAATTTCATCGAGAAATAACGTACCGTGATGGGCGCGACGAATCAGACCAATTGAGCCTCTATTTTGTGCACCAGTAAAAGCGCCTTTTTCATAACCAAAAAGTTCAGACTCAACCAATTCCGCGGGGATGGCGGCACAGTTTACCGCTACCAGCATCTCTTTAGAACGAGAGCTATGATAGTGCAAACTGCGCACAAAAATTTCTTTCCCAGCCCCCGTTTCGCCATGAATCAGAATAGGAATGTCTTTCTCCATAATCTTATGAGCCTGACGAACTAAACGCTCCACCCGATCATCACCATGCTGTAATTCGGACAGTGGAATCACGTTATCTGGAATCGCCGCAGAAGAAGGAGATTCCGCTTTTTTAATTTTTTCTTTTGGCGGATTTTTTTCATTCATAACAATGACTTCTGGTTGGCTAGGAGCAATATAATCGGCACGCTGACGAAAGTCTGGTATGCGCATAATTTGCTGTACGGGCGGAATGACTTTGACGTAAAACTGATAACGCCCCATGGCAATCAGTTTCATCGGTAAGCTAAAAGGATGATGCTTAATTTCACGCATTTCGATATCAAACACCTGATTGATATTTAGCAGAGCTAAATCTCTCGCCAACACCACTTCCGCACGACGATTTGCAGAGACAATCGTGCCATTTTCATCAAGCACTAAAATGCCCGACCAATGACTGTCCAAACTGACCACATTGGTATTAAAACTGAGAATGAAATGTTCCTGTTGGAAAGCGGAAAATATCAGGCGATTTTCCACACTCAGGGACATGAGCTTGACCATGCCAAAGGTATGATCTTGTGGCAAATACGCGTCTGATGAGATATCCAACACGCCAACCAAATCGTTTTTGGTGTTGTAAATAGGCGATGCAGAGCCAACCATGAAGCGATTAGCACGTAAGAAGTGTTCATCCCGACCCACTTGAATCGCTTCACCTGTAATCAGGGCTGTCCCAATGGCATTGGTGCCAACCCCCATTTCAGTCCATTGGTTACCACCCACCAAACCATGTTGTGCGGCACTGCCAAAACGTGGCTGCCCCCAAGTGTTCAGAACATGGCCTTGGCGATCCGCCAAAACGATCATACAAGCCGAATTGCTAAGGATGTTCTCATAATACGGCAATACTTCGTTTTCAGTGGTTTCCAACAAGCTACGATGCTGATCAACTAAATCGTTTAAGGTGCCTTTTGGTAGCGTCGCAAAATCAGGACGACTGCTGTGATCCAAGCCAAATTGCTCGCAACGATACCAAGACGCTTGAATGCGCTCTTTGTGAGTTTGCGCCAAATTCGTTTCTGAGCTCGGGTCTATAACCTTAGATTCCGCGGCATTTTTTTGTTGTTTTTGTTCTTCTTCGTCTTGCATTTACAACTCCAACACACCGACCTAGACAGTCAAAGTGTGCATGAAATGTTCACTTTAATTGAATGACTCTAAACACTTTGAACAGTCGTGAACAGTACTTTTTCGAATGTGAAAAACAGAATAACGAATAGGAAAAGACAATAATTTCTATATTTTTCATGATGTTAAGCGTCCTAATAAGCATAAAAATATTTTTGGCACGGCTTTTGTAAGTACTTATTACATACAGACAAAATTGCTGTGTGTTCATTTTTGAGCCTTGCACAAGACCAAAAGCGTGCACACAAGAAAACAATAACAACAAAAAAGGTACTTACAATGTCTCTGACGCTGCAGAATGTATCGCGCGTTGTTGAAGGCGAGACGTGGATCGATGACGTAAATCTGTCTCTCGAACCCGGCTCTTTCAACGTTTTACTTGGACGCACCCTGTCCGGTAAAACCACACTAATGCGCCTCATGGCGGGTCTTGATCGACCCACCAAAGGAAAAATCCTTATGAATGGTGTGGACGTGACAGGGGTTCCTGTTCGCGAACGCAACATTTCCATGGTGTACCAACAGTTCATCAATTACCCCAATCTCACGGTTTACGAAAACATCGCATCGCCACTGCGTTTAGCAAAAATGGATGAAAAAGAAGTCGACCGTCGCGTACGTGAAACCGCTGAAATGCTCCGCATTGATCCTTACCTTGATCGTCTGCCACTGCAACTATCTGGTGGTCAGCAACAACGTACTGCCATGGCAAGAGCCTTGGTAAAAGACTCGCAAATCATCTTATTCGATGAGCCTCTGGTTAACTTAGATTACAAATTACGTGAAGAGCTGCGCCAAGAATTACGCGCCTTGTTCAAAGCCCGTAATTGCATCGCCATTTACGCCACAACCGAACCTAACGAAGCCTTGGCTCTGGGTGGCAACACCGCTGTTTTAAACGAAGGTCGTTTGCTGCAAATGGGGCCAACCGCCGAGGTTTATCACCAGCCAAAAGACATTATCACTGCAGAGATGTTCTCTGAACCACCCATCAATGTGGTTCCTGGTCGCGTCAGCGAAGAGGAAGTCACTTTCGACGACACAGTGCATTTCCGTTTAAACAGCGATTTGCGTCGTCTTACACCGGGTGAATATCAGTTTGGTGTGCGTGCTTCTCATATCGGTTTAGTACCTCATTCCGACGATGATTTAGAACTGCCAGTCCGAGTGGATTTAGCAGAGATCAGTGGATCTGAAACCTTCTTACATGTGCACAATCCACACTTTGATTTAGTGCTTCATCTGTCTGGTGTTCATGCCTACCAAGTGGATCAAGAAATTAAGGTCTACTTCCCGACGCACAAGCTGTACGCCTTTGACGCTCAAGGCAAGATGGTGCATTCCCCAGCACGAATGAGGGATCAATAATCATGGCTTCTATTACCTTAAATGCCTTAGCGCATACTTATACCGATAATCCAACCAAGCCAGAAGACTACGCCATCCGCGAAATGTCTCATGTTTGGGAACAAGGCGGTGCCTTTGCCCTACTTGGTCCATCTGGCTGCGGTAAATCCACCCTACTGAATATTATTTCTGGGCTGCTAAAACCGTCTAATGGGGAGGTTTTATTTGACGGCAAACGCGTTAACGAATTAAAACCCGAAGAACGTAATATCGCGCAGGTTTTCCAGTTTCCTGTGGTGTACGACACCATGACAGTGTTTGATAACTTGGCTTTTCCCCTGCGCAATATCGGTGTGCCTGAATACAAGGTGAAGTCGAAAGTTTACGAAGTCGCCGAGATTCTTGAGCTATCTGACCAGCTAAAGCGCAAAGCCAAAGGTTTATCAGCCGATCAGAAACAAAAAGTCTCCATGGGACGCGGCTTAGTACGTGACGATGTGTCGGCGATTCTGTTTGATGAACCACTTACCGTTATCGATCCTCAACTGAAATGGAAGCTGCGCCGCAAGCTAAAGCAGATCCATGAGCAGTTCAACATCACCATGGTGTATGTGACCCACGACCAATTAGAAGCCTCGACGTTCGCCGATAAAATCGCCGTCATGTACAACGGGCAAATCGTCCAATTCGGCACGCCACGAGAATTATTCGAAAAACCAGCTCATACCTTTGTTGGTTACTTTATCGGCAGTCCTGGCATGAACTTTTTTGAAGCCGAACTAAAAAGCAACGGTGAAGAAAAAGCAGCGCTGATGTTTGGAGAGCATGAAATCTCCGTCAGCGATGCCATGTTAGCGCGTTTAAAAGCCATGGGAGCCAACAAAGTCACCTTGGGCATTCGCCCTGAGTTTGTTCATGTTTGGGAAGGCAAAAATGACGACGCTTTTTCTGTCAATGTGGATTACGTGGAAGACCTTGGCACCTACAAGATTCTGTCTTTCATGTTCCATGGGCAAGTAATGAAAGCGCGTTTGAGCGAAGACCAAAAAGTCCCTTCAGGGCAAATCTATGTGAGCTTTCCGGAACAGTGGACCAAGGTCTATGTGGACGAATATTTGGTTGATGTAGACGGTCAAGCAGACACAGCAGATCAGAATAAGGAGACCGACCATGCAAACTAAAGTCGAGAACAACAAGGCATGGTTCCTTGTTATGCCCGTTTTCCTGATCGTTGCTTTCTCTGCCATCATCCCATTGATGACGGTGGTGAACTATTCGGTGCAGGATATTTTTGACCCTTATACTCGCTACTTTGTTGGTACTGAGTGGTTCAAACAAGTGATGCTAGACAGCCGCTTACATGAAGCTCTGCTGCGTCAGTTCATCTACTCATTCACCATTCTGATCATTGAAGTACCACTGGGTATTTGTGTTGCCTTGATGATGCCAACGAAAGGTCGTGGTGCCTCTTTGGCTTTGATTCTCGTTGCCATTCCCTTACTGATTCCATGGAACGTAGTAGGCACAATTTGGCAAATCTTCGGCCGTGCTGACATCGGTTTGTTCGGGGCCTTTATGAGTAGTATCGGTGTCGATTACAACTACGCGTCTGATCCGACCGATGCTTGGTTAACTGTCGTCTTGATGGACGTGTGGCATTGGACGCCATTGGTTGCCTTGTTGTGCTATTCAGGTCTGCGAGCGATTCCTGAAGTCTATTATCAAGCGGCACGTATCGACCAAGCGTCCCGCTGGGCGGTATTCCGCTACATCCAGCTGCCTAAGCTTACTAACGTACTGATTATTGGTGTGTTATTGCGCTTTATGGATTCCTTCATGATTTACACCGAGCCTTTTGTACTAACAGGCGGTGGCCCAGGCAGTTCTACGACTTTCTTGAGTCAGTCCTTGGTACAGCAAGCCATCGGCCAGTTTGATCTTGGCCCTGCGGCAGCCTTCTCGCTGGTGTACTTCTTAATCATCTTGCTCGTGTGTTGGGTGTTCTACACCACCATCATGAACATGCAAAAAGACAAGTAGGAGCGGATCATGACGCAATTAAAAACATCAATGACACGCCACAATACAGGCACCAAAGAACAAGCTCCGGTTTACAGCAAAGCTGAACGTAAGACGCGTAATGCCCACCTTCGCGGTCGCTTTGGTTTGGTGCTGTATTTGGTTCTGTTATTACTGCCAATCTATTGGCTGATTAATATGTCATTTAAAACCAATACGGAAATTCTTAGCGGCTTATCTTTTGTCCCAGCGGATTTCACCTTGGCGAACTACGCCAAGATATTTGGCGATCCAACCTGGTACATGGGTTACGTAAACTCAATCTTTTACGTATCCATGAACATGGTTATCAGCCTACTGGTTGCCTTACCTGCTGCTTATGCGTTTAGTCGCTATAAGTTCATTGGTGATAAGCACATGTTTTTCTGGTTGCTATCTAATCGTATGGCACCGCCTGCGGTTTTCTTACTGCCTTTCTTCCAACTGTATTCGTCAGTGGGGTTGTTCGACACCCATATCGCCGTGGCGCTAGCACACTGTATTTTCACTGTGCCATTAGCTGTGTGGATACTGGAAGGTTTTATGAGCGGCGTACCGCGTGAAATTGACGAAACAGCGTACATAGATGGCTACTCGTTTCCGAAATTCTTCGTACGAATTTTCATTCCTTTAATTCGTTCCGGTATCGGTGTAACGGCCTTCTTCTGCTTTATGTTCTCTTGGGTAGAACTCTTGCTCGCACGCACATTAACGTCAGTCGAAGCAAAACCCATTGCCGCCATTATGACGAGAACGGTGTCTGCTTCTGGGATGGATTGGGGGCTGCTCGCGGCCGCAGGTGTACTGACAATTATTCCGGGAATGCTGGTCATTTACTTCGTTCGTAACCATGTGGCGAAGGGCTTTGCCCTTGGTCGAGTGTAAGGAGAATTATTATGGCTTGGATGTCTTGGACATTACCTACTGCCCTGTTTTTTATCGGCATTGCTGTGATCTTGGTCGGTATGACCACATGGCAATTGATCTCGCCTTGCGTAGAGCGTCGTGGCTTTTTGCCACTGGCAACCACGCGCGGTGATCGCTTATTCATTGGCCTGCTTAGCAGTGCTTTTATCCACCTTGCATTCGTTGCGTTAACGGATGTGAACATCGCGGTGGCAACCGCCCTATGTGCACTCTGGATGATTATCCTAATGCGCTGGGGCTAGTCAGCGTCCTTATCAGTAATAAAGGATGGAATTTTTGGCACGGAAGCCAAACCTAAAAACCAAAAGAAAAACCAAACTTTGTTGAGGTAAAATATGCACTACAATAAGAAAAAAATTGCACTCGCCGCCTTACCCTTTGCAGTCATGATGCATTCGGCAACCTTATGGGCTGACGCATACTCAGATGCAGCAAAAAAGTGGGTAGATACCGAATTCACCGTTTCTACACTAAGCAAGCAACAAAAGCTTGATGAAATGCAATGGTTCACCGACGCCGCAAAAAAATTCCGCGGCATGGAAATTAATGTCGCGTCAGAGACATTAACGACTCACAAATACGAATCTCAGGTATTGGCTAAAGCCTTTACAGAAATCACCGGCATCAAGGTCAACCATGACTTGATCCAAGAAGGTGATGTGGTCGAAAAACTGCAAACACAAATGCAGTCTGGCCGTAACATTTACGATGCCTACGTCAACGATTCTGATTTGATCGGTACGCATTTCCGCTACGGTAAAGTCGTGCCTATCTCTGACATGATGCAGGGCGACGGTAAAGATTTCACGTCACCAACCCTAGATCTTGCCGACTTCATCGGTTTGGATTTCACCACAGGGCCAGATGGCAAACTTTATCAATTGCCAACGCAGCAATTTGCTAACCTTTATTGGTTCCGCGCTGACTGGTTTGCTCGTCCAGACCTAAAAGCCAAATTCAAATCTATCTACGGTTATGAACTCGGTGTACCTGTTAACTGGTCCGCTTATGAAGACATCGCAGAATTCTTTACTGACAAAGTGAAAAATATCGACGGCGAACGTGTTTACGGTCACATGGATTACGGTAAAAAAGACCCTTCTTTAGGGTGGCGTTTTACTGATGCATGGTTCTCCATGGCTGGTGCTGGCGACAAAGGGATTCCAAATGGTCTACCTGTCGATGAATGGGGCATTCGCATCAAAGATGCCTGTTCACCTGTTGGTTCAAGTGTCTCTCGTGGCGGCGCAACAAACGGCCCAGCTGCCGTTTATGCGACCACTAAATACGTAGATTGGTTACGTAAGTACGCGCCACCAGAAGCACAAGGTATGACCTTCTCTGAATCTGGCCCAGTGCCAGCACAAGGTGCCGTGGCCCAGCAAATCTTCTGGTACACAGCCTTCACAGCGGACATGACAGCCAAAGGTCTACCTGTTGTAAACGAAGACGGTACGCCAAAATGGCGCATGGCTCCTTCGCCTGTTGGGCCATACTGGGAAGAAGGTATGAAGAAAGGCTATCAAGACGTAGGTGCTTGGACTTTCATGAACTCTACCCCAGAAGATCGTCGTTTAGCGGCTTGGTTGTACGCTCAGTTCACCACAGCCAAAACCGTTTCTTTGAAGAAAACATTGGTTGGTTTAACACCTATTCGTGAATCCGATATCAACTCGCCAGAAATGGCTGAAGCCGCGCCTAAATTGGGCGGTTTGGTTGAATTCTACAAAGGGCCTGCACGTAAAGAGTGGTCGCCAACTGGGATCAACGTGCCTGACTACCCTAAACTTGCGCAACTTTGGTGGCAGTACATTTCTCAAGCGGCAAGCGGAGAAGCCACTCCACAAGAAGCGCTTAACGGCCTAGCGGCAGCACAAGATAAAGTCATGGAGCGTTTAGAACGCGCCAACGTGCAACCGATCTGTGGACCGAAAATGAATGAACCACGTGATGAAGCCTATTGGTTAGCTCAACCTGGCGCACCAAAAGCGAAGTTATCCAATGAGAAACCACAAGGCGTTACCGTTTCTTATGACGATCTACTTCGTTCTTGGGAATAATATCACTCGACCCTCTCTGAACGTTTGACCGGCTTAGGCCGGTCTTTTTTTGGGTGGAGTCATGGGAGGATGACGTTGTGTGAGAAAATAGTTTCTATGGTGTGGCTTAACAAAAACATCAATGGGTCATTTGCTCATCATCTGACATCAAAGCTCTTAGCTCATCCTGTAAGCTCTCAATTTTTTCCGCCAATATATGCTGTTGTGATGGCGGTATTTGAGCAATATCCTGAAGCGATACTTTTTCTAAGTTTTCAAGCAAGCTAACCAAATGTTGTATGCGGTCATCTTTTCTGTTCATGCGAGTTCTCTCCGTAGATTGCATGGTAATGACTTAACCATAGACAACTTTAGGAAATTACTCTGTCTAATATTCGAAAATTTATGTTAAATACGGAAAAACTCACTATAAAGCTGACATGAAACAACTTCAATTCATGCCAGTTTACGTTAAAAAATAGGGATTATGTTTAGAGGTAAGGCTAACAACCACCTTTTTTAGCTTGTCCTGGAGGACAAAATTTACCCGAAGATCCGTTATCCTTGTGACCTTCATCGCTTTTCGCTTCTATATCAATACCAGCAAGCTTCCCGCCCACTCGGTTTATCTCGCAACCGGTTAACGAGACCAGACTGGCTACAATAATAAGTAAAGTGGCTTTCATTTTTATCTCCTCATTCTTCGAATGGGCGAGCATACCAAAGTACTTTTCTGACAACCCTTAGCCTTACAAAGTCATGACTGTAATTTGCATTACCCAAAGGCCGTTGACTGAATCCTTTCGGAGCCATCATCGATCAAACTAAAAGTGAATGAGTGGATTACAAAAAACACTGCCCAATATCAGTCGCTAAAATAGGATAGGAATACCTACCAGAGCACCTAATGGTATGATGGGTCTAAGACACAAATCACAGCGATGCTAACCCTGACAAGGACACCAATTTGATGACAGTACCTAAACATGAAGATTTCCAAAACAAGGGTGTCCTTAAACTTTCCAATGTCATCGATGTTAAAAAGGTTGCCGATGTTCAAACCCATCTTTGGCATGAAGTTAACCGCAAGTTTGGCATTAATATCGACGATCCTAGCACATGGTTTTCCAATGCCAGCAACCCTGTCGGAGACGCTCGGGCAAAACGCCTAAACGGAATGGGATCGATTATGCGAGAGCTCAAAGACTCGGGGCAATTAGATGAGATAGAGAGTGAAATCCAATCATCTTTAGATCAGGTATTCGGCACTCACACCTGGCGCCCATTGGATCTTTGGTATTCTTTATTAAGCTTTCCAGGCTCAGAGTCGGTTTGGAATGTCCCTCATAAATCTTGGCACAGCGATGAACCCAGTGTGGTAGGAGACGCGAAGCCTTGGAGTTTATTTGTTTTTGTATTTCTCGATGATGTAAGTGCAGACATGGGAGCAACAACCGTCATTTCTGGGTCTCATCGACGCGCGGAGCGTCTTGCCAAAACTCTTGGAACATCCAATAACGAGGAGTTAATAAACGCTTTTTCTTCGGTGAATAGCGGACTGTTTGAGAGACCTCAAAACGTAACGTTATTGCCTATGGATCAGGTGTTAGATCCCCTTGTTCAAGAAGACCCTTGGTTCCAAGAGTTGGTTCAAGAAGGCTCCCCTGATCAACGAATCCAACGATTCATTGAAGAAGGCAGTTCACTGCACGACATCGAACAGAAGGTTGTCACATTGACCGGCGCCGCAGGCGATATCATCGTATTTGATCCACGCTGCCTTCACACCTTTTCCGCGAATGTGTCCAATCTTCCGAGACAAGTATTACGACTCGATTTTAGACGCCAATTATAATCTAGCTTCCAAGGCCTTCATGACCACAATGACACGCAACGATAAACAGACAGATCATTCAGATGAGACTTTGAACAATGCGAGAAATGCATTTGAAATCAGCGTGTCTAATTTCACCACGGATCACACGGAGGTCATTAGCCACATGCAGATAATTGTCGAGATCTTGCTTAAACAAAAGCAATTTGCTGAGGCATTAAAAGAAATCGAGCAATTAAAGAAACTGGCGACATCGAATAAGAAGATCAAAATCGCCATGCTGGAAATGAAAGGTCGAATCAAACAAGTTGGCGCTAGATCTGGCTTTCGATCTCGCGCCACCAAAAAATATACGACGAAAAAACCTAAAAGCGCTTAATCAAAACGGAAGCTAGACGCCGTCCAACCACCAAACAATCCTTCATCATGATAAACGCAAGTTGCTTTGCCATTTTCAGCGGCGCCAAGGGCAACCATAAGAGGAATCAAATGATCTTCTCTTGGATGGCAAAGACGAGCGTATGGCGCCTTGTCCCATTCGACAATACTCGCACTGCGCTCGGCGGGCTCAGAGTCTAATAAGGTTTCTTGTAACCAAGCATCAAAGCCATTCGAAGGCTTGATGGCTTGCGGACCTCTTAATCCAAGGTTATGAAAGCTCAAACCACTGCCAACAATTAAAACGCCTTCTTCACGCAATGGCACCAAGGCACGACCTAACGCCATATGTTCTTCTGGGTTTAGATTCGATTTAAGTGACAATTGAACCAGTGGCATGTCCGCTTCTGGATACATGACAGCCATGGGCGCAAATGCACCGTGGTCGAAACCTTTTTTATCATCAAGATCCACCGCAAAGCCTGCACCTTTAATGAGTTCAGCAACACGAGCGGCGACGTCTGGCGCACCAGGAGCTTGGTATGTCACTTCATAAGTATGCGCAGGAAAGCCGTAATAATCGTATTCCATTCCTGGCGCTGGATTAGACTGAACAGCAAAGGTTTTGCGTTCCCAATGACCAGAGATCATCAAAATCGCTTTTGGCTTTTCAGGCAATTCTTGCGTCATGCGAACCAAAGACGCTTCAAGATTGGAAAACATCGCGCGCATATCCGCTATATAAGGCCAAGGGCCGCCGCCATGGGAAATAAAATAAGTAGGTAACATCATCATTCACCTGTAAAACTGGAGTAAGTAGCCAACGTACAAAACGCTGAATTGGCTTTATTGATGCAATCAGTCTAGGCGTGCTCATCGACTGGATCAATATGCATCCAGTTAACCCATCATTTCATTTTGATCAATAATCCTCAAAAAAGCCCTGCTGGTGTTTCTTTTCAATCAAAAAAAACACCGCCATTATGAAGTGACCGTGTTTTTCAGATTGCTCACCGAACCCTAAGCGTTATTGGCTTTTTCAGGCGTATAAACACGCAAACGATGGCCGTCAGGATCGAGCGCAGTAAAAGTCGTACCAAAATCCATTTCGGTTGGTTCTTGAATAATGTCGACTCCCAGCTCTCGCCATTTGATGTAGTTAATCTGCAAAGTAATCAGGTTATCAAGGGTCAGCGCCACTTCCATACTGCCCGCAGGGACATCATTGGCTTTTGGTAAAACATCTTCTCGCGCCCACAAGCCAAACTTCGCGCCCGTTTCCGAGACAAACAAGGCAAAGCCTTCTGTTAACTCCACAGGTTCGCGATCAAACAAAGGGCGATAAAAATCCACGCTGCGCTGAACATTATCCACATACAAGATGGTGAAATTTGAAAGATCCATACTGACATTCCTATTCGCTGTTTAGATTTCACATTAAAAGTTTAGTACCTTTTATCAGGCTTGAACCCGATGAAATGAGAATAAACAAGCAGAGTGTCAGATCTTGTCAGTAGTGATGGAAAACAACGGAGGTTTTATTGGGAAGACTTAGATTCATGCAGAGTGGCTCGCCATTGTTTTAGCAAGACAGGACGAGGCGTGGCATAGCACGTTTCTATTAGCTCACTCGACAGAATTCGGTCAGTACGAAAATTACGAATGTCTTGGCGCAATTCACACCAAGCAACCAACACTCGCACTTCGTCGAAATAGCCTAAAGCAAATGGCCATATACGGCGCTGAGAGTGTTTGCCTTTTAAATCTCGATAATCAATGAAAAGAATCTTTTCATCTCGAATCGCTTGGCGAACTTCGGCCATATTCACCGTATCTGTGGTCGTCTCTTTACTCGGGCCAATCAACAAGGTCGTATCATCAAGGATGTCTTTTAATTCCGCAGGCAATACCGACGCAATTTTATTCAAGGCATCTTGTGCGCCATCACTTAATTGGCTATCGGTACGTTGCGCCACCCAACGGGCACCCAGTACCAAGGCTTCTATTTCTTCCTCAGTGAACATTAATGGCGGCAGAAGAAAACCCGGTTTAAGTACGTAACCCACGCCAGCTTCGCCTTCGATATTCGCGCCCTGCTCTTGCAACGTCGCAATGTCTCGATACAAGGTGCGCAAGCTCACATTGAGCTTTTCAGCTAAGGCTTTCCCCGATACCGGATATCGATGACTACGCAGTAAACCAATTAAAGCAAGCAAACGCTGGGAACGAACCACAACTGCACCTATCAATAAAAAGACGTTCGACAATACCTCTCCATTCTGTAATGAACAACTCATCTCGCTAAGAAATTCACTCGCTGAAGTGAAAATCTCGTGTAATGAATATCTCCTTTGCTGCGCTTTTAAACGCCATTTCGATACGCCATGCGTGTTGAAAATGCCTGTTAAGTAAACACCGAGTCATGATTGCGCAATAGCAGATGACACAAGGGGTTCAGGTCATTTTTCTGTCAATTTTTAAGTACTGATAAACGCGTTATTCTGGAAAAAGAACAACCAACATAGCTATTTATCAGGAGATAAAAACATGTCTTTTAACATCGCAAAACGCACGCTTCTCAGCAGTATTATTGCAGCGTCCTCACTGTCCACATTGGCGCTTGCACAACAACAAGAAGGGTTCACAATTACGCCAAGTATTGGCTACTACAACATGGATAGCGACCGAGATATTAAGGATGACAAAGCTTATTCATTAGGTTTGGGGTATCAATTTAACAACCCATGGGCTGTAGAATTTGTTTACCTAAACGCCGACAGTAAACAGGCAGGTAATGATGTCGATGTAGATCAATACCGTTTAGACGGTCTCTATCATTTGCCAACCCTAAACAATGTAGATCTCACCCCTTATCTAGCTGCAGGTGTGGGCACCACAGACTTTAGTAACGATTCTGGCCACGACAATGTCCAAGTCAATGCCGGTGGTGGTTTAAAGTACGCCGTCAACGATACGGTATCAGTACGAGCAGACTTTCGTTTAGTAAACGATGTTGAAGACCATCACCTAGATAATGTGACCTCTTTGGGTGTGCAGATGACATTTGGCGGTCCATCCAAGCAATCTTCCTCTAGCGACGACAGTTACAACACGCCCGTCCAGCAAACTTACACTCAAACGGAGCCCGTACAGCAAGCTCAAGTTGAGCCAACCGAGGAAGAACCCGTAACAGACGAAATGGCAGAGCAGCCAGAAGAAATGGTTCAAGCAGAACCAGCAACTGAGGCACCAATGGCCGGTGAGTCAACTCAACAACCCGTTGTAGAAACGCTACCGCCGGAAAAAATAAACATTCAATTTGGTCTTAATGAAACCACTGTTGAGCAGAAGTTTTATCCAGATATAGAAAAAATCGCAGTATTCCTTAAAGACAATCCTGGTAGCACAGTGATTATCGAAGGACATACGGACGACACAGGTGCAGCAAGTTACAACCAAACCGTTTCAGAAAAGCGAGCTCAGTCCGTTGCTAATGTGCTAATCAACACCTTTCAGGTTGACGAGTCTCGTGTCGAGGCCATCGGTTATGGTGAGGAAAGACCTTTTGTCGAAAATGACAGTGAAGAGCACCGTGAAGCCAACCGCCGCATTGTTGCGATTATCTCCACCAGCGAAGCCTAATCGCCTAGCAACGATTATCAGCTAATGGTCACATTGCGCCCAATACTCAGTATTGGGCGCTTTTTTTTGCTTATTTGATACTTTGTGACGCGCTTCTTCATAGTCAGGTCACAATTACTTTTTGGCACTTTTTAAGTGAAAACTTAATGTAATAAGCGGCGCATTTCCTACACCCTTTCGAACACATTTTAACCACCCAACTGCTGGAATATAACCACTTAAGTAAAGCTTACGTCATGATTAGGCAGTCGCTGTTCACGTCCTATTTTTTGCGCATTTTAGGTGGGGTTTTCAGGGGGGAAAATCAGCGTAATCTAGATAGCGAACAACAAAACATTATGTTCATTAGGAGAAATAATATGTCTACTTCATTTAAAAAACGTACTCTTTTTAGCGGTGTCCTAATAGCTTCATCACTCGCTACCATGGCATATGCAGAAACACCAAAACCCGGCTTTACCGTTACACCAAGCATAGGTCACTACAACGCAGACGGCGACAGACAAGCTGGCGATGATACGTCTTACTCTATTGGTGTTGGTTATCAAACCAACAGTCCACTGGCTCTAGAAGCGGTTTATCTTCATTCAGATGCCAATAAACGCGGACGCAATAACGACCTAGATCAATATCGTGTCGATGGCCTTTACAGCCTTCCTGAGTTTACGACAGTCAACCTGACACCTTATGTTGCCGCAGGTGTTGGTATGACAGATGTTGATGGCGATTCAACCAACCTACTGGTTAACGCAGGTGGTGGTGTGAAATACGCGATTAACAGCGATGTCGATCTACGTGCCGACTTCCGTCTTGTGAAAGATGTGGAAGATAACCATTTGGATAACGTGACGTCTGTTGGCGTACAGTACAACTTCGGCATGCCGAATCAACCAGCGTCTCAAGGGTCTAACGAATAACTCGTTAAGCTAACCAAATCATTCTCGCACACGGATGTGCAGTACGACCAAGATAGAAAGAAAAAAATCGCCCAATGGCAACATTGGGCGATTTTTGTTTATTCAATCTAAGGCTTTTATATTTCAAGCTCTACTAAGAAAATCATCCACGCCTTTCGCAACCAAATGACCTGTTGCAAAACACGCTGTTAACAAATAACCACCCGTTGGCGCTTCCCAATCCAACATCTCGCCAGCGCAGAAAACACCGGGCATAGCGTTAAGCATGAGCGCTTCATTGACACTGCTTTCACACACACCACCCGCACTCGAAATCACTTCTTCTATTGGCTTAGTTTTATAAAAACTAACAGGCACAGCTTTTAAGCATCGAGCTAAGCTTTCTGGGGTTTGAAAGTCTTCTTTAGAAAATGCCTCATGCAGCAGCACAGCTTTCACGCCAGATATACCTAGAGTGCGTTTCAGATATTTACTAAAAGATTCTTTTGGTTTGATGTTTCGCAGCTTTTTAATGACTTGTTCTTCACTTTGTAACGGTAGGAAGTCCATCAACAAAGACGACTGGCCTGACTCGTTAATGCCATCACGTAGGTATTTAGAAAAAGCATAAATTAGACTGCCCTCCATACCATCTTGAGTGACAATGCATTCGCCCTTTTTTGTGACAACTTGTCCATTTTCTAAGGTAAAAGAAAACGCCACGTCTTTTAAAGGGCTGCCAGCGAACTTAGTTTTTAAGTGTTCACTCCATTCACTGTAAAAGCCACAGTTGGCGCTTTGAAGAGGAGCAACATCGACCCCTTTATCCATCAATACAGAAAACCAAGCACCATCAGAACCTAGCTTTGGCCAACTTGCACCGCCCATCGCCAACACAATCGCATCGGCCTTTGCCGTAACCTGTTCACCGACATGATCAAACACGACTTCATTGGCCGACAAGTTCGTCATTTTATGGCGCATATGAAACTGCACACCGGCATCCCGTAAGCGCTTTAACCAGTTGCGTAATAACGGAGCGGCTTTCATGTCTTTAGGAAAGACACGACCTGATGTACCAACAAATGTTTCTATACCTAGATCATGAATCCATTCACACAACGCATCCGCATTAAACTGGCGGATCGAGGTATCAAGCCATTCGGCTTTATCGTAATAACGCTGAATAAATTCTGGATACGCTTCGGAATGGGTAATGTTCATGCCACCAACACCGGCCAACAAAAACTTGCGGCACGCACTGGGTTTAGCATCGTAAACATGCACTTGATGACCTGCAGCACAAATACCTTCTGCTGCCATCAGACCCGCAGGGCCAGCGCCAACAACAACGACTGTTTTCTGCGTTTGCAACGCGTCTTGCATATTTACCAACATCACTTCAAAGAGTTACAAAAAAGAGGCGCATGATAAAGAATATTGACTCAAGGCCCAATGCTTTCTATAGAAAAACTCGCATTATACTTCAGGTTGTTTGCTCTGTACCCCAGCGGTTAAGGCAAGACGCATGGCTTCTTCTACCCCAATATCCAATACCGTTAAGCGGTCACGGGAGATATACAGCGTCATACCGCCAATTTGATAACTTAACGGTACGTACACACCGACAAGATCTTGCTCACCAAAAAGTTGCTGTCCGGTTTGTTCACCAGTAATAAAACCAATCACTTGCGCGCCATTCCACTCAATGGACACAACGCTTTTCATCTCCTTTTTCTCAGCCAAATTGAAGACCATCATCATGTCTTTAATCGCACCATAAATGGACTTCACTAACGGAATACGCTCGAAAATATTCTGGCTAATTTTAACCAAATAGCGGAAGCCGTATAAATTCACCAAGAAGCCAGTCACCACCAGCATGGACAAGCTCGCGATCAGACCTAGCCCAGGAAAATAAAGCGATTCAGGAATCAATAGCAGTAACAGCGGCTGAGCAATTGCTTCCCCCGTCGCCAACAACCAATAAATTAAAGATACGGTTATACCAATGGGTAAAACCGCCGCCAGCCCTTTAAGCAATAACTTAATCAATTTGTTCATGTCTGAAATGATCCTTTAAAATTGTTCACAGCATACCGCAAGCTTTGTGCCGCTCCTATTACTCCGAGTAAGACTTAACGAAAAGATTGCTGAAATCTGGTTAGCCTTATACCCTTTTGGACAATCCTTACTTTTTTATCTGTTTATTACACTAGAGGTCGCACTAACGTGAACTACAAACGTCTTGAAACTTTTGTTTGGGTTGCCTCTTTAGGAAGCTTCCGTAAAGCCGCCGAACGCCTCCATACCACGCAACCGGCGATTTCAGCCCGCATATCAGGATTGGAAGAAGAGCTAGGCGTCAAATTGTTCGAACGAGACGGCGGTTCCAGCCCCATTATGCTGACCTCAAAAGGCAAAGAATTACTCCCTTATGTGGAAAAAATTCTTTATCAGACTGAGCAGCTAAAAAAACGCGCTGGGCTGTCTACCGCTTATTCTGGAGTGCTACGCTTGGGCGTATCAGAAACCATAGTAAATACTTGGCTACCGGATTTCCTTTCACGACTGAACAAAGACATGCCCAACCTTGATGTAGAAATGACCGTCGACATCACCAGTAATTTGGCCAATGGCATACAAGACAGATCATTGGATTTAGGGTTATTGATGGGGCCGATTTCAGAGCCAAATATTGTCAACCGAGAGCTTTGTACGTTTGATCTTTCTTGGGTCGCCAGTCCAAATTTAAATCTACCAAATCGATTATTGTATTTAGAAGAGCTCGCCAAATGGCCAATCATTACCTACGCACGAGCCACCAAGCCTTATATCGAAATCAATCAAAAATTCCGCGAGCTTGATGGACCACCAGCACATTTTTTTGCTTCCACCTCATTGGCGGCATGTCGCAGTTTAGCCATTGATGCTGTTGGCATCTCCACCTTGCCAAACATCATGATTAAAAAAGAATTAGAAGCAGGAAGTCTGCGAAAAATCAGAGCCGTTTGGACTCCGAACCCACTGACCTTCACTGCCTCTTATTCTGATGAGCCTTTTAATCCGCTCGCAGAAGTCGCTACCAATATTGCCGTGATGGCAGCAGAGGACTACAACAAGCAGCAGCATTTTCCAAAGGACTCATAACTGAAAAAGCGCTTAGCTTTTAACAATAAGCTCTACCTTTTTTGCCAGATCTAAAATCAACTGATCCCTGCCTTCAGCCGCCGTCAACATCAGCCCCATAGGTTCTTGTTGAAAGCAAAAAGGCAGAGAAATACTGCAACCATTCAGTACATTGGCGAGCGAGGTATTACGCAAACACAGTAAGTTTAAACGGTCGTACTCGGCGTCTTGCTCTAAATCGGACAACTTAGGCGCGACAACCGCAACGGTCGGCAGCAAGAAAACCGTATTTGGCTCTTCTTCTGACATCCGCGTAATAAAAGCCTTTCTAGCCGCTTTCGTCTGCTCAAAATCGGCAACACTAATCGTGTTTGCACGGGCAATACGAGAAGCCACTCGCGGATCAATGTCCACGTGGTCTAGGTCATAGTGTTGACTATAAAACGCCTGACTTTCAAAAGCCGAAAACTGCCAAACCGGTAGGTTTTTATACTCTTCCAATGCCTCGACAAAGCGCCGCTCAATCGCCACACCTTCCGCCTCAAGGCGAGCCAGTATTTCGTCAAACCCATGCTCAACCTGCTCATCTAAATCGTTCATACCAAAATTGCTGGGTACGACAAGACGTATTTGCTGATTGTCAGTATTCTTATCGCCACCAGATGCAGGCTTTGTTCCAGACAGTACATGCCATAACAGTTCACATTCCTCTACTGTTTTAGCTATTGGACCAATAGAATCAAGTGACTCTGACAAAGGTAAACAACCATCTCTTGATACACTCTGTTGCGACGGTTTGAACCCAGTCAAACCGCAAAACGCAGCAGGAATACGCAAAGAGCCGCCAGTATCCGTACCAAGCGCCGCATCCGCCACCCCCAGAGCAACCGACGCTGCACCACCACTGGTTGATCCGCCCGTAATGCGGCCAGCGTTAATCGGATTATCTGGCGTGCCGTAATGAGGGTTTAAGCCTAATCCCGAATACGCCAGTTCAGTCATATTGGTGTGACCCAAAAAGCTGGCGCCAGCCAGTCTTAAATTGTTAACCGCTGCTGCATCTTGCTCTGCAATCTGTGGTTGAATAAACACCGAGCCTGCTTGAGTTTTATAGCCCTGTACTTGAAATAGGTCCTTGATCGAGATAATCGCCCCATTCAATGGCCCTGACTGAGGCTCAACATAATCAAATAACTCGGTGAAAACCGCTTGCCCTCTTGCATTAATAATATCTACAGCGCTCTTCCACTTGGCAGTCAAATTTTGGTCCTGCCAAGCCAAAGTCGATGAATTTGATTGCATCATACCTTCGCTCACTATTGGCTATTCATTGCTTTGAAAAACTACCCTCCTTGGTTCACTCCGTCAAAGGTATAATGAACATCACCAACCCTTTGATAAAACTTTTTTATCAAATCACCCAAAAAAACATGATTAGACTTTTAAGGTAGGCAAGATCTACTCTTGGTCTATAGATTGTGGCAAGAATAAGGAAACCTCCATGAAACCAGCTCAGTCACCACTACTGCAAAGCACTTATGAATTGCGTCAAGCAATTCGTAGTAAAGCGCACACTGGCCCTACAAGCGGTTTAGTACAGGGGGCAATGCAAGGTAATGTGGTTATTTTACCTGCGGATTGGGCAAGTGATTTTTTGCTTTACTGTCAAAAGAACCCAGTGTCCTGCCCTTTAATTGGCGTGTCCGAAGTGGGTGATTTTACAATGCCACAACTTGGTCATGACATAGATATGCGCCACGATATTCCAGAATACTATGTGTATCGAGATGGTGAAAAAGTCGAGAACCGTTCCGATATCGAAGATTTGTGGCAAAGCGACATGGTGGCTTTTGTCCTAGGTTGTTCTTTTTCTTTTGAAAATGCCCTGTCACAAGCGGGCCTAACACCAAGAAATATTGAAGAAGACGTCAACGTTTCTATGTATGAAACCAATATTGCCACCGTACCAGCCGGTCGTTTTTTCGGTAACACAGTCGTGACCATGCGCCCTTATGTACCAAAAGATGCGATCCGAGCGATTCAAATAACCACACGTTTTCCAAAGGCTCACGGTGCGCCAATACATTTTGGCTCGCCACAAGAGATTGGCATTACAGACTTAAATAAACCAGATTACGGCGATGCAGTCAGTGTGAAAGACGGAGAGGTGCCAGTGTTTTGGGCTTGTGGCGTCACACCTCAGGTGGCCATTCGTAACGCTAAACCACCCATTTGCATTACCCATTCACCAGGAAAAATGCTGGTTACGGACATTCTAGATACAGACTTTGCTGTTCTTTAGCTCATTTCAAAAGCTCTAGATCTGCACAACGAAGGTAGAACCTACCTCACCCTGAATAATAAGAACCACACAACAACATTTAAAATAGGAACGATTACTATGTCAAAGTTATCCAATGCATTAATTGTTAGCGGCATCGCTCTTGGCGGTCTGACCTCTACAGCCAGTTTTGCTGAAAAATGGCATATGCCAACGCCTTACGGTGATGGTAATTTGCAAACACAAATCGCTTATACATTCGCGAAGGAAATCAAAGACAGCTCTAACGGTGAGCTTGATATTTCCGTCCACTCTGGTGGCTCTTTGGTAAAACACCCTGAAATTCCACGTGCAGTAAGAAGTGGCCAGGTACAAATAGGGGAAGTCTTCTTAGGTATTTTGGGTAACGAAAACCCAATCTACAAACACGATAACATTCCATTTTTAGCAACGTCTTTTGAAGACGCTAAAAAACTATGGGAAGCCGCTAAACCTTCTATCGCTAAAGAGCTTGATAAGAACGGTATGATGCTGCTTTACACTGTGGCATGGCCAGCGCAAAGCCTTTATAGCAAAGAGCCTGTAAACAGCTTGGCTGATTTGCAAGGTCAGAAAATGCGAGCCTACAGCCCAACACAGTCTCGTCTTGCTGATCTAATGAATACCACGCCAATGACGATCCAAACCCCAGACATTCCACAGGCATTTAGTACTGGTATTATTCAAGCCATGATCACCTCTCCATCTACCGGCGTGGACAGCCAAGCTTGGGATTACGTGAACAACTACACAGATGTCAAAGCGTGGATTCCAAAAAACATTGTTGTGGTCAACAAGCGCGCATTCCGTCGTTTAGATAAAGCGACTCAACAAGTGGTACTAGACGCAGCGAAAAACGCGGAAGCAGCGGGTTGGACTCAAATCGCAGCGCGTGCAGCGAAAGACAAGGCAACCCTACTTGAAAATGGTATGACGGTTTCTGACCCATCTCCTCAGTTAGTTGAAGAGCTAAAAGCCATTGGTAAAACGATGACAGAAGAATGGAAAGCGGAAGCACCACAAGAGATTGGTGAAATCCTAACTCGTTACCAAAACTAAGTCTCTATAACGACCCCCACATTATCTCTCCCCTTGAAAATAAGAGGAGAGATAATAAGTGCTCCTCCCTAACCCTCCCCTTGAAGATAAGGGGAGGGAATAGTAAACACTCCTCCCCCTGCTAAGGGGGAGGCTGGGAGGGGGTCTCTAATTGCTCTTCAGAAAAGTGAACACTATGAGCCAATTAAAAGAAAAACTTTACCTCTGCTCTGGCCTGTTGTCCGGTTTGTGTATTGTTATTATTACCTCGCTTTTATTAGCACAAATCGTCGGTCGTTTATTCGGTTTTATTGTCCCTTCTGCAGAAGATTTTGCAGGCTACGCTCTGGCGGCATCAACCTTTCTTGGTCTGGCCTATACCTTTCGCGAAGGCGGTCATATTCGTGTCACCCTGCTAATACAACGATTTTCGCCAGTACCTCGTAAGATACAAGAAGGGATCATCCTGATCTTATCCTTCGCGCTATTGTGTTATTTGTCTTACGCCTGCGGTTATATGGTCTATGAATCCTATATTTATGAAGAAGTCTCCTACGGCTATATTCCAGTTCCACTGTGGATCCCTCAATTGCCCGTTGCCATTGGTGTGATCGCACTGAATCTGGCCATTTTAGACGCTTTAGTTAGCTTATTACGTGGTCAAAAACCCACTTACAGTGAACAAGAAGACGCGTTGTCTTTGGAGGAAATCTAATGGATATGATGTGGATTTCTATCCTACTCGCGTTTGCCTTAATCGCCCTATTATCTTTAGGGGTTTGGGTATCTTTTACTCTGATCGCGGTGGGTGGTCTGGGGTTAATTCTGTCTGAAAACTACCAGGTAGATTTGCTTTTCGCGACGTCTAGCTGGGGTGCTAGTACGGCGTGGTCACTCACCGCATTGCCGCTGTTTATTTGGATGGGTGAAGTCCTGTTTCGCACTCGCTTATCAGAAGATTTATTCAAAGGCCTCTCTCCTTGGTTAGGGGGCGTTCCAGGCAAATTGCTGCATGTGAATATTCTCAGCTGTGGCATTTTTGCCGCGGTATCAGGGTCTTCAGCAGCCACCGCTGCGACCATCGGACGTATGACATTGCCAGAGCTTCGCAAGCAAGGCTACAGCGACCGCATGGCCATTGGCACATTGGCGGGCTCGGGCACTTTAGGCCTATTAATTCCACCTTCGATTATTTTGATTGTGTACGGCGTGGCGGCCGAAGTGTCTATCGCACGCTTGTTTATTGCTGGCGCTTTACCCGGTTTATTGCTCGTGTCCTTGTTTATGGGGTTCACCATGATTTGGGGACACCTACACAAAGACGAATTGCCAAAAACAACCGGCCATGAAACCAGCTGGTCTGCTCGTATCAAAGGCTTGCGCAAGCTTTTACCCGTGGTCGGTTTAATCGGTTTCGTATTGGGTTCCATTTACGGTGGTATTACCACCCCAACCGAAGCGGCTGCCATCGGTGTAGCCGGTGCTTTAGTGCTGGCCGCGCTGACGGGGTCCTTAAGCCGCCATAGTTTTATGGACAGTTTATTGGGCGCTGTAAAAAGCTCTTGTATGATCGGTTTCATCCTCGTTGGCGCGCATTTTTTGACGCTAGCGATGGGCTTCTTGGGTATTCCTAAAGCCTTGGCGTTATGGATCTCAGGCATGTCCTTGTCGCCAATGGAGTTGATCTTATATCTAACGGTTTTATTCGTGGTATTAGGTTGCTTCTTAGATGGCATTTCAGTGGTGGTACTGACCGTTGCGGTCATTTTACCTATGGTGCAAGCCGCGAATATTGACCTATTGTGGTTTGGTATTTTCATTGTGTTGGTGGTGGAGATGTCGCAGATCACCCCGCCTGTTGGCTTCAATCTCTTTGTTATTCAAGCCCTGACAGGAAAGAACATTTTGTATGTCGCAAAAGCCGCTTTGCCGTTCTTTTTACTTATTGGCGTAGCCATTTTGTTGATCAGTATGTTTCCTGAAATTGTGACTTACTTACCAACAACCATGTCTCAAAACTAAGCGCTTAGCAGTAAACAAGCTTAAGGAATAAAAAATGAAATTAAATTGTGATATGGGCGAAGCATTCGGTGCTTGGAAAATGGGTTTAGACGATCAAATCATGCCGTTTGTTGATCAGGCAAACATCGCTTGCGGCTTCCATGCTTCCGATCCATTGACCATGGCAAAGACGGTTGCCTTAGCGAAACAGCACAATGTGACCATAGGTGCCCATCCAGCCTACCCAGACTTAGTCGGTTTTGGACGTCGCAATATGGACATCGCCCCTGCTGAATTAAAAGCCTTGATTCAATACCAAATTGGCGCCCTTAAAGGTATCTGTGAAAGCCAAAACGCCCAAGTGGATTACGTCAAACCCCATGGTGCTTTGTACAACACCATGATGGCAGACTTCTCTGTTTTGGATACGGTGATGCAGGCCGTGAGCGAACTAGACGCTACGTTGCCGCTGATGGTTATGGCGGTGCCAGAAGCCCCAGAAATCAAGAAGATGGCGAAGAAATACGGCTTGAGTGTTTGGTTTGAAGCGTTCTCCGATCGTTTGTACACAGACGAAGGTCGACTCATGCCACGCAAAGAACCCAACGCGGTTCACACAAGCTTTGATTTAATCGAAAAGCAAGTCGAGCAATTATGTGAAACAGGCACATTAACGACTGCCTCAGGCAAACAACTGGCCATCCATGCAGATACCATCTGTGTGCATGGCGATGGCGCTCATGCGGTGGATGCTGTGACGCGTATTCGAAGTCTGGTTGACCGATTAAAGCTTTCTCAAGCAACTAAACAACTGTGAAATAAATCATGAGCCGTGAAGATTTTCCAAGTATAGACATGGTCAGTAATCAGGCCTGCTTATTAACATTCAGTCAGGTAATCAGCGAAGCGACATCTAATTACATTACCCAAGTCACCCAACATTTGGCAAAGCTGGAAGGTATTGTCGATTTGGTGCCATCTTATACCACGATTTTAGTGGTGTTCGATGATGATCATTATGATCGATTTGCTATTTTCAAGACCATTCGTCAGACCATAGAAGTGATTGATCCTAATGATTTTTCTGTCACAGATCAGCGCGAAGTGGTGATTCCCGTTTATTACGGCAAAGAAGTCGGACCAGATATCGACGATGTGGCCAAACACTGTCAGTTAAGTATCGACGACGTTATTAAGCGCCACAGTGAAACAACATACCGCGCTTATGCTATTGGCTTTACACCTGGGTTTGCTTTTTTAGGCAATACTCCAGATGAATTGCACGTTCCCAGAAAAACCACTCCTCGCTTAAAAGTACCTATTGGCAGTGTGGCACTGGCAGAAAATCAAACGGCGGTTTACCCCAGCGTCACGCCAGGCGGTTGGCAAATTATTGGTCGTACGCCTGTCAATTTGATCGATTGGGGCAGTAAAAACCTTGCTCTTATCGCCATGGGAGACTCAGTACGATTCGAGCCTATTTCTCGCGATGAATTTTTAGTGCAAGGAGGTCAGCTCGATGGCTTTTAAAGTAATCAAACCTGGCTTATTGGCATTAATCCAAGACCTAGGTCGCCATGGTCATCAGTCGATTGGCCTGACGACAGGCGGTCCCATGGACGAAGTCGCTTTCCGTTGGGGCAATGCCTTACTCGATAACCACGACAACAGCCCTCAAATTGAGATCACCTTTGGGATGTTCGTGTTAGAAGCGCAAGCAGACACCTCGATTGCCATCACAGGGGCGGATCTTGGGGCGACGCTGAACAATAAAAGCATCTCGCCTTGGCAAACCTACGCCATTAAAAAAGGCGATGTATTGGCCTTTCAGCAACCCGTCTGGGGATTACGAGCCTATCTTGCGGTGAAAGGGGGCTTTCAGTGTGAGCCAACATTGGGCAGTGTCGCTACTGTCGTACGCGAAAAGATTGGCGGCTTAACAGGCAAGGGAGACAAACTCCAAAAAGGCGATCTGTTGGCCTATCAAGCCAGCTCTGATTATGAGAAAAGATCCGTACCACGCTTGGCTATTCCGAATTACAGCAACAAAGAAATTCCGGTCATTCTGGGTTATCAGTATCAGTCCTTTTCTTCTTTAGATCGGGCAAATTTTTTCTCTAGCGATTACACCGTGTCGTCAAACTCAGACCGCATGGGGTATCGCTTAGAAGGACAGAAAATCCACAGCGAGTTGAAAGGTATTATTTCTGAAGGGATTGCTTATGGTGCGATTCAAGTGCCAAAAGATGGCCAACCTATTGTCTTACTGCAAGACAGGCAAACCATAGGTGGCTACCCAAAAATAGGCTGCGTAACACGTATTGGCGGTAGCATTCTAGCTCAGCAAAAGCCAGGGGATATTATTCAGTTCACCCCAATCACGGTCGATCAAGCAGAAAAAGAACGTCTTTTACAAATGGCTCGCCTTGCTCAGTGGCGCTAACCTCCAACAATATGACGTTCATCAATTAGAAAACCCTACCTTCTATTGATGAGCGTTATATTACGTTACGCTGCACTCTGGTAACAAATTAAGACAATTCCACTCTAAATTCTTCCCATCTTTGCTAGAAAACACTCTACAATCTATTTAAGGTCGCAAGCTCTTATTCTAGGCTTATTTTCGGTCGTAAAATGTCATTCTACGGAGTACTTAAAACCCATGGTTTTGTCGCGCCTCGTCGTTTTTTCTTTTATGTTCATTCTCGCCAACCTAAGCTTTGCAAGCACAAGTCAAGCTGCACAGATTATCAAAGTGGGAATGAGCGGTGCTTTCTCGGGTGATAATGCCTCAATGGGAGAAGACTTTAGTGCGGGCGCACGCGCTGCTTTTTCTCGATTCCACAGCGAAACGGGCCATACGATTCAGCTCATGTCCATGGATGATGCCTACGAGCCTAGCCAGGTGGGATCCAATGTAAGAACCTTACTAAAAGATAGTTTCGTTGATGTATTATTTGGCAATATCGGGACGCCAACCATCGCCGTCAGTGCGCCCATTGCACTAGAAAATAAAACGCTTTTATTTGCCCCTGTCACCGGCTCTTCGGTTATTCGTCCCTCCACGCCCGACCGTTACATCATTAACTATAGAGCGAGCTATGAGGAAGAGTTAACTGCCATTTTTGATGCCTTAGCGAACGAGCTTAAGTTAACGCAAAATGACATTGCCTTCTTTAATCAACAAGACATGTTTGGTAGTACGGGACGAAAGTACCTTAACAAGCTGATTAAAAAGCACAATATAGGTTCAAAAAACAACCTGTTGCAAATGGAATATTCACACAACACCCTGGCAGTAGAACACGCCGTTGCAGACTTGCTTACCCGCACTCCAACCCCCAAGGTTATTTTTATGTTTAGCAGTGCTGGTCCCAGCGCAAAATTCATTCGACTAACCAGAGAGTACGGCCTAGATCCATTATTCGTCGGCCTCTCCTTTATGGGGAATCGATTATTTGTAGAACAATTACAGGATATACCAGCCCGAATTCTGATTACCCAAGTAGTACCGTCATTCAGAGACCAAACACTGCCTGTGGCGGCCGATTTTCGTCAAGATATGGCTAAATATTCTCCGCAGACTAAACTAAATGCACTAAGCTTTGAAGGTTATATCGCGGCTCGGGTTTTCACCAAACCATTTACCAATGAATTACCAACCAGCCGTGAGCAAATCATTGATGCCCTTGAGTCATTAGGGAGATTCGATATCGGTCTTGGCGTACCGCTTACCCTCTCGCCCCAAGAGCATCAAGCAAGCCACTCCGTATGGTTAACGCAGTTAAAAGTAGGACAGCTGGTTTCCATCCCTTTTAGCACTGCACCAAAACTCTATCTAGACTATATCAATTAGCGAAGGTGTCATACGGAATGAAAGTGTCGATTAAAATGCCTAAATCCAGTATCCGGTCCTTAGTCTGGCTGCTTACTCTTGTGGCACTAACCATGACAATCGCTTTTTCTATCATGCTTTCAACGGCGCTAGCCGAATTAAAAGTCACTTACAACGACGCAAGAACATCCCAAGACGAACTACTGTTTGCATCATCCGAACTACGAGAGCTTTTACCCGCTCATCAATATCGACTACGCCAAGTACTGCAAGAAGACTATGCTGCAGTTTATCCACCAGCAGAACAAATAGACCGAATAGATGCCGCCATAAAATCATTAGAAAAAGCAGGTAAAAAAGATACTGAATTTAGCTTTCTGTCTTCGGCACTAAATAGAAGTCTCAACCAAATATTACAGCTCACAATCGACATTCAAATCTGGAGCCAACAACGCAGCACGTTTAAAAAGAATTACCCTAACGATAACTATAAAGAAGACACTCTAGCAACGTTACAAGAAATGCGCGATTTACTTAACGATGTGGAAGGGAAGATTCATCTTAGTCAAGCGGCTATTCTGTACCGTTACAACAACAGCGTCGACGAACAAAAAGCCAAGCTCGCACAAGAGTACAGCGACTTCAGCAATGAGCGTCTCAACTCGCAAATACATCAAATTCTCATAAGCCTTTCTGACTTGAGGGTACTCATTAACTTTATGCTCACTGAGGCCGACATAGACAACCTAAGAGACATCAAAGACAATGGCGTAAAACCGATATTAGAAAGCCTAAACCGCCTCCCCATTTTATTAGAAAAAGATTTCAGTCTTACCTCAGAGAAATTAAAAACGCTCACGCAAGATCTGGCTAAAGAGATATTTGGTGATCGCTATTATGTAAACCAACAGAGGGACATCATTGTTCCTTCCGGCTTGAGTTTATATCAGATGCGTATCGACCAACTGCAAATTGAAAATGACCGAGCCCGCTTAGACAAACGCTTTTATAGTGCATTTCAAGACTTACCAAGGATGTTGGACTCCATTGGTGAACGCGTTCAAGTTCAGTCGAAAAAAACCAACTACGAAGTAGAAACACGTCTTGATGATTTCACAAAACGCATGTCCTCAAAAGCACTGATGGGTGTTTTCGCGTTGCTGATTTTATCTTGGATTGTGTCTCGTAAAGTGAAAAAACAACTGGCAGATTTGGTCGACAGCGAGAACCGCTTCCGCTCTATGTTCGAATTGTCTCCTGATCCAGTGTGGATCCTGTCGGGGCATGAGGTTGTAGAATGTAACAAAGCGGCCGTTGAACAAATGGGCTTCACCCATGAGCGAGACATCAAACAAAAAACCATGGAGGAACTCAGCCCAGCCACCCAAGCCAATGGTTATCAATCCTCCAGCGCTCTTGAAAACGTTCTAAGACGAGTAGAACAAGAAGGTTATCATCGCTTTGAGTGGCTGTTATCTGATGCTACCGGACAACCACTAATCGCCGAAATTACCATGGCCAGCATTGTGATTGCCAATCAGCCAGCCACGCTCTGTACTTGGCATAATATTCGTCAGCGTAAACAGGCAGAAAATGAGCTCAAAGCCCACCAAGAACAACTGGAAATCGAAGTTAAAAATCGTACCAATGAACTAGAGATTGCAAAAGACGCTGCCGAGCAAGCAAACCGAGCAAAAAGCGACTTTCTCGCCAATATGAGCCATGAAATTCGCACTCCAATGAACGCCATCATTGGCATGTCTCATCTTGCCTTATTAACCGACTTGAATAAGAAACAACGCAGTTATATTGAAAAGGTCAGCTATTCTGCTGAGTCGTTACTTGGCATCATCAATGACATTCTCGACTTTTCTAAAGTCGAGGCCGGCATGCTCACCATCGAACAAATAGACTTCAATATCAATACTGTATTTGGCGATGCTGCAAACATACTGGCATTAAAAGCCGAGGAAAAGTCCATCGAGCTATTGTTCGATATTTCCCCCAATGTGCCACACAATTTAATAGGCGACCCTTTGCGACTCAGGCAAGTCCTACTCAATCTAGGTAACAATGCCATTAAATTCACGGAGCAAGGTGAAATCATCATTTCTGTTCATCGTTTCAAACAAAAAGGTGATCAGATTGAGTTGCACTTTAGTGTCAAAGACACAGGCATAGGCATCTCAGTAGAAGAGCAGACCAGACTATTCCAATCTTTTTCTCAAGCGGATTCATCGACCACCCGCAAATTTGGTGGAACAGGCCTAGGGCTCGCTATTTCGAAAAAAATCATCGACTTAATGAATGGTAATATTTGGGTAGAAAGCAAAGTAAATGAAGGCAGTACCTTTCACTTCACCTTGGCCTTTAAACAGAGCAAGGATGTATCCCAAAAGTTACCTAATTTACCGCTTTCACACCGAGTACTGATTGTTGATGACAACAGCACATCACGGGATATTTTACATCATATCATTGAAAACTTTGGCTTAAGAGCCTCCACCGCCAGCAGTGGCAAAGAAGCCTTGAGCTTGATTGCAGAAAATCAAACCAGCGACCCGTTCTCATTAGTATTGGTTGATTGGAAGATGCCCGACATGGACGGTGTTGAAACCTGCCGAGCGCTCCTTAACCAACATCAAGGCAAAAAAGATTTCCCAACCATTTTAATGGTCACCGCTTATGGATTAGACGAAGCACGACGAGCCAGTATGGACATCGACATTTCTGGTTTTTTAACCAAGCCTGTCACACCCTCTTCGTTATTTGATGCCATCATTCAAGCCTCGCACTTGGAATACGCAACCCCAATAAAACACACTCTGCTTCCGCAGACGAATACGCGATCCCTCGTCGGTGCTCACATATTATTGGTCGAAGATAACCTGCTAAATTTGGAACTGGCTCAAGAACTGCTTTCTACTAATGGTCTTATCGTCGACACGGCTCAAAATGGTCAGGAGGCAATCGACAAACTCAAAGAAAATACCTACGACGGTATTTTGATGGATTGCCAAATGCCTGTTATGGACGGTTACACCGCGACTAGAATCATTCGCCAAGATGCCAAGTATCGCGATTTGCCTATCATCTCCATGACCGCTAATGCGCTCGCAGGGGACAAAGAAAAAGTGATTGAAAGTGGCATGAATGACCATATATCCAAGCCTATTCAAGTCAACGCGATGTTTGAAACATTAACGAAATGGATAAAACCGAAACAAACCCTCACCCAACACTCTTCATCCAAACCAACGCTCTATCAGCAGTCCCTCACCCTTGAGGAACAACGTGATTTAGAAAAACTAGTGGGCATTGATCTAGCCATTGGGCTTGCGATCACACAATATGACATCCACTTTTTCTGGCGCTTACTGTTGCGTTTTTATGAGTCGCAATCTTCATTTGTTAAACAATTTAGCGAGCTGTATCAAAAAGAAGACAAAGAAGACGCCCTACGTATGTTACACACATTGAAGGGCAATGCTGGCAATATTGGAATGACCGACTTAATGCACAAGGCTGCCGAATTAGAAAACGCCTGCCAGCAATCCGAAGCACAATTCACATCGGCGCTCAACCAACTGGCAGAAGAGTTGGAACGTGTTCTGCTACCCATTCAAAACCATAAAGATCGACAAGAGCACCTGACAAACGAAGCACCCTTGGCAACAAAAAAACGACAAAAAGTTTCATCAGACTACTATCAAGCATTACTCAATAAGCTGTACGATCATTTACTAAACGATAGACTGGATGCAGATATTGTTGCAGCAGAACTTGAAAGCATCACTGAAGGTAATGAAAGCATTGATGTTTTCCATAGTATTCGCCAGTCCATCACTCGTTATGACTTTGAGTCGGCCTTGACTAAGCTAAAAGACTTAATGCCAAAAAATGAGTGAACTATATATAAATCAATATAATAGCGGCGGTTACTTTCATGCTTACACAGGAACAACATAAGCCACTCATTCTGATTGTGGACGATACGCCAGAAAATATTGACGTATTGGCGGCGACTTTGCGCAACGAATACGACCTTAAAGTCGCCACAAATGGCAAAAAAGCACTGCAAATTGCTCAGCAAAGCTTGCCTAAGCCAGAAATGATTTTATTGGATGTTATGATGCCAGAAATGGATGGCTACGAAGTTTGTCGTCAACTAAAAGCCAACCCAATCACCTCTGACATTCCTGTTTTATTTGTTACCGCCAAAGCCAATCCTTGTGATGAAGAGCAGGGCTTCGCACTTGGCGCCGTTGATTACATCACTAAACCGATCAGCCCTCCGAGAGTAAAAGCGCGTGTTCGCACACATATCGCGCTCTACAATCAGAACCGCCAACTGCAAAAGAAAGTTAAAGAACGCACACTGTCACTGGAACAGAACCGCCTACGCATTATTCAGCACCTTGGGCGAGCCGTAGAGTACAAAGACAATGAAACTGGCGCACACGTTATTCGTATGAGCCATTACTCTAAATTCCTCGCTGAAGCCTATGGTGGCAACCCTGATTGGGTAGAAATGGTATTTAATGCTGCTCCCATGCATGATGTTGGAAAAATTGGCATTGCAGACTCCATCCTCCTAAAACCAGGAAAATTGGATCATGATGAATGGGACACCATGCAGCAGCACACTATTTTCGGAGCCAAGATCTTAGGCGATTGTGATGATGATCCAATGTTAAACATGGCGAAAGTCATTGCGCTCACCCATCATGAAAAGTGGGATGGCTCAGGTTACCCATATGGACTAAAGGGCGAAGAGATTCCTATCGAAGGTCGCATCGTTGCCATTGCTGATGTATTAGATGCACTGCTTTCTAAACGCCCATATAAAGCAGCCTGGACGCTTGAAGAAGCGTTAAACTATATGGACGAAAACGCAGGCCTGCATTTTGATGCTTCTTTAATTAAATTACTTCATACCGTCATACCTAAAATTGAAGAAATCCGTGCTGCCTATCCTGACGAAGAATAGTCAGCACTTCTCCCTCCCGCTCTAAGAACTTGCCCTCCTTCGTTGCCTACCTTTTTTGTTCCTCCCAAACTCCCACAGAACAAATAGCTTTTATCAATTAGGATTTTAGTTATTAACAATTTTATTAATCATCTTCGTTTCCCTAATATGAGTCCTGTTGGTAACGCACTCAAACACACATTAGGAGAAACACAATGATCAACACACAAATCAAACCATTCAATGCAACGGCTTTCAAAAATGGCGAATTCGTAGAAATTTCTGAAAAAGACGTACTAGGTAAATGGGCTGTATTCTTCTTCTACCCAGCTGACTTCACTTTTGTTTGCCCAACTGAACTTGGCGATGTTGCAGACAACTACGCTGAACTTCAATCTCGCGGCGTGGAAGTATTCTCTGTTTCTACAGACACTCACTTCACTCACAAAGCATGGCACGCAAGTTCTGACACAATCGGCAAAATCCAGTACTACATGGTTGGCGATCAAACAGGCAACATCACAAACAACTTCGGCGTAATGCGTGAAGGCCAAGGTCTTGCAGACCGCGCGACTTTCTTGATCGATCCAGAAGGCACTATCCAAGCAATGGAAATCACTGCTGAAGGTATTGGCCGTGACGCTCAAGACCTACTTCGCAAAGTAAAAGCTGCACAATACGTAGCCGCTCACCCAGGTGAAGTTTGCCCAGCAAAATGGAAAGAAGGCGAAGAAACACTGACTCCTTCACTAGACCTAGTTGGCAAAATCTAAGCTGACAACTGTCTAGACCCGTAAAGGGGTCAGATCCCTTAATAACACATTGAGGAATCCCTTTAGATGACTTTCGTCTAAAGGGGCCTGACCCCTTTTACTCTTAACGCACAGTACATTACTCAATCAAACAGGTTTTATCATCATGTTAGAAGCAAACTTAAAACAGCAGTTGGGCACATACCTGCAAAATATCGTTAATCCGATTGAAATTACTGTGTCCACAAACGGTTCAGCGAAATCCGAAGAATTACTTGAATTGGCTCGCGAAATTACCGAGCTAAAAAGCGACAAAATCACCCTAACGGTGGATGCAAATTCACAAGGCCGTGCACCGCAAATGGCCATCGCGCCAAAAGGCGAAGCAGCACGTGTACGTTTTGCTGGCATTCCAATGGGCCACGAGTTTACGTCTCTCGTATTGGCTCTATTACAAGCTGGCGGCCACCCATCCAAAGCCGCACAAGCGACTCTTGAGCAAATCAAAGGCTTGGATCAAAAACTCAACTTTGAGGTGTACATTTCCCTCTCTTGCCACAACTGTCCAGACGTTGTGCAAGCCGTTAACTTAATGGCGGTATTAAACCCTAACATTACAGCGACCATGATCGATGGCTCTTTGTTCCAAGACGAAGTGAATGAACGCAACATCATGGCCGTGCCATCTGTCTTCCTAAATGGTGATCATTTTGGCCAAGGCCGAATGACCCTGGATGAGATTTTAAACAAAGTCGATACTGGCGCAGCAGACAAACAAGCGGCGGAGTTATCCGAGAAAGCCCCATACGATGTCCTTGTCGTTGGTGGTGGCCCAGCGGGTGCCGCAGCGGCGATTTACTCAGCTCGTAAAGGCATTCGAACTGGCGTCGTGGCTGAGCGCTTTGGCGGACAAGTATCTGACACCATGGCGATTGAAAACTTCATCTCTGTAAAAGCCACCGAAGGCCCGAAATTGGTCGCCGGCCTTGAGCAACACGTACTAGATTACGATGTCGAACTGATGAAAACACAAAAAGCGGTTCGCCTTGAGAAGAAAGAATTCGTCGAAATTGAACTAGAAAATGGTGCTGTACTGAAAAGTAAATCTGTCATCTTAGCCACTGGCGCACGCTGGAGAGAGATGAACGTACCTGGCGAACAAGAGTACCGTAATAAAGGCGTAGCTTACTGCCCTCACTGTGACGGCCCATTGTTCAAAGGCAAGAAAACAGCTGTCATTGGCGGTGGTAACTCGGGTATCGAAGCCGCTATTGATTTGGCGGGAATTGTAGAACACGTTACCGTTCTTGAATTTGGCGATACGTTACGTGCAGACGATGTATTGGTGAAAAAAGCCAACTCTTTGCCAAACGTTACCATCATTAAAAATGCCATGACAACAGAAGTTCTTGGCGATGGTCAACGAGTTATCGGCCTAAAATACACTGATCGCTTAACCGACGAGTCTCACCTTGTGGACGTTGCTGGGATCTTTGTACAAATCGGCTTGGTGCCAAACAGCGAGTTCCTAAAAGACACATTGGAACTGACGAATAGAGGCGAAATCGTCATCAACGCTCACGGCGAAACCTCTATTCCAGGTGTGTTTGCTGCTGGTGATGTCACCACAACGCCATACAAACAGATCATCATCTCAATGGGTTCTGGCGCGACGGCTGCCCTCGGCGCGTTCGACTACTTGATTCGTAACTAGGCAAACAACTAGAGTCACATAAACCGCCATCTGGCTTAACTAGGTGGCGTTTTTTTGCGCTCCTGCAATTAAGTTAGAAACAAACTTCCCGCCTCGCTCCACGCGCAAGCGCGTAAAACCGCTCGGCGTGAGTTTGTTCCATCTTAATTAAATTGCAGTAAAGCATAGAAATGAATAGGCTAAATACAAACATTGCTAAACGTCAATTTGACGCTTTCTAAAGTAATACCAACCTATTGATTTATGTAAGGATACTCGTCGATGCCAGAAAAAATCTCTCTCGATTGGTCTAAAAAAGATGTTATCGAAGATGTGTCCTTTCCTAGAGATACATTAAACCGTGCTAAATACGCCGAGTTTTTAACCCAGTTTCTCGTGGGACAAGGTTACGATACGACAAGAGAGTCTGGCGATGAAAAGCGTAATTATGTGCTCAACCTCAACTCTGAATGGGGTTCAGGTAAAACCTACTTTTTAAAGCGTTGGTCAAACGACTTAAAAGATCACTTCCCTGTTGTTTATATTGATGCATGGCAACAAGACTATTCTGACGATCCACTAATGACCGTGATTTCTTCTGTCATTCAGCAGCTTAGAACACAAGCAAGTATGGAAGAAGACAACCCAGAGTTCAAACTACCAAGAAAGCTACTAGGGCTTTTAAAAGCAGCAGCACCTGGGCTTGCTAGAAGCATTGCCAAACGCTATTTCGATATTGATCCAGTTGTAGTAATGCAAGAAGATCAAGAAGCCAAATTAGGCGACGTTGAAAATGAAAATGGCGAATCTGTTGATATGGGTGAACTTGCCTCTAGCATGGTCAAACATCTCATAGATGAGCACGATGCAAAGCATATAGCGATCAAAAACTTAAAAGAAAACGTCGCCAATTGGGTTTCTTGCGTTACGAATGTCTCAAAACGACGCTATCCTGCCTTTATTTTCATTGATGAATTGGACCGCTGCCGCCCTAGCTATGCGGTAGAAATGCTTGAAACCATCAAGCACATCTTTGATATTCAAGGCATTGTCTTTGTCGTCGCCACAGACACCGAGCAACTGCAACATGCGGTCAAAGCAATCTATGGCGAAGGCTTCGATGCTCGTCTTTACCTTAGTCGTTTCTTTAACAGCCGCTTTAGCCTTAAAGCGCCAGACCTAAAAAGCTTTTTGGAAGTACATACCGACATCAGCAAATTATCGGGCGAGTACTTAACAAGCGCGGGGATTCAAATCCTACCCCCAAATGACGATGCAAAAGTCACACTAAGTAATATTTCCGTAATTTTAGATGCGTTTAAATTGCCTCCTAGAACCGCCATTCAAATTGCTGACCGTGTGGTCGCCACCATTTCCAATATGTCTAAAGGCTCCAAAATTGATATTTTGATGCTGACGACTTTGCTTTGCTTCTACGAGCAAGATCATAATTTATTTCGAAAAATCATCAAAGATACTCTCGAACACAAAGACAAAAAAGATAAAGATCAGGGACTTGCAGGATTTATTGAGCATCATTTTGAGAGCTGTAAATCAGTTATAGAAATAAGAACGAACTTCAAAGAGCACATACCAATGTTATCTCCTTCTAAATATGGCTCTAGAGATAATAAATGGGGGTTAGATACATACAAAACCTTATACAAGGATTATCTAAAAGACTGTTTTATCAAACACTTCGGTAAAAATCACAACTCTCTATTTTTCTTATTGGGAGATTCAAATCATAAAGAGACGCCACCAATTAAAATTTTGTTTGACCAATTAGTTAGTAAAAAACATTCTCCTCTAGAACTAGGCTCACTATGGCTTCAAATATTAAATTATCATTATGATTTTGTTTCTATATCACCTGAGACATACCAAGACTATGTCGAACTTGCTTCCGCGTTAGACCTGATTGAAGAGGACGCAGAACATGACTAACAAACACATTGGTTCTTCCTTTGATGAATTCCTTGAAGAGGAAGGAATCTTAGCTGAAACCAACGCTGTAGCTATAAAACGAGTAGTAGCTTGGCAGATTCAGCAGAAGAATGTCACCGACTCTTCACAGCCAGTAAGACACGCCAAAATCTTTGCGTACGGAAAAAAATCAAACACAGACTTGCAGGAGTAAAATATGGATACGCTAAGTTACTCAGCTTTTAAAGCAAATCTTGCTAGCACGTTTGATAAAGTGAATGACGATCATAAGCCTGTTCTCATTACTCGTCAGGGCGGGAAACCAGCTGTGCTGATTAGCTTGGAAGATTTCCAAGCCTATGAAGAAACCGCGTATCTAATGGCGAGTCCGAAAAATGCAGCGCGATTAAATGAAGCCATTGCCGAAATGGAAGCTGGCAACACAGTAGAAAGGAATCTAATCGAGGAATGATTTTTCTTGAGCCGATCATGCGTGGGATGATCATCTATACTGGCAACAAAAAGATAAGAAGACGCTGAAACGCCTCAATACATCAATAAAAGACGGTTAAATTATCGCCAATAAAACGCCCTGTCGATCAAACGGGGCGTTTTTTGACCTTCACGCAATATAGTGGCTAAAGCGTTTAGGCCGTAGGTACGGTACCGCCATCCACAATGTATTCCGTGCCAGTGATAGATGACGCTCTCGCCGACACTAGAAAAGTGATTAAATCAGCCACTTCCGAGGGCTGGGCTGGACGACCTAAAGGAATGCCACCAAGCGAGTCCATAATCATTTTCTTGCCTCCCTCATAATCCGTGCCAGCATGGTCAGCAAGCCGCTCAGCGAGTCGAACCGATGCTTCCGTTTCTATCCAACCGGGTGATACACGCACAACGCGTATGCCTTTTGGCGCTACTTCTTTCGATAAGCTTTTACTGTAAGTGGATAACGCCGCTTTCGCCGCGGCATAAGCTGTGGTGGACTCAGGTAGTGGCAGTTTATTCTGTATCGATGTGACGTGGACAATGACCCCAGACTTTTTGACCAACATTGCTGGCAATAATCCCCGATCAATACGCACCGCAGACAGCAAATTTTGATTCAGTGCATTTTCCCACTCTTGCTCATCAAGCACAGCAAAACCACCGCTTGGGGCACTTGAGCCACCCAGAACATTGACAATAATATCAACACCACCACACTTTTCTAGCACGGTATTTACAACGGCAGTACAACCAGCAGCGCTTAGCAAATCCCCCTCAATGTATGAAATATCTTCTGGCGCATCGCTGGGGACAGACCGAGCAACCGCAATGACCTTCACGCCCGCATCATGTAACGACGCAACGACGGCAGCCCCCAACCCCTTCGTACCACCAGTAACCAACGCTGTACGGCCCTTTAACTCAAGATCAAAGCTCATAGCGTGATCTCCAATGAGGTAATTTTATCGCCATCCAGCGTGAAAGCGTATTGAAGATTCACAGGGCTCCCAGGAAAGTTCCCTGTCACTAAACCCGTAACTATCGTTTGCTCTGCGTTTTCGTTTAATGCCTGTGGTTCAACTGTGTAGGTATATTTCGTCGATGCATTCGCTTTCCACTGTTTAATTGCGTCCAGCCCCGTATGAGTCTGCCCTTCATCTTTCACCATAGCATTCTCGGAAAAGCAGGTAACAATTGCCTCACTATCCCCTTTATCTGCTTGGAAATAGTTTGCGATTGGTCTTGGAAGATCAATAGTCATCATAAAACACCTCTACTTAAAATCATTTTCTTAGAACACGCCAAATTGCTGTCTGAAAAGAATGGCGTTAAGCTATCTGGAAAACAAGAACCGACAAAAAAGTAGGGTACTTACTAAGAAGTAAGTTTTTGATCTCATAAGGGCTAAGGCCATAAAAAAAATGACAAAAAAATGGACGCCAGCTTCTGCAGCCGATGGCGTAGAGCAAGTACTAAAGATTCTGGAAGGAAAATGGAAGTTGGTCATCCTCTTCCATCTCTTTGGCGGACAAGTAAAACGCTTCTCTGAATTAGAAAAAGCCATCCCGGCCATCACCCAAAAAATGCTCATTCAGCAGCTTCGTCAGTTAGAAGCGGATGGAATCGTCACACGGACTATTTATCACCAAGTCCCACCAAAAGTAGAATACCGTTTAACGGAATGGGGACAGGAGCTTTGCCCAGCGTTAGACGCCCTACTCAAGTGGGCTGGAAATAAGGCATGATGTTAATACTCTCTATTTAGTTCAATGACTTTTCGTATTAAGGACAATGATGACAGTCTCATTCCTCGCCGACAAAAAACAATTCATTCCCACGATTGCTCAGTGGTATTTCAACGAATGGGGACGTTTAACGCCCAGCAGATCCCTTGAGGATATTGCGATAAAAGTTTCAGCGATGGCGGAAAGCAGAGCCACTCTCCCACTGTCTTTTGTGCTACATGATGATGACGAGCTGCTGGCTGTAGCAGAGTTGAAGTTCCATGAACACCCTGATTTTCCCGACTACAAGCATTGGTTAGGAGGTGTTTTTGTTCCGCCTGATAAACGTGGAAAAGGGTATTCCAATATTATTCTGCCTCACACTTTCCGTCATGCTAAGAGCGTTGGAATTTCGTCTCTGTATCTACAATGTGAACAACACAATATTGATCTGTATTTAAAGCATGACTTTGAAGTGGTACATAGAATGAATGATGACGGTGTCGAGAAAGCAGTGATGGCTCTTAAGTTTGAATAGGGAAGAAAAAAACTGTGTAGGTTCTCACACTTAATACCTCTGCCTGCATTATTCAACACCTTAAATAACCGACCTTATGATGAAATTAAAATGCTATTCTGGGGTCTGATTATCGCTGAAGACATTCTTTCAACACACTTCAACCAAAGAGACATAGTATGAAATTTTTACGTTTAATCTCCATTTTAGAAGGCACGTCGCTTTTACTGCTGCTCTTTATTGCCGTGCCATTGAAGCGCCTGATGGACATGCCAGAGTATGTGAGCATCATTGGCCCAATTCATGGTGGGTTGTTTATCTTGTTTAACATTCTTTTGATGTTAAGTGTGTCTCGATATGGGGTGTCATCAAAACACGCCTTGATGGGATTTGTTGCGTCATTAGTACCATTTGGTAGCTATGTCTTTAAAGCGAAGGTCTTAAATAAATACTAATTAGCCCCTTCCAATAACATTGATCCAATAAAAAAGCAGAGAAAAAGACGACCCTCTTCTCTGCTTTTCGTATTATGTTTCTGATCATTTATAACAGATCAATCAGCCTTAAACAGAAGACTTCTTCACAAACTGAGATTTCAGCATCATTTCACCGCCGCCATCTAATTTGCAATCGATGTCGTGGTCGCCATCTACAAGGCGCTTAATAGTCGCTTTAGTGCCGATTTTTAGCACTTGAGAAGAGCCTTTGACTTTAAGATCTTTCGCTAGGGTCACTTTATCGCCTTCTTGCAATAAGTTACCGCCCATGTCTTTGATAATGAGTGCATCTTCGTCAACGACAACTTCGTTCGGATTCCACTCGTGCGCGCACTCTGGGCAAATCAACATAGCTTGATCTTCATACACGTAGGCGGAATCGCATTTTGGGCAATTTGGAAGACTCATAATTATCACTACCTTCTAACGTAAACAGGAAAATTTCGCGCATTATAACCCTATTTTCATTATGGTTTTTGTCTAGCCGCAAAAAATTCAGTAAAAACTTTCAGTTGTACAACAAAATCCTCCTATGCAATCGACACAGAATCGATTTGCATCTTAATTAAACCAATACTCTCTTCAATACGTACTAAAGTTAGTTAAAACAAATAAATAGGGTTATGTGATGAAATTGGGTGTGGTTTGGTTCGGAGATGATTTGCGCTGCGCAGATCAGAACATGCTTTGGCGAGCAACTCAGGAGGTCGATTATCTTGTCTGTCTGTATTGCGATGAACCTCATAATAACCGCCCTAGTCGCTATGCAACACAAGGCATGTCTGCCAACCGCCGCCGATTTTTAGACCAAGGTCTGCAAGACTTAGCCATGCAGCTACAAGCCTTAGGGCAGACGCTATTCGTTAGTTCTATGGATGCGGCCACCAGCTTAAGCTTGCTGCTCAACGAAGTGCCAATCTCACACATTTATCGTAATCATCACCCTGGTTGGGATGAACGGCAAACACTCAAGCGTATCGCCAATAACTTTCCTGATGTTCGCATTCATCTGGATCATGGTTTGAGCTTATTCACGCCCTCTCAGCTGCCATTTGATACGGCAGAATTGCCCGATTCTTTTTCCAAATTCCGGCGTTTAGTAGAGAACTTAGATACGTTCACGCCCCTGCCAGCCTTGCAAAAACTGCCACCCGTTCCGAAGTTCGATCTGCAACGCATTCGACCTTGGCAAATCAAAGTCATTGATGACAACAAAGCATTTACGGGTGGTGAACAAGCCGCAATAGATCAGCTAAGCGATTATTTTTCCACTGATCTACCAGACAGCTATAAAGAAACACGTAATGAATTAGACGGTTGGGAGAACTCCACTAAATTTTCCCCTTGGCTTGCACAGGGCAGTCTGTCAGCCAGACAAGTCAAAGCCAGCATCGAGGTCTACGAACGAGATCATGGCGCAAATGAATCAACCTACTGGATCTATTTCGAGCTCCTCTGGCGCGAGTATTTTCATTGGTACGCGACTCGTTACGGCAAACGCCTTTTCTTACCCAGCGGCATCACGGGAAAACACACTCAAGGCAGTTATTATGCGGAACGTTTTCGCAAATGGAGCCAAGGCAACACGCCTTACCCTTTGGTTAACGCCTGTATGAAACAGCTCAGTGAGACAGGCTTTATGAGCAATAGAGGTCGCCAAATTACCGCCAGTTGTTTGATCTATGAATTAGGCATCGACTGGCGTTATGGCGCGGCGTACTTTGAAGAACAATTGATCGATTACAGTGTTGGCTCAAACTGGGGCAATTGGCAATACATCGCGGGCGTCGGAGCAGACCCAAGAGGTGGCCGCCACTTTAATTTGCAAAAGCAAACCGAACAATACGACCCAAATCAGCTCTTTATTCATAAATGGCAAGGCCAAATTTTTGATACGCAACTGGACTCGGTCGATGCGGCCGACTGGCCCATTTATCCGGCCAAATGAGCGACCACCAGATGACAAGCAATATTGCCATAAAACCAGCGGTAGTTTGGCTTAAGCGAGATTTACGCCTTAGCGATCATCTACCTCTTGCATCGGCCATGGCGAACAACAGACCGATTATCCTGTTGTATATCTTTGAACCCAGCCTGATCGCTGATCCACATTACAGCGAGCGCCACTGGCGCTTTGTTTGGCAGTCTTTAGAGGATATGAATCGCCAACTCACCGAGCATGGTGGGCATATACACATAGTTTGGCAAGAAGCCCTGCCTGCACTTGAAGCGCTTCATGACGCCACGCAATTCGATGAATTATTCAGTAGTGAAGAAATTGGCATAGGCCTCACTTTCCAGCGTGATATTGAGATCAAATCTTGGTGTCAGCGACAAGACATATCGTGGCATGAGTCACCAACAGGCGCGGTAATACGACCACTTGATAACAGAAAAAATTGGGATGAGGATTGGCAACATGTCATGCGCGCCCCCTTGGCTGACATCGACCTTAAAGCAACCACTTGGTATCAGATAGACTCGCCACCCCTTTCGGTTCCAGCCTCATGGCAAACACCACAAAAAGGCATGCAAACGGGCGGCCCTACGCTGGCTTGGAAAACCTTAGACAGCTTCTATGAAGGGCGCGGCAAAGACTATTATCGATCTATTTCCAGTCCTCTTAGCAGCCGATCAGCCTGTACAAGACTGTCTCCTTATCTCGCTTGGGGGAATATCAGTCTCCGAGAAGTCTATCAAGACCTGCTATCGCGTTGGAAAACCGCTGGCTGGAAACGAACCCTTATTGCACTCAGCTCTCGATTGCATTGGCACTGCCACTTTATGCAAAAATTTGAAAGTGAATGCCGCATGGAGTTTGAACCTGTTAACCGAGCTTACGCCCACTTCCCTTATCGGCAAGATGATCAAGTCGAGGCAGACTTAATTGCTTGGCAACAAGGACAAACGGGTTATCCGATGGTTGATGCGTGCATGAGAGCTTTGCATCACACCGGTTACATTAACTTTCGTATGCGCGCCATGCTGGTAAGCTTTCTATGTCATCACTTAAGCATTGATTGGCGCCTAGGCGTGCATCACCTAGCCAGGCTATTCCTCGATTTTGAGCCGGGGATTCACTACCCACAATTTCAAATGCAAGCTGGTGTCACAGGCTCAAATGCCATTCGGATTTATAACCCCGTAAAGCAGGCTCAAGACCAAGATCCAGATGGCGAGTTTATTCGCCGTTGGGTGCCGGAATTGGCTGAAGTCCCTGTACCATTGATACACTCTCCTTGGGAAATGTCACCGATGGAGGAAGCCTTGTATCAATTCAGCCTTGGAGAAAACTATCCAGCGCCCATTGTTAGTCTCAAAGAGGCCGCAAAAGAGGCCCGAGATCGCCTTTGGGGATACCGCGAGAACCCCAATGTTCAGCAGGAAAAACAACGCATTTTAGCGACGCATGTACGTTCGAATAGTCGGGCAAAATCCAGACAACCGAAAGTAAGGACATCCTCATGAAACCATTCCACACACTGCGCGTTATTCTTGGTGATCAACTTAATTCGACACATTCTTGGTTCAAACAACAAGATCAAGGTGTGCTGTATTTGATCGCTGAACTGCACCCAGAAGCTACCTATGTCACACATCATATTCAAAAGCTTTGCGCGTTTTTCCTCGCCATGGAACGCTTTGCTAGTGCCTTAAAAGAAAACGGCCATGACGTGTGTTATCTCACTTTGGATGACACGCAAAATCAGAGCCTAGAAGAAGTCATTTTAAGCCTCACTAAACAACATAATATTGATCGTATAGAGCTGCAGCGCCCCGACGAATATCGCGTGCTTCAACAATATCACCAGTTAATCACAAGCGATTCAAAGCCAACATTTAACATGGTTGATAGCGAGCATTTCTTATTACCATTCAACGAAATTCCTAACTTTTTTCAGGCAAAAAGTACCGTTCGTATGGAGCATTTTTATCGCAAGATGCGCCAACGTTTTAATATCTTAATGGCGGACGAAAGAGAGCCTGAAGGCGGCCAATGGAACTACGACGTGGCCAATCGCAATAAACTCAAAGCAAAAGATCTGGACGACATTCCAGCGCCCTTATGTTTTCAGCATGATGTGGCACATTTACTTGAGCGCATTCAGCGTCACGAGATTCCTTTTCTTGGCAAAGCAGAATCCAATTTACTTTGGCCTGTTACCAGCCAAGACGCGCTGAATTTGCTCGCCTTTTTCTGCGAGCACTTGCTGCCGAATTTTGGCCGCTTTCAAGACGCCATGACAAGCCAAACACCCCATAGTTGGAGCTTGTACCATTCACGTTTGTCTTTTGCGCTTAACGCGAAATTGATCAGCCCAAAGCACGTCATAAAAGCCGCCATTTCGGCTTATCGAGAAAACGACAATATCGACATCGCCCAAATAGAAGGCTTCGTGCGGCAAATTCTCGGCTGGCGCGAATATGTGCGCGGCATGTATTGGATCAATATGCCAGATTATCAACAACAAAATGCCTTAAACGCCGAGCGAGCTCTGCCCAGTTTTTTCTGGAACGGGCAGACAAAAATGAAGTGTCTTGCTAACGCCATAGGGCAATCTCTCGATTATGCTTACGCCCATCATATTCAACGCTTGATGGTGACAGGCAACTTTTGCCTATTAACCGAAATTCGGCCGCAGCAAGTCGACGAATGGTATCTGGGGATTTACGTGGACGCCCTAGAATGGGTGGAATTGCCCAACACGCGTGGTATGAGTCAATTCGCTGATGGCGGTTGGATTGCTTCTAAGCCCTATGCGGCAAGCGGCAGTTATATGCAGAAAATGAGTGACTACTGCGGGAATTGCCACTACAAGGTAAAAGAGAAAACCAGCGCAGAGTCATGTCCTCTTAACAGCTTATATTGGCGCTTTATGGTCAAGCATCGAGACCGCCTTGCTAAGAATCATCGCATCGGTATGATTTACGGCAACTGGGACAAGCAAGACGACGCACAAAAGCACGCCGTCTTAGAAAGAGCACAGTGGTGTTTAGACAACCTAGAATCGCTCTAACCCCAACTATGAGCGGACAAAAACCTAATTTATCGGACTAGGCAAACTGATTAACAGAAAGCTCGACGATTAAATCGCTACTAATTTTTTCTAATGCCGCTTCCAATTCTGACAAAGGTAGATCTTTCGGCACAGCCAACACCATGTCGGTTTTAAATAACATATCAGAGCTCATCGGCGCGGGTTCGCACGTAGTGGTGAGCTCTTTAACGTTAACCATCAAGGAATGCAGCACTTGAGACACTTCTTTAACAATCCCCGGACGATCATTCCCTACCACGGATAAAGACAAGGTAGAGCCAGATCCTGCACTTTGTTTCGCTATTTCAACGGTGACATGCAGACCCAATTTTTCAAAATCACGCAAAGCACTCACTAGGGCTTCTTGCTGATCCAAAGGCACAGAGACAGTCAAAATACCGGCAAATTTATCTGCCAAATGCGCCATGCGGCTTTCTAGCCAATTGCCATTATAACGCGCGATGGTGTCGGACAGACGCTCAACAAGGCCTGGGCGGTCTTCGCCAATAAAACTCAATACAAGATGCTGCGACATACACTTCTCCATCGATATTGTTAGACTGGTACAAATTACATCAATTCAAGACTACTGTAGTTAGACACAAGTGCCAAGCACACGCCAATTGAGTTACTCACCCTAAATTATAGTGAATCCTATCGCTTTGTGTTTACCTGTTGGCGCAAAAACCAGAAGCCCAAGCTGGCAGCGAGCAGACCCGAAAAGCTGCCCACGCCAATGGCCCATCTCGCGCCAAAGAAGTCTGCAACCCAGCCAACCAAAGGTGCACCCAACGCGGTGCTGCCCATTGCGGTTGCCAGAACCACAGCCATCACTCGGCCTCGATAGCGCTTCTCCGTTGCCACCTGCATATAAGAAGCCGTCGATGTGGTAAACAGCTGCAAACTAAGACCGAGCAAAATAAGCAACACAGCGAACGCCCAGAATGACGTGCTAATCGCGACCAAGAAGCAACTCACCGCAAACATAGCAGCGACATAGATCATAAAACGAAATGTCGGTGAGGAGCGGCGGCTAGCAGTGACTAAAGCGCCACTAATCGAACCGATCGCCATCATAGAAATTAAGAAGCCATATTGATCTGCATGGCCTTGAAACACATGCACTGTCATCGCCGAAAGATAAACCGAAAAATTCATACCTAAACTGCAAATTAAAAATGACATGACCAGTATGACGGCCATCTCACGATGCAGCCAAATGTACCGAAAACCATCCAGAAACTTGGCCACATCTGGCGTCTTTTTACTGTTATCCACCTCCACTTTTGGCAAGCGACTCTTGAAAAGATGCAAAGCCATTAACAAAGGAATAAAAGACAACACGTTGATCATAAACACCCAACCCGTCCCGATTAGGGCGATCAGTATGCCTGCAATAGCTGGACCTACAAGACGTGCAGAGTTGAAGGACACGGAATTCAGGCCAACGGCGTTTGATAGCTCGTCTTCACTCACAAGGTCCGACACAAAAGCATGACGAGCAGGCGCGTCAAAGGCGGCAACGCAACCTAATGCAAACGCACAAGCACACACTTGCCATAGCTCAACATGACCACTCAATACCAATATGCCAAGAATTAATGCCAGTGCTGCCATCAAACACTGAGTAATAAACAGCAGCTTTCTACGATCCATCCTATCTGCAGTCCACCCCGTCACGGGCAAGAGTAAAATCTGCGGTGCAAATTGTAAAAATACCACCAGCCCTACGGCTGAGGCATTCTTATCTGATAGTTCGGCAATGACGATCCAGTCTTGCGCCGTTCGCTGCAGCCAAGTACCGATATTCGAAATAACTGCGCCACCAAACCAAAGCCTATAATTCAGGTTTGATAGCGATCGAAATGCATTACTCAATACACACCTCTTAAACTGATTAATAAAACATCAAATATTACTTAAATGTGTCATTTTTTAGGGGTAATATAAGAACCCCCTTACACGAGGAGCTCAAAAATTACTGATTAAAGACGGTTTTCTTATACTCTCGTGCATTTTCTCAACTAATCGACCAAGCATATCTTGCTCTGTAAAACATAAATGGACTTTGAGTTTCACAGCAATGGCGTAATAAATATAACTTACTGTGGGTAATACATCGTGATATTCAACAAAATGTCTCTAAAAGCTCAATTTATTTCCGTAATAGCACTGCCTTGCCTTGTGCTCTTACTTGTTAGTTGGGCTGGCTTACGCGGCCTTTCTAGTGGACAAGAGCAAACTAAACAATTAGCCGAAAATACAAGCGCACCACTGCGATCTCTGGCAGAAGTGGCATCACGTATACCTCGTATGCGTGTTGGTATCGATATTATCTTGCTGCAAGAAATTCCAGCCATGCAAGATCAAAAAGGCGCTCTCACTCGCGTTAAAGAAACCCGTACCGAAGATATCCCAGAAATGGATATGGCGCTCAAGGAAGCATTAAATTCCCAAGTTAATCCTAAAATGCGTGCTGAAGTACAAAAACTCATAGACGTGTTTGCTAAAGTTAAACGTGACGAACTAACGCCTATGCTGGCCGCCATTGAAAATAATGACTTGCCGACCGCGCAAGAAATATACAAAACAAAATACGCAAACAGCTATGGCGTTATGCGTAAAGCTGTCAATGTGCTCCTAGACGAACTGCTTGAGCAAGGCCAGCAAAGCTATGCCCAAAGCCAGCTAAATTATGAAAAAAGCCGCAACAACATGATCAGCTTAATCGTGGTTGCCTTATTGGCTTCTATTCTCTTGGCTTGGTTGATCTTACGTCGTCTTAACAGCCGCGTGTCTTATCTACAGCAACATATTTCAAGCGCGAGTGACAAACTGGACCTTGGCTCTGTGATGTCTCTAGATGGCAAAGACGAACTTAGCGATATCGCCCAACATTTTAATCAGTTTATCACTAAAGTCCGCACGGCTATTGAAAACGTTGCTGAAAACTCCCGTCAGCTTGCCCATACTGCAAACGACGTCGCATCGAAAGCCAAAGCAACGCACACCAACTGTTTAAATGAGCGCGACCGTACCACTCAAATCGCCACCGCCATTCATGAAATGGGCGCGACCGTTGAAAACATCGCTGAAAACGCGTCTCAAGCGGCCAAGGCTGCCCAAGAAGCGGATAAGCAAGCTCATCAAGGCGCTGGCTTAGTCGCACGCGCTCGCCAAGGAGTAACGGCGCTATCTACTGAAATACAACACATCAGTGCCGACATTGATTCTTTAGCAACGCAGACTGATTCGATTGGTAGCATTCTAGACACCATTCGTAGTATCTCTGAACAAACGAACTTATTGGCTTTGAACGCCGCGATAGAAGCGGCTCGGGCTGGTGAACAAGGTCGAGGCTTCGCCGTCGTTGCCGATGAAGTACGTAACCTTGCCAGCCGCTCTGCTGCATCGACTGACGAAATCCAAAAAATGATCGACAAGCTCCAAGAACAGTCGGCCAAAACCGTTGCGACCATCCAATCTGGACAAGATCAAAGCACCGAAGTAGTTGGTCAGGCGAATGAAGCCAATACATCGCTGGAGCAAATTACAGCGCACATTGGCCAGATCAGTGACATGAACATTCAAGTTGCCACTGCGACAGAAGAGCAATCTCTCGTGGTAAACGACATGAGCAAAAACGTTGAAGAGATTAATCAGCTAACAACAGAAACGTCGGAAATCGCCGATGAACTGACAGCATCAAGTACCAACTTGCAAAAACTGTCTGTACAACTTGATAAACTGGTTACCCAATTTAAGCTTTAAAACAGCCTAAACCAGCACATTATAGAAACCAAAAAGGGAAGCACTTTGCTTCCCTTTTTTGTCATCGCAGAGCGATAATCACATTATGGCAATCTAGTTCTTATCATTAGAAAGACAAGCCGCCGCTGTAAATAACGCATCCGTCGAGCTATTTAATGCCGTTTCAGCAGAATCCTGTAAAACGCCAATAATAAAACCAACCGCCACAACCTGCATGGCAACTTCGTTGGAAATATTAAATAAGCTACACGCCAACGGAATCAGCAACAGCGAACCACCCGCCACACCAGAAGCACCACACGCAGAGACAGCCGCAATCACACTAAGCAATAACGCGGTACCAAAGTCCAAGGTAATACCTAAGGTATTTACGGCTGCCAAAGTTAACACCGTAATCGTGATGGCAGCGCCAGCCATATTAATGGTCGCACCCAAAGGAATAGACACGGAATAAGTATCTTCGTCCAAGTCTAAGCGCTTACAAAGGTCCAAGTTAACCGGAATGTTCGCAGCAGAGCTGCGGGTAAAAAATGCGGTTACGCCACTTTCTTTTAGACACTTAAATACTAAAGGATAAGGGTTACGACGAAGTTTCCAGAATACCAATAATGGGTTCGTCACTAACGCAATAAACAGCATGGCACCAATCAATACAGCCAACAAATGGGAATAGCCAAGCAAGGCATCAAAGCCTGTCGCCGCAATCGTACTGGCCACCAAACCAAAGATACCAAACGGCGCCAAGCGAATAATAAAAGAAACAATGCCGGTCACGCTGGATGATAAATTCTGAAGAACGGATTTTGTTGTATCGGAGGCATGACGTAGTCCCAAGCCCAAGCCAATCGCCCAAGTCAGAAGACCTACATAATTGCCCTGCACCAAAGCGTTTACAGGGTTATCGACCATCTTAAATACCAAGGTATGTAAGACTTCACCTATGCCTTGTGGTGCACTTTTACTTAAATCAGGAGAGACCAAATTTAGCTCGGTCGGAAAAGCAAAACTGAACACAACCGCCGTTAATGAAGCGATAAAGGTACCAATAATATAAAGCAGAATCACTGGGCGAATATGGCTTTGCTGACTTTGCTTGTGATTGGCAATCGACGCCATCACCAGTATGAACACCAAGATTGGCGCAATGGCTTTGAGGGCCTTGACGAAGAAGTCACCAAGCAAACTGGTCGATAAAGCTATACTCGGTGCGACATAGGCGAGAACAATACCACACACAATACCGATGGCAATTTGCAACACTAAACTACCGCGAAGATAACGCTGAAACAACGAAGGTTTTTGATCAAATGTCATTAGAAGGGGGTCCATTGAAATTTTCAAAGCCGCACCTTACTTCATCCTCGCTTAAAAATGAACCATTTTAGGGCGTTATTGCCGATATTATTGCAACATACCAACCAAATCGGAGAATTAACCGATTATTCAACTTCCTTACTTTATGCTTAAAGTTCGACTTGAACTTAATCATTACAAGACCAATATTAAGGGAATACAAAAACCTTATTTAGGAATAACCATGTCGAATTTGTTAGAAAAATTAAACTGGCGCTATGCCACAAAGAAAATGGACTCAAGCAAAGTCGTTGAGCAAGAAAAAGTAGACCGCATTCTAGAAGCGATCCGCCTAACAGCGACATCAAGCGGCCTTCAGCCTTACGAAGTTATTGTTGTAAAAAACAAAGCCCTGCGTGAAGCCATCGTCCCTCATGCTTGGAACCAAGCGCAAATCACTGACGGTTCGCATCTTTTGGTTTTCGCTGCATGGGATAACTACACAGAAGAACGCATTAACAAAATGTTCGACCTAGTAAACGATGAGCGTGGCTTTAAAAATGAAGGTTGGGAAAACTACCGTCAAATGATTTTAGGTGCTTACCCTCCTCGTGATGCTGAAGTGAATTACCAACATGCTGCTCGTCAGGCTTACATTGGTCTAGGCACGGCTCTAATTGCCGCTGCTGAAGAAGGCGTAGACAGCACGCCAATGGAAGGCTTTGATCCTGCAAAAGTTGACGAGATTCTAGGTCTAACAGAACGCGGTCTGCGCTCTGTGATTCTGCTTCCTTTGGGCTACCGCGCAGACGAAGGCGACTGGTTGAAAGATCTGAAAAAAGTCCGTCGTTCGAAAGAAGATTTCATCACTGAAATGAACTAATTTTCTGTTTCATTGAAACAACAGATCTAAAACGCCAGCCTGCTGGCGTTTTTTTATGCTTCTTTCTTGAACTTGGCAAAAAATAGGGAACAGTGCTGCCAAGCTCAAAAAGAATGACCCAAACCGGCTGAAACCTGCGTATGTTAGTAGAACTAAAACTATCCAATTGCCAAGGACTCAGCATGCCAAAGTATCTAGGACTTCTATTCATCACACTATTCTTAAGTGCTTGCTCTTCAAACGACAACTGGCGCACCGCAAGCCGAGAACCAGCGGGTATCGCACCCTCACCAGAAACAGAAAAACAAGCCGTTATCGAGTTTTATGCCGCCGATGCTTTTAGTTGGCGAGGCTGGTTTGCGGTTCATACTTGGGTGGCAACCAAAGAAAAGAACGCGTCTGAATACACTGTCCACGAAGTCGTCGGTTGGCGAGTAAAAAGAGGACTTCCTGCCCTATCTGAATACACAACGACAACACCGGACCGTTATTGGTTTGGTGCGAAACCAGAGAAAGTGCTTTCGATTATTGGCCCTAAAGCCGAAGCATTGATTCCGAAAATAGACGAAGCGGTAAAACGTTACCCCTGGAAAAACGAATACACAGTGTTCCCAGGGCCAAACAGCAACACTTTCCCAGCGTGGATTGGCTTGCAAGTGCCAGAACTGGATCTTGATATGCCATTTCGCGCCATCGGCAGTGGTTATGCAGATTAAAAACGCTTAATCGCAAGAAAACTGAGCAACAAAAAAGCGAATGGTGGGAGCACCATTCGCTTTTTATCATCTAACCTATCCCAGCTTAGTGCTTAGTCGAACCGGGATTTGGGATGAAGTTAATCACCACTTCTTCCGCTTCTGGAGAACTGCTATGGGGCTGATTCACTCGAGTAGGAATCTCGGTTGGCTGCGCCTGTATTACCGTAGATTGCTCATCCGTGTAACCACAACCAACGCACTCACGATATTGCTTTTCAGCATCATCGTCGCGCCAAGCACGAATTTTATCCATCTCACTACAACGAGGGCACACAGCCCCTGCGATAAAGCGTTTTACTGTCATAATACAAATCACCTTAATTGGTTAGTGGTAAATACTCATCACTAGCCATAAAAATATTTTTTGACTCTGGTGGAATTTTTCCCTTAACTCTACAAAGCAACTTATAGCTCTCTGGTGCCTCACTAGAAATTTTATCTACACTAAAAACCACTGTTTCAGGACGCTCTCTCAAAATTTCAGACAATTCTAAAGATAAATATCTAGGCACATACCCTAAGACCTCAGGTAAGTTATTTGTTCTGAGGAGAATTGCATTTTTGTCGAACTCATTCTGGACATCCAGACACGGATACAAATTATCACCAGAGCTAATATTATGAATTCTCTTTTGTGAACTTTCTGACAAATATCGCCCTCCATGAACAAAAAAAACATGCTCAAAATGACCATCATTTTCTAAATCGACCTTGGGAAATAGTTGTAAGTTATCAGTTCCCCTTACCCCACCAGACCTAGTGAGTAAATCCATACTATTTGCGGTTTCACTATCCAACCCTAGCCAAGAAATGAACTTGGGAAACTCTGGCCTTTTAGATGATAATAAACGATTCTGGAATACTGGAAATAAATCAAAAGACCGATACTCTTTCGTCAAATTATCCATACCACTAAAAGGAACAAAGTTTTTTGTGTTTTTGCATCCTTGCGTATATCTAAATGAGTATTGATCGTTTTCGTAGTTCAAAACACCGATAACGTGCCAATCTCTTGAATCAGGATCTTGCCAAGTTAAGAATGCGGTTTGTTTACTCATAATACTTTAATAACCTTTTTCGATTTTCAATAACCACCTTGTAGGCAAACTCCCTACCAACTTCTGATAACAGATCTGGTGGTATTCGATCGAATACTCTCTTAATCTTTGCTTCTGTTAATAAGTCTAACTTTGACAACCAGTGTACCTTAGCCAAAGGATACTTCTGCACTGCATGAATAAAAGCGTCGAGTGTTTTCATAGGTTTTTTATCAGTTTTAAATTTATATAACTGTGATTGTGCCTTTTGCACAAATTTCTCAACCGATCGATTTCTATCTTTAGTAGTCAATCTTTCTCTACGCTCTTTATCTAACAATTCTCTTCCCATACTTGCTGCATGATCGTATGTTGGACACAACCTAAATATAGGAGATCCACTCATAGCCTCAACTATAACAGCCCAATTTTCGTGATGCCTATCCTGATTACTGATTAAAGCATCTAACATTAAATATCCACAAAAAACTCCTGCAGCGTCCAAGCCATCCAAGTCAAAATCAGATTTAGGTGGCTGGATCTTAGACTTGTATAGAAACGCTAAAACCCTAGTAACGGTGTGACTTGTAATTCTCTGTTTATTATCAGCAAAGTCCACTGGTGCAGGATATTCATCAGGATCATCTTTATTTAGCAGCTCATTCCCCATCACTAAATGTTCGTTCTTATCAACAATATTTGGAGAGACCACGCCATAACGATCATCATGTATAGCAATATCATACTTAACATGTGGTATTTCTAATAATTCACATAATTGCTCCGCACACTTCTCAGACCAATGCTCTCCAGTATTAGGTCTAGAGTATTTAAATAGTGTTCTTTGGCTATCTGGAGAGCTTAAATCTCGAAACCAAAATTTTTCCTTGGTTCCTAACTGCTCATATAACTCAGCATTTTCTGTTAGCTTTTGAACAATGTAATAGTCTCTAACGTCCATGTATTATGCCCATCACTACATTCATCAACAAATATTCATGCCGCGATGCCGCTGTGTCTCAATAAGGCATCGGTGCTTGGCTCACGGCCACGGAATTCAGCGAATAATTCCGCTGCTGGACGAGAGCCGCCATTGGCCAATATGGTATCACGGAAGCGTGCGCCCGTATCTTTATTGAAGATACCCTCTTCTTCGAATTTCGAAAAAGCATCCGCCGACAAAACTTCCGCCCATTTGTAGCTGTAATAACCCGCCGCGTAGCCACCAGCAAAAATATGCGAGAAGCTGTTTTGGAAGCGGTTAAATTCAGGTGGTGTGGTCACCGCCACTTTGCTACGAACATCATCAAGTACCGATTGAACGGAAATGCCCTTTTGATATTCCATGTGCAAACGGAAATCGAACAAAGAAAATTCCAATTGACGCATCATCTGCATACCAGATTGGAAGTTCTTCGCCGCTAGCATCTTGTCTAATAAGTCCTGTGGCAGCGGTTCACCGGTTTCGTAATGACCTGCAATATGAGCCAGCGCTTCAGGCTCGTAGCACCAGTTTTCCATAAATTGACTTGGTAACTCGACCGCATCCCACGCCACGCCATTGATACCCGACACAGAAGAAACGTCCACCTGCGTCAACATGTGATGCAAACCGTGACCAAATTCATGGAATAAGGTGGTCACTTCGTTATGAGTAAGCAAAGCAGGATTGTCACCTATAGGTGGCGTAAAATTACACACAAGATAGGCAATTGGCAGCTGCAAACGGTCATCACTCAAACGTCGACGAGTACGACAAGAATCCATCCATGCCCCACCGCGTTTTGCTTCGCGTGCATACGGATCGAGATAGAAGCGAGATACGTCTTCGCCATCCTTGCTAATGGTGAATAACTGCAAGTCCTTGTTATAGCTATCAAATTCTTTTTCTTCGCGAATATCCACGCCAAATAAGGTTTGTGCCACGTGAAACAATCCGGATAACACTTTGTTCATCGGGAAGTAAGGACGCAGCTCTTCTTGGGAAATACTGAACTTATGTTGACGCAATTTCTCTGCGTAGTAAGTCATGTCCCAAGCGTTCAATTCTTCCACGCCATTTTCGTCTTTTGCGAAGGCCGTCAATTGTGCAAGATCTTGTTCTGCCGAGCTTTTTGATTTTTTAGCAAGGTCTTCCAAGAAATCGATCACCTGCTGACCATTGTCGGCCATTTTCGTGGCAACGGACAATTCAGCGTAATTATCAAAGCCGAGAATATGAGCCATTTCATGGCGTAACTCTAAAATTTCGTCGATCAAAGGTGCGTTATTAAATTTGATGTCGCCACCTTGATCAGACGCGCGAGTCGCAAAGGCACGATACATTTCTTCGCGTAATTCCGCGTTGTCAGCGTAACTCATTACTGGCATGTAAGATGGAAAGTCTAGGGTGAATAACCAACCGTCTTTGTCTTTGGCTTGTGCCATTTGCTTCGCTTGCGCCAGAGCAGACTCAGGCAAGCCTGACAACTCACTTTCGTCGGTGATTAATTTGCTCCACGCTTGTGTCGCATCCAAAACGTTTTCGCCAAATTGGCTGCTAAGTTCAGACAAACGCTGGCTGATCTCACCATAACGTTTCTTGGCATCGCCTTCTAAGCCGACACCAGACAATTCGAAATCACGAATCGTTTGCGCCAAGGCTTCGCTTTGAGCTTGGCTTAGCGTTTTCGCTGCCTCACTTTCAGCAAGATTTTTGTAAGCTTGGTACAAAGCTTTATTTTGCCCAAGATCGGTATAGAACTGTGTCAATTTTGGCAAACAAGCGTTGTACGCTGCTCGCAAATCTGGGGTGTTTTTTACTGAGTTCAAATGGCTGATTGGAGACCAAAAATTGTTTAAGTCGTCGTGCAGTTGATCCAAGGGCAAAACAAGGCTTTCCCATGTTGGATTGCTGTTCTCGCTCACACAAGCCTCAATAGCAGCTTGACTGTGCTTCAGCAGTTTCTCTAGATCTGCTTCGATGTTCGCAACATCAATTCCAGTAAAATTCGGTAAGCTGGTCGCGTCCCATACAGACTGTGACATATCATGATATCCTTTTATAAATTGAACGCTGCATTGCATTAATCAATACTATTCCTACTAAGATAGGTTGTCTTAACACTTTTTCAATGCATAAAACGCTATTGTGTTAATAGTTCCTTCATTTATTAGCACATTCTATAAACCAACCTCTTTGTAAGTGAGCATTATATGGTGATGAAATCTTTCCGTGGCAAAACACCACAACTTGGTGACCGTGTTTGGGTCGACGACAGTGCCGTGATTATTGGCGACGTTAACATTGGCGAAGACAGTTCAGTATGGCCTTTGGTTGCAATTCGTGGCGATATGCACCGTATTCGCATTGGCGCTCGCACCAGTATTCAAGACAACTCCTGCTTGCACATTACGCATGCCAGCACTTACAAGCCTGAAGGCCATCCGCTTACCATCGGCGACGATGTGACCGTAGGCCATATGGCGATGTTGCATGGCTGCACCATTGGTAGCAGAGTACTGGTGGGTATGAGCACAACCATTCTTGATGGTGCTGTGATTGAAGACGAAGTGATTATCGGCGCAGGCTCTTTAGTACCACCAGGCAAACGTTTAGAGTCTGGTTTTATGTACATGGGGTCGCCAGTCAAACAAGTTCGTCCACTTAACGATAAAGAAATCGAGTACTTTCAATATGCGGGCCTTAACTACGTCAAATTGAAAGACGAGTACCTTGCGCAAGCAGAAAACGAATGACAAATGCGAACCTCGCTGCAGAATTAGACAATTCTGCAGCAAGCCTCTTTGAAGATACGGCTTTTATTGAAGCATTACGCTCGCAAATGCTGAAATTCGCAAGGCTTCAAGTACGAGACAATCAGTTAGCCGAAGACGCCGTGCAAGAAGCGATGATCTCTGCCTTTCAAAACATTGATCGCTTTGCACGCCAAGCGGCTTTTAAAACTTGGGTATTCTCTATCTTAAAGAACAAGCTAATCGACCAGTTGCGTAAGGAAAAACGCCTCACTGCAGCCAGTCAGCTCGAAAACGGGCCGAACCTCAATGGCGATGCCTTAATAGAGCATCTGTTCGAAGCAAATGGTCATTGGCAAAAAGACGAACGTCCGAAGAAATGGGATCAGCCCGAACACAGCGTAGAGAACCAACACTTTTGGCGAATTTTCGATGCTTGCTTAGATGCGCTACCCACCAAATACGCTCGATTATTTATGATGCGCGAATTTCTTGAAATGGACACACCCGAAATTTGCCATAACGAAGAGGTATCGGTAAGCAGCCTAAACGTCACTTTATACCGCGCTCGTCTACGATTAAGAGAATGTTTAGAAGATCACTGGTTTCAAAAGGAGACGTCGTAATATGATGAAATGCAAACAAGCGACCCAATTGCTCTCGGAGAAACTGGATCGCCCTTTATCCGCTAAGGAAAAAATCCATCTAGCCATGCACATATCAATGTGTGGCCCCTGCCGCCAATTTGGCAAACAAATGGAGATGATCCGCGACTTATCAAAGTCCTATTCCAAAACAAAAGAATCGGACGATCAATAAGTTCGCCGAGCATACGACCGACTCAACTAGCGAAGACGCTTAAACGGCAAGGTATAAGCCACTAAAAACAGCAAAGCCGCGCAGACAACAACACTTGGACCAGTTGGTGTGTCCCAACGATAAGACGCCCACAAACCACCGCAGACAGACAAGCAACCAATCATGCTGGCGAAAGAGGCCATCTGCACAGGCGTCTTCGACAACTTACGCGCCGTGGCAGCAGGAATGATCATCAAAGAGGTAATCAACAACACACCGACGATTTTCATCGCGACCGCAATCACCAAGGCCACCAACAACATTAACAATAAACGAATGGCTTCTACCGGATAACCTTCTACTTTTGCCAGCTCCTCGTTTACAGTAACCGCAAGTAGAGGCTTCCAGAAAGCCACCAATAAGGCGATAACCGACAAACCACCAGCATAAATCCAATACACATCGGCCTGATTAATCGCCAACAAATCGCCAAACAAATAGGCCATCAAATCGATGCGGATATTGTCGAGAAAACTCACCGCCACCAAACCTAACGATAACGCGGAATGAGCCAAAATCCCCAACAAAGTATCGGTGGCGATAATGTGCTTCTTCTGCAAGGTAACCAGCACTAAAGCCAAACCCACACACAACACAATAATCGCTAGATTCAAGTTGATGTCTAATAAGAAACCTAACGCCACCCCTAACAAGGCAGAGTGCGCCAAGGTGTCACCGAAATACGCCATGCGACGCCAAACAACAAACGCCCCTAACGGACCTGCGACCGCCGCCACACCCAACCCACCAAACAAGGCTCTGAGCAAAAGATCTAACATGGTTTTACTAACTCCAATATCGGCTAACTTAGGTGTGATTAATGATGTTTACAATGGGCGTGAGCATCGCCGTCGTCCGACAAAATACTGCCGTGTTCATCATGAACGTGATCGTGCTGATGGGCATAAATAGCGATGGACTCGTCTGCTCCCGGCACGCCAAATAAGGCTTGATAAGCGGGGTGACCCGTGACGTGTTGTGGGCTGCCAGAACAGCACACGTGCTGGTTAATACACACCACGGTATCGGTTTTTGCCATCACCAAATGCAAATCATGGGAAACCATCAAAACGCCGCAATTTAGCTCATTTCGTATGCCTTCAATCAGGTTGTAAAGTTCCACCTGACCATTCACATCCACGCCTTGCACTGGCTCATCGAGCACCAATAAATTCGGTCGATTCAGCAAAGCCCGCGCTAATAAAACACGCTGCGTTTCACCGCCTGACAAAACATGCACCTGGGATTGCAACAAATGAGCAATACCCAGTTTTTCTAAGGTCGGAAGGATTTGCTGTTTATCAACACCACGAACCAAGGCTAAGAAATGCTTCACCGTTAATGGCAAGGTTGGATCAATATGTAGCTTTTGCGGCATATAACCAATGCGCAATGTCTTATGTCTTACCACTTCGCCAGAAGTGGCTTCTTGCAAACCGAGCAGGGTACGAATCAGCGTACTTTTGCCGCTGCCGTTAGGGCCAATCAAGGTGACAATCTCACCTTCACTGATTGTCATATCGATGTTTTCGAGCAACACCCGACCGTCAAACGCAATGCCAATATTGTCAAAGGCAACCAATCGCTTACTCACGCGCTTGCTCCTACTGATTTTTCCTTACACTTCTCACATAAACCCGTTAATTCGATGGTTTCTGCTCGTAATTCAAAGCCTTGGCGCGCGGCTTTTTCAACCAACGCAGCGTGAATGTCTTGGTAATCAAATTCCATAACATTGTGACATTCATCGCAAATCAAAAAATACCCTTTGTGCGCTTTGTCTGCATGGGCACAACCAAGGTAGGCGTTCATCGATTCCACTTTGTGGATAAGACCCGCCCCCAGCAAAAAATCCAAGGCGCGATACACAGTTGGCGGTGCCGAGTTGAACCCTTCTTCCGCCAGTTTCGCCAATAACTGATAAGCGCCTAGCGGACGATGGCTTTCCCAAATCAACTCCAAGGCACGACGGCGTACTTTTGTCAGGCGCTGCCCTTGCTGAATACATAATGCTTCCGCCGTGCTTAGCGCGCTCTCGATACAGTCATTATGATTGTGGTGTACGTGCTGATGTGCGTCTTCATGTTTCATTAGAAAGCCCTTCCTGCATTACTTAAGTAGCTCCAAATCATTGAAGTACTGATGATAATCAAAGCGAAAGCGGCAATAAAACCAAAGGTGCGCGATACTCGTTGTCGCCAAACACGATGCTCACTGCTTAACGCAAAGCCGGTATCACGAACAAAGACACTGACGCCCGCCAAAGCCGCCACTGTAATAGCGGTGCCTAGCGCCATGGCAAAAGTCGCCACCAAGCCCCAAACAAAAATGCCCGTACTCACGGAAAATAACAAAACCAAAATCGCCCCTGTACAAGGCCGAATACCAACCGCAGCCACCATCGCCCAAATACTTCGACGAGCGGTCTTCGCTTCATTCGCGTGATGCGAACAACAAGCGTGATCATCAGAATGACCGTGTGAGTGTGCATGACCGTCATGGCTATGCCCATGATGTGCGTGATCGTGGCTGTGATGCTCTTCTAGGTGATCTTGCGAGTGATCATGACCACAACCAGATTTACCGCGTAACAAACGCACAAAGATCCACACGCCGATCAAACCAACGGCAGCAAAACTCGCTACTTCAAAAAAGCGGCTGATTTGCATCGCTTTTCCCGCCAAAGAAAACACTTGGCTCAGCACCACAATAACCAATATAGCCATCACCGCCTGAACGCCAGCACACAAGAACGCAAGGCTAATACCACGACGAAGCGGGGCTTTGCTTGCCAGCATATAAGCGGAAATAACCGCCTTACCATGACCTGGGCCTGCCGCGTGAAACACACCGTAAAAGAAGCTCGTAGAGATTAATCCCCACAACAAAACCGGACTGCCGCCCTTACTAATAGAGCGAACTAAAGACACTAGCTCACGATGAAACGTTGCCTGCTGAGAAATCACCCACTGGATAAAATCTTGATACACCGCAAAATCCATCGCGGCATAAAGAGGCGAGTTGAGACATAAAAAAGATAACAATAAAAAAGCGACGTTCTTTGCCATAATTGGCTCTCACCGAGATTGGATAGAATTTTGTTATGATATAACAAGTAAAACCCAAGGAGAAGCCAAAGCCTAGAAACGCCGCATTTTGTACAAGATTAACGCATAACCCTTTAGCTAACAGCCGTTGTGACTGGTTCTATAAAGCCCATCACACCGCTCATAAAGATTTGCGCAGCCATGGCCGCCAAGATCAAACCGGTAATTTTAGACAACACATTCAACCCTGTTCGACCCAACATTTTCTCGATCAAGGAACCAGAATACAGAATGATCGCCAAGGTTCCCAAGGCCAACAACAAACCGCACAAACCGATGAACAAATCCCAGCCTTGCAACTCAGCACCATAAACCAGAATCGTACCTATGGTCGCAGGCCCAATAATGGTCGGCACCGCTAATGGCACAACCGACACGTCATCACGTTCTTCACTTGGCATGCCAACGGCATGGTTACGCGTTCCGTCTCGCACCAAACTCAACGCCGACATAAACAACAATATACCAGAGCCAATACGAAAAGAATCCAGCGTGATACCCAATACGGCAAACAAACTGCCGCCAAAAAACAGCAACACAATAGAAATCGCGACCGACGCAATAATGGCTTTATTTGCCACTTGTCGACGGGATGCCGAAGATTCTCCGCGGGTTAACGCAAGAAACATAGACAGCACAAAAAACGGCGCGAAAAGAAAGAAGAACTTAATCGAAGTCGAGATCAATAAACTCATTTAAGGGAATCACCAGTAAAGCACAAAGCCCCGCGATCAGCGTTGACTCAATGCGAGTTTTACACCAAAGCCCAATAGCAATACGCCAGTTAGGCCATCTAAGACCAACGCCACTTTTGGTCGCGCCAGCCAAACTCGCGCCTTATGAACCATAAGTGCAAGAAACGTTTGCCACACCATTGCGATGATAAAGTGCAGTGAGGCCATGAAAAGAGATTGCGCCAAGGCAGAATGGCTAGGGTCAATAAACTGCGGCAAAAATGCCATGTAAAAAATAATCGGTTTTGGGTTCAACACATTAGACAAAATGCCTTGGCGAAAGCTGCCCCATGCCGTTATTGCTTTTGGATTTTTAGCATCATTAAACGTCATGCCGACAGGTTTCATCGCACTGCGAATCGCTTGTACACCCAAATACACCAGATACGCAGCGCCCGCTAATTTAAACGCCGTAAATAATCCCGCAGAACCTAGCAGAATGACCGACAACCCCAGCGCCGATACGGTTGCATGAGCAAACAGCCCCATGCAAATCCCCAAGCTAGTCAAAAAGCCCAATCGCCAGCCGCCAGACGCCGCGTTACGCATCACCAAAATAGTATCCACACCCGGACTCATCGTCAGTACCGTGATAGCGGCTAAGAAAGGCAACCATTGGAAATGTTCTAACATGTGCTTAAACCTTTGTATGAGGCGTTGAAAAGAATCACGAGATGATCATTAGATTAAGGCTGACACGTTAAATCAACCCAAACCGCCACCGATGTTTCGGTCGCTTCACGTTCTACTGGCGTACACACTTCGGATAAAGCACCAGACAAACGCACTAGCCCTTCTTCTAATGGCTCCATGGCGAAATACAATTCGTCGTCACCAAAGGCCAAGCTTAATGTCGATGTTTCCAGATTCACAGGACTAGGCAAATCGATGGCTAGGCGAATCCACAACATTTGGTCACGAATGCGAACATCCGCAACATGCACTTGTTCTGGCAGCAAATCTGCGCCATCTTGCTTCATTTTGATAAAAAAGCCGTAATTTTCAAAGCTCTTAAGCACGTCGATCATGTCGAGCTTTTCTTGGCCTGTTAGCTCGCCATCACCGTCTACGTCGTATTCTGCAATCAAGCTTGTCGATGTAAAAAGATCCAGCTCCCATGTGGCTTCCAGTTTGTCGATCTTCGCTTGATCCACTGTGACACGATACTGCGAATCCACCCAAACATGTGGATGCGCCATCGCAGACCCTGCAAATAGTGCCGTAACGCATAAACACAACCAAAAACGCATCATACTGTGACCCTTTATAAACAGTGCCTTATAGGAACTCGACTAAGCTTGGAGTGTATTGCACTCGAGATTCTAAAATACGTTGGAATTCGAGCGGATCATGTTGCTGCGCCAAACGCTCTGGATCATGCTTCGCGCCATGCCAAGCCTCCAAACGCGACAACCAAAAACGCAACGCGGCGATTTTTAACATATGCGGCCAAGCAAGCACTTCTTCTGGGCTCGCTTCACGCTCATGCAAATAGGCTTTTATTAACGCCTTATACTTGGCTTTATCTAACTCACCTGTCGCCATATCCGAACACCAATCGTTTACCACAATAGCTAAGTCATACATTACCCAAGAATGGCAGGCATTGTAGAAATCGATAATGGCAGACAACTTGTTGCCTTCAAACAAGGTGTTGTTGTAAAACAAATCACCGTGAATCGTGGTCTTAGGAAGGTTTGGGTGTTCCGCGATAAACGCATCAAATTCAGCGATTTGTGATAACAATAACTCGGCTTGTTCAGGCTCTAGCTCACTGGCAATAGCTTGGCTGGTTTTGTGCCACCACGCCACACCACGGTGGCTATCGCGATGAACAGGGAAGTCTTCGCCCGCAATGTGCAGCTTCGCCAAGGCTTCGCCCATTAGTCGGCAAGAGTTTTCATCCGTGCCTTTTAGCTCTCCACCGGGGAAGCAATCAACAATAATAGTCGGGCGACCATTTACTTCACGTAAGCGCTCACCATGGATATCAATCAAGGCCGCTGGAACATTAAAACCTTTGTGTTTCAAGTGTGCGACTACATCTAAAAAGTAAGGAACTTCGTCTAAATCAAACTCTTCAAACAAGGTCACCACATACTTTCCTGTGGTGGTGTTCAAAAAATAGTTGGTATTTTCTACCCCGCCGGAAATGCCTTGGAACGAAACCAGTTCACCTAAATAATAATCGGCCACTAAGGCGCGCATGTCAGAGTCCGAAAGGGAAGTGTAAACAGCCAAGTTTTTACCTATTGTTGTCTAAAAGGGGTGGAATGAAAAAATTATTGCCTATGCTCTACAATTCGCTTCGAAAGGTCAATTCTAACTCACATAAATAGGCCTTTTTCTGTACACAATTTATCTCACCTCCCTCTTTTCCCTTTACATCTCAGACAACTTAAAAAACATATGTTCACGAAGAGACAACAGACGAAAAGAAGCAAACTATCTATTATAGAATTTTATAATGGTGGGAACACCTTACAATCATAGAAATGAAAAACCAAAACGTACAAAATGACATCAAGATATCCACCATCTACAGAATGCTGATCGCCTTTTGTTTGAGCAGCTTTTTATTTTTGGTGTTCTTCGCTGTGTTTCCACGTGGTCACATAATTGATGTGCTTGTCCCTGGATTTAATGTCGCCAGCATGCTGATATTACTGGCGTATTTGCATCAGAACCCGCTAAAACACGCCAACCTTGTTATTAAACTTTGTGCCTTCGTTGGATTGTTTTCCTTGGTTCCCGCCACTTACTATTTTCTTATCATGGCGTGGCTTGGGAAGTGGCGCTTCATTGATGAATTCCCTCCAATAACCGGTGTAATGATCTCAGCTGTGGCAATTGGCATGATCATGCTGCCCAAGGCCTACAAAAATACCGTCGCGCTTGTTTGGCTAATTATCAGTCTACCGATTTTGCATTACTTGGTACTTCACCCTAATGAACTCCATTCGCAGCGCGGTTATGAAATTTTGTCACTACTGGGACCCGCCAGCCTTTTGCTCTGCTCTATTTTGCCTTATCAAAGACGAATCCTGCGTCATTTAGACAGCGTCGCGTCTTTATTGAGAAGAACGGAAGAAGAAGCAGGACGAGACTTCTTAACGGATCTGTACAATCGTCGAGGTTTACAGAATTGGATGGGGCAACTCAATCAAGATGATAAAATCTGTGTCTTACTGATCGACATAGATTATTTTAAAAATATCAATGACCGTTACGGTCATGGTACTGGCGACCATGTTTTAGTAGAAGTGGCCTCTCGCCTTCGCTCTATTTACTTTGAAAAACACATCATAACGCGCTGGGGAGGCGAAGAATTTGCTGTTGTATTGGTCAACCCTAAAACCAGCACCTTGCCCTACATTGGCACTATGTTTCAAAACTCCCTAGGAGCCTTGCCTTACAAAACCGTAGGAAAAGTAACCGTTAGTGTGGGTGTTTCAAACATCGCGGCTCATGAGCACTTTTTTGCATTGGTCGAACAAGCAGACAAGGCGCTCTATAGCGCAAAAAACAATGGCCGAGATCAATCCGTTATTTACAACGACAGTCTATCGCAGCAACGTTCGCCAGTAAGCTAGAACCTCCACAGAAAAAGCTTTCAAAACTTATCCGCCATTTTGGCTGTAAAAACACGCTCAAACACATAGAATAGACCTCATATTTGCCGATTCACAAAGAGGTTCTATTTTGGCTACGGATTCTACAACACAAACTCCACCTATGGTTCTAGTAGACGGCTCGTCTTATCTTTACCGAGCATTCCACGCGATTCCACCCATGCACACCAGCGACGGTCACCCGACCAACGCCACGCGTGGAGTGATCAGCATGATCCGCAGCCTAATCAAAACGTACCCGAACTCTCCAATGGTGATCATTTTTGACGCCAAGGGCAAAACCTTCCGCGACGAGATCTACAGCGAATACAAAGCGCACCGTCCACCCATGCCAGACGACCTGCGCCCACAAATCGAACCGATTCACCGCATGGTGGAAGCCATGGGCTTGCCGCTGGTCATCATCGATAATGTAGAAGCCGACGACGTGATCGGCACCATCGCCAAACAAGTGGGCGAAGCGGGTCGTGAAGTGATTGTCTCTACTGGCGACAAAGACATGGCGCAGCTGGTTACTGAAAAAGTTACCCTTGTGAATACCATGAACAACACCGTCATGGACATCCAAGGCGTAAAAGACAAATTCGGCATTCCGCCAGAACTCATTATCGATTACCTAGCTCTAATGGGCGACAAGGTCGACAACATCCCCGGCGTACCGGGCGTGGGTGAGAAAACGGCCCTAGCCTTATTGCAAGGTCTTGGCAGCATCAAAGACATTTACAATCGCTTAGACGAGATCGCCGATTTGGGCTTCCGTGGTTCCAAAACCATGGCGAAAAAGATGGAAGACAACAAAGAGATGGCCGAGCTGTCTTACACCCTAGCGACCATCAAATGCGACGTGGAACTGCCCTTCGACCCTCAAGAATTGAAAAACGGCGAAGCAGACAAAGACAAACTGCGAGAATGGTTCACCAAGCTAGAATTCAAAACTTGGCTAACTGACCTAGACAAAGCGCCAAGCGTCGAAAGCGCCAGCGACACAGTCGGCAACATCGCCTCTGAACAAAAAGACGGACAAGTAGAAACGCCCGTTAAATCCGATATTGAAGCCAACTACGAAACTGTCTTAGACAAAGCCAGCTTCGCCAAGTGGCTGGAAAAAATCCAAGCCGCTGATCTTGTTGCCTTCGACACAGAAACCACGTCCCTCAACTACATGGCAGCAGAGCTGGTTGGCCTGTCCTTCTCCATCAAAGCAGGCGAAGCCGCTTACGTTCCAGTGGCGCACGATTACGAAGGCGCACCAGAACAGCTGGATCGCGCTTGGGTGCTAGAGCAACTTAAACCTTGGCTCGAAGACGACAGCCAAGCGAAAGTCGGCCAACATCTTAAATACGACGCTAACGTGCTAAACAACTATGGCATCACCTTGCGCGGCATCGCTTACGACACCATGTTGGAATCTTACGTTTACAACTCAGTAAGCTCCCGCCACGACATGGACACATTGGCGAGCAAGTTCCTCGGCCACACCAACGTGAGCTTTGAAGAGATCGCCGGCAAAGGTGCCAAGCAAAAAACCTTCAACCAAATCGACTTAGAAGTGGCTGCCTTTTACGCCGCCGAAGACGCCGACATTACCTTGCGTTTGCATCAAGCGATTTGGCCAAAAATCGAAACCACACCAGAATTGGTCAGCATCTTTAAAGACATCGAATGCCCACTGATTCCGGTCTTGGCGAAAATGGAACAAACCGGCGCCTTGATTGATCCTGAACTGCTTCACGCCCAAAGCGCTGAAATCGCAGGCAAGCTACAAGAGCTAGAAATCAAAGCCCACGAAGAAGCGGGCGAAAGCTTTAACCTAAGTTCGCCAAAACAACTTCAAGTTATTTTGTTCGAAAAACAAGGCTTGCCCGTTATCAAGAAAACCCCAAAAGGCCAGCCATCCACCGCCGAACCAATCTTGCAAGAACTGGCGCAAGACTATGAACTGCCTCGTTTGATCATGGAACACCGCAGCCTGTCTAAGTTGAAATCCACTTACACAGACAAACTGCCGGAGATGATCCAAAAAACCGGCCGCATTCATACCTCTTACCACCAAGCCATTACCGCGACGGGACGTTTGTCTTCGACCGATCCAAACTTGCAGAACATTCCGATTCGTTCTACTGAAGGCCGTCGTATTCGCCAAGCTTTTGTTGCGCCTAAAGGCTACAAACTGGTTGCAGCCGACTACTCGCAAGTCGAATTACGCATCATGGCGCACTTGTCGCAAGATCCGGGCTTATTAGACGCCTTCACCAAAGACGCCGACGTACACAAAGCCACCGCAGCGGAAGTCTTCGAAGTCAGCCTAGACGAAGTCACCACAGAACAACGCCGCCGCGCCAAAGCCATCAACTTCGGCTTGATCTACGGCATGTCTGCCTTTGGTCTCGCTAAGCAGCTTGGCATCGGTCGTCCAGAAGCCGGTAAATACATCAAACGCTACTTCGAACGTTACCCAGGCGTACAGCAATACATGGAAAACACCCGCGAAGGCGCGAAAGAAAAAGGCTACGTAGAAACCATCTACGGTCGTCGTTTGTACCTGCCAGACATCAAAGCGAAAAACGCCATGATGCGCCAAGCCGCCGAACGCACCGCGATCAACGCACCGATGCAAGGCTCCGCCGCCGACATCATCAAACGCGCCATGATCAAAATGCACGACTGGCTAGCAGACACCGACCTAGACGTGAAAATGATCATGCAAGTACACGATGAACTCATCTTCGAAGTCGCCGAAAAAGACCTCGACGCAGCCAAAGAGAAAATCGTCGACATCATGCAGAATAGTAGCCAGATTGACGTGCCTTTGCTTGTAGAGGCTGGGATTGGCAATAATTGGGACGAGGCGCATTAAAAATAACATTTAAAAGCAAGGATGCTTTATGAAATACCAAAAACCTTGGAAATCCTTTGAAGAGCAACTGAGATTGCTCAAAGTTCGTGGAATGAACATTGGTGAACCTAATCAGGCTCGCTCATACCTAGAGCGAATTGGCTATTATCGGTTAAGCGCATATTGGTACCCATTTCGTACCTTCCAATTAGAGATGAATAAACAGAACAATAAACTCGTTCTGAAAGCGCAAGATGATTTTTATAAAAACACCCACTTTTTAGATGCCGTTAACCTATATCTATTTGATAAATCTTTGCGCCTGAGTCTCACCGATGCACTAGAAAGAATCGAAATCGCGCTTAGAGTCGATATGGCCTACTTACTTGGTACTAAAGATGCTTTTGCATACCGAGACAAAACTCTCTTCCACCCCACATTTGCCAATAAAAAGTTTCGTGGTAAACCTGCCTTCGAGGCATGGCAAGAAAAGTACTCGGGATTACTAAAGCGCTCTAAAGAAGACTTCGTAAAACACTTCCATACGCGATACCCAGGCGAAGACCTACCAATATGGATAGCGATCGAAATTTGGGATTTTGGCTCCATGTCTCAGCTTTTTTCGATGATGCAAACCAAAGATCAGGCACAAATTGCTCAGAAATATGGAGTACAAGATTTCTCTGTATTCGCCAGTTGGCTAAGGTCACTAAACTACTTAAGGAATATTGTTGCTCATCACAGCAGACTTTGGAACCGCAACATCATTGATCAGCCTAAACTACCAAACCTTGGTCAGATCGAATGGTGCGATAACTTTATCGGAAAGCAAGACTTGATCGCTAAGCCACTTCTACTTATCGCGATTGTAAGACACCTTATTTTAGGGATTTGTCCAAATACTCATTGGCATATCAGGATAGAGCAGATGCTAGAGAGCTTTCCTGAACTAAAATCAGATAAAACCTGCTCGATTAAAGACATGGGTGCACCAGAATACTGGCAAGAATGGTGGACACAAAAAACCCCCGCGTAAACTCCGAAGAGCCAAGAGGCAGGGGCCGTGTTAAATGCAATACTAAAACACTCGCTAGCTTTGCGCAATGTTATAAACACATTGAAACATGTTCTCAGAACCTTTTACGGCATTGTAAGCGCCTATCACAGCCCCCCTCTGAACAATCATTGCGACTTTTTAACAAACATAAAAAAGAGAAAGACAAATGCTCTCTTTTAAAATGAAAAATGATAGTTCGTGGCAGCCCTTTAGCTCTTTGGGGTCAGGGTGACTAAACAATGTTTAGTCTAACCATCAACAATGATGTCACTGGCGAATCATTGGTAGCGTAAGAACATATGGACAATCCAGTAATGAGTCATATGTTAAGCCCTTCTACATGGTCAATTTTAGTACTGACGCCAACCCATCGCAACCGACAACAAACAGTCTGTGATAAAGACCCTTCAGGTAGACTGTAAAACAACCAAAATGGTCTAGTCGAGAGCTTTTTTAAGCATAAAAAAACTCCTAAGCAAATCAGCTACATCAAGTAGCCTCATTGAAAGGAGCCGTGTTAAGAGTAATTATGTATCAGTCGTTCATTCTTCGCAACGCCGAAATAATTAGGCTAGATATAAGTGCCAAATTATTATCAAATAGATCATAACAATAATGCACGGCTGATAGCGGAAACGACATGGACGTGAAAATGATCATGCAAGTACACGATGAATTGAGCTTCGAAGTGCCGAAAAAGACCCAGGAAAATTTCAAACAAAAATCGTCGACATCATACAGAATAGTAGTTAGATTGATGTACCACTACTTGTAGAAGCAGGAGTTGGGAACAACTGGGACGAGGCGCATTGGGCGCCTAACGTAAAAAGAATAAATTTACATCTAGTTAATGGAATAGTTATGCACAGCTCTCAGGAAGCAATAGAACTAGCAAAGTCATTGTTCAAAAAAATGCCTTGGGAAAGTCAGCTTAGGCCTTTATTAAAATATTATGATTACGAGGTGCACTTAGGTGTCGAAAAAACCCTAAATCCTTTAATGGAAGATTTTCAAAAGGATGAGATGAAGAGCAGAACTTTCCTACTCATATTTAAGAAAATCTATGATGAGCTCTTACTTTGTGGGAATAGAACAGTTCAAATATTTAAGCTTGATGATGATTCAATTGACCATATCAAGAAAGCATCGAAAGAAATCTTTATCTTAGATAGTCCTGAAAAGGAAAGCTTCCCATACTATTTGGATGAAGAAACACTAGAATTATCAGACGAGAAAGCTAAACTAATCCATCTAATTGAAGACGGAGACTTATTAACATTTTACTTTTCTTCGAACAGAAAAATAACTGAACGAATAAGGTTAGAACCAACCCTAAATGATGAAAACGAAGAGATTTTCACTTTTCTAAGCAAGTTTGACAAGGTCACTGCATATAGAAATTTATCAAGACAGTATATTGACATTGTCAACATAGACCTGTCAAAAAAAATCTTGGATATCCGTATAGATGCGACAGACATAAGCAACAAGAAAGATATAGATTCCATATTAGAATCAATTAAGAATGAGTTCAAAGAAGTTTCAAAATGTAGCTTAGAAACCTTCCGGAATAAAGTGAATTTCTTTAAGTCTATTGATGAGTTATATAACGACAACAAAACTGGCCGTGTTGTTGAAATTAGCTTCACAACGGATGATGGTTACATCCACCACGAAAAAGATCGAGGAAGGAATGCATCTGGAGACGTACGTACAAGTTTATTTCATGAAGGAGGAAGAGAAAAAACAGAAATAGACCCATTTAAAATATCTAAACGATGGAGCGATAATTTCAATAAAGAATCGATCAGTTACGAGTTTGAGCTAACTTTGAACTCGAAATATAGAGATTTAAGCAACTCAAGTATCACACTTTTAGATCACTTAATTGTCAAGATGGCCTCAAAGAAATCAAACTATGACAAAATCATAGACCTAGTTTCTTAATTTCATTTTTTCCTATTTCTTCCACTCTTATCCGTTGGATTAAATCGTATAGAAATAGGAATATGCTTAACAGTAAAAGATGTTCCACTTACAGAGTGCGGATGAATACTTCTAAAAAAAAGTTTATCTGCATCTAAGTCCTCTGTTTTAATTCCATTAGTATAATAATAACTATCTGAAATGAGTTTTTTACGCCATTTTTCCATCAAAATTTTTATGCTGCTATTTTTAGTAATAATGAGAATAGCACCCTCATGCTCATTATCTAATCCAGATGAATAGCGCTCACATAACTGTCTAAAACCCTCTAAAAGATACTCATATGAACTATGGATTTTAGACTCACCAATCCATTTAAACCCCTTAGTACTCTCAACCAGTATATCAGGATGACCATTAGTCCAAGAATCATGAGATGCCAGATATCCTAAAAGCTTTAGGCTTGAAGCAATCTCCAAATTAAACCAGTCTTCTTGATAATCTTGCATGTAGGAAGCCATTGGCCTAATTTTCTCTTTTATAATATTTTCTATATCAGAATAAAGTTGCAATAACCAGACATCATATCCCCTATCCGCGGCCAAAATTCTACTCGGAAAACCACCTGCTGTAGGCATATAGTCTTGTATAGCTTCCAGTTCCTTTAATGAATAATCAGAAATCTCTTTACTCATCCCTATCCCTCGAACTGATATAGAAAAACATATAAACATCTGCTTTTACATTCTCTATTACTTCACCAGTTTCTGGATGAGCTATGGCACCTTCAGTTTTAGCATAATAGCTATTTTCTGAATCAAGAATGAAGCTTTCATTTTCTCCAATATATTCAAAACCAACTTTAAACAAGGGCACTCTTTCGCCACTTAAGTATTGAACCAAACAAATCAGCTGATCCCTGCTTAAATCTAATTTTGAAATCCTATGGATAGAGGTAAATGTGAGGTGCGAAAAAGAATCAGGCGTTCCTTCCCTAATTCTTTTCACAATATTCTCACAGGCTGCGGCTATGGGGCTTTCATCTCCCCAATCAACGTATGCGATTCGTATCATTTCATCATATGTCATGACATTCGACTTCTAAATTCCCCATAGAGTCCTTTCTTATCAGATTCTGGCATAGATAAGCGATATTTGCACGACGAACAATTGTTTTAAAAGGCTACTCGCCATTAACAATTGAACAATTGGGGCCACCCATAAGTCAGCCGGAGTCAATGGTGCGATAGAGTCCGGATCGCTTTCATACGAACATAATTCGTAACAATTGTAACAATTGGGGGCAGATGAAAAATCAATCCATCTGACTCGATTTCCTACCGCGCTTTCTTGGCGTCACTCGCCTACCCGTTAGCTTCTCGATCTCCTCTTTGAAACGTTCGTTTCCCAGTGCCATATCTGAATGCGTAGCGGATCGAATCCGTCCGAGTTCTTCTTCTGGGATGTGGTATTTGAATAAAGCTTGGTAACGCTTCGCTCGCGTTTCTTGCTGACGGCTCAGCTTGATATTAAAGCTCAGAGAACAAGTGAGACATGAATTTCCATATCCATATTGGTTAATGAACAATTGGGGGCAGATAAAAATTAATCCTAAAACGAAAAAAGCCATGCTAAGCATGGCCTTCTACTTCGTATGTCTTCGGTGAGCTGCCTAAGCAGGGATATCCGAAGCTCTCACTGGCTATGCTAGTGAAAATAAGTATATTTTTCAATAGAACTAAATATTTACCAACAATTGCCTACAACTGAAAAATCTATTTCCCTTGCAACCCATACTGGAAATTTTTAGAATCACACACAGTGCTTCAGGGCGCATCCGACTCGCGGAAAAAGGTTAACCTTACCTGTAATGCTCCACTCTTTTATATGACATTTTAGCTTTCTGTGCTTTCGCGAGTTAAGTGCAACCTATGTAGGAGAGCTTAAATGAAAACCTTGCCAAATAATCCCAGCATTGAATATCTCCATCGTGCCGCACGTGCTTTGCGATCTAAACATCGCGCAGGCGATCCAAGTGTCGTCGAGCTGATCAGTCATTTCGATACTTCTTTTCAAGATTTGCAACCTGAGCAAGTCTTAGCGCAACCTTTTTCTATTCTAGATGCACAGAGAGTCACGGCCCGACAGTATGGCTTTGCCAGTTGGCGCCGCTTGAAGTTATTCATTCAAAAATCCACTCAACCAAGTGCCGACTATGACCCAGCTCTAGCTGAGCAGTTAACTCGACGCAATGCTATGCGTATCGCTATGATGCGCCGTTATTCACCTAAAAAAGCTGGTTGGTTCGACCACTTAGATGATTTTAATGAAGAGTCCGTCGAGATGCTCGAAGCGATCTATGACAAATACGGATGGGTCGGCCCTCAAATCGTTGGACGAGAAGGAATGGAGGCGTGTTACTGGTTAGGTATTAACTGCTTGAAGAACAGTCAATTTCAGTATCAAAGTGCTGAATTAATGCGTGAGGCTTTGCCTTTAGGCGAGTGCTATGGAGGGTATTACGCAGTCTCGATTGATCGTTGGTTAACGCTCTCTTATCAACCATCCATCTTTGGCGCATTCAATGACTTCAATGAGCGCAGTGATCGGGTGGAATACAGCGACAATGTCGTTGACCCAAAGAACCTAAACAAGAGACGCGCGCAATTCGGTTTGATGAATTTAAACAAAGCCAATGAAGAATGGGCTGATATGATTCGTCAGCGTAAAGCTTACCGATACACCAAAGATGAGTGGCAGGCACTAATGCGCAAATGGGCATTAGAAGGCGGCTATATTGCTGCGTAGCAGCCATTAGCCTATGTGCACCACTGCAGTCAGATAACCTTTCATCTGACTGCAATTCTTCGAAAATTGGGCCAGATGAAAAATTAATCGGATCGGAATACATCAACTTCGTTGTTTGTAGTCTGCATAGGCTTGCGCATGTTGATGGATGATTTCTAATGCAATTTCATCATCCATAAGTTCGGCTGGAATACCTTCAATATATTCCAGCCCATCGGCTGGATGTAATGGTCGCTCTAGCCATTTCCACGCTTTTGGCACACTACCTTCAACGCCTTTCTGGCTAAGGGTATTCAGAACCTCTTGAACTTTTTCTGGATACTTAAACCAACTAACAGGCTTTATGGCAGATTTCGCCCCAGCAACGCGACACGGTAGCTGTGAGGTTTGCAATTCTTCTTCATGTATATACTTGATCGTCCAATCCGCAAAATCTTTTAAAGACTTATTTCCTTGTCTTTCTGAGTCGCCCTTTCTCATTGGAATAATTAAGCCTATTTTGACGGGAGAGCGTTGTTTCAAGGCATTATGAGACTGAATTTTTTGTAATGCAGGAATGATATCGGTATCGTTGGTCACAAAAACAATGTGCTCAAGTGTTAAGTCTGTCACTGCATCATAGACTGCTTCCAAAGCCACATTAACATCGCTTTGCTTCTCTTCCATTTTCCATATTTTCACCCGCTCAGAAAACTTAGGCTCTTTTTCTTTGCCTCTTTCATCTCGCTCAACTTTTGGAAATTTGGTTTTATCAATTGAGTAGTTGCCCTTTATGGTCTGCAATCTACCTTGGCGGTGATTATGCAAAGCAAGATGGTAAGCGCGTTGGTCATTCAAAGAGCTGCTATCCGATGCTGCACGTTCAGATATTTCAGCCGTGAAGAACTTCACTGCTAGCTGGTCGAGAGTAGATTCGGGTGCACCAGAACGCACCAATAAGGTTTCAACAAGCGAAACTGGGTCAAGCCATTTATAAGATGTACCTTTTAAACAGCCATAATAGAAGTTGTAGCCATCGATGTAGACTCTCGTATTCATGCTAGATATAGGCTTTTTGGAAAATCTTAATGATTGATAAGCTTTACACAAAAGCTCAAAGAAGAAGCGAGACATGAATTTCCATATCCATATTTGTTAATGGCCTTCCGAGGCCTAGATGTGAAAAAACCGGCACTAGGCCGGCTTCATCGTCCAACTCCAGGGGTCTGTATGTCGCCACGCGTGGAAGAAGGATAAGTTGTTTTCAGAATATAACCAAATAAGATTAATATATCAATATTTACATATTTTTTATTCTGAGAAACAGCCAACATAATTGGGCCAGATCCCTTAAACACCTAAGGGATCTGGCCCCTTTTATTATGTGCCCATTAACAAAATTTCTTCGTTCCCACCACGCACAAAACGGCTGCCAGTGTCACCCACAGCATGGTTAAACTGATGCTTTCTTGTAGTAGCCAAGCCGCCAGTAAAAATCCTATAAATGGTTGAATTAATTGCAACTGGCTCACCGCCGCAATGCCGCCTAGCGCCAGCCCTCTATACCAGAAGATAAAGCCAAACAGCATGCTAAAAAGAGAGACATAGCCAAGCCCCAGCCATGCCGATGTCGTCACCGAAGCAAATGAGCTGGGCCATAACACATACAGCAAGGGCAGCATCACGGGCAAAGACACGACTAAAGACCAGCAGATCACCTGCCATCCACCCAATACTCGTGACAAGCGTGCGCCTTCCGCATACCCCATGCCGCAGGCAACAATCGCCGCCAGCATCAAACTATCCCCGATTAATGAAACTTCACCCACACCCAGGGCTGCATAGCCCATCACTAAGGCTGCGCCCACCAATGAAAAGAGCCAAAACGGCCAACTGGGTCGCTCACCACCTCTTAGCACGGCAAACAGCGCAGTACAGATAGGAAGCACGCCCACAAACACCACACAATGCGCTGAGGTGACATATTGCAGTGCCAACGCCGTCAGCAAAGGAAAGCCGACCACGACGCCCATTGCACTCAATAAGAGGGTGACAATTTGTGAGGCATTAGGGCGTGGTTGTTTGAGTAGCAGTAAAAACAATAAACCTAATATTCCAGCAATCGAAGCGCGAGCCACCGTCAAGAAAGTAGGATCAAAGCCTTGCAGCGCGATGCGTGTTGCCGGTAGCGAGCCAGCAAAAGTCACCACACCCACGAAGCCACTAAGCCAACCTTGTGTTGCCTGTTTCATATCATTCTCCCTAAAAACAATAGCGCTATAAAACCGAAAAAAGGGTGATAAGAGGAGATACAAACCGACACAATTTAAAAAAACTGTTATGGTTATATTGGCAATACAGTTTGAAAATAGAGGAAGAGTATGGCTCGTGCAGGCACATTAATTGAATCGGTCATGAAGGATATTGAGTCAAAAATCGCGTCGCGGGCCTATTTGCCTAATACGCGTTTACCTTCCGTTCGTGCACAGGCGAAAGCCATGCAGGTTTCGATCTCTACCGTGGTCGAAGCTTACGATCGCCTCGTAGCAGAAGGTTGTATTGTGTCTCGTCCCGGAGCAGGCTTTTATACTTCCGGCCCTATTGCGCCCTTAAACCTCACTCATATTGGCCCTAAAGTAGCGCGGGAGATCGACCCGTTATGGGTCTCACGAGAATCGTTGGAATCAACAGCTGGTTCACTTATGCCGGGCTGTGGCTGGCTTCCCTCTGAATGGTTCTATCAATCAGGTATAAAGCGCGCGCTGCGAAACCTTGCCAGAACTCATTCCTTAGATTTAACTGAATACGCGCCTCCGAAAGGCTCCCAAGCGTTTCGTCATTTTTTACAACGTCGGATGTTGAGCCATAATATTGAGGTCACTGCTGAACAGATTATGCTCACTGAGTCTGGGACTCACGCCATTGATTTAATTGGTCGCTTTCTGCTGTCACCAGGCGATACCGTGCTGGTCGACGATCCCTGCTACTTTAATTTTCACGCTTTATTAAAAGCACATAGAGTCAAGATTATTGGAATTCCCTATACGCCCACAGGGCCTGACTTAGAGCGTTTCGCGCAAGCAATAAAAGACTATAACCCTAGGCTTTATCTCACCAACTCAGGTGTCCATAACCCCACTGGGGCTCATTTAGCGCCACATGTTGCCCATAAATTACTCACACTAGCCCAATCATCCGAACTGGTTATTGTTGAAGATGATATTTTTGCCGACTTGGAAACCACTCGCTCACCCCGTTTAGCGGCCTTGGATGGTTTAGATCAAGTCATTGAAATTGGGAGTTTTTCCAAAACAGTATCGGCTTCAGTACGCTGCGGTTACATTGCCACAAAGCAAGATTGGATAGAGCAACTGGTGGACTTAAAAATCGCCACATCATTCAGTGGCAATCGCCTCGACAGTGAAATCGTTTTACAAACACTGACAGACAGTGGCTATCGTAAGCACATGGAAAAACTTCATCACTGGCTTGCTAAACAACGACAAAGCACAACGAAGAAGCTGATCAACTTAGGTATTCAGCCTTGGATTCAACCGAAAGACGGTATGTTTTTATGGTGCCAATTACCCACAGGTAAAAACGCCACTCAACTAGCCCGTGACTGTCTGAGTAAAGGAGTCGTGCTCGCCCCCGGCAATGTTTTTAGCCAGTCTCTTAATGCCCATGACTATCTTCGTTTCAATGTGGCGCAATGTACGGATGAGAAAATTTTTGAGGTATTGGCTTGGGCTTTAGACCAGCAGATATAAAAAACGTTTACCTCTGGCCGCCTTGTAGATTTTGGAACAATTAAAGTCGATTGAAAATGATACCATCCACACAAACCGACCTATTTTGGTGCAAATTTGACGCATTTTGTTCGCCTGTTTCATGATGAAGTCGGTAGAATCAAGTTCTACCATGATGGATGTAGCAGGAGCGGCAGATGGATTTTAATATAAAGCTTATTTTTAGCAGCATTGCGATTGCATTGGCTGTGGCTGGTTTTGTGCCTTACATTGCGTTGATTTTGCGTGGCAAGGTGAAGCCTCATGTGTTTTCGTGGGTGATTTGGGGTATTACCACGACCATCGTATTTTTTGCTCAGCTAGAAGCCGAGGGCGGCGTAGGAGCATGGCCCATTGGGTTATCTGGGTTTATTACGATTTTCATTGCCTTCTTAGCCTATATAAAACGCGGTGATGCCACTATTACAAAGCTGGATTGGGGCTTTTTGATCGTTGCGTTGGCCTCTTTGCCGTTGTGGTATCTCACCAATGATCCTTTGTGGACGGTGCTGATTCTAACCACGATCGATATGATAGGTTTTGGGCCGACCTTTCGGAAAGCTTACCATCGTCCATTTGAAGACAGCCGTGTGTTCTTCATTATCATGATTTTACGAAATGCCTGTTCCGTTGTGGCGCTCGAAGCCTATTCGGTGACAACTGTGCTGTTTCCATTCTGTTTGGCTGTCGGCTTTTTGATTTTGCTGATTATCCTACAGCTGCGTCGCAGCGCATTGGCTCATCAAGCAGCCTAATACGCTCGCTCATATTGGTTGATCCTAAATCATAGCGGCTTACGTATAGAGAATTATGGCTCACAAGAAACCACATTTACCCGAGAAGATTTGTCCAATCTGCCAGCGCCCTTTTTCGTGGCGTAAAAAATGGCAACGCGATTGGTCAGAGGTGAAATATTGTTCTGAGCGTTGCAAACGCCAAGGCAAAAAGCCGTCTGTCTTGGCGTGATACAGCCAAGAACAAAACTCGATTATGGGTCTTCTTGTAGAGATTCACCCTTTTTCTATTATCTTTGCTGACATTTCTAGCAAAAAGCGCAAACAACAGGCTGCTTGCTGACAATCTATGCTGAGTTAATCAACTTTCCTACTGGCAATTTTGTTCTAAAGTAACACCATCGATAAGCGCTTTTTAGGAGCTGGTTATGTCTAATTACACAAATGGTGTTTCGCTGAATGCAAAGCGCTTTAACGACAAATTGTTACTGAATATGAAAACGTCAGGCCACCCAAGTGATCTGGACTTTGAAAGCATCACGCCCAAAATAGAAGCGGCGCTGTACACTATCCATTCGCCTTATGCGGGTTTGTTAGTCGATATTAGTGAGTTTAAAGGCTGGAGCATGAAAAGTGCTTGGTCGGAGTTTTTATTAAGCCAGCGACTTGGCGGTGAATTTAATCGGATTGCCATTTATGGAAAGAATCGCTGGCAGAACCGATTTATTCGTGTCATTAGCTGGTTTATTTCTGCGGACATTAAGGTGTTTAAGCGTAAGAAAGAAGCGACAGACTGGGTTATGTCTTCATAAGCCAGTCTTGATCCGATGCCCATTTATCCCCTAACCCCAAAGCTGACGTAATTCGTTTAGCTCTTGTGTAAACCAGTCTGATAACTGTACGTTATCCGGCCACCAAGCAAAGGCGGTTAGCCAAGCCTCTGCACTTGGGCTTAGCCAATAACCCACAACACAGCCAAGCACCAACACCAGCGACGCCAGCGGCTCGCCCCAGTCGGTGAGCTTCATCGCAGTACCAAACGAGCGTTTGATGCGCATGCCAGACAATTCAATGCTGTATAGCTCATCCAATATGAGATGGATGGTCGCCCCAAGGAAGATAAAACCACCAATGCCCCAAGCGGTTTTTGCCTCAAGAGCGAACAGGTGATGCATTATGGGTACGGAAAGAATGGCAAACATCACATTGGCTAAAAGGCTGTGGAGCGTACCACGGTGCACGGTGAATTGTTCAAACACCCAGCGAACCGGAAAACGCACTACTAAATAGCTAACGATCGCTAAGGCGAGCACTTGCCAATGCAGCAATTTATCTATTCCAAATGCAATCGCCAGTCCACCAGCCAAGGCACCAAAAAGCCGAAAAATCAGACGAATAGCGGCAGAGTCATCAGCATCAATATCAGGTAATAACCCACCCAGCGTTCCAGCCAAGGCATAAAAAATGGCTTCGTTCATATTAGCCACCCCAGCAATAAAGGTACTTGCTGCCAATGGTGTACTGAGTATGGCGGCCACAGTCACGTGGGTTTTAAAATCGGCCATGTAATCTTGCCCTTATCGCTATGTTATTAAGTAAGCTGTTGTTTTATATATAATTAAAATTGGTAAGCGGATATTACAGGAATCGCACAACAGGATTAAAGGCAATCTCACGTAAAGGAATAATAAACTTCCAAGACGGCCAATTGCTTATTCGTGCTTTTAATAGCGGAACCCTTGATCAGATTTACAGGAGACAGTGGCCGTTTTTGTTTATACTTACATAAATCACGAGCTAGCAAGCCTCGTTAAACCGATTAAGAGACAATGAATGGCAAAGCGTAAACAAGGTATTTTAAGCAGGGTTTGGTTTGTTGCATGGCGTTTTTTACTGTTGCTGGTTTTCGTTTTATTGCTGTTTCGCTTTGTGCCACTACCGACAACGGCGTTTATGCTGCAAAGCCCTTATCCAGTCACTCAAGATTGGATCAGCATTGATAAGCTACCGCCTTACATGCCGCTCGCCGTGGTTGCTTCGGAAGACCAACGCTTTCCCAATCACTTTGGGGTTGATTTTACCGCGATAAGTAAAGCGCTTGACCAATACGATGATGGACAAGGGCTTCGTGGTGCCAGCACGATTACCCAGCAAACCGCAAAAAACCTTTTCCTTTGGTCTGGTCGAAGTTTTATTCGTAAAGGACTGGAAGCAGGCATTGCCGTTAGCCTTGAAGCACTGTGGGGCAAAAAACGCATTCTTGAGGCGTATTTAAATATCGCCGAATTTGGGCAAGGCATTTATGGCGTCGAAGCCGCAAGCCAACATTATTTTGGTCGCTCTGCGAGCAAGCTTACGATGAACCAAGCCGCGCGTTTGGCTGTTATGCTGCCCAGTCCACGTACTCGAAACCCTAACGAGTTAACCTATTATCTTCGTCAACGAGTGGCTTGGGTTGAACAGCAAATGCAGCAACTCGGACCAGACTATTTGACGACTATTCTGAAGTAGTCTGCAAAGCTCGTTCGTCATCGGTCTGCTACGAGCTTTGCGTCAATTTCTCCCTTCCCTTAGCGCCATCACCTGCGCTTTTTCACTTTTTAGTCGATTTATCACGCCCATATGTAGGAGACACGCATTATTTTGGCGTTTTCAGAACACTTTCATGTCGTTGAACAAGATTACACTGCTGCACTAGCACAACGTAATAAAGATTCTCATTAATCGTTTTGTGTTTAAAAAATAAAACCATGCTCTGTTTGGGTACTGCCTATAGGTAAAGATTCTGACCTATAGAGAAAGGACAGGGACTCTTCTCTGCCTGGTCTTAGAACAGCCATTAAAGCCAGAGCGAACGTATAAACTATCTTGCAGGTAATGAAAACGATGACTTCAATTGAGCAACTTAAAGCCGCTCGCGCGAGTGCGCTTTCTCTGACACAAAATGGCGCTCCTAAGGCTACTAGCAACCAGTTCTTCGGCGTCGGTCCGATTACAGACATGACATTAAACGAAGTAGATGCTCGTCAACTTCGTTTTGAATTTGATGCTTGGATAGAAGAAAACTACCCAAAACTAGACGACAAAGGCAATCGCATTGGTAGCTTCACGACAGCTGAAATCGGTCGTGGTATGCACCGTGGCTACCCTGCAGACAAAGTCCTAAACGACATGATGCGTGAAATTCACCGCTACTTTGGTTTTCCTAAAGCCAACTGTATGGCGGTTGGTCTTGGTGGTGGTCACAGTGGCTTTACCGCAGCCGCACTGCATTTAATGACTGCAAACGATGCCTCTCAAATTGTGTACGTTGATACGCCTAAGCCCGAATCGGCTGAAGGCAAGGCGGGCGGTTTCTTCCGTCAATCTTGGGGGACTCAGCTAACAGAATTACAGCGTTATGCAACGAACGGTGACGAAAACCGCATTATCTTTGCAGAGGGCGAAGGCGCGATTCCAAGCGCAGATTTCCTAATCGAAAAAGGCGTTAAATTATTTTTCGGGGTGGGCCATGAAACCACTGGCGCGACCACTTACACAGAGCAAGAAATTACCAATCTATTGGCTTGGATTGACGCTAACCCAGAAGAACACCACGCCGTAATCGATGCAACGTCCCTACTTGGTGCTATGCCTTGGGCGAAAGAATTGGTGGATGGCGTACTAACAAAATGCAACCTATTCATGCCGTTCCAAAAAGCCATCGGCGGTATTTCTGGTTACTTCATTGTTTCTTTGACGAAACCGGCTTTGGCACTGATCAATGCCAACCAAAAAGCCCCTTCTTGGGCGATTCCTCGTCAACTTAAAATTGCCGTGCCACGTGATGCAAAAGAGCCACTAACCAGCGAGAAAACCACTGATCTTGGCCCAATCTACGATGCAGAAAAAGACCAGATGCTGGGCGGTATTATCAATACATTCAGTACCTTAGCATTTGCAGAAACCACCTTTGCCATCCTTCGTAACGAACGCATGATAGGTGATGTTTACCAGCTTAACGCTCGCTCTGCAGCAAACCGCCAGGCTGTAGACAGCTGGATAGCAAGCAGCGACTTGTTCAAGCTGGGTGTATCTAATGCAGACTCTCGTGGTGCAGCCGTAACGCTATTAAAAGTCACGGATAATGACATCACTGATGCCGACGTTCACGCTCGCATCATTGCTAAATCTAAGCAAATGCTCGGCTACGAGGGCATCACTCACACTGACGGCGCACACGAGAAAGGTTTAGACGTTGCGCGTTACGTGAACGCCTTCCCTGGCACGCCAGGCGACTACCGTGCATGGATCGGTGGTATCCGTCCGGCACAAGACATCACAGCGTTACTAGAAAATATTCAGTACTGTTACCTGCGTGCGAAAAACGCGGTTCTTGAAGAATTACTCGCTGAGCAAGGCGAATCTTTCGAAAGCGCTGTGGCGACAAAAGCCGAAGGCGATGTACGAGTAGACGACGCAAATCGTGCTTACAAAGTTCTGATCGCCGACCTTGTTGGCATGGTCTTCGATGCTGACGGCAACGCAGATTGCACTGAAGTTGCGGCTTACATCAAGTCTCAAGGCGGTGAGTTCCATTTCGGCTCTGTTGCTGACGCTGGCGACCTAGCGAAAGGCAAAGTGCACTTTTTCTATCAACCAAGCCTAAGCCGTGAAGACGAGTTACTTGCAGAAACGGGCGAAGGTCAATACGACGCGGTTATCGCGGCAGCCACATTCTTCCCAGCTGAATCTAAATTCTCACTTGGCGGTGTCCGTATTGGTGCCGGTACAGGCAACATGGGTTCTGCAAGCTGGGGCGGCGGTAACGGTGAAGGTGGTGTCGCACCACTGATGAACACGCCAAGCTTCAACTCTCGCGCTACGGCACAAGCGGCAATGAAAGCGCTGCTTAAAGTACTGCCAGATCTACAAGTTTCTGCTATGCACGATCGCGTTGTGGCTGGTGACTTCGACACAGGTAAGAACCTTGCTGAGTTCCCAACGACTAAGCTTGAAGGCAAGAAACTTGCCGTTGTGGGTTATGGCAACATAGGTCGTGAAGTCGCGAAACTCGGTGCCGCATTCGGCATGAAGGTATCTGTCTACGCGCGCCCAGCTCACCAAAAATGGATCGAGTCAGAAGGCTTTACTTACGCTTCTAGCATCGTTGAAGCAGCACAAGACGCTGACGTTCTTAGCCCACACACTGGTCTAGGTGCATTTAATGCCGATACAGGCAAGTTTGCTAACTCAGACATCATCAATGCAGACGTTTTCTCTGCAATGAAACAAGGTGCGGTACTGGTTAACTACGACCGCGGTGAAGTGGTTGATATCGAAGCGTTAGACGCCGCGCTAGCAAGCGGTCAAATCCGTTACGCAGCAATCGATGCGGATCTATTCAAAGATCCAGAAACTGGTGAATTATCTGGTCCAATGGTTCCATACCGTAACATCTACGAAAAACACGTTGGCAAAATGGAGCTTCTACCACATGCGGCGGCAGACACTGAGCACGTTTCTCGGGTCGAAGGTGCCAAACAAGCCGTGGATCAAATCCTAAGTGTGATCCAATACGGTAAAGTGATTAACCTAAAAGGCGATTTACCTGAAGGTTTCACTAACGGTGGCGCGAAGACAGTTAACGGCGTGGGTAAGGTAAATACGAGTTCTGTTAAGGCGCTATCTGCCGAGCAAATCAAGCAACTAGCTGACAGCGCGACGCAGATTGCGGCATACTGGGGAGCAATCAACGCAACCGAAGATACAGACAAACGCGCAGCACTTATTGCTGAATACTCGCAGATGATGGTATTGAACTCGAATATCTACACGACCTTACTTGCTCAAAATGGCCTTCAAGGACCACTTGGCAATTAAGTCATACTGTCGTTAGACATTCCATAAACCGCATCAAGGTCGTGATTCTGTCCTGTTGATGCGGTTTTTTTGTTTTACGCCTACAAGGCAAGTAAGGGAGAACTGGTTTGCACTCAGACGATAAAAACTCTGCCGTCACTATTTATAACGCCGCGATTGATGCTGTTGCTGGATACAATGCGACTTACCGTGCAGTCGCTGCTTTTGAAGACTTTCAGCCAGATCAAATCATCGCTGTCGGTAAAGCGGCCAGCGGCATGTGCGCCGGCGCGTTAGCGGCTCTTGATAACGACTGCCCAGCCTTGTTGGTGACAAAATACGATCACACAGACCAAACCATGTGGGACGCCCACAACGTCACCGTGATCGAATCCGCACACCCAGTGCCGGATCAGAACTCATTGGATGCGGGTCAAACAATGCTTTCCACTGTCTCGCAAATGCCATCCGGTAGTCGGCTATTGCTGCTCGTTTCTGGAGGTGCATCAGCGTTATCTGAAGCCTTACCCGATGACGTATCACTGGCTGACTGGCAACAGCTTACGGATCAAATGCTGGCGGCTGGTTACAATATCGGCCAAATCAATACCCGCCGCAAAGAAACCTCTCTTCTGAAAGATGGCAAATTGTTAGCAGGGTTTAAAGGCGCAGACGTTCGAGTCTTGGCTATCTCTGACGTGGAAGGCGATGACATTAGCGTTATCGGCTCAGGTACAGGGTCGATTAAACGTTGTCCATCACCCGCCAGTGTTGCCTTAATCGGAACCAACCAAGTTGCCCGAGAAGCAGCGGCCAACAAAGCAATCGAGCTTGGTTATCGCGTTATCGAAAATACAGAAAACCTGTATGACGATGTTGAAATACTGTCTTCTTATATTGGTCAGCAACTGCTGAATGCTGAGCCGGGTGTATACATCTTTGGTGGCGAGCCAACGGTTAAACTGCCAGAAAACCCAGGCAATGGTGGCCGTAACCAAGCACTGGCGCTCGGCATTGCAGAACATATCGCTGGTCGCGATGATATCTTAGTTCTGGTTGCTGGCACGGATGGCAGCGATGGTCCAACCGATGCCGCTGGCGGTATCGTAGACGGTTCAACGGCGAAAGATATGCACGCTGTTCGCGATGCCTTGAAACGTGCAGACGCAGGAACTTACTTGCGCGAACAGGAGGCCATCTTTATTACAGGCCCCACCAATACCAATGTCATGGACGTATTAATTGCCATTATTCGCTAGCTTTCTCTAATATAAACCGTCACCAGCCCCGAATTTACGGGGCTTTTCTTTAGGTCATTTGCTAGAATCCGCCTATTCCGATTAGGTTTTACTGTAAAGGCAAGCTATGACCGTTCTTCTAATGACCCCACCCATGACGCAACTGAATACGCCCTACCCAGCGACGGCGTATCTGACAGGCTTTCTGCGCTCTCGGGGTTATGAGGCGGAACAAAGAGATCCTGCTATCGAGTTATTTCTTGAGATGATGACAGCCCCTGCGCTGGATATTATCCGCCAACACGTAGAAGATAACTTCGAGTCCTTTGAAGACGACGAACTACCCGATGCCATTTTTACCTTTCTAGCAGAGTTTGATCGTTATCGTCTTTGCGTTGAGCCCGTGATTCGCTTTTTACAAGGCAAAGATTCCAGCCTTGCTTTACGCATTACTTCACGCCGTTTCCTACCCGAAGGCCCAGCATTCGATGCCATTGCCCAAATGGAAGCCGTATCAGGTGATATTCTGAAAACGGCTTTCGGTCAGCTTGGTGTGCAAGACAAAGCAAAGTATTTAGCGACTTTGTTTATTAATGATTTGTCTGCGGTGATTACCCAAGGCGTCGACCCGTATTTTGAAGTCAGTCGCTATGGCGAACGTCTCGCCGCAGCGAACCCAAGCTTTGATGATCTCTACAACACTCTGATGGGCGAGCCTAGCTTTAGTTCTGAGATTCTAGAACAGTTAGTCGAGCAATATCTGGAAGAGACCCAACCCAGCGTTGTCGCTTTAACCGTGCCGTTCCCAGGCAATATGTTAGGCGCTCTGCGTATCGCGCAAACCTGTAAAGACATTAATCCCGATTTGCCTGTGGTGCTTGGCGGTGGCTTTATCAACACAGAGCTACGTGCACTAAAAGACCCTCGCGTATTCGAGTTTGTGGACTTTATTTGTCTGGACGATGGCGAACGCCCGTTTATGACGCTGTTGGAATTCTTTGATGGCCAGCGTGAAATAGACGAGTTAGTACGTACTTACTTCCTCGCAGAAGACGAAAATGGCGAGCCATTCGTTCACTATAACGAAAACGCGGAACTGCACGATATTCCTCAAACCGATGTCGGCACGCCAATTTACGATGGTCTGCCATTAAGCGAATACTTGTCCTTATGTGAAATGCTCAACCCAATGCATCGCATTTGGAGCGATGGCCGCTGGAACAAGCTGACCATTGCCCACGGCTGTTACTGGCGAAAATGCAGCTTTTGCGATGTGACACTGGATTATATCGATCGTTACGATGCAGCGGGGGCGGATATCTTGGTGGATCGGATTGAAGAACTGATTGCCGAAACCGGACAAACAGGCTTCCATTTTGTCGATGAAGCCGCACCCCCAAAAGCCTTGTTTGCCTTAGCAAGACGCCTAATCGAACGCGGCGTGGTGATCAGTTGGTGGGGCAATATTCGTTTTGAAAAAACCTTCACGCCAGAGCGTTGCCAGCTTTTAGCAGATTCTGGCTGTATCGCCGTCAGCGGTGGTCTTGAGGTCGCATCCGATCGATTACTCAAACTGATGAAAAAAGGGGTCAGCGTCGAGCAAGTAGCGCGCGTCACTAAAGCCTTCAGCGATGCAGACATTCTGGTTCACTCTTACTTGATGTATGGCTTCCCAACCCAAACCGAGCAAGAAACCATTGATGCGCTGGAAATGGTGCGTCAGATGATGGCGCACGGCTGTTTTCAGTCGGCTTTTTGGCACCGCTTCGCGGCTACCGCCCACAGCCCAATTGGTATTAATCCAGACGAATACGGCATTACCTTGGCAGAACGACCTGATATTTTATTCGCCGAAAACGATGTGGATTTTACCGACCCAACGGGAACCGATCATGACATGCTAGGCGACGGACTGCGTAAAGCGCTCTACAACTACATGCACGGCATCGGTTTTGATCAACCAATGTCGTTCTGGTTTGATAAACCAGTAAAGCCGACATTGGTAAAGCCGAATTTGATCTCCAACGCCTTGAACAACTTGATCGCCAGCCATTAAAGCTGGCGATCATTTACAGATAATTCCGCTCTAGTTGCGAGCCTCAAACACCAGGCTGTAAGAAGCTATCAGAGCGAGGCTTATTGGATTGACGTTCATGCAAGAAGATATACATTGCCAATACAAACAGCACGACACTCAGTCCGCAGATCAGCAAATACACATTAGCTAAACTGCCCGTTGTGTCATAAATCATCCCTGCCAACACGTTCCCCAAGGCGCCACCAAGCCCAAACGTCACCATGCCAATACCATTGATCTGCATGGTCGCTTTGGAAGAGTATTGTTTGCTTATCCAGCCAGCAATAATGCCCCAAATAGGAAAATACATCATGCCGTAGCCAAAGCCTGCAAGCATAACGAACTGCTCAGGACGATAAGTGAAAGCCAATAATCCTAAAGCAAACACACCGAAAATAACCAAAAGCGTGACACTATGGCCTTTCTTATCCGCCAGCTTGCCAACAAAGAAACCCGCAATCATGCCCGTTAACCCGATGATACCCCAAGTGTAACCACCTAATGCTGGCGGTAGTGATAACTCGGCCAGATAGGTATTCAGCCAGGTGGTAAATGTCATGGTTGACGCGCCAACCAGTAACAATATGAAGCAAGCAAGAAAAGCGGTGCGTTCACGCAATACGGTTTTAAACAACTGTCGTGTGCCCATGGCAAAAGTAACATCAATGTCTTGATCTTGTACTTCAGCGCGGACACTTTTAAGCAAACTAAGCGTCGCGAATAACGTCACCAATCCAAGTACGGATGCAGCCATCCAACCACTGCGCCAACCCAAGAGTGGGACAATCAGTAAAATGATCAAACCGTTGACGCTATAACCCCAAGCGGTGCCACTTGATGCAATAGACAGGTTGGTTGCTGTTCTGTCTGGGCGACCATAGCGAGTAACCAGTTCTACAATCGATCCCCAACTAATTGCGGCACTCGCCGCCATCACGGTGAGAACAACAATCATGACAGTCGTATTATCCAGCCACGCCATGGTAAACAGCAAAGAGGTGGTCAGACTACCTGTGATCAGTAACAAGCGCCCCGAATCCAAACGTGGGCCAATCACACCCAATAACATGGCACCAACAAGATAGGACACCTGTGTTAGCGCCCCCGCTAAAGCGAGATGCCAGCTGGTGATATCAAGTGAGTTTTGCATGGTGGGGACTAATGCCGCAAACAAGAAAATACCAAAACCGTGACTGATAACCTGATTAAAGCCGAATGTTATTGGAATACGCATCACAAACCCCTTGCTTCAATACCTTTGAAAGGCATGTACGAAAAACGATCAATGTCGCCATATTAGGAGCTTGCTTTTATTCGGTAAATCGATAAATATTCATATCTACGTTCAACTAAATTGAAAACTAAAAATGCGTGATTTACCGATAAATTTACTTCGCACTTTCATGGTCGTGGCTGAAACGCTAAACCTGACTGAGGCTGCCAAACAACTGCACAAGGCGCCATCCACAATCAGTATGCAGCTTAACCGCTTGGAAGATTTAATCGCTAATCCACTAATGGAACGTGGCCAACATGGTGTGCGATTAACCGCTGTTGGAGAACAACTAAAAACGCATGCTCAGCAGCTTTTGAATCTTCACGATCAAATTGTGGGCTCGTTTCAGAATATGGACATCAGTGGTGTGGTTCGGCTAGGAACGCATGATCAATACGCCAGCCGCACACTTGCTCCACTTTTACAGGACTTTATTCTGAGCTACCCAGAAGCGGAGCTAGAAGCCGTTTGTGATTATCGACCAGATTATTTGCTCGATCTTTTGGACAAAGGCAAGCTGGATATTGCTTTAGTTGAAATGCTGGCTGACACCGAAGGCGGCGTTCGCTTACGCCGTGATGAATTGGTGTGGATTGGCCCAAAAAATCATTTTGTGCATACCCAGAGCGTACTGCCTTTGGTGGTATTTGCAGAGGGGTGTAAACATCGTCAATTCGCCTGTGAAGCACTCGACAGGGCAAATATTCCTTATCGCATCGCGTTCACCAGCCAAAGCCGTTCTGGCGTCCTAGCTGCGGTGCGTGCTGGCGTTGGGATTGGGATTGTTCCTTACCATACTTTAGAAGAGGATTTGGCTATTTATCAGGACTTGCCTACTCTTCCTGATATGGAAGTAACCTTGTTCACATCGCCAAAAGCCAATGAGGCAACGCGACGTTTAGAAAAAATCATGGTCGAAAATGCGATTTTTAATCCACTAATGGTCGGTGTCAAATACTAAGACGATGTTGCCAAATGTCTGTCTTTTATAGTGTATTTCTTTTTTTCTACCTGTACCTTTACAGGCTACTATCTTACTTTTAAAAAACAGTATGTTACTCTGTTTACACTATGGCTGGACTCTAGGGAGAGTTGTATTGTTTAAACCAAATTATTACTTATTAGTGTCTGCAGTATTTGTTTTGTTGGTTATCATGACCAGCAATATCTATTTTCAGCTCGCTTGGGCATGGTTTGCCCTGTCTTTTTTCACTGTCAGTCTGGCCTACCTTCTTAATAAACCAACAATATTTCGCAAACGTTCCGATGGCACTGTGCCCATTTATGTACGTTGGATATTTCTGCCGTTTTTGTGGAGTACCCAGCTTTATAACAGTTGGGCGAGAAGCACAGATTCTGTGCCAGCGCTGCAGAAAATAGATGACGGTTTGTTCTTAGCACGACGCTTGTTCCCTTCAGATATTCATGAAATAAAAAGCGAAAACATTAGCGCTGTTTTAGACGTAACCGCTGAGTTTAGCTCTTTGAATTGGATGTCTTACCAAGACAGTGTGGACTACTTAAACATTCCCATCCTTGATCATTCAGTGCCTTCCGATACGCAAATACAGAAGGCACTGAACTGGATACATACACACCGTAAAACAGGGCGCTCTGTGGTCATTCATTGTGCCTTAGGGCGCGGTCGCTCAGCCTTTATGATGGCTGCGTATTTATTAAGCCAGAACCCAAAGTCCACTCCCAGACAGGTGATGGAAAAAATACGTGAAATTCGCCAAACCGTTCGCTTAAACAAACGTCAGTTTAAACATCTAAAAAGCGCGTTGGAAAATAAGCTTTTGGTGGTGCATAACTCCGCTTGGCTGATTGCCAATCCGGTGTCCGGAACACGCCAGTGGGAAGAACAACAAGACGTCATCCTGCGTTATTTATCGGCATATTTTGATGTCACAGTGAAAACCACCACGCCAGAGAAAAATGGTACCGCATTGGCCAAAGAAGCAGTTAAAGCCTCACCCGATATGATTATTGCCTGCGGTGGCGATGGAACAGTTACAGAGGTTGCCGCAGCTATGGTCGGCACCAACATTAAGCTGGGCATTATTCCATTTGGCACCGCCAATGCGCTAAGCCACGTTTTGTGTGGCACGATGTCAAAAGTCGCGCCTTTGGAAACCATTTGCTTAAACCTCATTGATGGCTGCGAACAACGCATCGATACAGCCACCTGTAACGGCGAGTTAATGCTGTTACTAGCGGGCGTTGGTTTTGAACAACAGATGATCGAAAAAGCGGACCGCAGTAAAAAGAACACCAGTGGTCAACTCGCTTATTTAAAAGGTCTTTGGGAAGCGATTGGTCAAAACGAAGTGCATGAATTCACTATTCAACTGAACGACGACGAACCCTTCACCATCAAAACGCCAAGCCTAACCATTGCCAATGCCGCACCGATCACAACGCTTTTGGCACAAGGCAAAGGTGTTCCAAATATTATGGATGGCGAGCTGGATTTAACCTGGTTAGACCCAGAGCGTATGCAAATATTAAACTTGGCCGAATTGGCTATGCTCGGTTTGGGTGATCAAAATGAAGACAGTGAGGCCCCAGAAGGGAACAATGGTGTATTCCACCGCGCTGCCTCAAGGGTAACAGTAGACATCAGCCAAGTAGGACACTATGTGTTAGATGGCGAAGAACGCGAAGCTGAGAAGCTAGAAGTCATCGTCAGACCTCAATCGTTGAGTGTCATCGTCCCTGAATCCGTCATTAGCGACAAATAAAAAAGCCAGCATGGATCCCTAATCTATCCATGCTGGCTTTATAACATTAACAATGATCCGTAACGCTTTGCCTAAGTTCCTGCCTTGATGCTAACCCAAAAAGCAAAGGCAAGTTAAAGGCCAGCGTACGGACTATGAGTTCACATTAATTACTGTTGCGCTGCGACTTGTAGCGCCTTCATTTCATCATGGCACTCTTTCATTCTGACTTTAACTCGGCGCAACGTGGCGTCACAATCTTGCATTTGGTTTCTCTCAAGTGCTAAATCGAGCTCTTCAAGTACCTTGTCTTCCACTTCTTCTAACTGGTCAACATAGGTAAAAACGGTTCCTTCAGTAGAAACTTTCGCCATCAACTTAGTGTAAGTCTGACGCGCTTTGACTAAATTATCCGTATCGGTTTCTACTTCACCTTGCTGAACAACTGCAAAAGGTTGTAGCTCTTCAACCGCTTCCTCTTTAGCATCAATCATGCGATTGAAAAATGCGTTATACGTACTGTCATCAAGCTTGTTCTTCGCTTCTTGGTAGAATTCAATACCGCCGTTCATTACTTTGATGATGTCTGTAATGTGGTGGGCATGTGCAGTTTGATTTTGCATATTTTCCTCCTAGTTAGCGTTTGCTTTATTTCGTCTTCCTACATACATAGTTGGCGATGGCAGGATGAAAAACAACCGCATTTCAAGAGATGCACTTAGGCTGCATGTTTACTGCACTAAGTAGAGACGCCCTTACAAAGTCTTTTTTTCTTATAAAAAATTAAGAGCTAACACTGATCTAACGCAGTTCTTGCCTTCTTCATCTGTGTCACTATGACCTCATAGCATTGCGTCTAATTAAATCAAAAGATGGAGTTTGTCATGAAAGCAGCTGTAGCCAGTAAGTTTGGCGCCATTCTAAAAATTGAAGATGTCGCTAAGCCTAAGATCGAACCCAATCAAGTACTCGTCAAGATTCATGCTTGTGGGGTGTGCCATACGGATTTACACGCTTGCCACGGAGATTGGCCTGTCAAACCTACTCTGCCCTTTATTCCAGGTCACGAAGGCGTCGGTGAAATCGTCGAGGTTGGCAGCGCAGTAAAACATTTGGCCTTGGGTGATCGAGTGGGTATTCCTTGGTTATACAGCGCCTGCGGACATTGCGAGTACTGTCTAACAGGTAATGAAAACTTGTGCCTTGAACAACAAAATGCGGGGTATTCGGTCGATGGCGGTTACGCTGAATTTTGTGCCGCCCATGCAGAATATGTGGTTAAAATTCCTGAAGGCTTAGGTTATGTAGAAGCAGCACCGTTATTTTGTGCTGGTGTAACGACATACAAAGCTCTCAAAGTATCTGGTGCAAAACCTGGTGATTGGGTCGCTCTGTTTGGCATTGGTGGACTAGGGCATTTAGCCGTGCAATACGCTGTTGCCATGGGGTTTCGAGTCGTAGCGGTTGATACAGGCGAAGCCAAACGTGAATTAGCCATGTCGCTCGGTGCGGAATATTTCTTTGACTTCAAAACCGACGATGTCGTTAAAAACATTTTAGACGCTACTTCCGGTGTGCATGCCTCTGTTTGCACTGCTGTGAGCAAAGCGGGCTTTAGACAAAGCTATGACGTGATTCGTCGCGGCGGCAAGTGTGTCTTGGTTGGTTTGCCCCCAGAAGACATGCCATTACCCATTTTCAACACTGTTCTTAATGGTGTCAGCGTGGTTGGCTCCATCGTTGGCACCCGCAAAGACTTAGAAGAGTGTTTGGAGTTTGCTGCGCGCGGTAAAGTTAAAGCGATTATCGCCGAAAAAACACTGGATGATATTAACGAGATTTTTGCCGATATGGAAAAAGGCGACATCACCGGCCGTATTGTAATGACCTTGTGATTGTTTGTTTTTCTATCGTGTGAAGCACAAAGCCAACCCTTACCGGTTGGCTTTGTATTATCTGCATCTTCTCTAAAATACAGTCATTATACTGGCAGTCGTGTTGAGGCTTTCAGTTCTCGCAGTGAGATATTCGAGGCAATCGCCGACACACCGGGTAGTTTTCTCAACACCTGATCCACAAAACGACTGTAGTCATCTAGGTCTTTGGCAACCACTTGCAACAAGAAATCAGCTGCACCTGTGGTGTTGTGACAGGACAAAACATTGTCGCATAGTTGGATCATTTCTTCGAAAGTTTGAGTCGTTTCTGCATCATGCTGATTACAGGTCAGCTGCACAAACGCCATCACGCCGAAGCCCAGTTTACGACGATCAAGGTTCGCCTGATAATCGGTGATGATGCCCTCTTCCTCTAGACGTTTGAGACGACGCCAACAGGGCGTTTCACTTAACGAAAGTTCGTTAGCTAATTTTGCGTTAGTTAGCTTGCCATCTTGCTGCATACGCCGAACGATATCAGTGTCTACCTTATCCAAAGCCGTCATTGAAAGATTCCCCTCTTATTAACCTCATATCTGAAATAGTATTTCTTAAGCTCTCCAATATACAAGAAAAAGAGCAAGGTAATTTCTCGTATATTCAGTAGTCTATTAGGCTGTCGTACGGATCAGCAAAGGAGCAAACTATGAAAGCCGTTGTCTACGAAAGCTTTTCGTCCACCCCCAAAATTATGAATGTAGAAGACCCGACACCAGAAAAACATGGTGTGGTGATTAAAGTTGAAGCGACTGGTGTATGTCGTAGCGATTGGCACGGCTGGATGGGACACGATCCAGACATTGTCTTACCACACGTTCCCGGCCATGAGTTTGCAGGTGTTATTGAAGCCGTAGGCAAGGATGTTCAGCGCTTTAAAGTAGGCGATCGAGTCACGGTACCTTTTGTTAGCGGATGCGGTTCTTGCCCAGAATGCCACGGTGGCAATCATCAAGTCTGTGGTAATCAAACTCAACCTGGTTTCACTCATTGGGGATCTTTTGCGGAATATGTCTCCATTCATCACGCAGATGTAAATCTGGTCACCTTGCCAGAAAACATAGACTTCACCACAGCAGCGAGCCTTGGGTGTCGCTTTGTGACCTCATTTAGAGCCGTCGTCGATCAAGGTAAGGTCAGCGCTGGTCAATGGGTCGCCGTACATGGCTGTGGTGGTGTTGGCTTGTCGGCCATCATGATTGCCAACAACATTGGTGCCAATGTCATTGCAGTGGATGTGACGGACGATAAACTTGAACTAGCAAAAGCCCTAGGCGCTTATGCGACCATTAATGCCACCAGCGTGGCAGATGTGGCTGAAGCGATTAAAGAAATTACCCGCGGTGGCGCCCATGTATCGATCGATGCACTCGGTCACCCAACAACCTGCATAAACTCCATTAAGAGTTTGAAAAAGCTGGGGAAACACGTTCAAGTTGGTTTGTTATTAGCCGATCAAGCTACACCACCGATTCCAATGAATTTGGTCATTGCCCATGAGCTCGAAATTATTGGCAGTCACGGCATGCAGGCGTTCCGTTACGATGCAATGTTAGCCATGATCAAGACGGGTAAACTCAGCCCAGAAAAGCTGCTTGGTCGAACCATCAGTTTAGAGGAATCCATTGCCGCGCTAACCAATATGGATAAAACCAACCCACCAGGCGTAACGGTTGTTACACGTTTTTAACACCTGTTTCGCACGCGAAAAAAAGAGCGCATACCGAAGTAAGCGCTCTTTTTTTCGTTCCAATCGCATTTTACTCAGAACAATATTTCGTGCTGATTAAGCTTGTTTTTTCTCTAAATGCAGATCAGACAAATTACCCGCATCAGGATCGTTATAGACGTTCTCATCTAGCTGACCTTCGCTTTTGGCAACGACGATGGAAACCACAGCATCACCAGAAACGTTAACCGCTGTACGAATCATGTCTAACAAACGGTCAACACCCAAAATCAAGCCAATACCTTCAATCGGTAAGCCGACTTGTGCGAACACCATAGACAACATTATCAAACCAACACCTGGTACGCCTGCGGTACCGATAGATGCCAATACAGACATCAAGATAACGGTTAAATACCCCATCATACCAAGCTCTACGTTGTAGATATTAGCGATAAAGACAGTTGCTACACCTTGCATGATCGCGGTGCCATCCATGTTGATGGTCGCCCCAAATGGCACAGTAAAAGACGCTACCGAGTTTTTCACGCCCATACGCTGCGTTACGGTACGCAAGGTTACTGGAATCGTCGCATTGGAGCTTGAAGTACTAAAAGCAAACACTTGTGTGTTACGCATTTTTTTCATGAAAGTTATAGGATTTAAACCAGACAAGACTTTCAGAATAAGCTGTAAGGTCACAAAGAGGTGGAATAACAACACTCCAATCAAGACCAATACATAACCGAGTAGCTGAGCAAGCAAATCCATACCTAAATCTGCAATAGCTCTAGCGATCAAACAGAACACAGCGTAAGGCGCAACCGCCATGATGATGTTAACCATCTTCATCATGATTTCATTTAGTGCTTCGATAAAGTCGCTAACAACAGTGGCTTTTTTCCCAACCATTAAGATACTGACCCCAAACATGATCGAGAAGAAGATCACTGGCAACATGTCGCCTTCCGCCATCGCGCTAATTGGATTAGAAGGAATAATATTGATCAGAACAGTGGAAAGTGGTGGTGACGCTTTACCTGTAAAGCTCGAGGAAGACTCAGCATTCATGCCTTCACCGATACCAAATCCTGTGGCGATAATTAACGCAGCAGCAATCGCGATTGCTGTGGTCACTAAGTATAAAAAGAAAGACTTTGAACCGATTCGGCCCAGCAACCTAATGTCACCGATACCGCACACACCGCAAACTAATGAAAAGAAAACCAACGGCACGACAAGCATTTTTAACGCATTAACAAACATGGTGCCGACAACTTTAAACATACCGTCAGTCAAGTAACTGTTCGCCCATGTTCCGTCTGCGTTTAGTCCTGTTAAGTTGAGGACCAACCCAACTATGATGCCAAGCACCATTCCAAGTAACACTTTATAGGTTGTATTCATAACACTCTCTCTAATTCCATTTTCCCATTGATTTGGATAGCAAAATGGCTATGGCTCTAAAATAAAAGTTAGGCATAGTACATGCCATTACCGAGCATAAAAACTATTTTTTTGGCGTGGAAGAAAAGACAGTATTACTTTAAAAGAAGGTGTGTGCAATAAATGTACAGCAATGACACCTTATAGACACCTCAGAAAAGGCTTAAAACAAAGCATCAAGCCTCACAAAAGGCTAACGCATCTTTAAGTGGTAATGGGTGGCAGAAAAAATACCCCTGTATTTTTTGAGCACCTAACTCTTGAAGCACTTCCAGCTCCGCCAAAGTCTCCACACCTTCACCAAGCACCTTGCTTTTGGTTTCTTTTGCAAAGCCAATCAAAGCAGCGACCAAGGCTCTTTTTCTTTGATCTGAATTCAGATTAGCAATTAAGCTTCTATCTAATTTAATAATGTCCGCTTGCAGCTCCAATATGTGTTGAAAACTGGCAAAGCCGGCTCCTGCATCATCGACAGCAAGACGCATACCTCGCTCCCGAAAAGACTGAATGGAATTCCGAAATGCTTTGTAGTCTGGAATAGACTCTCGCTCAGTCACCTCCATTACAATGCGATGCAAAGGCGCTTTATCTAACATAGCTTGCAGATAAGACGATGTGAGGTGTTTAGGAGAAACATTCAACGTTATGTAATATTGCTCAGGGATAGCTGACAATAAATTGATTGCCTCTTCAATGGCAAACAACTCTAGTACTTCGCCAACACCCGACGCATTGGCTTTATTGAACCAATAATCAGGGGAATAATAGGGCTTGGTTTGAAAACGAGACAAGCATTCAAAACCTGTAATCGACTTTGTTTTAAGGTCATAAATTGGTTGAAATACGATGGAGAGTTGCTTGTTACGAATGATTTCAAAAATATCATCACGAGCGTCCTGCTGCGATTTTGATACGTTAAATTCTTTTTCTATGTTACGAGCGGCAAACTTTGCAAAAAGCGTCAATATAGAGAGGTCTTTATTCGTCAATGACTCATCTGGTTGCTCACTGAAACAACACAAGGTGCCATAAAGAGAATCATCGGAAAAATAGATAGGCACGCCAACATAACTGCCTATATTTAATTTTTTTGTTACCGCTAACGCCTTGGTGATTTCGTTCTCCGACGTATCAGGAATAATCTTCGGCAGTTTTTCATCAGCAATAAGCTGGCAATAGGTTTCTTCGTTTTTATCCTTATGGCCTTTATCGAGCGGGTTATTAAAAACATCTTTTTTATCAATATGTAATATTTCACGATCACCATTATGAAAACGAGACAAAAAAGCAACGTCCATTCCTAGGTGTTGTCGAATAGTTTGTACTAGATGCTCCAAATCATTATTAAACGAATTGGTCAAAAGCTCTTCTTCCATTGTGCTTTGATCTTGGACACCCAAAATAGCCTTCATTAAATCAACGCTATTATTTATTTTCGCTGTGTTTTTCTCGAACACACCCTACCTCTAAGAAATCATTTTATGATTGGGTATTATGAATGCTCACCCCAATACTTAGATAAATCATACTAAAAGCACTAAACCTCTTACTATGTTTTTTCTGCAGTTTTACGTAATGATATTAGTCTAGCGTTTTCTATTAATAACATTGCGTAAACAAATGAATAGTTGCGTCAGATAATCAAAGTAAAATATAACTTTTGCGCTTTCTATAACCTTCTCTTATTAAACTTTATGCCTAAATGCTTCTCGCTTTCCAAACGGCAGAGCCTATGCCTATGTACGTCGCTTTCGTCAGTAAAGCCTCTTTTTCATTATGCTGCTTTCCTATTTGGCGTGAGCGGCTAGCTGTCTGTTCCTTTGTAAATCGACGCTTAAGGTGCTTTAATTCTCCAACTATTCGCTGGCGCTCACAGGCTTGAAAAGCAACTTTATCCAGACACCAGCGTACACTCACCATACGAAGAGGAGATTCTCGTGGTTACCGCTATCATCATGCTTTCTGTAGAGAAAAAGTACATTAACCAAGTGGCCGAAAAATTAGCGTCCATTGAAGGTTTATCTGAAGTGTATTCTGTCAGTGGCTCATACGACATCACCGCCATTGCCCGAGTGCAGACCAATGATCAGTTATCTGAATTAGTGACACAGCACCTTGCACAGATCGATAACATTCTGAAAACAGAAACCATGTTGGCGTTTCGTGCCTATTCAAAACATGATTTAGAAGGCATGTTTTCTGTCGGTGTTTAACCTTTAATTGTATTGGGGGATTTCGTTATGAGTCATATTCACGCAGGATCTTGTTTGTGTAATGCCGTTACGTTTGAGCTAGAAGGAGAATTTACGAAATTTTTTCTTTGCCATTGTAGCCGCTGTAGAAAAACCTCTGGCACGGCCCATTGCGCCAACCTATTTGCTTCAGGCGCTACATTAAACTGGTTAAGCGGCGAAGATAAGCTCAGCTTTTATCGTCTAGAAGACACGAACTTTGCCCGTACATTTTGCTCTGTATGTGGCTCTAATATGCCAACAGACGCGAAAGCTCGTGGTTTAGTTGTGGTGCCTGCGGGTTGCTTAGACACAGAGGTCGATATCACCCCACAAGCTCATATATTCATGGACAGCAAAGGCAATTGGGATGAAAACTTAGGCGATATCCCTACGTACGAGGGCCTGCCAAGCTAACGCCGCCATTCATGGTGGCTGTAATCTAGCAGCACAAATCACTTTCCTTATGCTGCTAGATCTCTTTCTGAATTGGATATAAAAGCGCTTCTTCTAAACGTAATGGCTTAGCAAAATAATACCCTTGCAGAAAATCACAGCCATATTGCAACAACAAGTCGGCTTGTTGTTTGGTTTCAACCCCTTCAGCAACGACCATAATCTTCAGTTTGTGAGCCATGTTAATAATCGCCTCACAAAGCGAAGAGGAGGAAGACTCAGGGCTAAGTGTTTGCACAAAACTGCGATCGATTTTTAAGAAATCAATGTCGTAATTCATTATGTACGCCAATGATGAATAACCGGTCCCGAAATCATCTAAAGCCACTTGTATGCCATTTTTTCTGAAATCCATTAGCACTTGACGCGTACGCTCATCCATTTCCATTAAAAGGTTTTCAGTAATTTCCACAACCAAGCCATTCTTTTCATCTGCACTACGGTTTAACTCACCAGAGCCAGTTATCAGGCTCGATAAAAACACATCGGCACCTTCACGGCGATTTAATAACTGCAAAGGAGACACATTGACCCCTATTTGCACATCAGGACCACGAGCAACTTGTAATTTAGATAACGCAGCCTTGGCTTCTTGAATAACCCAGCCGCCAATATCTACTATTAGACCAGACTCTTCTGCTGCTGAAATAAATTCATCGGGACTAATAAGCCCTTTTTCTGGGTGGTTCCATCGAATCAAGGCTTCAAACTTGAGCGCCTTACCCTCTCGGTCAACTATGGGCTGATACACCAAAAAGAACTCATCATTCTTTAATGCTTTATTTATGTCTTTAATCAACTCGACTTTATCTAACAGCGCCTGCTTCAATTTCCAATCAAAGCGTTTCACACAATCCCGACCACTGGCCTTCGCATGATACATCGCTTGATCCACCGCCCCCATTAAGGCTCGACTATCACGACCATCATCAGGATAAACCGCCACGCCACAACTTGCTGATACCATCACATTATCATTCAATACAGAATAAGGTTGTTTGATCAGGCTTTGAATGCTTTCCGCCAACTTAAGAACCTGTGATAAATCGACCTGTTGACCATCAAACAAGAAGACAAACTCATCTCCACCCAGGCGGCTAATGCTTTTGGCATGAAAAGGGTATTGCGTGATGCGCTCAGCAATCTGCTGCAAAATAGCGTCTCCGACTTCATGCCCTCGGGTGTCGTTTATTTCTTTGAAATTATCAAGATCGAGCAAAATAACCGCCAACTTGCCATGTTGAGGGTCAACTTGCGCCAAAGTATCAGCGAGTACCTGGCTGAATGCCTCACGATTTGAAATGCCCGTTAAGCGGTCTGTTTGCGCTTGATCAATAATGTCTTGCTCTGCTTTTTGCTTCAATGACGCCATTTCCAAGAAATGCTGCTGTAGATAATCCATTTCCTGAACGCCAATGGGACGATTGGTCGGCATTTTTTCATTTCGGCCTAAACGAATGACTAAGTCAGTCAACACATTAAGCGGCTTTAATAGTGAGTTTGTTAAAAAGAAATGGAGCAATATCAACATAAATAAAATCAAAACGGAAAATACCGCAGTAATCATAATGTATCGTTTATTTACCGCACTTAATGCAGAATCAACCGCAATACCCGTTAAAAAAGTCAGTTGCACATTGCCTTTTTCATCGATTATCTGGCGCTTGTGAAATACACGACTCACGCCATCTTCTCCTCGCCAAAAGCGGTTCAAAAGGGCTGGGGGAACATATTGATTGCCTGCAGGATAAGTTACGACTGGTTGATCATTAGCATCCAAAATATAGGCAACACTGTCTGGGGGCAATTGACTTCTTTCTAGAAAAGAACTCCACCAATCTAACGAAATAACCACCACAGCAGCCCCAACAATGTCGTTGCTATTTTGCAGGTTAAAAACGGGATAAGCGAAGTTAACCGTCGGGACGCCCGTCACACGATCTACTTGTACCCCACTGGTGGTGAAATACTGACCAGAAATCGCTTCACGGATGTAGCTGCGATCGCTAACATCAATCGCTTCAGATAATGGCATGCTATTACAGGTAAGAATCCCATTTCGATTCGGCACACCAATGTTGACGTAATAATCGTACAGCGGAAGCAACTCGACGAGAAACTGTCGGCATTCGTCAGAGTCAGGGTCTTGTAACTTGGGAGAGGCGGTTAGATTAGATAAAAAAACATACGCAGACTGGACAAGATGCTCTTGAATATCAGCCACTTGGTAAGAAACGATGTCTGCGACTTTTCGTACTTCTTCTTTCACAATGTTTCGACTGTAACCAAAACTCTCGTATATAAAAAGATAGCACGGAAATATTATAAGGATAGCCAGAAAATACAGCCGTCCTTTTAACGTGTTAAACATAATAGATGGTCATACCCTTGCGACAACAAAAAATTATTGGTCTAAAATATATTGCAGATATAACCTCTAGACACTCAGCGAAACACGTGACTTACCAAAAATTATGATCTGATGATTAACAGTATAGCGTTAGTTAAGTAGCAATTAAAAAGACATATACAACACGAATCAATATGACACATATTATACTCAAAAAGCTCACCAAACTTTACAATTGAGAAAGCCTTTTCGCGGCGTCTAACAGCGTGCCTTCTTCTTTCGCAAAACACAGCCGAATTATGCGCTGGTTATCGGGAGCTTGCTGATAAAACACACTTACTGGAATCGCCGCTACGCCAGCTTGATCTATTAGCCATTCGCAAAACGCCACATCATCAAGACCGCTTATCTGACTGTAATCAAGCAATTGAAAATACGTCCCTTCACAAGGTAATAGCTGAAAACGGCTGTTGGCCAATGCATCTCTAAGCACATCGCGCTTTCGCTGATAAAAGCTTGCCAAGCCAGCACTCGCTTCTGGCAAAGCGAGAAGATGTTCCGCCAAGGCTTGTTGCAAAGGCGTTGCGGTACAAAAGGAAACAAATTGATGCACCTTGCGCAGCTCCGCAGTCAGCGCTGCAGGCGCTACAATGTAGCCAACTTTCCAACCTGTTAAATGAAAGCTTTTGCCAAAGGAGGATACCACCAAACTGCGTTTTGAAAGCTCTGAGTGTTTGTGAATACTTACTGCGGATTCACCAAAGTGGATAAATTCATACACTTCGTCAGATAAAACATAAATGTCGCGACTTGCTACGGCTTGCCACAAGGACTCTAAATCTTCCGCCTTCCAGCAAGTCCCCGTTGGATTGTGTGGTGTATTGATTAATACCAATCGCGTCTTGTCAGTCAGCAGTTCAGCAAATGCCTGCCAATCAGGACGAAACTCGGGGGCAGCCAAGGTTACTCGCTTACAAATCCCACCTGCTAGGGTCACTGCTGGCTCATATAAATCGTATGCAGGATCAAATAAGATGACTTCATCACCGTGATGTACTAAAGCTGCAATGGCATCAAAAATAGCTTCAGACGCACCGCTGGTCACGGTGATTTCATCTAATGCACTGACTTTTCGGTCATAGTGACGCGCAATCAGGTTGGCTATTGCTTCTCTTAAAATCGGCAAACCAGTCATAGGCGAGTATTGATTATTACCGGTTAAAATCGCTTGCGAAGCACGCTCTAATAATCGAGCATCCGGAGGAAAGTCAGGAAAGCCTTGCGACAAATTGATCGCCCCCTTTTCCGCCGCCAACGCAGACATTCTGGTAAAAATAGTGGTGCCGACGGACGGTAATTTGGAAGTAAGAGAAGAAGAAATGGTCACGATGTTTTGCCTTAAAAAAGAGTTGTCTTAAGAAATACTAATTTGGCTAAGTTAAAGGACACCGAGATCGGACGTCAATCTTCTTTCATGCCTGATGACCTAAAAGAAAACATTCATAACAAAAAAACGCCAAGGCATACCGCCTTGGCGTTTTAAGTGTGAACCGGTATGAATTGGAATTACGCAGTCATAAACGGATAATCTGTATAGCCTACTGCACCCGGTGTGTAAAAGGTATTTGGGTTAGGCTCGTTTAATTCCGCGCCAGCCTGAATACGTTCGACAAAGTCTGGGTTGGCAAGAATACCTTTACCAAATGCCACGCTGTCCGCTTTATTATCTGCTAGTGCTTGATTGGCTTCTTCTGGAGAATAACCCATGTTGACCATCAAATGGCCTTTATAAGCTTCACGCGCTACACTGACAACATCGGCTTGTTGCTCGCCGAAAAAGTCCGCACGCATCAAATGCAAATACGCTAAATTAAAACGGTTCAAGTGTTCGCTCAAGAAACGAGTCCATGCCAGAGGATCGCTCTCTTTCATGCTTTGGAAGCTATTAAGCGGAGAGAGACGTAAGCCAACGCGGTCACTGCCCAACACGTCTGTAACCGCCTCAATCACTTCCGTTAAAAAGCGCGCGCGATTTTCCAAAGAACCACCATATTCATCGGTACGCTGGTTAGAGCTTTCACGCAAGAACTGATCAATTAAATAGCCATTGGCACCGTGAATTTCCACACCATCGAAACCCGCTTCTTTGGCATTGATCGCTGCTTGGCGAAAGTCAGCCACAATGTCTTTGATTTCGGCAACCGTTAATGCTCGAGGAACAGTGTATGGTTTTTTGCCTTCTGGAGTATGAGTTTCACCATCAATCGCAATCGCGCTTGCTGACACGGCCTCTTTGCCACCGTTCAATAATGGATGCGCCGCACGGCCAGCGTGCCAAATTTGCATAAAGATACGACCGCCCGCTTTATGAACCGCATCTGTGGTGAGCTTCCAACCTTCGATCTGCTCGGCAGAATACACACCAGGATCGTCGCCAAAAGCGGAGGTGCCTTCCGTAACCATAGTACACTCGGTGATCAACAAGCCGGTGCTAGCACGTTGGGAGTAATATTCAGCCATCAAGGCATTTGGCTGATGACCAGGCGCTCGCGTACGAGTCAAAGGCGCCATAACAATACGATTAGGTAACTCTAGATTTCCCACTTTTACTGGGCTAAACAGTTTTTTTTCAGTGCTTGACATTATAAACTCCAGAATCTATTTCAGTCTTTATAGAAAGTATAAGCACTACATAGGGCAGTTATTGAAAAATACAATCTTGTGCACTTTCTTTCCTGAATGATCGTTCAAATTTTATTCAAGAGCAACTCAAAAAATAAGCCCTAAGAGTGCTTGCAGACCCGCTTTTCAGGGACTATATTGCGGACATCAGACGACCATTTTGTCGCCTTTCTTTTACCCGTTTGAACACGTTTCGTGTGAGGGAAATCAAACTAATGACACCCGACTCCAGTAGACCCATTGCTCCTTTTGGCACCCTGTTAGGCATCGCGCCGGGCAATGTACCTGTTTACTCTTCCGATTACGATTCCGCCGATGATAATGAACTGCCTAACCGCCATGCTTATCGCAGCTATGTGGACGGGATTTTTATGGGCTATAAATGGCAATGTGTTGAATTTGCTCGCCGCTGGCTGTATCTCAACAAAGGTTATATTTTTGATGACGTCGCTATGGCATACGATATTTTCCGCCTAACATCAGCTCGACTTATTGCCGATGAAAGCCGATTACCACTGAAATCCTTTCACAATGGCTCGTTGCGTCATCCGGAAGTCGGTGCTCTTTTGATTTGGAACGAAGGGGGTGAATTTGAAGTCACAGGCCATGTGGCGATTGTTACCAAAGTCTTGCCTGATCGTCTCTATATAGTCGAGCAAAACGTCGGCCATCAAATCTGGCCTGAAGGCCAAGATTACTCTCGAGTGTTAGATGCCCGCATAAGCGAAGACGGCGGTTATTGGCTTCGTTGCTCCTATGGCGATGCTTCGATTATGGGTTGGGTCATCCAAACCGACGATGATTTGCATGCTGAAAAGATTGAGCCTGAAGATCCGGCCTTGTTTGATTTACAAATACGCCATGTCGCTAACAAAAGCCAAGCCTCTCGTGCTTGGTTAAATGTGGCGAACCCTGCCGAAGAAGCCTTTGTTGAGATGATGGGCGGGCACAAACTCGCCAGCCGACCGGAAGACGACTACAAATACATGGTGATGACAGAAACCGCTGAGCGTGAGCTAAAACGCGCCACCAATGAATTGCACGCCTTATTTATGCACGCCACAGATTATGTACTGCAAAACGATGATCTGCTTTCTAGCTTTAATATTCCTCCAGCTTTATGGCCGAAGATTCACCAATCTTGGGACAACCGTCGTAACCAGATGATCACTGGGCGCTTTGATTTCAGCCTGTCAGCTAACGGTATCAAGGTATACGAATACAACTGCGACTCAGCCTCATGCTACATGGAAGCAGGCATAATTCAGGAAAAATGGGCCAAGCATTATGGCGCGAATGAAGGTGAAGGCTCAGCAACAGAATTGGTCGATGAGCTCATCGAAGCTTGGAAAAACAGTGCTGTCAAAGGCGTGATTCACATCATGCAAGACACAGACTTAGAAGAAAATTACCACGCGCTTTTCATGAAACGTATCATGGAAAAAGCGGGTCTAGATTGCAAAGTCATCAAAGGCGTCAGTAGTTTACGCTGGGATGCAGACGGTGATGTCGTTGATACTGACGGGGTCAAAATCCGTTGGGTGTGGAAAACTTGGGCATGGGAAACCGCTCTGGATCAAATCCGTGCCGAATGCGATGACGATGAACAACGCCTTCGCGATTACAAGACCGATATCCCTCGAAGTGAAGCCCCGCGTTTAGTCGATGTTTTATTACGCAAAGACGTCATGGTTTACGAACCACTTTGGACTCTTATTCCTAGTAATAAAGCGATTTTACCGGTTTTATGGCTACTTTTCCCCGACCATCCCTATTTATTGGAATCGTCTTTTGAGTTAAGTGATGCACTAAAAACTCATGGTTATGTAAGCAAACCTATCGCTGGTCGCTGCGGCTTTAATATCAGCCTGTACGATGGCAAAGACGCCCTAATGGAAGAAACCGCTGGTCGCTTTTCTCATCAAGATCAAATTTTCCAAGCTCTTTGGAAGTTACCGGACATAGAAGGCTATCGCTCACAAGTTTGCACTTTCTCGGTGTCTGGACATTACGCTGGTAGCTGTTTGCGTGTTGATCCAACCTTGGTCATCACCAAAGACAGTGACTTAATGGCTTTACGAGTCATTGAATAACCAGTAACTCCCTCTCAAGCAATTGATTTTAATTGTTTTTATATAAAAGCCTTTGCCTCAAGTGATGAGGCAAAGGCTTTTTTTGTTAATTAATGATTGACTGCAATTGTACCAGCCATTAGATTGATGAAAAAATATAACACGTGTAACATTTTATGAATTCAAGAATGGTTCACCAAACCGAGGCTACTCGGGACAAAATTATCAACATTGCCGAAGCACTTTTTATCGAAAATGGCTTTGCTGATACTCAAATGAAAGACATCGCGGCAGCCACTGGCATGAGCCGTAATACTTTATATCGTTATTACCAAGACAAATACGATTTGGGCTTTGCCATACTGGTTGTGGTGCTCACTCGTAAAAACGATATTTATGAACACATCATAGAAAAAATCAAAGCTCGCCATTACGCCACTATTCTCGAAGGCCTTGGCGTACTCATGCAAGCCTATGCAGACCCCCAATATGAAGACGATGACCGCTTCATTGCCGAATTTGACGGTTACTATGCTGGATCACGTATCCCCACTGAATTCCGCGAAAAACTAACACAACTATTGCCAGAAAAAATCGGCCAATCGCTTAACGATATTGTCTCTCTAGGACAGGCTGAAGGCAGCATTCGCTCTGACGTTCCAGCACCTTATTTGGCCGTCACCTTATTTAATGCGGTTCCTACTTTTTTCCGCCGCATGCTGTTACGTCAAAATGCTTTGATGGAAATTGAACAAGAGGCCATTCCAAAACTTTCCCCTGTATTAATTCAGCTACTGATCGATGGTCTGAAACCATCACCACAAATCTAAAAAGGATGAAACGATGAGTGATACAAAAATAAATCAACTCTTAGCCGAACTAACCCTAGAAGAAAAAGCCATGCTCTGTACCGGCAAAGACTTTTGGACACTTCATGGGATTGAACGTTTGAGCCTACCATCAATCATGGTAACTGATGGCCCTCATGGCTTGCGAAAACAAGCAGGAGAAGGCGATCATGTGGGCCTAAATGCGGCCGTTAAAGCCACCTGCTTCCCAACGGCATCAGGACTGGCTGCGTCGTGGAATACCAAACTCGTTGAAGAGATGGGCGTCGCGCTAGGCAAAGAATGTCGCGCTGAAGATGTGTCCGTGTTGCTTGGCCCTGGCACAAACATCAAACGTAACCCTCTGGGTGGCCGTAACTTTGAATATTTTTCTGAAGACCCTTTATTAGCTGGCGACATGTCAGCCGCTTGGATCAAAGGCGTACAAAGCCAAGGTGTCGGCACCAGCCTAAAACATTACGCAGTAAACAATCACGAACATTGCCGTATGACAGTCGATGCTGTTGTCGACCAACGAACCTTGCGTGAAATCTATCTGCCTGCTTTTGAAAAAGCCGTTAAAAAGACCCAGCCATGGACCGTCATGTGCTCTTACAACAAGGTAAACGGCACCTACGCAGCTGAACACAAGCAATTACTCGATGACATTTTAGTCAAAGAATGGGGCTTTGAAGGCATTATTGTGACGGATTGGGGCGCTAATAACGACCGCGTTGAAGGTGTCAAAAATGGTCAGCATTTAGAAATGCCAAGCTCTGGCGATATGAATACCAAAAAGATTATTGCCGCAGTGGAAAACGGTCAGCTAACGATGGCAGAGTTAGACAAATCTGTCGCTCGCGTACTAGCGCTGATATTAAAATCACAAGCTTCTCTAGAAAGCGATAAAGTAGAAGCCGACTTAAATGCTCACCATGAACTCGCTGCGCGAATCGCTGAAGAAACCTGCGTACTGTTAAAGAATGATGGTTTATTGCCAGTTGCGCCAGGTAAAAAGGTCGCTGTCATTGGCGCGTTAGCCAACAGCACTCGCTACCAAGGTGCGGGCAGCTCCAAGATTAATCCATTCAAATTGGAACAGCCTCTCGACGAAATCAAAAAACAATTTGGCGACGATAATGTCAGCTATACAGCTGGCTACCATCTTAATGACAAAGAAGACTCAGCAGAAATCGCCAAGGCTATTGAGTTAGCCAAACAAGCAGACGTGGTGTTTTTGTTCGCAGGCCTAACGCCAAAATATGAATCCGAAGGCTTTGATCGTCAGCATTTGAATCTGCCACAAGTGCAATTGGATCTAATTGCCGCGCTAGGCGAACAACTCAACAAGACCGTTGTTGTTCTTCAGAATGGCGCGCCAGTCATTCTTCCATTTGTCGAAAAAGTACCCGCCATACTGGAAGCGTATCTAGGCGGTCAAGCCGGTGCTTCAGCGGTGGCCAAAGTACTGTCTGGTGAGGTGAACCCAAGCGGTAAGTTGGCTGAAACTTTCCCTGCAAACTTAGACGATGTTCCAAGCCAACCATATTTCCCTGGCACCACAAAGCAAGTGCAATACCGTGAAGCTATTTGGGTCGGTTATCGCTATTTTGATACCACCAAAACAAAAGCACTTTTCCCTTTTGGTCATGGCTTATCGTATACCAACTTCACTTACTACCATTTAACCTTACTAAGTGGCGACAAAGCGTCCTTTAATGAAAACGACTCTATTAAGCTACAAATTACTATTACTAACACAGGAAACAAAGCCGGAGCGGAAGTTGTGCAGTGTTACGTGGGACAAAAATCACCTTCCCAACCGCGCCCAGCAAAAGAGCTAAAAGCATTTGAAAAAGTGTTCTTAGAGCCAGGTGAAAGCAAAGAAATCGAGTTTGAGCTGGATTATCGTGCTTTTGCTTATTGGGATGAAGCGCAATCCTCTTGGGTAGCTGAAAGCGATGAATATCAGATTCATATCGGCTCCTCGGTAGAAGATATTCGCGATACTGCCACTGTTTTTTTGAATACGACTGTAGCCAAAAAACAACCTAATGCAGCCCTAAAAGCTTACTTTGAGCCTGAAAAACGTGACTTTAATGACGCTGCATTCACGGCCTTATTAGGTTACGACATTCCTGCGCCAACACCGATCACGCCTTACACGGTGAATTCAACCCTAGGAGAAATTGCCAATGAACCACTAGGCAAACCTGTGTTTGACAGCATGCTGTCTGTGTTTGATCAAATGATGGGCGGTGATCAGAATGACTCAGCAGCGGAAGCCGATCGCCTAATGGCCGAATCTATGGTGGCAGATATGCCGTTACGTAATTTGCCAGTGTTCAATAGTCAGCAATATTCTGAAGAGAAGGTTGTACAGCTTATTGCCTCACTAAATGGCAAGTAAATAAGAGTCTAAAACACTGCTTTAAACTCTGTTCAATACCGTCATTACCTACATCAACGAGGGGTAATGACGGTTAATCAATAAAAATAACGAGGCGAAGATGTCCAAAGCAAACTATGAAACCAGCCGCCGTGAGCGACTCGGCTATTACACTTTTTTCACCGGTCAAAACATTATTTATATGTTTGTGACTATATTTATTAGTGTTTATTACACTTCTATATTGGGTTTATCCGCCGCGACAGTCGGGGTTCTCTTTCTGTTAGCCAGAGTATGGGATGCAGTGAATGACCCGATACTCTCCATTATGGTCGAAAGAAGTCGCTTAAAAGGCGGTAAATTCAAGCCTTGGGTGAACGCCATCGCTTGGGCGGTTCCGATTTCCACCATTTTGATATTTGCTTTTGGTGATTATCTTGCCGAGCAACCAATGTGGCTTCGTGTTACTTACGCCTTTGTCACCTATGTTGGTTGGGGAATGCTATATACCGTATCAGACGCGCCTGCTTACGCCATCGGTACAGTAATGACGCAAAATAAAGACGAGCGAAATGTTATTTATTCTTTTGTGCGTTTTGGTGGTTTTGTCGGCATGGTCCTCGCTATGGTTAGCGCACCTTGGCTAGTCGAAAAAATGGACGGGAAATGGACTTTAGCGGCGGTCATTATGTGTGTCATCGCCATGTTTTTGATGTTAACCATCCGCACCGTACAAGAACGCCATGTTGTCGAACAAGAGGTTCCTACCCTTAAACAAATAGTAGGCACAGTGACTGGTAATAAATACCTGCTGATGTTTATCCTTGCCTTTGTCTTTATTGGGGGATCTAACGTTGCTTTCACTTTAATGCCTTACATTGCGCGCGATGTCTTTGATGACCCCTCTCTTTCCGGCTTATTCCTTTTCGCTATGATTGGTCCTGCTATGCTGGCCTCGCCACTAGCACCCATTGGTATTCGAAAAGTCGGCAAAATCGCCACCTTTGCTTGGGCCTCTGCAGCTATCGTTATATTGTCGACTATCACCTGGATGATAGGCTACGATCATATTGAAGCCTTCATTGCCTTAACCATGCTTAAAGCCATTCCACTGGGCATCACGCTGGTTATGCCAAGTATCTTCATTGCAGATTGTATTGAGTATGGCCATATTCGCTCAGGAAAACGCTTAGAAGCCGCTACTTTTGCGACCCAAACCTTTGCAAATAAAGCGACTACAGCTGTTGGTGGCTCTATCACTATGGCTTATCTCGCTATGGTAGGATTTGTTGAATCTTCTGGTGGCGTCATCGTTCAGCAATCACCACAAGTCATTCAAGGCATGTGGGATGCTCTCAACTTAGGTAATGCATTTGGAGCGGCAACTGGCTTAATCATCTTTTTATTAAGCTATAAGTTGACGGATAAAATGCTGGCTGATTTGGAAGCGGGCAAGCTAGAAACAGAAGACAGCTTGCAACAAAACAGCTTCGAAGCGGCTAAATAATTTATCCACTTCTCATACAGACACCTTGGCACATTTATTTTTGTCTTGGTGTCAGTGTGAGATGTTACATATTGAAAGGTTATAAAACGCTATCTATTTCTCTGAAGAACGTATTAAAGAAAAACAAGGTAGAAAAAACCACGATGAAGAGCAATACCATCAGAAAAGGGAATAACCAACAATATTGCTCTTACCTTTAACTAAACGCTAGAAGCCATAGTTAAAACGAATTCGTGCTGCTGTCACTTTGTCATTCGCAGCGCCAACATCTTTAGCCGTGGAATGCGAACCCGCTAGGGTCACAGTCGCATTTTCAATATCCAACACTGGCACTGTGTAGGCAATATAAGTGGTTAACAAAGAAGGATCATCACTCGTTCCTTCATCGACAGAAGAAGCAATAAGGCCTAGACCAAAGTTACCGTATGTCATATTTGCCATCATAGAAGTAACTTTTTCATCGGTTTCATGATCTTTACCAAACGTTGCGGCAAGATTAACGTTCGCAGCGGCCACATCAAAATTAGCAGAGACTGCATAACCAGATTTTTTAACTTCACCGCCTGCTGCCAAATCATACTTAACACTTTCATAGCCCGCTGTAATAGTGGCAGCACCTGCGGCAAAGGTTACAGAAGGTCTAATACCAGAGATAGCAGTCGCTTTATCTTCTGTGGCTTCATCGATATTTGGGTCACCATAAAGAGTAGCGAGTTCAAATTTAACACTTTCGCTTGCATTTAAGTGCAAAGCAAATTGACCAGTATCATCGCCTTCACGGCCACGAGCCATATTCGCTTCGTAAACATCTACCGCTTCTACGTGTTCAATGAGAGTATCTTTGCCTTTTGGGAACAGATTCACCGCCTCAAAACGACCCGCTTGAAGGTCCCAAGTGCTGTTGCCAAACTTGATGTAAGCATCATCAACGGTTGCATCACCTGTTGTTTTAATAAGAAGAGAGCCTCTGCCAGCGAAGAAGTTATCGCCCATTGTGTGTCTGCCTGTCACATTGAGTTCAAGGCGACCATCTTGCTTGTATGTGGAATCACCTTCTGCTTTAGAAATGGCATCGGTATTTAACTCGAAGTTTCCGTCAAAGGAAGGTGCGGCGTGAACTGCACTGATAGATAATAAGCTTCCAACAATAGCAGTATGTAGAATAGTTTTTTTCATAATTTTCAGACCCAAATGTTATTTTTATATTTAAATTAGAGCTTCATAAAAACATGTGTTTTCATAGTTAATAATACATTTAGGTAACTTTATTACAACAATGCAACAACGATAATAATTCTTATTTTTTACTTAATTTTTTAAAAATTTTAAACCAATGTTTAAGATATTGTTTTATATTGATTTTTTATTCTTGTTAGAATTTAAGATGGCTTCCGAATCTGAAAAATTAAGAATGAAATGTGGACTTCGGGATTTCTTGAATGTTTTATGATTTTTAATTACTTGATTATGTAATTTTAAAAATTCCAAAAAAATCCGCTTTTGAGCAAGACAAAACCCCTTCTAATAGACAAAAAAATCCCAGCATATCGCTGGGATTTGTGGTTGAAATACAGAAGGATTACTGACGATTAAACTTCACCGCATACATAGCTTTATCAGCTCTATGTAAAAGCGACTCCAATGTATCTTGGTCCTGAATAAAGGCATTACCAATACTAAATTGAACCGAAACCCGATCCCCATTAAAGTCAATTTCATGCAACACTTTATCACTACGCAGTCGTTCAGAAATACGATCTTGTTCTTGCTTATCTCTAACCAAAATTAAGAACTCATCTCCTCCCCATCTTGCCACTACCCCTTTTTCATCGACCACACTCAATAGATAAGACGCAATTTTCTGCAAGACAAAGTCTCCGGCTGCATGGCCAAGTCGGTCATTGATTAGCTTAAATTCGTTCACGTCCACGTTAATCAGCCCAAAGGATTGCTGGTCCTTTTGCCAGGACGCTAAATACTCTTTCATATACATTTCAAAACCACGGCGATTATACAATTCCGTCAAAGGGTCTAAGATTGAAAGCCGATTCAATTCCGCCGTTCGTTCTTTTACTTTTTCTTCTAGTTGGTGCTGATACTCTAAAAGAGTGGTCGACATTTTTTCATAATGGGATACTAATCGCTTAATTTCAGTACCAGCAAAATAGCTTAATTGGGGAACACGATAGCGATTTTTACCTAGCTGACGAATCGATAAATCCAACTCTGCCAAGGGTTTCGTTACAATCAATGACAACAGAACATAAAAAATAATTAAGGCGACAACAAGGCTCACAAAGAAGACAACAAACAAGCTTGAAAACTCGCTCAATGGTAGAAAACGTCCAATATCAATAAAGTTCACTTGCAGCCAATCAATTTCGGGAATGTAAATAACACTGGCTAACTGATGAGTTCCGTCTTTATCAACGCGGGTCATTTCGATCTTATTTGGGCGATTTTTCGCGCTTTTAAGTGCTTGCTTTAAGCGCTCTTTTGACTCTTCGTTATCGAGCAATTGGAATATCAGCTTTTTGCCCTCAGCATTTTTTGTAAGAGAGGAATAGTTAATAAGTTCCTTTTGCTGATAAAGCTGAATTGCCCCTTCATAATTGGTAAAAACAATGGCCGAATAGACATCTTGCTTTTCAACCATCTGATTCAAAAATTCGGACAAATCAAGCCCTGTCCCAACCACCCCTAGAATCTCGTCACCTTGACGAATCAGCACATCAGCCCACAGTTTTATCACTCCTAGCTCTACATCAGGATTCACATTAAGGTGCAGGTCTAGATTGTGCTCCATAATTTGATAGAACCAAGCGTCTGATTCCTTTGAAGATTCAAGGGTATAGCGATAGAATTTTCCCGATGCGTCGTCATCGCTGAAGTAATAGCGCTCGTTCTTTTTCAAGGCAATAAAATAGGACTTCTCTGCAAAGCGCATTCTGAACGCTTCTGTATCGATAAAAGCTTGTTGCTTTAAAGATTCATTATTAGGCTGTTCAGCCCATGCTTTTAAAGAGTCCAGCTCTGCAAATTCTTTCGATAGGTTTATTTCTTGAATTAGAGGCAATAACGTTCTGGCTTTGTCGTATCTAGCTTGCTTCTCGGCATAGCGCTCAACCCAACTCTCCACAAGATCTTCCGCAAGCACACGAATTGAAAGCCAAGAAAAAAAACAAGTTAATAGCAAGATGCCTGTGGTAGATAGCAAAAAACGCGACTTAATCGTCATGTGCAAGAAGATTCCATCTAATTAAACAAAAGCAGGTACATAATGTACAAGCAACAACTACGCCACACAAAGCGAGAGACCTAATGAAACACTTTATTTAAACAGTATAAAAGATGAGTTTTGTAACAATCTTACAAAAAATGGGCCGCGCTTCGAAATCAATACCGACTGATTTTTAGGCATTGCTTAACGCTTCTTTTAATAACGCTATTGTGGAAATATAAAGTGGTGTCAACTTCTCGATATCACGACTCAAGTCTATTTCGCCATTAGCACTAGCATGACTTTCCAACTCACGAAACGCTGCGGCCAAAGTCCGTGCCCCCACTGCATCGGCATCCCCCGCCAAGCGGTGCGCAATATCAGAAATCTCATAGAAGTCTTGCTGGATATTCATTTCCGCCATCTCTTCCAGACCTTGCTCTACTGAAGAAGAAAACAATGACACCAGTTTCTGCAAACGCTGTTTGCCTAAAGCCGCTAAATGAGAGTGTATGAGGCTCGTGTTAATCAGCCCAGTCGCAATTTCCTGACTCTCCTCCAATTGGTAACTCCGGCTTAATTGCTCACCCATCACTTGATATAATAATTCGCGTTTAAATGGTTTTGGAATAACAGCCCGAATGCCAATGTCGTGGCATTGTTTAACATTACTTGGTAACACATTCGCAGTTAGCGCAACGATAGGTGTTCGTGCATTGATGTGGTTAATGTGACGGATTTGATTCGCTACATCTAAGCCACTTAATAAAGGCAAATGTATATCCATTAAGATTAAATCAAAGCGGTGCTCAGACGCTTTATTTAACGCTTCCTGTCCGTCTGTAGCGAGTGTGACCTTGTGGCCGTCTTTTTCTAACAATTCCGTGGTGACAGCTTGGTTAATCGGTGTATCTTCAACCAACAAAATAGACATAGGCGCCAGCTTTTTCGGTAATTCTATCTCATCATCACTGGAGTTTACTGGAGGATCTAGCGCTAAAAGAGGAATATAAAACCAGAAAACACTGCCTCGCCCTTCTTCACTTTCTACTCCCATTTCCCCTTCTAAAACATGTACCAACTGAGCCGTTATTGCTAGCCCTAACCCAGTTCCCCCAAAACGTCGTGTCACGCTTTCATCGGCTTGACTAAAGCGTTCAAAAATATGAGGAAGGTACTGATTAGGAATCCCTACTCCGGTGTCTTCTACTTCAATTAATACACCTTGCCCTTGTTCCCCATGTTCTTGGGCGGGCTCCACGCTAATGGTCACAGAACCATCGTGAGTAAACTTGATGGCATTAGAAATCAAATTCGACAATATCTGCCGCAGTGCTCCTGCGGCACCTTGGTAACGGTCTTCTAATTGTTCGCTAATACGGACAGTCAGAGTGGTATTTTGTTGACGAGCCTGTGCCAAAAACAACAAGCTCGTAGAGTTTACTAATTCACTCAAGGAGAATGGCAGTATCTCGGGGCTGTACATGCCTTCTTCTAGGCGAGCATAATCCAATAAGCCATTAAGGATCTCTAACAAGGCTTCGCCAGATTGATAAATCGCACTGAGCTTTTCGGCACTTTGAGGAGTCTGAGATTGGCTTTGAAGCAGTTCTACCATGCCCAGAATGCCATTTAATGGTGTTTTTATTTCGTGGCTCATGGTCGCCAAAAATTGACTCTTGGCCACATTGGCTTTCTCTGCGGCCTCTTTTGCGTCTTGTAGACGTCGTGTTCGTCGGCTCACTTGTTCTTGCAGCTGATCACGGTGATAACGCAACTCGGCTTCAATCAAATCTTTCTGTTTAATATCTTCCAGAATCGCTTCCCGCATATCATTCATTGCATTGACTACAGCATCAATTTCATCCGTGTCTTGACGAGGCGCTTTATGGGGTAGCACCAACCTCGTTTTCAGGTTTCCAGCACCAATAGAGCGCGTGTAGCTGGCCATGTACTCAAGATGGCGGGTCACCATCAAATGCACGATCAACAGTAACAACACCCCATTAATGAGCACCAATATGCTCTGAAAAAGCGCAATCTCTATTGCCGAACGCAGCAGTTTTGACTGGATCGCAGCCAAATCATGGTAAACCGTCAATTCGCCTAATAAACGGGAGGTTGGCTCACCGTAACGATCAATGTAGTAAATCGGCAATGTCGTTCCATTATTCTCAGAAATGGCGGATTTATCGCCGACGACAATACCTTCTTTCCAATCAGCTGAATGCAGTGTCACCGCATTAACATTGGAGAAGTTCATAATGCCTTTTAGCTGCAACTCTAGTTGCTCACTGTCCAAATCCCAAAGCCCCTTTCGAAGCCCTTCAATATGAGACGATGTAATGTAGTCCGTTTGCTGCTGCATCGACGCCTTCTCACGACGATATTCATTGAACACCTGAATACTGGTAGAAATGAGTGCTAGCAATAAACTGAGTGATAACAGCTTAATAAAAATTCGATACGCCAGAGGATGCATTTGCTTGTAGCGTAGAAGATTTGGCAGCAAAGCGTACTTCGATGATCGAGACATTAGCTTCCAGAACCCCCTCTTTTTAAATCAAGGTCTTCGCTGTAAACCTTATGATATTGGGTAACGAGCTTGGGGACTGTTGCAGGGTCTTTCAAAAGCTGCTCCAAGCGTTGATTTAACAATGGCAGCCATTTAACTAAGAAAGATTTCTTGGAAATCGCCAAATACCAAAAATCACTTACATCCGTCTCGGTGTAACCAATTTTATCCTCTAGCCCTAAACGACGGAGGTCTAACTGACCTGATAAGCCGCCCATGGGGACAACATCTAAACGATTGTCAGCCAGTTTTAATAAGTTTTGATCTTGCGTGGAGACAAATTCAAGACTGGGGTATTTATGCAGAGCAGCGTCAACCTTATTGCCAAAACTATCGCCCATTAGCACTCCCACCCGCAAGCCTGCTAATGCTTCCCAACCTTCAAAATTAAGGGGGTGTTCGAGCGGATAATAAAGATAAATAGATTCTCGAATAATAGGCGCGTCGAGATAAATCATCGATTGCTGGCGAACATCCGTTTTGAAGCCAGACAAGATATCGACATTGCCTAATTCCACTTCTTTAATGCAGCGTCGCCAGTTGCTGTCTTGATAGGTGTCAACGGTGACATTAAGCGGCTCGAGCAAACGTCGAATAACAGCCACATTAATACCATCTATCTGCTGGTCTTTGTTTATCCAAGTAACCGGAGGATAGGCATTGTTACCACACACTCGTACCGTTGAACCAGATAACCCATCTAACTCAGCCGACGACTCTGCCAACGCAGGCACAGAAGCGCTTACCACCAAAATAACCGCCAGTGCCCTCTTATATGCAACAGCCAGCATTAGCAATCATCTTGCACAGGATGACTAAACAGATAACCAACACCATGGACGGTAATGATCATTTGAGGGCATAAAGGGTCTTCGCTTAACTTGCGGCGAATTCGTCCGATCAAGACATCAATGGTCCGATCTGTGGCGTTCCACGTACGATTCTTAATCCTGTCCATTAATTGGTCTCGGGTTAGGACAGTCCCTTCGCTCATCTTTAACGCCAACAGCAGTTGAAATTCCCCTTCCGTCAATTGGCTCACACTGCGGTCAGATTTCACTAACACTCGTCGAGACGTGTCCAGTTGCCATGTTCCAATCGTTTGCAGCACAGGCTCTTCAACCACGGTTTTAGACAATTCTCGCTGCTTTTGGACGCGACGAATCAGGTTCTTGCCTCTAGCCAAAACTTCACGGGCATTGAATGGTTTACAAACGTACTCGTCAGCCCCACATTCCAACCCAATAATACGGTCAATATCGTCCTGTTTGCCGGTAACCAAAATAATGCCCACTTCAGAACGGCTTCGCAGCTCTCTCGTCAGGGTTAAGCCATCTTTGCCAGGCAAACGGATATCCAGCAAGATAAGATCGAACTCTTGCTCGCTCAGTAACAACTCTGCAGCTTCAGCTGTTTCAGCACTGATGACGGTATAACCTTCTTCTGCAAAATAACTCTCTAAGGTCTCTCTGATGACACTTGAATCGTCAACAATGAGGATTTTACTGTCTGACTTTAACATAGTGATGCACTGCACAAGGTGTAAGTTAGATCCAATATTTCATGGTCATTTTTATCGTTATTTTGTCATATTGAACAAGTTATTAGGTGACTTGCTCCAGAACTATAACAACTAAGGCGGAGAAAGATAAGAACTCTATTTGACCTCTAACATATAAACAAAATGTAAATGAAAATCCAGTTTGTAAACAAAATGTGTTTATTCAGTAGAGTGACATTATCAAACAAAGCCATTTAATGACGCAGGTGCAAATTTGCTCCTTTAACCAGCCTAAGAAAAGCCTCTCCTTGTCTAATAATATGCGGCACAAAAGATTATGACTTTTCCAAAAACCGGCCTAATGTATCTACGTATTGCCTTGTGAATCAGAGACAGCGCAAGGAATTAGGACAACTTTATAAATAGCCAAGGGCGTTGTTTATTTGCCTAAAAACAGCGGCGAAAATAATGGCAATGTTTTTCTATTAGACTGTTTGCTATTACGCTTCCTTCTAGAATATACCGTTATAACGTCCATAAAATGTCACTTAATACTCCCATCTGGCTTTCACATTGTTCATACAAAGTATTACGACTTGTTTGTGAATAAATTCAGCCTTCCTGCTAAAACTTGTTCAAAGCAAAGAAGAAGATTGCATGCTTTCATGCCACCTTCTTCTTTACTCTCTATAAAAAAAGAAAGCAAAGGAACTCTCTATGTCGATAAACACAGAATCTACGGAGACTAACAAGCCAAGCTTAGGGCTTGCTCTTATTCCCGTTGTACTGACGCTTGCGTTGCTAGGTATTCAAATCTTTTACTTCGGTGATTTCACCCCACACATTCCTCTGGCCATTGGTTTAGCTCTCACCTCGTTGGTTGGTATCAAGCAAGGCTTGAAGTGGAAACAAATTGAAAAAGGCATATTCAATGTCATTCACGTCTCTATGCCATCGGTTTCGGTATTGATTCTTGTCGGTATGCTGGTCGGTGTGTGGATTGCCAGTGGTACGGTTCCAACACTTATTTATTACGGTTTAACTCTATTATCACCACAGATTTTCCTTGCGGCTGCCATGCTTCTTTGTGCTGTGGTTTCTCTGTCACTTGGCACATCATGGGGAACCGTGGGCACGGTTGGTTTAGCGCTTATGGGCATTGGTGCGGGTTTTGAAATACCTATGTATTGGACAGCCGGCGCGGTTGTGTCTGGTGCCTTCTTTGGCGATAAAGTATCACCTTTGTCTGACACCACAAACCTAGCTCCTGCAGTGACAGGCACCGATGTGTTCTCCCACATCAAAAACATGATGCCAACGACTATTCCAGCGATGTTTATAGCCTTGGTTATTTATTTGATCGCAGGCTTCACGTTGATCGGCAACGATAACGGTTCTTTTGAACGCATTAATGCCATCACTTCTTCTTTGCAGAATAATTTCGAAATTTCCGCTTGGTTACTGGCCCCAGCTTTGGTTGTTATCGTACTTGCTGTGCGACGCATGCCTCCTATTCCATCTTTGTTTGCAGGCGTCCTAGCGGGTGCGGTGGTTGCAGCCATTACTCAAGGTGCTGGCGTCCATGACATCATCACCTACGCCAACAGTGGTTACTCCATTACCACAAGCTCAGATGCGATCAACAGTCTTTTAAATCGCGGTGGTATCCAGTCAATGATGTGGACTATTTCCTTGATTTTGATTGCACTTGGTTTTGGCGGCGCCCTTGAAAGAACGGGCTGTTTAGAGGCCATCATCAGCGCCATTATGACCAAGGTAAGAACCTTCAAAGGCGTTCAGACTTCCGCTACTTTAACTTCTGTTGCCACTAACCTAGTCGCAGGTGACCCATACTTATCTATCGCGCTACCAGGCCGTATGTATGCGCCAGTTTATCGTGGTATGAAATACTCAACGCTGAACCTTTCAAGAGCAATCGAAGAAGGTGGCACATTAGTTTCTCCGCTTGTTCCTTGGAATGCCGGTGGTGCTTTTGTTATTGGCGCTTTAGGTTTAAGCATCGGTGACGGCAACTTTGAAAACTTACTTTATATCCCATTAGCCTTTGCTTGTTGGGTCTCTCCTGTGCTTGGTTTATGCTATGCGCAATTAGGGTTTTTCTCTCCTAAAGCCTCTCAAGAAGAGCAGGACGCATGGAAGAAAAATAATGAGTTAGTCATGGACTACAGCGTAGCGACGAAATAATCGACTCGTCATCTCACCCATGACACGCAAAACACCAAAAGGCAGATCTATACTAGATCTGCCTTTTTTCGTATTGTCCCCTGCCCCTGTCTAAGCTCAATAAAAGCTCATCCGTATGAAAAGCAAAGTGCTACAATACTCCTTAACTTTGCATTTTATTATCAGCAGGAACCCCATGAGCTTTGCGTCACTAGGACTTCATCAAGACATTCTTCTACAAGTACAGAACCTTGGTTATCAAACCCCTACACCTATTCAACAGGCAGCGATTCCTGCGGTGCTTGCTCATAAAGATCTGATGGCAGGCGCACAAACAGGTACGGGGAAAACCGCGGCATTCGCCTTGCCTCTTTTACATCAAATTCTTTCTACAGAAGGGGATAACCCTTGTGCGATCCAAGTTCTAGTACTTACTCCAACACGTGAACTGGCCCAACAAGTTCACGCAAGTTTTGAAAAATACAGCGCGAATACTTCTGTTCAATCTGTAGTGGCTTACGGTGGTGCCAGTATTAATGTCCAGCTCGATGCCCTTAGAAAGGGTTGCCAAGTACTGGTCGCAACACCTGGCCGCCTACTTGAATTGATAATGAAAAACCTCATCGATTTAAGCTTCCTGAAAACACTGGTACTGGATGAAGCCGACAGAATGTTGGATATGGGTTTTATCATCGACATCCAAAGGATATTAAAAAAGCTGCCTGAAACCCGCCAGACGCTCTTCTTTTCAGCAACGTTTAATGACGAAATTTTCGCACTAAGCAAAACTCTATTAAAAGACCCTCAGCTGATCGAAGTCGACAATCGCAACACCACCGCGACTCAGGTCGAACAAACCATTTATACGGTAGATAAAAACCGTAAAAGTGCGCTTATTTCCTACCTCATTGGCTCAAAAAACTGGCAGCAGGTGCTTATTTTTACTCGCACCAAGCAAGGCGCGGATGAACTAGCAAAAGAAATGGAAAAAGATGGGATCGCAACTCAGTCCATTCATGGGGACAAATCCCAAGGCGCAAGAGATCGCATCTTAACCGACTTTAAACATGGTAAAGTGCGTGCTCTCGTTGCCACCGATGTGGCAGCCAGGGGCATTGATATAGAACAACTGCAGTACGTGATCAACCACGAATTACCCTACAATGCCGAAGACTATATCCACCGAATAGGACGAACTGGGCGAGCAGGTTCAACGGGCATTGCTATTAGCCTAGTTACTGAAAAAGAACGCTACCTACTAACCGACATTGAAAAGCTGCTTAATGAGCAATTCATCCCGCAATGGTTTCCTGGTTTCGAACCCGACCTTAATAATATCGATCAGCCAACAAAACGACGTGAACCTTCTAAAAAAGAGCTAAGAGCCAAAGCGCTTGGCTTTTCTTCATCAAAAGACAAAAAAACGAAACGAAAGCGGCGCTGAACCTATATTTAAGTTGCATAGTGTAGTTTTCCATAAGCCTATATCATGCAAAAACGATATACTCTACATTCCTATATATCTTTATAAACCTAATGATGAAAACTCAGCCGAACAAAAGCATAGATAAGAAATTAACTGCGGCCCAAATTTCCCCACCCTTGTTCCGTCAGTTACTGATTGTTGCCATTTTGGGTTTTAGTGCAATCTGGGCAATTGATGCTTACAGCGGTATTATTGCAGTATTTGACGCCTTCTCTTATCCAATATGTATAACCGCATTTATTCTGATTTACCTAATTAGTTTTTCACGTGCCAATCAGCAGAGCTTACATTATCTTGCCTACCTCGTTGTTGCAGGTTACTTAATAAGCTGCAGTATTTGGCACCATTTACCCGGTAATGGCCAATTTTCTAACTCGGCGCAGTGGCTCGGACTAAATTACGTCATCGTCTATCTTTTTCTTGACGTCAAAAAGGCCGCTCCAGCAACCGCTATTGTTTTTGTTGCCACCATTACAGGCCATTACTTTGCCCTGATACAAAACCATACTACCGGCGAAGCGCTTGTTGTCACATTAAACATGGCCATAGCCCACGCTATTTATATTTTCTTATTGTGGACGGTTATCAAATTGAGGGTTACAACAGACCAAGTGATAGCCCGCGCAGACATGCTTGAAGACTTTGCCTATATAGATGTACTCACCCGAGCACTAAACCGACGCGGAATTGAGAAGGTGTTTAATGAGCTTAACCTTGATTCAGCGGAACAAAAGAAGAATTACGCAATCCTCATCATCGATATTGATCATTTTAAACAGGTAAATGACCTTAATGGCCATCTTATTGGCGACAAAGTACTTACCAGCATAGCAGGTAAAATCAGACGATCTATCCATCCGAATGATATATTGTGCCGCTGGGGCGGAGAAGAATTTGTCGTACTTACTTTGAATAGAACACCACAGCAAGTAATGACCCTCGCCGAAAATCTAAGACTGGCAGTCAGCCAACTTGTTATCGACGATATTACCAACATTACGGTTAGTATTGGTGTTGGCCACTCTCATGAAGCCTCCTCAAAAGAAGCCGTATTCAAAATTGCGGATGATCATCTTTATGATGCCAAACAATCCGGCCGAAACACCATACGAGCCTCCCAAGCTTAGATAAGCTTCTTTACCCAAGCTTTTCCATACGAAAAACCAGCCAATGCGCTCTAAAAAGCCAATCTAAATAGATTAACTTCTTGCAACCAATGAAACACCCAGCCCTAAGGGGCGAGGTATCTGTGTTTCATTGGATTACACCCAAAAAGATTAATAGAAAGATATAAAAACTTATTGATATATAAGGTTATTTTCTCACTTAGTAACCCCACATATATTTAAAACAGCCTTATCTAAAATTAAGTACGGAACCTCCCTGTCCAATATTATTAACCGCACAAATACCAGAAACCGCTCCTTTCATAATCATCCCCAACATCTAGATCCAACCTTTTCGCAAAAGAACCAAGCCTCAATTAAGTCAAAATTATTAAATTTGAAACCGTATAAGAGGGATTAAAATCCATAAATTCACTGTAAAATTATTGTAAATCTACAAAAATACACGTAAGGTTTACGAAAAACTCTACACAGTAATATTTTGCATTTTTTGAGCATAAAACAACTAAAAAGGTCTGTCGCATGATTAGAAGCAACTCAGAAGTTTTAGAAGCAGCATCAGAAAGAGAATGTGCCTTTTATGTGGATTATTTACTGAAGACAATAAAAGCAAGCTCAGCCAGAAATTTACGAGGGGAGTCGCTCGAAGAGCGTTTGTTGAAACTCAACGAAGAATTAGAAACCTTAATTAATAAAAATCGAGCCCCTAAAAACTTTGCATCGCAAATGCGTACCGCTTTTAGATCAACACAACTGCCGTCGAGTTATTTCAGATGGATCGATAAAAAAGATGAACGTTTATGCAACTGGTTGTGGTGCTATTTAAAACGCCTCTCTAAAAAACCAGAACTCGACACCGACGATGCCCATAACTCACTACAATTGCTGTCAAATAAGGCCTTTATTATTGAAAGGGAAACAGCAGCAGAGAGGCAAACCGACATATTAACGGCCTTTTATGATGGCGAAGCCGATCAAAAACAGCAGCAAGACATATTAGAGACACTGAAAGTAAAGTGGCAGGACGTTCAAAGCCGTAATACGCTGATCAATTGGCTGGAGGAAAACAACCCAACACAATGGCGTTGGGCATGGTCTTATCTTCAAAATATCACTCAAAGACCTTTAGAGCCGGCCTGGGTACCGCACTCAGATACAGAAAAAAAAGCGGCAGTTATTGCTACTATAGATTTATCTGATAACGTAGACCGTAAAGAATTAATCATTGATAAGATGAAGAAAGCCTGGAGCCAGAAAAAGTTTCGCGAGAAATCCAGCGGCAAGAAACCTTACAGCATTAGCATGACGCTTAATACCAAGCAAAAGCTCAATGCGCTGGCAGAAGAAAAGAACATGAAAATCAATGAAATGATCGAATATCTGGTGAGGAGCGAATATAACAAGCGTGAAATCAACGAATAAAACCGTAATGGCAGATAAACACGATTTCGTAACACCAGTGAAAAAGTCTATTTTCTGTTCCTGGTTGTTTCATTAGCCACCTAATCACTGTATAACGAGCCGCATGAAAATCCCTAAAAGAATACAACCACTCATCGAAGACGGCTTAGTAGACGAAGTACTTCGACAATTAATGAGCGGAAAAGAAGCGACTGTCTACGTAGTTCGCTGTGGATCTGAGATCCGCTGCGCTAAAGTCTATAAAGAAGCCGGTAAACGTAGCTTTAAACAAGCTGTTCAATACCGTGAAGGCAGAAAAGTTCGCAACAGCCGTCGTTCGAGAGCGATGGAAAAAGGCTCTAAGTTTGGACGTGACGAACAAGAAAGCCTATGGCAAAACGCTGAAGTCGACGCTCTGTACCGTTTAGCCGCAGCCGGTGTTCGTGCGCCGACGCCTTATGGTTGCTTCGATGGTGTCTTATTAATGGAGCTCGTCACCGATGATAGTGGCGATGTTGCCCCACGCCTGAACGATGTCGTGCTTACCCCTGAGCAAGCAAGGCGCGATCATGACGCCATAATAAAAGACATTGTTCGCATGTTGTCTGCAGGCATCATTCACGGAGATCTATCAGAATTCAATGTCTTGGTAGACTCCCATGGCCCCGTCATAATCGACCTACCACAAGCGGTTGACGCTGTAGCAAACAATAATGCCGAATGGATGCTCGAACGCGATGTAAACAATATGCGTAACTACTACGGTATGTTTGCGCCAGAACTGCTGGAAACCAAATACGCCAAAGAAATGTGGGCACTATTTGAGGCAGGCAAGCTAACAGCACACACAGAATTAACAGGTCATTTCGAAGAGCCGACCGAAGAAGCGGATGTGGACTCTGTGTTACAAGAAATCCAAGACGCCTTTGAAGAAGAACAAGATAGATTGGCTCGCATCAACAGCGCAAACGATGACGATTGAAAATAAGGTACAGAACTAAAATTTTACTTCAAGAGGGCAACAGCCATGGCTTTTGCCCTCTTCGCCGCATCTAAGTCACCAGCAACATACGCTTGAGCAATCGCTCCCTCTTTTAGCACACTGATACTCTGGGCCAAATAGGCTGCTGATAATTCTGAAGAATCACCAACAAGATTCGCTTGTATAAAGGACGTGATATTTTGCTTATGACGCTGACAAAGATCGTTCACCGTATGATCAGAAAATTCAGCGTTGGCTTTAACAAAAAAGCAGCCTTTAAATGGAAGTAAAACTTCAACTCTATCGTGAAACCAGTCATCAAGCGCATCAAACAAGGCTAATACCGCCATTTTACCTTCACCGGCTGCCATCATCCTCGATGTTAACCAATCCATAAATACTTGATCGCGATAGATCAAAACCGCCTCTACTAATGCCTCCTTGCTGGCAAAATGATGGTACAGCGTTTTCTTCGCTACGCCTGTTTCCGCCAAAATAGTGTTGATTCCAACCGCGTGAATACCATGCTGATAAAACAACTTAAACGCAGCATGTATCAATAAATCAGGTTTGGTCACTGTATCTCCCCTTTATAAACAGATAATAATATTGACATTAGTGGACAGACTTGTCTACCATAAAAAGAGACCATTCGGTCTACTTTTTATTAAATGTAAGGAAGCCCAACATGTCGATACACTTTTTAGAACGGCTCTACCAATCACGCTTTTTCACCATTTTTCTCGCAGGTGTCGGTGCTGCACTGTGCATTTTTATTATTTCGTTAGGGGCTGAAACCGCACCAGAATACATCGGCATGATGGCACCTTTTGGCGCAACCATGGTGATACTCTTTGCCTTACCTAAAAGCCCTCTGGCTCAACCTAAAAATATTTTAGGAGGCCATCTAATAACGGCCACAATAGGCCTAATAACATTACAATTTTGGGATGTGACGCCTCTGAGCATGGCGTTGAGTGTAGGAGCAGGTGTTTCCATCATGATGCTAACAAACACCCTTCATCCTCCCGCTGGAGCTAACCCACTGCTGATCTTATCGCTGAAAGTGTCTTGGGTATTTCTCTTCAATACCGTACTAACTGGTTGCTTGCTGATTATTTTATTTGGCTGGCTTTACCATAATGGTGTTTCACGCATAGGTTATTCGCTAAAACCAAAAGGCTAAGCTTAATTGCACATTTTTTGTTACTGCCTCTTTTTTAACCAGTCGTTTAATGTATAATCTCGCTCCGCATTTGACCACTAGGTCAAATGCGTAACCGACAAATTAGTCAATCACTTGGGTTCCCTAACCCCAATCAAACGAAAAAGGCCACAACATGAGTTCGTTCACTTCCGAGCAAAAAGCTAAGGCGCTTTGCTACCTTGCACTATTTCATTTGCTCATTATTGCCTCGAGCAATTACCTAGTACAAATCCCCTTTACCATTGCAGGTTTTCATACCACATGGGGCGCATTTACCTTCCCCTTTATCTTTTTGGCAACGGATCTAACGGTCAGAATTTTCGGAGCAGCATTAGCGAGAAAAATTATTTTCTTAGTCATGATTCCATCATTAATCGTGTCTTACGTGCTCTCTGTCATCTTTGCACAAGGTCAGTTCCAAGGCTTCGGCGCACTGGGGGCATTCAACGAGTTTGTTGGCCGCATTGCTATAGCAAGCTTGATGGCTTACTTGCTAGGACAAGTGCTGGATATTCAGGTATTTAATCGACTTCGTCAGCTAAAAGCCTGGTGGGTAGCACCTGCTGCTTCAACCGTCTTTGGTAACGGTTTAGACACCTTGGCCTTCTTCGGTATCGCCTTTTATCAGAGTCCAGATGCGTTTATGGCAGAGCACTGGCAAGCCATTGCACTTGCAGATTTCGGCTTTAAACTGATCATCAGTCTTGGATTATTTATTCCAATGTATGGCGTGTTATTGAACTACCTAACTAAGAAACTCACCGCTATCAAGCCAGACTTTTCTTTAGCCAACGCTTAAGCTTTTCTGGCACACAGTGAATATTGCACAAAGCCTATTTTTGAAAATAGGCTTTTTTTTCAAAAAAATATCTCGATAATCGATTTACCACAAGTCACCAAAGCGCTCTCGATGACTCAAATATAAACGTAAATCAAACTCTAACTGGTGATAATCCGCTTCCATATAACAACAGAGCTTATAGAACGCCTTGTTGTGATCCTTTTCTTTAAGGTGCGCCAATTCATGCACCAAAATCATCTTTAACAAAGGCTCGGGAATACGACGAAACAAAGATGAAATACGAATCTCATTCTTGGCTTTCAGCTTACTTCCCTGCATCCGTGACACATAAGTATGTAACCCAAGAGCATTATTAATAATGTGGATTTTATCGTCATAAATCACTTTGCTAATCGGCGGTGAACTGCGCATAAAAGCGTTTTTTAAATCCATCGCATAATCATACAAAGCGCGTGGACCGTTTAGCGAATGGGCAACCGGGTATTTCTTTAATAACCAAGCGGCAGACTGCTCAGTATCCAGAAGCTGCTGCGCCTGTTGTTGCACCTGAGCACTGTAAGCACCAAGGTATTTTTTTACTTCATTACTTTGAGTCATAGACACTATCGACTAACACAGAAAAGATCGACAAGTGTCGCAGAACTGAGGTTGAAAAACCATTCAAGCACCCAGCAATGGCCGTAATTCTTCCCACAACTGAGGGCTGGCCGCCCAGACAAGATTACCGTTTAACAACCCATCATTTTTAAGAAAGTCAGTCACTTGGCCACCCGCTTCTTCGATTAACAGCAAGCCTGCCAACGCATCCCAACTGTTTAAATGGGATTCAAAGTAGCCATGAACCAGTCCAGATGCCACATGAGCCAACATCAGAGCACCCGCTCCAAAACGTCGGTATTCGATACCCTGTTTGTCCAACATCAAGATAAGATCACAATACGCTTGTACAGGTCGACGATTAGATCGTCCTAACCCCAGAAGTACCTGACCTTTTTGAGGATCATGAATCGTTAATCGAACGCCATTCAAATACGAGCCTTGGCCTTTCTTGGCAGTAAAAAATTCCTCCCTATCCGGCGCATAAACAAAGCCCATCTGGATTTCATTGTGCTTTATATAGGCTACTGAAACACACCAATAATCCATACCTTGAACGTAATTTGTGGTGCCATCAATGGGATCAATCACCCAGACACCGCAGACCTCTGGTTTAGAAGCTTGAACAAGGCCACTTTCTTCCCCCAAAAAACCATCATCGGGGAATAAAGCGCGAATCACTTTTTTCAGCTCAGCTTCAACCGCAATGTCTGCCTGAGACACAAAATCTTGTCTGCTTTTTGTTGTTACAGATAATCCCGACTGACGAATGGCTTGAGCACGTTTGCCTGCGGTTTTAATTGCCGCTTCTAAAACTTGATAGTCATCTTGCATGTTATTTTGTCCTTATGCTGGTCAATTCAAAACTTGGTTAAGTATTTCTAATCACCAATTTGACCGGTATTTCTTCTATGCTTTGATCAATAGATGGATCTTTCCCTCTGGCTTCCAAGCAAGACAAAACCCGCCTGGCGGTTTCCTCAACATCTTGATGAATCGTCGTCAGGCGATAACTGTATTGCGCTGTTTGCGGCGTATTATCAAAACCAATAATGCGGAAGTCATGTGGGGCATCAAGGCCATTTTCTCGCATCCCATCCAAAAAGCCGCAGGCCAGCTGAGCATTAGCGCAAAACACACCATCAACGTTTCTCCCTTCTGCACAAAATACATGGGCCGCTTGCCTTCCACCTTCGTAGCCATCCGCTTCAGCAACTATTTCGAATAAATCTCTGCTCGTTTCAGCCATCACCTGCTGAAACATATCGCCACGATTGATACCGGACCAAGTGGATTCACGATAATTCAACCAAGCAATCGACTGACAGCCGCAAGCTATTAGCTGTTCCGCCACCAACTCGGCGGCCATCTTGTTATCAGAACAAACAAGGTCTACCTCGGGAAACTCCACATGGCGGTTAATACCGACCACAGGGACATTGTGCTGAACGCATTCCTTCACTAAATCCGCAGGCGGTTGACCCGATGTGACAACGACCCCAGAGACTCGAAACTGCGTAAAACGCCGAATAGTCATTTCCAATTCATCCGCATCACGCACTTCTGTGACGAGGGCTTGATAACCCTTACGTTGAATTTCACTCAACAACCCCTCTAGCAAACTGCTACGAAAAGGGTCACTTAATCGCGCCACCACCACACCAATTAGCTGACTGCGTTTGCGATTTAAGCCCTGCGCCAAAAAATTGACTTGATAGCCAAGCTCATTCGCTGCTTGTAAGATTTTTTTGCGAGTCTCGCGTGCAACATTGCCCTGATCGCTAAACACCCTTGATACCGACGCACGGGATACACCAGCGAGCTTTGCCACATCTTCAGCAGACACAGACCGACCACCTCGAGGATTCTTCAAAGCACCTCTCCTTGATTCATCGGATGCGAACTAAGATCAAAATTATTTAAGTCAAATTGCAAACCATCTCGACTTAAAAATAGCGCAGGATGACCAGACGTAGCGGCCAACAAACTAGGGATGGCCTCATCAAAACAATGATAAATCCCCAATGCTCTTACATTTGTCTCTGCCAGCAAACGCTGACAGTCAGGGAAATCCCCATGGGAAGAGCCGCCATCCAAAGCATGAAAAGAAGCACATTCCTGAAAAGCGATATCCACACCTTCCATCAAGGCTTCGCTCGCCTTGGTAGGACGGCCATCGCCACTGTAAAAGACACTTTTTCCCTCTATGGTGATTCTCAGCGCTTTATTCGCCATTTCATGCTGCGTGTTGGCCGTGCGAATTTGCCAGTGCTTCCACTCGAAGTCGTCCGCAATATCTTGCCAATGAATGTCGAAACACAGCTGCGTTTCTGGCCACACAGCCAAATCAACGAGGGCCTGAAGCGGCTGTCGTTGATCCGATTGACAGAAAATAGTCAAAGGCTCCGTACGCTTGAAGCTTTTCCATTGGTTAATAAGGGCAGCTAAACCTGAACTGTGATCTGGGTGAATATGAGTGAAATAAATTACTGCAATGTCATTAACGCCAATATTGCGCTGCCAAATGGCCCGAGGAATCGTTGGGCCACAATCAATAAGCCACTGATTCTCAAGGCTATCTGTGATTTTTATCGCGGAAGTATTACAGCGCTTAGAGAACGCACTGCCACTGCCAATTACATCAATTTTCATACTGTCTCACCAAGATGTCTTTTTAGCTTAATTAAATTGTCATAAAGATCCGACAAAGTAGGCCACCATAATGTCGGTTAGAGATTGCATTTTTTTTACAAACCACTGAACACGTGTTCATTTGTTAAAAAAACTCAAAAAACGGCCGGCAATCGTTTTATTGGCTTGGGGAAAAAGAAAGGAATGGCGCACTTACACATACAAAACTTGCAGGCTGGCTACGGTAAAAAATTGATTTTAGACAAGATCAATTTAACTGTTGAGCAAGGCGAAATGATTGCCTTACTTGGTCCATCTGGTTGTGGCAAAACGACGCTGCTTAATGCGTTATGTGGCTTCGTTCCTGTAAGCGGCGGAGAGATTTTTGCGGGGTCTCGGTCCGTTTCTCAATTGCCAGCCGAAAAACGCAACATCACCATGGTTTTTCAAAGCTACGCTCTATGGCCTCATATGACTGTCGCACAAAATATTGGTTACGGACTTAAAGTTCAAAAAGCCAAACGCGCAGAAATAAACCGCCGCGTCAGCGAATTATTGAGCATCGTAAAATTAGAAGGGTTAGAAGACGAGAAGGTAACGGCTTTGTCAGGAGGACAACGCCAACGAGTGGCATTGGCACGCGCCTTAGCGATTCGTCCCGATGTCCTAGTGCTTGATGAACCGCTTTCCAATCTTGATGCGAAAGTTCGATTAAGCGTTCGCCATGAAATCAAAGCCCTGCAAAAGCAACTTGGCTTCACCTCTTTAATTGTCACCCATGATCAGGAAGAAGCCCTAGTCATGGCGGATCGGATTGCCGTGCTAAACCAAGGAAAAATCGAACAAATCGGTACCCCAGAAGAAATCTATCACCACCCAAGTACCCCTTTTGTTGCTGATTTTATGGGGGCTGAAAACCATATCAAATGGCCAACTCACGACGACGCTTTTCGCCTAAATACGAGTAACCCAGCCGCTGAATTAGATCTTTATTTTCGCAGCGAAAATGCCGTGCTAGCAACGCCACAGGCGGCAAGTAAAGATGACTTAAATGCGGGCTTAATTATTCACGGCCACGTCGAACAAAGTGTTTTCTTTGGCAATAACTACCAAATTAGTGTGCGCTGCGGGAAGCACACCATACAGGCAGATCATGACCAGAACCTGTCTGAGAACACTCCCGTAACCTTAAGTGTTCCCAATAATGCTCTGCATGCTTTTGATAAAGAAGGAAAACTTGTAGCGCATCAAAAAAACCATGCCGTTTCTGTCAAATCAATGAGGATGAATCATGTTTGCTAAAACTAACATCGCTGTAATCGCTGCTGTCGGCCTTACTCAATTTTCCAGTTTTGCATTCGCAGAAACCACACTTAATGTGGCCTCTGCGGGTAGTCAAAATATGGTGGATTACGTGAAAACATATCTTGCCCCAAAATTTGAGGCGACACACCCTGGAGTAAAGGTAAACGTCGTAGGCACAGGACCAGGTGATGCAGGTTCTCACAAAATCATGGAAAAACTGTCGGCACAAAATGACAGCGGCCTTGCTAAGTGGGACATAGATGTAGCCGTTGTGCATCAAAAAATTGGTGGGGAAATGGTAGAAGATGGCTTGCTGTCAAAATACCGCAGCGAAGTGAAAACCGGTGACATGGTCTCTCGCGACAGTGCTAAAAATGCGCTAGGTATCAATGTGGATGGTTACGTTATGCCAATGTTCCACAGCCAAACCGCCATTGCTTACAACAGTGATTTTGTTGAGAACCCACCAACGTCTTATGACGAATTGGTTCAATGGACAAAAAAACACCCTAAAGCCTTTGGCTACAATGGCATCAAAAATGGCATGTCTGGCGTAAGTTTTGTAACTGGCTGGATTTATGCCTACGGCACAGATGCAGAAAGACTGTCTTCTGCGCCATACGATAAGAGCGTCGAATCCACTTGGAATAAAGCCTTTTCTGAACTTAAAGAGTTCAACAAAAATATCACCTTTACTCCGGGCAACGCTGGCACCTTAGACATGCTCAATCGGGGAGAGATTTTCATGGGCCCAGTTTGGGTAGATATGTTCTACAGCTGGAAAGAGCAAGGCAAAATCCCACCATCACTCAAACTTTCTTTGATTGCACCAGGCATGCCGGGTCAGCCTATGTACTACGTAGCACCAGCCAAAGCCGCACATCCTCAACTGGCTCGCGAGTTCATTGAATTAGCCACCAGCCCAGAAGTTCAAGCCAACGGTATTGTTAAGCAATTCAACTGGTATCCAGGCATTGATGCGAACTATGTGGAAGCTAAGCTAGATAAAGCGACATGGGAAAAACTGTTCGCAGAAATCACCCCTAGCGATTTATCAAAATATGGCAAAAGTTTCCCTATTGGACCGTACTTTGATGACATCAAAGAGGGCTACGAGCGCAACGTTTCTAACTAATAATTAGTTCAGAGAGACGTTCAACATAAGTCCTGAGCAATTATATTTTAAGCTGCTCAGGACTATTTATTCTTGTGTTGGTTATTGGAAGTAAACATGCGTCAAACGACATCACCCAATCTACTAAAGCATCGCCTTTGGTTAATCGTCCCAGCAGCTTTAATGGTTGGTATTTTCTTTTTATATCCTTTGGTTTTTTCACTCTATTCAGCCATTACATTAGACGACGGCGGTTTTACGCTCAGCCATTTAAACAAAGCCTTTGATCTTTATTCAAAAGACATTCTCTTCACCATCATTATTGTATTGGTCTCAGTCGCTATATTGGCAGTTCTGTCCATTACCATCGCCGCTCTCATTACTTTATCGCCTTTTCGTTCTTTGACGAAGACACTGGGCTTTCTTTATCGTTTGCCTTTATTCATTCCCTTTATCGTCACAGCGCAAATGATGCGTACCTTTTTAGCGAAAAATGGCTTAATGAATAATGCTTTTGTCGCCTCGGGCTTACTAACGCCCATGGACACCGTATCTTTCCTTGGTTGGAGCGGCATTATTATTACCTTTGTCTGGAAGCAATTGGCCTTTTCAACCTTATTAATTTCTGGCGCCATGGCCGCATTAGACGAATCGCAAATTCGCGCAGCCCGCAATTTAGGCGCTTCACGCTTAAGTATTTTGTTCCAAATTATCTTGCCACAAATTACATCAACGCTTGGTGTTGCCATGGTTCTATCCATTGTCACCATGATGTCCGTATTATCGGTTCCTCTCATGATAGGAACAGGCTCACCTACTATGATGACAGCTGACATGGCATTTCGTATCAATTCTTATGGCGATTACCATGTAGCAAACGCACTAGGTTTAGTGTCCTACTGTATTTGCGCTGGATTGGCTTGGTTTTATTTACGCCAAAACCTCAAAGAAAAAGGGGCTAACTAATGAGCTATCCACAAACCAATAGCCTGCTAGCAAAAGTGAATATCCGCTATTTGCGTCCGAGTTTCTGGCTACAATGTGTCTTTATATTGTTACTCGCACTCGTCCTATTCGGGCCAATCATGAACTTACTAATTTGGACAGTAACGGAAAGTTGGTATTTCCCACATGCGTTACCTAGCCAATGGGGATTTAAATATTGGCAGCAAGTATTTAACCCATACAGCGATGTTTCAGGCTCATTATTTACCAGTTTATTGATTGCCGTGCTCACCGTTGTGGTTTGTTTGATTGTCTCTATTCCAGCGGGTTATGCACTCTCTAAACGTAGCATGCCATTCCGAATTTTCTGGATGCTGCTGTTTTTAATCCCTCAAGCATTTCCAAACCTAACCGTGTACATGAACATAGCTAGATTGTTTTATGATTTTGGCTTAAACGGTACCTTATTGGGGGTGATCATCGTCCATAGTGTTCATGGATTGATGTTTTCTATTTGGATCAGTGTGGCGGCATTTTCATCGACTGACCCTATGCTAGAGCGCGCATCACGGAATCTTGGGGCTGGACCTTTCTACACCTTCTTTCATATTGTATTGCCACAAGCAGCACCAGGCTTAATTGCCAGCAGCATATTTGTCTTTTTGGAATCTTTAGATGAATTTACTGGCACTTTCTTTGTTGGTTCACCGAATATAACGACATTGCCACTTTTACTTTACACTGCCAGTATGGAAGGAAACTATCAGATCGCTTCAATCACCGCATTGATCCTTCTTGTCCCTTCCATCTTATTTATGGTCATTATTCATAAATTTATGAAACCAGAAATGCTGTCTAAGCTCGGAAAATAAGGCTATGAAAAAAGAAACAGTTTCACGGCGGCGATGGTCGACATGATGCGGATTAGCCATTTGAATTGGATTGGGTTCACTTTCTTTAACACGTGGAAGCCAATGAAAGCCCCCACGACCAATCCAGGTACCGCGTACAAGCTGGCTTTTGTGCTCTCGACAGACAGTAAACCAAGGCTAATATAAAATGGCAATTTCACCACGTTCATAATGAAAAACGCCCACGCACGGGTGCTGACATAGGTCTTCTTATCCAGCTTTTGCTCCAATAAGAACAGACTGAATATCGGGCCTGCTGCGTTGGCCATCATGGTGACAATACCACCTATAAAACCCATCGAATAAGCGGCCAGAGGCTTTTGCATAAAGGACGTCGGACGGTAATCTAAATAAAGTCCCAACGCGATCATCGCAATAATCATCACGCCAAGAAAACTCACAAACTGCTCCGCATTAATATTCGCTAACAAATGGCTGGCAACAAAAACACCTAAAAAAGCCAATGGCAAAAATCGCGCTAGCACCGACCAAGCGATTTTAGATCGATAACTAAACACCGCCATAATGTCGGTAATAATATACAAGGGCAATAAGATGGCTAACGCCTCGGGGCCTGGGAAGGCGATCATCACAATGGGCAACACCAGCAACCCCATTCCGCCGATCGAAAACTTCGAAAAGCCACTGATCAGTCCAGCCAGAAACAACACAATAACCGTAATATCCACGTTCTCTCCTTCAAATAACTTACGAGATAACTCGTTTTTATGCGTGCAATAATACGGCAATTAATGAACAATAAATAATCTCGTTTAATTATTATAATGATCACAAATAGTGATCAAGTGTGAGACTTATGAAACTGGACCAACTCAGGGCTTTTATTGCCGTCGTTGAAACCGGAAGCTTTCGTTCCGCTGCAGACGCCATCCACAAAACTCAGCCTGGAATCAGTGCGGCAGTAAAAGCATTAGAAGAGCAATACGGGATTTTATTATTCGATCGTAACAGTTATCGGCCTACGCTGACCGCCGAAGGTCATGCCTTCTTTTTACAAAGCCAAAAGCTCATGTCACAAGTTTTGCAATTGGAGAACCTAGGTCATGACCTTGCTCAAGGCACCGAAGCGCCACTTCATCTCTGTTTAAGTCAAATGGCGTTAGACAATGACTGCATGTCACGAATCAAAGCCTTTCAAAACCAACACGCGGATATCGCCTTAGACATCACCACAGATCACCTTTATGGCGTGCAAGAAAAACTCGCCAAGAACAAATGCGAGATCGCCATTGGCCCAAGGTACGGTCTCGATGACAGACATGCGTTTATCGAACTGAATAAAATCACCATGATCGCCGTAATTAGTCCAGAATTACTCGCCACGCTCAACACAAGCGACACCAAGATCAAGCAACAATCTCTTTATGCCATTCCCCAAATTTTAGTCAACGATACGACGGCCAACGCCTCAGAAAATGGCCACAGGTTCGTGTTACCAACAGGCAAGCGCTGGTATGTGAACGATTTCCAAGCAAAGAAAACCTTGTTGGTGCATGGGCTTGGTTGGGCGCGAATGCCAAAACATTGCATTCAGACAGAATTGAATAACGGACAGCTGGTGCCAATTGAAGTGGAAAATTTCACCTCACAGAATCAGCTGCCCATTTTTATGATCCGCTTACGCCACCAAACTCAGAGCTCTCAGGCGAACCTATTTTGGGAAATGATGAAAAGCCTTAACAGTTCGGGAAGCGATCTATAAAGATTAGATCTTATTTAATGCCCAATCATAATCTAAGAAGCGGATGGTCATATCTTTGTCTTTCAACTTCTGAATCTCTTCAGAGGTTAAAGACAAATCCATTGCGTGATCGACTAAAAATTGCTCCAGCGATGAATAGCCCTGCCAGCCTTTTTCGAAGTCTTCTCGATACCATTTGAAAATGGAAGATAGCCACAACTTGCCGCCATCTATTCGGTTTCGACTGCGATCTTGCAAGAAAAGTCGCGTTTGTTCGTCTAGCTGAGTATCTAAACGCTTGCCTGTGTAAGCTTCATTTCGCAACGAAGGACAACCGATACTCGCGCAATTCACCGCAAAATGAATGCGTGGATCCTGATAATGATCGGAACCGCGAATCAAGGTATGCTCAATATCATCCAAAGAGCGAGTTTCGCCCAGTAGCGGAATAAAAGATTGACTCCATGGCGAACGAAAGAAGCTCCCCAAATCTTTAATCGAGTCCAGATCTGGCCACTTGGTAAGAATCAAATCAACCGTCCAAGCGTTATAAGCATTGATCAAAAAAGCCAATTGCTCGTCTTTGGACCAGTTATCAAAATCAGCGTTATCGACTTGAGACAAATCCGCTAAATAGCGATCCAGTTGTGCCTTATCATCGGCAAAGCCTTGATAATCCACTTGGCTTGCCTGACCACCATTGAGCGGCAACACATGCTCTTTTAGCAATGTGTCCCACTGGCTATGATCAAATGCGTTTGCCGCGCTTACCTGAACACTGAACAAACCAGCGAAGGTAAAGCTCAATAGCGTGAAAACCAATAAGCGAAGTTTATTCATCACATTAACCTCGACGCCAAGCATGGTATTTTTCCAGCCAATTCAAGATACGCTGTGGCGCGTGCGCACGCTTCCACTCGCCTGCGGCGTATTTATTGGCTTCCGCCCATGTTGGATACGTATGAATGGTGCCGAGCACTTTATTCAGGCCAAGGCCGTGTTTCATCGCCAATACAAACTCAGCCAACAAATCCCCAGCGTGCTCACCGACTATGGTCACACCCAAGATCTTATCTTTACCCGGAACGGTAAGCACTTTGACAAAACCTTTGGCGGCACTGTCGGCAATGGCGCGATCCAGATCATCTAATTCGTAGCGCACCATTTCATAAGCAATGCCTTTGTCTTTGGCATCTTGTTCACTCAAGCCAACGCGAGCCACTTCAGGGTCAACAAAAGTGGTCCAAGGAATCACTCGGTAATCGACACGGAATTTTTTCAGCGAGCCAAACAAAGCATTCACCGCGGCATACCAAGCTTGGTGCGACGCCACATGAGTAAACTGATAAGGGCCTGCCACATCGCCCGCGGCAAAAATATTTGGATAGAGCGTTTCCAGATAATCATTGGTGACGATGGTACCTTTGGTCTCAATACCCAGACTTTCTAAACCGTAACCTTCCAGCCGCGCTTCACGACCCACTGCACAAATCAGAGCATCAAATTCCACAACAGATTCTTGCCCATCACGCTCAACGATCAAACGCTTCACATCGCCTTCTTTCTCACAGCGCAGCGCATTGTGAGAAGTCAGCATAATCACGCCATCTTGAATTAGGCTTTCTTGTGCCAGCTTAGACACTTCTTCGTCTTCTCGCCCCATAATACGAGCCGAGCGTTCCACTTGTGTCACCTTGGACCCTAAACGAGCAAAGCTCTGCGCTAATTCACAACCAATCGGGCCACCACCTAAAACCACAAGGCGCTTCGGCGGCTCATCGAACTTAGCAAAGGCTTCCCACATGGTATCGCTGGTGTAATAACCCACCTCGTCTAAACCTGGTAAATTCGGAATGAAAGGCCGAGCGCCGGTTGCCAACACAATACTGCGCGCCGTCAAACGTTGCGTGTCGCCGTCATTTCGTTGAATTTCCACCGTCCAAGGATCGATCAATTTGGCGTAACCTTGCACCACATCGACGCCCATTTTGCTGTAACGCTCAACGCTATCGTGAGGCTCTATTGTTGCGATCACATCGTGAATTCGCTGCATGACTTTTTTGAACGAAAAGGTCGGCTCGCTGCTGTTCAACCCGTAGTTTTCAGCATGGCGCATTTGATGAGCGACTTTCGCACTTTTGATCAATGCCTTACTCGGAATACAGCCGTAATTTAAGCAATCGCCCCCCATTTTATGAGCTTCTATTAGCGTCACTTTGGCTTTTACCGTTGCCGCAATGTAAGCACTTACTAAGCCACCAGCACCTGCACCAATAACAATTAAATTACGATCAAAAGATTTTGGCTTGCTAAATCCGGCATACACTCGTCGCGCTTTTACCACGTCGACGATTTTCTTCGCGATAAGCGGGAAAACACCCAACAACACAAAAGACAGCAGCAAAGATGGCGACAAAATACCCGACAAACTTTCTAACTGCCCCAACTGAGTTCCCGCATTTACGTACACCAAAGTGCCCGCGAACATACCGATTTGGCTTACCCAGTAAAAGGTGAAAGCACGAATCGTTGTCAGCCCCATCAACAAGTTAATTAGAAAGAAAGGGAAAATAGGCACCAAACGAAGGGTAAACAAATAAAAGGCACCGTCTCTTTCGACGCCTTCGTTAAATGCGGTTAGACGATTGCCAAATCGTGACTGCACCATGTCTTGTAACAAATAACGAGATACCAAAAACGCCAAAGTCGCCCCAATGCTGCTGGCAAAGGATACGATCACGGTTCCCCACAGCAAGCCAAATAACGCGCCTGCCGCCAAGGTCATAATCACCGCACCGGGCAAAGACAAGGCTGTAACGATAACGTACAAGAGCAAAAACCCGCCACCCACCAACAAAGGGCTTTCATCTCGCCATGTATCAAACTGTGCAAGGCCAGATTTCAAACCGTCTAGTGTTAATAACTGGTTCAAATCGAAATAGAAAAAGCCCACTGCCAATGCGGCAATAAGTACCAACAATCCAATTTTCTTCATTAGTAGAACTCCGAAAGAGTTTTTGCAACTCCATATAAAACCAAACAATCTTGCTATGCGAAACCGTTTACGACTAATGCACTCATCAATACTATGTTAGAAAAGATTCAACGCGCGTATTCCTAACCAATGCCACTCTTGTCATTCCCACGAAGGCGTTCTCTTGTCATTCCCGCGAAGGCGCTCTCTTGTCATTCCCGCGAAGGCGCTCTCTTGTCATTCCCGCGAAGGCGCTCTCTTGTCATTCCCGCGAAGGCGCTCTCTTGTCATTCCCGCGAAGGCGTTCTCTTGTCATTCCCGCGAAGGCGTTCTCTTGTCATTCCCGCGAAGGCGGGAATCTATCTCTTATGTCCATAGAAAATAACCTTATTTAAACAAGACCACTGTATTCACGCCTTCGCGGGAACGACGCTGAATGAAGTGATGGCTCATGCAAAGCTTCTATGTATAGAGGTTAGACTCAACCTAGCCCTAAATTATTACAGTAACGACTAAAATATTTTTAAGTTATGAGAGTAAGGCAAAAAACAGAATGCTGCACTTAATTACAAAAACGGATTGAGTGAAGGAGAAGACAAAGAAGATTTAAAAGGAAGAAAAGGCCGCGTTTGGAAATACAAACACGGCCTATCGAAAAATACGCGCAAAGCCTACGAGACTGTTCTAATACGTCCTGCCCACAAGCTAAACAACACACCAAAACAGCAAATACACAAGATCAATACAACCAAACCAGAAAGCCCATAGGCAGCAATGGCTGTAGCAAACGTCGGCGGCCCAACCGTCGCACCAAGGTTACCAAACTGTGCCAGTAAACCATAACCTTGCGCTTGCTCACTTGGATTACGAGCAAGGGTTGGGATCATTGCCAAAGCGGAGCCTGGCACCATACCAAGGAACAACACCATCGCGCCAACCACCAGACAAAACAGTTCTGGCGAACCGCTAATAAGAGACAGCAAAAGCACACAACTGGCCACACCACAATACGCCATCAAAGCAACCCTTTGTGGTCGCATCAAATATTGTGCAATTGCCCCTGCGAGAAAGGTGCCGCCTGTACTAATCAATGGCAACACCACCATCATCAATTTTTGTAATGTCGAATCACCAATCAAACCGGGTACATAAGTCAGCACCGACACCAAAGTGCAGGTATAAAACAAGAATACGCAGCTTGGTAACAGAGCCCGAGGATTCTGATAGATTTTAGCCATCTGTCTTAAAAATCCATCCTGCATTTCCGTCACAGGAACCAAATCCAAGACCGGATTCTTTCTTAGCTTGAAAAACAACACCACACCGATTGTGGTGATAAAAAGTCCATGGCTTAAAAACAAAGTCTGCAAACCGTATTGGTCTAAAATATTTTTTCCAGCCCAACCACATAGCGCAAACGCAACACCAAAGAAGGTGCCCCAAATTCCCATGGTTAAAGACTTATGATTTGATGCACTTAATTTGGCAATCAAAGTCGGCGCCGCAACCACCACGCCCAATTGCGAAAAGCCTTCCAGCATTCGTGTCACGAATAACACATTAAAAGTTGGCAACGTGGATTGAATCAGAGACAGACTGCCGCCCAGCAACAAGGCACCAACCAACACCTTCAAATAACCAAACCGACTGGCAATCATGCCCGCCGACACCCCGAAGATTAAGCCAGCAATACCAACCGCAGACAACGCTGCGCCTGTTGACGTCGGCCCCATTTGATAATGCTCAAGCAAACCATCAAACGATACCGAGAACTTCGCAAACTGCATCGCCGCAGAAATACCTGCTACCCACAATAAAATAACGTTTAGCCACTGGGTTTTCGGCTCAGGGATAGATGATTGAAAAGAAGAGTTTGGCATCTCGCTTCCTTATTAGAATGAAAATTAAGCCATCGACCAAGAAGATGCACTTAAAAGCTGACCTAACGGACAAGTTGTGGGCGCTATTCTAAAACAAAAAGCACCAAAAATGGGCAGGTATTTCTATTAAAATAAGGAATGGTCTGACAAACTCTCTGCCAGACCATTAAAGGAAAAACTAAACCTACTGAGTGACAGCTGTTAATTCGGCTTTTCTCAGCTCTTTCATGCGCAAGCCGATGTTGCCGAGGATGAGCATCAAGCCACCGATGATTTGGTAAGCGGTTAAGCCCATATCAAGGAATAGCCAGTTGATCGCAGCGGCGAAGACAGGGAAAGACAGCTCAGCTAAAGTAGCGAGTTGCGCAGGGACCGTTTTTAAGCCTTGGTAATAGAACCACATGCCGATAAAGCCACTGAGTAATGCCATTACCACTAATAAGCTTAAGTCGATCGATGTCATCACCTTCAAACCATCAGACTGCGCCAATGCCATCGGTAGCAACACCAATAATCCAGCAACAAAACGGCCTGACATAATCGCGTTGGCAGGCATATGTTGGTAAGACAAGTATTTGCCACAGACCGTGGCCGCGCCCCAAGCGATGACTGCAATCAGGGTATAACCGTAACCCTTCATGATGCTTAACGTATCATCTGAGTAATGCCATTGCGCGTCGCCTAGTTGACGCAAATCCGGCCACATCATCACAAAGCTCCCCATTAAAATCACCGCAGCCCAGCGAACAAATTGTCCTTCAATGCGCTCTTTCAATAGCCAATAAGCCAGCAAAATCGCCACGATTGGCTGTAGTTTTTGTAGCAAGATAACGACCGTTGGATTCAAATAGTGAAAGGCCTCGGTAAATGCCAAGGTGCCCATAGCCGAACCGATACCACCAATAAAAAACAAACACGAAAAACCGCTTATCGACATATGACGATAAACATGGCGATAGCGCCACAGCATAGGTGCGACAAACAGCACCAAGGTAAGGTGTTCAATTAGGACTATTTGCAGTGTGGAATAACCCGCCCCTAATAAAGGGTAGCGAATTAAGGTATCTAATGCCCACGTGAAACACGCGATCATGATAAAAAATGTGCCTGCCATCTTTGGTTTCTCCAAATAAAATAAGATGCACAGGGGTGATGAGAACGAATAGTACCAAGATCTGCACACGAAAATGCACAGTTCAGATACACCTAACCAACCATTAGGCGTAACAAAAGCTTGGTCGACTTCTATCATCCGGACTATGACCGTCGGCTCTGGAGTCTCACCAGATCTGCTGACCTTTGTTTATAAAAACAAAGCGCTCGCGGGCTGTTGATAGATTCTTCAATCTAGTCAAATCACCGCCGGTGGGGAATTTCGCCCCGCCCCGAAGTTCGATTAATGTAAATATACATTTGTATAAAAATATATGGCTTAACTTTAAACGCATCCCGCTCTTTAGGCAATAAGCGCAACGTACGTGTTTATGAAATGCTGTATTTACTAAACAACAAAAACCTGACCAAGTATCCAATATTGATATACACTGACTCACCTAAAAATTCTCTTACATTGAATAGGAAGATTTCAATGCAAACCTCGTCCAAAAGCGGCATCCTTTACGCACTAACGGCATTCACCTTATGGGCCATCGCACCGATTTACTTTAAGGAAATGTCATTTGTTCCCGCGACAGAGATTCTTGCCCATCGAGTCATTTGGTCTTGCGTCATTGTCCTCGTGCTAATCGTCCTATTGCGGTACACCAATGCCTTAAAAAAGGTATTAAGTTCACCTAAAATCCTGATGGCCATGCTGATATCAACCCTCCTTATTGGCTTGAATTGGGGCACGTTTATTTGGGCAGTACAAAATAACAAAATGCTAAGCGCCAGCTTGGGTTATTACATAAACCCGCTCATTAGTATTTTATTGGGTATGATTTTCTTCAAAGACAAACTGGATAAAGTGCGCAAAGCGGCAGTGGTTTTATGTTTCTGCGCCGTGGTATTTGAAGTTATCCAATTTGGTTCTTTACCTTGGATTGCTTTAATTCTAGCGATGACCTTTGGCTTTTATGGCTTAGTTAGGAAAAAGATTGCGGTGGATAGTTTTACTGGAATGGCGATTGAAACTGCCATTATGCTGCCTTTGGCTCTTACCTATTTGATACTCAGCCCTTCACCAAGCGCTAACATGTTTGAAAACAGCGCAAGCGTCAATTGGCTACTGTTTGCAGCTGGCCCAGTCACTATGGTTCCGTTGATGTGCTTTGCGGCAGCGGCAAACAGAGTCAGCATGGTGACTCTTGGCTTCTTCCAGTACATCGGACCAACAGGCATGTTTTTTCTAGCGGTCTTTTTGTATGACGAGCCACTTAGCGCCGAAAAACTCACCACTTTTGTACTAATTTGGTCGGCATTGGCAATGCTGATTATAGACTCTATTCGTCGTATTCGAAAAACGAAACCCGTACTTACTGATAAAGAAGCAGTCTAGCTTCTTAATAAACTGATGGGATGGGAGCGAAGTGCGTGATCCACTTTCGCTCATTCGTAAAGACTGAAGATTCCCCGTAATCAACAAGGAAGCATCGCGGTAACGCGTAGGCCTCTCTTTTTATTGATATAAGAAGCTCTATTGTTAGAAACATCTTCAATAAGGTGACTTCTTTCCATGAACATTAATATCCAAAAAACCTTTGCTAAAACATTCTCAACGATCTTTTTTACCCTCGCAGGCTTTGTTGTTTTCGCCAGCTTCGCCGGAGCTTTCAGTGAATACAATCACGGCGAAAGCCTCACCCAAGTGATCATTAAGATCATCAACTCTAACATCATCGCCATTGCCGTATTTGAGCTGGCGATGGTGATAAATAAAGAATACGGCAGCGATAACGAGCATGACATTATTGTTTTATTACGACGAACCTTGCCGAGGTTTATCGGTACAGTTTGTGTTGCTATGGCATTAGAAGGCTTAATTATGGTGATCAAATACAGCCAGCTCGATATGGCGGGGAACTTGTATTACCCCGTAGCCATTGTTGCTAGTGCAGGGTTCTTGCTTATCTCTCTTGGCGTTTTTCTAAAATACGCACCTCGAGAACATTAATTTGTTAAAGCTTGAGGAACTGAAAAAAAGCGTCCATAAAATGACCTTATGCAGCACCATAAGGTCATTAAAATTATGGTGTTTTTTTTGTTTCTTTTTTAGCAATCAAGCCTCACAATCGCGGCATGTTTAGCTACTGATTATTACCAAATGAAGATCATCTCTTTTGACGCCCTAAGAACACTACATTTACCCCAGGTCCGCTACATCAAACCTGAATCTATGTACGACCACCTTGATGAGATCAAAGAAGCCGACTGGCTATTATTTCCTCAATACTGGCAGCTTAATGCATTAGTTCACGGGCTAAAAAAGCGAATTTTCCCTAGTCTTGCTACTTATATGATTGGCCACGACAAAGTAGAGATGACTCGAACTTTTCGTACCGTTGCGCCACTGCAGCACCCCTATACAATTATTGCGGCGAATACGCCCTATGAAGCGGAAAAAATTTGGGATGAAATGCCATCGCCTTTTGTCGCTAAAATCCCTCGCAGCAGTATGGGTAATGGCGTTTTCTTGATAGAAACCATTGGTCAGTGGCGTGATTACCTTGCTCAAACCGACGTATTGTATGCGCAAGAATATCTACCAATAGACAGAGACATGCGTGTTATTTGGGTGGGCAATAAAATTGTCAGTGGTTATTGGCGTCTGCAGTCAGACAATGGTTTCCATAACAACATCAGCCAAGGCGGGCAGGTGGAAGTTGCCTTAATACCAAAAGAAGCGCAGGACTTAGTCACATATTTAGCTGAATCACTGGACATTAATCATGCCGGATTCGATATTGCCATGGTAGGTTCTACGCCTTATGTGATTGAAATCAATCGCATATTTGGCAATCAAGGTTTGCCCAATATCCAACATGATGTAAATACAGAGCTGCTTAATTACCTCAATGAGCAGCATTTGCTATCAATGACCACTTTCACAGATCAGCCAATCGGATTTTGATTCTTTAATGAATCTTGCAAAGAAAAACCACTCTTTGCAAGATTCATGCATCAAATCACCACCGCACCAACGCCGCTGTAAACCTATCAGTACTGACTGCTATTTTTACATGGAAGCATCTAAGCGATTACTTAACTTGCCTACCCATCAAGATCATCCGATCAAGCGCAGTGTTCAAAGACTTGACGACCTCAGGTTTGATACGAGTGTAAGCCGTACAGTCATTAATCGCTGCGGCGTAGTCTGTGAAGAGCTTTTTTTCGGTGTAGCGTTCGTTAAGGTGAGACGCAAACGTTTTCTTTTGTCGATCAAACAGCGTCTGCATTAGTTTCGCCTGAACGGCATTGCCGCCATACATGCTTAATAATTTTGGCGTAACCACATCATCCTGCAGGAAGCTTCTATACGCAGATAAACCACGGTGAACGACAGCCATGTCTTCCGAGGAATAATGATCGGCATAATCATCCAGCTTGGAGTCAACAAATTCAACCAAAGCAACGCAGGTATTCAGCTTGTTGATAGACGGATTCGCGGCCCATACGGAGGAAAGCGAATACAGTAACCCAACCATAAAAACTAGGTATTTGGACATACTTAGCCCTTTCGTTTTTTATAATTATAGTGGTAATGAGTATCAGGTATTTCTTACTACTATAATGACAATTCAACTGTGGGACAATCAGAGATAACGCGCTCTGTTGAAGGTGGTAGATCTTTATCACCATACACGAAGTTAAGTCACAGTAGTAACATCGGCCACCTTTCATGGTTAAAGTCCATGCCAATACGGCAATAAAAAACCACTAACACTTTAAGGCGTTAGTGGTTATTTAAGCATTTATGTGACCAAAACAGCGTAAAGCCGAATGATTAACCAAAGTTAGCTTGCCAGTGTAAAGCGCTCCATGGTTTGTTTCATCGCAGCACTTTGCCCACTTAGCTCTTCCGCTGCGGCAGCGCCTTCTACAGAACCCGCCGCATTTTGCTCAACCACATCACCAACTGATGCCATCGCTTGAGACACTTCGTTTACCGCCAATGCTTGCTCATTACTCGCCGCAGCAATTTTCGCCACTATGGCCGAGGTTTCATTAATACCATCGAAAACATCTTTAAGAGATTTATCGGTACTTTCTGCAATAGCAACGCCATTCGCGGTCTTACTGGATGACAATTGGATCAACTTAGCCGTTTCAGCAGCCGCACCGGTACTTCTTGACGCTAAGCCACGCACTTCATCGGCAACCACCGCAAAGCCACGGCCTTGCTCGCCCGCTCTGGCAGCTTCAATGGCCGCATTTAATGCCAGCAAATTCGTTTGCTCTGCAATTTCATCAATGGTCTTAATAAAACCGGCAATACTTTCGCCAGCGGCTTTGATTTCATTCATTGCCACTATCATGGCCCGCATCTGTGATTGGCCTTCCACAACTGCTTTTTGAGCTTTATCAGCTAGCTGATTCGCCTCTTTAGCACTTTCAGCGTTTTCACTCGTTTGTACTGACAACTGTTCCAATGCCGCAGAAATTGTTTGTAGATTATCTTTCTGTTGAGTCGCACCTTCGGCAAGAGAGTGGCTGAAAATAGAAACCTGTGAACTACCCGCTGCAATTTGCTCCCCAGCATTTTGAATATCCAACAGTATAGAGTTAAGGTTTTTCACCATATCTTTCAAAGCTCGTCCTAAACTGTCTTTGTCAGAGGCTAATACAACTGTAGCAGTCAAATCGCCATCTGCAATTTTTTGAGCCAAAACCGCTTTCTCTTTCAAGCTTGCCACCATGACTCGAATAGCAGCATATAAGCTGGTTTCTTGTTCATTATTGCTTGGTAACTGAACTTCCAAGTCGCCTTTTGCCACGCCTCTTACGACTTGCGTGACCAAAGCAGGATCGCCACCTAATTGCGATGTGGTTGAACGGGTAATTAGCCAAGCAATGAGAGCCCCCAATAAGATGGCTATGACAACAGACACTTCAATAAGCACGATCGTAAACTCATTACTTTCGGTCAACTCGGGGCCAAGTTTATCTTGCTCGTTTTTAATGGATAACTTCAGGTCTTCTGTCATTTTTGTCACAACATTACCGATTGGATTCAATACATCATTCACAATCGCATTGCGATCTAATATAACAGCAACGGTTTGATCAAAGGCTTGCTTATAAATCACCATTTCTTGAGAAACCAAGTTTAATAAGGCCTTATGGGCTGGTTTTTGCAGCTCTTGATCAAGCTTCTGCATTTCCGCATTAAGATCAGTCACCTCTTGAGTAACCCTCTCAACAGCCTCAATATCGTTGGATTCTAGAAACTTCAGTACATACAAACGCGCGAGCAATAAATGCCTCATCGAAAGAGAAGCATGAAATGCCGCGTTAACATTGCCATCCTCTTTGGCTGAAATCAGTATTTCAGTCAGGTTTTTCTCAATCGTCGGACCTTTAAGGTTTAACACTTTTTCAACTAATTCGTTTCTTTGCCTTTTTAAATTCACCACCTCTTCAAAGCCATTAGAGTAATTGGTCATTGACTCTTCTAGCTCCTGTATAATCTTCAAGTCTTCGGGTGATTTAAGGTCTGTCGCGGCCTCATCAATGAGCGTCTGAGTTTTACCCCAGTAATAGTCAAATGCTTCTTTATCTTTTTCACTTCCGGTCGCAATATAGCTTTTCTCATCCATACGGACCATCAGCATATTTGCTTGCACCCGACCTACGGCATTCGTTGCCCTTGCCATCGATCGGTATTCATCAAAACCGCTCGATGCCTTGTTAAGAGCAAAAAATGCCGTCGTGCCAATCAAGGCTAAAAGACTAACAACAACGGCGAAGCCTAAATAAAGTTTTTGAGAGAACGAGAGCATATCCTTTTACCCCTAAGAGACAGTGATTAAAAATCAAACAGCTTACAACTGTACAGTATATGTGCAATTGTGAAAATAAATGTGTTTTTTGTCAATGTAACGGATAAAATTCTGGATATTTTTAAAAGTCGCCCAGAAGAGGGCGACAGAAGGGTCAAGAGGCAATATTAGGCGCTGTTTTATTCAGTCTTTTTGGCTGTTTTTCCCAACGAACTTTGACTTCAAATTGCTGGCTGTCTTCATCTTCAGAGGCAGTTACTTTCAAGCGCAGTAATCCATTTGGATTAAGCAATAAAGCACCTTCCTTTTCATCACTAAATTCCAGTTTTCCTTTGCCCAACCCCTTGGAAAGCGCTTTTAATACATCCTGAATGTCTTCTGGGTTTAATAGCGCTTCGTGTTTAAATTCGGTTTTTGATTTCATAATGATTCCGCGTAAATTCCTTGTAGTTCAGTAGCAGTCATGACTTTTGCAGTAGGATAGTCACAACTAAGGCCCACAATACCGACATTTTTATCAATTAAGGTGGCGCCTATGCCATAACCATTTAAACCTTCGGCACTTCGAGAATGACAATCTAAGGTGATGTCGGCTTCAACATGCACCAAGCCTTTTTTAATGGTCACTCGCTGGCCTTCTTGGCGGTTAATGTGGCCTTGCACCACCACATGAATACCTGCTTTGTGAATGGCATGTACGCCACGGTGCGTCAAAGGCAGATCTGCGTCGCGGTATTTTGTTCGAAACGTATTGGCGATCGAACTGTAATAGAAACTGAATAAATCACGACGTTTTAGATTCTGATGAAACGCTTTGTTCGCATACTTAGTGCCGTTTTTCAGCAGCATTAGCCCCATGCTGTCGTCCAGCCCGGCATGCAAAAACAAAAAGGAGCCCCGCTTGGCAACCAATTCCATCTTGCGGAAAAACCAGTTGAATTCGCCTTTCTTATGTAAAAACAACTGTTGGCATTTCAACGAGGTTGCGTAGATTTGTCGCAGACTCAATCCTGCTGACAAACAATGTTTTTCAAAGCTATGGTTTTTCGACTCCATTTTTCGCACTTCACGATCAATCCCCTCAGCGGTCAAAAAGCCAGCAGCATGAAACGGAAACGCTTTAAACCAATCATCACCTGGGAATAGCAACTCACGACATGAGTCTTCATCGGGAATTTTTTTATCCCACTTTGTATCCGCTAAATATTCGTCGAAGACTTCACGAAACAGAGGCACGACTTTTTTGCCCATGCGTACAAAAAAGTGCTGGTTACCCACGTCTTTTTTACGCGCCAACGCCAACAAGCCCATCAGTAAACGCAAATCATGATTACCAGCCAACAAGGTGACACGCGCTTTAAGCTTATAAAGCTGTTTTACACTCCGCAGTAATTCTAAGTTGCTGGGACCTTTATCTAAACAATCACCACCCACAATGATTTCAGATCGCTTGCCTTTTTTCGTCAAGGTAAGGTGCCCTAGCCCCGCTTTTTTCTTACGTTCAGCGACACCAGCCGCAATCAAGGAAGCCTCAAAAGCAAGCGCGTCCGCATGAGGATCAGAAATAAACACCACAGAGCGCTTAGGCCAACGTAGTTTATTCTTTTGATAACGCTTAGGCGTATCTTGAGCCGCGAGTACATGGCTGTTCACCGAACTGTTATCACGCGGCCATGTTGTCCAAGCATTTGGCAAACGCTTGATAATGTCCGTATGGTTTGGGTGCTCTGTAATCACAGGGATAGGGCTTTGCATGGTGAAAATTACCTTTTATTTAAAAGTGCCATTAATCGAGCACTTAAGTTTCAATCAAGTGCAGCGATTAATTCATAGGCGCGATCAAAATCGATCTTACCGGTGAGCCGATAAACCTTCACATGCTCAAGTTCATTGCCATAATGCGCCACAGAATCTATGGCGTTAAGATCAGCAAAAGCACCGGATTTATCTTGATAAAACGGCCCCGGACGTTTGCGCAGCCCTTCGATCACTTCCGGCTGAGAAGCCAAATCAACCCTCTCAAGTTGCGTCGACTCAGCACTGTCTAGCGACCAATCCAACATAATGAGGCGAGACAGGTTGCCAGCTAGACGTACGCGGTTTGGCCCGTATTCATCTTCGATTTGCACATCGTATTTTTCTTCCAAAGACCACAGCTCACTTTGTGGCATTTGGCGCAAGGCTTGTTGACGAGACTCAGGCAAAATATGGCGTAGACGATCGGAATGCAAAAGGGTGCCGGGATTCACCCGCGGCAGCTTTGCCAAGCCGATGGTTTGCGTACCTTGTTCGGTCTTCTTAAACAGAATACGGTCGTTGGTGAGGAAATCGCGCTCTGACTGTTCCAAGCAACGCAGCATCAAGGTGGACTTACCACCGCCTGAGCCTGCGGCAATAGCCGTCGTTTCACCATTCACACAAAACGCCGACGCATGCCCCAAGGTAAAGCCTTGACGCAAATAATGATTCAAAAACTGGTTGTTAATAAAATTGATAATCTGAGCCAAATTAGACGAACAAGGGCCAACAGCAACGGTATGATCCGGTCGCTGTAAAAACGTCATGCCGGTTTTAAATTTCTTAATCCAGCGTCCACCAGCCACATCGATGAAACCTTCCTTGCGTCCTTGCTTGCCCTCTTCACGAGGCACTTCTAGCCATTCCAATTCATCGCCAACGACGCTTTGCTCCATCACGTAAAGGTTCAAAGACGTTGTGGTATGGACTTCCGCTTTTAAATAACTGCGATAATAATCGGCGATACCTGCCAACAACATAGCCTCATTAGAATGCACAGTGATAGATAACTCGGCAAAATGAAGTCGAATCGTTTCGGCACACTGACTTAATGCTTCGTTTACATGGGGCAAGTTCAATAAGGTTTTCATCATGATGCGATCTCCTTCTTCTGTAATGTGCCTGTTTGTTGGACACACTCTTGTAAGGCGCATTGCTCTAAAACAAAATCCGCGTACACACTAGCAGCGTCAATATCACAACCTTCTAACGCGCCTTTAAAACCACCAAAAGCCGACACTTCAAAGACCACTGGGCCTTGATCCGTCAAAGCGATGTCCACAGTGGTAAAACTCAGGTCGTAACAGGATTGGGCTCGGCGGCCTAATTCAATCAACTCGGCATCTGGCTCAAACTTCTCATATTTACCACCACTGTTAATCGTGGTGTTCCAAGAATCTTTATTGCCAACACGTGCGTAAGTACAAAGGTATTCACCGCCAACAAACACCATGCCCAAATCTCGGCCATCTAATTTCACGGTTTGCTGAATATAATAAATCGACTGACTCTGACGATACTCTTCCAATGCGTTACGAACAAATTCGTCACTCTCGTCTTCGGTCAACATAATCATGCCGCGGGCTTTAGTAGAATACAGCGGTTTTAAAATCGCTGAACCAAACTCTCTTACGGTGGCAAACGCTTGTTCTGGATTTTCTGTAATGCGCGTCAAGGGCATAGGAATATTGCCCTGTTGCAAGGCCAAGGTGCCACTCAGGCGGTTCACTAAGTTACCGACACTTTGCGTCGGGCTAAACAATTTAACGCCAGCGCGTTCTGCATAGGACAACAGATGAATACGATCTTCTGTGGCAGGTGAATAGACGTCACTGATCTTCTTAATCACTAGACCATCTAAGGTCATCAGATCCAAATTTTTGTACATCAGTTGATTGGTATCTAAACGCAATTCTACTTGGCTCATATCAATCACGGCACGAAAGCCGGTACGTTCTTCAAGACGATCCGCCAATACTTCTGTGGACCATTTTCCCGGGATGCCAATGACCCCGATTCTCGGCTTATTCAACATAAAGCTCCTTAAGCGGTAAAGTAAATGTTTGGGCTTGTTCTGGTGACAGTCTCGCTAAGCACTCCAGCAAATAGCGAGCACGTAAATGCATTCGGGAAGCGAGTTTTTTATCGAAAATAAAACGTGTAGAAGTGGCAAACGAGCGAGCAAGACCCGCGGCTAAGCGCACTTCAAAAGTGATATCTTGCTGGCGAGAGGCAAAACGACGACCAAAGCGATATACCTCTTTGGCGCTTTCCATCATCTGCGTCCGCGTCTCACCACTTAACACTTGTAAGCGATAAATCGAGACCATTAGCACCGACAAATCCTGAACATAATCAAAATAAGACGCACGATGCAGATCAATAAAATACACGCGCTTTTCCGCGTCATCGTAAATCAGATTGTCGACGTTAAAATCCCCATGGGTGAGCACGGAAAACGGCGCTCGCCAACGCGTTTCTTGTATCGCGACGCGACGTATTAACTCATCAAAGCTTAGACTGATGTAGCCACAAATGCGTTCTTCCTCTTTGAAAAACTCAGGATGAACCTTACGACTGTCGCCAATACGCTTTTGCAACTGTCCCATGAAATTCGCTGTGCAAGACTCTGGCGTCAGGCTCACTTTCCACGTTTGGTTCAGGGTTTTAAATAAGGCTTTTAACGCGGCTTTCGTAGCGTCTTGGTCACCGTCGAGCAGCAAAGCTTCCAAGGTCTTTCCCGGAATGTGTTCGATCAATAAAGACGATTGCTCATTGCTGTCATCCTTCTTCCCATTGACTTGAGATGTGCCTGTTTGAGAAAGAACGCTAGGGGCTAATCTAGGATCAATATTGCGCCATTGATTGACGCCAGCCACTTCTTCTTCAATCTTGGCGCGATCGCCTTCTTTGTAAACCGCCAACACCTCTTTACCGGATTCATCCTTATGAGTAATCGCCGCAATAGCACTGCCAGAGCGTGTTAACGCCAAACGGCGAACTTTCAAATCTCGCAGGTCATAATTCAGGTTGGTCGCGCTGTCCAATAAATGAGGGTAATTTTGCAATGTTGCCACTTGGCCGAGATCCGCCTTGATCAAAGCTTCTGCCACCACACCTAATTGCTCGATCAAACGTTTCACACTGACATTGCTAAGAATAGATGCACGCAACTGGTCATCACTCAGGTCGAACTTCGCTTGCAACGTTAACGCTTGCAGCTCGTTATAGCTCACCAGCAGCTTATGCGTGCGTCGACCTAACTTGATACCTGTTCGGCGACGATTGTCACCCACACCAACTTTCACAAGGCGCAAAGCACGTCTGATGCGCTTCACTAACTTGCGGCACTCTTGCCCTACAGGATGCTCGTAACTCTCCTCTAAAGCACCTTCCCGAATACAGTCAAAACAATGTTGAGTCAGCATTTCAAGGGCGATCACCAAGGAATGCATGCCTTTGACCTGAGCGTGAAAACTGGTATTGGCTTTACGACGCTCTAACAACCGCGCCGTTTCAATATCGGCTTTTTCACGTAACGCTTGCACATAACCACGACGACCACGAATACTCGACAGCAGAGCCGTTGAACTGGAGGTAAAAAAAAGCTCCACAAGATGGCAGTGTGTTTCGACTTCATGCAAGAGAAAAGACACATGCTCTTGCAAAGTCGCCACAACTGGGGTTGAAGGCATAACTGTTTTCCCTTATTACTTCCCTTTGACTATACAGACAGTAGAAAGCATCTAGATGACAGTTCTGTGACAATCTGTCATCAGAACCTTTTACAAGGAGACAAAATGAAAGGACCCAACCCAGATAACAAAGCGCCGATGAAGGGCTTTCCGCAAGTCGGTTATCTTAAAAACTTCATTACCCGCGACAATATCATCGTTGGCGATTACACCTATTACGACGACCCTGAAGGGCCAGAACGCTTCGAAAGCAACGTGCTTTATCACTTTGATTTTATTGGCGATAAGCTCATTATTGGCAAGTTTTGCGCCATTGCAAAAGACGTGACATTCATCATGAATGGCGCCAATCACGCCAACGCCGGGTTCTCGACTTATCCGTTTTACATCTTCGGCCATGGTTGGGAAAAGGCCGCGCCCAAAGCCGGTGATTTGCCCTACAAAGGCGATACGAATATAGGTAACGATGTGTGGATTGGCTACGACGCCACCATCATGCCAGGCGTGCAAATCGGCAATGGCGCTATCATCGCCAGCAAATCCGTGGTGACATCAAACGTACCAGCTTACAGCGTAGTCGGTGGCAATCCCGCCAAGGTCATCAAATACCAATTTGACGAGCAAACCATTCAAGCATTACAAGACATTGCATGGTGGGATTGGAGCGCCGAAAAAATCACCGAACATTTAGACGCCATCGCCGGTGCAGATTTAAGTCAGTTACAAGCAGCGAAAGATGAGTAAAACTAGGCAACCCAAAACCCGCTGCGCATGGGCAAGTTCAGCGCCAGACTTTCCCCATTATCACGATACAGAATGGGGTTTTCCTGTCGACGACGACCAACGTTTATTTGAAAAGCTTTGTCTGGAGACCTTTCAGTCTGGCTTGAGTTGGCGAACCATTTTGACTAAGCGAGAAAACTTTCGCCTCGCCTTCCAGCAATTCGATTTTCATAAAGTGGCATTATTTGGTGAAAAAGAAATAGCAGAATTACTCAGCAACCAAGGCATCGTGCGAAATAAACGCAAAATCCTCGCAGTGATTAACAATGCCAAACGTGCTATTGAAATGGTCGAAAAAGAAGGTTCATTAGCGGTGTTTATTTGGCGCTACGAGCCTGACGAAAACACCCTACCACTGCCCGAAACCCAAACCACCTGCGCCGAATCCATAGCCCTTTCTAAAGAACTCAAAAAACGCGGCTGGCAATTCGTCGGCCCAACGACCATGTACGCCTTCATGCAATCCATGGGACTCATCAACGACCACGCAGAAGACTGTTTTATGCGGGAGGAAATTGATCGAGCGCGGAAAGAGTTTGAAAGGCCAAGATGATAAAAATATTTATTTTTTGATTACGCAAATATCAATCCCTTAATCCATAATTAAAAAATAAATATGGAATGGAAGTTATCTTCTTCCTTATTTAGCAAAAAATAACCATCCGTTTGTTAAGCAGGTTAAAAACCGTTATTTAAGGATAGCCTAGATGTTTTTCAGCAAAAAAGAAGATAAGCCCTCGGTTTCAACACAGCAAGTTCAGCAGTTAAAACAATGCCACGATGAATTAAACGCTATAAAGCAAAATACGGCGTGTATCAGCTTCAATTTGGAAGGCATTATCTTAGATGCCAATCCCATTTTTTTGGACGCCATCGGTTACACACTAGAAGAAATCGTCGGTAAACATCATCGTATTTTTTGTGACGTAGAATATGCAAAGTCAGCAGAGTACAAAACCTTCTGGGATGACTTAAAAGCGGGCAAATCCTTTAATGGCACTTTTTTGCGTTTCAAAAAAGACAAGCAACCCATTCATTTAGAAGCCAGTTACTTTCCCGTATCTGGTGATAGCGGCAAAGTGACAAAGATCCTCAAAATAGCCAATGACATCACCGAAATGCAAGAATCCTTAGCAAGCAAAAATGCGGTGTTGACGGCATTGGACCGCTCCCTTGCGGTCATAGAGTTTGACCCAGAGGGCTATATACTTCATGCCAACAGTAATTTTTTAAGAACCATGAAATGCGAACTGAAAGAGATCGTTGGCAAACATCATAAAATGTTCTGTGATGAAAAATTTTACAGGGAGCATCCTAATTTTTGGACAGATTTGGCCCGTGGGCAGCATTCATCCGGACGCTTCCAACGCTTTAATGGTGATGGAAAATCCATTTGGTTAGAAGCGACGTACAATCCAATTTTTGATGATAAAGGTCGAGTACACAAAGTCATTAAGTTCGCCTCAGACATTTCAGAGCGCGTAAACAATGCCATGAACGCGATTGAACTCGCTGCCGCCACGTCTGAGCAAACCAGCCAGGTATCATCAAACGCTGTAAATATCCTCAATGCTTCAGTACAAACCTCTAATGAAATTGCTGAAAAAGTAAAAAGCGCTGCAGACATAGGAGATTTACTCAAAACACAATCCAAAAGCATTTCCGACATAGTCGTCACCATTCGATCCATTGCAGACCAAACCAATTTACTCGCCCTAAACGCAGCAATAGAAGCGGCTCGAGCAGGTGATGCTGGACGCGGTTTCTCTGTAGTAGCTGATGAAGTTCGCAAACTCGCCAGCAACACCGCTGCGGCTACGGCTGAAATTGGCCAAGTGGTAGAGAAAAACCATAATTTGATCAATGAAATGGATAACATGTTGAGTTCGGTTACAGGCATTGCGCTTCACGGACAAGAAAGTATTAATGAGGTGTCTCGTGGTCTTACTGAAATTTCATCTGGCGTAGCGAGATTCGTCGAAATGGTCGATAAAATGAAAGATTAGCCCTTTTCACCCTAAGAGCTAACTCAATCAAATCGAGTTAGCTCTTTCACTTCAAGTCTTACTTCACCTACTTTCCAGCAATATCATGTTTCAGTAAAACGCCCTCAAATTGTGCAAAAATAAAGTATTGCATCGAAACATTTTCGGTCTTAACGTCAATTAATGCTGGTCACAAAATGCACGATTAAGTCTTTTAAATTCGGCTTAAATGATGGACAGTAAGAATAATAAGAATGGTTTAGGTGCATCTAAAACACTATGTCAATTAAAGAGATAGCAACCCAGTTGGAGTTATCAGTATCCACAGTGTCACGAGCACTGAATGATTACCCAGATATTAGCCCAAGTACAAAAAAGCGAGTTCTAAAAGAAGCGGCACGTCAGGGTTACCAATTGAAAGGGCCAGAAATGGCACACTGGGTGCAAGCAAAGCGTGTGATCACAGCGATTATTCCTTGCCAAGACACACAATATCTCGACCCCATTCTTTCGAAGGTGTTAGCTGGAACTCGACACGCGCTGCAAGCAGAAGGTTATTTACTGCAAGTGGTCGCAATCGATACCGACAAACAGGAATTAAGTGAGTTTGAACGCCTTGTCAAAGCAGGCGATCAAGACGGTTTTCTGCTCCTTCGCACTCGGGTTAATGACCCGAAAGTCCATCGTTTACTGAAACTTAATGTGCCTTTTGTGTGTTACGGACGCACCGAGCGCGCGGCGCAATTTGCTTGGCTAGATTTGGATAATTACCAAGTCGGTCATTTAAGCCTGAGTCGCCTAAGCGAACAAGGCCACCAGAAAATTGGCGTGGTATCAGTAAGCGAACGGTATTTTTTCGCCCAAGAAAGGCGACGTGGCATCCAAGATGCAGCCGAGCAAATTGGGCTTTCTCTTGCGTCTGAACAATGGTTAGAAGTGGGCTTTGACGAGGAAGAAAGTTACCTCGCTTGTGCTGAATTTTTGCTCCAGCACCCAGATATCACCGCGTTGATTTGCTTAACCAGCACCAGCGCGCGAGCCGCTGCATTGGCGGCCATGCGATTGCACAACTCACAGTTAAATGAAAGAGAAAAACCTGTGAGTGTCATTGGTTGTGATACACCCACTGATGAGCTAACCGCCAGTATGGGGATCACCAGCATTCAGCAAGCACCACCAGCACAGCTTGGTAAACAGCTTGCCGAAATGATGGTAGCGCGCATCAAAGGGACTCCGGTGAAGGACCTGCAAGTCGTTTTAGCTCCGGGGGTTGTGACGATAGGACTTTAATAACACGTGTTTTTAAAGCCACAAGAAGCAGACAAATAAAAACAAGAGGAAGCCATAATGAAAACTAAAACTTCACTATTCGTTGCCGGCACAGTGCTGGCAAACGGACTCCTGATAAGCCAACTCGCTCACGCCGCCACGGTAGAATTTTGGACAGCACAAACTCAAACTGACCGACTACAAAATATTGAATTGCTGGCCAGTACCTTTGAAGCCTTAAACGATGGTGTGACCGTCAAAGTCGTCGCCGTCGATGAAAACGAAATGGCGACACAAATGGCTGCCGCTGTCGCAGCAGGTACAACACCGCAACTGATTGAGGTCAATTCCGAGATCATCATGGCGCTTGGCGAAGAAGGCATTGTCGATACCAAGACTCATCAAGGCGTCATTCAAGATATTGGCAAGAGTCGTTTTCATAAAGGGGCTCTGACCACTCTGACATCGCCTTCTGGGGAATACTATGGCTTGCCCTATCATGGTTTTATTCAGGGAATTTGGTACCGCAAAGATTGGTTTGATGAAAAAGGCTTAGCAGCGCCAAACACTTGGGAAAATATCGAAAAAGCGGCCAAAGCGCTCACTGACAAAGCCAATAATCAGTACGGCATTTTGGTCGGCACCAAGCAGGACAGCTACACAGAACAAGTCTTCACTCAACTGGCGCTTTCCAATAATGCCAGCCAGTTCGATGCCAACGGCAATTTAGTCTTCAACAGCCCTGCCACACTCGAAACCATCGAATATTACAAAGAATTAGCGAAATACAATCCACCAGGCCCACAGAATTGGCGTGCTCGAGATTATTACTTGCAAGGCAAGATGGGCATGTTCTTTTATTCCACTTACATAATGGATGATCTCGCTTTGGCAGAAGTGGCCAAAGGCTCACTGTCTTCAGCAAACTTCAAAGAGCTCAGCGGTGGCACCTTTGACCCTGAGTTGGTTAAAAACACTGAGTTCGCACCAATTATCACCCACAAAAGCGCCGCGTCTTATGGCACCTTGTCTGGCCTTGTCGCCTTGAAAGCGAAAAGCGCAGAGGACACCAAAGCCACCAAAGACTTTATTGAATTCATGTACGACCCTGCCAGTTACATCACTTTCCTACATATGGCACCGGGTGGCATGAACCCAATGCTGAAAGGCATTGCAGAAGATCCAGCGTATTTGGAAGATCCAAACGGCGTATTCAAACTTTATGGCGCAGACAAGATGAAACAGATCGTGTCTGGTTTTGACAACCTTCGCTCCTTTTCTGTCGTTGAAGGCAAAACCTTCCCAGCCTCTGGCGCTATCTTTGCTAAATCTGTCATTCCGCGAATGATCTACAGCGTCACCATTGAGGGAAAAGACCCGCAAGCTGCGCTGAATGATGCTGAAGCGGAAATGAAATCGATTATAGGCCAATAAGTCTCAACCCCCTCCCAACCTCCCCCTTAGCAGGGGGAGGAGCAGTGATCAGTTCCCTCCTCTTATTAAGGGGAGAGCTAGGGTAGGGTTTTAGTGATTTTACTCCCTCCCAACCTCCCCTTAGCCGGGGAAGGAGCAGTGATCAGTTCCCTCCCCTTGTTAAGGGGAGGGTTAGGGTGGGGTTAAACGTAAAAAAGGGAAGAAAATATGTCTTCTGTCTTAATAAAAAATGAATCTCGACTGGGTTTAAAGCTGGTTGCACCAGCGGTCGGAATCATTGGCCTGCTGGTGATTTACCCGATCCTGTTCAACATCTATCTGAGTTTTTTTGATGTTCAGCTCAACGGCACTAAAACCTTTGTTGGCATGGAGAACTACACGGACTTGCTCGGCAACCCGCGTTATTACCATTCCATTGGTGTCTCGGTTATTTATCTGATCGGCACAGTTGCTGGCACCACTATTTTAGGCTTGGCGGCAGCGATTCTAATGAACCAAGAGTTCCGTTTTCGCAATCTTGCCCGCGGCCTGATTCTTTTGCCCTACTTTGCCCCTGTGATCAGTGTGGTGTTCGGCTGGCAGTTTATTTTCGATCCTGTAAACGGCATTTATAACCACGTGGTGGTCGATGTGTTACACCTGACCGACACTCGGGAAAACCTCATCGGTAACCCAGATTCAGCTTTGTTTGTGGTGATCATATTCGATATTTGGAAGCATTTTCCTATCGCCTATTTACTGTTTCTCGCCAAGCTGCAAAGCGTGCCAAAAGACTTATACGAAGCTGCTGCGATAGATGGGCAAAATGCTTGGGGACGCTTCTGGCACGTTACCTTGCCAGAGCTAAGATTCGTCATTGCCACCGTGGTGTTATTACGCATTATCTGGAATTTAAACCGCTTCGAAGACGTCTACTTACTTGCACCGAACGTGGAAACCTTGCCGATTTTCACTTACTACCAAGCGTTCGCTGGCATCGTCGATCAAGGCGTGGCCGCCGCAATTTCGGTGATTCAATTACTCGTGCTGGTCGGCTTGATCTGGCTGTACGTTCGTAAAGTCCTTAAGTGGTAGGGGAAGAATATGATGAATAAACGCTCAACCACCCAATCTGTGATCTTGTATGCCTTGGTGCTCGCTTTGGTGATTTTCTGCGTGTTTCCATTTTTGCAGATTCTTTCAACCTCGTTAAAGCACCCTATCGATTGGGGCAATCCATCGCTTATTCCGCGTGTCTTACATTTGGATGCTTACAAAGAGCTGCTTGGTTTGATGCCAGCAAAAGAAGCCGACATTCCAGCCAGTGTACAACGCTTACTGAGTAATCCAGCGCTGTCGGAAGATCAAAAACAAAAGCTATTGGCAAAGTTCAGTTCTGGTGGCGATGTGTTCCCGTTCGGACGTTACATGCTCAATACTTTTGTGATCTCCTTTGTGACAGGGATTTGCTCGACTTTCTTGGCCTCTCTCGCGGCGTACGCCATTGCGCGCCTACGTTTCCCAGCGCAATCCTTGATGGCAAACGGCGTTTTGTTTGTCTACATGGTTGGCGGCGTGTTGCTGATGGTTCCGCTCTATCAAATGAGCGTTAACGTCGGCTTGGCGTCCAGTGCCGCTGGGACGATTTTTAGTCTGTTTTTGATCTATCTGATTCAGACCTTGCCAGTCGCCATGTACATGTTGGGAAATTACTTCCGCACCATTCCCTTCTCCCTAGAAGAAGCGGCAATGATGGACGGTTGCTCAAGGGTAGAAGCCTTCTGGCGCATCATCATGCCCTTGTCGAAGCCAATGCTGTTTACCGTGTTTATCTATTGTTTTGTCATCGCTTGGAACGAGTATTTGTTTGCTTCCGTGTTCCTCAAACAATACCAAGATTTCCAAACCTTGCCGTTGGCATTACAAACTTTGTTTACCTCGAAAAACGCCATTTGGGATCGCATCATGGCCGCGTCCATGTTGACGCTATTGCCTGTGGTGATTTGTTTCATGTTGGCAAATAAACATTTGTCAGGCGGGCTTACCGACGGCGGCGTGAAAGGATAAATATGACTAATTTCAAAATAAACAACGCTAATTTTTGTATCCGTCATTCCCGCGAAGGCGGGAATCGAGCCCTTATGGCCATCGAAAATAACCTTATTTATACAACACCACTGGATTCCCGCCTTCGCGGGAATGACAAAGATATCTTTTAATTTTTTACGCCACAGTGGCGAGGAATTAAACCCGAAGAGATTAAATAAAAGGAATATTACGATGAATTCCGTAATCTTACGAAATGTTAATAAGTCTTACGGCAATTTGCCGATCGTGAAGAACCTCAATTTAGAAGTAAAAGACGGTGAGTTTGTCGTGCTGGTTGGCCCAAGTGGCTGCGGGAAAAGTACCACGCTTCGCATGGTGGCAGGTCTAGAAGACATCACCCAAGGGGAAATACAAATTGGCAAACGTGCCATTAACGATTTGCCGCCACACAAACGCAACATCGCCATGGTGTTCCAGAACTACGCCTTGTATCCGCATATGTCAGTGCGAGAGAACATCGTCTTTGGTTTGAAAAAGTCTGGTGCAGACGCGGAAACCATTAAAGAGAAACTCGCCGACGTCTCGGAAATGCTCAAGCTCGACGATTATTTGGATCGCAAACCCGCAGATTTATCTGGCGGTCAGCGCCAACGTGTCGCCATGGGGCGCGCCCTTGCTCGCGATGCAGATGTATATTTGTTTGATGAACCGCTATCGAACCTAGACGCCAAACTTCGCCATCACATGCGAACCGAAATCGCCCGTATTCAACATCAATACAACATGACCGCGATCTACGTCACCCACGATCAGATCGAGGCTATGACCTTAGGCGATAGAGTCGTGGTGATGCGCGATGGCATTGTCGAACAAGTCGGTACGCCAATGGAAATTTACCTACAGCCAACCAACACCTTTGTCGCAACCTTTATTGGTTCTCCAGCAATGAACTTGATTGAAGCAAAAATCGAAGGCGACGATCTGCTATTCGACAACTACCGACTGCCAGCAGCGAAAATCGCCAATGTGGACTTACACGACCTAAAATCCCACGACACAGTATTGGTTGGCATTCGCCCAGATTTCTTTGAAGACAGCGCACTGTCCTCACCAAGCGATAACCTATTTGAATTCAACGACATACAAGTAGAGCTGGTAGAAAACCTCGGCTTCGACAAAGAAATCATGTTCAAGCTCGGTGGTGAAGACGCCAAAGCCCGACTCGACCTACGTTCCCACGTTAAACGCCAAGAACGTATTTCTTTGTCGGTCGACTTGAATCGCGTCTTATTATTCGACACCAGCCCACAAGGCATGCTGTTGAACTCTGGGGAAATTTGAAAGGAGAATAACTAAGGCTTTGGCGCACCAATCATAGAATAGTTGATCAATTCTTGGTGGTTCTTTTGAACAATGTTTTCAGCTTGTACGTCAAAGCCCATTTTCTCGAAAAAGGCTTTAGCAAGAATACTGGCCTCAACATACATGGTCTCGCATCCATTCTTTATCGCTTCGTCACTGGCGTGTTTAAAAAGCGCCAACGCCACACCTCGGCGCTGGTAATTGCGATGCACATACAGGCAATCTATGTGACCATCCGATTCTAGTTCGATAAAGCCAACAACGACGTCATCAATCGTCGAAACGAACGGCTTGGTTATCGCTAACCGCTCTTTCCACATAGTGTAATCTGGTGGCGTTGGCGCCCATGCTTCCAGCTGTGCTGCTGAATAGATATCAGAGCTTATTGAATGCACTGAGCCATGAAAAAGATCAGCTATTTCGGTTGAATCTGAGGGTTTGAAGTGTCTTATTTTCATAGCCTGCTTGGGGAAATGATCTTGCCTTAACTTGCCCATGAATCAATCACTCAACAATGCGGCCGCACTGCCACAAACGGTCATAATGAATAGGAACCATTTTAGGTGTTTTGGGTTGGCTTTAATGGCCATTTTTACGGCTAGGAAAGAACCCAACATGGTGCCAGAGGCAAGGATTAACCCGGGGATCCAAAGGATCTGATCATTCCAAATAAATACGCCTAGCGCCAAGGCGGTAAACCCCAGTGTGCAGACCATTTTTAGCGCGTTGGTACGAACCAGATCGTAACGCAATGTACCAGCCAAAGCCGCAATAAGAATAAATCCAACCCCCGCCTGAACGAAGCCACCGTAAACACCAGCGATAAACAAAGCTATCCACGCACTCGGCTTTTCCGTGACTTTAAAAGGCACAGTGCCTTCTGGTGGCGCAATCATGGTCGGACGCACAATCATAATAATTGTCATGCCAATCATGGCACTCAGTAAAAGCGGTTTTAACCAGGTTTCTGGCGCATAACTGGCAGCAAATGCGCCTACAACACCACCGAGCAATGACGGAATCATCACTGGAAGGATATCAGCGTTATCCAATTTCTTCGCTTTACGAAAGCCAAACGTCGCCGCCACATTCTGTAAAAACACGCCAACTCGGTTCGTGGCATTGGCAATATCTGCCGGCATTCCCATAACCATTAGCGCTGGCAATGTTAGGTTAGAACCGCCTCCAGCCAATGTATTGATAATACCAGCAATGAAACCTGTGCCGATCAAAAGCGAAATGGTGAATACGCTGTAATCCATAACATTATCCTTAAGTGGCTCATGAGCGAGTCGGGGGAGAATAAAAAGAGGAACGAATAATAAAGACAATTCGATCAACTGACAAAAGGTTCTTAACGCAAATCGACAGCGAAATAAGATTGGAGTTAATCGGCTATATAAGAAATAACAAGACAAGCGTATAAAAATAGATTATTTTTCGTGCCCAAGAAGTACAAGGAACGTAACTTCAAAGAAACGAACATTATCTATGGTTTTTTCTGTGCGTTAAACATTCCCAAACTTCTTAATTTTATTGGATGAAATAAGTAAAGAGGTTTCAATGACAGTTAAGTCTAAGATTATTGCATTAATGGCTGCAGGGGTAATTCTCCCGATATTTATCATCTCTGCCGTTATTATTCAGAATGTGCGCTCTAGCGCCCTGCAAAGTTTCGAACAACGAAGCCAAGCTGAAATTGGTCATGTTGATACCATTTTTTCGATGTATTTTAATAATCTAGCGGAAAATGTAGCCTTTCTTGCTCAATCAAACGCACTAAAAAAATTGACACCTGGCAGTATCAAAAGCTATGTCAATCAATCCACTCAAGAAGAGATGACACCGCATAAAAACTCCCCTCTGGAGCAAGAAGCGTTCGCTCTGATGGATGCTTTCGGAGACTCTCACCCAGATTTAACCTATATTTGGTTAGGAGCCAATGATACTGGCTACCTCCAATGGCCAATTGCTAAGAACTCGAAAAATTACAACCCTCTCGAAAGAGGGTGGTATAAGCAGTCAATCGATAGCCGTACTCCCGTTCGTATTCCTGCCTACCGAGATAGCGCAACCAACGCACCTCTTGTCGATTACATACAACGCTTTGATGGCCAAAATGGTTTTTACGGCGTCGTTGGTATTGATGTGACATTGAAAAAGCTAACTGAGCTATTAGCTAACGTGAAGTTTGGCGGCGAAGGTTATGTCGTCATGGTAGAGGATTCCAACACCATTCTAGCGGACCCTTCCGATCCTAAAAATAACTTCAAATCGATTAAAGAAGCATCACGTCCCTATGCCACGCTTGCTGATATAAGCACGGCTCAAGAGCTGACCATTAATGGTGAAACTTGGTTTGCCAAAGTGTATACGTCACCTGAACTGAATTGGAAATTTATTGGTTTAGTTCCCAGTAAAGTGATTTATGCACAAGCCAATAGTCTAATTATTATGATTGTTATCATCTCCTTGGTGATGATCGCTATATTCATGACTATTGGTGCGACACTGTCTAGTGTTGTGATTCGCCCAGTGAGAAATATGGCGGATCGACTTACTGACATCAGCCAAGGCGAAGGGGATTTAACGCAACGCCTAGAAGTTAAAAACAAAGACGAAGCAGGACAAATGGCCTCTGCTTTTAATCAGTTCGTTTCTTCAATCGACAGCATTGTTGGTCACGCAAAATCTTCAAGCGAACAAATCAGCCAGGTTGCCCATCAGTCTGAGAACCTATCTTCGGAACTCAGCGAAGTCGCCTCACACCAAGTTAACTCTGTTGATCAGGTATCAACGGCCTTTAATGAAATGGTAGCGACAGCCAATGAAGTTGCTTCTAGTTGTAGCAGTGCCGCCTCGGCAGCGGAAAACAGTGAATCTCAGGTAAAAGAGGGCAACAAACTCATTAGAGAAACAATGGAATCGCTTAATGGCTTAGAAAAAGAAATTAATAGCTCTAATGAAAGCATGATCGAACTGTCAAAAGAGTCAGAAAATATCGTCGGCATTTTAGACACCATCAAAGCCATTGCCGAGCAAACCAACTTACTTGCTTTAAACGCTGCCATTGAGGCGGCTCGTGCCGGTGAACAAGGCCGAGGCTTTGCGGTAGTGGCCGACGAAGTTCGAACACTTGCAGGCCGAACTGCGCAATCCACCGAAGAAATTGACAAGATGCTCACCAAGCTACAACAACAAACCGGCTTTGCCACGACGAGAATGAATCAAAGTGTTAGCGTCGCAAAAGATACGGTTGTCTTGGCTTCTAAAACCCATCACGTCTTTGGCGAAATTCTCCGCTCAGTACTTGAGATTAAAGACATGATGATTCAAATCAGTGCCTCAGCGGAAGAGCAGCATTTGGTAGCAGAAGAAATCAATACGAATGTCATTGTGATTCACGATGGCACAATCAAGTCCAGCGATCTATCCAATCAAGTTGCTGAAACGGCTGCCGCGCTAAATAAATTATCAGATGAGTTAAAAGTCATGGTTGGGCACTTTAAATCCAGCCAGATGTAATCGCTCAAGCACCGAAAAGCCTAGCATAAAGAGATAAACTGCCCCCCAATAGTTGGATATTCCAATTATTGGGGGTCTTTTTATGAGCCAAAATCATAGGTTGTTTCTTAAGCTTCTCATTCATACTTGAGAGCAAAACAAACCTAAAAAAATACTCGTCCAATTTTCGGTTGTTGCTTAATTGGGAATAAAGCACTCTATCCCAATAAACAATCTCCCAATACACTGAACGTAAGTATTACCTAGAAACAGGGCGCAACATGCTAATAACCGATGAAAAACAAGCCGACGACTATTACCGAGCCTTAATAAACCGTGAACCTAGTTATGTTGGCGTGTTTTTCGTGGGTGTTAGAACCACGTCTATTTTTTGCATTGCGACTTGTCGAGCACGTAAACCCAAGCGGGAAAACGTTGTGTTTTACACACATTTCAAAGACGCAATGGACGCAGGCTTTCGTCCCTGCAAAGTCTGTCGCCCCACCGAAAACACCCATGAGACGCCTTATGAAGTGCAAGCAGCAATAGACCTTGTGCGCGATTGTACAAAAGCGAAAATCACCGACCAGCAATTAAGAGAGTCGGGAATCAGGCCAATCTTTGTGCGCCGCTGGTTTAATCAACATTACGGCATGACGTTTCAAACCTTTCAACGTATGTATCGAATTAATTATGCCTTTCAAGAATTAAAGACAGGGAAAAGTGCCACCAATACAGCGTTAGATTCAGGCTACGATTCTTTAAGTGGTTTCGGTTACACTTTTAAAAAGTTACTCGGTCATGCACCGACCCTAAATTTGGAGAATGCTGTGATTTTAATTGATAGGCTAACAACGCCGATTGGCCCTATGTTTGTCTGCGCCACAGACGAGGGTATTTGTCTGTTGGAATTCGTCGATCGACGTATGTTAGAAACCGAGTTTGAAGACTTACAGCGTCGCTTAAAAGCGCCGATTATGGCCGGTGAAAATGCCCATATTAGACAGCTAAAACAAGAGTTAGAAGAGTATTTTCTAGGTACACGTGGCGAATTCAGTGTGCCGCTTCATACACCAGGAACGGATTTTCAAAATGCCGTCTGGAACATGCTTGGCAACATTCCGTTTGGTGAAACCGCCAGCTACCAAGAGCAAGCATCCCGATTGAATAACCCCAAAGCCGTACGAGCGGTGGCCAGAGCCAATGGCATGAACCGTGTCGCGATCGTCATTCCTTGTCATCGAGTGATTGGAAAAGACGGCAGTTTAACCGGTTACGCCGGAGGATTAGAGCGAAAACGCTGGCTACTGGATCATGAAAAAGCACACCGTCAAAATGTCGTGAAAGACTGACTCAAACGATTCAAACAGCTGTAGTTTCATGAATGTATCAAGGTTGCGTCATGGCATTGTAATTTCCATCTAGAGGACTTGAAATACCCTGCCACCAAGTTCATCTTGTGCACTTTGATTGTCATTATGGAATTCAATATGCCTACAAACATTGTTGCTGTATACGGAACGCTTCGTGAGGGGCTCAATAATCATGAACTTCTTACCGAATGCAAACGCATCGGTTTAGGCTGGCTAACTGGTTTTCGCATGCACAACCTGGGAAATTACCCAGGCATTGCTTCGACCCATGACGAAAGCGGCCGAATTCGAGTGGAATGGTACGACGTCTCAGATGAGATACTCGCGTCTTTGGATCAGCTGGAAGGCTACGACCCAAAAGCGCCAGAAAGCTCTATGTATATCAGAAAGCGGGTTTTCTCACCTTATGGTAAAGGCTGGATTTATGTCTATAACAAGCCACTCGATAACGCACCCTACATGGAAGCGGGCGATTGGGAGCGATACTCCCGAACCTCTATGCTTCATCAAGGCGCACAATCGGCGTAGACAATACTTGAGTCGTTTGAGCACTTTGCATTCGAGCGATATTCGCCACACTGGCGTTGATTTGACTTTCATCCGTTAACAAACCAAAACGCACCACAAAGTGCTTCGACTCACCCGCGCCAATCGTCGGAACCAAACCTAATTCACGCTGATAAGAGCGGTTATAAGCAAAACTAGTACCCGGCTCAATGCCTACAACGTAACCTTGCTCTAGTGTGTCCGTATTTTTCCATATGGTCAGCACTGGCAAGGTATCTGTTTGGTAGCTCACTTCAATGCCGCAGCTTGCCGCTGCATTGTGTAATAACGCGTGAGAAAAGCCCTTCTCGTCACTCAGCGGACGAATATTAAATACCATTTCGTCAAAGTCTTTGGTTGGCTCAGGCATCTGGCTCCAATCACTCAAACCACCAGCGGCGTAGTCATTAAAAGGGGATAATTCCGCCATAGGAACATGCAGTTTTGCCCCCTTTTCAAGGATCGGCTGAGCAAAATTATTGTGGTAAATCGCTTGGTATTCGCGCGGATAACTGCCTTTGTTGGTTAAGGTGTCTTCAACCAATAAATAAGGCTCATCTGGCGTCAGAGATAATACAGTCTGCAATTCAAAGTTAGTGAATTTAAAGCGTTTTTCATCTACACGCCCACGTAAAGTCACACGATAAGGTGGCACTTGCTCAACCTCTAAAATCACTTCGTCGGCTGGCGTGTTTTGAATACGACCATGTAATGTCAAAAACTCATCGCCGTCTTGACCTGGGTGACCTGCCCACTGATAACCACACCGCACAATCATCTCGTTAAAACCATCTAACCAACCTAAGCCGCCAGACGCTTCTTGATTAACAAAGCTTGGATGAACCACTTCTTTAACAGGCGAATCCCAACCAAATCGTACGTCTTGTCCTGACGCATCTTTCCTAATGACATCCAGAACCGCCATGCCGCGAGTCGGCACAACACGAACAACAGAGTCACCTACTGTTAACGTGATCAAGCGCGAACCGGTTTGCTTACCGCCCATTAGACAAGTTTGCTGCACAGTAATTGGAATGTCTTTCGGCAAGCCCATTAATTCCGCAGACAATGACAAATTCGCCACATCGATATGTTGTTGATTACTTAGAAGAACAAGTTGAAACATGGTTAGGCTCCAAAGGAAATTGCCTCATGCTAGCGCAAGTAAGAAAGCAAAACTAATAAAAAATAAGCGATTATGAATGCTTAGCGACGGACAAAAAACTTCTTTAGTTCTTATTAAGTATCTAATTTTTTTAAGACGCTTTAAGTCACTTAAATAAGTTAAGTTATTCGGACATTGCAATACAGTCTTAACAATCGCAGGTCTAAAATATAAAATTGATAACCATTTTTGGAAACTAAAACAGGATAATACCTTTATATGGATTATATAAAAAATACGCTTGCCCTCACTCTTTATAAAAGATTATTGTCTTCTATACCCTACCCGCGTTGCACAGAATGAGGTTGTTCATGAAATCACCTATTAGAATTAGACAGCAAATTAATATTGGTTTAGTCATTATTCTCTTACTGGCTCTTGCTAGTATTTATCTCGTAATAGAAATGAAAGTGAAACCTGATTTAACCGCAGAGCGACAAAGTCAGATTTCTGTTAATCAACAAGGCTTGAGTGAATTACTCAGCGCCAAACTAGAAAAAATCCAACTTCTTACCAGTACTCTTGCTTTGGCTGGCTCTCAACTTCCTAAAGATGAATCTCTCTTTAAGCAAGTTTTTCCCAGCATTATTAATAATCATGGTGATAAAAGTATAGCTGGAGGCGGTATTTGGCCGGAGCCTTCTGCCTTTACCGCCAATACAGAACGCCGTAGTTTTTTTTGGGGGCGGGATGGTTCTCAAATGAGCTATCTAGACGATTATAATGACCCTGCAGGGTCAGGCTATCATAATGAAGCTTGGTACACTGTCGGCAGAACCTCTTCACAAAAGCTTTGCGCTTGGTCTGAAGCCTACATTGACCCGGTCACTAATACGCCGATGGTGACCTGTACGATTCCAATGAAAGAAGGCAATAAATTCACCGGTGTTGCAACCGTCGATATGATGCTCGATGGCATCACAAAATCACTTGAAGAATATGGTACTGCAAACCAAGGTTATGTCTTCGCAATTGACCAAGCTGGACAAGTGCTAAGTTTTCCTAAAGGCAAAGCTAACCTAGTTAAAAGCGATGGCAGCATGCTGACCGCTAAAGAGCTAGGGAATCAACTTCCATGGTTAAAAGAATCATTAGCAGGCCTAAATGGAGAAGAAAAAGTTATCTCTATTGATCACGACGGTATTTTAGACGGAGCCGCCTATGTGGATTTAATCAAACACCCACAAACAGGTTGGACCATTGGCTTAGTTGTTCCTAAAGAAAGAATGACAGAAATCGCTCAAAGCATGGGCCTTTTCCTAATGATCGTCATTGGCGCCTTATTGATCATAGTAAGCGTTATTGCCGCTTCTTTCTTCCGCAGCTTGCTTGGCCAGATCAACCAAACAACTCAGCAAATTCAAGAGTTGGCTGATGGTGGTAGCAGTCAAGAGCTGAAAGTAGGTAAGCTAAATGAACTTGGTGATTTACGCCAGGCCGTGAATGCTTATGGCGATAAACTTAAAAAACTGCTTGAGCAAATTCATATTGAGTCCGCTAACCTAGTGAAAGATGCTGGGCGCTTAAGTTCATTTAGTAATGATTTCTTACACAAAGCGAATAGCCTGAGTGATGAGAACACCACCTTAGCAGCCGCAACAGAAGAGCTAGGAGCCACCTCTCATGATGTTGCCATGTATGCAAACGAGACCAAAGCAACCGTCGAGCGTATCCACCAAGACGTGCGCAGCAGTGGCAATGAAATGAATACCGTTATAGAGACAATGCGCTCTCTTACTAGCGCCATGACACAAGCACAAGCCAACATACTTAAGCTAGACGAAGACAGCCGTCGTGCAAACGGCATGTTAAGCGTGATCCGTGACATTGCCGAACAAACCAACTTGCTGGCATTAAACGCAGCAATTGAGGCGGCAAGGGCTGGAGAAACAGGTCGAGGCTTTGCGGTTGTTGCCGATGAAGTGCGTAACCTTGCCGCGAAAAGTGAAAGCTCTGCGGTAGAGATAGAAGAGGTCTTAGGGCGCTTGCAAGTGGCATCAAAAGAATCCGTAAGTTCTATGGAACTTGGCCACAGCGAAACAGAACGCGCCGTTGAGACAGCAGAATCGACAGCAAACCACTTGCATCAGGTTGTTAGTGCTTTCTCTCAAATCACCGATCAGGCGACACAAATTTCGGTGGCCGCTGGTGAGCAGCAAAAAGTATCGCAAGACTTGAGCAAATTCGTTTCTCGACTACAGGAACTTACTGGTAGCAATGCCAGCGATTCGAGTCATCTTAGCCGTATGAGCCAAGAGATTGACGCCATTGCCAACCGACTCAATGCGTTAAAATAACAACACTCTAGCAATACAACAGATCAAAAATCCCCCACTAACCTAGTTAGTGGGGGATTTTTTTTGCAGACTTTTAGTTTCAAAGACGGTGCCAAAATTTTGCAACTAATCGATGCATAAAATGCCGATACGGTGGACGCAGCAAGGTAAGTACATTCGGCCCTCGTTTACGCAATATCGACTTACTATGAGAAAAGGTTCGAAAGCCTTCTTCAGCGTGATAAGCCCCCATTCCCGACGCACCTACACCACCAAACGGCAAATCTGCTTGCGCTACTTGCACTAAGGTGTGATTAGTCACCAAGCTGCCGCTCACGATGCGTTCTGCACACAGCACTTGATCATCAGCGTTTTGCGTAAACAAATACAAAGCAAGGGGCCGAGGTTTCTGCTGGATGTAAGACAGGGCATCGGACATTTCGGTATAGGTAAGAATGGGTAATAAAGGTCCGAACACTTCCTCCTGCATCACGCTTAATTCTTCGTCAGGCTGATTTAAAACATGCAACGCTAGCTTACCTGCGCTTTCTACTGGCCCTTGTGGCATAAGATTGTCACATTGCACACCAGCGGCTTGCGCTTGCTTTAAATAGCCTTTCAGGCGGTCTAATTGCCGAGTGTTAATCAAATTGGTGTAATCAGGGCTCAACACACCATCGGGATAGTAAGCGGCAAGCTCCTGCTTTATATAATCGATTAAGGTCTGCTTTTGATCAGCATGGCACATGACATAATCCGGTGCGACACAGGTTTGCCCCGCATTTAGAGCCTTACCAAACACCAGCTTCTTGGCGGTATCGCGTAAATCCGCTGACGGTGCCACCAGTAATGGTGATTTACCACCTAGCTCCAGAGTAACAGGCGTTAAATGCTTCGCAGCGTTGCGCATAATAATGTAGCCAACAGCGGTTGAACCGGTAAATAAAAGATGATCAAAGGGCAAAAGACTGAACTCATTGGCGATATCGCCCTCACCTTCAACTACTTCTATCCAATCCTCACCCAAGGCGTGGCTCACTATGTCGCGTAAGACGCGATTGGTTTCAGGACAAAATTCGGACAGCTTCATCATGACTCGGTTGCCGGCGGCTAAAGCGCCCACCAAAGGCCCTAAAGACAGCAACACCGGATAGTTCCAAGGTGATATGACGCCGACAACGCCTTTAGGCTGATAGAACACCTGAGCGCTTGCAGGCAAGGTGCTGACGTGGAGATTACGCCTTGATGGTTTCATCCATTTAGCGAGATGACGTTTCGCGTGTTTTATTTCCCCAATCAAAGGAACAAGTTCAAGCAATCGGGATTCTTCATGGGCACGCTGCCCAAAATCTTTTTGCAACGCATCTAATAAAGAAATTTCATGGTCCATGAGCGCTGCTTGTAAACAAGTAAGACAATGCTGACGCTCTTTAATCGATGGGAAAGGGGTTTGATTTGCCAAGTTTTTCAGACGAGAAAAAGCCGAATGAATGTCGTTTTTAGAAGAAAAACTGGAAGAACTTATATTCATGTTGGCCTCTAACAGCTCGTTATTATTTTGTGATGAAACGCCGTCGATTTACTACACTATGTAATGATTCACAAAAAAAGCAAGGAGCAGATTATGGCGACTATTTTGTGCTACGGAGACTCCCTTACTTGGGGTAGCATCCCTAATGGTGGACGTTATCCAAAACATTTACGCTGGCCCAATATCTTAAATGACCTTTTGGGGAAGCATCACCAAGTCATAAACTTTGGATTACCTGGCCGAACCACTATCTGGAATGACCCTTTCTTGGAAGGAAGAAACGGCTTGTCATACTTACAAGCCGCCTTAGAAACCTTTGGCCCAGTAGACATTTTAGTACTCATGCTAGGCACCAACGATCTTAAACGACATTTCAATGTGGGAGCCTTTGAAGCAGCAAAAGGCATAGAGAAGCTGATCGAGAAGTCAAGAATGCCGAATCCTCACGGTTTCCCAAGCCCAACCCTTGTGGTCATCGCACCGCCAAATATTTTATCCCCAACGGGCTCTATGGCAGAGAGCTTCAACGGAGCCATTGAAAAGTCACAACATTTTCATCAGTACTATCAAGATATTGCTGCGCACAACCAATGTATTTTCCTTAATGCTGCCGGGGTTTTACAGCCTAGTGAGGTCGATGGCGTACATTTAGACGCTCAAGGGAATGAGGCATTGGCACACGCCTTATATGAGGCTATCAAGCACAAAATTCAGTCATAACGTATTGTTTTTCATTACTTTTGTTTAAACTTTGGCCATGCAGTTTGTCAAAATTAAAAACGAATCAATCTCAACAATGAATAAGACTCATGCTAAATACGTTATATCAGAGCGACGATGAACTTTGGCTAAAAGAGGGACGTCTGCCAAAGCAAAAGGAAAAAACAAAATCTGTACAAAATATGCACGATTATTTGAAAATATTCGTATTTAGACGAAATAATCGCTCATTCTATTTTTCGTACACAAAGTTATCCACAAGCAATTAGGGCAGGCATTTTTTCACTGCGAGACGCCCATGACACTTAATGTCCCTGTATTTTGCTTCTGTATGCTCAAATTCCCTCTTTTTTGTACCTCGCAATCAAATAATAAATCCGTATGATCTTGGGCATTGGATTGATGCATTAGATCAATATGTCGAACAAAGCAGTAAGGAGAAAGGCAATGAAAGTAAGCTTCATCGGACTTGGAACAATGGGCTACCCAATGGCTGGGCATGTAAGCAAGGCAGGCCATGAGGTTGTCGTTTTCAATCGATCAACACAAAAAGCCCAAAACTGGTGTAGCGAATACACCGGCACCTTTGCGACCACTCCCGCTATCGCTGCAAAAGACGCTGATATTGTATTAACTTGTGTCGGCAACGATGATGATTTGCGCGCGGTGTATCTAGGTCCAGAAGGAGCCTTTCAGCAGGCAAAAGCGGGCACTCTGTTTATTGATCACACAACCGCCTCAGCAGAAGTGGCAAAAGAGCTTCATCAAGCGGCTCAAGAAAAAGGTTTTCACTTCATGGATGCACCCGTTTCTGGTGGCCAAGCTGGAGCCGTCAACGGCGTATTAACCGTAATGATCGGTGGTGAGCAAAGCGACCTAGATAGAGCGCAGCCAATACTGGATTGTTATGCAAAAGCGTCAACATTAATGGGACCTATCGGAAATGGCCAAATTACCAAAATGGTCAATCAGATTCTAATTGGTGGTGTGCTGGCGGGCTTGTCAGAAGGTATTCGCTTTGCGCAAAAAGCAGGCTTAGACATCGCAACGCTGGTCGACACACTAAAGCATGGAGCGGCAGGATCGTGGCAATTAGAGAACCGTGGTGAAACCATGGCGAAAGATGAGTTTGATTTTGGTTTTGCCATCGAGTGGATGCATAAAGATTTGGGGTTGAGTCTTGCTCAGGCCGAAAAAATGGGCATCCAGATTCCTTTAACTCAGGCAGTAGATCAAGACTATCAAGCACTCATGGCCGAAGGCCGTAGTCGCCAAGATACTTCTGTTCTCATAAAAGCATTTGATAAAAAGTAACCCCCTCCCAACCTCCCCCTTAGCAGGGGGAGGGGCTTGTGCTATTCCCCTTCACACTCCCTCTTATTTTCAAGTGGAGGATTAAGGAGGGGTTGTTCTCTTTTTTGCCACACAAGGACTCACTGAAAAACGCCTTTTGATCTCTCTTTTTTCCACTTCTTGCAGATTTCTTAAAAAATATCCCCCCTTTTCTTCCCTATTCCTTACGCAGTAATTCACCTGCTAGGCCTTTGTTTTCAAGCCTTTCATAGCTTTATGTAAATTTTGTATTCATTCCACGTATAGGACATATCATTATTTCGATTGGTTATTTAAATTGGCTTAAGTACTCTTCAATGACGCTGTTTTTGAGGTTTCTGTTTAATCAGACTCATCATTTATAGCTAAAGGGGGCTCAAGGACGAGGCAGAGCAGCCCCATTCGAACTAGGAGTTTGGATGGGGTTTGTTTTAACGCAGTGAAACTCGCACTAACAAGATGGCTCTTAACCTACCCAAGAAATTCACAAAAGTAACGAATACCTTGATTCGACTTCCCACGTGTTCAACACGAATATAATTATGCTAATGGAGAGTTACAATGAAAAAAGGGTTAGCAAAACTGACGCTTGCACTCATGGCCGCTGGAGCAATTGGCACATCTGCTCACGCTGCATCCACACTAGTTTATTGCTCAGAAGGTAGCCCAGAGGGCTTTAACCCAGCATTCTATACTGCTGGTACAACTTTTGATGCGACATCAAAAAACATGTTCAACCGTTTAGTCGAATTCAAACTTGGAACGACTGAAACAGAGCCTGGCTTAGCAACAAGCTATGATGTATCAAGCGATGGCCTTGAATACACTTTCCATTTGCGTAAAGGCGTGAAGTTCCACTCTTCAAAAGACTTCAAGCCAACACGTGACTTCAACGCTGACGATGTGATCTTCACTTTCGATCGTCAAGGCAACAAAGAAAATCCTTACCACACAGTATCTGGTGGCTCTTACGAGTACTTCACTGGCATGGGTATGGACACGCTAATCAAGAAAATCGAAAAGATTGACGACTACACGGTGAAGTTCGTTTTGACTAAACCTGAAGCGCCATTCATTGCTAACCTAGCAATGGACTTTGCGTCTATCTTTTCTAAAGAACAAGCCGACGCTTATATGAAAGCGGGCACGCCTGAGAAGTTGGATATCGATCCAGTTGGCACAGGTCCGTTCCAAAAAGTTCAGTACCAAAAAGACTCTTTGATTCGCTACACTGCATTTAAAGATTACTGGAAAGGCAAAGCAAAAATCGACCGTCTTGTTTTCTCTATCACGCCAGACGCATCTGTTCGTTACGCGAAATTGAAAGCCGGTGAATGTGATGTTATGCCGTACCCGAACCCAGCTGACCTTAAGCAGATGGAAGCGGATCCAAACATCAACCTAATGAGCCAAGAAGGCTTGAACGTTGGTTATTTGGCATTTAACACGCAGAAAAAACCCTTCACTGATGTTCGTGTTCGCCAAGCGCTAAGCTTAGCAACAGACAAGAGCGCGATCATTGATGCCGTGTTCCAAGGCGCAGGTAAAGCCGCGAAAAACCCAATTCCACCGACTATGTGGTCTTACAACAAAAACGTTGTAGATTATGCATACGATCCAGTAAAAGCGAAAAAATTGCTTGCTGAAGCGGGTTATCCAGACGGTTTCTCAACGAATATTTGGGCAATGCCAGTACAACGTCCATACAACCCAAATGCGCGTCGTATGGCTGAAATCATGCAAGAAGACTGGTCAAAAATCGGCGTAAAAGCGGAAATTGTTTCCTACGAATGGGGTGAATACCTAAACCGTTCTAAGAAAGGTGAACACGATACCGTATTGCTAGGTTGGACTGGTGATAATGGTGACCCAGATAACTTCCTATATGTATTGCTAGGTTGTGATGCTGTTGGAGGCTCTAACCGTGCACAATGGTGTAACGAAGAGTTCAACAACTTGCTTCTAAAAGCAAAACAAACTTCTGATAAAGCGGAACGTACGAAAGACTACGAAGAAGCTCAGGTTGTTTTCAAACGTGAAGCGCCTTGGATCACTATCGCGCACTCAGTGGTTTATGAGCCAATCCGTAAAGAAGTAAAAGGTTACAAAATCGATCCACTTGGTGGTCACTACTTCTACAACGTTAGTAAATAGAAGTAAGTCCTTACTCGGACGATGACAAAGAGTTTACTCACTGGGACGTGGGTAAACTCTTTGCTGACCGAGCGATTTGCTCGATCACATAATATCTCAAGAGAGCCTGTCCTTTATGTTCCAATTTATTTTCCGTCGTCTAAGCCTCGTCATTCCGACCTTTATCGGGATTACCTTGCTGACCTTTACCCTTATTCGCCTTATTCCCGGTGACCCAATCGAGGTCATGGCTGGTGAGCGCGGTGTGAGCGCAGAACGTCACGCCGAGCTAAGTGCTCAACTTGGCTTTGATCAGCCGCTATATGTGCAGTACTTCCATTACGTCACTGGCGTTTTACAGGGGGACTTAGGCAACTCCCTCATTACCAGAGAACCGGTAATGAAAGAATTTCTTACGCTTTTCCCAGCCACCATAGAATTGGCTGTTTGTGCGGCTATTTTCGCTATTTTAATCGGTTTGCCTGCGGGTATTTTTGCTGCGGTAAAACGTGGGACAGTCATTGACCATTCGGTGATGACTTTCTCTCTGACTGGTTACTCCATGCCCATATTTTGGTGGGCGCTACTATTGATGTTGGTATTTTCCGTTAATCTGGGTTGGACACCCGTCTCTGGACGGATAGACGTGGTGTACTGGATAGATGACGTTACCGGCTTCATGCTGATTGACTCATTATTATCGGGTGAGGAGGGCGCGTTTTCTTCTGCGGTATCTCATCTTATTTTGCCTAGCATCGTACTCGGCACGATTCCTATGGCGGTGATCGCCCGTATGACACGCTCTTCTATGTTGGAAGTATTAAGCGAAGATTACATTCGTACCGCTCGCGCGAAAGGCATTGCCCCATGGCGTGTCATTGTCATTCATGCGCTTCGCAACGCCTTGATTCCCGTTATTACCGTGATCGGTTTACAGGTAGGGATTCTGTTGTCCGGTGCCATTTTGACCGAGACAGTCTTTGCTTGGCCAGGCATTGGTAAATGGTTGATCGAGTCCATCGGACGCCGTGATTACCCCGTTGTACAAGGCGGTATTTTGATTGTTGCTTGTATCATCATTGTCGTGAATCTCTTGGTGGATATCACTTACGGCATTGTTAACCCACGAATTCGACATAGCCGATAAGGAGGCGTTTATGACTACATCTACAAAAACGTCCACGACAGACGCGCCATTGACTGCACCAGTGCCTATGACGCCAATGCAAGAGTTTTGGCATTATTTCAGCAGCAACAAAGGCGCTGTAGCTGGCTTAGTCGTGATTGCGATTATTTGCTTCATGGCCGTCTTTGCTAATTTTGTTGCACCGCACTCACCGTCTGACCAATACCGCGATGCGCTGTTATTACCACCAGCGTGGTTAGAAGGCGGTAACTGGTCTTACGTATTAGGTACGGATGACGTAGGCCGAGATATATTATCTCGATTGATTTATGGTTCACGCCTTTCTATTGCCGTCGGCATAGTCGCAGTTACTGCGTCTTTGGTAATGGGTATTTTGCTGGGTCTGATTGCTGGTTATTTTAAAGGCGTAATCGACACGGCAATCATGCGTATTGTCGACATCATGTTGGCGATGCCAAGCTTGTTGTTGGCGATTGCGATCGTTGCCATCTTAGGGCCAAGCATTGTGAATGCAGCTTTAGCCATTTCCATTGTTTCGCTACCGCATTATGTGCGTTTGACTCGCGCGGCGACCATGGCAGAAATGTCCCGAGATTATGTGACATCTTCTCGCGTAATCGGTGCTAGCCCACTGCGTTTGATGTTTATTTGTATCTTGCCAAACTGCTTAGCGCCTTTGATCGTGCAAGCAACGTTAGGCTTCTCCAGTGCCATCCTAGATATGGCGGCCCTAGGCTTTCTTGGCCTTGGCGCACAACCACCAACTCCTGAATGGGGTTCTATGTTAGCCGATGCGTTGCAGTTTGTTCAGCGCGCTTGGTGGGTGGTTACTTTCCCAGGTTTGATGATTTTGATCACAGTACTGGCGTTTAACCTCATGGGCGATGGCTTGCGTGATGCCCTTGATCCCAAGTTGAAACAGTAAGAGAGGTTGTTATGTCACTGTTACAATTGGAAAATTTAAGCGTTACCTTCGGCAATTTCCGCGCCGTAGATAACATCAGTTACAAGGTCGAAGAAGGGGAAGTTCTCGGCATCGTTGGGGAATCTGGCTCAGGCAAGAGTGTGAGTTCATTGTCCATCATGGGCTTGATCGATTTCCCAGGTAAAGTGAGCGCAGACCAATTAACCTTCGATGGTCAAGATCTGCAAGCTATGCCAGAAAAGCAACGTCGTAAGCTAACAGGCTCAGACATTGCGATGATCTTCCAAGATCCAATGACCAGCCTTAACCCATGTTTCACCGTGGGTTATCAGATCATGGAAGCGTTAAAAACGCACCAAGGCGGCAGTAAGAAAGAACTGCGAACCCGTGCGATTGAGTTGCTAACACAGGTCGGTATTCCAGCACCGGAATCGCGTTTGGACAATTACCCTCATCAGCTTTCAGGTGGCATGAGCCAGCGTGTGATGATTGCCATGTCTATTGCCTGTGATCCGCGTCTATTGATCGCTGACGAGCCAACAACCGCTCTAGACGTGACCATTCAAGCGCAGATCATTGATCTATTGATTGAGTTACAACGCAAAAAACAAATGGGCTTGGTGCTAATCACTCACGATTTGGCTCTCGTGGCCGAAGTGGCTCATCGCGTTATCGTTATGTACGCGGGTCAAATTGTCGAATCAGGTCCAGCGTCAGAAGTCTTCAGCACCCCAAGACACCCTTATACTCAGGCGTTACTGGCTTCTTTGCCAGAATCTGCTTCCGGTAAAGCTCGCCTTGAAGCGTTACCAGGTGTGGTTCCAGGTCAATATGATCGTCCGCTGGGTTGCTTGCTCAGCCCTCGCTGTCCTTATGCGACAGATCATTGCCGTCAGGTTGAACCTGCAAACCAAGGGGATCTTGATCGTCAAGTAAAATGCCATACGCCATTGGACCGCGAAGGGAGACCAGCCGCATGAACCAATCCGATAGCCAGTTAATCTTAAAGGCTGAAAACCTAAAACAGCATTACCACGTCAAACAAGGTTTGTTTAAACCTGACGCTGTCGTTAAAGCGGTTGATGGCATTAGTTTCAACCTTGAAAAAGGCAAAACCCTTGCGGTAGTAGGCGAATCTGGTTGTGGTAAATCCACTCTTGGCCGCATGCTGACCATGATTGAAACCCCGACAGGTGGTAGCTTGGCTCACCTAGGTGAAGACTTACTAACCTTGAGTGCAGACGCGCAAGCGAAGCTACGCCAGAAGATCCAGATCATCTTCCAGAACCCTTATGGCTCGCTGAATCCACGTAAGAAGATAGGTGCAATTCTGGAAGAGCCTTTGGTCATTAACACCAAGCTTTCCAAAGAAGAACGCAAAGAAAAAGCGCTCTCTATCATGGCGAAAGTCGGTTTAAAAACCGAACATTACGACCGTTATCCGCACATGTTTTCGGGTGGCCAACGTCAGCGTATCGCCATCGCGCGTGGCTTGATGCTGGACCCAAATGTCATCGTCGCTGACGAGCCTGTGTCCGCACTGGATGTATCGGTTCAGGCGCAAGTATTGAACTTGATGATGGATTTGCAGGAAGAGTTTGGTTTGAGCTATGTGTTCATCTCCCACGATTTGTCAGTGGTGGAACACATCGCCGACGACGTGATGGTGATGTACTTAGGTAAGGTGGTTGAACAAGGTACTCGCGAACAGCTGTTCGAGAACCCGAAACACCCTTATACCTTAGCATTGCTGTCTAGTACGCCGCAGCTTTCACCAGATAAACGCCGTGTGCGTATTAAGCTACAAGGCGAATTGCCTTCTCCACTGAATCCGCCTTCTGGCTGTGCTTTCCACGGACGTTGTAGCTATGCCAACGACCGCTGTAAAAGCGAAACGCCATTGCTACGATTAGATGATCAAGCGGAGCAAGAACAAGGCCACATGATTGCTTGTCATGCTGTGGAAGAAAAGCGTATTGAAGCGATTGAGGTGGGTGCAGCGTGATTCAGCAAAAGACTCCTACAAGAGAGCGGTGACCACTTAGGTGGTTCACCAAACTCACCTCTCGGTGAGACCTTGAACGCCCGTAAGGGCGTTTTTTATGATTAGATCCATTGATTCTCTATCCGCTTACATACGTCGCTTAAAATTAGACAGTATTCATTGCAAATTAAAAAAGTAACTTGACTAAGGTTGGCCGGTTTTTAAGGTTACAATTTCGAAACACTCTCTTTCCGATTCAATTTCAGAGTTCATATTTTAATCAATTTGATATATTATTGTACGGAATTACCGTACTTAATGGTGGAACCATGGACTCTATTAGCGTAAACAAATTCAGAGACAATTTAAAAAGTGTTGTCGAAAATGTCATTAATCAGCATGAGCCAGTGAAAGTCACTCGTCGTTCAGGTGAGGATTTTGTAGTGATAAGCGCAGAGGACTGGGAACGTGAACAAGAGAGCTTGTATGTACTACAAAACAAAGGTTTGACTCAGCAAATTAGTGAATCAATTGAGACTCATGCCCAAGGAAAGGGTCGCCAAGCAACAGATGGAGAGCTTAATGAGATCCTTGGTCTTTGAAGGTAATACATGGCATGCGTATGAAAAAATGCGCGAACAGGATAAGAAACTACACAAATCTCTATGCAAACTCTTAAAAGAGATGCTCAGATCTAATGATCCCAGCTCTGGGCTAGGCAAACCAGAAGCGCTAAAGCATAACCTGTCTGGATTATGGTCAAAGCGTATCTCTCAGAAAGACCGACTCATCTATCGCTTCGATGACAAATCGATCTATATCTTCGCCATTGGTGGGCATTATGATCAGGGTTAAACCCATTGATTCTCTATCACATCGTAATGACGGACAAAGGTATCCGGATCTAACTCATATTCAGCATCTTCAGGATAAAGTTTGGCAACTTCAATATCCTGACCAGCAAACGCAATAATTGACTCACGAGTCGGCCAATAAGTAATTAAAGTCACTTCGAACGTTAACTCCCCCACCTCTCGCCCAAAAATTTGCGCGCCTTTAAAGCCTTCTGTAGCCGATGTGTCTTTCACACCCGTTTCATATAAGTAGGCAATGAAACCGTCTTTTTTAGACATTGGGCAACGGGCTTTCCATTCTCTTGCGATCATCGTCATGAATCCAATTTTTGCCATATTTATCTTTGTGTTAAAAAACTGCTTCAAGCCCTAAATTGCTTTTGCAATCCCATTAAGAAATTACGCAAGATTTGGTCTTTGCATTCACAGTAGTGGCGGTTATCTGGTTTACGAAAGAAAGAACTTAGCTCATGTTTGCTAAGGTTGAATTCCGCTAGCGACATAATATCGAGGATTTCCTCTGCCTGCAGGTTCAAAGCAATACGTAATTTCATGAATACCGCGTTGTTGGTCAAACGCTTCTCAGGCACGGGTTGTGGGCCTTCACGTTTGCCACGTTTAGTATTAATAAAGCCGTTCAAAAACGTCGCCATTTCGACATCAACCATTTCCACATAGCCAGCATCGTCTTCTTTCTTTAACCAGCTAGTCACTTGCTCTTGTGATGCCATGCCATCCGCTGCAGCAAAGATATCCACTATCTCTAGCTCCTTTAGGTCAAAAGTGTAGCGAAGGCGGCGTAAAATATCGTTATTGTTCAAAATGATTTCCTAGTGTTAGGGGTGCGAATATGACTAAGGCGTGACTCTAGCAGAAGTCGTGAGATATACCTATCGATGTCACTAGATCTGCAAAGATATCAGCAATTTTATACAGGTATCTGTCTTCTATTTTCGTTACCTTAGGTGGACATCAAGCAAATTACGGCATAAATTTTAAGGTCGTTTTTGATGTAACAACAGCCCACCAAACTCACGACTCTTATTAAAAGGATATTAGTTATGGTTAGTATGGAGTTTTTACTTACGTCTTTAATTTTAGTACTTATTCCTGGTACTGGTGTTATTTACACCATTTCTACTGGGATTTTTCTGGGTGTTCGTGCCTCATTCGCGGCAGCACTTGGTTGTACCTTGGGTATATTACCTTCGATGCTGGCCAGTATTTTTGGTCTTGCTGTAATTCTTCATACCAGCGCTTTGGCTTTTCAGGTGATTAAGTTTATCGGCGTTGCTTACTTATTGTATCTCGCTTGGAGTATCTGGAAGGACAGCGGAGAAATGCAACTAGAGAATAAACAAGAGCTGAAAGTAAACTTGCTACAAGTTGCTTTGAAAGGCTGTTTAATCAATGTCTTAAACCCAAAACTAACCATCTTCTTTTTAGCATTCTTGCCTCAATTTATTTCTTCTAGTGTGGGCTCAGTAACCAGCCAGATGCTACTTCTTGGTGGTATTTTTATGGCCATGACATTCTTTATTTTTATTCTGTACGGAATGCTCGCGAGTAAAGTCCGCCAATACCTAATCGGCTCTTCAAAAATCACCAAATACTTACAACAGACCTTTGCAGCAAGCTTCGCGCTTTTAGGCGTAAAGCTCGCACTTACCGACCGCTAGACTACACAGAGGATTTCACCTCGATCTACCGATAAAATCGTAATAATTTCGTCGAAAATGCATGTTTAACGTAAAATTTTAGATTCTGCCTGCTGGCTATATTGATTAGTAACGGAACTGGCGACTTAATAGCTTATATTTCTCAATTTCATGGATGTAAGCCAGTGAACATTACCCAAAAACCTACACTGATGGATATCGAGGTTTCCAAGAAGCCTTCGGTTGATGAATCAAGTCCAGCCAAAGCAAAAAAATCGACTCGGATCATTGAATTTGATTATCTGCGCGGATTGGCCATTGTGCTCATTGTAATGGGGCATTCTGTGACCAATACCAATGACGGTTTCCCTGTCTGGTTAGAAAATTTAATACGAGGTGGCACAGGCGTCTTTGTATTTATTTCGGGTTTTTTCTTTCACCATATTTTCGCCCAACGCTTTGATTATAAAAACTTTATGTCAAAGAAAGTGAAGAATGTGTTGGTGCCATTCCTGTCTGTTTCAGCGTTTGCTCTTGTAGCCAATTTCTTCGTTTTTCTGTTCGTAGATCACGCAAATGTGATGGAAGCTTTATCAATGTGTTGGGAGCTCATACAGCAAGGTTTTGTGCTGTTTCCCCATTGGTACATCCCTTTTATTATGGTGACTTTTCTTTGCTCTGGGCTGCATTTTCGTTATTTAAAACAGCCCTTATTCACTCAGTTGTCTATCTTGGCATTATTTTCACTCACTGCCGTCGTTATTCATCGACCAGATGGCAACATCAATGTGCTGCAGTCTGTTGTGTATTTTACCCCTTTCTATTTAGTGGGCATGCTTTACTCGCAATATTTAGATTGGATGAAAAAACACTATCGCTACTTTTTGATCGCTGCGATTATCGCTGTGGTCACAACAGTTTGGTTGCAAACTAGTGTGTTATTCCATGCCGGTGGCTATCACAAACCAGCATTTGAATGGGCAGGCATCGATTTACAATTTATTCAAAAAATGGGCCTGTGCGTGTTATTTGTTGGATTTTGCTCGCATCTTGTCTGGCCAGCACTTGGCAAGCATTTAATAATGCTCGCCTCTATTAGCTTTGCGATTTTCTTTTTGCACCCCTTGCTCAGTATGATCTGGGGTAATACCAAATACATATTACTCAATGCTGGGTATATCGAGCCCAACACCACTCTGGCTTATAGCCTAATTTCATCCGTGTGTTTATTCGTTTTTCAGTTCTATGGATCGGTGTGGTTGATAGGAAAGCTGAAACGTTTATTTGGCTCAAAAAGCCGATTATTGATTGGCGCTTAATGAATGAACGCAACCTTCTAAACACAAAAAAACGCCCATTTTCACAAATGGGCGTTTTTTGTTGTGCAAAAGCCTATAACGTTATTTTTTCTTTGGTTGGCGGCCATGGTAAATAGCAAAGCCTTTGTCTCGATACAGACGAGTATGAGACCCCAGCGCCGCATCTAAAATTGGCGGGTAACGCAAGAAATCGTTGGCAACCACAAATAATTCACCATTTAAGGTAAGGTGCTGCTTAACCGTCATAAAGAAGCTTTCCGCTATGCTGTAGTCGGTATTGACCCCCGTATGAAACGGCGGATTTGTCACAACATAGTTAAAGCGGCCTTTTACTTCACTCAAGCCATTTGAAGCGATCAAAGTCACTGCGTCGCTGATTTGGTTAGCAGCAAAAGTCAGTTCGGTCGCTTTCAAGGCTAATACACTGTCATCTAGAGCGGTAATGCGTGCGCCTGTTTTGTTATGCAACCAAAGTGAAATGATGCCATCACCACAGCCGAAGTCGAGTATACGCGCACTGGCGACATCGCTCATGAAACGATGTTCATTTAGTTGGTTCAACAAAATGCCCGTGCCTTTATCAAGCTTGCCATGGCCAAAAACGCCCGGCAAACTGCACAAAGTTAACGTTTGTCCTGCGACGTCTTGTTGCCAAGTCACAATCCAATCTTCGAATACAAATGGCTTCGCAGGGCGACGCTTGTAGCCGGTGTAAAGCAAACAATGTTTGGCCCCGTCAACCTTACCTACTTCATCTAAACCAGCCTCTAAACGCTTCATAGAGGATTTCACGCCACTCTTATTGTCGCCCACCAGCCAAATCTGACCACCCTCTTTTAGTACAGGCAAAACCGCTGCAATCAGGTAATCAAGCAACTCTTTGGCTTTTGGCTGATAAATCACGACATGATCAAAATCACTGCCATTTTCCAATGCCCATTGAGCAGACAGGAATAACTTTTCCTCTACAAAGCCGACTCGCAACAGAGCATCGTAAAAAGTTTTAGATTGGCACCAAGCAGATACATCCGCCTTTCTGCTCAGTTCCAATGGGTAAGTGTCTTCAGGGTTAGCAAATAAAATCTTGCCAACCAATTCTTCTTCGTTGCGCGCCAGTAATTGGCTCGTCGAGTTAAGATTCATAAGTTACAGATAGCTCTTTAATAGAAAGGGTGGTTACAGGTGCGAGTAAATTATTTAAGCGCTCTGTAGGAAGATCGGGTTGTACTCTTGGGTAACGTGGCGCTTGTCGGTCATTTAGCAAAGGCGACGTCCAACCTTGAGTTAAGACTAAAAAGTCCTGTGTAAACGCATCACCATGCTCCAAACAGCCAGACAGAATAACATCCAGATAGCTCAAAGCAATTGGGCATTCCTGATGCGGTTCTACCACATCATGGGTGTGATAAACCCAATAAGTGCCCGCTGGAAGTGGCTCATCTTGGTAGGTGGTAAGTTGCTCAGCATCAATCTGTGCTCGCTGATAACCTCGCTCACGTTCATCGAACAAGGGAAATTGATCAAAAGGCACTTCAACCAAAACCCCATTGCAGGCTTTTTCTGGAGCATGAACAACAGCCACTGAACTCATTCCGTAATCGACAGACATCACTGACCAATGGCGTTCAAAACCATGAAGTTTCACTGGCCATACGTTACCAGTTTCTCCTGTTTTTGCGCGGCTTTCTCCATTGATTAGGCTGCCATAGCCCAAAATAAAATGTCGATCTAATGAGCTCATATTCACCTCCATACAGAACCAGTTATCGCATGATAACGTGTGCCTCTAGACAGTGCTAGCTTATGTCCAAATTGATCAATATGACGCCCTACTAAAAGGCGCTAGTGAGAATAAAAAAGCCCTGAAAAATCAGGGCTATTTAGGTGCGATCTAGAGTTGTTGCTGTCTATTTAAGCGGGTGACTTTTTCGCAGGACTTTTCAGTAGAAAAACCAAAGGTACTGCCGCAACGGTTACCCACATCATTAGACGAAAATCTTGCAAGTACGCCAGCGTCGTCGCCTGAACGGTCACAACTTGATTTAACGCCGCCAAGCCCGCTGTCGTGGCAGTATTATATGCCCCACTTTCTTGAGCCATTTGCAGCCCAAGGTTAAATGGGTTGATATAGTCTGCAAATGCCGCATGGTTAATTTGCGAACGTTGCGCTAAATAGGTTGTTACCACCGAGATGCCAATGCTGCTACCAATGTTACGCAACAAGCTAAACATAGCCGTACCTTCATTACGGTATTTAGGATTTAATGTGGCAAAGCTAATGGTGGATAACGGCACAAAAATAAAGCCTAAACCAACCCCCTGAACCATACCTGTACGTATGATGTCCCATGCAGTGATTTCTGTCGTAAACAGGGTCATTTCCCACATAGACAAGGTGATTAGTGCCAAACCTAACGTAATGAAATAACGTGCATCCACTTTGTTTGCTAAACGCCCGACAATTATCATCGCCCCCATGGTACCAAAGCCACGCGGTGCTAAAATGGCCCCTATGTCGACCACAGGGTAGCCCATCAAAGAACTCATAAAGGGCGGCAATAATGCCATTGATGACAATAGGATTACCCCAACGATAAAGATAAACACCATGCCAACACTGAAGTTTCGATCATGGAACATCTTAGGGTCAATAAACGGATGATCATGGGTAAAAATATGCACCAAAAACATATAACCACAAACAACAGCCAGCATACCCTCTATAATCACTTCTAGGCTTTCAAACCAGCTTTGAGATTCCCCTCTATCAAGCATCATCTGCAAACTGCCGATGGCAATGCCAAGTAACACAAAACCATAAAGGTCAAAGCTGCGTTTTTTATCCAAAGGAGACTCTTCTAAGAAGCCAGCCAACCCCAGCCATGCAACGATGCCGAACGGCACATTGATATAAAACACCCAGCGCCAACTGTAATATTCCGTCAGAAGACCGCCAAGGTACGGGCCTAATATTGGCCCAACCATAACACCGACACCCCACATAGCCATTGCTGAGCCGTGCTTCTCTTTAGGATAAGTATCCAGTAATACGGATTGTGACAAAGGCACTAAGCTTGCCCCAAAGACCCCTTGTAACAACCGAAAGAAGACGATTTGATCTAAAGATTGTGCTGCACCACATAAGATTGAAGCCACGGTAAAGCCAACCACAGACCACATAAACAATCGCTTACGACCAATCTTGGCAGACACAATACCTGTCAGAGGCATACAAATCGCAGCCGCAACAATGTAAGACGTTAAAACCCAAGAAATCTGATCTTGAGTCGTTCCCATTGCCCCTTTCATGTTCGGCAATGCAACGTTAGCAATCGTGGTGTCTAACGCTTGCATGATGGTGGCCAGCATGACGGATATCGTAATCATGATACGAGTTGTGCCAGCGTCTCTAGGTTGTACGCTTTGTGTTGCCGCCATAACTATCGCCTCACAAAGCTACACCGAGCAAACGTCGATGATGTTCTGTATCTATGGTGACATTTGCACTAAAGCCTGTACGCAACACGGGAGTGTCTTGTGCCTCATTCACGGATACTTTCACCGTGAGTCGCTGCACTATTTTCACCCAATTACCCGTGGCATTTTCGGCAGGAATAACGGAAAAACTCGCACCTGTTGCAGGACTAATGCTTTCAACCTTGCCATGCAAGGATACTCCAGGATAGGCATCTACTTCGATTTCAACTTCTTGACCAGGCTGAACATAGGTCAGATCTTTTTCGGTAAAGTTCGCAGCAATCCATTGCTGTTGATCAGACACCAATACCATAGAGGTGGAACCTGCCGTTACATACTCTCCGCTATTAGGAACCTTAGCGACCACGCCAGATGCTGGCGCTCTAACATTAACGTGACCAAGGTTGATTCTTGCTTCATCTAGTGCCGCTTGAGCGGCTTGATAACTTGGATGGTCTTCCAGTGGCGCACTAGGGTCTCCGCCCAACGCTTCTTTCAAACGGAATAAATCTTTTTTCAATGTCGCGACCTTAAGCTCGCTGACTTCTGCCGCTTGTTTCGCTTGGTCAAACTGAGTATCAGAAATGAACTTTTGCTTTAATAGATTGGCCTGACGTTTTTCTTCTCGTTGGTTAAAAGCGAACTCGTTCTCAGCTTGATTAATCTCCGCTTTTTTCTCTTCGTATGCGGCTTTTTGTTCCAAGATATTCAATCTGACTTGCTGAAGCTGAGCTTGTGCTTTGGCTTCCGCAACTTTGAATGGCGTAGCATCAATACTAAATAACAACTGGCCTTTGGAAACTTTTTCGTTTTCTTTAACAGCAATGAACTGAATAGGCCCAGATACTTCGGTGTTTATCGTCGTTATATCGGACTGAATATAGGCATTATCAGTCTCTACATAGCGGCCGCCTTTCATATAAATATAGGCCGATGCCACAACGACAACCAAAGGTAATACCACTAACAAAGCTCGGCGCGTTTTACGCTTTGCAACATGCTTTGGTAATGCTGGGGTTGTTTCTTGCTCACTCATAGTGGGTATTTCTCCGGGTACATTAGTCTATATTAGGCAAATCGGTTGATAAATTTGTGTGCACAATGAGTAAAGCGTTCAACATAGCGCTGGCTTGTTCTTCTGTTAAACCTTGCAAGGCTTTCTCTTGAACTCGCTTAACTTCCTCGTCAATTTTCTCTAACAACGGACAAGCTTGATCCGTTAAATACAAACCATAGGCTCGTCTATCAGTTGGATCAGGTCGACGCTCAACGAGGTTATCCTGCGCTAATTGATCGATAAGACGAGCAAGCGTAATTGGCTGGATATCTAACATTTCAGCTAAAGCAACCTGTCGAATACCTTCGCTACGGGCAACATAAACCAATGCTCTTGCCTGCATAGGCGTCATTTCTAAATTGCTTTTTGTGTATTCCCGACGCATCAGCCGAATGATATCTGTCAAAAGAAAACCGAGATTTTGTGTCTGCATTTATATCACCAAAATTAATACCCTATAATTATTATATACATTACTTACTATATTCAACGCCACCTAATCAATCTGACAAATGATTCCTTAATCTAACTATAACGCCATGGACTGCTTCCTTAATTCATAGGCAAGGACCAACTGGTTTCGACCAGAGGAGCATAGTATCGTTAACGGATGATCGGATAATAAAAAGGACATTTCATGAAAAAACTAACCCTCTTAGTAACAGGTGGCGGCAGAGGTATTGGAGCAGCCAGCGCAATACTGGCAGCCAAGCAAGGCTATCGAGTCGTGATCAACTATAGAAAAGACGTAGACGCAGCTGAGCAAGTGGCAGCGGATATTCTTGCCTTAGGAGGTGAAGCGTATTGTATTCAGGCTGATATCAGTAAGGAGGAAGAAGTTCGTGCAATGTTTTCTTTGATCAAAGAAAAATGGGGAAGGATTGATGCTTTAGTGAATAGTGCGGGCATACTCGATAAGCAAGCACGCTTTGTTGATACTCAAGCAGAGCGCTGGCAACGCATCTTCGAAACGAATGTGTTTGGCACCATGCATTGTTGCAAAGCGGCGTTTCAGGACATGGCTGTGAGCTGTGGCGGTCAAGGCGGGGCTATCGTCAATGTGTCGTCGCTTGCCTCTGTTTATGGGTCACCCAATGAGTACGTAGACTACGCCGCCAGCAAAGGGGCTATCGATTCATTTTCGAAAGGCTTTGCCTTAGAAGTGGCAGGAGATGGCATACGCGTCAACGTCGTGCGACCAGGCTTGATTTATACAGACATGCACGCCGACGGAGGCGAAGCTGCCCGTGTTGACCGCATAGGCCCTACATTGCCTTTGCAGCGTGGCGGTCAGCCAGAGGAAGTCGCAGAGGCCATTTTATGGCTACTAAGCGACAAATCCAGCTACACCACGGGCGGTTTTATTGATGTCGGTGGTGGCCGCTAAACAGCGGCATAGTTTATTTACTCACGACACACTGAAAGGAACTCGCCTTCTGCAAACTGCCTTGTCGATATCTCGCATAGGATGGGTAAGGACAAAGAGGGCGAGTTAATCCAGCCATACGCGCTGTGATTTCTGGGTTATTCAAACGCGTTGCCGCCACGATACTTTGAGGCGCATTTTTACGCTCTACCCACGCAATAAGCGGTTGAAGCATATCAAACTGATCGACAGATAAACCACCTTGTCCATGAGGCATTCCTGGAACACGATATAAACGTACGAACTCAGAGGCTCGCCCTTCAAGAGCAAAGTCCAAGAAATCATACCAGCGTACAGTGTCTTTTACAGAGAAAACAGGGTCACTATTGCCATGGAAAATAATCATTTTCCCACCGTGGTTGCGAAACCCTGTTAGTTTTGGCTTAGCGGCATCAGGCGGAGTCATGAACGACATCGCAGATTCTTTAAATTGACTATTCGTCGAAAAGATTTTCGGTGCATCTTTATCAAAATCAAAGTTCAATAAATAGTTTTCCAAAGAATACACATCGCCGGCCACATTGGCGTAAGGAGTCGTGAAAATATGCGCTAGGGAAGCACCGCCCATGACTAAACTAATTGGCTTATTGCTCCACGCTGAAATATTACTTTCCAGCCTCCACATACGCCAATTATTAGAACGAATACCGCTGTCATAAACCCAATCAGTATACAGCGCTTGGTTTTTAGAATTATGTGGGCCCATGTGCATACGCATCAATGCCGCAACTTTATTTAATGGCAGGCAATCTCTATCTAGATCACTCTTACAAACCAATGCCTTTGGATTAAATATTTTTTGACAAGCATCCACTGCGAAAATCAAATCATCGTTAACACCGTCTAATTTATCGCATTGAGTGAGTAGCTGATTAGTAAAAAACTCTAAATCCCGCTGACTCAAAGCCTGACTGATATCATCGTCGACACGACGTAAAGCCTGAATGTCCCAAGCATGCTGTAAGGCTGCTTTGGGTAAATTAAAGCCGGGATAGCCAACTAGCAATCCATCAAACATCTCAGGGAACCGAGACGCAGCCACCATCGCCATACGACCACCGTTAGACTGCCCAAGCCCGTAAGCATATCGAATCGGAGATTGGTAATAACTTTCAACTAAGGATCGCGCTACAGGGTTGAGCTTTTGCACAGCACTATAGCCGTAATCTCGACGAGCCTCAGGATCATGACCAAACGCCGCACCGCCAGCTAGCCCCATTTCAGGGTAAGCTTGTGCATCGTGGCCACCATTGCTTGAAACCACCGCAAAACCTTGGTTAATAGCATATTGAGCGTTAACCAGACCTGTAATTTTACCTAATGCAGGCTTTACCACTCCGTCGTTGCCACCATTAAATTGATAAGCAAAGCGGCCTTGCCAGAAGCTCGGCAAACGTAACTCAAATTTGATCGAATAAAATTTGTTATCGACACCCATACGACGAGCCATAACGCCAGAGACTAAACAATAAGGACTTCGAACATCTCTATCAGCCCTTATCATTACTGTCTTAATGTCTACATTTTTAGGTGCTTTTGTGACGAGCGCTTGGCAATTCTCTACATTCGCATAAATAGGGTTTGCCGCAAAAATAAGCCAAACAGCAATAGATGTCGTCAAAGCAGAAAGCAATTTCATTCAAATCGTCCTTTTTGATACTAGGTGCCAAATCGAAAAGTCACACTTAACGATGAGATGCCATAGGCAAGTATTCAAAATAACCAATAATGAAAAAAATAGAAAGTTATCAAGATGGGGAAGAGAAATAAAAAACGGGCTAAAAGCCCGTTTTGATAAGCGTGAATTAATGAGCGCTGAACACCAATAAGTTAGGTGAAACTTCATTAAAATCCACTGCCATAGTCACACTTAGCGCAGTTACCGTAATGATAGAAAAGAAGAACACTTGTCGTGCCCAACCATTCACATCTATACCAGGACGGTAGCCTCGTAACGCCATTGCAAGCCACCAAAGGCTAGTCGCCAGAGCAACCACCATAAAGCCTATCCCGACATATCCTGTTAGCGGTAATAAGGCCGCAACAACCGCAAAGGCGGCGATATGAAGAATAATATGGCGTTTTGCCTTTGCAATGCCTTGTGACACTGGCAAAACAGGAATACCTGCTGCTTCGTAATCTTTATAGCGAAAGATAGCAATCGCGTAAGAATGTGGCATTTGCCAAATACAAAACATAGTTAACAAAATAGCAGCACCAGCATCAAACTGACCTGCTGCAGCGCAATACCCTACAACTGGAGGAACCGCGCCTGATAAACTACCAACAAACGTGCCATAAACGGACTTACGCTTGAAGTACAATGTATATAAGCCGACGTAAACTACGTAACCAAATACCGCGAAAGCAACCGCGACCCAGTTCGTAAAATACGACAATAAAGCCAAACCAATTACACCTAATACAACGCCATGGAAGAATGCCGCTTTACCTGACATTTCACCATTCACCGTCACACGGTTACGCGTGCGCTGCATTTTTGCATCAATATCTCTATCAACATAGTTGTTAATGGCACAGCCAGAAGCAACTACCAACGACAAGCCAATGACTGTCGCTAGCATAAGAATCCAATCAATCTCGCCACGAGAGGCTAAAAAGAAGCCCCCCGCAACAGAGATGAGGTTGCCCATAATGATGCCAGGCTTAGTCACCTGAAGATAACGCTTAAACATTTTTATGGGCTCCCATCGGACACGTATCACTTATCATGAAAGAAGTCCGCATAATCATCAAACAACTCTGCTTACATCATCATTGCGTTGGAAGCGTAGATAATCCATACGGACAACGCGACAACCATCACAATGATTACTGCAGAAAAGATGAATGAATAAGTGTCCAACTTGCCTTGTTCAGAGAAGTCCAAATGAAGGAAGTACTTCAAGTGAACAAAGATCTGAATAACAGCCAACACAACGATTGTGATATAAGTTGGACCTTTATCAAACGCTTCTGTCATAACCATCCAAAACGGAATACCAGTCAAAATAACGGACCAGATAAACCCAATGATATAAGACTTAACACTACCGTGTGAGTGCGCTTCAGAAGAATGATCGCTCATTAGATCGCCCCCATCAGATAAACAACGGTGAAAACACAAATCCAGATAATATCCAAAAAGTGCCAGAACAAGCTTAGGCAAGACAAACGAGTCAATGATCGGCTTGTTAATCCTGTAACTATGATTTCGACAGCTAGAATAACCATCCAAATCAAACCAGCTGTAACGTGCAAACCATGTAATCCAACAAGGCTAAAAAACGCTGACAAGAATGCACTGGCTTGAGGGCCGTTACCATTATGGATCAAATGCTGAAATTCATATATTTCTAGGGCTATAAACACACCACCAAAAATAAAGGTCGCCAGCAACCACATTAACGTGCCTGAACGATTTTTGTTATGAGCACAAATCATCGCAAAACCGAATGTGATACTTGAAACAAGTAACGCAGCCGTTCCTGCTAGGATTAGCTCAAGATCAAAAATCTCTTTACCAGAGACACCACCTGCTGTGTTCATAAAGAGCACAGCGTAGGTAGCGAAGACTGATGCAAAAAGCAAGCAGTCTGTCATTAGGTATAACCAGAACCCGAATACGGTGTTGCCACCAGTATCGTGGTGCTCGTCGTGGTGTGCACCAGCTTCGTGAGCGTCGTGCGTATTCATATGTGTAGTGCTCATGATTACCCCTTAGCCACGTTATCTAGATGCTCATTTTCGATCTGAGCGATTTCATCAGGCTGAACATAGTAATCAACATCTTTGGTGTAGGCGCGAGCAATAAAGGTCACGATAGAACCTACCAAGCCAACGATTGCTAACCACCAAATATGCCAGATCATTGCAAAACCAAATGCTGTAATAAGAGCACCGATGATAATCCCAGCCTTAGTATTCTTAGGCATGTGGATAGGGGCATAGCTTGCTTTACGAACGTAAGCAGTGCCTTTCTCTTTCATATCAGTGAAAGCATCGATATCAGACACAACTGGAAGTTCAGCAAAGTTGTAGAACTGTGGCGGAGAAGCCGTAGACCACTCTAGCGTATGACCATTCCATGGATCACCAGTCGTATCCAAGTTTTGCTTGCGATCGCGGAAGCTGACGTACAATTGTAGCAACTGGCAAATAATACCCGCCATGATAACAAAAGCACCAACAAGAGCGATGTACAACCAAATGTTCCAATCTGGGTTATCCGTGTGGTTAAGACGACGAGTCATACCTAGGAAGCCCAAAACGTACAATGGCATGAAGGCTAAGAAGAAACCAACTAACCAGCACCAGAACGCCGCTTTACCCAATTTCACATTTAGGTGGAAGCCCATTGCTTTAGGGAACCAGAACGTGAAACCAGCTAGATAGCCGAATACCGCGCCACCAATGATGGTGTTGTGGAAGTGAGCAATCAAGAATAGGCTGTTGTGCAATACATAGTCAGCGCCAGGTACAGCAAGTAGAACGCCTGTCATACCACCAACGGTGAAGGTCACCATGAAACCAAGAGTCCAAAGAACCGGCACAGTCACACGAAGGCGACCACGGTACATAGTGAACAACCAGTTAAATAGTTTCACACCTGTCGGTACGGCAATGATCATAGTCATAATACCGAAGAAGGCATTAACGTTCGCGCTGGAACCCATGGTAAAGAAGTGGTGAAGCCATACGATGAAACCAAGAATGGAAATCGAAGCTGTCGCCCAAACCATAGATTTGTAGCCGAACAAACGCTTACCAGTGAAGGTAGACACAATTTCAGAGAAGATACCAAATGCTGGAAGTACAAGAATGTACACCTCAGGGTGACCCCAAGCCCAGAACAAGTTGATATACATCATTGAGTTACCGCCGCCATCATTCGTAAAGAAGTGGAAGTCTAAGTAACGGTCAAGCGTTAGCATTGCTAGTACAGCAGTCAAAATTGGGAAAGATGCTGCGATCAAAATGTTGGCCCAAGTACAGGTCCAAGTGAAGATCGGCATATCCATCAATTTCATGCCTGGAGTACGCATTTTGAATACTGTCGCCAAAAAGTTAACAGCCGTTAATGTCGTACCAATACCGGATATCTGGAGTGCCCATATATAGTAGTCAACACCAACCCCCGGACTGTATTGCAAGCCAGCCAATGGTGGATAAGCTACCCAACCAGTTTTAGCAAACTCACCAAGACCCAAAGAGATGTTGATCAATACCGCACCAGAAACCGCTAGCCAGAAACTAAGGTTGTTCAAGAACGGGAAGGCAACGTCACGAGCACCAATCTGTAGCGGTACAATGATGTTCATCAAGCCGATCATAAATGGCATAGCCATAAAGATGATCATGATGACACCGTGTGCCGTAAAGATTTGGTCGTAGTGACTTGGAGGTAGATAACCAGGGTCACCGTTCGTTGCAAGTGCAAGCTGCAAACGCATCATGATTGCATCCGCAAAACCACGCAGCAACATCACAAATGCTAGAACGATGTACATAATACCCAGTTTTTTATGGTCAACTGACGTCAACCAATCATTCCAGAGTACACCAAGCAATTTGTTTTTAATAACTAGGAAGGCGACCACGCAACCCAAAACCGCAACCACACACAAAGTGGTGATAACGATCGGATCGTATGGAAGAGCGTCCCACGATAGTTTGCCTAAGAGTGCAGACATTATTTTTCAGCCTCCATATGCATATCATGCGATGAGTCTTGAGACTCGCCATGATTCATATCACTTTGATTCATTTCGCCATGGTTCATTTCACCGTGAGCTGAATTATCGTGAATCATTTTAGAATCAAAAACAGTTCCTTCAAGCAACTCAACTTTGCCGTGATCTTTCATGAACTTCATAACATTGTCCATAAAGATGCTTGATTCAATCGAGTTGTAATATTGAACAGGTGTTGGCTCAACGTGATGCGCATCGATTTCATGTTCAGCAAGTTTCTCATAGGATGCTTGATTCAAGACGCCATTATTGATGACATCATGAGTTCCAGCTTTAACGCCCTCAACCCAAGCATCGAAATCTGCTTCTGTTGGTGTAGCGATTGCTTTGAACTTCATTCCAGAGAAGCCGGCACCACTGTAGTTTGCTGACATACCGTCAAATGAACCAGGCTCATTTGCAATCAAATGAAGCTTAGTCACCATTCCCGCCATTGAGTAAATTTGGCTACCCAATTGAGGAATGAAGAACGAGTTCATCGTGCCTTCAGATGAAATTTGGAACGCAACAGGAACGTTTGCAGGGAATCGCAATTCATTCACGGTAGCAATGCCAAGATCCGGATAGATAAACAACCACTTCCAGTTCATCGAAACGACCTGAACGTTGATATGATCTTTATCCGACTTCAAAGGTTTGTAAGGATCCAATGAATGGGTTGATTTCCATGTAATCACACCAAGGATGATGACGATCACAATTGGAATAGACCAAACAATAGTTTCAATTTTTGTGGAGTGTGACCATTTTGGTTCGTAGATCTCGTCACGACCTTCACGGTATTTCCAAGCGAAATACAGTGTCATGAAGATGACAGGAATTACTACAAGCAGCATCAACAAAGTCGCAACTATAATTAGCTGCTTCTCTTCAATACCAACTTGCCCTTTAGGATCGAGCACACCACCCTGACAACCGGCGAGCAAGCCCACCATTAGCGCCAAAGCGACTTTACTTAGGATACGAGTTAACAAGAGAATCATCCTCTAACCCCGAGGTTCACAAAACTGCCACTTGAATATCAAGCAACAGAACGAAAATCCGGCTAATGCCGGGTATTTCAGTAAAGATCACCATACTGAGAACAGCACAAAAACCATTACTAAGTTAATACTATTAACGCAGTAATGATTTTTTTGGATCACCTAAATCTGAAAAAGGGAGCTCTACATCTCAACATGCGTCGGGCCTCAGCACGACTTGCTTGCTCATTAGGAGCAACATGAACTAAAGAGAAGGCCATTTTCTGGCGAGCAGGGTTGATATTGGTCATAACGGGCCAATAACTAACCAATAATAGAGTGATAAAAACAAGGCTAAAAAGTAGCCCTGCTTTAAAAATAAGGTCTGAACTGATAACGCTTAGGTTATCTGCAAAGGAAGGAGCGGCTGTAAATATAAAGAAACACACGAACAAGCAAGACACAGCTATCACAGGGCGTAAAGAATCCGCCAAGACGCTGGATACTGTATGCATAAAATGATGCAAAATGTCTTGAAAATTGTTCAATTTATCCATCCGATTCATAAAAACAAAAGTGTAAATGCCGTCTTTACTCGCTTCATACGAATTCAAGTGGGCGAAATATAGCAAAATTTAAGCAACCACACAAAGCGTAGTTTAGCCTTTGTTCTTCTTTGCTTCACTGTCTTTTTATAAAAATTCACATTCTAAGCAAAGGAAAATCTCTGCTTTTTGCTCTCATCCAAAGAGCAACGCCCTTAAAAGACGATTTCTTTACAATTTGCAAATCCTACTTTATCCCAGTTTTTTCTTAAACCAATGCTCCAATGCGACAACAATGTGCACCATAGTTTCATCTTTCGCACCACTAAAGCCCAATAAAAAGCCCAAACGTGAAGCACAATGAGCGTCACTATAATGTGAGGACAGAGGCGAAAGCTCGATGCCTTGTTGCGCAAGATCCTGCGCTATATGTTGATCCAATGGCGTCTTCGAAGACAAAGCAGATACAACAGAGGATTTCAGTATTATTAAGACATGCATCCCCCCTCGCGGCTTTCTCCATTCAAACCAAACGCCTAACTGTCTCTCAAGCAGCTGAATTAGGAAATCCCGTTTAAAACGATAATGGCGACGCATCTTATTTACATGGCGATTAAAGTGACCTTGTTGCATAAAATCCGCGACAGCAGGCTGCATAGGTAACGAAGCAGACGTCCCCAGCACTCGCTGACTTTTATGCAATGCCGCAACATGCCTTGTCGGAGCGACAATAAAACCAAGCCGCAAGCCACGAAACAGCACTTTCGAAAAACTCCCCACGAAGAACACGCGATCACGAGCCTGTTCATGCATACTCGCCGTTTGCATAAAAGGTACATTACTGCGGCCTTGGTAAATAAACTCATTATCGTAATCGTCTTCTACCAACCACCAGCTTGAAGAGTCATTGTGCAGCGCTTGCAACCATTGCTGACGTCGCGCCACACTGATATTAACGCCAAGAGGGTATTGCCGATTTGGCGTGACAATCGCCACATTTGAAATTTGTTCACTTTCTGGTAAGCATGGCCCATCGTCATCAATATAGAGATCGCCCGTTTTGACCGATGCAGAAATGGCTTGGCGAATCGGCGGGTAAGTAGGCTCTTCAAACCACCATTTCATTGACGAGCCAGCAGCCCCTTCCAACGCTGTAATGGCATGCTGTAATAAAAACAGCGAATCCCGACTGCCAGCCGTGACAATAATTTGCTCTGCCGAGCAATCAAGGCCGCGAACACGATACAAATAATCGGCTATTTCGGCTTTTAAATCCGGGTACCCTGTCGCATAACCACCTTGCAATACAGTCATGTCTGGATTTAGCCAACTGCGTCGCATACTGGCCGCCCATTCCTTAGTAGGAAAAACAGACACATCAGCACCAGAATCAAACGCCCATTTTGTAGATAATGTACTACGTGATAAGAAATCCGCTCTGAATTGTTTTGTCACACTCTGATTCACCATGGGCAACGCAGCAACAAACACACCACGCTTTTCTTCGCTGGTTAAAATGCCTTCCGCAATTAACTGATCATAAGCTCGCGACGTAGTACTGCGTGAAACACCCAACGAACCAGCGAGCAAACGCGAGGAGGGTAATTTGTCACCCACAGATAACGCTCCCGAAACAATGCCTTGCTGGATTTGCTCAATCAACTGTTGGTAATAAGGAGCGCCTTCGTCATCAAGTGAAAAGCGCACACTGCCTATACCGTGCTTCATATCTGGCCTGCTTTTTTATATTGATTCTGGCTATTTTTATAAAAGCCAGATTTTCTTAAAGTCTTGTTATAGCCAACACCTCAACAAGACTCAAGGGAAGAATGCATGGGCCAGTCACTCGAAGAAACAGCATTAAGCAAAGTGAAAAGAGGGCCGAACAGAGCCTCCTATGATAAAGACCTAGCGCTAGACATTATTGATGCCGCGCTAATGTGTCACGTCGGGCAAACCAAAGATGGCCAAGTTTTTGTTACGCCAACGAGCCATTGGCGCGAAGGCGACTACTTCTACTGGCACGCTCACTCTAAAGCGCGCAATGTGAAAGGCCCAATCGACAAGCCGGAAAAGGTCTGCATTAACGTGAGCTTATTAGATGGCTTGGTTTTAGCTCGTTCCGCCATGCACCATTCGGTGAATTATCGCTCTGTGACCTTATTTGGGGTGCCGGAATTGATCGACGATAAAGATGAAAAAGTGCGCCAGTTCAAACTTTTCTTAGACAAAGTCAGCCCTGGACGCTGGGAAACTCTACGCCCGGTCAACGATCAAGAGATCAAAGCCACTGGCGTCGTGCGCATCAAGATCGACGAAGCCTCGGTCAAATTCCGAGCAGAACCACCAATCGATGATCCAGCCGATAACAACTGGCCTGTGTGGGCAGGTGTTATGCCTCTAGAAAGACGCTGGGGTGACGTTGAACAAGATCCTATTCAAACGGCGCACTATCCAGCACCCAAGGCTCCCGATGCTTTTTAACCTCAGGGACAAGATCTGCACCAAAGGATCTTGTCCCTCCTAATCGAGCCTGCTAGTATCAAAATCATGACGTATCTTATTGCACGATCACATCGATTTATCAGCCTCCGAGTCCCTAAACTGGACGCGGCGGCTTTGCTCTTTCTGAAATAACCTTTCAAAGACAAGCTCTCTCCGAGTCCTGACTCGGAGGAATCCAAAAAGATTGCATTGAATTTTTTATCTTGGATTTATGGAGCTTTATTATGTCTACGCACAACTATCTAACCCACGAACAATTACTTCACGCACTGTCTCTACGTGACCTGAGCAACCCTTGTCACGGCATGCATGCCATGCAGCAACTCATTAGCGAAGCTGAAACCGCAGTTTCATCACTTTGGCCTTGTTACTTACAACGTGTAAATGCTAATCCTATCGTGCCAGTCTACGAAAACTACGACGCCCTCGGTTATCCGACCGATGGAGCATCAAGAGACGCTCGCTACAGTCGCTATATTTCAAATAGCTTAATGCTACGCACGCAAACATCCAGTACTGTGCCAACCTGGTTAAAAAGTTGGCAAAGTCTGCGACCGGAGTCTGTCGGGATAATCAGTCACGGATTGGTTTATCGTCGCGACTGCATTGATCGCTGGCATTGCGCAGAACCTCATCAACTGGACATCTGGATTGTATTGCCAAAACATCAAGCAGAAGACAATCAGATATTGAAAGAATCCATTTCAGCGCTGATGAAAACCTTGTTACCGAATCATGTCGTACAACAATCCAAATCGCCGCATCCTTACACCATGAATGGCACTCAGCTAGACGCTGTAGAAGATCAAAATCTAATTGAAGTAGGCGAGTGCGGCAATATAGATCCAGACTTATTAACCAGAAATGGTTGGCCAGAAAATGACTATACTGGCGTCGCCATTGGGTTAGGATTGGATAGAATACTGATGCTGCGCAAAGGCATTCCCGACATTCGATTGCTTCGAGATGCAGATCCACGGATTGAGCAACAAATGCTCGATTTATCCCCTTGGCGGCCCGTCTCGCGACAACCGAAAGCCGAGCGAGATATTTCGATTGTGGTGGACCAAAATTGCGATATGGACATTATCGGCGATCAAGTTCGTATCGCCTTAGGAGAACAAGCCCATTGGCTAGAAGAGCTTAAACTTTTATCTCGAACACAATACCAACAGTTACCAAAATCAGCGGTAGAAAGGCTAGGAATGACGCCTTCACATGTCAATTTACTGTTACGAATTAGTTTGCGTCATCCAACCAAAAGCGTACCAACTCGTCTCGCTAACGAACTGAGAAATGAAATTTATTTATCGCTAAATCAAGGACATAACTACTTAGCAAACTAATTCAAACAGCAAACACCTACAACCCCCCAACCACTTTTATGCACTTTTTATGTGCATGGAAGTGGTTTTTTTCTTGCGGTTTTCCGTAAAATCGCTACCCTTGCACACTTTTTTACGACTCCGCGCGTTTCTTGGAAAGGTCTTTTTATCAAAAAAATCTTTCCAATATTCAACCCACGAACAATAAAACAATCGATATTATCGAATAAAGGGAGTGCCCTACATGGCAGCCATCATCAATTTTTTAAATGACATTTTCTGGGGTTATATCCTCATTTACGGACTACTGGCCGTTGGCGTTTATTTTACATTGCGCCTTGGCTTTATTCAGGTTCGACGCTTTCCCGAATTCATTCGCACCGTCCTTAAAGCACCACAAACTGACCGTGGCGGTATCTCTCCTTTCCAAGCACTTTGTACCAGTTTGGCTTCCCGAGTAGGCACTGGCAACATGACAGGTGTTGCTGTTGCTCTTTATCTAGGTGGCCCTGGCGCTATTTTCTGGATGTGGGTTGTCGCTGTTATTGGTATGGCTACCGCTTACGCAGAGAGCACCTTGGCTCAGCTTTACAAAGTACGCGACCAAAATGGACAATTGCGCGGCGGTCCAGCGTTTTACATCAGCAAAGGCTTGAAAGCGCCTTGGGCTGGCGCTGTCTTTTCGCTTGCGCTTATCTTGGCATTCGGTTTGGTATTTAATGCGGTTCAAGCCAACTCAATTGCGGGTGCAATGGAAGGCGCATTTGGCATCGATACTAATGTTACTGGCATCGTCATCATGTTGTTGGCAGCGATTGTTATCTTCGGCGGCATCAAAAAGATTGCACGTTTTGCTGAAGTCGTTGTGCCATTCATGGCCGTTTTATACCTACTGCTTGCCTTGTATGTCATCTTCACCAATATCTCTGACGTCCCTGCGGCCTTCGCGTTGATCTTCAAAAGCGCATTTGGTATTGAACAAGCGGCTGGTGGTGTTTTAGGTGCGATGCTAAACGGCGTTAAACGCGGCTTGTTTTCTAACGAAGCGGGTATGGGTTCTGCACCAAACATTGCAGCGGTTGCTACGCCAAACCCTCATCACCCAGCATCTCAAGGCATGGTTCAATCATTAGGTGTTTTCATTGATACGCTACTGATTTGTACAGCAACAGCCTTGATGATTCTATTGTCTGGTGCCTTGGGTAACGGTCAAACTGGTATTATGTTGACGCAAACCGCCCTAACAACTCACATTGGTAGTGCAGGTCATTACTTTGTTGCTATTGCGATTTTCTTCTTCGCTTTCACGTCCATCATCGGTAACTACAGCTACGCAGAAAATGCGCTGACTTACCTAAAATGGGCGAACAAACCAGGCATTTTTATCCTTCGCATCTTAGCGCTTGGCATGATCCCATGGGGCGCTTATGAAAGTGTGGCAATGGTATTCAATGCCGCGGATGCAGCAATGGGTCTAATGGCAACGATCAACTTAATCGCCATCATGATGCTATCTGGTTTAGTCGTGAAGTTAACCAAAGACTATTTCAATCAATTGAAAACGCATACACCAGTTTTCAATTCCGAAGACTACCCAGAAGTTCGTGACGATATCGACCTTAGTGTTTGGGATGAAAAACCAAGCAAATAAGTCGTTCTTGCTGATTTCGTTCTTACAGATTTAAAGCTGACTTAGCTTTATGGCAAAGACAAAAAAACCCGCTGCACAAGCGGGTTTTTCGTTTCTGATTTTTATACTGAATAAGGTGTTATCACAAGCACTAAATTTTCGCGGCCAGCTTATGCGCCAAGCCGTGCAAAAATGGCCCTGCGATAAAAGAAATAATCCCCGCAGCAGGCCAAGCCAATACCCAAGCTCCCATCCAGAAAGAGACGAAATTTGGATGTAACCCAATATTCAGATACGTAATCCATGCAGACATCATCAACGACAAAGTAAAAGACATAAGCACGGCAAAAATAATTCGATGTTTCATTTTTCTCTCCTGATAGACTTACCGCCTTCTCTGCATCGCTCCAACGCATAAAAAAACCAAAACAGAGCACCAGGCGGCAGTAGCGAATCGACTAAACGTATTGCAGAGATATTAGCAAATATCAATATTTGTAAATATACTGATTTTTTAAAATCAAATTTACGAAAATGCAAAATGCTTGATGACCTAAAGATCTTTATCACCGCAGCGAATAAGAATAGTCTGACTGCCGCCGCTCAACATCTTGATATGACAATAGCGACCGTGTCTCGTCGTATCAGCGCCCTTGAACAAAAACTCGGCTGCGAGTTATTACATCGCTCAACAAAAGGGCTCACGCTCACGCCAGTGGGAGAAAGCTACTACGAGGAATGCGCGGAATTTATTGATGCTTTGGACCAACGCATATCCAACCTTGATCAGACTTTAAACAGTTTGAAAGGGGATTTAAAAATACTGGCTCCAGTCAATTTAGGCAGCGGGCCTCTGGATGCATTTTGGAAAAACTTTGTTCAACAGTACCCAGAAATTGAATTAAATATCGAACTTAGCAATGCCCTTCAGGACATCAGAGACACAAGGGCAGACATCGCACTGCGTTCAGGTAATCAAACCAGCTCGTCATTAATTCAAAAGAAACTCGGTCACATTATTCCAATTCTAGTTGCTTCACCAAAGGCCTCCTTCCCGTTACCTAAAACGATAGAAGACCTACAGCAAGTGCCGAGCATAGCCTCCAAAATGTTTGCCGATTGGTTGCTGACGAACAACCAAGGAGAGCTTCATTCGCTCAACAAAGAGCACCGACACCTTAGTAACGATATGACCATCACGCTAAATCTTACTAAAGCGGGTGCAGGCATTGCGTTAATGCCCATGAGCATGGTGATGAGCGCTCTAGAAACAGGTGAACTGGTTCGGGTCTTACCAGAGTGGCGTGGACAAAATCGAGAGATTTTCTTGGTTTGGCCTTATCGACGTAGCTTATCAGCCAGAGCAAAACTATTGCGTGATGAACTCACTCAATACCTTCACCAACAGACTTGGTTTCATCCAAGCCCTTAGTCTAAAAGGGAAACTTTGGTTACACTAACGGACATTGCTCTCACACAATTCAATCTCATTGCTAAGCACGAAGGACAATCATGGAACACTTACTTTGGTGGCAATACGCCCTAATCGGCGCCATTTTTATATGGAGCGGCTTTGTTCGCAGTGGCTTAGGATTTGGCGGCGCCGTGTTAGCGTTACCTTTCCTATTATTGGTAAAAAATGATCCGCTGTTATTTTTGCCAATTATTTCCATTCATCTTTTAGTGTTTTCCAGCTGGATTGCTTGGCAAGGATCAAGAACCCTAAAGAAAGAAACGAAATCTGCAACAGATAATAGTGACATACCAAAAGAGGCACAAAGCAACATCGCTTGGGGTTATTTAAAAAAAGCCCTCGGCATCATGATAGTTCCGAAACTAATCGGCGTATTTGGCTTATTAACTTTACCGGGCAACATAGTCACTGGCGTAATTTTTGTCATCGTTGCCGTTTTTGCCGTGTCTTACATATTGAATAAGCCGTTTTATACCAACAACAAATTCCTAGACACGGTTTTCCTTATGCTGGGCGGTTACGTGAGCGGCACTTCCTTAATTGGCGCACCGCTCATCGTCTCTGTCTTCGCTACAAAAGTACCGCGCCATCAACTGCGCGATACCTTATTCGTACTTTGGTTTATTCTCGTCATGATCAAAATGGCATCCTTCCTAATCGCCGGCGTCGACTTACAGCTCATCCACCAACTTTGGCTACTGCCTTGTGCCTTGATTGGTCACGTCTTTGGGCAAAAACTACATGAACGCATCCAAAAAGCCGAAACACCCGTCTTCTTCCAATTCATCGGCTGGGCGCTACTCATCGTCTGCGGATTTGGCTTGTACTCGACGTTTATGCTTTAGTCCGCATTAACGCTGTTTCCAGATCAACTCTCGCTCCGGCGCTAAAGCGCAAACATCCGCGAGATGTTGATCTGGAAACCGCTATATCAGAGTCAATTGCTCAAAAACATTTATGTGCAAATATCCGTGAGATATTGGTCTGGTGACATTCGCTAAATGAACAATAGTGTCGACATAACAAGTTCAAGCGGTTCAAGAGGACTGTCTAGGCTCGCGAAGATTCGCTCAGTTGATCGACAAGATAGACAATAGATTGATACTCGATGCCGCTGTGTTCCGATAAGCCAATCTCGCAGGTGCGGCTGTTGGAATAACCCGCTTCGCAGCCGTCTACGGCTTTGGCTAGGGTTTTCAAGGCGCTGGCGTTGAGTTCTGGAGTGGAAAAGCCTTTATCGCCTGCAAAGCCGCAGCAAGTAATGTCTGGCGGAATCACCACTTCATTGGCGAGTTGATGAGCAAGCTGCACGAAGCTGTCAGCGAGTCCCATGCGGGTTGTGCTGCACGTTACATGCAGCGCAATTTTACCAAGCTTCTCTTTTACCATTAGGTTTGGCATCACATGAGTCGAGACAAAGCCTACTTGCTCATGCAGTTCCAAACAAGGATCAAGGCTTTCTTGCATTCGTAACAGGCAAGGGCTCACATCACAAACGATAGGGATTCGTCCGTTATCGCTGGCGTCGAGCAGTAAACGATTGAGGTCATTGGCTTTTTGGTTGGCTGCGTCGAATTGCCCTTTGGACTGAAACGCCATACCGCAGCATTGACTGTCGATATTATTAGGTACAGTGACTTTGTAGCCTGCTTTTTGCAATACAGAGAACATCACCTCCATGACGGAGCGTTTATCGTCGGCATTTGGCCCCGCGCCCATGACACGAGTCGCACAGCTAGGGAAGTAGATGACTTCTTTTTGTAGGTCATTGCTTTGCATATCATCACATTGCAAGACAGGAATAGACTTCAATGATGACGCAGCATTGGGCATTTGTTTATGCCACTTCGGTACAGCGCCTTGGGAAACTTTATTCATTACCGAGGTAATGGCCGTCATTCCTGAATCGCCAATAATACGACGCGTGCCGCTGGCAAGGTTGAGGCCGACTCTTGCAGTTTTGGTCACGCCTTCAAAATGATCGGCAATCCAATAACCGACTTTGCTGTTTGGATGGCGATCATGACGTAATTCGCGGGTTAAATCGCCGGTATTGATGCCTACGGGACACTGCATCGAACACAAGCCACAGCCAGCACAGGTATCAACCCCTTGATAATCATAGTCTTTTTTTAACTCCGCTAAGCGTTGCGGATCTGTACCCATTGCGGTTAATCGCTGAATCTCACGCCAAATCACTATGCGCTGACGCGGCGTTAAGGTAATGGATTTGGATGGACAAGAGGATTCACAAAAGCCACATTCGATGCAGGTATCGACTTTGTCATTGGCCCTTGGCAAGGGTTTGAGATTCTGGACATGCAAGTTGGCATTGTGCGACAAAATCACATCTGGGTTCAGCAAGCCTTGCGGATCAAACGCACGCTTGATTTCCCACATGATGTCGTAGGCTTCTTTACCCCACTCCAACTCCACATAAGGCGCCATGTTACGGCCTGTGCCGTGTTCCGCTTTTAACGAGCCCTTGTATTTCACTGCAACGAGTTGCGCTACTTCATCCATCAGTTGTTCATAGCGCTTTACTTCGTGCGGGTCATCGAAGCCTTGGGTAAAGACAAAGTGTAAGTTGCCTTCTAAAGCATGACCGAACAAAATCGCTTCACGGTAACCATGTTTTTGAAACACGCCTTGTAGCTCCAAAACACCTTCCGCAAGCTGTTCGACAGGGAAGGCGACGTCTTCGATAATCACCGTGGTGCCAACTGGACGCACTGCACCAACGGCAGGGAACAAGCCTTTGCGGATCTTCCAATAGGAATCGTAAGTGACTTTGTCTTGGGTAAATTCAATCGGGTTCAGCGTTGCTTGGTCGCTTAATGCTTGTCTCACCAAGGCCAAATTGGCGTCTAATTCTTCGGCATCTGCGGCGCGTACGTCGACCAATAAACCGGCCGCTTGCGTGCCAAGAGACGACAACAGTTCCGGCATCCCAGGTTTGCCTTCCACCGCACGTAAGCCAGCACGGTCAATCAATTCTACCGCAGAAACCGGTGAGCTTTTTAACGCCGTCACCGCTCGGCAGGTGACTTCCATATCTTCAAAGAAGATCATCGCCGCCGCTTTAATAGGGTGATCGACCACGGTTTCGTAGGTAACTTCGCTGATAAAGCCCAAAGTCCCTTCGGAACCGATCATCAGATGCAGCAAGATATCAAACGGATCATGGTAATCGGTTAGGCTGTTTAAGCTGTATCCTGTCGTGTTTTTTAAACGGTATTTGTGTCTAATTCTTTCAGCCAGTTCGCTATTGGCTTGCACGCTTTTAGACAAACGAACCAGCGTATCAAGCAAGTCTGCATGACGATTGCCAAACGCCAATCGGCTTGCGCCGTCAGCGGTATCCAATAACGAGCCATCGGCAAAAATTAAACGCGCACTTTGGATAGTATGATAGCTATTTTGCGCTGTGCCACAGCACATGCCGCTGGCGTTGTTGGCGGCAATACCGCCAATCATACAAGCATTGATAGAGGCGGGGTCTGGGCCGATTTTACGCTGAAAGGGCGCCAATAGTTGATTCGCGCGCGCACCGATAATGCCTGGTTGAAGTGAAATATGATGGCCGTGTTCGTGGATCCTATGGCCTTTCCAGTTATCAGACAATTGCATCAAAATGGAGTCGGTGACCGCCTGCCCAGATAAACTTGTGCCCGCCGCACGAAAAGTCACTGGCAAATTACGTTTTCTGGCTTTTTTCAGCACCAACTGCACTTCCGCTTCGTTATCGACTCGCACTACCAGCTGCGGAATCAGCCGATAAAAGCTCGCATCTGTGCCATACGCCAAGGTGCGCAGTGGATCGCGGATCAATCGAGTCTCATCAATCGCGCCACTTTTCGCGTTTTTCAGCGCCAAGTAAAAGTCGTGATATTGAGCCGTTTTATCAGCAAGTGAGTCGGTAGCAGTTGTGGCTGTGTTCATCAGAAGTCCCACGGCGAGTCGCCTGTTTTTATTATTTATACTAAAAATTAAGCTAGACAAATTGGTAAGACCAATTTACCTTTTGAATATAAGGCACAGTAAGAATTCAAAGAAACTTTGTCAACTGATAGTTTAGTCGATATTTCGTGAATTTTAGCAGCAAGATCAATTGGTTTTACCACTTTTAAACTTATACACAGAAAGCGCTAAAGCCAACTTTATAGAATACATTTTTAGGAAAAGTCATGGAATCCAATCACTTTGGTCGCGTTAAACAGCCGAAAATTTCCGACATCATCATGAAAGAGTTAGAAAGCATGATTTTGGAAGGCAGTTTTACGGCGGGGCAAAAACTGCCACCAGAAAGGGAATTAGCCGCACGCTTTGAGGTATCTCGACCTTCGTTGCGGGAAGCCATTCAAAAGCTGATCGCGCGCGGCGTGTTATTCAGTCGTCATGGCGGCGGCACTTATGTGTCGGAACAGCTCGGCAGTTCCTTTGCCGATCCCCTGCAAGATTTGCTCAGTTCCCACGATGAGTTTTTATACGACCAATTGGAATTTCGCGATGCGCTAGAAAGTCTTGCTGCTTACTATGCGGCGTTGCGCAGTACCGATGCAGACAAGACCAAACTTACGCATTGCTTTAATCAGCTGATAGAAGCCAACCAAAACAAAGCTTTCGCCTTGGAAGCCAAGTTAGACGTGGAATTTCACATGATCATTGCGGAAGCGGCGCACAATGTGGTGTTGCTGCACACACTTCGCGGCCTGCACGCCATGTTAGCGAAAAGCATTTCGAGTAACCTTAGGAATCTATTCGAGAAACAAGCCGCCCGTCAGCGAGTGATGGAACAACACACCAACCTTTATCAAGCCATCATGGCTGGCGACGCCGAAGCCGCTCGCACGGCGGCACATGCGCATTTGGTTTTCGTCGAAGACAATTTATTGAAAATGCGCCAAGAAGAAACACGTATCCAGCGCTCGCTACGCAGAAACGAGCACCAGAAATCAGATAATTAAAGAGGTTAAAGGTTCTCGAACCAAACACCTTTTTTCATGTTTTGCAGATAACACCAATAAAGTGTAATCGCTCTGGCGATAAACAACATGGCTTGGCTGAGCCATAAGCCATGATTACCAAGATCTTGGCTAATAAACCACACAGGAAAAAACACGCAGACCACACAAATGATCATGGTGTTTTGCATTTGTTTTACGCTGGTTGTGCCGATGAAAATGCCATCCAGCATAAAAGACCAAATACCCAACAGAGGGAAGAAGATAAGCCAAGGTAGGTACAGAGCCGCATCATCTCGAACAGTTTGCACGTTAGTCAATAACGCAATGATTTGATTACCAAAAAGCCAAAATACCAGCATCAAAATAACCGCTGCAAACAGCGCCCAATAGGTAGAAAGCTGAATCACTTTTTGAAAATTGGCTTTGTCTTTGCGGCCATAATATTCACCACATAAGGCTTCTACCGAAAAAGCAAAGCCATCCAAGGCGTTAGAAATAATCATCAAGAAAGTTAGTAACACCGCGTTGGCGGCAAGAATAGAATCGCCTTGGCGCGCACCTTGTGCGGTAAAAAACAACATCACTAACAACAAGAGGATGGTCCGCACAAACAGGTAGCGGTTCACTTTTACCAAGGCCATGTATTCACGCCATTTTGCTAACACACTTAGCGGCACATGACCGGAAAAGCCTTTTAGCTTATGCCAAGCCAATACGCCAGCAACAGTGACGCCAATATAATGCGCAAACACGGTCGCCCATGCCACACCGTCACTCGCCATGCCTAATCCATAAACCGCGACATAATCGAGCACCATATTGGCAACGTTGATCACCAACAGCATCCACAGTGGCCCCTTGGAATATTGCACACCAAAGAACCAGCCCATTAAGGCATAACCCGCTAGTACGGCTGGCGCACTAAGTATGCGCGCTTCGCAATACAAGCGTGCCCAAGGTTCAACCTCAGCACTGGGTTCCATTAAGGTGATCGCCAAATCAATCAAAGGCGCTCGGAACAAAATCAGCATTAAACCGATGAATACACCCATCAAGATTGATTGCAAAAGCAGCTCTCGAACGCGTCGTTCGTCACCTTGCCCCAGAGCTTGTGCGGTCAATCCGGTTGAGCCCATGCGCAAAAAACCAAATGCCCAAAAGATAAAGCTGAAAATACTTGCGCCAATTGCCACTGCAGCAAGGTGCGTTGCCGTACCCAAGTGTCCGACGACGGCGGTATCCACTAAACCCAACAAAGGCGTGGTGATGTTCGACACCATTGGCGGCCACGCCATGCGCCAAATTTTCTGGTTCAAAACGGCATTTGCACGAAACGAGCAAAAAATAGAACTGGGGGATAACTTTGACACACGGATCTCACTTGTGAGTATTTAAAATTCTGTGGATAAAAAATAGTCAAAACGGAAAAACAGGAACACACTGATCTGTGGAAAATAATATCAGTTATTCACAATTCAGGGCAGTTCTTAATGACTTTGTGCAATAATTGGTCAAAAAATGGTAGTTAACAGGTATAATTCTCGTTTATCACCTACTTACCCACAAAAATAGGCCGAACACATTCGCTAAAATTCAATGTTTCTAATATTGGATAAGTGATGCTTTTTTCCACAATCGTGCTCACATCGTCGCGGAAATTTGCTAGACTCGCGTTTATTTTTTATCGTTTGGAGAACTGTTATGCCCAAGAAACTCAAACCCTTTATTGAAGGTTTAGCCGTAGGGTGTGTCTTCATCAGTATTACTATGCTGTTTCAAATTCCACTTTACATGAGTTTCATCATTGGCGCGTTGGCGGCACTGGGCGGTTATCGCAACTCAATCAAAATGGACAAAGAGAAAGAAGCGAAAAAAGCACAAAACCAACCAAAAGACGCCGAATAACATGACGGTGTCTAACCCTCCCGTTTATGGCGAAGGCGATGCGACTCTACAAGCTGTCGGCGGATTACCGGGCTTGCAAAAATTAGTCGAAACCTTCTATCGCATCATGGAGAGCACGCCAGAGTATCGACCGCTGTTTGATATGCATCCAAGTGATATCGAACTGACCATCGACAAGTTGGTGTCATTTTTATCCGGTTGGATGGGCGGCGAGAAATTGTTCTCGAAAAAGTATGGCCCAATCAGTTTACCTCAAGCTCATGCCCACCTAATCGTCACTGAAAAAGAAAAAGCCATGTGGCTAAACTGCATGGCAGCGGCACTCGACGAACTGGGTTACGCAGACGAATTAAAAGCGTATTTGCTGCCTAAACTCGAATTTCCTGCTGAGCGTATTCGCCAAGTAAGTGCAGCGAGGCATGGCTAAGAACTTGCAACCCCTCCCTAACCCTCCTCTTGAAGATAAGGGGAGGGAACAAAAAGTCTTAGCTCCTCCCTACTTGTGTATTGAAAAGGGAGGGAACAAAGCGGTACTGCTCCTCCCCCTTGTGTCTTGAAGGGGGAGGCTGGGAGGGGGTCTAAGAGCGTACTTCCTTAGCAACGACAACACCTAGGCGTTTTGCCAAGCGGGCTAGGTTGGCGCGGTCCATAGACAGCTGTTGAGCAGCTTTAGTCCAGTTCCCTTCGTTCGTTTCCAATGCTTTACGAATCATATTTCGTTGGTAAGCTTCTGTTTCTAAACGCAAATCTATTGTTTCTTGATGGCCTGTAATGGGCCGTAATGTTTCATTGCTCTGTATCTTTTCTTGAATGCTGTTATCAATTTGTAGCCCTGTTAAATGCGCTGGAGAGATAATAGTGATGCCATTTGTTTGTCCTGTCTTAACAGTTTCGGCCTTAGAAAAGAGCGCCGCACGGGAAATGACATGCTCTAATTCACGTACATTTCCTGGCCAGTGATACGCTTCAAGCATGTCGATAGCTGACGCAGATAACGTCAGTTGCTGAAGCCCTAATTTACGTCGGAAACGCTCAGCGAAGAATCCAGCCAACACAGGAACATCGCCTTGTCGTTCTCGTAATGGCGGTACGTGAATCGGGAAGACGCTGAGGCGATGGAATAAATCCGCACGAAAGCGATTTTCTGCGACTTCAGCTTCTAAATGTCGATTAGTCGCCGCGATAATACGAACGTTTACTTTGCGAATTTGATCTTTGCCAACCGCCTGAATCTCTTGATTCTGAATGGCTCGGAGTAACGTTCCTTGCACTTCCAACGGTAATTCACCAATTTCATCCAGCAATAAGGTTCCGCCGTCTGCCAACAAGAACTTACCATCTCGGTCTCGGTCAGCTCCCGTAAACGCTCCTTTTACATGGCCAAACAGCTCACTTTCGATGAGGTGGTGCGGAATCGCGGCGCAGTTTACATAAACCATAGGCGCTTCAGCGCGAGAAGAATGCTCATGCAGCGCTCTTGCCACCAGCTCTTTGCCTACGCCCGTTTCACCTTCGATCAGAATAGAAAAATCCGACGAGGCAACCAGATTAATCGACTGTTTAAGGTCTTGCATCGCTTTGCTTTGGCCGATCATTTCACTACTTTGCTCGCCAATTACCTTCAATACATTTTGGGCATGTTGCGACTGGTTTTCTAATTGTTCCATCAAGATGGCGGTATTTAGTGTCATGGCTGCCATGGTGCCGATGATTTCTAACGCACGCGCGTCGATATCATCAAAAACGCCCGGTTGGATACTGTCTAAGGTGACAACTCCGATTAATTTCCCTTCCAAATACAAAGGCACGCCCATGCAGGAATGCACAGGCAAATTCTCGTCATGGCCTAACACCATGCCATCGTAAGGGTCGGGAAGAGGTGAGTCTGTTGGAAAACGAACCGGATAATGGTCACTGCTAATCGCTTTCAAACGTGGGTGTTCATCGATAATAAATCGGCGTCCCATCAGGTCTTCTGATAAACCGCGCTGGGCAAGCGGTGTCAGTACGCCATTGCTGTGAGAAAGCAGCACAACAGCATCGCAGTTGATCGTTGCCCGCACAGCATAAACCAATTGTTCGAAGCGATTCGGCTGTGTCACCGCGCTAGCAAGATCGAGGGCAAAACTCAGTAAAGCGTTGTTAGAAACCTGATTCATAGTTATCAGCTCAAAAGGCGAATTGGCTTTCGTGTCAATTTGACTCAAAGATATCATATAGACTTTTTTATTAGCGAGTCTTATTGACTCTTAATTTAACGAATAAAATACAAACCATTGATTTTCAATGCCATTTTTTAGTTGGCACACACTTCGCTATATAAAAGTTAACACGCTTTATTCACCCCTTTAAAAGGATACAAACATGTTAACTCAACATCATATAGATACAGTAAAAGCCACTATCCCACTTCTTGCTTCTGCAGGGACCGCGATTACTGAGCATTTCTATCAACGCATGTTTTCTCATAACCCAGAACTAAAAGATGTGTTCAACATGACGCATCAAAGAACCGGTGGTCAGCCTGCGGCTTTGTTCAATGCCATCGCGGCCTACGCGACACATATCGATAACCTCGAAGTGCTGACCAGCGCCGTGATGCGAATTGCTCATAAGCACACCAGTTTTAATATCCAACCAAATCAATACGATATCGTTGGTCACCACCTTATTGAAACCTTACGTGAGCTGGCTCCAGAAGCGTTCACCAAAGACGTAGAAGAAGCTTGGGCGGCTGCGTACACTCAACTCGCGGATATCTTTATCAAGGTCGAAGGCGATCTGTATAAAGAGCGTGCCGCGCAACAAGGTGGCTGGAAAGATTTTCGTCGCTTCCGTGTTGCCTCCAAAACACCTGAATCCGATTTGGTCACCAGCTTTGTGTTTGAGCCAGTCGATGGTGGCGCAGTGATCGACTACCAACCTGGTCAATACTTGGGCGTTAAGTTACATCCAAAAGGCAATGAGTTCGATGAGATACGTCAATACTCTCTATCAACCGCGCCAAATGGTAAAAATTATCGTATCAGCGTCAAACGTGAAGGAACGGGCGATATCAAAGGGGTTATGTCGAACTACCTACACGATCATTTAAACATTGGGGACGAAATAGAAGTCATGCCACCAGCAGGGGATTTCGTATTCAAAGACAAGCAAACACCTGTGGTACTGATTTCTGGTGGCGTTGGCTTAACACCCATGCAAGCCATATTGGATACACTCGCCAAACAGCAATACAGCCACCCAGTGAGCTATTTACACGCTTGCGCTCACCAAGGTCAGCATTCTTTTAAAGAGCACGTAAACGGTCTGAAAAACCAACTAAACTTGTCTGTTCATACTTGGTACGAACAAGCTGACAATGAAGAAGAAGGCGTGTCAAAAGGCATGATGCAGCTAGATGCGATAAAAGACAGCCTACCGCTGACAAATGGCGAGTTTTACTTGTGCGGACCTGTTGGTTTCATGGTGTTTGTGAAACAGCAATTGCTAACCCTTGGCGTGGAAGCCGACCGAATTCATTACGAACTATTCGGCCCGCATCAAGAGGTGTGATAGTTAACCCATCCCGACCCCTCCCCTTAGGAAACAAAAAGGGAGGGAGTTAATACAGCAAGACTAGCTCCTCCCCCTGCTAAGGGGGAAGAGCCTAATAGATTAAGCCCCATACGCCCAATTAAAAAAATCAGTAAGATTAAAAACAACACTCGAATGAAGCCGCTGCCAAATCGAAGTGCTAGAAACACACCAACAAATGCGCCAAGAATATTACAAACAGCAATGACTCCACCTATCTGCCACAATACATTTCCACTGGGTATGAAAAACAACAAAGCAGAGGTAAATGTCCCTAGGTTAATGAGCTTGGCCGAGGCGGAGGCATTTAAAAAATCAAAGCCAAAGCCTCGAATAAAAAGAAATATTAAGAAGCTTCCGCTTCCTGGACCAAACATACCATCGTAAAACCCAATTAAACCTCCAAACATTATTCCTTTGAATAGCTCGATTCTTTTGCCTTCAAGAACCGTGTGATTTAGGCCAAGATCTTTTTGTCTAAACGTATAAACAGCCATACTGATTAACAACAAAAACACCAAATACTGCATTAATTCTTCTGGTATTTTGGAAATAGATTTAGCGCCTAAATATGCAAAGACAAACGCAGAGATAGCGGTTGGAATCATGATGCACCAAACAATGTTGATACGCTTCATGTATGAGCGAATGGACGATAAAGTTCCAGCCCAAACGGCTAATTTATTGGTACCAAACACCGTTGATAATGCCTGCTCAGGCAACGCATGCAGCAAAGCCGGTATTAAAATTAACCCACCACCGCCAACAGCGGCATCGATCAAGCCACCAAAAAATGAAAATACGCCAAGCGTAATAATGTCTATTGTAATCTCCTTATATAAGTTACCAATGTTTACTGCCAATACTTTGGAACTTTAAGAGGCTCGATAAATGAATAAAAGTGACTTATATTGAACTTATAATTCACTTAAAATGAGCATCTGAATGGAACTTCAACAATTACGAATGTTCAAAGCCATTGCCGATTTAGGCAGCATCGCAAAGGCTGCAGAAAAACTTCATTGCGTCCCCTCCAACATCACCACCCGTATAAAACATCTAGAGGATGAACTAGGTGAACCATTACTCATTCGTCAGGGAAGAGGGGTAATACTGAGCCCGTCGGGAAACTTATTTTTGGAGTACACAAACAAGATTCTTATGCTGACTAAGGAGTCTAAAAGAGCAATAGCAAGAGATAGCACCCCAGCAGGAAAGCTCAGCATTGGTGCTATTGAATCGTCTGCAACGAGTCGATTACCTAAGCTTTTATCGAAATACCATCAGCTGCATCCTAGGGTCGACATAGAATTCTCAACCAGTACATGGGAAAACTTAGAAGAAGCCGTCGCAAAGCATGAGCTAGACAGCGCTATCATTGCCGTGAAACCTGTAAACCCAAACATCGAATGTATCGAAATTTATCATGAGGAATTGGTGCTCATTGCATCGCCTTCTTTTGAGCCCATCACATCGCCAACCAGCCTAATTGGCAGAACTATCTACATGTGGCCGACAGGATGTCCTTATCGAAAAGCGCTTGAAAACTGGCTAGAAAAGAATAGCGTATCGGTGCCAATAACCAGCATTGCGAGTTATGGCACTATTTTAGGATGTGTAAGTGCTGGCGCTGGCGTATCTTTGGTGCCAAGGGGACTTTACGAGCAATTCAAGCAAATAGACGGGATAAAAGGATATGTTTTTGATCAATTACACCCTGTTGCAAATTACTTTATTTGGAATAAAAACACTGGATACCACAGCGCAAAAGAAGCGTTTTTAGAGCTGATTTGCACAGAATTAACTACACTGAATGTAAACACTTCAGCACATAACATGACACCGTAATTTCCAGTCATATTGGTAAATCGTCTTTTAAAAAAACAAAAAACTTGAGTATATGGTGATACTCAAGCTCTGTTTTATTTAGACAATTGATTATGACTGGGCAAGCAACAACACTTGCTCTTGTTTCTCCACGCTTGTGAAGGTAGGACGAGAGGTGACACGGTCAATATAGGCGTCGACCACAGGGTTCGTCGTAATTAATCCAAACATGCGGCACCACTTCAAACTCAAGCCCCAAAGAATATCCACTGCGTACAGCTCCTCTCCCAATAAATAAGGGCCTTTGGCGATTTGATCGAATAGTGTTTGCAGCATTTTATCAAAGCTACCATAAGATGATTGTGAAGCCTCAACGGGAGGACGATTAAAGGCTTTATCAATCACAGCTGGCTCAAAACTGCTACCTTGGTAGGCCATCCAGCGTAAATACGCTCCACGTTTGGGGTCATTTAAGGCTGGCGCCAAGCCCTTTTCGGGAAATAAATCGGCTAAATACAAATAGCAGGCGACTTGTTCCGTTACCACGGTGCCGTTATGAACAAGCGTTGGAAATTTCCCCAAAGGGTTGATAGCGAGAAACTCCGGTTGTTGATTTTCACCGGTTTTGAAATTCAGCACTTTCATATCATAGGGAATCCCCAACTCTTCCAGCAATACCCAAACGCCAGTGCCTCGGGTTTGTGGAGCATGGTACAGAGTGATGGTGTCTTGGTTGCTTTGAATCTCGCTCATATCCGTTACCTCATTAGGTTGTTAGATCATTTTTGGTTGTTACATGAGCTATATTAGTGACTAAACCTGACATCTAGTGTCAGGTTTATACTTTATACTGACGAAAAAACATTCGCTTAGTGCTGTTAGTTGGCAAGATGACTTAGCTCGACGACAAAGAACAGTGAAAGGAGAGCCTCATGCGAGCCAGCCGAATACTCAAAATACTGATGATGTTGCAAACCCACGAGAAGGTCACGGCCGCTGAATTGGCTGACGCCAGTGAAACCTCTATTCGTACGGTTTATCGAGATATCGAGGCGCTTAGTGCTATTGGCGTACCCGTCTACAGCGAACAAGGAGTGCAAGGTGGCTATCGGTTGTTGCAAGGCTACCGTACCCGTTTGAACGGACTTTCCGCCAAAGAAGCAGAAACACTGTTTTTGGCCGGGTTGTCTGGCCCAGCCCAAAAGATGGGATTGGAGGCAACGCTGGCTGACGCACAACTGAAGCTAAAATCCGCCTTACCAGACACGGTTCGGCACGAAGCAGAACGCCTACAAAGTCGATTTTTACTGGACACGCCAAATTGGTTTTCTGACGATGAACAAGTCACCTACTTGCCAACATTGATGACAGCCGTATTGGAGCAACGGCTTATTACCATGCGCTATCAGAGTTGGAAAGGCGAAATACAACGTCAGACCCAACCTCTAGGCATCGTTTTAAAAGGTGGACAGTGGTATTTAATGGCGAAGGTCGATACAGACGTTCGAACATATCGCGTATCTCGTATTGAATCGCTGACCTTACTGGGTGAGACATTCGAGCGGCCTAAAGACTTCAATTTAGCCGCGTTTTGGCAAGCCAGTTTACGCCGTATGGAAGCGCTTCAATTTCCAATTATCGCCGAAGTACGTTTAACCGCGTTGGGTGTTAAAATCATGGAGTACGTGTGTTCTTCTTATGTGATGAAACAGGCGACGATTGAGCCGATGGATGATTCAGGCTGGCACCGAGCTAGATTTCCAGTGGGCGAATCGTCACATGGCTGTGCTGAACTGTTGCGCTTTGGTGCCGAACTAGAAGTCATTGACCCACCAGAACTGCGTTTAGCAATGGAAGAGCTGGTGTCGTCCTTGGCAGTGCTATATCAGAGAAATGATTCTCCAAATTAAGCAAATTTCCTCCCGAGCCATTGGCAGTAATCAGCTTTCCTGCTTAAACGGCAGCATTTCATGGGTATCTTGATGATACTCACGCACGGCTTGGGCTTCTTCTTCACAGAAGTTACCTATGGCTTCACGGAAACCTTCATGGGCGATGTAGTGGACGCTGTGGCTGAACACAGGTTCGAAGCCTCGGGCGATTTTGTGTTCCCCTTGAGTACCTGGATCAAAATGCTGTAACCCTTTTTCTAGGCAAAACTCAATGCCTTGGTAGTAGCAGGCTTCAAAGTGCAGGCAATCTACTTCTTCCATACAGCCCCAGTAGCGGCCATACAAAGAATGATCATCAAAGAAACACCAAGACGCAGCGATGGCTTCGTCACCTCTGAAAGCTTGCACCAAGAGGATTTGCTCGCCCATATTTGCCGCTAGTTGACCAAAAAATTCTCGAGTTAAATAGCCTTGTTGACCACGTTTGGCGTAAGTGGATTGATAGCACAGATAAAAGAAGTCGATGTCTGCAGTAGTTAGGTCGCTGCCGATGGTTCTAGTCAGTGTAATGCCTTCCTTAGCGACTTTCTCTCGTTCCTTGCGCGCGGTTTTACGCTTACGGCTGGAGAAGTGCGAGAAGTAATCTTCCATGTCTTTATAACCGCGGTTAAACCAATGGAACTGACAGGAAATTCGGTGCAGTAGGTCTTTATTTGGTGCAAATAGAGCCGCGTGTTCTGGCTTAGCAAATAACAGATGCCAGCTTGAAAATGCTCGCTCTTGGTTGGCACTTGTCATGAGTTCGGCAAGCGCTGGGTACAGATGGGAAAATGCGGCATCATCGCCTTTCGGATCAAGGTGCGAAAAAAGCCGTACACCTGTTACTGGTGAGAAGGGAATAGCCCAAATACGCTTAGGAAAGTAGCGCATGCCGTAACGTTGGTAAGCGTCCGCCCATGACCAATCGAAAACAAACTCACCCTGAGAGTGGGTTTTCAAATAGGTTGGGGCGATGGCCAGCGGGCTGCCATCGTCGTCCATCACCAGCAAGTATTCTGGGTACCAGCCGGTACCGTCGCCAATGCTTTTGCTTTGCTCTAAGGCCTGATGAAAGGCAAATTGCGCAAACGGATATCGCGTTTCTCCAATAGCGTCTTGCCATTTGGCTTCGCCTATTTGATCAACCGAACTGAACCATTGCGCTTTCATACTGCTTTCCTTTCTCCGCTTATTGCTCATACCGCTAGATTTACATCTGTTGGCGCATTGCCTCAACTAAGCTGGCTGTTTCAGGACGAACTTGGCGCCACAAATAGAAAGCTTCTGCGGCTTGTCCCACCAACATACCTAGACCATCGGCTCCTTCGGCACCACGCTCGTATGCCCACTGTAAAAACACCGTTCGCTCTTTGCCATACATCATGTCGTAACACCATGTTGCTGCATTTATTAGCTCATCTTTTAATGGCGGTAAACTGCCAGACAAGCTCGCTGAAGTACCATTGATGATGATATCAAAAGGGCCTTCTAGCGCTTCGAAAGACGACGCCAGGCAATCAAATTGATCCGCCAGAGATTGTGCTTTTTCAAGGGTGCGATTCGCAATGGTGACCGATTCAGGATTTTCTGACAAAACAGGCTCAAGTACCCCTCGAACAGCACCACCCGCACCCAAAATCAGGATGCGTTTGTCGGTTAAACTTTGCCCGTGGTTTTTAATAATGTCACTAACCATGCCAATTCCGTCGGTATTGTCGCCGAAAAGGTCGCCATTTTTACCCATGAGCAAAGTATTCACCGCGCCGGCTTGTTTGGCGCGTTGGCTTAAAATATCGCACATGGCATAAGCACGTTCTTTGAACGGCACCGTAATATTTAAACCTTTGCCGCCTTTTTCAAAAAAGTCTCTGACTTGATTTTCAAATGCAATCTCGTCACCAAGTAAGGTCGAATAGACTAACTCTTGTTTCGTTTGCTCTGCAAAATGCGCATGAATGCTTGGCGATTTACTGTGAGCAATTGGGTTACCTACAACAGCGTATTGATCCACAATGTATCCTCTTCATTGTTGTTCTATTCGTAAGCAGCGGTTAGCTCGCAGCCAACCAATCTTTTGATGTTAGGTAGTAGTCGGTTAATTTGGCTTCTTCACTGTTTGGCTCTATTTGATACTCGTAGGTCCAGCGAACTTCTGGCGGCAATGACATCAGAATCGATTCCGTGCGGCCTAAACCACTTTGCAGGCCAAAATGCGTTCCGCGGTCAAACACTAAGTTAAATTCAACATAACGTCCGCGACGATGCAATTGAAAGTCTCGCTGTTGTTCGGTGAATGGTAGGTCTTTACGACGCTCTAGAATTGGTAAATACGCTTCAGTATAAGCGTTACCTACCGATTGCATCATGCCGAAACAATGCTCAAAGCTGCCTTCGTTAAAATCATCATAGAACAAACCACCGATACCACGTGGTTCGCCACGGTGCTTCAAATAAAAGTATTCATCGCACCATTTTTTAAAGCGCGAATAATACCCTTCACCGAATGGCTCAACTGCATCGTGAGACGCTTGGTGCCAATGGATACAGTCTTCTTCAAAGCCATAATAAGGCGTCAGATCAAAACCACCACCAAACCACCAGACTGGCGCCATATCGTCTTTATAAACGATGAACAAACGCACATTAGCATGAGACGTCGGAGCCATGGGATTATTAGGATGAATAACCAAAGACACGCCCATGGCTTCAAATCGGCCACCCGCTAATTCAGGACGATCAACCGTCGCCGAGGGTGGTAAGTTATCACCCATGACATGAGAAAAGTTAACGCCACCTTTTTCAATCACCTCACCACCCGCGATAACACGCGTGCGTCCGCCACCACCATTTGGACGATCCCAAGCATCTTCTTTGAAGCGCATAGACGGCTCAATACTTTCTAACGTCGCGCAAATATGATCTTGAAGAGACAGGAGATAGTCTTTAACGGCTTGTACATCAAGGTTCGTTACCGTAGCAGGTGAGCTTGTTGACATGAAATGCTCCATCTTGTGGTGTCGATTGCAGGATAAATAAAAAAACGGCCTAATCATTTAGGCCGTAGTTTATCACTTAATAGACTGTTTTCGTGAGCATATCGCTAATAAAGGCGGGAACCATCAGGACGAGTTCGCAACAAGTTAAGCACCCACATGTATTGCTCAGGGTGCTTGGCAATCATCGCCTCTAGCGCTTGATTCATGATTAATGCATCCGTTGTCTCATCGCCACTTGGAAAGTTTTCCAAAGGAGGAGAGATAAACAATTCGTATCGACCTGTTTTGGCGTTATAAGCTGGTAGCATAGGTACTACTTTCGCATTACTTAATTTTGCCAATTTCCCCAAGCCCTTCATGGTTGCTTTGTTTGATGCAAAAAAAGGCGTGAACACCGAGTGCTGGGCACCCAAATCTTCATCCGGTAAGTAATACCCTAAATAGCCCTCTTTGATCGACATCATGAAGGGTTTGATTCCCGCACTGCGGCTATATACACGCGCCCCATAGCGGATGCGTTGTAAATGAATCAGCCAATTCAATATTGGGTTCTTCTGAGTACGAATCATGGCAACCGTTTTGTGACCTTTTGCCGTCAACATCACGCCCGCGTAATCAATGGCCCAACAATGCGGGACTAACGCAATCACATTTTGATCACTTTCCAAAAGAGGGAACAAATGCTCTTGCCCAGACATGATACAGCGGTTTTCACAATACCGTTTACTGCGGACAATCAGCTCACCGTACGCAATGAAAAATTGCGCCGCAGTTTGAAAACTTCTCTTTAATATGTCTTCGCGCTCCTCCAGAGACTTTTCTGGAAAGCATTGCTCTAAGTTAATGCGTGCTCTTTTTAACGCTTTGCTTTTTGTGTGCAGCAATCGACGCGCAATCCAACTGGCTAAACTGTCTCGCAAACGCTGAGGCAAAAAGGCAACTAACAGAGAGCAAAATACACCAAGCCACGTTAACCAAAAACGAGGATGAAGAAATCGCCACTCAAAAGTAGGGTTGTACAAATGCTTTTCGGCTGGACTCATTAAGCAAACTTTTCGCATAAAATATGGAAGCTTTATGATACCTCAATCATGCCATGCCTGAAATTAGTATCTCGTAGGTTTTTATAGATAACGGCTGCGCCATTCAGATAATGCGTGATCGAAAAATTCAGACTGATTCGTGCCTTGCACTAAAATAGAAGCACCATGCAAACAAGCCAATAACTGACTCGCTAGTATCAACCCTGAATCCTTATTAATAGGATCTAAACGCACAAAAACCTGTGAGAGCCAGTCCAAAATAAGCTGGTAAAATGCCGCTAATTCCGCACCAACAGATTCTGGCAAAATGGCTTTATTCGATGTCAGCATAGTACATAAACTCATATCTCGCTGATCTACCACCTTATCTTTGAATCCCTTGATAAAGCCATCTAACAACATTTTAGGATCAAACTTGTCATCATTTGGATTAGGTAATAACTCAGAAAAATCACGGGTATAACGTCCCATCACTGCCGACACTAAGTCTCCTTTAGTCGGATAATGATAGTGAACACTCGCACTCTTGATACCCACTGCGTCAGCAATGTCTCGGAAGCTAAACGCGTTATAGCCACCTTTCACAATAAAGCCTTCGGCGATGTCCAGAATTTTATTTTTGGTATCGTTCCTCTCAACGGTCATTCTGTGTCTCTTCATTATGTTGTCTATCAGGTGATAGGTATTTTATTGACCAAGCCTAAATACTCAAGTTATATTCTACCTACCTAGTGATAGATAGAATATAGCTTGAGCTTTGTTAAACAATTTAGGAGAGTAACGTGATGTACGATCTAGTGGTTTTGGGTAGTGGTCCTGGCGGTTATGCAGCCGCATTTCGAGCTGCAGACTTGGGCTTAAATGTTGCCATGATAGAACGCCACGACACCTTAGGTGGCGTTTGTCTAAATGTTGGCTGTATTCCATCAAAAGCCTTATTGCATGTGGCGGGAAAAATCCTGATGGCAGAAGAACCGGCTCATGGCGTGACATTTACCAAGCCGACCATCGATCTTGAAGCCATTCGACATCACAGACAATCCACCGTCGACACATTAACAGGTGGCCTAACAATGATGGCTAAAGGTAGGAAAGTCACCGTTATTCATGGCGAAGGCAAGTTTGATTCCACTAACTCCATCACTGTCACGAAAGACGGTTCAGAGAAAAAAGTCGACTTTAAAAACGCCATCATTGCTGTCGGCTCTCGAGCAATTAAACTGCCATTTGTACCTTATGACGACCCGCGAATTTTAGATTCAACCAGCGCCCTACAGCTCGAACGTATTCCAGAACACTTATTAGTTCTCGGCGGCGGCATTATCGGTTTAGAAATGGCTACGGTTTACCAAGCACTTGGCGCGAAAATTACCGTCGCAGAACTTGGCGAACAAATCATGACGGGCGCAGACAAAGACCTAGTGCGTGTCTTCGAGCAAGTAAACAAAGACCGTATGAGCTTTTTAACCAACACCCAAGTCACCGATATAGAAGCCAAGCCAGAAGCGTTAAACGTTACCTTGAAGGACAAAGATGGCGAACGCCAGCTCGCGGTAGATGCCGTACTGGTTGCCGTTGGCCGCTCGCCTAATGGCAAAGCGGCAGGTATTTCTGACATAGGCGTCAAATTAGACGAACGTGGTTTTGTATTGACTGATGATAAGTGCCAAACATCTGTACCCAATATTTATGCTATTGGCGATGTCACCCATGGCCCGATGCTGGCGCATAAAGCCTCTCACCAAGGCCATACCGCCGCCGAGGTGATTGCGGGTCACAAGGTCGATTTTCAACCGCTTGCAATTCCTTCTATTGCCTACACTTTTCCAGAAGTGGCTTGGGTTGGCTTGACCGAAACCGAAGCGAAAAAGCAGGATATTCCAGTTAAAACCGCCATTTTCCCATGGACAGCCAGCGGACGAGCCATTGCCTCTGGGGTAACCCAAGGCAAAACCAAACTCATTTATGACGAAGCAACAGAGCGAGTCTTAGGCGCTGGTGTTGTAGGCTCTCATGCAGGGGAATTACTCGGTGAACTGACACTCGCCATCGAACTAGGTGCCACATTAGAAGACATCGCCTTAACCATCCACGCCCACCCAAGCCTCCACGAAACCGTTGGCTTAGCGGCCGAGCTTGGCGCAGGGACGATTACCGACTTGCCGAATAAGAAGGCAAAGAAAGCTTAATGAATACTGAACGCTTTACGTGAGCAACCTATGGTTGTTCACGCACCGTCATTTCCTCACAGAGGAACTCAACTCACGTAGACGATATGTTGCTCGTCATCATAGCTAAAATTGAGATGGATCTGGATTTGGCTTTCTTCAAGGTGCAGCTTAGAAACAAGATCAAATGTGCCGTTTTCGGCTTTATTCGCCAGAGCTTTTAATTGCTTTTCCAACATCACCCAAGCAACACTATCCCTCTCCTCATCAATTCCAGCAAGCTCGATAGAATGCGTCCTCAACCAAGCAAAATACGCCAATGAATTGGCTTTGATATCAAGGCTGTCCCCAGCGTCCGAGGTGACGTAACTCAACCCACATAGAGAAAGCTGCTGCATTAAATACGCTTTCCATTGCAGCATAAACTGATCTAAATACGGCAAACAAACCTCTTTCAACTTATTAAACGTTATAGGCAAACATATAGAACACACTTCTTCAAAAGCCAGCAAGTAGAACAGTATAAATCTTTGCAGAAATCGCACCTATGCAGATAATTTATTGACTACTTTTTAGACTAGGTATATTTTGGATACAAAATACATTTTTATTATTGGGTAGCAAAATCCTTCAACTTCTTTGAAAAGGTATCGATTTATGAGCAGTTCTGTTTTAGACGCGAGTGTTTTCAATGGCATTATGCCGGCGTTGATGACGCCTTGTAAGGCGGATCGCACGCCAGATTTCGATGCCTTGGTGAAGAAGGGTAAGGAGATGGTCGCGGCGGGCATGTCGGCCGTGGTGTATTGCGGTTCTATGGGCGATTGGCCTTTATTGACCGATGCAGAACGGATGGAAGGCGTGGAGCGTTTAGTAAACGCTGGCATTCCTGTGGTGGTTGGAACAGGAGCGATTAACACAAAATCCGCTGTGGCACTGGCCGCTCACGCTCAAAAAGTCGGTGCGGCAGGCTTAATGGTGATTCCTCGTGTGTTGTCTCGCGGCTCCGTCATTGCAGCACAAAAGAACCATTTCAAAGCGATATTAGCGGCCGCTCCCGATGTGCCAGCGATTATTTACAATAGCCCAGTGTATGGTTTCGCAACACGCGCCGATTTGTTTTTTAGCTTACGCGCTGAGCATTCGAATTTGGTTGGTTTTAAAGAGTTTGGTGGGGAAGACGACCTTCGTTATGCCGCGGAGAATATCACCTCAAAAGACGACAGTGTCTTGCTCATGGTTGGCGTCGATACCGCGGTTTTCCATGGCTTCGTCAATTGTGGCGCAGTCGGTGCGATCACAGGTATAGGGACAGCATTACCAAAAGAGGTACTTTTGCTGGCGAATTTGTCACGCAAAGCAGCCGCCGGCCATGCCGAAGCGCGAGTACGAGCAAAAGAATTAGAAGAAGCCTTTAGCGTATTAGCCAGCTTTGATGAAGGGCCAGAATTAGTGCTTTTCTTCAAATATTTGTTGGTGTTGAATGGGGAAGAGGAATACCGCTTACATTTCAATGAAACGGACGAATTGAATGACGCCCAACGCCATTATTGCGAACAGCAATATGCCTTGTTCAAGGCGTGGTTTGCCGATTGGTCTAAACAAGGTGGAGTAATTACAGAATGCAGGTAACACAATGATAGTTGTTGTCGATAGCCATACGGAAGGCGAACCAACCCGCGTAGTACTCGAAGGTGGCCCTGATCTTGGGTCTGGCCTTTTGGCTGAACGCGCCAAACGCCTTGCCACAGAACATAAAGACTTTTATCGCTCTTTGGTGGTGGAACCTTACGGCCAAGAAGCCATGGTTGGCGCACTGTTGGTCGAGCCAACAAACCCTGAGTGTGTGACTGGAGTGATTTACTTTGATGCTGCAGCGGTAATTGGCATGTGCGGTCACGGCACCATTGGTCTTGCGGCGACCCTCGCTCACATCGGCAAGATAGGAGTAGGCACCCATAAGATAGAAACGCCCGTGGGGATAGTCGAAGTTACTTTGAGCGACAGCAATACTGTTACGGTGCAAAACATCGACAGTTATCGCTTCAAAAAAGCCGTTACTCTGGAAGTAGAAGGCGTTGGTACGGTTACTGGGGATATCGCTTATGGCGGTAATTGGTTTTTTATTGTCGATGAAAGCCCAACCCCCGTATTACCCAGCAACATTCGGACATTGACCGAAGTGGGGATCAAGGTACGAGAAACCATTTATGCCAATGGCATTGAAGGCGAAAACGGCGGCATTATTGATCATATTATTTTTTATGGTCCAGCCCTGACAGACAAAGGGCACAGTCGTAATTTTGTTTTGTGCCCAGACAATGCGTATGACCGTTCGCCTTGTGGCACTGGTAGCTCAGCCCGCTTATCCTGTTTGGCGGCGGATCAGCGTCTTGCTCCTGGGGAATCAATCTATCAGGAGAGCACCATCGGCAGCGGTTATACGCTGAGTTACCAGCGATCCACGTCCGCGAAAGCGCCTGCTGGCGCTATCGTGCCGTCCATCACAGGGCAAGCCTTTGTGACCAGAGAGGCGAAGATAATGACAAACGCTACGGATCCACTGCGTCACGGAGTGTCTCTATGAACGCCCAACATGATGTCATCGTCATTGGAGCAGGCATCATTGGAATAAGTACGGCTCTAAAACTACAGCAACAAGGCAAGCAAGTGCTTGTGTTAGACAGTAAAGGGGTCGCAGCAAAAACCTCATCTGGCAATGCAGGTGCATTCGCGTTTGCCGATGTAATTCCACTGGCAACACCAGGCATTATGCGCAAAGCACCAAAATGGTTGATCGATCCGCTCGGCCCTTTGTCTTTGCGTCCGGCCTACGCACTCAAAATTCTCCCTTGGATGCTGCGTTTCTGGCGCGCGAGCTGGAAAGACAAATACCAAGACGCTTTGGCAGCGCAAGCCAGCTTAATGGACTTTTCAAAAGCCGCGTTAGAACGTCAGATTAAGGCCGTTAATGGCGAAGCCATGATTCGTCGAGAAGGGCAGCTACAGCTTTATGAAGGCCAAGCAGAATTTAATGCCAGCCTTGCTGGTTGGCAAACTCGCCAAGAACACGGCGTGGTGTACGAGTTCCTACTAACGCCAGAGGCGATCGCCAAAGTCCAGCCCGGTATTCACCCTAGGTTTACTCATGCCGCTTTTACCCCAGAATGGAAAAATGTCGTCGATCCAAAAATATGGACTGAGCATTTAGCCAATGAGTTTGAAAAACTCGGCGGTAAAGTCGCTATTGCAGACGTTCATGCCATTGATTTGAAAGAGGATTCGGTGAGCTTGAAATGCGATTCAGCGGACTATGAAGCCAATCAAATAGTACTGTCAGCAGGGGCTTGGTCAAAAGCTTTAGCCCAATCTATTGGAGACAGTTTGCCATTGGATACTGAGCGAGGGTACAACACAACCTTGCCCGCTGGTGCCTTTGATTTAAAAACCCACCTCACTTTTAGTAATCATGGTTTTGTGGTCACCAAGGCGGGCGGTGGCGTACGGGTTGGAGGGGCTGTCGAGTTAGGTGGCTTATCATTAGCGCCAAACTTCAAGCGTTCCGAAATTTTACTCAATAAAGCCGCTCAGTTTTTACCTAATCTGAATATTGAAAATGGCAAGCAATGGATGGGCTTTCGGCCTTCTATGCCTGACAGCCTGCCGGTCATCGGCTATTCCAGCCAATCTAAGCGGGTGATATACGCATTTGGGCATGGTCATTTAGGCTTAACTCAATCGGCAGGCACCGCGGAGTTGGTCGCAGAGCTGATACATCATCAGCCTTCAAGTATTCCGCTTGATGCCTATTCTGCTCTGCGTTTTAAGTGATTTAAAACGCCTTTTATCGAATCTTGGAGACGCCACACCATGAGCGACAATATTACTCTTAGCTTAAGCCAAGTACGTGAACTCAGTGAATCTGTTCTCATCAGCAATGGCTTTAATGCTGAGCACGCCAGCGCTATTAGCGACATTATTTACACGAACCAGCTCGGAGATTGCCACTCCCATGGTTTGTATCGCTTGTTTATGTGCGTTGAAAGCATTCGCTCTGGTCGCGCCAGCGGCACGGCAACACCAACCATTAGCGATGCGGGCCCAGCGGTTGTTCGCGCCGATGCAAACGATGGCATTTCACTCTTGGCAATGAAGGCAGCGATGCCGCTATTAATCGAAAAGGCGAAGAAGAACGGTGTTGCAGCATTAGCAATAAATCGCTGTTTTCATTTTTCAGCACTGTGGCCAGAAGTGGAAATGTTGTCAGCGGCAGGTCTTGCAGGTATGGCCATGCTACCAAGTCATGCATGGGTAGCACCAGCTGGCGGTAAACGCGGCTTACTAGGAACCAATCCTTTTGCTTTCAGTTGGCCACGTCATGGCAAAGCGCCATTTACTTTTGATTTTGCCACCAGCCAATTCGCTCGCGGTGAAATTGAGCTGTACCGACGCGCAGGCAAACCACTACCAGAAGGGGTCGCAATTGACAGTGAAGGCAATCCGACGACGGATGCCGAAGCCGCCATGAATGGCGCAATGCTGACGTTTGGAGGACACAAAGGATCGGCTTTATCCTTGATGATTGAATTAATGGCAGGGCCATTGATCGACGACCTGACCAGCAAAGAAAGTATGGCTGCAGCTGGCGGCAAGCCAGAAGCGCCATATCATGGTGAAATCATTCTGGCGTTCGATCCTAATATGCTCAGCGGTGGCCGTGTCGCTGAGAACAACGACCGCGCAGAACGTCTGTTTGCCGATGTCATCGAGCAAGGCGCGCGCTTGCCATCACAGCGACGCCAAGCGGCTCAAGTGTTTAATCTTGAACGTAATGAATTAGAAATTCCACGCGCGCTTTACGAGGATTTATTAAAGCTAAAGAAAGGATAAGGAGAATAGGGCACAGTGCGTTTACTGGGCCCTAGTGTGTTTAACAAATTCTATTACTTGGTTTTTAGTGTTTACCAGATGACGGCGAAGTTGCTCTGTCGCCCCAAGCACATCACCTTGGCGCGCCAGTTCCAGTAATTCATGGTGATCATGGCTGGCGCTTTCACGCTTATTTTGCTTATCGATGTGCATGCTGACATAGCGGTTAGCCTGCAAAGTAACTCTTACTAATAGCGCTTCTGTTAAATGACGGCCAGCTGCTTCGTACAATTTCGCGTGATACTGTCCATTAAGCGGCCCCCATTCGGCGACGTTACCGGCTTGATAGGAAGCATCCATCGCGTCTAATAACACTTCGCACTCAGCCACCTGCTGCGCAGTCATATTTGGGATCGCACGCTGAAACAAATCGACTTCCAGTAAAATACGAACATCAAAAATTTCAGCGATTTCTTCCAGTGAATGCTGAGTCACCGTCGCGCCGCGATTATTCTGGAATACCACTAAACCTTCGGCATCAAGACGCTTCAAGGCTTCACGAATAGGCATCCGCGATACATCGTATTCTTCTGCTAATAATTCCTGACGAATCAACTCGCCTTCAGCAAGGTCGCCAGACAAAATACGCTGACGTAAGTCTTCGGTAATCACATCGGGTAAGCTCTGACGAACAACCGCTCTTTTTTGCGCCAATCTACTACTCCTTCGCGAGCTGAAACTTCAGAATCAAAAGTGTCGAATATTGGCCTATTATACGCAAAAGCGCCGCTAACGTGAGATTAGCGGCGCTTTTTTTAGTGCATTAATTTTATCGTTTTAAGCAGTCAAAACCGTTAGAACGTAAGATTACCTGTCACGCTGTAGGTACGACCCAAGGCTGGATAACGACCCATAGGGCTGGTATCAACACCGCGGAAGTAGTATTCCTTGTCAAAGAGGTTGTTTACCGCCACATCAATACTCAACTTAGTGTTACCTTGTTCATAAAGATCTTTACTAACATTAAGATTCCACACCGTGTAAGAAGGTATTTTCCCTAACGAGCCGCTCGCGTTTTCCTCTTTGGTATTAGCCGAATCCGAGAAAGCGTCGCTGTAGTAGTAACCCGAGATCGTTGATTGGTAACCAGCTAGGTTGTAACTCGCATCCCAAGAGATCTGATGTTTAGACGCATCAACCAGTGTATTGCCTTTATCATCGCCTTCTTCATAAGTCGCATCGAGGTAGGTATAAGCCAAACCTAAGCTCAAGTCAGGTAAAGACTCATCTGCTCTTTCCAGTTGGTTATTTTTTTATCGCCCTACAAAGCTTTATTTCCCCTTGCGTGATGAACTCTCTATTACCTAGCCACTAATGTTTGAAGGGCATCAAACATTGAATTGATAGCTTCTCATTTTTCAAACTCTGACCATTGCCTACTATCGATAGACATTAAAAGTGCGGCATTGTGATGTCCACTCACCATCCTCCGCAATATAGTCTGGAGTGTTTTATGACAGCAATACTATCTCAGCCTTCTCTACTCAAAAGCCACTCCTACATTGGTGGCGAGTGGGTCGCAGCAAAATCCGGCAAGACCTTCGCTATTACCAATCCTGCCAACGGTGATCATATTATCGACGTTGCAGATCTAGGCGCAGAAGAAACCACACTTGCCGTTGAAGCGGCTGAAAAAGCACAGAAAGAATGGCAAGGCCGCACAGCCAAAGAACGCGCGACGTTATTACGCCGTTGGAACCAGCTTATTCTAGACAATCAAGACGACTTGGCGACCTTGATGACCTTGGAACAAGGCAAACCGTTTGCGGAAGCGAAGGGCGAAGTCGGTTATGGCGCGTCTTTTATTGACTGGTTTGCAGACGAAGCTCGTCGCTTGAACGGCGATGTCATTCCAACGTTCGCCAAAGACAAGCGTATTTTGACCATTAAACAACCTATCGGGGTGGTCGCAGCCATTACGCCTTGGAACTTTCCAATCGCCATGATCACACGTAAAGCCGGTCCTGCACTTGCAGCGGGTTGTGCGATTGTTATTAAGCCTTCTGACGAAACCCCTTTGTGCGCCTTAGCACTAGCAGAATTGGCGCATCAAGCCGGTATTCCAGCAGGCGTATTGAACGTGGTTGTCGGTAAAGACGCAAAAGCCATTGGCGGCGTATTAACTGGCCACCCAACGGTGCGTAAATTGTCATTCACAGGTTCTACACCAGTCGGCAAGTTGTTGCTTTCTCAGTGCGCACAAACCGTAAAACGTACGTCCATGGAATTAGGTGGTAACGCACCGTTCATCGTATTTGACGATGCCGACCTAGACGCGGCAGTCGAAGGCGCCATTGCATCTAAATACCGTAACGCTGGCCAAACTTGTGTTTGCGCAAACCGCATCTTGGTACAAGAGGGTGTATACGATGCTTTTGCAGAGAAACTCGCCAAGCGTGTTGCAACCTTCAAAACAGGCGATGGCTTTGCCGAAGGCGTCAACATTGGTCCACTGATCAACCCAGCGGCGATCAGTAAAGTGGAACAGCTTGTTGGCGACGCCATGGCAAAAGGTGCGAAAGCGCTCATCGGTGGTGCAAAAGCCACAACCGCTGGCACGCAGTTCTTCGAGCCAACTATTTTGACCGGTGTGACGGAAGAGATGGACATTTTCTCTAACGAAATCTTTGGTCCAGTCGCGCCATTGTTCAAATTTAAAACCGAAGACGAAGCCGTTGCCATGGCAAACAATACCCCATTTGGTTTGGCATCTTACTTCTATTCCCAAAATATCGCCCGTATCTGGCGCGTATCTGAAGCATTGGAATACGGCATGGTGGGCATCAACGAAGGCATTATTTCCAGTGAAGTCGCGCCTTTCGGTGGTGTTAAAGAGTCTGGCAGTGGCCGTGAAGGTTCCCAGTACGGCATCGATGAATACGTGGAAATCAAATACTTGTGCATGGGCGGTTTGGCGTAAGGGCATTCTTACCAAATCACTCTATCCCGATTAACTGAGCGGTATTGAAACCGCTCCATGTACAGAGCTTGCTCTAAAGGTGAAAGACGATATGAACAACGCAGATCTACAAAAACGCAAAGAAAGCGCCATTGCTCGTGGGCAAGGCAACATGGCTCCAGTGTATGTTGACCGTGCTCTGAACGCAGAAATCTGGGACGTGGAAGGCAAGCGTCACATCGATTTTGGTGCGGGCATCGCAGTGGTTAACACAGGTCATAACCATCCAAAAGTAAAAGCAGCGGTTCAAGCACAACTTGAGCGCTTCACTCACACTTGTGTGATGGTTAGTCCATACGAATCCGCGGTCGCATTGGCAGAGAAGCTAAACGCTGCAGCACCAGGCGATACACCGAAAAAATCCATCTTCGTTACTACAGGCGCAGAAGCGGTTGAGAACTGTGTGAAGATTGCTCGTGCCTACACAGGCCGTCCAGGCATTATTGCCTTCAACGGTGGCTTCCATGGCCGTACCAACATGACCATGGGTCTAACGGGTAAAGTGAACCCTTACAAAATTGGTTTTGGTCCTTTCCCAAGCGATATTTTCCATATCCCTTACCCAAATGACTATTTAGGCATTACTGAAGAGCAAGCACTTGCTGACCTTCAAATGCGCTTCACTTGCGACATCGAGCCTTCTCGCGTGGCTGCAATCATCATCGAGCCAGTACAAGGCGAGGGTGGTTTCTATATCGCATCTGCAAGCTTCCTACAGAAACTTCGTAAGCTATGTGACGATCACGGTATTCTATTAATTCTTGATGAGATCCAAGCAGGTTTCGCGCGTACTGGTTCTATGTTCTGCCACGAACAAGCAGGCATTGAAGCGGATCTTATGACAGCGGCAAAAGGCATTGCTGGCGGCTTCCCAATCGCAGCGGTGGTGGGTAAAGCAGACATTATGGACGCACCGATTCCTGGCGGCTTAGGCGGCACTTACGGTGGTTCTCCAGTAGGTTGTGCAGCAGGTCTTGCAGTATTCGATGTGATCGAAGAGGAACAACTGTGTGACCGCGCAGTGAAAGTAGGCGCTCACTTCGTTAAACACCTAAATGCTATGCAAGCTGAGTATCCACAGATTATTGGTGAAGTACGTAATGCAGGTGCAATGATCGCAGTGGAATTTGTACACGATGGCGATGTGAACAAACCTTACCCTGAACTTGCTAAAAAGCTATCTGCAAAAGCGGCAGAAAATGGTCTAGTTCTACTTTCTTGTGGTATTCGCGGTAACGTAATTCGTTTCCTACCTGCTTTGACCATCGAAATGGACATCATCGATGAAGGCATGGAAATCTTCAAACGCTGCTTTAAAGAACTTGTTTAAGTTTTAGCGTGACAACAAAAATGCGGTTCTGAATCATCAGAACCGCATTTTTTTATACCAATCAAACGTGCCCAATAACAGTCAATCCGTTCTGTAGTCACTAATCATCTTCTGCAGCTGTACCACACGCTCGAAAGGCACACCATTTACTTGCTGATTCATTGTCGCCACTGACGCCTTAAACGTTAATAGCTCCTCTTCTGTTGGTTTATAGACCGTTATACCTGCATCAACCAGTGCTTTATGATAATTGTCTTCTGACACTTTCACCCATTCAAACACCTCTTTCTGTGCGGCAAGCGACAAGGTCGTGAACTGTTCTTTTTCGGCTTGGGTTAAATTATCCCACCAATATTGGGAAGCCAACACCAAACGGGCAGACATAATCACCTTGGCATCAGTAAAATATTTTAACAGGCCTGTATGGTTGAAAATAATCGGCACAGACGATGCATTTAAATACCCATCCGCAATGCCGACACGCAACGCATTAGGCACCTCTGAAAAGGGAATTAATACGCCATTCGCGCCCATCTTTTGAAAAATAGTAAGCTGGTTTTCATCTAACGCCCTCATACGCAAACCGGACATATCTTTGACCGTTCTAATGGTTTTCTCATCATTAAAAATGCCTAAAAAGCCACCCGTTGGTACAACCGCTAATATCCGCAACCCTTCACCTGATAAGCGTCTATTCACGCTATCAAGATAATGGCTGTTTACAAAAAAGTTATATTGATGATCTGTGTCTTTGAATATATAAGGAAGCTGCAAGACCCGCATTTCAGGAACAAACTGCGCCGCTGAAGAATATTGGGACATAGATATGTCTAAGGTCCCTGTACGCACCATAGAAAGGCGTTCGTTTTCCCCTCCTATACTGTTACGAGGGAACGACTCAGTCTCCCAACCCGCTTCATTCAAAGAGAGCAATAAGTTGTCGACGTATCGATATGTGCCAGAACCTTCTCGATTAGGAGCGGCATCTAAAGCGATGCTCACAGAAGCAGCATGAGCGGTAAACGCCATTAACAAAGTGGAGGTCAGTATCATGATTTTTTTCATATCGCTGCCCTAAATGTCTGTCCTAAAAATAACAAAAAAGTAAAAATTGCTTTTACCAATATGTAATTAACAATACACCCTTCATCTCAGAAAAACTTTTCGAATTTTCAGCTTTTGGTTAAAAATTGTATCCTGCCACTGCATAAATTCAACCGATAAAAAAGGCGCTCTTATTAAAATAAGAGCGCCTAGTAATCATGCTTTGCCATTCACCTATCAAGCTTGTTGGTATATTTTCTCCATCAAGCTCTGAACCTTAACGCCCGCTAACAGGTCATCCAATAAGTGCACAAGACGTGACAATAACGCCTCGTTTGTAGCCAGAGCCGCAGGGAAAATATCGTTACGCTGCAATAGAGAGGCAACTAAGCTGACCGAATCACCTCGATAACGCGTCACCAACTCAAACAAAACACCTTCAAGCGGATCATTAATACTCTGCTGATTCTGCTCCGCATTACAAAGAAAGGCCATCCAACCAGCAATACCAAGCTCAATCCCTGGTGCCGCCAGTGTTTTTGCCTGCAACTCCGTTAAGCCACTCAACCAGCGTTGTGGTAGTTTTTGGCTGCCATCCATCGCAATTTGCTTGAGTTGGTGCTGCAAACTGTCGTTTTCAAACCGTGCTAACAGCTGCTGGCAATACGTCGATAATTCCGTTGGATCGAAGCTAGGTAAAGTCGGCGCGACTTCTTGCATCATATAATGTTCAAGAAAGGCACGAATTTTCTTGTCTTGCATCGCATCAGCGACCGTTTTTAAGCCAGCAATAGAGCCCAAATAAGCTAATAATGAATGGCTACCGTTCAGCATCCGCAACTTCATCATTTCGTAGCTAGACACATCAGCCACCATCTGCACACCTGCAGATTCCCACTGCGGACGACCAGCAGGGAAGTTATCCTCTATTACCCACTGACTAAATTGTTCACACTTCACCGCCGTAGGCTCAGTGATGCCTGTGTCTGCTTTTATCATCGCAAGATCTTGCTCAGATACCGCAGGAACAATGCGATCTACCATGGAATTTGGAAATGCAACGTTGCTTTCAATCCATTGGGCGAATTCATCATCCTGCGTCTTGGCTAACGCCACTACGGCGCCTTTAGCACGAGCACCGTTATGTGGCATATTGTCACAAGACAACACGGTAAAGGCAGCAAGGCCTTTAGCACGACGTTGTTTTAATGATTCTAGGATCAAACCTAAAGCCGTTTTAGGTTGTGATGGCGACGCCATGTCGTGTTGAATCTCAGGCGCATCTAGCAACAACTCGCCAGTAGAAGGCGATAAATAATAGCCTTTTTCTGTAACCGTTAGCGTCACAATCTTGGTCGCAGGTGCACTCATTTGCGCAAGCAGTGCTTCTCTACCTTCATCTGAGCCACAGAAAAACGTGTTTTTAATTGCCTTAATTTCTCTTAGATTTGCATGGCTCGTATCAGCATATTCCACCACATGATAACAATGCTGCGCCGCATGCATTTGCTCAACCAGACTATAATTCGAGCGAATGTTGGCACTGGCGATCATCCAATCACCGCCATGCACAGCAAGCGTTTGCTCTACATAGACGGCTTGATGAGCGCGATGAAAAGCCCCTAAACCAATGTGGACGATGCCTATATCATGCTTACTAACGTCGATCTGGCTCTTTATATCTTGTACTTTCATTATTTATATAATCCTAATTAACCCAACAGCGAAGGCAGCCATAATGAAATAGCTGGGACATAAGAAACCAGTAAAAGCACAGCAAGGTTACATAACAAGAAAGGCCAAATCGCTTTTACAATTGCCGTCATAGGCAATTCACTGATACCTGCGGCCACAAATAAACACACCCCAACAGGCGGCGTTGTTAAGCCGATAATCAAGTTAAGCACAGCCATCACACCAAAGTGAATGGGATCCATGCCTATGCCTTCCGCCACTTTCAATAACGTAGGGAATAGGATAATCAGTGCCGCGATGGTTTCCATAAAACCACCAACAATCAATAATACGATGTTGATAATTAGGATGACGACCAATGGGTTCTCGCTGATGCTAAAAATAGCACTCGCCAGCATTTGTGGAATTTGCTCACTGGTTAGAATCCAACCGAATAAATTCGCCATCCCAACCAATAACAGCAAGCTGGTAGAACTTAAAACAGTATCAACTAATAATTTAGGAAGGTTTTTCCAAGTCAGACCTTTGTAGACAAACATGCCGACAACAAAAGCATAAAGGCTAGCCATAATAGAAGCTTCAGTTGGCGTAAAGAGCCCACCTATGATCCCGTAAAGGATGATAAAGGTCATCAAAAGTGCCCAGAAAGCCCCTTTACCTACCGTAAAGATTTCCTTTAAGGTTGCGCGCTTTTCACGAGGGTATTGACGCTTCACGGCAATAATATACGCCGTCACCATCATAGCTAAACCCAACATGATACCGGGGACGACACCCGCTAAAAACATTTTGCCAACGGAAATACCGCTTAATGAACCCACAATAATCATCGGGACGCTAGGTGGAATAATCGGTCCAATCGTCGAAGACGCCGCTGTAACGGCGGCGGCAAAAGGTTTGTCATAACCACTTTTCGCCATACCAGGAATCATCACAGCACCAATACTTGCCGTATCGGCAACGGCCGTACCGGAAATACCGCCAAAGATCATTGAGCCACCAACATTCGCTAGACCAAGACCACCACGAATATGACCTAATAACGCATTACTGAAGCGAATAATATAATCGGTGATATTACCCACGTTCATTAAATTACCGGCCAGTATAAACCCTGGAATACAGAGCAATACGAATGAATCCATACCGGCATATAAACGTTGAGGCACTATTGTTAAAGGGATTCCCGCCATCGTTAAATAGGTTAGTGAGGCAACCCCCAAACAGAAAACAATTGGCACACCCACAAGTAGTAATAGAAAAAACACGGCAAACAATAAAATGATTTCCATTATGAGGTTACCTCTTGATCATCTCGATCGAGCAATACAAGCACAACACTCATAAAGCTATAAAACGCCGTTAAGGCAAAGAAAAAACTCACGGATAAAAAAGCCCAATACATGGGGACTTCCAGAGCAGGAGAGGTTTGCCAACGCCCAACTTGCGCGTATTTAATTGCATACGGCAGAATATAAATGGCAAAGCTACCCGCCAAAAGGTGGCAAAAAATTTGATATACCTTGTTCCAGAATCTATTTAATGCACCTTGAAACAGTTCCAGCCGCACATGGCGATTATGACGAATCACCAACCCTGAGCCCATGACGATAAGATATACAAATAAATAGCGAGAGAGTTCTTCAGTCCAGATAGGAGAACTGGGCAACAAGAAGCGAGAGAAAACTTGCAAAACAACAACGGCTGCAATTGCCAGCAAAGCCGATACGGCTAATACAGAAAATACCCAATCAGCTATGCGCAATAACAATTGGATGCCGTATTCCAACTTGCCAATATAGCCTTTTGGGTTATTGGTTTGAGATGAGGTACTCATCGCACTTTTCTCCAAAAAAGGCCCGTTCTTGCTGGTCTACAACAAAAACGGGCGTTTGAAACGCATCTAGATTTTTTATAAAAAACTAGATCTTGTTATAAAGTGCAAGTTGCTCAGGTGTAAGCGATTCTTGTACTGCTTTTTGAGCCGCAGCTTTAAATGCTTCAAGATCTGGTTGCACAAACTCCATGCCACGAGACTCTAGGGTAGAACGCAACTTCGCTTCATCTGCTGCAAACATACCATGCTCATAACTTTGCATTTGCTTACCAGCTTCTAAAACAATAGCGCGCAAGTCTGCAGGCATGCTGTTTAGCTTGTCTTGACCAATTACCACATAAATCCAGCTACGAACGTGACCCGTCAAATTCACATATTTCTGAACTTCGTAGAAACTCGCGCTGTTAATCAAGCTAAGTGGGTTTTCTTGTCCATCAATCGTATTCTGCTGTAACGCAGTAAACACTTCACTAAACGCCATAGGAATAGGTTTGGCGCCTAATGCTTGCCACGTTTTCACAAACAAAGGAACGTTAGGTACGCGCAACTTCAAACCATCTAAGTCGCTTGGAGATTGAATTTTACGGTTAGATGTTAGATGACGTGGACCACGCTCAAACCAAGCAATAGGTTGTAGCCCGGTACGCTGAGTAATTTGATCCGTGATTTCTTTACCCACTTCACCATTAACCGCTTTTTGCAGTTGTTCTGAGCTAGTGAACGCATAAGGAACCGCCATCAAAGCCGCTTTTGGAGCCCAGTTTTGTAGCGACTCACCTGTTATAGTCATATCTGCTGTACCAAGCTGAATGCTATTGATCACCTCCATTTCTTTACCCAATTGCTCATTAGGGTAAAGCTTAACGTCGATACGACCATTGGATTGTGTTTCGGCTACTTCTTTGAATTTCAACGCGGCTTTATGCCAAATATTTTCTTCATTGGCAGGGTAGCCAAACTTCAAAGTAACATCGGCAGCGTGGGATAGACCCGCCATCAATATAGAAGAAATAACGGCGGCTTTTAGCATTGGTTTAATCATGGGGAACTCCGTTTTTATTGTTAGATTTATATTATGGGTTTATCAATCACTTACTCATCTCAACAAGCACTTTACGAGTGAGTTCTGGGTGGTTTTCCATTAACTGAATACCATCGCCAATGTCGTTTAACGCGATTCGATGGCTGATTAAAGCCAAAGGATCCAAACGGCCTGACGAAATCATTTCAAGCACTTGAGGAAAACGGCGGTTATTAAGGCGAGAGCCAACTATCGTCAGCTCTTTCTTAATCACTTCAATTTGCGCAAGATCGCTTGGCGTAGAGGTAAAGCCCAACAAGCCAATGCGTCCAGCAGGGCAGGCGATACGTAAAATTTCAGGTAGAAGAGCTGGAATACAAGCGGCATCGGCAATCAAAGGTACACCTTCACCGTTAGTCCATTCTTGGATACAGTCTTCTACTTTGTTTACTCGACTATTGATCACGTCCGTTGCACCAAGCGCTTTGGCTGTTTCTAAGCGCTCATCAACAATATCGGTAACAATGATGCGTTCGATGCCCATGGCTTTCGCCACTTGCACGATCGTCAGTCCAATCACGCCAGCGCCGTACACCAGCAAGGTGTCACCAGCAATCGGCTCCATGCGCGATAAGACATTCGTTGCAATAGAATACGGCTCAACTAATGCCGCTTGCTCAAGCGTGACATTATCTGGAAGCACTAATACGTTGCTTGCTGGTGCACTGGTGTATTCGCCAAAGCCGCCATTACGGTGTACGCCAAACACTTGCAATTTTGCGCATACATTAAAACGGCCAGCGCGGCAGGCATAACATTCGCCACAGCTAATAACAGGGTCGACGCAGACTTTATCGCCTACTTTAACGTGCGTAACGCCTTCGCCAATCGCTGCAACAACACCCGAAAACTCATGCCCTGTTATGCGGGGAAATTGAACAAATGGGTTTTGCCCATGAATAATGTGAAGATCAGATCCACAAATTCCGGCAAAGGCGGTTTTAATCAATACTTCACCAGCTTCTGCAACAGGCTGTTTGGTATCGATCAATGCATAGTCATTTACATTTGCTACTTGAAACGCTTTCATAGTTTTCTACCAATTCCACAAGGTGCCATCTTCTAGGCGGTTCACCGGAAGATAGGCTGGTTTATAAGGGTATTTAGCCGCAAGCTCTTCATCAATGTCGACACCGTGGCCAGGTACATCTCCCGGTGTAAAGAAGCCATCTTTGAACTCATACGCATGAGGGAAAACAAGATCCGTTTCCTTGGTATGCGGCATGTGTTCTTGAATGCCGAAGTTCGGCACCCAAGTATCAAAATGAAGCGCAGCCCCCATACAAATAGGGGAAAGATCCGTCGCGCCGTGGAAGCCTGTTTTAACATGAAATATTGACGCGAAATCGGCAATCCGACGAACATTGGTTATGCCACCAGCATGGGTAATGGTGGCGCGGATATAATCGATTAGCTGATTTTGAATCAACTCTTGGCAATCAGACAGACTATTGAAGATCTCACCAATCGCGAGCGGCGTTGTCGTATGCTTACGAATCAATTCATAGGAAGACTGATTTTCAACAGGCGTACAATCTTCTAGCCAGAATAAGTGAAATTTCTCCACTTCTTTACCCAAACGAGCGGCTTGGATAGGAGTAAGGCGATGATGTACATCGTGCAGTATATGCAAGTCTTCACCGAACTCTTTGCGTACAGCAGCAAAGAGCTCAGGAACATGATTAAGGTACTTTTCCGTCGACCATACATTCTCAGAAGGTAGCGCAGAATCTGCAGGCTCATAGGGTTTGCCCGCTTCTTTGGACACACCATAGGTCGTTGGTATACCTGGTATGCCACATTGCACTCGAACCGCTTTGTAGCCTAGTTCAACGTGCTTACGAACTTCCTCAAGACAAGAATCGATATCTAGCCCAGTGGCATGACCATAAACCATGACTTTTTCACGGCTTTTGCCACCCAACAATTGATACAAAGGCATACCAGCGAGCTTGGCTTTAATATCCCACAAAGCAACATCAACAGCGGCAATCGCCGTCATGCCAACAGGGCCTCGACGCCAATAAGCACCACGGTACAAGTACTGCCAAATGTCTTCTATTCGCTGTGGGTCTTTGCCAATTAGGGTAGGGATAACATGGTCTTCAAGATAAGAAACAACCGACTTTTCACGACCGTTAAGCGTCGCGTCACCAATGCCATAAACACCTTCGTCTGTTTCTATCTTTAATGTGACTAGGTTGCGACCTGGACAGGTCACTATTACTTTTGCAGATCGAATTTTCATAAACTACGATACCTAATTATTTTTTTTGGTATGCCAAATACCTATTATTTTGACAAAATAGCTGAAAAATTCACGCCTAACAAGTAGAAAAGACAAAATTGGCATACCAAATCACAATTCCCTGCCACTGAATTGATTAAAATATCGACTTTAAGTACAGCTTGCGTAAAAATGGCATACCAGATTATTGATAATGAAAGTAACTAAGAATCCTCCTATGGCAGAACGACTCTACAGAGAAATTGGCGAGAGCATTAAACAAGAAATTGCAAAATCCACAATGAAGATTGGTGATAAGTTACCAACGGAACGTGTTTACGCAGAATTATTTGGCGTCAGCAGAACCTTGGTAAGAGAAGCCTTCATCATGCTGGAAATTGAAGAGCTGATAGAAGTTAGAAAAGGCTCAGGCAGTTATTTGAAAAATAGTCTCTCTTCTTTACAGGCCATTGCTCAGGTCTCGGATGTCGGTCCGTTTGAGCTATTGCAAGCGCGTCAAGAGATTGAAAGCTCAATTGCCGCCTGCGCAGCACCAGTCATCACTAAACATGACCTACAAAAACTGCAGGATATTCTAGATATCGAAAGTGCAGAATTAGAAATTGTTGAAAAAGCCAATAGTGCGGATCGAGACTTTCATCTCTCTATCGCTCAAGCAACTCAAAATACTGTCTTGCTTGATACAGCGACTCGCTTATGGGATATGAAAGATGGCAATCCTATGTGGAAAAAACTCCACGCTCGCATACAAGACACGTCATATCACGATCAATGGTTAGACGATCATAGAAAGGTACTCGTTCAGCTGCGCAAACGAAATGCAGAGGGAGCAAGACAAGCCATGTGGCAGCATTTAGAGAACGTTAAACAAACCTTATTTAAGCTGTCAGATACGGAAGCCCCAGATTTTGATGGCTACCTTTTTGCTCAACCGCATAATTAGTTATACGGTTGAGGTTTGCTACATGTTTCGAGCTGTGTCAAAACCTCTAATACGGTGCCGAAATGAGTTCTTCAACGGTTTGATGCAACACTTTCAGGAATAATTCACGAGGTTTATTAGGCTGAGTGGTTTTCTTACAAATCACCGCAACACCTAAGGTGTAAGAGCGGTGTTCAGGCGCGACAGCAACAATTTTCCCAGACTCTATATAAGCCGCTGCATAGCGTTCTGGCAAAAAGCCGATATAACGACCGGATAAGATCAGCGCCAGACGACTGTCATAAAAATACGAAATCGCCGTGAGGTTCATTCCTGAAATTTGTTCACTGATCGCTTCGTGCGGCTTTAATCCCGCGTGAGTCGCTGGAAATTGGTTAACCTGTTCGTTCTGCTCTTCGGCAGACATCAGCGCCAAAGGATGATCCTTACCACAGTACAGATAACAATCGTCGCTGTATAAATGCACGTAACTTAGTCCGTCCAGTTTACGATGATAAGGAATAAAGCCGATATCAGCCTCGTCATTCAAAATCATGCGTTCAATGTTCGACATGGAGGACACGTTAGTAGTGATCGATACTTCTGGCGCTTCAGTGGAAAAACGCTGAATTAATTCAGGGAAGTGACTACGCGGATCTAAACTCACTTTGTCAGAAAGCGCGAGGCGAAGCTTTCCCGTCAAGCTGGCGTTTAAGTTATTAACCGTGGTTCGAAACGCGTCTAATGATTCGAGTAAGTTCTCGGTCATTTTATAAATGATGACGCCTTCTTCCGTCAGAGAAAAACCACCACGGCCACGCTTACACAAAACAAGATTCAGACGGGCTTCTAGATTAGAAATATGCAGGCTAATGGTCGATCGACCAATATTAAGAGAGGTTTCTGCAGCCGAAAATCCACCGCAATCAACGACGGTTTTAAAGACTTTTAACTGTTTGATTTCATAATCACCGACCTGTCCCAGTGAATAATTTTTAACGCTCATTGCCTCTCCCCACCTGTACTAACCTAATCGTCGCAATTTAAGTTCGTTGATTCTCTAACTTTACATTGATTTAAGCTACTTTCATCCCCCTTTCTGCTTCTTTAAGGTAAGAGATGTCGGCTACCGCAGACAAAATGCCTTCATGACGGCGTTTTGTGCATTCAGGATGATTCGTATCCGCATGGTTATACCCTGAAATGATTTGGCAATGCTCTTAAGTTAACAACTGGATACAGGCCTTTCATTTCGTTCTTCCAGCACGTTATTTTGGCCTGTTTGTCTTACTTGATAAACAGGCCTTTTTTGTCGTTTTGATTGCTTGCCCTTCTTTTTAGAAAGGGGTTTAAAGGAGGTTATATGTCTATCGCGTTATCCGTTCGTCAGAAGCTGATTGCTATTGTGGTGTTGGTCTGTATTGGTTACGCAGGCTTTGGAGCTTATTCCATTTATAACTTATCGCAAATGTCCAGAGCCTCAGACGATGCCACCGAACTAAGCAGACTCACCAGCGAAGTCAAAGACGTTGAAATTGCCCTGCTAAAATTTGAACGCGAAATGACCACTCTCTCCCCTGATAACATTGATGCGATCAGCGCAACATTAGCGGATATCAAACATGCCACTTCTACCGGGTTCAGCATTCGAGCGGATTTACTCGATACCCAAGGTAAGACTCTCTTAGCAAACAGCCAAGCTCTACAGCCTAACTATTTATCCGCGCTTGAAAACAACCTGCAAAACTTAACGACACTTGGGTTAAGTAGCAACACTGGCGCACTGGGTCACTTGAATCAATCTGCACAAGCGTTAGCGGAACAGCTCAAATCATTAGCAAGTTTTGCCGCCAGTTTCAAAGAGGTGAGGGCGAAAGAAAAAGACTTTCTGGCTTACAGCGATGCGACACACCAAGCAGACCTTCAGACCGCGATTCAAACGCTCAAGAACAATGTTAATAACATCGGCTTTGGCGATGTCTTCGGCCCAATGATTCAAACCTATGAAGATGCCTTAGCACCGGTTATTGCTCTCTCTATTGCCATAAAGGAACAACAACGCGAACTCACAACATTAAGCAATCAATACACGCAAGCCATGGATGAAAGCGCCTATTACCTGCAAAACACCTTACTGGCTAAGGCTCAAATACGTTCAACAGAAACAGCGACACAAGCCCGTAGTTCTTTGGTGATCGCCTGTATTGTATTGGCGCTGGTTATCGGTTTTATCTTGTCGACTGTGATTCGCTCTTTGAGTCGCAACCTAACAGCTGTATTAGCCGTATTAAAAGAGGTGGCGCAAGGCAAGCTTCGTTCCCGTCAACAGAACCAAGATTCCAGCAATCCAGATGAATTCCAACAGCTTTTTATTGCTTCCAACCAAATGTCCGATAGCCTGCGCTTATTGATCAGCCACTTAATTAATAGCAATGAAAAGCTGGTGCTCACGGCCGATGAGCTGGACAGCGGTATTCAAACCATCGTCAGCGGCAGCGAGCGTATACGAGATCGCAGTAACACTTTGGCTGCCTCTACAGAAGAAATATCTGCCACCGCAGATACAGTGCAGTCTATGACACAAAATGTGCAGAGCGCCGCCAATGTTGCTTATGAATCCGCAACCAGCGGTGTCACTGCCATGCGTGACGCCATGACCAGCATTAGCGATGTGGCAGACACTATTCAAGACACCAACGAACGAGTTGATCGTCTTGGTGCACTGTCTAAAGAGATTGATGTGGTTATTGAGCTCATCGTCGGTGTCGCAGAGCAAACAAGTCTATTGGCTCTTAACGCCGCCATTGAGGCTGCTCGTGCTGGGGAAGCTGGCCGAGGCTTTGCTGTTGTCGCCGACGAAGTTAAAACGCTTTCAGAGCAAACGGTCAAAGCATCGGGAAGTATTACAGAGAAAGTCGAAAATATTCAGAAAGAAACACAAACAGTCATTGATGCTATGACGCTGAGCCTTAAGAAAGTTAGCCGAAGTAAAGAGCAAGGTGAAAACGCTGTCACAACGATCCATCGAGTCGAGCAAAATACACTAGAAGCAATGAACCATACGCAGGAAATTACTCAAGCGATTAAAGAGGTGGCATTAACAACAGCACAAATGGCGCAAGATATGGACATCATTGCTCAGGATATAAAAGACAATCACGCCGCAACCCAATCTATCCAAATGGCGAATAAAAATGTTCATCATCAAACAAACGAATTAGCTCAACAGATACAAGGTTTTGACATCAATTAACGATTTTTAAAGCCTGCTTGAATGATCTGAAAAAATAACACGCCCCGCTTTGGGGCGTTTTTGTTATTGAACGTTATATTCAGATCTATATTTAGAAAAAGCAAAAAACATGCACGTTTTCAACACCATAGATCAATATTATTCACTATAATGATGCACTCCTTTCACCTAATATTTGCTCTGTTATGGTGCGTTACGCACGATTTTTGTGCGTAGAATTCCTTTAGTTAACTGATTTTAAAAGGCTTTTCACTTTTTTAATTGTTTGATAGCCACAAAACTTTAGATAGATTTTACGCGCTTTAATGGTGACAGCCTTTTTGAAAGTATCGAATACAAGGCGTCACAACAATAAAGACGTGACTTTTTTATGCACTTTTGCACTCGAGGTAGCTCAATGATTAAGACGATACTAAAAGTAAAAAAACGATTGGTTGTAAGCTCTCTAGCGGTAGCTCTTGGATTAGGCGCTGTCGCTTCTTCTGCTAACGCTGCGGATTATAACTGGCGCTTCGCCAACCTATACAGCCGAGGCTCTGCATTTGGTGCAGTGTATGAAGATTTAGCCAAAAACATTGAGACTATGTCTGACGGACGCATCAAGGTACAAGTTTTGTACGACGGTGAAGGTGTAGGTTCTTCTGGCATTTTTGGTGCCGTAAAAACAGGCCTAATCACCATGGGCGCGACCTTCCAATCTTTGAACGCGGGCGAGCTTCCAGCAGGCTTGGTTGAAATCGGTTTACCTGGCGGTACCAGTGACGTTGGTGAGCTAACGACTTTGTTCCAAGAAAAAGGCTGGGCTCCTATTCTTAAAGAAGCGTACGGTGCTCAAGGTCTAGTTTGGCTTGACCCTTACATTCAGCCAGCGGTTTACGTTATCACTAAGGAACCAATCAACTCTGTTGAAGACTTCAAAGGTTTGAAAATCCGTGCGCCAGGTGCATACGGCAAATTCCTACGTAATCTAGGTGCTTCTCCGGTTTCTCTTGCTTGGTCTGAAATTTACACCTCGCTATCTACTGGTGTAATCGACGGGTCTATTGGCTCTAACATGATCGACCACCGCGATGGTAACCACGTTGAAGTAGCGAAATACATGTACCCACTTCCACTAGCTGGTGCACAAGTGTTACCTATCATCGTAAACCAAAGCGCTTGGAACAAACTGCCAGCAGACTTGAAAGCGATTGTTAAAGCGGCGACAACTGTCCACGCTCAAGAGCAAATGACTAAGTCTAAACTTTGGGAATCTGAAGCGGTTGCTGATATGGAAGCAAAAGGCCTTCAGTGGAGCCCAGAGCCAAGTGCAGAAGACAAAGCAGCTTGGAAAGCAGCAGGTGCGAAACTTTGGGATGAGTACGCAGCAGCAGACAAATACAGCAAAGAGTTGATTGACGTTCTACGTAAAGAACAGAAATAATTAACCTAGCACTGACCAAAACGGCCTTCTTGATGAAGGCCGTTTTAGTTTTCCGATCCATCCTTACAGGTACAATACAATGATAATGACTGCGATTAGACGCTATTGTCTAGGCGTCCACGCATTGGTGGCGTTCATTGGGAATTCCGTTTCCTACCTAATGCCAGTATTAGCATTTGTCGTTGCTTTCGAGGTTTTCTCTCGTTACATCTTAGACAGTCCAACCATTTGGGCTTACGACACGTCGTTATTTATTTTTGGGTATATTGCGGCTCTAGGCGGTGCTTATGCCCAACAGCAACGCGCCCACATTAATGTCGACATTCTTTACAACAAAGTCTCTGCTCGAACCAAAAGCATATTTAACCTATTTTCATTCGCTCTCGCCATGTTCTTCATGATCATCGTCTGCAAAATGAGCATAGGTAAGTTTGAAGAAGCGCTCGAGTTTAACTACCGACGCCAAAGTGAATGGGCTCCTCAAATGCATCATTACTGGTTAATGATGGCAATCGCTAGCGTGCTGCTAATTTTGCAACTTTCCAGCGACTGGATTGATTCCTTACATCAAGCAATTACTGGCAAACCTTTATTGCCAAAAGCACAGACAGAGCAAGAGGAAACGGCACCATGATTAGTATTGAATTATTAACGGGCATTTTATTCGCCTGCATCATAGCGTCGTTTGCCTTGGGTGCGCCTGTTGGTTTAGCGCTTGGCGGTATCGCCATGGGCATAGGTTACATGACTTGGGGCGATGCGCTCTTTAACGTTATTCCCACTACGCTTGAGTCGACTCATTTTAGTTTCATCCTGCTGGCCATACCTTTGTATATTTACATGGGGCAATTGCTGACTCGCTCCGGCATTGGCGATGCCATGTTCAACGCCAGCCAAATGTTAATTGGTCGAGTGCGTGGTTCATTGGCCATCAGTGTGATTGTCGTGTGTTCTATGATCGGTGCCATGGTCGGTATTATCGGCGCAGGTATCATGACGTCTGGCAGTATCGCACTGCGTCCTATGTTGGAACGTGGCTACGACAAACGTCTAGCGCTTGGCGTGATTATGGCTGGCGGTGGCTTGGGTATTTTGATTCCACCCAGCATCCCGATGATCATGTTTGCTTCATCAACACAGAACTCAGTAGGGCGCATGTTTATTGGTGCCTTGATTCCTGCGCTGATCACCATCGTCTTGTTAATCACTTACGTGGTGATTTCTTGTAAGTTGAACCCTAAACGCGCGCCTATGGATGTGGTGCCAGAAGTTCAACCTACACCAAAAGAGAAGTTCCTCACCGCTCGCGATGGCATATTATCTCTGCTGCTGATCGTTGCAGTGCTTGGCAGTATCATCATGGGTATCGCGACACCGACCGAGTCCGGCGCAATAGGCGTTGTCGGCGCGATTGTATTAGCGATTTTATTTAAACGCTTTAAACCACGCATGGTGCAAAAGGCCGGTATGCAAGCGGCGTTGCTGGTCAGTGTCGCCATGTGGATTATTGTTGGCGCGTCGGTTTTCAGTAACTTCCACTTACTGATGGGCGTACAAAGCATGGTAGCTGGCTTTACCCAAGACTTGGGCTTGCCTCCAATTGTCGTCATCATGTTGTTCCAATTGATCATGCTGTTGCTAGGCTTCATTATCGATGAATTTATCATCGTTCTAATGTGTGCACCTATCTTCACACCGATTGCTGTATCGCTGGGTTACGATCCTATTTGGTTCGGTATCTTGATGATTCTAAACATTGAGATTGCTGTACAAACGCCACCTTATGGTTTTGCCTTGTTCTACCTAAAAGGCATCGCACCGCCAAGCATCACCATGTTGGATATCTACAAATCCATTACGCCATTTGTATTACTGAAACTTCTGGTTCTTATCATCGTAATGATGTTCCCTGAATTGGTAACCTGGTTGCCTAGCCAATTAATGGATGGTTAAAACAGGTACCGAAAGGGCACCCATATTAAAAAGGCGACTCAACTATTCGTGAGTCGCCTTTTTTGTTTAAGTTTGCTCGATTAGTTAATAGCGCTTCAAAATAATCGCAGCGTTGACACCGCCAAAACCAAAGCCGTTACACAGAACATAATCGACACTTTTTTCACGTGAAACCAATGGGATAAGATCCAAATCCGCCATGCTGTCTTCTGGATTTTCAAGGTTTAAGGTCGGAGGCAAAATGCCAGTGATTAACGCCTGAGCACTGAAAATGGTTTCCACGCCACCGGCAGCACCGAGCAAATGACCTGTTGCGGATTTCGTCGATGAAATCGCAACCTCTGTCACTTTTTCGCCAAACACGCGACGCAAAGCATTAATCTCTCCACGATCACCCACTGGCGTCGACGTAGCATGCGCATTCACGTAGCCAATTTGATCAGCTGAAATGCCCGCCATAGTCAGAGCCGTTTGCATCGCACGGGCAGCACCGTTGCCGTCTTCTGGGCCAGACGTTAAGTGATAAGCATCGCCACTGGTGCCATAGCCAACGATCTCTGCCAATGGTGTCGCGCCTCGTGCTAAGGCATGTTCAAGGGTTTCAAGCACAACAAGGCCAGCACCTTCGCCCATCACAAAACCTTCACGGTCTTTATCAAAAGGACGAGACGCTTTTTCAGGCGCATCATTTCGAGTAGAAAGCGCCTTCAAGGCACCAAAGCCAGCAAGGGACAAGGGATCGATGCAGGCTTCTGTACCGCCCGCCAGAGCCACTTTTGCTTCTCCCGTTCGCAACAGGCGCATAGCATCGCCAATCGCCTGTACGCCCGCCGCACAAGCGGTCACTGGCGTACCAATCGGTCCTTTGAAACCATATTTAATCGAAACATTACCCGCGGCAAGATTGGCAAGAAAGGCTGGCACTGTAAAAGGCGACAAGCGCCGCGCACCTTGTTCCGTTAAAACAGATTGCGCGTGAGTAATGGTTGGCAAGCCACCAATCCCCGTCGCAATGATGGTGGCGGTGGCTTCTTGGTCTTCAGCCGTCGTTGGTCGCCAATTGGCTTGGGTTAATGCTTCTTCGGCAGCAGCAAGAGCAAATAAGGTAAATAGATCAACGCGTTTGCGATCCTTAGGAGTCAAATAGTCCGATTCATTCAAACCGCTTTCTTGCTCTGTCTGGCTAGGAACTTGCCCCGCAATATGCGTATTTAGCCCTTCCGATAAGGTGGTTGGTAATGAGCGAATTCCAGATTCACCACGAACCAATCTATCCCAGACTGAAGCCACGCCTAAGCCCAGCGGTGACACCAAACCCATACCTGTAATAACAATGCGTTCTTTAAGCGACATGAGATAACCCTCTTAAGTTTCAGCAGAAAGAAAGTCACCATGCTAGGGTGAGTCTATATATGATCAAGATAATATTTAGAATCCGATTTATACTGAGATAGAAAGGAACTTACCTAGGAGGTTAAAAATGTCTTACACGCCAAGACACAAAGAACAAACTAGACAACGAATATTACAAGCGGCGGCAAAATTATTTTGCTCCCATGGCTTTGATCGCGTCACGCTGAATCAAATTATGAAAAAAGCCAACATGACGCACGGTGCCTTCTATGCGCATTTTTCTGGTAAGAGCAGCCTGTATGAAGCGGCCATGCAATTCGCTAGCTCCAACGCTTTTTGGGCGAGGGACGACAAACAGACCGAAGGAAAAGAAACCCATATCAAGGCACTAGTGACTCGCTACCTTAGCTGGGGACGAAATGACAAAGAACATCCATCACCATTGGAGTTTTTAGTAACTGATGCCGCGCACAAAGAAGAGAAAGTTCGCCAAGCCTACCAAGCGTGTTTTGATAGCCTAGTCGACCGTCTTGCAGGCATTCTGAAAAAGCGTGGTAGCCAAGAAGCCGAAGCACTAGCGGAAGAGACCGTGGTTTCATTAGTGGGAACCGTCGCCATCGCACGGTCTTTTGCGCAACCATTGCAAAGCGACTTTTTAAAACGCGCCCAAGAACGCATCGTCAGTCGACTCAACTGCGGATTAAAAAATAGCGAGCCAGTGGAAGGTTAGTAACTTAATTTTCATAAGGTGAATCAGGGAACGGGGTTAGAGACATTTCGCCCTTACCATCAAACAGAACGACAACATCTAAACCTTTTATCGGCGAATCAACGACCCAACCATTAGGGTCAGCACCTTCTTTACCGCTGCAATCAAAACGGTTGGAGGGGCAAAATAAGGAATATAATACTTGAATTCGCTCTTTTTCCACCAACACCTGCATGGAGCCATCTTTTCGTTCAAAGTGTTTATAATAGTTCTGCAATGTGCGAATCTTTTTCTCCGCCAATTCACTGTCGATGTCGGCGGAAATCCGGTAAAAATATTGAAAACCACCTTGTGGATATTTTTTTGCCCAATAGCCTTCTATGTGCTTAGGCACCCCCATACGACCGATGTCGGCACTGGCTCCGGGGTAGCCATTCACTGCGCCATAACCAAAGCCTGCGCCGCCGCCTAATACATCCGCGACACTAATTGTTCCCAAGCTGTATGGGCCATCTAAACTACCGCCATTGCCTATACTGGCGACATAAAAGGGTTTTTCTTCACACCCTGTGAGCATGAATACGGTGATTAACATGATGAATAACTTATTCATTGTCATAGATGTCTCTTGTTGGTGTGTTCAATGGGGTATTGGGTTGATACCCTATAAAGGCCTCTAGGTTAGCAATGCCGCTCACTTGGCCATTGATTGAGACAGTGAGCAATCTTGTTAAACAAACAACGGCTTAATTTTCATAAGGCGAATCTGGAAACGGGGTCAATGACATCTCGCCTTTGCCATCAAATAGCACGACGACATTACGTACCGACTCTGGTGCTTTTTCTACCCAACGGTTTGGATCGGCATTTGGCTTCGGTGTGCAGTCATCATAAGAAGGAGAGCAATATAATGTATAAAAAATCCTCACTCTCTCTCTTTCTACCAGCACTTGCATTGAGCCAGTTTTCCCTTTAAAAAACTGGTAATAATTCCTCAATGTCCGAATCTTTTTCTCCGCCAACTCACTGTCGATGTCGGCGGAAATTCTAAAGTACGTGGTTGTATCCTTGTCGTATTTAGCCCAAAAACCCTCAATATGTTTTGGTACTCCCATACGACCGATGTCGGCACTGGCTCCGGGGTAGCCATTCACTGCGCCATAACCAAACCCTGCGCCGCCGCCCAATACATCGGACACCGACATATCTCGAATACCGTATTGACCATCTAAACTGCCTGCATTGCCAATACTGGCGACATAGAAGGGTTTTTCTTCACACCCTGTGAGCATGAATACGGTAATTAACATGATGAATAACTTATTCATTGTCATAGATGTCTCTTGTTGGTGTGTTCAATGGGGCATTAGGCTGATAACGTTTAAAGGCCTCTAGGTTAGCAATGCCGTTTACTTGACTATCGATTGGGTCACTGCAACCGGGGTTAATCACACTATCATGAGAACGATGAATGCAGTTATTGGGGACTTCCGTCTGCCACTCTTGAGGAGAAATTTTCCCTAAAGGCAGAACCTCTAATTTACTCCATAATGCTTTTTGGGCAAGATTATTCTCATAATCATGGGGGAGCCTGTATTCCTTCTCAAACCATTCCACCCCAAATCGTTCTGCCTGTTGCTTCATTCGCTCTTGAGCCAATCCGGCAAGGCTGGCATCGATGGGCTGTAAACGATAAAAATAGAAGGTGTTGTCTTCAAGGGCAACCCACCCTTTCTGACCGTATTGAGCTTGGCATTCTGGTTCCCATTCCTTTTGCAGACGTCGTTGTTCCAACTCCGGATAATCCGCGATAGCACCTCGGTAATGGTTTTGATAATGGTCATAATTAAGGGGCTCCACTTTGACCAATTCGCGATTGTACGTACTGTTTACGGGGTAGCCAAAATGTGGGTGTAAATCATCTTTATAATATTGCTCTACAAAAGGATAACCACCGCCCACATCGGTGTGAGCCCCGGGGAAAATCTCTTCATAAAAGTTAGGCGCGAGCTGCCCACGGGTTTTCAAGGAGGTGAGAGGGAAGTTAATTCTGTATTCATGGCGAGCACAGATCTGCAACGCATGACCCACATCCGCCGAGTTGACGTGCAAGTTAAACACGCCATTGTCGTCATTGCCCGGCATATAGAAGGAACCCACCGTATCAAACAAGCCCAAAAAGCGCACACTGGCGCTGCGTTGGCTGTCCGCTTGGTAGCCCTCGTATGGGTTGTATTGATCGCCTTCTGTGGTGCCCAATAAATTCGGGGCAAGGTGTCTGGTATCTCTACCTGAACGGGGTTGGCTGTAGTCTGGTAAACCCATTTTCAAGGCATTGACGAAGTGTCGTGCTAACGCAGCTCCACGGCTAAACCCGAAGACATCAAAAGCGAGATGGGTAATGGATGAGTACTTATCCTTATCCTCCAAATCAGTAATGACACGCCTTAACTGAATAAGTAACGTCTGCCATTTCTGAAAGGCACCATTGTCATCGTAAAGACCCGTTGCACCAGACCAGCGACTTTCGTCTTTACCTTCGTCGATCATTTGGGGCGTTTGCCATACCCCATCTACTGTGCCGACTCCTGAGACATAAATTTTTGCCGATTCGCCTGTTTTTTCTGGGTAGGCTTCAAATAACCTAGCGATATTGGTACGGGACTTGTCGCCCTTGTCTTCTTTGTAGGCATCATTTTTGTTGTTTTGCCCTGTGCCATCGAAGAAGAGACCAATGCGCAAAATGCGCTCGGGTTTGACGTTGACTAAGGGTAAGCCCTTTTTGACCTTACGTTGTTCTAAGGGCAGAAGCGGCGCGCCATAGGCGAAAGTGAAGCGTTTTTTGTCACTGACGTAATGACTGTTTTGTGCGCTGTTGTAAGTGCTGGGGGCTTCGGGTGGCGTTTCAAAACGCTCAAACTCGACCGGCGCTTCGGCTGCATTTTGGTTTATGGTCAGCACATTGCCTACTTTTAGCGCGCTGGGGTTGGCATTGTAACTGAGATTCTGCTCAAGTAGTGCTTTGGCGGATAAGCCGTATTGGCTGGCGATGTCCGCCCAGGTTTCACGCTGCTGAGTCGCAGGATTGTCTGCCACGGTATGATAAATCAGGTTACTTTTGGGGGCCGCTTTTTGGTAAGCGTCTCGTGGTAATTCGGCGGTTTCGGAAGCCGCTAAAATGGCTTCGGGATCCAGCTTCACCGCGTGCTCGTCTAGCCAGTCGGTGGAAATTGTGTTTAATTCGTCATTCGTTAAGGAGTCGGTTCGATACAGTAAATGTTGGTCCGTAATCACCTGACCGGCCATTTTCCAGTAGATCAGCAAATAGAGACTGGTATGACGAAAGGCGTCTGTACTCTTGTTATCTGGCAAAGGCGTTAATGTGCCATCTTCCAGCCATTGGTATTTTTGAACCAGTTCGGTGCCTTTGAAATGGTACACATAACCCGCGGTCGCAAAGGCCAAACGCTCGCCGAATTGCACTTGCGGCATGACAGGAATAAAAGCGTCCCCGATTTTACCAGAGCCAATAGGCACCAAGTTCACGCCTTTACGAGAGATCCCCATGGCACGATTTACAGCATCAATTTGCAGGTGATGGGGATCTTTATTCGTGGTGGTGATGGTGTATCGCGTGCCGTATTGGGTTGGGGTCGCTTGCCAGTCACCTTTTATTGATTTGCTCTTAGTGTCATAGAGTGTCACGCTGAGCTCAACGGGATGTTGGGGCTTGTTCTTTGAAAAAGCGATTTCTAGATTGTATTCGGCAACAGGCTCGGTGGGATCTTGTGTAGAATCGCGCGTGGGAACAACGGGTTCAGGTGTGTAATCTGGCTCTTTGGCTGGATGTAGGTTACCTCGATGACTGTCTTCAGACGCGCCAGCCCCTTGTCCCATCATGTTGATACGTTGCGTTACTGCACCCAGCAATCCTGCTGCTACACTGTCTTTTGCATCGGAATTAATGCGCCATTCATTAGCACCAAATTTCTGACGCTCTTGAATCAGTAACGGTTTGGCGGGACGGTCGGTCAGCAGAGCGTATTCACCAGACTGGACCTTATCGATCAGTGTGGCGTTGCTCCAGCCTTTTGGGAGGGCGGGCTGCAACTCACGTTCATCAATGTGCGCTAAGTTACTACCTTCAACGTTCGCAAAATCCATTGCCATTAAGCTATCCAGCTTAATCAAGCGGTATGTCATGGACAAATCCTTGTCGCAGTTTATGAATGTTAATTATGTAGATTTTATTGGTTGCAGAGAAATGAATCAATTCCAATAGAAAATATTAAGACACAGATTGAATATATTGAGTTTTTTCACGTGAAACAATCAGATAAGACGTTTAGGTATAGGTAAGTAAAGGAGGGATATAGAAGAAGAGTAGTGCTTACTCTTCTTCGTTTTCTAGATACCAGTTCATCACATACGGGGCGAGTTCAGCACCCGATACAAAGAAGTGGCCATTAAGTAGGGTTTCTCTTTGGTTGTAACGAAACGGCTTTCCATCCGGGGTGACGAGCATGCCGCCCGCGGCTTCGATAATAGCTTGCTGAGCGGCGGTGTCCCATTCACTGGTTGGGCCACGACGCAGATGCAAGTCCGCAATCCCTTCGGCAATTCGGCAGCCTTTAATTGAGCTGCCTTTTGGCAGTTCTCGTACTTGCTCGTAGCTTTGCTTTAATTTGTTTTTTAGCGAGGCTGGAAGAGCAGGGCCGTGGCTACGACTGGTCATGGCAATAATAGGTTCGCGAGGCTCACGAACGTTGATGCGTTCGTACTCGTCGCCTTGCCATTTGAACGCACCAACAGGCAAATCTTGCCACGCTTTGGTCACGCCGAAATAACCTTCCGTTGTGGTTGGTAAATACACCACGCCAAGAATGGGCGCGCCATTTTCAACCAAGGCGATGTTGATACTGAATTCGCCATTACGCTTGATAAATTCTTTAGTGCCATCGAGCGGGTCTACGATCCATAACATTGACCATTTAGAACGCTCTTCAAACGTCACCACCCCCTCTTCTGAAAGAACAGGAATATTGGGTGTAAGTGCTTGCAAACCTGCTAGAATCACTTTATGTGCAGCGAGATCGGCAGCGGTCACTGGACTGTCGTCCCGTTTTTGCTCGATACCCAAATCGGCACGTTGATAAATATCCATGATCACATCGGCGGCATCGTGTATTATTTTTTGAAGAGCTTGGAAAATTGGGTGGTTATTTACGTCCTGCATAACAGCCTCAAATATGACAACAGAATAGGGTCAACGCATTCTTTATGAGTAAACCAGAAAAGCAGTCGGCACCACAAGCCGTTCGTTTAGATAAGTGGCTATGGGCCGCACGTTTTTTTAAAACTCGCTCACTTTGTAAAGACGCCATCGATGGCGGCAAGGTGACTTACAATGGAAGTAAGGGTAAAGCCAGTCGCAATGTGGAAGTTGGCGCCTTAATTGGTATACGTCTTGGCTGGGACGAAAAGATCGTGGAAATCAAAGCAATTAGCGAACAACGCCGTGGCGCACCAGAAGCACAATTGCTTTATGAGGAAACCCCAGAGTCGATCGCAAAACGTGAAAAACGCGCCCTAGAAAACAAATCGTTTGGCGGCCGGATTATGTCCGACCACAAGCCGAATAAAAAAGAGCGCCGTGATATTAAGCAATTAAAGAAAGATATTTTTAGCGATATTTAATCGCTGGCTGTCTAGAAATCACGGCCTATCAAGAGTGTCACTTTGAAAGCGAGAAGGTCTGCAACGTTTACTTAACAACGACAATAAAGACCTTCTCGATTCTCCACACAACCATACAGCTCCAATTCCATTAGCACCTGCATCATCAGCCCCGCATCCATTTTGCTTTGCCGAATCAAGGCATCAAAATCCATTGGTTGCGCTTCTTGTTCCATCATAGCAATAACGGCCTTGGCATTCTCCGAGGTAGATTCCGGTAAAGCACGCAGCTGATTCGATACTAGAATAGGGGAGCTGTCCACCGCCAGATGTCTATTTGTAGATTGCGATCTTGTATTATCCTTGCTTGCGCTAGCCGAGCTCTTTAGCAGTGGAACAGAAGAAAGCGCTGAACACTCAGCGAAGATATCATCCACATGGCGAACTAAAGTCGCACCTTGTCTCAGTAGCTGATGACAGCCTTCTGATTTGGGATCCGTTAAACGCCCAGGCAAGGCGAATACTTCTCGGTTTTGCTGGATGGCATAACTGGCACTGATCAAAGAGCCACTTTTTACCGATGCCTCAGATACCAATACACCCATACTCAAACCGCTGATGATTCGATTACGCGGCGGGAACAGGTGAGGGCGAGGACTGGTTGATAGTGGGTATTCACTTATTAATGCGCCATCTTGTTCTAGAATCTCTTCAAACATCTCACGATTATGATGTGGATAACGGTGAAATAAGCCTGTTCCCATGACGGCAATGGTGGGCGTTGTTTTGCTGTATAAGGCCCCTTGATGGGCGGCGGTATCAATTCCCATCGCACCACCACTGACCACGCAAATACCACGAGCGGACAATTGCTCAGCGAATTGAAAGGTGGCATCTCGGCCATAGCGTGAACACTTACGCGCACCCACAATGCCAATTTTCGGAAACGCCAACCCATCTGGGTTGCCTTCCACATACAGGAAGGCTGGCGCCACGGAAATTTCTTTTAACGCTTTTGGGTAGTGCTCATCTTCTTGCAGTACTAAGTGATGGTTGGCGTCTTCTAGCCATGCTAGCGATTCATCACGTTTGGTTTCTTGCTCCTTGCTAAGGGTGCCGTTGGAAAAGTATTCCATGGCCTGACATGCAGTAATGTCTGGCCACTTTAAAGCGGTTAACAAATCATGAGAAATGGTTGCTGTTGAAGTCTCGGTAGCAAACAAGGATAAGGTTTCAGCGTCATCTGTTGGCTCAGGGTGATCAAGCTGACTAAGGTAAGTATAAAGACGAGAGAGTCGAGACGGACCGATTCCCGATAAGAGACTGAGGCATAACCAATCGGTTTTGGACAAACCTGTGGTGTTATAAGTCGACATGTTAATAGCTTCCTTACAAATGAATTTTGAGCATTCCTTGCCCAAACGAATAATAAAAACACCAAGCTGAGAATAAATAGTCTCAGCCTATTGGGGCTATTCAATCATATTGACCAAAAAACCGCCACGAGAAGACTGCTCAATAGCCAGACTTGCGTTACAATAGAGTCAATGAAAAGAGTAGGAGAAAGTGTCTCCGCTCATGAACAAAGACACATCGTTGGAAAAGATCATGGCTGTTTTAACTGTACTTGAATACCCAGACAAACGCTTACGCAAAGTTGCGGAGCCTATTACCGAATTTACTGATGAGCTGCAAACTAAAATCGACGACATGCTAGACACCATGTACGACGAAAATGGTTTGGGCTTGGCAGCAACACAGGTGGATTATCACTACCGCCTTGTTGTGATGGATTTTTCTGAAGAACGTAACGAGCCGATCGTTTTTATCAACCCTGAATTTGAAGTATTAGACGAAGAACCAAACGAGTTCCAAGAAGGCTGTTTGTCTGTGCCAGGTTTTTATGAGCACATTTATCGTGCGGCTAAAGTGCGCGTCAACGCATTAGATCGTCACGGCAAAGCTTTCTCTTTAGAAGTCGACGAGCTAATGGCGGTTTGTGTGCAACATGAAGTCGATCACCTTGATGGCAAATTGATGGTTGATTACTTGTCGCCATTAAAGCGCAACCGCATCAAAAGCAAACTAGAAAAAGCCCACAAACTGGCTCAGAAACAAGGTTAAGAAGAACGCTCTTTTTGACCCAAAGAACATTGATACTCGAATGATAAAATCAGGCTTTGGCCTGATTTTTTGTTAAGGAACCGTTATGCCAACCTCACCACTTCGTATCGTTTTTGCTGGCACACCCGAATTCGCAGCGGCTAGCTTACAAGCAGTCTTAGACTCCAAAACAGAAAACCAATATGAGATCGTCGGCGTTTATACTCAGCCAGACCGCCCAGCAGGCCGAGGCCAAAAATTGGTTCAGAGCCCAGTTAAGCAACTTGCTATCGCCAACAACATTCCTGTTTATCAGCCACTAAACTTCAAGCTGGATGAAGACAAAGAACAGCTGGCGGCTTTAGAGGCGGACATTATGATTGTCGCTGCGTATGGCATCATTCTTCCGAAAGTTGTTTTGGATACACCCAAACTTGGTTGCATCAATGTTCACGCTTCCTTGCTGCCTCGTTGGCGTGGAGCGGCACCTATTCATCGCTCTTTGATTGCAGGTGACAGCGAAACAGGCATCACCATTATGCAAATGGATGTGGGCTTAGATACGGGTGACATGTTGTTAAAAGCGCACTGCGATATTAAGCCAACAGACACGTCTGCAACACTGCATGATCGCCTAGCAGTGCTTGGTGGTAACGCCTTAATTGAGGCGTTAGAGAAATTGAAAGCTGGGACGTTAGTGCCTGAGCCGCAAGACGAAAGCCTTTCTTGTTACGCAGCAAAATTAACCAAACAAGAAGGTGATGTGAATTGGGCATCGTCTGCGGAATTGATCGAACGCCAAATTCGCGGCCTATCGCCATGGCCTGTGGCTTACACCAACAGCATTGCTGGCGTGATGAAAATCCATGCCGCGAACATTGCTAGCGTGAGCGACGAAGCTTCCACACCCGGTGATATTTTAGTTGTCAGTAAAGAGGGCGTTATTGTTGCAACAGGACAAGGTTCTATCCTCATTACTGAAATCCAGTTTGCCGGTGGCAAGCGCATGAAAGTTCAAGACGCACTTAACGGCAAACATAAAGCCGCCCTAGAGATTGGCCAACGTTTTGGTCTTAACGAGCAAACAGCATGAATCAAAAAGATAGCGCGCCATCCATCCAACACAGTGCAAGACAAGTCGCGATAGAAGTCATTACCAATATTTTACTTCAACAAGGTTCGCTCAGTACTCAGCTTGCTCGGCACCAAGCGGATGTAGCAAGTGAACACATCCCCTTATTAAAAGAACTATGCTTTGGCGTTTGCCGACAGTACCCAAAACTAAACAGCATCGCCTTACACTTATTGGCTCATCCTTTTGAAGAAAAGGACACAGATTTATATGCAACCTTACTTCTAGGCTTATACCAATTAAGCTACATGAACACACCAGATCATGCAGCCGTTAACGAAACGGTAGAAGCGTGCCGACTGCTTAAAAAAGACTGGGCAACCAAATTAATGAACGCCGTTCTTCGACGCTACCAACGCGAAGCTGACGATATTATTGCAAGCCTTGAATCGACACCATCCGTTGAATACAACCAACCAAAGTGGCTGCTAAAGCGTTACATTAAGCATTGGCCAGAGCAATTTGAAGCCATTGTTGATGCCAGCAATACTCATCCACCCATGTGTATTCGAATTAATGAAAGCCGAGTTTCACGTGAAACATACCAAGAGCAACTTAACGAATTAGGTATAAAATCCTATCCGGGCGACTTCTCTACATCGGCTCTGTACCTTAAAAATGCAGTGCGCGTTGGCGAGTTACCTAGTTTTGAAGAAGGCTTTGTCAGTGTGCAAGATGAAGCGGCTCAATTGTCAGCGCATATTCTAAATCCGAAACCCGGTGAAAAAATATTAGACGCGTGTGCTGCTCCAGGTGGAAAAACAGGACACCTATTGGAAAAAGGCAATGGCATCGACTTAACCGCTGTTGAGCTAGAACCTTGGCGAATGGAAAAAATCGAGTCTAACATTGAACGCCTAGGCTTTAATAATGCGAACTTGATTTGTGCTGATGCTGGCGCGACGGATTCGTGGTGGGATGGTGAGCAATTCGACAAAGTACTGCTAGATGTACCTTGCTCTGCCACAGGCGTTATTCGCCGAAATCCGGATATCAAAATTAATCGCAAACCAGCAGATATTGATGAGCTGGTGCTTATCCAGCGCGAAATACTGAGCAAGGTTTGGGGGACGCTAAAATCAGGCGGCTACCTGTTATACGCAACCTGCTCATTAATGCCTGAAGAAAATGAACGTCAGATCCAACACTTTCTTGAGCACCAAACAGACGCAAAAGAAGTTGCGATGAATACTTTGGCTCCCGAATTCGCATTAGAGTGGGGGATTCCTGTGAGTCATGGTCGGCAGCTATTTCCGACCATTGAAGGGCACGATGGCTTCTATTATTGCCTGCTGAAAAAATCCTAGCCAAACTCTAGCCAAGCCAAAGTAGGCACAGACAGGTCATTGTTGTAATAGAAAATTTATAGAAAGCCCGGTAATTTGTTTCACATGGAACACAGATTACTGGGCTTTTTTCTGGAAAAAACAGGTTGTCACTGACAGAGCCTTTTCGCCATTTCGTTACTCTGATCGTTACCAAAACATGTCTTAATAACCGATCAACCGCTGTGCCGTAGAATCAACAAAAATAATTACGACTATTTAGCAACTTCAAGTTAAATAATGATCTTTATGTGGGTAAACTTGCATTACTGGATTCGAGTAAAAATACACTCTGACATACAATCACGAGCTCACAACAAACAATGCTCACTCTAAGGTGAATAAGGCAAACTATGAAAATCATCATTATAGGTGCGGGCCAAGTCGGCGCGACGCTTGCAGAAAACCTAGCAAGTGAAGATAACGATATTACCGTCATTGATACAGACCTCACTCGCCTTAGAGAGCTTCAAGATCGTCTCGATATTCAAACCGTAGAAGGTAGCGGGTCACACCCGGATGTATTGGATCAAGCGGGTTGTAACGACGCCGATATGTTGATCGCGGTAAGCAACCAAGACGAAACCAATATGATCGCATGTCAGGTCGCTCATACTTTGTTTAAAACACCGACCAAGATAGGTCGTGTTCGTTCTAGCGCTTATGCAAAATACCCAGAGCTATTTGCTGATGCCGCCATCCCATTGGATGTTCGTATCAGCCCAGAAAAAGAAGTCACCAAACACCTTAGCCGATTAATACGTTATCCAGGCGCGTTGCAGGTAATGGAGTTCGCCGAAGGCAAAGTGCAATTGGTTGTGGTGAAAGCAGAAAAGGGCGGCCCTCTCATCGATCAGCCAATCAGCTTTTTGAAAGAGCATATGCCATCGATTCAAACTCGTATTGCTGCAATCTACCGAGATGGCAAGTCGATTTCTCCTGACGGCAATACGCACATTCATGCCAATGACGAAGTCTTCTTCCTGACCGCACAGCGTGATGTATTGGATGTCATGAGTGAGCTGCGCCCATTAGACGTTCCATATCGACGCATCATTATTGCCGGTGGCGGTAACATTGGTGAACGTTTGGCGCAAAGTTTAGAAAAAGAATATCGCGTTAAAATTATCGAGCGCGATCCTGAGCGTTGCCGCTATTTGTCTGAAACCCTCGACAACACCATTGTTTTGAATGGCGATGCTTCTAAACAGGAATTGTTACTGGAAGAGAACATCGAATCCACAGATGTATTCTGCGCCTTAACCAACAACGATGAAGCCAACATTATGTCTTCCATGTTGGCAAAAGTGCTCGGCGTACGTACGGTTATGACCATCATTAATAACCCTGCGTATGTGGACATTGTTCAAGAAGGCATGATCGACATTGCGATTTCGCCTCAACAAACCACCATTAGTTCGCTGCTTAGTTATATCCGACGCGGTGACGTGGTTAACGTACACTCCATGCGTAAAGGTGCGGCGGAAGCATTGGAGGCAGTAGCGCATGGCGATTATCGCTCTTCCAAAGTGGTTGGCCGCAGCATAGCGAATTTGAACTTGCCGGAAGGCGCAACCATTGGTGCCATCGTTCGCGAGGACGATATGCTTGTCGCTACCAGTGAATTAGTGATTCAGGCGGAAGATCACGTCATTATCTTCGTGACGAATAAGAAGCAAATTCCTGCAGTGGAGCAACTCTTCCAAGTAGGACTGACTTTCTTCTAGTCGCTCCCTACATGCCTGCCTTAACACGACCAGTCGTTAGGGTTTGTTAACGTTGCTTAAGAAGAAATACGGTAAGATAAGTAAGAAGCCCAATAAGGGCTTCATCAGAAATTTAACGCAGACCTAACGACACAAGAGCGTTAGGCTCTAGGAAGCAAGTATGCATTTTAGTGTTATTTTACGAGTCATCGGATTATTGGTTATGGTATTCAGTGTGTCACTGATTCCACCAATCATTGTCTCTTTAATTTACTCTGATGGTGCGCTCAATGCGTTTCTTTATGCGTTAGGTATCAACTTAATCGGTGGTTTTCTACTCTGGTTTCCAGTTCGTCGAGAACGTGGCGAGTTAAAAATTCGTGACGGTTTCTTGGTTACTGTACTGTTCTGGACGGTGCTAGGCTTGTTCGGTTCTGTGCCATTCTTTCTAGCCGAAAACCCAGAACTCACTTTTACCGATGCGCTATTTGAATCCATTTCTGGTCTCACAACGACAGGGGCGACGATTCTCACTGGCATCGATGATTTGCCTCAGTCGATTCTTTTTTATCGCCAGCTTCTCACTTGGTTAGGTGGTATGGGTATCATCGTATTGGCCGTTGCCATCATGCCGATGTTGGGTATCGGTGGTATGCAGCTCTATCGAGCAGAGACACCAGGACCCGTAAAAGACACCAAACTGACACCTCGAATTGCCGAAACCGCGAAGGCCCTTTGGTATATTTACGCCACGTTAACCACTGTCTGCGCATTAGGTTATTGGATCGCAGGTATGAGCTTGTTCGATGCGATTTGTCACAGTTTCTCCACCGTGGCGATTGGCGGCTTCTCGACTCATGATGCCAGCATTGGCTACTTTAATAGCGTTGCAATCGAGTTGATTTGTACCTTCTTTATGATTGTCTCAGCATTCAACTTTGCTTTGCATTTCTATGCTTGGCGTCATAAGAGTGTTTGGCATTACTTTAAGGATCCAGAGGCGCGCTTTTTTCTGTTAATTCTTGGCAGTACCGTTCTTTTAACGACGCTCGTTTTGGCGATGACATCCACTTATGACTGGGTAACATCAATTCGCTATGCAGTCTTCGAAAGTGTTTCTATCGCAACCACCTCTGGTTTTGGCACCTCAGATTTTGCTAGCTGGCCGCATTTCTTACCTTTCTTGTTGATCGTCACGTCATTTGTCGGTGGCTGTGCCAGCTCGACAGGCGGCGGTATGAAAGTCATACGTATTCTGTTAATCCTTAAGCAGGGCATGCGAGAAATCAAACGCTTGATTCACCCAAATGCCGTTATTCCCGTTAAGGTTGGCGGCAAGGCAATTAATGAGCGTGTGGTCTCTGCAGTATGGGGATTCTTCTCAGCCTATTTGTTGGTTTACGTGGTACTGATGATAGGGCTTATGGCCACAGGATTAGATCAAGTCACGGCTTGGTCTGCGGTTGCAGCAACATTGAATAACCTAGGTCCAGGCTTGGGCGATGTCTCATCCAGCTTTACCAGCGTCAGTGATCCTGCAAAATGGATGCTGTGTTTTTCTATGTTATTGGGTCGTTTAGAAGTCTTTACTTTGCTGGTATTATTCACGCCTATGTTTTGGCAAAAATAAAAACCATAAGAGAGGCAAGCTTTGACACCCGCTATCAACCAGCTTAAAAAGCTGAAAGTTGCGTTTAGTATTCATGAATATGAACACGACAGTAGTTGCTCAAACTTTGGCGAAGAAGCCGCTCAAAAGTTAAACCTAGATCCAGCTTGCGTCTTTAAAACATTGTTAGTCACCGACGAAAAAAACACCTTCGTCACCATTGTGCCAGTAACAGGTACATTGAACTTGAAACGAGCAGCCAGTGCCTTGGGCGTAAAAAAGCTGCGCATGGCCGACACCAAAGATGCCGAACGACTTACTGGCTATTTAGTTGGCGGCATCAGCCCAATTGGGCAAAAGAAAAGTCTAATCACCTGCATTGATGAAAGCGCCCAAGCCTTCGAAAAAGTCTATGTGAGCGGCGGACAACGAGGCTTAGACATAGGTCTTGCACCCAAGGATCTAAGCTTAGCTTGTCGTAATGCTTCTTTCGCTGCCATTGGTGAAAGTAAATAGACAGCGATACATAACGCCAAATACTATGGGCAAATCAAACTTCTTCACTCACTAAACAGAGCATCTTTCCATGGCGCAAATTAAACCTATTATTCTATTAGACCGAGACGGCGTCATTAACCAAGACTCAGACGCTTATGTAAAATCCGTCGATGAATGGCAGCCCATCCCAGGCAGCATAAAATCCATATCAGCACTGTCTAAAGCAGGCTTTAAAATCTTTGTCGTTACCAACCAATCAGGGATTGCGCGCGGTTACTATGACGAAACAACATTGCAAGCAATGCACGATAAGATGACAGCATTGGTGGCAGCAGAGGGCGGTAAAATTGATGGCATTCAATATTGTCCACATGGCCCAGACGATAACTGCCAATGTCGTAAGCCAAAAAGCGGCATGATTGAAAACATTGAAGCTGAGCTAGGCTTATCCTTCGAGGAGCACCCAGCCATTATGGTCGGAGACTCTCTCAGAGACCTTCAGGCGGGAAATGCACGCGGCTGTTCACCAGTGTTGGTTTTAACCGGAAAAGGCCGTGAAACGCAGTACAAGACGATAGATTTCCCTTTCAGCGTTTATACAGACCTTGCGGCCTTCACCATCGCGACGCTTCACAAATACAGCTAATTGAATCAAGCGACCATAGTCTAGCTGAAGCAACTTGTTAGTAAGTGGTTACTACTAAGTTGCTTCAGATACAAACTAGGTGTCTCGTGTCATGCCCGCTAATCTGTGCCAGCTCAACGATATTAACAAGGCCAAAATCAATAGCAGATATGGAAAGGCTTTGGCGCTAAAAGCATCAATAATGACCCCAGCCAAAGAGGGAGCAAACAAGGCACCAAAACCACAACACACAAAGACATAACCTGTGCGTTTGCCGTTCAGTGCCATGATGTTATTCGCATACGAAAACAACATAGGGAAAAAGGCTGAGCAACCCAAGCCCAACCACAAGGCAATCAGCACCAGCGGCGCATCGGATAATACCATTGCCAGACACCCCGTACAGCTCAGCGTCAGCAAACCATAAATACCCTGTCTTGGGGCAATCCAGCGCAACAAAAACACAGAGATCAAACGTCCAAGGGATAAACTCACAAAGAACCAAGTCACGAGAATCGCGGCGGTGTTTTGATCTTCTCCTGACAAAACCGCATAAGTACTGATCCAACCCGCAATGCTAATTTCAAATCCGACATACAAAAAAATAACCACCAAAAATGCTAAAAAACTGGCTTTTTGCTTTGTCGCTGGAACCGTCTCACTGGCCCTTACTTCAAAGGTCGGGCTAGGTTGTCGCCACAGGAAAATAGGCAACAGAACCGCATACAAGGCCACCAGCCAATAGCCGGCACCGTAGCCATGACCAGTCCATTGCGCGAAGACAAGAATCAGAGGCGCCAGCATGCAACCAGCACTGTGGCATAAATGCAAAATCGTAACGTAAGAGCCAACTTTCTCTTTATGCAGCCACAACATCATCATGTTGCCGCCTGCGTTAGCAGACACTTCCGTTGCCCCAAGCAAAAAGAATAACACCACCAGCATCGATAAGCTGGTCGAGAAGGGCACCATCACCAATCCAGCAACCATACACAGCAACATCACAATCAGGTAATGATGACCTTGCCAGCGGTCGAACATTCGACCCGCCAATAGAGCACCAAAAATGTTGCCTATTGCTCGGGCGCTAAACACGATGGAAATTTCCGCCACGGAGGCATCAATAAGATCCGCTAAATAAATTAGACTGGGACCCAATATACCCGCAACCGCACCAACGGCAATAAACATGGCGCAGTACAGCGCAGTTCGAGTTAATTCCTTCATCGAGCAGTATCCATTTGTCTAGTTTATAAAGTAAATCCGGATTTAATCATGCAACCTGATTAATTAATAGGCACTTATGTCTAGGCGGGTAACAATCTTCAAACACGTAGCTTAAAAAAATAATTAGATGATAATGGTTATTATTATGTAAAATAGCCATGACTTTTGGCTTTCTCATGACGCAACTTGGAGGTAAGGAAATATGGAAAGACTTATAGATCGTCTTTTCAACACAGCAAGATCTTACATTCCTGCATTAGACGGAGAAGAAGGCCGCTCAGATGAGATGCCAAACACCGCAAACCTGTCCGCCAAAAACCCAGAACAAGCATTACGTGTGTTGCATAACAAATTACAAGAAGCACACCCAGAAACAGGCTCGCCTTATTGGCGGGTAAGGAGTTGGGGGTTAGTTTGTTGGCAACCAGTGTATTTGGCGATGATTTGCGTCTATCAACTCAAAGCCATACCTCAGCGTTTACAAGACTTAGAACAAAAGCAAAGCGGCGAGATGATCGCGGGCTATTGTTTACCTGATGGGATTTGGTATGAAGGCAATCACGAGTTTCTTATCAGCCGTGTTTGTCAGCAACTCAATGTTCTTTTCCAATCGTTTGCCAACGCACATGTAGATGCTTTTGGTGGACAACCAGCACTTTATAGAGGCTTGCTGGCAGATCAATTAATGAGTGCATTAATAGCCATCGGCAACAGGCTCCCCATTGAACAAAAATTCGATCTTGAGCAGGATTTTCGCGATTGGGCAGAAGCAATGACTTTACCGTTAAAACCACTAGCGGGGCTACGCCTGCAAGAAACCGACGCACCGGTTTTTGTGCGTCACACTTGCTGTTTGCACTTTCGCCGCGACGACGGAAAACTTTGTGCGAATTGCCCAAGACTGCGCACAAAAAACACTAAGAAAAAGCAACTTATTAGCCATTAATTGCCAACAAGTTGCTGTCAGTTCGTTAACCTTTTAAAAACTGTCCCACCCAAGCCATCAGCTGCTGATTGTCTATCGACTCATTAGCAACCGTCTGACGTGCTTTCGCAGCCACATCAGGCGCTAGAGTCACACCATCATATAAGTCGATCAATTCGTTCTCATAAGCCTTGGAAAATTCAGGATGGCCCTGGAAAGTCAAAATACGATCTTCGTAAATGAGTCCCGCGTGCTGACAAAAATCACTGCTCAAAAAGCTCGTCATTTTCTCGGGTTTTTCTAATACTTGGTCTTGGTGAAAAGCGCAAAAAGCGATGTCTTTCTGAGTTAAAGGCGTTTTTACATTATCTGCAATTTGGTAATGATGAACCCCCACACCCCAACCGCCATCAAATTTAGCAACGCGGCCACCAAGTGCTCTGGCGATAACTTGATGGCCAAAGCAAATCCCGACCAACACTTGGCGCTTGGCATCCACTTCACGTATAAACTCACATAAACGAAGAATCCATGGCTCATCTGCATACGCATCCGCTTTAGAGCCAGTAATCAACCAAGCATCACAGGTGTCCGTACTGTCTGGAAACTCATCCAAACGAACGTCAAATATCTCAAACGACAACTCAGGCTCTAATATAGCAATCTGCTGAGCAAACATTTCAGCATAGGTTGGGTACTTAGAGCGCAGTTCATCAGGTGTAATGCCCGCAGCGAGAATTCCTATCTTCATTAATTATTTACCTCAAAAAAACAGCGGTTAAGGATTTTGAAAACGACTTTGGCGGCGCATGATAAAAATGGCAGCGATGACGGCAATCGAGACAACCAAGATCATCAAGGTCGCTAGCGCATTTATCTCTGGCGTAACGCCCAGTCTCACTTTAGAGAAAATCACCATAGGCAAAGTGGAATTACCAGGACCAGACACAAAACTAGCAATAACCAAATCGTCCAATGATAACGTAAAGGACAGCAACCAACCTGATAATATCGCTGGTGAAATCAATGGCAAAGTAATCAGGAAAAATAACGACACGGGCTTAGCCCCTAAATCCATTGCGGCTTCTTCCAACGTCTCGTCCAGCGACGACAAACGCGATTGAACGACAACAGCAACGTACGCCAAACAGAAGGTCGTGTGCGCAATGACAATGGTGGTCGTGCCTCGACCTGCGGGCCAACCAAACATACTTTCCATCGCCACAAACAACAGTAACAACGACAAGCCAGTAATGACCTCAGGCATCACTAATGGTGCTGTTACCCAGCCAGCCATCATGGTTTTGCCGCGGAATTTACCCATTCGACTCAACACAAAGCCCGCTAAAGTCCCCAATACTGACGCCAGGGTTGCACTGATAAAGGCGATTTTTAAACTGACCCAAGCCGCGTTCATAATCTGCTCATTCTGAAACAGCTCTACATACCATTTGAGAGACCAGCCACCCCATACGGTCACCAGTTTAGATTCGTTGAAGCTGTAAATAATCAAAGCAACAATGGGGGCATATAAAAACAAAAAGCCGAAGCCAGCACTGAGCTTAAGTGCTAAAGAATGATTTTTCATTACAGAGCCTCCTTGTTGCCATTACGCATAAACATAATAGGGCCCACCAAGACAATCAGCATAATGATCGCCACAGCAGACGCTAAAGGCCAATCTCGATTCAAGAAGAATTCATCCCATAAAACTCGACCAATCATCAAAGTGTCTGAGCCACCCAATAACGAGGGTATGACAAACTCACCGACAGCGGGGATAAATACCAACAAACAGCCAGCGATGATGCCAGGTTTTGCCAATGGTAAAGTGACAAAGCAAAATGCTTTCCATGGCTTGGCGCCTAGGTCTTTCGCGGCTTCAATCAAGCTCATGTCCATTTTTTCTAGCGTGGTATAAAGCGGTAGGATCATAAACGGCAAATAGGTGTAAACAATACCAATATACACCGCCACATCCGTTTGTAGGATTTGTAATGGCTGATCAATCAAGCCTAAAGACATCAATGTATCGTTGACCAAACCATTCTTTTTCAGCAACGACATCCAAGCATAGACGCGCAATAAGAATGATGTCCAAAAAGGCAAAATGACCAATGATAACAATATCGTACGCGCAGTCGGACCACTACGAGCAATCAGATAAGCAATCGGAAAACCGATAATTAAAGTGAAAAAAGTCGACACCGCCGCAATACGCAAAGAGCTTAAATAAGCGTCTAAGTAAAAACGCGATTCGAACAAAAACAAATAGTTGCCAAAGGTAATCTTTAACGTTGCGTAAGCGCTACTTGGATCCCACTCCAATAAAGGCGAATAGGGCGGCACCGCAATCATTGCCTCTGAAAGCGATATTTTAAACACCACTAAAAAAGGGATAAAGAAGAACGCAGCCAACCACAACATTGGAATTAGGATAACGAACCAGCGCCCCAAACGAATGGCTTGCAAACGCTGCAGCAGCGTCGGCTGTGTTGTATTGGTCGGTGCGTTTATCATGATGTTAATACCACGCTGCTGTCGGCATCCCAAGATAGGTAAACATGATCATCCCATGTTAGACGCTCCCCAGTATCTCGATGGGAATTGGGTTGTGTAATACGCACTTCTTTCCCTGACAGCAAACGCACTTTGAAGATGGACTGGCTCCCCATGTACGCCACTTCCGTAATAACCCCTTCTGCGGAGTTATTTTCGGCACTGGATGTTTCTCGGGCGATACGCATTTTTTCAGGGCGAATCGCGACATTTACCACTTGGTTAGGTGCGCAGCTGATACCATGATCCAAGTAAATAAGGCCATTGGTATCATCACATTGAATCGCAGCGCTATCACGCTCATCCGACACCACAATGCCGTTAAACAAATTCACGTTACCGATGAACTCAGCGACAAAACGATTACTAGGGTATTCATACACCTCATGGGGTTCGGCAGTTTGGACGATGACACCGTTGTTCATAACGCCAATGCGCGTTGCTAACGTCATCGCCTCTTCTTGGTCATGAGTGACCACCACAAATGTGATTCCAAGCTCGTCTTGTAAGCGCATTAATTCGAATTGTGTTTCTTCACGTAACTTCTTATCTAATGCCCCCAAGGGCTCATCCAGCAAAAGAAGTTTAGGGCGCTTGACCAAAGAACGCGCCAATGCAACACGCTGACGCTGGCCACCAGATAACATATGCGGTTTGCGACGAGCAAGGTGACCTAATTGCACCATCTCTAGAATATCCGCTACGCGCTGCTTCACTTCACGGCTTGGCAAGCCCTCACGCTTTAAACCAAACGCCACGTTCGCTTCAACCGTCAAATGAGGGAACAAAGCATAAGACTGAAACATCATATTTACTGGGCGTTCCCACGGTGGCACATGAGACATGTCCACGCCGTCGATGATAATTCGACCCGAGGTGGGGGATTCAAACCCAGCTAACATTCGTAACAAAGTACTTTTACCCGAACCAGATCCGCCCAGCAGACAAAACAGTTCGTTCTTATAAATATCCAAAGAGACATTATTCACGGCAGTGAAGTCTCCAAACGCCTTATTAATTTGTTCAATGCGAACAAAAGGCTCTGCGTCTTTTTGACGCCAAGTTGGCATGGATTGCGAAGTCACAATAGGAGAAACAGAAGATACAGACATAAACGCACCAGTCAGCATGGTAAGTATTCAAGAAAAGTGACGCCGAAACGACGTCACTCACGCACAGATGGCTGCTTAGCGCCCAGTTTTGATGTTAGTCCAAGCACGTGTCAATAAACGATCGAAGCGCGCAGTGTGAGCTACTTGTACGAACAGTTTCTCTTTGATTTCCTGAGTTGGGTACACACCTTTATTGGTTGCCACTTCTTCATCTAGCAATGGCGCCGCCGCCGTGTTGGGCACCGCATAGAAAACGTAGTTCGAAATCGCTGCGGCAATGTCCTTTTTCAAAATAAAGTCGATGAATTTGTGGGCAGCTTCAGGATGGGGAGCGTCAGCAGGAATTGCCATTAAATCAAACCACACCAAGGTGCCTTCTTTTGGGATCACGAACTTAATATCAACGCCTTGACCCGCTTCTTCAGCACGGCTTTGCGACTGCAAAATATCACCGTTGTAACCAATCGCCACGCACACATCACCGTTAGCTAAATCGGAAATGTATTTGCTGGAATGGAAATAACGAATGTTATCCTGAGCCTCTGACAGGAGTTTTGCGGATTCCGTTAACGCATCTTTGTCTTCGGAGTTTGGATCCACGCCACGATAATTATTAACAACCGACATCACTTCTGCAGGAGAATCCAACACAGCAATACCACAGTCGTTCAACTTAGCCGCAATACTTGGATTAAATAAAATATCCCAAGAATCAATATCCGCCGTACCCAAACGCTCTTCAATCATTTTAGTATTGTAGCCAATACCGATCGTGCCCCAAGCATAAGGAATATTATGAACATTACCGGCATCGTGCTTTTCAATTTGCTTTGCCAGTGTTTGATCCAAGTTGCCATAGTTACTCAGCTTACTTTTGTCGATGGCTTGATACACGCCTGCTTTCACCTGTCGCTCGAAGAATGAGTTAGATGGCATAACCACGTCGTAGCCAGAACCACCAGCCATGAGTTTTGCTTCCAACACTTCGTTGCTGTCATAAACGTCGTAATTCACCTTGATGCCCGTTTCCTTAGTAAACTGCTCCAAAGCACCTGGCGCCATATAATCCGACCAGTTATAAACGTTTAAAACATCTTCAGCGTAGCTACTAACAGCAAAACTAGACGCTGCACCAGCGATCAATATACTCAATACATTGCGTTTCATGTGGAGTTCTCCCATATACAGCCAACGTGACATTGGCTGGTTCCTGTTGTGATGTTGTTTTCGTATTCAAGCTAAGCCTCTGATGGACTCTAAATTCTAATGTCGCTGTGCTTTGCAGCGCTTTTACAAATAGGCTTCATATTCCACATTGGAAATACGGCCATATATTTTTTGTTGTTCTTGTTCTTTTGCCGCGCCATAGACACGCACAAATTCGCTCCCCAAATACTCTGTTAAAAACGCGCTGTCTGCAAAAGATTCAGAAGCCAGTTCCCAACGATTCGGTAGCGGCTCAAAACGTTCCGACATAGCATAAGCATCGCCTTCAATGGGCTGTGGCGGAGACATTTTCGTTTCAATGCCATGCAACGCTGCCCCCAACACCGCCGCCAATACTAAATAAGGATTCGCGTCTGCGCCAGCCACTCGATGCTCAATTCGACGAGCAAAATGATCACTTTCTGGAATACGCACTGCAACAGTGCGGTTTTCATAGCCCCAGCTCGCAAATGTTGGCGCATGTGCTCCATTTTGGAAGCGGCGATAAGAGTTCATATGCGGTGCAAACACCAGCATAGAATCGGACATATGGTTCAATAATCCAGCAACCGCTTGCAGCAATAAAACCGAGCCTTCGTCTGTGCCGTTGTTAAATACGTTATTACCTTGCTCATCAAGTAAACTAAAATGAACATGGAAGCCATTGCCGCTCTTGTCTGCATAGGGTTTTGCCATGAAGGTCGCACCAAAGTCATGTTGACGAGCAACGCCTTTAACCAAACGCTTAAACATAATCGCATGGTCTGCCGCTAGAACAGCGTCGTTGCTATGCTTCATGTTGATTTCGAATTGACCAGGACCTAATTCAGAAATAATAGTGTCCGCAGGAATGCCTTGGATCTCACACGCTCGGCGAACTTCCGCAAAGAACGCTTCCAAGCCATCCATTTCTTCGATGGAGTAACAGTCCGTTTTATTCAAACGCACACCGTTGCCTTCTACGATGATAGGAGGAGAAGGCTGGCGTTTGGCTTCTGATTGACCATCTAATAAGTAAAATTCTAGCTCTGTTGCCACAACGGGTGTGTAGCCGAGATCCTTAAAACGCTTAACAATGCGCGTCAATATTTGACGAGGGTCTGGATAAAATGGTGTGCCATCGGCGTTGTACATCATGGCCAAGATTTGATCACGAGCGGACTCTGCCCACGGCACAGAAATAGGTTTAGGATGAACAGCGAAACACACGCCATCACTGTCACCCGTCTCAAAGACCATACCATTATCGAGAACGTCATCACCCCAGTGGTCGAACCCAATGACTGAGTGAGGCAGTTTTACCCCTTGCGTCATCACGCTTTTTAAACCACTAGAGGGCATACGCTTGCCACGCAAATTGCCGTTTAAATCTGTAATAAACAGATCAAATTCGTTGTTCCCTTCGTACATATCAGACATAGAATGTTCTCTTATGAAATGAGTCTTACTGCAGAAGAAGTTGTGCTCTCTAAGATGATAATCGAGTTTTAATTCGATTTTCATATTGCTTAAACAGGATTTAAGTCAATTTCTTCCGATATAAATCACCTTAACCTGAGCAAATGATGCGAGTAACTATCCCCGAGTGGGTATATGCAAAGATAGAACCACTTATATATAAATCACGCTTAAAAAGATCACTGCTTTTCTTCACATTCAGCTAATTTGCTGATATTTATTAATAAAGCATCATCTTAATGTGTTTTGAGAAGATAACTTTCGAACACCATAAGCCGAAAAATCATTCAGGTTATGTATTCATTTTTACTACAGAAATTACGCGAAAGTCGATGGAAATTTTGCAGAAGCAGAGCAATTTTAGGAATAAAAGCAAAACCGATAAATAACTCGACTTAAACTTGATCGAATAGAGCACTATTTAAAATAGCCAATGGTTTGTGTATTCATCACTTTCATGCCGCACCTCACTTAAGCGATGCATGCGGAAGGACTTCAACATAATGCAAAAAAGCACTCTAAGAGGACAATTATCCTTACCCGAATTAATGAAAGACCTAGGCGCTCTCACTAATCACATTCGGGTACCCAGCTTTCCCATTGCGTTAGAGGGAGTTCTTAGCAACATTTGCTATTTCGATACCATTATCATGGTCACTTACAAAAAAACGCTGAAACCGCTGCTGATTCATCCAAGTGACCCAAGCGAGCAAAGTCAAACCCTGCGAATGTATTTGAACAAGGCGTATTTGTTAGACCCCTTATTTAACACCATTCAGCAGGGCATCTCGCCGGGCGTATATCGTTTGGCCGACATGTCTCCAGACTCCTTTGAGGAAACTGAGTACTACCAAACTTGTTATCGCAACTTTGACTTAGTCGATGAAATTAATATTTTGGTGGAATTGGACACAACCACAACCTGTGTGATTTCGTTGGGGCGTCAGAAAGCAGTTGGCTCCATTCGTCGAACAGAATTGAATAACTTGAAAAGCGTTTTTCCCATGCTAGAAGCCTTGATTCGTCAGTTTTGGCTAACACAAGCAGGGGAGTTCGTTGAAAGGGAATCTAGGTCTGGACCATTAAAGTACGCGCTCAAAACCTTTGCTCATGGCGTGTTAACCACCCGCGAGCAAGAAATTTTAGGCTTGTTGCTCAAAGGTCACTCGTCAAAATCCATCGCTAACGAGCTGGGCATCAGTGCCGGTACGGTAAAAGTACACCGTAAAAATATCCACGCACGCTTAGACACATCAACGCAGTCGGAAATCTTCACCTTGTTCCTCAGCCACCTAGATTCACTAGACAGGGAAAAAAGTTAATATGAAAAGCGGGCAATTAAGACAACTATTCAGGATCGTTTAGATGTCGTTCTAAAACGCTGGTTAACATCAATTTTAAATCATCAAGCGTGCGCGCGGCACGACGTTCGTTTTGGTTTACGACGACCAGATACGTACTGTGTGTTACTTCTAGGTAGAGACGCGCGATGCGCTCTCGCTCCCGAATGTGCTTGTTTAACCCTAAGCGTTTGAACACCTTGGCCATTTTCGAAATGACCATATCATCATGGCGTTCATCCAATTCACGTAACTCTTGCACCGAAAACATAGCTTGTACTAAACGTAATACCGCACGCTGCTGACGATAAGTGCGTAAATTGATATTAACAACTTGATCGATAAAGTCGGACAGCGTCATCTCTTCCAGACGCCACTCCTGAATGTCTTTTAGCACTTCTTCAATACTGTCCAGCCAAGACTTACCCATGGCATAGAGAATAGCGTGCTTATTTGGGAAATAGTGGTACAAAGATCCCACAGAAATGCCAACTTCTTTTGCAATAATGGCCGTATTCAGATCATTCAAACCAACGGTTTCCAACAATTCGCTAGTCACGTCTAAAATTTGTTGTGCGCGCTTAATGGAGCGAGACTGCACAGGCTCGCTACGAGGCGAAACAGATTGCATGGTTTTCATTGTCGTAGGGGGAGTTGCCATAATAAAGATTGGCTTCCTTATAAACAGAGAAGTTCAATTAAAGTGATTAAATTATACACATAGCAATGAAGACTAAACATACCCATCAGTCGCCATTCATCACATTAGGGTAAACGATCTAACATTGAGTAATACAGCATCCCAGCGACTAAACCAGGCCAACGGAGTAAGGTGCCGCCAGGAAAATCACGCATGGGAAGCCGTTCAAATGCATCCACGGTTTCTAACGATCCTTGCACGGCTTTGGCAAAAATCGCCCCCGCATACGTTGCCATTGCCACTCCGTGACCAGAATAACCATGAGCTACAAAAATATTTTCTTGCTGGCGCGCAATATGCGGCATGCGATTAAGCGTAATCGCTAAGGTACCGCCCCAAGCGTAATCAATGCGGTATTTGCCTAGCTCAGGGTAGGTTTCCAACATATGTTTTTTAACAAACTCTGCAATATCTTTTGGAAAACGCTGACTGTAGTTTTCACCGCCCCCCCACAACATTCTTCTGTCTTTTGATAAGCGATAATAGTTCACGACAAATTTTGAATCTGCCACAGCAATGCGGTCTGGATTAATTCGATTGGCAACACTTTCCGGTAACGGTTCTGTTGCAATAATAAAGTTGTTAATCGGCATGATCTTTCGTGCAGCAGGACCATTCAAATGCCCAAGATAGCCATTGCACGCAAACAATAAATAACGACAACGTACACGACCTTTGGCCGTCATAACCTCAGGTTGCTTGCCATCGGTGTATTCCAATACTGCGGAATGGTGATACAACTTAGCACCGTGAGCTTCCGCAGCGCTCGCCAAGCCAAGCGCAAAGTTCAGCGGGTGAATGTGCGCACCTTCTTTATACCATTCACCACCATGATAACGATCTGTACCCAATTTATCGGCAACAGCGTTCGCATCCAAAAACTCAACCTCTTCGTAATTGAGTTGCTGGCGTTTGTATTCAACGGCTTCTTTAATCTCATCCGCATGACGCGACTTAGACGCCACATGCAATACTCCAGCAGCCAGGTCACAATCGATTTGATACTTCGCAATCAGCTCCTTTACCAAATCAACCGATTCGACCGAGGTTTGCCACAACACATCGGCAGTGTCTTTACCGACCTTTTTGACCATCTCGGCGTGGCCCATGTTGTGGCCTTGGCAAATTTGTCCACCATTACGCCCAGATGCTCCCCAGCCAATTTCATTGGCTTCCAGTAAGACCACTTGAAAACCCGCTTCAGCAAGGTGAAGCGCCGCAGAAGTGCCAGTAAACCCACCACCTATAATACAAATATCGGTACTGTGATCCCCGACTAACTGAGGACGGCTTTGGTACGCTTTTGCCGTAGCTTCGTAGTAAGACGGCTCATGTTTGCTCAAGGAAAACTCCTGTAATAGTTCAAAACCCAATAACCGAATGATTGATCGAATTTATAGTCAGTGTCAATTGTAATATAAACTTATTTTTTGACCAGGTGTTGATTTAATGATCAAAGTAAAATAATGTTTAAACCGAAGTATTATTCGGGTTGTGAGAAAGAGTACCCCAATAGCAAGAGCCAGTAAAAAAACGTTACGGCTTAAAAACGTTCGTTAAGCAGCCAACTTAAGGTGAGTTATGACAGAGTTTGAAGCTTTTTTAAAAGAGCATGCAATTACTGAAGTCGAGTCAACATTAGCTGATATGACAGGGAATGCGCGAGGTAAGTTTTACCCAACATTCAAGTTCCTTGCGGAGAAGACAGGGCGCATCCCTGAAACCGTTTTGGTGCAAAGTGTGACGGGGGATTGGGCTGACAATCACTACGATATTGTCGACGCCAGCGACCGCGACATGGTGTTGAAGCCAGACCCAAACACCATACGCATGGTGCCATGGGCCGACGAACCCACTGCTCAAGTCATCAATGACTGTTATACCACCGACGGCAAGCTTCACCCATTGGCAAGCCGTACAATCTTGCGTCATATTTTGTCACTCTATGAAGCCGAAGGCTTAAAACCCGTCATCGCGCCAGAAGTCGAGTTTTATCTGATCCAACCTAATACAGACCCAGATTATGAACTAAAACCGGCAGCAGGGCGTTCTGGCAAACGTGAAACATCGCGCCGCTCATACAGCATTGATGCGGTAAACGAGTTCAACACCATCATTGATACTCTGTACAGCTATTGTGAAGCTCAAGGCTTGGACGTAGACACCTTGATTCATGAATCCGGCGCCGCGCAAATGGAAATTAACTTTATTCATGGAGATCCACTGGACTTAGCCGACCAAGTGTTTGTGTTCAAACGCACTTTACGAGAAGCCGCACTAAAACATGGTGTGTATGCCACTTTCATGGCAAAACCGATGAAAGACGAGCCTGGCAGTTCGATGCATATTCACCAGAGTTTGGTCGATGCGAAAACAGGTCAAAATGTCTTTGATGACAACGGTAAACCAAGCGAATTGTTCTACCATTATTTAGGCGGTTTGCAGAAATACACGCCAAATGCGATTTCTTTCTTCGCGCCAAACGTTAACTCATACCGACGTTTTTCACCAGAAATGGCCGCGCCCATTAATATGAACTGGGGGTTTGATAACCGCACAGCAGGACTACGCATTCCATTTGCACCACCACAAGCAACGCGCATCGAAAACCGTTTCCCTGGCGCAGACTCCAACCCGTATCTTGCCATTGCTGCCACCTTGGCGTGCGGTTATTTAGGCATGAAGCAAAAGCTACAACCAACCGACCCGGTCAAAAATAATGAGCCGCCATCCGATTATCCCGAAGTGGAAATTGCGAGAACACTAGAAGAAGGCCTACGTCTATTAGAAGAATGTGAACCATTATGCGACATCTTAGGCAATGACTTTGTCACAGCTTATATGGGTGTCAAACGCAGCGAGTTCGAAACCTTTAACCGAGTTATTAGCTCTTGGGAACGGGAGCATCTATTGTTGAATGTGTAATTATTTTTAATCCGCTAAGCATCGCGACAAGGATAAAAAAGCCTTGCGTAATGTCAGTATCGATATCACTAAGGAACCAAATCATGACACAAAAAAACCATAAAATGCGTCAATTATTACCTATTGCAGGTATGGTCTGTGCGTTAGGCACATCGGCAACGTCCGTTTATGCTGACACGTTAAAATTTTTCAACTGGTCAGATTACATGGCCGAAGACACCGTTGAACGATTTGAAACAGAAACCGGTATTCAAGTCATTCAAGACGTATTTGACAGTAACGAAGTACTAGAGGCAAAACTGCTGGCGGGTAATTCTGGTTATGATTTGGTGGTGCCTACTGCGTCTTTCATGGGGCGTCAAATACAAGCAGGCGTGTTTAGCAAACTGGACAAAGCCAAATTGCCCAACCTAAAACACCTCGACCCTGAACTATTGTCCTTTCTTGAAGCCGTTGACCCCGGCAACCAATACGGTGTGCCTTACTTATGGGGAACCACGGGCATCGGCTATAACGTCGATAAGGTCAAAGAAGTCTTAGGTGAAGATGCGCCAGTAAATAGCTGGGATCTGGTCTTTAATCCAGACAACATGGCAAAGCTACAACAGTGTGGTGTTATGTTTTTAGATTCACCAGACGAACTGTACCCACTAACATTAAATTATTTGGGTAAAAACCCCAATAGCCGTAATCCGCAAGACTATGCGTTAGACAGTGACGCCGTACAATTGCTGAAGAATGTACGTCCTTATGTGACGCAATTCCATTCTTCCCAGTACATCAGTGCATTGGCTAACGGTGATATTTGCGTTGCCATTGGCTGGTCTGGGGATGTTATTCAAGCCCAAGATCGTGCTATTGAAGCCGATAACGGGGTGAACATCGAATACAGCATCCCTAAAGAGGGTACGCAAATCTGGTTTGACATGCTTGCTATACCGAAAGAGGCTGAAAATAAAGAGGCGGCGTACAAGTTCATTAACTTCTTATTACAACCAGAAGTCATTGCCGACATTTCAAACTACGTTGCGTACGCAAACCCAAATCTAGACGCGATGGATCTGCAAGACCCAGATATTTCGAGTAATGAAGGCATTTACCCAAGCAACGAAGTGAAAAAGAAACTCTTTGCGCAAAAGGTGCGAGGCTTGAGAATCGAACGTTTGATGGTACGTTTATGGACGGACATTAAAACCGGACGCTAAACATCCGTCTTTCATTCCAACGTAAACACCAAAAAATGCCTAGCAATGCGCCGCTAGGCATTTTTTGTACTTCTAAGACAAGAGGAAAATGACGATATACCCCCACGGGGATATGGTCAGAAAGGGCGCTGCTCAGTTAGTTTAGATTCATAGCAACTCATTTAGCGTTTTTGATAGACGCCAGAGAAAGGAATTACGTATGAAAACTTACCAAGAATGGCAAGCACTTCGTAACACAATTAGCCTGCATTCCGACGCCTACATCAATGGTGTTTTTACACCAGCACAAAGCGGTGACACGTTCGATTGTATTAATCCAACGGACGAGTCCTTGTTAGCAAAAGTAGCGAGTTGTGATGAAGCCGATGTGAATCTGGCGACCGCCGCGGCCAACGCCGCGTTTAAAAGCGGTGTTTGGTCAAACATGGCACCAAACAAGCGCAAGCGTATTCTACAAAAATGGGCGGATTTGCTAGAAGAACACCAAGATGAACTGGCCTTAATCGATACTTTGGATATGGGTAAGTCTATTTCAGAAATGGTCGGTATCGATGTACCAGATTCAATCGACTGCTTACGTTGGTCAGCGGAGTGCATTGATAAATTGTACGGTGAAATCGCACCAACAAATCCAGATAATCTGGCGCTCATTAGCCGCGAACCTCTTGGTGTTGTCGCCATCATCACACCGTGGAATTACCCATTAATGATGGTGATGTGGAAAATTGCGCCGGCGCTGGCGGCAGGCAACAGCATCATTCTAAAGCCGTCTGAGAAATCGCCTTTAAGCGCGCTCAGAATTGCCGAATTGGCGACACAAGCAGGGGTTCCAGATGGCGTATTCAACGTCCTCCCGGGTTTTGGTCACACCGCTGGGAAAGCCCTTGCGCTGCACCATGATATCGGCACCTTGGCGTTTACAGGCTCTAGCCGCGTTGCAGGCCTGTTAATGCAATACGCGGGGCAATCGAATATGAAGCGTGTTTGGCTAGAAGCGGGCGGTAAATCACCTTGTATCGTCTTTGAAGACTGCAAAGACATTCAAGCCGCAGCCAAAGGTGCTGCAACAGCCATCTTCACCAACCAAGGTGAAGTGTGCATTGCCTGCTCTCGCTTGTATGTTCACAGCAGCATTAAAGACGCCTTCATGGTCGAACTGCTTGCAGCAGCGAAAACTTACGTGCCAGGAGATCCGTTAGACCCAGCCACAAAAATGGGCCCAATGGTCGACAAAGCACAGCTTGATACCGTGACTGGCTTTATCGAAAGTGCCATTGCTGACGGCGCAAAATTGGCGTTAGGTGGCCTTCCAGATTATCAAGAAGGCCAAGGTTTCTATGCAAAACCGACCATTTTTACGGATGCTAACCACACGATGAATTTCGTTAAAGAAGAGATTTTCGGTCCTGTATTAGCCGTTATGACGTTCGATACTGAAGCCGAAGCCATTGAATTGGCAAACGATTCAAAATACGGCTTAGGGGCTTCCATTTGGACCAATGATTTGGGGCGTGCTCACCGTGTCAGCCGTCAATTAGAATCGGGCATGGTGTGGGTAAATACATGGGGTGATGGCGATACCACGGTACCATTTGGTGGCGTTAAAGCGTCTGGAAATGGTCGCGATAAATCTTGGCACGCACTAGAGAAATACACGGAACTTAAAAACACCTGGATTAGCCTGAAATAAACTCATCCTTGGATAGGCAATAACCGTTAGATTAACAGAGGGGCGTTAATAGCCCCGCTTTTTTACTTATGTGCAGACGCTGGATCATAATGTCTACACGCTATAGGAGAGGTTCTCTATGTCATCACCTACTCATGCAAACTCATACTACGCGGCCTCCGCAAATGATAAAGCCATTCGCCCACAGTTAACGGGTGAGCATCGTTGTGATGTCTGTGTCGTTGGTGCTGGGTTTACAGGCATATCGACCGCTCTGAGTCTGGCAGAAAAAGGAAAGCGCGTTATTGTCGTTGAAGGGTCGCGCATCGGCTTTGGCGCTTCTGGTCGCAATGGCGGTCAGATCGTAAACAGCTTTAACCGCGATATTGACTACATCTTCAAGAATTATGGCGACAATATCGGCCAGAAAATGGCAAAAATGGCGTTTGCAGGTTCTGAGTTGATTCGTCACCGCATTGAAAAGTACAACATAGAGTGTGACCTAAAACACGGTAACCTCTTTGCAGCATGCAACAAAAAACAGTTCGAAGAACTGAAAGCCAAAAAAGCATTGTGGGAAGCTCATGGCCACAATGAGCTGGAATTACTAACGGCATCCTCTATCCAAGACCACATCGGCTCGGATCGTTACGCAGGCGGTTTGCTGGACAAGAAGGGCGGGCATATTCAGCCATTAAACCTAGTGCTTGGCCAAGCCAAAGCATTTGAAGCACTTGGTGGACAAATTTTTGAAGACTCCGAAGTCATTCGCTTAGAGCAAGGTAAGCTAGGCAAGGTAGTGACCAAACAAGGTAGCGTCATTGCGGATAAGATTGTTGTTGCCGGCAACGCCTATATGTTTGGCTTATTGCCAGAAGTAGAGAAGAAGGCCATGCCATGCGGAACTCAGGTCATCGCAACGGAGCCGTTGCCGGAAGAAATCCAAAAACAATTGTTACCAACAGATCACTGTGTGGAAGACTGTAACTATTTATTGGATTACTACCGTTTATCAGGCGATGGTCGACTCATCTATGGTGGCGGAACGACCTATGGCGCCCGTGATCCAGGCAAAATTGAGTCCATCATAGTGCCAAAAATGCTGAAAACCTACCCAATGCTTAAAGACGCAAAAATCGATTTCGCATGGACAGGTAACTTTCTTCTTACCATGATGCGTATGCCACAAGTCGGTAAAATTGGCGATAATCTCTATTACGCACAAGGTTATTCAGGACATGGCGTGACCAATTCACATTTGATGGGAGAGATCTTATCCGATGCTATCGACGGTGAAATGGAGCGCTTTGATGTTTTTGCCAGCATGCCGCAATATCAATTCCCCGGCGGTCGTTTATTACGCGTACCTTATACAGCAGTGGGTGCGGTTTACTACAACATGCGCGATAAGCTGGGGATTTAGTCTTTATTGGGCTTTATGAATCCATTCGCTAAGCCGCTTTAAAGCGGCTTTTTTATTATTGGCTCTAAGCGATATGTAAAAATGAGTGATCTCATGCAATAAAATGTTAGTGAGTATTCACTCTAACTCTAGAGCTTTGATAAATAATATTATTTAATTACTTAGGTCGTCTGCTTTTTGAGACTGAGCCGACAAAATATCCGTAATATTATCCTCAATCCAATCCGCTAAACTGGCGACTCGAGCAGCCACCTCTACGCCTAATTCCGTCAAACTATATTCCACATGAGGCGGCACCACAGGATAAGAAATTCGTAGTACAAAGCCATCTGTTTCCAAGGCTTGAAGCGTTTGCGCAAGCATCTTTTCACTCACCCCGAGGATCTTACGACGCAGTTCACTAAAACGATGTGTTTGACCATCTTTTAAAGCAAACAGTACCAAAACGCCCCAGCGGCTCGTCACGTGTTTCAAAATATCGCGAGAAGGGCATTTGTCTGAAAACACATCGCCTTTTTCAAATAAGTGCGACAACCCATTCTGAGAGTCTTGTAGATTATTTTTCATACTTACCTTTTTGTAGGTACTTACCAAAAGTTTGTTAGTAATATATTCTACTTCTATCAACTTAAAAACTCAAAGGAGAATAGTATGATTTTAGTTACTGGCGCATCCGGTCAACTTGGCCGTCTTGTGATTGATTCCTTGTTAGAAAAAACCGCAGCAAGCAAGGTTATCGCTGCAGTGCGTAATCCAGACAGTGTAAAAGAGTTAGCAGAGAAAGGCGTAAACGTGCGCCAAGCGGATTATACCGATCCAGATTCTCTTGCTAGTGCCATGCAAGGCGTTGACAAAGTACTGCTTATTTCTTCAAGTGAAGTAGGCCAGCGTGTTGCGCAGCACCAAAATGTTATCAATGCCGCTAAACAAGCGAATGTTTCTCTGATCGCATACACCAGTATTCTAAAAGCCGACACCTCGCCTCTGTTACTTGCACAAGAGCATGTGGCGACCGAAAATCTGTTGGCGGAATCAGGCGTACCTTACGTGCTACTTCGCAATGGCTGGTATTCAGAAAACTACACGATGAGTGTGGCAGCGGCATTGGAACATGGAGTGGTGGGCTGTGCAGGTGACGGTAAACTGTCAACTGCAACACGTGCCGATTACGCAGAGGCCGCGGCAACAGTGCTGCTTCAAGACGGTCAGGCAGGCAAAGTCTATGAGCTTGCTGGCGACAATGCCTTCACCCTAAGCGAGTACGCAGAGGCCATTAGCAAAGTAACGGGCAAAACAGTCTCCTACCAAAACGTTCCAGAAGCCGAATACACCAAGATTCTAGTTGGCGTAGGCCTACCTGAAGGGTTCGCAGCTGTTCTTGCGGATTCAGAAGCTGGCGCAGCTAAGGGCGGTTTGTTCAGTGACAGCAAAGCATTATCTACCTTGATTGGACGCCCAACGACATCCATTGAAGACAGTATTAAAGCCGCGTTGTAAATTGACGCAGTGACAGACTAAGGCAAACTTATCCGCCTTAGTCTGTCATAAACGTTTTATGAAAATATGAGCAAAAGTAGGGCTTTGTTAGGAAAGACGCGCTTGACGCTCTAACCATTCAAAAAATTGCATAGCTTCAACCGAAATTTCTGGACCCGATTTGCGTACCAGATAAAAGGATTCACTTGCAGGAATACGCAGGTTAAAAGGTTCTACCAACCGACCATCTGCCAACATATCTTCCACCATGGAGGACCTCGCCAACGCCACACCAATACCAAGCTCAGCTAAACGCAACGACGCCAATAGGGTATCCACTTGCATTCCTCTGGATGGATCCACTTCCGCTTCATTAACCATAGACAACCAATACCCCCAACCTTCCTCGTAACCCAATACATGCAGTAAAGTATGGTCAGCAAGATCTGTTGTGGCATTCAGCGGTAAGCGCTCCAACAACTCAGGTGAACAGACTGGAAATAGACTGTCCCAACTTAAGCGCTGAGAAACATAACCCGGCCATTGCCCATTCCCCCAGCGAATTTCAAAATCATCATCGGCTTCAGTGTCTTTCACCCACAGGGAACTGATGTATCGAATATCAATATTAGGGTACAGACGATGGAATTCCGTTAATCTTGGTGCTAGCCAATGGACAAAAAAAGACAAGCTGCCACGTATTTTGACTGGGGTTCGCTGGTCTTGATTAAACAACTCATTGGTTGCAGCCGCTAGGCGTGAGATGGAATCCTGCACCACAGGAAGATAAGACATCCCTTCATCGGTGAGCGCTAATCCTCGAGGCAAGCGAGTAAATAAGGACACACCTAGATGACCTTCGAGCAAGCGTATTTGTTGGCTAACAGCCCCTTGGGTTAAGTGCAGCTCTTGTGCGGCCTTAGTAAAGTTCAGGCTGCGCGCAGAAACCTCAAAGGTTCTTAACCAATTTAACGGTGGAAGTGACTTTTGGTTCATTCGGTACTTTAACCATCGCGCAAAGAAAGACGAAGCGTTAGAGTACCTGACCTAAAAAGCGTTGCAAGCGTGGATGATCAGAATGAAAGAAACGCTCTGGAGATTCTTCTAAAACAAGCTCTCCTTCTTCCATGAATACAACGCGATCAGCCACTTCACGGGCAAAGCCCATTTCATGCGTTACAACCACCATGGTCATACCTTCGCGCGCGAGTTCTTTCATCACATCCAAGACTTCTCCAACCATTTCAGGGTCAAGCGCACTGGTCGGTTCATCAAACAAAAGCACCTTAGGTTTCATTGCTAGCGAACGGGCAATGGCGACTCGCTGTTGCTGGCCGCCAGACAATCGGGTTGGGTAATTGCCCATTCGATCCGCCAGACCAACTCGATTAAGCAAATCCGTGGCCGTTTTTCGTGCTTCTGCCTTAGTTTGTTTCAGCACTTTCATGGGTGCCAACATAACATTGCCTAGTGCGGTTTTATGGGGGAACAAGTTAAACGCTTGGAACACCATACCCACTTCTTCACGTACCTTATTGATATTGGTGCGCTTATCAGTCAGATCCACTTGATCTAACAAAATACGGCCAGATGTGATGCTTTCCAATTGATTCAGGGTACGTAAGAAGGTCGACTTTCCCGAACCGCTAGGCCCAATAATAACCACCACTTCACCTGGTTGAACATCTAAGGAAACGTCTTTGAGAGCATGACAACCATTAGGGAAAACCTTGTTTACCTTATGCGCTTGAATAAGTGCTGGCTGGCTAGATTGCTCTTTCACTGGATCAATCACTGACTGATAACCTCTTTTCTAAACACTGAATAAGCAAAGATAAGCCCCCAGTGACCACCAAATACAAAACGGCGACCGTAAACCAAACTTCAAATGGGGCAAAGCTGCCACTGACCACTTCACGACCAGCCTTGGTTAAATCAGTAATAGAAATAACCGATACCAATGAAGAGTCTTTAATCAAATTAATAAATTGCCCAGCAAGCGGTGGTAAGGTGCGTTTAATTGCCTGTGGCATGATGACGTACGCCATGGCTTGCACATAATTCATTCCAAGAGAGCGCGCCGCTTCCATTTGTCCTGCCGAAACCGACTGAATTCCCGCTCTTACTATCTCGGCAACATACGCGCCAGTAAAAATAGACAATGCCGCCACACCGGATGTGAAACGATCTAAGTCAAACACGGTACCAACAAAGAAATACACGATGAATATCTGTACAAGCAGAGGCGTACCACGGATCACTTCCACATAAGTCATCGCCAAATTTCGCCATACTTGACCATGGGCCACGCGCATCAAGCCAAACATAACCCCTAATAAAACGGCAAAGATCAGCGAGATAAACGAGATTTTAATGGTCACCCACAAACCCTCAGCGATTGGCCCAAAACGCCAACCCTCAATACGAGCAATGGTGTCGCCTTGGAATATTAAATCCCCATCTCGAGCCACTAGGGTATCGTAAACTTTAACTAACTGAGGGTCATCGCCATAATCAGGCAGAACAGACAAACGGCCCGCTTTATCTACCACAGCAGTGCCATCCGTGATCGCCACAATGTCTTGGGATTCGGTGTTTATGATGTAGGGCCACAAGCGTTCCCAATGCCAGGAGTAATTGATTTTCTGACCAGCAAAGTAGACGCCAGAAACCAATATCGCCATGATCACTAGGTATAAACCGTGTCCAAGCCAACGTGAAGATTGTGTTTGCATGAGCTCTCTTAAATATAAAAAGAGCCTATAATATATAGACTCTTTGAAACGCGGTAATTAACGTCAATTATTACTGAATGCTATCGACCCAAGCATCCGATTTAAACCACTTGTCATAAATACGGTCATAAGAACCGTCTTTTTTGATCTGCACAAGATAGTTATTTAAGAAGTTAAGAAAGTTCGGATCATTTTGGCGAATCGCCCAACCTAGTGGTTCATAAGTGAATGACTGATCCAAGTGAACGACTTTGCCTTTGTGCTGAGAAGCGTAAAGCGCATTATATGGTAAGTCATAAACAAACCCATCCGCTTTACCATTTGCTACTTGAAGTACCGCATCGGCAGACGTTTCAAACAGGTTCAAAGTGGCTTTCGGAAAGTATTTTTTCGCAGCTTGTGCGCCTGTGGTGCCAATTTGAGATGACAAGGTGTACTTCTCATCGTTCAAATCACGGTACGACGTTACTTTGCCTTGTAAATCAGGCTTAATCAGCACCGTTTGACCAATTTCGATGTAAGTATCAGCAAACATAACTTTCAAGTTACGCTGCGGTGTAATCGCCATACCACCAATAATAATGTCGCATTTTCCCGTCTGTAGCGCAGGAATGATACCGTCCCAAGCCGTATTAACAGGAACGAACTTCACATCCATGGAACGTGCCATATGCTTCGCAAGATCGATATCAAAGCCAATAAAACGGCCATCTTTGGTCTTCATTTCGAAAGGAATATAACCCGCCTCAAAACACACTTTCAGTTCGCCACTGGTCAAAATGTTATCAATAGCAGAATCGGCAGCGTAACTATGAGCAGAGAACAAAGCACCAACCAATGCCAAACCGGACAGAGCTTTTTTAAGACCTACTTTCATATCATTCCTCTCGTTGTTCATCCAAGACGCAATAAAACGCATGAATCTCGACTTTTTATGGGGTATTTGGCGGACAATATAGCGGAAATGGGATGGTAAGAATAACCATTGAATCCGCCCCTAAGACCAAGGTTTTTTAATGGATAGAGGGAGTTTTCTAATGGTTACGACTATTATAGACATAAAAAGCTGAAATTGACCCAAAATTTATAATCAAACTAATTTCTATCTGTAGAACTCATGGTTAAAATGCCCAGTATTAATAAAACTGGGGACAGTAATGCAATCAATCACTATTCTAGATGGCGGCATGGGTCGCGAATTAGAGCGTCGCGGCGCTCCCTTTAAACAACCAGAATGGTCTGCTTTGGCCATGATGGAAGCACCTGACACTGTTAAAGAAGTGCATAAAGCCTTTATTGCAGCTGGTTCTCGCGTTATTACCACCAACAGCTACGCATTAGTGCCTTTCCACATTGGCGAAGAGGTTTTTCAGCAACGCGTAACAGAGTTGGTCATTGAATCTGCTCGCGTTGCTCGTGAAGCCGCAGAAGAAGCGAACCAAGACGTGAAAGTGGCAGGCTCTTTGGCTCCTTTATTTGGTTCCTACCGCGCGGATTTATATGAAGCCGATCGAGCCGAGCAAATTGCTCGTCCAATCATCGAAGCATTAGCCCCACGAGTCGATTTATGGCTAAACGAAACACAAAGTTTGCTCGCGGAAACCCTACAAATAAAAGCCCTAGTCGATGAGATCGACGGTCAACACAAACCTTACTGGGTCTCTTTCACCCTTGAAGACGCAGAAGTAACGGATCAGCCACGCTTACGATCAGGCGAAACCGTGAAAGAAGCCGTTGCCGCCATGGCCAAAGCCGGTGTGAATGGCATTCTATTTAACTGCTGTCAGCCTGAAATTATTGCCGACGCAATCCAAATCTCAAAAGACGTACTGTCCAAAATAAACGACCAGATACAACTAGGCGCATACGCCAATGCCTTTCCTCCTCAGCCTAAAAATGCGACAGCAAATGATGGCTTAGACGAACTGCGAAAAGACTTATCACCTGATTCTTATCTGGTATGGGCACAACGTTGGAAAGAGCAGGGTGCCACCTTGATTGGCGGTTGCTGCGGTATTGGACCAGAACACATCAAAGCGTTGTCTGAACACCTTTAAGAGACAAAGGGCAAGCGACACCCTCGCTAACCCCTAGAAACTAAAAAGCCCCAGCTTCATTCGAAACTGGGGCTTTTTGTTCTATAGAGCAAACACTTAAACGTCTAGGTTAGCTACATTCAAGGCGTTGTCTTGGATGAAGTTACGACGCGGCTCTACTTCGTCACCCATCAAGGTGGTAAACATTTGGTCTGCAGCAACAGCGTCGTCAATGGTAACGCGAAGCATGCGACGAGCATCAGGGTCCATAGTGGTTTCCCATAGTTGCTCTGGGTTCATCTCACCCAGACCTTTATAGCGCTGTACCGTCATGCCGCGAGAAGCTTCTTTCATCAACCAAGCTTTCATGTCGCTGATGGTTTTTACTGTTTCACGGCGTTCGCCACGTTGGATGTAAGACTCTTCACCGAACAATTCAGCAACGGTTTCAGACATAGCCACGATACGCTTGTATTCCGGCGAGCTGAAGAAAGTACCTTCAAAGCGGTAACGGTTTGATACACCATGAGACATGATATCCACCACGGGTAGGTAGATATTACGTTCATCGTCTTTCTCTACAGAGAAATCAAAACGGAAACCGGTACGAGCGTCTTGTGGCATTTGGCTACGGATGGCTTCGACCCATTCCATGACCGTTGTTTCATTGGTTAAATCTTCTTGTGTTAGTGCTTTACAATACAGAAGTTTACCCATTACATCTCTTGGGTACACACGAGACAAACGCTCTACATCGGCTTCAATGTGAATGTAGTCACGCATCAGTTTCGCCAAGTGCTCGCCTTGAATGCCTGGCGCGTCTTCGTTGACGTGCATATGAGCTCCATCTAAAGCCACTTCGATCAAGTGCTGATCCAGAGCCGCTTCGTCTTTGATGTACTGCTCTTGCTTACCACGTTTGATTTTGAACAGCGGTGGCTGGGCAATAAAGATATGACCACGTTCGATGATTTCTGGCATTTGACGGAAAAAGAAAGTCAACAGCAGGGTACGAATGTGCGATCCATCGACGTCGGCATCGGTCATGATAACGATGCTGTGGTAACGCAATTTGTCTGCGTTGAATTCGTCACGGCCGATGCCACAACCCAATGCGGTAATCAGAGTGCCTACTTCAACAGACGCGAGCATCTTGTCAAAACGGGCTTTCTCAACGTTCAAGATTTTACCTTTAAGAGGCAAAATCGCTTGCGTACGACGATCTCGACCTTGTTTTGCAGAACCACCCGCAGAGTCACCCTCCACTAGGTAGATTTCAGAAAGCGCTGGGTCTTTTTCCTGACAGTCGGCCAATTTACCAGGCAAGCCTGCGATGTCTAGCGCGCCTTTACGGCGAGTCATATCACGGGCACGACGTGCAGCTTCACGAGCACGAGCCGCATCAATCATTTTATTAACGATGATTTTGGCTTCGTTTGGTTTTTCTAGCAGGTATTCCGCAAAACGCTTACTCATTTCCTGCTCAACGGCGGTTTTCACCTCAGAAGAAACCAACTTGTCTTTGGTCTGAGAAGAGAACTTAGGATCTGGAACTTTTACCGACACAATAGCTGTTAAGCCTTCACGGCAGTCATCACCTGTTGTCGCCACTTTTTGCTTCTTCGCCAAGCCTTCCGATTCAATGAAGTTATTTAAAGTACGAGTCAAAGCGCCACGGAAACCCGCAAGGTGCGTACCACCATCGCGTTGTGGAATGTTGTTGGTGTAACAGTAGATGTTTTCTTGGAAGCCTTCGTTCCACTGCAAGGCCACTTCAACGGCAATGCCGTCTTCAAGGTCTTCACGCTGGCAAATGAAGTGAAAAATATCGTTGATTGGCGTTTTGTTGGTATTCAAATGCTCAACAAAAGAACGCAAACCACCTTCATAGTTAAAGAATTCTTCTTTACCAGAACGCTCATCTTTTAATTTGATGGCAACACCAGAGTTCAAGAAAGACAACTCACGCAGACGTTTTGCCAAGATGTCGTAATAGAATAGGATGTTACTAAAGGTATCTGCAGACGGTTTGAAGTGAACGGTTGTACCCTTGCCATCAGAATCGCCAACAATAGCAAGAGGAGCTTGTGGTACGCCGTGTTTGTAGTGTTGCTCGTAGACTTTACCGTTCTTGCGAATCGTCAAGGTTAGTTCTTCAGATAGGGCGTTTACCACCGAAACACCTACACCGTGAAGACCACCAGAAACTTTATATGAGTTATCGTCAAACTTACCACCAGCATGCAGTACCGTCATGATAACTTCGGCAGCGGAAACGCCTTCTTCTTCGTGAATATCAACAGGGATACCACGGCCGTTATCCGACACAGAAATAGATTCATCAGGGTGAATCAGGACGGTAATCGTGTCACAGTGACCAGCAAGGGCTTCATCAATGGAGTTATCCACGACTTCAAATACCATGTGGTGCAAGCCTGTGCCATCGTCCGTATCGCCGATATACATTCCTGGGCGTTTACGTACGGCATCTAGCCCTTTGAGCACCTTGATACTGGACGCTTCGTAATTATTTTCACTCATTTAACTCTCCTGCAAACCTTTGCTCAATAAAGACAATTCGCCGTTACTCATAGCAAATTGACGAACGTCGGTTGTATCGGCCCAAGTAAAATCCGTTGTATCAGGCTCGACACTGGTAATAAAAATTTGGCTGTTTAATGACTCCAACAACTGACAAAGTTTCTGTCTGTGGTTGGCGTCTAACTCAGCTGGTAAATCATCCACTAAAAATACCAGAGGGCGACCCATATCGATCAATAACTGTCCTTGAGCAATCTTCAGTGCAGAAACCACCAGCTTTTGCTGACCACGGGACAAGGTATCTAACGCATCTCCCGTTGCAGTTTTTACACGTAAATCCGCTCGCTGAGGGCCGGTATGTGTATAACCTAGCTCGATATCTCGCTCGCGCCCCGCAGCCACCGCCATCGCTAAATCTTTCTGTGCATCCCAGCCTTGGAAGAACTGAAGACTTACTGACAGCTCTGTGGTTAGGAGCGCTAAAACCTTCTCAAAATGTGGTGTTAGCTTTTCCACATAGTCTTTTCGAGATTGATTTACTTGCTCGCCCAGCCGGATCAATTCCTGATCAAATGCCGCTAATAAACTGTTGGATATTTTACCACGTCTGAGCAAGGTATTCCGCTGTTTTAATGCTTTTTGCCAGCCTCGCCACGCTTGAATGAAATCTTTATCGAAATGAAAGGCTCCCCAGTCGATAAATTGGCGTCGAATGCTGGGTGATCCTTCTAATAATCGGAAAGCATCGGGGTTAATCAGCTGTACTGGAAGACGCTCTGCCAGCTCAATAACCGACTGAGCACGTTGCCCTTGTATACGCACATCAATTTGACCATCACGATAACGCTGCAAACCGACACGAATAGGGCTGCCTTGTGCTTGGTGCAGCTGGGCAAAGACAATGCAGGCTTCGTTTTCGTGCTGTATATAGGTTTTGTGCTTATGACTACGAAAGGAACGACCAAACGACAAAAGGTGAATAGCCTCTAAGACTGAGGTTTTACCACTGCCATTTTTACCAACAATCACATTCACTTGGGGCGAAGGTTCAAAGCGCACACTAGAAAGGTTGCGAACATGAGAGATGTCCAAACGCACCAGCGGCATAACTCTTAAACCTTAATTGGGGGAGGGAAGACAACCCACCAAGCATTGGATTTTCTCAAGCACTTGGTGGGTGATAGGTCTATTCATCTAGCAGATAATTATAGACGCATCGGCATCACAACGTATTGTGCTGCGTGGCTTTGTGCTTCTTCGATCAAGGCACTGCTGTTAGAGTCATTCAATGACAATCGCACTTCTTGAGAATCCACAACGCCCAATACATCTAATAAATAACCCACGTTGAAGCCCACTTCCATATTGTCGCCTTGGTATTGCACCAATACGGATTCTTCGGCTTCTTCTTGCTCTGGGTTATTGGCAAACACTTGCAACATGCCATTAGACAGAATCAAACGCACACCACGATATTTCTCGTTAGAAAGAATCGACGCACGTAGGAAAACTTGACGAAGTTCCAAACGGTCAGCGATAACGATTTTTTCATTGTTACGTGGAATAACGCGATGATAATCAGGGAATTTGCCATCAACTAGCTTAGAAGTGAACACATAATCCGCGACTTTGGCACGAATATGGTTTGTACCTATAGTTAGCTCAACCACTTCATCGCTATCGTTTAGTAAGCGGTTTAGTTCCAATACCCCTTTGCGCGGCACGATGACTTGCGTCAGATCGCCACTTACTTGGGCATCTTCAACCGCAGTCGCTAAACGGTGTCCATCGGTTGCTACTACGCGCAGTTGGCCATCAGCCACTTCTAACAACATGCCGTTAAGGTAATAACGCACGTCTTGGTTCGCCATAGCGAAACCAGTACGATCGATCAAACGACGTACGCTGTTTTGTGCGATAGACACAGACAAATCACCTTGCATATCTTGGATATTCGGGAATTCATCTGCTGGTAAGGTAGACAGACTAAAGCGTGAACGACCTGAGCGAATCACCGCTTTTTGATCATCCAAAGTAAATTCAATCACTGCGCTGTCTGGTAAACTTTTGCAAATGTCCATTAGCTTACGAGCAGGTACCGTGATACGGCCTTCTTCGCACTCATCTAATGGCACATGCCCAACTAACTCTACTTCTAAGTCAGAGCCAGTCAGTGTTAATACTTGGTCTTTCACTTCCACCAATACATTGGCCAAGACAGGCATAGTTTGTTTGCGCTCTACAACGCCTGCCACTAGTTGAAGTGGCTTAAGAAGTGTCTCGCGGACGACTGAAAATTTCATTATTTTCCTCGTAAACTCAAAGTCTTAGACCATCAGGTGGTCAGGATTCGCATCAATTGCTTATAGTCTTCACGGATATCCGAATCGGTGTCTTGCAGCTCTTTAATCTTACGAATCGCATGCAATGCAGTCGTATGATCTCGTCCACCAAACGCATCACCAATTTCTGGCAAACTGTGGTTGGTCAATTCTTTGGCTAATGACATCGCCACTTGGCGAGGACGAGCCACTGACCGACTACGACGTTTGGACAACAGATCACTGATCTTAATTTTGTAATATTCCGCGACAATTCGCTGGATATTATCAATGTTAACTAGCTTATCTTGCAAGGCCAAAAGGTCTTTTAACGACTCACGCACAAAATCAGGCGTAATCGCACGCCCAGTAAAATGCGAGTTGGCAATAACACGCTTTAGTGCACCTTCTAATTCACGCACGTTAGAGCGTATTTTCTGGGCAATAAAGAAAGCAGAATCGTAGGATAACTTAATGCCACTTTCATCGGCTTTGCGCATCAAAATCGCCACACGAGTTTCTAATTCCGGTGGCTCGATGGCGACCGTTAAACCCCAGCCAAATCGAGACTTAAGACGGTCTTCCAAACCTTGAATTTCTTTAGGGTAGCGGTCACAGGTCAAAATCATCTGCTGGCCACCTTCTAATAAGGCATTAAAGGTGTGGAAAAACTCTTCCTGCGTTCTGTCTTTGCCGGCAAAAAACTGAATATCATCAATCAGTAAAGCATCCACAGAACGATAATAACGTTTAAAGTCGTTAATCGCGTTCAACTGCAAGGCTTTTACCATGTCGGCAACAAAACGCTCAGAATGCAGGTAAACCACCTTAGCATTCGGGTTGTGACGCATCATCTCTGTACCGACGGCTTGCATTAAGTGAGTTTTACCTAGGCCAACCCCACCGTATATAAATAGAGGGTTGTAAGCTCCGCCAGGATTTTCTGCGACTTGTAAGGCTGCGGCATGAGCCAGCTGGTTCGATTTACCCTCGATAAAGTTATCAAAGGTAAAAGAATTGTTTAGGTTCGCTCCGTGGTTAATACCACCTTCAACTTGCACTTTACGTTTGGGCGCCGTTAACGGCAATTGGCCCTGTTCATAAGGTTCAAGTTCGCCACGCAGGCCCGTGCCAGACAAAGTTAATGGTGCTTCAAATTCAAGATCGGCGTGTGGTGGCCCATCTTCTTCATCCATTAAGCCAAATCCTGGACGATAGCCGGACTCTCGTGCGACTTCATTATTCAAAGGGCTTACCGTCGGCTCACTTGACACTGGAGGCGGTGGCGGCGACATCTGATTCGTTTGAGCGAAGTTTTGTGATTTAACTTCCAACTTTAAAGCAGGAGCAAGGTCGTCCCCTGCAAATTCAGACAATAGCTCTTTTATGCGCGTTTGATATTTGTTACTCACCCAATCCAACACAAATCGGTTTGGTGCGCTCAGACGCAATTCTCCATTAGGCATCATTTCAGCCTGTAATGGACGAATCCAAGTGTTGAACTGAGATGTGGAAAACTCACTCTGCAAGCGCTGCAGACAAAGATTCCAATGCTCCAAAGACACTGTAGACGTACTCCCTGGTTGAGTGACAGACA